>NZ_JBVAXH010000003.1:0-5308 GCF_055419225.1 Mycobacterium sp. IDUB_36 | reverse complement strand
TTTTGTTTTTGATGCCAGTTTTTGGTGTCTTTTTGCTGTGATCAGGTTTCTCTGATTGTGAATTCTTTCCTGCCTGTGGGTGGGGGGTTTTTGTTTGGAGAGTTTGATCCTGGCTCAGGACGAACGCTGGCGGCGTGCTTAACACATGCAAGTCGAACGGAAAGGCCCTTTCGGGGGTACTCGAGTGGCGAACGGGTGAGTAACACGTGGGTGATCTGCCCTGCACTTCGGGATAAGCTTGGGAAACTGGGTCTAATACCGGATAGGACCATGCCATGCATGTGGTGTGGTGGAAAGCTTTTGCGGTGTGGGATGGGCCCGCGGCCTATCAGCTTGTTGGTGGGGTGATGGCCTACCAAGGCGACGACGGGTAGCCGGCCTGAGAGGGTGTCCGGCCACACTGGGACTGAGATACGGCCCAGACTCCTACGGGAGGCAGCAGTGGGGAATATTGCACAATGGGCGCAAGCCTGATGCAGCGACGCCGCGTGGGGGATGACGGCCTTCGGGTTGTAAACCTCTTTCACCATCGGCGAAGCCCATGATTTTTGTTGTGGGTGACGGTAGGTGGAGAAGAAGCACCGGCCAACTACGTGCCAGCAGCCGCGGTAATACGTAGGGTGCGAGCGTTGTCCGGAATTACTGGGCGTAAAGAGCTCGTAGGTGGTTTGTCGCGTTGTCCGTGAAATTCCCTGGCTTAACTGGGGGCGTGCGGGCGATACGGGCAGACTGGAGTACTGCAGGGGAGACTGGAATTCCTGGTGTAGCGGTGGAATGCGCAGATATCAGGAGGAACACCGGTGGCGAAGGCGGGTCTCTGGGCAGTAACTGACGCTGAGGAGCGAAAGCGTGGGGAGCGAACAGGATTAGATACCCTGGTAGTCCACGCCGTAAACGGTGGGTACTAGGTGTGGGTTTCCTTCCTTGGGATCCGTGCCGTAGCTAACGCATTAAGTACCCCGCCTGGGGAGTACGGCCGCAAGGCTAAAACTCAAAGGAATTGACGGGGGCCCGCACAAGCGGCGGAGCATGTGGATTAATTCGATGCAACGCGAAGAACCTTACCTGGGTTTGACATGCACAGGACGCCGGTAGAGATATCGGTTCCCTTGTGGCCTGTGTGCAGGTGGTGCATGGCTGTCGTCAGCTCGTGTCGTGAGATGTTGGGTTAAGTCCCGCAACGAGCGCAACCCTTGTCTCATGTTGCCAGCGCGTTATGGCGGGGACTCGTGAGAGACTGCCGGGGTCAACTCGGAGGAAGGTGGGGATGACGTCAAGTCATCATGCCCCTTATGTCCAGGGCTTCACACATGCTACAATGGCCGGTACAAAGGGCTGCGATGCCGTGAGGCTTAGCGAATCCTTGAAAGCCGGTCTCAGTTCGGATCGGGGTCTGCAACTCGACCCCGTGAAGTCGGAGTCGCTAGTAATCGCAGATCAGCAACGCTGCGGTGAATACGTTCCCGGGCCTTGTACACACCGCCCGTCACGTCATGAAAGTCGGTAACACCCGAAGCCAGTGGCCTAACCCTTGTGGGGGGAGCTGTCGAAGGTGGGATCGGCGATTGGGACGAAGTCGTAACAAGGTAGCCGTACCGGAAGGTGCGGCTGGATCACCTCCTTTCTAAGGAGCACCACGAAAAGAGGGCGGCATCAGGTCGCGCTCGGGCCGTGAGGAGTGGGTTGTCTGTAGTGGGCGCCCGCTTGGTGCACAACAACGAATCTTGTCTGCTGCCCCTGTTCGGGGGTGGTGGATCGAAACTGCCGGCACACTATTGGGTCCTGAGGCAACACCTGGGTTTGATGCTTCCGCGTTGGTGGGGGTTGGGTGGTGTCGCTCCATCTTGGTGGTGGGGTGTGGTGTTTGTTTAATTGGATAGTGGTTGCGAGCATCTATAGCAAAATTGCTGATTTTTCAGTTGGTTTTGTTCGAGTTGTTTTCTTGTGTTTGTAAGTGTTTAAGGGCACATGGTGGATGCCTTGGCATCAGGAGCCGATGAAGGACGTGGGAGGCTGCGATATGCCTCGGGGAGCTGCCAACCGAGCGTGGATCCGAGGATGTCCGAATGGGGAAACCCGGCACGAGTGATGTCGTGTCACCCGTATCTGAATACATAGGGTGCGGGAGGGAACGCGGGGAAGTGAAACATCTCAGTACCCGTAGGAAAAGAAAACAAAAGTGATTCCGTGAGTAGTGGCGAGCGAAAGCGGAGGATGGCTAAACCGTGCGCATGTGTAACCGGGTAGGGGTTGTGTGTGCGGGGTTGTGGGGATAACGCTTCTGGTTCTACCTGACCGGAGGGCAGTAGTGCGTGGTTAGTCGAAGTGGCCTGGGATGGTCTGCCGTAGACGGTGAGAGCCCGGTAGGCGAAAACTGCGTACCTGTTTTGTGTTGTTACCCGAGTAGCAGCGGGCCCGTGGAATCTGCTGTGAATCTGCCGAGACCACTCGGTAAGCCTGAATACTTCCTGATGACCGATAGCGGATTAGTACCGTGAGGGAATGGTGAAAAGTACCCCGGGAGGGGAGTGAAAGAGTACCTGAAACCGTGTGCCTACAAGCCGTCAGAGCCTTCGACTTTTGTTGTGGGGTGATGGCGTGCCTTTTGAAGAATGAGCCTGCGAGTCAGGGACATGTCGCGAGGTTAACCCGTGTGGGGTAGCCGCAGCGAAAGCGAGTCTGAATAGGGCGTATCCACCGTGAGGTGGTGTAGTGGTGTGTTCTGGACCCGAAGCGGAGTGATCTACCCATGGCCAGGGTGAAGCGCGGGTAAGACCGCGTGGAGGCCCGAACCCACTTAGGTTGAAGACTGAGGGGATGAGTTGTGGGTAGGGGTGAAAGGCCAATCAAACTCCGTGATAGCTGGTTCTCCCCGAAATGCATTTAGGTGCAGCGTTGCGTGTTTCTTACCGGAGGTAGAGCTACTGGATGGCCGATGGGCCCTACTAGGTTACTGACGTCAGCCAAACTCCGAATGCCGGTAAGTCAAAGCGTGGCAGTGAGACGGCGGGGGATAAGCTCCGTGCGTCGAGAGGGAAACAGCCCAGATCGCCGGCTAAGGCCCCTAAGCGTGTGCTAAGTGGAAAAGGATGTGCAGTCGCATAGACAACCAGGAGGTTGGCTTAGAAGCAGCCACCCTTGAAAGAGTGCGTAATAGCTCACTGGTCAAGTGATTGTGCGCCGATAATGTAGCGGGGCTCAAGCACACCGCCGAAGCCGCGGCAACATAGCAATATGTTGGGTAGGGGAGCGTCCTGCATCCAGCGAAGCCACGGAGTGATCCAGTGGTGGAGGGTGTGGGAGTGAGAATGCAGGCATGAGTAGCGATAAGGCAAGTGAGAACCTTGCCCGCCGAAAGACCAAGGGTTCCTGGGCCAGGCCAGTCCGCCCAGGGTGAGTCGGGACCTAAGGCGAGGCCGACAGGCGTAGTCGATGGACAACGGGTTGATATTCCCGTACCCGTGTGTGCGCGCCCATGACGAATCAGTGGTACTAACCACCCAAACCCCCGATCATCAGCGACCTTCGGGTCAACGAGACCGGGGCGCTGCGTGGGACCTTCACTGGTAGTAGTCAAGCGATGGGGTGACGCAGGAAGGTAGCCGTACCAGTCAGTGGTAATACTGGGGCAAGCCCGTAGGAACAGACTTAGGTAAATCCGGGTCTGACACATTCCGAGAGGTGATGCATAACCGGATGAGGTGAATTCGGTGATCCTATGCTGCCGAGAAAAGCCTCTAGCGAGCTCACACACGGCCCGTACCCCAAACCAACACAGGTGGTCAGGTAGAGAATACCAAGGCGTACGAGAGAACTATGGTTAAGGAACTCGGCAAAATACCCCCGTAACTTCGGGAGAAGGGGGGCCCACACACCGTCAACGCCCTAGCGGCCGGCAGCGGAAGTGGGTCGCAGAAACCAGTGAGAAGCGACTGTTTACTAAAAACACAGGTCCGTGCGAAGTCGCAAGACGATGTATACGGACTGACGCCTGCCCGGTGCTGGAAGGTTAAGAGGACCCGTTAACCCATAAAGTGAAGCGGAGAATTTAAGCCCCAGTAAACGGCGGTGGTAACTATAACCATCCTAAGGTAGCGAAATTCCTTGTCGGGTAAGTTCCGACCTGCACGAATGGCGTAACGACTTCTCAACTGTCTCAACCATAGACTCGGCGAAATTGCACTACGAGTAAAGATGCTCGTTACGCGCGGCAGGACGAAAAGACCCCGGGACCTTCACTATAGCTTGGTATTGATGTTCGGTACGGTTTGTGTAGGATAGGTGGGAGACTGTGAAACAATTACGCCAGTAATTGCGGAGTCGTTGTTGAAATACCACTCTGATCGTATTGGACCTCTAACCTCGAACCGTATATCCGGTTCAGGAACAGTGCCTGGTGGGTAGTTTAACTGGGGCGGTTGCCTCCCAAAATGTAACGGAGGCGCCCAAAGGTTCCCTCAACCTGGACGGCAATCAGGTGTTGAGTGCAAGTGCACAAGGGAGCTTGACTGCAAGACTGACACGTCAAGCAGGGACGAAAGTCGGGACTAGTGATCCGGCACCCCCGAGTGGAAGGGGTGTCGCTCAACGGATAAAAGGTACCCCGGGGATAACAGGCTGATCTTCCCCAAGAGTCCATATCGACGGGATGGTTTGGCACCTCGATGTCGGCTCGTCGCATCCTGGGGCTGGAGCAGGTCCCAAGGGTTGGGCTGTTCGCCCATTAAAGCGGCACGCGAGCTGGGTTTAGAACGTCGTGAGACAGTTCGGTCTCTATCCGCCGCGCGCGTCAGAAGCTTGAGGAAACCTGTCCCTAGTACGAGAGGACCGGGACGGACGAACCTCTGGTCCACCAGTTGTCCCACCAGGGGCACCGCTGGATAGCCACGTTCGGACAGGATAACCGCTGAAAGCATCTAAGCGGGAAACCCCCTCCAAGACCAGGCTTCTCACCCATTCAAGTGGGATAAGGCCCCCCGCAGACCACGGGATCGATAGACCAGACCTACAAGCCCAGCAATGAGCTCAGGGAACTGGCACTAACCGGCCGAAAACTTACACACACGCAACCACAACCCAGCAGCGCAACCACTGCACCCCACCACCAACAACAAGAATCACACCCAAAAAAGGGTGAACAAAGTTACGGCGGCCACAGCGACAGGGAAACGCCCGGACCCATCCCGAACCCGGAAGCTAAGCCTGCCAGCGCCGATGATACTACCCACACGGGTGGAAAAGTAGGACACCGCCGAACACACACAACACACCCCGTGCCCCCCAAAACCCTTGGGGGGCACGGGCATTT
>NZ_JBVAXH010000002.1:1041286-1065736 GCF_055419225.1 Mycobacterium sp. IDUB_36 | reverse complement strand
GGTGGAAAAGTAGGACACCGCCGAACACACACAACACACCCCGTGCCCCCCAAAACCCTTGGGGGGCACGGGCATTTCTGTATATGGGCACGAATTCCGCCGCCGGCCGCGCCGGCAGAGCTGGATTTGTCGTGCATCCTTGTCGCCCAGGCGCAGCAAACGATTGATGGCAAACCGGCGATTGTTGCATTCGGGTCTCGCAGGTCGCGGTAGCGCAACGCTGCGGTTGCAAACAGTTATCCGATCGTGGCGTTACTGTGACAAAAGTACCCTAACGTTATCAAAGTGAAATCTGTGCTCTATGTGCATGGAGTGCCGACGAAGGGGAGCTTTCAATGACCGCGAGCAGGACAGCCGGCCTCATGGGCCGGCGCAAACAGAAGAGTCCGCAGCCGAGTACCGGGCGATCCGGCTGGGACACAGCGGAATTGGTGGCGACCTCGATCGTGCGGCCGGTGATCGTGACCGCGGCTGTCTTCGGCGCGGTGTTGTCATCGGTTCCCGCCGCGCACGCCGATTCGGCCGGTGACGCCATGGCGCCGGTACTCAATAGTGCCGGGATAGGTAACAACGGCCCGGTGAGTAGTGCCATCGCACAGATGGGGCAGTCCATCTGTCCCATGCTCGTCAAGCCCGGCGGCAGCCTGGCCAGCAACGCGGCCGAGATCAGCGGCCACGGCGGCCTGGTCCCACCCATGGCCGGCTTCCTGACCAGCATGGCGATCCAGACCCAGTGCCCGGGATGGATGACGTCGGTTGCCAACGGCGACATGCCGTTCCCGCTTCCCGGCGCCGGCGGCCCGGGGCTCCCGCTCGGCCTGCCTGGTGCGGCCGCTCCGCAGCCGTTGCTACCCGGCATCAATCCCGCGGGTGCGCAGCCGCGTCCGTTCCCGGGCTTCTAGCTCGAACAGTGGCAACGTAGGCGAGGTGCGGCTCGTCTCCAGTGCCAGCAGTGAACGCTTCCGATCGAGACCGCCGCCGTATCCGGTGAGGCCTCCGCCGGCGCCGATCACCCGGTGGCACGGAACAATGATGGCGATCGGGTTGTGACCGTTGGCCAGGCCCACCGCACGGGCCGCGCCTTGGGCGCCGATCTGCTGCGCGATCTCGCCGTAGGATCGGGTCTCCCCGAACGGAATGGTCTGCAGCGCCTGCCATACGCGTCGCTGGAACTCGGTGCCCTGTAGGTCCAGCTGGAGATCGAAATCGGTCAGCGTACCTGCGAAGTACGCATTGAGTTGTCCCACAGCGTCATTGAAAGCCGTGGGATTGGCCGACCATCCGGTGCGGCTCGGCTCGTAGGTCTGGTCGACCATCCGCAGATGGGACAGCACCTCACCACGACCCGCCAACGTGAGCAGCCCGATCGGGCTGTCGATGGTGCGGTAGTGAGTCATGCGGTCTCCTTCATGGGCCAGTCATTCACCGAGTGCTCGAGCGTCGTCCACAAATGTTGGGTGGCGTAGGAACGCCACGGACGCCACCGCTGGCTTCGTGCCGTCAGCTCGCGGGGCTCGGTCGGCAATCCCAATTGCTCGGCCGCCAAGCGCAACCCGAGATCGCTGGCGGGGAAGGCATCGGGATCGCCGAGACCGCGCATCGCGATGACCTCGGCGGTCCACGGCCCGATACCCGGCAGCGCCAGCAGTTGACGGCGGGCCGTCTCCCAGTCGCAGCCGGCATCGAGCACCACGGCGCCGTCGGCCAGGGCCGCGATCAGCCCGGTCACTGTCCGCCGTCGGCTGGCCGGCACGGCCAGGTGGGTGGGATCGATGTCGCCGAGCTGATCGATCGACGGAAACGTATGTGTCAGATCGCCGTTGGCGTCCTGAATCCGATCGCCGTAGGCCAGAACCAGTCGACTGGTGTGGGTGCGCGCCGCCTTCATCGACACCTGCTGGCCCAGGACAGCCCGGACCGCGAGCTCCGCCTCGTCGACGGTGCGGGGAATGCGCTGCCCGGGCGCCTTGGCCACCACCGCCGCCAGCGCCGCATCAGAACTCAAGGCGTCGATCACCGCGTCGGGGTCGGCATCGAGATCGAGCAGACGCCGGCATCGTGAGATCGCGGACGCCAAGTCGCGGAAGTCGTCGAGCGCAAGCACGCAACGGACATGGTCGGGCACCGGTGTCAGGCTGACGATTCCCTTGCCGAATGGCAGACGCAGCGTCCGGCGGTACGCGCCGTCGCGCACCTCCTCGCACCCGGCTACCACGCTGGCGGCCAGATGGCCGAAGATTCCCTCGTAGGCGAACGGGACGCGCACCGGCAGGCGCAGCGACACCGTGCCCGGTGAACGCATGTCCGCTGTCCCGTCGTGGCGCCGGGTAGCGCGGCTGCGGAGATCGGTCGGCGTGCCGGCGAACACCAGGCGAACCGTGTCATTGAACTGCCGGATGCTGGAAAACCCTGCGGCAAAAGCGATATCGCCGAACGGCAGCTCGGTCGTCTCGATCAGAATCCGTGCCGTCTGGGCGCGCTGCGCGCGAGCGAGGGCGAGCGGGCCCGCGCCGGTCTCCTCGCGCAGGAGGCGTTGCAGCTGTCGAGCGGTATAGCCGAGGCGGGCGGCCAGGCCCGCGACGCCGTCGCGGTCGACCGTGCCGTCCGCGATCAGCCGCATCGCCCGGGCGACGAGGTCGTCGCGGATGTTCCACTCCGGTGAGCCCGGCGAGGCGTCCGGACGGCATCGCTTACAGGCCCGGAAGCCGGCCCGCTGGGCGGCCGCCGCCGTCGGATAGAACCGCATGTTGCGGGCGAACGGGGGCCGGACCGGGCAGCTGGGGCGACAGTAAATTCCGGTCGTGCGCACCGCGGTGACGAACCAGCCGTCGAAGCGGGCGTCCTTGGATTGGACGGCGCGGTAGCAGCGGTCGAAGTCTTCGTGCACGACTAGAGACTTACACCCGCCCACCGACATTACTGGCGGAAAAGCGACATCAACGTCCGCACGTCAGGGCGCGACGACCGGCCGCACAAGGGGTGCGGGGTCGCCGTCGGCGCGGCGGCGACGGGCTAGCCGGGGAGGAGGTCGTTGTCCGGCGAACTATGCCAGGCGATCTCGGTCAAGTCGGTCAGCGCGACGACGGCCAGTTTTTCGTCGTCGCGGATCAACACCGAGTCACTGACCAGCGCGGGCATGGTCCACCCGTCGGCATGCCGCAATCGGATGACGGTGTTGGCATACGCCCGCAGCGTTGCGACGACTCCGGAGCGATCCGGCGTATAGCAATCCACCAACGACTGCGCGGTCATGGACAGCAGTTCCTGCCGGGTGTGGCCGACCATCTCGGCAACGGCGTCATTGGCGAACTCGATGGCGCCGCCGTCGCCGACGGCGAGGATGGGCACCGGAAGTCGGCTCAGGGCGAGCAGGGCGGGGAAATCGCGGAGAAACTCGGTGGCGGACTCGCCTTGGGGCCGCCGCTGGCGCTGGTCGGTTGCTAGCGATGCCGGTGGAAGGCCCATCCCTCGACTGTCCTTTCGATGTCCCCGTGCTCGTGGTGAGAGAGTACTTACTTACTACTCAGGTTGCAATCGGGTAGCGTGGTCGCGTGCAGACGGCGGACTCTTCTAGTCGCGACCGCCTGCTCGACACGGCACTCGAACTCTTCGCCAGTCGCGGCTATGCGGCCACCTCGACCGCCGAGATTCAGAAGGCGGCGGGAATGTCGCCCGGCTCGGGCGCGATGTATCGGCATTTCCGCAGCAAGAACGACGTATTGCGGGCCGCTTTACGGCGAGGTCTGGACCGGATGCGCAGCTCGCAAGCCTGGCGGCAGGCCACCACGCCGGCCGATCGTCTGGACGCACTCAACCGTGTCGCCGAGGCCGCTCAGCAGACCATTGCCGAGAACGCCGACGTGCTCCGGCTGATGTTGCACGAACCGGATGCGGCGCCGGACCTGGTGGACGAGCTGTGGGGCAGCAACCTGGCCTTCGCCTGCACGACGATGGGCCATGCACTGAGCGCCACGGCGGAAGATGCCGGCCACGAAATCGAGGATCCGGAGGCGATCAGCGCGGTGTTGCTGGCCGCGCTGAGCTACGTCCCGGTGATGGAAGTCCTGCTCGGCCGCTCACCCGGCGGCATCGACCCGGATCGCTTTCGCAACGCCTGGCTGCGGGTCAGTCGGGCGGTGTTCACGCACGGGGTGCCCGCCGAGGACTGAGCGCGCCGCGATCAGGCGAGTGTCGCCAACTGGGTCGGCTGGTCGTGGCCGCGCAGCGTGACGCTGTCGCCCAGCGACCATCGGGCCTGCTCCTCGTCGCCGGCGGCGTTGACGGTGGTCGAGGATGCCAGGAGCTGGTGCGGCTTGTTCTTGGCCAACTCGCAGAGCCGTGCGGCCTCGTTGACCGGTTCGCCGATCACGGTGTACTCGAATCTCTCCTTGGCGCCGACATTTCCGGCCAGCGCCTTCCCTGCTGTGACGCCGATGCCGGCCTTGATCTCGGGCACCTCTTCGCCGAGGCGATGGGCGATGGCGCGGGCCGCGCTGAGCGCCTGAGTCTCGGGCTGGTCGAGGTGGTTGGGCGCGCCGAATACCGCCAGCACCGCGTCGCCCTCGAACTTGTTGACCAGTCCGTGGTGACGGTCGACCTCCTCGACGATCACCGCGAAAAACCGGTTGAGGAGCTGGACGACCTCGGCGGCCGGGCGACTGGTCACCAACTTCGTCGAGCCGATGACGTCGATGAAGACCACCGAGACGTGACGCTCCTCGCCACCGAGCTGAGGCATGTCCCGCTCGGCGGCCGCGGCGACGTCGCGGCCCACGTGGCGGCCGAACAGGTCCCGGACCCGCTCGCGCTCGCGCAGCCCGTCGACCATCGCGTTGAATCCGCGTTGCAGCTCGCCGAGTTCGGTTCCGTCGAACACCACCAGGTCGCCGCGAAGGTCGCCGTCTTCGACGCGCTTGAGCGCCGCGCGCACCACCCGCACCGGCGTCGCCGTCAACCAGGCCAGAATCCACATCAGCACGAAGCCGAAAACCAGCGCGGCACCGGCGATCACGAGGATGGCCACCGCCAGCTGGGTCTTGCTCAGGTTGTCCAGCAGCACGCCGCCCAGCAGCGCGGTGACGATGATGCCGAGCACCGGCACACCGGAGCCGAGCAGCCACACCGTCAGCGTGCGGCCCATGATGCCGGGGGCCAGTCGGCGCGGCGCCCCGCCCGCCTCGAGCGCCTGGGCGGCCACCGGGCGCAGCGCGAACTCGGTGAAGAGATAACACGCGGTCGACACCAGAATGCCGCACACGCTGACGCAGAAGCCGACGATCGGAATGAACGTGCTGTTGGCGATGCCGTAGAGGGTGGTCAGCAGCGCCGTGCCGAGCACCCACAGGGTGAGCACCCCGAACGCCAGCCAGAACGGCGCGGTGAAGGTGGCACGCTCGTCGTCCGGGGTGGGGTCGTGTTCCTCGATCGCCCATCGCAGTACGCCGGTGGTGCGGCGGGTGATCAGGTAGGTGCCCAGACCCAGCGCCACGATGCAGTAGGCCGGGGTGACACCGAAGGTGATCCAGAGCAGCGAGCCATTGAAGATGCTCGGCTTGGGAAACGCCACGGTCAGCAGCAGCGTCGAGACACCGATACCGATGACGTTCGCCCCGACGATGAAGACGGTCAGGATGAGCTGGATGCGCACCCGCCGTCGGCCCTGGCTCTCCGACACCTTGCCGAGTAGCCAGGAGCCGTAGGCCGGAGTCTCGGGCAGCCGCCCGCTCTGCTTGGTCACCCGCTCGAGCAGTCGTCCCAGCCGTTGCGCGGTCGATCGGGTAGCCATCATGGTGGCGTCAGCCTAATTGCTTATCGGGCTCGCGCTTAAGGTGTGTTGCGTGCGCCTCGTCATCGCTCGCTGCACCGTTGATTACGTCGGACGTCTGACCGCTCATCTACCGTCGGCGCGCCGGCTTCTGCTTTTCAAGGCCGACGGCTCGGTGAGCGTGCATGCCGACGACCGCGCGTACAAGCCGCTGAACTGGATGAGCCCGCCGTGCTGGCTGTCCGAGGAAGTCGAGGGTGAGGCGCCGGTCTGGGTGGTCCAGAACAAGGCCGGCGAGCAACTGCGCATCACCGTCGAGGACATCGAGCACGACTCCAGCCACGAGTTGGGGGTCGACCCGGGGTTGGTCAAGGACGGCGTCGAAGCCCACCTGCAGGTGCTGCTGGCCGAGCACGTCGAGTTGCTCGGAGCCGGGTACACGCTGGTGCGCCGCGAGTACATGACGCCGATCGGGCCGGTCGACCTGCTGTGCCGCGACGACCAGGGGCGCTCGGTTGCGGTGGAGATCAAGCGACGCGGTGAGATCGACGGGGTCGAGCAGCTCACCCGGTACCTGGACCTGCTGAACCGCGACAGTCTGTTGGCGCCGGTGAGCGGGGTCTTCGCCGCCCAGCAGATCAAGCCGCAGGCCAAAACTTTAGCCACCGATCGCGGAATCCGTTGTCTCACATTGGATTACGACAAAATGCGCGGTATGGACTCCGATGAATTCCGGCTGTTCTGAGCCGTCTCATTAGAATGCCGATATGGCTCGGCGCCGCAGTTCACCGCGCGGGCAGCGGACGGTCGCGCCGCTGCCGGCCCCGCGTCGACTGGAGACCGGTCCGGACGGACACGACTACGAGGTGCGGCCGGTAGCCGGGGCACGAGCGCTCAAGACGTATCGGTGCCCGGGGTGCGATCACGAAATCCGCTCGGGGACGGCGCATGTGGTGGTCTGGCTGGCCGATTTCGGCGACGTGGCTGTTGATGACCGACGGCACTGGCACACGCCGTGCTGGGCCAATCGGGCGACCCGGTCGCCGACCCGGAAGTGGAGCTAGTGGCCTGAATCGTCGGCCGGTTCGACCAACTCGATCAGCACGCCGCCGGCGTCCTTGGGGTGGATGAAGTTGATCCGCGAGTTCGCTGTGCCACGTCGGGGCACGTCGTAGAGCAACCGGATGTCCTGGTCGCGCAGCCGCTCGGTGAGCGCGTCCAGGTCGCTCACCCGGTACGCGATCTGCTGGATGCCGGGGCCACGCTTGTCGAGGAATTTCGCGATCGCCGACGAGTCGTCGATGGGGGCCATCAGTTGAACCTGTGCGCTGCCCACCGCGGCGCCGCGCACCGACAGCATCGCCTCGCGAATGCCCTGATCGTCGTTGACCTCTTCGTGCAACACGATCATGCCGAGGTGGTCGTGGTACCACGCGATCGCGACGTCGAGGTCGGGGACCGCGATGCCGACGTGATCGACGGCCGTCACCAGTGCGGTGCTGAGTACTCGACGGGTGTCAACGTGATCGGTGGTCATCACGTCACGGTAACCTGACGGGAAAGAATCCGCCTCTGCCGATTCATCGGATCGGCTGTCGAACCCCGCCCTGGAGGTAGTCATGACCACGTCGGTGATCGTTGCTGGAGCACGGACGCCGGTCGGCAAGCTGATGGGCTCGCTGAAGGACTTCAGCGCCAGCGATCTGGGTGCCATCGCGATCAAGGGTGCACTCGAGAAAGGCAACGTGCCGGCGTCGCTTGTCGAGTACGTGATCATGGGCCAGGTGCTGACCGCCGGCGCGGGTCAGATGCCGGCCCGGCAGTCGGCCGTCGACGCCGGAATCGGCTGGGATGTGCCGGCCCTGACCATCAACAAGATGTGTCTGTCCGGGATCGACGCCATCGCCCTGGCTGACCAGCTCATTCGGGCCGGTGAGTTCGACGTGGTGGTGGCCGGCGGCCAGGAGTCGATGACCAAGGCCCCGCACCTGCTGATCGACAGCCGCTCGGGCTACAAATACGGCGACGTCACCGTGCGCGACCACATGGCCTACGACGGCCTGCATGACGTGTTCACCGACCAGCCGATGGGCGCGCTCACCGAGCAGCGCAACGACGTCGACAAGTTCACCCGTGGCCAGCAGGACGAATACGCGGCGCGTTCGCACCAGAAGGCCGCCGCGGCCTGGAAGGACGGCGTTTTCGCCGACGAGGTGGTGCCGGTGAGCATCCCGCAACGCAAAGGCGACCCGCTGCAGTTCAGCGAGGACGAGGGCATCCGCGCCAACACCACCGCCGAATCGCTGGCGGGTCTCAAGCCCGCCTTCCGCAAGGACGGCACCATCACCGCCGGATCGGCCTCGCAGATCTCCGACGGCGCCGCGGCCGTGGTCGTGATGAACAAGGACAAGGCGATCGAGCTGGGGCTGACCTGGCTGGTCGAGATAGGCGCGCACGGTGTGGTGGCCGGACCGGACTCGACGCTGCAATCGCAGCCCGCCAACGCGATCAAGAAGGCGCTCGACCGCGAAGGCATCTCCGTCGACCAGCTCGACGTGGTGGAGATCAACGAGGCGTTCTCGGCAGTCGCGCTGGCATCGACGCAGGAACTGGGCATCGACCCCGAGCTCGTCAACGTCAACGGCGGAGCGATCGCGATCGGCCACCCGATCGGGATGTCCGGTGCTCGAATCACCCTGCACGTGGCCCTCGAATTGGCCCGGCGTGGGTCCGGGTACGGCGTTGCTGCGCTGTGCGGCGCAGGCGGTCAGGGTGACGCGCTGATTTTGCGCGCTGGCTAGTTACCGGCCAGTACGGTTTGGGACGGCTGTGACTGGACAGACGTCCAGAAGTTTGCTGGCGGCGGTTCGCCGGCGGGTTGACAACAGTTGATGTGATGTTGCTCATACGGGCTTCGGAACCGGATGGAACACGGCCGGCGCCGCCGTGCCAGACTTGACCGCGTGAGCCGTCCACGTCCCCCGATCGGGCCCGCGTTGGCCGGCGCGGTCGATCTTTCCGCCCTCAAGCAGCCCCCTCCCGCCAGCGGTGAGAGCCCCGGCGGATCGGCGTCGGCGTCGGCCGGCGTCGAAGTCAACGAGGCCAACTTCGAAGACGAAATACTGCTGCGTTCGAACCAGGTCCCGGTGGTCGTGCTGCTGTGGTCACCGCGCAGTGAGGTGTGCCTGCAGCTGGCCGACGCGCTGTCCGCACTGGCCGCGCAGGACAACGGCAAGTGGGCGCTGGCCAGTGTCAACGTCGATGTCTCGCCGCGGGTGGCGCAGATCTTCGGTGTCGAGGTAGTGCCCACCGTCGTGGCCCTGGCCGCCGGCCAGCCGCTGTCCAGCTTCCAGGGGGCGCAGCCGCCGGACCAGTTGCGCCGCTGGGTCGACTCGCTGCTGTCGGCGACCGCCGGAAAGCTCAGCGGTGCCGCCGATCCCGACGAGCCCGAGGTCGTGGACCCGGCGCTCGCGCAAGCCCGTCAGCAGCTCGAGGACAACGACCTCGGAGCGGCGCTCGACTCCTATCAGGAGATCCTGGACGACGATCCGAACAACGCCGAAGCCAAAGGGGCGGTGCGCCAGATCGCATTCCTGATGCGGGCGACCGCGCACGGACCGGAGGCGGTTGCGGCCGCCGACGCCGCGCCCGACGACATCGAGGCCGCCTTCGCCGCGGCCGATGTGCAGCTACTCAGCCAGGACGTGACGGGTGCTTTCGATCGGCTGGTCGCGTTGGTGCGACGGACGTCCGACGACGAGCGGACGTCGGTGCGCACCCGGCTGATCGAGTTGTTCGAGCTCTTCGATCCCGCCGATCCGGAAGTCATCGCCGGTCGGCGGAATCTGGCTAACGCGCTGTACTAGAAGGCTTCTCGGGTTCCAGCCAGAGCCCCGACATCGGCGGCAGCGCCAGCACCGCAGACGCCGGGCGACCGTGCCACGGATCCTCGGTCGCGTCGACGCCGCCCAGGTTGCCGATCCCGGTGCCGTTGTAGACGGTGGCATCGGTGTTGAGCACCTCGCGCCACCGCCCGGCGCCGGGCAGGCCGAGGCGGTAGCCGCTGTGTTCGGCGCCGGCGAAGTTGAACACGCACGCCATCACCGAGCCGTCGCTGCCGTACCGCAAGAAGCTCAACACGTTGTTGCCGGCGTCGTTGGCGTCGATCCAGGAGTAGCCTTCTGGCTTGATGTCCTGACTCCACAGCGCCGACGACGCCTGGTAGATGCCGTTGAGATCGCGGACCAGCCGCAGGATTCCGTCGGAGAAGCTGTTCTCGTCGAGCTGGAACCAGTCCAGGCCGCGCTCCTCGGACCATTCGGCGCGCTGCCCGAATTCCTGTCCCATGAACAGCAACTGCTTGCCGGGGTGTGCCCATTGGTAGGCCAGCAGGCTGCGCAGCCCAGCCGCCTTCGCGTGGTCGTCGCCGGGCATCCGGCTCCACAGCGTGCCCTTGCCGTGCACGACCTCGTCGTGACTGATCGGCAGCACGAAGTTCTCGCTGTAGGCATAGATCATCGAGAACGTGATCGCGTGGTGGTGATAGGTGCGGTAGATCGGATCGCGGCCGAAGTAGTCGAGCGTGTCGTGCATCCAGCCCATGTTCCACTTCATCGAAAAGCCAAGGCCGCCAACACTGGTCGGACGAGTGACACCCGGCCACGAGGTCGACTCCTCGGCGATGGTGACGATGCCGGGCGCGGCCTTGTGGGCGGTGGCGTTCATCTCCTGAAGGAACTGGACAGCCTCCAGGTTCTCCCGGCCGCCGTGGATGTTCGGTGTCCAGCCGCCTTCGGGCCGCGAGTAGTCGAGGTAGAGCATCGACGCGACGGCGTCCACTCGCAATCCGTCGATGTGATACTGCTCGATCCAGTACAGCGCGTTGGCGACCAGGAAGTTGCGCACCTCGGCCCGGCCGAAGTCGAACACGTATGTGCCCCAGTCGAGTTGCTCCCCGCGGCGGGGGTCTGAGTGCTCGTAGAGCGGGGTGCCGTCAAAGCGTCCGAGCGCCCAGGCGTCCTTGGGGAAGTGGGCGGGCACCCAGTCCACGATGACCCCGATGCCGGCCTGGTGCAGCGCGTCGATCAGTTCGCGCAGCTCGTCCGGTGTGCCGAATCGCGACGACGGCGCGTAGTACGAAGTGACCTGGTACCCCCACGAGCCCCCGAATGGATGCTCGGCGACCGGCAGCAACTCGACGTGGGTGAAACCTTGCGCTACAACGTATTCCGTCAGTTCGCGGGTGAGGTCACGGTACGACAGGCCCGGCCGCCACGAGCCCAGGTGCACCTCGTAGGTGCTCATCGGTTCGAACACCGCGTTGCGCGAAGCGCGTTCGGTCATCCACTCGTCGTCGTTCCAGCGGTATTCGCTCACGTTCACCCGTGAGGCGGTCTGCGGCGGCACCTCGGTGGCGAACGCCATCGGGTCGGCCCGGTCGGTGACCGACCCGTCTGCGCCGTGCACCCGGAACTTGTACAAACCGTCGCGCGGGAAGTCGGGCCAGAAGACCTCCCACACACCCGAGGAACCAAGCACCCGCATCGGGGCGTCGTTGCCGTTCCAGCCGTTGAACTCGGCGATCAGGGTGACGCCCTTGGCGTTGGGGGCCCAGACCGCGAACGAGACGCCCTCGACCGTGCCGTCCGCTGTGGTGAACGAACGTGGATGGGCGCCAAGGACATCCCACAGACGTTCGTGGCGGCCCTCGTTGAACAGATGCAGGTCGACTTCACCGAGCGTGGGCAGAAACCGGTACGGGTCGGCGAGCACGTGCGGCTCGCCGTGGTCGTATCGGACCTCGAGGCGGTAGTCGATCAGGTTGACGAACGGCAGCGCCACCGCAAACAGGCCGGAATCGATGTGCTGCAACGGGAATCGATCGTCACCGACCAGGGCGACCACCTCGGCGGCATGCGGGCGGAAGGTGCGGATGACGGTGTGGTCGCCATATTCGTGTGCGCCCAGGATGCCGTGCGGATTGTGGTGCTCGCCGGCTACCAGCCGGGCCAGGTCGCCGGGTTCGGGTGCCAGCCGGGCTCTGGCGACTTTTTCAGTGGACTTCATCGCGGCGTTACCTCCGTCGCAGCAGACTGATTCGTGCTTCGGACGGGATGAGCGGCATGTTGATGACGTGAGCGACGGCGTGGCCGGGATCGATGCGCACGTAGTTGGCTGCGCCCCATTGATATTCCTCGCCGGTGATCTCGTCACGCACCCAGAACCGCTCGTGGTGCTCCATGCCCAGCGCGTCCATGTCCAGCGAAAGGGTGGCTTCCTCCGGACCGAACGCGTTGAGCGTCACGACGACCAGCACGCAATCGCCGGTCGCAGGGTCGAACTTGCTGTAGGCCAGCAGCGCGTCGTTGTCGATGGCGTGGAACGTGATGTTGCGCAGCTGCTGCAGGGCGGGATGGAGCCGCCGAATACTGTTCAGCCGCGCGATGAATGGCTCCAGAGACCGCCCGGCCGCCAGGGCGCCGGCAAAGTCACGGGGCCGCAACTCGTATTTCTCCGAGTCGAGATACTCCTCGCTGCCTTCGGCGACGGCGCGGCCCTCGAACAGCTCGTAACCGGAGTACACCCCCCAGGTAGGGCTCAGGGTCGACGCCAGCACTGCCCGGATGGCGAACATGCCCGGGCCGCCATATTGCAGGCTGGCGTGCAGGATGTCGGGGGTGTTGACGAACAGGTTGGGCCGCCGGTAGTCGGCGATCTCGGGAATCTGCTCGCCGAACTCGGTGAGCTCCCACTTCGCGGTGCGCCAGGTGAAGTAGGTGTAGGACTGCGTGAAACCCAGCTTGGCCAAACCGTATTGACGGGCCGGCGGGGTGAAAGCCTCCGACAGGAACAACACGTCGGGATCAACCGACTTAACCTGGGCGATCAGCCACGCCCAGAAGTTGGGCGGCTTGGTGTGTGGGTTGTCGACGCGAAAAATCTTGACGCCGTGGTCCATCCAGTGCCGCACCACACGCAGCACCTCGTCGTAGAGGCCGGCGGGGTCGTTGTCGAAGTTGATCGGGTAGATGTCCTGGTACTTCTTCGGCGGATTCTCCGCGTAGGCGATCGTGCCGTCCGGCAACTCGGTGAACCACTGGCGGTGATTCTTGGCCCACGGGTGATCAGGCGCGCACTGCAGCGCCAGATCGAGAGCGACCTCCAACCCCAATTCCTCGGCGGCGCCGACGAAGGAGTCGAAGTCGTCGATCGTGCCGAGCTCCGGATGCACCGCGTCGTGGCCGCCCTCGTCGCTGCCGATCGCCCACGGCGAGCCGACGTCGCCAGGCACGGCGGTCGCGGTGTTGTTGCGGCCCTTGCGGTGCACCTTTCCGATCGGGTGGATCGGCGGCAGGTAGACCACGTCGAAGCCCATCTGCGCGATCCGCGGCAGGTCCGCGGCCGCGGTGGCGAATGTGCCGTGGATCGGATTGCCCTTGGCGTCCCAGCCGCCGGTCGAGCGGGGGAACAGCTCGTACCACGACCCGAACCGGGCCACCGGACGGTCGACCCACACGCCGTACTGCTCGCCGCGGGTGACCAGCTCGCGCAGCGGATACTGGGCCAGCAGCTCGTCGATCTCGGGGGTCAAGGCCAGCGCTGCGCGGGGCAACGGGTCGCCGGGGGTCCGCAGCGCGTCGGCGGCCATCAGCAGCGGCTCGCGCCGCGCGCGGGGAACCCCGGTCGCGGCGCGCTCGAACAGTTGCGCCCCGACCAGCAGGTCGTTGGAGAGCTCGGTCTCGCCCTGACCGGCGTCGAGCTTGGCCTCGACGGCGTGCCGCCAGGTGTGGATCGGGTCGCCCCAGCCGTCGACCCGGTAGGTCCACAGCCCGACCGCGTCGGGAGTGAACACGCCGTGGAAGACGTAGGGCTCCAGCCCGGGCGTCATGGGCACGTGCAGCGGCTTGACCCGCACGGCGGTCTCGCCGGCGGGTTCGGCCACCGTCGGCGCCTGGACCGCTTTGAGCCGACGGGTCTCGCCGACCAGGGGATAGCGCGGTCCCAGATAACGCACCACCAGGGTGGCGGCGACGGCGTCGTGGCCCTCGCGCCATACCGCGGCTCGTACCGGAATCACCTCGTCGACGACGGCTTTCGCCGGGTAGGCGCCGCACGAAACGACCGGAGCGACGTCGTCGATCTCGACACGACCGGGCACCGAATACTCCTTCTGAGCTCGTCGATTGTCGTCCTGGGCGCGGTCTGACCGTGACCTGCGCGTCTTCGGCTGGCTGCGATGCAAGCCCTTGTGCGCCCAGTACCCACCGTAGTGTCGGGCCACACCTGAGGTCAGGTGGCGCACGTTGTTCGGGGGGCGAAACCTGCCCCGGCGTCAGTAAGGTAAGGACGCGTGAAAGCCCTCCGTCGGTTCACGGTCCGTGCCCATCTTCCGGAACGCCTGGCGGCGCTGGAACTGTTGTCCACCAACCTGCGGTGGTCGTGGGACAAGCCGACCCAGGACCTCTTCGCGGCGATCGATCCGGCGCTGTGGTCGCAGTGCGGGCAGGATCCGGTCGCCCTGTTGGGGGCGGTGAACCCGGCCCGCCTCGACGAGTTGGCCCTCGACGGCGGCTTTCTGGATCGCCTGGACGGGTTGGCCGCCGACCTCAACGACTATCTGACCCGTCCGCAGTGGTACCAGCAGCAGGGCGCGACCAGCCCCGAGAAAGCACTGCCCAACGGCATCGCCTACTTCTCGATGGAGTTCGGGGTGGCCGAAGTGCTGCCGAACTATTCGGGCGGGTTGGGCATCCTGGCCGGTGACCATCTCAAGGCCGCGTCGGATCTGGGCCTGCCGCTGATCGCGGTGGGCCTGTACTACCGCTCCGGCTATTTCCGCCAGTCGCTGACCTCCGACGGCTGGCAGCACGAGGAGTATCCCTCGCTCGATCCGGCCGGGCTGCCGCTGCGGCTGCTCACCGACGCCGCCGGTGCACCGGCACTCGTCGAGCTGGCGCTGCCGGAGCCCGGCTCGCTGCGCGCACGGATCTGGGTCGCCCAGGTCGGTCGGGTACCGCTGCTGCTGCTCGATTCCGACATTCCCGAGAACGAGCACGAGATGCGCGGGGTCACCGACCGGCTCTACGGCGGCGACCAGGAACACCGCATGCAGCAGGAAATCCTGGCCGGGATCGGCGGGGTGCGGGCCATCCGCGCGTACACCGCGATCGAAGGGCTGCCCGCGCCCGAGGTGTTCCACATGAACGAAGGGCACGCCGGATTCCTCGGTGCCGAGCGGATCCGCGAATTGGTGGACGCCGGTTTGGATTTCGACACCGCGCTGACCGTGGTGCGGTCCAGCACGGTGTTCACCACCCACACTCCGGTGCCGGCCGGTATCGACCGGTTTCCGGTCGAGATGGTACAGCGCTACTTCGCCGGCAGCTCGACGGACGGTGCGGGTGTCGCGGCCGGGTCGGTGCTGCTGCCCGGCGTGCCGGTCGGCAGGATTCTCGCGCTGGGCGCCGAGGACGACCCGGAGAAATTCAACATGGCCCACATGGGTCTGCGACTTGCCCAGCGCGCCAACGGTGTTTCGCTGCTGCACGGCGAAGTGAGCCGGGGCATGTTCAACGAACTGTGGGCGGGTTTCGACACCAGCGAGGTGCCGATCGGATCCATCACCAACGGCGTTCACGCCCGCACCTGGGCGGCGCCGCAGTGGTTGCAGCTCGGCCAGGAACTGGTCGGATCGGACTCGTTCGCCGACCCCGGTGTCTGGCTGCGGGTCAACGAGGTGGACGGTGGTCACCTGTGGTGGATCCGGTCGCAGTTGCGTGCCCTGCTGGTGGAGGACGTCCGGGCGCGGCTGCACCAGAGCTGGCTGGTCCGTGGCGCGCCCGAGGCTGAATTGGGT
Organism: Mycobacterium sp. IDUB_36; assembly: GCF_055419225.1. Classification (NCBI taxonomy): domain Bacteria; kingdom Bacillati; phylum Actinomycetota; class Actinomycetes; order Mycobacteriales; family Mycobacteriaceae; genus Mycobacterium; species Mycobacterium sp. IDUB_36. The sequence continues at coordinate 1,050,116 of NZ_JBVAXH010000002.1, read as the reverse complement.
TGGATCTCTTCGGCTTTCGACCCGGACGTGCTGACGATCGGTTTCGCCCGCCGGGTGCCGACCTACAAGCGTCTGACGTTGATGTTGCGCGACCCCGACCGCCTCGAGCAGTTGCTGCTGAACGAGGACAGGCCGATCCAGCTGATCGTCGCCGGCAAATCGCATCCCGCCGACGACGGCGGCAAGGCGCTCATTCAGCAGGTGGTCCAGTTCGCCGACCGGCCCGAGGTGCGGCACCGGATCGCGTTCCTGCCCGACTACGACATGTCGATGGCCAGGTTGCTGTACTGGGGCTGCGATGTCTGGCTGAACAACCCGCTGCGACCGCTGGAGGCGTGCGGCACGTCGGGAATGAAGAGCGCGCTGAACGGCGGCCTGAACTTGTCGATTCTCGACGGGTGGTGGGACGAGTGGTACGACGGCGAGAACGGCTGGGCGATCCCGTCGGCCTCCGGAGTCGCCAACGAGGAGCGCCGCGACGACCTCGAAGCCGCCGCCTTGTACGACTTGGTGCAGAAGTCCGTCGCGCCGAAGTTCTACGAGCGCGACGAGCACGGTGTGCCCCGACGCTGGATCGAGATGGTCCGTCACACGCTGCAGACATTAGGGCCGAAAGTGTTGGCGTCCAGGATGGTTCGCGACTACACCGAGGGCTATTACCTGCCCGCGGCCGAGTCGTTGCGTCGGACGGTCGCCGTCGACAGCGACGGGCAGGCTGCGTTCGACCCGGCCCGCGAGCTGGCTGCCTACCGACGGCGTGCTTTCGACGAGTGGCCGCACATCCGGGTCACCGACGTCGACAGCACCGGGCTGCCGGACACCCCGATTCTCGGGTCGAAGCTGACCCTGACCGCGACCGTCCAGCTCGCGGGGCTGCGGCCGGAGGAGGTGACGGTCCAGGCCGTCGTGGGCCGGGTCGAGACCGGCGACGTGCTGGTGGATCCGGTCACCGTGGACATGCCGTACACCGGGACGGCGTCCGGCGGCGATCACATCTTCGCGACGACGACGCCGCTGCCGGTGGCCGGCTCGGTCGGCTACACCGTGCGGGTGCTGCCGCATCATCCGATGCTGGCGTCCGGAGCGGAGCTGGGTCTGGTCACCCTGGCCTAGCGCGCCGAGGAGGCAGGTAATCAGGCCTGCGTCAGCCGGGTCAGCGCCGCGCGGACGGCCGCAGCGTCGGTGGTCGCCCAGAACGGCGGCAACGACGCTCGCAGGTAACCGCCGTAACGGGCGGTGGCCATCCGCGAATCCAGCACCGCCACCACGCCGCGGTCGTCGGTGCCGCGCAGCAGCCGTCCTGCCCCCTGGGCCAACAGCAGCGCGGCGTGGCTGGCCGCCACCGACATGAATCCGTTGCCGCCGGCGGCGGCCACCGCCCGCTGCCGGGCCGACAGCAGCGGATCGTCCGGCCGCGGAAACGGGATGCGGTCGATGATCACCAACGACAACGACGGGCCGGGCACATCGACGCCCTGCCACAGCGACAGCGTGCCGAACAGCGACGTCGCCGGGTCTGCGGCGAACTGCTCGACCAGGGTGGCGGTGGTGTCCTCGCCCTGACAGAGCACCGGCGTGGACAGTCGGTCGGCCATTGCGTCGGCGGCCGCGCGCGCCGCGCGCATCGACGAGAACAACCCGAGGGTTCGCCCTCCCGCCGCGGTGATCAGTTCGGCGATCTCGGTCAGCTGCTCGGCAGTGCCGGTGCCCTCGCGGCCGGGCGGCGGCAACTGCGCCGCGACATAGAGGATGCCCGACTTGGCGTGCTGGAACGGCGAGCCGACATCGATTCCGCGCCAGGGTTTTTCGCTGTCGGCCAGGCCCCACGCCTGTGCCATCGCGTCGAACGATCCACCGACGGTCAACGTCGCCGACGTCAAGACCGCGGTTGCGTCCGCGAACAGTCGGGTCCGCAGCAGCCCGGCCACCGACAGGGGCGCGACCCGTAGAAACGTTCGCGACGACCCCCGGTGGTCTTCGTGATCGAGCCACACGACGTCCGTGCGGTTGGCGATCGCCGGGCCGAACGACCCGAGGACGCGGTTTGCGGTGTCGGCGATGTCGGCCAGGCTGGCGACTGCTTCGGAGCGGGCCGCGGCGGCCTTGGGGTCGGTCGGCGAGGTGTCGATGGTCGACCGCGCGGCGGTGGCCGCGTCGCGTAGCGCGGTGAGCTGGGTGGCGAGCTCGTCGTCGAGGTGGTCGATGCGTCCGGCCTGGGCATTCTGGATCAGCGTGATGAAGCTGCCGGTCATGCGTTCCCAGCGCTGGAACACCTCGGGTTCGACCAGCGCCGCGATGCGCCGCGACGCGATACCGAGCACGGTCGCGGTCAGCTCGCCGGTGGCCACCGCGGTGACCCGGTCCACCAGATCGTGAGCCTCGTCGACGATCAACAGCCGATGCTCGGGCAGGACGGCCGAGTCGGCGACCGCATTGATGGCCAGCAGCGCGTGGTTGGTGACGACCACGTCGGCGAGGCCGGCCTTGGCCCGCGCCTTCTCGGAGAAACAGTCGGTGCCGAACGGGCAGCGGGCCATCCCCAGGCACTCGCGGGCTGACACGCTGACCTGACCCCACGACCGATCCGCGACACCGGGTTTGAGGTCGTCGCGATCGCCGGACTCGGTCTCCGACACCCACTCGGTGAGGCGCTGCACCTCTCGCCCCATCGCGGAGGCCGCCTGCGGCCGGAACAGCTCCTGTGGCTCGTCGCCGACATCCGCGGCCGAGCCGTTGTGGATCTTGTTGAGGCATAGGTAGTTCTGCCGGCCCTTCAGCAGAGCGAAACGCGGCGTGCGGGGTAGCGCGTCGGAGAGCGCGTCGACCAACTGGGGGAGATCGCGGTTGACCAGCTGACGCTGCAACGCGATCGTCGCCGTCGACACCACCACCGGCACGTTGTCCGACACCGCGCGCTCGATCGCCGGTACCAGGTATGCCAACGACTTGCCGGTGCCCGTGCCCGCCTGCACGGCCAGGTGTTCACCGGACTCGAAGGCGTGCGCGACCGCGTCGGCCATCTCGAGCTGGCCGCGGCGTTCGCTACCGCCCAGTGCGGCCACCGCGGTGGACAGCAATTGCGTTGCCGGCGTCGGCACATCCTCGGGCGTGGCTACTCCCTATCGTCGGCCGGCGGGCGTCGGGCCGGGATCTGCGTGGTGGGGATCGCCGGGTCGCCGTGCGACAGCATCAGACCCTCCCACGGCAAGCTTCGCAAGCCCGATGCCACCAGCTCGCGCGCCGCGCCCAGGTCGGGTTCCGCGACCACCTCGCCGTTGCGTGCCAACGGAACCGTCAACAACCTCGACAACCCGGTATCGGGCGGCGGCCGACCCGCCGGATACACGATCTCCTCGGTGACGGTGACGGTGCCGGTCGTACGGGCCAGCCGGATCGCCTCTTTGCGACCGCCGTGCGACTCCTTGCGGACGCTGCGCTTCTCCACCGGTATCCCGTCGACCTCGACCAACTTGTAGACCATGCTCGCGGTCGGGGCACCCGAACCGGTGACCAGTGCGGTGCCTATCCCGTAGCTGTCCACCGGCTCGGCGCGCAGTCCGGCCACCGCGAACTCGTCGAGATCGCCGGAGACCACGATGCGAGTTTTGCTGGCGCCGAGCCGATCCAGTTGCTCGCGGACCTGGCGGGCCAGCACACCCAGATCGCCGGAGTCGATCCGCACGGCACCGAGTCCGGTGCCGGCCGCCGCGACGGCGTTGGCCACTCCGGTCGTGACGTCGTAGGTGTCGACCAGCAGGGTGGTGCCGGTGCCGAGCGCGGCGACCTGAGCGGCGAACGCGGCCGGCTCGTCGGGCCCGTGGATGCCGTCGTACAGCAGCGTGAACGCGTGCGCGCTGGTGCCCTCGGTCGGCACGCCGTAACGGCGGTGGGCCTGCAGGTTGGAGGTCGCCGTGAACCCCGACAGGTAGGCCGCCCGTGCCGCCGCCACCGCGGCGTGCTCATGGGTGCGCCGCGAGCCCATATCCATCAGTGGCCGCCCGTTTGCGGCGCTGACCATTCGCGCGGCGGCCGAGGCAATAGCGGTGTCGTGGTTGAAAATCGACAGCGCCAGGGTCTCGAGCACCACGCACTCGCCGAAGCTGCCGCGCACCGAAAGCACCGGCGAGCCAGGGAAATACAACTCGCCCTCGGCGTAACCGTCGATGTCACCGCGGAACCGGAAATCACTCAGGTAGGTCAGCGTGTCCGGGTCGAGGAACTCCGCCAGCGACTCGCACGCCGCATCGTCGAACCTGAAGCTGGACAAGGCTTCCAGGAACCTGCCCGTCCCGGCCACGACCCCGTAGCGCCGTCCGTCGGGCAGTTTGCGGGCGAACAACTCGAACGTGCACTGCCGGTCCGCGCTGCCGCCGCGCAGCGCCGCCGACAGCATGGTCAGCTCGTACCGGTCGGTCAGCAGCCCGGTGTCACCCGAGTCGTTCACCCCGCAACCGTATCGGTAGTGCGGGGGTGACTCGGTATCCTGTGAACCATGGCTGCGTCCGCCCCGAGCAAACCGGGCACCACCGGGCAACGGGAAGCAGACACCGTCGAAGCCACGGCTGCCCCCTGGGTGACCATCGTCTGGGACGATCCGGTCAACCTGATGAACTACGTGACCTACGTCTTCCAGAAACTGTTCGGCTACAGCGAGCCGCATGCCACCAAGTTGATGCTGCAGGTGCACAACGAAGGCAAGGCCGTCGTCTCGGCGGGCAGCCGGGAATCGATGGAGGTCGACGTGACGAAGCTGCACGCGGCCGGATTGTGGGCCACCATGCAGCAGGACCACTGAATCAGGTGCGCAAATGGAAGCGGATTCAAGCCGCTGACGGCGTCCGTTTCCGGTCCGCGCTGGACGCCCACGAAGCGGGCCTGCTGAGGAGCCTGATCGCCTCGATGATCGGGTTGCTCGACGAACGCGAATCCTCCTCGCCGCAGGACGAACTCGAGCAGTTGACCGGGATGAAGACCGGCAACTCCGAGCCGCCGGACAATGCGACGCTGCTGCGCCTGCTGCCGGATTTCGCCAAGCCGAACGATGACGTGGAAGAGGACACCGACAGCCTGAACTCGGCCCTGCGCAGCCTGCACGAGCCGTCCATCATCGACGCCAAACGGGTTGCGGCACAACAGCTTCTGGACACGCTGCCGGACGGTGGCGGCAAGATCGAACTGACCGAGGACGCCGCCCACGCCTGGACCGCGGCCGTCAACGATCTGCGGCTCGCGCTGGGGACGATGCTCGAGATCCGACCCGACGGACCGGATCGGTTGCCCGAAAACCACCCGCTGGCCGGGCATCTCGACGTCTACCAGTGGCTGACCGTGCTGCAGGAGTATCTGGTCCTGGCGTTGATGGGCTCGCGATGAATGCGATCACCGACGTGGCCGGGATCCAGGTCGGCCAGCACCACCGGCTGGATCCCGACGCGGCAATGGGTGCGGGCTGGGCGAGTGGCGTCACGGTGGTGCTGACGCCGCCGGGCACAGTCGGCGCTGTCGACGTTCGCGGCGGTGCGCCCGGTACCCGGGAGACCGATCTGCTGGATCCGGCCAACAGCGTGCGCTACGTCGACGCGGTGCTGCTGGCCGGCGGCAGCGCGTTCGGCCTGGCGGCCGCCGACGGCGTGATGCGCTGGCTGGAGGAACACGACCGGGGCGTGGCGATGACGGGCGGTGTGGTGCCGATCGTGCCGGGCGCGGTGATCTTCGACCTCGAGGTAGGCAGCTGGGATCACCGGCCGACCGCCGACTTCGGGTACGACGCCTGCCGGACAGCCGGCACCGACGTCGCCGTGGGCACCGTCGGTGCCGGGGTCGGAGCCTGCGCCGGTGTGCTGAAAGGCGGCGTGGGTACCGCGTCGACCACGTTGGCGTCCGGCGTGACGGTCGGTGCGCTGGTGGTGGTGAACTCGGCGGGCAACGTGGTCGATCAGGCGACCGGCCTGCCGTGGCTGAGCTACCTGGTCGCCGAGTTCGGCCTGACCACACCGCCGGGCGAGGAACTCGACGAGTTGGCCGGCCTGGAGTCGCCGCTGAGCTCGCTGAACACCACGATCGCGGTGGTGGCTACCGACGCCGCGCTGAGCCCGGCCGCCTGTCGACAGGTCGCGAGTGCGGCGCACGACGGGCTGGCGCGCAGCATCAGGCCCGCGCACACCCCGGTCGACGGCGACACCGTTTTCGCGCTGGCCACCGGCGCCATCGAGGTGCCGCCGCCGGCCGATCTGGCGGCCGCTCTCTCCCCGGAGACGCCGCTGGCCACCGCCGTTGGTAGCGCCGCGGCCGACTGCCTGGCGCAGGCGGTGGTCGCTGCCGTCATCGCCGCGGACCCGGTGGCCGACATCCCGACCTATCGTGGACTGTTGCCGGGAGCTTTCCGGCCGTCCGAAAGGCAGGCGCCGGCATGAGCACCAGCTTCACCCACTCGCCGGCGCGTCAGCCGAGGAAGCGATCGGCGTTCGTCGTCGGTGGGGCCACCATCCTCAGCTTCGTGGCGCTGCTGTACGTCATCGAGGCCTTCGACCAGCTCAACGGCCACCGGCTGGACGAGAACGGCATCCGTCCGCTGGAGACCGACGGACTCTGGGGCATCCTGTTCGCGCCGCTCCTGCATGCCAACTGGGCGCACCTGGCGGCCAACACCGGGCCGGCGTTGGTGCTGGGATTCCTGGTCACCCTCGCCGGGCTGTCGAGATTTCTCTGGGCCACCGCCATCATCTGGATCGTCGGCGGATTCGGCACCTGGCTGATCGGCAACGTGCCGTGTCCCCACACCGACCACATCGGCGCGTCCGGCCTGATCTTCGGCTGGCTGACCTTCCTGCTGGTGTTCGGGTTCTTCATCCGCTCGGGCTGGCAGATCCTGATCGGACTGCTGGTGCTGGTCGTCTACGGCAGCGTGCTGTGGGGTGCCGTTCCGGAGCTCAACGTGTGCGGCGGGGTGTCCTGGCAGGGGCACCTGTGCGGCGGTATCGCCGGAGTGCTGGCCGCCTACCTGTTGTCCAGCCCCGAACGCGAAGCGCGTGAGCGGCGCCGGCGAGGCTCGCGGCGATGATTGAGCCGACGTGAGTAACGCACTGGCGCCCATCGGGGTATTCGACTCCGGCGTGGGCGGGCTGACGGTGGCCCGCGCCATCATCGACCAACTGCCCGACGAGGACATCGTCTACGTCGGCGACACCGGCAACGGTCCCTACGGTCCGCTGACCATTCCGGAAATCCGGGCCCACGCCCTGGCCATCGGGGACGACCTGGTCGAGCGCGGCGTCAAGGCGTTGGTCATCGCGTGCAACTCGGCGTCGTCGGCCTGCCTGCACGACGCACGCGAACGCTACGACGTGCCCGTGGTCGAGGTGATCCTGCCCGCCGTGCGCCGCGCCGTCGCCACCACCCGCAACGGCCGCATCGGCGTGATCGGAACCCAGGCCACCGTCGCGTCCGGCGCTTACCAGGACGCGTTCGCCGCCGCCCGCGATACCGAGGTCACCGCGGTGGCCTGTCCGCGGTTCGTCGATTTCGTCGAACGCGGCATCACCAGCGGGCGCCAGGTCCTCGGGCTCGCCGAGGGCTACCTCGAGCCGCTGCAGCGTGCCGACGTCGACACGCTCGTGCTCGGCTGCACGCACTATCCGCTGCTGTCCGGGCTGATCCAGTTGGCGATGGGGGACGCGGTCACACTCGTTTCCAGTGCGGAGGAGACGGCCAAGGAGTTGCTCCGCGTGCTCAGCGAGCGCGACCTCCTGCACCCCCACCCGGCCCGCCCCGATGCGGATCCGCCGACGCGCGTATTCGAGGCCACCGGCGACCCGGAGGCGTTCCTGACCCTCGCGGCTCGCTTCCTGGGTCCGGTGATCACCGGTGTCGAACCGGTCCACCGTCACATCGCGGCATCTGGCTGACTTACTCGTCAGTAAACCGGGGATGTTTTCCACAACATCCCGCCGGGCATGGCACAGTGGTGGGCGTGCGAGTTACCGTGCTGGGCTGCTCCGGGAGCGTCGTCGGCCCGGACTCGCCCGCCTCGGGCTATCTGCTCCGAGCGCCGGACACCCCGCCGTTGGTCATCGACTTCGGCGGGGGCGTTCTCGGTGCGCTGCAACGGCACGCCGACCCGGGCGCGGCGCAGGTGCTGCTGTCGCATCTGCACGCCGACCACTGCCTCGACGTGCCCGGCCTGTTCGTCTGGCGCCGCTATCACCCGTCGCCGCCGGCCGGCAAAGCCCTGCTGTACGGACCGAGCGACACCTGGTCGCGACTGGGCGCCGCATCGTCGCCCTACGGTGGCGAGATCGACGATTGCTCCGACATTTTCGACGTCCGCCACTGGGTCGACGGCGAGACCGTCACGATCGGCGCGGTCAACGTGACGCCGCGGCTGGTCTGCCACCCGACCGAGTCCTACGGCATGCGCTTCACCAATGCCGCCGGCGCCTCGTTCGTCTACAGCGGCGACACCGGCTACTGCGACGCGGTGATCGAGTTGGCTCGCGGGGCGGACGTCTTTCTGTGCGAGGCGTCCTGGACGCATTCGCCGGATCGCCCGCCGAACCTGCACCTTTCCGGCACCGAGGCCGGGCGGATCGCGGCGGCAGCCGGCGTGGGCGAGCTGCTGTTGACCCACATCCCGCCGTGGACCGCGCGCGAGGACGTCATCAGTGAGGCCAAAGCCGAATTCGACGGTCCCGTGCACGCGGTGGTCTGCGGCGAGACGTTCAACGTCGGGCGTTCCTGACGCCGGGCGGCTCCTCCCCATCGCGCTACGCGCTCTGAATCGTCGCCGGGCTGGGTTTGATGTGCCCGGCTCCTCCCCATCGCGCTACGCGCT
>NZ_JBVAXH010000002.1:0-1041188 GCF_055419225.1 Mycobacterium sp. IDUB_36 | reverse complement strand
CTCTGAATCGTCGCCGGGCTGGGTTTGATGTGCCCGGCTCCTCCCCATCGCGCTACGCGCTCTGAATCGTCGCCGGGCTGGGGTTGATGTGCCCGGCTCCTCCCCATCGCGCTACGCGCTCTGAATCGTCGCCGGGCTAAAGTTGCCCTCGTGTCAAAACGAGAAGACGGCCGCCTCGACGACGAACTCCGACCGGTCGTCATCACCCGAGGGTTCACCGCCCACCCGGCAGGTTCGGTGGTCGTCGAATTCGGCCAGACCAAAGTCCTGTGCACGGCGAGCGTCACCGAGGGCGTGCCACGCTGGCGTAAAGGCTCCGGCCTGGGCTGGCTCACCGCCGAATACGCAATGCTGCCGTCGGCCACCCACACCCGCAGCGACCGGGAGTCGGTCAAGGGTCGGTTGTCGGGGCGGACGCAGGAGATCAGCCGACTGGTCGGCCGGTCGCTGCGGGCGTGCATCGACCTTGCGGCGTTGGGCGAGAACACGATTGCCATCGACTGCGACGTGCTGCAAGCCGACGGCGGCACCCGCACCGCCGCCATCACCGGGGCCTACGTCGCGCTGGCCGATGCGGTGACGTACCTGTCGGCGGCCGGAAAGCTGTCTGATCCGCGACCGCTGTCGTGCGCGATCGCCGCCATCAGCGTGGGCGTCGTCGACGGCCGGGTGCGGGTCGACCTTCCCTACGAGGAAGATTCGCGCGCCGAGGTGGACATGAACGTGGTGGCCACCGACACCGGGACGTTGGTCGAGGTGCAGGGCACCGGTGAGGGTGCCACCTTCCCGCGTTCGACGCTCAACAAGTTGCTCGACGCCGCGGAAGGTGCCTGCGAGCAGTTGTTCGTCGCGCAGAACGAGGCGCTGGCGCTGCCGTACCCGGGAGTGCTTCCCGACGGGCCGGCGGCGCAGAAAGCCTTCGGAAGCTGACCCGCGTTCTGGTCGCCAGCCGCAATGCCAAGAAGCTGGTGGAGTTGCGCCGGGTATTGGACGCCGCCGCGCTGACCGAGCTGACGCTGGTGTCGCTGAACGATGTCGAACCGTTCGACGAGGCGCCGGAAACCGCTGCGACGTTCGAAGACAACGCGTTGGCCAAGGCGCGGGACGGCTTCGCTGCGACCGGCCTACCGACCGTCGCCGACGACTCGGGGCTCGCGGTCGCGGCGCTGAATGGCATGCCCGGTGTGCTGTCCGCGCGATGGGCCGGCACCCACGGCGACGACGCGGCCAACACCGCACTGCTGCTGGCGCAGCTGCGTGATGTGCCCGACGAACGGCGCACTGCGGCTTTCGTCTCGGCCTGTGCGCTGGTGTCGGATTCCGGGGAGTTCGTCGTCCGCGGCGAGTGGCCGGGCGCGATCGCCCACGAACCCAGCGGCGACTCAGGTTTCGGCTACGACCCGGTGTTCGTTCCGGACGGAGACCATCGCACCGCCGCGCAGCTGACGCCGGGCGAAAAAGATGCCGCGTCGCATCGCGGTCGCGCGCTGACGCTGTTGCTACCGGCCCTGCGGTCCCTATAAGTTGAACTGCGCCTTGATGTTTCGGGTCTGGAAGTGTTCGACGATCACGCCGACCAGCGGAATAGTCCCGGCCAGGAGCACTCCGACGGTCTTCCCGATCGGCCAGCGGACTTTGACGGCCAGGTTGAACGCCGCCAGCACATACGCGAAATAGACCCAACCGTGCACGATCCCGATCCAGCTCGGTGGATTCGGCACCTTGACCACATAGTGGACCACCAACTCGTAGCAGAGCGCGATCAGCCAGATACCGGTCGTCCACGCCATCACGCGATAGGCGAGCAGCGGGGTCCGGATGTTCTGACCGGCTGTGGTCATTCGGCTGTCCTGTTCTACTGGGTTTCGTTGTCTGCCTTGGCAAGTGCGGCCAAGTAGGCGTTGTACTCACGGAGCTCGGCGTCGTCTGAGGTGCGGCCGTCGGATTCGGGCCGCTCGGGCAGCAATCCGTCCGGGATCTCGTGGACGGCGTGGGTGGTCCGAATCTGCTGTGGCGCCTCTTCGTAGCGGACGAAATTGCGGTACGCGTAGACGCAGAACGCGGCGAATGCCGGCCACTGCAAGGCGTATCCGAGATTCTGGAAAGAGCCCGACGTCGATTCGAACCTGGTCCATTGCCACCAGCCCAGAGCCAGGCAGCCGCCCGCGGCGAGGATCACCAGGGCGATCAGAGCCGGTCTGCGACGACGGGTGGTGGACACCCCTAGAAGGTACTCTGCGGTGGGTTTGACTCCGTCACTCTTTTGGTCCGACAAACTCGTCGAGCCGCGCGACGGCGGCCTGCCGGTAGACGGCGACATCGAACCAGCGCGGTCGCGTCCACGGGATTCCCAGCTGATCAAGCGCGGCGCAGTACAGATCGCGGATGTCGTTGGAGCGGTTAGAGAAGTGGTATCGGACGCTCTTGACGCCACGATCGTTCGCTACTACACGACAGCCGTCGCTGTGGATGAGGCCGCGCACAAATTCCCTTGGAGCTTGCCGGACCAGCTGCTCCTGCCATGGTTCCAATTGAATCGGCCTCAAGTGTTTCCGGCCTGGACCGTGCTGCGGAAAAAGACAGGGCCAATGCTTTGAGTAGAGCGATACCTCGGTGCAGTTCTTGGAGCAACGCAGTGTCGCCGCCCGCTGACCCGGCATCAGAGCGGTCATTGCTTCGCGACAGGACTCGATGATCCCCGGGTACTTGTCATCGAGAACGATTCTTAGTCGCCACGCTCGGGGGTGCCGTGAAATGCATCCGTCGCCCAGGTACAAACCGAGCAGATAGCTGTAAGTGTTCGCCGGTAAGCTGGCGAAATCATGTACACATGGTGACCCACTTGCAGCTCTGGTCCGAAGCTGCGGTCGGCATCGCCAGTCACGCACGGTACATCGCGGAATGCCGGTGTGACGGGCGATCTCACTGTCATTCAATCCAGCAGCGATGAGGCGCTTTACGGCGCTGACTTCTTTCGCGGATCGCATCGTCAAACCCCTTCCATCGCCAAGATAAGGGGAGCCACCGACAGACTCGCGGATGCTCGAAGCGGTACGATCGCGAGGCGCGCGGGCGTGGTGGAATTGGCTTACACGCCGGCTTTAGGTGCCGGTGCTCGAGAGAGCATGAGGGTTCGAGTCCCTCCGCCCGCACTGATGTCACGAACTCACACACCTCCGCCCGCACCAGTCCGGGCCTCACCCGCTCCCTAGCATGAGCGGGTGGACGCATTCTTCACCGCCGACGGCGACTCCTACCTCCCCGGCGACATGACCCGCGGGCCGTGGGGCGAGACGATGGGCGGCCAGATCGTCGGCGGCCTGCTGGGTTGGGCATTGGACCACGACGTCGACGACGAACTCCAGCCCGCGCGCCTCACCGTCGACCTGCTGCGGCCGGTGCCCATCAAACCGCTGACGATCGAGACGTCGATCCAGCGCGAGGGCCGCCGGATCAAACTCGTCGACGCGGCGATGCGGCAGGACGGGCAGGTGGTGGCGCGGGCCAGCGCGCTGTTCCTGCGCCGCGGCGAGGCACCCGACGGCGAGGTGTGGACCGGGCCCGTGGTCATACCCGCCGTGCCGACCGCTGCGGCGGCCACGGAATCCGAGATGCCCTTCGACATCTGGACTTACAGCGCCGGCTCCGACGACGGCACCCCGGGAATGCCGCCACTCGAGTGGGAGCGGCCCGGCGTGCAGAAATTCGCCTGGACGCGGATTTTTCGCCCGATGGTGGCCGGTCATCCGCTGACGCCGTTCGCCCGCGCGGCATTTGCCGGAGACATCATCAGCTCGCTGACACATTGGGGCACAGCGGGATTGCGCTACATCAATGCCGACTACACGGTGGCCATCAGCCGACTGCCGCAAGGCGAGTACATCGGCTTGGCGGCGCAGAGCTATTACGGCAACCGCGGTGTGGGAACCGGGGCCGCGACGTTGTTCGACAGCGCCGGCCCGATCGGCACCGGTACCGCCTTGGCGCTCGCGCAACCTCCGGGCGCGTTCCAACCCAATCCCCGTTAGCCGGCCGAACTGGCACCATGGTGGGTATGAACGCCGCGATCATCGTGCTGCTGGCCTTGGTGGCGATCGGCATCGTGGCCAGTCCGCTCATCAGGATGAGGGCCTGGTTGAAGCGGACGCCGCCCGCCCAGGAATTCCTCCCACCGCCTGAAGACCAACCCGACTAGTCGGTCAGCAGCCCACCTCGATGGTGAACGGCGCGGTGACCGAGACGTGAGAATCCTTGACCTGACTTCCGGATGCCGTGCCGGTGATGGTGTAGGTGTCATTGGCGACGCGAACCTTCGCATCTCCGGCCCCGGAATTGGCGACGCCCGAGAAACCGGCGAAGTTGTCGAAATGGACCGATTCGACCGCTGGTTTCTCGGGATCCAATCGCAGGAGCACCTTGACGTTGGCCGGAGCCACGGTGATGTTCGCCGTCAGCAGCCAGTTGACCTGGTTGCAGGTGACCGCGTGCGAGGTGCGGGAGGTGTTGTCGACGGTGATGTGCGCGGTCTTCTGCGTCGCCCGCCCATCCGTCGAACAGCTCGAGCACGACGCGACCACCAGCGCGGCACTCGCAGCCGCAGTGACGAGCCGTCGATTCATGTGCACCACCGGCTAGCCGAGTGAAATCCGGCCCATGAGCAAGTCGATGATCGGCTTGCCCGCGGCGAATGTTCCGGTGTTCGACGAATTCACGTGCCCGTAGTCGACCAGGAGCGTGACACCGTTGATGCCCGCGGCGGCTTGGCTGTTGAGGAACGCCATGACGTTGCCCATCTGCTCGGGCGTGTGGGTCGCGGTGCCGGTCGCCTCCCGGTAGTCCTGCGCGAAGGACAGCCACAGGTCGGCATTGGCCCGGGCCAGGGGAGTGTCAGTCGGGCCCGGGCAGATCGCGTTGATCCGAATTCCTTTGGCCAGGAACGGGAATGCGTGCGTTGCGACATAGGCGTTGATCGCCTGCTTGCTGGTGCCGTAGTGGCCGAAATTGTCCGCCTCGTGGGCTTTGACCCACGCGTCGGCGGATGCGAAGTCGGGGGTGGCCAAGAACTCCTGGAGTCGCGGCAGGTCGGTCTCCCAGCCGATTCCGGCCACCGACGAGATGAAGCAGATCGCCGATCCGCGGCTCAGTTGATTGTTGTTGATCAGGGTGTCGATCACGTGGCGATGGCCGATGAAGTTGATCTTCATCAGGTCCGGACCGTCCGCGATACCCGCCGCGGAGAACAGTGCGTCGACGGTGCCGACCTGCTCGAGCGCGCTGTCGATCGACGCCGGATCGCGAAGGTCGACCTGGATTCCCCGGCCGAGTCCGGACTCGACCGGCGCGTAGTCCAGGTTGATCACCTCGGCTCCCAGGTCACCGACGATCTTGGCCGCCGCGGCGCCCATGCCGGTGGCGCCGCCGACCACCAGCGCCCGCTTGCCGTCGTAGCGGAATTGCTCGATACCTGTCATGTCAATCCTTTCCCGGGACGCCGGCCGAAAGGTCTCCCCGGCAAGGGATGCGGCCGGTTGTTGACGGGCGATGGGCCCTCACTGCGAAAGACCGAGTCAACGACACACAACCCGGCGCGATGCACCCCGCCAGTATGCGTGGCCCACCGCGCCTATCGGCGGGTATCGGAAATCTCGGTTGTCAGACTTGCGCGGAAGTGTCACGCTCGGCGGCGCCGCGGACCACCGTGTCGCGGGCGTTGACCAGCGCCGCATGCTTGCCCTGGGCCCGCACGATGTTCTCCGGCATCCACAGCACGTCCATCACGTAGCGCGCCAGCATCGACAGCGACGGCGAATCCTCGATGCGGATATCACCGGACTCGATGCCGTCCGACAGCAACGCTCGCAGTTGCCGCAAGCGCATCGTGAATGCCAGACCGGGGTTCGGGGTGTCGGGGGGTGACTGGCGCATCCACGCCAGCTGGATCTTCCACTCGTCGGGAAACTGGTCCAGCGCGTTGATGTTGACCCAGCTGAGCGCATCGAGCTTTTCCACCGGGGTGGCGTCGGTGCGCAGCACGCTCGCGAAGCCGCCGCCGGCCTTCTGGCCGAACGACTCCATGATCGAGGCCAGCAGTTCGTCTTTCGATCCGATCAGTCGGTACACGGTGCCGGTGCCCAACCCCGCCGCGGCAGCGATGTCGCGGATCGTGGTGACCTCGTAGCCCTTTCTGCCGAATTCGGCGCGAGCCACCGAACGGACATGTGCGGCCTTGTTGTTCGCGTCGACTTCGCTGTCGTCCGACCACGTCTGGATGGCCGCCTCGGCGGCGGCAAAGGCACTCGAGCCGTTGAGTTCCTTGTCGCTGTACGGACGACTGGCCAAGCCGTGCAACATGATTCGGCACATGACGACAGCGGTATGGTCGGCACCGCCGGTGTGCCTGATGATGTCCAGGCCCACGTGCATCATGGTCTGGCAGATGCGGTCGGCCAGCGTGGGAAGGTCGATGTCGGATCGGATGAATCCGCTCCACCTGCCCGCCCGCAGCGTCTGCAGCATCGCCTGCTGGACGGCGGTCGGTGGATTCCGCAGCAGTTCGACGAGTTCGGGATTCGCACTCGGCGCCTCGTAGAACGACATCTGAAGTGCCGCACGGTGCTGTACCGCGCACCGCGCGATGGCGGATCCCAGTTCGACGATCTTGTCGGCTACCGAACGCGAGTCGGCTTTGTCCAGCTTCTCGTGCGCGATCTCTCCGATGCGGTCGAGGTCGGCGTAGTACCGCCGGACCAGCTCGACGAGGATCGCTTCCTTGGATTCGAAGTGATGGTAAAGGCTTCCGGGCAGGATCCCCGCCGCGTCGGCGATCTCCTGCAGCGAGGTCCGCAGGCCGGAGGAAGCGATCAAGGAGGCGGCGGTCTGCAGGATTTCGGTTCGACGAGTCCCGTCGCTGTAGGCGCCGCCGCCGTTGGATCCATCGGGAATGCCTTTGGTGGCGCGCCGCTCGCGTGGCGTCACGCGGGGACGTCCGGCGCTGCCAGACCGGATCGACGAATCGGCATCGGGCAAGTCTAGGCGTGCGGAGCTCGGCGGTGAGGCAGCCTCGGACGGTTGCTGAAGCCCCACGACACCTCCACAGCCCCTACCGGTACCCGGCCCGGGTGATCAGTCGTCGCGATCTCGGCGACCTTCTCCGACCCCTGACCCAATATTTGGTTTCACGCTACCAGGTGGTCTTGGCTCGATTGTGCAGGTTGAACGGTGTGAGCGTGCGTTCGCGGCACTCTACTCAGCGCAGAACGGACTCGGCGAACTGCGCGCCGAGCTCCACGAGGTAGCGGTCGGATCCGTCGAGGAACGCGCTCCAACTCAGCAGCCGCTTCAGGTAGAGGTGAGCGTCGTGCTCCCAGGTGTAGCCGATGCCGCCGAACACTTGAATCGCCGTGTCACCGACAGCGGCGAGTCGACCGGCGAATGCCTTCGTCCGCATCGCGGCCAGGTGTCGTTCCTCTGGTCCTGCGGCGTCGGCGGCCCATAGCGCGTGAATGACCCCGCTGCGGGCGAGCTCCACCGTCTCGTACATGTCGACACACAGGTGCTGGACCGCTTGGAACGCCCCGATCGGTTGGCCGAATTGGCGTCGCACTTTGGCATATTCGATGACGAGGTTCAGCACGGCCTGCGCGGCGCCGAGCGCGTCGGCGGCCCAGGCGACGGTCACGTCGTCGGTCAAGGCCTGGACGACCTCGGGTGGCGCGCTCCCCAGACGCTGCGCGGGTGTCTCGGCGAACCTGACCCGAAATCGCTTGCGCGTCAGATCGATCCCGGTTTGCAGAGTGCTTTCGACATCGGACGTCTGGACGGCGAACAGACCGGCACCGTCGTGATCGTCGGCCACCACGAATGCCACGTCGGCAGCCGCGACATCCCACACGTTGTCGATCTCACCGTCGAGCACGACGTCACCGCCGCGGTTGCCGGCATGCACCCGGACACCGTCGAGGCCACCCACTGTGGCGATAGTGGACCCATCGGCGATCCCGGTGAGGAACGGTGCCGCCACCGCGCTGTTGACTTCGCAGCGCACCAGCGCCCGCGTCGCGGCGACGGCGCTGGACAGCCACGGGCCCGGATGCAGTCCGGCGCCGAGTTGTTCGGCGACGACGCCGGCCTCGACCATCGTCATGCCGGCCCCGTCGAATTCCAGTGGCACCAGCAGGCCGGTGGTGCCGAGGTCGGCCAGACCGCGCCACACCGATTCGGTCACGCCGGTCTCGTCGTCGAGCAGGGGGCGCACATGCGCGGCGAGCGATGCCCGTTCGGCGAGGAAACTCCGAACGGTGTCGCGCAGCGCGATCTGCTCTTCGGTCAGCTCGAGGTTCATCGGCGCGGCAGCCCCAAAACTCTTTGGGCGGTAATGTTCTTGTTGATCTGTGTCGTCCCGCCGGCGATGGTCAGTGAGCGCGATGTCAGGCGGTAGTCCGCCCAGCGGCGTCCCACCGGGTCCATGCCGATCAGGTCGAAGGCCAGCGCGGCGATGTCCTGACCGACCTCACCCCAGATCGACTTGGCCAGGCTTGCCGAACCGAACGCATCGCCGCCATGGATGACCGCCGAGATCGATCGCTGGCACAACACCTCGAGATACTTAATGCGCAAGGCGATTTCGCCGAGACGTCGAAGTGTGGTGGGGTCCTCGAGCACCGGCCGATTGCCGATCCGGACCTCGGCGAGCTCGCTGACCAGCTCTTGCAGCCGCGTCTGCATCTCGGTGTACAGGCGCGCGGCACCGGCCCGTTCGTGGCTCAGTGTGGTGGTGGCGATTCCCCAGCCGCCGTTCTCCGGGCCCAGCAGGGCATCCGCCGGCACCCGCACGTCGTTGAAGAAGACCTCGGCGAAGTCGGCCTCGCCGCTGAGCGTCACCAGCGGGCGAACCTCGATGCCCGGCAGGGACATGTCGAGAATCAGGCAGGAGATCCCTTTGTGCTTCGGCGCCTCGGGATCGGTGCGCACGTACAACTGACACCACGCCGCCCGGTGCCCCAGCGACGTCCAGATCTTCTGACCGTTGACGATGTAGCAGTCGCCCTGCGAATCGGCGCTGCGCACCGCGCGGGTGCGTAGCGAGGCGAGGTCGGAGCCGGCTTCGGGCTCTGACATGCCCTGACACCAGATGTCGTCGGCGCGCATCATGCGGGGGAGCAGCGTGCGCTTCTGCGCTTCGGTCCCGTGCTGCATGATCGCCGGCGCGATGTTGTTCATCCCGATCACGTTGAGGTGGACCGGCACCCGTGCACGGGTGGTCTCCTCGGCGTAGACGAGCTGTTCGAGCACGCCCGCTCCGCGACCGCCGTACTCCTGCGGCCAGGAAACCGCACCCCAGCCGGCGTCGGCCATCGTCGCGTTCCAGGCGCGCAGAGTTCGGAACGCCGTCTCGTTACTGCCGCGGCCACGGTTGGCCGCGATGATGTCTTCGGTCAGGTTGGCGGACAGCCAGGCACGCAGTTCTTTGCGGACCTGTTCCACCTCGGGGGGGTATGAGAAATCCACGTTTCCTAGCGACTTTTCCGCGATTGACTATGGCTGATGGCGAACTCTACGGTGGAACAGATATTTGGTCAACCGACCTGGCGCGTGACTGAGGGTTGCCAACCGGCTACGTTCCAGTAAGGCTCTCCATAATATTCTGCGACCCGGCGGGCAGCTCGAGTCCCATCAACGAAAGAGCAACAAACATGACTGACAGTGTAAAGGTCCGCTTCGAGCCGAAGATGATGATCGACGGCAAGTTGGTCGACGGCCAGGCCGGCACATTCACCAACCTCAACCCGGCGACCGAAGAATCCTTGGGCGAGGTGGCTGACGCGTCGAAAGAGGACATGCACCGGGCCATCGATGCAGCCCGCCGCGCCTTCGACGACACCGACTGGTCGACCAACCACAAGTTGCGTCAGCGCTGTCTGCTCCAGCTGCACGAAGCGATCGAGTCCGAGAAAGAGGAGCTGCGTGAGGAGCTCATCCTCGAAGTCGGTTCGCCTCGTGCGATCACGTTCGGGCCGCAGCTGGACGCTCCGCTGGCCGACGGACTGAAGTACCCGGCCCGGCTGATCGACGAATACCCCTGGGAGACCGACCTCGGCGACCGCGTGATCAGCCTCACCGGCGCCAACACCGCGATCCGGCAGTGGCGCGAGCCGGTCGGCGTGGTCGGGGCCATCGTGCCGTGGAATTTCCCGTTCGAGGTCACCCTCAACAAGCTCGGCCAGGCGCTCGCCACCGGCAATACCGTCGTGTTGAAGCCGGCGCCCAACACCCCCTTCAACGCGAACCGGCTGGGCCGGCTGATCGCCGAGAAAACCGACATCCCCGCCGGTGTCGTCAACGTCGTCACCGCATCGGATCACTTTGTCGGCGAGGAACTCACGCTGTCGCCCAAGGTCGACCTGATCTCGTTCACCGGGTCGACGGTGGTCGGCAAGCGGATCATGGAAAAGGGTGCGGCCACCATGAAGCGGCTGTTCCTCGAACTCGGCGGCAAGTCGGCCACCATCGTCTTGGAAGATGCCGACTTCGGACTCGCGTGTGCGATCGGCATCGCCCCGTGTATGCACGCCGGGCAGGGCTGCGCCAACCCCACTCGGATGCTGCTTCCGCGGTCTCGCTATGAGGAAGGGGTGGCGATCCTCAAGAGCATCTACGAGAACGTCACCTGCGGCGACCCGCAGGACCCCGGAACCCTGTGTGGCCCGGTGATTTCCAAGCGGCAGTTCGACCGCGTCAACGAATACATCCAGAAGGGCGTCGACGAAGGCGCCACCGCGCTGGTCGGTGGACCCGGCGCGGAGACCGGCTTCGACAAGGGTTACTTCATCCGGCCGACGCTGTTCACCGATGTCGACAACAAGATGACCATCGCCCAGGAGGAGATCTTCGGGCCGGTGCTGTCGGTCATCCCGTTCGACGACGAAGAAGACGCGATCCGGATCGCCAACGACAGCCCCTACGGCCTGGCCGGCAACGTGATGTCCGGCACGCTGGAGCATTCGCTGGCGGTGGCGCGGAGGATCAAGGCCGGCTTCATCGGTGTCAACGGCGGCGCACCCTACGGCGCGGACGTCCCGTTCGGCGGCTATAAGGACAGCGGCGTTGGCCGCCAGAACGGGATCGCCGGCTTCGACCAGTACACCGAAGTCAAGTCGGTGGGCTACCCCGTCGGCTGACGTCGCCGTAGTCCGCCCGGCGCGGCTGGTCGGCGGGCTAGGTTGAGTTCCGTGACCGACGCCGGACGAACGCAGCGCGCGACCGGCCGCACGATGGCGATCCGCTACGCGGTCGGTCTCGCCTGCGCTCATCTGATCGGCACCGCCGACGCCGCTGCGATCGTGATCCCGCTGCACGGTCACTTCGCCGACGACACCCAGGTCTACTTCGAGCCGACCAGCCTGATCACCGCGGCGGTCATCGTGGTTCTGGGCACCGCGGCAGTGGCCGGTGGCGGAGTCGCGAACCTCGTCCCCGTGTTGCGGTGGTTCGTCGCCGGGCGGCAACCCGACGACGATCAACGGCGCTACGCGATGCGCCTGCTGGCCCGGCAGTCGATCATCCTGGGCGTGGTCTGGGGGATCAGCGGGCTCAGCTACCTTGCCCTCAATTTCAGTGGCGTTGCGGCACTGTGGGTTCCGACGCTGCTGGCGGTCGTCTTCGGTGGGACGGCCGCGGCGAGCCTCAGCCTGCTCCTCACCCAGCGATCCCTGCGTCCGATCATGTTGGCGGCCAAGAAAGGGACCGACGGCATGATGGTCGCGCCCAGCGTCCTCGCCCGCCTGGTCGGCCTGTGGCTACTGGGCAGCGGCCTACCCTCGCTGGCCATCGCCGGCCTGGTGTTGACTCGTTCCAACGGCTGGATCATCCAGAAGACCGGGTCGGTCGAAATGCCGATCTTGGTCGTCACGCTCGTCGCGCTCCTGATCGGTCTGCCGGTGATGATCATGACCTCCCGGTCCATCTCGGATCCGGTGCGCGAGGTCGTCGACGCCATGGCACGCGTCGAACGCGGCAACATCGACACGTCCGTCGGCGTCTACGAGAAGTCCGAAATCGGCCGATTGCAAGACGGATTCAACCGCATGGTTTCGGGCATCGCCGAACGCGATCGGCTGCGGGACTTGTTCGGCCGTCACGTCGGTGCCGACGTGGCGCGGCGCGCGATCGACGAAGGCACCTCACTGTCCGGCGATGTCCGCGAGGCCGCAGTGCTTTTCATCGACCTGGTCGGCTCCACCACGTTGACGGCGAGCAGGCACCCGCAGGAAGTGGCGCGGGTGCTCAACGACTTCTTCAGGATCGTGGTCAGCGCCGTCGACGACAATCGGGGACTGATCAACAAGTTCCAGGGTGACGCCGCTCTGGCCGTCTTCGGGGCGCCATTGGCGCAGGGCGATTTCGCGTCGGCCGCGCTGACGACCGCGCGACTGCTGCGCAGCCAGCTGCACCAGCTGCCACAGGTCGACTTCGGCATCGGCGTGTCCGCGGGCCCGGTGTTCGCGGGCAACATCGGGGCCGAAAACCGTTACGAATACACCGTTGTCGGTGACGCGGTCAACGAAGCGGCGCGGCTGGCCGATGTCGCCAAGACGCTGGATCAGCGCATCGTGTCCTCGTCCGCCGCCCTCGACCGTGCCGACGACACCGAGCGTGCCCACTGGGCGCCGAACGGC
This sequence comes from Mycobacterium sp. IDUB_36, assembly GCF_055419225.1. Classification (NCBI taxonomy): domain Bacteria; kingdom Bacillati; phylum Actinomycetota; class Actinomycetes; order Mycobacteriales; family Mycobacteriaceae; genus Mycobacterium; species Mycobacterium sp. IDUB_36. Next base: position 1,028,514 of record NZ_JBVAXH010000002.1, on the reverse strand, counting down.
GAGACGGTGCTGCGCGGTCGCTCAGACCCCACGGAGATCTGGACTCCGACGAGAGAGGACTAGCGTTGGCCGACACCGACAACCCCGTCATCTTCGCTGCGGTGGCCGACCAGCGCCGTCAATTCGCCGCTCTGATCGACGGCCTCGACGACGGGCAACTGTCGACACCGAGCCTGTGCCACGGCTGGGACGTCAAGACGGTCGCCGCCCACGTCGTGAGCACCGTGCTCGACGGGATGCCGGGTTTCCTCCGGATGGCACTCCGCCGGGCGAGTCTGAGCCGCGGAATCGACCAGCTGGCGAAGCGGCGGGCGCAGGCGCCGATCGCCGAGATCGTCGCCGAGCTGTACGAGCAGGCCGACCGCCCGATCTCGTCGCCGCTGTTCGGCCCACGGGGGCCGCTGGCCGACATCCTGGTACACACCGGCGACGTCCGGATCGCGCTCGGTCTGCCGTTCGAGCCGGACCCGCAGTACGTCGTGCCGGCCATGGACTTTCTCACCGGCCCCTGGCCGATCGGTTTCGTGCCGCCGCGCCGGCTTCGCGGAATTCGACTGTCCGCCAGCGATGTAGCGCGATCCTGGGGTTCCGGTAGCGAGGTCACCGGGCCACTGGCCGCGCTGTTGATGGGTGTCTGCGGCCGGACCGCGTCGCTGGATGCGCTCCAGGGCCCGGGGGCGGCCGTTCTCCGTCGACGATTGAACTGCTGAAGAGTCGGGCCGAACCCGGATCGGTGGCCGTGCCGAATGGCTTACAGTATCGCCATGCCGATTCCCCGATATCCGGACGACGTCACCGCCGAATGGCTTTCCGCCGTCCTGGGTGACGACACACCGGTCCCGCTGTCCGCGGTGGACGTCACGGCCATCGGCACGGGTCAGACCGGAGCGACGTACCGGGTAGCGGTGACCTACGCGGGGGAGAGCAGTCTGCCCGACACCTTCGTGATCAAGCTGCCCGCCCAGGACGACGCCGTGCGCGACCGGGTGACCATCGGCTACCGCAGCGAATGCGCCTTCTACACCGGAGTCGTCGATCAGGTGGAAGTCCCGACACCAGAGTGCTTCTACTGTGAGATCAGCGACGACGCACTGGACTACGCGTTGCTGCTGGCCGACCAGGCGCCCGCGACCCAGGGCGACCAGATCGCGGGATGCGCGGAGCGCGAGGCGCGGCTGGCCGTGACGGCACTGGCCGGGCTGCACGGGCCGAGTTGGTGCGATCCGGTGTGGCTGGATTTCCCCGGCATCGCGTTCGCGCGGCCCGACGAGGCGTCGGCCAACGGGTTGGGCGAGGTGGCGCGGATGAGTGCCGAGATCACGCTGGACAAGCTCGGCGACCGGATGAGTGCCGCCGACCGGGAAACCTTCTCGGCAGCAATGGATTTGGTGGCGCCCTGGTTGCTGGCCGAGCGGGACCGCTTTGCGCTGCTCCACGGTGACTACCGCCTCGACAACCTGCTGTTCTTTCCCGGCGGAACCGGGGTGACGGTGGTGGACTGGCAGACGCTGGGCGTTGGCCTGCCGGCCCGCGACCTCGCGTACTTCACCGCGACCAGCCTCAAGCCCGAGCTGCGTGCTGCGATCGAGAAGGACCTCGTCGACGACTACCACCGAGCGCTGCAAGGCTACGGCGTCAGCGGCTACGATCGCGAAACCTGTTGGCAGGATTACCGACTCGGTATGACGCAGACGGTGTTGATCTCAGCGCTGGGTTTCGCGTTCGCCACCGCCACCGATCGCGGAGACGACATGATGCTCACCATGCTGGCGCGTGGCTGCCAGGCAATCCGCGAACTGGGCTCGCTGGAGCTGGTCGGGCAATACGCCGCCGGGCAGGCGTCGTCGCCATGACCAGCAGGCCGCGCACCGCCGTGATCGGCGCCGGTATCAGCGGATTGACCGCCGGCAAGATGCTCAACGACTACGACGTGCCCTACACCACGTTCGAGACATCCGACCGGATCGGCGGCAACTGGGCGTTCGGCAATCCCAACGGACACAGCAGCGCGTACCGTTCGCTGCACATCGACACGTCCAAGCATCGGTTGTCGTTCAAGGACTTTCCCGTCCCGGACCACTTCCCCGCCTTCCCGCATCACTCGGACATCAAGGCCTACCTCGACGCCTACGCCGATACGTTCGGCCTGTTGGAGAACATCGAGTTCACCAACGGCGTCACCCGGGCGCACCGAAACGACGGTGGCGGCTGGCTCATCGAGGACCAGGCCGGCGCCACCCGGGAGTTCGATCTGCTCGTGGTCGCCAACGGTCATCACTGGGACGCCCGATGGCCGGACTTTCCCGGCAGCTTCGACGGTGAGGTGCTCCATTCGCACCATTACATCGATCCGCAGACGCCGCTGGATTTGACCGGCAAGCGAATCCTTGTGGTTGGCTTGGGGAACAGCGCCGCTGACATCACCGTGGAGCTGTCCTCGCGCGCGTTGCAGAATCGGGTGACACTGTCGACCCGATCGAGCGCGTGGATCGTTCCGAAGTACATCGCCGGTCGGCCCGGTGACAAATTTTTCAGGACGTCGCCCCATCTCCCGTTGTCCTGGCAGCGCAAGGCGATTCAGGCGGTGATGCCGTTGATGGGCACCGACCCCACGCTGTACGGCTTGCCCGCGCCCAACCACAAGATCTTCGAGGCCCACCCGACGCAGTCGGTGGAGTTGCCGCTGCGGCTCGGGTCGGGTGATGTGGTTCCCAAACCGAATGTGTCCCGGCTCGACGGCAACGTGGTCCACTTCGAGGACGGCACCAGCGACGAATTCGACGCGATCGTCTACGCCACCGGTTACAACATCACCTTTCCGTTCTTCGACCCCGGTCTGATCAGCGCGCCGGACAACCAGATTCGGCTCTACAAGCGCATGTTCAAACCTGGTCTCGAGGATCTGGCCTTCATCGGCTTCGCGCAAGCCGTGCCGACACTTTTCCCGTTCGTCGAGTGTCAGTCGCGGCTGCTGGCGGCGTATGCGGTCGGGCGCTACGCACTGCCGACGGCGGTGGAGATGGAACGCGTGATCGATGCCGACCAGCAGATGTACGTCGGACACTGCACCGATCGGCCACGCCACACGCAACAGGTCGACTATTTCTACTACGAACACGACATCCGGACGCGGGAACTGCCCGCCGGCGTCAAGCGGGCCGCGTCGCGAGCGGTCCAGTCGGCACTGGCATGACGCACCACCAAGTGACCTTTCGATCGGGCGACACCACCTGCGATGCATGGCATTTCCGTGGTGAGGGTGATCGCTTCAGCGGGGCCCGTGGTCGCCCGATCGTGGTGATGGCACACGGTATCGCGGGCACCAAAGACTCCGGACTCGAGTCGTTCGCGCGACGACTCAGCGGCGCCGGTGTGGACGTGCTGGCATTCGACTACCGCGGTTTCGGGGCGTCTGGCGGCGTGCCGCGCCAAACAGTCTCGGTCGCAGGGCAATTGGACGACTATCGCGCCGCGGTATCGGCCGCGCGGGGACTGGCCGACGTCGATCCCGACAAGGTGGTGCTGTGGGGCGTCTCGTTCTCCGGCGGTCATGTGCTGCGGGTGGCCGCCGACGACCACGGCGTCGCCGCCGTCATCGCGCTGACGCCGCTGACCAGTGGGCTGGCCACCGGCCGTCTGGCAGTCACGCAGCGCGATCTGGTGTCCGGAATGCGTTGGACGGCAGCCGGTGTGAAGGGACGTGTCGCCGCCGCGATGGGTGGCAGCGCCACCTACATGCCGGTGGTCGGCCGCCCAGGCGAGCCGGGTGCGCTGACGCTCCCGGGCGCCTACGAGAACTATTTGTCGATGGCGGGTCCGACCTGGCGCAACGAAATCGACGCCGGTGTCGGACTACAGCTGGCAAAGGTGCGATCGTCCGGCGCGGCGGCGAAACTGCGCTGCCCACTGCTGGTCCAGATCGCCGACTTCGACCGGTTCGTGCCGGCCGAGTCGATCGTCAAAGTCGCCGTGCGGGGTAGGGCCGAAGTCCACCACTACCCCTGCGACCATTTCGACGTGTGGCCCGGTCAGGAGTGGTTCGACAAAGTCGTCGACCATCAGGCGGCGTTCATCGCAAGAGTCTTGGCGCGCAACGGCTCCTAGTACTGCGTCGAGCCCTGATCGATCGGCACCGCCGCCGCCGTGACGAGCCGCGACTCGTCGCTGGCCAGCCAGCAGACCGCGTCGGCGATGTCTTCGGGCTCCGATACCCAGTCGGGCAGGAACGGCGTCAGCACGTTGGCCATCGTCGGAACGGTCTCGTTCGCGCTCGCTATCTTGGCAGCCATCTCGCCGCTTCCCATCGGGGTGTTCACCGGACCGGGGTGCACGCTGTTCACCCGGATCGCGTGCCGGCCGAGCTCGGCGGCGAACGCGCGGGCCATGCCGGTGACGGCGTGCTTGCTGGCGGTGTAGTGCACCATGAACGGCTGCATCTTGAGGCCGGCCGCCGAGCTGATCAGGATGATCGACCCCCCACGGCCGCCGTCGACAATGTGCTGAGCGCCGGCCATCACGGTGTTCCAGACGCCAGTCACGTTGATGTCCAGCACATCACGGAACGATTCGGGCGTGATCTCGTTCCACACCTGCGGCGCCGCGATGCCGGCGTTGGCGACGATGACGTCGAGCCGGCCGAGGGTGGCGACCGCGCTGCTGACGGTGTCGCACATGCCGTCGAAATCCCGGACGTCGATCGCCGAGGCGATGATTCGACGACCGGTGGCTTCGACCAGCCGGCTGGTCTCGGCGAGGTCTTCGGGCGTCGCCGAGTCGTAGGGCACGCAGGATGGGAGCTTTCCGGCGACGTCGACGGCGATGATGTCGGCGCCTTCGCGGGCCAGTCGCACGGCGTGCGCGCGACCCTGTCCCCGCGCCGCACCGGTGATGAATGCGACCTTGTCCGCGAGCCGACCGGTCATGAGCGCTCCATATCGTAAAGGTCACTGTAACTCCGTCGATACTAGCCCCGGCGGTACGACCGCCTTCGGTCGCGGCGGCGTGCGAGAATTCCGCCGTGAAAAAGGGGGCCATTGCTGCCGTCGTGTTATTCGTCGCGGCGTACGTCGCCACGATCGTCCTGTACAGCCACACCGGCATGGGGCGGCCGCACGAGGTCGCCCACGGTCAGCCGACGGTCGATGGAACCACCGTCGTCTGCGATGTCGAGGAGCTGGCGCCGGTCAAAGGGGTACTGACCGTCAACCTCACGGTCATCCCGGGCCCGTCCCTGCTGGATCCGGAAACCCACGGGCTCAAGGAAGACCTCAGCGTCGCGGTCGCATCCGCCGTGGTGCCGACCAAACGGACGTGGTTGAAAGACGTTGTTCCCGGGGTGTTTCCGGTTCAGCTGACGGTGACCGGGGATCCGTCGAGCTGGCCGTTCGACCGCTATGAGACCGGGTCTGTCACCGTGGAGTTGTTTCACGGCCGTAAGAAGCCCGAACGTGCGTCGGTGACGGTCTTCGACCGGATTCCGGGATGGAAGGTCGACGTCGTGAATGCCGGCGACCGCGCGACCCCGACGCCGTATCAGGTGGTGCTACACCGATCGCCGAGCACCGCGGCGTTCGCGGCGATCATCCTCGCGGTGCTGGTGACACTCGCCGGATTGGCCTTGTTCGTCGCGGTCCAAACGGTGGCGTTCAAACGCGAATTCTTCCCGCCGATGACGACGTGGTATGCCGCGCTGCTCTTTTCGGTGGTGCCACTGCGAAACGCACTTCCCGACGCGCCACCGATCGGCTTCTGGGTCGACGTCACCGTCGTGCTGTGGGTGATCGTCGTCCTGGTCATTTCCATGGCGCTCTACGTGTACTGCTGGTGGCGACACGTCAACGCCAAGCCGGCGAAGCCGCCCGTCACTGCTTGCGCTGGGCCGCCTTGACCAGGTTTCCACCGATGATGAGTCGCTGGATCTCGCTGGTGCCCTCGTACAGTCGCAGCAGCCGCACGTCGCGGTAGATGCGCTCCACCGGCACGTCACGCATGTAGCCGCTGCCACCGTGGATCTGCACCGCGAGATCGGCGACCTTGCCGGCCATTTCGGTGCAGAACACTTTGGCCGCCGAGGGGGCGATCCGCCGATCCTCGTCGTGTAGCCACATCCGGGCGGCATCGCGAACCAGGGCGCGGCCGGCCATCACCCCGGTCTGCTGGTCGGCCAGCATCGCCTGCACGAGCTGAAAGCTCCCGATCGGATTGCCGCCCTGGGTGGCGGAGGCGGCGTACGCGACGGACTCGTCGAGAGCGCGCTGGGCGGCACCCACCGCCAGCGCCGCGATGTGAATCCGGCCGCGCGCAAGCGATGTCATCGCCGCCCGGTAGCCGATGTCCTCGCTGCCACCGATCAGCGCGGAGGCCGGCACCCGCACATCGGTGAAGCGGACGTCGGCGGTCCAGGCGCCCTCTTGCCCCATCTTGGCGTCTTTCGGCCCGACCTCGACACCGTCCGCGTCCGCGGGCACCAGAAAGACCGCGATGCCGGGTCCCGCGTCGTCGGCCGGGCGGGTGCGCGCGAAGACCACGAACAGGTCGGCGACGGGGGCGTTGGTGATGTACTGCTTCTCGCCGGTGATCACCCAGTCGCCGTTGTCATCGACGGCCTTGGTGCGCAGGCCCGCCGGGTTCGATCCGGCGCCGGGCTCGGTCAGCGCGAACGAGGCGACCTTGCCCGAGGCCAGCGCCTCCAGCCAGGTGGCCTTCTGCTCGTCGGTGCCGAAGCCGACCAGGACCTGGCCGGCGATGCCGTTGTTGGTGCCGAACATCGAGCGCAGTGCCAGCGAGGTGTAGCCGAGCTCCATCGCCAATTCGATGTCCTGGGTGATGTCGAGCCCGAGCCCGCCCCACTCCTGCGGAATCGCGTAGCCGAACAGGCCCATGTCCTTGGCCTGCTGGCGAAGGTCGTCCGGCACTCGGTCCTCGGCCAGAATCTCCTGCTCGCGGGGAACCACCGCGGTGCGGACGAATTGGCGGGTCGCCGCCAGGATCTGCTGGAAATCGTCGTCGTCGACGGCCGCGGTGGGCATGGATCAACACTCCTTCTTCAGCGGTTCGATGGGGGCGGACAGGCCCGAACGCTGCGGTGCCGGGACCCCGCCGGTCGCCATCCGGGCACGATCATATATGAAATATGATGTTTGATGATGCCCGGCGCCCGGTCGCCGAGGACCCGACAGAAAGACGGTGATCGTGTGTCGTTGTTGAGCGGTAAGACTGCAGTCGTCACGGGGGGAGCCCAGGGTCTCGGCCTGGCCATCGCGCAGCGGTTCGTGGACGAAGGTGCGCGGGTGGTACTCGGCGACCTCAATCTCGAGGCGACGCAGAAGGCGGCCGCCGACTTGGGTGGCGACACCGTCGCACTGGCGGTGCGCTGCGACGTCACCTCCGGTGACGACGTCGACACCTTGCTGGCTGCCGCGGTGGACAGCTTCGGCTCGCTCGACATCATGATCAACAACGCCGGCATCACTCGCGACGCGACCATGCGGAAGATGACCGAAGACCAGTTCGACCAGGTGATCGCCGTGCACTTGAAGGGAACCTGGAACGGGTTGCGCAAAGCCGCGGCGATCATGCGGGAGAACAAGAGTGGGGCCATCGTCAACATGTCGTCGATCTCGGGGAAGGTCGGCATGATCGGCCAGACCAATTATTCGGCGGCCAAAGCCGGCATCGTCGGCATGACGAAGGCGGCCTCCAAGGAGCTTGCGCATCTGGGTGTGCGGGTCAACGCGATCCAGCCCGGGCTGATCAGGTCCGCGATGACCGAGGCCATGCCACAACGCATTTGGGATGAGAAGCTGGCCGAGATTCCGATGGGGCGGGCCGGCGAACCCGAAGAGGTCGCCAAGGTCGCGCTGTTCCTCGCGAGCGACCTCTCGTCGTACATGACGGGAACCGTGCTCGAGGTGACCGGCGGCAGGCATCTGTGAGCGTCCGCGAAGCGGTGATCTGTGAGCCCGTGCGCACGCCGATCGGGCGGTACGGCGGAATGTTCTCCTCGCAGACCGCCGTCGACCTCGGCGTCGCCGCCCTCACCGGACTGCTCGAACGAACCGGCGTTGCGCCCGAGGCGGTGCAGGATGTCATCCTCGGCCACTGCTACCCGAGCAGCGAGGCCCCGGCGATCGGACGGGTCGTCGCGCTCGATGCGGGCCTGCCGGTGACGGTTCCCGGCATGCAGGTCGACCGGCGCTGCGGATCGGGCCTGCAGGCGGTCATCCAGGCGTGCCTGCAAATCCAGTCCGGCGACAACGATCTCGTGGTGGCCGGTGGCGCCGAAAGTATGAGCAACGTCGCGTTCTACTCCACCGACATGCGCTGGGGAGGTGCCCGCGGCGGTGTACAGGTTCACGACGGGCTGGCTCGCGGCCGGACCACCGCCGGTGGACGCCACTATCCGGTGCCCGGCGGGATGCTGGAAACCGCCGAGAACCTGCGCCGCCAATACGACATCTCCCGTCAGGAACAGGATGAACTCGCGGTGACGTCGCACCAGCGCGCGGTGGCCGCACAGAAGGACGGCATCCTCGCCGAGGAGATCATCCCGGTCACCGTCCGCAGTCGCCGCGGCGAGGACGTGATCGACACTGACGAGCACCCGCGCGCCGACACCACGGCCGAATCGCTGGGCAAGCTCAAACCCGTTCTGCTGAAGTCTGATCCAGACGCAACGGTGACGGCCGGCAATTCCAGCGGGCAGAATGACGCGGCGTCGATGTGCCTGGTGACCACTCCGGAGCGGGCAGCCGAACTCGGACTCACGCCGCTGGTGCGTCTGGTGTCCTGGGCCGGCGCCGGGGTGCCGCCCAACGTGATGGGGATCGGGCCGGTGCCGGCCACCGAACGTGCGCTCGCCAAAGCCGGCCTGCAACTCAGCGACATCGACCTCATCGAGCTCAACGAAGCGTTCGCCGCCCAAGCGCTTGCCGTCATGCGGGCGTGGGACTTTGGCTCGGCAGACCTCGAGCGGACCAACGTGCACGGTTCGGGAATCTCGCTGGGCCACCCGGTCGGTGCCACCGGCGGCCGGATGCTGGCCACTTTGGCCCGCGAACTCCAGCGGCGCCAGGCGCGCTACGGCCTGGAGACCATGTGCATCGGCGGCGGGCAGGGTCTCGCGGCGATTTTCGAGCGGGTCGAGCCGCGGTGACCGCGCCGCTGGCCGATCTCACCATCGTCGAGGTGTCCAGCTTCGTCGCGGCACCCTTGTCCGGTATGACGCTGAGTCAACTCGGCGCGACGGTGATCCGGGTCGACCCCATCGGCGGCGCGTCGGATTCCAACCGGTGGCCGCTCAGCCCGGACGGCACATCGATTTACTGGACCGGCCTGAACAAGGGAAAGCGTTCGGCCACCATCGATCTGCGCTCCGCAGAGGGTCAGGAGCTGGTACAGCGGTTGATCGTCGAGGGCGACGGCATCGTGGTGACCAACGCCGCCGGATTGTCCTGGTTGTCCTACGACACGTTCGCCGCCAGGCGTCCCGACGTGATCCACCTCCAGGTGCTCGGCCGCCACGACGGCTCCACCGGGGTCGATTACACGGTCAACGCGGCGACTGGGTTTCCCTTGGTCACCGGCCCGGTCGACCACGCCGGGCCGATCAACCATGTCCTGCCGGCCTGGGACGTCTGCTGCGGTCTCTACGCCGCGCTCGCCGTCGTCGCGGCGGTGCGTCGTCGCGACCAGACCGGTGCCGGCGCGCAGATCAGCCTGCCGCTGGAGGACGTCGCCCTGGCCACCGCCGGCAACTTGGGACTGCTCACCGAACCTCAGATCAACGGCGCCGAACGCGAACGCCTCGGCAACGCCATCTATGGGCAGTACGGTCAGGATTTCACCAGCGCTGACGGCGCCGCGTTCATGGTGGTGACGTTGACGAAGCGGCACTTTCGCGACCTCGTCGAGGTCACCGGTTCGGGTAAAGCCGTTGCTGCCCTGTCTGATTCGCTATCCGCCGACTTCGGCGACGAGGGGGTGCGCTACCGGTACCGCGCGGTGCTGAGCGGATTGTTCTCGACGTGGTTTGCCGACCACACGGCCGCCGAGATCACCCAGGCCCTGTCGGCGACCAGCGTGTTGTTCGAGCGCTACCGGAGTTTCGCGGAGACCGCTGCCGACGAGCGAGTGACCAACAATCCGTTGTTCTCTCGGCTGCATCAGGACGGCCTGGGTGAGTATCTGGCACCCGGCATGCCGACCGTTTTCGACGGCAGTCACTTCGCGGCCACGCCCGCACCCCGGCTCGGCAGCGACACCGCCGACGTCCTCACCGAGACGTTGGGGCTGAGTGCGGCCGATGTGGCCCGCCTGACCGATTCGAGCACGATCTCTGACAGAAAACTGAAAGGTCCCTCATGACCAAACTCGCCCAGACGCTCGGATTGACCGATGTCCAGAACGAAATCATTGCCACTGTACGACAATTCGTCGAGAAGGAAGTCATCCCGAACGCGCCGGAACTGGAGCGCACCGACACCTATCCGCAGGCGATCGTCGACCAGATGCGGGAGATGGGTTTGTTCGGGTTGATGATCCCGCAGGAGTACGGCGGACTGGGCGAGTCGCTGCTGACCTACGCCCTGTGCATCGAAGAACTGGGCCGCGGCTGGATGAGTGTGTCCGGGGTGCTCAACACCCACTTCATCGTCGCCTACATGTTGCGCCAGCACGGAACCGACGAGCAGAAGCAACGGTTCCTGCCGCGCATGGCGACCGGTGAGATCCGCGGATCGTTCTCGATGTCGGAGCCGGAACTGGGGTCCGACGTCGCCGCGATCCGCACCCGCGCCACCCGGGGCGACGACGGCGATTACACGATCCACGGCCAGAAGATGTGGCTGACCAACGGCGCCAGCTCGAGCTTGGTGGCGGTGCTGGTCCGCACCGACGAGGGCGCAGAAGCGCCGCACCGCAACCTGACTGCGTTTCTCATCGAGAAGCCGACCGGGTTCGGCGAAGTCAAGCCCGGACTGCTGATCCCGGGCAAGATCGACAAACTCGGCTACAAGGGGATTGACACCACCGAGTTGATCTTCGACGGTTACGCGGCGAATGCCGACGACATCCTGGGCGGAGCTCCCGGCCAGGGTTTCTTTCAGATGATGGACGGCATCGAAGTCGGCCGGGTCAACGTCTCGGCCAGGGCGGTCGGAGTGGCCATCCGCGCGTTCGAACTCGCCGCACGGTACGCGCAGCAACGGCACACGTTCGGCAAGCCGATCGCCGAACACCAGGCCATCGCGTTTCAAATCGCCGAGATGGCAACCAAAGTCGAGGCCGCCCACCTGATGATGGTCAACGCAGCCCGGCTGAAGGATTCCGGTGAGCGCAACGATGTTGCGGCGGGTATGGCGAAGTACCTGGCCAGCGAGTACTGCGCCGAAGTGACGCAGCAGAGTTTCCGGATCCACGGCGGGTACGGCTACTCCAAGGAATACGAGATCGAGCGGCTGATGCGTGACGCGCCGTTCCTGCTCATCGGCGAGGGCACCAGCGAGATCCAGAAGTCGATCATCAGCAAGCGACTGCTCGCCGAGTACCGGATTTGACCGTGAGCGCACCGGATTTCGCCGCGCGACCTCAGCTGTCGGAAGATGTTGCGCGCTATGTCCGTAAACGGATCTTCGACGGCACCTACTCGGCCGGAGAGTACGTCCGGCTCGAGCAGCTTGCCGCCGAACTGGGAATCAGTGTGACCCCGGTGCGGGAAGCTCTCTTCGAATTGCGTTCTGAGGGACTGCTGGCGCAGCAACCCCGCCGTGGCTTCGTCGTGCTCCCGGTCACCAAACGCGATCTCGCCGACGTCGCGAATCTGCAAGCCTACGTGGGTGGTGAGCTCGCCGCACGGGCTGCGGTCAACATCGACGACGAGCAACTACGCGAGCTCAAGGCAATTCAGGCACAGCTGGAAGAGGCCTACGCGGGCAATGATGTCGAGCGCACGGTTCGACTCAACCACGAATTCCACCGTGCCATCAACGTCGCGTCGGAATCGCCGAAGCTCGCACAGATGATGTCCCAGATCACCCGTTACGCACCCGAATCCGTCTTTCCCATCATCGACGGCTGGCCCGATCAGTCGATCAAGGACCACCGCCGGGTGGTGGCCGCGTTGGCCAGACGCGACAGCGAGTCGGCCCGCTCGGCGATGTCGGAGCACCTGGCCGCCGGCGCTGCGCCTCTGATTGATCACCTCGCCGAGCACGGCGTGGTCGACAGCGACTGACACCGGCCGACTACAACCGATCCTGATGCCCCGTGCTGTTCCGGTGCTCTGGCTGGCTGTTGTCGCGTTCCTGCTCTCGGTGTGAGTATGTGGCGGACAGCATTTCTCGCAGCCGCCGGACGTCCACCTTTCCCGTCGGACCGCGTGCAATCGCGTCGTCGTCGAGTAGCAGCCAGACGGTCGGGACCTTGAACGAACTCAGCAGCTCTCGTGCCGATCGCCGAAGCTGCTCGACAGTGGTCGCCTCGGTGTCGCACACCACCGCGGCCCCGACCTGATCTCCCTGTGCACCAACGACGTTGGTGACGAATGCGTTGTCGACGCCGTCGATGTCACGCAGCGCCTGCTCGACCTCGGTGGGGTAGACGGTTGCACCGCTGACTTTGAACATGTCATCGGATCGACCGTGGTAGAACAGAAATCCGTTGTCGTCGAGCCGGCCCAGATCACCGGTGGGGTAGAAGCCGTCGGCGGTGAACAGCTCCTCGCGGCTGCGCCGGCAGACTCCGCGCAGTGTGTGCGGTCCCCGGATCTGAATGGTGCCGATGCTGCCCGGCGCTACGGGCCGCCCGTTTTCGGGATCGGTGATACGGACCTCCATGCCGGGGAAGGGCTTGCCGCAGCTGCCCCACGCCGAACGCGGCATGTCGGTGTCGGCCGGATACCCGCAGTAGGGTCCGAAGGCCTCGGTCATCCCGAACAATGTTGCCCGAGCGCCTGGTTGAGCACGCTGGTCGGCCGGTAACAGCGCGGCCAGGCTCGCGGGGCGTAGTTCGGACAGGTCGACCCGGCCCCGGTGCGGGTGTTTCGCCAGTGCTTCTGCCTGATCCGGCCACCCGCGGAACAGCGTGACTCGCTCGCGTTCCAGCAGGCTCAGCGTGGTCTCCGGTTGCGGGCGCTCTTCGGTGACCAGCGTCGCGCCGGCCGCCAATGCGGACAGCACGCCGCCGCCGAAGCCGCCGACCCAGAAGAAGGGCATCGGCAGATACAGACGCGTCTCGGCATCGATGCAGCGGCTGGCCAATCCGGACCGGACCGCGCCCAGTGCACTCCCGTGCGAATGCACTACGCCTTTGGGCGGTCCACCGCTGCCCGAGGTGAACATGATGACCATCGGATCACTGGGCGTGACCGTCGCGGCGACGGCGTCGACCAGGGCCGCGTCGATCGCCGTCGGCAAATCGTCGGCGCTCCAGACGCGCCGCAGCGCAGGGAGTTCGGGTCGTAGCAGCCATCCGGTGGGGTCGGGCAGGCCGAGAACGGCCGCGAGATCGTCGAGATAGCGGTGCCCGCGGAACTCCTCGACGCTGACCAAGGTCTGGACGGAGGCGGTACGCAGTTGCGCGACCAGTTCCCGTCCGGTCAGCAATGTGCTCAACGGAACCAGTACAGCGCCGATTCGGGTGAGCGCGAGGGCGATCTGTACCCAACGGACGCTGTTGGGCATGATGAGCCCGACCCGGCTGCCCTTCCCGACGCCGGCGTGGATCAGCCCCGCCGCCAGTTCCGTTGTGCTGTCTGCGAGTTCGCGGTAGCTGAGCCGGCGCTCGGGATCGACCACCATCGGCTTGGCCGAGTGATCGGCCGCGCGGCACCGAATCAGCTCGTCGATCGTGTCAGGCATCGAAGAGGCTCTTCATGCGCGGCAGATCCGGTTTGCCGCTGGCCAGCAGCGGCACCTCAGACGGCGGCACGATCGCGAAACGGCGCGGAATCTTGTAGGCCGAAAGTCGGGTGGCCAGCTCGCCGCGCAGCTCGGCTTCGTCCAGTTCAGCCCCGACGACGACGGCCACCGCGACTTGCCCGCGGTCGGGGTCGGGGAGTCCGAATACGTACGACGGGCCGCCCGTGACCGACCCGATCGCCTTCTCGACCTCGGCGGGCGAGACATTCGCGCCGGCTGTCTTGATCATCGAACCGCGTCGGCCGAGGTAGTAGACGAAACCGTCGCTGTCGGCTGCCGCCAGATCGCCGGTGTGCAACCAACCGTCGGGGTCAAAGCAGTCCTCTTCACGGCGCTTGTAATAGCGTTGCATCAGGGCGGGCCCGCGAATGCAGAGTTCGCCGCGGGCACCGTCTTCGACTTGCTCCCCGGTGTCCGGATCGACGATCTCGGCCTGCAACCCCGGTGCCGGTCGGCCGAATGAACCACGCCGACGCTCAGGCTGGTCTGTCTCGTCACCGCTGATCAGCACCACACTGCCGGCCTCGGTGAGCCCGAGCATGTTGTGGCGCAATTCGGGGTCGACCGGTCGAGCAGCCGGATCCATGATCGGATACAGATTGCCCCGTCGCATCGACAACAGGTCTCGGCCCGCAAAGCTCGGATGCCGGGTCAGACCGACTATCCCCGCGACGAAACCGTTGGTAATGGTGGGTCTTTCGGCCTCGAGCAGATCGAGAGTCGCGCCGGGATCTTCGCTGATCGAGCACACCAGTGTCGCTCCGGCGATCATGCTGGCCAGTAGCGCGAACCCCAGTCCGCCGATCCAGAAGAACGGGGAGTTGCAGAACAGGGTGTCCGAAGCGGTGAGATTGCGGACCTCGTTGAGGTTCCGTTGATGGCCGATCAGTGCAGCGTGCGTGTGCAGCACTCCCTTGGGCGCGCTCGTGGTACCCGACGTGTAGACGATCGTCAGCGGATCCGGGCCGGCCACATCGTCTTCCAGTGCGCTCAGCAGTGATTCGTCGACCGTCTCGGCTCGCTCCAGCAGCGGCGTGGCATCGAAGAACACGTGCCGCAGGCGCGGTGCGACGAGCGCGAACGATGGATCTGCGGACTCGAAGGTGTAGTCGGGTAGCACCTCGGCCAACCTTTGCACATAGTCGTGCGACCTGAACGACGGTGCTGCAAGCAGAATCTCGGCATCGCTATCGACGAGTTGCTCGAGCAGTTCCGGTGCGGTGGCGAAGGTCGAGAAGGGTATGACGACGGCGCCGATCCGCGCAGCGGCGAGCAAGGCGACGACGAAGGCGACGCCGTTCGGGTAGAGCAGCCCGACGTGAGTGCCCTTGCCGGCGCCGAGCGCGACGAGACCACGGGCCAGCAGGGCGGAACACCGGTCCGCCTCGGCGTAGCTGAGGCGTTCGGAATCGCAGATCAGCAACAGCTGATCGTCTCGGTCGTCGGCGCGCATCCGCAGTATCTGGCTGACGGTTGCCGGCTCATTCCGCATGACGACTCACGGCTTCGTCGAAATGCCGGCGAACCGCGGCCAGGTCGGGCTTGCCGGAGGGCGTTCTCGGGATCTCCTCGACGATCACCACCTTGGCGGGGATCTCGTAGCGTGCCAATCGGTTTCGGAGATACTCGACGATCTGTTCGGCACTCGCCGAGTGTCGCACCCGTAACTCGACCAGCGCCACCGGTATCTCGCCGAGACGCGGGTCGGGCCTCCCCACGACGGCGGCGCCGGCCACGGCTGGATGACTCTCCACTGCGGCGCGAACGTCGTCGGGCGACACTTTGAAACCCCCGCGGATGATGGCCTGATCGGCGCGGCCGACGATCCACAAGAATCCGTCGGCATCGATGCGGCCGACGTCGGTGGTACGCATCCAGTCTGCCGAGGGGCCGAGTTGGGCGGGCTTGACCTCCAGCAGCCCGATGTGGTCGGGTCCGACCGGAACACCGTCGTCGTCGACGATGCGCAACTGAGCCCCGGGGTTGGCGCGGCCCACACTGCCCCGCTTGGCCCGCCAGTGGTCCCGGTAGTCGGGCAACGTCCAGCTTGCGACCCCGCCCCCGAACTCTGTTGCGGCATAGGATGTCAGAACCGGGATTCCGAACTTCTCGGTGAACGCGTCGGAGTCGTCGGGCGACAGCGGCGCGGTGCCCGACGTCACCGCGCGAATACCGGACAGGTCCTCACGGGACAGGTCCGAGTGCAGCACCATCCGTAGAGCGGTCGGCACCAGCGACACCGCGCGCGGACGATGAGCGCGCACCGCCTCCGCCCACCGGTCCAATTCGAAGCGCTCCAGCAGCACGAACGGCCGCGCCTGCGCTACGCACTGCAAAATGCGGAATACGCCCCCGATGTGGACCAGGGGCGAGTTGACGATCGCCACTCCACGACGCACCTCGGTGGGTGTCGAGTCGGGAGTGCTGTCCGGTCCGAGAGCACTGTGGGCCAGCATGTCGTAGCTGAGGTCCACCCGTTTGGGAGGTCCGGTGGTGCCGCTGGTCAGCATCCGCACCGCGATCCCCGGCCGCGGTTGTGCCGCGCTATTCTGGCCGGCCGCCGCCACTTTCGGGTTGCGGTCGAGATCAGAGATCGACACCGTCGTCGTGGCTGCTTGTTCGCCGAGCGTCGCCAGGTCGTCCGGCTCGCCGATGATCAGCGGCAGCGCGAGCTGATCGACGTCGGTTCTGATCCGCTCGCCGCCGCGGGCCGGGTTGATCACCACGACCGTGGCGCCGCGGCGCAATACGCCGAGCAGACTCGCCACCTGCGCCGGACGATTGCGGAGCATGATGCCGACCTGAGGTTGCCCGTCACCGATGCCGTCAGCAATCCGCTGGGCCAGCGCGTCGACCTGCCGCCACGAATACCATTGCCGCTCATACTCCAGGGCCGGTGCGCCGGGTTCGAGGCGCAACACGTCGTCGATGCGCCGACTGAGCCGATGCGACGTCATCGAACGTTCGGATCCGACACCCGTTGCCCGCCGCCGTTCGCCAGCTCGGCAGTCCCGATCGGATTCCCGAGCCGGGTGTAGATGAGCCCCTGTTCCATCGCGGCCCGATACGGCTTGTCGAGCGACTCCCATATCGCCTTGACGGTTCCCTGAGTGGCTGACGGCGGCTTGGCGGCGATGGTCGCGGCGATCTGGTGCGCCCGCGACCACAGGTCTTCCGGGGCGACCACCTCGGACACCAGGCCGATCCGCAGAGCGGTGTCGGCGCTCACCCGTTCGTCGTTGCCCATCAACGCCATTCGCAGCGTCTCACCCAACCCGATTCGCCGCATCAAGCCGATCGGTTCCAGCGCGCACACCAGGCCGGCTGAGACGTGGGAGTCGAAGAACGTCGCGTCGCTGGAGCAGATCACCACGTCGGATTCGTTGACGAAGTAGAACGCCCCCGCGGTACACATGCCCTGCACGGCGCACACCACCGGTTTCCACATCTTCTGCCATTTCGGGCTGAGCGCCTCGCCGGGGTCCTCGTGATTCCAGATGTTCTCGGGCTGGCCGTAGGGCGCGGTGATGTCGAGACCGGCGCTGAAAGCTCGGTCGCCGGCGGCACGCAGCACCACCGCGTGGACGGAGTCGTCCGCTTTGACGATGCGCCATACCTCGATCATCTCGTCGCACATCGTTCGGTTGAACGCGTTGAGTTGCCGAGGCCGGTTCAACGTGATGGTGGCGACGTGGTCGCCGTCGCCCACATCAAGTTGCACCGTCTCGAACGTCACCGGCACTGCCACTCCGGTGGCCGCTTCTCGACGAACGCCCGGGGACCTTCGAGCGAATCCTGGGTGTGCAGATTGCGTTCGCGGAACGCTTCGGCCAGCAGCTCGGCTTCGTGCAGCGGCAGGTCGAGCCCTTTGACGATCGCCAGTCGAGTGCCCCGAACGGCTAGTGGCGCATTCAAGTTGACGGTGTCGGCGATCTCGTGGGCGCGCTCCAACAGGCGTTCGTGCTCGACGATCTCGCTGATCATCCCGAACTCGTACGCGCGCTGAGCCGTCATCCGTTCGTGCTTGCCCATCAACGCCATCCGCAGCGCTATCGAGCGGGGCAGCACTCGGGCGACCCGGACCAACTCGCGTGCGGCAACCAGTCCGATGCTCACGTGCGGGTCGAAGAACGTCGCCTTGTCGGACGCGATCACGATGTCGCCGGTGGTGACCCAGTCCAGGCCGGCCCCGCAACACAATCCGTTGATCGCGGCAAGCACCGGTTTGGCCATGGTGCGAAACGGCGGGGTGCCTTCCTGCGGCGCCTCCCATTGCTCGTAGGTGGACAGGTACGGCCGCTCGTTGATGACCTTTCCGTCACCGGGGATCGCCTTGACGTCCGCGCCGGTGCAGAACGCCCGACCGGTTCCGGTGACGATGAGAATCCAGACCGCGTCGTCGTTTTCGGCTTCGGCATACGCCTGCCGCAGTTCGGTCACCATGTGCGGGCTGAGGGCGTTGAGCGCGTCGGGACGGTTCAGGGTGATCGTGGCTTTGTGCCCGTCCACCTCGTAGGTGATCGTGTCGTAGGGCGGGGATGACAACTCAGCACTCCTTCGGTCCGGCACGCCGTCAACGCCCGCGGAAACGCGGCGCGCGCTGCTCACGGAAAGCCGCGAGTCCCTCTTTGAAATCGGCTGTTCGGCAGGACAGTTCGACGTCGAACAGCTCCTGCGTCATCGAATCGCTCAGCGATGCGTGCTGGCCGTAGTGGATGGCCTGCTTGGCCAGGCCAAGAGCCACCGTAGGCCCGTCCGCCAGGCGCGCCAGCAGATCATCGGTCGTCCGGTCCAGGTCGGCCGGCGCCACAGCCTGATGGATCAGTCCCCAGGCGGCGGCATCGGTGGCGCCGATTTTGTCTCCGAGCAACAGCATCCGCTTGGCGCGCGCGATGCCGACCAGCCGCGGCAGCAGCCAGCTCGACCCCGAATCCGGGCTGAATCCCCTCGCCGCGAACGGCTCCCAGAACACCGCGTCGTCGGCGGCCACGGTGAAGTCGGCTGCCAGCGCCAGGTTGCAGCCCAGGCCGGCGGCGAAACCCCGGACACTGCAGACCACCGGCAACTGGATGCTGTGCACGAGCTCGATCACCCGGTTCGCGCCGTGCGGTACGCGCCGTAGCAGGTCACCGGTCCGTGGTCGGTGCTCGCTGCTGCCGGTGGCCACCCAGTCGACCCCCGAGCAGAAGTCGTCACCCGCGCCGCGAAGGTGGACCGCCCGCAGCGAATCGTCCGTGGCAGCATCGGTCAGCGCGTCGACGAATGCCGCGATCATGCTCGGGGTCAACGAATTACGGCGTGACGGCCGATCGATGGTGAGACGCAGTATGGCGCCGTCACGACTCGAGCTGAGCGAGCCGTCGATCGCTGCGGGGTCCGCGTCCTGGCTCACCGAAGGATCTGCCCTTCCCTGTCGATACGGATACCTCTACAGTAGGCGCTACAATTGCTGCGCTGTATAACTTAGCAAGGAAAGCCGCCGCGCGGAACACAACCGTCGGGAAGAGGTCGGATGGGCGAACACCAGTCAGGGGCGGGCGTCCGATTCGGCGAGGCGCCGCTGGCTCAGACCATCGCGGCGGCCGGTGCGATCCGCCGACTGGGCAACCTGCTGCTGTCGATCGAACATCCGCACCCCACCGTGGACGCGATCGTCGCCCGGATCGGGGAGTGGGAGGCCGAGTTGAGCGCGGTGATTCCGCCCGACAATGCACCGCGGGTCGGAGCTGACGAGGCCGGGGTCTCGCGGGTCTACCTGGATCACGCGACAGACATCGGATCGTTCAACCCGTGCTTTCCGGAGTACCGCTTCGATCGCCTCGACGACGAGACCGCCTCGGGGACGGTGACTTTCCCGTTGGTCTACGAAGGCCCGCCCGGCCTGGTCCACGGCGGATTTCTCGCGGTGTTCTTCGACAGCGTCATTCAACACCAGAACTGTGTCACCGGACTCGCCGGAAAAACCCGGTCACTCGAGGTCACCTTCCGGCGACCGACACCGGTGCTGACCGAGCTTCGATTCGACATCACCCGCACGCAGGAGCAGCGCGGCATCGCCTCGACGGCCCGCCTGCTACTCGGTGAAGAGGTGCTGTGCCGCGGTGCGGTCACCACGCTGGCACTGCCGCCGGAGAAGCTCACCGGGCATCGACTCGGCAAGCGGCGAGTCGAGCAGGTCTGAATGGTCGTCCAACGATTTCGCCAACCGCGGGTGGCCGAACTCGTCGCCTCGAAGTTGAGGGACGACATTCTGTCCGGGCGGCTGAAGGAAGGCGACGTACTGCCATCGCAGGAGGCACTTTTCGCCGAGTTCGGCGTCAGCCCGCCGGCCCTGCGGGAGGCGATCCATCTCCTGGAGACCGACGGACTGATCTCGGTTCGCCGGGGCAACGTCGGAGGGGCTCTGGTGCACCATCCGACTGCCGAGCGGACGGCGCACATGATCAGCATGGTGTTGCAGACCCGGGCCGCGACTCCGGTCGACGTCAGCGAGGCGCTGATGCATCTCGAACCGATCTGTGCCGGGATGTGTGCTGCGCGTGCGGACCGCATGACCGAAGTCGTGCCCTATCTGGAGAGCGAAATAGGCATTCAGACAGCGCAATTCGACGACCTGTCGCAGTATGTGCCGAATGCCCGCCGGTTCCACGAGACATTGGTGTCCCGGTGTGGGAACGAGCCGATGATCCTGCTGATCGGATCCCTGGAGCTGATCTGGTCGGCGCACGAGTCGGCGGTCTGGAATGGCCATGGTGAGCCGGCGCCGATGGTGGACAAGACCCGGCGGGCGGCGCTACGCGACCATCAGCGGTTGCTCGACGCCATCCGCGACGGCAATGCCGCCAGGGCAGTCCGGTTGGCGCAGGACCACCTCGCCGCGGCTCGCCGCAATACGCTCGCATTCGGCACCGGACAGACCATCGAGGCGAAGCTGGTGTCGAACCTCGACCTGGGCATGGACAAGAAAGGGTCGGGTGCATGACTGCCTCAGACAGCGGTGACGAACGCGTCCTGTTCGAGATCGAGCCGGAAAAGCGAATCGCCACAATAACGTTGAACAATCCGCAGCGGCGCAACTCCTATGACGCGGCGATGCGGGATGCCGTCGCGCGCTGCCTGGACCGGGTGGCCGACGACGACGACCTCACCGTGGTGCTGCTGCGGGGAGCCGGCGGAGTGTTCAGTGCCGGCGCGGACATGAACAACGCCTACGGCTGGTACGGGGAACGGGATTCGACACCAGCAGCCGGCGAGTCTCGACCGGCGAAGAGCCGGCCCAGCCAGCGCCGCCGACTCACGGTCGACCGCAAGTCGTTCGGCTTCTACCACAACCTGATGGGTTTCCCGAAGGTCACCGTGGGGGAGATCAGCGGCTACGCCCTCGGCGGTGGATTCGAAATCGCGTTGATGACAGACATTTCCGTCATCGCGCGAAATACCAAGATCGGCATGCCGGCCACCCGCTTCCTGGGCCCGGCGCTGGGCAGCCTGCACATGTTCTTCCACCGGCTGGGCCCGGTGCTGACCAGGCGCCTGCTGCTGACCGGCGACATCGTCGAGGCCGAGACGGTGGAGCACCTGGGCGTCTTCACCGAGACCTGCGAAGCCCAGCACGTTGCGGCGCGGGCCCGATACTGGGCCGAGAAGGCCGCCAAGATGCCGGCCGACGGTGTCGTCATCGCCAAGGAGGCATTCCGGCTGGTCGAGCAGAGTCAGGCCTATCAGGGTGAGGAAGTCGCGAGCTATCTCTTCCACGCGTTCGGCACGAATCTGCAATTCGCACCGGGGGAGTTCAACTTCGTCAAGACCAGGGCTCAGCACGGAACCAGGGAGGCATTCCGACTCCGGGACGAGCATTTCGAGGTACCGGAGCCGCCGCAAGGCTGAGTGGTACAGGCTGGGTCAGCTCTTGGCGCGCCCGGCCGGGGCCGCCTTGCGGGCCCGGGTCGGTGTCGACTTGCGTTGTCGCGCAGCTGGCTTGGGTTGTTGCTCGATCAGCCTGCTGGCGTTGTCGAGGATGCAGTCGAGGCCGTATTCGAAATTGTTGTCGTCGGGCGCGCCGATGTGATGGCCCTTGGCGGTCATCCGGGCGAGCAGCGGAGTCACCTCCGGATCGATGATCATCGAGTCCTCGATTGTCCGGCCACCGTTTTCGCTCGCCGCGTTCTTTTCGTTCAGTCGGTGCAGCACGACCGATCCCCGGACGTGTACCGACATCGCCGAGTAAGTGTCGAAGGCCTGCTCCGGCGACAGCCCCGCTTCGACCAGTCCCGCGATCGCCTTTTCGATCTCTTGAACTCCGACGCGGGCCGCCCTGGGACTGAGCGCTGACCTGATCAGAATCAGGTCGCACAGAATGGGGTTGCCCATGAAGGCTTTCCGCATCGCGCGGGCGTGGTTGCGCAGGGTCTCGCGCCAGTCCGTGGCCTCTACATACGGGGTCGCGAACACGTACTTGCGCAACGCCCGGTCTGTCATCGCATTGAGCAAGTCGTCTTTCTTGCGGAAATACCAGTAGATGCTCGTGACGCCGACACCGAGGTGCTTGCCGAGCAGTGGCATGCTCAGATTGTCGATCGACACCTGCTCCGCGAGTTCGAACGCACCTTTGATGATGTCGTCGGGATTGATCGACCCGCGTTCACGCCGCTGCCGCTTCTCGGCGGTCGCTTGCTTGGCCATTGCGGGCACCTCCCTCACCTTAAGCTGATTACTGTAGTACCTATCGTAGGGTTTTAAATACGCCTGGCGGCAAGCCGTCAACTGGCCGCCGCCCGCCTCGATCGGCGCAGGCGCGCCAAATGAGTTCGGTGGTAGCGGTTTTGGCGCGACCGGTCGACCCGCCGAAGACCCTCGGCCCCCACTGAGCCGGCGTGGCCCGAACACCGCCGAACACCGTTGGCCGACTGTTGTGGAATGCACTACTGATAGGTATACAGTATGCGTACAAGCTGCAGCGGAATCGCCGGCTTGTCTCATGGGAGGACGGTCGATGAGCACCACCGAAGACCGCGTCGCTGACCCTGGTCAGGACGAGGCCGTGGTCTACGAGGTCACCCCGACCGGTGTCGCCGTGATGACACTGAACCGACCTGACCGGCTCAACACCTGGGGCGGGGACATCGCGACGGCGTTCTATGCGGGATTGGACCGCGCCGAACGCGACCCGGCGGTGCGGGTGATCGTGCTGACCGGTCGCGGCAAGGCATTCTGCGCCGGCGCTCAGCTGGGTTCGATGGGAAACGTCACCGAGTCGCTCGAGAAGACCGACGGAGACAAGCTGGCCAGCCTGATCGGCGACCGGCAACCGCACCATCTCACCACGCTGAACACACCGGTCATCGCCGCGATCAACGGATCGTGCGTCGGGATCGGCCTCACCCAGGCGCTGATGTGCGACGTCCGATTCGCCGCCGCCGGGGCGAAATTCGCGGCCTCGTTCGCCCGCCGCGGACTGATCGCCGAGTACGGCGTCTCGTGGATCCTGCCGCGCCTGACCGGTTGGGGCGTGGCACTTGATCTGTTGCTGAGCGGCCGCACCTTCCTTGCCGAAGAGGCAGCCGAGCTCGGATTGGTCAAAGAAGTCGTATCACCCGATCAGCTGATGGCCCGGGCGATGGCCTACGCCGAGGACATCGCCCAAAACTGTTCCCCGGCATCGATGGCCATCATCAAGCGACAGGCCTACGGGGACGCTATGCGTGACGTCGCCGACTCGAGCGCGCGATCCGAAGTGCTTTTGCAGCAATCACTGACGCGGCCCGATGTGATCGAAGGCATCACCAGCTTCCTGGAAAAGCGAGCACCGAGTTTTCCCGGCCTCGTTGCCTCCGACGAATCGAGCGGTACCGGAAAGGATGACCATGGGGACCCTGGGTTATAAAGCGATCGACGTCGACAACCACTACTACGAACCGCTGGATGCGTTCACCCGGCATCTGGACAAGAGATTCCGCAGGCGCGGCGTGCAGATCTTCAAGGACGGCAAGCACTCTCAGGCCGTCATCGGCGACCGGGTGAATCGTTTCATCCCGAATCCGACCTTCGACCCGATCATCGTGCCCGGCTGCCTGGACCTGCTCTTCCGCGGCGAGATTCCCGACGGAGTGGACCCCGCGTCGCTGCTGAAGGTCGAGCGACTCGAGCAGCATCCGGAGTACCAGGACCGCGAGGCCCGCATCACGGTGATGGAGACCCAGGGCATCGAAACCGCCTTCATGCTGCCGACATTCGCGTGCGGGGTCGAAGAGGCGCTCAAGCATGACGTGGAAGCGACGATGGCGTCGGTACACGCGTTCAACCTGTGGCTGGACGAGGACTGGGGCTTCGACCGCCCCGACCACCGGATCATCGCCGCGCCGATCATCTCGCTCGCCGATCCCGCCGGAGCACTGGAGGAAGTGGAGTTCGTGCTGGCCCGCGGCGCCAAGCTGGTCCTGGTGCGTCCGGCGCCGGTGCCCGGCATCGTCCGGGCGCGCTCGTTGGGCGATCCCGCGCACGACCCGGTATGGGCCGCGCTGGCCGAGGCGGGGGTGCCGGTGGGCTTCCACCTCAGCGATTCCGGCTACCTCCAGATCGCCGGAATGTGGGGTGGCAAGTCGACTTTCGAGGCTTTCGGCGGGTCGAACCCGCTGGACCAGATCCTGGTCGACGACCGGGCGATCCACGACACGATGGCCTCGATGATCGCCCACGGTGTATTCACCCGCCATCCGGCGCTGAAGGCCGTCAGCATCGAGAACGGGTCCTATTTCGTCTACCGGTTGATCAAGCGGCTGAAGAAGGTGGCCAACAACCATCCGAAACTGTTCCCGGAAGATCCGGTCGAACAACTGCGCCACAACGTCTGGATCGCGCCCTACTACGAGGACGATCTTCCCGACCTGGCCGGCGTGATCGGCGTCGACAAGATCCTGTTCGGATCGGACTGGCCGCACGGCGAGGGCCTGGAGAACCCGGTGTCGTTCACCAAGGAACTCGTCGGCTTCAGCGATGCCGATGTCCGAAAGGTGATGCGCGACAACGCCCTGGATCTGCTGGACGCCAAGGTGGGCTCGGCGGCGTGATCGGTCGCACGAAGTCATGAGCGAGTGGACCATCGGTCAAGTCCTCGACGTGATCGCCGAGGTCGTTCCCGACCGGGCTTTCACCGTCTGCGGTGAGCATCGCAGGACGTTCGCCGACGCGGCCGACCGCACCCGGCGGTTGGCCAACTACTTGGCGGCCAACGGTTTCGGCGCTCATGCGGAGCGGTCCACGCTGCAGAACTGGGAATGCGGGCAGGACCGCGTAGCGCTGATCATGCACAACGACCTGTACGCCGACATGGTCGTCGGATGCCTGAAGGCCCGCACGGTTCCGGTGAACGTCAACTACCACTACACGCCGCGTGAGGTCCAGAAACTACTCGACTACGTGCAACCCCGCGCAGTCGTCTATCACAGATCCCTCGGCGCGAAGTTCGCCGACGTGCTGCCGCCCGACAGCGCCCGTCTGCTGCTGTCGGTGGACGACGGCAGCGAGGGACCGGACCTGGCCGGCTCGGTGTCACTGGACGACGCTCTGTCCCAGGGAGACATCGACCACGACATCGTCCCCTCGCCCGACGACCTGCTGATGATCTGTACCGGTGGCACCACCGGTCATCCCAAGGGTGTGCTCTGGCGCCAGTCCGACATCTACGTCTCGTCGATGGTGGGCGCGGATCACGTTAGTGCTCAGGAGATCCGAGACAAGGTCAGCCGTCATGGCGGGCCGCCGTGGTTCGCCGTGTCGCCGCTGATGCATGCCGCCGGGATGTGGACGGCGTTCTCGGCGATCATGACCGGCCTGACCGTCGTGCTGTATGACACCAGCAAGAAATTCGACCCGCAGTTGGTCTGGCGGATCGCGGAACGTGAAAAAGTCTCCATGATGACGATGGTGGGCGATGCCTACGCAGCTCCACTGGTCGCCGAACTGCGCCGCGGCCGGTACGACGTGTCGTCCCTGGCTGCGATCGGAACCGGCGGCGCGGCAACCAATCTCAAGCATCAGCGGGCGCTGCTGGAGATGCTGCCGCAACTCACCCTGATCAACGGGTACGGGTCTTCGGAAACCGGGAACATGGGGTTCGGGCACAGCCACGGTGACACCCGATCCGACACCTTCACGCTGCGCGAAGGCGGGCTTGTTCTCTCCGAGGATTACTGCCGTTTCCTGACTCCGGGCGAGCACGAGATCGGCTGGGCCGCACGGCAAGGACGAATACCCCTGGGTTATTTCGACGATGCCGACGCCACCCGCCGGACGTTTCCGGTGGTCGACGGGAAGCGGGTGGTGATATCGGGTGACCGCGCAGCGCTCGAGGCGGACGGGACGCTGCGGCTTTACGGACGCGACGCATTGGTGGTCAACACCGGCGGGGAGAAAGTGTTCGTCGAGGAGGTCGAAGAAGTCCTGCGCGCGCACCCCGACGTCGCCGATGCGCTGGTAGTCGGTCGCGCCAGCGAACGGTGGGGTGAGGAATTGGTGGCCGTGGTCCAACTGAAAGACGGCACCGGCGACGTCGACGGACCGCTGCGGGAGCACTGCGCGGCCGAGTTGGCCGGGTTCAAAGTGCCCAAGGAGTTCATCATCGTCGGCGAGGTCCACCGCCTCGGTAACGGCAAGGCCGACTACCGCTGGGCGAAAAGGCAAGCGACAGAGAAGGCGCCGATGTCGACATGAACGACCGGGTGATCGATTGTCTCGTCAACGTGCATTTCGGTGAAACCGAGATGCAGCCGACGTGGATGGTCAAGGTGCGCGACGACTATTTCAAGGGCCCGGACGCGATGTTCGCACCGGTGGACCTGTCCGCCCTCCTCGACGAAATGGACGCCCAGGGTGTGGGCAAGGCGATCCTGATGGACAACCTCGCGAAGCCGTCGGTCACCGCTCGAAAAATCGTCGAGGCCAAGCCCGAACGGTTCGCGCTGGCCATGGGTGGCGTCAACCTGCTGCGTCCCATGCCGTCACTGCGCGAACTCAGCGCGGTGGTGAACGATCTGCCGGTCGCCTACGCCGTTGTCGGGCCGAGCTTCTGGGGTGACGGCATGTATCCACCGAGCGACGCCGTCTACTACCCGCTGTACACCAAGTGCGCCGAGATCGGTCTGCCGTTGTGCGTCAACACCGGCATCCCCGGGCCGCCCATACCCGGGGAGGCGCAGAATCCCATTCATCTGGATCGGGTTTGCGTACGGTTCCCCGAGCTGAAGCTGTGCATGATCCACGGCGCGGATCCGTGGTGGGACATTGCCATTCGATTGTTGATCAAATACGCGAACCTGCGCCTGATGACGTCGGCATGGTCGCCGAAGCGGCTGCCGGAAAGCCTGTTGCACTACATGCGAACCCGCGGAACGGACAAGGTGATCTACGCCTCGGACTGGCCGGTGCTCACCATGCGTCGCGTCATCCCGGAAGCGCGCGCGTTGGACCTGCCCGCCGAAGTGCTGGAGAACTATCTCTACAACAACGCCCAGAAATTTTTCTTCGATGGCCGCGAGGAGCACTGACCATGGATCGTTATGAACTCCGCCGACTCGACTACAGCCTCAGCGGCGATCATCAAGCGCTGCAAGCGGCATATCGGGACTTCTTCAAGACCCACTGCCCGATCGAGACAGTCCGCGCAGCCGAGGAATCCGGCTTCGACAAGAGCCTCTGGGAGCGACTGTGCGGGATGGGGGCCACCACGATGGCGCTGCCCGAAGCAGTCGGTGGTGACGGCGCGACGCTGGTGGACCTGACGTTGGTCGCCGAGGAGATCGGCCGTTCGCTGGCACCTGTGCCGTGGATCGACCATGTCTGCACCGCACGACTGCTCGCCAGGCTGGGCTCGGTGGAGTCCGAGGTCGTCAGCGGCCGGCAACTCGCGGCCTTCGATGCGCAACACGACAATGTGCGCGGGACCCGGCTGATCCCGACCGGATCGATCGCCGATCACATCGTCCTTCGCGATGGTGACGACGTGGTGCGGCTCAGTTTCGACACCCGCCCGGCCCGGGTGGACAACATCGGCCGGCTCCCGATGGCCTGGGTTGATCCGGCCACCGCCGACGCCCGTGTCGTCTTGGCCGGCGGATCGGCGGCTACAGCGGAATACCAACGCGCGCTGGATGAGTGGCGAGTGCTGATGGCGGCCGCCCTGACCGGCCTGGTGGAGGAGACGATGACCATCGCGGCGGAGTTCGCCAAGACGCGCTACACCCTGGGCGTGCCGATCTCGACGTTGCAGGGCATCTCGCACCCACTGGCGAACATCGCGATCACCGTGCAGGGCGGCCGCAATCTGGCGCGCCGCGCCGCATGGTTCCTGGACAACGAACCCGACGAGCGGCCCGAACTGGCGGCGTCGGCGTTTGTGTTCATGGCCGAGGAGGCGTCGAAGGCCGCGACCATGGCGGTCCACGTTCAGGGTGGTCTCGGGGTGTCCGCGGAGGCCGCTGCGACCGCATATCTGGTGCGCGCGCGAGGTTGGGCACTGGCCGGCGGCGACCCCGGCGCCAGCGCCAAGTACATCGGCGAACTGGTCGCCGCCCGCGAAAGCCGTTGAGGAAGAGGGAGTTCGGTGGATTTTTCACGAGTAGTCCTCGCCGACGAGGATCGGGCTTTTCTCGACGAAGCCCGCGGCTTCTTGACCACGCATGTGACCGACGACGTCCGGCGGCGCGACCGCGAGACCGGGGACAACTTCGACGAGGACGTCCATCTGGCGCTGGGCGCCGCGGGCTACCTGGCGGGGGAGTGGAAGGGCGCGGCCGACGGCGGCTTCTCCCGCGTCCGGCGGCGCATCTGGGAATTGGAGAAGCGCCGGGCACACGTACCCTGGGTGACCTGGGGGACCACCGCCATGGTCGCGCATTCGGTCGCGAAGTTCGGGTCCCCCGAGTTGCAGGCCGAGGTCATGCCGAGAGTCTTCAGCGGCGAAGCGCGGCTGTGCCTGGGCTACACCGAACCCGAGGGTGGATCGGATATCGCGACGTGTAAGACCCGTGCCGTCCGGGACGGTGACAGTTGGGTGGTCAACGGCGCCAAGATGTTCACCACCGGGGCGCACAAGTGCCAGTACGTCTTCCTCATCACCAACACCGACCCGGACGCGCCAAAGCACAAGAGCCTGACCATGTTTCTGGTGCCGCTGGATTCGCCGGGTATCGACATCCAGGGTATCCGGACGGTCGACGGTGACCGCACCAACATCGTCTACTACAGCGACGTGCGCGTCGACGACAAGTATCGACTCGGTGAGGTCAATGCGGGCTGGACGGTGCTGCGCGAGCCGCTCAACACCGAGCACGGCGCGGTGGCCGCCGCCCCGGACGGGCTGCAGGATGTGTCGATCATGATGCACCAGGCCAGCTTCATGACGCACGCGGTTGACGCTGCCGCCGCCAAGGCGGCACAGCCGAAACCGGATGGGCAACGGCTGGTGGACGACGAGTCGGTGGCCTACCGGTTGGGCCGCAGCGCCGCGCGCATCGAGGCCGCCCTCAGCGCGCCCGGCATCTTCGGTCGGGTGGCGATCGCCCAGACCATGCGTGACGTCTCCCCGGAACTGATGGATCTGCTCGGTACGGCATCGACGCTGCCGTACGGAACAGACGGTGCCGCCGACGACGGAGCATCGGAGTACGTGTACCGATTCGCGCCGCTGGTGGGGATCTACGGCGGCACGCTCGAGGTGTTCCGCAACATGATCGCGCAGTACATGCTGGGCCTGGGCAAGCCGAATTACTCTGCGCCGAAGAAGGTTTCGTGAGGCCGGTTCAGGTCGTCAAGATGGTCGCGGCCGCGGTCCCAGGCGCACCGTACACCTGGGCGAACCCGACTCGTGGTGTTCCCGGGACTTGGCGGTCGCCGGCCTCGCCGCGCAATTGCCGCACCAGTTCGTGCATCTGACGCAGACCCGACGCCCCGATCGGCTCGCCGTTGGCGATCAGGCCACCATCGGTGTTGACCGGCATCGTGCCGCTGATCTCGGTGGCCCCCTCGGACAGCAGCTTCTCCTGCTCGCCGTCGGCACAGAAGCCGGCCTCGGCCATGTGGATGATCTCGGCACCGGCATCGGTGTCCTGCAACTGGATCACATCGACGTCGTGCGGGGCGACACCCGCCTTCTCGAATGCGGCTCGCGCGGCGTACACCGTGGGCGAGGCGTCCTCCTCGACCGGCGCGTAGGTGGTGTTCACCTCGTAGGCGCCGTACCGACGGGTGCGGACTTCGACTGCCCGCACATAGACGGGTTTGGCGGTGAACCGGTGTGCGATGTCCGCCCGGCACATCACCACCGCAGCGGCGCCCTCGTCGGGAGCGCAGAACATGTACTGGGTCAACGGGTAGTTCAGGACGGGCGAGGCCAGGATGGCCTCTTCGGAGATCGGCTTGCGCCGAAAAGCGTTGGGGTTGCGGGCGCCGTTGCGAAAGTTCTTCGCCGCCACTTTCGCCAGCGTTTCGGTCGAGATGCCGTGGTCGTGCAGGTACCTGTTCGCCTTCATGCCGAAATATTGAGTGGTCAGGTACTGGCCGTTCTGCGCGTACCAACGCGGCATGCCCACCAGGGCAGGATCTTCGGTGAAGGCTCCACGCGGATGCTTGTCCATTCCGACGGCGATGCCGATGTCGTAGTCACCCAGCCGAATGCCGTCGGCGCACAGTTTGGTTGCGCTGGCCGCGGTGGCGCAGGCATTGAACACATCGGTGAACGGAATTCCGGTCAACCCGACCATGCCGACAATCGCGTCCGGGTTGGCCACCGTCCAGCTTCCGCCGACCGCGAATTGGACGTCGTTCCACTCGATGCCGGCGTCGGCCAGCGCGAGTCCGATGGCGTCGGCGGCCATCTGCATGGCGGACTTGCCCTCGAAGCGGCCGAAAGGATGAAGGCCGACGCCGATGATCGCGACATCACTGGTGCTGCGGCTCATGCGTTGGCTCCCATCGGCATTCAGTTCTTGGTGAAAGTCACCGGAAGTGCGGACGGCGAGCGGAACGGCTGGCCGTAGATGTGCGGATCATCCTCGGTGACGAGCCGGAGATCGGTCACCCGGTCCAGCAGACACTCCAGCGCGACCCGGGTCTCCATCCGGGCCAGGTGCAGGCCCAGGCAGGTGTGTTCGCCGGCGGCGAACGAGATGTGCGGCACCTGTTCACGCGCGATGTCGAAATCTTCGGCATGGCGCCAACGCTGTTCGTCCCGGTTGGCCGAGCCGATGCACAGATCGACCGCCGATCCCGCGGGAATCGCAACTCCTTGCAGCACAGTGTCTTCGGTGGTGAATCTCTGCACCGTGGTCAGCGGCGTCTCGAAGCGCAACCCTTCTTCGATTGCCGGGCCGATCAGCCCACGATCGGCCTGCGCCGCGGCGAACTGTTCGGGATGGGTCAGTAGCATGAACAACAAGTTGCCCGACGAGCGGTAGGTGGTCTCCAGCCCGGCGGGTAGCAGCAGCCGGAGAAAAGAGTAGATCGCTTCGTCGCTGAGCCGTTCGCCGTCGATCTCCGCTGTGACCAGAGCGCCGATGATGTCCTCGGTCGGTGTGGCCCGGCGCTGTTCGATCTGAGCCAGGAAGTAGTCCTTCAGTGCGGCGGAGGCCTCGAATGCGCGCTCGTACTTGATCGTGTAGTTGATAAGTTGCACCGCGCGCTCGCGAAAAGTCGGCAAGTCTTCGGCGGGCAGGCCCAGCAACGTGGCGATCACCCGGGTCGGGAATTCGAAAGTGAAATCGCGGACCAGGTCCGCCTGTCCGGCGTCGATGAACTCGTCGATCAGCGCGTCGCAGATCGGCCGCACGATCTCGGGTTCCCACCGGGTGAGCGCTCTGGACTTGAACGCCGCGGACACCAGATTGCGATGTTCGCGGTGCGGCTTGCCGGCCATGGCCAGGATGGACGGGCCGATGAACAATCCGATGGTGTTGTCGTAGTACCTCGAGCTGAAGGTGTGGGCGTCACGGAAGGCGGCGTTGACCGCCTCGAAGGACACGGCGGCAAACGAGTTCTTCGGTCGCAGCGATTCGGGGGTTTTCGAATAGTCGACAACGGTGCCGTGGAACACGCCTGCGCCGTCGCGTTTCTGGGCGAAGTACGGATAGGGGTCGCGGATGAAGCCGGCCGGTTTGTCGTCACCCAGGGCGACGGTTCGAGTATGACCTTCCACAGCTGCGCTCCGGCTTCGTCGGGCGGATCGGCGTCCTGCCGCATGATCGTACTGTAATTCTTACAGTAGCGTACGTGGGGCCGGTCCGCGCCGGAAGTCGCCGGTCGGCGTGCACTCAGGATTCGCGGGCGCGACTGCGTTTGATCAGTTCCACGCCGAGCTCATCCAACGGCACCGGATGGCCTTCGGTGCAGCGGATCTCGACGGTTGCATCGGCGCCACAGCCGAGATGGGTGAGCCGTAACCGGTTGCGACCCGGCAGATGTCGTTGACCCCACTCGAACATGGCCCAGACCACCGGCATGAAGTCGGTGCCGGACTCGGTGAGGATGTATTCGTCGCGGGTGCGTTGCCCCGGCTCGCGGTAGGGCCGCCGGGTCAGCAGTCCGAGTTCGACCAGTTCCGACAACCGCGCCGCGGCCGCGGCTTTGGTGATTCCGACGCGTTGGGCGAAGTCGTCGAACCGGGTGGTGCCGTAGTAGGCCTCGCGCATGATCAGCATCGCGGACTTGGTGCCGAGTGCGGACATGGTCTTCTCGATCGAGCACTGGCCGACCGCCGTCCAGGCGTCGCGGTCGGCGAGCACGCCCTGCAGGAGTGTCATAGATCACCTTACTTCTGGGTTGCTCCCAGTATACCTAGGTGTTACACCTGGGTATAGCTGGGTGAACCTAGCAGTGGACTCGAGGAGGAGCCATGACATACCAGGATCGCGACGCCGTCATCGTGGGAGCGGTGCGCACGCCCGTCGGCAAGGGAAAGGCAAACGGTGCACTGCACGGCGTTCTGCCCGCTGACCTCTTGGCGCACAGTCTGCGTGAGCTGGTGGCTCGCACGGGCATCGACCCGGAACAGATCGACGATGTCATTGCCGGTGCGGTGACCCAGGTGGGCGATCAGGCCGTCAACATCGCGCGCAATTCGCTGCTGGGTGCGGGCTTCCCGGAGTCGGTGCCGGGCACGACGATCGACCGGCAGTGCGGCAGCAGCCAGCAGGCGATCAGCTTCGCCGCGCAGGGTGTCCTCGCCGGTGCGTACGACATCGTCGTCGCCGGGGGGGTGGAATCCATGAGCCGGGTACCGATGGGTAGCTCGGTGCTTCCCGGCAGCAACCCCTTCGGCGACGGCCTGAAGGAGCGTTACCCCGAAGGTCTGGTGCCACAGGGGATCAGCGCCGAGCTCATCGCGTCGCGCTGGGGATTCTCGCGGGCCGACCTCGACGAGTTCTCCGCCGGCAGCCACGAAAAGGCGGCCCGCGCAACCAAAGACGGGCTATTCGACAACGAGCTGGCCCCGATCGCCGGGCTGAGCACCGACGAGATCATCCGGCCCGGGACCACTGTCGAGACGTTGGCCGGCCTGAAGCCGGCGTTCTACGACCCTTCGGTGGGAGAGCGCTTCCCGCAGATCAATTGGGAGATCACGCCCGGAAACTCGTCGCCGCTGTCCGACGGCAGCGCCGCGGTGCTGATCACCAGTGGGGCGGCTGCCAAGCGGCTCGGTCTGCGCCCGCTGGCGCGGATTCACACCACCACCGTGGTGGGCTCGGACCCGCTCTACATGCTGACCGGCGTCATCCCGGCCACCGAGAAGGTGCTGCAACGCGCGGGCCTGAAGCTGTCCGACATCGACCTGTTCGAGGTCAACGAGGCCTTCGCTCCGGTAGTGCTGGCCTGGGCCAAGGACACCGGGGCCGATCTGGCCAAGACCAACGTCAACGGCGGTGCGATCGCCATCGGACATCCGTTGGGCGCCAGCGGCGCTCGCATCATGACGACGATGGTCAATGCCCTGGAGCAACGCGGTGGCCGGTACGCGCTGCAGACGATGTGTGAGGGCGGCGGCATGGCCAACGCCACCATCATCGAGCGGCTGGACTAGTTCGCCCAGAACGTCCGCGGGAGCGTCAGCACTGTCCGGTGTTGACGCTCCACGCGAGTTCGGTGATGTCCGTGACGCCGATCAGCAGTACCTCGTCGGTGGCGCGAACGAACGCCGTCTCCGATATCAGACAGCGAACCGGAAAGCCCTCGGCGTGCAGCCAGTCGACCACCATCGTTCCGGCGCTGCGTAAGGCGGTGACGAAGTCCGGCGCCGAAGTCGCCGAGGGTCCGGCGAGCAACTCGGACAGTCGCTGCCCGATCAGCCTGACGGTGCCGAGCTGGTGTCCGAGCATGCCGGCGAGGGCGGGGTTGCTGTAGAAGACGACGCCATCGAGCCGGACGGCGAGCATAGGGATGGCCAGTCGGTCCAGCAGCATCGACGCGGGCATTTCCTGGAGACGACCGGCCGGGTCGTTCGTCCGCGTGCCGTCGAGGGCGGCGGCCCGGCGGGGAGGTTGCGCGCGTTCGCGCTGGGGCAAATCAGGTGAGGTGGTCAATACGATCCTGGCGGCAGACGATCGCCGTGAATGTCGGGTTCGGGGCGGTTGCCCCTCACAGGTTCCGCGGCTGTGACGCACGGCGGAACTCTTCCCGAGCCAGCTGACTTTTCAGCAACTTCACAACTTACCCGATCTGATCGGATATCGGGGATTGCCTGGGCGGCCGCACCCCGCGAATCGAGCTCAGAGCCAGCCGGTGCGTGCGGCGGCGACGGGCTCGGCGGGAGCCGGTGCCAGCTCGCCGCTCTTCACACCGTCGAGCATGCGCTTGACCGCGGCGACGATATCCGGGGCCGCGGCCACGAGTCCGGCCTTGTCGGCCGCGCTGACGTCAGCCGGATCGATGCCCGCGCGGATCAGCACCGCATCGGGGTCGGCGAGCTCCCCGGCCAGCCAGGACACCGGGTCGGCCGACAGCTCGGGAACGAAGTTGCGGCGGCCCGGCTCCCACTCGGTGAACCGCGGGTGGTGGTGCGCGCGGTCCAGGGTGCCGGGCGGACTTTCGGTGGATCCGAACAGGTCTACCCGCCACACGGGACGCTCGATCGAGATCGGGACGCCGGCGTAAATGGACCCTCGCGGCTCGCCCTTGTCGACGAGACGCAGTTCCAGCCTGACGCCCCGTTCCGGAGTCTCCTGGCCTTCGTTGGGGGTCGGGTCGACGAAGAACATGTCGCCGACGACGACACCGAGAGTTTCGAATCCGAACGCTGCGAACATGCCTTCGAGGGTAGACCCACGGCCCGGATTCGGTTCGGCCCGAGAGCTACAGGGCGGCCGGCGCACCCGCTGGAACGGCTGGGCGGATCGGCCGCACCGGGGCGACACGGACGTACGGCGAACCTGGAGCTGGGCGCGGGTCGGGCTCGCCCTTGTTGGGCCACAGCGACGCGGCACGCTCGGCGAGCGCCGTAATCGTGAGCGACGGGTTGACCCCCAGATTCGCGGTGATCGTCGAGCCGTCGATCACATGCAGCCCGGGGTGGCCGTGCATCCGGTGGTACGGGTCCACGACGCCGGTGTCCGCGGTCTCGCCGATGACGCAGCCGCCGATGAAATGCCCCGTCATCGGGATGTCGATCATGTCCGCCCAGCCGCCGCCGGCGATCCCGTCGAGGTGGTCGGCGGCACGTCGGGCGACCTCGTGGCCGACCGGTATCCAGGTGGGGTTCGGTTCGCCGATGCCCTGGCGCGACACCAGCCGTCGCTTGAAAAACTTTCGCCGGGTGAATGTCGTCAGCGAATTGTCGTGAGTCTGCATCACGAGCAGTGGGATGGTCTGCTCCGACCAATGTCTCGGGTTGAACAGTCGCCACAGATCGCGCCGTTGGCGCGCGAACTCCTTGATTCCACTGCGCCAGCGCCGTCCGTCATCCGACCCGTCGACCAGGATGGTGCCCAGCAGTCCCATCAGGTTGGAGTCGTGACCGTACCGGCACGGCTCGACGTGGGTGTGCTCGTCGGGATGGATCGACGATGTGATCGCGACGCCCTCGGAATAGTCGACGTCGTTGCGGCGCGCCCGCACTGCCAGGATCGACTCGGAGTTGGTGCGGGACAGCTCGCCGAGCCGCGGCGAGATGTGCGGCAGGCTGCCACGGTCCCGCAGCCGGTGCAGCAGCCGTTGGCTGCCCAGCGCGGCCGCCGAGAACACCACCTGCTCCGCGGTGAACGTCTGGCGGCGGCGCCGCAACTTACCGCCGGTACGACGCGTCACCACGTCGTAGCCGCCGTCGGGACGCGGGCGGACATCGACAACCGTGGTCAGCGGGTGGACTTTCGCGCCGAGCTTCTCCGCCAGGTACAGGTAGTTCTTGACCAGGGTGTTCTTGGCGTTGTGCCGGCAACCGGTCATGCATTCGCCGCAGTGCCGGCAGGCCCGGCGATCGGGACCGGCGCCGCCGAAGTAGGGGTCGCCCACGTCGGCTCCGGGCGCGGCGAGTTCACCGTCGGTGCCGGTGAAGCAGACCCCGACCGGGGTGGCGTGAAAGGTGTCGGCGACATCGAGGTCGGTGGCGATCTGCAGCATCACCTTGTCCGACGGGGTGATTCGCGGATAGGTCTCGACGCCGAGCATCCGCTTGGCCTGCTCGTACCACGGCTGGAGTTCGTCTTTCCAATCGGTGATGCCACTCCAGCGCCGGTCGGCGTAGAACGAGTCGCCGGGTTGGTAGAGGGTGTTCGCGTAGACGAGCGAACCGCCGCCCACCCCCGCGCCGCTGAGCACCACCGCGTCGGACAGCACGTCGATCCGCTGGATCCCGTAGCAGCCGACGGCCGGCTTGAAGATGTAATCCCTGACGTGCCATGAGTTTTTGGCGAAGTCGTGATCGCGGAATCGGCGGCCTGCCTCGAGCACGCCTACCCGATAACCTTTCTCGCTCAGCCGCAGCGCGGTGACACTGCCGCCGAAGCCGGAGCCGATCACCAACACGTCATAATCGAATCGAGTCATGCGTCGACCTCCTCGGCCAGCGGCGTAGGGCTGATCTCCAGGTAGTCCGCGATCTCCGTTGTCCGCGTGCGGCGTTGGTATTCGTGGACCAGGCCCGGCCAGTTGGTGGTGACGCGGCCGGAGGCGGCTCGGTACCAGGAATCGCAGGAGCTCCACACTCCGCGGTCGAGTCGCGACTGGATGTCATCGTCGTAGGCCTGCTCGACGTCGCCCCGGACCTCGAAAGCGTGGGCTCGACCGCGGGCGATCTCCTCGACGATCTGCCGGATGTAGCGGGCCTGCTGCTCCATCATCAGGATGATCGAGCTGCTGCCGAGATTGGTGTTCGGGCCGTAGATCAGGAACAGGTTCGGAAATCCCGGCACGGCCATGCCGAGGTGCGCGCGGGCACCGTCGGCCCACTGGGAATGCAGATCGCGTCCGCCGCGCCCGCAGACCCTCATCGGCGCGAGGAATTCGGTGGCTTTGAAACCGGTGCCGTAGATGATGACATCTGCCTCGTGTACCCGGCCGTCGGCGGTCCGCACACCAGTCGGCGTCACCTCTTCGATCGTCTCGGTCTCGACGTCGACGTTGTCGCAGGCCAGTGCCGCATACCAGTCGCTGCTGAACAGCACCCTCTTGCAGCCGATCGGATAGTCGGGCGTGAGCTTGGCCCGCAGCACCGGATCTTTGATGTGCCGCTTGAGGTTTGCCGACGCGAGGAAGCCCACCAACCGAGCCAGCGGGGCCGCCTTGGTCAACGCGAGGCTGAAGAACTCGGTGATGTGCCAGATCAGTTCGCGCATGGCGGCGGCGAACCCCGGCACCGTGCGGAACGCGGCATGGTGCGTGGTGGTGTAGGCGCGATCCAGCTTCGGGACCACATATGGCGCCGACCGCTGAAAGACAGTGACCTGCTTTGCGATTCGACGGATGCGGGGGACGAACTGAATCGCCGAAGCGCCGGTACCGAGCACCGCGACACGTTTGCCGGACAGATCGACGTCGTGCTGCCAGTCGGCGGAATGGAAGGAGGGCCCGGTGAACGCATCGAGCCCGGGTATCGCCGGGAGTGCCGGCCGGGACAGCTGGCCGACGGCCGGGATCACGACGTCGGCTTCGAGAACCTCGCCCTGAGACGTCCGCACCCGCCAGGTGGCCGATGCGTCGTGGTATTCGGCTGAGACGGCCTCGACACCGGTGCGAACCAGTTCGCGCAGCCCGAGTCGGTCGGCGGTGTCGTGGATGTAGCCGAGGATGTCGGGTTGCTCGGCGTAGCGGCGACCCCAGTCGGTCTTGCGGGCGAAGGAATAGGAGTACAGGTTCGACGGGACGTCGCAGGCTGCGCCGGGATAGGTGTTCTCTCGCCACACGCCGCCGATCTCGTCGGCCTTCTCCAGCACCGTGACGTCCGCGAGGCCGTCTCTGGACAATTCGTGGGCGGCGGCGAGACCGCCGAATCCGGCTCCGATTACCAGCGCCCGTGGGCGGCGATAGGTCGTAGTCATAAGGATCACGTTAGGAGCTCCATCCGGCGCAACCGCAGACGATTGCGGTCGGAAAATCCATGATTCCGGCCAACTGGCCGGTCGCGGTCAGACCGCCAGTCGGGCCCGGGGCGCCGCCGACCGCTGATAGCGCGCCGGGGTGGTCCCCGTCCAGCGTTTGAACGCGGCGATGAAGCTGGTCGCTTCGGCATAGCCGAGACGCAGGGCGACGTCCTCGACCGAGAGCGCGCCGGTCGCCAGGAGCTCCTCGGCCAGCACCCGATGCACCTCCTCGACGAGGTCGCGAAAGCTGGTGTGTTCTTCGGCCAGCCGCCTGCGCAGCGTTCGCTCGCTCATCGCCAGGTGGCGGGCGACACCGGCGATGGTGTGCGGCTCGTTGTCTATCGACGCAAGCCGGTCGCGAACCTGGCGGGCGACACCGGTCAACTGCCGGCGGCCTTCCAGCAGATCCTGGCATTGCTGCTTGCATGTTGCGACGGTGATCTCGCTGGCCTGCGGCAGGCGGTTGTCCAGCAGGGCGGCCGGAAACCTGGCCGCGTTCAGCGGCGCCTCGTACTGCGGGGCCACGCCGAACATGTCCGTTGCCGCGGCATCGCCAGACGGGGGCGCGGGCGAGGTGAACTCGATCGAGGTGAACGGGACGGGGGCACTCAGCAAGCCCGCCATCACTCGGGCGATCGCCGCGAGATCGCGTCGCAGCAGGAATTCCGCGACCGGACCGGACAGGTCCGGCAACTCGAGTCGCAGCGCCGCGACCGGTCCGTCGACCGTCACGCTCGGCAGGCAGAAACCATAGCTGAGCTCGTAGAAGCGGGCGGCGAACCGGACCGCGTCGCCCAGGGTGGAGCTGGTCAGGCAGGCGAAGCCGAAGATTCCGAGCGATCCGACGTGGTAGCCGCCGCCGACCCGCACACCCAGATTCGCGGCGTCCCCCAACAAGTCCACCAGGTTGCCGGCGACGGCAAGCTCCTGGCGGCCGACGATCATCCGGTCGGGGTCACGAAGGTCCGCCTCCGACAGTCCGGAGTCTTTAAGCACATCGGCGACGACAAGTCCGTTGTCACGGCCGAACTCGGCCATCAATGCCACGCTGACCGTGCTGCGCGGGAAATCCCAATGCGACACCTGTTGTCCCGCGAACACCTTCATGCAGTTCAGTATGGCCAACCGAACTCGAAGGGGGCGGCGGCAGCGCATTAGGCTCGGGTGCGATCGATCGACACGGAGTGTGTACGCATGGACCTGCCCGTCCGGGACTGGACGCATTGGGCGACAGGCTATGGGTTGCCGCGCACGATGCTGAATCTGCTGGCACGCCAAGGCGATCCGATGGCCAAGCTGCTGACGATCGATTCCCATCCGGTCGACGACATCTATCCGCTGATCGAGCAGGTCCGCGCCCGCGGACGGATGTCCCGGGTACCTGGAGCCGGCTGGGTCAGCGCCGATGCGCAGATTCTGCGTGCGGTGCTGCGCGACAACCGGATCAGGACTGCCAAACCCAGTGACCGGTCACCGTTTCGGGCCGGCCGATGGATCCTGGCCAGGACCGACCCCGGTGTGCTGAATCCGATCGAGCCACCCTCGATGCTGGTCACCGAGCCACCCGAGCATGCCCGACTGCGCCAGCCGGTGACGCGCGCCTTCACGCCGCGGGCGCTGGATCGACTTCGCGCGGGTATCCACGACCTCGCC
This sequence comes from Mycobacterium sp. IDUB_36, assembly GCF_055419225.1. Lineage (NCBI taxonomy): Bacteria > Bacillati > Actinomycetota > Actinomycetes > Mycobacteriales > Mycobacteriaceae > Mycobacterium > Mycobacterium sp. IDUB_36. The sequence continues at coordinate 988,391 of NZ_JBVAXH010000002.1, read as the reverse complement.
AACCGGTTGCTCGACGATCTGGCGGGCGCGACGGAGTGCGACCTGGTCGCGCAGTACGCCGCGCAGATCCCGATGGCGGTGATCACCGACATGATGGCGATACCCCGGCACGAGACGCCCTATCTACTGGAAGTCGCCGAGACGGCCACGAGTTTGCTTGGCAGCGTCGGCGCGTCGTGGCGCGACTATCGGTCGGGCACGAGTGTCTTAAGGGGCTTCGAAGGCTATATCGGCGCGCACATCGAGCGGCTGCGGAACAGCGACCAGGACAGCATCCTGTCCGACGTGATCCACAACAGCGATCTGACCGAGGTCGAGCTCAAGATGCTGGCGGCGCTGCTGTTCGGGGCGGGGTTCATCACCACGACTCACATTCTGGGCAAGGCGGTGATAGCGCTCGTCGGTCATCCAGAGCAGCTCGCCTCGCTACGCGCAGACCCCGATGGATGGCCCAAAGCTGTCGAGGAAGTCCTGCGCTACGACACCCCGGTCCAATTCGTGCCCCGGGTCGCCGCCGAAGATGTTGACATCGAGGGGTATTCGGTCCGAGCGGGTGAGGCGATATTCGTCATGTACGGCGGGGCCAACCGGGACCCGGCGATCTTCGACGACCCGAACGCGTTCGACACCACCCGCGCCAACGCCCGCGAACACCTCACCTTCGGCACCGGCGTGCATACCTGCCTGGGCGCGGCACTGGGGCGAATGGAAGTACAGATCGGCCTGCAAACCCTGTTCGAGCGCTTTCCACAGCTGAGCCTGGCGGGCAGACCGACGTACAACAACACCATCGGGCTGCACGGCCTGAAGCACCTACCGGTGACGCTGCGCTAAACCCCGCTCACCGCCTGATCGCGGGCCCACCGATAGTCGGCCTTGCCGGCCGGACTGCGCACGATCGCGGCCCGGAACACGATCGCTTTCGGCAGCTTGTAGCGCGCCAAAGTCTGTGCGGCATGGTCGATCAACTCATCGGCTGCGGCCGCTGCACCGTCGGCCAGGGCCACCACCGCGACCACCTCCTGGCCCCATCGCTCGCTGGGCCGGCCGGCGACGACCACATCGGTCACCGCGGGATGCGACGCGATCGCCGTCTCGACCTCTTCGACGAAGATCTTCTCGCCGCCGGAGTTGATCGTCACCGAGTCCCGGCCCAGCAGTTCGATCAGGCCGTCGTTTCGGTGACGGGCACGGTCGCCGGGAACCGCGTAGCGCACGCCGTCGATCACCGGGAACGTCGCCGCCGTCTTGGCGGCGTCACCCTTGTAGCCGAGCGGCACATAGCCGCGTTGGGCCAGCCAGCCCATGCCGTCATGGCCCGGCGGCAGCAGTGACGCAAGCCCTTCCGCGGCGACGAGGGTGTCCGGTCCGGCGTTGAAGGTGCCCGTCGACACCGTTCCCGAGGTCGACATGTGGTGCATCTGCGCGCCGGTCTCCGAGGAGCCGACGCCGTCGACGACGATCGCGTTGGGCAGCACTTCGATCAGACGCTGTTTGATGTAGGGCGTCAGCAGCGCGCCGCCGTTGGCCACCACCACCAGCGACGACACGTCGGCGATGCCCTTCTCGATGGCGGCCACCAGCGGGCGGGCCATCGCATCGCCCACCACGGTCACCGTCATCACCTTCTCCCGCTCGATCGTGCGGACCACGTCGTCAGCGTCCAAATGGTCGACGACGGAAGGGAATACGACGGTCTGGCCGGTCGTGATCGCGGTCATCACACTCCACTGCGCCGCGCCGTGGATCAGCGGCGGCAGAATCATCAGCTTGGTGGGAGTGCTTCCCTCGAAGCGCGCGACGATCTGGTCGACCGAGTCGGTGGGCTCACCGGTCATCAGATTCCGCCCGCCGAACGACGTCATGAAGATGTCGTGCTGACGCCACAGCACGCCCTTCGGCATCCCGGTGGTGCCGCCGGTGTAGAGCACGTACAGGTCGTCGGGGGAGTGCGTGACATCCGGCTCCGGGGACTGCGAGTTGATCGCCGTCTCGTAGTCGACCGCGCCGTCGAGCAATTCGTTACCCGAGTCGTCGGCGATCTGGATCAGAACCCGTAGCTGCGGAAGATCCGGTAGCACCTCGGCGACCCGGGGCGCGAACGCGGAGTGGTAGATCAACGCCGTTGCACCCGAGTCGGCGAGCAGGTACTGCAGCTCGCTCTTGACGTAGCGGAAGTTCACGTTGAAAGGGGCTACCCGCGCGGCGAACGCGCCGAGCAGCGACTCGACGAACTCGTTGCCGTTGTAGGCGTACAGGCCGACGAGGTCCTGGCCGACCTCATGGCCGTCGAGAGTGGATCGCTCCGTGTGACACCCCAGCCCTTGTGAGTGCAGGTAGGCCGCCAGCCGCCGTGACCGATCGATGACCTGGGCATAGGTGTACCGCTTGTCACCCTGAATGATCAGTTCACGGTCTGGAATTCTCGCGGCGACCGCCGCGGTGACGGCGGGAACGGTGAATTCGACTGCGCTGTCGGACATCTAGACCCTTACGGCTGGTGCGGAAGCAAGCGAACCATCAGGCCGTTGGCTTCGCTGAGCACGGCGCCGTCGGCCGAAGTCATAGTAGCCTCTATGAAAACTTTTCTGCCATCGATCTCCCCGACCGCGCAACGGGCTTCGAGTGGCTCGCCGATCGGAGTGATCTTGCGGTAGTCGACGTGCAGAAATGCGGTCCGGGTCGGGAAGATGTTCGCCGCGGTCACGGTCATACCGAACAGCCAGTCGTACAGCAGCGGAATGATGCCGCCATGCACCGCCCGATTGCCGCCGATGTGAGCTTCGGTGAAGTGCCCGGCCATCGTGACGCCTTCGGTACTGGAGCGGACCACCATCCACGGCGGCATCAACGGGTGGCCCAGACCCGGGATGCTCAGCACCCGGCCCGCCACCGCGCCCGTCTCCGGAACCTGGTGGCCGTCTAAGATCGCGCAGGCGCTCTCGAGGTGCTCGGCCGCCTCGGCCCACAGCGAGCCACCCGGGTCGGTGGAGACGGTCAGATCCTGCAGCCGGCGTAGTGCCGTGATGTATCGGCCCAACTCCGCAGGCGCGTCTTCGACCGGTCGGACGTCGGGAAATCCGCCTCGGGTGTCGGTCACGAGGTCTTCATATCAGGCTTGCCCCACGTCTGGAGCAGCTCGTCGGTGCTGGTGATGGTGGCCAACAGCGACAGCGTGTGGTCGATGACGGCCTTGCCGTACTCGACGGGGATTCCAGCGACCGCATCACGCGGCACGACCACGCGATAGGCGGCATTGACCGCATCCATCACAATGTTGGGGATCGCGATGTTGAGCGAAACACCGACCACCACGATGGTGGACACTCCGAGGTTGCGTAGCACGGAGTCGAGGTCGGTGCCCCCCATCGGGCCGACGCCATGCCATCTGCTCAGAATGAGATCGCTTGGCTCAGGTCCTAATTCGGGTAGGACGGCAGCGCCGGGCGTGCCTGGAAGAATGTTCACCTGGCCGCCCCCGATGGCGAAGATTTTGGCATTGTGGTTTGAGCCGAGGCCGTCGGGCCGTCGCTGCACCACGCAGTGCACCACCCGCAGGCCCGCCGCCCGGGCCGCCGGCAGCAACCTCGTGATGTTGGGCAGAGCCACGCGGCGTGCTTCTTCCGCGAGTTCCGCCAGCCCGGCGTCGGGACCGATGACGGCGCCCTGGCACTCCTGGGTGACGATCGCGGTGTGCGCGGGTGCCGCGAGGTCGGCGAGCGAGGGGCGTGTCATGCTGGCACGTCGTAGAACTGGGTCGCCCACTTCCGCAGTGCCATATACCCTTTCGCGTCCTCTTTGGACAGCGCTGGATGCTCGACGTACTTCTGGTACCGCCAGATCTGCAGGTCGTCGAATACTGTTGAGAGAAAGTGCTTTTCGATGGTCCGTCGCAGATCGTCGGCCGGTACGTCGGAGGTGTCCCCGGGTAGGCGTGGCCACCAGATCGAGTAGAACAGGTCCGAGGACCCGTCGTCGACCGGGGTGCAGGTGAAAATCAACCGATGGTTCTGGGCGCCCTCGAAAACGCTGATCGCGCCACCCAGGCCGAACAGGTGACTGTGGAATCGCAGGGCGAGGTCGTCGGGGTTCTCACTGCGCGCGTCCGGCCAACCGGCGACGAAGTGCCACTCCTGGTCGACGATCTTCCAGTCCAGCACCTTGGGTGTCACCGTGGCACGGTGAACGTACTCGAAATGTGCACTGTCGGGGGCATTTTCGGCCACGATCTGCGGATGCACCGGTTCCCGCTCGGCCCGTCGCGAGAACTCCGGATAGGCGCGGTAGTAGGCCGCCGGATCGGTCTCGAATTGCGGAAATCCGCCGAAGATGTCCGGCATCTCCCACTGGGGCCCTTTGCCGTCTGGCTGGTGCCAGATGAAAACGCAGTCGTGCTGCTCGATGACGGGATACACCCGCAAGCGCAACACCTTGTTGGGACGCTCCGGTTGGTAGGGGATGTAGCGGTTGGTGCCGTCGGGCCCCCAGCGCCATCCGTGAAACGGGCACTGGACGCAATCCCCGACCACCGTGCCGCCGTGGCCGATATGGGCTCCGAGGTGTTTGCAGTGGGCTTCCATGACGTGGAGTCGGCCGCTTCCCTCGCGGTAGGCGACGAGATCCTCGCCGAAATAGTGCAGCGGTCGTGCTTCACCGGCCGGGAATTCCGGTGACCATCCGACCATGAACCAGCCGGTGACTTTCCAGGTGAAGGGGACTTCCACACCGGCTCCTCAAGCGCTCGTGGCGACGATACTAAATACGTTACAGTATGGATTCCAATTCCCGGGAGGCGTTGCAAGGTGACTGAGGAATCGCAGGCCGGTGCACGATTCGATGCGATCGTGATCGGCGCCGGTTTCTCCGGCCTCTACACCCTGCATCGACTGCGCGAGCTCGGCATCCGGACTCAGGTGCTCGAGATGGCCGAAAACGTCGGTGGCACTTGGCTGTACAACCGATATCCGGGTGCACGCTGTGACATCGAGAGTATCGAGTACTCCTACAGTTTCTCCGAGGAGATCCAGCAGGAATGGGTATGGACGGAGACGATGCCGGCCCAGCCCGAGGTGGAGGCCTACCTGAACTTCGTCGCCGACCGGCTCGACCTGCGACGTGACATCCGGTTCGGTACCGAGGTCGTCGCGATGGCCTTCGACGAGCAGTCCGCGCTCTGGGTGGTGCGCACGGAGGCGGGGGAGTCCTTCGTCGCGCCGTTCGTGATCGCCGCCTCCGGCATTTTGTCGGTTCCGCTGGAACCAGATATTGCCGGCATCGGTGACTTCAACGGCGCGTCGCTGTTCACCTCGCGCTGGCCGCCGGACGGCGTCGACTTCGCCGGTAAGCGTGTCGGGGTGGTCGGGACGGGATCGACCGGTGTGCAACTCATCCCGGTGGTTGCTCGGGACGCCGGGCAGCTCTTCGTGTTTCAGCGCTCACCGGCCTACACGCTGCCCTGGAAGGTCCGGAAGTTCGATGCCGGAGAGCTGGACGGGATGAAGGCCGACTACGGCGCCATCAGGGCGGCTCAACGCGCTCACCCGATCGGTGCCGCGCGCCTCAGCGCGTTCTCGGTACTGCTCGAGATGCTGGGCAGGCCGCCGCTGAAGTCGGCGTCGCGCGCCGATCAGCTGCGGGCCGTCGACGAGAACGGTGTGTTGGGCGCGCTCAATTGGGGGGACGTCTTCTTCGACATCGAAGCCAACCGGATGGCCGCCGCGCTCTACGGCGAGGCGGTGGCCCGTATCGTCGACGACCCCGACACCGCGGCGGCGTTGGTGCCCGACTACCCATTTGCCTGCAAGCGCCCGATCATCGACCAGGGCTACTACGAGACGTTCAACCGCGACAATGTGACCTTGGTGGACCTGCGCGCCGCGCCGATCGAACGGGTGACAGTCGACGGTATCCGCACTGCCCGTGATGAGTTCGACCTCGACGTCATCATCTATGCCACCGGTTTCGACGCCATGACCGGAGCGCTGAGCCGCATCGACATCCGTGGGCGCGATGGTGCCTCCCTCGGCGAATTCTGGGCCACCGAGGGACCACTGTCATATCTCGGGCTCGCGATCGCCGGCTTCCCGAACCTGTTCACCATCCAGGGACCGGGCAGTCCGAGCGCGGCCACCAACTTCGTCGCCGCACTGGAACAACACGTGGAATGGATCGGCGACTGCATTGCCTATCTGCGCGCCAACGGGGTTCGCACCATCGAGGCGACACCGACCGCCCAACGGGACTGGATAGAGCACGCCACTTCGCTGGTCGCCGCCACGGTTCTGGTCCACCCGTCCTGCAACTCCTGGTACAACGGTGGCAACGTGCCCGGCAAGAAACGGATGTACATGGGTTATACCGGCGGAATTCCCGAATACCGGCGCCGCTGCGACGAGATCGCGGCCGCCGGATACACCGGCTTCACGTTGGCGTAGGTGGGTGACATGTCGTTGGCATCCCTGGGCTTCAACGCGGCCCGTGAGCTCGGCCTGGTGCTACCCCGGACCGTAGCCGGGCTCAACGAATCGACCGGTTGGCATCCGGTGACACCGCGCGGAGTCCGGCAGTTCGGCGAGGTCATGCTGGATGAGCTTGTGCTGTCCGGCTTTTCGCTCATCGGGGGAGCCCCGAGAGGCGTGCGGTCTCCCGATGAATGCGTCGCGGCGGCCGAGGAGCTCTCCGCACTGGGCATCGACGGTGCGCACGTCGAACCGCAGCCCCTGCGAGTGCACGCGATCGAACGCAAGCGTATTGCCGGGCTGTCCTACGAGCGGCTCACCTTCGAACACGACCCGCGGTTGCCGCAGAGTCTGGCGAGCCAACGGCTGAGTGGCCCGGCCAAGGCCGTGGTCCACCTCTGCCGACACACCGATGGACCACGGCCGTGGCTGATCTGGGTGCACGGCGCGGGTCAAGGTGGGGTGGAGGACTTACTGCTCACCCGAATCGGGCGCATCCACCATCAGTTGGGTTTCAACGTGGCGATGCCGGTGCAGCCTGGCCATGGCTGCCGGCGACGAGAATGGCCCGCCTATCCGGACATGGACCCCCTCGGCAACGTCGCTGGGATGATGCGGGCGGTGTCGGAGATCCGGGCCGTCGTCAGGTGGGTGCGTCCCCAGGCCAGTGTCGTTGTGGTAGCCGGTATTTCGATGGGGACCCCGGTGGCCGCGCTGGTATCCCACCTGGAACGTGACATCGACGCCGTCGGGCTGTACACGCCGATTCTCGGACTCAACAGCATGATCGCCAAGCACCTGGGCCGCTGGGGCTCGGCACGCGACGAATTTCGCGCATTGCTCGGTTCCCCGGTGGTGGCTCAGCTGACGTCGGTGATCGACCCGCTCGCCGTCGACCCGGCGCCACCACCACACCGGCGGCTGATCGTCGGAGCGTGGCATGACCGGATGGCGATGCGCGAGCCCACCGACGCACTTCAGGAGCGCTGGCACGGGCAGCTGTACTGGTACGACGGCAGCCACGTCGGCCAGGTGTTCTCCCGCAAGGTGTTTGCGGTCACCGAACGGTTCCTGCGCGACGTCGTTGCCGATCAAGGAGTTTCGTCATGACCGATCAACCCCTGGATGAACTGGGGTACTACCTGCTGGCCGGAGCCGGCGGCGAAGGCCCGGCGACCCTGATGGACGAGGCGCGCCGCGGGGAGGAGTTGGGCTTCGGCACGGCGTTCATCTCCGAGCGCTGGAACGTCAAGGAGGCGTCGTCCCTGGTGGGTGCGGCGTGCGCGGTGACCGAGCGGATGCAGATCGCCACCGCCGCAACCAATCACAACACCCGTCATCCGCTGATCACGGGATCATGGGCCACCACCATGCACCGGCTGTCCGGCGGCCGTTTCACTCTGGGCGTGGGCCGTGGCATTGCGGCGATCTACGGCGCCTTCGGAATTCCGGCCGTCACGACGGCACAGATGGAGGACTGGGCGCAGGTCATGCGCCGACTCTGGCACGGCGAGGTCATCTTCAACCACGACGGCCCGATGGGTAAGTACAACATCCTGTTTCTCGACCCCGACTTCGACGAGGACATCCGGCTGGCCCTGGTGGCGTTCGGTCCCAACACGCTGGCTCTGGGTGGACGGGCGTTCGACGATGTCATCCTGCACACCTACTTCACCCCGGAGACATTGCGGCGCAGCGTCGCAACGGTCAAGGCCGCCGCGGAGAAAGCGGGCCGCGATCCGGACAGCGTGCGGGTGTGGTCGTGTTTCGCGACGGTCGGCGACCATCTGCCCGAACCGCTGCGGCTGAAGAAGACCGTCGCCAGGCTGGCCACCTACCTCCAAGGCTACGGCGATCTGCTGGTTCGGACCAATCACTGGGATCCCGCTGTGCTGGAACGCTTCCGGGCCGATTCGGTGGTGACGTCGATCGCCGGCGGCATCGACCACAAGGCGACTCCGGAGCAGATCGAACACATCGCCACCCTCATTCCCGACGAGTGGCTGGAGCCGTCGGCCACCGGGTCGGCGCACCAGTGTGTGGACCGAATCCGGCAAGAGTTCGGTTACGGTGCCGACGCCGTGATCCTGCACGGGGCGACACCCGACGAATTGGAGCCGATCGTCACGGCCTACCGGGCCACCGGGTAAGAACGACACATGTCGACGTATCTGCAAGACAAGGTCATCATCGTCACCGGCGCCGCCAGCGGCTTCGGCACACTGATCTCGGAGAAGTGCGCGGCCGGTGGGGCGAAGGTGGTCGGGGTCGACATCAGCGTCGACGCCCTCAACGCCGTCTTCGAGGGCATTCGGGCCGCCGGCCACGACGGCACCAGCCACGTCGCCGACGTCGCCGACATGGGCCAGATGCAGGACGCAGCCCGCCACGCCGTCGACACCTACGGTCGCATCGACGTGATCGTCAACAACGCCGGCGTGATGCCCCTGGCGTTCTACGCCGACCACGCCCGGGCATGGGAGAAGTGGCACAAGGCAATCGACATCAACATCAAGGGTGTCGTGAACGGCATCTCCGCCGTCTACGACACGATGATCGCGCAGGGCCGGGGCCAGGTGGTCAACATCTCGTCCATCTACGGCAATGCCGGCACCGAAGGCTCCGGTGTCTACAGCGCGACGAAGGCCGCAGTCGACGCGCTCTCGGAATCACTGCGTGTCGAGGCGCAGGGCGTGATCAAGGTGACCACCGTCAAGCCGACCGGTGTCCTGGGAACGCATCTGGGCAGCTGGGTCGTCAACGAAGCGGCGATCATGGGCATCCTCGGGCAGAAGGGGGGCCGGTTCGCCGAGAACGTCACCAAGTTGCAGAGCGGCGCCCTCGAACCTTCACAGCTGGACGTGGACTCCGTCGGCTACTGGTTGATCACCCCCGACGACCTGACCGATGCGGTGCTCCACGTGATCGACCAACCGTGGGGCATCAACATCAGTGACGTGACGGTACGGGCCAGCGGCGAAAACTACGCCTACTGAGGCCCTTTCGCGGCACGATGGGTCACGGCATGATGGCGGTGCGCATCACTGGTTCAGCCACCGCCTGCCGACTCGACAAACCCCGACGCAGCGCGGCGAGCAGGGCATCACGTGTCTCGCCTGGGTCGATCAGCTCGTCGAAACCCATGTGCTCGGCCGAGCGGTAGGACGCTTGCAGCTCCGCGTCACGCAGCTTGGCCGTGAGGTCATCGCCGGCATGCGATGCCTTGCTCAGCGCCGCGGCGCTCATCGCACCCATGGTCGCTCCCGGATAGGCGAACGTGGCGCCCTGGCCGTCAAAACTCAACAGCGACATGACCATCGAGCCGAAGCCGTACGCCTTGCGCAGCGTGACGTGCAGCTTCACGGTGGTGGCGATCGTCTGAGCGACGAACATCCGCCCGCCGGCCCGCAGCACGCCGCTGCGTTCCGAGCGGCTGCCGGGCAGCATCCCCGGATTGTCGGCGAGAAACACGAGCGGCAGATGGAACGAGTCGGCCACCGTGATGAAGTGCGCCGCCTTGTCCGCGGCGTCGGCGTCGATGGAGCCGGCCAGCACCTGCGGTTGATTGGCCACCACCGCGACCGGGTGACCGCCGAGATGTGCCAGCGCACAGATGATCGCCTTACCGAATCGCGGTTGCACCTCGAACCAGTCCGACCGGTCGAACACCACATCGAGGACCGAACGCATGTCGTAGATCCGCCGGTTGTCGCGCGAGACGATCTCGACCAACTCCGGCGTCGGCCTCGGCGTCGTGGTTTCGTCGTCGGGTAGCGGCGACGGATACGACCAGGCGCTGGACGGGAAGTAGGACAGGTACCGACGGATGTCGTCGAGTACGGTCTCGTCGTCCTCGCCGACGTTGTGGATCACGCCGCTCGGCAACGCGACACCGGGTCCACCGAGGTCCTCCTTCGAAATGTCCTCTCCGGTTGACTCTTTGACGACGGGCGGCCCGGCGGTGAAGATCGCGCCCTGCGAGCTCATGATGCGGAAGTCGCAGACCGGCGCGACCAGCGCGCCGTGTCCGGCCGACGGGCCGAGAACCGCGGCGACGGTCGGGACTCGGCCCGAGCACTGTGCTTGGGCGAGCAGGTCGGTCGGTGAACGGCCGTAGTGCCCACCGGTCGGCCGAAAGCCCGCGCCCTCGAGCAGCATCACCAGCGGAACCTTGTCGCGCAGAGCCAGTTCGGCGATCCGGTAGCGCTTGGAGTTGCCGCCCGGCCCGATGCTGCCGGCCAGCGTGGTGAAGTCTTCGGCGCCGATCATCACCGGCGAGCCGTTGATCAAGCCGGATCCGACGACGATGCCATCAGCGGCCGTCTCGCCGCCGACCATGGTGCCGATTTCGCGGAACGTCCCCTTGTCGAGCAGGTGCTCGATGCGTCCGCGCGCATCGAGTTTGCCCTTGTCGTGGTGCTTGGCCACCCGCTCCGGGCCGCCCATCGCCCAGGTGTGCCGGCGGCGACGGGCAAGGTCGTCCAGCGTCTCGTCCCACTCGGGCGGCTTCGTCATCGGCACGTCCTCATCCGTCGGCGCGATTTACTGAAGTGCTTACTGTAGCGTCTGCGGGAGGTAGACGGCGAGAGGTGGTGCAGTGGGCATACGGCTGACGGAGGACGAGGCGTGGGACGTCGTGGAGTCGGCGCACACGGGCATTGTGACCACGCTGCGCCGCGACGGTATGCCGATTGCGCTTCCGGTGTGGTTCGCCGTCGATGACCGCACGATCATCCTGATGACTCCGGCCACCACCAAGAAGATCGCCCGTGTCCGGCGGGACCCGCGGGCGTCGTTCCTGGTGGAGTCCGGGGAGAAGTACGTCGAGCTGCGGGGAGTGCACTTCACCGGGCGCATCGAGATCGTCGACGACGCCGACGTCAGGGCCCGGATCGAAGCCGCGGTCAACGCCAAATACGCCGCCTTCCGGCCGGCCGCCGGAGCGTTGCCGGCGAAAGCGCAGGCGTTCTACGCCCAGCAGGCCTGCCTGCGCTTCGTGCCGGACGGGCGGATCCTGACATGGGACAACGCCCGGCTCGGGTTACCGAGGTCATGACGAAGTGGTTGTGCCGCAGAGCTTTTGCGCGTTCACGGGTGCGGACATTGACCCTACCGAATTGCTTACTGTAACTTCACGAGTATGACGCCGGCCCGCGCTGAGACCACCGGCCTGAAAATCGACGGCGGCATCTTCACCGACCTTGCCCGAGTTCCCGCCCTTGCCGGCGAACTCGAACAGCAGGGTTACGACGCCTGCTGGACCGGCGAGATCAACCACGATCCCTTCTTCCCGTTGTTGCTGGCAGCCGAACACACGTCCCGACTCGAACTGGGCACCAGCATCGCGGTGGCGTTCGCCCGCAATCCGATGACGGTTGCCAACGTGGGCTGGGATCTGCAGACCTATTCGCAGGGCCGCTTCATCCTGGGCCTGGGCACCCAGATCAAGCCGCACATCGAGAAGCGCTTCAGTATGCCGTGGAGTCGTCCGGTCGCCCGGATGCGCGAATTCGTGCTGGCGCTGCACGCGATTTGGTCGGCGTGGAACGACGGAACCCGACTGCGGTTCGAGGGTGAGTTCTACACCCACAAACTGATGACCCCGATGTTCACCCCTGAGCCGCAACCGTTTTCGGCACCGAGGATCTTCCTCGCCGCGGTCGGCGAGGCGATGACCGACATGTGCGGCGAGGTCGCCGACGGCCTGCTGGCCCACGCCTTCACCACCCGCCGGTATCTGCACGAGGTCACCGTGCCGGCGGTGCTGAGCGGCCTGCAGCGTTCGGGCCGCGATCGCAGCGCGTTCCAGGTGGCCTGCCCGGTATTCGTGGTGACCGGCGGCGACGAGGCCGAAATGGCCGCGGGCGCAGCCGGTGTCCGCAAGCAGATCGCGTTCTACGGATCGACGCCTGCCTACCGCAAAGTCTTGGAGTTGCACGGTTGGGGTGGCGTGGCGGACGACCTACATCGGCTGTCGCTGCAAGGCGAATGGGACGCGATGGCGACGCTGGTCGACGACGAGATCCTGAACGCGTTCGCCGTGGTCGCCACGACGGACAAGCTCGCCGCGGCGCTGAAGGACCGTTGCGACGGTGTCATCGATCGGGTGATGCCGTCGTTTCCCCGCACCCTGTCCGACGAGACCATCCGCGCGGTTTTGACCGAGTTGCGCCAATGAGGAGTTGCCGATGAGCACGCCGACGATCGATGAGGCCGGCAAGGTGTTCGCCGACCCGCAGGCCTACACCAACGAAACGACATTGCATGCGGCACTGTCGTATCTGCGAGCCAACGCGCCGGTGTCCCGAGTCGAGGTATCGAACTACAAGCCGTTCTGGGCGATCACCAGACACGCCGACATCATGGATATCGAGCGCAACAACATGTTGTTCACCAACTGGCCCCGCCCGGTGCTGACCACTACCGAGGGCGACGAGTTGCAGGCGGCCGCGGGCGTACGCACACTGATCCACCTCGACGACCCACAACACCGGGTGGTGCGCGCGATCGGTGGAGACTGGTTTCGGCCAAAGGCAATGCGCGCCCTGAAGATTCGCGTCGACAAACTGGCCAAGAATTACGTCGACAAGATGCTCAAGGTCGGTCCCGAATGCGACTTCGTCCAAGAGGTCGCGGTGAATTACCCGCTGTACGTGATCATGTCGCTGTTGGGGATACCGGAATCCGATTTCTCGCGCATGCTCACGCTGACGCAGGAGTTGTTCGGAAGCGACGACAGCGAATTCAGACGCGGCAGCAGCAACGAAGATCAGCTGCCGGCGCTGTTGGACATGTTCGGCTACTTCAACGGCGTCACAGCGTCGCGGCGTGAGCATCCGACCGAGGACCTGGCATCCGCCATCGCCAATGCGCGCATCGACGGCGAGCCACTGTCCGACATCGAGACGGTGTCGTACTACCTCATCGTCGCGACGGCCGGACACGACACCACGAGTGCAACCATCTCGGGGGGTCTGCATGCGCTGATCGACAACCCCGACCAACTCGACCGGTTGCGCGAGAACCTCGAACTCATGCCGCTGGCGACCGAAGAGATGATCCGGTGGACCACACCGGTCAAGGAATTCATGCGGACCGCCGCCGAGGACACCACCGTGCGCGGCGTACCGATCGCGGCGGGGGAGTCGCTGCTGTTGTCCTACGTCTCGGGCAACCGGGACGAGGACGTCTTCGCCGACCCGTTCCGCTTCGACGTCGGCCGCGAACCCAACAAGCATCTGGCGTTCGGTTACGGGGTGCACTTCTGTCTGGGCGCGGCGCTGGCCCGGATGGAGGTCAGCAGCTTCTTCGCCGAACTGGTGCCGCGACTGAAATCGATTGAGCTGACCGGCGATCCGGAGCACGTGGCGACCACCTTCGTCGGCGGGCTCAAGCACCTGCCGGTCCGCTACTCGTTGCGCTGACTAGGGCGCTTCATCGTCGTCGTCCTGGAGCAGTTTTTCCGGGTGGTGAAAGCTGTTGGTTCGGGGTTGGCGGTGGTCGAGGTGTGGTGGTGGGATCCATTCGGTGTGGCCGTGGGTGGTGTTGCGGGTGGTCCAGCCGTTTTCGGTGAGGTTGTGGTGGGGGCCGCAGGTCAGGGTCAGGCTGTTGATGTCGGTGACGGGGTTGGTGCGGTAGGGGTCGTTGTGGTGGACCTCGCAGAGGTAGGCCGGCAGGGTGCAGCCGGGGGAGGTGCAGCCACGATCGCGGGCGTGCAACATGATTCGTTGGGCGGGTGAGGCGAGACGGCGGGTGTGATAGAGCGCGAGGGCTTTGCCGTTGTTGAAGATGGCCAGGTAGTGATGGGCGTGGGAGCCGAGCCGGATCACGTCGGACATCGGCAGCAGTGTCCCGCCGCCGGTGAGCGCTTTACCGGCGCCTTGCTCGAGTTCGTGCAGGGTGGTGGTGACGATGATCGAGGTGGGTAGGCCGTGGTGCTGGCCCAACTCACCCGATGCCAGCAGTGCGCGGCAGGCCGCGAGCAGGGCGTCGTGGTGGCGCTGGCCCGCGGTGGGGTGTCGCCCTGGATGGCGTCCTGTGATGGGGTGCCGCTGATGCAGGGGTGTTCGTCGTCGGGGTTGCACATCCCGGGCGCGGCCAGCTTCGCGAAGACAGCGTCGAGGGTGGCGCGGGTTTCGGGGGTGAGCCACCCGCTGACCGGTGACATGCCGTCGATGTCTTGTTTCCCGATCGACAAGCCACGGCGGCGGGCGCGGTCGACGTCGGTGAAGTCACCGTCGGGGTTGAGGCAGTCCATCAACGTGTCGGCCAGTTTGGCGAGCTCGTCGGGTCGGTGTTCGAGGCTCAGCCGGGCTAGCTGCGCCTCAGCCCGCGCGCGGGTGTCGATGTCGACGACGTCGGGCAGCCGGTGGAAGAAGCTGCGGATCACCGCCACATGGCCTGGGCCCAGGTCGCCGTTGCGTTGGGCGTCCGCGGTCGCCGCCAGCACCGGCGCCAACGGTTCACCGTTGAACGCCCGCCGCTCACCGAGATCGGCGGCCTCATGGATCCGCCGCGACGCCTCAGCGCGGCTGATCCGTAACCGGTTGGCCAGCACCGCCGCCGGTTTGCCGCCCAACACAACCGGGTCTTCCCCGACCAGCTCGTTGATCAGCGCATGCTCGACGGCAGGCTGAAGCCGGCGGAACCCTTCGAAGCGCTCCAGCACCCTGAGCCGTTCAGGTGTGGTCAGCGTGTCGAAGCTCAGGTCCAGGGCGCGTTTGTAGGCGGCGTCGAGCGCGTCGAGAACCTCGACGATCTCCTCACGGCCATTAGAACGCATGTTCGAATGATAACCAACCCGTCCGACAACTGCAGAAAGTTATACACAGGGCGAAACCACAGTGACGCAAGTGAATTCAGGAGTACGCACGACACCGTTCGAGAAGGATCTCGGCCAGCCGTCGCGGCTCGCTGATCATCAAGTCGTGGCAGGTGTCGATCGGGATCAACGTGTCGACGCCACCCAACGCGGCGATGCTGCGCATCTGCGTTCGCCGAAACAACGCATGGTCGCGCAGGGTGAGGATCCAGGTTCGCGGGATGTCATCGGGCAGGCCGCTCCGATCGACCGCTTCGGCGATCACCGTCACCGCCTCGGGGTGGATCCGCGACAGTGTGAAGCGGCGCTGCTCTCGCGTCATACCGTTACAGAAGATCAAGGCGCTGAGCAGGTTTGGCGTTGTCGACGGGGGCGTCCGCAACCGCACCGCGCGACGCACATACCAGGCCAGCGGGCCGACCAGGGTGTCGACGATCGCCGAACCCTGCACCGGCAGACACGACGCCGCCAAGACCATCTCCCGCACCCGCGACGGCCCCAGCGCGGCGACGATGCCGGGCACCGTCAAGCCGGCCAGTGAATGGCCCACCACGATCACCTGGCCCAGGCCAGCCGCCTCGACCTGCTCCACGGCCGACCGGACGCAATCGGCAATGCTGACCGTCGTCAGATCCCCGGGCGTCGAGCCATGACCCGGCATGTCGACGGCCAGCACCGGCAGCGACGGTGCCAGATGGCGCAGTTCGTCGACGGTGAGGTCCCAGCAATCCGCCGAGTGTTCGCCACCGTGAACCAATACCAGGGCCGGCGACCGCAGGTTATTCGATTCCGAAATCGATGATCCCGCGGACGATCTCACCGTTGAGCAGATCGGCGTAGGCGTCGTTGATGTCGTCGAGTCGATACCGCTTGGTGATCATCTCGTCGAGCATCAGTTGACCGGATTGATACAGCCGCGCCAACCGGTCGATGTCGGCCTTCGGATTGCACGAGCCGAAGATGGTGCCTGCCAACGTCTTGTTCATCAGGATGAAGTCCTGCAGGTTGATCTTGACCGAGTGGGTCAGCTGCGACGTCATCCCGGTGAGCACGCAGGTGCCGCCCTTGCGGGTGAGGGCCACCCCGTCGCGGACGTCTTCGCGGGCCACCAACGACGGCGAGACCACCACAGCATCGGCCATCACGCCGAGTGTCAGGCCGCGCACCAGATCCATTGCCTCGTCGGCCGATCCGGCGGTGTGCGTCGCACCGAACCGCAACGCCGATTTCTGTTTGAACTCAACGGGATCGACCGCGACGATCTGCGCTGCACCGTTGATCCTCGCGCTCTGGATCGCGGCGGTGCCGATGCCGCCGACGCCGATCACCACGACGGTGTCGCCGGCGCGCATGTTGGAGCGGTTGGACACCGACCCGAAGCCCGTCGGGATCGCGCACGACAACAGCGCGCTGGGCGCCAGCGGCAAATGCTGCTCGATCTTCACCAACGACTTCGTGGACGCCACGGTGTGCTCGGCGAAAGTGCCGACCTTGGCGAGATGGCCGAGGTCCCGCCCGTCGAAGGTGTGATGGCGAAACGTGCCGTCGGTGGGCATGCCCGGGACCATGGTGCCGATGCCGGCGTCGCAAATGTATTCGGCTCCGGTTGCGCACCAACGGCATTGGCCGCAGACCGCCACGAACGACATCACCACATGGTCGCCCGGGGCGAACTCCGTGACGCCGTCGCCGACCTCTTCGACGATGCCCGAACCTTCGTGCCCACCGATCATGGGGAACATGGTCGGCAACCCCATCGCCTTCATCACCTCGTTGGGCGCGGACATGTCGCCCTTGAGGATGTGGTCGTCGGAGTGGCACAGCCCGGCGGCGGCCATTTTGACCAGCACTTCGCCCGCCTTCGGCGGATCCAGCTCGAATTCCTCGACGGACCACGGCCCGCCGACGTCATGCAGGATCGCGGCGCGGCTCTTCACGACACCGGGGTGAAGGTGACGGGCAGACTGTTGGGCGAGCGGAACGTGACTCCGACAATCCGGGTCTCGTCGTCGGGTTCCAGCCGAAGATTCTCGACCCGGTCGAGCAGGCTGTCCAACATCACCCGAGTCTCCAAGCGCGCCAAGTGCATTCCCAGACACATGTGCGTGCCGCCGGCAAAGGCGATGTGCGACTGGCGCGGCCGCTGGATGTCGAAGGTGTCCGCATTCGGCCAGCGGGTCTCGTCACGGTTGGCCGACCCCATGCACAGGTCGATCTGGGCACCGGCGGGAATCGTCGTGCCACTGATCTCGACGTCGCGGGTGGTGGTGCGCATGACCATCGTCAGCGGGGTCTCGACCCGCAGCCCTTCCTCCATGGCGGCCGGGATCAAAGACCGGTCCTGCTGGACCATTGCCAGCTGCTCGGGATGGGTCAGCAGCAGATAGAGCAGGTTGCCCGACGACCGGTATGTGGTCTCCAGACCGGCGGGCAGCAACAGGCGCAGGAACGCGATGATCGCCTCATCGTCAAGCCGCTCGCCGTCGATTTCGGCGGTGCAGAGGTCGCCGATGATGTCGTTGGTCGGCTTCTTGCGACGCTGCTCGACCTGATCGGAGAAGTAGGTGTGCAGTTCGTTGGCCGCGATCAACCCCGCCTCGATGTCCGTCTGGATCGAGATGAGACCGAGCGACAGCCGCCGGAACATGTCGAGGTCCTCACGCGGCAACCCGAGCAGCTCGGAGATGATCCGGGTGGGGAACTCGAAGGTCAGCGCCTTCACCAAGTCGGCGTGGCCGTCGGCCTTGATCTCGTCGACCAACTGGTTGCAGACGGGAGCGATGACCGACGGCTCCCAGCGTTCCAGCGCGGTGGCCCGGAAGGCTTTGGCCACCAGACTGCGGTGGTCGTGATGCTCCTTGCCCTCCATCGCCAGGATGGTGTGCCCCATCACCAAGCCGATCGTCTTGTCGTACGCGGCGGAGGTGAAGGCCTTCTCGTCACGGAAGGCCTGGAAGACCCCGTCGTAGCCGAACAGCACCCACTCGTCGTCCGCCTTCAGTTCTGGCGGCAGCATCTCGATGTCCATGAAGGTGCCGTGGAACACCGGGTCGGTGCGCCGCATGTACTCGAAGAACGGATAGGGGCTGGTCTCGCCGGTGGTGTCGAGGACGACGGGCTGGTCCCCAACATCGGATTGTTCGGTACGCAGCGTCATTGCCGCTCCTTCGTGACCGGGAATTTCGCTATCATAATATAGATAGCAACGAAGCCCAATGGCTTGTGGCGGTTACCGTAACGAGGACAGTATTAACTGTGGCTGAACGTCGGCTTGTGTGTTCGCTCGACGACTTGCCGCCGGGCGCGATGAAGCTGGTGGACGTCGGAAAATTCGGTGTCGGGGTGTACAACGTCGCCGGTTCGCTGCACGCGATCGTCAACTACTGCTCGCACGAGGGCGCGCCGCTGTGCGAGGGCCTGATCGGCGGCACCAACGAATGGGCGCCCGACGAGCCGGGCGGGCTGCGCCGGGTGCGTGACGGTCAGATTCTCCGATGCCCGTGGCACAACTGGGAATTCGATGTCACCACCGGACAGAATCTGGCCGACCCCAAGCGACGGGTTCGAACCTACGACGTCGACATCGCCGACGGGAAGGTGTACCTGACCGCATGATCATCGACGCGAACGTTCAGCCGCATTTCCGCTATAACGCCGAGGTCAGGCGCTATCTGCCCGCCGCCCACAAGCTGCGGTCCATCCCCGACGTCGAGTCCCAGTGGTATCAGGCGCCGGGCGGAAACTACCGCCAGGACCTCTACGGCGACCACTATCCCGGGTCCGACCGCGACACCGTTGCCCACCACCTCTTCGACGAGGCCGGCGTCGACTACGCGGTGCTGAACCCGTCGACCCGCGGCAACATCGCCGACTATCTCCTGAACAGCCGGATCTGCGCCGCGGTCAACGACTGGCTGCTGGACCGCTGGCTGGAGCCCGACACCAGCAATCGCTTCCGCGGCACCATCAGGGTCAACCCGGAAGACCCCCGCGGCGCGGTCGCCGAGATCGAACGCCTGGCCGCTCATCCCAAGCTGGTACAGGTCGGCGTGCCGATGCAATCCCGAGAGCCCTACGGCAAGCCGATGTTCGAACCGATCTGGGAGGCGGCCGCCGCCCACGGACTCCCCGTCGCCGTCCACATCAACGGCGGCAACGGTGTCGACTACGCGCCCACGTTCGCGGGCCACGCCGGCACCTACCCCGGCTACGCGGCCTTCATGCCGCTGAACTACTTCGTCCACCTGGCGACGCTGATCGTCGAGGGTATGTTCGGTCGTCATCCCGATCTGAGGTTCGTTTTCGCCGACGGCGGATACGACATCCTGACGCCCCTGATGTGGCGACTGGACACGTTCTGGCTGTCGATGCGCGACCAGACCCCCTGGGTCGACCGCTATCCGAGCGATTACCTGCCGGCTCACGTCCGCTTCTGCACGTCGTCCCTGGACGGGCCCACCGATCTCGCCCGGGCCCAGCGCTGGATGGAGTTCTCCGGCAAGAGCGATCTGGTGATGTACGGGTCGGCCTACCCGCACTGGTCGACGACGTCACCCGCGGATGCCGCCGACGGGTTGGACGATGCGCAGCGCGACAAGGTGTTGTGGCGCAATGCCGCCGAGCTCTACGGGCTCACCGCGCCGGCGGAGAGGAGTGGCAGATGACCATCACCGAGCGGGCCGAACCGCACCTGGCGCACGACGAGATCGCGGTCGCCATCGTCGACACCGACGTGCATCCGATGCCGGTCTCGACCGACGTCCTGAAGTCCTACGCGCCGCCGGAGTGGGTCGACAAGATCTGGCCGACCGGCAACGCCGTCACGCCGCTGCCGCATTTCTACGACACTCCGGATTCCTACAAGACGATGTCCATGCGGGTCGACGCGGCGCCGCCCGGCGGTGGCTTCGCCGGCACCGATCCCGACTACGCGGCCCAGCAGCTACTCGTCGGCGCCGGCGTGGGTATCGCGACGCTGGAACCGATGTGCGACGCGCAACTCCCGCAAGCCGAACACGTGCTGAAGTCGACCTACAACAACTGGCTCGCCGACGTGTGGCTGGGCCGCAACAACGCGCACGGCCGCTGGCGTGGCTCGATCAGCGTCAGCGCGCAGGTGCCGGATTCGGCCGCCCGCGAGATCGAGCGTTGGGCGGGACATCCGTACATGGCGCAGGTGCTGATGACGCCGCAGACCCGCGGAATCCCGTTCGGCAACCCGCATTTCGACCCGATCTACGCGGCCGCCTCGGCCCACGGGTTGCCGGTGGCCACCCACCTGATGGGACAGACGCCGTTCGAGCTCATTCCGCTGTACCCGGTCGGCAATCCGGCCCACTGGCACGACTTCTTCGCGTCCTGGCCGTTGTTGTACGTCTCGCATCTGATGAGCCTGGTCTTCGACGGGGCCTTCGACCGGCACCCCGACCTCCGGGTGGTCTTCGTCGAGGGCGGTTTCACCTGGGCCATGCCGGTGATGTCGCGGATGGACCGGATCTGGGAGGCGCGCCGCGCCGACCTGCCGCACGTTCGGCGGCGGCCGTCGGAGTACGTCCGCGAACACGTCCGGTTCACCACCCAGCCGTTGGAGGACACCGACGTCACGCAGTTCCGCGACTACGTCGAGATGATGGACCTCGGCGACAACCTGATGTTTTCGACGGACTATCCGCACTGGAGTTACGACGCGCCGAACTACGCCATCAACCGATTCCCGGCGGCACAGCGTGAGCGGATCATGCGCGGCAACGCCACCGCGCTGTACGGCCTGCCGCCGACTGTGAAAGCTCTACCCGGTGAACGGGCTGCGGCCGACGCCGGCCGCGAGTGACCACCGCGAGTCGAGGGCCGTATCACCAACGGCTTAAATAGGGTTACCTAACTACGCCGGAGGACGAGGTATGACGACCGAGACCGATCGCGCCGAAGCCACCCGGCCCCGCGGAATCAGCCGAATCGACCCGGCGCTGCGCGATGCCGCGGCCACGTCGGAGATCGTCGAATTCCAGGCGGACTCGTTGCCGGCCGAGCGCGCGCGGGTCGACCGGGCGGCAGCCGATCGCGCCGCGGCCGCCGACACCGCCGACGTGCAGGTCGAGGATCGGGCCATCGACGGACCGGGCGGTGAACGACTGGGAATTCGCCTGTACCGCGGTCCGGCCAGTTCGCCGGCGCCCCTGGTGATCTACGCCCACGGTGGCGGCTTTGTCACCGGAAACCTCGACACCGACCACGTGCACTGCGTGCAGCTGGCCCGCGAGGGACGATGCCTGGTGGTGTCGGTGGACTACCGGCTGGCGCCCGAGCATCCCTGCCCTGCTGCGCTGGACGACGTCGACGCCGCGTTCCGCTACGTGGTGGAGCAGGGCGCGGATCTCGATGTCGACGGCAGCCGGGTTGTGGTGATGGGCCGTGACGCGGGGGCGGCGCTGGTTGCCGCACTCGCGCAGCGCAACTTCGATTCCGAGGGCCCGGCGATTCTGGCGCAGGTGTTGCACCAGCCGATGCTGGACTGCGACGCGACTCCGTCGCGACGGGAATTCCAGCAGACACCGGGACTCAACGGTCCGGCGGTGAGCCGGGCCTGGAACCACTATCTGGGGCACGGCGCCGCGACCGCCGAGCACGTTCCGGCGCACCGGGCGAACCTCGAGGGCCTGCCGCCGGCCTTCATCAGTTGCGCGGAGATCGACCCGTGCCGTGACGAGGCGATCGATTACGCCAACCGTCTGCTGCACGCTTTCGTGCACACCGAACTGCACGTGGTCGCAGCGACGTTCCACGGGTTCGACTCGGTAGTGCCGGACTGGGTGGTGTCCCAGGAGAGCACCGCGCTGCACTCGCGGACGCTGCGGAGATCCTTTGCGCTCTAGTTAGATCGGGTCGAACTTGGTGATCATCCAGGCGTCGTGCAGCTTGTTCAGCGTGACCAGGACGGCGCTGGATGCCATCGCGGGGTCGGGGCGTTCCTTGCTGACGGTCGCTTGGTTGACGAAGATCAGCACGACCGCTGAATCAGGATGCAATTCCTTGGCTCCGGCACCGACGACCTGAGCGGTGGTCTTCACGCCTTTGGATTGCGCGGCCGGCGCGATGACATCCTTGGTGAACTTTTCGTAGTAATTCGCGAAATCCCCAGCGAGGTGGGACTTGGCTGCCGCGAAGTCCTGGTCGAGAGTCTCCGGCTTGTAGGTCAGTAGCGCCGTGGTGCCGTCCCGGGCGGCCGTGACGGCGCTCTGCTCGACGGCATGGTCGACCAGCGCGTCCGGTCGGTACTGCGAGAAATACACCCATGCGGCCAGGCCACCCGCCGCGATCAGACTCAGTACCAGTGCCAGCGGGATGACGGGCAGCCCGCGGCGCCGAGCCGCCGCGGGCGTGACGTCGGCGTCCGCTGTGGCCGTCTCGTCGCTGTCGGCGGCTTTGTCGATTTCGACGCCTTCGGTTGCCTCGACGTCGGGCGTGGTCTCCTCGTCACTCACAGCACGAACTCCACTTTCGAAAGCTTCAACTGATCACCCTCGTGGACCACCGACACCTTGAACCGGAAGGTCCGCGGCTGGTCCTTGGCTCCGGCCGCGTTGGTGACCCGCTCGTTGGCCAGCACCAGGACGACGGCCGAATCCTTGTTCATCGACTCCACCGCTGCGGCGGCCACCGTTCCCTCGGCCACCGCCTTGGTGTCTTTGACGACGGACGCGAAATCCTCTGCGGTCTTCTGGAATTGGTCCCGGAAGTCACCGGTGGCACTGTCCAGGATTCGTTGGACGTCTTCCTTCGACCTCTTGAAATCCAGTGACGTCAGGTTGACGATGCCTTGCCGGGCGGTGGCGATGTAGGCCTCCGCTTGCCGCCGCTCGTCGAGGGTCTTCTGGTGTTGCCACATCATCCATCCGCTCACGCCGAGCAGTCCGACGATCGCGACGGCCGCGGCGATGCCCAGGGCCTGCCGAACGCTCGGCCGCCGGCGTGCCGGCTCGGTCTCGGTGGCGGCTTCGGACGTTTCCGGGCTGTCGGCCGACTGGTCGACCGCTTCGGTGGCATCCGGGGTTTCGCCGGCGGCGCCGGTGTCGGCTTCCGCCTGAGTCTCGGTGGCCGCCTCGGCTTCAGTCGCTGTGGCCGTCTCGGTCGCTGTGGCCGTCTGAGAAGCGACGTCGGCAGCGGCGGCTTCGGCAGCGGTCTCAGCCTCTGCTTTGGCCTGCGCCTCGCGCCGCAGCTTGATGGCGCGGGCGCGGGCACGCGCGGCCGCGGCGAGCGCCTCGGCCTCAGCGGCTTCGGCCTCGGCTTCCTCGGCCAGCGCCAGCGCGTCGGCCTTCGCTTTGGCGGGATCCTGCGGGCCGTCGACCTCGTCAGCCATGGTGTCCACGACTTCTCAACGTCATTATCGATTGAACTCCGGTATCTCTTACGGTATTGGTCATTGCTACCATCGGGTCACCGCGACCAGCGACTGGGACGCACGGCCAGGAAGGTCTTCGCCAACATCATGACTGCCGTCGATTCCCCCGAAAAGATACTCTTCGCCAACACCACCCAAGCATTTCTGCAAAAAGAGGTCCCGTTGACGCGGGTGCGGGGATTGCACTCCGACGGGGTGTCCTTCGAGTCGGCCTGGTGGCGGCGTGCCGCCGAACTGGGGTGGACGGCGTTGCTGGTTCCCGAGGAGCTCGGTGGCGGCAGTGTCTCGGGCGACGGCTTCGCCGACCTGGCGATGGTCGCCGAACAACTCGGCAAGACGGTGGCGCCGGGCCCGCTGTTTCCGGTCAGCACTGTGCTTGCGGCGCTGGTGGATTCCGTCGAGCCGCAAGCCCATGCGGACACCATCGAGGCGCTGATCGGCGGCGAAGCCGTCGCCTCCTGGGCGGTGTACGAGCCTGGCCGGGGATGGGCGCCGGATGAGCCCACGGTGACAGCGACCGCGACCGAGTCGGGTTACCGCATCGACGGCGTCAAGGACCGCGTCGAGGCCGGCGCGCAGAGCGATCTGCTGCTCGTGGTCGCCCGCACCGACGAGGGCCCACGCCAATTCCTGGTGCCCACCGACGCATCCGGCGTGCATGTCGAACCACAGCAATCGATCGACATGGTCAAGCAGTACGCCCGCGTGCAATTCGACGGTGTCGAGGTCGAGCGCGGTGCGGCGGTGGACGGGCCGGCCGATCTGATCGACCGGCAGAGCCAGATCGCCCAGGTGCTGCAGTGCGCCGAGGTGGTCGGCATTCTGCAGACGGTCTTCGACTTCACCGTGACCTGGGCCCTGGACCGGCACAGCTTCGGCCGCCCGCTCGCGTCGTACCAGGCGCTCAAGCACCGCTTCGCGGACATGAAGATGTGGTTGGAGGCGTGCCGCGCGACAACCGGCACCGCGGTCGCGGCCATCTCGACGCGGGCTCCCGATGCGTCACTGTTGGCCAGCGTCGCCACGTCGTACGTGGGTGAGATGGCCACCGAGATCATCCAGGCGTGCGTGCAGATGCACGGCGGAATCGGCGTCACCTGGGAACACGATCTGCACCTGTACCTTCGGCGAGCGGCGTTGTACCGCTCCATGTTCGGCACACCGGAGGAGCACAACCTTCGGGTGTATGCGTTGCAGGAGGCGGGACAGCAGGCGCCGAGGTCCGCGTGACGACATCGCACACCGGCACCGCCGCGACCGTGGCGGCCGAACCCATCGACGAGTTCCGGGCCCGGGCGCGGACCTGGCTGGCCGAGAACATGCCGCCGATCGACCCGGCACACCCGCCCGCTGCGCACCGCGACGAGGAAAGCGGCTGGTTGCGCGCCCGCGAGCTCCAAAAGCGGCTCTACGACGGCGGATTCGCCGGAATCTGCTTCCCGCGCGAATACGGCGGCTTGGGCCTGGACTACGAGTATCAGAAGGCGTTCAACGACGAGAGCCTCAGCTACGAGATGCCGCTGATCCTCAACACCCCGACGTTCACCATCTGCTGCGCGACCCTGCTGGACACCGCAAGCGAGGAGATCAAGCGGGAGCGCATCGGAGCGGCGCTACGGGGCGACGAGGTACTCGTCCAGCTGTTGTCCGAGCCCAGCGGGGGGTCGGACCTCGCCGGTGTGCTGACCCGCGCCGACCGCCAGGGTGACCGGTGGGTGCTCAACGGCGCAAAGACGTGGAGCACCAGTGCATTCGGCGCCGACTACGGCCTCTGTCTGGCCCGCACCGACTGGAACGTGCCCAAGCACAACGGCCTGACCATGTTCCTGGTGCCGATCAAGCATCCCGGAATCACGATGCGGCGCATCACTCAGCTCAACGGCTCGACGGAGTTCTGCGAGGAGTTCCTCGACAACGTCGATGTGGGCGACGACGCCGTGGTCGGCAAGGTCGACGACGGGTGGACGGTGGCCTCCCGTCAGCTCTATCACGAGCGCCGCGCGGTCGGGATGGGTTCGGAATTCGCCAGCGGCAGCGGCAGCGAGGGCGGCCGCTCGACACCGGTGAACTACGTGCGATTGGCCGCGGTCACCGGCCAGTCCGACAACGAGCGGGTGCGCCAAATCGCCGGGCGTGCACTGGTGCACCGCGCGGTCAGCGACCAACTGGGCGGACACGTCTTCCGCAGTGTGAACGACGGGTCACTGCCGCCGGCCGCCGGAACACTGCTGCGGCTGTTCCACGCCGAGACAATCACTTTGGAGATGGACGCGGGACTGGCCATCACCGGAACCGCCGGTGTCGTCGGCATCGACGGAGAGGGGCTGGAGACCGGTCTGCGCTACCTGTCCCGTCAGAGCGTCTGCATCGGCGGCGGCACCAGCGAGCTGGCCCGCAACGTGATCGGCGAGCGGGTGCTGAACTTCCCGCGCGAATACGCCGCCGACCGTGGCGTGCCGTTCAACCAGGTCAAGCACGGCAAGTCCGGCGGCTAGACCGTCCGCGCCAGCCGGTTCGCCAGCAGGTCGGCAAATCGTGCCGGATCCTCGGGTGCGTTGCCCTCCGCGAGAAGTGCCGCACCGTACAGCAATTCAGCAGTCTCGCCGTTCGTCGGGTCGTCGCCGCGGTCCTTGTGGGCCTGCTGCAGACCGGTGATCAGCGGGTGGGTCGGGTTGATCTCCAGGGTTCGCTTGCCGACCGGCACGTCCTGGCCGGTGGCGCGGTAGATCCGGGCCAGCGACGGAGTGATGCCGAACGCGTCGGTGATCAGGCAGGCCGGCGAATCGGTCAGGCGCGTGGACAGCCGCACCTCCTTGATGTGATCACTCAGCGTCTCGGACAGCCAGGTGAGCAGGTCGGCGAAGTTCTCCTCCTGCTCTTTGCGTTCGGCTTCGTGCTCGGATTTCTCTTCCTCGGTGTCGAGGTCGACGTCGCCCATCGCGATCGACTGCAGCGGCTTGCCGTCGAACTCGGTGACGGAACCGAGCCAGATCTCGTCGACGGTGTCGGAGAGCAGTAGCACCTCGTAACCCTTGGCCTTGAACGCCTCGAGGTGCGGAGTGTTGAGGATCTGCTGTGCCGATTCGCCGGTGGCGTAGAAGATCTGCCGCTGGCCCTCTTTCATCCGCTCGACGTATTCGGCCAGCGTGGTGAGTTGGTCCTCGTTGTGGGTGGACGCGAACGAGGAGATCTCGAGTAGCGCCTCCTGGTTGTCGAAGTCCCGCATCAAGCCTTCTTTGAGGACCTTGCCGAACTCGCTCCAGAAGGTGCGGTAATCGTCCGGTCGCTCGGTTTGCAATTCCTTGATGGTCGACAGGATCTTCTTGGTCAGCCGCCGCCGGATCGCGTTGATCTGACGGTCTTGTTGCAGGATCTCGCGGGACACGTTGAGCGACAGATCCTGAGCGTCGACGACACCCTTGACGAAGCGCAGGTATCGGGGGATGAGCTGGTCGAAGTCGCCCATGATGAACACCCGTTTGACGTACAACTGGACGCCCGTGCCGGCGTCCGGTTCGTACAGGTCCAGCGGTGCCCGCGACGGAATGAACAGCAGCGCTTGGTATTCGAAGGTGCCTTCGGCCTTCATCGAGATCACTTCGAGGGGCTCGTCCCAGGCGTGCGCGACGTGCTTGTAGAACTCCTTGTACTCCTCGTCGGAGACTTCGTCCTTCGGCCGGGCCCATAACGCCTTGCCCGAGTTGAGGGTCTCCACCTCGGTGGTGACGGTCTCGTCGTCGGTGCCCTCCCCGGATCGCTTCTCGACCTCCATACGGATCGGCCAGGCGATGAAGTCGGAGTACTTCTTGACCAGCGTCCGGAGTTTCCATTCCGAGGTGTAGTCGTGCAGCGCGTCCTCGGCGTCGACCGGCTTGAGGTGGAGGGTGACCGACGTGCCCTGCGGGGCGTCCTCGACCGCCCCGATCGTGTAGGTGCCGTCGCCGCTCGACTCCCACGTGATGGCCTCGTTGTCGCCGGCCTTGTGGGTGAGCAGCTCCACCTTGTCGGCCACCATGAACGTGGAATAGAAGCCGATGCCGAACTGGCCGATCAGCTCCTCGGACACCGCGGCGTTCTTCGCGTCCTTCAACTGCTGGCGTAGTTCGGCCGTGCCCGACTTGGCCAGCGTGCCGATCAGGTCGACCACTTCGGCGCGGGTCATGCCGATGCCGTTGTCGCGAATCGTCAGCGTGCGGGCGTCGGTGTCGACGTCGATCTCGATGTGCAGATCCGACGTGTCGACGTCCAGGTCCTTGTTGCGGAAGGCCTCGATGCGCAGCTTGTCCAGCGCGTCAGACGCGTTGGAGATCAATTCCCGCAGGAACGAGTCCTTGTCGGAGTAGACCGAGTGCACCATCAAATCCAGGAGTTGGCGCGCCTCGGCCTGGAACTCCAACTGCTCGACGCCGGAAGTCATGAGATTCCCCTCTACCAGACGGTATTCGAGGGCAGGCTACAGGACTGCGCCGCCGCGGGTTTCCGTGCACCTTTTCGGCTTCTTTCCTATCTTTAGTAGAATAGATACGATAGATTTTTGGTCGGCCTGTCCTGCAATGACGCAGTCGTGGAAGAGAAGCGATGGAGTTGAACGCTCATCCGGTCCCAGTCGTGGGTCGGGTCAGCGCCCCTGCCGCGCCCACGACGACCCGTGCCGACCCCACCTCCGTGCCGAATGTCTTGAGCGCCAATACAGGTCGCGTTGTCGAGCGCATGAAAGGGGACGGGCTATGGGCAGAGTGACAGGCAAGGTTGCGGTCGTCAGCGGTGCCGCGCGGGGACAGGGACGCTCGCATGCGCGGATGCTCGCCGCCGAAGGCGCCGACATCATCGCGCTGGACCTGTGCGAGGACATCGAGACCAACGAGTACCCGCTCGCCCGGCCCGAGGACCTCGACGAAACCGCTCGGCTCGTCGAAAAAGAAGGTCAGCGGATCGTCACCGAGATCGCTGACGTCCGGGACCGCGCCGCGCTCGCAGCCGCAATCGACCGGGGTGTCGCCGAGCTGGGTCGTCTCGACATCGTCATCGCCAACGCCGGGATCTGCCCGCTGACGGCGGGCCTCCCGGCGCAGGCCTTCGCCGACGCCGTCGATGTCGACCTCGGCGGTGTGCTCAACCTGGTGCATGCCAGCCTCAAGTACCTGGAGTCCGGCGCATCGATCATCGTGATCGGGTCCAACGCGGCCTTCATGTCCTCGATGAACACCACCGGCATCGACGGTGGCCCCGGCGGGGCCGGTTACGCCTTCGCGAAAATCGCTGCCGCGCACTATGTCAACGACTTCGCCCGCGCGTTGGCGCCATTCTCGATTCGGATGAATGCGGTGCACCCGACGAACGTCAACACCGACATGCTGCACAGTGCCCCGATGTACCGGGCCTTCCGGCCGGACTTGCCCAATCCGACCCGCGAGGATGCCGAACCGATTTTCCCCCTGGTTCAGGCCATGCCGATTCCCTATGTCGAACCCGAAGACATCAGCGAGGCCGTGCTGTTCCTGGCCTCCGATGCCGCCCGTTACATCACCGGCCAGCAGCTTCGTGTCGACGGTGGCGGATTCCTGAAGGTGAAGCCGTGGTCGGGCTCATGAGGATTGGCGAATCACACTGCACGGGAATCGGAAAAGGAGTGGCCTAGTGCCTAAAGGCATCATCTACCTGGAAACCATGCCGGTGACGGCGGACCGCGAAGCCGAGTACCACGAGTGGTACAACAATACCCATCTGGCCGAGATCTGTTCGGTCGACGGAATCGTCTCGGCGCGCCGGTTCGCCCCGAGCGACGGCACCGGCCCGTTCATCGCCATCTACGAACTCGACTGCGACGACCTCGACGGCGTGGTGCAGAAGCTGGGTGAGCTCGGTGCCAGCGGCAAGATGTCGTCGCTGGAGTTGCTCAACCTGGATACGCCGCCAATTCCCAGGGTGTACCGGGAGATTGGTTCCTACTCACAGTGACGGCGGCGACGGAAGTCTCTGCCGACGGCGAGCGGCGGCTCTATGCGCTGATGGTGCTGATGAAGGCTGCCGACGATCGGCTCTCCAAGGGCATCGGCACCGGTGAGTTCATGTGCGTGTACTGGCCGTCGCGCGGGCAGGAGGCCATCGCGGCGGCAATGGGCGCCTCGCTGCGGCCGGACGACCAGTTGGTCACCACGTACCGCGGCCTGCACGACCTGATCGGCAAAGGCGTACCGCTCGAAGAGATCTACGGCGAGATGATGGGACGGGTCGTGGGCGCCAGCCGCGGCAAGGGCGGCACCATGCACATCGCCAAGCCCGAGAACGGCGTGATGCTGTCGACCGGGATCGTCGGTGCCGGGCCGCCGGTGGCGGTCGGCCTCGCGATGTCGGCCCAGCGCAAGGGGATCGACCGGGTCACAGTGGTCAGCTTCGGCGACGGAGCGACGAACACCGGGTCATTCCACGAGGCGGCCAATATGGCTGCGCTGTGGGATCTTCCGCTGGTCTTCGTGTGCCAGAACAATCTCTACGCCGAGATGACACCCACCGGCGACACCATGAAGATCGAGCACGTCGCCGACCGGGCAGCCGGCTACGGCATGCCAGGTGTGCGCGTCGACGGTAACGACCCGCTGGCGGTGAAAGCCGTTCTCGACGAGGCACTTCAGCGGGCGCGCGGTGGCGGCGGGCCCACCTTCATCGAGTGCGTGACTTTCCGCTTTCGCGGTCACTACTTCGGCGACCGGATGCCCTACATTCCCAAGGAGCAGCTGGCCGCGGCGATGGACGCCGACCCGGTGCCGAAGTTCCGGTCGCACCTCGCCGAGGCCGGCATCTGCACCGAGGCCGAATTGGACGGCATCGACGACGAGGCGCTGGCGACGGTCGAGGCCGCACTGCAGACCGTGATGAGCGCCGAGTCGCCCACGATCGACGAACTCGATCACGACGTGTACGCAACTCCGATCAGGTATCCGGTGTAAAGGCATGGACGACAAAGAGATGACGATGCGCGAGGCGCTCAACCTCGCGTTGGATCAGGCCCTGCAAGCCGATGAGCGGGTGTTCCTGCTCGGTGAGGACATCGCCGACCCCGGCGCGTCCGGGCCCACGGCGGGGTTGTCGACGAAGTACGGCCACGACCGGGTGCTGGACACCCCGATCTCGGAGGCGGCGATCGTCGGCGCCGCCATCGGCGCGGCCATCGACGGCATGCTGCCGGTCGCCGAGATCATGATCATGGACTTCATCGGGATCGCCGCCGACCAGTTGATCAACAACGCGGCCAAGCTGCGATTCATGACCGCCGGACGGACGACCGCGCCGATCACCGTCCGCACGCAGGTTTATGCGGGATTGGCCACCGGCGCAACGCATTCCCAGGGCTTGGAGGCATGGTTCATGCACATCCCGGGCATGAAGGTGATCGTGCCGTCCACCCCGCGTGACGGCAAGGGCCTGCTGGCGTCGGCGATTTTCGACGAGGACCCGTGCCTGTTCATCGAAACAGTTCGATTGCAGGGCAAGAAGGGACCCGTGCCGCTCGATCCCGGTTTCCGGATTCCACTGGGACAGGCCGACATCAAGCGGCCCGGCAGCGACGTCACGCTGATCAGTTACGGCCGCGCCGTCCACGATGCGCTGGCCGCGGCGGAAACCCTGAGCGGCCAAGACGTCAGCGCCGAGGTCGTCGACCTGCGAACCCTGGTCCCGCTCGACGTCGACACCCTTGTCGAATCCGTCCGACGCACCCGCCGGGCGGTCATCGTGCACGACGCCGTGCAATTCGCCGGCCCGGGAGCGGAGATCGCGGCAATCCTGCAAGCCGAACTGTTCGGTGAGCTCGCCGCACCCGTCGAGCGGGTGGCCGCCAGGTTCGTGCCCAATCCCGCTGCGGCCGCCCTCGAGTCGCAGGTCTATCCGTCGCCCCAGCGCATCGTCGATGCTGCGCTGCGCACTCTGGAGCGGGCGGGAGCCCATGGCTGACTTCATCATTCGCATTCCCCGGGTATCGGTCGCCGTCTCCGAAGCCGAGCTGACCGATCTGCTTGTCCCGGGCGGCCAGCACGTCGACGAGGGCACACCGATCTTTGTGATCGCCACCGAGAAGGTGGAACAGGAAATCGAAGCCGGGGCTTCGGGCACCGTGCAATGGACCGGCGAGATCGGCACAACCTACGACATCGGCGCAGAAATCGGCGTCATCACCGCATAAGGCTTCATCACCGCACAGGGCTACATCACGTCAGAACAGAAGGGCAAAACACATGGACCTGAACGAGACTCGGGAACGGATCATCTACCAGAAGGATGGCCCGATCGCCAAGATCACCCTCAACTGGCCGGAGAAGGCCAACGCGCAAGACCAGAAGCTGGCCGAGGAAGTCGACGCCGCGCTACTCGACGCCGATCGCGACTACGACATCAAAGTGCTGGTGCTCAAGGCCAATGGCAAAGGTTTCTGCTCCGGGCACGCGATCGGCAACAACGCCGTCGACTACCCGGCGTTCGTGGAGAACGCCATGGTGACCGGCCACCCGTGGAAGGCGCAGTCGGACCTGTTCGTCAAGCCGACCCTGAACCTGTGGGAGTTCTCCAAGCCCACCATCGCCCAGGTGCACGGCTACTGCGTGGGTGGCGGCACGCACATGGGTCTGACCACCGACATCGTCATCGCCTCCGAGGACGCCTACTTCTCCTACCCGCCGCTGCAGGGGTTCGGCATGCCTTCGGGTGAATGTTCCATCGAGCCATGGGTGTTCATGAACTGGCGCCGTGCCGCCTACTACTTGTTCACCGCCGAGGTGATCGACGCCAAGAAGGCCTTGGAGGTCGGCCTGGTCAACGAGGTGGTCAAGCGCGAGGAACTGGACGACCGGGTGGATGCGATCGCCCGCCACATCGCGCAGGCACCCTTGACGACGCTGATGCTCACCAAGGCCAACTTGAAGCGGGCCTGGGAGTTGATGGGCATGCGGGTGCACTGGCAGAGCTCGAATGACCTCGTCGCGCTCGCCTCGATCAGCAAGGACGTCCAGCAGCTGATCCAGACGGTGTTCAAGGACAAGGTGCTGCCGTCCGAGCACGCCCGTCGCCAAGCTGCCGCGGCGGCATCGACCGACGGCGCACCCACCGCCTGAGCCCACCTGTGAACATCGCCGAACACGCGGTCAGCGCCGGCCCGTCGCCGGCGCTGGTCATGTCCGACGGCGAGGTGGTCTCCTATGGCCAGCTGCACGCCGCCGGCCAGCGCGTCGCCGCGGCGCTACACAGTGCGGGGCTGCGACCCGGAGACGGCGTCGCTCTGGTGCTGTCGAATCGGCCGGAGTTCTTCGAAATCACCTGGGGTTGCCAGCTTTCCGGGCTCTACTACACGGCGGTCAACACTCACTTCACCCCCGACGAAGTCGCATACGTGATAGACGACTCCGATGCCAAAGCGGTGTTCGTCGAGGCCTCGATGCCCGAGCTCGCGGCGCATCTGCAAAGCGCCAACGACGGTGTCGAGGTGAACGTCGCGGTCGGTGGGACGTTGCCCGGCTGGCAGTCCTACGACGAGGTGATGGCCGCGGCCGGTGAGGCACCACCGGTGACGGACGGCTCGGAGATGCTGTACTCGTCGGGCACCACGGGTCGGCCCAAAGCCGTGCGACGGCCGCTGCCGACCGACGGCAACGGCTCATGGGCGCAGTCGGTGCTGGAACTGGCGCTGATCCACAAGTACGAGATGACCGCGTCGAGCGTCTATCTGTCGCCGGCGCCGATGTATCACGCCGCTGGCATCAACTACACGATGGCGGTCAATCGCGTTGGCGCCGCGGCGATCATCATGCGCAAGTTCGACGCCGAGGACGTGCTGCGCCTGATCGAGACGCATCGAGTCACCCACGCCCAGTTCGTGCCGACGATGTTCGTGCGGATGCTGAAATTGCCCGAGGCGGTGCGGCGACGCTACGACGTGTCGAGCCTGCGGTGCGTCATCCATGCGGCGGCGCCGTGCCCCGTCGACGTCAAGCAGCAGATGATGGACTGGTTCGGCCCGATCATCCACGAATACTACGGCGGCACCGAAGGATTCGCGGGTACCACGATCGGGCCGCGGGAGTGGCTGGCTCATCCGGGCTCGGTGGGAATACCGATGTCACCCGTCCATGTCGTCGGTGACGACGGGCAGGAGGTCCCGGTCGGGCAGACCGGTGAGCTCTTCTTCGAAGGCGGGCCGAGGTTCGAATACTTTAAGGACCCGGCCAAGACCGCGTCGGTGTCCAACGATCGCGGCTGGCGTTCGCTGGGGGACATGGGCTACGTCGACGACGACGGCTACTTGTACCTGACCGACCGTTCGACATTCATGATCGTCTCCGGTGGGGTGAACATCTATCCGCAAGAGGCGGAGAACCTGCTGACCATGCATCCCAAGCTGGTCGACGCCGCGGTCTTCGGCGTGCCCAACGACGAGTTCGGCGAAGAGGTGAAGGCGGTCGTCGAGCCGGCGGCCGGCGTCGCCGCCGGTCCCGAGCTGGAAACCGAGCTCATCGAGTATTGCCGAACCCACCTCGCGGGCTACAAATGCCCGCGCACAATCGAATTCGACGTCCTGCCCCGCGACCCGAACGGCAAGCTCTACAAACGGCGTATCCGGGAGCGTTACTGGCAGGGCCGGGCATCCCGGATCGTATGAATCTGACAAGGACAATCTGATGAACGCGCGAGCAGATGTGAACTGGACACCGCTACCGGTGCCCCTGGCCGTCGAAGACCCGAGCCGGATTCCCAAGCAGCGTTACTACGATCCCGACTTCTACGCGGCCGAGGCGGAGCTGTTCTGGCCGCGGGTCTGGCAGATGGCATGTCGGCTCGAGGAGATTCCGAAGGCCGGCGACTTCGTCGAGTACGAGATCCTGGACCAGTCGGTCATCGTGGTGCGGGTCGACGCCGACACGGTCCGCGCCTACCACAACGCCTGCCGCCACCGCGGGGTGAAGCTGGTGGAGGGCAACGGTTCTCTTCCGGGGGCCCGGCGACGCACATTCGTCTGCCCGTTCCACGGCTGGTGCTGGGATATCGACGGCCGCAACACGTTCGTGCTGCGGCCGGAGGCGTTCGCCGAGGACAACATCGGGCCCGGTGACCTGGAACTGGTCCAGGTCAAGAGCGAGCTGTGGGGTGGTTGCGTCTGGATCAACCTCGACGACAATGCCCCGCCGCTGCGCGACTGGATGGAGCCGTTCGCCTCGATCTACGACGCCTGGAAGGTCGAATCGCTGCGCGTCGAGTGGTGGCAGTCCTGCCGGCTGCCGGTGAACTGGAAACTCGCGACTGCCGCCTTCATGGAGGGCTACCACGTTCCGCAGACCCACCCGCAGCTGCTGCCGTCGGCGTCGACCGGAAGTGCCTCGGAGGCAGTGCATCCGGTGGTGGCCAGCAGCCTGTATTTCATGCGCACACTGGGTGACGGCATGGGAGGCATGACCCACGAAAACGACATCCGGATCGCCGAGGGCCTGCAGACTCTTCAGCTGCCCTCCGACCCGGCCCAGGCGCTGGCCGGTTGGCGCAGCGCGCTCAACGATGCGGTGGTCAACTGGCATCGGGCCCGCGGCAGCGCGATGCCCGACCTGAATGACCTGATCCGCCAGGGCATCACCGACGCGATCGGATTCGCCTTCCCGCACCATTTCATCCTGCCGACATACAGCAGCGCCTCGTCGTACCGGATCCGGCCGCTGGGACCGGAGGAGACCCTGTTCGAGATCTGGTCTTTGACCCGGATGCCCGACGACCAGTCCACCGGGCGGCCGACACCGCCGGAGCCACTGGCGCCCGACGACCCGCGCTGGCCGCCGATCCCGGCTCAAGATTTCTCCAATCTGCCGAGGCAGCAGAAGGGGTTGCACTCCAAGGGGTTTGACTACATGCGGCTCTCGGGTCAGATCGAGGGACTGATCTCGAACTTCGAGCGTGTCATAGACGGCTTCCTGGCCGGTCTGCCGTATGACGCGCTGGTGCCGGCGATCCAGAAGACGAACACCACCATCGATGTTCCGATTGCCGATCTCGGATTCACCTCGGAGGCGCAATGACCACGCACTGGGACCGGTCGGTCGACCTGGTGATCGCCGGTAGCGGCGGCGGCGGCATGGTCGCCGGCCTGGCCGCGCTCGACAGTGGCCTCGAGCCGTTGATCGTGGAAAAGCAAGCCTTGGTGGGCGGTTCGACGGGGCTGTCCGGCGGAATCGTGTGGCTGCCCAACAATCCGCTGATGCGGGCCGACGGCATCGCCGATTCGCACGAGGACGGCCTCGCCTACCTTGCTGACGTGGTGGGGGAGATCGGGCCGGCGTCGTCGCACGAACGACGCGAGATGTTTCTTACCGCGGGCTACGAGATGATCAACTTCCTGGTCCGCCGCGGCGTCAAGCTGGTCCGGTGTGCCGGGTGGAGTGACTACTACCCGAATCACAAGGGCGGCAATGCGGCCGGCCGTGCCGTGGAGGGTATCCCGTTCGACGCGGCCGAACTGGGCGCCTGGCACGACAAGGTGCAGCCGTCGCTCGCCAAGAACTACGGCTACACCGTGCTGACCAACGAGCTCCGGTCGGTGCAGTATTTCAACCGTGCGCCCAAGGCTTTCGCGGTGGCGACCAAGGTCTTCCTGCGCACGGCCGCGGGCCGGGCGCGCCGACGGCAGATCCTGACCAACGGCGCGTCGCTGATCGGTCAGATGCTGAAGGCGCTGATGGATGTCAGCGACGGCCGGCCGCCGCTGTGGACCAACGCCGCCGTCGACGACCTCATCGTGCAGGACGGTCGGGTGGTGGGTGTGCGCATCGTCCGCGACGGAAAACCGGTCAACGTCGAAGCCCGACGCGGAGTCCTGTTGGCCGCGGGCGGATTCGGGCACAACGCCGAGATGCGCCAGAAGTACAGCGGCGACCAGCCTAACGACGCCAAGTGGTCGATCGCCAATGCCGGTGACACCGGCGAAGTCCTGCAGAACGCGATGGAAATCGGCGCCAAGGTCGACCTGCTCGACGAAGCCTGGTGGTTGCCTTCGGTATTCCTGCCCGACCGGGTTGTCGCGGCGTCGCTCGGTTCGGGGCGTCAGCGCCCGGGTGCCATCTACGTCGACTCCTCCGGCCGGCGGTTCTGCAATGAGTCGAATTCCTACGTCGAGGTCGGCAAGGCGATGTACGCCAACAAGGCGGTGCCCTGCTGGATGGTCTTCGACGACGGGTATGTGCGTCGCTACGTCACC
Source organism: Mycobacterium sp. IDUB_36 (assembly GCF_055419225.1). Lineage (NCBI taxonomy): Bacteria > Bacillati > Actinomycetota > Actinomycetes > Mycobacteriales > Mycobacteriaceae > Mycobacterium > Mycobacterium sp. IDUB_36. The sequence goes on along the minus strand of NZ_JBVAXH010000002.1, from coordinate 951,492 downwards.
AGCGCGAACCCGCTCAAGCGCAACACGCAGCTGCCGGCCGAGCTCATCGAGTCCGGCGCGGTCAAGCGTGCCGACAGCATCGAGGACCTGGCCCGCCAGACCGAGCTGCCCGCCGACGAGTTGGCGCGAACAGTGCAGCGCTTCAACGGTTTTGCCGCCAAAGGGCTCGACCCCGACTTCGGCCGCGGCCAGTCTGCCTACAACGACTGCCTGGGTGATCCGGGGTATCGGCCCAACGCCGCCGTCGGCCCGCTGGACCGGGCGCCGTTCTACGCGACCAGGGTGCTACCGGCCGACGTCGGAACGTGCGGCGGCGTGATCACCAACGAGTACGCCCAAGTGCTCGACGAGCAGGATCAGGTGATCGAAGGCCTGTACGCCACCGGAAACAACACCGCGACCGTGATGGGCCGGACCTATCCGGGCGCCGGCGCGAGCATCGCCAGCTCGATGGTGTTCGGCTACGTGGCCGCCCGCCATGCGGCCGGGCGTGCGCTGCCCGGCGAGCGCAGCCGCTAGTCTTTCGCGGGCTCGCCCTCGTCACGACCGATGAATTCCCTTGGCTTCAAACCGGATTGCATCAGCTGCGACCGGCGTTCCTGGACGTCGGAGGCCGCGCCGACCATGTTGGTCAGGATGTGGCTGACCTGTAGATGCACCCGCATGCCCATCAACTCGTAGGCGCGTTTGACGCTGTTCTTGACCGCCATCGACGTGGTCAGCGGCACCTGTGCGATCTTGCGCGCCATCTCCTCGACGGTGTCTTCGAGCTGGTCGCGCGGCACCACCTTGTTGAGCAGGCCCCACTCCAGCGCCTCGGCCGCCGAGAGCGTGGGCGCCAGCAGCAGCCAGTCCATAGTGCGGTGCCAGTTCATCAGCAGCCACGGCTCGATCATGGTGTGCCCGCCGGGTTCTCCGAGACTCTGGGCGAGCGGCATCTGGAAGTACGCGTCCTCGGATGCCACGCAGAAATCGGTCAGCAGGCCGAGATAGATCCCGCCGCCCATGCAGTAGCCGTGGATCTGCGAGATCGTCGGCTTCGGAAACTCCCACAGATACAACGTCGGCCAGAGGAACAGGTCGGCGGTGCCTTTGTAAAGATCTTCGAACGAGTCACCGAAATCGGGATACGGGTTTTCGTCGGGACCCCAGCGGGCCACGTGCCCACCGCAGAAACCGTTGCCGTTGGCCTTGAGGATCACCACTTTGATCTCGCGGTCACGGTCTGCTTCGTGCAGGCAGGCGTCGACTTCCTGGACCAACGTCGCGTCCTTGGTGTTGGCCTTGTCGGCCCGGTTCAAGATGATCCGTGCGATCGGCGGTTCGCGTTCGTAGATAACCGCTTCCAGGGTGCGCCGTTCCATGGTGGCTGGATCTGTCTCGGTAACCGGTTCCGGCGATCGGCGGATCAGGCGTTTACCGGCTTGCCGACCTTCATCAGTTCCATCAGGTTGCCACCCATGATCTTGGCGACGTCCTCTTCGCTGAAGTCTTTGAGCTCGTCGACGAAGCTGATCGGGTCCTTGAGGCCCTCGGGGTGCGGCCAGTCGGAGCCGAACAGCACCCGGTCGGTGCCGACCATGTTCACGATCTCGGTGAACCGGTCCTCCCAGAACGGGGTGATGTAGACGCAGCGCTTGAACGCCTGCACCGGGTCCTCGGTGAATGCCTGCGGCATCTTCTTGTACACGCCGGTAAGGCCTTTGAACAGATCCGGCACCCAGTCGGCGCCGTTCTCGATCGACAGGATCCGCAGATCCGGGTTGCGCGACAGCGCGCCGTGGCACACCAGCGCGCCCATGGCGTCGAGAATCGGCCGGTGGCCCATCGCGAAGCTACGGAAGGGGGTCGGCTTGAACGGCAGGAACTCGTCGCCCGGTTCCCAGACGTTGGCGAACTCGGAGTAACCACTGTCCGAGGCGTGCATCGACACCGGAATGCCGGCCTTGACGCAGGCCTGCCAGAACGGGTCGAACTCCTCGAGTCCGAACGACCGGCTGCCCCTGAACCCGGGCACCGGGGCCGGGCGGACCAGCACGGTGCGCGCGCCGCGCTCCAGACACCATTCGAGCTCTTCGAGCGCGCGCTCGACGATCGGCAGGGTGATGACCGGGGTGGCGAAGATGCGGTCCTTGTGGTTGAACGTCCACTGCTCGTACATCCACTCGTTCAGCGCATGGATGACGTCATGGGTCATCTCCGGGTCGTCCTTCATCCGCTCTTCGACCAGGCTGGCCAGGGTCGGGAACATCAGGGCGTAGTCGATGCCGAGTTCGTCCATCACCTCCAGCCGTGCGGCCGGCTCACGGAACGCGGGGATCGACTTCATCGGCTCGCCGAGAATCTCGCGGTAGGTCTTGCCCTGCGCGCCGTTGCGGAAGTAGTCCTCCTGCGCACCCGGCTTGGCCACGACCGAGAAGGTCGGGTTGGGGATGTATTCGCTGATGTGGCCGCGCACCACGATTTTGGTGCGGCCGCGAACCTCGACGTAGTCGATGGCGCGCTTCCGGTTCTCCGGAAGGTATTTGGTCAGCGCTTCCTGCGGCTCGTACATGTGGTTGTCGGCGTCGAAGACCGGGAAGGACAGTTGGCGAGACGGCATAACAATCTCCTGAAGAGGGCTGCGGTTCGTTGAGTGCTGGCGTTCTCACTTAGTGGTAATGACGTTACCACTAATGCCGCCGGGGCTGAAGCCGCGACGATCAGGACTTCGGCCAGTCCGGCGGCAGCTTCGGTGTCTCGCCGTTGATCACCGCGAAGTTGACGGTCGCCGAGGCGAGCAGCGCGTCGTCGCCGTCACCGTCGGACAGGACGTCGATCTGCATGACCATGGCCCGCCGGCCGCCGCGCAGCATCCGCGGCACCGCGTAGGCCGTCCCGCCCCGGATCGGCCGAAGGTAGCGGATGTTCATGTCGGCGGTCGTCATCGTGGTGCCGTCCTGCAGATAGTCCAGACCGAACTGGCCTCCGGCGACATCGATGAGCGTGGCGATCAAGCCCCCCTGCAGGGCTCCGGAGGTGTTGACCACCTGCGGGCTCACCGGAATCGTCATCGCGAATTCGCCGTTGCGCGAACCGGGTCGCATGCCGATCTGCTCGAACAACTCCGCCAGCGTCGGCGTCTCGGGTGGAACGCTCTCGTCGGCGCCGAGCGCGCGGACGCAGAAGTCGTAGAGGTGGGCGGCATCGATGGGGGCACCGTTCAATTCGGCTCCGAGCCAATGCAACCGAAGGGCGCCCAGAATGGTCTGCATGACGATCGCCGCGCCGGGGCCGACGTCGACGGTGGGCCGGAAGACGCCTTCGCTGATGCCGCGCTGGATGACGTCGCGGAGCAGATCGTGCAGCGGTGAGAGCACCCGGGCGTAATCCTGCGGGCGGGTCTCGGACAGATGCTGGTTGTACAGGTTCATCGCCCGGTTCAGGCTGTCCTGGGTGGTCGACTCGGGTTCCTCGCTGATCCGGTCGATGATCAGCTTGATCGCCGCGGTGCTGGCCAGTCCGTTCGTCTCGGTGCGCCAGGCCTGCGACGACTGAGCCATCGTCCGCTCCAGCAGTGCGATCAGCAGTTCGTCCTTGCTGCTGAAGTGCTGGTAGAACGCCCGCAGGGACGTCTTCGATCGGGCGACGACCTCTTGCACGGTGAAGTCCGTGCGCCCGGTCTCACGGAGGATCTCGACGGCGGTCTTGATGAAGCGGGCGTCTCTGGTCGACGGTTCGGCTTCGACGGCTTCCTTCTCTACGGCCATGACGCCTCCTCGCTCGCACACCTGTTGCGCTGTGAGAATGAGGTTACCGCGCGCGGGCCGCTAGGGAACGCTGTCCCAACCCTGCTCGGGGCCGCCGCCGCACGTCCGGCTGCCGACGCCGGTGCCGGGATCCGGGCCGCCGAGGATCGTGAGACAGCCGCCGAGAGCAGCGGTGATGTGACCGTCGGGTTGCGGGCTCCAATGCTGGCTGTTCCAGCAGGCGACCAGCCGCACCGCTTCGATGTCCTGCGGCTTGTTCAGGCATTTCCCGGGGAAGGCCGAGCTCTCGAGTCGCTGGTCGCCGGTCAGAATCCAGCGCTGGAAGTCGGCTCCGTTGCACGGGTTGACGACTACGTGGTTGGGCCAGGCGTCGCTCGGCGCGTCGAGGCAGGCGTCGCCGAGTCGGCTCTTGATCTCGACCGCGCCGTCGGCCGCCGCGCTGCCGGCTGTGGCGATCGCGCCGGCGAACACGGCACCGACGACGGCAAGGACCCGGGGGATTCCGTTCATCAGGCGATTGTCGACCACGGCCTGCGGCGCCGACGGCGTTCTGGCCGGAATCGCGCAGACACCGCGATTATTTGGCGACGGCCGACTCCTTGCCGACGTCTTCGAGGTTCACACCCGTCGTCTCGATCCGGAAGAAGTACGTCACGACGGCGCCGGCCAGAAAGCACCCGACAAGGCCCCAGAGCAGTGCGCTGGTGCCGATCGACTTGAGCAGGATCGGGAAGAGGAACGCCGTCAACACCGCGCCGATCTTGGCGAAGGACGCCGCGAATCCGGCGCCTTTGCCCCGGACCTCGGTGGGGAAGACCTCGCCCGCGAGCAGATAGGTCATCGCGTTCGGCCCGAAGTTGACCATGAAGTAGAACAGCGTGAAACCGAGGAACAGCAGCCACATCACGTTGCTGCCATCGGATTTGATGGACAGTCCCGAGAGCAGCAGCCCCACTGCGCAACCGATGAAGCCCCAGATCTGCAATTTGATCCGCCCGACCCGGTCCACCAGGAAGATCGCCACGATGACGCCGAGCACGAACAGCACATCCATCATCGCCGACCCCTTGGCGCCAAGGATGTCGTTGTGGATGGTGTCGGCCAGCGCGTGTGACTTGGACTCCTTGCCGATCACCGCGGCCAGGATCGTCGGCGTGAAAATGCCGATGCCGTAGACGCCCAAGTCCTGCAGGAACCACGGCACCGAAGCCAGGATCGTCGCGCGACGGTTGCGCTTCTTGAACAGCGCCCGATAGGTCGCGTGCTCGTCGGCGGCCTGGTGGGTCTGCGCCAGGTGGGCCAGCGACACACTCTTGGGGTACTGCGGAGTGCGTTTGAGCAGTTGGGTGGTGGCCTTCTCACCCTCGTCGGTACGTCCCTTCGACACCAGCCAGTGCGGGCTCTCGGTGACGTACAAGCGACCGATCACCACCAGGATGGCCGGCACGATCGCCGCGGCGTACATGATTCGCCAGGCACCCAGGTCGGGGTTGGCGTACAGGATGCCGAAGCCCAGTGCCGTACCGAAGAACGCTCCGACAGCCTGGAAAGCGAAGGCGCTCAGCACAAGTCGCCCGCGCATCGAGGTGGCGATGCTCTCCGAGATGACCATGTGCGCGGTCGGATAGTCGCATCCCAGCGCGACGCCGGCGCCGAAAAGACAGATGACCAGCGTGACGAAATTGGGCGCGAACGTGAGCCCGATCAGAAACACCGCGAAGATGATCATCTCGATGATGAACATTTTCTTGCGTCCGTAGCTGTCGGCCAGGCCGCCGAGCGCGGTGGCGCCGACCAGGATGCCCGCCAGCGAGGAGGCGGTCACCAGGCCTTTGTCGGTCGCGTTGAGGTGGAATTGAATCGAAATCAGCGGCAGGGCAACGCCGGTCATGAACACGACCATGCCCTCGAAGAATTTGCCCGCGCAGGCGAGTGCCCAGATGCGGAACTGCATGGCGGTCATCGGCATCGACTTCAACGTCGTGCCGTCGGGCCACTGCGGCAACTCGTCGATGTACTCCTGCACCGTCTTGCCGTTGACCTGCGGTGTGTCGAGCGTGTCCGTCATGTCGTTTCTCCCAGAGTCATCGCGCAACCCACCGGCCAGTGCCAGCCTCGCAGACGCTAAGTCAGGTAGCTGAACGTGCGCTGACGACCCGATGAATTCGGCAAACCGTATGAGCTTCACCTGTTGTTCGTTTGCGGCTTGATTCGAATTCGGCAACGGTGCCTTTTAATGTTCGCGGGCGCGCTCGATTCGACGCGCGGCGCTGCCACGCGGTTTCTAGGAGGCAAACATGAAGCAGCGCAACGGCTTTCTGGGCACTATCGGCCTGCTCGTCGCGGTCTGCGTGGCCCTGTCGGCGTGTAGTCACCTCGACACACCGCCGAGCTACGCCAAGGGTGTCAGCGTCGACTGCGGGGGCAAACAGGATCTCACCGGCAGCGGCTCGACCGCGCAGGCCGACGCGATGAGCCACTTCATCACGAGCTACCAGGAATCGTGCTCGGGGAAGCAACTGACCTACGCGGCCACCGGTTCGGGTGCCGGTGTCGCCGAATTCCTCGCCGCCAAGACCGATTTCGGCGGCTCGGATTCACCGCTGCGCGGCGGTGAGTACGCCGACGCGAAAAGGCGCTGCGGCGACGCTGACGCCTGGAACCTGCCGGCGGTCTTCGGCCCGATCGCGATCACGTTCAACGTGAAGAGCACCGACGTCCTGAGTTTCGACGCACCGACCCTGGCCAAGATCTTCAGCGGCGCCATCACCCGGTGGGACGACCCGGCGATCACCACGCTGAACGGGAACATGCCGGCGGAGGACATTCATGTCATCTACCGCGGCGACGCATCGGGAACCAGTGACAACTTCCAGCAGTACCTGCAGACCGCGGCCGGCGGCGCTTGGACCAAGGGCGCGGGCATGACCTTCAACGGCGGCACCGGCACCGCGGCGCGAGGCAACGAAGGCACCGCGGCGGCGGTCAAGAACACCGAGGGCGCGATCGGCTACAACGAATGGTCGTACGCGATGAAGCAACACCTCGACGTGGCCGGCATCAAGACCGCGGGCGGTGTGGTGCACATCGGCAACGACTGGGTCGGCAAGACCATCTCCGATGTCAGCATCGAAGGCCGTGGCAACGACCTCGTGCTGGATCTGTCGAAGGTGTATGCCACAACGACGCCCGGCGCCTACCCGATCCTGCTGGCCAGCTACGAGCTGGTCTGCTCGAAATACCCTGACGCGCAGGTGGGTACGGCTGTTAAGGCGTTCATGGAGTCGACGATCACCACCGGCCAGCACGGCCTCACCCCGCTGGGATACATCCCGCTGCCGGCCGATTTCCAGACCCGGGTGGCCGCGGCCGTGACAAGCATCAGGTGAGCTGGGGCCGTTCCTGAGCCGTGGTCAGCCGCCGCGGGCTTCGACCATCGCCGACCGGTTGATCTTGGTCGCCGCGGTGCGGGGAATCTCGTCGATGAATTCGACGGTCTTGGGAACCTTGTAGGCGGCCAGCCGGGCCTTGGCGAAACCGATCACGTCCTGCTCGGTCAGCGGGTTCGCGTCGTCGGCCAGCTGAATCACCGCGTGCACCCGGCGGCCCCATTCGCTGTCGGCAAGACCGATGACGACGACGTCGACGATGTCGTCGTGTTCGACGAGCGCGCATTCCACTTCGGCCGGAAAGACATTGGCCCCGCCGGTGATGATCATGTCGCTGCGGCGATCGGCGATGTAGAGGTACCCGTCGTCGTCGAGGTGGCCGATGTCGCCGGCGGTCCGGAACCCGTCGGGTGTCGACGCCAGCAGCGGAGCGCCGCCGAGATAGAGGTATCCCGCGCTCATCGGGGAGCGCAGATACACCTCGCCGAGTTCGCCGGGCGGCACCGGCTGGCGCTGCTGGTCGAGGATCCGCACCTCGGTGTCGCGGAAGCCGCGGCCGACGCTGCCGGGATGAGTCAGCCACTCGTCACCGCGTAAAGCGGTCAGCCCCAGGTTCTCTGTCATCCCGTAGGCCATCACGACCTGTTCGGGACTGAGCAGGTCGAACCAGGTGCGCAACAACGCGTGCGGCATGACCGCGGCGCCCTGCAAAATCCAGGCGATGCTGGACAGATCCCGGTCCAAGATGTCGGGTAGCGCCGCGATGCGCGACAGCATGGTCGGCGTTGCGGTGAAGTTGGTGATGCGGTACTTCTCGACAGCCTCGACAACCAGTGCAGCGTCGAACTTTTCGAGCACCACCAACTCGTCGCCACCCAGCAGGTAGGTCAGCGGCGAGAAGCCGTTGGTGTGATACATCGGGCCGGGCACCAGAATGGTCTGCGGGGTAGGGGTCGGAGCCCACGCGGCCAGGAACGGGAACGACGATTCCGGTGTCCACGCCCCGTCCGCCAGCGTCAGGATCACCTTCGGCAGCCCGGTGGACCCGCTACTGCAAATCCCGTTCGCCTTGGGAGACACCACGTCTGGCAGCACATCGGTGGATTGGCCGGCGGCGCTCGCGACGAGGGCGTCCCGGGTCTCCTCGTCGACGGCGACCGCGGGCGCGATCACCTCCAGCACCCGCAAACGCTCCCAGTCGGGCAGGTCCCAGCGCATCGGGACCGGGACGGCGCCGATCTTCCAGCAGCCCAGCGCCGCGAGGACGAATTCCACCGAATTGGGAATGCCCAGTGCGACAAGCGAACCGAATTGGGTTCCGGCGGCTGCCAACGCCCGGCCCCACTGATTGGCCCGCAGGTCGAGCTCGGCGAAGGTCATCGACTGCGCGCTGCGGTCGCGTGCCAGCACGGTCAAGGCCCGGTCGTCACCGCGTTGTTCGGCGAGCTGCCGGAGCTTGGCGCCGAACGGGATTCCAGCGTCCGCCGGACCGGCGGCGGCGCCCGAGGCGGATGTCTGTGTGGTCATGCCGATACCGGGCCGGAGAACAAGGTCTCGAACCCGCCGCTGCGCACCTCCGGGAGCAGTCGCATCGCGAGCACCTCGGTGCCGACCGGCAGGCGGACGAGCGGCTGCGTGTGCCGATCGAGCACGCTGACGTCGGACTCGTCGCAGAAGCCCAGTGCTCCGAGGAGTTGATGTGCGACGCGGAAGACCTGTCGCGCGGTCTCGGTGGCCTTGAGTCTGAGGATCAGCGCATCGGCCGAATACACTTGCGCCGGAGCCGATTCCATGCGGCTGATCGTATACTTGGCCAATTCGTGCAGTCCGCGGGCGGCCACCCCGGCGTCGGCGATGGTGAACCGGACGGCTTGGAATTCGGCGAGCGGTTTGCCGAACTGCATTCTGGCCTTGACGTGCTGTCGGGTGATCTCCAGGGCTTGTTGCACGGCGCCCACGATGCGCCATGAACCCAGGGTCAGGTGCCGGGCGACGTCGGCGCCGGGCACCGTCCCGTCGGGCTGACCCAATGTTGCCGGTACCAGGAACGGCCCGAGCTTCGCGGCGGTGCGTGACGACGGCTGGACCGGGTAGCGCGTGCCGTCGAGGTCCGTGGCGATCCAGTCGCCGGTCAGGTCGCCGTGGTCGATGCGCGGCGCCTCGGGATTGACCAGGGCCAGGCGTGCGCCGTCGACGGCCAACAGTTCTTCGACGAGCGGGTAGGGCAGTGCCGCGGCGCCGGCCGCCTGGCAGAGCACCGCCGCCGCCAGCAGGTCGTCCGCGGAGCCGCGGACATCGAGATCGAATGCGCCGAGATCGGACAGTGCGGTCCGGGCGGCGTCCCGCAACCCGTCGTCGGTTTCGGCCAGCAGCGCGGTCGGCACGCCGCCGAAGCGGGTCAACCGCTTGGTCGCGACGGCGGCGAACTCGGCAATGTCTTGCGGCAGAGCGGTTTCCATCAGCGATCTCCCAACGTTTCGCGCGCCACCAGCATCCGCTGCACTTCGATCGTCCCGGACGCGACCGTGGCCGCCTGGGCGTAGCGCCAGTGGTCCTCGACAGCGCCGTGCAAGGGGGCCGACATGCCGCTGTCCAGGGCGGACGGGCCGAGCACGTCGAACAACAATTCCGCCACCAATTGGTCGCAGGTGGTGGTCGCGATGCGGGCGGCGCTGGCCGCAGCACCGGCCGACGGGTCGTCCTGCAGCGACACCGCGCGGTAGGCGAGCAGCCGCGCGATCCGCAAGTCGATCAGCGCCCGTACCCAGCGGGTGCGAATCGACTCGGGCAGCCGGTCCCAGTTGTCGCCAAGCTCGGCTTGCATCCGGTCCAGCAGCGACTCGCACCGCGCATACCGGGCGATCCCGACCCGTTCGAACGCCAGCGCTTCGCGCATCACCCGCCAGCCGTCGCCCAATTCACCGAGCACCTCGTCGGGGAAGACCTCGACACCGTCGAGGAACACCTCGTTGAGGTGATGCGGCCCCAGCATCGACCGGATCGGCCGCACCGTGATCCCGGCCCGGTCCATCGGAACCAGAAAAAGGCTGATGCGCTTGGCTTTCGGGGCATCCGGGTCGGTGCAGGCCGCCAGCACACACCACGATGCCATCAGGGCGTAGGACGTCCACACCTTCTGCCCGGTGACGCGCCAGCCGTCGCCGTCCGGGATCGCGCGGGTCCGCAGCGACGCCAGGTCGGTGCCGGCCTCGGGCTCGGAGAACCCCTGGCACCAGATCACTTCGCCCGCGGCGATCGCGGACAGGTGCCGGGCCTTCTGCTCGTCGGTCCCGTACCGCATCAGCGCCGGGCCGACCCAGTTGATGCCCATGTACTGGGCGCCGCGAGGCTCGTGGTGCGCCCACATCTCCTCTCGCAGCACGGTCTGCTGCCACACCGAACCTCCGCCGCCACCATGCTCTTTCGGCCAGGCCAGCGCCAGCAGGCCGTCGGAGGCGAGCATCTTGCAGAACGACTCGGTGGTCGCGAGGTCCTTGGGGTCGTTGGTGCAGGAGCCCAGGAAGCCCTCGGGGATGTTCGACGAGATCAACTCCCGCAGGCGCACTCTGAGTTCGACGGCATCGGTGCCGAGGTCGTAATCCATCGTCATCCCTTCGGCAATCCGAGCAGTCGCTCGGCGATGATGTTGCGCTGGACCTCCGACGTTCCGCCGTAGATGGTCGCTGCGAGGGCGTCCTGGCGTTCGAAGAGCAGGTCGAGGTCGTCGATCGAACGCGGCCCGGCACCCGCGGCAGCGAGGTCCCAAACCCGTTGCAGGGTCGTGGAACCGAGCAATTTCAGAATGTCGGACTCCGGGCTCGGCAGCCCGGCCAACTCGTTGTTCAGCGCGCGATAGCCGGTCGCCCGCAACGCCTCGGCGTCGGCGAGTATCGAGCCGAGTTCGGAATACACCTCGCCGGAGGCGTAGTCGTCGTGAGTGGCCTGAGAATCCCGGACGTCCTTGAGCCCGCGCTGGATCTCCACCCAGTTCATGATCCAGATCATCTGCCGCTCATGGTTGAGCGACGACATCGCCACCTGCCATCCGCCGTTGATGTCGCCGAGCAGACTGTCAGCGGGTACCTCTACGTCGTCGAGGATGACTTCGCAGAACGTCTCGTCGGAGATCGATGCCATCCGGATCGGCTCGATGGTCAGCCCGGGAGACTCGAGATCGAGGATGAAGCAGGAGATCCCGCGATGCTTGGGGGCATCCGGATCGGTACGGGCGTACAGGGTGCACCAACGCGACAGGTGCGCCTGGGTCGTCCAGATCTTCCTGCCCCTGATTCGGAACACATCGCCGTCCGAGCCGTCGCGGACGGCGCGGGTGCGCAGGCCGGCGAAGTCGGACCCGGCTTCGGGTTCGGACATGCCCAGCGCCCACCACTCGTCGCCGCGGAGCAGCGGGACGAGGAGACGGTCGATCTGCTCGGGCGTGCCGAACTGCCGGATACCGGGCGCGGCGACACCGGGCCCGGCGACGTTGGGCAGCTTGGGGGCGGACCGCATGGCGGCCTCGAGCCGGATTTCCATCGCCTCGGCCAGCCCCAGCGACCGGCCACCGTGTTCGGGGGTCCAGGTCGGCTGCAGCCACCCGGCCTCGAACGCTGCGCGCTGATGGTCTCGTCGAAGGCCGACGTCCCAACGGTATTCGTCGTAGCGCTGGTAGTAGTCGTCGGGCAGAAAGTCAGCGAGCCACATCGCGTATTCGGCGGTGAGATCGGGGCTCATGAGCGCCGCTCCCGCATGTCGCTTCGCCCGGCATCGTCGTAGGCCGTCACGCTGGACTCCCCGCCAAGGTGTTTCCCGCGAAGCGACGCCCGACGGCGTGGTACAGCGCGCGGCTGTCTCCCATCGTCGAGGCGCCCTGCCAGGCGCGGCGTAAGTAGAGGTGCATGTCGTGTTCCCAGGTCTGGGCCAACGCGCCGTGGACCTGCACGCCGGTGCGCGCGCAGGCGACGGCGGCCTCGCCGGCCGCGGCCTTGGCCAACGCCGCCGCGTTCCAGCCCGCGCTGAGCGGTGTCGCCGGGTCGTCGAGCCGCGCGGCGGCGGCATAGGTCAGACCGCGGGCCCGCTCCAGCGCGACGTAGTTGTCGGCCAGGGCGTGCTTGATGCCCTGGAACGCGCCGATCGGCTTGCCGAACTGCTGCCGCGTCTTCGCGTGCTCGACCGAGCGGACCAGTGCGGCAGCGGCGACACCGACCAGGTCGGCGGCGGCGGCGAGCAGCGGTGTCGCCAGAGCCGACTCGAGGTGGACGGGTGCGACGGCGACGGGGGCGGCGTCCACCTCGACGTCGGCTACCGGTTGGGCTGGGTCGGTGCATTCGGTGTCGTGAACGGTGACGCCGTCGCCGACCCGGACGACGGCGGCGACGGGCCCGTCGGCCGACGAGGCCAGCGTGACCACCAGTTCGGCGCGGGGGAGGCCGGGCACCGCGATGGCGCGCCCCTGCACCCGTCCGCCCTCCAGCGTCATCGGCACGCCGGGCAGCCGGTACTCGGGCGGATGAACCGCGAGCGCCGCCACCACCCCGCCGCCGATGTCGGTCAGCACGTCGGCGACGTCAGACCCGGCCGCACGCAGTAGACCTGCGGCCAGGCCGACGCTGGACAGCAGCGGAACGGGTGCCAGGGCCGCGCCGCATTCTTCGAGAACAACCGTCAGATCCATCCGTCCGAAGGAGTTGTCGCCGTCGGGGACGGCGAGTTCGGTCCAGCCGAGGTCGACAACCGTCTTCCACAGAGCGCGCCAATGCTCGGGGTCCGTCATGGCGTGCCGGGCACTGGCCGGCGGGCATTCCGTACGCAGGACGTCACGCACGCTGTCGCGCAGCGCCAATTGTCCGGAATTCAGTCCAATGTCCATAAGGCCTCTAACATAATAAAAATAGTAATCTAGCGCGACAAGCGTCAATCGCCGCGGCAAAGCCGTTCTGCGACCCCGGATGGTGGTGAGTGGTGACCGAGTGGTTCTTGTTCCTGCCGCAAGTGCGGGTGTCGGTGGCCGACATCGAGGAGCGGGCGCGCCACGCCGAGGCGAGCGGATTCACCGGGATCGCCTTCATCGATCACCTCGAGGCCCCGGGGCTGCCGGACGAAAGCATCTGGGAGGCAATGAACGTCGCGACGTGGGTGGCCGCGAAGACCGAGCGGCTGCGGATCGGCCACCTGGTGTTGTGCGATGCGTTCCGCCACCCCGCCGTGCTGGCCAAGCAGGCGGTCACCTTGTCGGAGGCCTCCGGCGGCAGGTTCGAGCTCGGCCTGGGATCTGGCTCCTGGCCCGCCGAGTTCGCCAGATTCGAAGTCGGTCAACAAGATCCGGTTGCCCGGGTCGAACAGCTCGAACGCCACCTGGCACTGCTGGACCGGTATTGGGGGCGTGCCGAGGGTGGCGCCGGTGGCCAGTCCCCGCTACCGTCGCACCACATCCCACTGGTTCTCGGCGGAACCGGACGACGGATGATGGAACTTGTTCGTAGGCAAGCGGATTGGTGGAACATCCCGGTCACCCATCTCGACCGGCTGCCGGAGCTGGCCCCGAAGGCCGGATCGGCGCGGGTGTCGATTCAGCAGATGGTCGGCTTCGTGCGCAAGGACAGCGATCCGATCAAGGTGCGCGAGGTGAGCGCCAAGCGCTTCGGCAACCTCGGTTCCGGGCTGATCTGTGGTGATTCCGACGAATTGTCCGGACACTTCTCGCATTTGTCCGGTCAAGGGGTCGAGCGCTTCTACGTCTGGTTCGCCGATTTCGCCGCGCCTGAGTCGCTGCGCGAATTCGGCGAGACAGTCATCAAAGCGTTCCCGCAGTGACGCCGGGTCAGTCGCGCTGCGCCGCTCGCCGATGAACCTCGTCGGGAACAACCGGGACCCGGGCGTATGGCCCGCGCGCCACCGCGCTCAGCCGGATCTCGGGCAGATCCACCGACGGATCCACGGTGTCGAGCCAGGCAACGGCGTCGGCCACATCCGAAACCTGGATGGCCTGCATCTCGAACGGAACATCCTGCAGCATCTCGGTTTCCACCGGACCCGGCGTCACGATGTGGACGGCGATCCCGTCTCGGTCGACTTCGAGAGCCAGCGCGCGGGCAAAGGCGTTCATGCCGGCCTTGGATGCCGAGTAGGCGGTGCGGGCCATCATCGGTTCGTGGGCCGCGGAGGAGGAGATGAAGACAAAGCGGGATCCGGCCCGCATCTTGGGCAGCGCCGCCGACGTCAGCACGAAGCAGGAGTCCAGGTTGGCGGCGATGATGGTCTGCCACTGTTCGAATGTCTGCTTGCGGGCGTAGGTTCCGCCCAGAGTTCCGGCAGCGTGCACCACCAGATCGATGGTCTCCAACGGCGCGATCGCCTCGGCGAAACGTCCGGGGTCGGAGGCGTCGGCAACCAGGTAACGCGCCCCGATCTCGTCGGCGGCCGCACGCAACGGGTCTTCGCGGCGCGCCGAAAGCACGACGTCGTAACCCAATTCGCGCAACTTGGCGGCGCAGGCCTTGCCGATGCCACCGCTGCCGCCGGTGACCAGTGCGGTTCGGGCGTTCACGAGCTAGAGATGGCGACTGTCTCGCGGGCGCGACAACGCCTGCGGCGACAAGGCGTAGATCCGTTGGTCGGGACCGGCGGCCAGCACATGGCTCTGAGTGTCGGACAGATGCCGGGCGGCCACCCGGCGCGCGCGCTCGACATCGCCTGCCTCGATCATCTCGGCCATCTTGATATGGGTGTTGAGCACGGCGCGACGTTTGGTCAGCGACGGATAGGTGCCCTTGGCCGCGCTCTCATCGGCCCATTGCTGCTCATGGCTGGTCCACAACGTCTCCAACGTGCCGACGACGGCGATGATGGTCTTGTTCCCGCAGCCGTGCACGACCGCGTCGTGGAATCTGCGCCCGATCTCGGTGAATTCAGGCCCGTCTTCGAGGTGGATCTCCATCGCGTTGTTGATCTCTTTGAGCTCGCGCACGATGGTGTCGGCGCGGTCGGCCCGCTGGGCCGCCAGCGCCGCGCACGCGGGTTCGAGCTCCAGCAGCGCGGTCCCGAGGTCGGCGACGACGACCGATTCACTCTGCAGCAGCAGACCGAGCATGTAGGCCGCACTGGTCTTCGCCGGAGCATGCACGATCGCTCCGCCGCGATTGCCCCGCCGAACCGAGACCAGCCCTTCGGTTTCAAGGATTCGCAACGCCTCTCGCAGCGAGACGAGGCTGACGTTGAACTGCTCGACGAGCACTTCCTGGCGGGGCAGCAAATCGCCGTCGGCCAATTCGCCGTCGATGA
Source organism: Mycobacterium sp. IDUB_36 (assembly GCF_055419225.1). Classification (NCBI taxonomy): domain Bacteria; kingdom Bacillati; phylum Actinomycetota; class Actinomycetes; order Mycobacteriales; family Mycobacteriaceae; genus Mycobacterium; species Mycobacterium sp. IDUB_36. The sequence continues at coordinate 936,074 of NZ_JBVAXH010000002.1, read as the reverse complement.
TCTGCCGGCGCAACTCGTCGGCGACGATCTCGGCGATCCGCGGCGCCGACAATCGACGTCGGGCCTCGGGCCCAATTCCCAGCGCAGTCATCTGATTCCAGCAGCAGAACGGCCGACAGGAGTCACGGCCGCTGCGCCCGTGAACTCCATATACTGCAATCTTAACAGTAATGGCATAATAGCCGCGCTGGTCAACTTTACGGCCTCCCAGCAAACTGGCCGGGCCGGGCAAACTCGCTACATGGCATGAACGACAACCCGACGACGCAGACGGACACAGGTTGAGCGACGAGTATGGCAGCCGACCGACGCCGCTTCAGGACGTCCGGGTCGTCGAGCTCAGCGATCGTATCGCTGGCAGCTACTGCGGAAAGCTGTTGGTCGATGCGGGCGCCGAAGTCCGCAAGATCGAGCCACCGCAAGGGGATTGGCTGCGACGCTTCAGTGCCGGCGACGCGACCGTTCCGGAGGATGCGGACTCCCCGCTGTTCGGCTATCTCAACGCCGGTAAGCGCAGCCTGACCTGGCCGAGTGTTGATCTTCAGGCCGAGTTCGCCGGCGCCGACATCATCCTGGTGACCGCGAACCGCTCGCAGGCGGCGGAGTGGGGCATCGACCCGCAGCCCCTGCTGGCCGCGTTCCCCCGCGCGGTGCTCGTCACCATCTCCGACTTCGGCTGGACCGGGCCCGACGCCGACCGTGCCGCCAGCGAGTTCACCCTGCAGGCATGGTCGGGCCTCACCGGCTTTCGCGGCGATCCGGCCGGTCCGCCGATCTCGGTCGGCGGCGACCTCGGCGAGTACATGGGTGGAGTGTTCGCCGCTTTCGGTGCCCTGGCCGTTCGTCGCCGCGTCGAACACGGCGGTGCCGGCGAACATCTGGATCTGTCGATGCTGGAAGCAATCACGTTGATGCAAAGCGGCGAGTGGCTGCACTCGCAGCTGCTGAATTGTCCACCGGTGACGCGGACCGTCGAGGTGCCGTCCATCGAGCCGGCCAAAGACGGCTACGTCGGGATCACGATGGTCACCGGTCAGCAGTGGCTGGACTTCGCGGCGATGGTGGAATGCCCTGAGCTGACCGAGAATCCACAGCTGAGTTTTCAGATCGGACGATGGCAGTTCCGCGACTACATCCGCGAGCAGATCCGGCCATGGCTGGCTGAGCGAACCGTCGCCGAGGTGGTCGAGCTCGGGCAACTGTTCCGGCTGCCGATCGCGGCGCTGGGAAACGGCGGCACTATCCGCGACACCGCGTACGCGACCGAACGCGGTGTGTTCGTACCCAACCCGGCGGGTTTTCACCAGCCCCGCACCCCGTGGTTGATGTCGCGCTGCGCGCCCGCGTCGCTGCGGGCCGCTCCCGCCCTCGGCGAGGCCGACGGCACGTCACCGTGGCCGGCTCGGGATTACCGCGACCAGCCGGCCGATCCACGGCTGCCGTTCGACGGTATTCGCATCGTCGATCTGACCGCCTTTTGGGCCGGGCCGGCCGCCACCCACCTGCTCGCGGCTTTCGGCGCGGACGTCGTGAAAGTGGAATCGATCCAGCGGCCGGACGGCATCCGCTACTCGGGAGGGATGCGCAAAGACGTCGACGACTGGTGGGAGTACGGCTGGGTATTCCACGCCATGAACACCAACAAGCGTTCCGTCACACTGGATTTGGGCTCTGACGACGGGCGCGCCCTCTTTCGCGAGCTGGTCGCCGGCGCCGACGTGGTGATCGAGAACTTCTCTCCGCGAGTGATGGATCACTTCGGCCTGACCGCCGACGCCTTGCTGGAGGTCAATCCACGGTTGGTGATCGCGAGGATGCCGGCGTTCGGGCTGGACGGCCCGTGGCGAGACCGCGTCGGATTCGCGCCGACGATGGAGCAGATCGCCGGATTGGCCTGGGTCACCGGTGCGGCCGACGGGCCGCCCGTCCCGCCGCGCGGTGCGTGCGATCCACTGGCCGGCGTGCATGCGGCCTTCGCTGTGACTGCGGCGTTGTCTTTCGCCGACCGCAACGGTGTGGGCCAGCTCGTCGAGCTGCCGATGATCGAGACGGTGCTCAACGTCACCGCGATTCAGCCGATCGAGGCCGAGGTGTTCGGTGTGACGCTGAGTCGCCGTGGCAACCGCGGCCACGGCCGGGCCGTGCAGAACCTGTACCGCTGTGCGGGCGACGACGACTGGATCGCCGTCACGGTGGGCACCGACGAGCAATGGCGGGCACTGGTGGACGCGATGGGGCGGCCGTCGTGGACCGCGGACAGCCGATTCGACACCGTCGACGGGCGGCATGCGCACGCCGATGAGATCGACCGTGAGTTGCAGGCCTGGTTTGCCGGCCAGGGACTGCACGGGGTCCTGAATCTGCTTGCCACCGAGGCGATTCCGGCTGCACCGGTGGTATCGCCGTCGCTGATCACGGAGAATGATCAGCTCAACGACCGCGGATTCCTGGAAACACTCGACCATCCGCGCACCGGTACGGGTCGCTACCCGCGACCGCCGTTCGCACCGTTGACCGGGCAGCGCCATTGGCTGCTGCGCCCACCGCCGACGCTCGGCGAGCACAACGGCGAGGTGCTGCGCGAAGTGTGCGGGCTCACCGGCGACGACCTCACGCGACTGGAAGCGGCCGGGGTAATCGGCACCCGGCCCAAGGGACTGTGACCGTGCTCGAAGGGAGTAAGCGATGCGAATAGTTGTCGACGAGTCGTTGTGCGAGGCCAACGGGTTCTGCGAATCATTGGCGCCGGACATCTTCGAAATCGGGACGTCCGACGTGGTGCATGTCGCCGACGGCGAGGTGCCCGAACATCTGCAGATCGACGCCGCCGCCGCGGTGGACCAATGCCCGAAGGCGGCGCTGCGGGTGGTCGACTGATTCGCTAGCGGGCGCGCAGCGTGATCGGCATTTCGTCGTAGATCGACATGTTGGTGGTCAGGTTCGGATAGCTGACCTGGGCGGGACCGAGACTCAGGTCGTCGCAGCGCAACAGGAGCTCGTCCAGCACGGCGCGGATCTCGGCGCGGGCCAGCATCGCGCCCAGGCAGTGATGCGCGCCGCCACCGCCGAACGCGACGTGCTGATTGGGGTGGCGGCCGATGTCGAACGTGAACGGCGCGTCGAAGACCTCCTCGTCCCGGTTCGCCGATCGCAGCATCGCGACCACCCGCTCGCCCTTCGGGATGTGCTGGCCGTCCATCTCCACGTCGACCTTCGTGGTGCGGGTCCAGTACGCCACCGGCGACGCCCAGCGCAGCACCTCTTCGACGGCGCTCGACCGCACGGCCTCGTCGTCGCGGTAGCGCTCGATCTGACTTGGATTCGCGACGAAAGCCTGCAGGCCGATGGCCAACGCGTTCTTGGTCGTGTCACTGCCGGCGAATGCCAGCACGAAGAAGAAGAACTCGAGTTCATTTGCGGCCAGACGGAATTGCTCACCGTCGTCACCGGTGATGACGCCCGATGCGATGGTGCTCCAGATGTCGTCGGCCGGATTGCGCCGCTTCTCGGCGGTCAGCTCCATGGCGTAGCCGAAAATCGAGGCGAACAGCTCGGCGTCGACGGGACGGCCCTTGCCGGTCTGCGCCTTCAGGATGTGATCGAAGCCGTCGAAGATGCGGGGCCGATCCTGTTCCGGGATGCCGATGATGTCGCCGATCACCGTCATCGGCAGTGCGTCGGCGACGTCGTCGATCCAGTCGCCACCGCCGCGGGCGAGCAGGTCGTCGATCATCCGCGACGCCCGCGCCCGGATACCGTCCTCGAGCTTCGCGATGGCCCGCGGCGTGAACGCGCTCGAGATGAGTTTTCGGTGCTTGCTCTGCTCCGGAGGGTCGAGCGTGATGATCGTCGGATACGACGCGAACAGATCGGCCGGCTGGATCAGCGGTCCGTCACCGGCGGTGAACGAGTCGGCGTCGCGGTGCAGACGCACTGCGTGCCGGTGCTTGGTGGTCATCCAGAAGTCCCGCTTGACGGTCTTCTCGACGCCCGGTGTCAGGCCGTGGCGGAACAACGGCCTGGTGCGGCGCAGCTCGCTGAACACCTCGTCAGGAAAGCCGTTGCGCCACAGTCCGAAATCCGACAGATCGACTGTCGAAGCGGTCATCGTCACCCTCGATTCACCAAGACGCTTACGCCGCGTTCGGTTTCTGAACCTACCGCCGTCGTGCGTGTGCGTTGACGTTCAATGCTTAAAATAGTAAAAATAGACCAAGTCTTCACAGTGCGGCCAGCGCGGCTGCGTGCCAAATTCGGCCGACGCGTGAGTGGACGCAGAAGGAGAGCCAGTGACGGACACGATTTCGGACTCCTCCATCGATCCGTCCGAGCGTGAATTCGGGCCCAGCGGCATCAGCCTGTCGCCGTACCGATTCCCGACCGGATGGTTCATCGTCAGCTTCGCCTCGGAGCTGGCGCCGGGGGACGTCAAGCGGGTGCATTACTTCGGCGAGGAGATGGTGCTGTTTCGCACCGAATCAGGCGAAGTGAATGTGCTGGACGCCTACTGCCAGCACCTCGGCGCCAACATGGGTGTCGGCGGCACGGTCGAGGGAGATAACATCGTCTGCCCCTGGCACGGTTGGCAGTGGCGCGGCGACGGCACCAACGCGCTGATCCCGTACAGCAAGATCGGTTGCAAGAACAACGTCCGGGTCCGGACCTACCACAGCGTCGAGTGGTACGGCTTCATCCTGGTGTGGCATGAACGGCACGGCAGGGCGCCCTACTGGCAGCCGCCGGTGCTGCCCGAGCTGGAGACCGACGAGTACTACCCGCTGCACCCGCACAGCCGGATGCTCAACCGGGTCAAGGTGCACGCGCAGATGATCATCGAAAACGCCGCGGACCCGTATCACGTGCAGTACGTGCACAAGGCTGCGAACCCGGCGAATACCACGTCCTTCGAAGTCGACGGCTACCACCTGCACGCCACCGTCAGCGCGCACTTCGGCGGCGGACGGTCGCAGACCTGGCTGACCCCGAACGGTCCGGTCGACGCGAAGATCGTCTACGACAACTACTCGCTGGGTCTGGGCATCGTGCGCTTTCCCAGCGACTTGGTGGCCACCATCGAGGTCACCGGCCAGACCCCGGTCGACGAGGACTACACCGACTACTTCTACACCCAGGCCTCGGTCCGCGAGTCCGGCGACACCGGCGACGTGCCGAGTGGGCGGGCCGCGAAATTCCTGGCGCTGCAACAAGAAGTCATCAAGCAGGACTTCTTCACCTGGGAAAACATGAAGTACCTGGAAAAGCCGAACCTTGCACCGGAAGAGGCGCACGACTACGCGGCGCTACGGCGCTGGGCGCACCGCTTCTACCCGGGTGAGGAGGCGGCCGCCGACGACTTCGGCTACACCGCCGACGGTGATCCGGACCCGGCGGCTGCAGGGGCCTGATGCCCATCGGCCCGGCTGATTTCGGCGTCGAGCGGTTCAGCGTCGCGGCGGTGCTGGATCGGCGCGCCGAGCAGTTTCCCGACCGGGTGATGCTGTCGGTCGACGGCGTCGGCGTGACCTTCGAGCAGATGCGACGGCGCTCCTGCGCGGCCGCCCATGCCTTGCTGGGCTTGGGAATCGGTCCGGGCGACGGTGTCGCGCTGTTCGCCGGCACCTGCCCGGAGTGGGTCTACTTCTGGCTGGGCGCGGCTCGCATCGGCGCGGTGGCCGCCGCCGTGAACACGGCCAACAAGGGCGACTTCCTGCTGCACGCGCTTAGCCTGTCGCGGGCGAAGGTCGTTCTGACCGACGCCGAACGCCTGTCGCGGGTCGCCGAGGTGGCCGGCGAACTGCCCTGCTTTGTGTTCGGTGACGAGTCGCTGGACGACGGCGCCGAAGCGGTTACCGGCCACGTCGGTGACATTGCCGACATCGGGTCGCTGTTCTTCACCTCCGGCACGACCGGGCCGTCGAAAGCCGTTGCGACCACGTGGCATTACCTGTTCACCACGGCCGCGACCGCCGCCGCGGCCTGGGAATTCAGCGCCGGTGAGGCGCTGTGGACCGCGATGCCGCTGTTTCATCTCAGTGCCGCACCGGCTGTGCTGGCACCGATGCTGGTCGGTGGTACAACAGTTTTGGTGTCGAGCTTCCATCCCGCTTCGGTCTGGGACGACGTGCGGAACAGCAACGCCGTCGGCTTTGTCGGCGCCGGCGCGATGGTGTCGATGCTGTGGAATCAGCCGCCGGACACCCGCGACGCACAGTTGCCGGTGCGCTTCATCTCCGCCGCGCCGATCGCCGCGGGCATCTATCGCGATATCGAAAAGCGTTACGACTGCCGGATCGTGACCATGTACGGCCTGACCGAAGCCTTTCCGATCGCGGTCAAAGGCGTTGCCGAAGACGGAGTGCCCGGAACGTCGGGTCGGCCGAATCCCCACTTCGACGTGAACATCGTCGACGCGGCCGGCGCCCCACTTCCCGAAGGCACGGTCGGGGAGATCGCGTGCCGCCCCCGCCATTCGCACGTGATGAGTGAGGGCTACGTGCGGCCGTCCGGTTCGGGTGTGGATCCACACCCGGAGTGGTTCCGCACCGGAGATCTCGGTGTGCTGGACGGCGACCACAACCTGACTTACGTTGACCGGGTGAAGGATTCGCTGCGCAGACGCGGGGAGAACATCTCGTCGCTCGAGGTGGAGACCGTGGTGATGCGGCATCCCGCGGTTCTCGAGGCCGCTGTCGTCGGCGTGCCCAGTGAACTCGGCGAAGACGACATCCTGCTGTTCGTCACCGTGCGCCCTGGCCACGACCTCGACTACTCAGAGCTGCTGGACTTTTGCGCCGACCGGATGCCGTATTTCTCCGTACCGCGCTACGTCGAGATCGTCGGCGAACTACCCAAGACCGTCATCGGGCGGATCCGCAAGGACGTCCTTCGCGCCCAAGGGGCCGGGGCCGCGGCGTGGGACCGCGAAAGCCACGGATACATCGTCAGTCGCTAGAACAGGGAGAACAACAGATGGCCATGACCTATCAGCAGCAGTACGTGCTGGACGGCTCGGTGGGACGCGACGCGATCTTGAACCTGACCGCGCGGCACAACCGGTGCTTCTCCGAAGGAGACCGCAACGGGTGGATCGCGACGTTCCGGCACTCGGGCGCCAGCTTCGTTCGTGACGGCGCCGAATTCACCGACCTGCGTGAAGCTTTCGACGGCGGTAGTGGCCGGCTGGTCACGGTCGACCACGAGATCACCGTCGACGGGGTGAACGCGACGCAGCGATGTGTGGCGCTGTTGTTCACGGGCGGCTCGACGCTGCGTGCCACCGGCAGCTACCGCGACAAACTGATCTACGAGCGCGGCGGCTGGTACTTCACTTCTCGCGAACTGCAGTGGGATTCGGTGCCGGTCTCGGCGTGACCTCGACCCCGATCAGCTACAAACTCGCATTCGGCAGCTACGAGGACGCGCTGCGTATGGTCGGCGTGGCGTCCGAGCCGAGGGTCGCGGGAACCGTGGTCAGCGCGGCGCGGATCCAGATGTTCGCTGCCACCGTGCAAGACGGCAACCCGTCGTACTGGGACGCTGACTTCGCCACCACGACATGGGGAGGGCTGCTGGCACCCCCGGCCCTGCTGATGGGTTGGCTGGTCCCGCTGCCGTGGGAACCGGGCGGGCGGCCGCCGGTCGCGGCTATCGCGCTGCGGGTTCCGTTGCCCGGCACCACGATCGTCAACGCCGCCAACGAGGCGGAATTTCCGCTGCCCGTACTCGAGGGCGACCGGCTCACGATTGTCGAAGAAGTGGTGTCGGTCTCACCGGAGAAGCAGTCCAGGCTCGGTGTCGGGCATTTCATCGAGACGCTGGACACCTTCACCCGTCAGGACGGTGCAGTGGTGGCCACCAATCGGAACACGCTGTTCCGCTTCAGCCCGAGCGCCGCATGATTGCCTGGGCGAGCGTCGCGGTGCCGACCGACCTGCCCGAGGTTCGCGACGAGATCAGCTACCAGCGGGTGGTGATGAACTCCGGCTCCACCTGGGATTACACCCCGGTCCACTTCGACCCCTACTACGCCGAAAAGCAGGGCCACCCAGGCATTTTCGTCAACACCATGCACATCGCAGGTTTTGCCGACCGGGTCGCCACCGACTGGGCCGGCCCGCAGAGTCGCGTGGTGCGCCGGAAGATGAGGCTGGCCGGATCGATCTACGCCGGCGACACGATGGTGGGCCGGGGCCGGGTGGTGGCCAAACCCTCGGCGGGGCTGATCGACCTGGAGATCGTCATCGTCAACCAGCGCGGCGAGTTGTGCTCGCCGGTGGAATTGACGCTGCACTTGCCTGGGTAGCGGGCACCTTCGATTGCCCACCTCTGAGCGACAACGCTGGACGTCAGACGCACTTGTCGCTACGAGGCGGGCACATCGAGTTCCAACACCGCGCGGCGACCGCGCTAGCACAGCGGCGGCATCGCTCCCTTGCTGATCACCGACTGCAACTCGACGTACTCGTGCAGCCCCTCGGGTCCGAACTCGCGGCCGATGCCGGACTGCTTGAAACCGCCGAACGGGCTGCCGATGTCGAGTGTGTACATGTTGACGCCGTAGGTACCCGCCCGCACGCTCGCGGCCACCTCGAGCCCGTGCCCGATGTCCGCGGTCCACACCGATCCGGCCAGGCCGTAGTCGCTGTCGTTGGCGATGCGGACGGCGTCGGCCTCGTCGCGGTAGGTCAGCACGCTGAGAACGGGACCGAAGATCTCCTCGCGGGCGATGCGCATGTCGTTGGTGACGTCGGTGAACAGCGTCGGGCGCACGTACCAGCCCTGGTCATGTGGCGCGTCTTCGCCGCCCAGGATCATCCGCGCGCCCTCTTTGACTCCGGAGCGGATGTAGTCCTGCACCCGGGTCTGCTGACGCTGGGCGACCAGCGGCCCGACGTCGGTGCCCTCATCGGTCGGGTCGCCGACCTTCAGGCCCGACATCATGTCGGCCAGTGCGTCGATCACTTCGTCATGGCGCCGCTCGCTGACCAGGATGCGGGTCTGCGCGACGCAGGCCTGCCCGTTGTTCATCAGGCTGGCCGACTTCAGCTCCTGCACCGTCTTGCCGATGTCGGCGTCGTCAAGAATGATCGCCGCCGACTTACCGCCCAGCTCGAGGCTGACCCGCTTGAGCTGCTCGCCGCACAGCGTGGCGATGCGGCGTCCGACTCCGCTCGACCCGGTGAACGACACCTTGTCCACGCCGGGATGGCGCACCAGCGCTTCGCCCACATCGGTGCCGCCGGGAAGAACGGACACCACCCCCTCGGGCAGATCGAGTTGCTCGATCATCTCGGCCAACCACAGCGCGTCCAAAGGTGTTTCGGGCGCGGGTTTCACGATCACCGGGCAGCCGGCGATCAAAGCCGGGATCAGCTTCGGCATGATCAGAAATTGCGGCACGTTCCACGGCACGATGGCCGCGACCACGCCGACCGGAGCCCGGCGCAGGTGCACCTCGCCGAGCACACCGTGGCGCCGCTCGGTCCAGGGGAAGTCGCGGGCGACCGCCAGGGTGAGGTGCATCATCGTGACCGCCGCCGCAGCCTGGCCCAGCCGGCTGAAGCTGCGGGGCGAGCCCATCTCGTCGGTGATCAAGTCGGCCATCTCGTCGAGGTGGCCGCCATAGATGTTCGCCAATTCCTCGACCTTGCGCATGCGTTCCTGCGGGTCCAGTCGCGGCCACGGGCCGTGGTCGAACGCGTGCCGCGCGGCCGCGACCGCGTCGTCGACGTCCGCGGGAGTCGCGGCCGGGACGTCGCCGATCGAGTGCTCGGTATGCGGGGAGATGACCGTCAGACGCTCATCGGTGGACGGCTTGCGCCACTGCCCACCGATGAAAAGCTGGTCGTAGCAACGGTGGTCACGGGTTTGCGGCATGGGGTACGACCTTTGGAAAGGCGATGGCAAATTTGCTATTGATGCTAACATAGCGAAAAAGACGGGACGCCTGACACCTGCCGTGAAATCGTCGAAGGTGACAAGTAGCGACGCGATCGTCAACCCCGAGGTGTGAGATGGACACTGACTGGCGCAAGTTCCCGTTCCGTTTGGTGGAGAACGACCGCGCACTGGATTTCCCGGCGGCCGAGGGTCTGCATGACGATCAAGAGTCCGATACGTGGTTCATCGCGGGTGAGTTGACCAGCGAGACGGGCCGTACGTTCTCCTATCTGACCATCTTCAACAAAAACCGCCCCGGCGGCACCATCGTCGCCGACTTCTACACGATGGCGCTGTTCGACTGTGATACAGGCGAATACGGCACCTATACCGACTACGACATGCCGCCCAAGAACATGCAACCGGGTGCCCAGCCCAAGATGACGATGGCCGCGGGGTATCTCGACATCGGATACCAGAGCAGCGCCGGACCGGTGACGTGGACCTCCTGCCGGGACGACGACGGCGAATTGCAGCCGTACACGTATCGGATCAGCCTGCGCGGCCTGGATCAGACCGGCCGGCCGATGGAATTGGACCTGGACGTGACGCCCACACGGGCTCCGGTCCCGGTCGGCGCGGGCACCTACGACGGCAAGATCATCTGCTTCGGCCAGTCCGATACCTATTCGTATTTCCAGACCGGCATGGCGATGAACGGAACACTGCGCTGGGGCGAGCAGCGCGAACAGGTCAGCGGTAGCGCGGGACATGTTGACCGGCAGTGGTTTCCCAAGTATGCGAACGGCGGCGGAGCCGGGGGAGACCCACGTTCCAGGTCGCACGAATGGCGGACGATCAACCTGGACAACGGTGTGGACATGAGTATCTGGCACCAGTTCGATCGGATGGACGGTAATGCGCCGCAACCGTTCTCGGGTGCGACGGTGAGCTACCCCGATCCGTCCAAGGCGCCGGAGTGCGCGGAGGACATCGAGGTCACGGTCGAGAGCTATGTCCGCTGGCCCAACGCGATCCGGCCGCTGGTGCGCCCGCCGGCACCGGATCGGTTCATGCCGAATCTGCATCGGCTGCACAGTGATGCGCTGGAGTTGGACCTCATCGGCGAGCCGCTGGTGCCGGCGCCCGCGCACGGGTTGCCGATCGAATACATGGAAGGGCCGTACCGTTACGACGGCACCATGCGTGGCGAGCAGGTGAGCGGCTTCGCGTTCTACGAACGCTCGCTGGCGCTGTACCGGGACTGGGAGCTGGTCGAGGTGTTGGCGTCCACCCTCGACGACCACAGCGACCTGGTCGAGCAACTCAACCGCCTGGTCGCAGCCGGCAACCGCGCGGGAGCGCAGAAGTTGTTGCGGGACAACCTCACAACGCTCCCGGTCGGCGGCCGCGACGTCGCCGAAGCGTTGATCGAGGTGCTCTCACCCGAGGGTGACTGAGCCCACGGCCGTCCGTGGGCTCCTACCGTGACTTTCGTGGTTCGGGTGTCCTGATGCCCCGAACGAACATGCCGATCAGGCGTCGCGACGTAGTCGGCCAGTCAGGACCGTGAGGCAAGGGTGTTGCCATCACGGTGCTGAAAGCCACCACATCTATTGCCGCGACATCCGGGCGTAAGGAGTGATCCGCCCGACCCTCGTCGAGAAAGTCTTGAAGCTGTTCGACGATGCGGCGTTTGGCATCGACTGCCTCGGCGTCGGGGAGTGGGTACACGCCGCGCAGCGGCATCGCCACCAGTTCGTCAGACGCATCGTGGCAGCGTTGAAGGTATGCCTCGACCGCGTCGGCGCCCGTAAGGCTGTCGGCCCGGATCTGCGCCAGGATATTCAGACACACCTGGTATCCGCGGCGCTGCAGTTCGTCGAGTAACGCCTCCCGGTCGGGGAATCCGCGGTAAAACGTGCCCACGCCGACGCCGGCGGCATCCGCTATCTCGGTGAGCGGCACATTGTGGCCCCGTCGCGCCATGAGTTCGGCGGCGGTCCGCAAGATCTTCTCGCGATTGGCGATCGCGTCGCGTCGCGCCGCCCGAGGCGGAATGGGTGGTGCCTTCGCCGGCATTTCTCGAGTGTCACACATATGCGTCCGTGTCCGACTTGACGGGCCGAGCCTGCCAGTCCATGCTGAAATGTAAGCGGAAGATAACTTCCGTTAAGAGGATCGCACGCGCAGCGGCGTGTGCGCCAGTCAGGGCGAGGAGCTCTTTGTGGTCGACATGTGGGATCCGGTCACCATCGGCGGTATGCGTTTGCCGCAGCGCATCACGATGTCGCCGATGACGCGAAGCCGCGCGCTCGACGACGGAACACCGTCTGCGCTCGCAGTCGAGTACTACGCACAGCGTGCCGCGCTGGGGATGCTGATCACCGAGGGCACCCAACCTTCCGCTGACGGTCAGGGCTACATGAACACCCCCGGCATTTACACGCCGGCACATGTCGAGGGCTGGCGCCGCGTGGCCGACGCCGTGCACGGCCGGGGCGGTCATCTGGTCATCCAGTTGATGCACGTCGGGCGGATGTCGCATCCGGACAACACCCCACACCATCGGATCGCGGTCGCGCCGTCGGCGATCGCGCCCGGTGTGGATATGCACACGCCCTCAGGCAAGCAGGCCATACCCACGCCACGTGCTCTCAGCGTGGACGAGATCGCCGAGACGGTCCGGGATTTCGCGTACGCCGCCGAGATGGCGATTGCGTCGGGCGCAGACGCGGTTGAGATCCACGCCGCCAACGGCTACCTGCTGCACCAGTTTCTGGCGCCCAATGCCAACCAGCGCAGCGACGACTACGGCGGTTCGATCGAGAACCGGACGCGATTCACGCTGCAGGTGGCGAAAGCAGTGACCGATCGGATCGGCGCCGAACGCGTCGGAATACGTCTGTCGCCGGGTGCGACGCTGGGTGGGCTCGACGAAGGTCCTGAAGGTGGCGACCTGTATCGATCTCTCGTCGCCGACCTCGCCACCCTCGACTTGGCGTTCTTGGACGTCTACTCGTTCGGCGCGGACGAACTCCTCGCCGACATCCGAACGCTGTGGCCCAATCCGCTACTGCTGATCAGGGAAGGGCGCACCCTCGACGAGCTGGGAACCGATATCGAAGCCGGCCGTGCCGACGTCGCGCCAGTGGCTAAGTGGGCCCTGGCCAACCCCGATTTCGTCGATCGGCTCCGCACTTCGGCGCCATTGAACGACCCCGATCCGGCAACCTTCTATGCCGGCGGTGCGCACGGCTACATCGACTACCCGAGTCTGACCGAAAAGCCCCCGGAGTCAACGTGACCGATGCTCTGAGGGCTCTGCAGGCCGAGCTGACCGGCATCGTCTACGGGCCGGGTGATCCCGAATACGCCGCCGCGACAAGCCCCGACAACTCGAGCTTTCTCCAACGACCATTCGCGGTGGTCCGGCCGCAGTCTGCCGAGCACGTCGCGCAGACCGTCGCGGCTGCATCGCGTTCAGGTGTCGCGCTCGTTGTGCAAGCGACCGGACACGGCGCGGGCCGACCGGTCAGCGAGAATCAATTGCTGCTCGACACTTCAGGTTTGACGAACGTGGCCGTCGACGCGACCTCCGGCACTGCTCGCATCGAAGCGGGCTCGATGTGGCCCGCGGTTCAGGAGGCGTCGTTCGCGCACGGTCTGTTGGGCTTGAGCGGGACCTCGCCGACCGTCGGTGTGCTCGGGTACACGTTCGGCGGCGGAGTGGGCTGGTTTGTCAGAAAACACGGTCTCGCGTCAGCGGCATTGCTGGGCGTCGACTACGTCGACGGTGCCGGGCGGTTGCGCCACGCCTGTGAGGACGCCGCCGATCCGCTTGACCGCGAAGCCCTGTGGGCGTTTCGTGGCGGCGCACCGGTCGGGGTCGCCACCGCGATCGAGGTCGCCCTGTTCGGCGTGCCGAACCTGTGGACTGGCTACCTGCTGTGGTCTGCCGATGCCATGCCGGTCGTCGGCGCCGCGTGGGCATCAGTCGTCCGCGCGGTGAGTTCCTCGGTGAGCAGCTCGCTCTCGCTCCTCAAGCTGCCGCCGGAGGGTCCGTTCCCCGACGAATTGTTGGGTAAGACCGTCGTCCATCTTTCCTATGCATCACCCGACGGCGGGGAACATCTGGAGGCGATGCGCGACGCGGTGCGGGGTGCGGCCACGCCCGTTCTGGACACCACCGGTCCCGGGGATCTGCAGTCCCTATCGGCGATCCATCTGGATCCACCGGCCGCTGTGCCTGCGCGGGGCATGGGTCGCTGGCTCGGACCCGAGGGACCTGAGCTTCTGCCGGCGATCTTCGAGGCCGGAGGAGTGGGGCAGCCGGGCGGGCTCAACATGATTGAGTTGCGCCACACCGAATCTGCGGCCCGCGGCCCCGACGGTGCGTTGACCGGGGTCCCCGCGCCTTTCCTGCTGCACGCTGTCGGCGGCGGTGCCGATGACGACGCGAGAGGCCGAACCGATCACGTCCTGCACGCGGTCGAGACCGCGAGCCGAGCCGCCGATATCGGGCGTGCGGCAACGTCATTCCGGGAAGGGCAACCCGATGTCGCTGACGCGTGGTCCGCAGCTGAGCAGACGCGGATCAACGCGATCACGGTTGCTCTCGATCCGGGCCGGGTCCTGGGCTTCCAGCGCCACCCGGCGGGCTAGTCAGCTCAGCCGGCGGGCGGCACTCCAGGCGGTTGCCAGGCGAACCCGCCCGGGGTGCTGACGCAGTTCACCGGAACGCCGGAGTTGGAAACAGCAACGGAACCCTCGGCGCCACAGGGCATCCCGACTGCCGGCCGGGTGTCCAAGGCGTTCGGACCGGTCGGTGGTGTGGTCGCCGGCTTGGGCGGATTCGTCGCGGACGTCTGCGGCGCCGCGCTCGACGCCGGGGCCGTGGAGGTCGGGCGTTTGGTGGTGGTCGGCACGGTGGTCGTCGGCGCCGACGTGGTGACCGCGGTCGGTGGCGTGATGACCGGCCGCGGCGGAGCAACCACGACCGGCGGCGCGATGATCGCCGGAGCAGGGCTGATCGATTCGGTGGTGGTGGTCTCGACGTTGGCCGGGGCGTCGTCGTGCTGAGACGCCGAACGAAGGGCTTTGACGCCGGCGAACCAGGCAATCACCACGACCGCGATCGCCCCGCCGATAGCCGCGGACTGCCGCAGGCGGCGCTTGCGCGCCTCGGCAGCTTCATCGTCGGCGTAGTCGTCATCGTCGTCGAGGTCGGCGTTCGCGAGCTTCGCGGGCGTCGCAGGGACGACAGCCGTGGCGTCGTCCTCGATGTGGTGACCCGCCCGGCCGTTTGACCTGACGGTCGGCGCGGCTGCTGCGGACGCGGCGACGGTGGGTGCCGGCTCGTCGGCCTTCGGTGCCGCCGCCAACGTGGCGGTGTCGCCGTTGCCGTTCGACTCGCGGAAGATCGAGGCCGCGCGCACCTCCGAGGTGGCGCGGATATGCGATCGGGTGCCACCGGTCGACTCGAGCGCCTTGGCAAAGTCTCGGCATCGCCGGAAACGGTCGACCGGATCCTGGGACAGGGCGCGCGCGAAGATCGCGTCGAAGTCGGTCAGGTCGTTGCGGATCTCGCTTGGTCGGGGCGGTCGATCGTTGAGCTGCCTGTTGACCACCACGGTCGGGTTGAAATGGGCGAACGGCGGCGCCCCGGTCAGCAGGTGGAAAGCACTGGCGGCCAAGCCGTATTGATCGACCCTGCCGTCGAGTTCCTCGCCCCTCAGCTGCTCGGGAGCCGTGTAGCCGGCGGTCCCGATGAACATGCCGGCGCGGGTCAGTGTGTTGTGGGCGCCCTCCGGCCGCGCTACACCGAAGCCGGTCAACGCGATTCGGCGTCGGTCGGCGGGTGAGTTGCTGATCAGGATGTTGCCGGGATTGACGTAGCGGTGCAGCACGCCGCTGTCGTGCGCGTAGTCGAGGGCGTCGGCGATCGCGGACACGATCTCGATCACCATCCGCGGCGGCATGCCGTCGAGATGGCCGTCAGCCAGCAGCTCGGCGGAGTCGGACCCGTCGACGTAATCGAACGAGAGCCACAACTGGTCCTCGAATTCGCCGCGGTCGGTGAGTCCGGCGATGTTCGGGTGCCAGAGATTTGCCGCCTGGTCGGACTCCTGATGGAACCGCAGGCGGTAGTCCAGATCGACCGAGACGTCGGAGGGAATCAGGTGGAGTACTTGCTGACGGGGTAGCCGCGGATGTTCGGCGACGTAAAGCTCGCCGAACTCCTCATATCCGAGCGGCCGAACAATATTGAATCCAGCGGCTGTCGCTCCGATGACCAGCGGCATGGGGAGGATCGTACATACTGCCCGCGGCCGTCAACGGTCACGGTGCTAAGCGGTCACCGAATCGAGACCGGAGGAAAATAATCGCGTGAGCGAACCTGGAAATCAGCACCACCACGTGGTTCGGACACACCGGCTTCGTCGAATGTCGGGCCGCGACCCGCACGAGCCGCACCGGGTGGCCACACCGCTGGAGCTGTTGTTCGATCTGACCTTCGTCATCGCCTTCGGTGTCGCGGCGGGGCAGTTCGCCCATTCCCTGGCGTCGGGTCACGTCGAGGCCGGCCTGATCAGCTTCGCCTTCGCCACCTTCTCGGTGTGCTGGGCCTGGATCAATTTCAGCTGGTTCGCCTCGGCATACGACACCGATGACTGGGTGTACCGGCTCACCACGATGCTGCAGATGGTGGGCGTGCTGGTGCTGGCCCTCGGAATTCCGCAGGTGTTCTCGTCGATAGCCGAGGGGGCCCACGTCGACAATCGGGTCTTGGTCGGCGGGTACGTGGTGATGCGGGTGGCCATGGTGATCCAGTGGCTGCGGGCCGCCGGGCAGGACCCGGCCCGCAAGAGCGCTTGTCTGACCTACGCCGTCTCCATCGTGATCGCGCAAATCGGGTGGACGGCGATCGCGATCGTCAACAGTTCGGTGAGCGTGACGTTCGTGCTGTTCGCCGCGATGGTCGCCATCGAACTGAGTGGTCCGTTGATCGCGGAGAAGCGGAAAGGGGGAACGCCCTGGCACGCGCACCACATCGCCGAACGCAACGGGCTGCTGACGATCATCGCCCTGGGTGAGGGAGTAGTGGGGACCGTCGCCTCGTTGTCGGCCATGGTCGCCGAACACGGCTGGACCACCGACGCCGCTCTGGTGGCAGTCGCGGGCACCGGTCTGACGTTCGGGATGTGGTGGGTGTACTTCGTGGTGCCGGCTGCCCAGCTGCTGCATGCCCATCGCGAGCGCTCCTTTGGCTACGGCTACCTGCACATCGCGGTGTTCGGATCGATCGTCGCGACCGGCGCCGGTCTTCATGCCGCCGCGGACTCCATCGAGCACCGGTCCTCGCTGAATGCGGTGGCCTCGGTGGTCGCAGTCGCCGCGCCGGTCGCGGTGTACGTCGGAGCTGTCTACGGCACATACCTGATGCTGACCCGGGCGTGGGACGGCTTCTACACCGCTGTTGTGCTGGTCACACTGTCGGTGCTGGGCGCCGCGGTCGCCCTCGCGGTAGCTGGTGTGTCCACCCCGGTGTGTCTGCTGGTGGTCGCCGCCGCTCCGGTCGCGGTGGTCGCCGGCTACGAATGGCTGGGCCATCAGCGGACAGCGGCAGCGCTGGCAGGAGGCCGGGGGACGAGCAGCGGCCACTCGGCGCCACAAATCTGAGCCGGAGCTTACTCTTGAGTAAGTTCTCAGCAAACTTTTCCGGGCCGTCCGGTCGATTGGATCGGCGTCAGTCGCTGCGCGCCATCTCGTCGATGCACGACCGGAGCGCCGGATACGGCGCAATTTTTTCAGATAACGATTAGGTAACAATACTGCTTTGATCTGCGCAGTTATAGCTACTCAACCGTAACCACCCGCATGCAGCAGGTTTGGTTCGGACGTCCGCAGTGACCGCTGAGCGGACTGTTACCCAGCCCACCATTACTCGCGCGTAGTACTCACCAGTAACCAATTTCCGGCAGAAACCTCCAATTTCCTTATGCCACTCTTAGTGCAGCCGATAACGCCCTTCGGCGCGGCCCGCGCAAGCCGGGTCAGCCAAGGCATGGCCGGAATGACCGGGGGGCTCGGTCGGCATGTTGACGGCATCCAGGGGCAGCGCGGCTCTGACACCTGAGCGGATGAGCGCTATTGAGGGAGAAACACACGTGACGATCTATGAGCACCATCGAGTCTCGGCCGACCGCGATGGGTTCGCCCCGGACACGCACGCGCTCGTCGATCGCCTGACTGCCGGCGAGGCGTACGCGGTCGCATTCGGCGGCCAGGGTGGCGCGTGGTTGGAGACGCTCGAGGAGCTGGTGTCGTCGTCGGGTATCGAATCCGAGCTGACCACCCTGGCCGGTGAGGTCGACCTCCTGCTCGAGCCGGTGGCCAACGAGCTCGTCGTCGTGCGACCGATCGGCTTCGAGCCGCTGCAATGGGTCCGCGCGCTGGCCGCCGAAGACCCGGTGCCGTCCGCCAAGCACCTCACCTCGGCCGCAGTGTCGCTGCCCGGTGTGCTGCTCACCCAGATCGCGGCGATCCGCACCCTGGCCCGACAGGGCATGGACCTGGTCGCCACCCCGCCGGTGGCCGTCGTCGGCCATTCGCAGGGCATTTTGGCGGTCGAGGCACTGAAGGCAGCCGGCGCCCGCGACATCGAGCTGCTGGCGATGGCTCAGTTGATCGGCGCGGCCGGCACGCTGGTGGCCCGCCGGCGCGGGATCTCGGTGCTGGGCGATCGTTCGCCGATGGTGTCGGTCACCAACGCCGACCCCGAGCGGCTCTACCGCCTGCTCGAGGAGTTCTCGCAGGACGTCCGCACGGTGCTGCCGCCGGTGCTCTCCATCCGCAACGGCCGGCGTTCGGTCGTCATCACCGGCACGCCCGAGCAGTTGTCCCGCTTCGAGCTGTACTGCAAGCAGATCTCGGAGAAGGAAGAAGCGGAACGCAAGAACAAGCTCCGCGGCGGCGACGTCTTCGCGCCGGTCTTCGACTCGGTTCAGGTCGAAGTGGGCTTCCACACCCCTCGACTCGCCGACAGCATCGACATCGTCGGGGAATGGGCGGAGAAGGTCGGCATCGACGTCGACCTGGCTCGCGCGATGGCCGAGGCCATCCTGGTCCAGCCGGTCGACTGGGTCGACGAGGTGATCCAGGTCCACGAGGCCGGCGCGCGCTGGATCCTCGACCTGGGCCCCGGTGACATCCTGACCAGACTGACCGCGCCCGTGATCCGCGGACTCGGCGTCGGCATCGTGCCCGCGGCGACCCGCGGCGGTCAGCGCAACCTCTTCACCGTCGGCGCCGTTCCCGAAGTCGCCCGGCCGTGGTCGAGCTACGCGCCGACGGTGGTGACCCTGCCCGACGGGCGGGTCAAGCTCTCCACCAAATTCACCCGGCTCACCGGCCGGTCGCCGATCCTGCTCGCGGGAATGACGCCGACCACCGTCGACGCCAAGATCGTCGCCGCCGCTGCCAACGCGGGCCACTGGTCCGAGCTGGCCGGCGGTGGCCAGGTCACCGAACCGATCTTCAACGACCGCGTGGAGGAGCTCGCCGGGCTGCTCGAGCCGGGCCGCACCTACCAGTTCAACTCGCTGTTCCTCGACCCCTACCTGTGGAAACTGCAGGTCGGAGGGAAACGGCTGGTGCAGAAGGCTCGCCAGTCGGGTGCGGCGATCGACGGGCTCGTGGTCAGCGCTGGAATCCCCGAGCTGGAAGAAGCCGTCGAGCTGATCGACGAGCTCAACGAGATCGGCATCTCGCATGTCGTGTTCAAGCCGGGCACCGTCGAACAGATCCGCTCGGTCATCCGCATCGCCACCGAGGTGCCGACCAAGCCGGTCATCATGCACGTCGAGGGCGGACGCGCCGGTGGCCACCACTCCTGGGAAGACCTCGACGACCTGCTCCTGGCCACCTACTCCGAGCTACGGTCGCGGCCCAACATCACCGTCTGCGTCGGTGGCGGCATCGGCACGCCGGAGCAGGCGGCGGAATACCTGTCCGGGCGCTGGGCCCAGTCCTACGGCTTCCCGCTGATGCCGGTCGACGGCATCCTGGTCGGCACCGCGGCGATGGCCGCCCTCGAGGCCACCACGTCGCCGTCGGTCAAGCAGATGCTGGTCGACATCCAGGGCACCGACCAATGGGTGGGTGCTGGAAAAGCGCAGGGCGGCATGGCTTCTGGCCGCAGCCAGCTCGGCGCCGACATCCACGAGATCGACAACACCGCCTCGCGCTGCGGCCGGCTGCTCGACGAGGTGGCCGGTGACGGCGACGCGGTTGCCGACCGGCGCGACGAGATCATCGCCGCGATGGCCAACACCGCCAAGCCGTACTTCGGCGACATCGGCGAGATGACCTATCTGCAGTGGCTACAGCGCTACGTCGAGCTGGCCATCGGCGACGGCGACAGCACCGCGGACACCGCCGCCCCCGGCAGCCCCTGGCTGGCCGACACCTGGCGTGACCGGTTCGAGGCGATGCTGCAGCGCGCCGAGGCGCGGCTGCACCCGCAGGACTCCGGGCCGATCGACACGCTCTTCGACGACCCGGAACTGCTGGAGCGCCCGGCCGAGGCGATCGCCGCGCTGGTTGCGGGCTACCCGGACGCCGCCACCGTGCAGCTGCACCCGGCGGACGTGCCGTTCTTCGTCACGCAGTGCAAGACGCCGGGCAAGCCGGTGAACTTCGTGCCGGTGATCGACAAGGACGTACGCCGTTGGTGGCGCAGCGATTCGCTGTGGCAGGCACACGACGCGCGCTACGACGCCGACCAGGTCTGCATCATTCCGGGCACCGCGGCCGTCGCGGGTATCACCCGGCTCGACGAGCCCGTCGGCGACCTGCTGGACCGCTTCGAGCAGGCCGCGGTCGACGACGTGCTCGCCACCGGTACGACGCCCACCCCGGTCACCGCGCGACGGCAGGGCCGTCTCGACGTGCGGGGTCCGCTGGCCACCGTGCTCGACGCACCGGATGTGTTGTGGGCCAACCGCGTTGCCACCAACCCGGTGCACCGCATCGCCGACCCGGCCGACTGGCAGGTGCACAACGGCGACTTCGACGGGCTTGAGGGGCCGCGGGCGACCCACTCGTCGACCGGCGCGCGCCTGCAGACCGACGGCGAGCAGGTCGTGCTGAGCGTTCCGATCGCCGGGGTGTGGATCGACATTCGATTCAGCCTGCCCGCCAACACCATTGACGGCGCGATCCCGGTGATTCGCACCAAGGACGCGATCGAGGCGATGCGCTCGGTGCTGGCGATCGCCGCCGGTGCCGACGGGCCGGACACCCTGCCCCGGGTGCACAACGGCACCGCGACGGTGACCGTGCCGTGGGATCCCGAACGGGTCGCCGACCACACCGGGGTCACGGCGATCTTCGGCGACCTGCTGGCGCCGACGCTGACCACCGTGCCCGACGCGTTGGTCGGCCGGTGCTGGCCCGCGGTCTTCGCGGCCATCGGCTCCGCTGTCACCGGCTCCGGTGTACCGGTTGTCGAGGGTCTGCTGAGCCTGGTGCACCTGGACCACGCGGCCCACCTGGTTGCCGCGCTGCCCAAGGTGCCGGCTGAATTGACCGTCACCGCAACCACTTCGGTGGCCTTCGATACCGAAGTAGGCCGAGTCGTCCCGGTCTCGGTGACCGTCACCGATTCCTCCCGCACGGTGCTCGCCACCATGGAAGAGCGGTTCGCCATCCGCGGCCGCACCGGGCCCGCCGAGCTGACCGATCCAGTTCGCGCCGGTGGCGCGGTCTCCGAGAACGCCACCGACACCCCGCGGCGCCGCCGGCGTGACGTCACGCTGACCGCGCCGGTCGACATGCGGCCCTTCGCGGTGGTCTCCGGAGACCACAACCCGATCCACACCGACCGGGCGGCAGCACTGCTGGCCGGCCTGGACTCGCCGATCGTGCACGGCATGTGGCTGTCGGCGGCCGCGCAGCACGTGGTGACCGCCACCGACGGCCAAGCCCGCCCGCCGGCCCGGCTGATCGGCTGGACGGCCCGGTTCCTGGGCATGGTCCGCCCGGGCGACGAGGTCGACTTCCGCGTCGACCGGGTCGGAATAGACCGTGGCGCCGAGGTTTTGGAGGTCGCCGCCCGGATCGGTTCGGACCTGGTGATGTCGGCGACGGCGCGGCTGGCGTCGCCCAAGACGGTCTACGCGTTCCCGGGCCAGGGCATCCAGCACAAGGGCATGGGCATGGACGTCCGCGCCCGCTCCAAAGCCGCCCGCAAGGTCTGGGACGACGCGGACAAGTACACCCGCGAAACCCTGGGCTTCTCGATCCTGCACGTGGTGCGGGACAACCCGACCAGCCTGATCGCCAGCGGCGTGCACTACCAACACCCCGAGGGCGTGCTGTACCTGACCCAGTTCACCCAGGTCGCGATGGCGACGGTGGCCGCGGCTCAGGTCGCCGAGATGCGCGAGCAGGGCGCCTTCGTCGAGGACGCGATCGCTTGCGGCCACTCCGTCGGCGAGTACACCGCGCTGGCTTGCGTCAGCGACGTCTACGGCCTGGAAGCGTTGCTGGAGACCGTGTTCCAGCGCGGGTCCAACATGCACGACATCGTGCCGCGCGACGAGCTGGGCCGGTCCAACTACCGGCTGGCCGCAATCCGGCCGTCGCAGATCGACCTCGCTGACGCCGACGTTCCGGCGTTCGTCGAGGAGGTCTCGGTACGCACGGGTGAATTCCTGCAGATCGTGAACTTCAACCTGCGCGGCTCGCAGTACGCGATCGCCGGCACCGTCCGAGGGCTCGAGGAGCTCGAGGCCGAAGTCGAGCGTCGGCGTGAAATCTCCGGCGGCAAGCGGTCATTCATCCTGGTGCCGGGCATCGACGTGCCCTTCCACTCGGAGGTGCTGCGGGTGGGTGTCGCCGAGTTCCGGCGTTCGCTGGAACGGGCCATGCCGCACGGCAAAGACGCCGAGATGATCATCGGGCGCTACATCCCGAACCTGGTGCCGCGGCCGTTCAGCCTGGAGCGTGACTTCATCCAGGAGATCCGGGATCTGGTACCGGCCGAGCCGCTCGACGAGATTCTGGAGAACTACGACTACTGGCGCAACGAGCGGCCGTTCGACCTGGCCCGCACGCTGATCATCGAGCTGCTGGCGTGGCAGTTCGCCAGCCCGGTCCGTTGGATCGAGACCCAGGATCTGCTGTTCACCGAGGAGGCCGCCGGCGGTCTCGGTGTGGAGCGGTTCGTCGAGATCGGCGTGAAGTCGGCGCCGACCGTCGCGGGTCTGGCGACCAACACGCTGAAGTTGGCCGAATACGCCCACAGCACAGTGGAAGTGCTCAACGCCGAGCGCGACGCCGCGGTGTTGTTCGCCACCGACACCGACCCCGAGCCCGAGGACGTCGTGGACGTGGTGCCGGCCGCGCCAGAGGCCGCAGTGACGTCCGCCGAAGCAGCGCCCGCCGCCGCTCCGGCCACGCCGGTGGCTCCGTCGGGTGCTCCGAGGCCGGACGACATCGGGTTCGACGCCGCCGACGCGACGCTGGCCCTGATCGCGCTGTCGGCCAAGATGCGCATCGACCAGATCGAGGAGCTGGACTCCATCGAGTCCATCACCGACGGCGCGTCCTCGCGACGCAACCAGTTGCTGGTCGACCTGGGTTCGGAGCTGAACCTCGGTGCCATCGACGGCGCCGCCGAGGCCGACCTGGCCGGGCTGCGGGCCCAGGTGACCAAGCTGGCTCGCACGTACAAGCCTTACGGCCCAGTGCTTTCCGATGCGATCAACGACCAGCTGCGCACCATCCTCGGACCGTCCGGCAAGCGGCCCGCCGCGATCGCCGAACGGGTCACCAAGACCTGGGAGCTCGGCGCGGGCTGGGTCAAGCACGTCACGGTCGAGGTCGCGCTCGGCACTCGCGAGGGCACCAGCGTCCGTGGTGGTTCGCTGGGGAACTTGCACGAGGGTGCGCTGGCGGACGCCGCCGCGGTCGACAGCGTCATCGACGCCGCTGTCACGTCCGTGGCGGCCCGCCGGGGCATCGCGGTGGCCCTGCCGTCCAGCGGCGCTGCGGGCGGCGGCGCGACCGTCGACGCGGCCGCGCTCGGCGAGTTCACCGAGCAGATCACCGGTCGCGACGGGGTGCTCGCGTCGGCGGCCAGGCTGGTGCTCGGTCAGCTGGGTCTCGACGAGAAGGTGAGCGCGCCGCCGGCTGCCTCCGACGCCGAGCTGATCGATCTGGTGACCGCCGAACTCGGCGCCGACTGGCCGCGGCTGGTGGCTCCGGTGTTCGACGGCAAGAAGGCTGTCGTGTTCGACGACCGCTGGGCCAGTGCGCGCGAAGACCTGGTCAAACTGTGGCTGTTGGAGGAAGACGAAGCCAACGCCGACTGGGCCCGCCTCTCCGAACGCTTCGAGGGAGCCGGCCACGTGGTGGCCACCCAGGCCACCTGGTGGCAGGGCCGGGCGCTGGCCGCCGGGCGGCAGATCCACGCTTCGCTGTACGGCCGGATCGCCGCCGGTGCCGAGAACCCGGACCCCGGCCCGTACCACGCCGAGGTCGCCGTGGTCACCGGTGCATCGAAGGGTTCGATCGCCGCGTCGGTGGTCGGCAAGCTACTCGACGGCGGCGCCACCGTGATCGCCACCACGTCCAAGCTCGACGACGACCGGCTGGCGTTCTACCGCAACCTCTATCGCGACCATGCCCGCTTCGGTGCGTCGCTCTGGGTGGTGGCGGCCAACATGGCGTCCTACTCCGACATCGATGCGCTTGCCGAGTGGGTTGGTAACGAGCAGTCCGAAAGTCTTGGGCCGCAGTCGATTCACATCAAGGACGCTCAGGTTCCGACGCTGCTGTTCCCGTTCGCGGCACCGCGGGTGGTGGGCGATCTGTCCGAAGCCGGTTCGCGCTCGGAGATGGAGATGAAGGTGCTGCTGTGGGCCGTGCAACGGCTCATCGGCGGCCTGTCCAAGATCGGTGCCGAGCGTGACATCGCCTCGCGGCTGCACGTGGTGCTGCCCGGCTCGCCGAACCGCGGCATGTTCGGTGGCGACGGGGCATACGGCGAGGCCAAGTCGGCGCTGGACGCCGTGGTGACCCGCTGGGGAGCCGAGTCGTCGTGGGCGCAGCGCGTCAGCCTGGCCCACGCGCTGATCGGCTGGACCCGCGGTACCGGGCTGATGGGTCACAACGACGCGATCGTCAGCGCGGTCGAAGAAGCCGGTGTGACAACGTATTCCACCGAAGAGATGGCCGAGATGCTGCTCGGGCTCTGCAACATCGAGTCGCGGGCCGCCGCGGCCCGGTCGCCGATCAACGTGGATTTCACCGGTGGACTCGGCGATGTCGACCTGGACATGGCCGAACTGGCAGCCAAGGCCCGCGAGGAGATGACGGCGGGCGCGGCCACCGAGGAGGACGACTCCGACGCGGGCACGATCGCCGCGCTGCCGTCGCCGCCGCGCGGCTTCAACCCGGCGCCACAGCCGGTCTGGGACCGCCTCGACATCGACCCGTCGGAGCTGGTGGTCATCGTCGGCGGCGCCGAACTCGGCCCGTACGGCTCGTCCCGGACCCGCTTCGAGATGGAGGTCGACAACGAACTGTCGGCCGCCGGTGTACTCGAATTGGCTTGGACCACCGGGCTGATCAAGTGGGAGGACGATCCCACACCGGGCTGGTACGACACCGACTCCGGTGACCTGATCGACGAGGCCGAGTTGGTCGAGCGCTACCACGACGTGGTGGTCGATCGCGTCGGCATCCGCGAGTTCGTCGACGACGGTGCGATCGACCCCGATCACGCCTCGCCGCTGATGGTGAGCGTGTTCCTGGACAAGGACTTCACCTTCGTCGTCTCCTCGGAGGCCGACGCCCGCGGGTTCGCGCAGTTCGACGCCGAACACACAGTGGTGCAGCCGATTCCGGGATCGAGCGACTGGCAGGTGACCCGCAAGGCGGGCACCGAGATCCGGGTTCCGCGCAAGACCAAACTGTCCCGGACCGTCGGCGCGCAGATCCCCACCGGCTTCGACCCGACGGTGTTCGGCATCAGCGCAGACATGGCCAGCTCGGTCGACCGGGTGGCGCTGTGGAACATCGTCGCGACCGTCGATGCGTTCCTGTCGTCGGGCTTCACCCCGACCGAGTTGATGCGATGGGTGCACCCGGGCCTGGTGGCCAGCACCCAGGGCACCGGCATGGGCGGTATGACGTCGATGCAGACGATGTACCACGGCAACCTGCTCGGCCGGAACAAGCCGAACGACATCTTGCAGGAAGTCCTGCCGAACGTCGTTGCCGCGCATGTGATCCAGTCCTACGTCGGTAGCTATGGCGCGATGATCCACCCGGTCGGCGCGTGCGCGACGGCAGCGGTCTCGGTCGAAGAGGGTATGGACAAGATCCGGCTCGGCAAGGCCGAGTTGGTGGTCACGGGCGGGTTCGACGACCTGACGCTGGAGGCCATCATCGGCTTCGGCGACATGGCCGCCACCGCCGACACCTCGATGATGCGCGGCAGGGGAATCAGCGACGCGAAGTTCTCCCGGCCCAACGACCGTCGCCGGCTCGGCTTCCTGGAGGCCCAGGGCGGCGGCACGATCCTGCTGGCCCGCGGAGACCTCGCGGTCAAGATGGGTCTGCCGGTGCTCGCGGTCGTCGGTTACGCGCAGTCGTTCGCCGACGGTGTGCACACCTCGATTCCGGCTCCCGGCCTGGGCGCGCTGGGTGCCGGTCGCGGCGGCAAGAACTCGCCGTTGGCGCGGGCGCTGGCCAAACTCGGCGTCGGCGCCGACGACGTCGCGGTGATCTCCAAGCACGACACCTCGACGCTGGCCAACGACCCCAACGAGACCGAGATGCACGAGCGGCTGGCCGATTCGATCGGCCGGTCCGACGGTGCGCCGCTGTTCATCGTGTCGCAGAAGAGCCTCACCGGGCACGCCAAGGGTGGCGCTGCGGTCTTCCAGATGATGGGCCTGTGCCAGATCCTGCGCGACGGCGTGATCCCGCCGAACCGCAGCCTGGACTGCGTCGACGACGAACTCGCCGACTCGGCACACTTCGTGTGGATCCGCGAGACGCTGCGACTCGGGGACAAGTTCCCGCTCAAGGCCGGTCTGGTGACCAGCCTCGGGTTCGGCCACGTCTCCGGCCTGGTCGCTCTGGTGCACCCGGAGGCCTTCTTGGCCACCCTCGACGCCGGTGAGCGCGCGGACTACCAGCAGCGGGCCGACGCTCGCCTGCTGGCCGGACAGCGTCGACTGGCCTCGGCGATCGCGGGCGGGCGGGCAATGTACGAGCGGCCCGCCGACCGTCGGTTCGACCACGAGGGGTCGGAGAAGCGTCAGGAGTCGGCGATGTTGCTCGACGCCGATGCGCGGCTGGGTGACGACGACGTCTATGGCCGCTGAGTGATCCGATAGGTTTCTCACCATGAGCCGTGTCGGCGACGATGCAGAGCTCAGCGATGAGGAGGAGCGACACCCATGGGCATCGTCGGAGTGGGGATAGACCTGGTCTCCATTACTGAATTCGCCGAGCAGGTCGATCAACCCGGGACCGTCTTCGCCGAGACCTTCACGCCGGGTGAGCGGCGGGACGCCTCGGACAAGAGTTCGTCGGCGGCCCGCCACCTGGCGGCCCGGTGGGCGGCCAAGGAGGCGGTGATCAAGGCCTGGTCCGGGTCGCGATTCTCGCAGCGGCCGGTGTTGCGCGAGGACATCCACCGCGACATCGAGGTGGTCACCGACATGTGGGGACGGCCCAAGGTGCGGCTCAGCGGCGACATTGCCACGCACCTCAAGGACGTGACGATCCACGTGTCGTTGACGCACGAAGCCGACACGGCGGCGGCGGTCGCGATCCTCGAGCTGCCCTAGATACACGGCTTTTACCGCCCAAATCGACATCAGCGTGGTCGCCTCTCGCGCTTTTGCCCGCCGGCGTCGATCTCGACCCTAGAACCAACCGCTAGCCTCGACGTCATGAGCGATCTCGTCGAGCGCGTACGCGAGTTGTTGCCGTCGGTGCGCGACGATCTGGAGAACCTGGTCCGCATCCAATCGGTGTGGGCCGACCCGGCACGGCGCGACCAGGTGCACCGCAGTGCCCAGGTCACCGCTGACCTGTTGGCGCAAGCCGGTTTTGGTGACGTGCAGATCGTCAGCGAAGGCGGCGCGCCCGCCGTCATCGCCCGGCACCCGGCACCGCCCGGCGCGCCGACCGTGCTGCTGTACGCCCACCACGACGTGCAACCCGAAGGCGACCCGGACCAGTGGGTCTCGCCGCCGTTCGAGCCGACCGAACGCGGCGGGCGACTCTACGGTCGCGGTAGCGCCGACGACAAGGCCGGTATCGCAACGCATTTGGCGGCCTTCCGGGCCCATGACGGCAATCCGCCGGTCGGAGTGACGGTATTCGTCGAAGGCGAGGAGGAGTCGGGATCGCCGTCGCTGGGCCGGCTGCTGGCCGCTCACCGTGACGTGCTGAAGGCCGACGTCATCGTGATCGCCGACTCCGACAACTGGACCACCGAGGTCCCGGCGCTGACGGTGTCGCTCCGCGGGCTGGCCGACTGCGTGGTCGAAGTGGCCACCCTCGACCACGGCCTGCACTCCGGGCTGTGGGGCGGAGTGGTGCCGGACGCGCTGATGGTGCTGACTCGCCTGCTGGCCGGCTTGCACGACGACGACGGCAACGTCGCGGTCGCCGGCCTGCATGAAAGCACCGCCGCGGCAGTCGATTACCCCGCCGGGCGAGTGCGTGAAGAGTCGGGCTTGCTCAACGGCGTCGGCGAGATCGGTGCCGGCTCGGTGCCGCAACGCATGTGGGCCAAGCCGGCCATCACGGTAATCGGCATCGATACCACTTCGGTTGCGGCGTCATCGAATACGCTGATTCCACGCGCCCGTGCGAAAGTGAGCATGCGGGTTGCACCGGGCGGCGACGCGGCCGCGCACCTCGACGCGCTCACCGCCCATCTGGAGCAGCACGCGCCCTGGGGCGCGCACGTCACGGTGACACCCGGGGACGTCGGCCAGCCGTACGTCATTCATGCGACAGGACCCGTCTACGACGCCACGCGGGCCGCATTCCGGCAGGCTTGGGGTACCGAACCGATCGACATGGGCATGGGCGGGTCGATCCCTTTCATCGCCGAATTCGCCGCGGCCTACCCGGACGCGGCGATCCTGGTCACCGGCGTCGAGGATCCGGCGACGCAGGCGCACAGCGTCAACGAGAGCCTCGACCTGGGCGTGCTGGAAAAGGCCGCGACCGCCGAAGCGCTGCTACTCGCGAATCTCGTGAACCTTGAGTAGCTGAACGCCCCTAGGCGGTGTCCTCTTTCTGGAACGTGTCTGCGCGTAGGAGCACGAGGTGCTGTCGATTGGATGATCGGCGCTGCTTGTGCGGCGGCCTGCTCGTCGTGCGAGGTGAGTCACACAAGTAGGCCACGAGTAAATACTGCGCCTGCGATAGCCGCGACCCGATCGAACGCAAATCGTCGCACGGGGAGTGCCCTCGGCTATGTAATGCGACGTTCGAACGGCTGGGCGTTATCGGTGGAGTCGACAGGACGAGGGCCGCGGCCAGTGCTCAACCGTGGGGCCGCGACGGCCTAGCGATCCGACCGAACACCTCGCGATTCAGATTTCGAAAGACACCTGCCGCGACCAGTCGGGCGCCCCCACGCAAGGCGGACGAGTCACCCTCGACTTGCAGAGCGCCAGCGAGGGTTTGAAGCACGGCGCTGAATGCAGTGCTATCGGTAGCAGCTTCTGCGGCCTGGACGCTGAGTTCGAATGCGGCGGATTTAGGGTCGGCCGGCGGCGTGGCCGCTGGTGGTTGTCCTGGGGGGCGAGGCAGCACAAGCGAACGTTTGCCGGTGCGGCCCGGCACCGCTGCGGACGCCCAATCCGTCCGCACTCCAAGAACATCAGAAGTCCCACCAGTAACTTGCAGTAGCTTTCGGCGCGCCAGCTAACAGCTGTAACAAGCTGGATTAGCCGTATCAAACTTGGTCTGTCGAGGTAGTTTGTTTCCGTCAAAACCTTACTGATTAGGCGAGAACCATGATCTTGAAATTAGCTACGGCCGCCGCCATGGTCAGTGCCGCCACTGTCGGCCTGACGCCTGTAGCAAACGCCGACGCGAACCCTGGCTGCACCAATGACCTGTGGGGATTCCTGGGCAGCCAGACGCGCACGATCTGCGATGGGCCGAGGAATGCCGACGGTAGCTGGGTGCGGTTTCGCGTCGTCTGGGTTCCGGCGCACAACGTGCCGGTACGCACTAGCTGCGGGTCCTACAGCTGCACCACCACCGGGGGCTACTTCCAACCGCAGCAGGTCTTCGAACAGGTGAAGTATCCGGTCACCGACAACACGATTGTGCCCGGTGAGCCCGGATGGTTGCCGCCGACCTTCACCGACGCCGGTGGTTTCACGCCGATAAACTTCAACTAGTTATCGACGCGAGAGCGCTACCTTTAATCAATCTGGGCTGGGCGCTTTTAGGTACTCGCCGTCGCGCGGCACGTCCAGCGGGGTTGATCGCATCGTAATGGCGCGTCGGCGTCTTAAAACATGTCCGACCGCTGGCACAGGATCCTTCGACAGCTGCGAGCTCATGATCCTGAAACACCGTGACAATACTAAATTTCCGATCATCGAGGTCTCGTCCTAGACGGACAGCTCCCGGCGCAGCTTGGCGACGTGCCCGGTGGCCTTGACGTTGTACTGCGCCCTACTCTAGTCAACATGGAAACGCTCCGCGCCGTCGTCGGCGCTCGTGTGTCTCACCTGGACGACGACAGGGACAGCACCCGCAAAGTGTCACACCTGGCGCAGACCGAAGAGGGCGAACGCTGGTCGAAGACCAGGGCTACAACGTGGTGGGCTTGTTCGAGGATCTTGGCGTCTCGGCAGGGAAGACAACTCCGTTCGAACGCCCGGACCTTGGGAAGTGGCTGGCGCCTGAGCGGTTGCATGAGTGGGACGTGCTGGTGTTCTCCAAAATCGACCGAGCGTTCCGGTCTACCAATGACTGTGTCGAGTTTGCGAAGTGGATCAAGTCGAACCGTAAGATCCTGGCCTTCGCCGGGGACGGCGTAGTCCTGGACTACCTGCACCCGGAGAAGGATTCGCTCGACCAGATGATGAGTGAGTTCTTCATCTACGTCGGTTCGTTCTTCGCCGCCATAGAGCTATCGCGCTTCAAGACCAGGGCCACCGACCGCCTGGACTACCTCCGGATGACCGACCGCGTGAGTCACGGCGTGGCTCCGCTGGGATTTCGGACCGTGAAGCACCCCTGCGGGAAAGGGAAGGCGCTGGAGCGAGACCCTGAGGGTTACAACCTGCTTCACCAGATCAAGACCAAGCTGGTTGACGAGAACATGTCACTGACGGCCATCGTTCGATGGCTGCATGACCCTCGATGTCTTGTGGTGCACGAGGATAAGAAGATGCGGCACGTCGAAGGCTGCGAATGCCGACATACCAATGTCGGCAGGGCGCGCGGGGCTGACAAGTATTGGTCGGTCGCCACACTTAAGCGGGTGTTGACCTCCCAGCGAACCCAGGGCTACCGGACGATGGCGGTATTCGAGCCGGCACCCACTAAGAAAAACCCGGACAACAAACGCAGGACGGGGGAGAAGCTGGTCCTCGATCCCGAAGGCCAGCCAATCCGGATGGCTGAGCCGACGTTCACTGGAGAGGAATGGCAGCGTATAAAGGGCGCGCTGGGGGACCGTAGCGCCAGCGGTAAGGCACGGCAGATGACGCCGAACCCCCTGGCCGGCGTGGGTTACTGCGTCTGCGGGTTCTCGCTCGCGCGTCATCGAAGAAAATCCTCTAGCGGCAAGATGCACACCTACGTCCGTTGCGGTCGCCCCCTGACGGGCTGCCGGGGAGCGGTGACGCTGGAGAGGGTGGAGAGCTTCCTGGAAGAGCAATTCCTCGACGCCTACGGCGACCACGAGATGATGCGGATGGTCCTCATCCCCGGCGAGGATCGCAGCGAGGATTTGAGGCAGACCGAGCAGTCGCTGGAGCGGCTGCGGTGGGAGTCGGATAGCGGACTGGTCGATGACGAGGAGCTATACAAGTCCCGGCTGGCCGCGCTGGTGGCGCGGAAATCTGAGCTATCGGCCAACGCCGTCGTCCCTGCACGCTGGGAGCCGCAGGGGACGGGCAGAACGTACCGGGAACTGTGGAGCGATGAGTCCACCGACCGCCGTCAGGTCTTGAGGGATTCCGGTATCCGGCTGGTCTTGCACTTTCCGCCGAGGGGTACGACGACCCAGACCAAGGTGATTCCGTGGGGGATCGAGCTACCCGAGGGATGGCCCGAACCGGTGTTGACGGAGGAGCAGCAGGCCATCCGGGACGCCCTGGACGCTATGAACGACGACCCGACGATCCGCGGAGTAAATGTGCGTGACGATGGAACCGTGGAGGCTGTGGGACCTGAGTGACGGTGGCAGATTAGTGGAGTGTGTCCGGGCATAGCTCGTGCTGCGCCGCCGCCACTATCCCTCTCGCATCCGAGGGGGATACCGAGGAGCCGACCTGTTCGGGTGTCATCCCGGCGTGCAGCATCTCGCACGCGTGCAGGCCGTAAGACACTCGAGTGGCGTCGTCGTACGCCATCACGAATGTGCCGTGGTCCCGCAGGTAGGCGAGGTAGCTGTTGGCGTCGGCGTTCGCCGCAGGGGAGAACAGCAGAAACGCGGCACCCACCAGGGGAACTAACAGCAGCTTCATGGGCTTGGAGCTTAGTTCCGTTCTGCCGCGTCAGAGCCCGAATAACTGCAGCTCCCAACGCACCAGATCGAGCGCCGTTCTCACGGCTGGGTCGTCGGGGTCGAGCCCTTCGGGCTCGGATCGCCTCGCGTTCGTCTTCGTCCATGCCGGATTAGACGCCGCTAGAGTCGTTCGGGTTCCAGAGGAATAGAACGCCTGTCAGGTCGTTGGAACATGTGGAGGGCACTGCCCTCCATGTCGGTGTAGTCGAACAAAGGATCCCTTTACGCAACAGCCCGTCCTGGTGGCGAGCTCAATCGCTCTAGGAGGCTATGTAGATGAAGGCGTACGGAAGCGGAACCGCAGGCGGCTATGCCGAATGTGACCCCCGTCCACAGTCTCGGATCGACCCGAACGGAGTAATCCGTGAAGCGGCCCTTAAGAGTTTGGGACGTAAAGGTGCCCTGAGCACCGCCACCCTGAGAGCGATGCAGGCCAGCGCTGACGGCATAGCGGCGTGGCGTGCCGCCCACCCGAATGCCGTGCAGGTCTGGTGGACCGTGCACGGTTACGTCGTAGGGTTCCGCGACACGAAGACCTACTACGGAACGTGTCAGCGCTGCGGGCGACCAATTACAGTCACCCGACCTTGGACCGGCAATGGCCTGATGAGCGATGGTCGCTGGCCGTCGTACTGCGATGGCGACTGCCGCGAGCAGGTGGCGAGCGAGCAGGCCGATGCAGATGCAATACCGAAGCGAAAGCGCATGAAGCGGAAGCGCCAGCAAGATCGCGAGGACCGGAATCTGGAGTTCACTAGCCGGGGCCTCGCACCCCCGCGTCAGGGCTACGCTGGCGATATAGAAGGGCTGCGAAAGGCGCTAGAGGCCGAATCGGCGGCCTGGATTTCGTTGCAGGAACGACCTGACAGCACAGTGCAGCCAGTCCCCATCTACCAACGCTGAGCTGGTCTTCTGTGCGGAGGCTTTTACTACCATAAGTAGGAGGGCGGGAGAGAATTCCCTGCTCCCGCCTACAAGCTTGGCCTTGGCCCCGGTGACACCACCGCCGGGACCGGGGCCTTTTTCATCGGCTTCAAGCCATCGCCACGTAATGAGGGCCGCGGATGCGGCCACGAACCCAGAGAACGCAGCGTGCCGCTGCAATACCGCCCCGGTCGTCCGGTGAGGAATGAGTCAAACGATGTATCCACCATGCAAAAAGCCAGATCACCGCAGCGCCGGCCGCTACAACGGGTCGTGCCGAGGATGCCGTAACGAGGCATCGGCACGTTACCGCGCCGACCTGATCGCCAGCAGGCACCGCCTGCGGAAGATCGAGGCCGCGCTGGCTTCGTAGCGTAGCCAGCAACACAATCTCGCCGATCCGATTCGGGATCGGCTGAGCGCGGTCGTCGTTTTTCTCCTTTGGCGACGACCTGCGAAGTCCAGCGGTCTGGTAGCCGGTGGCATTTCCCAGGGTGGGGAACGGTGGCGGCTCCGGATTGCCCTCCGGAGTCGTCACCACCACCCCAACAACACCACAAGATGTACCCGGCAACCGTCGGGTCCGGTCGCCAGCATTCGAGCTGGGGGCCTAAAAGTGCTGCCTAGATGGCAGCCGACGAAAGAGGTAACACCGTGCACAGAGCAAAGTACGACGACCAGGACACTTGGCCGATCAGCGCACAGCGTGAGATTGCCAAGCTAAGGGCGGAATCGGGCGGCTACCGCGTCGCCCGCAACCAAGCCCGTAGGGATCTGGCTGCCGCCCAGGCCGAGGTGGCATCACTTTGCCTAGACGTGGCCGACCTTCGGGCCGGCATCATCCCGCAGGGTGCGTGATGACCGCCGAGTTCTCCAAACTGACTTGGCTACAAGATGCCCGTCTGTACATGAAGGACCTGTCCGGTACGCAACGAGCTGTGTTGGATGAGATTTTCGACCGATCCAACGCCGAGGGCAAGAACGCACATCCCGGTCGTGAGCGGCTTGCGGAAGTGGCCAGCGTCGTCCCCGATCAGATCACCCGGGTACTCCGACAACTCCGTGACAAAGGTCTAATTCACCTAACAGCCAAAGGCAACCGCCGCACCCACGAAGCCGATGTGTACGAGCTTCGATTACCCGACATGGATCATCCGACATCTGGCGGGTCATCATCCGACATGTCGGATGATCTGACCAGCAACAATAGAAGTACAACAGATCCGGATCCAACAGATCCGGAGATGTTGGTTAGGGAACTACCCGACACCTTCGGCATCGGGTCAACAGATCAGGACTCGACCAACAAGGTCGAGGACGATCCAGACCTTCCCGACCACTTTTCGGCGGTCGGTCAGGTCGATCTGGATCGGCAACGAAGCGAAGCACGAAGTGATGAGCCCTGGACGGAGCCGCCAGGCGAAGTCCAGGAAAGAGAGTCGGCTTCGCCGACAATGGCCGCGCTAGTCGCGGCCCCTGACAACCCGATCGAAAAGGAGACGCCTATGTACACCTCACCCGCGATGCAGGAGTTCATCCGCTCCCAGGATGCCAAGTGGGCTGCGATCGACGCGGCGGCTAGGGAGAAGACGACCGATGGTCGCGTCGAACTTGCCGACCCGTGGGGATACGTCCCGGATCTGAATAAGCCGCTGGAGTGTGTCTGGTCCGAGTAGGCCACCACCACCAGCACCACCCCCGACTGCCCGCCTGCACCACAGGCGGGTTTTTTATGCCCACCCACCGAAGGAGAACCATGACCAATCCACTAGAAGCTGCCATCATCCGCGCCGCTACCGAAGGCGGTGGCCCGGAGGTCACCTACCAGATCACTGACAACACCACAGTCCAGCTCACCGAGGGTGACGGCCACATGCTGGCCGGCAGCACCATCACTGCGTGGGTCCGTCCTGATGGGCGGGATGAGTAGTGGCTAGGCCATATCAGGCCAACGCCTTCGTCGGCCACGACAGCCCGTTCATCGGATCCAAGGAAGTGCCGCAGGAGCGACGGGATGCCGCCTACGAGGCATACCTGGAGGCGTCCGAGTTCGTCACCGCGAAGTCCCGCGAGGCGGGCTCGGTTCCCTGGTGGGAGGACGCCGAGCGTACTGCCGGCGTAGCTCGCAGGCTCGGGCTCGCTGCGGACACCTCCGTCGACGTTTTGCGTCGCTGTTTATTCGATCGCCGCTACCCGTGATCCCGGCTACCGCCGCCGTACTCGGTTCGCTGCTCACCCTCGCCCACCACTACCGAACCACCAGGAGTCCCCGATGAAACGCAACCTAGACGCGAAGCCCGAGACCCTGCGACAAGCAATCCGCTGGGAGACCACCAAGAACGTCTACGTCTCCCTAGGTCTTTGTGATCGTTGTGCCGCTCAGGCGGCATGGGCTCACCAGAACTTCGGTGATACGTGGGATTCGATTCACCCGCCGTGCGAGGTATGCGCTCCGATAGTGGCGCTGTTCCCGTTCCCGACGCCTAGTCAGGCTTGGCGGAAACACCACCCTCAGCGTGTCCCGAAGGTGTCCGTACCTGCCGATGCTGTGGAGGTAGCTCTTGCCCCACCACAGCCCCTGCGGAGTGCCTTTGAGCACGTCCCGTCCACCCTTCCAAACACCCTCCAGGAGTCAGCATGACCGCACCCGTAGTCGAGACCGAGACCATTGCAACCCCGACGACCGACCAGACCGCCGACGTGGATACCACCCAGACCGAAACTCCCCCCGGGGACGGTCGCGGCAAGAGTCCGGGGGCCGAAGCAGCGAAGTACCGCGTACAGCGGAACGAGGCACGCGAAGCCCTCGCCGCAGCCAACGCCCGTGTCGAGGCTTTCCAGCGGGCCGAAGTAGCCCGCCTCGCTGGTGATCTTGCTGCCCCTGGTGATCTGTTCGACGTTGGTCAGGTCACCCTCGCTGATCTCCTGACCGAGGCCGGCGACGTGGATAGCGCCGCCGTAGCTGATGCTGTGGCCGCGCTGATCGAGCAGCGGCCGGGGCTGGCTCTCCGTCCTGTGGTAAGTGCGACCGATCCGAGCCAAGGATCGGGTGGCGGTCGCGTTAAACCAGCTGTCTCCTGGGCCGACCTGTCGAAGGTCTAACTAGAGCTAATTCAAAGCCCCGCAAGGGCTTACACACAATCTTGACCCCGCCTGCCGTCTGCGACGGCGGGCAACGGGGTCGTGGATAGAGGGCTTGTCGCCCACCTGCCTCTGGTCTGTGACCAGCGGTCCCTAAATCCACTCGCTCCGAGGGCTAATCCTTTGGCGCACAACCGAAAGGGTCACAATGACCTACTCACCAAACAAGCGGGCCGATCAGGACGCC
The DNA here is from genome assembly GCF_055419225.1 of Mycobacterium sp. IDUB_36. Taxonomy (NCBI): domain Bacteria; kingdom Bacillati; phylum Actinomycetota; class Actinomycetes; order Mycobacteriales; family Mycobacteriaceae; genus Mycobacterium; species Mycobacterium sp. IDUB_36. Next base: position 899,139 of record NZ_JBVAXH010000002.1, on the reverse strand, counting down.
GCATTTCTTGGCCACGACCTAGGCGATTTGGTTGACCAGACCGTTAAGGCGAAGTCCATCGCGGCCACCATGTCGACCCCGTTCAGCACCGAGCGTCCCGCCGTGGATTTCCCGCTCCTAACCACTCCGGTCACGACCGGGTTCGTCGCGGAGCTTGCAGACCTGCCGTTGTCGAACATCGACACAGGGAATGTGACCGCGACGGCGTTCAAGATCGCCGGCGCGACTCAGGCCAGCTCGGAAATGCTCGATGACATGGACCCGGACATCGCGGCCCAGATCGGTAACTCTATTGCCGATCAGATCATCTGGTCGCTTGACGGGGCCGTGCTGGGTAACACGACCACGAACGGGCCGTCAGGCTTGCTGTCGCTGGCCTCGACCCAGGTGGATCAGGGTACGACCCTGGCGAACCTGGACCCGTTCATCGCCGCGGTATTCGCCGCACAGAACGCCACCGTCCCTGCGAAAGTGAGCCACTTTGTGGTCAAGCCTGCTACTGCGGAGGCTCTGTCGAAGCTGAAGACCGCAACGGGTTCTAACCAGTCGCTCCTGCAATTCCAGGAGGACGGGACCATTCTCGTCGCGGGGGTGCCGATCCTGATCTCCAGTCAGGTTGACGCCACCACCCTGGCCTGGGCAGTCGATGCCACCCAGAGCCGTTTGGTTTTGCGTAAGGGCACCACGGTCACCAAGACCTATGTCCCGCAGAATGATTCGTGGTTCATCTCGGGCGTTGCCCGCTATGGCTGGGTCAACCTGTCGCCGGCCTCGGTGATCCGGATCTATCACACCTCGTAAAGGCGATGGCTCTTAATCATCGGGCTACGGAGGTACCGGTGATGGTAGCTGAATAGAGAACAGCAGATCCTCGGCCCGCGTAAAAGGGCCGGGGGTCTGGCTGAAAACCTTTATCGTGCTGGGTATGAACCCGGCCCGGGACAAGCATTGGGTGAGATCAGCTGCTGCAAGTCTCGCGGTAATCGTTGCTGCGGCACTACCGAGTGCCTTCGCATCTCCGGCACACGCTGATCAAGTCGACGATTTCCTCGGGTTGCTCGACAGTTTCGGACTTGGCTACAACACGCCAGAGCAGCGAGACGCGCTGGTACGTGATGGTGTCAATAAGTGTGCCGCCCTCCGTAGTGGAGTCCCGGTAGGAGCGCTAATCCGCGATCACATCGCCAATGGGGGAACACCGCGGACGGGGGGCGCACTGTTGGCGGGGGCGGCGGGGTATTTCTGTCCCGATCAGCTCCAAAAAGTCGATGACTACGGCCGGCGGTAAGTCGGCGGGCTACCCGTCACGGACGATCAACCGCATCCCCAACGTCCACAGGTGGATTCTGGTTGTAGCGGGATTCGCACTACTGCCCTATCACGCACTTCATTAACCTCCCAGATCCGGAAGGTCTCCTACGGTCAGCGAGACGGGTCAACGTCGCCTGTCTTGACCTGGCTCCAGGTATGCGGCGGCTTCGCGATAAATCCGCCGCCTTCCTTGTGCTGGAAAATCAGCATGCCGCTCTCCGTGACCTTCATGCGGTACTCGTCTTCGGTAAAACCTTTGTAGTGAGGCTCGACCCACCACACTCTGAACCTCTCGCACCACACACTCTCGTGCGTCGATGTCTCGGGTTCGCTTGGCAGAGAAGCGGACTGATTGGCGTCATTCGCTCTCATTCGTTGCCAGGTGTGCGGGGCGTAGAAGTGGTACATCTCGCCGTCACCGTCTGGCTCCCGAAACATCAGGACGCCGCTCTCCAAGACCTTCACCGGGGCGTTGTCAGGCACCCACTGTGGGCCAACCTCACCCTCCCTCCACCAGATGTGGAAGTTGTCCAGCCACTGATTCGGTGAAATAGGCATACAGCCATTCTTACGCAATTCGGCTGCTACCTAGCTGATTTAGTCCGCTTGGCGGACAGCCAGCACCCTCTGATTGCCGCACAGCGGCATGGCCGCAGTGTTGGGCGTCGGGCAACTCTGCTGCCCTTGGAGGGGCAGGCTCTCGCCTGCTCCGCTGCTCGGGTTGTAGCCGGCACTGGCACAGCAGGGGACAGGGCACGCAGGGTCCGGGTGGGCGGGTACCGCCGCCTGCTAGGCAGAGCACCCTTCCTCGCGCGGGGCCTGCACTTACTAGGTGCAGGGCAGGCACGCAGGTAGGGGCACGCAAGAGCGTGCCGGCGCGGTCGACGGTGCCCGCGCCCCCTGACAGACCCCCACCCGGAGCACCCCTGCGCCCCGCCCGGCGACCGGTTGGTAATACGCCAGCCGTCGTCCGTGCCGCCGCATGACCTGTGTTTTCCAGGCCGGCTGCCAAACCAGCAACGACTTCTGCAGCTCTCCTAGCTGCGCCTATCCACCACCAACGACAGGGGGAACCATGCCGGAAACAACCGCGATCCCGAGGGCTCCAGCGGGCCTCAAAGCCGCTGGAAGGGCGATCTGGCGTGAGATTCACGCCGTCTACACGTTCGATGACGCTCCGGAGAAGCTCATCATCTTGGAGTCGGCCTGCCGGGTCGCTGATGTAGCGGCACGGCTGCAAGCCGTCGTTGACACCGCCGACGACCTCCGGGTCCGTGGCAGTCAGGGACAACCCGTCCAGGCACCCGAGGTAGCGGAATTACGCCAGTACCGGGCGCTGCTCGCCTCGCTGCTGAAGGCCGTCAGCCTTCCAGGCGATGACGAGATCCTGACCCGATCAGACTTGGGCAGGATGGGCGCAGCGGCTAGGTGGTCTCGTGGGTAGCCCTCGCCGCCGCAATCAGCGGCGAGACCTCCAGTCACCGGAGGCGTTGGCAGCCACACTGCCGGCAGACCTCCAAGGCTTCCCGCCGATCACCGACTCTGACGGCTTCGCGGTCCGCGCTCGACAGATCGCGGAATGGCTCAATACCCAGGCTCCGGGACTGGGATACCAGGCACCGCAGGTGATGGCGGCGGGGGGCCTCACCGCGTCCGCTTGGTACCGCCAGAGGTTGGCTTTACCGGCTGATACCAGGACGTGGGACTACCGCCCTCTACCGCTGGTCTCGCCGGAGGTTCCCGACGAGCCGGTGCGACGGGTGAAGCGACCTCGGCCTCCGGCGCGCCTCTCGCCGATCGTCGTGGACCCGTAGTGACTGTTCGGCCGAGATGGCTGCGCTAGTTATGAGAACGGCATGAACCTGGCAGTAGCCAGATTAACGCCGTTCGTCTGCGTGGAAAGTTGACCCGCTGGGCTACAGGAGAGGGCGGGAATGCTGAAAGCGATGGCGATAACGTTCGGCCTACTAGGCGCTTCGCTGTCGCTGGCGGGTCCGGTTCACGCTGACGATCAGGGCTACATCGACTACATCCACAGTCATGGGGTGAGCGGCTTTGGTACCGATGACGCCTTCATCCTCGATACCGGAAAGAGGATGTGTCGGGACTGGCGTGACGGGATCACTCCAAACATCCACTGGTCTCTCGTGCCGCACGTATCCGACATTCAGATAGCAGCTCACGACCAACTATGTCCGGACGTTCACCCGCCCCACAGCTAGTCAGGGCCGGTCTTCGGCTCGACGTGCTGGGGGTCGAGCCAGAGCGGCATGGTCAACCGAGACCGTCCGTTGCCGCTGGAGGCCGGCACCATCACCACGGCTAGCCAGCCGCCGTTAGATCGCCTGATCCACGCCACCTGACGACCCGTCATCCGGGGTTCGATCTGGAGACCGAACGCCCGTACCCAGACCGGAGGTTGGCCCGCTAGCCTTCGGCCCGAGCTGGGCAGGGCCTCCGCCGTCGAGACCACGACCTCGCGGTCTACCGGGAACAGGGTCGGATACGTCGGGTCTGACTCCCAGTCATCGAACACCCGTTCGACTATGCCAGGTGGCCCGGTGTCAGTGAGTGTGAGTCAACCAGTCGCGCCGCATGCTTTTCAGCCACTGTTGATCGTCCTCCCAGTCGCTGATGGCTTCCGACATGTCATTTCGCGTCTTGCGCTTCGCGTTTGCGATCAACCCGCCCAGAACGCCGATCATTTTGTCCAACCTGGCTGAGCTGCAACGTGGTCCCCAGTCGCTGAGGTAGTCGTCTACGTCTGACCGGTCGCCCCCCGTGCCGGTCAGATAAACCCTGAAAGTCCGCCAGAGGATCTCGCGCCTGTCATGGGGCAGTCGTCCACCCTTGCCGACGTGGTACCCCATCGTCTTCAGCACGCCGATAGTGGGAAGCGGGCTGTGTCCGTCAAATCGAATACGGACCTGCTCAACACGTTCCGTTGTGTCAGGGGTACCGAAATCACTGCCTGGCGTTGCCTTTACACGCTCGGAATCTCCGTCGTCGTTATCCCTAAAGAAGTGCAAGACCGCTTCGTAGGCTTCGCTAACGGCTTCTATAGCCGCGTCCCAGAACGACACGATGACTACTCGCTGCTGGCCAAGATCTTTTGGATCTTTGTTGACGTATGTGCAGCCTTGACGTTGTACTGCGCCTCGGCGATCTTGCCCTTCTCGTCGACGACGAACGTCGAACGAATGACGCCCTGGACCGTCTTGCCATACATCTTCTTCTCGCCGAAAGCGCCATAGGCCGTCAACGTCGTGCGCTCCGGATCGGACAGCAACGGGAAGGTCAGGTGCTCGGCATCGCGGAACTTGGCCAGCTTCTCGGGCTTGTCGGGGGAGATACCCACCACGGCGATGCCGGCCCCGCTGAGTTCGCTCAGGCTGTCGCGGAAGTCGCAGGCCTGCTTGGTGCATCCGGGGGTGGACGCCGCGGGATAAAAGTAGACGATCACGCGACGGCCCTTGTAGTCGGCCAGCGAGACCTTGTTGCCGTCGGCGTCGGGAAGGGAGAAGGCGGGCGCTTTGTCGCCCGGTGCGAGGCGGGTGGAGTCGGTCACGGAGCTACCTTTCTGTTCACCGGCAGGTGGGACGGGCGCCGGCTGATCTAGGGTAGGTCCGGCAGGCACCAACCTAGACCGCGCCTGGTCTGGGTCGCCGACGACAGGGAGGACGAGCGTGGCGGAGCGGGACCCCGAAGCCATCAAGCAGGAGATCGACAAGGCCCGCGACCAGCTCGCGTCGACCGTCGACTCGCTGGCTGTGCGGGCCAACCCCCGCCGACTCGCCGACGACGCCAAGGCCCGCGTCATCGGCTTCGTCACGAAGCCCGCGGTGCTGATCTCGCTGGCCGGGGTCGCGGCGTTGGCCGCCGCTCTGGCGGTGAACCGGATCCGGAACAAGTAGTCGGTTACGCGGCCCGAGCCGCGCTGGTCCACGCCAGTGGATTCAATTCGCGGAACGGGTCATCGGCACGAACGGCCAACAGGTCGGCCAATATTGCCTCCAGCGCCGCCTGAGTCTGTTCCTTCAACGATGTCGTCCAGTCGTCGGCCGACGTATCGCGCGGCTTCGTCGTGGCGATAGGCGGGCCGAACCGCAGATACATCCGCTGCGGGCGGGGGAGCAGGGTGGGGCCGACACCGCGCATCAACGGCATCGCCAGCTCGGGATGCCCGGTCATCTTGGCGCTGACGGCCTGACAGAGCCGACCGATCACGCCGTCGCGGGTGACCATGCTCTTGTACACGTCGTCACCGCCGACCAGGCCGACCGGAATGATCGGATAGTCGTGTTCTGCCGCGATCCGGGCGAATCCGGATCGGCCCGTCCAATTCAGCTGGTATTCCTCGCCTTTGAATTTCGCGATCTCACGGCCCCCGCCCGGGAAAACCAGGATGGTCTCGTTGTTGCGCATGAGTTCGCGCGCCGCGTCGCGTTCTCCCACGACGCCGCCGTAAGCGATCATCACGTCACGGCTGAGGCCCGGCCGCCCCCCTATTCTCCGGTCGGCCAGCGTCCGGACGCGCGCGCCGATCGCCCGCCGCACGAAGTGCGGGATCAACAGGACTTCGCCGCCGATGAACTGAGTGTGGTTGCCCACCAACAGAAACCGGCCGTCGTCAGGTAGATGCTCTGGCCCGCTGACGTGCGGGCGGTACAGGTCGATGAGCGGGGCGATGTGGGTCTGGAGCCCGTCCAGCGCGTAGCGCAACGCCTGTACGCGTCGCGAGGCGAGTTCCGGTGTGGAGGAATCGGCGGGCTGATCCACAACGATGTCCGAGGAGTGGGAAGTCATGCGACCACCGTACCAAACGAACTAGTTCGTATGGTTACAATCCTGATGTGCGAACCACCACAGAGTTGCGGGATTCGATCCTGATCGCGGCGCGCTCCGAGTTCGCCCAGTACGGGCTGGCCGGCGCCAGGATCGACCGGATCGCGAAGGCGGCCTCCGCCAGTAAGGAACGGCTGTACGCGCACTTCACCGACAAGGAGGCGCTGTTCCGGGGAGTGGTCGCCACCGACATGGCGGAGTTCTTCGCTGCGGTGACGCTGCGCGGCGACGCAGTGCCCGAATTCGTCGGTGACATCTACGACTTGGCGTCCCGGCGGCCCGAGCATCTCCGCATGATGACGTGGGCGAACCTCGAAGGTTTGACGCTCGAGCCGCCGCCGGTCCAGGGAACCGAATCCGTAGCCCTGCGCGACATCGCCGTCATCGAAGCCGCGCAGGCCGCCGGTGATGTGGACGCGTCGTGGAACCCGATGGATCTACTGGTGCTGCTGTTCGGGATCGGTTTGGCCTGGGCTCAGTCGCCGCATCCTGATGCTTCGGCAGCCGATCCGGCGATTGTCGCGGCCCGCCGGGCGGCCGCGGTGGAAGCGGCGCGACGGATCATTGCTCCGGCGCCGCATTCGAGACCGGGTGGGTGATGGTGCGCCGTCAGGGTTTCGAACCCCGGACCCGCTGATTAAGAGTCAGCTGCTCTACCAACTGAGCTAACGGCGCGTGCGTCCTACCGGACCGCGTCTGAGACAATAACAGCCATTCCGTCGACCGGCGAAATCGTCGGGTCCGGGATTGGTTGCGGGTCACTGTCGACAAGCGTCTACACCCTAGAATATCCCGCAGAAACACAGCTCTTATGGTCGCAAGGGGGAACAGCGCAGGTGGCAGGTCGCTTTACCGGACTTCAGCATGCATGCCGCCGGTCGTTGGCAGTGCTGACGGTGCTGCTCGCCGTTTTCGGCGCGGCCGCGTGCAGCGGCAACGGCAGCGCGCCGGCGCCCAAGGCCATCATGGACAAAGCCACCCCCTTCGGTGACCTGCTCGTTCCCAAGCTCACCACGTCGGTCACCGACGGCGCCGTGGGTGTCGCAGTCGACACCCCGGTGACGGTGAGCGCCGACAACGGTGTGCTGGCTTCGGTGGAGATGGTGAACGAGAACGGCGGGACGGTCGATGGGCAACTCAGCCCCGACGGCGTGCATTGGGCCACCAGCGAACGGCTCGGCTACAACCGGATGTACACGCTGACCGCCAAGGCGCGGGGGCTGGGCGGCGTCGCGACCCGGCAGCTGTCCTTCCAGACCCATTCGCCACACAACCTGACGATGGCGTACCCCAGGCCAAGCGATGGCGAGGTGGTGGGCGTCGGACAGACTGTCGCCGTTCAGTTCGATGAGAACATCGCGGACCGCCAAGCCGCTGAGAAGGCGATCCGCGTCACCGCGGACCCGCCCGTCGAAGGCGCGTTCTACTGGCTGAACAACCGCGAAGTGCGCTGGCGCCCAGAGCATTTCTGGAAGCCGGGAACAAACGTCGACGTCGCGGTGAACACCTACGGGGTCGATCTCGGTGACGGGTTGTTCGGGCAGGACAACGCCCGGACCCACTTCACCATCGGCGACGAGGTCATCGCGACCGCCGACGACACCACCAAGATGGTCACGGTTCGGGTCAACGGCGAGGTCGTCAAGACCATGCCGACATCGATGGGCAAAGACAGCACCCCGACCGCCAGCGGGACCTACATCCTCGGCGTGCGGTTCGCGCACATGATCATGGACTCGTCGACCTACGGTGTTCCGGCCAACTCGCCCAACGGATATCGCACCGAGGTCGATTTCGCCACCCAGATGTCCTACAGCGGCATCTTCGTGCACTCGGCTCCGTGGTCGGTCGGCGCCCAAGGTCACTCCAACACCAGTCACGGCTGCCTGAACGTGAGTCCGAGCAACGCGCAGTGGTTCTTCGAGCACACCAAGCGGGGCGACATCGTCGAGGTGCTCAACACCGTCGGCCCGCCGCTGTCGGGCACCGAGGGTCTCGGTGACTGGAACATCCCGTGGGACCAGTGGCACGCCGGCAACGCCAAGGCGTGACACGGATTCGCAACGCCACATTGGTTACCCGGCAACCTCATTCGCGCTCAGTTAATCCGATGGATGCCTGACGCGCCGATCTGATCAGTCGTTCGACCCTGCGGGCGTGAATGCACTTAGCCTTGGTGGTATGCGTGAAACTTCCCGTCACCGCGGGGCATCCGAAGAACGAAGCCGCCTCGCCGCTTTCGGCGGCATGGTGTTGTGGCACGTAGTCGGTGCGGCGGCCGGTGCAATCGGCTACGCGGCCGAAGCCGGCGGATTCGAACTCGAGATGCGCCGCGCCGCCTTGCGCAGCCAACGCTAGACGGCGACTCGGCCATTCGAGACGCCCTACTGATGGCGTCTATTCGGGGTGACTGACGGGACTCGAACCCGCGACATTCAGGATCACAACCTGACGCTCTACCAACTGAACTACAGCCACCATTGCCGCCCGACGATCAGCGGCGACGTCGATACTAACCGTTCGTGTCCCCGGTAGCCGAATCAGTTTCCTCCGGCGTGGCCGGAGCCACCCCGAGCCCGTCGGCCACCGCGGCGATCTCGCTGGTCGAGGGCCCAGGTGGTGGGACGAACGCGGTGCCCCGGTAGTACTTCAGCTCGCGAATCGACTCGTGGATGTCGGCCAGTGCGCGGTGTGCCAAACCCTTCGCGGGCTGGCCGTAGTAGATCCGTGGGTACCACCGCCGGCTCAGCTCTTTGATCGAGCTCACATCGATCATGCGGTAGTGCAGAAACGCATCCAGTGTCGGCATGTCGCGGGCGATGAAGCCACGGTCGGTGGCGATCGAGTTGCCTGCCAGCGGCGCCGTCTTCGCCTGCTTGACGTGTTGGCGGATGTAATCCAGGACCGCTGCTTCGGCGGTCGCGATGTCGACGGTGGAGGTCCGCACCTCTTCGATCAGGCCGGACTTGGTGTGCATCTCGGTCACCACGTCGATCATCGACGACAGGGCTTCGTCGTCGGCGTGAATCACCACGTCGATGCCGTCGCCGAGGATGTTGAGGTCGCTGTCGGTCACCAAGACTGCGATCTCGATCAACTTGTCCGAGCCCAGGTCCAGCCCGGTCATCTCGCAGTCGATCCACACCAGTTCGTCTCGCACGGAGTTCACAGTAGGCAAAGTTAGCTGGCGGGGCTGCAGCCACCCCGGCTGAAGGCGACAGCCAGTAAGGTCGAGCCTTGTCACCGACCACGACTTCTAGGGGAGAGGCAGCGGGCCCAGTGAGTAGTGAATCGACCGAGACCCCAGCGCAGCAGATCGCCAAGGGCTACGCCGTTCAGGGTCAGGCACTGGAATTGGGCGCGGTGGTCGTCGACGACAAAGCTGATCCGACCGCGCAAATCCGCATTCCGCTGGCCACCATCAACCGGCACGGTTTGGTCGCCGGCGCGACCGGTACCGGCAAGACCAAGACGCTGCAAGTGATCGCCGAGCAGCTTTCCGCTGCGGGTGTGCCGGTGCTGATGGCCGACGTCAAGGGTGACCTGTCCGGGCTGTCGAAGCCGGGCGAGAGCAGCGACAAAATCACCGCTCGGGCCAAGGAGTCCGGCGACGACTGGTCTCCGAGTGGCTTTCCGGTGGAATTCCTGTCGCTGGGCACCAAGGGCATCGGTGTTCCAGTGCGGGCCACGATTGCCAGCTTCGGGCCGATCCTGCTGTCAAAAGTGTTGGGCCTGAACAGTACTCAAGAGTCGACGCTCGGTCTGATTTTCCACTGGGCCGAGTCGAAGCACTATGAACTGTTCAATTTGGCTGACCTTCGTGCGGTGATCAGCCACCTCACCAGCGACGAGGGTAAGGCCGATCTGAAGGGCCTGGGCGGGGTTTCGGCGCAGACGGCCGGAGTCATCTTGCGTGCCCTCGTCAATCTGGAAGGCGAAGGCGGCGACACCTTCTTCGGCGAGCCAGAACTCGATCCCAACACGTTGCTCAACGGCGACAACAAAACGCCGGCCACGATTTGGCTGCTGGAACTGGGCGACCAGGCGTCCCGCCCGGTGCTGTTCTCCACGTTCTTGATGTGGATCCTGTCGACGCTGTTCACCTCGCTTCCCGAGGTCGGCGATATCGACAAACCCAAGCTGGTGTTCTTCTTCGACGAGGCGCACCTGCTGTTCGCCGACGCATCGAAAGCGTTCCTGGACCAGGTGGAACAGACCGTGAAGCTGATCCGCTCCCGCGGCGTCGGGGTGTTCTTCTGCACCCAGTTGCCCACCGACATTCCCAATAGCGTGTTGTCGCAACTCGGCGCGCGTATCCAGCACGCGCTGCGGGCATTCACGCCCGACGACCAGAAGGCATTGACCAAGACCGTCCGCACCTACCCGAAGACCGATGTCTATGACCTCGCCTCTGCGCTCACGTCGCTGGGCATCGGCGAGGCCGTCGTGACGGTGTTGTCAGAGCGGGGCGCGCCTACCCCGGTCGCCTGGACCCGGCTGCGTTCACCCCGTTCGTTGATGGCCGCCATCGGCAACGACGCGATCAGCTCGGCCGCGAAATCCAGTTCGCTGCAACAGAAATACGGCAAGACCGTCGATTCGACATCCGCCTACGAGAAGATCGAAGCCGAAAAGGCGAAGGCCCCAGCCGACCAGCCGGCGCAAACCGGATCGAAGAACGCGCCCGAGCCTGCGAAGAAACCCGGCTGGTTCAGCAGATTCGTGAACAGCCGCGGCTTCCAGACCTTCCTCAAAGCGCTTGGCACCGAACTGATCCGCAACCTGTTCAGCGGCAGCGGAGGTAATACCAAACGACGCCGCCGCTAGATCAGCTGCCCATCTTCTTGTAGAAGCTACCGACGATCGGCGCGACGATCGCGCGCGGCGCGTACTGGCTGGCCGCCGACATGGCCTTGGACGTCACGCCGGGGACCACGCGCATCTTGTTGCGCGCCAACGCATCCAGCGACTTCTTGGCGGTGTACTCGGTGGAGATCCACAAGAAGTCCGGCACCAGCTTCTCGACGATCGATGCCTCCGACGCGTCGGGAAGTTCGGTGCGTACCGGCCCGGGAGCCAAAACCGTAACGTGCACACCGGTTTTGCGCAGCTCACCGCGCAGCGATTCGCTGAAGGTGTTCGCAAATGCCTTGGTCGCCGCGTAGGTCGCGTTGTAGGGGATCGGCGAATTGCCGGCCGCCGAGCCGGAAATCAGGATGCCGCCGGCTTTGCGTTCGATCATGCCGCGCAGTACCGCGAGCACCAGGTCGTGCACCGCGACCGCATTCAATTGAACCTGCGCGCGTTCCACCTCGGGATCCAGCGTCGCCACCGAACCGAACGTCGCCGTGCCGGCGTTGGCACACAAAATCGAGATGTTGCGCGTCGCAAGCTCGTCGACCAGTTTCGCGCGGTCGCCTGCGTCGGCGAGGTCGGCCGCCCGCACTTCCACCGCGACTCCGTACTGCTCGGTCAGGCGGCTGGCCAGCGCGTTGAGTAGATCCTCGCGCCGTGCCGTGATGATCAGGCTGTGGCCGCGCGCGGCCAGTTCGACGGCGAGTGCTTCGCCGATGTTCTGTGAAGCTCCGGTGACAACTGCGCGAGCGTCGGGACTGGGGGCGGGTACCGGCATGGATTAATGGTAGACAGACCAGCGATGTCGGAAATCAGCAGTGACGTTTCGCGCGGAGCCAAGCGGTCTCAGGTCCTGGCATGGGCACTGTGGGACACCGGCTCGGCCGGAGTGACCGCGGTCGTCGTCACGTTCGTGTTCTCGGTGTACCTGACCACCGCGGTCGGCAAGGGAGCGCCGTTGGGCGCTACGCCGGCGAGTTGGCTCGGTCGCGCGCTGGCGATCTCCGGGGTGATCGTCGCTCTCCTGGCGCCGATGATCGGGGTGTGGGTGGACGACCCGCGACGGAGACGTCTCGCCCTGACCGTCCTCACCGGGCTGGTGGTCGTCTTGATCAGCGCGATGAGTCTGGTCCGCGAGAGCCCGGGCTACCTGTGGCTGGGGCTGGCGCTACTGGGTATCGGTGCGGCCTGCGGCGACCTGGCCAGCGTCCCGTACAACGCGATGCTGCGTCAGCTCTCGACACCGCAGAACTCCGGCCGGATATCCGGGCTGGGGTTGACGGCGGCATTCGTCGGCAGCGTCGGCCTGTTGCTGGTCGTCTTGTTCGGTTGCATCTCCGGCGACGGTCCCACCCGAGGATTGCTGCAGCTGCCGGCGGCCGACGGCATGAACATCAGGATCGCGATGCTGGTGGCCGCGGGATGGCTGGCGGTGTTCGCGCTGCCGTTGCTGCTGACCGCCTATCGGCTGCCCGCGCGAACCGACGCCCCCGCGCCGTCGTACGGGCCGTTCGGGGGCTACCGCAAACTCTGGCGCGATCTGGTCGGGGAGTGGCATCGCGATCGCAACCTCGTCTACTACCTGTTGGCCGCCGCCGTCTTCCGGGACGGGCTGGCCGGTGTCACGCAGTTCGGCGGCGTGCTGGGGGTCAAGGCGTACGGGATCTCACCCGCCGAGGTACCGATGTTCGGCGTCGCGTTCTGCATCGTGGCGGCGATCGGAGCCGTCGTCGGCGGATACCTGGACGACAAGTTCGGCTCCAAACCGGTGATCGTCGGATCGTTGGGCAGCATCCTGGCGGCCGGGCTGGCCATGATGCTGCTCTCGGGGCCGCAAGCATTCTGGGTCACCGGATTGCTGCTGTGCGTGTTCATCGGTCCGGCGCAGGCGTCCGCGCGGACGCTGCTGCTGCGGCTAGCCAGCGAGGGCAAAGAAGGGGTGGCGTTCGGTCTGTTCACCATGACCGGGCGGGCCGTGACTTTCGTGGCGCCACTGCTGTATTCGGTTTTCGTCGACCAATTCCACGCCGAGCGGGCCGGCATGGGCGGACTGCTCTTGGTGGTGGCCGTCGGCCTGGTGGGCCTGCTGATGGTGCGTGCCCCGCGCCGCCTGGCCTAGCCGTTGCCGGTGCAGCTCGTCAGGCCGACACCGCTGCGCTGATTGATCTCGACGCCGTCGATGGACACCGAACATGTCACGTCGTGCCCGATGTTCACGATCGTGACGTTGGGCGTCTTGCTGCCCGACTCGGGCAAGCTGACTTCTTTGGTCCACGGCAGCCCGACGTTGAATTCGGTCTGCATCATGCCCTCGGTGTCCACGTAGGTGATGCTGATGGCCCGGCCGTTGCCGCTGACGTTGTAGACCACGGTCTGCATCGAGCCCGGATCGGCGGGCTGGCCGGGCTCGGTGGTCGCCGGCTCGGGCGCGCGGGCGGTTTGCGACGGCGACCGCGGCACCACGGGAATCGGCCGAGGTGAACTCGGCGACGACGGAAGCGCGGGCACGGCCGTCTGCTTGCTGGCGGTGCCGTTCGCAATCACCAGGGCGACGACCAAGGCCGTCACCAAGAGTACGGCCGCGACGGCCGCAATCCACAGCCAACGAGGAGCTTTCGGCTTTTCGGGGTCGGGGTCGTGGGGCGGCTGGCCGGTCGGCGACTGACCCTGCGTCCAGTACTGCGGCAGCCGGTCGGTGGGGTTTGCCGCATTCGGATCCTGGGCCGAGCCACCGCAATACGGCGGCGGGTAAGCGGGCTGGCCGCCATAGGCAGGGTCGACGGAGGGCTGGTAGGCCTGGTGCAGCCGCCGGGTTTGCTCGTTCCGCTCATCGGTCGAACGGGCGTGTTCAGGGTGACGTCGATCGCTCATGCCCACCTCATTTCTGCAGGGTACCTGCAGCGCAACCTTCGGCGCCGAAACAATCGATGAACAGCGCCGACGCACCGCCAGAGACCACCGAACGCAGCGCTATCCGGGCGGTGCGCCGATGGTCAGGGCGGCGACCGTCATCGCCCGCATCACCGAACGGGACCGTGCGGCGCCGTCGGCCTTGAGGCTGTGCGGCGTGGAGTTGAGCAGTCCGAACACGGCGTGCGCCATCAACCGGGCGTCGGATTCGGCGAGCCCCGGTTCGAGTCGGCGCAGGACGCCCACCCATACCTCCACGTATTGGCGCTGAGCCCGTCGCACCTGCCGCTCGGCCGCGGCCGGCAGATATGCCAGGTCGCGGTCCTGAATCCGGATCAGGTCGGGCTCGGTCAGCGCGAAATCGAGGTGGAAGTCGATCAGCCCGTCCAACGCTGCAGAGGCGTCTGCTGACTCCCTCGACCCGACCTCACGAGCGCCCGCCAGCAGCCGGGTACTGATCCCCACCAACAGCTCGACCAGTAACGACTCTTTGTTGGGGAAGTGCCGATAGATCGCCGGCCCGCTGACGCCGGCCACTGCGCCGATGTCCTCGAGTCGCACCGCCAGGAAACCCCGCTCGGCGAAGAGCCGCTCGGCGGCGGCCAGAAGCTGCAGCCGGCGATCCGATTTGCGCCGACTGCGGGGGTTGGGCGCTGGTGGCTCTGGACCACGCTCGGCCGGGGCGGATGCGGCCATCCAGCCTCCCTGGACAGTTCGGTTAATGGCCACTAACATAACACGAGTTAGTGACCATTAACCGAAAATGGCGTGTACCCGATGACCTCACCGGCCGAAAACCGCACGGCGCACACAACCCTCGTCGAGGAGTTGCGCGGCAAGCTCGCGACCGCTGCGCTGGGCGGCCCGGAGAAATCACGCGCTCGCCATGTCGATCGCGGCAAGTTGCTGCCGCGCGATCGCGTCGACGGACTGCTCGATCCCGGAAGCCCACTGCTCGAGATCGCACCGTTGGCTGCCGACGGCATGTACGACGACGAGTGTCCGGGCGCCGGAATCATCACCGGAATCGGCCGGATCTCTGGTCGCGAATGCATGATCGTCGCCAATGACGCGACCGTCAAAGGCGGTACCTACTACCCGATTACGGTCAAGAAGCATCTGCGTGCCCAGGAGATCGCGACACAGAATCGGCTGCCCTGCATCTATCTGGTCGACTCCGGCGGCGCGTTCCTACCCCGCCAGGACGAAGTCTTCCCGGACCGCGATCATTTCGGCCGGATCTTCTACAACCAAGCCAATCTCAGTGCCCGGGGAATACCTCAGATCGCCGCGGTGCTCGGATCCTGCACCGCCGGTGGGGCTTACGTTCCGGCGATGAGCGACGAGGCCGTGATCGTCCGCAATCAGGGCACCATTTTTCTCGGGGGCCCGCCACTGGTCAAAGCCGCGACGGGCGAAGTCGTCTCGGCCGAGGATCTCGGTGGCGGAGAGCTACATTCGAAGACCTCGGGTGTCACCGATCACCTCGCTCAGGACGACCGCGACGCGTTGCGGATCGTGCGGCGCATCGTATCGACGCTGGGACCGCGCGAACGACCGATCTGGGACATCGTGCCCACCGTGGACCCGATCGCCGAACAGTCGGAGTTGTATGACGTCGTCCCCGTCGACCCGCGGATTCCCTACGACGTGCACAACGTCATCCACCGGATCGTCGACGGCGGCGAATTCGCGGAATTCAAAGCCGAATACGGCAGCACGCTGGTCACCGGGTTCGCCCACATTCATGGCCATCCGGTCGGCATCGTGGCCAACAACGGTGTCTTGTTCTCCGAATCCGCGGTCAAGGGTGCACATTTCATCGAATTGTGTGACAAGCGGATGGTGCCGCTGCTGTTTCTGCAGAACATCTCGGGGTTCATGGTCGGCCGCGAATACGAGGCGGGCGGGATCGCCAAACACGGCGCGAAAATGGTGACCGCGGTGGCGTGTGCGCGGGTGCCCAAGCTCACCGTCGTGATCGGCGGGTCCTACGGTGCCGGCAACTATTCGATGTGTGGGCGGGCCTATTCGCCGCGCTTTCTGTGGATGTGGCCGAACGCGCGGATCTCCGTGATGGGCGGTGAGCAGGCGGCGTCGGTGCTCGCGACGGTGCGCGGAGAGATGACCGCCGACGAGGAAGAGGCGCTGAAGGCTCCGATCCGCGCCCAGTACGAGCAGCAGGGGAACCCGTACTACTCGACGGCCCGGCTCTGGGACGACGGCGTCATCGACCCCGCCGACACCAGAACAGTTGTAGGGCTTGCGCTTTCAGTGACGTCCACCGCGCCGGTCGAGCCGGTCTCCTACGGCGTCTTCCGGATGTGAGTGCGATGGGTGTCAAAGAATTGCGAACCGTTCTGATTGCCAACCGCGGCGAGATCGCCGTGCGCGTGATCCGCACGCTCCGGGCGATGGGCATTCGATCGGTGGCGGTCTACAGCGATGCCGATGTCGACGCACGCCATGTCGCCGAGGCCGACGTCGCGATCAACATCGGTCCGGCCGCGGCGCGCGAGAGCTACCTGAATATCTCTGCGATCGTCGACGCGGCCGTACGCACCGGCGCTGACGCCGTTCATCCCGGCTATGGGTTCCTTTCGGAGAATGCCGATTTCGCGGCCGCGCTGGCGGCAGCCGGTATCGCGTTCATCGGGCCGCCGGTCGGCGCTATTCACACGATGGGCGACAAAATCGCCGCCAAGGCGACGGTGTCCGCCTTCGGCGTACCGGTGGTTCCCGGCCTCGCCCGGCCCGGGCTCAGCGACGACGACCTGATCGCGGCGGCCGAGGAAATCGGATACCCGGTTCTGGTCAAGCCGTCCGCGGGTGGCGGAGGCAAGGGCATGCGCATGGTCGAGCGACCGGCCGACCTCGCGGCGGCGCTGCTCAGTGCCCGGCGCGAGGCCGCCGCCGCTTTCGGCGACGACACGCTGTTCTTGGAGCGATTCGTGCTGCGGCCCAGGCATATCGAGGTCCAGGTGCTGGCCGACGGACACGGCAACGTCGTGCACTTCGGTGAGCGGGAATGCAGCCTGCAGCGCCGGCACCAAAAGGTCGTCGAAGAGGCCCCGTCCCCGCTGCTCGATGCCGAGACCCGGGCCCGGATCGGCGCCGCCGCATGCGACACCGCGCGCAGCGTGGACTACGCCGGCGCCGGCACCGTGGAGTTCATCGTCTCGGCCGACCGGCCCGACGAGTTCTTCTTCATGGAGATGAACACCCGCCTGCAGGTCGAGCATCCCGTGACCGAACTGGTCACCGGCTGGGACCTGGTCGAGTGGCAGGTCCGGATCGCCGCGGGGGAGCAGCTCACGGTCGAGCAGTCCGAGATTGCCCTGCACGGTCACGCCATCGAGGCGCGCATCTATGCCGAGGATCCAGCGAACGGCTTCCTGCCCACCGGCGGCGACGTCCTCGCGGTGACCGAGTCGGACGCGGCCGGGGTGCGGATCGACTCGGGACTGTCCGCCGGTATGGCCGTCGGAAGCGACTACGATCCGATGCTGGCGAAAGTCATTGGCTACGGCGAAGATCGGGCCGCTGCGTTGCGCACGCTGGATCGGGCGCTGGCCGATACGGCGGTGCTCGGCGTGGTGACCAACATCGAATTCGTTCGCTTTCTGCTGGCAGACCCGGATGTGGTTGCGGGCCGCCTCGACACGGGTCTGCTGGATCGCCGCGCCGGTGACTTCCGCGCCCGAGCTGCCTCCGACGACCAGTTCATCGCCGCGGCCGCATTGCGCTGGCTGAGCCGGTTCCCCGCGCCGGGCGCCGACTTGTGGGCGGTGCCGTCGGGCTGGCGGGTCGGCCGCCACGCGCCGGTGAGCATCCGGCTGCGGGCGGGCGATCGCGTCGACCACGTCCATATCGTCGGTGGGCCAGAGGGCGCCCAAGTTCGGATCGAGGACGGTGAATCACGTTCGCTGCGGGCCGCTTTGGTGGAGGGCCAACTGGCGGTGACGCTGGACGGACTGCGCGTCATCTACACCGTCGCCGTTCAGGACGGCAAGATCTGGCTGGCCGGTGACGGCGCCGTCGGGGTGCTCGAAGAGGTGCGCGAGGCATCGGTCCGCGAAGACGAGGTACACAGCGGTGACGCCGAGCTGACCAGTCCGATGCCCGGATCGGTCGTCGCGGTCGGCGTCGACGACGGCGCCGGCGTCACGGCGGGCACCGTCGTTGTCACGGTCGAGGCGATGAAGATGGAGCACGCGCTGACTGCGCCCGTCGACGGTGTGGTCGAACTTCTTGTCGCCGTTGGCGATCAGGTGAAAGTGGGCCAGCCGCTGGCCCGAATCCAGGTAGAGGACAGCAACGCATGAGTGACTTTCTGTCGACCGGAACGCTTCCGGACGAGTATCAACAGCTGGCCAAGACGGTCCGCGACTTCGCTCAAACCGTGGTTGCCCCGGTCGCGGCGAAGCACGACGCCGAGCACTCCTTCCCCTATGAAGTGGTGGCCGGCATGGCCGAGATGGGCCTGTTCGGTCTGCCCTTCCCGGAAGAGTGGGGTGGCATGGGCGGCGATTACTTCGCCCTGTGCCTGGCGCTGGAGGAGTTGGGCAAGGTCGACCAGAGCGTGGCCATCACCCTCGAGGCCGGTGTTTCGCTGGGCGCGATGCCCGTCTACCGATTCGGCAGCGACGCTCAGAAGCAGGAATGGTTGCCGCAGTTGGCAAGTGGTGCCGCGTTGGGTGCCTTCGGTCTGACCGAGCCCGGCGGTGGCACCGATGCGGGTGCGACCAAGACGACCGCGCAACTGGACGACGGCAACTGGGTGATCAACGGCTCCAAGCAGTTCATCACCAACTCAGGCACCGACATCACCAAACTCGTCACGGTCACCGCTGTGACCGGGGAGCGGGACGGCAAGAAAGAGATCTCGTCGATCCTGATTCCCGTGCCCACGGCGGGGTTCACCGTCGAACCGGCATACGACAAGGTCGGCTGGAATGCCTCCGACACCCACCCACTGAGCTTCGACGACGTCCGGGTGCCAGAGCAGAACCTGCTGGGTGAGCGTGGCCGCGGCTACGCGAACTTTCTGCGGATTCTCGACGAGGGCCGCATCGCGATCGCGGCGTTGGCCACCGGCGTCGCACAGGGCTGTGTCGACGAGAGCGTCAAGTACGCGCGCGAGCGCGAAGCGTTCGGGCAGGCGATCGGTCGGTACCAATCCATCGCGTTCACGATCGCCCGGATGGAGGCTCGCGCTCACACTGCCCGCACGGCCTACTACGACGCCGCGGCCCTGATGCTGGCCGGCAAGCCATTCAAAAAACAGGCTGCGATCGCCAAGCTGGTCGCCAGCGAGGCGGCCATGGACAACGCCCGAGACGCCACCCAGGTGCATGGTGGCTACGGCTTTATGAATGAATTCACCGTGGCCCGGCATTACCGGGACAGCAAGATTCTCGAGATCGGTGAGGGGACCACAGAGGTGCAGCTGATGTTGATCGCCCGCGAGGTGGGGTTGTGACCGAAGAATTCCGCGAGGTAGTTCAGCGTGGCCTGTGGTTCGAGGAGTTCGAAACCGGGGTGCGCTATCTGCATCGGCCGGGCCGCACCATCACCGAGGCCGACAACGTGTTGTTCACCACCCTGACGATGAACACCCAGGCGCTGCACCTCGACGCCGCGTTTTCCGACGCGCTGCCACCGTTCAACCAGCGGCTGGTCAACTCGATGTTCACGCTCTCGACCCTGGTCGGTCTGTCGGTTGCTCAGCTGACCCAGGGCACCATCGTCGGTAACCTCGGTTTTTCTGAAATCGCCTTTCCCAAGCCACTTTTCCACGGTGACACCCTGTACGCCGAAACGATCATCGTCGAGAAGCGGGAATCGAAGAGCCGACCGGGCGAAGGCATCGTCACGTTCGCGCACACCGGCCGCAACCAGCACGGCGATGTCGTCGCGACCGCTCACCGCAAAACCATGGTGCGAAAGCAGGCCCACGGGGCCGGAAAAGGGCAGGCCTGATGGCGCTGAGCAATCCCGGCCCGGCATGGCTGTTCTGCCCGGCTGATCGCCATGAGCGCTACCAGAAGGCCGCGGCCGCAGCCGATGTCGTGATCCTCGACCTCGAGGACGGCTGCGCGGCCGCCGACCGGCCCGCCGCCCGTCAGGCGTTGGTCGACGTCCCGCTGGATCCGTCGCGAACCGTGGTGCGTGTCAACCAGTTCGGCACCGAAGACCAGGAACTCGACCTGCAGGCACTGAAGAACACGCCGTACGACACCGTCATGTTGCCGAAATGCGAAGCGGTCGAACAGGTCAGCGCTCTGGCGCCGCTGAATGTCATCGTCCTGGTCGAATCTCCGCTGGGCGCCCTGATGGTCACCGAGACCGTTCAGGTGGACAACGCGATCGCCGTGATGTGGGGCGCTGAGGATCTGTTCGCCGTCCTCGGCGGCACGGCCAACCGTTACCCCGACGGCAGTTACCGGGAAGTCGCGCGACATGTCCGCTCGCAGTCGCTGTTGGCGGCGAAGGCCTACGGACGCGTCGCTCTCGATTCGGTGTACCTCGACATCAAGAACCTCGACGGGTTGCGCGGCGAGGTCGATGACGCGGTTGCGGTCGGCTTCGACGCCAAAGTCGCGATCCACCCGAGCCAGGTGCCGGTCATCCGGGCCGGCTACGCCCCGTCACCCGACGAAGTGCATTGGGCACGCGATGTTTTGGCCGCAGCAAGTCACGAGCGCGGTGTCTTCGCATTCGAAGGTCACATGGTCGACGCGCCGGTGTTGCGTCGAGCCGAGCGGATCGTGCACCTGGCAGGCGAAGCCGGTTCCTGACGAGTTCGGTTGCGGCTATTTACGTTTGGCCGCGGCGAGTCGCGCAGCGAACTCCGGCGACTGAATGGAGCGGGCCTGCGGGCCGAGTTCGGTGTTCTTGGCCTGTTCGTGGAGTTCGATGTCGACCGAACCCGGGCTCGCGGTGGCGCGCATGGTTGCCTTGGTGGCCAGTACCACCTCACGCGGCGCGGCCGCCGGGCCGGCCGCCAGTTCCAGGGCCGCCGCGACGGGGTCCTGGGCGATGCTGAGCGCAAGACCATGTCGCACAGCCGATTCGGCGTCGAAACGCATGCCGAAGAGCAGGGCGGCGCGGGCTACCTGAGGTCCGACACCGCGCTGCAGCATCCAGGTGGCGCCACCGCCGGGATGAATACCGAGCTTCTGAAAACGAGCGTCGAACAGCGCATTGGGACCGGCGATACGCACATCTGCGGCCAGCGCCAAGTTCAGCCCGGCGCCCACAGCCGGTCCGTTGACGGCGGCGATGGTCGGCAGCGTGCATTGGCCGACCGCCATGAACCCGTCGTAGAGCTGCCGTAATCCTTCCTCGGCGGCACTGCCGAGGGCACTGAGGTCGGCCCCGGCGCAGAACGCCTTGCCGGCGCCGGTGACGACAACCGCGTGCACCCCGGAATCGGCTTCCGCGCGCTCGACGGCCGCGCGCAACTGCGCCGACGATTCGCCGGTGACGGCATTGCGCCGGTCCGGATCGTTGATGGTGATCAGCGCGACGTGCTGATCGACGCTGTACAGGACCAGGTCGTGGACCATCGGTTACCTCCGCTGATTCGCCGGCGACGGCACGTCGTGCGCCGTCGGAGGACATGAGCCACAGGAATCACACGGGTCACAATGGCACCCGCTTGAGCTGCACCCCCGGCAGGATTCGAACCTGCGACCACAAGATTAGAAGTCATGTGCTCTATCCAGCTGAGCTACGGGGGCCGAGGACTTCAAAGCCAGGTCAGTGTAGCCAAACCAGAAAGTGGGTATACCCGCGCCGCAACGCCGGAGCACCGTGCCTTGGCGGGACGAGTTACTGGGCTAGTGTGAGGCCCGCCACACACGAACGCTGCCGACGGTCATTCCGCGCCAGCCAACGCGTGTGCTCAACGATGAGGAGTGGCAGGGCATGACCGTTGCCTTCGATGTCAGGACGCGATACTCGCGCGCATGTGCCGAGATGCTGCGCCACGGCGCACAGCTCGCCTCCGGGCCGATCGGTGCGTATCGCACCGGTTCACTGCTGCTGCGCGGCTCGCCAACGGTGGCCAGCTTCCTGGCGGGATGGCTGTCGACGGAATTCCCCCCGCACGTCGTCACGGGGCACGCACTGTCCGGTGTGACGCCGCTGTCGAAGGTGGCGACGAGTTGGGCGGCACAGCGCGCCGACCGGGTCCTCACCGACGCGCTGCACGACGCGTTCGGCGCCGACTACCGCGACACGGTTCGGCATCCGATCAGCGACCGTCCGCAGCGTCGGGGCGGCATGCGGCACTCCGCCGGTGGTCACCGCCGCTACGCGGCGCAGACCTCCGACATCGTCTACGGCCCCAATGCCCGCGACAACATGCTGGACATCTGGCGCCATCGGGACGTCAAGGCCGGCGATCGGGCACCCGTGCTCCTGCAGATTCCCGGTGGCGCATGGACCGTCAACGGCAGACGGCCGCAAGGCTATCCGCTGATGGGCCGGATGACCGAGCTCGGCTGGGTCTGCGTCTCGATCGATTACAGCAAGAGCCCGCGCAACGCGTGGCCCGCGCACATCGTCGACGTCAAGCGCGCTCTGGCCTGGGTTCGGGAGAACATCGCCGATTACGGTGGCGATCCCGACTTCATCGCCGTCACGGGCGGCTCCGCCGGAGGCCACCTGGCTGCGCTGGTCGCGCTCACCGCCAACGATCCACGGCTACAGCCCGGCTTCGAGGATGCCGATACGACCGTTCAGGCCGCCGCGCCCTACTACGGCGTCTACGACCTGACCGACCCGGCGAAAATGCACGACATGATGATGGCGTTTCTAGAGCTCTTCGTCATGAAAGAGCAATACGCCGACAGTCCGGAGCTTTTCGAGTCGGCCTCGCCGATCGCGCACGTCCACCGGGATGCGCCGCCATTTTTCGTCCTGCACGGCGAAAACGATTCGGTGATCCCGAATGTGCAGGCGCGGTCCTTCTGCGGTGCGCTCCGCAAAGCCGGTGCCGCCACCGTCGGCTACGCCGAATTGCCCAATGCGCACCACGCTTTCGATTTGTTCGCCACGGTCCGGTCACGGCTGGCGGCCGACGCGGTCGCCGACTTCCTGGGTGTGGTCTACGGACAACATGCCCGGTCGCACGCCGGCGCTCTGGACCAACGCGCCGTATCGACCGGCTAGGCGGCCGGCGCCCGAGCATTTGCTCGGTTCGAATTCGGAAGCACAACAGGATGATTCGCACGCCACCTGAGACGTGTCCGATGTCGCGTTCCGATCCGCACAATCGGCTACCACTGCCGCGCCAACCGGACTAGTTTGGAGTTTGCCTGCAGCGTCCCGGGACGGGGTGCGCGGCCCAGTCGAAACGGGAGGTCTCAGTGGCGATGGCAGCGTTGACGCGGGGAGCGGTCAATGGCTGATCAGGTCGACGCAGCCGGGTTGCCCACGGCGCTGGGACCAGTCGATTACCTCTTACATCGCGGGGAGGCCAACCCCCGGACTCGCTCGGGAATCATGGCGCTGGAGATCCTGGACCGCACCCCGGATTGGGACCGGTTCCGCACTCGCTTCGACTATGCCTCGAGGAAAGCGTTGAGGCTGCGGCAGAAGGTGGTCGTGCCGACGTTGCCGACGGCGTCGCCGCGCTGGGTCGTCGACCCCGATTTCAACCTCGACTACCACGTCCGCAGACTCCGGGTCACCGAACCGGGATCGCTGCGGCACGTGTTCGACCTCGCGGAGTTGACGCTGCAATCGCCGTTGGACATCGCCCGGCCGCTGTGGACCGCGACCCTCATCGAGGGACTACAGGACGGCAAAGCCGCGACGTTGCTGCATCTCTCGCACGCCGTCACCGACGGAGTCGGCAGCGTGGAGATGTTCGCCCACATCTACGACCTCGAGCGCGACCCACCGTCGCAGCCGACACCTGACCAGCCGATTCCGCAGGACCTGACGGCGAACGACCTCATGCGCGAGGGTTTCAACCGGTTGCCGCTCACGGTGGCGAAAGGTGCGGGCGGCGCGCTGTGGGGCGCGGCCTCGGTAGTCGGGCGGGCGGTTTCCCGCCCGAGCGCCGCGTTGTCGGGCGTTCTGAGCTACGCCCGCTCCGGGGCGCGGGTGGTCGGCCGGGCCGCCGAGCCGTCGCCGCTGCTTCGCCGCCGCAGCCTGGCGACGCGAAGCGAAGCGATCGACATCCCGCTGTCGGATCTACGTCGCGCCGCGAAAGCCGGTGGCGGCTCGATCAACGACGCTTACCTGGCCGGCCTGTCGGGCGCTTTGGGCCGCTACCACGAGGCGCTCGGGGTGCCGATTTCGACGCTGCCGATGGCGGTGCCGGTCAGTCTGCGGGCGGAATCCGACGCGGCCGGCGGAAATCGTTTCACCGGGGTGAATTTGGCGGCTCCGGTCGGCACCAAAGATCCGGTGACGCGCATGCAGAAGATCCGATTGCAGATGACCCAGCGGCGGGACGAGCCCGCGATGGACATCATCGGTTCTATCGCGCCGGTTTTGAGCGTTCTGCCCGGGCCGCTGCTGGAATCCATGACCGGATCGGTGGTGGGCTCGGACGTACAGGCCAGCAATGTGCCGGTGTACCCCGGCGATACTTTCATCGCCGGAGCAAAGGTGTTGCGGCAGTACGGTATCGGTCCATTGCCCGGCGTCGGGATGATGGTCGTGCTGATCTCGCGTGGCGGCTACTGCACCATCACGACGCGCTACGACCGGGCTGCTGTTCGTGACGAGGCGCTGTGGGCCCGTTGCCTGCTGGACGGCTTCAACGAAATCCTGGCGTTGGCAGGCGATCCTGTCCCGCAGGCGGTGCCGTCGTCGTTCGCGGCAGAGGAATCGGAGGGCGCGAAGTGACCACTGACAACGTGGATCGTTCCGCGCGCGATCTGCGGCTACCGGGATCGGTCGCCGAGATCATGGCGAGCCCACCGGGACCGAAGGTCGGCGCGTTCTTTGATCTGGACGGGACTTTGGTGGCGGGCTTCACCGCCGTCATCCTCACCCAGGAACGCCTGCGCCGCCGCGACATGGGCGTCGGCGAACTGATCAGCATGGTCACCGCCGGCCTCAATCACCAGCTCGGACGGATCGAATTCGAAGAGCTGATCGGCAAGGCGTCCGCGGCGTTACGTGGCCGCATGCTCAGCGATTTGGAGGAGATCGGCGAGCGGCTGTTCGTCCAGCGCATCGAGTCCCGTGTCTATCCCGAGATGCGTGAACTGGTCCGGGCTCACCTGGCCCGCGGACACACCGTGGTGCTCAGTTCATCGGCGCTGACCATTCAGGTCGCGCCGGTGGCCGCCTTCCTCGGCATCCTCAACACGCTGACCAACAAATTCGAGACCGACGACGACGGCGTCTTGACCGGTAACGTGGTCGCTCCGATCCTGTGGGGGCCAGGCAAAGCCGCCGCGGTCCAGAAGTTCGCCGGCGAGAACGGAATTGACCTCAAAGACAGCTACTTCTACGCCGACGGCGACGAGGACGTCGCGCTGATGTATCTGGTCGGCAATCCGCGGCCGACCAACCCCGAAGGCAAGATGGCCGCGGTCGCCAAGCGGCGCGGATGGCCGATTCTGCGGTTCAGCAGTCGCAGCGGCGGGGGGATCACCGCGCAGTTGCGCACTCTGGCCGGCGTCGGGTCGGTGCTTCCGGTGGCCGCCGGAGCGCTCGGGATCGGCCTGCTGACTCGCAGCCGACGGCGCGGAGTCAACTTCTTCACATCGACGTGGTCGCAGATGCTGTTGACCGCCAGCGGTGTCGAGCTGAACATCCTGGGTAGGGAGAATCTGACCGCGGAGCGTCCGGCGGTGTTCATCTTCAACCATCGAAACCAGGCCGATCCCGTCATCGTCGGCGCGCTGATCCGCGACAACTGGGTCGCCGTCGGCAAGAAGGAGCTGGAGAGCGACCCGATCATGGGCACGCTCGGCAAGGTCCTCGACTCGGTGTTCATCGACCGCGACAACCCGGCCGCAGCGGTCGAGTCGTTGCATCAGGTGGAAGAGCGTGCCCGGCAGGGGCTTTCGATCATGATCGCACCCGAGGGAACCCGACTGGACACCACCACCGTCGGTCCGTTCAAGAAGGGTCCGTTCCGGATGGCGATGGCGGTGGGGATACCGATCGTACCGATCGTCATCCGCAACGCGGAGATCATCGCCGCGCGCAATTCCACCACCATGAATCCCGGAACGGTGGATGTCGCCGTCTTCCCGCCGATTTCGGTCGCCGACTGGACGGTGGAGACGCTCTCGGATCGGATTGCCGGCGTTCGCCAGCTCTACCTGGACACGTTGGCCAACTGGCCGGAAGACGAGCTTCCCGATCACGACGTCTACCGAAGCGGGCCGGCGCGCAAAGCCGTGCCCGCGAAGAAGGCGGCGGCCAAAAAGACCCCGGCCAAGAAGTCCGCCCCCGCAAAGAAAGCCGCGCCGGCGAAGAAGACCCCGGCCAAGAAGACGGCGGCCAAGAAGACCCCGGCCAAGAAGGCTGCGGCCAAGAAAGCCCCGGCCAAGAAGGCGGCGCCATCCAAGGCGACCACGGCGCAACCAGATTCGCCACGGCCGAAGGGCCGGTCGTGACCGCCGACGCCGGCAACGGCTCGCTGAGCTCCGGCCGCAGCACCCTGGTGCTGGCGTCGGCGTCGTCACCGCTCGAGTCGGAGTTGCTGGCCACCTGGCTCGACCAACAACGGGACCGTCACCCGGAGACCAAGCTCGAGGTGCTGGCGCTGCCCGATCAGGACCCGTCGCCCGGCGAGCTGGCGCAACTCGTCGAGCAGCTCGAACTGGACGAGGACCGCTCGATCGTTCCGGTGCGGGTCTTCTGGATGCCCCGGGCTGACGCGACCGCTCTGAACCGGGTATCGGCACTGCTGCCGGGCTGGAATCCCTACCAGCCCAGCGAACGTCGGCAACGGCACATTCTTCGATCCGACCGCTCGCGAGCCCAGGTCGTGGCCGGTGAATCGGCCAGAGTCTCCGAACTCCGGCAGCAGTGGCGCGACATCACCGTGGGGGACAACCCGCGTGAGTTCGCGCATTTCGTCACCCGCCGCGCGCTGTTGGCCATGGAGCGTGCCGAGTACCGAATCCTCGGACCGCAGTACAAGTCACCGCGCCTGGTACGCCCGGAGATCATGGCGTCCGCGCGATTTCGCGCCGGGTTGGAGAAGATTCCCGGCGCCGACCTCGAAAAAGCCGGAGAGATGCTCGATGAGCTCGCCACCGGGTGGAGCCGGGTGTCGGTCGACCTGGTCTCCGTCCTCGGCAGGATGTTCAGCCGGGGCTTCGATCGTGAAATCGACTACGACGAGTACCAAGTCGCGGCGCTTCGCACCGCGCTGGAAGCCCATCCGGCGGTATTGCTGTTCTCGCACCGGTCCTACATCGACGGCGCGGTCATGCCGGTGGCGATGCAGGAGAACCGGCTGCCGCCGGTACACGTATTCGCCGGGGTGAACCTGGCTTTCGGCGTCATGGGACCGCTGCTGCGTCGGGCCGGGACCATCTTCATCCGCCGCAACATCGGTAATGACCCGGTGTACAAGTACGTGCTCAAGGAGTACGTCGGCTACGTGGTGGAGAAGCGGTTCAACCTGAGCTGGTCGATCGAGGGAACCCGGTCACGTACCGGGAAGATGTTGCCGCCCAAGCTCGGGTTGATGAGCTATGTGGCCGACGCCTATCTGGATGGTCGCAGCGATGACATTCTGCTGCAAGGAGTCTCGATCAGTTTCGATCAGTTACACGAGACGGCCGAATACGCCGCCTATGCCCGAGGCGGTGAAAAACGTGCCGAGGGTTTGAGCTGGATGTACAAGTTCATCAAGGCCCAGGGCGAACGGAACTACGGCAAGATCTACGTCCGCTTTCCCGAGGCTGTCTCGATGCGTGAGTATCTCGGCCCGTGCCACGGCGGCATCGCCGACGACGAACCGGCCAAACGACTTGCGCTGCAGAAGATGTCGTTCGAGGTTGCATGGCGGATCCTGCAGTCCACCCCGGTCAATGCGACCGGCCTGGTGTCGGCGCTGCTGCTCACCACGCACGGTTTGGCGTTGACGCTCACTCAGTTGCACCACACGCTGCAGGACTCCCTGGACTATCTCGAACGCAAGAACACGCCGATGTCGACCAGCGCGCTACGGCTGCGCACACCGGAAGGTGTTCGGGCGGCGGTCGATTCACTGTCCAACGGCCATCCGATCACCCGCGTGGACAGCGGCCGCGAACCCGTGTGGCGTATTGCTCCAGAGAACGAACACACCGCTGCGTTCTACCGCAACTCGGTGATCCACGCGTTCCTGGAAACCGTGATCGTTGAGCTGGCACTGGCTTACGCCGCCCGGGTAGACGGGAATCGGCTCGACGCGTTCTGGACTCAAGCAATGCGTCTGCGCGACTTGCTGAAATTCGATTTCTACTTCGCGGATTCGGCCTCGTTCCGCCAGAACATCGCCGATGAGATGGCGTGGAACGAGGGGTGGGAAGCGCAGGTCGCCGCCGGCCCGGCGGAGATCGACGCGGTGCTCTGGGCCAAGCGGCCGTTGATGTCGGACGCGATGCTGAGGGTCTTCTTCGAGGCCTATGAGATCGTGGCCGATGTGCTCCGCGACGCCCCGGCCGACATCGGCGCCAAGGAGCTCACCCAGCTGGCGCTCGGAGTCGGCAAGCAGTACGTCGCGCAAGGTCGGGTGCGCAGCAGCGAGCCGGTGTCGACGCTGCTGTTCGACACCGCACGACAGGTGGTCGCCGACCAGGATCTGCTCGAGCCCGGTCCGGACCTGGCCGAGCGACGGCTCGCTTTCCGCCGCGAATTGCAGGCCATTCTGCAAGATTTCGATCACGTCGCGAAGATCGCGCGCAACCAGTTCGTCGCCCGCGAGGTCGAGTCGCGCGGTGCGAGCCAGGCATAGGTAACGCGCCCGTACTCTTTGGGTATGACGGGTACTGCGGTCGCCACCCGGCGCGCGGCATGGCCGCTGCTCTTCGCGGTGGCGGCGCTGGCCGGTTGCACCGCCGCGGGTATCGGGGTGCTTTCGTTGACGGCCGCTCTGACCGCCACCGGATTGCCCGATCCGGGTCCGGTGACCACGATCGGGCTGCCGTTCGTCCGGGCCGCCGGGGAGGTCGCAGCGGTAGTGGCGGTCGGGTCCTTCCTGATGGCTGCTTTCCTGGTACCGCCGCAGCAGAACGGGGTGCTGGACGCGGACGGCTATCGCGCGCTGCGGGTCGGGACGGTGGCGGCCGGCGCGTGGGCGGTGTGCGCAGCCCTTCTGGTGCCGCTGACCATCTCCGATGTCTCGGGTCAGCCATTCACCGCGAACCTGAATCCGGCGAGCTTGTGGTCGCTGGCCGGCATCATCAACATCTCGGCGGCCTGGCGATGGACCGCGTTGCTGGCCGGGGTGCTGACGGTGGCCAGCCTTCCGGTGCTGCGCTGGTCGTGGACGCCGTTGCTGCTGGCCGGCTCGCTGGTCACGTTGGTCCCACTCGGGCTCACCGGTCATTCGTCGGCCGGCGGTTCCCACGACCTGGCGACCAACAGCCTGTTGATCCACCTCGTCGCCGGGAGCGTGTGGGCCGGCGGTCTGCTGGCGCTGTTGACCCATGTGGTCCGCGGTGGGCAGCATGCCGACCTGGCCGTGCGCCGATTTTCGACGATCGCCCTGTGGTGCTTCGGTGCGATGGCGCTCAGCGGTGTCGTGAACGCCGCGGTGCGGATCCGCCCGTCGGATCTGATTTCCAGTGAATACGGGCGACTCGTCGTCGCCAAATTCGCGGCGCTGTGCCTTCTCGGTGTCGTCGGCTGGCGCCAACGTCGAGCGGGAGTGGTTGCGCTGCAATCAGATTCGGCCTCGCGCGCGAGGCTGACCCGGCTTGCGCTGGTCGAAGCGGTGCTGTTCGGCCTCACCTTCGGCATCGCCGTCGGTCTGGGCCGCACACCGCCTCCGCCGCTGCCGATCGGCATTCCCTCGATCGCCGACGTCAAGATCGGCTACGACTTCGCCGGGCCGCTGACCTTGCTGCGAGTGTTCGTCGATTGGCGGTTCGACCTGATCTTCGGGACCGCGGCGATCGTGTTCGCCGGGCTGTATGTGGCCGGGGTGCGCCGGCTTCGCCGACGCGGTGACGCGTGGCCGATGGGCCGGACGGTGTCCTGGTTGCTGGGCTGCCTGACGCTGTTGTTCGTCACTTCGTCGGGGGTGGGCCGATACATGCCGGCGATGTTCAGCATGCACATGGCGGCGCACATGATGCTGTCGATGCTCGTTCCGATCCTGCTGGTGCTGGGCGGGCCGGTCGGGTTGGCGTTGCGAGCGCTCCCGGCGGCCGGCCGGGGCGATCCGCCCGGTATGCGGGAGTGGCTGCTGGCCGCCCTGCACAGCAGGATTTCGAAGTTTCTGACCAACCCGGTGGTCGCGACGGCGTTGTTCGTCGCCGGGTTCTACGGGCTGTACCTGGGCGGTTTGTTCGACGCCGCGGTCGGCAGCCACATCGGCCACGTGGTGATGAACCTGCACTTCCTGGCCAGCGGCTACCTGTTCTACTGGGTTGTCATCGGTGTCGACCCGACTCCGCGCCCGATTCCACCGCTGGCGAAGGTCGCGGTGGTGTTCGCCTCGCTGCCGCTGCACGCCTTCTTCGCGATCATCCTGATGAGCATGCAGAACGTGCTCGGCGGGAGCTTCTACCGCGCGCTGCACCTGAGCTGGCACACCGACCTGCTGGGCGACCAACGCCTCGGTGGCGGAATGGCTTGGGCGGCAGGCGAAATACCGTTGGCTGTCGTCATGATCGCGTTGATGGTGCAGTGGTCGCGCAGCGACGAGCGCACGGCACGTCGGTTGGATCGCGCCGCCGATCGCGACGAGGACACCGACCTGGTGGCCTACAACGCGATGCTCGCCGAGTTGGCCCGCCGCGACCCGTCAGAGCAACGCTAGGCCCGCCGCCACATTCACCTCGCCGGTCCAGGTCACGAATGTGCGCGCCCACCTCGGCGCGACTACCGGCCGCAGCCGCCGGGCGGTTCATCCACACCTGAGGCTTTGTCCACACCTCCGCCGCACCAGTCGCGAGAACCGGCCGCGATGTCGGCGGCCTCACGGTGAATGGGGTCAGCACAGGCGGCGATGTTGTCGCCATCGAGGAAAGGTGAACAAGAAATGTTCGAAACACCGCTGACCGTGGTCGGCAACGTCGTCAACGACCCGAAGCGCCGCAGAATCGGCGACCAGGAAGTCCTGAAGTTCAGGGTGGCCAGCAATGCCCGCCGCCGGGCCGCTGACGGCACCTGGGAGCCGGGCAACTCGCTCTTCATCACCGTCAACTGCTGGGGCCGGCTGGTTTCG
The DNA here is from genome assembly GCF_055419225.1 of Mycobacterium sp. IDUB_36. NCBI lineage: Bacteria > Bacillati > Actinomycetota > Actinomycetes > Mycobacteriales > Mycobacteriaceae > Mycobacterium > Mycobacterium sp. IDUB_36. Next base: position 867,845 of record NZ_JBVAXH010000002.1, on the reverse strand, counting down.
GGCGTCGGTGCATCGCTGGGAAAGGGCTCGCCGGTGATCGTGTCCGGGCACGTCTACACCAGCGAGTACGAGGACCGCGACGGCAACCAGCGGTCGAACCTCGAGATGCGGGCCATCGCCGTCGGTCCCGACCTCTCCCGGTGCATCGCACGCGTCGAGAAGACCGTCTCGTCCGGAGCGGCTGCCCCCGCCGCCGAGGCCGACGAGGAGAAAGACGTCGACGCCACTTCGGCCGAGGAGGCGCCGCTGCCGCTCTCGGCTTGATGGCCCCATGGCGGTGTTGCCAATCCGGCGACGATGCACGCAGCGCGGCAGCGTGAGGAGGAGCCGGAGAAGTTGCCTAGGATGGGGCGCGAGTATTACCTCGCAATCAGAAAGGCAACACCGCCACATGGCTGAGTTCATCTACACGATGAAGAAGGTCCGCAAGGCGCACGGCGACAAAGTCATCCTCGACGACGTCACCTTGAGCTTCTACCCGGGCGCCAAGATCGGTGTCGTCGGCCCTAACGGGGCTGGTAAGTCGAGCGTCTTGCGGATCATGGCCGGGCTGGACAAGGCCAACAACGGCGAGGCATTCCTGGCCAATGACGCGACGGTCGGCATCCTGCAGCAGGAGCCGCCGCTGAACGAAGAGAAGACGGTTCGCGGCAACGTCGAGGAGGGCCTCGGCGACATCAAGGTCAAGCTGGACCGCTTCAACGAGGTCGCCGAGCTGATGGCCACCGACTACTCCGACGAGCTGATGGAGGAGATGGGCAAGCTGCAGGAGGAGCTGGACCACGCCAACGCATGGGACCTCGACTCCCAGCTGGAGCAGGCAATGGACGCCCTGCGCTGCCCGCCGCCCGACGAGCCGGTGACCCACCTGTCCGGCGGTGAGCGGCGCCGCGTCGCGCTGTGCAAGTTGCTGCTGTCCAAGCCGGACCTGCTGCTGCTCGACGAGCCGACCAACCACCTCGACGCCGAGAGTGTGCAGTGGCTCGAGCAGCACCTGGCCGCCTACGAGGGCGCGGTTCTGGCTGTCACCCACGACCGCTACTTCCTCGACAACGTGGCCGAATGGATTCTGGAACTCGACCGCGGCCGCGCGTACCCCTACGAGGGCAACTACTCCACCTACCTGGAGAAAAAGGCCGAGCGGATCTCGGTACAGGGCCGCAAGGACGTCAAATTGCAGAAGCGGCTCACCGAGGAACTGGCCTGGGTCCGGTCCGGCGCCAAGGCCCGGCAGGCCAAGAGCAAGGCTCGTCTGCAGCGCTACGAGGAGATGGCGGCCGAGGCCGAGAAGACCCGCAAGCTCGACTTCGAGGAGATCCAGATCCCGACCGGTCCGCGGCTGGGCAACCTGGTGGTCGAGGTCGACCACCTCGACAAGGGCTTCGAAGGCCGCACGCTGATCAAGGACCTGTCGTTCACACTGCCGCGCAACGGCATCGTCGGCGTCATCGGCCCCAACGGTGTCGGTAAGACCACGCTGTTCAAGACGATCGTCGGCCTGGAACAGCCGGACAGCGGCGTCGTCAAGGTCGGCGAGACCGTGAAGCTGAGCTACGTCGACCAAACCCGCGGCGGCCTCGACCCGAAGAAGAACGTGTGGGAAACCGTCTCCGACGGGCTCGACTACATCCAGGTCGGGCAGAACGAAATCCCCTCGCGCGCGTACGTCTCGGCGTTCGGTTTCAAGGGACCCGACCAGCAGAAGCCGGCCGGTGTGTTGTCCGGTGGAGAACGCAACCGACTCAACCTGGCCCTGACTCTCAAAGAGGGCGGCAACCTGATCCTGCTCGACGAGCCGACCAACGACCTCGACGTCGAGACACTGGGCTCGCTGGAGAACGCGCTGGAGAAGTTCCCCGGCTGCGCGGTGGTGATCTCGCACGACCGCTGGTTCCTCGACCGGACCTGCACGCACATCCTGGCGTGGGAGGGCGACGGCGAGCACGAGGCCAAGTGGTTCTGGTTCGAGGGCAACTTCGGCTCCTACGAGGAGAACAAAATCGAACGTCTCGGAGCCGATGCGGCGCGGCCGCACCGGGTGACCCATCGCAGGCTGACTCGCGACTAGTGTCGGGCGTGCCAGCGTTGGTACGCGTCTGAGGAGCGGTCGTCATGACGGTTGATGCGCATGCCTGGACCAAGTTCAGCGACAGCGACGAGATCCCGCGGTGGATCTCGAATGCCTACTCCGACAGCTATCAAGGCCCCCACCAGGACGATGCCGATGCCGGCGCCGAATCGGCGTCGACTCCGTCGGTGACGCCGGAATTACTGACGGCGCATTACCGGCTCGGCTCCCACCGACCGGCGGGGGAGAGCCGGGTGGCGGTCTACTTGCCCGACGACCCCAGCGGCCTCGGGCCGGCGCTGCAGGTGGTCACCGACGACGGCGCGATGTTGATGGACTCGGTGACCGTGCTGTTGCATCGGCTGGGGGTCGCCTACGCCGCGATCATGAACCCGGTGTTCCGGGTCCGCCGCGACGACGCCGGCGACCTGCTTGCCGTCGGACCCAACGACTCCGGCGACGGCATCGACGAGACCTGGATTCACGTCGAGCTGGCGCCGTCGGTGGATCGCATCGCGCTGCACGAGGCCGAACGTCTGCTGCCGGGTGTGCTGGCCGACCTGAAGCGCGTGGCGGCCGACGCGGCGGCGATGATCGCAGTTCTCGATGAGCTTGCCGACGACGTCGAGTCCAACGCGAACGGCCACTATCCCGGTGACGACAACGCCGACGTCGCCACGCTGCTGCGCTGGCTTTCCGCCGGGCATTTCACCCTGCTGGGGTACCAGCGCTGCCCGGTGCGCGACGGCCGGGTGTCCGGCGACGCGGCAACTGCCAGCCTTGGAGTGTTGCGCCGCCGCAAGGGTTCTCGCCCGCGGCTGACGCTGGACGACGAGTTGCTTGCGCTCGCGCAGACCGACGTGGCGAGCTACCTGCGTTTCGGTGCTTACCCCTACGTCTTCGCCGTCCGGGAGAACGCCGACGGCGAAGTCTTCGAGCACCGCCTCATCGGCCTGTTCACGGTGGCGGCGATGAACGCCGACGTCCTGGAGATCCCGATCATCGCGCGGCGGGTACACGAGGCGATTGCCCTGGCCGACCTCGATCCCGGCCACCCCGGGCAGTTGGTGCTCGACGTCATCCAAACCGTGCCCCGCTCTGAGCTTTTCGCGCGTAACGCCCAAGAGCTGTTGGCGATGGCCAAGTCCGTGGTCGATCTCGGTTCGGGCCGCCGCGCATTGTTGTTCTTGCGCGCCGACCGCCTCGACTACTTCGTCTCGTGCCTGGTGTATCTGCCGCGTGACCGGTACACCACGGCGGTGCGCCTGCAGATCGAGGACATTTTGGTTCGCGAGTTCGGCGGCACCAGTCTTGAATTCACCGCCCGTGTCACTGAATCGCCGTGGGCGCTGTTGCATTTCATGGTTCGGCTGCGTGAAGACAACGCCACGAAAATCGACACCTCCGACGCGAACCGGGTTCGGCTTCAGTCGCTGCTGACCGAGGCCGCACGTACCTGGTCGGACCGGTTGATCACCGAGGCGTCCGCAGCCGACATCAACCCTGTCGAGGCCGAGCATTACGCCGGTGTCTTCACCGAATCGTACAAACAGTTCGTCACACCGGCCGACGCGATCGGCGACATCACGATATTCGACGAACTGACCGACGATTCGGTCAAACTCGTGCTGTCGGACCACGACTACGACGAAACCGTCCGGCTGACATGGTATCTGGGTGGCCGGACCGCATCCTTGAGCGAACTGCTACCGATGCTGCAGTCGATGGGAGTCGAGGTACTCGAAGAGCGACCCTTCACCGTCACCCGCCCCGACGGGCTGCTGATCTGGATCTACCAATTCAAGATCAGTCCGCAACCAACCGTCCCGCTCGCTGGGCCGGGCCCGGAACGCGAAGCCACCGCCCAGCGATTCGCCGATGCGGTCACCGCGATCTGGGAAGGTCGCGCCGAGACCGACCGCTTCAACGAGCTGGTGATGCGCGCCGATCTGACCTGGCAGCAGGTGGTGCTGCTGCGGGCTTACGCGAAGTATCTGCGGCAGGCCGGTTTCGCCTACAGCCAGTCGCACATCGAATCGGTGCTCAACGAAAACCCCTCCACCGCAAGGGCGCTGGTGGCCTTGTTCGAAGCGCTCTTCGATCCCGGCCCGTCGAGCGCGAAGACCCGCGACGCGCAGGCTGCCGCCGTCGCGGTGGCCCAGGACATCGACGCACTGGTGAGTATGGACACCGACCGGGTCCTGCGCGCCTTCGCCGAACTGATCCAAGCCACGTTGCGAACCAATTACTTTGTGACGAGCCAAGATTCGGCACGCATCCAGAATGTGCTGGCGCTGAAGCTGGATGCCCAGCTCATCGAAGAGCTCCCACTGCCGCGGCCCAAGTTCGAGATATTCGTCTACTCACCCCGGGTCGAGGGCGTGCACCTGCGATTCGGGTTCGTGGCGCGCGGCGGGTTGCGCTGGTCGGACCGCCGGGAAGACTTCCGCACCGAGGTGCTGGGTCTGGTCAAAGCGCAGGCCGTCAAGAATGCGGTCATCGTGCCGGTCGGCGCCAAAGGCGGATTCGTGGTCAAGCAGCCACCGCTGCCCACCGGCGACGATGCCGCCGACCGTGACGCGAACCGGGCCGAGGGCATCGCCTGCTACCGGCTGTTCATCTCCGGACTGCTCGACGTCACCGACAACGTCGACCACAACACGCGGGAAGTCAGGCCGCCGAGGGAAGTCGTGCGTCGCGACGGTGACGACGCCTACCTGGTGGTGGCAGCCGACAAGGGCACCGCGACCTTCTCCGACATCGCCAACGACGTCGCCGAGTCCTACGGGTTCTGGTTGGGTGACGCCTTCGCCTCCGGTGGATCGGTCGGCTATGACCACAAAGTCATGGGCATCACCGCCAAGGGCGCCTGGGAAGCGGTCAAGCGTCACTTCCGGGAGATGGGTGTCGACACCCAGACCCAGGACTTCACCGTGGTCGGCGTCGGCGACATGAGCGGTGATGTGTTCGGCAACGGCATGTTGCTGTCCAAGCACATTCGGCTGCTCGCCGCCTTCGACCACCGGCACATCTTCCTCGACCCCGATCCCGATCCGGCGTCCTCCTGGCAGGAACGGCAGCGGATGTTCGACCTGCCCCGCTCCAGTTGGGATGACTACGACACGTCGCTGATCTCCGTGGGCGGCGGCGTCTTCAGCCGCGAGCACAAGTCGATTCCGATCAGTGAGCAGGTGCGCGTTGCACTGGGCATCGAAGACGACGTGCACGAGATGACGCCACCCAACCTGGTCCGCGCGATCCTGCGGGCACCGGTCGATCTGCTGTTCAACGGCGGTATCGGCACCTACATCAAGGCCGAAGCGGAATCCGATTCCGACGTCGGCGATCGCGCCAACGATTCGCTACGGGTCAATGGGAACCAGGTGCGCGCGAAAGTCGTTGGCGAAGGCGGCAATCTGGGGGTCACGGCGCTCGGCCGCGTCGAGTTCGACCTGTGCGGCGGCCGTATCAACACCGATGCGATGGACAACTCCGCGGGTGTGGACTGCTCGGACCACGAGGTCAACATCAAGATCCTCGTCGACGCGGAAGTGACCGCGGGCAAGATCGACGCGGGTGAACGCACAGAGCTCCTCGAGTCGATGACCGACGAGGTCGCCGAATTGGTGCTCGCCGACAACGCCGATCAGAACGATCTGATGGGCACCAGCCGTGCGAACGCCCCGAGCCTGCTGCCGGTGCACGCCGATCAGATCAGGTATCTGGTGGCCGAGCGGGGCCTCAACCGCGAACTGGAGGCGCTGCCATCGGAGAAGGAGATCGCGCGCCGGCTCGAGGTCGGCCTGGGGCTCACCTCACCGGAGCTCGCGACGCTGATGGCCCACGTCAAGTTGACGCTCAAAGACGAACTGCTGGAAAGCGATCTGCCGGATCAAGAGGTGTTCGCACGCAAGTTGCCGCAGTATTTCCCGTCCGCACTGCGGACCCGGAGTGGGCCGGCGATCCGTACCCACCAGCTGCGGCGCGAGATCGTGACCACCATGCTGGTCAACGATCTGGTGGACACCGCCGGGATCAGCTACGACTACCGCATCACGCACGACACCGGGGTCAGCCCGGTGGATGCCGTCCGCACCTACGCGGCGACAGACGCCATCTTCGGCATCGGGCAACTGTGGCACAGCATTCGAGACGCCGGGCTGCCGATCACGGTGTCCGACCAGATGACGCTGGACACCCGCCGCCTGATCGACCGAGCGGCCCGATGGTTGCTCAACTACCGACCGCAACCGCTGGCCGTGGGTGCTGAAATCAACCGGTTCGCAAAGAAAGTCGCGGCACTGACGCCGCGGATGTCGGAGTGGCTGCGCGGTGACGACAAAGCGATCGTCGAGAAGGAGGCCGCGGACTTCGTCCGGCAAGGCGCATCGGACGACCTCGGATACATGGTCGCCGTCGGGTTGTACAGGTACAGCCTGCTGGACATCATCGACGTCGCCGACATCGAAGACCGGGACCCCGCCGAGGTCGCCGACACATACTTCGCGTTGATGGATCGACTGGGTACCGACGGCCTGCTCACCGCGGTCTCCGAACTGCCACGTGCCGACCGCTGGCACTCGTTGGCGCGCTTGGCGATTCGCGACGACATTTACTCGTCGCTGCGCTCGCTGTGTTTCGACGTGCTGGCGGTCGGCGAGCCGGACGAGACCGGCGAGGAGAAGATCGCCGAATGGGAGCACACCAGCGCGTCGCGAGTCGAGCGGGCGCGCCGGACGTTGATCGAGATCTACGAAAGCGGTCAGCGTGATCTGGCCACACTATCGGTGGCGGCGCGCCAGATTCGTTCGATGACGCGTACCAGCGGGCGAGGAGCAGCAGGTTGAGCCAGCCGGCGACGATGCAGAGCAGCGGGATGAGGAGGAGCGGCGCATGACCCAGCCGGGTTTCGTTGCGCCGGTTCCGGTCCGGTGGTCTGACATCGACATGTATCAGCACGTCAACCACGCGATCATGATCACGATCATGGAAGAGGCGCGTGTCCCGTTCCTCAAGCCGGCGTTCGAGGCCGACATCCTCGAAGTGGGTCTCCTGATCGCCGACGTTCGGGTCACCTACAAAGGTCAACTGCGGCTGATCGATTCGCCGCTGCAGGTGACGATGTGGACCAAGCGGCTGCGGGCGGTCGACTTCACCCTCGGCTACGAAGTGCGTTCGGTCAATGCGGCCCCGGACTCCAAGCCGGCTGTGATCGGCGAGTCACAACTGGCCGCATTCAACATCGACGAGCAGCGACTGGTGCGCCTGGCGCCCCATCATCGGGAGTACCTGCAGCGGTGGCTGAGATAGCCGACCGGGGAGTGTGGCTGGGCCCCGACTCCATCGCCGCCCACCGTGCCGACCTGGCCGCCTTCGCCGAGAGGGCGGTGCGACTCGACGCCGCCACCGTCGTCCGGCTACGGGTGCGATCGGCCGGCGAGTTCGGCGCTTGGGCGTCGACGGGTTTGGATGTGCTGGCCAGCAGGGTGGTTGCCGGAGTCGTACGACCCGACGACTTGTCGGTCGGTGCAGACGAATTGGGCAGGGGTTTGGCCGCCATGGACAGCGCCGACAGCTCCGGCTATGTCGATCCGGGCTTCCCGATGGACTCGGCGTGGCGCGGTGCGCTGCCCCCGGACGCCGGCTTCACCCATCTGGACGACGTGCCCGCCCGGCTGCTGCTGGATCTGGCGCAGCGCGGGTCGCAACTGGCCAAAGAGCATGGCAGTTCGCAGGGTCCGCCGGTGTCGCTGCTGGACCAAGAGGTGATCCAAGTCAGCGCGGGCAGCGAATCCGTCGGCGTGCCGATGCGGTGCGTATTCGCTTTGACGGCAATGGGTTTCCTTCCCCAGGACGCCGATGCCGTCGATTCCGACGAGATTGTCCGAGTTCGCATGGCGAAGACATGGCTGCGCGTCGACGCGCGGTTCGGCTCGGTGTACCGCCGCCGGGGCAACCCGGCCGTGGTGCTGCGCTGAGCGGGCCCACGTGGGTGCGGATGTTGACGAGAGGAGAGCGAGGCCGCCGATGAAGGTCGGAGTCCAGATTCACCCGCAGAACACTTCGGTGGCCGACCTGCGGGCCGCATGGCAGGCCATCGACGAACTCGGCGTCGACTCGTTGTGGACCTGGGATCACTTCTTCCCGCCGCTGTATGGCGAACCGGACGACAGTCATTTCGAGGGATGGCAGCTGCTCGCGGCGATGGCGGTCACGACCCAGCGGGTCAGCCAGATAGGGATGCTCGTCACCGGCAACGGCTACCGCAACCCCGATCTGCTGGCCGACATGGCGCGGACCTTCGATCACCTGTCCGGCGGACGCGGTGTCCTGGGCATCGGTGCCGGCTGGAGTAAAAGGGATTGCGTGGAATACGGCTATCCGGTGCCGACGGTAGCGGAAAGCTTCGATGCCCTGGAACTCGGCATCAAGCGAATTCGCCACAGGCTCAGCGCGTTGCAGCCGGGGCCGCTCGGGCCGCTTCCCATCTTGATCGGCGGCAACGGCGAGCGGCGAACGCTTCGGCTGGTGGCCGAGTACGCCGACATGTGGAACGGCTTCGGTGATCCGGACACCTTCGCGGCCAAAAGCGCCGTTCTGGATCGCTGGTGCGAGCGGCTGGGGCGGGATCCGAAATCGGTCGAGCGGACGGTCTGGGTGCCCCGGGCCGATCAAGCGGAGATCGCGGACTTCGTGAGCGCCGGGGCAACGCACATCATCCTGGGTTTACCCGCGCCCTACGACCTGAGCATGGTGCGCCGCCTCGTCGAGCTGCGGGATTGAGCCGCAACGTGTTTCGCAGCGGTCACGTCGAGTAGCGCGTCCACAGCGGCAGTACCTCGTGGAGGTAATCCATGAACTTCTTCAGGCCGACCCGGTATTCGACGTAGCCGTACGGGTCGACCGCGCGCTGCGGAAAGGCTATCCCGACGCCGAAGAGTCCAGGGGCCAGGATGCCGTTGGCCGGGTTGTAATCAAGCTGACCCCATTGTGGGGTTTCCGGCGACGTTCTCCGGTCGAGGCCGACGGTGTACACCGCGAGATCGCACTCGGCGAGTTTCCGGTCGAAGTCGGGTCCGTCGACCAGGCAGCGTTCCAGGCGCTCCGGCAACACACCGTCGATGTTCTCCCTGGCCCACACCGCTGCCCGCCCTTTGAGGCCGGTGTCGTCGTAGAAGATCCAATCATCGAGATAGACAGCGTATTTGACCGGACTGCGGTAAAAGTTGACCACCTTGGCCACCGGAAGGCGGAGCAGATGCGGAAGCGCGATCATCGACGAGTGTGACGACCCGAAGACCGCGACGGTGGCGTTCTCCAGCGGTTCGTCGGCCAGCTTCTCCGGATCTAGTGCGACCTCGAGCGGAATCTCTTGCAGCTGAGGGTAATCGAGCGTATTCGGGGTTGCTCCCACCGCCAGTATCACGTTCGCTGACGTGATCGCCTCCTGCTGCTCCGTCCCGATGTGCCACTGCCGGTTCTCCAGGGCCAGCGTCGTCGCAGTGGTTTCGAACGTGTCGACCCGCTCTCGCAGGTGCCCCGTGATCCACAGCAGGGGATCGGCGACCAGAGCGAGGGCGCACGTCTCCTCCGGGTCGATTTCGGTCAACGGCATCGGGGGCGCTTCGGAGAAGCGAAAAGCCTTGGCGCCATTCAGGTACTCCAGAAAGGCGCTCACCTTCGTATTGCTTGACACCGACCGCCACTTGGCGCCGAGGTCGCCGGCACCGAACGCGGGGTCGATCCAGGCGATGTCCTGATCGGAAACACCGTGATCGAGCAGCTTGCCTACGGACGCGATGCCCGCCGGCCCGGCGCCGATGACCGCCCATGCATAAGTCATGCGTTATGTATAGAGATTCGCGCAGTCATGCGCTACTCGCGGGGGCCGGAAGACGGCACGATCCAGGCGGCCGCGTCGGGTGGGAGTTCACCGTCGACCAGTGGCGCGCTGGTCAGAATCGGCTCGCCATCCGGCAGTGGTATCGGCTTCGTGCCGGCGTTGAGCACGCAGCGTAATCCGGCTGCGCCACGCGCAAAAGCGAGCGTGTCGGCCGGCGCGTCCAGCCACTCGAATCCGTCGCCGCTGAATTCGATTCGGCTACGGCGCAATTCGAGAGCCCGTTGGAAGAACGACAGCGTCGAGTCGGCGTTGAGTAGCTGCTTCTCGACGGTGAGCGACTCCCATTCCGGTGGTATCGGCAGCCAGGTGTCGGCCGAGGCGGAGAACCCGAATGGGGGAGTGTCACCACGCCACGGGAGCGGAATGCGGCAGCCGTCCCGTCCGCGGACGGTGTGTCCCGAACGCTCCCAGGTCGGATCGCGCAGCGCCTCATCGGGCAGTTCGACGTTGGGCAGGCCCAATTCCTGACCGTTGTAGAGGAATATCGCGCCGGGCAGCGCGAGGGTCAGCAGCGCGACCGCGCGGGCCCGGTCCAATCCGACGTCGCCCCCGCCGTAACGGGTGGGCGAGCGAACGACGTCGTGGTTTTCCAACGTCCATGTGGGCGTGGCGTTTTCCAATGCCGCAGCAGCCAGCGTGTTCTCGATCGCATCGTGAATCTCGACCAGGTCGAACTCGGCTCGTATCAGGCGGAAATTGAACCCCAGGTGCAACTCGTCGGCGCGGACGTATTCGGCCCAGCTGGCATTGTCGAAGACCCACACCTCACCGATCGTCACCGCCTCGGGAAAGTCGTCCATCACCCGACGGATATTGCGATGGATCGCATGCACATTCGGATGGTTGAATCGCGGATCGCCGTCGCTGAGCATCCGGGGGCGCATCTCGACATCGGTGTCCGGCAAGCCCGGCGGTTTGGCCATCCCGTGTGCGACATCGATGCGGAAGCCGTCGACCCCGCGTTCGAGCCAGAACCGTAGTGTCTTCTCGAGGTCGTCGAAAACCTCGGGGTTGTCCCAATTGAGGTCCGGCTGCTCGACGTCGAAGAGATGCAGGTACCACTGGCCCGGGTTGCCGTCCGCCTCCACGACCCGCGTCCAGGACGGTCCGCCGAAAACGGACTGCCAATTGTTGGGCGGCTCAGCCCCTTCCGGTCCGCGCCCGTCGCGGAAAATGTAGCGGTCGCGTGCGGCGCTCCCCGGTTCGGCGGCCAGCGCCTCGTGGAACCACGGATGCTCGGAGCTGGTGTGGTTTGGCACCAGGTCCATCGTGATCTTGATGCCGCGTTGATGGGCGGCGGCGATCAGCCGCTCCAGCGCGGCCAGGCTGCCGAACAGCGGATCGATGTCGCGCGGGTCCGACACGTCGTAGCCATGATCGGCCATCGGGGACACCATGATCGGGCTGAACCAGATCGAGTTGATGCCCAGGCGGTCCAAGTAATCCAGCCGCTCGGCCACGCCGTCGATGTCGCCCACACCGTCACCGTCGCTGTCGGCGAACGACCGTGGGTACACCTGATAGAACAGGGCGTCCGCCCACCAGGGTCGCTGTTGTCGAGTGCTCATCAGAAGGGCGAGTTGACCATTGAGTGTGCCGCCATTTCCAGGTAGTCGAGCAGCGCCTTGCGATGCGCGTCGTCGAGAGTTGTCGAGTCGATAGAGCCGACGGCGGTGTGCATGCATCGCAGCCACGCGTCGCGTTCGAACGGGCCGATCTGGAACGGTGCGTGCCGCATTCGGAGCCGGGGATGTCCGCGTTGCTCGGAGTAGGTTCGCGGGCCACCCCAGTACTGCTCGAGGAACATCCGCAGCCGTACCTCGGCGCCCGCGAGGTCGTCCTCCGGGTAGAGCGGTCGCAGAATCTCGTCCTCGGCGACCAGCTCGTAGAAGCGCGCCACGATCGCATGGAACGTATCCGCCCCACCGACGGCGTCGTAGAAAGTCTCTTCTGGTTGTTCCATCGCCTCCATTGTGGGCCATACCCGAAGCCGCCCGCCGAGCGACATGTGAACCTTGGGCGAGTGGCGCGCTACCGGCTGTTCACCGGATTGACCAGCGAACACTCGTCAAATTGGCGTGCGCTCGCCGGCGAATCGTGGTGGACTGGTCAGCGGAGGACGCATGGCGCAGCGCACAAAACGCCGCAGCCACCACAGTTCAGGTGCCGCGGCCGGCCTCACCGGGCCTGCAAACGGCTCCACCCTGCACAGCGTTCCTACCGTCGATCCGCACGCCTCGGCGCCGCATGACGGCGGATCGGTCTGGAATCGTCGGCGGGTGCTGCTGCTGAACTCCACCTACGAACCCCTGACAGCCTTGCCTGTCCGGCGGGCGATCGTGATGCTGATCTGCGGCAAGGCCGAGGTTGTGCATGACGACCCGACCGGGCCGGTCGTTCACTCCTCGACCAGGTCGATCGCGGTGCCGTCGGTGATCCGGCTGCGCACCTTCGTCCGGGTGCCCTATCGCGCCCGCGTCCCGATGACCCGTGCGGCGCTGATGCACCGCGATCGGTTTTGTTGCGCCTACTGCGGTGCCAAGGCCGACACCGTCGATCACGTGGTTCCGCGCAGCCGGGGCGGCGAGCACTCCTGGGAGAACTGCGTCGCCTGCTGCTCGACCTGCAACCACCGCAAGGGTGACAAATTGCTCGCCGAGCTGGGCTGGTCGCTGCGAATGGCGCCGACGCCGCCGAAAGGTCAGCACTGGCGGCTGTTGTCGACCGTCAAGGAGCTCGACCCGGCCTGGGCGCGATACCTCGGCGAAGGCGCGGCCTGACCGGACCGGCCGGCGTGTGTGGCCCCTCGATCGCCGGTGGGATACGGTTTGCGTCGTGAACACCATGGAAATTCACGCACTTTTCCTGGGTGTCCCGCTCGTGCTGACGATCCTGCTGGCCGCAGCGATCTGGTCACGCAAGGGGCCCCACCCGGCGACCTACAAGCTGCCGGATTCCTGGACACACACGCCGATCCTGTGGGCCGCCACCGACGAGGTCGTCGGCCACGGTCACGGGCACGGCCACGACGACTTCAGCGTGGGGGGTGGCGCAAGTGGCAAGTGGTGAGTTGGCAACGCTCGCTCCGGCCGAACTGCCGCACGGCTCGGCGATCACCACCAGCGGCCGTATCTCCGCTGTCACCGAGCCCGGCGAACTGTCCGTGCACTATCCGTTCCCGATCAACGACCTGGTCACCCTCGACGACGCGCTGACCTACGGGTCGCGCGCCGCCGGTGCCCGCTTCGCGGTCTACGTCGGCGACCTGGGTGGCGACACCGGAGCGCGCGCACGCGAGATCCTGGCGAAGGTGCCGAACCCGAACGACGCCGTGCTGATCGCCGTCTCACCGAATCAGCGCGCAATCGAGGTCGTCTACGGCTCGGCCGTGCGCGGACGTGGAGCCGAGTCGGCCGCACCGCTGGGTGTCGCCGCCGCGGCGGCGTCCTTCAAGGACGGCAACCTGATCGACGGTCTGGTCAGCGCGGTCCGGGTGACCAGCGCCGGCATCTCGCCCGCCTGACCTCGCTGGTCAGGCTTCGCCGCCGCCGTCGAATCGTCGTGCCCGCAACGACCTCTCGATGCCGGCGCGGCCCTCGAGCACCAGTCGTCGCAGTGCCGGAGGTAGGTCGGAGTCGGCCAGGAAGGCGTCTGCGGCCTCGATGCCCTCGTCGCTGACGTCCCACGACGGGTAGAGCCCGACGACGACCGTCTGGGCGACCTCGCTGGACCGCCGCTCCCAGATGCCGGGGATCGCGGCGAAGTACCGGGCGGCGAAAGGCTTGAGCACCTCACCCTGTCCGGGCTGGGCGAAGCCGGCGATGATCGACCGGGTGGTGATGTTGGCCAGCGTGTCGTCTTCGGTGGCCGACGTCCACGCCGTCTCCTTCACCTCCGCCTGCGGCCGCGCGGCCGCGGCCTGCGCCCCGTGCCGTTTACCCGCGGCTGTCGGGTCACGCTTCACCTCGGCGTCGATGAACGGCGTCGCCGGCCCGTCGGCATCGATCTCACCGGCTGCTGCCAGCGCGGTGACGATTCGCCAGCGCAGATCGGTGTCGACGGTCAGTCCGGCCAGACCCAGCTCGGCGGGGTCGCCGTCGAGGAGGTCGGTCAGCACCGACACGTGCGGCGCCGACAGCAGGGACGTGCACAGGGCGTTGACGAACGCCAACTGGTGATCCGAACCCTCCGCCGCGCCGCGGGCCAACTCCAGCAGCCGATCGGCGAACGCCGGCCAGCCCTCGGTGCGCGCCCACTCGGGGTCGGCGTAGGAACCGAGTGCGGTCTGCGCCTGCAGCAGTAGCCGCTGCGCGACACCGACTTCGGTCTCGGCCTGAATGCCTCCGGAGACCAGCGACACGAAGTCGCGGGCCTTCAACTCGGCGTCGCGGGTCATCTCCCACGCCGCCGACCAGACCAACGTCCGCGGCAGCGGCTCGGCGATGTCGGCGATGCGACCCAGCGCGGTGTCCAGCGAACCGGGATCCAGTCGCAGCGAGCAGTACGTCAGGTCGTCGTCGTTGACCAGAACCAGACTGCCCGCCGAAACCCCAACCAGCGCAGCCACTTCCGTACTCGGGCCGTCGATGTCGAGTTCTTCGCGATGCGAGCGGGTCAACTTCCCGCTGCCGTCGTCGTCGTAGATGCCGATCGCCAGGCGGTGCACCCGCGTCTCACCGGCGCCGGGCGCGGCGCCGCTCTGGGTCAACGCGAACCGGGTGAACTTACCGTCGGCGTCGACGTCGAAGTCCGCTCGAAGTGTGTTGAGGCCAGTCGTTTTCAGCCACTGCTGACCCCAGTCGGACAGGTCACGGCCAGAAGCCTTCTCCAGCGCGGAGAGCAGGTCGTCGAACGTGGCGTTGTCGAACGCGTGCGAGCGGAAATAGTCCCGCAGGCCGGTCAGGAAGTGCTCCAGCCCGACGTAGGCAACCAGCTGCTTGAGCACACTGGCGCCCTTGGCGTAGGTGATGCCGTCGAAGTTGACCTCGACCGCGGCCAGGTCCGGGATGTCGGCGGCCACCGGATGCGTGGACGGCAGCTGGTCCTGGCGGTAGGCCCACGATTTCTCGGAGTTGGCGAATGTCGTCCAGGCCGTGGTGAACTCGGTCGCCTCCGCTTGGCACAGCACCGACGCGAAGGTGGCGAACGACTCGTTGAGCCACAGGTCATCCCACCACCGCATGGTGACCAGGTCGCCGAACCACATGTGCGCCATCTCGTGCAGCACGGTCTCCGCGCGCCGTTCGTAGGACGCCCGGGTCACCTTGCTGCGAAAGACATAGTCCTCCAAAAACGTGACGGCGCCGGCGTTCTCCATCGCGCCCGCGTTGAACTCCGGCACGAACAGCTGGTCGTATTTGCCGAACGCGTAGGGGACCCCGAAGTTGTTGTGGTAGAAGCCAAATCCCTGCTTGGTCTGGGTGAAGAGCCGTTCGGGATCCATGAATTCCGCGAGGGTGGCCCGGCAGAACAGGCCGAGCGCGATCTCGCCGTGCTCGTCGCGGTAGACGTCGTCCCAGCGGGCATAGGGCCCGGCGATCAGCGCGACCAGATAGGTGCTCATCTTCGGCGTGGTGGCGAACGTGTGGACACCGTCGACGGCGCTCACCGTGCTCCCGTTGGACACCACCTGCCAGTGCTGGGGAGCGGTCACCGAGATGTCGAAGGTGGCTTTGAGGTCCGGCTGGTCGAAGCAGGCGAACATCCGCTTGGCGTCGGCGGTTTCGAACTGCGAGTACAGGTAGACCTCGTCGTCGACCGGGTCGACGAACCGGTGCAGGCCTTCGCCGGTGTTGGAGTAGCGGCAGTCGGCGTCGACCACGAGGACGTTGTGTTCGGCCAGCCCGGTCAGGGCGATGCCGGTCGACTCGTTGTAGCCGGACACGTCGAGGTCGTTGCCGTTGAGGGTCGCGCCTCGCACGGTCGCAGCGGCGATGTCGACGACGGTGTCGGCGCCGGCAAGGGCGTCGAAGGTGACGGTCGTGGTGGAGCGGAAGGTGTTGTCGCCGGGCCGGCCGTCACCGTCGGTGAGGTCCAGGGCGATTCGGTAGTTGTCGACGGTCACCAGTGCGGCGCGTTCGGCAGCCTGGTCGCGGGTGAGGTTGGGGAGAGCCACGTGTCCAATCTAGGTCGGCGACGATGCAGGCCGCGCAGTGGCCTGAGGAGAAGCCGGCCGGTTGGGGTAGGTCGGCGACGATGCAGGCCGCGCAGTGGCCTGAGGAGAAGCCGGCCGGTTGGGGTAGGTCGGCGACGATGCAGGCCGCGCAGTGGCCTGAGGAGAAGCCGGCCGGCTCGAGTAGGTCTCGGTGCCCGCGGAGGGAATTGGACCGCCGCGGCTAGGGTTGTGCTGGACGGCTAGCCGTCCGTTGACGAGAGGATCCCGTATGTCCGAGAAGTCAGTCGCCGATTTTTGGTTCGACCCGTTGTGCCCGTGGGCGTGGATCACCTCCCGCTGGATCCTGGAAGTCGAAAAGGTCCGCGACATCACGGTGAACTTCCAGGTGATGAGCCTGGCGGTGCTCAACGAGAACCGCGAAGGACTGCCGTCGGAATACAAGGAGAAGCTGGCCAAGGCGTTCGGCCCGGTGCGGGTTGCGATCGCGGCCGAGCAGGCGCGCGGCTCCGAGATCTTGGCCCCGCTGTACGAGGCGATGGGCACCCGGATCCACAACGAAGGCAACAAAGATTTCGACGACGTGATCAAGCAGTCGCTGGCGGCGTTGGACTTGCCGGCCGACCTGGCCGACGCCGCCACCACCGACGCCTACGACGAAGCACTGCGTAAAAGTCACCACGCCGGTATGGACGCCGTCGGCGACGACGTAGGCACGCCCACCATTCACATCAACGGCATCGCGTTCTTCGGTCCGGTGTTGTCGCGGATTCCCCGTGGCGAAGAGGCCGGCAAGCTCTGGGACGCGTCGGTGACGTTCGCGTCCTACCCGCA
This sequence comes from Mycobacterium sp. IDUB_36, assembly GCF_055419225.1. Classification (NCBI taxonomy): domain Bacteria; kingdom Bacillati; phylum Actinomycetota; class Actinomycetes; order Mycobacteriales; family Mycobacteriaceae; genus Mycobacterium; species Mycobacterium sp. IDUB_36. The sequence continues at coordinate 850,928 of NZ_JBVAXH010000002.1, read as the reverse complement.
CTTCTTCGAGCTCAAGCGCAGCCGTACCGAGGGCCCCGAGTTCGACTAGTTCCGTTCGGCGGTGCAAGGATCACCGTCATGCGCGTCTACCTCGGCTCCGACCACGCCGGTTACGAACTCAAACAGCAGATCATCGAGCACCTGACGGCGACCGGTCACGAGCCGATCGACTGCGGCGCCTACACCTATGACGCTGAGGACGACTACCCGGCTTTCTGCATAGCGGCAGCGGTCAAGACCGTCGCCGACCCGGGGAGTCTCGGCATCGTGCTGGGCGGATCGGGCAACGGCGAGCAGATCGCGGCCAACAAGGTCCCCGGAGCGCGCTGCGCACTGGCGTGGAGCGTGGAGACCGCGTCGCTGGCCCGCCAGCACAACAACGCTCAGCTGATCGGCATCGGCGGACGCATGCACACCGCGGACGAGGCCCTTGCCATCGTCGACGCGTTCTTGACCACGCCGTGGTCGGAAGCCGAACGCCACCAACGGCGTATCGACATTCTCGAGGAGTACGAACGCACCCATCAGGCGCCACCGGTGCCCGGCGCCGGCAGCGAGTAAGCGACCGTGCCCGAAGGGCATACCCTGCACCGCCTGGCCCGGTTGCATCAGAAGCGTTACGCCGGTGAGTCGGTGGCGGTGTCGAGTCCGCAGGGCCGATTCGCCACCGAGGCGGCCAATGTCGACGGTCGCGTGTTGCAAGGTGCCAGCGCGTGGGGCAAGCATCTGTTTCACCATTACTCCGGCGGCGCAATCGTGCACGTGCACCTCGGCTTGTACGGCACCTTCCGGGAATGGAAGCGCCCGGACGACGGGGAGATACCCGCCGCGGTGGGGCAGGTCAGGATGCGGATGGTCGGCGCCGAATACGGCACCGATCTCCGGGGCCCGACCGTGTGCGAGGTGATCGACGAAGCCCAGGTCGATGACGTCGTCGCCAAGCTCGGGCCCGACCCGCTGCGTCGTGACGCGGACCCGGCTTGGCCGTGGAAGCGAATAACGAAGTCGCGCAGATCAATCGGCGCTCTACTGATGGACCAGACCATCATCGCCGGTGTCGGCAACGTCTATCGCAGTGAGCTGCTTTTCCGGCACGGCATCGACCCTTACCGGCCCGGCCAGAAGATCGACGAGTCGGAATTCGCCGAAGCGTGGAGCGACCTGGTGGACTTGATGAAAGTCGGGGTGCGCCGCGGCAAGATCATTACCGTGCGACCCGAGCACGATCACGGCGAGGCGCCGCGGGGCCGCGGACAGGGGCGGGCGCGCAAATACGTCTACCGCCGCACCGGCGACCCCTGCCGGATATGCCAAACCCCGATCCGCACAGCCGAATTGGAAGGTCGCAACTTGTTCTGGTGCCCGACCTGTCAGACCTGACCTGTCGGCACCGTCTCGGCCAAGCGCTTGTGGGTCAAGGCGTTTGGACGCCCAGCACCCGATAAATCTCGTCGCTCATGACGACGCTGCGCGGATCGGCGTTGGCCTTGGTCGGGTCGAAGTGGTTCATCACGTAGGCGTAGCCGATCCGGTTCTCCAGGTCGACGAAACCGAACGACCCGCCGAGCCCGCCGTGCCCGAATATCGACGGGTTCGGCCCGTTGACGCGGCGCTGATTGAGCATGTAACCCAGGCCCCAACCGTGGTCGGCGACGCGGGGACCGAGGACCAGGTCGGTGTCGAGCCCGCCCTGGCAGACCCGGATCAGATCCATGTGCGCGCGGCTGAGCAGCTTCTCTTCGGCCAACGCGTTGTAGAACGTCGCCAAGCCCAGAGCGGACACCTGACCGTTGGTGCCGGGGAATTCGAGTTCGCGCCACAGGTCCAGATCGTTCGAACTCACCTCGTCGTCAGGTGCGAACCCCATCGACACGGACAGGCCCGCTTTCGGGTGCTCGGAAAGCGAGGTCGGGTAGCCGGGGGCGTTGACGTCGGCCAGCATGTCGCGGATGTGCGGCTTGGCGATCCGGTCGGCGCAGCGTCGCTGCACGTCGCGGGGTGTGCCGATGTGGATCTCGGCGCCGAGCGGCTCGGCGATCTCGGTGCGCAGGTACTCACCGACCGTGCGGCCGCTGACCCGCCGGAATATCTCACCGAGGATGAAGCCGAAGGTCGTCATGTGATAGCCCTGCGCGGTCCCCGGCTCCCACCACGGTTCGGCCTCGGCCAGCCGTTCGCATACATAGTCCCAGTCGGTGACCTGTTTCCAGTCCATCCGCTCGCGCGGCCCGATCACACCCGAGCGGTGGCTCATCACCATGGCCAGGGTGATGTCTGCTTTGCCTGCCTGCCCGAACTCGGGCCAGTAACGGGCCACCGGGGCGTCGAGGTCGAGCTCGCCGCGCTCGACGAGTTGATGCACGCAGGTGCTGGTCAGGCCTTTGGTGCCGGACAACACGGTCGACAGCGTGTCCTCTTTCCAGGGGTGGTCGCCGGCTTCGTCAGCCGAACCAGCCCACAGGTTGACCACCAATTCACCGTCCACCCAGGCTGCAACGGCGGCCCCGACTTCCTTCCCCTGGACGAAGTTCTCGGCGAACGCATCCTGCACGCCCTGGAAACGGGACGCACAGGTGCCATGAATCTGGATGTCGGCCGTGGCGCCTGAGTGCTGAATGGTCAGCCTCCTCAGCTTGCCGGTCCGGCAATGTCGGCCACCGGGCCGACGCAGCCGCTGTGAGCGTCCTCAGCGTAGCCCGCCGGGCCACAGACGCTGGTATGGAGCGGGACGTGCGAACTATCGCTCTCACAGTAAGGCCCCTGCGGCCCTGAGCAATATCGCCACGCCCGACCGGGACCAGGCGCGATCAGTAGAACGACACGGGCGGCAGCGGGCGGATGTTGCCGCCACTGTGACCTGCTGCGAAGTCCAGGCCGCCGACAGCGTCGTCGCGGCCTTGCAGTGTGATGGTTCCGACGCGGCGAAATCTGCCGATGGGTGCGCTGACGCAGAACTCGACGACATCGCCTTCCCCGAGTTCGGCGTCGTCGGCGCGGAGGCCGAACAGCGTGGGGACGACGCCGACCAGGTAAAGCCACAACGACGAATACAGCGCCGGCTGGCCTGCCGCGACCGGCATCGTGACGTGGTGCAGGGGAGCACCGTCGCCGGACGACGCGAGCAGAAAGTCTTGATCGCGGCCTGCTCCGTAGGCGTCGGGGAACTTCAGGCTGACTGAACGAATGTCGGAGTGCCCCGATTCGGCGACTCCGAGCTGAACGTAGATCTCTCGTGTCTCCCGGTCGGCGAACAGCGGAGCCGACCCAGGCAGTCGGGCGTCGTCGTCAAGTGCAAAGAGTCCCCGGTGCACCACCGATTCGGCGGTGAACAGGTCACCAGTTCGTCCGACGATTGCGCCTACGGTCGCTCGCGTCGCCAGCAGCGTCGTGCGGAGGTTCATTGGCTCCAACGTACCCAATTACGCCGCCCCGATTGTCGCGCAGCCGTGGGTCCCGAGGTCACCTCTACAGGGTGCCGCCCCTGACAGGCGAAAAGCAGCACAGCGCAGAGAAATCCGGGCGGCTTGCCGCCGGAGCAAGCCGGGTGTGGGTCCGTGACGGCCGTCCCGCACGACACCGCACCCAGCGTCGTCCATGGTTGTTCTACGCACGATGACTTATGAGGTTTCCCAGAGTTGTGGATGAGATAGGCCAGGAATGGCGGTCTCCTGCAAGGCTGTTCATATGTCTCGTCCTCGATGTCCGCGTTCCCTGGAGTGTCTGCTCCGGGGTATTGACCCGAGGACCGCTGGCAGAAGTGAATCCGCTGGCAACAGCCACCGACTCCGGCCGCTGAGGCCGGCCGATCACCCGGTCATGGTGACACCGCACCGCTTTGACCTGTCGAGCGTGCCGAGTTGATTCGGCTGCAGGCACCGGGGTCCCAGCAGTCCACGGACAACGCGTTCTTGGAAGCCCAGGCGTGCGTTGCCGACAAGCATCCCTGGTGAAGCGGTTCGAGATCAGGGCGACCGAGTGCGCCGGCCTCGACGTCACGCGGACGGCCGAGCGGCTTCCGCTGTTTTCCCTTGCGACTCCACGCGTCTGCACAAACCCCCCTTCCCTGGTCGGTTGTCAAGGGCAGCTAGCGGCGACGACGCCCACTGCGGTGATGTGAAGGAGTAACGATCCATGGATTTCGTCAGCTATCCGCCGGAGGTCAACTCGGCCCGGATGTATGCCGGCGCCGGGGCGGGACCAATGTTGGCCGCGGCCGAGGCGTGGGACGCACTCGCCAAGGAACTTCATTCGGCGGCGAATTCGTACCAATCGGTCATATCGGAACTGACCACCGGCCCCTGGTTGGGCCCGGCGTCGGCGTCGATGAGCGCGGCGGCGGCGCCGTATGCGGCGTGGTTGCGAGTCACCGCCACACAGGCCGACGAGAGTAGCGCTCAGGCCAAGTCTGCGGCCGTTGCCTACCAGACCGCGTTTTCGGCGACAGTGCCACCAATGATGGTGGAGGCCAACCGTGTTCAGCTGGCAACCCTCGTCGCCACCAACGTGCTCGGAATCAACACCCAGGCGATCGCAGCCACCGAGGCGGAGTACGGCGAAATGTGGGCCCAGGATCTCGCGGCCATGTACGGCTACGCCGCCTCGTCGGCCTCTTCGACGGCGCTGACGCCGTTCGACCCACCCCCGCAGACCACCAACCCGGCCGGCTTGGTCGACCAGGCCGCCGGCCGGGGCGGCGGCGTCGTGGAGAGCACGGTTCAGCAAGCCGTCTCCGCCGCCGCCGGCGGGCTGCAAAGTGCGGCTGCCACTCCCGAAGAGGAATTCCTCATCCTCCTGGCCGATATTTTGACCATTCTGTTGGCCGGGCCGGCCCTCTTTTCACTGTTCATCGCCGTGCCCGCCAGCGTGGTCGGCGTCGTCGGGTTTCCGGTGAGCCTCATCGGTGTCGGGGCCGGCTTGCACACCGACGAGATCATCAGCGGCTGGAACGGCGAAGAGCCCTATCCGGGCACTGACCCCGCGCCGGTGAAGCCGTTCCCGGCGCCACTGCTCAACCTGCCGGAAGGCACGCTGCCGCCGCCACGCGTGGCGGCCGGCCTAGGCGAGGCCAAGATCGTGGGAAACCTGTCCGTGCCGCCGACCTGGGCCGTTGCCACCCCCGCGGTGCAGCCAGTCGCCTACACATTGCCCGGGACCGTCGCGGCTGCCAACGCCGTTCCAGAGGCCGGAGCCGACTCCAACAACACGTTCAGCGAGATGGCCCTGGCCGGGATGGCCGGGCGGGTCATGGCCGGAACGGTGAGCGCGGGTGCGGACCGGGTGGCACAGGGCGCGCGCGGCGCGGTGCGGGCCGGTGCAGGGGCGGTGAGTCAGGCGCGGACGACCGCGGCCGGCGACGAGTCCGCCGCGCAGGAAGTTCCCCGCCCGGTGGTGACCGGTGTAGCGGCCGAACTCCGTGAGTTCGCCAAGCTCGTCGACGAGGGACTGTTGACCAAAGACGAATACCTCCACCAGAAGAAGCGGTTGCTCGGCATCTGAAACGCCCACCGGACTCCTCGATTTCCTGGAAGAAATAAGCGTGCCAACAGATTTCGCGATCTATCCGCCGGAGATCAACTCCCTGCGGATGTACACCGGCCCGGGGCCGGGACCGATGCTGGCCGCTGCGCAGGCCTGGGCTGCCCTGGCCGACGAGCTGTACGCGGCGGCGACGGCGTCCCAGTCGGTGGTGTCGGACCTGACCCAGACGGCATGGTCGGGCCCGTCCTCCGAAGCCATGAGCGCCTCCGCCGAGCGTCATGTCCAGTGGCTGAGCGCCAGCGCGGCGCAGGCCGAGCACACCACCTTCCAGGCCCAGATGGCTGCTGCCGCATACGAGGCCGCGTTCGCGGCGACAGTGCCGCCAGCCGTGGTTGCCGCCAACCGCAGCTTGCTCGCGCTGCTGGTAGCCACCAACTTCCTGGGGCAGAACACGCCGGCTATCGCTGCCACCGAGGGGCTTTATGCCGAGATGTGGGCACAGGACGCCCTGGCGATGTACACCTACGCCGGCTCGTCGGCGGCAGCGGTCATGCTGACGCCGTTCAGCACCCCGCGCCAAACCGTTGACCCGGGTGCGATCGCCGGCCAGGCCGCCGCGGTCGCCGGCAACGTCGCCGGGCAAGCGCAGAACGCCATATCGGTTGTGCCGCAGGCATTGTCGGTGTTGGCGGCGCCGGCCGAGAGCGGCGATTTCGGCTTGCTCGCCGCCTTGGCCACGCTGCTCCTGGTTGCGCCAGGCGACTTCGCAGGCGTCATCGTGCTGGCACCGATTGACGTGCTGACCGGATTCGCCGAAGTCCCAGGTGCTAGTTTCACCACCCTGTCGGGTCTGCTCGACGACAAAACCTTCTCCCACTACAACGGCGAACAACCCTGGCCGGGTGATGGACCGGCACCGTTGTGGGCTTTTCCGGCGCCGCTGTCGAACCCGCCCGCCGGCGTACTTTCCGCGCCGGCGACGACTGCGGCGTTGGGCGAAGCGAACCTGGTCGGGAAACTGTCGGTGCCGGCGGGATGGACCGTCGCCGCACCCGAGGTACGCGCCGTCGCGTTCAGCACCCCGCTCACTGCGGTGCCGCCCGCAGCGGCGGCGTTGGAAGGCGGGGCGCCGGGGTTCGGACAGGCTTTGGCTGGGCAGGCCATGGTCGGACAGGCGATGGGTGGATCGGCACCGTCGAACAGTGAACGAAACGCGAAACCCGTGACCCACGCGCGGCGTTCCGGGCGGATCGCCGCCAATGCGACCGCCGACCGCGTCGGAGTCTCGCCCGCGCCGCCGCGCAAAGTCGTGACCGGTGTGGTGGCCGCGATCCGTGACATCGCCAGGCAGCGCGCCGAAGGACTGCTCACCGACCAGGAATACGACGAGCGCAAGAAGGTCCTACTCGAGGGCGCTTCGGGGGATCCGACGCTGATCTGAGAGCCGGCGTGCGGACCAGCTGGGCGGCGCGATGCCGTTCCCACGCTGGTCCGGGTGGAGCGGGCGACGGGAATCGAACCCGCGTAGCTAGTTTGGAAGACTAGGGCTCTACCATTGAGCTACGCCCGCGTGTGTGTCAGTCGAGCGCGACTTTACGGCGCGGCAGACATCAATTCCAAATGTTGCCCCGTCCCGTGATCTGGTCGTGAGGCCGATACAGGCCCGGCGAGCCGTGGCCGTAGGATCGCGTGGTCACCGCGGGGTGTAGCGCAGCTTGGTAGCGCATCCGCTTTGGGAGCGGAAGGCCGCAGGTTCAAATCCTGTCACCCCGACTGGCACGCCACACCCCATCGGCTTGAGCACGACAAGACCGTCAGTAACTACGGAGGAGCACACCCGTGAAGAGCACCGTCGAGCAGCTGAGCCCCACCAGGGTTCGCATCAACGTAGAGGTGCCATTCAACGAATTGAAGCCGGACTTCGACCGCGCCTACAAAGAGCTCGCCAAGCAGGTGCGGCTGCCTGGCTTCCGTCCGGGCAAAGCCCCGGCCAAGTTGCTGGAGGCCCGCGTCGGCAAAGAGGCGATCCTCGATCAGGTCGTCAACGAGGCGTTGCCGAGCCGCTACGGCCAGGCCGTCACGGAGTCCGAGGTTCGACCGCTCGGTCAGCCCGAGATCGAGGTGACCAAGAAGGTGTACGGCGACGACCTCGTCTTCACCGCCGAGGTCGATGTGCGACCCGACTTCCCCCTCCCGGACCTGAGCGCGCTCAAGATCACCGTGGACCCGATCAAGGTCAGCGACGAGGAGGTCGACAAGGAGTTGCAGAACCTGCGTGCCCGGTTCGGCACCCTGAGCGGTGTCGAGCGGCCCGTTGCGACCGGCGACTTCGTCTCCATCGACCTCTCGGCCACCATCGACGGCGAAGAAGTGCCGGACGCCGCGACCCAGGGCCTGTCGCACGAGGTCGGATCTGGTCAGCTGATCGACGGCCTCGACGACGCCGTCGTGGGCCTGTCGGCCGGCGAAACGAAGGTCTTCACCACCGAGTTGGCCGCCGGGCCCCACGCCGGCAAGCAAGCCGAAGTCACCGTCACCGTCGGCTCGGTCAAAGAACGCGAGCTGCCCGAACCCGACGACGAGTTCGCGCAACTGGCAAGCGAATTCGACACCATCGACGAATTGAAGGCCAGCCTTTCCGAACAGGTCAGCCGCGTCAAGCGGGTCCAGCAGGCCGAGGAGATCCGCACGGCCGCGCTGGAGGCGCTGCTCGAAGGCGTCGAGATGCCGTTGCCGGAAGCGATCGTCCAGGCCCAGGTGGACAACACCATCCACAACGCGCTGCACGGGCTCGACCACGACGACGCCAAGCTCGCCGAGGCTCTCGAGAAGCAGGGCACGACGCGCGAGAAGTTCGACGCCGACGCCCGCAGCGAGGCCGAGAAGGCCATCAAGACGCAGCTTCTGCTCGATGCGCTCGGCGACGACCTCGACATCCAGGTCGGCCAGGACGACTTGACCGAGCGGCTGGTGATGACCTCGCGCCAGTACGGCATCCAGCCGCAGGAGCTGTTGGGCTACCTGCAGCAGCAGAACCAGCTGCCCGCAATGTTCGCCGACGTGCGCCGGGGCAAGACCATCGCGGCAGCGGTCGAGGCGGCCACGGTCAGCGACACCGACGGAAACGTGATCGACACCTCGGAGTTCTTCGGCGGCCAGCGGCTGGCGGCCGAAGAAGATTCAGAGGATGGAGAAACCGACGAGGACGACGCATCGTCGGAGGAGCCCTCAGGCGACACGAAGTGACGCTGTGAGCGAACGCGGGGACTTCGGGGAGTCCTCGGCGGCCGTGGTTGGTTAGTGTCGGTGATTAAGGAACTCGAGAAAGCAGGTAACCCACTGTGAGCCGTGGGACGGAAATGCGCGCCAGCGCGCTGGGTCTGAACCTCACCGATTCGGTCTATGAGCGATTGCTCTCCGAGCGCATCATCTTCCTGGGGTCGCAGGTCGACGACGACATCGCCAACCGGTTGTGCGCACAGATCCTGCTACTCGCAGCCGAGGACGCCACCAAAGACATCCACCTCTACATCAACTCACCCGGCGGATCGATCAGTGCCGGCATGGCGATCTACGACACGATGGTGCTGGCCCCGTGCGACATCGCCACCTACGCGATGGGCATGGCGGCGTCGATGGGTGAGTTCCTGTTGGCCGCAGGCACCAAGGGCAAGCGTTACGCGCTGCCGCACGCGCGCATCCTGATGCACCAGCCGCTGGGCGGGGTGACCGGTAGCGCGGCCGACATCGCCATCCAGGCCGAGCAGTTCACGGTGATCAAGAAGGAAATGTTCCGGCTCAACGCGGAGTTCACCGGACAGTCCATGGAACGCATCGAAGCCGATTCCGACCGCGACCGGTGGTTCACCGCTCAGGAAGCGCTGGAGTACGGATTCGTCGACCACATCATCACCCGCGCCGAGCACATCAGTGGAGAAGCAGAATGAACCCCGAGATCCAACCGCAGGCGCGCTACATTCTGCCGTCGTTCGTCGAGCACTCCAGCTGGGGTGTCAAAGAGTCGAACCCGTACAACAAGCTGTTCGAGGAGCGGATCATCTTCCTCGGCGTCCAGGTCGATGACGCGTCGGCCAACGACATCATGGCGCAGCTGCTGGTGCTCGAGTCGTTGGACCCCGACCGCGACATCACCATGTACATCAACTCGCCCGGCGGCAGCTTCACGTCGTTGATGGCGATCTACGACACCATGCAGTACGTCCGCGCCGACATCCAGACGGTGTGCCTGGGTCAGGCTGCTTCGGCGGCGGCTGTGCTGCTCGCCGCGGGCACCCCGGGTAAGCGGATGGCGTTGCCGAACGCCCGGATTCTTATTCATCAGCCGTCGCTGTCCGGTGTGATCCAGGGTCAGTTCTCCGACCTGGAGATCCAGGCCGCCGAGATCGAGCGGATGCGCACGCTGATGGAGACGACGCTGGCGCACCACACCAACAAGGACGCCGCGGTGGTCCGTAAGGACACCGACCGCGACAAGATCCTCACCGCGCCGGAGGCCAAGGAGTACGGGATCATCGACACCGTGCTGGAGTACCGCAAGCTGTCGGCGTCGACGTCCTAATCGGCTGTCGCGCAGGCTGGTTCACCCAGCCGTCCGACCGGTGGCCGTGACGGGTGCCGCCATCGGCCCAGACACCCACACCGGCGCACGACCCGATACCCCGGCGGGACAGCCGGGCTCGCCTGCTCTCAGTCGCATAACGTCCGCGACACGGCGGCGCGCCCGCCGAGCGTAGGGGCGCCCCAAGCGATATGTTCTTGCGCACAACACGAATATCACCGACGCGATTCACCTCTAACGGTCGCATCGCCGTGGAGCAAGCGGGTAGCGTCGGGTGATACACGCGACACGGCACGATCTAACGGTGAACAGGAAGTAGGCCCCTAGCACCATGGCGCGCATCGGAGACGGCGGCGACCTGCTGAAGTGCTCGTTCTGCGGGAAGAGTCAAAAGCAGGTCAAGAAGCTCATAGCAGGGCCTGGCGTATACATCTGCGATGAGTGCATCGATCTGTGCAACGAGATCATCGAAGAGGAACTCGCTGACGCCGACGACGTAAAACTCGACGAACTCCCCAAGCCTGCGGAGATCCGCGAGTTCCTGGAGGGCTACGTCATTGGTCAGGACACTGCCAAGCGGACGCTGGCCGTCGCGGTCTACAACCATTACAAGCGGATCCAGGCCGGTGAGAAGGGCCGCGAATCCCGGTCCAGCGAGTCGGTCGAGCTGACCAAGTCCAACATCTTGATGCTCGGGCCCACCGGCTGCGGAAAGACGTACCTGGCCCAGACGCTGGCCAAGATGCTCAACGTGCCGTTCGCCATCGCCGACGCCACCGCGCTGACCGAAGCCGGCTACGTCGGTGAGGATGTCGAGAACATCCTGCTCAAGCTGATCCAGGCCGCCGACTACGACGTCAAGCGCGCCGAGACGGGCATCATCTACATCGACGAGGTCGACAAGATCGCGCGCAAGAGCGAGAACCCGTCGATCACCCGCGACGTCTCCGGTGAAGGTGTGCAGCAGGCCCTGCTGAAGATCCTGGAAGGCACCCAGGCGTCGGTGCCCCCGCAGGGCGGCCGCAAGCACCCGCATCAGGAGTTCATCCAGATCGACACGACCAATGTGCTGTTCATCGTGGCGGGCGCCTTCGCCGGTCTGGAGAAGATCGTCTCCGACCGTGTCGGCAAGCGCGGTCTCGGTTTCGGCGCCGAAGTGCGCTCCAAGGCAGAGATCGACACCACCGACCACTTCGCCGAGGTCATGCCCGAGGACCTGATCAAATACGGCCTGATCCCCGAGTTCATCGGACGCCTGCCGGTCGTCGCCTCGGTGACCAACCTGGACATGGAGTCACTCGTGACGATCCTGTCCGAGCCCAAGAACGCGCTGGTCAAGCAGTACACCCGGCTGTTCGAGATGGACAACGTCGAGCTCGAGTTCAGCCAGGACGCCTTGGAGGCGATCGCCGAGCAGGCGATTCACCGTGGCACCGGTGCCCGTGGACTGCGAGCGATCATGGAAGAAGTCCTGCTGCCGGTGATGTACGACATCCCCAGCCGCGACGACGTCGCCAAGGTCGTCGTGACCAAGGAGACCGTGCAGGACAACGTGCTGCCGACGATCGTGCCGCGCAAGCCGTCGCGGAACGAGCGCCGCGACAAGAGCGCCTAGTCTCTACCGCTCATCAACTAGACGTTGAGCCTCGATGCCGCTGACGCGGTATCCACACGGATCACCCGTGCGCTGGATCTGTCGAACTTCTTCCTGGCTGACGTGCGCGACGGCCTCGGCCCTTACCTGTCGATCTATCTGCTGCTGACCCATCACTGGGATCAGGCCTCGATCGGCTTCGTGATGGGGATCGGCGGCATCGCCGCGATCGTTGCGCAGACACCGGTCGGCGCGCTGGTCGACCGCAGTTCAGCCAAACGCGCACTGATCGTGGTCGCTGCGCTGACTGTCACCGCCGCGACGCTGGCGATGCCGCTGTTGCCGTACTTCGGGCCGATCGCGGCCTTGCAGGTGCTGACCGGGATCGCCGGATCGATCTTCGCGCCGGCGCTCGCCGCCATCACACTGGGCCTGGTCGGTGCGCGTCGCTTCTCCCGCCGGATCGGACGCAACGAGTCGTTCAACCATGCCGGGAACGCGACCGCCGGCGCCATCACGGGAGGACTGGCCTACAGTTTCGGGCCCGAGGTGGTGTTCTGGGTGCTGGCTGTCATGGCCGCCTCGAGCGTCGTCGCGACGCTGCGGATTCCAGGGGACGCGATCGACCATGACCGCGCCCGCGGGATGGACCATGCGCCGGGGGAGAACCATCCGCGGCCCTCCGGGCTCGCCGCGCTGCTCCACGACCGCCGTCTGCTGATCTTTGCGACCGCCATGCTCGCGTTCCATCTCGCCAACGCGGCGATGCTGCCATTGGTCGGGCAGGTTCTGGCCCTGCAGAACAAAGACGTCGGCACCGCATTGATGGCGACGTGTGTGGTGGCCGCGCAGCTCGTGATGGTGCCGATGGCCTACCTGGCCGGCGCCAAGGCCGACAGCTGGGGTCGCAAGCCGATCTTCCTGATCGGTTTCGCGTTCCTGACCGCGCGGGGATTCCTCTTCACGCTCTCCGACAACCCCTACTGGCTGGTCGGCGTCCAGGTCCTCGACGGGGTGGGTGCCGGCATCTTCGGTGCGTTGTTCCCACTCGTGGTTCAGGACCTCACCCATGGCAGCGGACGTTTCAACGTCAGCCTCGGCGTCCTGACAACCATCTGGGGCGTCGGCGCCGCCGCCTCGAACATCTTCGCCGGCTGGATCGTGGTGATTGCAGGCTATGACGCGGCGTTCATTTCCCTGGGAATTGTCGCCGCCGCGGGTCTGGCTCTCTACGCGATCGCCATGCCCGAAACGGGTCCGAAACCGCCCGTGAAAACGGGTTAGCCCAGGCAGGCGGCCTCCCCCAAATGGGGGAGGCGGATCGTGGGCGAATGTTACCCGTGCGTAACTTCGATTCTTAGACTTGAACGGCCGCAAAAAGTGACCAACGCCACACCGACTCTCTCTCGATATTGATCGCGTGTGTCTGACCTCGCGCTTTGGCGGGGAAGCGGTAGCGTGGGGGTATGGACGAGTGTCCATGAATCCCTAAGAGAAGTGCAATAATCGGTACTGCGAGTGACATAAAAATCGGTCGAGGCTCTACTCGGGCGATGCGACCCGGTTTCGACGACATGCCGGGGCAGTGAACAGCTACGGGAGGCGGCGACGTGGGTCCGAACGGAAACGGAGCCGACACTGCGTCCCCCGGGCGGAGAAAACCGGAGAAACTGGAAAAGATCGTCATCCGTTTCGCCGGCGACTCCGGCGACGGCATGCAGCTCACCGGTGACCGATTCACCTCGGAGGCAGCGCTTTTCGGCAACGACCTGGCCACCCAGCCGAGTTATCCGGCCGAGATCCGGGCTCCGCAGGGCACCTTGCCCGGCGTTTCGTCGTTTCAGATCCAAATTGCCGACTACGACATCCTGACCGCGGGCGACAGGCCGGACGTGCTGGTCGCGATGAACCCGGCGGCCCTGAAAGCCAACATCATCGACCTGCCGATCGGCGGTCTGGTGATCGCGAACTCCGACGAGTTCACCAAGCGCAACCTCGCCAAGGTCGGCTACGACAGCAACCCGCTGGAAACCGGCGAGCTGTCGGACTACAAGGTCGAAGCCGTCGCGATGACCACGCTGACGCTCGGCGCCGTCGAGGCCATCGGGGCCACCAAGAAGGACGGCCAGCGCGCCAAGAACATGTTCGCGCTCGGTCTGCTGTCCTGGATGTACGGACGCGAGCTCGATGCCAGCGAGCGGTTCATCCGGGAGAAGTTCGGCCGCAAGCCCGACGTCGCCGAGGCGAATGTCCTGGCGCTGAAAGCGGGTTGGAACTACGGCGAGACGACGGAGGCTTTCGCCGTCACCTACGAGGTGGCGCCGGCGAAGCTGCCGCCCGGCGAGTATCGCCAGATCTCGGGCAACACCGCGCTGTCCTACGGGCTCGTGGCCGCCGGACAGCTGGGCGACCTGCAGGTGATGCTGGGCAGCTACCCGATCACGCCGGCGTCGGACATCCTGCACGAGCTCTCCAAGCACAAGAACTTCAATGTCCTGACCTTCCAGGCCGAGGATGAGATCAGCGGCATCTGCGCTGCTTTGGGCGCTTCCTACGGTGGCGCGCTCGGGGTCACCAGTACGTCGGGCCCGGGCCTGTCGCTGAAGTCCGAGGCACTCGGGCTCGCGGTGATGACCGAGCTGCCGCTGATCGTCATCGACGTCCAGCGCGGTGGCCCGTCGACCGGCCTGCCGACCAAGACCGAGCAGGCCGATCTGCTGCAGGCGCTCTACGGCCGCAACGGTGAGTCGCCGGTGGCGGTGCTGGCGCCGCGGTCGCCGTCGGACTGCTTCGACGTCGCGCTGGAGGCCGTGCGCATCGCGGTCGGGTATCACACGCCGGTGCTGATCTTGTCCGACGGCGCGATCGCTAACGGTTCCGAGCCGTGGCGCATCCCGAACGTCGAACAGCTACAACCCATTCAGCACAAGTTCGCTGACCCCGACGAGCCGTTCATGCCCTACGCGCGTGATCCGGAGACGTTGGCCCGCCTGTTCGCCATCCCGGGCACTCCCGGTCTCGAACACCGGATCGGTGGCCTGGAATCCGCGAACGGCACCGGTGCCATCTCCTACGACCCGGCCAACCACGACCTCATGGTTCGGTTGCGGGAAGCCAAGATCGACGGAATCTCGGTTCCCGACCTCGAGGTCGACGACCCGACCGGCGATGCCGAGTTGCTGCTGATCGGGTGGGGCAGTTCCTACGGCCCGATCGGCGAAGCGTGCCGGCGCGCGCGGCGCAACGACGTCAAAGTCGCTCACGCCCATCTGCGTCACTTGCGCCCGTTCCCGGCCAACCTGGGCGAGGTGCTGCGCCGTTACCCACAGGTGGTGTGCCCGGAGATGAATCTGGGTCAGTTGGCGATGCTGCTGCGCGGGAAGTTCCTGGTCGACGTGCAATCGGTGACGAAGGTCCAGGGCACCGCGTTCCTGGCCGACGAGATCGGGCGCGTCATCCGCGCGGCGGAGAGCGGCACGCTGGCCGAAATCGAGCAAGACAAGACAATGGTCGCGAGATTGGCGGCGGCCACGGTGGGAGCAGGGAGCTAGCTTTATGACAGACCTGATTGGCGCGGACTTGGGCCTTACGGACTTGCTGTCCGGCCACGGCCGAGTCCCCACCACGGACCAGCCGCAGAAGGCCAAGGACTTCACCAGTGACCAGGAGGTCCGCTGGTGCCCCGGGTGTGGCGACTACGTCATCCTCAACACGATGCGAAACTTCTTGCCCGAGTTGGGATTGCGGCGCGAGAACATCGTCTTTGTCAGCGGTATCGGATGTTCGAGCAGGTTTCCGTACTACCTGGAGACCTATGGTCTGCACTCGATTCACGGTCGCGCGCCGGCCATTGCGACCGGCTTGGCGCTGTCGCGCGAAGATCTCTCGGTCTGGGTTGTCACCGGTGACGGCGACGCGTTGTCGATCGGTGGTAACCACCTGATCCACGCTCTGCGGCGCAACATCAACCTGACCATTCTGCTGTTCAACAACCGGATCTACGGCCTCACCAAGGGCCAGTACTCGCCGACGTCCGAGGTCGGCAAGGTCACCAAGTCGACGCCGATGGGCTCGCTGGATCAGCCGTTCAACCCGGTGTCGCTGGCGCTGGGAGCTGAAGCGAGTTTCGTTGGGCGCGCGCTGGATTCAGATCGGAAAGGCCTGTCGGAGGTGCTGCGGGCGGCCGCTCAGCACCGCGGCTCCGCGCTGGTCGAGATTCTGCAGGACTGCCCGATCTTCAACGACGGCTCGTTCGATGCGCTGCGTAAAGAGGGCGCCGAGGAACGGGTCATCAATGTCCATCACGGCGAGCCGATCGTGTTCGGGGCAGGCGGTGAATACTGCGTGGTGCGCTCCGGCTACGGCCTGGAGGTGGCCAAGACCGCGGACGTCAGTGTCAGCGAGATCGTGGTGCACGACGCGCAGGCCGACGATTCCGCCTACGCCTACGCGCTTTCCCGGCTCTCGCAACAGAATCTCGAGCACACCGTGATGGGCATCTTCCGGCAGGTCAACCGGCCCACCTACGACGACGCCGCGCGGTCGCAGATCCAGGCCGCGCAGGAGGCGAAGCCGTCCGACCGGGCCGCCCTGCAATCGCTGCTGCAGGGCCGCGACACCTGGACCGTGAACTGAGATGACCGCGACGGGTAAGCCGGTTTCGCTCGCCGGTGTGGTGTTGGCCGCGGGCGCATCGCCCTGGCAGGGTCGCGCGAAGGCGCTGAAACAGGTTCGCGACGGTCACACCACGACAGTCGAGCACGTCGTGAGTGTTGTCGGTGAGCGCTGCCAACCGCTGCTGGTGGTGACCGCACCCGGGCAGTCGTTACCGGAGCTTTCTGCGGAAGTGGTGCGCGATGACCTGCGCGGGGGTGGGCTGCTGTCCGCGCTCGGCCGTGGGCTGCGGGCTGCCGCCGACGCCGGAGCCAAGTACGCCTTTGTGGCTTCGGTCGACGCAACGCTTCTCAAGGCAGACGTGATCGACGTGCTCGCGGCGGAGGCGGCTCGAGTAGACGCCGGCATCGTCTTGCCGTGGGACGGGGAGAACCACTACCTGGCCGCGGTGTACAAGACTGAATTGGCTTCTGTGGTCGACGATCTCGTCGCCGCAGGCGAGCGGACGATCTCCGCGCTGGTGGCGCGGGTTGATACCCAACGGGTCGTGATCGCCGATTCAGGCTCACTCGTCGAGGCTTGATCGCTGGTGTGAATCAGCCTGTAGGGCAACGTCATTGCTCCAGGCTGATCCAGTTACGTTGTCCGTCAATGACTTTCGCATAGCGCTGTAGATCGAGCGAAAAGTGCTGAGCCTGCGGCAAATTGTGATCTTCAGGCGAATCACTCCAAACTCACAGGCAGTGCACATCGACGAAATCGCTTGAGGCGCGCCGTATCTAATCTGTGACCTTGGCAACGTCCGGTGTGCGAGGTGTCGCGTAGAAGTGGGTCGCGGCGGCCGTCTACATCCGCGAAAAGCGGTGTCGCAGCTCACAAAAACTGTGTGTTTTGACTCACCCCCACGGGGCTGCGACGACGTACTGACGCCTGCGTCGAAGTCGTGGGTGACCAGCGAGATCACTCGATTGGGCCGCCGCGAGCGCGGTGTGGCCCGGCGCGACCGGCGGCGTGTCTCGAGGTGACGAGTGCGGCGAACTTCTCGTACGGTCCCTCTCGGCCTGCAAAGGCGAAGAAAAATCGAAACCACGGACCCGCGTGTGAGCGGGGGCTACGGACGGCGACGACGCCCCCGTGCGGCCGCCGGGCAACTGCCCGGTGTTGGCTGGTGCCCCGGCTGTCGTGCCTGAACGAGACGGCGCGATTCGAAGTATCCAACCTGCCGAGACCCGGCAACAGCCCAGTTCGCTGGGCTTACTTCGGCGTGCGCACCCGCGAAAGGAACGATCTTGAAGGACGTCCGCCAGACGCTTCGCAAAGCCGCGCTCACGGCAGTGCTTGCTTCGACCCCGTTAATGCTGACCAACGCAATCGCCGCCGCTGACTTCGAGCGGGTCACTCCGGACGCGCCGTCGGCTCCGGTCGAGCAGGCCGCTTTCGCGCCGGCGCCGACCGCGCCTCCCGCCGGGGACGCCCCGGACGCGCAGCCCGGCCCGGACGCGCCCAACGCTGCGCCGATCGCCGAAATGGCTCCCGCGCCGGCTCCCGAGGCCCCGGCTCCGGCTCCCGAGGCTCCCGCGCCGGCTCCCGAAGCACCAGCTCCAGCTCCCGAGGCCCCGGCTCCGGCTCCTGAGGCCCCGGCTCCGGCTCCCGAAGCGCCGGCTCCGCCTGCGCCCGAGGCCCCCGCGCCTGACGCTCCGCCGGCCCCGGAGGCCCCCGCGCCCGAGGACGCGCCGGCTCCCAAGAAGGCCTACAGCGTCAACTGGGACGCGATCGCTTCCTGCGAGTCGGGTGGGAACTGGGCCATCAGCACCGGCAACGGCTACGCCGGCGGTCTGCAGTTCACGTCGAGCACCTGGCACGCCAACGGCGGATCGGGTTCGGCCAACGGTGCCAGCCGTGAGGAGCAGATCCGGGTGGCCGAGAACGTGCTGCACTCGCAGGGCATCGGCGCGTGGCCGGTCTGCGGCCGTCGCGGCTGATCACGAATTACCGACCAACGGCGGTGGCCGGGCTCAGCCCGCCACCGCCGTTGGCGTCGTAGCGGCCACAGGTGTTAACAACGAGTCATGACCGCGACGGCATTCGACAACCTCGACGACTACCTGGCGCTGCCACGGGTCTCCTCCCTGGCGGTATCTGCAGACGGATCGCGGGTGGTGGCGACGGTGTCCGCGCTCAACGAGAAGCGCAACGATTACGTCAGCGCGATCTGGGCGCTCGATCCAGCCGGCCGTCGCCCCGCGCAACGGCTGACCCGCAGCCCCAAGGGCGAGTCGGCACCGACGTTCACCGCCGACGGCGACCTGCTCTTCCTCTCGTCGCGCCCGGGCGCCGACTTCTCTGACGACAAGCCTCCCGCCTCGCTGTGGCGGCTGCCGGCAGGCGGCGGCGAGGCGATCGAGGTCTCCCACCCGCCGGGCGGTATCAGCGCGCTGCGCACCGCCCGCGGCGCCGATACGACTGTCATCGGGACCGCGATGCTGCCGGCGGCCCGAGGCGTCGACGACGATCGGCGACTGCGTGAGTTGCGCAAGGACGGTCAGGTCACGGCGATCCTGCACACCGACTACCCAGTTCGATTCTGGAACAAAGACATTGGGCCGGATGAGCTCCATCTGCTGGACACCAGCGGGTTGCGTGACCTGACGCCGAGTCCGGGTACCGCGCTCCTGGAAGCCGGCTTCGATGTCAGTCCCGACGGAAGTTTCGTGGTGACGACGTGGCGAGTCAGTGGTCCCGGGCCGAGCCAGCGCTCGGTGCTGGTGCGCATCGAGCTGGCGTCCGGCGAACGCCGGGTGATTGCCGACGATCCGGATGCCAGCTTCGAGCAACCGGCGATCTCGCCGGACGGATCGGCGGTCGCCTTCACCCGGGACACCATCTCGACCCCACTGCAAGCGCCGCGAATGACGTTGCAGTACTTGCGCTTCGGTGAGGCGCATCGACCGGTTGCCGAGGGGTGGGATCGTCGACCCAGTTCGCTGACCTGGTCCGGTGACGGCACCGCGCTGATCGTCACCGCCGACCAGAACGGGCGCGCGCCGGTGTTCAGTGTCGACGTGGCGACGTCGGCGGTCACCCAAATCACCGACGACGAATTCGGTTACGTGAATCTCGTTTCCGCGCCCGACGGTGCACTGTATGCGCTGCGGAGTTCCTATGCGGCGCCGCCACATCCGGTGCGCATCGATCCCGGCGGCGCGGTGGTACCGCTGCCGTGTGTCGAATTGCCGCCGCTGCCAGGCTCATTGACCGAGGTGGCGACGACGACTCCGGACGGGACGACCGTGCGGTCCTGGTTGGTGTTGCCCGAAAGCGAGGCGCCGGCCCCGTTGCTGCTGTGGGTCCACGGCGGCCCCCTGGGCAGCTGGAACAGCTGGACCTGGCGTTGGAATCCTTGGCTGATGGCCGCTCGTGGCTACGCGGTGCTACTGCCCGATCCGGCGTTGTCGACCGGTTACGGCCAGGACTTCATCCAGCGCGGCTGGGGCGCCTGGGGTGGACCCCCGTTCGACGACCTGATGGCCGCGACCGACGCGGTGTTGGAGCATCCGCGGATCGACGCGACCCGGATCGCGGCGATGGGCGGATCGTTCGGTGGCTACATGGCCAACTGGATCGCGGGGCACACCAACCGATTCGCCGCGATCGTCACGCACGCCAGCTTGTGGGCACTCGACCAGTTCGGGCCGACCACCGACACGGCCTATTACTGGCGCCGGGAGATGACGCCGGAGATGACCGCTGCGAACTCGCCGCACCACTTCGTCGGCAACATCAGTACGCCGATGCTGGTGATCCACGGGGACAAGGATTACCGCGTGCCGATCGGTGAGGGTCTGCGGCTGTGGTACGAGCTGCTGGCCAACTCGGCGCTGCCCGCCGGCGACGACGGCAGCAGTCCGCACCGCTTTCTGTATTTCCCCACCGAGGACCACTGGGTCATCGCGCCGCAGCACACCAAGATCTGGTATCAGACGGTGTTCGCCTTCCTGGCCGAGCATGTGCTGGGGGAGAGCGCTGAATGGCCGGAGGCGCTCGGAGTACCGTCGCGCCAGTGAGCTCAACACGGGAATACGACATCGTCTTGTACGGGGCGACCGGCTTCGTCGGGAAGTTGACGGCCGAATACCTGGCCCGGGCCGGCGGCAACGCCCGGATCGCGCTGGCCGGACGCTCGCCCGACCGCATCAAGGCGATCCGGGACACGTTGGGGGAGTCGGCGCAGTCGTGGCCGATCCTGACCGCCGATGCGTCCAAGCCGGCGACCCTGGACGCGATGGCCGCCCAGACGCAGGTCGTGATCACGACAGTCGGCCCCTACAGCAAGTACGGTCTGCCGCTGGTTGCGGCGTGCGCCGCGGCGGGCACCGACTACGCCGACCTGACCGGTGAGCCGCCGTTCATCCGCGAGAGCATCGACCTCTATCACAAGCAGGCTCAAGACACCGGCGCCCGGATCGTGCACGCCTGCGGATTCGATTCCATCCCTTCGGATCTCACCGTCTACGCGCTGTACCGGCGGGCCCTCGAGGACGGCGCGGGCGAACTAGTCGGCACCAACTTCGTGGTGCGTTCGATGTCTGGTGGGATTTCCGGCGGGACAATCGCGTCTGGAGTGGAAGTGATGGACACCGTCTCCCGGGATCGCGATGCCCGTCGCCAATTCGCCGATCCTTACACGCTGAGCCCCGACCGCGGTGCCGAACCCGACCTCGGCGCCCAACCCGACCTGCCCTGGCGCCGCGGCCGCCAGATCGCGCCGGAACTGACCGGTCTGTGGACCGCGGGTTTCATGATGGCGGGCCCTAACACGCGAATTGTGCGGCGCAGCAACGCCTTACAAGACTGGGCCTACGGTCGCCGGTTCCAGTACAGCGAGCACATGAGCGTGGGCTCGTCGATTGCGGCGCCGGTGGTGTCCGCGGCGATCAGCGGGATCGGCAACGCGATGACCGCGATCGGCAGCCGCTACTTCCGCTACCTGCCCCGCACACTGGTCGACCGGGCGCTGCCCAAACCCGGCACCGGGCCCAGCGAGGCCGTCCAGGAGCGTGGGCACTACAAGGTGGAGACCTACACCAAGACCACCTCCGGCGCCCGGTACGTGGCCACCATGGCCCAGCGCGGCGACCCGGGTTACAAGGCGACCGCGGTGCTGCTCGGCGAGAGCGGGCTGGCGCTGGCGCTGGACCGCAACGCGCTCTCCGAGCTACACGGTATCCTGACCCCGGCCGCGGCGATGGGAGATGCACTGCTGGCCCGACTCCCGGCCGCCGAGGTCTCGCTGGAAACCGCTCGGCTGATGCACCGCTGACCTACGGATCTGCTCTGGAAAGAACCCCTGTCGGACAAGATCAGCTGGGCTAGGGTCAGCTGAGAACCTCACCATTCCAGCGACGTTAGGTGGACGGGTCCATGGCTGGCCTAGAAGATCTGCTGTCTCAAATTCCCACGAGTGACATCGCCAGCAAGCTCGGCGTCGACGAAAACGAAGTCAATCAGGCGGTGCAACTGCTGGTGCCGGTGCTCGTCGGCGGACTGCAGGAGAACGCGCAGGACCCCGACCACGCCAGCAGCATCCAGTCGGCGGCCGACAACCACGCGGCCAGCGGTCTGTTGGACGGCGGGGTGAGCCTCGATCACGTCAACCAGGCCGACGGCTCACAGGCCATCGCGAAGATCTTCGGCGGCAACGACGCCGGGCAGGTCGCCACCGCGCTGGCCGGCGGTGCCGGGGGTAACAGCGACCTGCTCAAGCAACTGCTGCCGATCCTGGCGCCCATCGTGCTCGCCTACATCGGCAAGCAACTGGGTCAGAAGACCGAACCCGCCAAACAGGAGTCCCCGTCCGGCGGCGGGCTCAACGACGTACTGGGCAGCATCCTCGGCGGGATGGCCGGCGGCAACAAGTCGTTGGGCACCGTGCTGGGCAATGCGCTGGGCGCCAAGGCGGGCGACATCCTCGGTGGACTGTTCGGCAACAAGAAGTAGGCCCCGCGGCCTCCGGGCCGCCCGTGGCGGGCGGTGTTCGTGGCACGCGTCGGTGCTTTCTAGACTTGACGCGTGACCACAAGCCCAGAACGCGCCGCTGACTCGCGGGCAGACGACCTGCCCAAGGCGTGGGATCCGGGCGCAGTAGAGAGCGAGATCTATCAGCGCTGGATCGATGCCGGTTATTTCTCCGCGGATCCGTCCAGCGGCAAGCCGCCGTACTCGATCGTGCTGCCGCCGCCCAACGTCAACGGCAGCTTGCACATGGGCCACGCGCTCGACCACACCCTGATGGACGCGCTGACCCGCCGCAAGCGGATGCAGGGCTACGAGGTGCTCTGGCAGCCGGGCATGGATCACGCGGGCATCGCGGTGCAGATCGCCGTGGAGAAGCAGCTCGCCGTCGACGGCAAGAGCAAGGAAGACTTCGGCCGCGAAGCGTTCATCGAGAAGGTCTGGGACTGGAAGCGCGAGACCGGCGGCAACATCGGCTGGCAGATGCGCGCGCTCGGCGACGGTGTCGACTGGAGCCGGGACCGATTCACCATGGACGACGGACTGTCGAGGGCCGTCCGCACCATCTTCAAGCAGCTCTACGACGCCGGGCTGATCTATCAAGCCGAGCGACTGGTCAACTGGTCGCCGGTGCTCGAGACCGCGATCTCCGACATCGAGGTCACTTACTCCGACGTCGAAGGCGAGCTGGTCTCATTCCGGTACGGCTCGATGGACGACAGCGAGCCGCACATCGTGGTCGCCACCACCCGGCTGGAGACGATGCTGGGCGACACCGCGATCGCGGTCCATCCCGACGACGACCGGTACCGCCACCTGGTCGGGCAGACGCTGCCGCATCCCTTCGTCGACCGCGACATCGTGATCGTCGCCGACGGGCACGTGGATCCCGAATTCGGAACGGGCGCTGTCAAAGTGACGCCGGCCCACGACCCCAACGACTTCGAGATCGGCATGCGGCACCAGCTGCCGATGCCCACGATGCTGGACAGCAAGGGCCGGATCGCCGACACCGGCACGAAGTTCGACGGCCAGGACCGCTTCGAGGCGCGGGTGAAAATCCGCGAGGAGCTGGCCGCCCAGGGGCGCATCGTCGCCGAGAAGCGTCCTTACCTGCACAGCGTCGGGCACTCCGAGCGCAGCGGTGAGCCGATCGAACCCCGGCTGTCCCTGCAGTGGTGGGTCAAGGTCGAGTCGCTGGCGAAGGCGGCGAGCGACGCGGTTCGTAACGGCGACACGGTGATTCATCCCAAGAGCCTCGAGCCGCGCTGGTTCGGCTGGGTCGACGACATGCACGACTGGTGCATCTCGCGTCAGCTGTGGTGGGGCCATCGCATCCCGATCTGGCACGGTCCAGACGGGCAGAAGGTCTGTGTCGGCCCGGACGAGACCCCGCCGGAGGGCTGGGAGCAGGACCCCGACGTGCTCGACACCTGGTTCTCGTCGGCGCTGTGGCCGTTCTCCACACTGGGCTGGCCCGACCGCACACCTGAGATCGAGAAGTTCTATCCGACAACGGTTCTGGTGACCGGCTACGACATCATCTTCTTCTGGGTGGCCCGGATGATGATGTTCGGCACCTTCGTCGGTGGCGACGATGTGATCACCCTCGACGGTGCGCGCGGGGCGCAGGTGCCGTTCCGGAATGTCTTCCTGCACGGCCTGATTCGCGACGAGTTCGGCCGCAAGATGAGCAAGTCCAAGGGCAACGGGATCGACCCGCTGGAATGGGTCGAGTCGTTCGGGGCCGACGCGTTGCGGTTCACCCTCGCCCGCGGCGCAAGCCCCGGCGGCGACCTGTCCATCGGCGAGGACGCCGCTCGCGCGTCGCGCAACTTCGCCACCAAGCTCTTCAACGCCACCCGCTTCGCGATGATGAACGGTGCCGAGCCCGCTGTACTGCCGGATCTCGACGAACTCACCGACGCCGACCGCTGGATTCTGGGCCGTCTGGACGTGGTTCGCGCCGAAGTCGACACGGCGTTCGACAGCTATGAGTTCAGCCGCGCCTGCGAGTCGCTCTACCACTTCGCCTGGGACGAAGTGTGCGACTGGTACCTCGAGCTGGCCAAGGTGCAGTTGTCGAACCCCGACGACGTATCCACCACCGGGGTGTTGGCGACCGTGCTCGACACACTGCTCAGGCTGCTGCACCCGGTCATTCCCTTCGTCACCGAGACGCTGTGGAAGAACCTGACCGGCCGCGAATCCATTGTTATCGCCGACTGGCCGACGGCCTCCGGCATTGCGTTGGATTCCACTGCAGTGCAACGGATCACCGACATGCAGAAGCTGGTCACCGAGATCCGTCGATTCCGCAGCGACCAGGGATTGGGCGACCGGCAGCGGGTGCCGGCCCGGCTGTCCGGCGTCGACACCGCGGATCTGAGCACCCAGATCGGCGCGGTGACATCGCTGGCCTGGCTGACCGAGCCCGCGTCCGACTTCACCCCGTCGGCCTCGTTGGAGGTCGGGCTCAAGGGCGGCATCGTGGTCGTCGAACTGGACACCTCGGGCACCATCGACGTGGCTGCCGAACGTCGGCGTCTGGAGAAGGACCTGGCCGCCGCGGAGAAGGAGTTAGCCTCCACCACAGCGAAATTGGGCAACGCGGACTTCATGGCGAAGGCGCCCGAAGCGGTGGTCGAGAAACAGCGTGAGCGGCAGCGGTTGGCCCGCGAGGAAGCCGAGCGGATCACCGCCAGGTTGGCTGGGCTGAAGTGACCCAAGAACCCGAGTTCGACGACTATCCCGAGCCCGTCGAGGCTGTCCCGACCCCGGACGAGATCGCGGCGCTGCTCCAGGTCGAGCACCTGCTCGACCAACGCTGGCCGGAGACCAAGATCGAGCCCAGCCTGGACCGCATCTCGGCGCTGATGGATTTGCTGGGATCCCCGCAACGCAGCTATCCGTCGATCCACATCGCCGGCACCAACGGCAAGACCTCGGTGGCACGGATGGTGGACGCCTTGCTGACCGCGCTTCAGCGGCGGACCGGACGCACCACCAGTCCGCATCTCCAGTCGGCGGTCGAGCGCATCGCGATCGACGGAAAGCCGGTCAGCCCGGCGACCTACGTCGAGACCTACACCGAACTCGAACCCTTCGTGCAGATGATCGACCAGCAATCGCAGGCCGGCGGAGGTCCGGCGATGAGCAAGTTCGAGGTGCTCACCGCGATGGCGTATGCGGCTTTCGCGGACGCTCCGATCGACGTCGGCGTCATCGAGGTCGGCCTGGGTGGACGCTGGGACGCCACCAATGTGATCGACGCGCCGGTCGCGGTGATCACCCCGATCAGCGTCGACCACGTCGAATTCCTCGGCGACGACATCGCGGGCATCGCCGCCGAGAAGGCCGGCATCATCCACCGCGCCGAAGACGGCGCTCCCGACACCGTCGCGGTCATCGGTCGTCAGGTGCCGGCGGCCATGGAGGTGGTGCTCGCGCAGGCGGTGCGCGCGGATGCCGCTGTCGCACGCCAAGATTCGGAGTTCGCTGTGCTCAACCGCCAGGTGGCGATCGGTGGACAGCTGCTGGAGTTGCAGGGTCTGGGCGGGGTGTACTCGGAGATATTCCTGCCGCTGCACGGCGAACACCAGGCACACAACGCGGCGCTCGCCCTGGCCGCCGTCGAGGCGTTCTTCGGCGCCGGCCCACAGCGTCAGCTCGACATCGACGCGGTGCGGGCCGGCTTCGCCGCCGCCGTCAGTCCCGGCCGACTCGAGCGGATGCGCAGCGCGCCGACGGTGTTCGTCGACGCCGCGCACAACCCGGCGGGCGCAGCGGCGTTGGCCCAGACGCTGACCGAGGAATTCGACTTCCGGTACCTGGTCGGCGTGGTCAGCGTGATGCGCGACAAGGACGTCGGTGGAATCCTGACTGCACTCGAGCCGGTGTTCGATCAGATCGTGGTGACCCACAACGGATCACCGCGCGCCTTGGACGTCGAGACGCTGGCGCTGACCGCGCAGCAGTATTTCGGGCCCGACCGGGTGCTCACCGCCGAAAACCTGCGCGACGCGATCGACAACGCGACCGCGCTGGTCGACGACGCCGACGCCGAGGACGAGTCGTTCTCGGGCACCGGCATCGTGATCACCGGCTCGGTGGTCACCGCCGGCGCCGCGCGCACATTGTTCGGTCGTGATCCCGCGTGACCGTCGACGACCCGGCCGCCGAGCCGCCCGAGACGCCGAAACCCGATCCGTGGAAGAGCTTTCGCGGTGTCACGGCAGGCACGCTGATCCTCGAGGCGATCGTGGTGCTGCTCGCCCTGCCGGTGGTCGGAGCGGTCGGCGGCGGACTGCATGCCGGCGCGCTGACCTATCTGCTCGGGCTGACGGCCATCCTGATCGTCCTGTCGGGGCTGCAGCGCCGGCCCTGGGCGATCTGGGCGGACCTCGGCGTGCAGGTCATCCCGATCGCCGGCTTCGTGGTCTATCCCGGTGTGGGCGTGATCGGGCTGATCTTCGCCGCGGTGTGGGCGCTGATCGCCTACGTCCGATCGGAGGTCCTGCGACGGGAGCGGCTCGGCCTGCTTCCCGGCCAGGACGGACCGCCCGGTTGATCCGTTACGCTGACCGCCGTGACGAGCGCTGAGCAGACTCTGTTGTTGATCAAGCCCGATGGTGTCGAACGTCGCCTGGTGGGCGAAATTCTCGGTCGCGTCGAGCGCAAGGGCCTGACCATCGCGGCCCTGGAGCTGCGGACCGTCAGCGACGAGCTGGCGAAAAACCACTACGCCGAGCACGACGGCAAGCCGTTCTTCGGTTCGCTGGTGGAATTCATCACCTCATCGCCGCTGGTCGCGGCCATCGTCGAGGGCCCGCGGGCGATCGCCGCAATCCGGCAGCTCGCCGGCGGCACCGACCCGGTGGACAAGGCGCTGCCCGGCACCATCCGGGGCGATTTCGGGTTGGAGACGCAGTTCAACCTGGTGCACGGCTCCGATTCGCCGGAGTCCGCGAAGCGCGAAATCGCGCTCTGGTTCTCCCAGGTTTGATAACAGCTCGGCGCACCTGGTCCGGCCCGGCACATCGGTATGGGATACTGATTGACGGGTGAACGTCGCCGGGCCGGCTTAGGAACGTCGACAGACTCCCGGATGAAGACTTCGACAAGCGCGACCACCGCGACTCGCGGCGCGGCTGTCCAGCCATCATTCAGACCGGCACCGAGTGTGTTCGACCCGAACTGCTCGGGGCAAGACCATCACAAGCCCGGGAGGAAGTGACCCGGGTACATAGCGAAGCCCTCGCGTGGCCGCGTCATCATGACGCGCCCGGGGGCTTGAGGAGAATTCGTGACAGACGGTGGCCCATTCTCAGAAGTCCCGGAAGTGTCGTCGCAGGCTGAAGACCTGCCAGACCGGTTGAGGGTGCATTCCCTGGCGCGAGCGCTGGGAACTACCAGCCGGCAGGTGCTCGATGCGCTGATCGAGCTCGACGGGCGGGTTCGCAGCGCGCACTCGACCGTCGAACGCGTCGACGCGGTCCGCGTACGCGACCTACTGGCCAAAGCCCCGGCGACGGTCGCCGCGTCGGTCGCCACCGAGGCCTCCGACGCCAACGGCGAGGCGGGTGAGCCCGAGTCTCGGCTGATGCTGGAGACGGCGCCGGCCGAGCGTCCCGAGTACATGCCGCTGTTCGTGGCGCCCCAGCCGGTCGAGCGGGTCGAGGCGCCCAAGAAGGCCGATGACGCCGCCGAGGCCGAAGCCGAAGCCGAGACCGACGACGATGACGACGAAGACGACTTCGACGGCGACGGGGACGGGGACGACGACCAGGCCGACCGTCCGGCCAACCGCCGGCGCCGTCGCGGACGCCGTGGTCGTGGTCGCGGTCGTGGCGAACAGAACGGCGCCGAGAACGGTGACGGCGGCAAATCGGACCCGTCGGCCGACTCCGGCGACGACTCGGACGACGACTCCGATGACGACTCGGACGATTCCGGCGATGACGACAACGGCTCCGGTGACGGAGCCACCAAGCGGCGCCGCCGCCGGCGCCGGCGCAAGTCCGGTTCCGGGGACGACTCCGACGACAACTCGTCTCCCGACGATCCGCCCAACACCGTCGTCCACGAGCGGGCACCCCGGGCCAAGAACAAGCCCGACTCCGGCAACAACGAGATCCAGGGCATCGACGGCTCGACCAGGCTCGAAGCCAAGCGGCAGCGCCGCCGTGACGGCCGCGACGCCGGCCGTCGCCGCCCCCCGGTCCTGACTGAAGCCGAATTCCTGGCCCGCCGTGAGGCGGTCGACCGGGTCATGGTGGTACGCGACAAGGTCCGCACCGAACCGCCGCACCCCGGCAGCCGCTACACCCAGATCGCGGTGCTCGAAGACGGCATCGTCGTCGAACACTTCGTCACCAGCGCGGCGTCGGCGTCCCTGGTGGGCAACATCTACCTGGGCATCGTGCAGAACGTGCTGCCGTCGATGGAGGCAGCGTTCGTCGACATCGGCCGCGGCCGCAACGGCGTGCTCTACGCCGGCGAGGTGAACTGGGAGGCCGCCGGTCTCGGCGGGTCCAACCGCAAGATCGAGCAGGCGCTCAAGCCCGGCGACTACGTCGTCGTCCAGGTCAGCAAGGACCCGGTCGGTCACAAGGGCGCCCGCCTCACCACCCAGGTGTCCCTGGCCGGCCGCTACCTGGTCTACGTGCCGGGTGCTTCCTCGACCGGCATCAGCCGCAAGCTTCCCGACACCGAACGCCAGCGGCTCAAAGAGATCCTGCGCGAGGTCGTCCCGTCCGACGCCGGGGTGATCATCCGGACCGCGTCCGAGGGTGTCAAAGAGGACGACATCCGCTCCGACGTCAACCGCCTGCAGGAGCGGTGGAACGAGATCGCCGAGCGCGCGCAGCAGACCAAGGAGAAGGCCGCTGGTGCCGCCGTCGCGCTCTACGAGGAGCCCGACGTACTGGTCAAGGTCATCCGCGATCTGTTCAACGAAGACTTCGGCAAGCTCGTCGTCTCCGGCGACGACGCCTGGGTCACGATCAACGACTACGTGAATTCGGTTGCACCCGAGCTTGTTCCGAAGCTGGACAAGTACGAGCCGGCCGCCCAGGACGGTCCCGACGTGTTCGCGGTGCACCGCATCGACGAGCAGTTGGCCAAGGCGATGGACCGCAAGGTCTGGCTGCCCTCCGGCGGCACCTTGGTCATCGACCGGACCGAGGCGATGACCATCGTCGACGTCAACACCGGCAAGTTCACCGGCTCGGGCGGCAACCTCGAGCAGACCGTCACCAAGAACAACCTCGAAGCGGCCGAAGAAACCGTGCGCCAGCTACGGCTGCGCGACATCGGCGGCATCATCGTCATCGACTTCATCGACATGGTCCTCGAATCCAACCGGGACCTGGTGTTGCGGCGGCTGACCGAGGCTCTGGCCCGCGACCGGACCCGCCACCAGGTGTCCGAGGTGACCTCGCTGGGCCTGGTGCAGCTGACCCGCAAGAAGCTGGGGACCGGGCTGATCGAGGCCTTCTCGACGACGTGTCCGCACTGCAGCGGCCGCGGCATCATGCTGCACGCCGATCCGGTCGACTCGATTGCGGCGACCAGTCGCAAGTCGGAGTCGAGTGGTCGACGCGGCCGGCGGGGCAAGAAGGGCAAGAGCGAAGAGGCCCCGGTTGCCACCGTGCCGGCCCACGCCCCCGGCGAGCACCCGATGTTCAAGGCGATGGCGGCCGCCAATGGCGGGCACGAAGAGGGCGACGAGTCCGCGCCTGGCGAGGACGCCGAGAACCTGGCCGACGATCAGGCGCTCACCGACGCCGGAGTTGACGAGCAGGTCGCGACGGAGACGGCCGAGGAAGACCTCGAAGACGACGACTTCGACGACGACGCGGACGACGACGAAGACGACTCGGATGACGACGACGACACCGAACAGGTCGATCTCGACGACGACGACGATCTCGATGAGGACGACGACCTCGAAGACGAGGACGACGAAGACGACGAGGACGAGGATGACGACGACGAGGACGACGACGACTCGGACGACGGGCACCGGGTCGCCGCGGTGACCGCGGGCCGGCCTCGCCGACGCCGTGCCGCGGCACGTCCCGCCGGCCCGCCCGTGCACTGATGGACTGATCGGCCGGTTTGACCCTGTAGCCGCTGGTCACGTACCCTTGACCAGTTGTCGCCAGGCCCGCTGGCCTGCCAGGTGGGACAAGTAGCTGGCCGACACCCCCCGACAAGCCCGCGCACGCTTCACTGGGTGGCGCGCGCGAGACCAGTACGAAGAAGAGGTAGACGTAACCATGGCGACCTACGCAATCGTCAAGACCGGCGGTAAGCAGTACAAAGTTGCCGTTGGTGACGTGGTCAAGGTCGAGAAGCTCGACTCAGAGCCCGGCGCCAGCGTGTCGCTTCCGGTCGCCCTGGTGGTCGACGGCGCCGACGTCACCTCCGACGCGTCCGCGTTGGCCAAGGTTGCCGTCACCGGTGAGGTGCTCGAGCACACCAAGGGCCCCAAGATCCGCATCCACAAGTTCAAGAACAAGACCGGCTACCACAAGCGTCAGGGTCACCGTCAGCAGCTGACGGTCCTGAAGGTCACCGGAATCAAATAGGAGGCGACAGACATGGCACACAAAAAAGGCGCTTCCAGCTCACGTAACGGTCGCGATTCGAACTCGCAGCGGCTGGGCGTGAAGCGATTCGGCGGCCAGGTCGTCAAGGCCGGCGAGATCATCGTCCGCCAGCGCGGCACCCACTTTCACCCCGGCGTCAACGTCGGCCGTGGCGGCGACGACACGCTGTTCGCCAAGGCGGCGGGCGCCGTCCTGTTCGGCGTCAAGCGCGGCCGCAAGACGGTCAACATCGTCTCGGCCGCCTCGTCGACCGACTGAGCGCTGCGAGTGTGAGGCCGTCTGCGGCTTCACATTCGACGAGTTAGAGGAATTCCGATGGCTCCTCGGTTTGTCGACCGTGTCGTCATCCACGCACGCGCCGGGTCCGGCGGCAACGGGTGCGCCTCGGTTCACCGGGAGAAATTCAAGCCCCTCGGCGGGCCCGACGGCGGCAACGGTGGCCGCGGCGGCAGCATCGTGCTGGTCGTCGACCCGCAGGTGCACACCCTGCTCGACTTCCACTTCCACCCGCACGTGGTGGCCGCCTCCGGCAAGCAGGGGATGGGCGGCAACCGTTCCGGTGCCGCGGCTCCCGACCTCGAGATCAAGGTTCCCGACGGCACCGTCGTCGTCGGCGAAGACGGCCGGATGCTGGCCGACCTGGTCGGCATCGGCACTCGCTTCGAGGCCGCCGCGGGCGGTCGCGGCGGACTGGGCAACGCCGCGCTGGCCTCGCGGGCCCGCAAGGCTCCCGGATTCGCGCTACTGGGCGAGAAGGGCGAAGAGCGGGACTTCACCCTCGAACTCAAGACCGTCGCCGACGTCGGCTTGATCGGATTTCCCTCAGCCGGCAAATCCTCACTGGTGTCCACGATTTCGGCGGCCAAGCCGAAGATCGCCGACTACCCGTTCACCACCCTGGCACCCAACCTCGGTGTGGTGTCGGCGGGGGAGCGGACGTTCACAGTCGCCGACGTGCCGGGCCTGATTCCGGGCGCATCGCAGGGTCGCGGGCTGGGCCTGGACTTCCTGCGGCACATCGAGCGCTGCGCGGTGCTCATCCACGTGGTGGATTGTGCGACCGCGGAGCCGGGGCGCGACCCGATCTCCGACATCGACGCCCTGGAAGCCGAGCTGGCCGCGTATACGCCCACTCTGCAAGGGGATTCGACACTGGGTGACCTGATCGACCGACCCCGCGCGGTTGTGCTCAACAAGATCGACGTACCGGAAGCTCGCGAGATGGCGGAGTTCGTCCGTGACGAGATCGCCGCTCGCGGATGGCGGGTTTTCGCGGTGTCGACCGTTGCACGAGAAGGCTTGCAACCGTTGATCTTCGGACTGGCCGACATGGTCGCCGAATATCAGGCCGCACAGCCGGTGGTGGTGCCGAGACGTCCGGTGATTCGTCCGGTGCCGGTCGACGAGTCCGGCTTCACCGTCGAGTCCGACAAGCACGGTGGATTCGTGGTCCGCGGTCGGCGGCCCGAGCGGTGGATCGCCCAAACCAGTTTCGACAACGACGAGGCAGTCGGCTATCTCGGCGACCGGCTGGCCCGGCTCGGTGTGGAAGACGAACTGATGAAGCTCGGCGCACAGCCGGGTTGCGCGGTCACCATCGGCGACGTCACCTTCGACTGGGAGCCGCAGA
Organism: Mycobacterium sp. IDUB_36; assembly: GCF_055419225.1. Lineage (NCBI taxonomy): Bacteria > Bacillati > Actinomycetota > Actinomycetes > Mycobacteriales > Mycobacteriaceae > Mycobacterium > Mycobacterium sp. IDUB_36. Next base: position 818,406 of record NZ_JBVAXH010000002.1, on the reverse strand, counting down.
CACCGGCCGGCATCGACACCTTGATGACTCGACGCGGCACCGACACGCGTCTGGACCCCAGCGACCGCATCGGCGCCGACGAACGCAAGGCGGCCAGGAAACAACGCCGCGCCGGCGACGAGGCGGAGGAGTGGCGCTCCGAGGCCCGGCACAAGAACAATGAATAGTCTTGCACGGGAAGCTGTTCGAACTGCGCGCAGCGTCGTCGTCAAGGTCGGCACCACCGCGCTGACCACACCGTCCGGCATGTTCGACGCGAGCCGGCTGGCCGGGCTGGCCGATGCCATCGAGGCGCGGATGATAGCCGGCTCGGACGTCGTGATCGTGTCGTCGGGTGCGATCGCCGCGGGTATCGAGCCGCTCGGGCTGAACAAGCGGCCCACCGACCTGGCCACCAAGCAGGCCGCGGCCAGCGTCGGGCAGGTCGCCCTGGTCAATGCGTGGAGCACCGCGTTCGCCCGCTACCAGCGCAGTGTCGGCCAAGTGCTGCTGACCGCACACGATGTCTCGATGCGGGTGCAGCACAACAACGCTCAGCGCACCCTCGACCGGTTGCGCGTACTGCACGCGGTGGCGATCGTCAACGAGAACGACACGGTGGCCACCAACGAAATCCGGTTCGGCGACAACGACCGGTTGTCGGCGCTGGTGGCGCATCTGGTCGGCGCCGACGCCCTGATCCTGCTCAGCGACATCGACGGGCTCTACGATTCCGACCCGCGCAAGTCCGCCGAAAGTCGGTTCATCGCAGAGGTTTCCAGGCCCGACGACTTGGCCGGCGTGATCGCCGGGCAGGGCAGCCACCTCGGCACCGGCGGCATGGCATCGAAGTTGTCGTCGGCGTTGTTGGCCGCCGACGCCGGCGTTCCGGTGCTGTTGGCGGCCGCCGCCAACGCCGAGGCCGCTCTGGCGGACGCCTCGGTGGGTACCGTGTTCGCGCCGCGGCCCAGTCGGATGTCGGCGCGCCGGTTCTGGGTGCGCTACGCCGCGGAATCCGCCGGTGTACTGGCCCTGGACCAGGGAGCGGTGAATGCCGTTCTGGGCCAGCGCCGTTCACTGTTAGCCGCGGGAATCACCGCGCTGGACGGGCGTTTTTACGGCGGCGACGTCGTCGACCTCAACGGCCCGGACCAGACGCTGGTGGCCCGCGGAGTGGTCGCCTACGATGCGGCCGAGCTGGCCACCATGATCGGCCGGTCGACGTCCGACCTTCCCGCCGAACTACGTCGGCCCGCGGTGCACGCCGACGACCTGGTCGCCGTCTAGCCCTTTGCTATCGGCACCAGATATAGCGCGCCCCAAGCTATCTCGGTCAGCGTTGTCGTCAGCTCCGCGTCGTATTCCGGCGGCCTGCTGGGCAGGTTCTGCTGGCACGCCCGCTCGACCATCCAGCTGAGTGCGCTGGCCGTGGTGGCCGCGGGCAGCTCCCGGCGGATCGAGCCGTCGGCCTGGCCGTCCTCGATCACCTGCGTCAGTCGCCGCGAGATCCCGTCGAGCAATTCGCGGTAGGTCGCCGCCACCTGCGGGTCGTAGCCCGCCATCTCGTTGAGCGCGACCAGCACGGGTTGGTGCCGGCGGTAGCCGGCGATGATGCCGGCCATCGCGGCGCGGACATCACCGGGATCGTGTCGCCAGGCGACACCCCACCACAGTTCGGCGCTGTCGGAGAGCTCCCCGAACACCTGGCCGGCCAGCCGTCGCAGCAGGTCGCCCTTGTCCTCGAAGTAGATGTAGAAGTTGGCCCGCGACATCCCGGCCTCGGTGGAGAGCCGGTCCACGCTGAGTTCGGTGAAGCTGGCGCCGTCGCACATCAGTCGCTCGGTGGCGTCGAGCAGCCGGCGCTCGATCTGTTCGCGCCGCTCCTGCCGCTTGGCCTGCGGCTTTCGGGTGACTGATGGCATAGCCGACAGTATGACACCTTGACTAGACACTGTGTCTACTTCTAGGGTCGTCGGTGTTCCGTGATTGTGACCGGCGTCATATCCGATGGAGGATCCGCTCATGACAGCGACGGCTGCCACCCCTCGCCCCTACGACCCCATCGACCTGTCCTCGCGGGCGTTCTGGTCGACCAGTGCGCAGGAGCGCGAGCAGGTGTTCGCCGAGCTGCGCGCCGACCGGCCGGTCAGCTGGCACCCGCCGGTCGAAGACGCGTTGATGTCGGATCCCGACGACCCCGGATACTGGGCGGTCACCCGCCGCGACGACATCGTCGCGATGAGCCGCGACAACGAGACGTTCCTGTCCGGAAAGGGTGTTCTCTTCGAGAACGTCCCCGAGGAGCTGCTCGAGGCGTCGCAGTCCTTCCTGGCGATGGATCCGCCCCGGCACACTTTTCTGCGCAAGCTCGTCAGCGCGGCTTTCACCCCTCGGCAGGTCAGACGAATCGAAGACTCGATCCAGGCCAACGCCAAAGCGATCGTCGAAGAGCTGAAAGACGCAGGCACCGGTGCCGACTTCGTCGAGCGGTGCGCCAAGGAGCTGCCCATCCGCACGCTGTCCGACATGGTCGGGATCCCCGAGGCGGAGCGGCAGAAGGTGGCGCATGCCGCCGACGCGATGGTCTCGTGGGCCGACCCGATCTACCTCAACGGCCGCCCGCCGTTGGAGGTGCTGTTCGAAGCGCAGATGTACATCCACCAGGTGGCTTTCGGGCTGGCCGCCGAGCGGCGCGAGAACCCCGGTGACGACCTGCTCAGCGCTTTGGTCAACGCAGAGGTGGACGGAGATCGGCTGGCGGATGCCGACATCGCCGCCTTCTTCGTGTTGCTCGCGGTGGCCGGCAACGACACCACCCGCCAGACCACCAGCCATGCGCTGCGGGCCCTGACCGACTACCCCGACCAGCGGGCATGGCTGCTGGAGGACTTCGACGACCGGATCGGCGGAGCCGTCGAGGAGTTCATCCGATGGGCGACGCCGGTGATGACGTTCCGCCGCACGGCCGCAAAGGATGTGGAGATCGGCGGTCAGAGCGTGCGCGCCGGCGAGAAGGTGGTGATGTTCTATTCCTCGGGCAACTTCGACACCGAGGTGTTCACCCACCCCGAGCGTCTCGACCTGAGCCGCAGCCCCAACCCGCATGTCGGTTTCGGCGGCGGCGGTGTGCACTTCTGCCTGGGCGCGAACCTGGCCAGGGCGCAGCTGCGGGCCATCTTCGGCGAGCTGCTGCATCAGCTGCCGGACATCGAGGCCGGCGACCCGGCCTATCTGGCCGGCAACTTCATCCACGGCATCCGCAGCATGCCCTGCACCTTCTAGTCGACGGCCGCGGGGGCCAGCTCCTCGGTGAGCAGGGTCAGCAGCTCCGAACAGCCGCCGTCGACCTTGACGGTCGCCAGGTCGTCGCCGCGGGTCGGCCCGCGATTGATGATCGCGACCGGCATGCCGAGGGACGCGGCGTGCCGCACGAAGCGGTAGCCGGAGAACACCGTCAGCGACGAACCGGCCACCAGGAGCGCGTCGGCATCCTCGACCAGTGAAAACGCCCGTTGGACAACGTCTTTGGGGACACTCTCGCCGAAGTACACGATGTCGGGCTTGAGCATGCCGCCGCAGGCCGGGCAGTCGAGATAGCGGAACGACGCGGTGTCGTCGACGACGGCGTCCGCATCGGGTGCGACGGCCAGGCCTCCGATCGCCTCGACGCGCTCGGTGAACCCCGGATTCAGCGCATCCAATTCCTCGCCGAGCGCCGCGCGGCCCATGGTGTGGCCGCAGCTCAGGCAGACCACCTGCGCGTAGGTGCCGTGCAGATTGATCACGTGCGCGCTGCCCGCTTTGGTGTGCAGCAGATCGACGTTCTGGGTGATCAAGCCGCTCACCACACCGAGTCGTTCGAGCTCGGCGAGCGCACGGTGACCGGCGTTGGGTCGGGTGTCGTCCATGTGCCGCCACCCGACGTGATTGCGGGCCCAATACCGCTGGCGGAACACCGGGTCCGAGGTGAATTGCCGGATGGTCATCGGGTTGCTCGGCGGCGAATCGGGGCCGCGGTAGTCGGGGATGCCGGAGTCGGTCGACATGCCCGCGCCGGTCAGCACGGCAACGCGGCGACCGGTGAGGGCAGCGACCAACTCGGGAGCTTCCGCGTGCACTGCCGTCACCTCATCGAGGGTACGGATTCATGCCCGGCAAGCCGCCGCCGTCGTCCGCTCGGGGTTGCCGGCCCGTGCTCACGGCGTGTGAATCACGGTGATTCTAAGCGTTTACATGTATTCGATATGTGGATGCTAGTTAGCCCATTCTGGCGGCTACTGTGAAAAATGTGGCGTTTGCCGGCTGCCTCGGTAGCCGGAAGGGGTTGGCGATCACGTCAGCGGAGCAGTGCTCACGCTGCGGGGGATTGCGGTGATCACCTGGACCACTACCAGCGGGTGCTCGGTAGTTCTCCGAACCTGATGCCGGCCCTCAGCAGCGCCCCCACGAGCTACATCCGGCCGGGTGGCAGCGGTCTCTCCGTTGCTGTGGCCGAGAGAAAGGGGTAACGCACGTGCTCGACTTCGGTGCACTGCCGCCAGAGGTGAATTCGGGCCGGCTCTATGCGGGTCCGGGCTCTGGCCCGATCATGGCGGCCTCGTCAGCCTGGCAAGCCGTCGCAAGCCAATTAGACGCTGTCGCACAGGGTTACAGCGCCGTGGTGTCGGGTCTGCTGGGTGAGGCGTGGGCCGGCGGCGCTTCGGCCGCCATGGCGGCAGCGGCGACGCCCTACGTCGAGTGGATCGCGGCCGCGGCAGCCCAGGCGGAAGAGACGGCCGGGCAGGCGCGAGCGGCCGCGGCGGCCTACGAATCAGCCTTCGGCGCGACGGTGCCGCCGGCCCTGGTGGCCGCCAACCGTGCGCACTACGCGGCCCTGGTGATGGCGAACATCTTCGGGCAGTACACCGCGCAAATCGCCGCTGACGAGGCCGCTTATGCGGAGATGTGGGCGCAGGACGCCCAGGCCATGTACGCCTACGCCGGATCTTCGTCGGCGGCCACCTCGTTGACGCCGTTCACCCGTCCGCCCGAAACGACGACGCTGACAGGGCAATCGGCGCAAAGCGCGGCCGTCGCCCAAGCCGCCGGCAATTCCGCTGCGACGCAGGCACAGTCGAGCTTGTCCCGGCTGATGTCCGCCGTGCCTCAGCAGCTGCAGAACTTCGCGGCCGCCGCGCCGGCAGCCGCACCGGCCGACCCGCTCGCCGATCCGCTGCTGACCGCGTTCAGCAACTTCAACACCCTGTCGGGTCCGACGAACCTCACCGCGGCGCTCAGTCGTACGGCCACCAGCGCCGGCAGCTTCTTCACCGCGCTCTACCGGACCGGGATCCAGGCCGAGGACCTGCCCAAGATCGCCGAGGAGGGCGCGGGTGCGGCCGGCGCCGCCAACGCGGCCAGTGCCGGAGCGCAGAGCGTGGGGGCCGCCGAGCGGTCCGTGCTTGCGAGTGTCGGTCAGGCGGAACCCATTGGGGGCCTCTCGGTCCCGCCGACATGGGCCTCGGCGACCCCGATCGCCAGTGCTGTGGAGAATCCGCAGTGGCTGTCGGAGATGGACCTCGGAGCGGTCCCGGCGTCCTCGGAGATGGCCGGCGCGCCGGGTGCGGCGCCGATGGTGGGGATGGCCCAGCAGCCGGGCATGTGGTCGCGTCCGACCGTGAGCAACATCCTGCGGGTGCCGACGAGTCGCTTCAAAATGCCGCGTCCGTTCCTGGGCGGTTAGCCGCCACGGTCGTCGTTGAGCGCTCGAGCGAATTCTCAGAGGGGACGTGATGTTTGATTTCGGGGCGCTGCCGCCCGAGATCAACTCGGCCAGGATGTACACCGGCCCGGGTTCGGGCCCGATGATGGCTGCGGCAGCGGCGTGGGACGCGTTGACCGCGCAACTGGAGACGTTCGCCGCCCGCTACTCCGCCGTGGTGTCGGAGTTGCACGGGCAGAGCTGGTCCGGCGCATCCTCGGCGGCCATGGTGGCGGCAGCCGCGCCCTACGTGGCCTGGGTGACCGCCACCGCCCTGCAGGCCGGGCAGTCCGCAGATCAGGCCCGCGCGGCGGCCGGCGCCTACGAGGCGGCGTTCACAGCGACCGTCCCGCCGTTCGTCGTCGCGGCGAATCGGGCTCAGCTGGCGTTGCTGGTGGCGACCAACTTCTTCGGGCAGAACACGCCGGCCATCGCCGCAAACGAGCTCGCCTACGCCGAGATGTGGGCACAGGACGCGGTAGCGATGTACACCTACGCCGCCACGGCCTCGTCCGCGACCGCACTGTCCCCCTTCGAGCAGCCACCGCAGACCACGAATCCGGTCGGGCCGGCGGCGCAGGCCGCGGCGACGTCGGACGCGGTCGGATCGTCGACCGGGCAATCCGCGACCCAACTCGCCCAACTGCTGGCCGCGGTGCCGCAGCAACTGCAGGGCCTGGCCGCGGCCGGCTCCGGGAACGCCGTGGCAGCCGACGCCACCACCTCACCGATCATCGCCGCCTTCGAGACCTTCAACATCCTGACCGGGCCGCTGGTGCCGGCGTATCAGATACCGTTCGCGACGTTCCAGGCAGGACTTTTCGTCACCGGGCTGACCGAAACCAAGGTCGAGAATCAGCTGCTGCCCGAATTGGCAGCCCCCCTGGACGGCGCCGCCGCGGCACAGGCTGCGTCGGCATCGGGGCCGGTGCAGCCGGTGCTTGCCAGCGCGGGTCGCGCGGTCTCCGTCGGTGGCTTGTCCACTCCGCCGAACTGGACGCTGGCCTCGCACGACAGCGCCGCGGTCGAGCCGGCGGAGGCGGCCCGGCCGGGTTTGCGGGTGCTGCCGCCGTGGGCACAGGAGCCGGCGTCAGCGGGCCACAGCGGCGTGCCGGCGATGGCGCCCCTGAACAACGCCGGCCCACGTCGCGGCGACAACACAGTGTTCCGGATGAGGGATCGCCGCTACCGGATGCCGCGGCCCGCGCCCGGTGGGTAACCGGGGTTCCGCTACCGATACTCGACGGCAAGGCGACAATAGAGTTGCCATGGACTTCTACAACGTCTACAGCCAGGGGTACGCCCGGGTAGCTGCCTGCACCCACCACGCCGCGATCGGCGACCCCACGGCCAACGCCGACTCGGTGCTGCGGCTGGCCCGGCAATGCCACGACGACGGTGTGGCACTGGCGGTCTTCCCGGAACTGACGCTGTCCGGATATTCCATCGAGGACATCCTGCTGCAAGACGTCCTGCTGGATTCCGTCGAGGAAGCGCTGCTCGACGTCGTCGCCGCATCCCGCGGCCTGCTGCCGGTGCTGGTGGTCGGCGCGCCGCTTCGGCACCGGCACCGCATCTACAACACCGCCGTGGTGATCCACCGCGGTGTCGTGCTGGGTGTGGTCCCCAAGTCGTACCTGCCCACCTATCGCGAGTTCTACGAGCGCCGTCAGGTCGCGCCGGGCGACGACGAGCGTGGGACCATTCGGGTCGCCGGGACGCGGGCCCCATTCGGCCCGGACCTACTCTTCGAAGCAGCCGATCTGCCCGGGTTCGTCCTGCACGTCGAGATCTGTGAGGACATGTTCGTCCCCATCCCGCCGAGCGCCGAAGCGGCGCTGGCGGGTGCGACGGTGCTGGCCAACCTGTCCGGCAGTCCGATCACGATCGGTCGCGCCGACGATCGGTCGCTGCTGGCCCGTTCGGCGTCGCAGCGGTGCCTGGCCGCCTACCTGTATGCGGCTGCCGGAGAAGGCGAATCGACCACCGACCTGGCGTGGGACGGACAGACCATGGTCTGGGAGAACGGTGTGCTGCTGGCCGAGTCGGAGCGCTTTCCCAAGGGGGAGCGGCGCAGCGTCGCCGACGTCGACCTCGAGTTGCTGCGCGCCGAGCGGTTGCGGATGGGCACCTTCGACGACAACCGGCGCCACCACCGGGCGTCGGCAGAGGCGTTCCGGCGGATCGACTTTCAGCTGGACCCGCCGGCCGGTGACATCGGGCTGCGCCGTCACGTCGAGCGGTTCCCGTTCGTGCCGGCCGACGTGAACCGGCTGCAGCAGGACTGCTACGAGGCGTACAGCATCCAGGTGTCGGGGCTCGAGCAGCGGCTGCGGGCGTTGAATTTCCCCAAGGTGGTCATCGGTGTCTCCGGCGGACTCGACTCGACCCACGCGCTGATCGTCGCCGCGCGCGCGATGGATCGGGAAGACCGGCCGCGCAGCGATATTCTGGCGTTCACCCTGCCGGGCTTCGCCACCGGTGAGCGCACCAAACGCAACGCGGTCGAGTTGTGCCGCGCGCTGGGGGTGACCTTCGCCGAGATCGACATCACCGAGACCGCGGCGCTGATGCTCAAGGAAATGGACCACCCGTTCTCCCGCGGCGAGAAGGTCTACGACGTCACGTTCGAGAACGTCCAAGCCGGACTGCGCACCGACTACCTGTTCCGGCTGGCCAATCAGCACGGCGGCATCGTAATGGGCACCGGGGACCTGTCCGAGCTGGGCTTGGGCTGGTCGACATACGGTGTGGGCGACCAGATGTCGCACTACAACGTCAATGGCGGTGTACCCAAGACATTGATCCAGCACCTGATTCGTTGGGTGATCGTATCGGGACAGTTCCCGCCGGACGTCATCTCGGTGCTCGAGTCGGTGCTCGACACCGAGATCACCCCCGAACTGGTACCCGCCGGCGAGGACGAAGAACTGCAGAGCAGCGAAGCCAAAGTCGGACCGTATGCGCTGCAGGACTTTTCGCTCTATCAGGTACTGCGCTACGGATTCCGGCCGGCGAAGATCGCTTTTCTGGCCTGGCACGCGTGGAGCGACCCGGACAGCGGCAACTGGCCGCCGGGATTCCCGGAGAACAAGCGTCCGTCCTACCCGCTCAAAGAGATTCGGCACTGGCTGCAGGTCTTCGTGCAACGGTTCTACTCGTTCAGTCAGTTCAAGCGGTCCGCGCTGCCCAACGGGCCGAAAGTTTCCCAGGGTGGGGCACTGTCGCCGCGCGGCGACTGGCGCGCCCCGTCCGACATGTCGGCGCGGGCCTGGCTCGACGCGATCGAGCGCGACGTCCCCGAGGACTGAGCCGCCCGCCGGTTACCAGTTGGTCAGCATGACGTGGTTGATGATCAGCGCGCTAACGATATTCGCGGCCAGCCACCAGCGCTGAGATGCACGCGGCAGCAAAGCAGGAGTCGCGGTCAGCCACACCATGAACGGTAGCCAGATCCGCTCGGTCTCGGCCTTGCTCAGCATGCTGAGGTCGGCGCACAGGATCGCGGCCGCGGCGGCCACCGCCAACAACTGCAGACCGGAGCGCCGGCGGATCGCGGCGATGTCGAAGATCCTGCCCACACCCGCGACGCTGCCCAGGCCGATCGCGCAGACGACCGAGGCAAGGTTGGCCCAACCCCAATACTGGAACGGCCTGATCATCGCGATCCCTTGCCAATACCGTTGCTTGACAAGGTTGTAGCCATCGAACCAGCAGAAGCCCGCCGTGGTGAACACCGCCGCCACCACCAACGCCGCCGCGACGGCCGCAGCCAAAGTCGTCACCGCCGCTCGACGATCGCGCATGGCGAGGAGTACGGCCAGCGCCGGCAAGCCGATCAACACCAACCCGTAGTTCAGGTAGACCGCCCAGCCCAGCAGCAGCCCGGCCCCGAACGCCACCGCGATAGGCCGGCGCACCGTCCGGCTCGCCGACAGCGCGAGCAGCGCGATGCCCCACGCCGCAACCCCGGCAAAGTATCCGTCGGCGGAGACCGCAATCCAGATCGCCGTCGGTGCGGCCGCGACGAACGGCGCGGCCATCCGCGCGAGCGACTCGTCGCAGACAGCGCGTACTGCGACGATTACTGCCGTTGCCGCACTAGATCCGACCAGCAGACAGAGCGCCCCCGCCCACGCGCCACCGCCCAAGCCGATGCGATCGAGCCACACGAAGGTCAGCAATGCACCGGGCGGGTGTCCCGACACATGGGTGATCCAGGAATCCGGCTGGTAGTCCAGAATTCGGCTGGAAAAGGTCCGCAGCATCGACGGGATGTCGGTGACCGTCGGCACCTGCCGCAGGTACTCGTGGCGCGCGGCCAGTCTGCCCGCAAACCCGAGTTGCCATCCGTCGACCATGGCGAGCGCGAACGCCCAGGCGCACGACGTCAGCCAGGTGACGAGTGTGAGTGTGCGCCAAGACAATTGCTGAGCCAGGCTGGGGCCCCAGCGCACGACCGCGACGCCGAGCCCGATCGCCGGGACGGTACCCCAGCCGACGTGCGCGCGCCACCAGCCGAACAGCGGGGCGACGTCAGCCAGATCGTGAATCGTCTTCGGCGAGGCGTGAATCAGCGGGGTCACGATTCCCAGGTGCAGGTGCGGCACCGCGAACGCCGCTGCCACCAGGACGACTCCCAGCGATACCGCCACTGCTTCGCGGCGCCCTGGTTTCACTTCCACTCCGCCATGTTCTCCCACCACAGTCGGTCACCGGATCTGACGCGCCCGCTACGGCGACGGCGGGCCCGGGTCGGCATCCACCCGGGTCGGCGCGCGGCGGCCCGCCATGCCGAGTCGGGCGGCGTACGCGAGGGCGCTCGCGCCGAACAGTCCGGCGACCAACAGCAACCAGCGTCCGAGAAATGGCTGCTGATCCTGGCCGGTGGCCGCCACGTAGCTGGCGTGTCCCTGCTCGATGATCCCGGGGAAGAACAGCAGCAGGGACAGGCCGGTCGCCAGAGCGGGCACGCGCAGATAGTTCAGCGGCGAGACCGCCGCCCGCCGCTCAGCGCGCATGGGCCGGAATTTCCGGATGGCCGCAAGCGCACCGACGATCGACCGGTCCGCCAGCGCGTACAGCGGAAACAGGATCAGGTCGTGGGCGACGACGGCGCCGAGAAACCACACGCCGATCGACTGCCACCACACGTTGTGGTTCCACAAGGCGTGCGGGCCGAGCTTGATGATGACATATCCGGCCAGCGCCCACGCCGCGACGGTACCGAGCAGATGCAGCGGATCGCTACCGTAGCTGTCGGTGAATCTTGTTATCAGCGAACGCATTTCAGGCATGCTCGAATTCGATGAGCCGCACCCACTTGGTGTTGTGGACGCCGGGCAGTGCGGGCACGATGATGCGCGCGGGATACCCGTGATCCATGGACAGGTCAGCGCCGTTGACCCGGAGTGCGAGCAGTGCGTCGGCGTTGCCGACCTGGCCGGCCGTCAAGACGGCCCGGTTGAATCCGCCGCGGCGCTCCACCGAGCGAACGGTGGCGCGGGCGTCGGTGAGTCCCGCCAGAGCGGCCAGGTCGCGAAGACGTACCCCGCTCCACGTCTGGGTGGTCGACCACCCCTCGACGCAGGCGATGGGCAGGTCGACGGTGTGCTGCGGCATGGCCTGCAGGGCAGCCCGGTCGAGCAGCCGGCTTCCGGCCGGGCCGCGCACGTCCAGCCGCCAGTTGGGGCCGACATCGCCGGGGCTGATGGCAGCGGCCGTCGCGGTCCGGTTGACCTCGAAATCGTTGGGGCCCGAACCCCGAACGCGTCCTCGCGGTATCAGCAGTGCGGCACGTCGCGTGACGCCGCCGATGGTCTGACCGGCGGTGAGCACCGCGACGAACACCGCGCCACCCCCGACGAGTGCCAGTGCGCCGCGGCGGCTGACTGTCGGCGGCGCAGGATCAGTGGCGACCAACCCGTCGACGTCGAGCGGCTCGGGGCGGGTATCGGCTCGTGAGGTGCGCAGGACTGTGCGAAGCGATGTCGAACGCAGTGCGGTGACCATTTTCGGGATCTTGATCACGACGTGAATCACGAAGCCCGCGAAGAATATCCAGGCTCCGTAGTAGTGCGCGGTGTAGAAGCTGAAGCCGAAAATGTAGTCGTACTGGATGTTGAGCACGCCGGTGGCCAGTTCGAAGACGATGCCTCCGACCAGCATCAGCAACGAAAGCCGCTCCACCAACTGCGCGATCGACCGCAGCGGCGGCCAGGCGAACAGCCGCGGCATCACCGACCAGAGTTTGGCCAGCACCACGGGGATGAGCACCAGACCCAGCCCGACGTGCACACCCTGAGTCAATCGGTAGAGCCACGACGGCTCGCTCGGCCAGTCGAAGGTCGGCAGCGTGAGCCATCCGACATCGCGGGGGATGGCCTGGCCGAACTGTGGGCCGTAAGCGATGTACGACAGCAGCCCGGTCAGCCCGACGATCGGCAGACCGACTAGCAGCACCGATCCGAACACCGAGGTCAGCCACGGTCCTCGAAGCGGACTTCGCCATCGCTGCAGCATTGCGACCCCGGGTGGACGGCGGCGGTCCAGCGCCTGCCAGAGCGGCCGGGGAAAGCCGTAGTCACGCCGAGGGACGTCGACGTGCTTCGTCGGGTCGGGCGAGCGGCTAATGGTTCGCGCCGCGGCGAGTCGTCAACGTCAGCACCGCGATCACCCGGTCGTGGATGGTGATGACCTCAGTGACGCAGAACCCCGCGGCCCGCGCGATGTCGCCGAGCGCGAAAGCGCCGACGCGTGACCACGGAAACCATTGACCCAGATAGTCTTCGGTTTCCCACCGTTGCCATTCATAGCAGGATTCGGTTGTGGGGGAATCGATCTCGACGATGACGGTGCCGCCGTCGGCGAGCAGCCTCGCAGTCCTGCGCAGCGTCTCGACCGGATTCCCGCCGATGCCGATGTTGCCGTCGGTGAGCAGGACTTGGGCCCAGCACCCCTCGGCCGGCAGCGGCGAGAACACGTCGCGATGAATCGCGGTGCCGCCGCGTTGCCGGGTCATCTCGACGGCGGTCGCCGAGCTGTCGACTCCCAACGCGGGCAGCCCCCGCTCTTGGAGTAAGGCGGTGAATCGCCCGGGTCCGCAGCCCATGTCCAAGGTCGGACGCGATGAGCACTGCCGCAAGACATGTTCGTCGGCCAGGCGGTCGTGAGCGGTGGCCGCCAGCCCGCCCATCCACCGGGAGATGGGTAGCTCGCGACGGTGCCCCAGGTGATTGCGGGACCAGCAGGTACCGCCCGACGCGGCCGATTGATAGATCACGTCCACGGATCGCACCGCCGCGGCGACGGCTTCAGTTGTCATCGCGTGTCATCGCGGTGCAAATTCGGAGTTCTTGCCGACATTCATCTCCGTTCTCCGATTTGTGCAGGGTGCTTTTAATTCCGATTCGTTGCTGCTGAAGCGGAGGATTGCCGGAGCCAGGTTTTCGAAACCTCCACCAAATGAACGGTAGCCGGTCGACAGCCGGTTTGCTTCCGCAACGGCGCCGGCAGTGCACCGCAGCTCACGCTATGCCGGTGGGGGCTGGCCTCACCACGAGTTGGGTTGTACGATCCGCGCCGCTCCTCGGGGGCGCGGTCGGGCACAGTGGAGTGATGAGCCCACGGTCGGCGTCGATCTGCCTGCTGACAATCAGCCTGTGGGTCGCCGGATGCGGCGCCGCCTCGCCGCCGCCGGCTGTCGCACCACCGCACGCGAGTACACCGCCTGCCGAGCCCGCGACCGCCGGACTCCCGACGGTGCCCCCACTCGGCAGCGTGGTGCCGGTCGGCGACGCGCCCGAGGGCGTCGTCATCGGGACATCGGGAATCGCGGCGGTGGCCGTGCGCAATCCGAACGGTGTCGCGTTGATCGACGCCGCCACCGGTGCCGTGCGCGAGACCATCCGAACGGCCGGGGCGGCGCGGCATCTGAGCCTGGCCGGACCAGACGGGCCGGTGCTGGTGCCGTTGGAGAGTTCCAACACGCTGACCGGGTTGAACCTCACGGACGGCCGGGTGACCTTCACCGTGACCAACGTCGGTCGTCAGCCGCACGATGCGGCGCAGACCGCCGACGGCACGATCGTGGTCACCAACGAGCACGGCGGCGGGGTGGTCTTCGTGCGCGACGGCGCGGTGCGGGGCTCGCTCCCCGCGGGCCCGGTCCAACCGGGTGGGGTCGCGGCGGTGGGTGGCCGCGCGGCCGTGGCCGACGTGCAGGGTAACGGGGTGTGGGTGTACGACGGTGCCACGCGACGCTTGTTGACCCACGGGCCGGTCGGGGTCAAGCTGACGCACGCGGCCGCAGTTGGCGATGACATGGCGGCCTTCGCCGACACCGACGGCGGCGCGGTCGTCATCGAGCGGATCGGCCCTCAGCTCAGCCGGGTCGCGACAGTCGACGCACCGGGCAAGCCCTACGGGCTCGCGTACGACGCGACGCGACGTCGTCTGTATGTCACCTTGACGGCCTCCAACCGGCTGCGGGTGGTCGACCTCTCCGATGCGACGAAGCCGCGGACCCTCGCCGATCTGCCGACCATCCGACAGCCCAATTCGGTGGCCGTCGACCCGCGGCAGGGGGCGGTCCTGGTGACCGGCAGCTCACCCGGCAGCGGCAGCGGGCTGCAGATCATCGGCCCCGAGCTACTGCCGACAGGATGAGGGAGCGACCCGGCTACGGTCGGCAACAGCGAAAGGATGCGGATCTGCAGTGAGAATTCTGTTGACCGGGGCCGCCGGCTTCATCGGCTCGAGGGTGGGCACGGCGCTGCGGGACGCCGGCCACGACGTGATCGGTGCCGACGTGTTGCTGCCTGCCGCGCACGCCCCCGGCGCGCAACTGCCCGCCGGCTGCCACCGCGTCGACCTCCGGGACGGATCCGCGCTGGCGCCGCTGCTCGCCGGAGTCGACCTGGTCTGCCATCAGGCCGCAATGGTCGGGGCCGGGGTGAACGCCGCGGACGCTCCCGCCTACGGCGGTCACAACGACCTGGCCACCACGGTGCTGCTGGCCGAGATGTTCGCCGCCGGTGTCCAGCGGCTGGTGCTGGCCTCGTCGATGGTGGTCTACGGCCAGGGCGGCTACGCGTGCCCCGACCACGGTCCCGTCGACCCGCAACCGCGACGCCGCGCCGACCTCGATGCCGGGATTTTCGAGCATCGCTGTCCGGTGGGGGGCGAAGAACTGCATTGGCGGCTGGTCGACGAGGACGCTCCGTTACGACCGCGCAGCCTCTACGCCGCGAGCAAGACGGCCCAGGAGCACTACGCGCTGGCGTGGTCGGAGTCGACGGGCGGGTCGGTGGTGGCACTGCGCTATCACAACGTCTATGGTCCGGGGATGCCGCGTGACACACCGTACTCGGGGGTTGCGGCGATTTTCCGTTCGTCACTCGAAAAGGGCGATGCGCCAAAGGTATTCGAGGACGGCGGCCAGATGCGTGACTTCGTTCACGTCGACGACGTCGCCGCCGCGAATGTCGCCGCGACGGCTGACCGGGATGGTTTCACCGCGGTCAACGTCTGTTCCGGCCAACCGATCTCGATCCGTGAGGTGGCGGTCGCGCTGTGCGGGGCGCGTGACACCGCGCTGTCGCCGGAGGTCACCGGCCAGTACCGCAACGGCGACGTGCGCCACATCGTCGCCGACCCCGCCCGTGCTGCGGAGGTGCTGAACTTCCGGGCCGCGATCGACCCGCGCGACGGTCTGCGCCAGTTCGCGTTCGCGCCGCTCCGGTAACGGTATTCGCCGATGTCAGAACACCTGCCGGACTCCGCCGACCGAGTCACCGTGGTGCTCCCGTGCCTCAACGAGGAGGAGTCCCTGCCGGCGGTGCTGGCCGCCATCCCGGCCGGCTACCGGCCACTGGTGGTGGACAACAACAGCACCGACGACACGGCCGGGGTGGCCGGACGGCACGGTGCCGCGGTGGTGGCCGAGCGACAAGCGGGCTACGGCGCCGCGGTGCATGCCGGGGTGGTCGCCGCAACGACCCCGATCGTCGCGGTGATCGATGCCGACGGGTCGATGGATCCCGCCGACCTTCCCCGGCTGGTCGCCGCGGTGGAAAGTGGCGCCGATCTGGCGATCGGGCGGCGCCGCGCGGTGCCCGGTCTGCACTGGCCGTTGGTCGCCCGGTTGGGCACCGTGGTGATGAGTTGGCGACTGCGAACCCGGCACGGGCTGCCGGTGCACGACATCGCGCCGATGCGGGTCGCACGGCGCGAGGACCTGCTGAATCTCGGTGTGCTGGACCGCCGCTCGGGCTATCCGCTGGAACTGCTGGTTCGCGCCGCCGCGGCCGGTTGGCGCGTCGCCGAATTCGACGTCAGCTACGGCCCACGCACCGGCGGGAAGTCGAAGGTCAGCGGCTCACTGCGGGGCAGCATCACGGCGATCTTCGACTTCTGGAAGGTGATTTCGTGAGCACGCTTCCGGTGACATTGCTGATCGTGGCGAAGGCGCCCGAGCCGGGCAGAGCCAAGACGCGGCTGGCTGCGACCGTCGGCGATCAGGTCGCCGCCGACATCGCCGCCGCGGCGTTGCTCGACACCTTGGACGCTGCGGCGGCCGCGCCGGTGGCCGCGCGGGTGGTCGCGCTCACCGGTGACCTGGACGCCGCGTCCTGCAGCGCCGAGATCCGCAGCCGGCTAAGGTCTTTCACTGTCGTCGGGCAGCGTGGCGACGATTTCGCCGACCGGCTGGCCAACGCACATGCCGACGCCGGCGGAGAACATCCCGTGCTGCAGATCGGGATGGACACTCCGCAGGTGAATGCCGAGCTGCTGGCCAGCTGCGCAAACCGGCTGCTGCAGGTGCCGGCCGTGCTGGGACCGGCGCGCGACGGCGGTTGGTGGATCCTCGGACTCCACGCCCCGACGGCGGCCGAGAATCTCCGCGGCGTGCCGATGTCGCGGCCGGACACCGGCGAACTCACAGCAAAGGCACTGCGCGACAACGGTATCGATGTCACCACGGTCGAGACCTTGACGGACGTCGATGTCGTCGACGACGTCGCCGCGGTGCGTGATGCCTGCGATCACGACAGCCGATTCGCGCGCGTCACCCGGGCAGCCGGGCTCTAGCCCGATATTACCGTGGCCTTGTCGATCGCGTCGGCGTCCGGCGCGCAGTCTCCGGCCCCGGGCACCAGCGTGGCGAGCGCCCCGGCTGCGCAGGCCCGGCGCAGAGCCCGGTCCGGTCCGGCGGCCCAATTGGCTGCCAGCACACCGGCGAACACGTCGCCCGCACCGGCGGTATCGACCGGATCCACCGTGGGCGCGGCCACCTCGAAGTCGACGCCGTCACCGGTGTAACCGGCGCCGCGCGCACCGAGGGTGGTCACGCGATGCGGGACCGGCCAATTCCACTGCGCGGCTTCGGCTTCGTTGACCACCAGAACGTCGATCAGCTCGGCCAGCCGGGCCAACTCGTCGTCGTCGCCGCCGGACGGCGACGCGTTGAGCATCACCGTGGCACCGGCCGACTTGGCCGCGCGGGCGGCCGCTGTCGCGGTCGTGACCGGAATCTCCAACTGCAGCAACAACACATCGATGTCCGCGACGCTGTCGCGCAGCGCCGCCGCGTCCAGCGCCAGCCGGCCGTTGGCCTCCGGTGCGACGACGATGAGGTTCTCGCCACTGGATTCGACGACGACGACCGCGTTTCCGCTACGCCCGGCGACGGTGATCACACCGCCGGTGCCGACGCCGTTCGCGTCGAGGTGATCACGCAGCTGTGCGGCCGCCGGATCGTCGCCGACAGCGCCGACGAAGCGCACGTCCGCCCCCGCGCGGGCCGCTGCCACCGCTTGATTGGCGCCTTTGCCGCCGGGTGCCGAGCGCATCGACTCCGCCAGCATCGTCTCGCCTGGGCGAGGCAGCTTCTCGACCTCGAACGCGGTGTCCATGTTCACGCTGCCCACCACACACACCCGCGTCATGTCGCCGACGCTATGGAGAACCGTTCGGATATACAAACGTCGTGTTGATAACGGTTTTCGGCAAATCCGTTTTCGTCGTTCGGTAGACGATATTCTGCTGCGTGATCTGGGCTTATCGGCCCGGCTGCGAAAGGACGCCGAGTGACGCCGCAAGGCTCAGCCGAACCGGCACCGCATGATGACGCGGTCCCGGCGAAAACTGACCGGCGTCGTCGCCCGCGGCGGCCGGCCGGATTGAGCATCCAGTCGAAAATCATGGTCATGCTGCTCGTCTCCAGCCTGGCGTCGCTGGCGGTGATCGGCGTGGTCGAATACGTGTCCGGACGCAACACCCTGATGCCCGTCGCCGCCGAGCGGATGACGCAGTTGCGAGAAGCCCAGAAACGGGCCATCGAAATGCTGTTCGGCGATCTTTCCAACTCGCTGGCGATCTACAGCCGCGGCTACACAGCCGACGAAGCGGTGCAGGCGTTCACCGCCGGATTCGACCAATTGGCCGACGCACCAGCCGATCCCGGCCAGCAGCAGGCGTTGGAGAACTACTACCAGGACACCTTGATCACGCCGATCCAGAAAGCCAGCGGTGTCACACTGGACATGCCCGCGCTGCTGCCGACCGGCAACGCGCAGCGATATCTTCAAGCGCAATACACGATCCGGGCGTCGGACACCTCGCCCGCGCCCGAAGATGCCGGTGACGGCAGCGCCTGGTCGGCGGCGAATGCCCGCTTCAACGGCTACTTCCACGAAATCGCCGACCGATTCGAATACCGCGACGCCATGCTGCTCGACACCCGCGGCAACGTGGTCTACAACGTCAACAAGGGACCCACGCTCGGCTCCAACATCCTCACCGGCCCGTATCGCTCGTCGAACCTGCGCGGTGCTTACGAGAAGGCGATGGCCGCCGACTCGGTGGACTTCGTGTGGATCACCGACTTCCAGACATTTCAGGCCGCCGGCGGGATGCCGATCGCCTGGCTGGTCTCACCAATCGGCGTGGCGGGCAAGACCGACGGCGTCTTGGCGCTCCCGCTGCCGATCTCCAAGGTCAACCGGATCATGACCGCCGATCAGCACTGGAAGTCCGCAGGCATGGGTGGCACCGCGGAGACCTACCTCGCCGGACCGGACGGGCTGATGCGGTCTGACTCCCGATTGTTCCTCGAGGACCCGCAGCGGTATCAACGCGACGCCGTCGCAGCGGGTACCCCGCCCGACGTCGTCGCCAGGGCGATGCGATGGCACGGCACGACCCTGGTGCAACCGGTGGAGACCCCGGCTTTCCGGGCAGCGCAGAAGGGTCGAACCGGAACCGTCACCGATATCGGCTACCTGGGTGAGCGCGAACTGGCGGCCTATGCGCCGGTGACCATTCCGAATTCCGATCTGCGCTGGTCGATTCTGGCGACCCGGGACAGCGAAGAAGCCAACGCGCGGATAGTGGCCTTCACCCGCACGCTGGTGGTCACAGCCGCGGCGATGGTCGTGGTGCTGTGCGTACTCGCGATGCTGATTGCCCAGCGGTTCGTCCGCCCGCTGCGCAGGCTGCAAGCCGGCGCCGAGGAGATCAGCGCCGGAAACTACGACCTGTCGATACCGGTGACGTCCCGTGACGAAATCGGCGACCTCACTACCGCTTTCAACGACATGAGCCGGAATCTGGAGATCAAAGAAGGGTTGCTCGCCGAGCAGCGCGAGGAGAACGACCGGCTGCTGCTGTCGTTGATGCCCGAAACCGTCGTGCAGCGGTACCGCGACGGCGAGCAGACCATCGCCCAGGAACATCAGGACGTGACGGTCATCTTCGCCGACATCATCGGACTCGACGAGAATTCCCATGACCTGTCGGGGGAGGAATTGGTCGGCATCGTCGACGAGCTGGTCCGCGAACTAGATTCCGCGGCCGAAACCCTGGGCGTCGAACCGATTCGCACGGTGCACAACGGCTACCTCGCCAGCTGTGGATTGAATGTCCCGCGACTGGACAGTGTGCCGCGCACGATCGACTTCGCCGTCGAGATGCAGCGCATCATCGAGCGCTTCAACAGCGGCCGGGGCTACCACCTCAGCCTCCGGGTGGGCATCAACACCGGCAACGTGATCAGCGGGCTGGTCGGCAGGTCCAGCGTCATCTACGACATGTGGGGTGCCGCAGTGAATTTGGCCCACCAGTTACGCAGCGGTGCAACAGAATCCGGAATCTTCGTCACCGCGGACGTCTACGACGTGATGCGTGACATCCGTCAGTTCACTGCCGCCGGAACCGTCACCGTCGCAGGCGCCGAGCAGCAGATCTGGCGATTGGTGGACCGGAAATGACCGCCCTCGACCCCTACTGGTTGTATTGGGCCATCGGACTGGCGGTCGGTTTACCACTGCTGCTGGTGGGTCTCACCGAATGGCAACAGTTCCTGTCGCGCCGGGCCAGCGCGTTGGCCAGGCCGGTCTATCTGCTGCGCAGTTATCTGGTGCCGCTGGCGGCGCTACTGCTGCTACTGGTCAAGGTGGCGGGAATACCGGCCGACATCGACTCGGTGCGGGTGCTGTCGACGGTATTCGGGTTCGTGCTGCTGCTTCTGCTTCTCTCGGGCCTCAACGCGACGGTGTTCGACGGGGCGCCGGAGGAGTCCTGGCGCCAACGGGTCCCGACGATATTCCGGGACGTCACAAGGTTTTTGCTGATCGCCGCTGGGTTGGCGATGATCTTCTCCTACGTCTGGGGTGTACGCGTCGGTGGCTTGTTCACCGCGCTGGGCGTGACGTCGGTGGTCATCGGCTTGATGCTGCAGAACTCCGTCGGCCAGATCGTGTCCGGGCTGTTCATGTTGTTCGAGCAGCCGTTCCGAATCGGCGACTGGCTCGACACCCCCGCCGCGCGCGGCCGCATCGTGGAAGCGAACTGGCGCGCCGTGCACATCCAGACCGGCCACGGATTACAGATCACCCCCAACTCGGTGCTGGCCGCGACATCGTTCACCAACCTCAGCCGACCGCCCGGCGCGCACACATTGTCGATCAGCACGATCTTTTCGGTCGACGACCCGCCCGATCGCGTACGACTACTGCTGGTCCGCGTCGCGAAAGCCCTGCCGCACCGCAGGGCCGACGTCGCGCCGACATCCTCGGCAACCGGCTCCGGCGAATACCAAGTGAGCATCGCCCTGAAGTCCCCGGCCGACGACGGCGCCGCCAAAGCGACCTTCCTGCGCTGGATTTGGTACGCGGCCCGGCGGGAGGGCCTGCATCTCGACGGTGCCGCCGACAACTACTCCACACCGGCGCGGGTGCAGACGGCGATGCGAGACGTGGTGGCACCGGCGCTGCGGCTCAGCCTCGCCGACCAACAGTTGCTGATCCCGCACGCGAGGATGATCCGGTACGGCACCGACGAGATCGTGCAGTACGCCGGCGAAGTGCCCACCGCCATGACGTTCGTCATCAAAGGCAGCATCAGGCGCACCTCGACCGGCGACGACGGTGCGGTGACTCTGCTGAGCCTGCTGGAGGAGGGGTCATTCCTCGGGTTGAGCACGCTGACCCGGCAACCGAGTTCGTCCGGTGCCTACGCGCTCGAGGAAGTGACCGTGCTCGAGATCGATCGTGAGCACATCGAGGATCTCGTGCTGCGGGCACCGTTGCTGTTGCAGGAATTGGGCCGGATCATCGAGGACCGCCGCAAAGAGACATCGTCGATCGGGGGCGTCTCAACCCGGCGCTAGATTGCCCGCTACCCTGGGTCGATGAGTGTGCACGCCTTGTCGGTGAGCGATGTGCGCCGGCAGGTGCACAACGCGGCACGACGCGCCCGGGTGGCCGCTCGGATACTGGCCTCCCTCCCGACCGTCGCCAAGGATCAAGCGCTGGTAGTCGCCGCCGACGCGTTGGTGGCCAACACCGATCGCATCCTGGCAGCCAACGCCGAGGACCTGCGCTCGGCCCGCGCCGCTGACACGCCGACCGCGATGATCGATCGCCTCGCACTGGACCCCAAACGCGTCGAGGGGATCGCAGCGGGCCTTCGCCAGGTCGCCGGCCTGCCGGACCCGGTCGGCGAGGTGCTACGGGGTTACACCCTGCCCAACGGGCTGGCTCTGCGCCAGCAACGCGTGCCGCTCGGTGTCGTCGGCATCGTCTACGAGGGCCGGCCCAACGTCACCGTCGACGCTTTCGGCCTGACGCTGAAATCCGGCAACGCGGCGCTGCTGCGCGGTAGCGCCTCCGCGGTGCGGTCCAACGAGGCGCTGGTCGCCGTGTTGCGCGAGGCGCTGCACGGCGAAGACCTGCCGGTCGATGCCGTGCAACTGCTCCCGTCCGCCGACCGGTCGTCGGTGACACACCTGATCCAGGCCCGGGGACTGGTCGACGTGGTGATCCCCCGCGGGGGAGCCGGCCTGATCGACGCCGTGGTCCGCGACTCGCAGGTGCCGACCATCGAAACCGGGGTCGGCAACTGCCACGTCTATGTGCACGACGCCACCGACCTCGACATGGCCGAGCGAATCCTGTTGAACTCCAAGACACGTCGCCCCAGTGTGTGCAACGCCGCCGAGACGTTGCTGGTCGACCGGGCGATCATCGACCAGGCGATGCCGCGGCTGATCAACGCGCTGCAGGACGCCGGTGTGACCGTGCACCTGGATCCCGACGACGACCACCTGCGTCGGGAATACCTGGAGATGGAGATCGCCGTCGCGATCGTCGACGGTGTCGACGCGGCCATCACCCACATCAACGAGTACGGCACCGGCCACACCGAGGCCATTGTGACATCGAATATGGCTGCGGCGCAACGCTTTACCGAAGGTGTCGATGCGGCCGCGGTGATGGTCAACGCCTCGACCAGCTTCACCGACGGTGAGCAGTTCGGATTCGGCGCCGAGATCGGGATCTCGACCCAGAAGCTGCATGCCCGCGGCCCGATGGGGCTTGCCGAACTGACCTCGACCAAGTGGATCGGTTGGGGAGACGGCCAGACCCGCCCGGTCTGACATAGCTGAGGAGAAAAGACCACGTGAGTGTGCCCGCGCGGCCGGCGCCGCTGTTCGCTGACATCGACGACGTCGGCCGACGCCTTGCCGAAACCGGTTACCTACCCGACACCGCCACCGCCACAGCGGTTTTCCTGGCTGACCGGCTCGGCAAGCCGCTACTGGTCGAAGGTCCGGCCGGTGTCGGAAAGACCGAACTGGCCCGCGCCGTCGCCCAGGCCACCGGGTCGGGCTTGGTCCGTCTGCAGTGCTACGAAGGCGTCGACGAGGCCCGCGCACTCTACGAGTGGAACCACGCCAAGCAGATTCTGCGCATCCAGGCCGGGTCCGATGACTGGGATCAGACCAAGACCGACGTCTTCACCGAGGAGTTCCTGCTGTCGCGGCCGCTGTTGACCGCGATCCGGCAGACCGAGCCCACCGTGCTCCTGATCGACGAAACCGACAAAGCCGACATCGAAATCGAGGGCCTGCTGCTCGAGGTGCTGTCCGATTTCGCGGTCACCGTCCCGGAACTGGGCACCATCACCGCCGAGCGGCGGCCGTTCACGGTGCTGACCTCCAACGCCACCCGCGAGCTGTCCGAGGCGCTCAAACGCCGCTGCCTGTTCCTGCACATCGACTTTCCCAGCCCCGATCTGGAACGTCGAATCCTGTTGTCCCGGGTGCCCGAACTGCCGGCACACATCGCCGAAGAACTGGTCCGCATCATCGGCGTGCTGCGCGGCATGCAACTCAAGAAGCTGCCGTCGGTGGCCGAGACCATCGACTGGGGTCGCACCGTGTTGGCATTGGGCCTGGACACCATCGACGACGCGACCATCGCGGCCACGATGGGCGTCGTGCTCAAGCACCAGTCCGACCAGACCCGCGCCACCTCCGAGCTACGGCTGAACTGAGGCACGCTGATGGCCGTCCGCCGCGTTCGCCCCAGCCAGCCGCTGGCCCCGCATGGCATTCCGGGCCATCTGGTCGGATTCGTCGAAGCTCTTCGCGGACAAGGTATCTCGGTCGGCCCTTCGGAAACCGTGGACGCCGGACAGGTGATGGGGGTCCTCGGTCTCGGTGACCGCGAGATCCTGCGCGAAGGCCTGGCCTGCGCGGTGCTGCGACGGCCCGAGCATCGGGAGACCTACGACGCGATGTTCGACCTGTGGTGGCCGGCCGCACTCGGCACGCGGGCGGCGGTCAGCGAAGAGGACGCCGTCGACCCCGAAGTGCAGTTACCGCCCGACGACGTCGAGGCGATGCGACAGATGTTGCTGGACCTGCTCACCGACAATCCCGATCTCGCCGACATGGACGATCGGCTGGTCGCGATGATCGCCCAGATCGTGGACGCCTACGGAAAGTACAACTCCAGCCGCGGGCCGTCGTACTCGTCGTATCAGGCGCTCAAGTCGATGGCGCTCGACGAATTGGAAGGCAAGCTGCTGGCCGGCCTGCTGGCACCGTACGGCGACGAACCCACCCCGACCCAGGAACAGATCGCCAAAGCGCTTGCCGCACAGCGGATCACCCAGCTCCGAAAGATGGTGGACGCCGAAACCAAACGGCGCACCGCCGAGCAACTCGGCCGCGACCACGTTCAGATGTACGGCATCCCACAGCTATCCGAGAACGTCGAGTTCCTGCGGGCTTCCGGAGACCAGCTGCGGTCCATGCGGCGCGTCGTGCAGCCACTGGCCCGGACGTTGGCCACCCGGCTGGCGGCCCGCCGGCGTCGCGCGAGAGCGGGTGCGATCGATCTGCGCAAGACGCTGCGCAAGTCCATGTCCACTGGCGGCGTGCCGATCGACCTGGTGTTGCGTAAGCCGCGTCCGGCCCGCCCCGAGTTGGTGGTGCTGTGCGACGTGTCGGGCTCGGTGGCCGGATTCAGCCACTTCACCCTGCTGCTGGTGCACGCGCTGCGCCAGCAGTTCTCCCGGGTGCGGGTTTTCGCGTTCATCGACACCAGCGACGAGGTCACCCACATGTTCGGGCCCGACGCCGACCTGGCGGTGGCGATCCAGCGGATCACCCGCGAAGCCGGCGTCTACACCCGCGACGGCCACAGCGACTACGGCAACGCCTTCATCTCGTTCATCCAGGACCACCCGAACGTGCTGTCTCCGCGAAGCTCGCTGTTGGTGCTGGGCGACGGGCGGACGAACTACCGCGACCCGGCCACCGACGTGCTGTCGCACATGGTGACCGCCAGCCGGCACGCGCATTGGCTCAATCCGGAGCCCAAGCACCTGTGGGGCAGCGGTGATTCGGCGGTGCCGCGCTACCAAGAGGTGATCACGATGCACGAATGCCGCTCGGCCAAGCAGCTGGCGTCGGTAATCGATCAGCTGCTGCCGGTCTGAGTCGCCGGCTTCGGTGAGCCGCCTCCCGGTGGCACACGCCGCCCTCCGGGCTCGCTCACATAATTTTCGTCAGTTGTACAAGGCGATCTCAGGTTAATATCAGCTTCGTATCAGAAACCGGCGACGGCAGCCGGCGAAGCTGAAATGGGGTCCGTCATGCGCAGAGGTGTTTCCGTCCTGGCACCGATCGTCGGGGTGCTCGGCATGTCGATCGCCTTGTCCACAACCGCATATGCCGACGTGGACGATCCGCTGGCGGGCAGCACCAACGCAATCTTCCTCGGCGGCACCGCCCAGCCCACGCCGTCGACGGCGTACGTGGAGGCGGCAAATGAGCTGTTTCTGAAGCCGTTGGGATTCTCCGATGCCGCGACATCGATCTGCAACATGGTCGGAAACCTGCCGTGCGACGGTTCGCTGCAGGTGTTGTCGACGCCGGAACTGTTCCAATTCGGCCCGAGCAGTCTTCAGGACGAGACGAACATCGTCTACGCGATCGAGGCCGCATACCGCGCGGACTTGATGAGTTCCGATGATCCGTTGACGGTGTTCGCCTACTCGCAGAGCGCGATTGCGGTGTCAGCGGCCGAGAAAATTCTCGCTCAAGACGGCATTCCCTCGGAAGATCTGCACTTCGTGTTCATCGGCGACCCGAGCGACGCGAACGGCATTGCCACCAACATCTACGCCGACCTGGTTCAGCTGTTCGGTGGCGGCACCACCGGGACGACGATCACCGACGAGGTTCTGCACGCCATCAACGAGGACCAGTTCGCCCCCGGCGGCCTGCTCGCCGACTACACACCGAACGACCTGTATCCGACCACCATCTACGACATCCACTACGACGGAGTGTCCGACTGGCAAGAAGATTGGGACATCGGGGTCAACGCCCCGGGCGGTAGCCCGCTGCTGGGCCTGGCAAATGGACTCTTCCACTTCTTCACCACCCACGTGGAGTACCTGGGATTGACCCCGGAAGAGATCGCGAGCGGCGTCGCAACGACCGACGGACTGACCACGACCATCGAGATTCCGGATTTCACGGACTCCGGCGCGATCATCAACGACACGGCGGCGTTGATCAACGCGTTCTCGCACGGCCTTGCCGACAGCGGAGCGATCAATGCGTTGCTGGGAACCGTCGTGGCCCTGTTCGACCCCGTCTACTCCTAGGGCGCCGGGCGAGCGAGTCCCGTCTGCCGCACGGCCCTCTCGGCCGGGGGGCACACGATGTGCCCGCCTCACAGCGACAACCCGAGCGCTGTTGTCGCTCGAAGGTGGGCAACTCGGACATCGACCGGCCCAGGTGCTGGTGTGGCGCGTGTGACATTGGATTCCGGCCGCATCGCGCTCCAGTAAGCTGGCAAACCGTGCAAATGCGGCGGCTGGGTGTCATGGGCGGGACGTTCGATCCCATCCACAACGGACACCTGGTCGCAGCCAGCGAGGTCGCCGACCGGTTTCATCTCGACGAGGTGGTGTTCGTCCCGACCGGCCAGCCCTGGCTCAAAGGCCGCGAGGTCAGCGCGGGTGAAGACCGCTACCTGATGACGGTGGTCGCCACCGCTGCCAACCCGCGCTTCTCGGTCAGCCGCGTCGACATCGACCGCGGTGGGCCCACCTACACCAAAGACACCTTGCGCGATCTGCAGTCGCTCAATCCCGACTCCGAGCTCTTCTTCATCACCGGGGCCGACGCGCTGGCCTCCATCCTGTCCTGGCAAGACCTCGACGAGTTGTTCGCCGCGGCCCGCTTCGTCGGCGTCAGCCGACCAGGCTACGAACTGGGCAGCGAGCATCTCGCCGGCGTCCTCGACGGACTGCCTGCGGATGCCCTGTCGTTGGTCGAAATCCCGGCGCTGGCAATCTCTTCCACCGACTGCCGCCGGCGTTCCGCCGAAGGCCGCCCGCTGTGGTATCTGATGCCCGACGGCGTCGTCCAGTACATCTCCAAACGCGACCTGTACCGCAAACCGGGGGAGCAGACGTGACCGCCGCACCTGAGGCGATCGACATGGCGACCGTCGCCGCCCGCGCGGCGGCGTCCAAGCTCGCCGACGACGTCGTCGTGATCGACGTCTCCGATCAACTGGTGATCACCGACTGCTTCGTCATCGCCTCGGCGTCCAACGAGCGACAGGTCAACGCGATCGTCGACGAGGTCGAGGACAAGATGCGCGAAGCGGGACACAAACCCGCCCGCCGCGAGGGCACCCGCGAGGGACGCTGGACTCTGCTCGACTACGTCGACATCGTGGTGCACATCCAGCACCAGGACGAACGCGACTTCTATGCCCTCGACCGGCTGTGGCGCGACTGCCCCATCGTCGCGATGGATTTGTCATGACCATCCGACGGCTGGTGATGCTGCGGCATGGCCAGACCGCGTTCAACTTCGGCAGCCGGATGCAAGGTCAGCTGGACACCGAGCTGACCGACCTCGGCCGTGCCCAGGCGGTAGCTGCGGCGGAGGCGCTCGCCAAGCACCAGCCGCTGCTGATCGTGTCCTCCGACTTACGCCGGGCCTTCGAGACCGCGGTCGCGCTGCAGGAGCGCACCGGCCTACACGTGCGGGCCGACGACCGGCTGCGTGAAACCCACCTCGGCGACTGGCAGGGCAAGACGCACACCGAGATCGACGCCATCGCCCCGGGCGCGCGGCTGGCCTGGCGCGACGATGCGGCCTGGGCGCCGCACGGCGGCGAGAACCGGGTCGACGTGGCCGCCCGCAGCCTGCCGTTGGTCGCTGAACTGGTCGCCGGCGAAACCGAGTGGGGCGCCGAAGGCGAGCCGGCGCGGCCGGTGGTGCTGGTCGCCCACGGCGGGCTGATCGCCGCGCTGAGCGCCGCATTGCTGCGGCTGCCGGTCGGCAACTGGCCGGTGCTCGGCGGCATGGGCAACGCCAGCTGGACGCAGCTGTCCGGGCACTCCCCGGACGGCACGGACGACTTCGACGCGATCCGTTGGCGACTCGACGTATGGAACGCCTCGGCCGAGGTTGCCGGCGATGTCCTCTGAGGCGCGGCCGACCCTGCTGGTCTTCGCCGACTCGTTGGCCTATTACGGGCCGACCGGTGGACTCCCGTCGGACGATCCGCGGATCTGGCCGAATATCGTTGCCACGCAACTCGGTTGGGATCTCGAGTTGATCGGTCGCATCGGGTGGACGTGCCGGGACGTCTGGTGGGCAGCCACCCAGGACCCGCGGGCCTGGGCCGCGCTGCCCCGGGCGGGGGCGGTGATCTTCGCGACCAGCGGGATGGATTCGCTTCCGTCACCGCTGCCCACCGCGCTGCGTGAGCTGATCCGCTACGTGCGCCCGCCCTGGTTGCGGCGCTGGGTGCGCGACGGTTACGGGTGGGTGCAGCCGCGGTTCTCCCCGCTGGCCCGTGCCGCGCTGCCGCCGCACCTGTCCGCCGAGTACCTCGAAGAAACCCGTGGCGCAATCGATTTCAACCGCCCCGGTATCCCGATGGTGGCGTCGCTGCCGTCTGTCCACATCGCCGATGCGTACGGCCGGGCCCATCACGGACGCGACGGCACCGTCGCGGCGATCACCCAGTGGGCCGATGAGCATGGCGTGGCACTGGTCGATCTGAAGGCGGGCGTCGCCGACGAGGTGATGAACGGTCGTGGTAATCCCGACGGCATCCACTGGAATTTCGAAGCGCACCGGGCCGTCGCGGAGCTGATGCTGAAGGCGCTGGCCGAGGCCGGCGTGGCGACGATGCAGAGCGCGCAGCGCGATGAGGAGAAGCCGCGCGGTGATGACGATGTCAGGGTCGGTAGCTGAGTTCGTGCCCGTCATCGTCGTCACGGATTCGTCGGCCCGCCTCCCCGCGGAATGGCGCCGGCAGTGGGGAATTCGCGAGGTTCCGCTGCACATCCTGCTCGACGACCACGATTTGCGCGACGGCGTCGACGAGATTCCGGACAATATCCACGACTACGGCCAGGCCACGACCGCGGCCGCGACGCCGGCCGAATTGGGCGAGGTGTACCGGCAGGCGCTGGCCGACAGCGACGGCGACGGTGTCCTGGCCGTCCACCTCTCGAAGGCGTTGTCGGGCACCATGACCGCCGCCGAGTCCACTGCCGCCGAAATCGGCTCGGGGATCAGGGTTCTCGACTCGAGATTCACCGGGATGAACACCGGCTTCATCGCCGTGTCCGCTGCCCGGGCCGCCGCCGATCACGCCGATCTCGAGGGCGTGGCGGCAGCCGCCGCGGCCGCGATCGACCGCAACCACGGCTTCATCGTCGTGCATCAGCTGGACAACCTGCGCCGCAGCGGCCGCATCGGTGGTGCCGGTGCGTGGCTGGGCACCAAGCTGTCGCTGAAGCCGTTGCTGCGCATCGATGATGGCAAATTGGTTCTGGCGCAACGGGTTCGGACGGCGACCAAGGCGGTCGCAGCGATGATCGACCGGGTCGTCGAGACGGTCGGCGAGCGACGTGCCTCGATCGCGGTGCATCACGTCGCCAACCCCGACGGTGCACAAGAGCTGGTGGCCGCCCTGGGCGAGCGGTTGCCCGACTGCGAACCGGCGCTGGTCACCGGGCTGGGCCCGGTGCTCGCCCTCCACGTCGGCGCCGGCGCGCTCGGTGTCTGCGTCCAGCTCGCCGACTAGGACTTCTGCACGGCCAGCGGCGCGGTGTTGGCCTCGTCGGTGACAACGGGCGGCTTCGGCTTGCCGTAGTCGCCGCGCGGATGGACCACCAGCGGCCACCAGAACCAGCGGCCCAGCAGGGTTGCCAATGACGGCATGAAAAGTGTTCGCACAACCAGAGTGTCGAGCAGTAGACCGATGCAGACCGTCGATCCGAACTGGCCGAGCACGGTCAACTCGCTACCCAGCATGGCTGCCATCGTGAAGGCGAACACCAGACCCGCCGACGTCACCACCGCGCCGGTGCCGGCCATCGACCGGATATACCCGGTCTTGAGCCCCGCGTGTATCTCCTCTTTGAATCGGGACACCAGCAGCAGGTTGTAGTCGGAGCCGACGGCCAGCAGGATGATGACCGACAGCGCCATCACGATCCAGTGGATGTGGATGCCCAACAGGTCCTGCCAGATCAACACCGACAGCCCAAACGACGCGGCGATCGAGCTGCTGGCCGTTCCCACGATCACCAACGCCGCCACCACACTCCGGGTGAGCAGCAGCATGATCATGAAGATCAGCGTCAAAGCCGACACCACGGCGATCATCAGGTCGTACTTCTCACCGTCGGCCATGTCCCGGAAGGTGGCGGCGGTGCCTCCGAGATAGACCTTGGCATCGGACAGCGAAGACTGCTTGAGGCCTTCCTGGGCGGCGGTGCGCTCCGCGCCGACCCGGTCGATGCCTTCCGGCGTCATCGGGTCGCTCTGGTGAGTGATGAAGAACCGCACCGATTTTCCGTCGGGGGAGAAGAACATCTTCACCCCTCGGATGAACTCGGGGTTGGAGAACGCCTCGGGCGGCAGGTAGAAGAAGTCGTCGTTCTGCGACTTGTCGAAGCTCTGGCCCATCACGATGGAGGTGTTACTCATCGCCTCCATCTGGTCGATCATCGCCTTGAACGTCTGGTACATCGTCAGCGTGAGCCCGTGCGTCGTCTTCAACGTGTCGAGCATGATCGGGATCAGCTGCTCCAACTCGTGCGACGCCGCCGCGGTGCGCCCGATGTCGCCGGAGAGCTCGTGGAACTTCTCGGCCAGCTGGTCGAATCCGTCGATCGAGTCGAACAATGACCGGAACGAGATGCAGACGGGGATGTCGTAGCAGTGCTTCTCCCAGTAGAAGTAGCTACGGATCGGCCGGTAGAAGTCTTCGAAGTCGGCGATGTGATCCCGCAGGGTGTCGGTGATCTCAGAGGTCTCCTGCGTGGTTTTCGCGCTGTCGAGGGCGGCGGTCGCCAGATCGTGGGTGACTTTCGCCTGGCGCGTGGTCACGTCGATCATGATCTGCATCTCGTCGGCCATCTTCAAAATGTCAGCCATGCGGTCCTTGAGGAACTTCATGTTCTGCATGGTGGTCTGGCTCTGGATGCTGTTCTGGAACGGAATCGAACTGTGCTGGATGGGAATTCCCAGCGGCCGGGTGATGTCCTGGATCATGGCGATCCCGACGGTTCGGATTTCGTTCTTGGCGACCTTGTCCAACACCAGCATGTCGGCGGTGTTGCGCATGTCGTGGTCCGACTCGATCATCAGCAGGTCCGGATTCATCCGGGCTTCGGAGAAATGTCGGTCCGCCGCGGCGTAGCCGACGTTGGACGGCGCCGATTCGGGCAGATAGTGGCGGTCGTTGTAGCTCGTCTTGAAGCCGGGCAGCGCCACCATCCCGACCAGAACCACCGCGGTGCTGACGGCGAAAATCGGTGCGGGCCAACGCACAACCGCGGTCCCCACCCGTCGCCACAGCTTGCCGCGAGCCTGACTCTTCTTCTCGAACAGACCGAACTTGCTGCCGAGGAACACGATCGCCGGCCCCAGCGTCAGACCGGCCAGCACCACGACGAGCATGCCGATGGCCACCGGGGCGCCCATGGTGGAAAACCAGGGCAGGCGGCAGAAGCTCAGGCAGTAGGTGGCACCGGCGATCGTGAGTCCGGAACCCAACACGACCGGCGCGACACCTTTGAATGTGGTGTAGTAGGCGGTTTCTCGATCTTCACCTTCGCGGCGGGCTTCTTGATAACGGCCGACCAAGAAGATTCCGTAATCCGTGCCGGCCGCGATCGCCAGCATCGTCAGAATGTTGGCGGCGAAGGTGGTGAGCCCAAAAGCGTTGTTATAACCCAAAACCGCGACGACGCCGCGGGCGCAGGCCAGTGCGACGAACGTCATGAACAGCTGAATCAGCGTGGTCACGATCGAGCGGTAGACCAGCAACAGCATGATCGCGATCGCACCGAGGGTGAACAACGTGATCTTGGCCAGACTGTCGTTGCCGATGACGTGCATGTCGTCGGAGAGCGCCGCGGGTCCGGTGACGTACGCCTTCACCCCGGGCGGCGCCTTTTCTTCGTCGACGACCTTGCGCACGGCGTCGACCGAGTCATTGGCCTGAGTGGTGCCCTGGTTACCGGCGATGTTCGCCTGGACGTAGGCGCCCTTGGCGTCGGAGCTCTGCGCGCCCGCCGCGGTGAACCGGTCACCCCAGAAGTCCTGTAGGTGCTGAACGTGCGCGGTGTCCTTGCGCAGTTTGCGCACGATGTCGTCGTAGTAGCGGTGCGCGGCATCGTCGAGTGGCTTCTGGCTCTCCACCACGATCATCACCGTGCTGTTGGAGTCGAACTCCTGGAAGTTGTGGCCCATCCGCATCATTGCCGTCATCGACGGCGCGTCCAGCGGGGCCATCGGGGCGGAGTGCGCCTCACCGACGACCTCCAGGGTGGGGACGGCGACGTTGACGATGACGGTCAGCACGACCCAGCCGATGATGATCGGGATTGCGAAGAGCCGGATGACGTGCGGGATGAAAGGCCGGTGCGGGTGCGTGGTCTCGGGTTCGGCGGTGGTCGCCGCCTCGTGGTTGCTCACGCGGACTTCACCAGGCAGAAGGTCTGGGCATTGTGCCCGTCGGAACTCTGGTGTTCGCGCAGTTCACCGTCCACGGTGATCCGGCAGCCGATGTAGCCCCCGTCGGTCTGGGCCATGATGTTGGCGCTCACCGTGGGCAGCGTCGTCGAGACCGTGAACGACCACGGCAGCGGCGCGTCGTTGATCTGGTGGGTGTTGGCGTCGGCATCCCAGTAGTTGATGTTGGCGGTGCTCCCCGGATTTCCGAAGATCTCGTACTTCACGACTTTCGGGTTGAACTGCACGATCTTGATCCCGGCTCCTGAATTCGCGTTGAGGTCCTGCGAGGCGAACACCTTGTGCAGGCGCGTCACGGCGAGGCCGGCCACCGACAGCACGACGATGAGCAGCAGCGGGATCCAGGCTCGCTTGAGTACTCCGCCGATAGACATTGCCCTCACTCGGTGTCCTCCCGCCCCGTTCACGAACGCGCCAAGCTGCGTGTGCATTCCGCGGTCCGCCACGACGCATTCGGGGCAGCATTGCCGCAAAGAACTGGCCTCAGCCGGTCATCGACATCGACGCCCGCTAGAACCTTTGCTCGGCTAAGGATGTTAGACGATAGGGCACGCCTGCGTTCTGTGAGGGTCTCAACCGCGTCTGGGCTTGCCCGGGTGACCTGTCGCCCGGCCCGGTGCCCGTGAACAGTCCGGCAGGGTCGTCGCCGATTCAGCAAACAGCGATGCAAGGCGCGCGGCGGCTGGATCGAATGGATCTGGACCACTGCAGCAAATGCGCGCCGGCAGGGCGAAGCCGCGAAAAGTATAGGGAAATCCCTAATTACTTCGGCCCATCGGCGGTCATAGGCTCCGCTCAGCTTGAGGGATGTGGTTACCGAATCCGTCCGGCTTTCGATATGTGCCATTCAGACTTTGGAGGACAAGTCATGACAACACGAGTAGCGCGATGTCTCGCGCTTCTGGCCCCGGTGGCCTTGCTTTTCGGGATCGTCGTTGCGACGCCGGCGCTGGCGCCGACCGCTAGCGCCGACAATCTGCCCAACGGCTACGTCGTCACCTGCGCGGCCAACGGAAACGACGTGATCTGCAACATCTCCGGATGCCCGCGGGTGAAGGGAGAGTACGCCGGAGATGTGATCCACACGATGGTCAACGGTCAGGGCCAGTCAGAAATCAAGAAGAGCTGCGGCAACACCGCGACCGACACCCGCCGCAACGTCGCGACCCAGTCGTTCAACTACGGGGTGCAGGGTTGCCGGAAGAGCACATTGGGCTCGGACGACTGCGGTGCGTGGTCAGACTTCAAATACAGTCCGCCGGCGCCGGTGCAGGTGAAGTGTCCGGCCGGGTCACCCGTAGCGTCCGTTCCGCAGGGGCAGCAGTGCCCGGCGGCGGCGCAGGTGGACTGCCCGAAGGGTTCGCCGACGCCGAAGGCGGCCAGCCTCGACAAGTGCGCGGCGGCGAAACCGAAGAATTGTCCGCCGGGATCGGCGACTAGCACCGTTCCAGCCGACCAGCAATGCGCGGCGCCGGCCAATGCCGTCTCGGTCAGCATTACCCGGAATGGATTCAACGCCAAGGTGGCGATCACCAACAAATCCACACTGCCCGCGAAATGTGCCTACACCGCCACGAAAAACAGCGGAGTAGGGCCACAGCAAGTCGACCGCAACATCGACGTCGACGCGAACAGCACCGGCACGATCACCGACCTGTTGTGGCCGACACTGGGATCCAGCTACAGCGCCACGGTCAAATGCACGGTCACCTATGACGGCAAGCAGACCTCGATCGGTCAGGCCAGCCAAAATGTGAGCGGCTGACGAGCGGTCGGTCACGACGGGTTCACCCCGCTCGCCTCGGCGAGCGGGGTGAACCTATTGCCGCGTCTTCGGTCCGCCATCGCGATCGGCGATAGCGGCGCTGAGCCGCGTCGGCGGCCTACCCGCACGCTGGCACACCTGGGCGACCGCGTCCGCCGAGTCGGCCTCGAAAATCCCGAACACCACTTCGTCGGCGGGCACCGCGAGTGCGTACACGCACCGCACCGGCGTGCCCTCCGCGGTGAGCGTCGTCGACGAAAGATCGAGGCCGGCCGAGATGTCGCCGAGTTCGTCTCCATCGACTCCAGGGCGATACCACTCGACGAGGTAGCACGTCGGCGGCCGTGCAGCGGTGCCCATCGTCTCGACGGTAGCCGCCCACGAGCGCGATCAAATCAGGGAATTCCCTATTTGAGGATTTGGTCGATGCGACGCCCCAGCTCCGCCCGAGAATGAATATCGAGTTTCCGATAGATCCGGGTGAGATTCACTTCAACCGTCTTGACGCTGATGAACAACGCGGCGGCGACATCGCGATTGGTCAACCCGGACGCCGCGAGCTCGGCGACTCGCTGTTCGGAGGCCGTCAGCACGGAGGCCCTGGGCGCTTTCTTGTCGTCGCGCGACAGCGAGGCCTTCGCCCGCGCCGTCCACAACGGCACGTCGAGTTGCTCAAAGGTTGCGAGCGCTTCGCGCTGGATCGCCGTCGCGGCCTCGCGGTGACGCTGCCGGCGCAACAGTTGCCCGAGATGCAGCTGGGTGCGTGCTCGCTCGAAGGGCATCTGCAGCCGGTCATGGTGGGACATCGCCTCCTGCGCCACGCTGACCGCGGCGTCGAGACCACCACGCGCGGCCAGCAGCGTGCTGCGAGCGCGCGCACCGACGGCCAGGATCCACGGACGATTCAATCGCCGGCCGTTGCGTTCCAGGTTGTCGAGTAGGCGCTCGGCCTCGTCGAAGCGGCCGAGTTGAATCAGTGCTTCGATCGCATCCGGCAGACACGAAGCCGGAATGATCTCTGTTGCCCGCGGTTGCGCTTCAAGCGCGGCCAGCAAGGGCTCCAGAGCGGCGGCAGCGGCGGCGTAGTTTCCCAGCGACACCTCGAGGAAGCCCAGAACGCTCACGGTCCACCCGAGCAGCGCGTACGCGCTACTGCGTTGCCCGGCCGCGAGCGCTTCGCCGATGTCGGCCCGCGCATCGTCCTCACGGCCGGCGTAGGCACCGACTGTAGCCCGCAGCGTCAGTGCGATGAATGCCGGAAAATCACCGCCGAGTTGCTTCGCGCGTTCCACGGTGTCTTCGGTGACCAGAAGCGCTTCGCTCATGTCACCACGCCAAATCGCCTGCAGCACAGTATGGAAACCAACGAACATCAGCTCACTCTCACCGCCGGTCTCCACGCATTCACGGCGGATGCTCAGCATTTCGAGGTGAGCGCGATCGAGTTTTCCGACCAGGCCGAGCAGCATGGCGTTCTGCACGTGAGGGCGAAAAGCCAAGGGGACGTTCGCATCACGATCCTCAGCCGACAGGGCCTCAGTGATCGCCGTCTCGTCGAACCCGTCGCCGTTCATGAATAGCTGTACCACTCGCATGCTTTGGGCCATGCTGGCCAAACGCGGACTGCCGATCTTGTCGGCTTCAGTGGCGGCAGCGTCGATGGTTCGCAGGGCGGCCGAGGCGTTGCCGGAGTTGAGCAGGGCGTAGGACAGCGTGATCAAGATGTGCGTGCGAAGCTCGTCGTTCTGAATAGGATCGCCGAGGCCCTGTTCGAGCAGACTCACCGCTTCGGAGAAGCTGTCGTCTTCCAGCCGCACGATGGCAAGTGTGTGCAGTGCCTCGGCGCGAGTATCGCCGCGCTGCAATTGCGACACCGTGTTCTCCAGCAGCGACCGGGCCCGTCCCGTATCGCCTGCCGCGAAATGGTGTGTGGCCGTTCGGATGCGGCGCTCCGGTGTGTCTCCGCCCCGTTGCAGGGCCAGTTCGAGTAACTCCGCGGCAGCGACCGGCGCGCCGCGGATGCGTGCTGACTCGGCAGCGGTGTCGAGCGCTTGCAGGGTGCTGTCGTCCTTCCGGGTAGCGCCGAGCGCGAGATGTCTGGCCCGAATCTCTGGCTGGTCCACGATGTCGGCGAGCTGCCGATGCATCTCGCGCCGTTGAGCCGGTGTGGCGGCGTCGTAGGAGCCTCGCGCCAACAGCGGATGCGCGAATTCGATTCGGCTGCCAGCGATCTCGACGATGCCCTTGGCTTCGGCCTGCTCCAACAAGTCCACGAGGTGTTCCGGGGGAGCGTCGGCGGCGCGGGCGAGCTGTTCCGTGGTGGCCGACGTCAGACAGGACAGCGCGAGCAACGCGTTCCGGAGGTTGCCGTCCAGCCCGCCCAGCCGCGTTTGGACGATTTCAGACAGTGTCTGAGGCAGAGGTATTTCCCCGACCGGCGAGCGAGTGTCGATCACGCGGGCGAATTCGACGGCGTAGAAGGGGTTGCCACGGGATACCTCGAGGATCTTCGTCATCGTCGGACGGGGGAACGACCGACCGAGGCGTGCGGTGACCACCGCGTGCAAAGCGCCGAGACTCAACGGCCCCAGGGTGATTCGCTGGGCCACATCGGGCCTGGCGAATTCGAACAGCGCCGCAGCGTCACTGTCGGCGCCAGTGCGGCGGGTGATGAGCATGCCCACGCCCGTTGCGAGCCGGCGTGCCGCGAATGCGACGACGTGCCGGCTGGAGGGATCAAGCCACTGGAGGTCATCCATGGCGATCAGCACAGGCGACGCCTCGCGAAGCATTTCGATGATTGCCAGAAACGCCGCTGACGCCGCATGTTGATCGGTGGCGATCTCATCGTCGCCGGTGCGTAGCAGGATCCGGTCCACGGCCAGCTTCTGTGGCGGCGGCAGCCGATCGAGTATGGCGGTCTCGACTCCGCGCAGCAGATCGGCGAGGGACGCGTACGCCAAACCGGATTCGACGGCGGCGGTCCGGGTCGACAGAATCTGGAAACCGAGGGCGCGCGCCTGTTCCAAGCCGTCCAGCCAGACGGTCGTCTTGCCGATACCCGCCTCGCCCTCCAGCAGTAGTGCCGCCGGCTCGTGCGTCGCGGAGGCAAGAAACGTTGCGACTGAACCGAATTCCGCCGAACGGCGTACGACACGCGCCGAGCGACGGCGGCCGTCAGCCATAGCGGCGACGCCTGGCAGCGCCGGCCCATCGAGTTCGCCACATCCGCGTTTTCCAACCGAGAGCAGGACAGCGGAAATGGTACCTAAGTAAACCGGGTTATGTTAGCTGAACTCCGGACCGGCAGTGTCGGGGCGCGAGGATATGCGGCCCGACCAGTCCTTTTCGCGGGCTTCTGTACAGGCAGTTTCGCCGTTTTAGGAGCCGCTGGCGGCTGTGAGACCGCTAATGCCCTGGGGCGTCCGGGCAGAGATGGGTGGTTGCCGCGCTGACGAACAGCGTGCCCTGGTTCATGTGATAGGCCTTCTCGACGGCGTCCATTTCGTCGAGGACGGACGTTCCGCTCCTGATGTGATTGCACGTGGCGTAGCCCGCCGCGACCACTTCCGCCGAGGTCTTACCGGGCAGCGAAACGTGGTTGGTGCTCAACTCGTCGAGAAACGAGCCGTCTCCGGTCGCACCGGCGTTCGGTGCGGACATCAGGACAACCGCGGTCGCCGCCATCGGCGCGACGGCGGCGAACATCATGCTCTTCTTCACGACGGGTCCTCTCGGTATTCGGCAGCTCCAGTCCGGTGGCGATCGGAGTGGCGAGTCGAAAAGTATCAACGACGAAGGTGCCAAGAAATCAGGGATTTCCCTATTTTTTCCGCGCGCTCGTCGTCGCTCAGACCGCCGCGGCGCGCCCGGTGACGGGCGGAAGGTCGGCCAGTGTGACGATTCCCGGCTTCGCGGCCACGACGGCGGGCACGGCGTTGGTCACCGGCATTGCGGTGTAGATCATTCCCAGACCCATGAATCCCGGCTCGGTCCAGTCCTTCGGCGGCAGGCAGTGCACCACCGTGCGCATGTTGGGCACACCGAACACCTGGATGACGTGACCGTGCTCCAGGGCCTTGGGCGGCGTCACGTGGCTGCCCATGGTCCAGTTGAATCCGACGCTGACCACGTTGCGGTCGCCCACCCAGCCGCGGTGGTAACCGAAAACGCTGCCGACGGTGCCGGCCGGAATCTGCATGAAGCCAAGGTCGGAATCACCGGTGGCCGCGGTGAACGTGACGTCGAAGGTCATCTTGTCCAGCTTCGCCCCGATCGCATCGGCCATCATGGCGGCCGACTCGGCGAACACCTCGCTCTCCCGCCGGACGTTCTCGGCCAGCCCGGGCGTCTCGGGGTCCTGCGAGAACCCCATCGCGGTCTGGGTCTCCGCCGATTCGTAGGTGGAGCAGTCCACCGATTCGGTGATGCGGATTTCGTCGACGCGCTCACAGGATCCACTCAGCGCCATCGCGACCAGATTGGTCATCCCGGGATGCGCGCCGCTGCCGAAAATCGTCGAGTTGCCGCGTTCGCAGGCATCGAGAATCCGTTGCCGGTCCTGCGGTGTCTGCTTGCCGCCGGTGATCCAGGCCGCGCTGGAACAGACGTTGACGCCGGATTCCAGCAGTCGGACCAGCTCGTCGATGTCGGGCCACAACGGGTTGTAACAACACGCATCGGGCTCGAGTGCCAACAACGCGTCGATGTCGTTGGTGGCGGTGACTCCGGTCGGCTCGGGCCAGCCGGACAGCTCGGCGGCGTCCACTCCGATCTTGTCCCTGCCGTGGGCGTAGACGCCGACCAGTTCCAGGTCCGGCCGGCCGATGATGGCGTGCAGCGATCGCCGCCCGATGTTGCCGGTGGTCCACTGGATCACGCGAAGCGGATGGTCTGCGGTGTCGGCACTCATCGGGGGCTCCTTTGCCGGTGTGACTGAGATCATTATGTGCAACCGGCAGATCGGCGGGGGAGTCGGGCACCTCTCACTCAGAGTTAATTTTGCCGCTGCTGATAATTACGGAGCCGTCCGCCGCATCGGGTCTGCCAACCGTGTCCGGGGAGGGTGCGGCCCGCCGTACCGAGCAACCGTATTCGACACCCGTCAATGTCCGCTGGACGTGGTCGTATGCATTAAACAAGCGTTGAATTTGCCGCGAAAAATGCACTGCCGCAAGCGATGGGGGCGCTGGGTCCGGGCTGCGGCCGTCAGTGAGCAATTGTTTACTGAATTTCGCTCAGCAAGTTGACAAGCCACCTTCGCCGTCCTTACTCTTGAGTAACCTACGCCCGGGTAAGTTGGTCTAGCCGCCGGAAGGGGTCCGATCAGATGACCACACAGCAAACTCGCAGTGGAAGACGGCCGAGAAGATAGCTCAAGGCATCCAATCGATGGCGCAATTACACGAGAGCAGTGCACTGATCATCGGCGAGGCCGACATGACTCCCGTTTCGCTGCCTGCCTACGGCCAACTCGACCCGCTGTCAGCCTGCGCGGTCGAGGAATGGGTGCGTCGAGGGAGCATGCTCCCGGTGGAGGACGTCCCGGTCGCTTCGATCCGCAACTCCTATACCCCCAGGAAGACCAAGGCCAACGAGAGCCACGTCCAGGTGTTGGCGCAGTCGCCGTTGCCGTTGCCCCCGATCGTGATCCACCGGGACTCGATGCGGGTGATCGATGGCGTGCACCGACTCCGCGCAACCGAGTTGCGCGGCCACAGCACAATTGCGGCACGGTTGTTCGAAGGAAATGCCGCAGAGGCTTTCGCGCTCGCCGTGCATTTGAATGTCACTCACGGCCTGCCACTGACCCTGTCGGAACGCAAAGCGGCCGCACAAAGAGTGCTGCAATCTTACCCGCATTGGTCGGACCGGTCTATTGGTCTGATTGCCGGAGTCTCGAATAAGACGGTCGGAAAACTGCGCGGGTGTACAACCGAGGAAATTACCCAGTTGAACCCCCGGTTGGGTCGCGACGGAAAGGTGCGACCGGTGAGTCCGGCGAACGGCCGTCGTCGCGCCGCCGAATTCCTATCGCTGAACCCTCGGGCCTCGCTGCGCGAAATTGCGCGCAAGGCCGGTGTCTCGGTGACGACGGCGCGAGACGTTCGCCAGCGAATCGACAAGGGTGAGAGTCCGCTACCCGACAATCTCGCCAAGAGGGCAGCGGCCGCAGCGGCGGCGCCGACCGTCGGAGCCGCCAACGCAACCGTGGTGCCGGACCTCGCCGATGCGCGTGGTCCGTCGCGCACCGGGTCGCGAATGGTTCCGGAAGGTCGCGGTCGCGATCTGCTGCAGCGGCTGAGAAACGACCCCTCCGTCCGATCGTCCGAGCGGGGGCGGGCGCTGCTGCGTCTGCTGTCCACGGTTGTCGTCGCGATCAGCGCCTGCAACGAGTTCGCCGAAGCCGTGCCGAGTCACTGCTCGGGCACCTTCGCGGAGATCGCCCGGAAGAATGCTCGCGCCTGGCAGGAGATCGCCGACAAGTTCGAGTGCAACGCCAGCTGAATCAGTTTGAGCACGAACAGTTTTCGCACTGTCGCCGAAAATCAGAGTCCAGCGACTCCGGCTACCACGAACGCGCCGCCGACCAGCGCCAGCAGAGTCGCCACATCCCGTCGCCGACGCGACCGGATCCACTCGTGCAGCGCCGCGACCGCCTTGGCGGTCGGCTTCGGCGCCAAGAGATAAGCCAGCAGCGGAATCTCGACGAGCGCGAAGGCCACCACGTTGAACGCCACCAGCACGGCCACTTGGGTGAGCGCTGCCGCCCCGGAGGCCAGGATCACCGCCAGCGCGGCCAGATAGTCGACCGACGGTAAAGCGATGCTGAGGCCGGCGATCCCGGCAACCGACAACGAGTCACCCTTCAGCAGCCTGGTCGCCGGACTGGCCAACTGGGCGGGTCGCGAACCCAGTCGCCCGAAGAGATCGATGGCGACAACGGCGGCGAACGCGAGGATCACCAGTCCGACCAGAATTTGGACTCTGGGCACGGTGACGAAAGACGTTCCGAGCAGAATGCGCCGGAACACGAAAAGGACAATCAGCCCGACCGTTGTCCCCATCGCAAATCCGCCGCACAAAAATGCGAATAGCTGACGCGCGGGTCGCGGCCTATTCAGCATCACCACCGTCATGCCGATACGAAATGGTTCGACGCTGACGGCAAGAGCCATTATGAGGACAGTCGCCAGCATGAGTTTGATTGTGGTGGTGCGACCCGCCGTCGGGCTAGGCGTCCAGCCGCGCGAACTGGTCCTGTCGGTACTGCTCGACGCAGGCTTGGCGACGGATCTTGCCGCTCGTCGTGGTCGGGATCGAGCCGGCCGGGACGAGAACGACGTCGCCGACATTCAGGCCGTGCGCGTTCGAGATCGCCGACGTCACGTCGCTTCTGACCCCGCTGAGGCGGCTCCGCAGGTCGTCGCTGGCCTCGCCGCGCTTCTTCTTCACCTCGATGACCGTGACGAGTTGCTCGGTGCTGTCGACTTGTACCGAGATCGCCGCGACCCTGCCCTGCGCGATCTGCTGGACCGTCGCCTCGATGTCCTCGGGGTAGTGGTTGCGCCCGCGGATGATCAGCAGGTCCTTGATCCGGCCGACGATGTACAGCTTGTCCCGGTAGATGAAGCCCAGGTCGCCGGTGCGCAACCACGGCCCGTCCGGGGTACCGGCCGACGGTTCGCTGAGGGTGGCGCCGAAGCAGGTCTGATCCTCCGGCGGCTTGTTCCAGTAGCCCTCGGCGACGTTCTCGCCGTGCACCCAGATCTCGCCGATCAGGTCCGGCGGGCATTCCCGCTGGGTCTCGGTGTCGACGATCCGCAGGATGGGCGATTTGGGAATCTCGTAGCCCACCAGAGCGGAGCCGGCGCCGGCCGCGCATTTCTCCACCCGGCCCACACCGAGTTCGCCGACGTCGAAGTTCACCGCAGGCTCGTCTTCGTGCCAGGTGCCCGTCGTCACGAAGACCGTCGCCTCGGCCAGGCCGTAGGACGGGCGCATCATGTGGTCTTTGAAGTTGAAGTGGGAGAAGCGGTCCACGAAGCGTTGCAGGGTGGCCGGTTCGACACGCTCGGCGCCGCTGATGATGCCCAGCACCCCACCCAGATCGAGTCCGGCCAGGTCGGCGTCGGTGGTCTTACGGGCGGCCAGATCGAACGCGAAGTTCGGCGCCGAGGACCATGCGTGGGTGTTCTCGGCCAGCGCGCGCACCCACCGGGCCGGGCGCTCCAAAAAGCCGACCGGGCTGGTCAACTGCGCGTGATAGCCACCCAGGATCGGCGCACACACCCCCAGCACCAACCCCATGTCGTGATAAAACGGCAACCACGACACGATCGTCGCAGTCGGCGGAACCTTGGAGTTCGCGAAAAAACTCTGCATGAGCTGCTCGAAATTCACCGTCAGATTGCGGTGCGACATCATCACGCCGGTGGGTAACCGCGTCGATCCGGAGCTGTACTGCAGATAGGCGATCTCCGGAACCTCGGCCAGGGCAAGGTTGGGCCCGTCGCTGGCGTCGACGTTCAACGAGTCGATCGCCACGATCTTCGGTGCGGTGTCCATGCGTGACTGATCGACGTAGTCACCGACGTCCTCGGCTGCCGACGATGTCGTCAACACCACCGACGGCGCGGTGTCGGCGAACACCGCACCCACCCGGTCATAACTCGAACCACGATGCGGCAATGGAAGCGGCACCGCGATCAACCCGGCCTGCATCGCACCCAGAAAAGCCCGGATGTAATCCATACCCTGCGGCGCCAGAATCACCGCCCGATCGCCGGTCGCCCCATGGGCGCGGATCTCCCGTGCCACATTCAGCGTCTGACGCGACAGCTGCGACCACGTCAGACTCTCGGCGACACCCGCGTAGTCCTTCTCGTAGTCGGTGAACGTGAAAGCGATGTCGTTGGGACGCATGCTGGCACGCCCGTGGAGCATCGAGAGAATCGTCGATTGAGGCATATCTCGTCCGTACTGGTAGTCGATTTAAGGGCTCGGACTCAAGGAGTCAGCTTCCCGATTCGCTTGCGCCGTGTGACAGCACTGACAAGGCACCGCTAATCGCCTGAGACAACGGATCGGCGCCGCCACCAAACGTGGCTTGGTTCGTCGGAGCGGTGACCACTGCCGGATCAAAACCGTGTACCGGATCCACCTGAACCGGCGCCGTCGCCGGATCGTCGTTCCTAATGTAGCCCGCGTTGACGCGTGGGATAAGTATCGCGTCGAGCTTGTTGAGCGTGTCTTCTGGAATGCCGACGTACTTCAACGGCATGACCAGCGGAAGGTGCTGCTCCGGGACCATGATCGTGGTGTCTTTGGCGCCACGGGAGTTGATCGTGGTGCGGATGTTTCCCGCCGGCACCATGCTCGCGTTGGTGAATGCCACCGCCGTGTGACCCGTGGCCAGGCCCAACAGGGTGTTGGCGAAAGCGAACATGTTGTCCGGTCGGTCCGGGAAGTCCGCAATCGAGTCATAGGCGGCCACGAACCGGTTGGTGTCGTATTGGCTGACGTATTCCGGGGGCATGGTGTAGTCGAGCGCCGGGACGACGCTGCCGACCGGGAAAGTCGCCCGGAGGAAGCTCTGCCCGAAGGCATGCCTGCCGATGGGGTCACCGAAGGTGGCGAAGTTCAGCGCGTTCGGCGGAGGAGCGTCCGGGGCCGAAGCCAGCCGTGACTGTTCACCGTCGACCACAAACCCACCCTCGGACAGGCCGATGGCTGTACCCGGCCGCCCGGTGGTGCGGATCGCCCCGTCGAGGTTGT
Source organism: Mycobacterium sp. IDUB_36 (assembly GCF_055419225.1). Lineage (NCBI taxonomy): Bacteria > Bacillati > Actinomycetota > Actinomycetes > Mycobacteriales > Mycobacteriaceae > Mycobacterium > Mycobacterium sp. IDUB_36. The sequence goes on along the minus strand of NZ_JBVAXH010000002.1, from coordinate 774,261 downwards.
CGACACCGACGTCGACTGACTCGCCGACGCTCTGGCCGTCCAGGCCGACGCCCGGGAACTGCTTGTCGATGTTGTTGATTTCGCTACGGAGGCCCGGAAACAGTCGCGCGAGCACGTGGCCCTGGACCTGGCCGGCGGGGTAGCGGACGATTTGCCGCTGTTGGCCGGGGAACCACTCCGCGCCTTCCATGCGGATGTAGTTGTCGTACGGGACACCCAGCACGTGCGCGCCCCCGAGGGCGTAGGCGGTCTGGTCGCCGGGCGCGCCAGGCGACGGCGGCCCGCTGATTTCCGGGCCGTCGGCCCCAGCGGTCCCGACGCCGAAACACCCTGTAGCACCGACAGTTACCAGTGCCGATACTCCTGCAAGAAGTTTCTTCATTCCTACCCCTGACCACGTGGGTGCGTGTCGTAGTTTCACATACATATCGGATGCGCGCTAACTCGTTTGCGCCTGGCTCAGGCCGGTTGCCGGCCTGCGTTTGTCCGGCCGCGACGGCCACCAGTTGGCCTGACCCATCAGCGCCGCGATGGCGGGAACCGTGATGGTTCGAACCAAGAACGTGTCGAGCAGAATGCCGACGCCGATCACGACACCGCCCTGGACGACGGTGCCGATGCTGGAGAACAGCAGGCCCGCCATCGACGCGGCGAAGATCAGGCCCGCCGCGGTGATCACGCCGCCGGTCGAACTCAGCGTGCGGATGATGCCGTAACGCGCGCTGTGCGGGGACTCATCGCGCATTCGCGAGACAAGCAACATGTTGTAGTCGGCCCCGACCGCGACCAGCACCACGAAGGCCAATGGAGGCACGCTCCAGTGCAGTTGCTGGCCGAGGATGAATTGGAAGAACACCGCACCGATGCCCACCGCGGACAAGTACGAAACGACGACGGACGCGACCAGATACAGCGGCGCGACAATCGCGCGCAGCAGCACGATCAGCGTCAGCAGCACGACCAGCAGGGTCGCCGCGATGATGAACCGGATGTCGTGCTGGTAGTAATCCCGGGTGTCCTTCAAGCCGACGGTGTAGCCCGCCATCGAGATCTTGGCGTCCGACAGCGTGGTATTCGGTTGGGCGCCCTTCGCGGTCGCCAGTATCGAATTCACCTGATCCATGGCCTCGGTGCTGAACGGATTGAGCTTGGTTTGCACCAGGTACCGCACCGAATGGCCGTCGGCGGAGATGAACACCTTGGCGGCGTCCTGGAACTCCTTCAGGTGAAGCAGTTGCGCCGGGATGTTGAATCCGCCCATCGACGGCTGCGCGGCGTCTTTTTTCAGCGACAGCAGGAACGTCGCCGACTCGCTGAGCCCGGCGCCCAACTGCTTGACCTGGTCCACCAACTGGTTGACCGCATCGGCGATCTGGCGGCTGCCACCGGCGAACTGGTTGGCGCCGCCTTGCAGCTGGTCGAGGTTGCCCTGCAGACCGCCGGGCTGGTCCATCCCCAGCGATTGCAGCACGCCGGTCAACTTCTGGATCGACGCCCGCATCTTGTCAGTCGATGCCTTGAGCTGGTTTTTGTCCGGGTAGTCCTGCATCTGGCGGGCCAGGTCGTTGATCGCGTCGAGGTGTTCCTGGTCGCGGCCGCCGAGCAACTGCTCGAATGCGCCGCGGGTGTCGGCGCAGGACTCGTCGAGATCGCAGGTGGGGTTGCCCTCCAGCGCCTTCACCACCGGGAGGATCCACCCGAACAGGTTCTTGGCCCCGGTGTAGTTCCAGCCCATGTCGTTGCCGATCACGTTCACGTGGTCGATGAGCTGCGCTGCCAGGTCGACCTCGTGGACCAGCGTCTCGCCGCTGTACTGGTCCTTCGACGACTTGAAGGTGCTCTCCAACTCCTGAACGCTGGACGCCAGCTCGGTGACCTGGCCGCGGACCTGGTCGAGTTTGTCGGCCAGCGTGACCGAACCCTCCGACAGCTGATTGAGGTCGTTGGTGTGATCGTTGATCAGCGTCGATCCGCCGGCCAGGAACGAGCCGATGGCGCCCGCCTGGTAGGTGGCCCGGAATTGTTCCGGCACGTTCCCGGTGGGTCGGGTGATGCCGCTGATCGCCGCGACGTTCGGCAGCTGGCTGACCCGGTCCGCCATCTGCTCCAGGTCGGCCAGCGCCTGCGGATTACGCAGGTCGCGCGGCGACTGAATGAAGAGGTACTCCGGAATCGACTGGTTGACCGGGAAGTGGTGGTCCAGCGCGGTGTAGCCGAGCGAGCTGGGCGCCGCAGCACCCAGGGCTTTTCGGTCGTCGTAGTTGTACCGGACCAGTCCGGCGCAGCTGGCCAGCGCCGCAAGCACCAGCAAGCTGGCGACCAGATGCAGCCGGGGCCGGCGCACGATGCGGATACCCGAACGCCGCCAGAAGGGCGCGGTCAGCTCACGTCGCGGCTTGACCCACCCGCGTCGGCCCGCGAGCGCGATGATGGCGGGCAACAACGTCATCGCGGCCAGGAAGGCCACGCCGATGCCGATCGCCGACGCGATACCGACCGTTTGGAAGATGCCCATCCGCGCGAAGCTGATGACCAGGAAGGTGATGCCGACGGTGCTGGCAGACGCGGCGATCACCTTGCCGATCGAGAGCAACGCCTTCTTGAGCGCCGTTTCGTGGTTCTCGCCCAGGCGCAGATAGTCGTGATATCGGCTGATCAAGAAGACGGCGTAGTCCGTTCCGGCGCCGGCCATGATGGCGCTCAGGAAGACGATGGACTGGTTCGAGACTCCGGCGCCGGTGACAAAGGAGTAGGCGGCGACCACCGACTGGGCGATCACCAGCGACAACCCGATCGAGATCAGCGGCAACAGCATCGTGATCAGGCTGCGGTAGACGATCAGCAAGACGATGAGCACGAGCACACCGATAGCCAGCTCGATCGGCATCCGGTCGTGTTGACCCGCGACCGTGAGGTCGGCAACGGTCCCCGCGGGCCCGGTGAGGTTCGCCTTCAGCGAGCTTCCGGCGACCGTGTGTTTGACGACGTCGGCGATGTGGTTGAACGCCTCATAGGACCGCGGCGTGCCCAGCTCGCCGGCCACCCCGACCGGCAGCACCCAGGCCTTGTTGTCCTTGCTGGTCACGATCGGTTTCAGCGGTGGCGTGCTGATGAAGTCCTGCAACATCACCACATTGGCGGTGTCTTTGCGCAGCGTGTCCGCCAGTGCGCGGTAGGTGGCCTCGTCGGCGGGGCTGAGCCCCTTCTCGTCGGTGAGGACGACGAGCAGAAGATCCTCGGAGCCCGCTTCGTGGAAGGCCTCGGTCATCTTGCGCGCGGTGACGTTCGACGGCGCGTCGCTGGGCAGGATCGACAGCGGATGCTTCTCGGACATCTCGTTGAGGGAGGGGAACGACAGCGGCAGGGCTACCGCGATCGCGACCCAGACCCCGATCACCACCCATGGCCATCGCACTACGAAATCAGCTAGCCGTCGCATTTAGCTTTCCCCCCGGGATGAGTTACACCGCACAATTCCGCACCGTTCCCATCCGGCGATTGCGCACTTCAGATTGGCCTCGGCCATCGACGAGCCCACGTCAGGCGACGCGTCCCCAGTGGCCGCTGTCGGCGACCCGCACGCACACAGACCTCATTGCCTCCATGTAGCGGGTGGCCGACTTCAGGGCGATGGGGTTGTCGGGATGCATGATCGCCATCACCGTGCCCTCTTTGTATCGGAAGATGTAGATGGTCAGCTGATAGGAGAACCGGCCGTCGGGATAGATCCCGATGTTGTCCGCCAGGCCCAGGTCACCCGCCGCGAGGATAGCGTTGAGCGGAGCGGCGCCACCATGCAGGAAGTTCGACACCGGGAAGTTCGGCTGTGGCCACTTCAGCCACGGCGCCAGCTCCAGGACCCGGTAATACGGCACCCGCGCCATGTCCAGGCCGGAGTCGAACGAGGTCTGCGCCGCGTAGGCCGCTTCGTTGAACGACGTCGCCGCGATCGGCACGGTGACCGGAATCAGGCCGGTGAACCAGCCCTGGGTCATGAAGTTGTCCGCGCCGGTGCGCGAATCGCGCGGTGTGAGCCCGTAGTAGGTCAGAGCGCCGGTGAACTCGTGCTCCACCAGGGCCAGACATGCGTAGATGCCGCCGACGAAGCGGGCACCGGCCGTCCCGCACGCCGCGTCGAACCGCTCGGCCTGAGCCGGGTCCATCAGCAATTCGGAGGACATCTCGCTGCTGATCGTCTTGTTCGGGTCGCCCAGCGGGAGGGGGAACTCGGGGAAGCCGCCGTTGTTGTTCTCGGCGAAGTCGATCCAGGCCTGGACGCCGGGGGAGTCCAGCGTCAGCTGAGCGGTGGATTCGCGCTCGCGCACACAGAAATCGTCGAAGCTACCGGCGTCCGGGAGCTCGAGTGCCTCGCCGCCGCTGCTCAGTGCGGCATACATGCCGTTGGCCTCGATCATCGTGGTGCCGATCAGCGTCGCGTCGCCGTGCACGTGGTCCATCGCAACAAAGAAGGTGAACTGACCCTCGCGCTGGACCACCCCGAAGGTGAAGCAGCCCCATTCCAACGGACTGGGGATCGCGGTGGTGTGCTCGTGGATCTGTTCGACGGTCATATAGCCCTGGTCGACCGGCTCGAATTCGATCTCAGCGGGATCGGTGATCGTGTGCCGGATGAAGCCGCCGTCGTCGGTGCGCTCGAACCAGCTGCGGAATGTGTCGTGCCGGCGCAGGTAGGCGTTGAGCGCGACGTCCATGGCGGCGATGTCGCACTCGCCCTTGGCGTCGCAGCTGGCAATGATCTGCCGGGAGAAGTTCAGTCCCGCGGCGTCCCGCTCGTAATAGTTACGTAGGTGCTGGCCCTGCATATAACTGACCGGCACCGAGCTGACCGGCGCCTGGCGCGCTTTGTCCGCGGCGGTGCGTGTCGGGTGCCAGGAGGTGACATTGCCCGGGGTCAGCGTCCACTCACTCAGTGAGCCGACCGTAATTTGCCCGATGCGCAAAAGAACTTCCTCCTCAGTTGAACGGCTCCCGGGCCGGCCGCTGGTGCTCGCGGCGAGACCAAGATAGCCCGCCCGGCTGTCAGTGTCGCCCCAGCAACAGACGCCTGTACGCATTGCCCGAGCGGGTCAATGATGTCAAGCCTTGCGCCTATTGACATAGATCCATGCGGCGTGCCTAAGGGTGACCTTAGCCATACCCTGCGGTACGGTTCGCGGAGTCCGGCACCGTCGCCGGAGCCACACTTGCAATAGTCGCCCGCGGCAGCAATTCTGTTGCGAATCCGGGCCGCACGCGGCGACCGAATCTTTCTCACCGTCCCCAAGTCGAGAGGACAACGCATGGCATCCGTCGAAGGCCAGCAGCAGTCAACACCCCGTTTCGCGATCGTCGGTTACGCGGCACGCCTCCCTGGAGCCGCGAACGCCAACGAGTTCTGGGATGTGCTGCGTGAAGGCCGGGACGCGATCTCCGAAGTCCCCGCCGACCGGTGGGACGTCGACGAATTCTTCGACCCCGACCCCGACACCCCCGGCAAGGTCGCGACCCGTCGGGCAGGTTTCGTCGATGACGTCACAGGATTCGACGCGCCGTTCTTCGGTATGTCGACCCGTGAGGTCAGGATGCTGGACCCGCAGCACCGGCTGCTGCTGGAGACGGCTTGGCGGGCGGTCGAGCATTCCGGAACTGCGCCAACATCTTTGGCGAATTCCAACACCGGCGTGTTCATCGGTTTGGCCACTCACGACTACCTGGGCATGGCTTCGGGAGAGCTGACGTTCCCCGAGATCGAGGCCTATATGGCGATCGGGACGTCCAATGCCGCCGCGGCCGGCCGGATCAGTTTCCGGCTGGGTCTGCAGGGTCCGGCCGTCGCCGTCGACACCGCGTGCAGTTCTTCGCTGGTGGCGATCCACCAGGCCTGCCAGGCGCTGCAGCTCGGCGAGTGTGACCTGGCCCTGGCCGGTGGCGCGAACGTCTTGCTCACCCCGGCGACGATGATCACCTTCTCCAGCGCGCACATGCTCTCGCCCGACGGTCGTTGCAAGACGTTCGACGCGGCCGCCGACGGCTACGTGCGCGGTGAGGGTTGCGGCGTCATCGTCATCAAGCGACTCGAAGACGCGATCGACGACGGCGACCACATCCGCGCCGTCATCCGCGGCAGCGCGATCAATCAGGACGGTGCATCGGGCGGTCTGACCGTTCCCAATGGTGTTGCGCAGCAACGGGTTATCACCGACGCACTGAAGCGCTCCGGCCTCACCCCGGCCGATGTCTCCTACCTGGAGGCGCACGGCACCGGAACGTCGCTGGGTGACCCGATCGAAGCGCAGGCCGCCGGCGCGGTGCTCGGGGAAGGCCGCAAGGACGGCGAGCCGCTATTGATCGGTTCGGCGAAGACCAACATCGGGCACCTGGAGGCCGCTGCGGGCATCGCGGGCGTGATCAAGGTGATCCTCTCGCTCGAGAACGAGTTGCTCCCCGCGCACCTGCACTTCGAGAACCCCTCGCCGCACATTCCGTGGGAACGGCTGGCGCTCGAGGTGGTCAAAGAGTCCACCCCGTGGGAGCGCGGCGACAAGCCACGTATTGCCGGCATCAGCTCGTTCGGGTTCGCCGGCACCAATGCGCACGTGATTTTGGAGGAAGCGCCCGCACAGGTGGCGCCGGTGATCGACGCCGCGACCGACGGGGGCGCGGACAAGCGGTTCCACATCCTGCCGGTCTCGGCGCGTACGCCGGAAGCGCTGGTTCAGGTCGCTGAGCAGTACCGCGACTGGTTGAGCGCCAACCCGGACGCGACGCTGGCCGACATCTGCCTGACCACCGGGGTGGGCCGTGCGCACTTCGAGCATCGCGCGGCGTTGGTGGTCAACTCCAAGGAAGCTGCCGGCGAGCTGCTCGGCGCGGTCGCCGAAGATCGCCCGGCACCGGGACTGGTGCGTGGGGTGTCTGATGCCACGCCGAAGACCGCGTGGTTGTTCACCGGTCAGGGCAGTCAGTACCCCGGTATGGCGCGCGAGCTCTACGACACCGAGCCGGTGTTCGCCGAGACCGTGGACCGCTGTGCGGCCGCGGTCGCCGATGTGCTCGAAAAGCCTTTGCTGGACGTTATTTTCGACGTCGACGGCCCGGATGCCGAAGAGACGCTGAAGCAGACCAGCTATGCGCAGCCGGCGTTGTTCGCGGTGGAGCTCGGGCTGGCCCGGCTGTGGCAGTCCTGGGGCTTCGAGCCGGCCGTGGTGCTGGGTCACAGTGTCGGCCAGTATTCGGCGGCGTGCGTGGCCGGTGTGTTCAGCCTGGAGGACGGGGCGAAGTTGATGGCCGAGCGCGGCCGCCTCTTCGGCAGCCTGCCTGCCGGTGGCCGGATGGTCGCTGTGTTTGCCGCCGCCGAGCGCGTCGAGAGCCTGACCGACCAGTTCCCGAGCCTGTCGGTCGCCGCCTACAACGGTGCCAACACGGTATTGTCCGGTCCCGCAGGCGATTTGGACAAGGCCGTCGCCACCCTGACCGCCGACGGCGTGCGCTGCGACTGGCTCGAAACCAGTCACGCGTTCCACTCGGCGCTGCTCGACCCGATCCTCGACGAGTTCGAGAAGTACGCCGACGGATTCAAATACGCTTCGCCGCAACGGATTCTGGTCGACAACCGGACCGGAGCAGTGATCGGTCGCAGCCAGAAGCTGGACGGCAACTACTGGCGCCGCCACGCGCGTCAGCCGGTCGAATTCGCCAAGAGCGTGCAGACGTTGTCCGAGTTGGGCTGCAAGGTGTTGCTGGAGATCGGCCCGCAGCCGGTGCTCACCGCGTCGGCACTGCGCGCCTGGCCGGACCCGGCGACCTCGCCGCGGGCGATCGCGTCGCTGCGGAAGAACACTGCCGACCACCGTCAGATCACCGAAGCACTCGCCGACGCCTACGTTTTGGGCCACCTGCCCGACTTCGGCGCTGTGCAGCACGGGCCGGCCCGCAAGCTCGACCTGCCGACCTATCCTTTCCAGCACCGTCAGTACTGGTTCCGCGAGAACCGCGAGCTGCCGACGCAGCAGTCACACGTCACCTCGACCAGTGAGACAGTCCGGCTGCTCGAGGACGGCAAGTTCGAAGACCTGGCCAAACTCCTCGGCGGCGCCGACGACAATGGCCAGACCGTCGGCGTGCTGACAAAGCTTGCGGCGCAACACAATGCGCAACGCAAGACCAAGTCGATCTCCGATGCGCGTTACGAGTTCCGCTGGGACAAGGTGAACGCGGCGGCTCCCGCCGACCTCAGCGAAGCGGCGACCTGGCTGCTCATCGGTGAAAATCGCGACGCGATCGCTCCGTTGATCGAAGCGCTGGCCGCCGCCGGCCAGCAGCACCGGATCCTTGGGTTGCCGGCGTCGGACGCCGACGAGCAGGAGCTGACGGCCGCGCTGCGCGCCGCCGCCGCGGAGTCGCCGAACCTCCGCATCGTGAATGTCGCCGCGCTCGAAGGCGACACCGTCCCGTCGCAGCGATCGCTGTCGCGGGTGCAACACCAGGTGCTGGCCGGCACCCGTCGGCTGTTCCGCGCCGCGGCAGCCGCCGAACTACGTGCGCCGATCTGGGTGGTCACCCGTGGCGCACAACACGTCACCGACACCGACACGGTCTCACCGGAGCAGACCGCCCTGTGGGGATTCGGTCGGGCCGCCTCATTGGAGCTGCCTCAGCTGTGGGGCGGTTTGGCCGATGTGGCCGAAGGTACCGCCGACGAGTGGACGCGACTGGTCAACCAGGTGGCCGCCGAAGCGCGCCGCGAGGAGCAGTTCGCCGTTCGCGACGGGTCGGTCTACGTACCCCGGCTGGTTCGGCGATCGGGCGCGCCGAGTTCGGCGCCGCTGGCATTGCGGGACGACGCAACGTATTTGGTGACCGGTGGATTGGGCTCGATCGGGCTCGAGATTGCCGGCTACCTGGCCGCGAACGGCGCCAAACACCTGGTTCTGACCAGTCGTCGCGCCGCGAGCGAGGCCGCGCAACAGCGTATCGACGCGTTGAAGGAACAGCACGGCAGCGACATCCGGATCGTCACGGCCGATGTCGCCGATGCGGACGACGTGTCACGGCTGCTGGCCACCGTCGAGTCCGAGCTGCCACCGCTGGCCGGCATCGTGCACGCCGCCGGGGAAATCGGCACCACCCCGCTGAGCGATCTCGACGACGCCGAAGTCGACCGGGTGTTCGCCGGAAAGGTCTGGGGTGCTTGGCATCTGAGTGAGGCCGCCGCGGGCCTGAAGCTGGACTTCTTCGTCACAACCTCCTCCATCGCCTCGGTGTGGGGCGGGTACGGCCAGACCGCGTACGGCGCAGCCAACGCCTACCTGGACGGCTTGACCTGGCGACTGCGCGAGCACGGCGTCGCCGGTGTCAGCGCGAACTTCGGTCCGTGGTCGGCCGGGATGGCCGACGAGGAGTCGCGGGCCAAGCTCGCCAAGCGTGGCATCAAGACCTTGGCGCCGGCCGACGCGCTGGCGGGTCTGGCCGAGCTGATCGCGGTCGCTGGCGAACAGGGCTCCGCCCAGGGCGTGGTGGCCCGGATCGACTGGGCGAAGTTCCTCCCGCTCTACCAGCAGGGCGGTCGGCGGGCGTTCCTGGCCGAGTTGGAGCGTGAGGTGCCCAGCGCGGCGCCGGTGACATTGCCGTCCGGCAAGACCGAGCTGGTCGAGCGTCTGACCAATGCTCCTGTGCAACAACGTCGCAAGCTCCTGCTGGACTTCCTGCGCGACGCGGTGGCCGACGTCACCCGGGTCGATTCCGCCGAGATCCGGGAAGACGCCGGGTTCTTCGACCTCGGGATGGACTCGCTGATGGCTGTCGAGCTGCGGCGGCGCATCGAGCAGGGGGTCGGCAAGGAGATCCCGGCGACGCTGGCGATGGACCACCCGCGGCTTTCCGACACGGTGGACTACCTGCTCAACGACGTGCTCGATTTGGGCGAACAGAAGGCCGGTCCGGCGCTGGCGACCGCGGTGACGGCGCGTTCCGACGAGCCGATCGCGATCATCGCCGTGTCCTGCCGTTTCCCCGGAGCCCCGAACCCGGAAGCGTTCTGGGAGTTGCTGTCCGGCGGGGTCAACGCGATCCGCGAAGTCCCCGAGGACCGGTTCGACATCGACGAGTTCTACGACCCGGACCCTGACGTCGCGGGCAAGACCTACACCCGGTTCGGTGGATTCCTGGAGGGCATCGACGGATTCGACCCCGAGTTCTTCGGTATCTCCCCGCGTGAGGCGGTGTGGATCGAGCCGCAGCAGCGGCTGATGCTGGAAACCGTCTGGGAAGGTTTGGAGCGGGCCGGTTATTCGCCGGCGTCGTTGCGCGGCAGCCGAACCGGTGTCTTCGCCGGTGTCGCCGCCAACGAATACGCGCACCTGTTGTCCGCGGAATCGATCGACAAGATCGAGCCCTACTTCATCACCGGTAACGCGCTCAACGCGATCTCCGGCCGGGTGGCGTTCGCGCTCGGATTCGAGGGGCCCGCCGTCGCGGTCGACACCGCCTGCAGCTCGTCGCTGGTGGCCGTGCACCAGGCCGTCCAGGCGTTGCACTCGGGTGACTGCGATCTCGCGGTCGCCGGTGGTGTCAACGTCCTGCTCAGCCCGGTGACGGTGGTCGCCGCGTCGCGCGCCCGGATGCTGTCGCCGGTCGGTCAGTGCAAGACCTTCGACGCCTCGGCCGACGGTTATGTCCGCAGCGAGGGCTGCGGCATCCTGGTGCTCAAGCGGCTCAGCGACGCCGAGCGTGACGGCGACCGGATCGCCGCGGTGATCCCGGGCAGCGCCGTCAACCAGGACGGCGCGTCCAGCGGTTTGACCGTGCCCAACGGTGGTGCGCAGCAACGGCTGATCGCCACCGCCCTGGCCCGCGCCGGACTGGCCGGCGGCGACGTCGACTATCTCGAGGCGCACGGCACGGGAACCCCGCTGGGCGACCCGATCGAGGTCCAGGCGGCCGGAGCGGTCTACGGCGGCTCCCGCGACGCCAACCGCCCGCTGCTGATGGGATCGGTGAAGACCAACATCGGTCACACCGAATCTGCCTCTGGTGCAGCGGGTCTGATCAAGGTCGTGCTGTCGCTGCAGAACGGTCTGCTGCCGCAGAGCCTGCACTTCGACAACCCGTCGCCGCACATCCCGTGGGGCTCGCTGCCGGTGAAGGTCGTCGACAAGTCGACTCCGTGGGAAGCCAACGGCAGGCCGCGTCGGGCCGGTGTGAGCTCGTTCGGATTCACCGGCACCAACGCGCACGTGCTGATCGAAGAGGCACCGGCGACCCAGCCGGTTATCGTCGACGAGCAGCCGGCGGATGGCGCCGATGGTGCCGATGACGCTGTGGCAGCGCCGCATTCGAGCGCCGCGGACGGTGCGGTCAACGTGTTGCCGCTGTCAGCGCGCTCCGCCGAGGCGCTGGTGGAGCTGGCGCAGCGGTACGGGTCCTGGTTGTCGGCCAACCCGGACACCGACATCGCGCAGGTGTCGTTGACGGCCGGCGTCGGACGCTCCCATTTCGAGCACCGGGCCGCCCTGGTGGTGGACTCCGTGCACACCGCGAGCGCTGGTCTGGCCGACTTGGCCGCCGGCCAGTTGCGTCCCGGGGTGGTCCGGGGCGAGTGCACCGACCGCCCGACGACCGCATGGCTGTTCACCGGGCAGGGCAGCCAGTATCCGGGTATGGCACGCGAATTGTTCGATGCCGAGCCGGTTTTCGCCGAGACGGTGAAGCGTTGCGCCGACGCTGTCGACGGGATCCTGGAGCAGCCGCTGCTGGAGGTCATCTTCGCCACCGACCGTGAGACGGGCGGCAAGGCCGGCGAGACGCTCAAGCACACGTCGAACGCGCAGCCCGCGCTGTTCGCCGTCGAAATGGGGCTGGCCCGGCTGTGGCAGTCGTGGGGCATCGAGCCCGACGTGGTGCTGGGGCACAGCGTGGGCCAGTACGCGGCGGCCTGCATCGCCGGGGTGTTCAGCCTCGAGGACGGCGTTCGGCTGATGGCCGAGCGCGGTCGGCTGTTCGGCAGCCTGCCCGCGGGCGGACGGATGGTGGCGGTGTTCGCCGACCCTAAGCAGGTTGAGCAGATCGCCGGTGAATATCCGAAGGTGTCGGTCGGGGCGTACAACGGCCCCAACACCGTCCTGTCGGGACCGGGTGACGACCTCGCCCTGATCGTCGACAAGTTCAGCGAGGACGGGGTGCGCTGCACGTGGCTGGAGACCAGCCACGCCTTCCACTCCGAGCTGCTGGAGCCGGTGCTGGACGAATTCGAGTCGTTCGCGAGCCAATTCGAGTTCGCGACACCGACGTTGCCGTTGGTCTGCAACCGGACCGGCGCCATCTTGACCGCGGAGAGCCCGTTGGACGCCCCGTACTGGCGGCGGCATTCCCGTCAGCCGGTGCAGTTCGCCGAAAGTGTACGTACCGTCGCAGCACTGGGCTGCTCGGTGCTGATGGAGATCGGCCCGCAGCCGGTGCTGACCGGCGCCGCGGTGCAGGTCTGGCCGGAGCACCTGGCGGCACCGCGCGCCATCGTCTCGCTGCGCAAGGGTGTGGGTGACCGGGGCCAGATCGCTGACGCGCTGGCCAACGCCTACGTCAGCGGACACCGGCCGAAGTTCGAAGCGCTGCACCAGCAGTACGGTCGCCGGCTGGAACTGCCGACGTACCCGTTCCAGCGCCGGCGCTTCTGGCCGAAGAGCTCGGCGATCACGGTCGACGGTCCCGCGATGTCCGGATTGCTGGGCAGCGGAAAGGATCTCGCCTCCGGCGACTCCGTGTACACCAGCAGGTTGTCAGTGAAGTCGCAGCCGTGGCTGAACGACCACGTCATCTACGGCACCGTCGTCGTTCCCGGCGCCACCTATGCCGCGATGGCACTGGCCGCCGTCGGTACGCCGGCACACGTCAAAGAGGTCTTCTTCTACGAGCCGATCATCCTGCCGGAGAAGGCTTCTCGCGAGGTACAGCTGACGCTGAGTCCGCTCGACGAGGGCTGGAAGTTCCAGGTCCACAGCCGGCCCTACGGCGTCAAGGACGCCGAGTGGTCGCTGAACGCCGACGGAACCGCCGTCGAAGGCGTCGGTTCGGCGCCGCAGGGCGACGAGGAGGGTGTGCCGGACGAGCCGATCGATGCCGCGATCGAGCGGATGGAGCGCATGCGTCCGCAGGAGCTGTTCGAGACCTTCGACGACATGGAACTGCACTGGGGTCCGAACTGGTCCGGATCGCTGAAGTCCCTGTGGCTCGGCGACGGTGAAGCGATCGGCGACATCTCGGTTGGCGAGGAACTGACCGAGAACCTCGGTACCGAGCCGATGCACCCGGTCCTGATGGACCTGTGCACCGGTGTCGCCTTCCCGGCGTTCCCGGCGTTGCGCGCCGCCGAACAGGGCGTCAACGGTCTGTTTCTTCCGCTGCGCTACGAGCAGGTGACACTGAAAGACAAGATGCCGCGCCGGTTCTACTGCCGGGCCAAGTGGCACACCAATGAACTCGACAGCGAAACCCAGGTGTTCGACCTCGACTACCTCGATCGGGACGGCCGCAACCTGGGCGGGATTCGCGGCTTCACCGTCAAGCGGGCGCCCCGAGAGGCGTTGCTGCGTGGGCTCGGTGGCGACACGACCCGGCTGCTGTACACCCTGGGCTGGCACGAGGTGCCGATTGCGCCCACCGAGGAGGTGGCCACCCCCAGCGGTACCTGGCTGGTCGCCGGGTTCAGCGAACTGGCCGCCGCGCTACCCGGTTGCATTCCGTTCGACCGGTCCGGCGACTCCGAACTGCTGGGCCAGGTGCTGACGCAGGCCCATGAGAAGGGCATGCCGTACGCCGGCATCGTCTGGCGCAGCTCCGGGCGGAAAGCCGACGAGCCGACCGCAGAGCAGATCTCGAGGCTGGAAGCCGAGGTCAAAAACGTGCTCAGCGCGGTGCACGCCGCACAGGCCGACAACTCGGTGAAACTACCCGGCGGGCTGTGGATCGTCACCGAGCGCGCAGTGGCGACGGAGTCCGGCGAGCCGGTCGACGCGGTACAGGCCGCACTGTGGGGGCTCGGGCGCACCATCCTCAACGAGGAGCCCGGTCTGCGCAGCAAGCTGGTCGATGTCGACGGCTCACCGGAGGGCGTGAAACTGCTGACCGGTCTGCTCGCCGCACCGATCGACGAGCCGGAACTGGCGCTGCGTCAAGGTAAGGCGCTGGCATCGCGGTTGTTGCAGTGGTCGCGTAGCGGTCACCTCAACGTGCCACGCGCGGACGATTACGCCCTGCTCCCCACCGAGCGCGGCGCGATCGACAACCTGCGTCTGACCGAGAAGGAAGTACTGCCGCCGGACGAGGGCTACGTGCAGGTGCGCGTCGAGGCCGCGGGTCTGAACTTCCGCGACGTGCTCAACGTCCTGGGTCTGTACCCGGGTGACCCGGGCCCGGTCGGTGGCGACTTCGCCGGCACGGTCACCCAATTGGGCGAGGGCGTGAGCCACGTCGAGGTCGGTCAGCGGGTGTACGGCTCCATGCAGGGCGCGTTCGCCAGCCGGTTCAACGTGCCGGCCCAGTTCCTGGCGCCGATTCCGGACGGGGTGAGTGCGGTCGAGGCCGCGACCATTCCGGCTGCCGCTCTGACGGTTCGGCTGTCGTTCGACTGGTCGGGGCTCAACCCCGGCGACAAGGTGCTGATCCACGCCGCCAGTGGTGGTGTCGGACTGGCCGCCATCCAGATGGCGCAACAGCACGGTGCGGAGGTCTACGCCACGGCGAGCACCTTCAAGCGGGCTACGCTGCGCAAGCTCGGTGTCAAGCATGTGTATGACTCGCGCACAACCGATTTCGCCGACCAGATTCTCGCGGACACCGACGGTGCCGGCGTCGATGTGGTGCTCAACAGCCTCACCAGCGAAGGGTTCATCGAGGCGACCGTGCGGGCCACCGCCAAGAACGGCCGGTTCGCCGAGATCGCCAAGCGCGACATCTGGACTCCCGAGCAGATGGCCGAGGCCCGACCCGACATCGCCTACGAGATCGTCGCGTTGGACACGGTGATGTTCACCGAGCCGGACCGTATCCGCGACCTGCTCACCGAGGTGTCCGACGGCTTGGCCAAGGGGGAGTGGACGCCACTGCCCGCCGAGGTCTATCCGTTGACGGAGGCCAGGACGGCGTTCCGCCGCATGCAGCAGGCACGGCACATCGGAAAGATCGTGTGCCAGATGCCGACTCCGCTCGCACCGCGGCCGGATCGAACCTATCTGGTCACCGGTGGACTCGGTGCCATCGGTCTCAGCACCGCGTCGTACCTGGCGCAGCGCGGAGCCGGCGACATCGTGCTGACCAGTCGGCGTGAGCCGGATGCACAGGCGCAGAAGACGATCGAAGAGATCACCGACCGCTACAAAACCCGCATCCACACCTTCTCGGCCGACGTCGGCCAAGAGTCGGATGTCGAGAAGTTGCTGGAGCGCATCCGAGGTGAGCTGCCGCCACTCGCGGGTGTCGCCCATCTGGCCGGTGTCCTCGACGACGCCCTGCTCGGTCAGCAGGATCTGGACCGGTTCCGGACCACGTTGGCGCCCAAGGCGTTCGGCGCGTTCTATCTGGACAGATTGACCAGGGACGACAAGCTGGACTTCTTCATCGTGTCGTCGTCGGTGTCGAGCCTGCTGGGCCCGCCGGGACAGGCCAACTACTCGACGGCCAACGCGCTGCTCGATGGTCTGATCGCGGATCGCAAGTCGCACGGCTTGCCGGCAACGGGAATCAACTTCGGTCCCTGGGGCGGGGCGGGCATGGCGTCGTCGGAAGCCGCCAGCTCCAACATCAGTGCGCAGGGTCTGCTTCCGCTGGACGCCTCGGGTGCCCTCGGCGCCCTTGCCGAAGTGGTGGCCAACGGCACCGGGCAGGCGACGGTGCTGAAGGCCAACTGGGCGCGGGCGGCGAAGGTGATGGGCAGCTCGCGGCCGCCGATCCTGGATCTGGTGCTGCCGAGTGAGATGGCCGAGGTCGTCGACAGCGAACTGCTCAAGCAGCTGCAGGAGCTCCCGGTGTCCGAGCGGGCGACGTTCATCACCGAATTCCTGCAGCGCGAGGTGCAGGGCTTCCTGCGGCTGGCTCAGCCGCCCGCGGCGACGAGCCGGTTCTTGGACCTGGGCACCGACTCGCTGATGGCGGTGGAACTCCGAAACCGGTTGCACAGCCAGTTCGGTGGCAAATTCACCATCAACGCCACCGCGGTGTTCGACTACCCGACAATCGGCGGGCTGGGCGAGTACCTCGCGGCGCAGATGCCGGATGCGGACGGCGAACCGGCCTCCGAAGAGGCGCCGGCCGAGGCGGCCGCGGAGCCTGAGTCCGAGGCGCAATCCGAACCCGCCGAGGGTCAGACCGAGGCGGCTGCGACATCGAACGGCTCGTCGAACGGTTCGGGATCTGCCGAGCCGAGCGTGGAGTCGGAGCCGGCCGCCGAGCAGAGTTGACGGTGAGCGGGTTCAGTCGGCGACGCGGAACATCGCGTTGACCTTCGTCGGCTGAACCCGCACCACCAGTTCGCCCGGTACCGCGTTGCGTCGCCCGAATTCCTCGGCGCGGTCGCTGCCCATGTAGCGGCCACCGATGCGCGTCGCGATGTCGAGCAGGTCCCCGGCGCCGTCGTAGGTGGTGGCGATGCCTTGCACCTGCACGAACGAGAACGGCGGATGCGGGTCGTCCACGCAGATCACGACGCGTGGATCTCGGCTCAGCGCACGGCCTTTCGCGGTCTCGGCGCCGGTGTTGAACACGAGCTGTCCGTTGTCGACGATGAACCACACCGGAGCCACCAGTGGCCGACCGTCCGACGCCAGGAACCCCAGCATCCCGGTGCGAGTCCCTGCCGAGAGGAACTCCACCACTTCCGGTGTGAGGTCAGCCATTTCGACGCTTACAGCGTGACGACTTCGTACTCGTTGACCTGGTCGATCAATGCGTGCAGATGGTCCCGCGACGACCCCAGGGTGTGGTCGATCGCCGTCAGTCGCGCCGCGTAGTGGCCGACCGGGTACTCGTTGGTCATCCCGATGCCACCGTGCAGTTGGATCGCCTCCTGGCTGATGTGGCGTCCCGATCGACCGATCTGCAGTTTGGCGCGTGCGGCGATCACCGGATCGAAGTTCCCGTTGGCGACCGACAGGCCGGCGTAGAGGTTCATGCTGCGCGCCAACTCCAGCGACACGTACATGTCGGCGGCGCGTTGGGTCAGCGTCTGGAAGGTGTTCAGCGTGACGCCGAATTGCTTGCGCTGCTTGAGGTAATCGGTCGTGAGCCGCAGAGCCTCTTCCATCGCACCGACCGCCTCAGCGCACAGCGCGGACTGGATGCGCACGACTCCGTTGCTGATCGCCTCGGAAGCGTCGACGGCATCGCCGAGCGGTTCGCCGGCGGCGTTGTCGAGGTCGATCTGCGCGCCGCGCTGACCGTCGAAGGTGCGGTACGGGTGGCGGGTGACGGCATCACCGTCGACCAGGAACAGGCCCACTCCGCCGTCGGGCAGCTTCGCGCTGACGAGCAGTGTGTCGGCCGAGTCACCGGCGAGTACCGGGTTCTTGTGGCCGGACAGAACCCATGAATCACCCTGCTGGACAGCGGTTGTCGCGACCGTGTCGTGCGAGGTTCCACGGGCGCCGGGCTCCAGGTGTGCGAATGCCAGCAGCCGCTCTCCTTCGGCGACCTCACCAAGCAGTTCCTGCTGGGCGTCGTTGCCGATCTCGGCGATGATCGCGCCGGGTCCGAGCGCGGCGTGCACCACCGGCTCGGGCGCGAGCCGCCGACCGATCTCGGTGAGCACGGTGATCACCTCGAGCTGACCGGCCTCCTCGGGGTCGAATCCCAGTCCGAGGATGCCGGTTTCGGCCAGTTGCTTCCACACCTCCCGGCTCCAGCCCAGCTCGGAGTCGACGGCTTTGAGGCGGCTCTCGACGTCGTAGCTCCGCGACAGCAGTTCACGGGTGGTGTCGCGGAGCAGCGTCTGTTCTTCGCTCAGTTGAAAGTCCATGTCAGTTCCTGCCTTACAAGCCGAGGATGGTCGACGCGATGATGGTCCGCTGAACTTCGTTGCTGCCGCCGTAGATCGACGTCTTGCGGTAGTTCAGGTAGTGCGGTGCGCTGCCCTGCGCCCAGGACGGCGAGGCGATGTCGCTACCGGCCTCGAACGGCAGCGAGTCGGGACCTGCGACCTCGACGAGCAGCTCGGTGGCGATCTGCTGCAACTGGCTGCCTCGCAGCTTCAGCACCGACGACGCCGGGTTCGGCTTGCCCTCCTTGGAGCCGGAGGCGACTCGCATCTGAGTGAGTTCCAGTGCCAGCAAGTCGTTTTCGGCTTCGGCGACGCGGGCCGCAAACAGCGGATCGTCGAGTAGGCCGTTCTCGGCGGCACGCTTCTTGACGTCTGCCAGCTTGACCTTGGTGCGACCGATCTGCGCGATGCCGGTGCGCTCGTTGCCCAGCAGGAACTTCGCGTAGCTCCAGCCCTGGTTCTCTTCTCCGACAAGCTGATCCGCGGGCACCCGGACGTCTTCGAAGAAGACCTCGTTGACCTCGACGCTGCCGTCGATCAACTTGATCGGACGCATCGTGATGCCGGGTGTGTCCAAATCTATGAGCAGGAACGAGATTCCGGCTTGCTTCTTGGGTGCCTGCGGGTCGGTGCGCACCAGGCAGAAGATCCAGTCGGCGTACTGGCCTAGCGTGGTCCACGTCTTCTGCCCATTGACCACATAGCTGTCGCCGTCACGCAGCGCGGTGGTACGCAGCGATGCCAGGTCGGAGCCGGCTTCGGGCTCGGAGAACCCCTGACACCACCAGATGTCCAGGGCGGCGGTCGGCGGCAGGAAACGTTCCTTGATCTCTTGCGAGCCGAACTCGGCGATGACGGGGCCGACCATCTTCGCGTTGAAGTTCAACGGCTCCGGCACCGACGCCAGCTGCAGCTCGTCGAGCCAGATCTGGTGCTGGGCCGGGGTCCAGTCTTTGCCGCCCCATTCGACCGGCCAACTCGGTACCGCCAGCCCGTGCTCGTTGAGGATCTTGTGACTGGTTGCGATGTCGTCGCGGTCGAGCCCCTCACCCGAGCGGGTGCGCTCGCGGATCTCCGCCGGGATCTTCGTCCTGAAAATCTCGCGTAGCTCGTCGCGGAAGGCTGTTTCGTCCTTCGTGAGCGCCAGTTGCACGGCAGTCTCCTCTGCTGGATCGGTCGTACCTGTATTGCACGTTATCCGGCTGCCCAACCAACCAGTCAGGCGGCTCGACGCTGAATCGTTCATGCACACTCACACGTCGATCCACAACGGACCGGTGCCGGGTGTTCCGGGCACACCGCGGTGGTGGTGGGCGGCCCTACCGTCGGCTCATGCGAACAGAACTGCCTGCCGAACGACTGCACCGGCGGCTCGGCGCCCAGCCGAGCGCCGAGGCGCTGTCCGAATCCGATTCCGAGGGTGACGACGCCGACAGTGACCCGAAATCGCTGCTGCCGCGATGGGTCCCGGACAGTGCAGACGACGGCTGGCTGGCCAAGGTCCGCGCCGATCCCGGCCGCGCCGGCGCCATCGCGCTGGCTGCGGTCGCGGCAGTGGCCGTCCTCGTCACCATCTTCACCCTGATGCGTGAAGATCGTGCACCGGTGGCATCGGCCAAGCTGCCGCCCGTCGACATGGCGGCCACGGCGAGCCGAAGCCCGAGCCCGGCCGCGCACCCGAACCAGCCGGTCGTGGTCAGCGTGGTCGGCCTGGTGCACACCCCGGGGCTGGTCACGTTGGCGCCGGGGGCGCGGATCGCCGATGCGCTGAAGGCAGCAGGGGGCACCACAGACGGTGCCGACACGATCGGGCTCAACATGGCCCGTCAGGTCGACGACGGCGAGCAGATCGTGGTCGGCATCGCCCCGGTCAAAGGTCAGCCCACTGTCCTGGGGAGTTCGGTGAGTCCGGGCTCGGCCACTCCCGGTCCGACCAGTTCGGCGTCCAGCCCCGCCAAAGGTGGGCCGGCACAGGTGATCAACCTCAACACCGCGACCGCCGAGCAACTGGACACCCTGCCCGGCGTGGGGCCGGTGATGGCGAAGGCGATCGTGGCCTGGCGCCAGGCGCACGGAAAGTTCACCAGCGTCGACCAATTGGGTGAGGTGGACGGTATCGGCCCGGGGCGGTTGGAGAAGCTGCGCCCGCTGGTTCGTGTCTGACGCCGGTGACGCAGCCGGCGATCGCCGATCCGGCGGTCACGCCGGTGGATGTGCGTCTGGTGCCGGCGGCGCTGACCGGTTGGGTCGTCACCGCCACCGGGATCATCTGGCCGATCGGCGCTGTCCTCGGGTCGCTCTGCCTGGCGGCCGGCGCGTTCGGAGCGCTGCTTTGGCGTTTCGGACCCCGACGTCGCCGGGTGCGGGCCATCGGCGCTGGGATGGTCGCCGCCGGAGTGGTCGGCGCGGGCTTCGGATTCGCGATTGCACTGCGTGCCAACGCCGTCGCGCATCACCCGATCGCGGCCGCGTTCGGCATCAGTGGCGAGGTGACGGTCACACCGACGGAAAGCGCGATGTCGGTAGGTCAGGGTCGGTTGTTGTTCCGGGCCAGCCTGCGGCAGTTCGATCAGGTCCAGATGTCAGGGCGCACAGTCGTTTTCGCGCAGGCGCGCGACTTCGGCTCGGTGATGACCGGCCGGCCCATGCGGTTTCGCGGGCGGATAGGCGCGCCCACTCGCCGAGACCTCAGCGTCGCCGTCATCACCGCGATCGGCGCCCCGACGATGGGCCGCGCCGGGCCGTTGAACCGTGCCGCGTACGCGGTCCGTGCCGGATTTGCGGCCTCCGCCGACCGCGTGCTGCCCCCGGACCAGGCGGCGATGCTGCCCGCGCTGGTGCTCGGCGATATGTCGACGGTCACCCCGGTGACCGGTCGAGAGTTCCGCACGGCGGGTCTGACCCATCTGACCGCGGTGTCCGGGGCCAACGTGACGATCGTCTGCGGCGCGGTGCTGTTCTCGGCGCGACTGGTCGGCCCGCGGGCCGCGGTCGGGCTGGCCGGCCTCGCGCTGGTGCTGTTCGTCATCGTGGTGCAGCCCTCGGCCAGTGTGCTGCGGGCGGCGGTGATGGGTGCGATCGCGTTGGTCGGTGTGCTGTCGTCGCGCCGCCGCCAGGCGATCCCTGCGCTCGCGGCGACCGTACTGGTGTTGCTGGTGGTCACGCCGCAGTTGGCAGTGGATGTAGGGCTGGCCCTGTCGGTGGTGGCGACGGCAGCGCTCGTGGTGATCGCGCCGGTCTGGTCGCGACGGCTGGTGGCCTCGGGTTGGCCCAAGCCGGTCGCGGACGCCGTCTGCGTGGCCTGCGCGGCGCAGTTGGTGACGGCTCCGCTGATCGCCGGCATCTCCGGCCGATTCAGCGTGGTGTCCGCCGCGGCCAATCTCGCGGTGGCGGCCCTGGTCGCCCCGATCACGGTGCTGGGCAGCGCGGCAGCGGCGCTGTGCCTGTTCTGGCCTACCGCGGCCCAGTTGCTGATCCGGTTCACCGGGCCCGAGGTGTGGTGGCTGTTACGGATCGCGCACTGGGCCGCGAATGTGCCTGGCGCGAGTGTCCCTGTGCCGTCGGGACTTTCCGGAGTGTTGACGGTCGGGGCCGGGGGACTGCTCACCGTACTGCTGTGGCGGTGGACCTGGTTTCGGGCCGGCATAGCGGTGGCGGGGTGCGTGCTGCTGGCATGGTCGCTGTCCGGTCTGCTGGCGGGGGCCGGGGGACATGTCGGCCGAACATGACACGATCGACCCGTGAGCCAGCAGGAGTCGGCAGTGCATCTCGTCCTGGGTGACGAGGCGCTGCTGGTCGAGCGCGCCGTCGCGCAGGTGCTGCGAACGGCACGCAAGCGTGCCGGCACCGACGACGTGCCCGTCGACCGGGTGCGGGCCGGCGATGTCGGGGTCTACGAACTCGCCGAACTGCTGAGCCCATCGCTGTTCGCCGACGAGCGCGTCGTGGTGTTGGAGTCCGCCGGTGAGGCCGGCAAAGAGGCTGCGGAGCTGATCGCCAAGGCTGCCGCCGATGTGCCGGCGGGCACCGAATTGGTCGTCGTGCATTCAGGCGGCGGCCGCGCCAAGGCGTTGGCCTCGCAGCTGCAGAAGCTGGGTGCAGAAACCCTCCTCTGCGCGCGAATCACCAAGGCCGGGGAGCGATTCGACTTCGTCCGCAAAGAATTCCGCGCGCTGAAAGTCAAGGTCGACGACGACACGCTCACGGCACTACTCGATGCGGTCGGCTCCGATGTGCGCGAATTGGCTTCGGCCTGCTCGCAATTGGTCGCCGACACCGGTGGCAGCGTCGACGTGGCCGCGGTGCGGCGCTATCACCACGGCAAGGCCGAGGTGAAGGGGTTCGACATCGCCGACAAAGCGGTGATGGGTGACGTCGAGGGCGCGGTCGAGTCGCTGCGCTGGGCGATGCTGCGCGGTGAGCCACACGTCGTCCTCGCCGATGCGCTCGCCGAAGCCGTCCACAGCATCGGCCGGGTCGGGTCGCTGTCGGGCGATCCCTATCGGTTGGCGTCGGAGCTGGGGATGCCGCCCTGGCGAGTGCAGAAGGCGCAGAAGCAGGCGCGGCGCTGGTCCCGCGATCAGGTGGCTGACGCGATGCGGCTGGTGGCGGCCTTGAACGCCGACGTCAAAGGGGCAGCGGCGGACGCGGATTACGCGTTGGAAGCAGCGGTGCGAAAAGTCGCGGAGTTGGTCGCGGACTGACGCTCTACTGAGCGAGCTTGTTCAGTGCTTGGGCCAGTGCCGACTTCTTGTTGGCCGCCTGGTTCTTGTGGATGACGCCCTTGCTCGCAGCCTTGTCCAGCTTGCGGCTCGTCGACACCAGCAACTCGGTCGCCTTGTCCTTCTCGCCGGCCTCGGCGGCTTCGCGGAATGCGCGGACAGCCGTGCGAAGCGACGACTTCACCGACTTGTTGCGCAGTCGGGCGCGCTCGTTGGTGCGGTTGCGCTTTTGCTGCGACTTGATGTTGGCCACGCGTAATTCCTCTTCAAATATCAGCGGCTGGTTCTGTCACGGGTCTGCCGGAGCGTGGTGACGCTTAAGCGGCGACTGCTCAGGGTATCAGTCCCGGATGCATTCTCCCAAAGTCAAGGACCTGGCCCTGCGGAGCGTGAAGATCTGATGCAGCATGGCAGCGTGGCCAACCGAACCGTTTCCGCCGAGTCCAAGCGGCAGCAGCCGAGTAAGTCGCAGCAGCAGTCGCAATCGTTCGAGCAGATTTTCGACGGCTATAACGCCACGAACGGCTATTCAGAGGCCTTCGATGAGATGTTCGACGGGCAGGGCAATGTCCGCGGCCCGTACAAGGGCATCTACAAGGAGCTGGCGCCGTCCAGTGCTGACGATCTCGACGACCGCGCCGAGGCGCTGAGCCGGGCCTTCGTCGACCAGGGCATCACGTTCTCGTTGTCCGGTCAGGAGCGTCCGTTTCCGCTCGACCAGGTGCCCCGCGTCATCTCGGCCGCCGAGTGGTCGAAGCTCGAACGCGGCCTGGTGCAGCGCGTCAAAGCTCTCGAGGCTTACCTCGACGACATCTACGGCGACCAGGAGATCCTGCGCGACGGTGTGATCCCCCGGCGTCTCATCACCTCCTGCGAGCACTTCCACCGCCAGGCGGTCGGCATCATGCCGCCGAACGGCGTGCGGATCCACGTCGCGGGTATCGATCTGATCAAAGACGAGAAGGGCATCTGGCGGGTTCTCGAGGACAACCTGCGCTCGCCGTCGGGGGTCTCGTACGTGATGGAGAACCGGCGGACGATGGCGCGGGTCTTTCCGAACTTGTTCGCCAGCCACCGGGTGCGGGCCGTCGACGACTACGCCTCGCACCTGCTTCGCGCGCTGCGCAACTCGGCGGCCACCAACGAGGCCGACCCGACGGTCGTGGTGCTGACACCGGGTGTCTACAACTCGGCCTATTTCGAGCACTCGCTGCTGGCCCGCCAGATGGGCGTCGAACTGGTCGAGGGTCGCGATCTGTTCTGTCGCGACAACCAGGTCTACATGCGCACCACCGAGGGTGAGCGTCAGGTCGACGTCATCTACCGCCGCATCGATGACATCTATCTGGACCCGATGCAGTTCCGGCCCGACTCGGTATTGGGCGTCGCCGGACTGCTCAACGCCGCCCGGGCCGGCAACGTGGTCATCTCCAGTGCCATCGGCAACGGGGTCGGCGACGACAAACTCGTCTACACCTATCTGCCGACGATCATCGAGTACTACCTCGGCGAGAAGCCGCTACTGGCCAACGTGGACACCTACCGGTGTTGGTTGGACGACGAGCGTCAAGAGGTACTCGACCGGGTCGCCGAACTGGTGATCAAGCCTGTCGAGGGCTCGGGCGGCTACGGCATCGTCTTCGGTCCGGAAGCCTCCACCAAGGAACTCAACGCGATCAGCAAGAGCATCCGCGACGACCCGCGGGGTTGGATCGCTCAGCCGATGATGCAATTGTCGACGGTGCCGACGCAGATCGGCGACACGCTGACTCCGCGCTACGTCGACCTGCGGCCGTTCATCGTCAACGACGGTCACGAAATCTGGGCACTGCCCGGCGGTTTGACCCGGGTGGCGCTGGTCGAGGGTTCCCGGGTGGTCAACTCCAGCCAGGGTGGCGGTTCCAAGGACACCTGGGTGCTGGCCTCCCGGACGTCGGCCGCCGAACGCGAACTCGGCGCTGCCGAGGTGGTCAAGGCACTTCCCAGCCCGGCCACCGACGACGACGAGGCCCAGACCGAGAAGGCGTCGTCGTCCAGGCAGAAACAGCGACAGTCGCAGAACAAAGCCGGGCCGAAACCGCAACTCACCCAACAGCAACAACAACGTCAGGCGGTGATTCGCTGATGCTCGCGCGCAACGCGGAAGCGCTGTACTGGATCGGTCGCTACGTCGAACGCGCCGACGACACCGCCCGGATTCTCGACGTCACGGTGCACCAGCTGCTGGAGGATTCCAGCGTGGATTCCGACCACGCCTCGCGAGTGTTGTTGCAGGTGTTGGGAATCGAGGAGCCGGACGATCAGCTGGACATGTGGTCGCTGACCGACGTGGTCGCATTTCGGCGCAACACACTCGGCGGTGGGAGCTCCATCGTCGACGCCATTACGGCGGCTCGGGAGAACGCCCGGTCTGCCCGCGAGGTGACGTCCACTGAAGTCTGGGAATGCCTCAACACCACCTACAACGCGCTGGGCGAACGTGAGCGCGCCGCCAAACGTCTTGGGCCGCATGAGTTTCTGTCGTTCATCGAAGGCCGCGCGGCGATGTTCGCCGGGTTGGCCGATTCGACGCTGTCCCGCGACGACGGGTACCGATTCCTGACGCTCGGCCGCGCGATCGAGCGCGTGGACATGACCGTGCGCATGTTGCTCTCCCGAGTCGGCGACAGCGCGGCGTCGCCCGCGTGGGTGACCGTATTGCGTTCCGCGGGCGCCCACGACACCTATCTACGCACCTATCGTGGTGTGCTGGACGCCAATCGGGTCGTCGAGTTCATTCTGCTCGACCGGCGCTTCCCACGGTCGATTTTCTATTCGCTGAAGATGGCCGAGCACAATCTCGACGAATTGATGCGCAACGCGAATGGCAGCATCGGCGCCATCTCCGAAGCGCAGCGATTGCTCGGCAGAGCCCGTAGTGAACTCGAGTTCGTCCGGCCGGGGGTACTGCTCGAATCGCTCGAGACACGTCTGGCCGGGCTTCAGAAATCGTGTTCCGACGTCGGAGAAGCGTTGGCAGTGCAGTACTTTCACGCTGTGCCGTGGGTTGCCTGGACCGACGCCGGTTACCGCGATCCAGCAACGACGAAGCAGGGGAAGAACTGATGTGGCGTCAGCGCGTGTTGCACGCGACCGGTTATGCGTACCCGTCGCCGGCGACCGCTTCCTTCAACGAAGCGCGGCTGACGCCGAGGTCGGACTCGCGACAGAACGTCGTCCTCAACAGGGTCGAGACCGTTCCCGCGACCAGGTCGTACCGGTACATCGACTACTGGGGCACCGCGGTCACCGCGTTCGACCTGCATGCGCCGCACACGGAATTGACCGTGACGTCCGCGTCGGTGGTCGAGACCGAGAAACCCGACCCGGTGGCCGAGGAGCTCACCTGGTCGGATCTGACCCACGAGACTGTCATCGACCGTTACGACGAGGTCCTCACCCCCACCGATCACGCCCCGGCAAGCAAACGCATTGCGGCCGTAGGCAAGAAGATCGCCAAAGAGCACGGTCCCGCCGACGCCGTGCTTGCCGCGTCCGAGTGGGTGCGCAACGAATTGGACTACGTGAAGGGCACGACGAGCGTGCACTCGTCCGGCCTGGACGCGCTGCGTGAGGGCAAGGGCGTCTGCCAGGATTTCGTTCACTTGTCGCTGATGCTGGTGCGCAGCATGGGGATTCCCGCCCGCTACGTCTCGGGTTACTACCATCCGGATGCCGATGCGGCGCTCGGCGAAACCGTCGACGGGCAGAGCCACGCCTGGCTGCAGGCGTGGACGGGAGGATGGTGGGATCACGATCCCACCATCAACAGCGAGATCAACGAGCAGTACATCACCGTCGGCACCGGACGTGACTATGCGGACGTGTCGCCGCTGAAGGGTATTTACTCCGGACAGGGCGCCACTGATCTGGACGTCGTCGTCGAAATCACCCGATTGGCATAGCTCCTGTGTTCCGTCGTCCCGACGGCGCGCGGGTGACCTGGCTGTTTGCCCGAATTTCGCCAGCTACTTACGAGTCGGCCGTTTGCGCCGTAGCCTGGGTGTGAAGCTGATCACACTTGACGGGAGGCTCGATGCGGATAGCAGATGTGTTGCGCGGCAAAGGCGGCGCGGTGGTGACGATCAACCCCGATGCCACGGTCGCGGAATTGCTCGCAGGTCTCGCCGAGCACAACATCGGCGCCATGGTGGTGGCCGCCGCCGACGACGTCAAAGGCATTGTCTCCGAGCGTGACGTGGTGCGGCAGCTACACAGCCACGGCGCATCGGTGCTGTCGCGGTCGGTGGAGAACATCATGACGGCCGTCGTCTCGACCTGTACCAAGGAAGACACGGTCGACAGCCTCACGCTGCTGATGACCGAGAACCGGGTACGGCATGTGCCGGTGCTCGAGGATGGGAAGCTGATCGGCATCGTCAGCATCGGCGACGTGGTGAAGACGCGGATGCAAGAGCTGGAAAGCGAGCACGAGCAGCTGCAGTCCTACATCACCCAGGGCTAGCTCAGCTCCACGAGTAATCGCGGCGCAGCCGCGCGGCGACCCGATCGAAAATCGGGCGTTCGACGATCGCACCTTCGCGCCTGATGCTCTCCTCGGGCACATCGAGCACCCGGTCGAGGCGCACCCAGCTGGGCCTGCCTTCGCCGTCCCAGCTGCCGCTGCCGATGCCCACCCACGAGCGGTCGGTCGCGTGCCGCTCCTGGCTCGACATGATCAGGCCGAGCAGCGTCGCGTGATCGCGGCCGACGACCAGCACCGGGCGGTCCTTGCCACGGGTCGGGTCTTCCTCGTAAGTGACCCAGGTCCAGACGACTTCACCCGGGTCTGCGCGGCCATCCAGGTCGGGGGAGTAGACGATCCTGCGGGCCCGATGTGCGGTGGGCGCACTCCTTTTCGTCACCGGCCGGCCGGCAGTGATCTCGGCCGGCGGTTCGGCCACCGAGCCTGCGAGGACCTCCAGGCCGAGCTTGATGCTGCGCCGCACAGTGGGCGATTTCTGAAGCTGCCGGACCAGTTTTGGCGCTTCACTGAACACCAAATTCTCGGCTAGCCGTTGAAACGTTCTCCATTGCGACGGCATCTATGCAGTTTAGGCCGGAACGGCCGGACGACGCGGCGCACGCCTGACTCGCCACGGCAACGGTCCAGCCCGCAACGAGCATGCACTGGGGCCATCCGCGCGCTATGAGCCGACACCGCCGACCAGTCCAACGCCAATCATCTTTTTCTCAGGTTAGAGCTGCGAGTAGCCCAGCGCAGACCGTCCAATTCACGGGTCTCAGATCGCGTTGAGGCCAAGAATCGGCCACCGGCACACACCTGTCTCCGCAGTTCAAGAGGCTATAAGACGCTCGTTGTGGCGGCACATGAGATGAACGGCAGGTTCCGGAGAAAAATAGTTCAAAGACTGTTGAAACTCATACAAAGTTGTTATCTTCCTCTCAGGTTTCCGGCAGTGGGGTTGCGGCTTCGGGCCGCGAGTACTGGGGGACCCTCCGACGGTTTACTCCCGAGTCGTCGGAACGCCCGTGAAAGGTCATTCAGATGTACATCCGCAAAATCGCCGCAGCGGCAGGCCTCGCCTGCGGCGCGGCTGTGGCGTTCGCGCCAGTCAGTGCGGCGGACAGCGCTGCCGCGAGTAGCTTTTGGCCCGGTATCGACGGCATCCTGGCCGGCTTGCCCGCCGCCGACACCCCGGCACTGAACCTGGCCATTTCGTTCGATGGCATCAGCTTGCTGTCGAGCGGCGACGCCAGCGCAACGACGGTCGCTGGACAGTATGGTTTCGCGCTCGCCTACGGCGACCACGCGAGCGCCTACGCCGCGGGCGGCTTCGGAAACTCGGCATCGGCTATCGGCACCTACGCGCTGGCCGACGCCGGATCAAAGACTGCCGGTGCCACTGGTTTCAACTTCAACTCAGCCACCGACATCGGCAACAACGCCGACCCCTCGACCTACGCGGGCGCGCCGGACGGTGCCTACGCGGGCGGCGGCAGCCTGATCGGCAACACCGACGCCGCGGTCGCAAGCTCCAACAACACCGCCCAATTCATCGGCAACGGCGGCACGAGCACGGAAGCGCTCAACGGCGGGAACTCGGGTTCCTTCGCCGGCGACAGCGGACTGATCGGCTACAACCACGTCGCCGGCAGCGGTAACACCGCCTACACCTCCGGTGACATCAAAGGTTTCGGTGACGGTTCCGCCGCGGTCGGCGGCACCGGCAACTCCGCCTTCACCAACGGCACCGAGACCGGCACCAACGAAGGCGCGTTCTCGGGCTTCGGCAACTACAACTCTGCCACCGCAGACACCAATTTCACGACCAGTGGCTCCGGCGTCTCAGCCACCTTCGGCAACTACAACTACGCGTCCGTCTACGGCCCTGCCAATAGCACCGCAGACGTCGGCGGCAACGCAGATCACCTCGGGAACGGCAACATCGGAATTGTGTCGGACCCGTTCGGTGCCACGGCCGACAGCGCGAATGCCGGCTCCTCAGCCACGACGTCTGGCAACAGCGACCTCGCCGAGGTGCTGCTCACCCATGGAAACGCGAGCGCCACGGGTGGAAACAACCTGTATGACATCATCTCGTTGTTCGGTAACGCCCATTCGGCGGCACTTCCTGCCGGCGCGGTCGCCGACCTTCCCGGTGGTGGATTCAACGACCCCGGCAACCTGCTGGGCGGCTTGTTCAGCGCCACACTGGCCAGTGAAATCAACGCGCTGAACAGCACTTTCTCCCTGGATATCGGGGCCGCCGGAATTGACCCAGACAAGATCATCACGGGTGAAGGCCCGTTCCCGTTCGACACCATCCTGGCGACGAACACGAACGAGACCTTCAACACCCTGGTCTTCGGATTGAACCCCGACAACGTCACCGACGGCATCCCGGGC
Organism: Mycobacterium sp. IDUB_36; assembly: GCF_055419225.1. Classification (NCBI taxonomy): domain Bacteria; kingdom Bacillati; phylum Actinomycetota; class Actinomycetes; order Mycobacteriales; family Mycobacteriaceae; genus Mycobacterium; species Mycobacterium sp. IDUB_36. The sequence goes on along the minus strand of NZ_JBVAXH010000002.1, from coordinate 744,608 downwards.
TCCTACGACGTGTTCAACGGCGCCTTGACTGAGTTCTCGAACGCCTTCAACGTCGGGCTGTTCTCGCTGCTGGACCCAACGGGAACGTTCGACCCCGCTGACATCTTCGGACTGCACGCGGACTTCCTGACTGGTGGTGCCACGTCAGCGATCAGCGACTTCCTGCAGCTCGGCGTTCAGGACCTGCTCGGTTACTTCGACCCGAGCGCAGTGCTGGGCGGCCTCTGACTAAACCCGCTCTAGAACGAACCCCCGGAGGCGACTTCGGGGTTCGTTCTGCCCGCGGCACCGTCCTGACATGCGTGCTGCCGCGTTGTCCGGACCGCGGCGTGACTTTCGCAGAGCCGGGTTGCGACGCCTCCGCCCAGCTGGGAGGTCCACCGGTCTGGCACATCACGGGCGCCCACGAGAATCAGATGACAACCTGAAATTTTCTCAGCGAAACTCTTTCGAAACGCATACAAAATTGTTATCTTCGTCTCAGGTTTCCACAGCGGGGTCAGGCCTCGGCAGCCTGTGTTGGGGGACCTCCGGCGGTACGCCCGAACCGCCGGCGGAATCTTGAAGGGGAAATAAAATGCACATTCGCAAAATTGCTGCAGCGGCTGGTCTTGCGACTGGAGCCGCGCTCGCATTTGCGCCGCTCGCGCAGGCGGACCTCGGCGACACGGTTACCAGCACACTCAACACGGAGATCGGAGCGCAGAACCAGCTGTTCGAGTTCTACGCCGCGCTCACTGGCAACACCGCTGACCTCACCAAAGGTGCCACTGGCGTGTACGACTCGATTGCGGCATCGGTGATACCTCACGCGACCACGTTCGGTCAGGTCACAAATTTCGAAACCCTTCTCTACGGGACCAACCCGATCGTGGCGGGAATCGGTGGCTCGGGTCCGTTCAGCGAATACAACGGCGCGTTGACCCAGTTTTACGACGCGTACAACGTCTATGCCTTTGCCGCTGCCAATGGCGGTGAACTGGACACCAACGTCAACGACTACATCGGCTCGACGACCACGATCGGAAACGCGATCAGCGGTCCAGATGCCACCGTTTCGAGTGCCGCTCAGTACTTCTTCAACTTCGGCCTCGGCGACCTGAAGGGGTTCGAAGGCGACTTCACGCCGACGGCTGCCGGCCCCGGCGACATCTCTCCGTTCATCAGTAGTGAGATTGCCAACCTGAACCAGATGTTCGAATTCGACGGTCGCCTCGCTGGTGATTTCGGCGACATCGCGCCTCATGGGGACAGTGTTTTCGGCGTGGGCTTCGACACCATCGATCCGACCAAGGTGAGCGACTCGTTCGAATCCCTGATCTTCGGAGCCGCCGGCGCGAGCGGCGATCCAGGATCGTACGACGTGCTCAACGGCGCGGTGGGCGAGTTCTTCAACGCCACGAACGTCGGGCTGTACTCATTGCTGAATGCCGGCGACATCCTCCCGGATGCCGACTTGATCGGAACGCACTTCGATCTGTTGAACGGCACCGTCGCCGAAGCCATCTCCGGTTTCCTGCAGCTCGGCTTCCAGGACCTGGCGGGCTATTTCCTGCCGGCGATGGGAATGTAAGCGAAGCCACGTCATCAAAGGAGCCCCCGGGATCCCACCCGGGGGCTTCTTTGCGCCCGAGGGGTTGTTGAACGACCGCATGCCACGCCCAATCGGGCCCCAGTCATGTGTGAATCAGTCGTGAAAAATGTCAGAGCACAATTGGTGATTCTTTCGAGAGTTCCTGGCGCCGCATAGGAGTCTGATATATTTCTGTGAATAACCTTCTAAAATCCTGGGGAAATTGTTAGGTTGCTCTCAGGTTTCCGCCATGGGGTCAGGGCTCCACAAGCCTGGGTGGGAGGGGACCTCCGGCGGTCCGCCCGAACCGCCGGTGGTAAATCCGAGAGGGGAACACCATGAAAGTTCGCCAGATTTCCACGGTCGCCGGTCTCGCAACCGGTGCCGCCATCGCATTCGCCCCGCTGGCCTCCGCGGCCCCGGGCGATCTCATCGACTTCGACGCAATCAACGCCAGCCAGATCGCTGGCCTGAACTCGGTTTTCCAGTTCGGCGGTTTACTCACAGGTGTCCCCAACAGCGCCTTCGAAGTTCAACCCGGTGGATTTTTGGGTCTCACGGACGCGGGAATCACTCAGTATGCGCCTTACCTCGTGGACCCGTCGCAGGCGAGCGACGTCACTGCCTTCGAGAACTTCTTGTACGGCGTCAATCCGATCGCGGCCGGAATTTCAATGGATTCGGGCGCGTACAACGTGTTCAATGGCGCGCTGATTCAGTTCGCCGACGCGTCCAACGCGTCGCTGTTCCAGCTCTTCAACCCGAATGAAGTGGCCCCAGCCGACATCTTCCTCGGCTCTGCCACCAACGTCGCCAATGCGTTGGCCAGCGATGACGCGGCCGTGTACTTCTACAACTTCGGGATCGGCGACCTGTCCGGCTACTTCCAGACAAATCTGTCGTTCCTGCAGATCCCGGTCCCTGTGGAAGAGGTCGGCGGTGCAGCGGCTGCCGGCGAGATCGACTTCAGCGACCTGCTCAACTCGCAGGTCCAGGGTCTGAACGGAATCTTCAACTTGGCCGCCGACCTCACCGGCGTATCCGAGAACGTCATACCTGGCATGGGTGACCTCCCGTTCGACACGATCCCCACCGCTGACTCCTCCGAAATCTTCAACACGCTGATCTTCGGATTGAACCCGGGCAGCGTGACGGACGACGCCGTCATCGGTTCGTACCACGTGCTGAACGGTGCGCTCACGCAGTTCTCCGACGCCTACAACGTCGGGCTGTACGCACTGCTCAGCGGCGGTGAGCTGGTGCCCGAGGCCAACTACGGCGACTTCCTGTTCGGTGCAGAGGCCTCCATCCTCGACGCCATCGGCGGCGAAGATGCCACGGTCTTCAGTGCCATTACGGACTTCCTGACCAATGGCTTCAACGATCTGCTGGGTTACTTCGACCCGAGTGCACTGTTGGGCGCCATGTAATAAGTCCGCTCCACAACGAACCCCCGGAGGCAACTCCGGGGGTTTCGTTGTGGGCCACCGGACCACGATTGTGCTGCGGTGCCTATACCTCGATACGCTGGTAGCGCCTAAGCCCGGCTTCACCAGGAGATTCCCATCAGCAGTTTCGCCGACCAAACGTTCACTGCGCCGGCGCAGATTCGGAACTTCTGCATCATCGCCCACATCGACCATGGCAAGTCCACGCTGGCGGACCGGATGCTGCAGCTCACCGGCGTCGTCGACGAGCGCTCGATGCGCGCCCAATACCTCGACCGGATGGACATCGAGCGTGAGCGTGGCATCACCATCAAGGCGCAAAACGTCCGGCTGCCGTGGGAGGTCGACGGCGAGCAATTTGTCCTGCACCTGATCGATACCCCCGGCCACGTCGACTTCACCTACGAGGTGTCCCGCGCGCTGGAGGCCTGCGAGGGTGCCGTGCTGCTGGTCGACGCCGCCCAGGGCATCGAGGCTCAGACGCTGGCCAACCTCTACCTGGCGCTGGATCGCGATCTGCACATCATTCCGGTGCTCAACAAGATCGACCTGCCCGCCGCCGACCCGGAGCGCTACGCCGCCGAGATCGCCCACATCATCGGTTGCGAACCCGACGACGTACTGCGGGTGTCCGGTAAGACCGGCGAAGGTGTCGCCGACCTTCTCAACCACGTGGTGCGCGAGGTTCCGCCGCCGACCGGTGACGCCGACGCTCCCACTCGCGCAATGATTTTCGACTCCGTCTACGACATCTACCGGGGCGTGGTCACCTACGTCCGCGTCGTGGACGGCAAAATCACTCCGCGCCAGAAGGTCACGATGATGTCCACCGGTTCCACCCACGAGCTCCTGGAAGTCGGCATCGTCTCGCCAGAACCAAAGGCCTCCGTCGGCCTCGGCGTCGGGGAGGTCGGCTACCTGATCACCGGAGTGAAAGATGTTCGCCAATCCAAAGTCGGCGACACCGTCACCACGGCGAAACACGGTGCCACCGAACCGCTCACCGGATACCGCGAACCCCGGCCGATGGTGTACTCCGGCTTGTATCCGGTCGACGGGTCCGACTATCCCGATCTGCGTGACGCGCTCGAGCGGCTGCAACTCAACGATGCCGCGCTGACCTACGAGCCGGAGACGTCGGTGGCGCTGGGTTTTGGCTTCCGCTGCGGCTTCCTCGGACTGCTGCACATGGAAATCACCCGTGAGCGCTTGGAGCGGGAGTTCAACCTCGACCTCATCTCGACGTCGCCGAACGTCGTGTATCGCGTTGTCAAGGAAGACAATTCCGAACTCGTCGTCACCAACCCGTCGGACTGGCCGGAAGGCAAGGTCCGTGCCGTCTACGAACCCATCACCAAGACCACGATCATCACGCCCAGTGAATTCATCGGCACCATCATGGAGCTCTGCCAATCTCGGCGCGGTGAACTCGGCGGCATGGACTACCTGTCGCCCGAACGCGTCGAGCTGCGCTACACGATGCCGATGGGGGAGATCATCTTCGACTTCTTCGACTCGCTGAAGTCACGCACCCGCGGCTACGCCAGCCTCGACTACGAAGAGTCCGGCGAACAGGAGGCGGCGCTGGTCAAGGTTGACATCCTGTTGCAGGGCGAGGCCGTCGATGCGTTCAGCGCGATCGTGCACAAGGACGGCGCCGCGGCCTACGGCAACAGGATGACCGTCCGGCTGAAGGAGCTCATCCCGCGTCAGCAGTTCGAGGTGCCGGTGCAGGCGGCCATCGGATCCAAAATCATTGCCCGCGAGAACATTCGCGCCATCCGCAAGGACGTGCTGTCCAAGTGCTACGGCGGTGACATCACCCGTAAGCGCAAACTGCTCGAGAAGCAAAAAGAAGGCAAGAAGCGGATGAAGACCATCGGCCGGGTCGAGGTGCCGCAGGAAGCGTTCGTCGCCGCGCTGTCCACGGACGCCGCGGGCGACAAAGGCAGCAAGAAGTAGCCATGCGCGGCCTCCGGTTGGTGACGGTATGTGCGGTGATTGCCGCTGTCGTAGTCGGCTGCGGTCCTGTCGTTGCCGGCACGGCGAAGCCGGCGCCGAACCTCAAACCAAAGCCGTTGTCCGGCAGGGTCGTCGAACGCGTTCTGCGCAACGGCAAGGTGCTGTCGCGGATGCTCGGCCAACCCTTCGTTGCTCGTCAACCCGCGAAATTCGGTGGCGCGGACGTGCTCGACCAGCGAGATGCGTCTCCGGAATCGGCCGACTGCCTGGCCGTCGCGGCGATGTTGCAGAAGAGCGTGTACGGCTCCGCCGACGTCGAGGATGTGGCATCGGTGTCGTGGTGGAACAACGGCGACCCCGCCCAGGTGATCAGTGTGATGGAGGGCGTGGTCGCACTGCCGTCCGCCGAGCAGGCGCAGGCGTTGTTCGCCAAGTTCCCCGAGCAATGGCAACGATGCCAAGGTCAGACCACGACCGAAGACGCCGGACCGATCAACACCACGACTGTGATCGGTGACGTCCACACCATGGATTCCGTTGTCGCAGTGACCAATACCGCAACATCCACGCTTCCCAATATGCCGGCGCTGACGCCCACCCCGCAGGCGCGCGCCGTCGGCGTCCGACTGAACTGCATCGTCGAGGTCGAAATCGTCTTCTTCGGCGAGCGACGGCCCTCGGACCCGGGATCAGCCAAACCGGACACCAGTGCGGTCGATGTCGCCCACGCGATGATGGAGAAGGTCAGCGAGCTGAGCTGACCCGGAACATGTTGATGAGGACCCACACCCGCACTCGGACAGACATGTGTCCCGGTGTGTGGCGACCGTGGCAGGCCGAGGACGGGCTGCTGGTCCGGATCCGACTGATGGGCGGCTTGCTGCCCACGGCGGCCCTGCGACGGCTGGCGGAAGTGAGCCGACGCCACGGCGACGGTCGCATCTACCTCACTCGCCGCGCCAACCTGCAACTGCGCGGCTTCACCGCCGACGGGCTACAACTCACGGCTGACGCCACGACGGCGCTCGAATCGACTGGGCTGATCCCCACGCGCACACATGAACTCGTACGCAATGTGCTCGCCTCACCGCAGACAGGCCTGGCCGGCGGCCTCGCCGATTTACGCCCGACGATCGAACGACTCGACACGCTGCTGTGTGCCGACCCGAACCTCGCTCTGCTACCCGGGCGGTTTCTGTTCACCCTCGACGACGGCCGCGGCGATCTGCTGTATCGGTTGACCGGAGCCGGCAAGCACGGCACCGACCTGGGATGCGTAGCGCTCGGTGACGGCGCGGCCCAGTTGCGCATCGGCAACCAGTGGGGTGACGTGGTGGCCCTCGACGAGATCGCCGACGGGTTGGCCGATTTGGCGTCGCAGTTCTTTACGGCACGAGGTACCGGCGCCGACGCGCCGTGGCACATTCGCGAGCTCAGTCGGCCGCTGCGACCGCCGGTCGCCGCCGACCCGCGCATCCCGGCTCCAGCGCCGCCCCTGCCGTACGGCGTTGTGCCGGGCGGCAACCATGCAGCCGTCGCGGACGGTGCGCTCACACCCCAGAGTGTGCAGTCACTGCTCGAACAGGCAACGGACAGCGCGGATGTCATCGTCACGCCGTGGCGCGGCATCCTCGTCCCGAACGCGCACGAGGTGACTGGGTGACCCAGAGCCGCAAGCCGACCCGGCGCTACGACTACATCGCCGACGGCCCCGCCATCTACGTGGACTCGTTCGCCACCATCCGCCGCGAAGCCGACCTGTCCCGGGTCCCAGCCGACGCCGAGAAACTCGCCGTCCGAATGATCCACGGCACCGGTCAGCCGAACCTGGTCGACGACTTGGTGATTCACCCGTCACTGGTGTCGGCCGCGCGTTCCGCGCTGCAAACGGGAGCCCCGATCCTCTGCGATGCACGGATGGTCGCGACCGGCATCACGGCCGGCCGGCTGCCCGCGCACAACGAGGTGCACTGCTTCTTGAACGAGCCCGGTGTGCCGGAACTGGCGAAGAAGTGGAACACCACCCGTACCGCCGCCGCCGTGTCGATGTGGGAACCCCTCCTGGCCGGTGCGGTCGTCGCCATCGGCAACGCACCGACCGCGCTGTTCCACCTGCTGGAGATGCTGATCGACGGTGGGCCTCGGCCTGCGGCCATCGTGGGCTGTCCGGTCGGATTCATCGGGGCCGCGGAATCCAAGTCGGCCCTTGCCGCATTGTCACGCGACCACGGCATCGACATCCCGTTCGTGACGGTGCGCGGACGGCGCGGCGGCTCGGCGATCACCTCGTCGGCCATCAACGCGCTGGCCTCGGAGGCCGAATGACGTTGGCGCGCTTCTACGGAATCGGACTTGGTCCAGGCGATCCCGAGCTGATCACCCGCAAAGCGGCGCGAATCATCGGCGAATCCGACGTCATCGCCTACCACGCCGGCGTCAACAAACAGTCCTACGCGCGGACCATCGCCGCGGATCTCATTCCTACGGATGCGATCGAAGAAGAACTGCGCTACCCGCTGACCACTGGAACAACCGACCATCCCGGCGGGTACGCCGGAGCGCTGGCCGAGTTCTACGAGGAGTCGGCGGCCCGGCTGGCCGCGCATCTGGAGGCCGGGCGCACGGTCGCCCTTCTCGCCGAAGGGGATCCGCTGTTCTACGGCTCCTTCATGTACATGCACGACCGGCTCAGCGCCCGTTTTGCCACCGAAGTCATACCGGGAATTCCGGCCTTCGCCGCGGCGACGGCAGCGGTCGCCTGGCCCCTGGTCCGGCAGACCGATGTGCTGACCGTCCTGCCCGGGACCCTGCCCGAGCCGGAGCTTGCCCGGCGCCTGGCCGACACCGACGGCGCGATCATCATGAAACTCGGCCGCACCTTTCCGGCGGTCCGCCGGGCGCTCGCCGCCGCCGGGCGTCTTGAACACGCGATGTACGTCGAGCGCGCCAGTCACCCTCAGCAGCGTTGGATGCCGGTGGCCGAGGTCGACGAATCGAGTGTGCCGTACCTGTCGCTGATCGTGGTCAACGGTGATTCGATCAATGGGCCGCGATCCCGTGTGATGGCCGAAGAGCCCAGTCCGGCAACGGTTTCCAGTGCCGCAGGTATCGCCGAACTCCTGGTGGTCGGGCTCGGCCCCGGACCGGACGACTGGCTGACGCCCGAGGCGGCGACGGCGCTGTCCGATGTGCGGCACGTCGTCGGGTACGCGCCGTACGTGGCGCGAGTGCCGCAGCGAGAAGGTCTGCAGCGGCACGCATCCGGCAATACCGTCGAGGTCGACCGCGCCCGCTTCGCGCTCGACCTGGCCCTGAGCGGTGAGTCCGTTGCCGTCGTCTCCGGCGGCGACGCAGGCGTGTTCGGCATGGCGTCGGCCGTGTTCGAGGCAGCCGACGACGAGCGGTTCGCCGAGGTTCCCATCCGGGTCCTGCCCGCGGTGTCGGCCGTCAACGCCGTCGCCGCGCTGGCCGGAGCGCCGCTGGGCGCGGACTTCGCGGTGATGAGCCTGTCGGACCGGCTCAAGCCGTGGCCGGTGATCGAGAAGAGGTTGCGCGCGGTCGCCGACGCCGACCTGGTAGTGGCGATCTACAACCCGGCTTCGCGGTCTCGCCCCGACCAGATCAAGCTGGCCCGGGACATTCTGCTCGAACACCGTCGCCCCGAAACGGTCGTCGTGGTCGGTCGTGACGTCGGCCGGACCGGGGAATCGTTGACCGTGACCACGCTCGGCGACCTCGACGCCGACACCATCGACATGAAAAGCCTTGTCCTGGTGGGCGCATCGAGCACTCGGACCACTGCCTCCGGCCGGGTGTGGACGCCGCGGTGGGTGCGGTGACCGCCGTCCAGTTCGTCGGCGCCGGACCGGGTGCCGCCGACCTGCTGACTGTGCGGGCTACCCGGTTGCTGGCAGCGGCCGACACCGTGCTCTATCCAGGCAGCTATCTGGATCCCGGTGTGCTGCAAACCTGTTCTACGACAGCTGAATTGATCGACACTCAGAAGCTGGACCTGGACGAGATCGTCGCCGCGATGGTCGAGGCGCACGGCGCCGGCCGACGAGTCGTGCGACTGGTGTCGGGTGACCCTTCGCTGTACAGCGCCGTGTCGGAGCAGGCTCGGCGGCTCGACGCGGCCGGCGTGCCGTGGGCCATCACGCCGGGGGTGCCGGCTTACGCCGCGGCCGCGGCGCGGGTCGGTCGCGAACTCACCGTCCCGCTCGTCGCGCAATCCGTTGTGTTGACCCGCGTCCAGGCGCGCTCCACCGCGATGCCCGAGACCGAGTCGCTGGCCGCGTTCGCCGCGACCCGTGCGACTCTCGTGCTGCATCTGGCCATCACCTCGATCCGGGGATTGATGGACGATCTGCGGCCGACACACGGCCCGGACTGCCCGGTCGTGGTGGTCTACCGGGCGTCGCAGCCGGAGGAGGTCGTTCTCCGCGGGACGATCTCCGACATCGCCGAGCAGGTCGAGGCGGCGGATCTTCGCCAAGCAGCGGTGATCCTGGTGGGTGACGCACTCGGCGAGCGCACCGATCCGCGGGCGGGGGAGAGCCACCTCTACGACCCGCAGCGCGACCGATCGGCTTTTCGGTGACCTCAGCCGGCCGGCCTGGTGAACGCCCACTGCGTCACCGCGCGGGCCGGCGCGAAGCCGGTGAACGACCCGACCGGCGCAGCGTGCTCGACGTGGATTCGGGTGAGCTCACCGCCGTGCTCGGAGTACGCGGCGGCCAGGACGGCTTCGGTCTCCACCGTCACGCCGTGCACCACGATCCGGCCGCCGGCCGACAGTGCGTCCAGACAGCGCGCCAACACCCCGGGTCGGCTCGCGCCGCCGCCGACGAAGACCGCATCGGGAGCGGCCAAGTCGCTCAACGACTCTGGGGCGGACCCGTGGACCACCTGCAGAGCGGGTACACCCAGCGAGCGGGCATTGCGGCCGATCCGTTCGGCGCGAACGGAGTCCGCCTCCACGGCAACGGCCCGGCAGCTCGGGTGTGCGCGCATCCACTCGATGCCCACCGAACCGGCACCGGCGCCGACGTCCCAGAGCAGCTGACCGGGCGCCGGCAGCAGGCGGGCGAGCGCGGCAGCCCGCAGATCCCGCTTGGTGAGTTGGCCGTCGTGTTCGAACAATTCGTCCGGCAGGCCGCTTGCCCACCCGGCGAGCAGCGGACCATTCAATTGCAACGCAATGATATTCAGCCGTGGTGCCTGACCGTCGAACTCTCCGGCCGTCGACTCCCGAATCGTCTCCTGGTCGCTGCCGAGGCCACCCAGCACGACGAAGCGGCTCGCCCCGTACCCGCGCGCGGCGAGCAGATCGGCAAGAGCCGCCGGGGTTTTCTCGTCAGAGGACAGCACCAAGACCCGGCGACCGGGAGCGAGCTCCCGCAGGGCGGCGTGGACGTCGCGGCCGACGACGCTGACCACCGCGGTGGATTCGGCGGACCAGCCGAGCCGGGCCCGGGCGATGGTCACCGACGACAGATGCGGGATGACGGTGACCCGGTCGGTGCCCAGGATGTCGACGAGCGTGGTGCCGATTCCGCTCAGCATCGGGTCGCCGGAGGCCAACGCGACCACCCGGCGGCCCGCGTACTGCGTCAACAGGTCTGGCAGCGCAGCGCTCAGCGGGGACGGCCAGGGCTGATGGACCCGGCCGTCGACGGCGGGCAGCAGCGCCAGCTGACGCGGGCCACCGAGCACGATTTCCGCTGCCGCGATGGTGGCCCGCGCGAGCGGCGACAGCCCGTCCCAACCGTCGGCGCCGACGCCGATGACAGTTACCCGCAGGTCGGAGGTCGGCACGGCGGCGATGCTAGCGTAAGGCCCGCGAGGCACCCTGCGAACAGGCGTAATGGTTTCGTGGGGGAACGAGGGAAGCCGGTGAGATTCCGGCACAGGCCCGCTACGGTGATCCGTCGCGCCGCCCGGTCCATGGGCGCACGAGCGGTCAGTCCGACTGCCGGCCTCGCATGAAACGAGCGGAGCCTCACCATGACCAGAACTGATCAGCTGTACCCGTTCCCCGCCGTGGTCGGTGGCGATCCCGACGCGCCCGGTGGGCTCGACGACATGGCACTCGCGCTGGTGCTCAGCGTCATCGATCCGGGCATCGGTGGCGTGCTGGTGCGCGGCGAAAAAGGCACCGCGAAATCGACGCTGGTGCGCGCCCTCACCCGGGTGCTGCCGCCGATCGACGTGGTCGCCGGCGACCGATTTTCTACCGACCCGGCGGACCCGGACCCGGCCTCTCCGGACGGGACCTTCGGCCCCGGAGCGCTGGTCGAAACCCGACCCGTGCGACTGGTCGAACTCCCGGTCGGTGCCACCGAGGATCGCGTCGCGGGATCGATCGACCTCAAGCAGGCGCTGAGCGACGGCGCGGTGCATTTCGAACCCGGGCTGCTGGCCAAGGCGCACCGCGGAATCCTCTACGTCGACGAAGTCAATCTGCTGCACGACCACCTGGTCGATCTCCTGCTCGACGCGGCCGCAATGGGCACCGTCACCGTGGAACGCGACGGCATCTCGGTCACCCACGCCGCGAAGTTCGTCCTGGTCGGGACGATGAATCCCGAAGAGGGCGAACTGCGTCCGCAATTGCTCGACCGCTTCGGTCTCACGGTCGAGGTCGCCGCGCCGAAAGACCCGGTGCAGCGGGCCGAGGTGGTGCGCCGGCGGCTGCAGTTCGACGCCGACCCGGAGGCGTTTCGCGCGAGGTACGCGAACGCCGAAGAGCGGCTTGTCAATCGGATCCAGCACGCCCAGTCGCTGCTGGGTCGAATCCAGCTCACCGACGCCGCACTGCTCAGAATCGCCGAAGTCTGCGCCGCGGCCGGTGTCGACGGAATGCGGGCCGACATCGTCATGGCCCGGACCGCCGCGGCCCACGCCGCGTGGCACGACCGCGACCATCCCAACATCGACGATCTGCGCGCGGCCGCCAAACTCGCGCTGCCACATCGTCGTCGGCGCAACCCGTTCGACGCTCCCGGGCTCGACGACGACCAACTCGACGAGCTCTTGCCGCCCGAAACCGATCAGGCGCCCGAGCCCGACCCTGACCTCGACCCCGACGACCCCGGCGGTGGCCAGGACGCTCCCGACACCGCACCGCCCAATTCGGGCGGCGGACAGCAGAATCCGGCATCCGCACCGCCGGTCGGTGCCGGAGAGCCCTATCGGACAAAACTCTTCACAGTCCGCGGCGTGGGAGACGGGCACGCCGGCCGTCGCAGCCGCGCGCGGACGACGACGGGCCGACGGACCGGGGCCAGCCCGCTGTCGGATGCGGGCATCCACCTCGTCGAGACCGTCCGCGCCGCCGCGCCACATCAGGTCGCTCGCGGGCGCAGCACCGGCCGCCTGCTGCTCCGGCCCACCGATCTTCGTCGGGCGGTCCGCGAGGGACGGGAAGCGAACCTGGTGGTGTTCGTCGTCGACACCTCGGGATCGATGGCGGCACGCGAACGCATGCAGCAGGTCAAGACCGCAATCCTGTCGCTGCTGCTCGACGCCTACCGACGCCGCGACCGGGTGGGGGTCATCACCTTCCGCGACCGCGCGGCCGAGATCGCCCTGCCACCAACCGGATCGATCGACATCGCGGCCAAGCGACTGGACGACTTACCGGCCGGCGGGCGGACGCCGCTCGCGGAAGGGCTGATGAAGGCCGCCGAGGTGGTCCGGCGTGAGCGGTTGCGAGATCCGAGTCGACGGCCGTTGCTCGTCATCGTGACCGACGGCAGGGCGACCGCGGGCCCCGATCCCGTTGCCCGGGCTCATCAGGCTGCGGCTGTGCTGCTGCACGACGGCATCGACAGCATCGTCGTCGACTGTGAAAGCGGCCGGATGCGAATGGGTTTGGCAGTCACCCTCGCCGAGCACCTCAATGCCGAGCACGTGCCGCTGGCTCAGGTGAACGCCCAGGCGCTGGCCGACATCGTCCGCGGCGCCACCACACCCGGGGCGGCCTGATGCCGCAGGGCCAGGTCTCGATCGTGCCCAATGACCAACTGACTACCCGGCAGCGCCGCAACCGGCCGCTGCTGCTGGTGCACACCGGCGAAGGCAAGGGAAAGTCTACGGCCGCCTTCGGATTGGCGCTGCGCGGATGGAACCAGGGCTTCCGCATCGGGGTGTTCCAGTTCGTCAAATCGGCCAAATGGCGCATCGGTGAGCAGACCGTGCTCGAGCGGTTGGGCGCGCTGCACACCGAAACGGGTGAGGGCGGGCCGGTCGAATGGCACAAGATGGGGTCGGGTTGGTCGTGGAGCCGCAAGGCGGGCACCGAGCTCGACCATGCGCAGGAGGCCGCGGAGGGCTGGGCCGAGATCAAACGGCGCCTGGCCGCCGAGACCCACGACCTGTATGTGCTCGACGAGTTCACCTACCCGATCACCTGGGGTTGGGTTGACATCGACGACGTGGTCGACACGCTCGCCACGAGGCCCGGGCGTCAACACGTCGTGATCACCGGCCGCGCCGCACACCAGCGGCTGACCGACATCGCCGACCTGGTCACCGAGATGACCAAAGTGAAGCACCCGATGGACGCCGGTCAGAAGGGCCAGCGGGGTATCGAGTGGTAGCCGTCGAGCTTGCCCGCATCGTCGTCGCCGCGCCCGGATCGGGGCACGGAAAGACCACCGTGGCAACCGGTTTGATGGCCGCTCTCGCTGCGCAGAGGATGGCGGTCTCCGGTCACAAGGTCGGTCCCGACTTCATCGACCCCGGTTATCACGCCCTGGCCACCGGGCGGCCGGGCCGCAATCTGGACCCGTTTCTGGTCGGCGAACACCGCATCGTTCCGCTGCTGCTGCATGGTGCCCGCTCGGCCGATGTCGCGGTGATCGAGGGCGTGATGGGGCTTTTCGACGGCCGGTTGGGCACCGGCGGGCACGCCTCGACCGCACACGTCGCCGCGCTGACGACGACACCGGTGGTGCTGGTGGTCGACATCTCGCACGCCTCACGAACGCACGCCGCCGTCATTGCCGGGCTGGCGGCCTTCGATCCGTCGGTGCGGATCGGGGGAGTGATCCTGAACAAGGCGGGCAGCGTTCGGCACTCCGACGAGGTCCGCGAAGCCCTGCAGCCGACCGGGATTCCGGTGCTCGGTGTCATCCCACGCGATGCGGGCATCGAGACACCGTCGCGCCACCTCGGCCTGGTGCCCGCGGCCGAGCGCCCCGGATCCGAGCTCACTGTCAGGCGAATGGCGGAAGTGGTTGCGGCCCATGTCGATATCGATGCGATCCTGCGACTGGCCCGCCGTGCCGAAGCGTTGACCGGCACGGCGTGGGATCCGGCGCACGAAGTGCAGGCGCCGAGTGCAGCCCGGCCGGTCGTCGCGATCGCCGGCGGCCGCGCCTTCACCTTCCGCTACGCCGAGACCGAGGAGCTGCTGCGCGCAGCCGGATGCGATGTCGTCGAATTCGACCCGTTGGTCGACGCGTCGTTGCCGCCCGGGACGGCCGGCATCTACCTCGGCGGCGGCTTTCCCGAGGTCCATGCTGCCGACCTCGCCGAGAACCGTTGCCTGACAACCGAATTACGTACCGCTATCGCCGCAAGCGTTCCGACGGCCGCCGAATGCGCCGGGTTGCTCTACCTGTGCCGATCGCTGGACGGCACACCTATGGTCGGTGCGGTACCCGCCGATGCGGCGATGACGTCGCGGCTCACCCTCGGTTATCGGACCGCGATCAGCCCGTCAGATTCCCTGCTGACCGCCAAGGGCACCGAGGTCACCGGTCACGAATTCCACCGCACCACAACGACTGCCCTCGGTGGCGAGCCGGCGTGGGATCTCGACGGGACCCGCGAGGGGTTCGCCACCGCCTCGCTGCACGCCGCCTATCTGCACACGCATTGGGCCGGCCACCCGGGCATGGCGCAACGCTTCGCGAACGCCGTCCACGGGTTATCGGCGTAGCCAGTCGACGGCGTCGTCGACGTCGGACACCACGGGCACACCGTCTGGTACCGCGGGACGCCGCACCACCACAACAGGGATGCCCAGCTCGCCGGCGGCCTGCATCTTCGGCCAGGTGTACTCGCCACCGGAGTCCTTGGTGACCAACACATCTGCGCGGTGTTCACGCAACAACGTCAGCTCGCCGGCCAGTGCATAGGGCCCGCGATCGCGAATGAACCGCCACTGCGGAGGCAACGTGAATTCCGGGTCGTCGACGACGCGCGCCAGCACCGCCGACTCGCCGAGTGGCCGGACGAACTCCGGCAGCTGCTGACGGCCGACTGTCAGCAATGGCCTGCCGCCCAGCCGTGCCGCCTCGGCGGCCGCTTCGCCGTGTGAGCTCACCCAGTGCCAGGACGGTGTCGTACGATCGCCCCAGCCGGGACGCTGCAGCCGCAGTAGGGGAACCGTCTCGTCCGCGCAGGCCCGAACCGCGTTGGCGGAGATCGTCGCCGAGAACGGATGCGTCGCGTCGACCACGATGTCGAAGCCCCGCAACGCTTTTCGCAGCCCGTCGACGCCACCGAACCCGCCGATCCGCACCGCACCCTCGGGCAGTCGAGGACGTGCGACCCGGCCGGCCAGCGAACTCGTCACGTCCAGCCCGTCGGCGACCAGACGTGCGGCGAGCGCGCGGGCTTCCGACGTCCCGCCCAGCAGCAGCACCCGCCGCGCCATCAGCGTCGCCGCAACAGGTAGATGTCCATCACCCACCCAGTGTCGGCGCGAGCCTGCGACCGCGCCTCGGCGATCTGCCCCGCGACATCGCCGAGTCGCCCGCAGACCAGCCGCTCGCCGGGTGCCCCGAGATTGGCCGCCCACCACACCGACCAGTCGTCCAGCCCGGTCAGGTCGAGCCGTTCAGGAGGGGGGTTGAGCATCGCGACGATGTTGTCCTGCCCGGCGGCGACGGCCTCCTGGAGCAGGCGACCGGTGGTGACGTGAACCGAGCGGCCGACCTCGTGCAAGACGATCCGATGGCGGGCGGCCAGCAGCTGCGGAGCGCTGATTCCGGGCAGCACGTCGAATTCAATTGTCACGCCCAGCTTCTGGATCTTCTCGAGCACGCGGATCGTCGAGTCGTACAGCGACGGATCACCCAGCACCAGGAATGCCGCGCTGCCACCCCGCTCGCGCAGCACATCGGCGTAGGCGGCAGCCCTGGCGTCGTGCCAGTCCGCCACCGCGCGCTGATAGCCCTCGCCGGTGAGGCCGGTCGACCGGTCCCGTTCCGGATCATGGACCGCCACCACATCGACGGAGCCGTCGGTGAAGGTGTCGACGATGTCCCAACGCAGTGCCAGCAGCTCGTCATCGGGGCCCTTGAAAGCGGCCAGCACGTAGTCGACCGAGCGCAACGCGTCCGCCACTTCCGGCGTGACGTGCTGGGGGCCCATCCCGACCCCGAGGATGCGGACCCGGATCGGGTCAGGCACCGGCGCGGCCCTCGATGTCGCCTTCCACCTCCAGGTAAGCCTGCCGCAGCGCGGCCAGCGTCGCCGGCGACGGATCGGCCCACAGCCCGCGGTCGGCGGCTTCCTGCAGACGCTCGACCATCCCGTGCAGCGCCCACGGGTTGGACCGGTCGAGGAACTCGCGGGTCTCCGGGTCCAGAACGTAAGACTGCGCCAGCTTTTCGTACATCCAGTCGTGGACGACGCCCGCGGTGGCGTCGAAGCCGAACAGGTAGTCGACGGTGGCGGCGAGTTCGAAAGCGCCCTTGTAGCCGTGCCGGCGCATCGCCGAGATCCAGCGCGGGTTGACCACCCGAGCGCGGAACACCCGCGCAGTCTCCTCACCCAGCGTTCGGGTGCGCACCGCGTCGGGCGTGGTCGAATCGCCGACGTAGGCCTTGGGATCTGACCCGGTCAGCGCGCGCACGGTCGCGATCATGCCGCCGTGGTACTGGAAATAGTCGTCGCTGTCGGCGATATCGTGCTCGCGGGTGTCGATGTTCTTGGCCGCCACCTTGATTCGCGCGTAGTTGGTGCGCATGTCGTCCGCCGCCGAGACGCCGTCCAGTCCGCGACCGTAGGCGAATCCACCCCACGCGGTGTAGACCTCGGCCAGGTCTTTGTCGTCGCGCCAGGTGCCCGCTTCGACGACCTGCAGGATGCCCGCACCGTAGGATCCCGGTTTGGAGCCGAAAACCCTTGTGGTCGCGCGTCGCTCGTTGCCGTGGTCGGCGAGATCGGCGCGCGCGTGGGCGGCCACGTAGTTGTCGTCGTCCGGCTCGTCGAGCAGCGCCACCATCCGCACCGCGTCGTCGAGCATCGTCACCACGTGCGGGAAGGCATCGCGGAAGAATCCCGAGATGCGGATCGTCACGTCGATGCGTGGGCGTCCGAGCTCCTCGAGCGGAATCACTTCGAGCCGGCTCACCCGCCGTGACGCCTCGTCCCACTCGGGCCGAACGCCCAGCAGGGCAAGCACTTCGGCGATGTCGTCACCGGATGTGCGCATGGCGCTGGTGCCCCACACCGACAACCCGACCGACCCGGGGTAGGAGCCGGTGTCGTCGAGGTAGCGCCGCAGCAGCGACTCGGCCATCGCCTGCCCGGTCTGCCACGCGAGCCGCGACGGCACCGCCCGGGGGTCGACGGTGTAGAAGTTGCGTCCGGTGGGCAACACGTTGACCAGCCCGCGCAGCGGCGAACCCGATGGGCCGGGCCGCACGAAACCGCCTGACAGGGCTTGCATCACAGCGTCGAGCTCACCCGCCGTACCGGACAATCGCGGTACCACCTCGGTGGCGGCGAAGCGCAGCGACGCACGAACGTCCGGCGCCTCGTGCAGGGCGTCGACGGCTGCGGCGTCCCAACCGGCGGCCTCCATCGCCTCGACCAATGCGCGCGCCTGGCCTTCGATGTCGTCGACGGCCCTGACTTCGGCGCCGTCCTTCAGCCCGAGAGCGGTGCGCAATCCCGGGACGGCGTGATCCTGACCGCCCCACACCTGGGCGGCACGCAGGATCGCCAGCACCAGGTTGACCCGGGCCGTTCCGGCGGGCGCCTCGCCCAGCACGTGTAGGCCGTCGCGGATTTGAGCGTCTTTGATCTCGCACAGCCAGCCGTCGACGTGCAACAGGAAGTCGTCGAATTCCTCGTCGTCCGGCCGGTCGTCGAGGCCGAGGTCACGGTGCATCTCCGCGGCCCTCATCAGGTTCCAGATCTCACCGCGGATCGCCGGCAACTTGGCCGGGTCCATCGCCGCGATGTTGCCGTATTCGTCGAGAAGCTGTTCGAGGCGTGCGATGTCGCCGTAACTCTCGGCGCGGGCCATCGGGGGAATCAGGTGGTCGACGATCGTCGCGTGGGCACGCCGTTTCGCCTGCGCCCCCTCGCCGGGATCGTTGACCAGGAACGGGTAGATCAGCGGCAGGTTTCCCAGCACGGCATCGGTGGCGCAGGCCGCCGACAGCGCGGCGTTCTTGCCCGGCAGCCACTCCATCGAGCCGTGCTTGCCGAGGTGCACCACCGCGTGGGCGCCGAAACCGTGCTCCAGCCAGCGGTAGGCCGCGAGATAGTGGTGGGTGACCGACAGGTCCGGGTCGTGGTAGATCGCCACCGGGTTCTCCCCGAATCCGCGCGGCGGCTGGATCATCAGCACGACGTTGCCCGACCGCAACGCCGCGATCACCAGATCGCCGTCGTCGTTGACGAATAATCGCCCCGGCGCCGGGCCCCACGCCTGCGCTATCGCGTCGCGCAGTTCGGCGGGCAGGTCCGCGGTCCACTCGGCGTATTGCGCCGGTGTCACCGTCACTTGCGCGCCGGCGACCTGCGCGGTGGTGAGCCATTGCTCGTCCTGGCCGCCGGCGTCGATCAGCGTGTGCATCAGGATGTCGCCGGCCTTGGTCTCGTCCTCGATGCCGAGTACGCCGAACCCGTCGCCGACCTGGTAGCCCTCCCGGGCCAGCCGGTGCAACAGCCGTACCGCGGACGCCGGGGTGTCGAGACCGACGGCGTTGCCGACGCGGGAATGCTTGGTGGGGTAGGCCGAGAGCACCAGCGCGAGCTTCTTGTCGGCGTTGGGGATGTGGCGCAGCAGCGCATGGTTGACCGCGATCGCGGCCACCCGCGCGCAGCGTTCGGGGTCGGCGACGTAGTGGGGCAGACCGTCGTCGTCGACCTCTTTGAAGGAGTACGGCGCGGTGATGATGCGGCCGTCGAACTCGGGAATCGCGATCTGCGTCGCGGAGTCGAGGGGGGTGACGCCGTCGTCGTTGGACTCCCACTCCTCGCGTGAGGATGTCAGGCAAAGCCCTTGCAGCACGGGAATGTTCATCGCGGCGATTCGCTCGATGTCCCACGAAGCATCGTCTTCACCCGCGCCGGCGGCAGCCGCCTTCGACCCCCCGGCCGCCAGCATGCTGACCACCACGGCATCCAATGAGCCGAGCGCGTCGAACAATTCGTCGGGTGCGCTGCGCAACGAGGACGCGAAGATCGGAACGCCGACCGCACTGCCGGTCGCGTCGACGGCGTCGGCCAGGGCGTGCGCGAAACCCGAGTTGCCGCTGACCTCATGTGCCCGGTAGTACAGCACCCCGATCCGGGCCGGTGCGTCCACGTCGGCGGGCCGGGAGGCGTAACCCCACTCGGGGATCACCACCGGCTCGTCGAAGCCCTGACCGGTCAGCAGCACCGTGTCGCACAGAAAGGCATGCAGCTGAGCGAGATTCGCCGGCCCACCCTCGGCGAGATACGAGTGTGCTTGCGCCGCAAGCCCGATCGGCACCGTCGAGCATTCCATCAGCTCGGCACTGGGTGTTCGTTCGCCGCCGAGCACGATCAGCGGCAGCCCGGTGGCCCGCAGTGTGCTGATCTCCGCGGCGACCTCCGCCGACGAGCCGAGCACCCGGA
This sequence comes from Mycobacterium sp. IDUB_36, assembly GCF_055419225.1. NCBI lineage: Bacteria > Bacillati > Actinomycetota > Actinomycetes > Mycobacteriales > Mycobacteriaceae > Mycobacterium > Mycobacterium sp. IDUB_36. The sequence goes on along the minus strand of NZ_JBVAXH010000002.1, from coordinate 724,769 downwards.
GCACGACCAGGTCGACGCCGTCGAGTGCGTCCTCGACGGGTTGGCGCGCCGGGTTGCCCAGGCGGTACGGCGCCAGTGACGCGCGCGCCGAGAGCAGGTCGGTGTCCGATGTGGACAGCAACGCGATGCGGTGGGTCGACGTATCGACGGTGTTCACTCAGGTCCTCCCCGGGGTTCTCGCCCCGTGTGATGGAGCGCCCCGTGACCAGTGTCTGGCTCGGACCGCCGGCTGGACGCCGAGGCCCTCACAGTGGCGGAACCGCCCCGGGCTTTCACCGGATTCCTGTTGCCACGAGACGTGCGGGAATCAGCTTAGTAGGGTGAGCGCGATGAACGCGATCCTGAACTGGTGGGACGGCGTCGAGCTGTGGCTTTCTGGCCTGGGGTTTGTCTTCCAGACGATCGTGGTCATGCCGGTCGTGCTGGTGCTGGCCTACGTGATCGCGGCAGCCCTCGACGGCGCGCTGGGCCGCGGTCTTCGGGTGATGCGCGGGATCCGGCACAGCGACGAAGATGCCGGATGAGCGGAAATACCGGAATGCCGCGATCGCGGGTCACGCTGGTGCTGGTCGCGCTGATCGTGCTGGTCATCGTCGCCTGGCTGTTGACCCGCTGACCTGCACCGGGCTTGAGCTGCGGGCCGAAAAGATTCTGTTACGCTTCGCCCATGCACGCAGTCTCCGGCAGTACCGAGTGCCACATCTTGGCGCTTATTGCCGTGGGAAATTGCGCCGTCGCTGACGTGCATTGTTGTCGCTGACCTTCTGCCCACGCGCGCCGAAACTCGCTTTCCTTCGCACTGGGATCCGTCAGATGTCAGGTTCACTTCCGAAAGGTCGACCATTGTTCGACGACGACAAGAAACCCGTCGGGTGGCGCCACGTTGTCGCGTTGAGCCTCGCCGCGGGCCTGATCGCCGGATGCCACGGCGGCGCCAGCGATGTCGTCGGAGGGGGAGGACCGAGCGGTGCGAACACCAGCATCACGCTGGTCGCCTACTCGGTTCCCGAGCCCGGTTGGAGCAAGGTGATCCCGGCGTTCAACGCATCGCCGGAGGGCAAGGGCATCCAGGTGATCGCCTCCTACGGCGCATCGGGGGACCAGTCGCGCGGCGTCGTCGACGGCAAGCCCGCCGACATCGTCAACTTCTCGGTCGAGCCGGACGTCACCCGGCTGGTCAAAGCCGGCAAGGTCGCCAAGGACTGGGACTCCGACGCCACCAAGGGGATCCCGTTCGGATCGGTCGTGACCCTGGTGGTGCGGCCCGGCAACCCGAAGAACATCAAGGATTGGGACGACCTGCTCCGGCCCGACGTCGACGTCGTCACGCCGAGTCCGTTGAGCTCGGGTTCGGCGAAGTGGAATCTGCTCGCGCCGTATGTGGTCAAGAGCAACGGTGGCCGCGACCCGCAGGCCGGCCTGGACTACATCCGCAAACTCGTCGGTCAGCACGTCAAACTCCGGCCCGGGTCCGGACGCGAAGCCACCGACGTGTTCGTCCAGGGCAGTGGCGACGTTCTGATCAGCTACGAAAACGAGGCATTGGCCACCGAGCGACAGGGAAAGCCGATCATCCACGTCAACCCGCCGCAGACCATCAAGATCGAGAACCCGGTGGCCGTGGTGACCAGCAGCCCCCATCTGAACGCCGCCGTCGCCTTCAAGAACTTCCAGTACACCGCGGCGGCCCAAAAGGTCTGGGCGGCAGCCGGATTCCGCCCGGTCGACCCGGCGGTCGCCGCGCAGGTCCGTGATCAGTTCCCGGCGCCGCAGAAATTGTGGACGCTGGCCGATCTCGGCGGCTGGCCCACTGTCGACTCGCAGCTGTTCGACAAGAAGTCGGGCAGCATCACCAAGATCTACACGCAGGCGACCGGATGACGACGGCGATCACCCGGGAATTGTCCGGCGGCACCGGTGGCGGTAAACCCCTGGGCCGCAACAAGTTGATCAACAACGGCACATCGCTGCGGGTGGGCGTGTCGGTGGTGTGGCTGTCGGTCATCGTGCTGTTGCCGCTGGCGGCAATCCTGTGGCAGTCGATCGGTGGCGGCTGGGACGCGTTCTGGCTCGCGATCACCTCGAACGCGGCAATCGAGTCGTTCCGCGTGACGTTGACCATCTCGGCGGGCGTGACCGTGCTCAACATGGTGTTCGGGTTGTTGATCGCCTGGGTGCTGGTCCGCGACGACTTCCCGGGTAAGCGGTTGGTCGACGTTCTGATCGACCTGCCGTTCGCCCTGCCCACCATCGTGGCCAGCCTGGTCATGCTGGCCCTCTACGGCAAGCATTCTCCGGTCGGTCTGCACTTGCAGCACACCGCGTGGGGTGTGGGCGTGGCGCTGGCGTTCGTCACGCTGCCCTTTGTGGTGCGGGCCGTGCAGCCGGTTCTGCTCGAGATCGATCACGAGACCGAGGAAGCGGCGGCGTCGTTGGGGGCCAACAACGCAACGATCTTCACCACCGTGGTGTTGCCCTCGCTGACACCGGTGTTGTTGACGGGTGCGGGCCTGACGTTCGCGCGGGCGATCGGCGAATTCGGCTCCGTGGTGCTGATCGGTGGCGCGGTGCCGGGCAAGACCGAGGTGTCCTCGCAGTGGATCCGCACCTTGATCGAGAACGATGACCGCACCGGCGCCGCGGCCATCTCGATTGTCCTGCTCGCCATTTCGTTCGTCGTGCTCTTCGTGCTGCGCACGGTGGGATCGCGCGCCGCCAAGCGGGAGGAGCTGGCCTGATGACGCTCTCTCCGGCGGTTCGTTATCTGCTTCGGTTTCTGGCCCTGGCTTATGTCTCGGTCCTGCTTGTCGTCCCGGTGGGGTTGATCCTGTGGCGGACGTTCCAGCCCGGCATCGGTCAATTCATCGACTGGGTCAGCACTCCGGCGGCGATCTCCGCGCTGAACTTGTCGGTGCTGGTGGTGGCGATCGTGGTGCCGCTCAACGTGGTCTTCGGTATCCCGACCGCGCTGATGTTGGCGCGCAACCGTTTTCGCGGCAAGGGTGTGCTGCAGGCGATCATCGATCTGCCCTTCGCGGTGTCGCCGGTGGTGGTCGGTGTCGCGTTGATTGTGCTGTGGGGATCGGCCGGGCTACTCGGGTTCGTCGAGAAGGACTTCGGCTTCAAGATCATCTTCGGTTTGCCGGGCATCGTGCTGGCCAGCATTTTCGCAACGCTGCCCTTCGTGGTGCGCGAGGTCGAGCCGGTGCTGTACGAGATTGGCACCGATCAGGAGCAGGCGGCCGCAACGCTGGGTTCGAATTGGTGGCAGACGTTTTGGCGGATCACCCTGCCGTCGATTCGCTGGGGATTGACCTACGGCGTCGTGTTGACCATCGCCCGCACCCTCGGCGAGTACGGCGCGGTCATCATCGTGTCGTCCAATCTCCCGGGGCAGTCGCAGACCCTGACGCTGCTGGTGTCCGACCGCTACAACCGCGGCGCCGAGTACGGCGCATACGCACTTTCGACGCTGCTGATGGCGGTGTCGGTTCTGGTTCTGATCGTTCAGGTGATTCTGGATGCTCGCCGCAACCGGGCAGCCAAGCAGGCATGACAGGGGAGGACCGGCGCAATGACTGAGAACGCCATCACCGTACGCGGCGCCAACAAGCGCTACGGCGACTTCATCGCATTGGACAACGTCGACTTCGACGTTCCCACCGGGTCTTTGACGGCATTGCTGGGCCCCAGCGGATCGGGCAAGTCAACTCTCTTGCGCGCCATCGCCGGGCTCGACCAACCCGACACCGGGACGATCACGATCAACGGCCGCGATGTCACCACCGTCGCGCCGCAACGTCGTGGCATCGGCTTCGTATTCCAGCATTACGCGGCGTTCAAGCACCTGACCGTGCGCGACAACGTCGGCTTCGGCCTCAAGATCCGGCGCAAGCCCAAAGCCGAGATCGCCGAGAAGGTCGACCATCTGCTGGGGGTGGTGGGCCTCAGCGGCTTCCAAACCCGTTACCCCAGCCAACTTTCCGGCGGGCAGCGCCAGCGGATGGCATTGGCGCGGGCGCTGGCGGTCGACCCGCAGGTGCTGCTGCTCGACGAACCGTTCGGCGCCCTCGACGCCAAAGTCCGCGACGATCTACGGGCCTGGCTGCGCCGGTTGCACGACGAGGTGCACGTCACGACCGTGCTGGTCACCCACGACCAGGCCGAGGCGCTGGACGTCGCGGATCGGATTGCGGTGCTCAAAGACGGGCGCATCGAACAGGTGGGATCGCCGAGCGAGGTCTACGACACCCCGGCCAACCCGTTCGTGATGTCGTTCCTGGGTGCGGTCTCGTCGCTGAACGGGACTCTTGTTCGCCCGCATGACATCCGGGTGGGTCGCAACCCCGATATGGCGATCGCGGCCGGCGACGGATCCGCCGAGGCCACCGGCGTGATCCGGGCCACCATCGACCGGGTCGTCGTGCTGGGTTTCGAGGTTCGTGTCGAACTCACCAACGCCGCCACCGGCCGGCCGTTCATTGCCCAGATCACCCGCGGTGACGCCGAAGCTCTCGGCTTGAAGCAAGGCGACACGGTCTATGTCCGTGCGACCCGGGTGCCTACTCTGCCGGCGACGACGGTGCCGGGCGGCGATGACGTCGATGCCGACGCGGAGGGGCTCAGGGTGAGTTCCAGCTGAATGCTGGTCCGAGCTTGATCGACTGGGCCCGGTCGTGACTGGAATGGGCGACACAGCCGGCCGCGTGGGTGTCGAGTTGCTTCCACTCCGCACCCGGCGACCACGCGTCCACCTGGATGCCCGGGTCGCGGCTGGCGATCGGCGAATATTTGGGCAGCTCGGTCTTACATCGGTTGTCGATCTCTCGCTGTTCGGCGTCGCTGTCCGGAAAGCGCGACAGCCGCAGCATCGCGAAAACCTCGTCAGTGTGCGGCTTGTCGCAACTGACCGGTGAATTGACGTCGCCGCGGAAGCACATGCCGACCCGATCGGACTGCAGCGTTCCGGTGATCAGACCATTCTTCGGCCAGAGGCTGTAGGCCCACACCGCCGCCCACAGCACGCAGATCATCAGGCCGGCAACCGCGAGGCCTCGTCCGGACTCCTTGCCATCCCGGGTCTTGACCAGCGCGACGACCCCGGAGAACAGGCTCAGCGGGACGAGGCTGACCAAGCCGAGTGCGAACGTCGCGATCGCCCACCGGTTGACGGGGCGCTCGGGACTGGGCGGGCCGAGTTTCTCGGGTTCTGATGCTGCTGGCGATGTCATGATGAGGGCTACCGTAACCCTCCGTTAAGGCTGCATCAACGGAATCGCAACCCTTGGCGAGCGTGTTCGGCTAGGCCGCAACGCGCCGCGCTATCGCGGTGTCGAATCGGTCCAGCACCGTCTCGGCGACCAAGCGATGGGCGCCGAGCGGCGCCGCCATCGGAATAGACTCCGCGGCGGCGTATTTCGCGACGCGATCGGTCAACAGGCCGGGTGCCAGAAACCAGGGCACAATGACCAGGCTCCGCGCGCCCCGCCGGCGCAGCTGGAGCACGGCCTCGGCGGGCGACTGCCCGCCACCGGTGGCGAACGCCATCGTTGTAGCGGCCCACTGCGATCCCGCGCTCAGCTTGTCGGCGACCTGCTCGGTGCGGGCGTTGGCCGCGGCGTGCGTGGAGCCGATCGCGACCACGATCACGCCACGTTCCGGGTCATGCACGCCGACACCCGATTCGGCCAAGCGCTGCCGCATGACCGCCACCAGCCGGTCGTCTTCACCGAGTACCGCGGCTTGCCGCGCCGGGACGCCGGAGCTCGCGATCTGATGCGGAATGTCGACCTGTGCGTGGTGCGCGTCGGCCAGCAGAAACGGTGTCACCACCGAGTCCGGGGTCAGCACATCCGGTATGCGCGGCGAGTTCAGATCGCAGAACGCGACGCGGACCCGAAGGCCGGGACGCATGAATCGGATCTGATTGGCCACGGCGCGGGCATTGGCGGCCGACCGCGGATCTCGACTTCCGTGCGCCGCGAGGACGAGTGACGTCACGACGCGTGCAGCCCGCATTCCGTCTTCGACAGGCCTTGCCAGCGGCCGCTGCGCGGGTCGGCGCCTTCGACCGGTTTGGCCGTGCACGGTGCGCAGCCGATCGACGGATATCCCTCGTAGACAAGAGGATTGACCAGTACATCGTTTTCGTCGATGTAGGTCTGCATCTCTTCGTCGGACCAGGTGGCCAACGGGTTGATCTTCACCAGGCCGAACGCCTCGTCGAAGCTGACCACCGGTGCCTTGGCGCGCGTCGGCGCTTCGACCCGCCGCAGACCGGTGACCCACGCCGAGTATCCGCGCAGCGCCTTGGACAGCGGCGCCACCTTACGGAGCCGGCAGCATTCGCTGGGCGTGCTGGCGAACAGATCCTTGCCCAGCAACGCGTCCTGCTCGGCGACCGTCTGTTCGGGCGTCACGTTGAGCACCCGCACGTCGTAGACGGCCTCGACCGCGTCCCGGGTGCCGATGGTCTCCACGAAGTGATATCCGGTGTCCAGGAACAGCACTGGCACTCCCGGGCGGACCTTGGCAGCCAGGTCGACCAGTACGGCGTCCTGCATGTTGGAGGCCACCACGTAGTTGCACGTCGCCGAGGACCGCGGCCCTCCGACACCGCCGAAGTTCTCGTCAGTCCAGCGCAGCAGGTCGTTGGCGCTGGCACCCTCGAGTTCCGCGGCGCCCTTGTCGGCCAGCTCGCGCAGTTCGGCCTCTGTCAGCCCACTCATCGGCGCCGCTCCTTCTCATCGCTTCGCTCTGCATCGTCGCCGGCGCGGTTCATCGCAGATCCGCCTCCTCGGCACGCAGTGCCCAGTTCGCGAAACGCTCGTCGCCGTCTCGCTGCTTCACGAAGTTGCGCACTACCCGATCGATGTAGTCCCCGAGCTCGTCGCTGGTGACCTTGTGCTGACGCAGCTTTCGCCCGAATCCACTGTCGAGCCCAAGGCTGCCTCCCAGGTGAACCTGGAATCCCTCTACGGAATTCCCGTCGCCGTCGTCGACCATCTGACCCTTGAACCCGATGTCGGCCACCTGGATACGGGCACACGAGTTGGGGCAGCCGTTGATGTTCACCGTGACCGGGACGTCCAGCTGAGTGTTGAGGTCCTCGAGCCGGCTCTCCAGCTCGGGCACCAGCGTCTGCGAACGCACCCGGGTTTCGGCGAACGACAGCTTGCAATATTCGATTCCGGTGCAGGCCATCAGGTTTCGACGCCAATGCGACGGCCTCGACTGCAGGCCCAGTGCATCCAGGCCGGCGGTCAACGCGTCGAGTTTGTCGTCGGCGACGTCGAGGATGATCAACTTCTGGTACGGGGTGAAGCTGACCTTCTGCGACCCCGCCTGCTCGGCGAGGTCGGCGACGGCAGCCAGGATGGTGCCCGACACCCGGCCCGCGATCGGCGCAACCCCGACGGCGTTGAGGCCGTTCTTCAGTTTCTGCACGCCGACGTGATCGATCGGGCGGGTGAGCGGCTCAGGAGCCGGGCCGTCGATGAGTTTGCGCTGGAGGTACTCGGTTTCGAGCACCTCGCGAAACTTCTCGATGCCCCAGTCCTTGACCAGGAACTTGAGCCGGGCCTTGGCCCGCAGCCGGCGGTAACCGTAGTCGCGGAACAGCGAGGTGACGGCCTCCCAAACCTCGGGGACCTCGTCGAGCGGCACCCACGCGCCAACTCGTTGCGCCAGCATCGGATTCGTGGACAAGCCGCCGCCGACCCACAGGTCCAAACCGGGACCGTGTTCGGGATGGTTCACGCCGATGAAAGCGATGTCGTTGATCTCGTGGGCGACATCCTGCAATCCCGAGATCGCCGTCTTGTACTTGCGCGGCAGGTTCGAGAAATCCGGGTTGCCGACGTAGCGCCGGACGATCTCCTCGACAGCCGGCGTGGGATCGAGAACCTCGTCGACGGACAGACCGGCCAGCGGCGAACCGAGCACGACGCGCGGGCAGTCGCCGCACGCCTCGGTGGTCTGCAGCCCCACCGTAGCCAGCCGTTCCCAGATCTGCGGAACGTCCTCGATCCGGATCCAGTGGTACTGAACGTTTTCCCGGTCCGAGATGTCCGCGGTGTCCCGGGCGAACTCGATCGAGATCTCACCGAGGGTGCGCAGTGCCGCGGTGCTGATCGCGCCGCCGTCGCAACGCACTCGCATCATGAAGTACTTGGCCTCGAGCAGGTCGATGTTCTCGTCGCCGGTGTAGCTGCCGTCGTACCCCTGCTCGCGCTGGGTGTAGAGGCCGGCCCACCGCATCCGACCACGCAGGTCGTTCTTCTCGATGCTGTCGAAGCCCGCGGTGGAGTAGTGGTTGAGGATGCGGTCGCGCACGTTGAGCGCGTCATCATCCTGCTTGAACTGCTCGTTGGGATTGAGCGGTTCGCGCTCACCGAGCGCCCACTGGCCTTGGCTCTTCGTGGGGCGGGGTGACGTCATTCGGCAATCTCCTCTAGTGGAGCAGCCGGCGTGGGGCGCGCAACCACCGGAGGCTGTCCCGGCGGCGCAGATCCGGAAGCCAGCTGAAGGTGCAGGTAGGCGGGGTCTACGACATCAAGCCGGACAGCGACAGCTGCAAACACGCTTGAAATCGATATGACGACGCGCCACCAACGGGATACGAACTTGGCTGTGGTGGGCGATGGTCACCTGACCATTGTGCCACGAATATCGCCTGACTCTGCTACCAGGGGGGACTTTCGCTCACCGTGAGCCAAACCCGGAGACGCGGTGCAGGTGAGCCCTGCTGTGGTGGTAGAGCGCGCACTGCGGAATATTGAGCTGACGTGACGGCATCCTCGGCGCCGGCCGCCCTGCCCGACGTGCAGGTCAGCCCCGACGCGCCCTTCGGCATCTACGTGCACGTGCCGTTCTGCTTCACCCGCTGCGGCTACTGCGACTTCAACACCTATACGCCGGCCGAGCTGGGCGGCGTGAACCCCGACGCGTGGCTGCAGAATGTCGCGGCCGAGCTCGAGTTGGCCGCGGCCAGGCTCGGCGGACCGACCGTGCAGACGGTCTTCATCGGCGGCGGCACCCCCTCGCTGCTCGGAGGTGAACGGCTGGCCGCCCTGCTGCGGGCGGTGCACGACAGCTTCGAGTTGGCCGACGACGCCGAGGTGACCACCGAGGCCAATCCCGAATCCGCGTGGCCGGATTTCTTCGCCGCCGCCCGCGAGGCGGGCTGCACCCGGGTGTCGCTGGGCATGCAGTCGGTGGCCCCGCATGTCCTGGGCGTCCTGGACCGGATCCACACGCCCAACCGTTCTGCGGCGGCGGCTCGCGAGGCGCTCGCCGAGGGCTTCGAGCACGTCAGCCTCGACCTCATCTACGGCACACCGGGGGAGTCCGACGACGACCTGCTGTGGTCGGTCGAGACGGCGATCGAGACCGGTGTCGACCACGTGTCCGCCTACGCCCTCGTAGTCGAAGACGGCACTGCGATGGCGCGCCGAGTCCGCAGCGGCGAATTGGCAGCACCGGACGACGACGTGCTCGCACACCGCTACGAGTTGCTGGACAGCCGACTGTCGCAGGCGGGCCTGGACTGGTACGAGGTGTCCAACTGGAGCCGCCCCGGCGGACAGTGCCGACACAATCTGGGCTACTGGGATGGCGGACAGTGGTGGGGCGCGGGCCCGGGCGCACACAGCTTTGTCGGCGATACCCGATGGTGGAATGTCAAGCATCCCAACGCGTATGCCGAGCTGCTGGAGGCATCGACGCTGCCGGTCGCGGGCTTCGAGCAACTGGACCCGGCCACCCGGCACACCGAGGACGTGTTGCTGCGAATCAGGTTACGGCAGGGTCTGCCCATGGCCCTGCTGGACGAGGCCGAGCGGGAGCGCGCCGGCACGGCGATCGCAGATGGCCTGCTGACTCGCGAGGGCGAGCGACTGGTGCTCACCGGTCGAGGCAGGCTGCTGGCCGATGGTGTGGTCCGCAGCCTGTTGGAGTGAGCTAGGCGGCGTGCTGGACCAGCGCGATACCGACCCTGACTTCGAGTTCGCTGACCGCGACTGTCGGGGCGCGCGGCGGCGCTGTCGATCGGTGGCGCCCACCGGTCGGAGTGATGTATTCGGCGGTGTGCCTGCCGGTTTCGTCGAGGTGCGTGCTGACAGACCAGCCGGCGGCTTCCTTGACGTAGTTGCAGCGTTCGCAGAGTCCCAGTCCGTTGGCCACCGTTGTCAGCCCACCGCGGGAGTGTGGCGTCGCATGGTCGCGATGCCGGATCGGTGCGTCGCAGTACGGCGTGCGACACCGCTCGTCACGCAAACCGATGAAGGTAGCGAGACCGTTAGGAAAAGTCCGGGCCCGCGACTCCATTGCGACCAGAGCGCCGGAGCGGGGATGGGCGTACAGCCGTCGCAGCGTCGCAACTGACCGCGGATCGGTGGCGGCGCCGGACACCAGTCCACGAGCGACGTCGGCCGGAATCGGCCCGTAGCCAGTGACATTCGCCGGGGTCGTGTCGTCGCCGAGAAGTGTGCTGTCCGTGAGGACCACGTTCACGGCGATCGGCGTCGGCGTCGCGGCGCTGCGGCCGGTGACCCTCTCGACCAGAGTGTCGGCCATGAGCTGCCCGCGCGATCGGTTGCCCGACGTGGTGTCTGCCACGCGACGCAGTGCCGCGTACACCGAGACACCCTGAGCGACAGGCAACAACGCCGTCAGATACGTCATCGTGTCGGGAGCGGGCCGAATGGTCACCGTGCGTTCGGTTTCGGCTCTGGCGGCCCGGTCGACAACCGCGTGCGGATCGAGTCGGTAGGCGATGGACTTTGCCGCGCCAGCGATCCGCGCATCGCCCAGACCGTCCAAAGTGGTTGGATCGGAGCATAATTCGGCATCGAGTTTTCGCCTGTCCTCGACGTCCAGGCACGCACTTTCCCGCACGATGAGAGTGGCCCGCCATTCCGTCAAGACACCCGTCGCCAGTGCTGCCAGAGTGTGCGGCATCTCGTACACCAGCGCCTTGGCAAAGCCCAGGTGCCGACCGCCTCTGGCCGGTGAGTCGCGACGCGCCAGAGCGATCTCACTGCCGACTCCGCGACCGCGTCGGGCGGCCGGCATGCCAGCCGCGGCTTCCGCGGCCCGACGGGCGGCATCGAGAGCGGCCGCCGCGCGAGCCTGGCCGGCGGCCGCGGCGGACTTCACCCGTTCCAGCTCGGCGATGCGGTCCAGCAACGCCGACTCCCCGGCCGCGGGATCGACGTCCTCGAGTTCATCGAACATACATTCGATTGTAGCGGGAGTCACCGACAGGTAGATCAATAGGGCATCGCTGGAAGGAGAACGATGCCACCGACCCCAACCCCGAAGCTGCCACCGGTCCGGGTGGCCCGTGCGATCGAACGGGTCCGTCATCACGTGGGACGGCTGTACCAGCGGCTGGCGCCTCCGCCGATCACAGTCCTGGACATCATCTTCGGAGCTTTCCTGTCGCAGGCCGTCTCGGCGGCCGCGCAACTCGGCATCGCCGATGCGCTCGCTTGCGGGCCGTTGGCCAAGGAGGAACTGGCGCATCGCGTTGGGGCCGATCCCGACAGCCTGGCGCGGCTGATGCGCCTACTCGTCAGCCGTGGCGTGTTTCGCCGGCGTCGCGACGGGCGTTTCGAGCTCAATGCGGCGGCCGACACCTTGCGGACCGATTCGCCGACCTCGATGCGGGCGGCCGCCCTCTTCTACGGATCTCCGCAGCACCGGGCCAACTGGACGCTGTTGGCCGATGCGGTGCGCACCGGCGAGCCGAACCCGCCGAAAGTGTTCGGCAAGGAGTTCTTCGAGTACCTTCCCGAAGACCCCGAGTTCGCGGAGATCTTCAACAACGCGATGACTTCGACGTCGTCGGTGTTGGAGGCCGCCGTGATCGCGGCGTACGACTTCCGCACATTCGAGGTCATTGCCGATATCGGAGGTGGGCACGGCCTGCTGCTGTCGGCGATACTGAATGCTGCGCCCGATGCCCGCGGCATTCTGTTCGATCTTCCCGAGGCGGTCGAGGGAGCTCCGCCCGTGTTGTCCGCGCACGGTGTCGCCGATCGGGTCGCGGTGACCGGTGGGTCATTCTTCGAGAGCGTGCCATCCGCCGACGCCTATGTGCTGAAGAACGTCATCCACGACTGGGCCGACGACAAAGCCATCGCCATTCTCGGCACCATCAAAGCCGCGGCCCCGCCGGGCGCGAAATTGCTGCTGCTGGAGATGGTCGTACCCGACCATGACCGTGAATTCCTGGGCCACTACGTCGATTTGGAGATGCTGGTGCTGGCGGGCGCGTTGGAACGCGGCCTCGGGCAGTGGACCGACCTGTTGCGGCGGGCCGGTTTTCGGCTGCAACGCGTGGTGCAGACGGCAGGGCCGCTCTGCGTCATCGAGGCCGTGCCGGCGTAAGGCGTCGCTACCTGTTGTTGGCCCCGGCCAGCGGCCGCCGCACGACCGGCTCCTTGACGCGATGCGTCACCGAGGCCCACGCCGACGGCGAGTAGTGGGTGGTGACTTCCTCGAAGCCGTCCACCCGATGGACGGTGAGCACGCCGGTGTTCTCGTTGACGGTCAGCTTGTCGTTCTCGGACGCGCGGATCTCTTCGCCGTCGAGCAGTCGGATCACGAACACAGTGCTGTCCTCTCGTCGGAGCGCGGCGTCACACGAGCCTCGGGCCCGGACCACCGCAGGGCTGGGCTCATTGTGGAGCCGGGGTGTGAACGGGGCGCAAACGCGACGTGACAAGGGTGTCGGTGATTAGCGCCACACTGCGGAAAAGGCTGATCGAGCAGCGCATAAGCGGTTGCTGGTGGCCCGCGACGGACGGGAGTTACCCGTCCGTTAATAGGTTAGGCTAAATTTACTAATCGTGACCCAAGTTGGCGTCGAAACCAGTCCGGCAGGTGCCGCGTCATTGTCGTTTCCGCTGCCGACCGGCGTCGCGCCCGCGGATCTGGCTGCCGAGCTCGTGGCCGTCTTGGCCGAAGCCGGCGGCGAGGAATACCTGCTCTACGAGCACGACGGCGAATGGGTGCTGGCCCTGGGCGCGCTCGCGGTCGTCGAGCTGGACCGCGACGAGCTCCGCATCATCCAGGATGGCGTCACGCAACGGCAGACCTGGTCGGGCCGTCCAGGACCGGTGCTGGGTGAGGCCGTCGATCGATTGCTGCTGGAAACCGGCGAGGCGTTCGGCTGGATCGCCTTCGAATTCGGCGCGTACCGCTTCGGACTGCAGGAGCGCTTGGCGCCGAAGACCCCACTCGCGCGGGTGTTTTGGCCGCGCACCCGCGTCGTCGTCGCCGACGCGGTCACAGTGTTCGATGCCGACGATCATCACATCGCGGCGGTGAGCCGGATACTCAGCGCCGGCGTGCCACCCGCGCCGACGCCCTCCGGAGTGGACGTCTCGGCCGACGACTCGAACTACCGGGCTCGCGTCGCCACCGCGATCGGCGAGATCGTTGCCGGTGACTACCACAAAGTGATTCTGTCCCGATGCGTCGATGTGCCTTTCGCACTGGACTTCCCGGCCACCTACCGGGTGGGGCGCAGGCACAACACCCCGGCGCGTTCATTTCTCCTGCACCTCGGGGGTTTTCGCGCGCTCGGCTACAGCCCGGAATTGGTGGCAGCGGTGCACGACGACGGCGTGGTGGTGACCGAGCCGCTGGCCGGCACCCGCGCGCTGGGTCGCGGCGCCGCGAACGACCGTGCCGCCCGCGAGGACCTCGAGTCCAACACCAAAGAGATTGTCGAGCATGCGATGTCGGTACGCAGCTCGGTGCAGGAGATCGACGAGGTTTCCGAGCCCGGCAGCTCCGCCGTCGTCGACTTCATGACGGTGCGGGAGCGCGGGAGCGTGCAGCATCTCGGCTCGACGGTCACCGGGCGGCTCGACGCGTCCAAGGACCGGATGGATGCGTTGGAGACGTTGTTTCCGGCAGTCACCGCCTCGGGGATTCCGAAGGCGCCCAGCGTGGATGCCATCCTCCGGCTCGACGAAAGCCCCCGTGAGTTGTATTCCGGTGCGGTAGTTCGCTTTTCCGCCGACGGGGCACTCGATGCGGCGTTGACGTTACGTACCGTCTACGAGCGCGACGGGCGTACCTGGCTGCGCGCCGGCGCGGGAATCATCGCCGCGTCCGATCCCGACCGGGAGTTCGAAGAGACCTGCGAGAAGCTGACGACGCTGGCGCCGTACCTGGTCGCGCGACGCGAAACGTCTTAGCCGGCGTCGGCTTCGGGTGAACGTTCGAGGTATTCGGCCAGGATCTTACTGACCAACGACTCGATGGTCGTCTCGATCGACGATGCCAAGGTCGCGGTCACCGACGACACGGCCTGGGTGCGAAAGCGCACCAACATCGTTATCAGCTCGGCGATTTCGGTGTCGGCGGGCAGCGCCTCCCCGGGTTTGATCCGGTCGGCGACGTGTTCGGCTCCGGCGCGCACCAGCATTTCGCTGATCTGGTCGATCAGCGGGGTGATGTTCTCGTGCAGGTCGACGAGCGTGTCCATGCTCATTCCGTAGCCGCGCACCTCGTTGAACGCCTCGATCAGTTTCGGCCGGGTGATGGTAGCTTGCCCGTCGTCGACGTGGATCACGTGCAGATCGACCAGGCGGTCGAAAGCCTTGGGGTCGTTGATGAGTCGCTGTGCCTCGGCCACCGGCATGCTCTGGGATTTCTCGCTGGTCCAGGTGCCGACGATGGCGGTCTCGAGGCCGAGCACGTCGCCGAGGTCTTTGCCCTCCTCCCACGCGCTGAGCATTTCCCGGACGTGGGCGATGTTGTAACCCCGGTCGAGCATCGAGGTGATCAGTCGCAGCCGGGTCAGGTGGGTGTCGTTGAACAGCGCAATCCGTCCGACTCGCAGCGGTGGCGGCAGCAGACCTCGGTCGCGGTAGACCCGGATGTTGCGGGTGGTGGTGCCAGCCAGCCGGGCCAGATCCTCGATCCGGTATTCACCCGAGCCCAACGCCCCGTGGGGGTAGCGGACGGCGGCGTCGAACAATTGCGAGACCGCGTTCTCGACGACCTCCCGCGACTGGCGCCGCACGCGCTTGGGCGCGCGCCGCAGGTTCGCCAGGACGCCGGCGATGGTGCCGGTTTCCGTGCGGTGCGGTCGGTCGGGCGACATCGATTCAGGCAGACGAGCTCACGCGGACGGCGGCATGTTCGACCGCTTCGTAGTCGGCGTAGTGGAAATCGCGCATCTGTCGAAGATACTGGGTCGCGAATCCCGGGTACATCGAGACGTTGCGACCGTCCTTGGTCAGGTACCAACTACTGCACCCTGACATCCAGGTCGTCTTGGTGAGCCGCTTCTGGATGCGTTGGTTGTAGCGCTGCTGCACCTCCTGCCGGACGTCGAGGTAGCGCAGGTCGCTGTCCAGAATCGTGGTGATGCCACGCACCGCGTAGTCAAGCTGGCCCTCGATGTAGACCAGCAGCGAGTTGTGCCCGGGCCCCGAGTTCGGGCCGGTCATGAAGAACAGATTCGGGTATCCGTGTGCGCTGGCGCTCTTGTAAGCCTGTGCGCCGTCGGCCCATTCGGCGCTCAGCGAGCGACCGCCCAGGCCGGTGACCGGGAAGGGCGGACCGGTCAGGTGCACGTCGTAACCGGTAGCGAACACGATGCAGTCCAGGTGGTGCTCGATGCCGTCGCTGGTGCGCATGCCCACCGGGCTCAACGTCGCGATGGGCCAGTCGATCAGCTTGCAGTTGTCGCGTTGCAGGGCCGGGTAGTAGTCGCTCGACACCAGCATCCGCTTGCAGCCCGGGGTGAAGTCGGGCGTCAGCTGGCGACGCAGCCAGGGGTCTTTGACTTGGCTGCGCAGGTGCATCTTGCCGAGCCGGGCCACCACCGATGTCAGCGGCGTGTTCCACACCAACGCGGTCGCGCTCGCCTCGTGGCCCCAGTACAAGGCTTGGCGTGCAAGCTGTTGCACGGCCGGCACCTTGGCGAACACCGATTGGACGGCCGGCGGCGTCGCGAAGTCCAGGCGGGGTAGCACCCAACCGGGGGTGCGCTGGAACACCTTGACGAATTCGGCCTGCTTGACCAGTTCGGGAATGATCTGGACGGCGCTGGCGCCGGTGCCGATCACGCCGACCCGCTTCCCGGTGAAGTCGTAGTCCTTGTCCCACCGGGCGCTGTGGATCTTGTGGCCCTGGTAGGTGTCCAGGCCGCGGATGTCGGGGAAGCTGGAATCGGGCAGCGGCCCCGACGCCAGGACCACCGTGCGGGCACGAAAACGCTTGCGGCCGGCCGTGGTTGCGGTCCAGACGCCCGCGTTCTCGTCGAAGGACAACCCCGTCACTTCCTGGCCGAACTGGATGTGGCGGCGGACGTCGAACCGGTCGGCCATGTCTTCGATGTGGTCGCAGATCTCGTCGGCGGGTGAGTAGGTGCGCGACCAGGTCGGGTTCTTGACGAACGAGAACGAGTACAGCAGCGACGGGATGTCGCAGCTGGCACCGGGATAGCCGGTGTCGCGCCAGGTTCCGCCGACCCGGTCGCCGCGCTCGAGGATGACGACGTCGTCGACGCCGGATTGGGCCAGCCTGATGGCTGCTCCGAGACCGGTGAATCCGGCTCCGACGATCAGGGTTGCGTAGGTGTGCGTCTTGGCCATGGTCATGCCGCCGGCTCGTGAGTGACTTCCCGGACCCAGGTCGGCACCGACGGCAGCAGTGGCCGCGGATAGCGGTCGGACAACCAGACCATCGAGTTGGCCAGCAGGTGGTAGGGGTGGTTCGGGTTCGTGACCATCCCGGCATAGCGCCGCAGGAACCGATACGTCGGTACCCGGCTTGTCTTTTCGCCGCGGTCGCCGAGTTCTTTGAAGCGCTTCACGGCCTTGTAGAGCCGCTCGGGCTCCATGCCCATTGCGGTGATCTCGTTGGCGATCCGGTTGATCAGCGGTGCACCCATCACCGCGCCGATGATCAGACCCGGAGTGGCGTTGCGGCCGACGAAGTCGATCAGCAGCCGCCGGATCTTCGCGTGCCCGATCATGTCGAGGACTTCGAAATCGACCACCAGGTGCCGCGACTCGTCGTTGTTGATCTTCTCGAACACCTTGTGACAGACCGGGTCGTGCACCTCGTCGAGGAGGAATTTCAGCAGGGCGCCGTCCAGTGCGACTTCGAGCATCGGGATCACCGTGCCCAGCAGGGACAGCGGCATGTCGTCGGCCCAGCGGTCCAGCCAGTCGATGGCCAGCCGGATGTTCACGTTCGGCTCGGGGACCTCGCCGTCCTCGAGCATGCCCCAGCGCTTCATCAGGGCCAGCTCGGCGTTGGCGTGCCGCTGCTCCTCGGCGTGGAAGTAACGGTAGATCTCACCGATGGTCGGCGTCGGCGCCTTCTTCGCTAGCGCCGCGAAGCCCCGGGCGCCGATGTTCTCGATCCAGCACAGGTCGGCCATGAACGCCTTGAGCTGCGGTCGCTGCTCGTCGGTGATCATCTCGGCACCCGGTGCGTCCCAGTCGATGTCGGCCAGCGCCCACTGGCGGTCTTTGATTTTGGCCAACATCACGTCCATGTCGATAGCCATCAGTGCCACTCCTTCGTTGAATCGGTCTTGGTCAGAGCCCAGAGATGCGGCCCAGCAGGCCGGCCACGCGCGTGTAGGTACCGGGCGCCAATCGCTTGATGTTCCAGCCGATCTTGGCCTCGAACTGCGGCATGCAGTAGAGATCGCCCCGGTCGTGAGCGTCCAGGCAGGTCTTCGCGACCTTCTCCGCGGTCAATCCGGTCAATCGCATGACCTGGTTCGCCAGCCGAGTCGCGCCGGTGGAGATGCGGCCGGATTCGACGATATTGGTCTTGACGAAGGTGGGGCACAACACAGTGACTTTGACTCCGGTGCCGGACAATTCGGCCGCCATGGTCTCCGACAGCATCAGCACCCCGGCCTTGCTGACGTTGTAGGCGGCCATCCCGGGTGCCGCACCGAAGGCCGCGGCAGAGGCGACGTTGATGATGCCGCGTGGCACATCCGGCTCGCCAGTCCGCAGAATGGGAGCGAAGACGTGCGAGCCGTGGATGGGTCCCCACAGGTTGATGCCGAGCGCCCAATGCCAGTCTTCCAGCGGCAGTTCGCCGACCGGGGCGCCACCTGAGCCGACGCCGGCGTTGTTGATCACCAAAGTGGGTGCGGCGCCGAACCACGACTGGGACTGCGTGGCCAGATCCTGGACGGCGTCGAATTGGGTGACGTCGCAGGCGATTGCGATCGCCTCACCGCCGCGGTCGATGATCGAGGTGACGGTTCGCTTTGCCGCGACCTCGTCGATGTCACTGCAGACGACACGACCGCCGCGTTTGGCCAATTCGACGGCGAACGCCGCGCCGATCCCACTGCCCGCGCCGGTCACCACCGCACGCGCGTGGTGGCTCACCTTGGGCGATCTGCCGAACGGTCCGATCATGCTCAGCCGGCCTTTCCCGTGACGTTCTCGATGTCGTGCTCGTGCAGGGCGTTCTCGACGAACGAGGCGACGTGCGCCATGGCCTTGGCGGCTTCGGGTGTCAGCCGGGGAAGCGCCTGGAACACGTGGACCTGGTCAGGCCAGACCTGGAGTGTGCAACGACCACCGGCGGTGCGGATGTCGGCGGCCAGATGTCGGGAGTCGGCCAGCAGGAATTCGGCGCCGCCGGCCTGAATGAGCGTAGGCGGCATCGGCGGACCAGCCGCGACGTCGAGTCGTAGTCGCGGATGGTTGGGATCGATTCCGTTGCTGTACAACCGGACCAACCGGGCGGCGTCGGTGGCCCGGATCGCCGGGTCGCGCCGCAAAACCTCACGCGCACGGGCAAGTTCGAGGGTGAGGTCGATCAGCGGGGAGAACAGCACCAGTCCGGCTGGGCCGTGCGCGGCCACCTCGGGCTGCAGCAGCAGATCCACCGACAGGTGGCCGCCGGCCGAATCGCCGGCGATCACAACGCGTTCCGCGGGGACCTGGGCGGTGAGCCAATCCCACCCCGCCCGCACGTCCTCGGCTGCGGCGGGGAAGCGGTGGCGCGGTGCCAGCCGGTAGTCGACGGTGAACACCGGCAGCCCGGTCAATCGGGACAGCCACGCCGTCAGTCGACGGTGGGTTCTCGGCGAACACAGCGCGAAGCCGCTGCCGTGGACGAAGTAGATGGCGCCCCGGCTCGTTGAGACGCCGGGCGCGCGCACCCACTCACCGACGACGCGACGCCCATCGTGGTGCACGTCGATGTGCTCGATGCGCGTCCCGGCCAGTGAAGGTCCGAAGGCATCCATGACGCCGGCGACGATGCGTCGGGACGCCCACAAGCCCCAGGCCTGTTCGGGCGGAAGTACCGCGCTGAGCTGCCGCAATGTCGCCATGCTCACCAGAGCCGCGGAACGTGATCGCAGCGATCCGCGAGTCGGCATTGACTCCGTCATGCGAGAGAGTCAACACAAAATGGTGACATTCGTCAATGGCAACGTTGTCGCGGCGTGTCGTCTGTGCGGTTATCTGGGGGCCGCCCCGACCGCCTCGACGTGGTCGAGGACGCAGCCGATGAAGGCCTGTGACGCCGCGGAACGCTGCGCCTCGCCCGGTGCGACGAGATTGACCTGACGATGCAGATCTGCGCCGGCCACCGGGCGCAGCACGAGTGTCGGATCGTCACCGACGCGCGAGACGGCGACCGACTCCGGTAGCAGGGCGACGCCGAGATCCCTTCTGACGAAATGGATTACCTCGTCGACGCGAGTCACCTCGAACGCCACCCGCCGGTGCACGTCGGCGAACCCGCGGTCGGTCTCGTGACGCAAGCCGTACCCCGTTGGAAAGTCGATGAACGGAAGGCGCGCCAACTGGTCGAGGCGTACATCATCGGCGGCGGCCAGCGGGTGGCCGGCGGGCAGCACTGCTACCAGTGGCTCGATGAACAACCCGGTGAAGGTCAGCCGGCCGGCGGTGGGCGGGAGGTTCGACCCGACGATCGCGACATCGAGCTTGCGATCGCGAACCGCGCCGATCAAGAGGTCGCTGCCGCCACTGCGCAGCGTCACGCTGACCTCGGGATAGCGGGTGTGGAAGGTGGCCATCAGCGCCGCGACGTCGAGGCTTTCCGACGGAACCTCCATCATTCCGACGGTGAGCCGGCCGGCGATGGTGCCGCTGATCGCCTGCGCGCCGGATTCGATCTGGTCGATACCGGCCAGCACCTGCCGCATCAGAGGCAGCAGCGTCTCACCGGCCGGCGTCGGGGTGACCTTTCGGGTGGTGCGCTCGAAGAGACGAACGCCCAGCTCATCTTCGAGTTTGCGTAGTTGCTGGCTGAGCGCCGACTGCACCACGTATTGGGCGGCCGCGGCTTTTGTGAAGCTCTGGGTGTCAGCCAGGGCCACCGCGTAACGCAACTGCTGAAGGTTCATTTCTTTCACTCTCAGTGATTAATCGCATCATATCTATGCGTTGGACTGAGGAGTGGTTCGACGCCAGAATTGTGCAATGTCCACCTCGCTGCCGGCCCGCATCTCGGCACGCGCCGCCGCCGGCCCGGACACCAACGACTGCTCCGACCTGACAGTGCGTGAGGCCGTCACCGCCGAGCTGACGGCCCTGCCGTTCCTGGGGGAGCTCAGCTGCCCGACCTCGACTGTCGTCGCGGGATCCACGCAGGAATTGGTCTTCACCTATACCGTCGGCCAGTCCGGGATCGCCGACAGCGGGTGGCTCAAGCTGTGTTTCCGGTTTTACTCGGACTGGGATCTTCAAACCGAGGATCCGCAGGGACGGGACTTCGCGTCGGCGCGCCTGCTCAGTCGTTCGTTGAGTGGCCGCGCATCCGAGGAGTCGGCGGCGACGGCTCGGCAGCTCAAGATTCGCTATGACGTCAAGGGCGGCGAACGTCCGTTCCAGAAGGCGTTGGTGATGCACGTCGTCGACGGGTATCTGCGACCCGGCGATGTGATCGAAATCAGGCTCGGGGATCGCGGTTTCGGCGGCCCGGGTACCCGGGTTCAGACTTTCGTCGAGGACGAGTTCGAGTTCCATCTCTTCGTCGATCCGCTGGGGACATCGCGAATGGCCCGCGCCGCGCGCTCGGTGCTCGCGATCGTCCCGGGCCCGCCGGCACACCTTGCGGTACACGGTCCGCGAGTGGTGCGGTCGGATTCCGACACGGCCGATCTGCGGCTGCACCTGCAGGACCGCTGGGGCAACGCCTGCCGCGACATCACCGCGGCCGCCTCGGCACGGGTGGACGAAAAGACCGTTGCTTCAGCGGAATTCCCGACCGAGGGATGGGCCGCCGTCACGCTGACGGTCCCGGCCGATTCGCATCGCGTCGACGTCGTCGCCCGGACCGCAGCCGACACCGTCGGCGAAGCGACGTGCTACCTGGACCGGATCGACGACTTTCCCTCGCCGCGGGCGCTTTTCGCGGACCTGCACGTGCACTCCAACGACACCGTCGGCACCCAGGACACCCCGTGGAACCTGGCCTACGGTCGCGACGTCGGCGCACTCGACGTGATCGGCTATACCGCCAACGACTTTCAGATCACCGACGACGTCTGGGCCGATGTGGTCGCCGCCTGCCGCGACGTCAACAACCCCGGACGGCTGGTCTGCTACCCGGGTGTCGAATGGTGCGGCACGGCCGGTGTCGGGGGCGACCACAACGTCGTATTCCTGGGCGAAGACACCACTTTGGCACGATCGCTGGAATGGCACGCTGGCATGGCCTCGTCATCGCCGGTGCCGCAGACGTGGCCGATCACCCAGCTCTACGCCGCCTACGACAAAGACCCGGACTCGTATCTGCTGATTCCGCACGTCGGCGGACGGCGGGCGATTCTGGACTGGCATCACCCGCAATTGGAACGATTGATCGAGGTGCACTCGGCGTGGGGCACCAGCCCGTGGTTCTTCGAGGACGCCATGGCGCGCGGGTTGCGCCTGGGTGCCAGCGCTGCCAGCGACGAGCATCGCGGCCGACCGGGCGGCGGTGCGCCGGGCGCCAACATCTTCGGCGGCAACGGCGGACTCACCGGCGTGCTGGCGGCCGAACTCACCCGTGAGGACGTCGGCACTTCGCTGCGGGCCAGACGGACCTGGGCGACCACCGGTGCGCGCGCCGTGGCGCTGCTGCGGAGCGGCAAGCACTGGATGGGTGACGAGATCGACTGCACCGCGGACGAACTGGCGGCCGACTACGCGCTCTACGGCACGGCGGGGTGGGAAGAACTCCAGGTCTGGGATGCCGCAGGACTCGTGTATCGCCGAGACCTGCACGCCGAGACCGGGCTGTCCGATTCGTTGGTGCGCATCCGGTGGGGCGGTGCCCGGCACAAGGACCGCTACCGCTGGGCGACCTGGACGGGACGGCTCAGCATCGACGGTAGTTCTGTCGACGACGTCACACATTGGGCGGCAACGCATCCCGAGCAGATGATCGTCCCCGACCGGGACGGCGTCAGCTGGCGCACCCAGACATTCGGCAGCGACATCGGCGTCATCGTCCGGCTCGCCGATCTGGCCGGCGCCCGGCTGCGGATCGACACCGGAGTGGACGAGGACGGCTTACGCGCCGAATTGGCGGTCACCGGCGCCGAACTGCTGGCCACCGGTGCGCGGGAGGTCGTCGTCGGCGGACTCAACCTGACCCTGCGGGCAGAGCGCATCGCCGAACCGGCCGCCCTTCCCATCACCGTGAACGGAAAGCTGGCGATCGACCTGCCAGCCACCGACAGTGCGGTCTACCTGCGCGCACGCCAATTCGACGGGCATCAGGTATGGACCAGTCCGCTTTTCCTCAATCGCGGCCGGGTCGAATAATGCTGGGCTACAGGGCCTGCTACCTGACCCGGCGTCTGCACGTCGACCTGCATCGCGTCACCTCAGCCTCCTGTCGCTGACCGGATGGTCTCGCCGCGTCTCACGAGCACGGCGAACGGCCGCAGACCGATCATCCCTCTCGCCTCAAGGAGAACCATGGCGCCTCGTCCTTTCGCTCGCTCGGTGCTGGCGGTCGCGCTCGTCGCCGCCACGCTGACCGGTTGCGGGCACTCCGCGTCGACCGGTCGCGACGCCCACCTCACCCTGCGACTCGGCTATCTGACCCGGATCACGCACGCCTCGGCGCTGGTCGGTATCGACAGAGGTCTGTTCGCCAAAAATCTCGGTCCGGGGACAACGCTGGACGCCCAGCCCTTCGGGCAGGGAACCGCCGAGGCGACCGCACTGCTGTCCGGCAAGATCGACGCCGCCTACGTCGGGCCCAACCCGGCGTTCAATGCGTGGCAGAAATCCGGCGGGACGGCGATCAAGATCATCTCCGGATCGGCCAAAGGCGGAACGTCGTTCGTCGTCAAGCCCGAGATCACGTCCGCGCAGGATCTTCGCGGTAAGACCGTGGCCGACCCGGCGCTGGGTGGCAATCACGATGTCTTGCTGCGAAGTTGGTTGAAAGACCACGGTTTACACACCAACCCGCAGGGCGGCGGTGACGTCTTCGTCAAACCCACCAAGCCGGAATCGGCCATCCTGCAGGAGTTCACCGCCAACCAGATCGCCGGCGCGGTGGAGTCCGCTCCCTACGACGTGCAGATGGTCAAGGACGGTGGTGTCCGGCTGTGGCCAGACCTCGGGACGATCACCATCCTGGTGGTGCGCCAGGAATTCCTGGCCGCACATCCGGAGGCGGTGGCGGCATTGCTGCGCGGTCAGGTCGAAGCCGACGAGCTGATCCACTCCAACCCCGTTGCGGCGCAGCAATCGGCGAACAATGCACTGACCAAGAACGTGGGTAAGGGCCTCGACGCCGATGTGCTCGATGCCTCGTTCCGGGAGACGACATTCACCAACGATCCCGATGCCGCCTCGCTCGACGACCTGGCCCGGAAGTCGGTGTCGGTCGGTTTGCTGGACCCGATCGAGTTGAAGGGCCTGTTCGACCTCGAGCCGCTCAACCGCGTGCTCAAGTCGACCGGTCGTCCTCAGGTCAACTCGTGAGCCCGGCGACGACCACCGATCGGAAAGTGTTGGCGGACGGCGTTGTCACACTCGACTCGGTATCGAAGTCCTACGGTCGCGGCGGCGCGGCCGTCGCGGCGCTGACCGACGTGTCGATCGCCGTGGCGAAGGGCGAATTCGTCTGTTTCGTCGGGCCGTCGGGTTGCGGCAAGAGCTCGCTGCTGTCGCTGGTCGCCGGACTGGACCAGCCCACCGCGGGCGAGGTCCGTACCCCAGATCAACAGGTGGCGTTCATGTTCCAGGAGCCGGCTCTGTTTCCCTGGCTGACGGCGGCCGCCAACGTCGAGCTGGCACTGCGGGCCCGCAAGACCCCGAAGGCCCAGCGACGCATCCGGGTGGCCGAACTGCTGAACATGGTGGGCCTCGCGAGCTTCGCCACCGCTCGGCCCCACCAGCTTTCGGGCGGAATGCGGCAGCGGGTCGCCCTGGCGCGGGCTCTGGCGCAGGACGCCGACGTGCTGTTGATGGACGAACCGTTCGGCGCGCTCGACGCGATCACCCGCAATCTGCTGCACGGTGAACTCGAACGCATCGTGGCTGAAACGGGTTTGACGGTTCTCTTCGTGACGCACAACGTCGGTGAAGCGGTGCGACTCGGTGATCGGGTGATCGTGCTCAGCGACCGCCCGGGCCGGATCGTCGCCGAACACACCGTCGATCTGCCACGACCACGACGCACGGAGAGCTCGCAGTTCACCGCTGTGACAGCGGCAATCACCGCCGGCCTCCAGGGAGTTTCCGATGGTGCTTAGCGAGGTGACGGGCACGGCCGCGGAGCAGTCACGCCGGCCCGGCGAGTCGGCGGTGCGGCGACGAGCGCGGTCGCTGTGGGCCCCGGGGGTGGGATTGCTCGTGGTGCTCGCGCTGTGGCAGATCGTGTACCTGACCGGGTGGAAGCCGTCTTTCGTCCTGCCCAGCCCGGCGGCGACGCTGGCCAGCCTCTGGACACAAGCTCACCAGCCGGTGTTGTGGCAGGCCATCGCGACCACCATGGGCCGGGCTGTCTACGGGTTCGGCCTGGCGGTGGCGATCGGCGTCGCAGTGGGAATTGCCATCTCGCGCAGCAGGATCGTGCGGGCGATGTTCGGACCGATCATCACCGGTATGCAGACGATGCCGGCGATCGCGTGGTTTCCCTTTGCGATCATTTTCTTCGGGCTCACCACATCGGCCATCTTGTTCGTCATCGTGATCGGTACGGCACCGGCGATTGCCGTGGCGGTGATTGCCGGCAGCGACCACATTCCGGTGTTGCTGCGCCGCGCGGCGAAGATGATGGGGCTCAGGGGTTTCGCGCTGTACCGGCATCTGATCCTGCCGGCTTCGCTGCCCGTTTTCGTGACCGGTCTGAAACAGGGCTGGGCGTTTGCCTGGCGGAGCCTGATGTCCGGCGAGTTGGTCGTGATCGTGGCCAACACGGCGTCCATCGGCGTGCTGCTGGAAAACGCGCAGAACCTCTCCGACATGCCGTCCGCGATCGCGATCATGATCGTCATCTTGGCGCTCGGGATCGTCATCGACGGACTGTTCACCCTGCTGGACAACGTGATTCGCCGTCGGCGTGGCCTGCTCGGGGCCGACGAATCGTGACACCCCGGCCGTTGCGGTTGTGGGCGTTCGGAGACGCTCACGTCGGTACCGACAAGGAGTACGGCAGAAGCAGCCTGGCCGAGGCGATTTCGCAATCGGAGGTCGGTGGGACCGAGGGAGGGCCCCCTTTCGCATGGGACATCGCGGTCGACGTCGGTGACATGTCGGGCGCGCACCACAGCGTGCCGGACGACGCCGAGGGCGAGGAGGTGGTGCGCCAATTGGCCGCACTGCGCAGCCACCGTCGCGAGGACATTTACAGTGTCTGCGGCAACCACGACCGCAGCGGTCTCGACGAATCCGAGGCGTGGTGGTGGCAGAAATGGGTCGATCCCTTCGGCGAGCACACCGAGTTCTCCGGTGTCGACGCGGCCGCCCGTCCCTATCGGGTGCAGGGCAGCTGGGAGCGGTACAGCTTCCGGGTGGGCAATCTGCTGTTCCTGATGATGAGCGACCGCAACGAACCCAGCCAGCACGTCGGCCGGGGCACGCTCGGCGGGAATCCCGGCGGCGTGGTCAGCGGTGAGACGTTCGACTGGTGGGCGTCGATGGTCGACGACAATCCCGATGCGGTCATCGTGTCGGTGCACCACTACGTGCTGAAGGACACCACCGTCGCCTCGGGGGAATGGGAAGGTGTCCGGCGTTCTGCCAGCGGCGAATTGTCCGAGCACTATCACCGGCCGTTCGAGCAGGGCACCCCGAACGGCGCCTCATACCTGTACTGGGTGGACAGTAAACCGGACTCGGCCGCGTTCGAATCGTTCCTCGCCGCGCGGCCCGGGCGGGTGGCCCTGTGGCTCGCCGGCCATACGCACACCCATCCGGAAGACTCCTTCGGGGGCAAGACTCACATCGAACAGCGTTGGGGGACATGGTTTCTCAATGTCGCCTCGCTGAGTCGCCACCACATGCCGATCACCACACTCCCGATCAGTCGGCTGCTGACGTTCGAGCCGGGCAGCACCCGGGTGCGGGTGCAGTGCTATCTGCACACCAGCCAGTTCGCGCCGCAGGGCTGGTATGAGAAGTCCGAGCAGACGCTGACGCTGAATCGACCCTTCAGCTGGACCTGATGTCGGCCAGGATTTCGTCGGTGGAGACGACGGCAGTCGCGTAGTTCGGAATGTTGATTTCGAGTGCCGCATGCATTTCGGCCTCGGAATAGCTGGCCGTCGCGTCTTTGACGACGGTGACCTCGTAGCCCAGCTCCGCGCCGAAGCGAACGGTCGCCTCCAGGCAGGTGTGTGCGATCAGCCCGATCATGATGAGCTGGTGGATTCCGTGCCTCTTCAGCAAGACATCCAAATCGGTGTTCGCGAAACCGCTTGAGCACCAATGCTCCTGCGCGACAACGTCCCGTGGCCCGGGTTCGAACTCGCTGCGCAGCCGACCGCCCCACGTTCCCTCCTCGAAGGTCTTGCGGTCCCACGCCGCTTTCTGAATCGGCGCGATGGATCTCCAGTTCTCGTAGTCACCGGGCCGGTATCGATGATGGAGGGCGTAGAAGACCTGAATGTCGGCCGCTCGGGCCGCCTCCAGCACCTGGCTCATGTGCTGAACGCATCCGTTGGCCTCAGCGATCCCTTTCAAGCGGTCCCACACCTTGCCGCCCTCGGAGATGAAGTCGTTGTACGGATCGATGACGATGAGACCGGTGGTGCCGCTGCGGTATGTCACCCATTCGACTCTGCTCCACCGCCGCCCAGAGCACCACTGTTTACATATCGGGGTGCGTATGTAACATTGCTCAGTATGGTCGCGTCGGCGAGGAAGCTACGGGTCGGCGTCATCGGCGCCGGTCCCGGCGGCATCGCGATGGGCATTCAATTGGCGCGGGGCGGCTACGACTTCACCATCTTCGAGCGCGGCGACGGGTTCGGCGGAACCTGGCGCAACAACACCTATCCGGGCGCGGCCTGCGATGTGCCGTCGCACTTCTACTCGTTTTCGTTCGCGCTCAACCCGTACTGGAGCAAGACCTACGCGAACCAGCCCGAGATCCTGGCCTACCTGGAAAAGGTCGCCCACGACCACGGACTCGCCAGGCATCTGCGGCCCGAGGCCACCGTCACGTCATTGCGGTGGTCGGATGCCGACGCCCGGTGGACGATCGACACCGAACAGGGGGAGCGGCACGAGGTTGACATCGTCGTCAGCGCCGTCGGCATGCTCGACATACCCAACATCCCTGCCATCCCGGGCCGGGAGTCTTACGGCGGCAGGGTGTTTCATTCTTCTCGGTGGGATCACTCGAAATCGACCGCAGGGGAACGGGTTGCGTCGATCGGTACCGGAGCCAGCGCGGTGCAGTACGTTCCGGCGATCGCCGCGCAGACCGAGCATCTCACCGTGTTCCAGCGCACGCCGATCTGGGTGGCGCCCCGGTTCGACGATCCGTTCACCCCGGATCAGCAGGCGTTGTTCGCGAGCGATCCGGCTGAGGCGCTCAAGGTTCGCGACGCCGCCTTCCAGCAGTACGAGGCGGCCGACTTCGACCTCGAGTCCGACATGACCAAGATGCTGACCGACATGTCCTACGGCTACCTGATGAAGAAGGTGCAGGACCCGGCATTGCGGTCGAAGTTGTTGCCCGACTACCCCGTTGGGTGTAAGCGACCGCTGCAGTCCAAGACGTGGTTTCCGGTGTTCGCACTGCCGAACGTCGCCTTGGAGACCTCGCCCATCGTGGCGTTCACCGAACGGGGTCTGCGCACCGCGGACGGTGTCGAGCATCTCGTCGACACGGTGATCTTCGGAACCGGCTTCAAGGCGGCGGATTACCTGAGCAGTCTCGAGGTGTACGGCCGTGGCGGTCGACGACTCCACGACGAATGGTCCGACGGCGCCGAGGCATATTTGGGCACCGTGGTGCCCGGCTACCCGAACCTGTTCACCCTGTACGGACCGAACACCAACGGGATCACGTCGATGATCTACATCCTCGAGGCGCAGGCCGAATTCGTGCGCCGGTTGCTCGACACGATGGGCCGGGAGGATATTGCGGCGGTGGACGTCAAGCGTGGGCCGCACGACGAGTTCAACGCCGAGATCCAGACTGCGCTCGACACCACAGTCTGGGCGGCCAACTGCAGCAACTACTTTCGTCATCCCAGCGGCAAGATGGTGACTCAGTACCCGTACAGCGGGGCCATGTTCGCGCAGCGTCTCGCCGCGGTGACCCTGGACGTCTTCGATACTTCTACACCGGGGGAGAGCGCATGAACGGTATCCACCATACGGCCATCGTGACCACCGATGTCGAACGCGCACTGCGCTTCTGGCGCGATGGGCTGGGGCTCGAGATCATTTTCGACCATGCGTTCCGTGGCGATTGGCCCACCCTTTTCGATGCGAAGAACGACACGCTGCGCTCGATCTTCCTCGGCGACCCGGCGGCGCTGGACGGCGGTCTGGTCGAACTGGTCACCTTCGAAGAGTCCGCGCCGGCGCCCGAACCGATTGCGGGGCCGGCGCCCGGGTTCTTCCTGGTCTCGTTGAACCGTGACGTCGGACCGGCGCTGGACCGACTGGCAGAGCTCGGATTCACCGAGGGAGTCAGGCGGATCGAGGTCCCGGCGCCGAAGGGAAAGCAGGTGGAGATGGCCGTGGTGGTAGCGCCGGACGGGGTCCGCGTCGAGTTGATCGGCCCGGCGCGATGAGTGCGATCGTGACCGGCGGGGCGTCGGGCATCGGTCAGGCCGCCGCTGACCGGCTGCGCAAAGCCGGACATCACGTTGTCACCTGGGATCTGCGCGGCGGCGACATCGACTGCGACATCAGCGATCCCAGCCAGGTGGCTGCGGCACTGGAGCACACGCTGACGACGGCCGGAGCACCGGATCGGCTGATCGCCTGCGCGGGCATGGGCGCATCCGGCTTGCTGCTGGCGCAGGATCCCGACGAGTGGAGGCGGGTCATCGACGTCAACCTCACCGGAACCTGGCTGACCATGCGGGCGGTGGCCCAGGCGATGATCGACAACGGCGGTGGCGGATCCATCGTCGCGGTGTCGAGTATCAGCGGCACCGTGGCCGACCGCGACATGGGTGCGTACTGCGTGTCCAAAGCCGGGGTCGACATGCTGGTACGGGTGGCGGCCAGCGAATGGGGGCCGCACGCCATCAGGGTCAACGCAGTGGGGCCGGGCGTCACCCGGACACCGATGCTGGCCGGGGCCGAACAACTTCCCGGCTGGCTGGATGCGCTGAGCGAACGGACCGCTCTCGGCCGGGTCGGTGAGGCCGATGACGTCGCCGAGACGGTCGTCGCGGTGCTCGAGATGAGTTGGGTGACAGGGCAAACCGTGCTGGCCGACGGCGGCTTGGCGTTGCAGAGTCCGATCGACACCTACGGGCAGGTGCAGCGGCTGCGCGCCAAGCACAGGAATAGCTGACCGCGAGAGGGCGTTGGGCGCAGCATGCCTGCTGGAGTACTGCTGATCCCGCGCCCCGGTGCCGCCAATCTCGTCGACGATGTCCTCGACCAAGCCAGACGGGCTCACGAGCTCGGTGTCACGAAGGTGTGGCTGGCGCAGCAGCTCAGCTATGACGCGATCTCGTTGGCGGCGGTCGTCGGCGCTGCTGTACCGGGGTTGGGGGTCGGAACCTCGGTGGTCCCGATCAACCCGCGACACCCCCTGATCGTCGCCCAGCTGGCGCAGACAGCGCAGGCCGCCACCCACGGCAACTTCAGTCTCGGGCTCGGACTGGGCGCGCGCATCGTCGAACGTCCGGCTTTCGGCAGCGAATGGACCAACGTCATCACCCGACTTCGCGAGCATCTGACGATCCTGCGTTCGGTGTTCGACACCGCAAGCGTCGACTTTCACGGCAGCGAAATCAGCGCCAGCCCGACCTGGCCGGTGCAGGTCGCGGGCGGCACTCCGCTTCCGGTCTACGTCGCGGCCATGGGCCCGAAGGCGTTGCGGGTCACCGGCGAGTTGGCGGACGGGACCATTCCCTATTTGGCGGGTCCGCGGACCACCGGAGAATTCATCGTGCCGACCATCAACAAAGCCGCAGCGGACGTCGGGCGTCCGACACCCCAGGTGATCACCGCCGTGCCGGTACTGGTGTCAGACGATGTCGAAGGTGCCCGCGCAGCGGCTGCCGAGCAGCTCGGCTTTTATGAGGCAATACCGTCGTACCGCAACGTGATTGCTCGGGAGGGTGTCGACAGCATCACCGAATTGGCTGCGATCGGACCGGAGAACACTGTTGTACGGCGCTTGAATTCGTATCTCGATGCAGGTGCCACCGAGTTGACGCTCAGCCCGCTGGAGCGAGCCGACTCGGCAGACCGCGAAGCGCTGTGGAGGCTGGCTGCTGCGCTGTAAGCAGCCGAATTACTTGACGTGGAACGCGAGCAGCGCGTCCCCGGGAACCATGCTGGACGGCGAGGCCATCGCCGCGCCCGCTCCGAAGAGCGCCGCGCCTGTGGCCAGCACAGAGAAGGCGAGCGACACGACTGACCGCTTCGTCTCGATGCGGCCGTTAGCCGCCGACGAACTGCTGTCAACCTGTGTTTTCATGTCTCTGACGGTAGTGCTCAAAGATAAAGGATCTCTGTCCGAACTCGGTGAATTCGCCGGCGAATTCTAAGACTGTAATTGCCGCGCAATGGCCTTCTTGTCGACCTTCCCGACCGGTGTGGTGGGCAAGGCGACCAACGCATTCAGTACGTCCGGCCTCGCATGCCGGGCCACGCCGCGCTGGTCGAGATAGGCGTTCAACTCGGCCAAAGTCACCGGTTTTCCCGAGAAAACAACTGCCGCGCAGATCTTTTCACCCAGATACGAGTCCGGCAGTGGGACCGCCGCGGCTGCCGAGATCGCCGGATGACTGCGCAGATGTTCCTCCAGATCTGCCGCCGGAACAGTCTCGCCGCCGCGATGGATGACGTCTTTCACCCGGCCGGTGACCTCTAAGTTTCCGTTGTCGTGCAGGCGGACCAGGTCGCCGCTGCGGTAGAAGCCCTCGGGGTCGAAGGAGGTCGCATTGGCCTCCTCGGCGCGGAAATACCCGTTGAAGGTGTACGGCCCCCGGACCAGCAATTCGCCTTCGGTACCGGCGGTAACGGGTAGGCCGGCGTCGTCGACGACGCGTATTTCGTCGTCCGAGCACAGCGGCCGGCCCTGGGTGTTGTCGACGACTTCGGGGGGGTCGCCGGGTCGGGTGTAGTTCAGCAGTCCCTCGGCCATGCCGAAGACCTGCTGCAGGCCCGGTGTCAGCGTATCGCGGACCCGTTGCGCATCAACGGCTTCCAGCTTGGCGCCGCCAACCTGCAACAGCCGCAACGTGGTTGGCGCCTCCGGCTCCCATTCGGTGGCCTGCGCCCACAGGTTGGCCAGCGCCGGCACCAACGCGGTGACGGTGACGCCATGCCGGGCGATCGCACCGAACGCCGACTCCGGGCTCGGGTTGGTGAGGAACACCGTGGTCGCGCCGGCCGTGATGGCGCCGAGAAGGCCGGGGCAGGCCAGCGGAAAGTTGTGTGCGGCAGGCAAAGCCGCCAGGTAGACGTCATCGGCGGTGAGCTTGCAGAGTTCGGCGCTGGCGGTGGCGTTGTAGACGTAGTCGTTGTGGGTGCGTGGGATCAGCTTGGGGGTGCCGGTGGTACCGCCGGACACCAACAGCAGCGCGGGGGTCGCCGGATCTGGTTGATGGACCGGCCTTTCGGTGTCACCGGTACCGATTTGTGTCCAGGCGGTGAACGGACCCGGGTCGCCGTCGACGATGACATGACGCAACCCGGGATGGTCCTGCGTCAGTTGCTGGGCCATCGGACGGTAGTCGAAACCGCTTGCGGTGTCCGGGATCAACAGTGCTGTTGCTTCGCTGACCGCGGCGAAATGTCCCAACTCGGCCGCCCGGTGTCCGGTCAGGCACATCACCGGGATCGCGCCCGCGCGGAGCAATCCGAACAACGCCACCGCGAACTGGCAACTGTTGGGGAATTGCAGCAACACCCGGTCGCCGGCAGCGATACCCAGCGTGGCCAGCCCCGCGGCGGCACGACTGGCACGCTCGTCGAGCTCGGCGAACGTGAGCCGGTTCGCTCCGTCGGCGTCCACCACGGCCGCGTGGGTGGGCCGGCGGTGCGCCGCCTCGGACAGCAGCGAGTCGACCGGTCTGCCGCTCCAATACCCCGCGGCCCGGTAGCGCGCCGCTCGGTCGGGCGGAAACGGCACAAAGCCGTCCAGGTGGGACGAAGCCATCGCTTGCCTCCGATTGCGGTGATCTGAATGCACAGGGCGGGAGGGACGACGCGCGTCCGTCCCGCCCTGGCGCATGCTCGCCTCGAGGCTAGAACAACCCTCCGAACAGGTCGGGCAGCGTTGCCGTCACGGCCTCGGCGGTGCCGGTCGTCGCCGATTCCGCTGCCAGTGTGCCGAACGCATCGATGAACTGGGTGGTCCAGGTCGTGTATAGCTCGTCGAGGAAGCTGCCCGCGTTGAGCAGACCCGGGAACAGCTCGGCCGCTCCGTTGAACGGGTTGGTGCCGGCGTCGTAGCCGTTGACGATGGCATTGAGCACGTCGGACCCGAGATTGTTCAGGTCGGCCAGCCCCTGCGTCGCGGTATCGGGATCGGCGAGTTCGGTGCCGATGTTCTGCAGGTCGCCGCTGAGCGCGAAGAAGCCGCTGATCTCCGGGGACAGCACGGTCTCGGCAAGCCCCTTGAGCTCGTTGTAGCTGCCGAACGACTCGAGCAGATTCGTTTGAACCTGCGACAGCTCGACCGGAATCGACAACGTCGTGACGCCCTTGGTGGTTTCGTCGAGCAGCGGTGCCAGCAACGGCTTCAGCGTGTGGTCCAGCAGTTCCAGGGAGTAGGCGTTGAAGTCGCTGTACAGCAGCTGCAGCTTGCCGTCTTGCAGATCGTCGGCGAGCGTCGCGAGCAGGCTGCCGGTGGGCGCGACGGCGTCGGGGCCGCCGAGCACCGGCTCTCCGCCGAACAGCCCGAAGACGTAGCCGTCGTCGCCGCCGTACCAACCGCCGAAGAGGGCGTTGTTGATACCCGTCTCGAAGCCCGTCAGCGCCGTGCCGATCTGGGTGCTGAAGTGGTCTGACACGTTTCCGAGCGCCTCGGAGAGCGCCGCGCTCGAGGCGGCACCTTCGTCTTGCAGCGTCCCGAGGTTGTCGCCCACGTTGGCCAGGAAGGTCGTCCAGTCCACCTCGCCGGAGACGAGTTTCACGTCTCGGTGTGCGGGCAGCGGTCCGGCGACCAGGGGAGTGTTCGTCGCGAACAGGCCCGCGCCCGCGACTGCCAGACCGGCGATCACGAGCACGCTCCGCCGAGCCGGGTGGGAGGGGGACAGGACAGCTGGATGCACGGCATCTCCTCAGATCGACAGCAGTGATTTCAACGCCTTGAACAGGCGGAACGGCACGCTACCTAAGAATTTTCTGAGCCACAATAGGTAAACCTAACCTAATTGTTAAATGCCTAATCAACACACATGTTTGTCACATAGATGCTGCTCTGATGCGATCCTCCGATGCGAAACCCCGACGGTTCGACGTTGAGTGGCTGCCATCCGTGCCCCCGGCATCCGGAGATCCTTAGCGCAATCTGAGGGCGGTAGCGTCGTAGGTACCCCGACCACTAAAGTGACCAGCAATTTAGGCTAGCCTCAACTAACCAGTAGGAGGGTTGAGTCATGACTGGCGGGGTCGGGGCTTCCGTTGCAGGTAGCCCAAGTGACGTGCGTGCTGAGGTGGCCGAATTGCTCGGCGTCAGCGTCGATGACGTCGACCCCGGTGGCAACCTGATCAGCCAGGGTCTGGACTCCATCCGGATGATGTCGCTCGCGGGTAAGTGGCGCCGTCGAGGTATCGATGTGGACTTCGCCGCGCTGTCCGCCGATCCGACCATCGAGGCGTGGTCGCTGCTCGTCGGGGACGGCCCGGATGCGGTGGAACCCGATGCGCCGGCAGCGCAGACGGTCACCTCTGACGGCGCCTTCCCGCTGGCGCCCATGCAGCACGCCATGTGGGTGGGACGCCACGACAGTCAGCCGCTCGGCGGTGTGGCCGGCCACCTCTACGTCGAATTCGACGGTGGGACAATCGATCCCGACCGTCTGCGCCGGGCAGCGGCCGCGCTGGCGGCGCGGCATCCGATGTTGCGGGTTCGATTTCTGTCCGACGGAACGCAACGAATCGAGCCGCCCGCCGCGTTTCCCGTCACCGTTCACGATTTCGGTGGCCTCCGCGAAGACGATGCCGCCGAGCGGCTGCGCGGCATCCGGGAGGCCAAGTCGCACCAGCAGCTCGACGGACAGGTGTTCGAGCTGACGCTGTCGGTGCTGGCGGGCGGGCGGTCTCGGCTCCATGTCGATCTGGACATGCAGGCTGCCGATGCGATGAGTTACCGCACCCTGATGACCGATTTGGCCACCCTGTATCAGGGTCGGCAGCTGCCGGAGCTGGGTTTCACCTACCAGGAGTACCGCCAGGAGATCGTGCGACGCGAGGCGCAGCCCCGCCCGGACCACGACGCCGATCGGGACTGGTGGTCGCAACGTCTACCGGAATTCCCGGACCCGCCCGCGCTGCCCGCCACGAACCGAACACTGTTATCGCGCAACAGCACCCGACGTTGGCAATGGCTGAATCCCGAAACCCGCGACCAACTCTTCGCGCACGCCCGCTCCCGTGGAGTGACGCCCGCGATGATGTTCGCCGCGGCCTTCTCGCACACCCTGGCGTGCTGGTCGAGTACCTCGCGGTTCCTGCTGAACGTCCCGCTGTTCGGACGGGAGGCGCTGCACCCCGACGTCGACAAGCTGGTCGGCGATTTCACCTCCTCGCTGCTGCTCGACGTCGACCTGACCGGCACCACCGACGCCGCATCGCGGGCACACGCCGTGCAAGACGCCATGCGAACCGCCGCCGCACACGCGAATTACCCGGGGCTGTCGGTACTTCGGGATCTGGCCCGCCACCGCGGGACTCCGGTGCTCGCCCCGGTCGTGTTCACCAGTGCGCTGGGACTCGGCGAGTTGTTCGCCGGCGATGTCACCGACGCGTTCGGCACGCCCAGCTGGATCATCTCGCAGGGGCCGCAGGTTTCGCTCGACGCTCAGGTCACCGAGTTCGACGGCGGTGTCATGGTGAATTGGGATGTGCGAGAGGACGTTTTCCCGGCGGGCGTGATCGACGCGATGTTCGCCCACCACATCGACGAGCTGCGGCGGATGGCCGTCTCCTGCGACGCGTGGACGCAGCAGGACCCGCCGGCGTTGCCGCCGGATCAGCGCGCGGTGCGCGACACAGTCAATAGCCGTCGCGCCACCCCCAGTGGGGAGGCGTTGCACGACGGCTTCTTTCGACGTGCCGAAAGCCGGCCGGACGCACTCGCCGTCCTGTCCGGCTCCGGTGACCTGACCTACGGCCAGCTGCGGCGTCAGGCATTGCTCCTGGCGGCGGCGTTGCGCGACAACGGGATCGGAACCGGCGACACGGTGGCCATTGTCGGGCCCAAGACCGCCGAACAAATCCCGGCCCTGTTGGCGATCCTCGCGGCCGGTGGTGTCTACCTGCCGATCAGCGTCGATCAGCCCCGTGATCGCGCCGAACGGATCCTGTCCGCGGGTGAGGTCAAGCTGGCGCTGGTGTGCGGTGGACGCCCGGTTTCACTGCCGGTGCCCGCGTTGACCATCGCGGACGTCCTCAGCGCGGCGACAGCCGACCCGCAGTTCACCTCCGTGCCGGTCGATCCCGCGGCGCTTGCCTATGTGCTGTTCACCTCCGGTTCGACCGGTGAGCCCAAAGGCGTCGAGGTGACGCACGACGCCTCGATGAACACCGTCGAATTCATCGGGCAGCATTTCGAGATCGGACCCGCGGATCGTTGCCTGGCGCTGTCGACGCTCGAAGGCGACATCTCGGTGATGGACATCTTCGTCACGTTGCGTACCGGTGGTTCGATCGTCGTGGTGGACGAAGCGCAGCGCCGCGATCCCGACGCGTGGGCCGGACTCATCGAGGCCCACCAGGTGACCGTGCTGCACTTCATGCCCGGCTGGCTGGAGATGCTGACCGAGGTCGGTGCGGGACGACTGTCGTCGGTGCGGGTGGTGCCGACCGGTGGCGACTGGGTACGACCCGAGGTCGTCCGCCGGTTGCGCGCCGATGCGCCCGGGCTCCGGTTCGCCGGGTTGGGCGGCGCGACCGAAACCGCAACGCACAACACCATTTTCGAGGTTGGCGAGCTGGACGAACTGTCGCCGGAGCTGACGGCGCTGCCGTTCGGCACACCGCTGGCCAACAACGTCTGCCGGGTGGTGAACGACCGGGGTAGCGACTGCCCCGACTGGGTGGCCGGTGAACTGTGGATCTCGGGCCGGGGCATTGCACGGGGATACCGCGGGCGCCCGGATCTCACCGCCGAGCGTTTCGTCGAGCATGACGGCCGAACCTGGTACCGGACCGGCGATCTGGCTCGCTACTGGCCGGACGGCGTCGTGGAGTTCGTCGGGCGCGCCGACCACCGCATCAAGATCAGCGGCTATCGGGTCGAGATCGGTGAAGTGGAGGCGGCGTTGCGGCAGATACCGGGCGTCGCGACAGCGGTGGCCGCCGTGCTGCCCGCCGTGGGTGACGGCGAGGTGCTGGCCGCCGCCATCCATGCCGACAACCCGGCGCTCGCGCCCGACACAATTCGTGCGGCGATGTCCGATCTCGTTCCTACGCACATGATTCCGCGTCAGCTGTCGTTCGTGGAACGCGTTCCCTACACGCTCGGCGGCAAGATCGACCGTCGTGCCGTCGCCGGTCAGCTGGCGGCAGCCAGGGAAGGTTCGGCGACGCCCGACCGCCGAGCGCCGTCGACACCGGTGGAGTCCGCGGTCGCGGCGATTTTCGGCGATGTGCTCAGCGCCGACGTGGTCGGCGTGGACGACGACTTCTTCGCCCTCGGTGGTGACTCTGTGCTGGCCACCCAGAGTGTTGCCCGCATCCGGGCGTGGCTGGACACCCCCGACATCATCGTCGCCGACATCTTCGCCACCCGAACGGTGTCCGCGCTGGCCGATTTGCTGGTCCGCCGCGAATCCGACCCCGGCCGGCTCGAACAGGTCGCCGAGATCTACCTGGAAGTCGTCGGCATGGACGCCGGTCACGTGGTGGCGGCTATCGCCGGAAACGAAGTGGCGCAATGATCTTCGACAACTTGACTTCGGTACAGAAGAAAGACTTCCCGTCCTGGATCAAGCGGGTGCCCGGACAGAACCCGGCGGCGCGCGGTGCCACCGTGGTGTTCCCGCATGCGGGTGGCGCCGCGACGGGTTACCGCAAGCTCGCGGCGGCATTGGCGGCCGGCGGCGGTGACACCTACATCGTCCAATACCCGCAACGCGCCGAAC
Organism: Mycobacterium sp. IDUB_36; assembly: GCF_055419225.1. NCBI lineage: Bacteria > Bacillati > Actinomycetota > Actinomycetes > Mycobacteriales > Mycobacteriaceae > Mycobacterium > Mycobacterium sp. IDUB_36. Next base: position 686,815 of record NZ_JBVAXH010000002.1, on the reverse strand, counting down.
GGCTCAGCGAGCCGGCGGCCGAGACGGTGCAGGCGCTGGCCCGCAGTCTCTTCGTGGCCGGCCCCTGGCGTCAGGTGGCACCGCTGCGACTCTTCGGTCACAGCATGGGCGCCGTCGTGGCCTTCGAATTCGCCAGGATCGCGGAATCCCGTGGCGCAGCGGTGCACAAGCTGTGGGCTTCGGCGGCCCCGGCGCCGTGCGCCGTCGAAGCCAAGCCCGAACTGCCGACCAGTCACGACGACCTGCTGGTCGACATGACCGAATTCGGCGGGACCGACGCCGAGTTGCTCGCCGACCCAGAATTCGCCGAACTGTTGATCGCGGCGATGCGTGCCGATTACGCGGCGATCAACCGCTACTCCTGCGGCGCTGACATCCAAATATCGGCCGACATCTCCGCGCTGGGAGCACACAACGACCTTCGCGTTGACGCCGCCGAACTCCAACTCTGGGAACGGCATACCGCCGGCGCCTTCGATCTCGACTGGTACGACGGCGGGCATTTCTACCTCGACGACCACCTCGACGACATCGCTGCGCGAGTGAATGCCGATGACTGACCGCGAGCGCGCGCTCGACCATGATCCGGTTGTCGTGGTCGGTATGGCACTGGAAGCGCCCGGTGGAATCGACACCGCCGACGGGTTCTGGGAATTGCTGTCCCAGGGCCGTGAGGCCTTGACACCGTTCCCGGTCGATCGTGGCTGGTCGGTTCGTGAACTGTTCGCCGGCTCCCGGCGCAGTGGGTTCAAGGAAATCCATGATCGTGGTGGATTCCTCAGTGGTGCAACGATGTTCGATCCGGAGTTCTTCGGGATCTCGCCGCGCGAGGCTGTCGCGATGGATCCTCAGCAACGAATCGCGCTGCGGGTGTCCTGGCGGGCCCTGGAGAACAGCGGCATCAATCCCGACGACATGGCCGGCCACGAGATGGGCTGCTACCTCGGCGCGTCCGCCACCGGGTACGGGCCACAGATGGCCGAATTCTCGGAGTACAGCGGTCATTTGCTGGCGGGTACGGCGCTCAGCGTGATCTCCGGGCGGATCGCCTACACGCTGGGGTCGACGGGGCCGGCGGTCACGATCGACTCGTCCTGCGCCTCGGCGCTGGTGGCGTTCCACGCGGCGGTGCGCGCCGTGCAGAACGGCGACTGCGACCTGGCTTTGGCCGGGGGTGTCAATGTGCTGGGGTCGCCCGGCTTCTTCGTCGAATTCTCCAAACAACACGCCCTGTCGGACGACGGCCACTGCCGCGCCTACAGCGCACAGGCCAGCGGGACGGTCTGGGCGGAAGGAGCGGCGGTCTTTGTGCTGCAGCGAAAGTCGGCGGCGCTGCGCGACGGTCGGCACATCGTCGCCGAGATTCTCGGCAGCGCCATCAATCACGACGGCCGGAGCGCGGGCCTCAGCGCTCCCAGCGGCACGGCGCAGGTCAGCCTGTTCCGTCGCGCGATTGCGGAGGCCGGGATCCGTCCCGACGAGGTCGGCATGATCGAGGGGCACGGTACCGGCACCCGGCTCGGCGACCGCACCGAGCTGCAGTCGCTGGCGCAGACCTACGGCGACACTGAGCGCGGGGCCCTGCTGGGGTCGGTGAAGTCGAATCTGGGTCACGCCCTGGCCGCCAGCGGCGCACTCGGGCTGGCCAAGATCTTGGTCTCGGCCGAACGCGGCGCGATACCGGCAACCCTGCACGTGGCCGAGGCGAGTCCCGAAATCGACTGGGAGAAGCAGGGTTTGCGGCTCGCCACCACGCTGACGCCGTGGCCGGCCGTCGACGGCCACCGGGTGGCAGCCACCTCGGCTTTCGGTATCGCCGGCACCAACGCCCACCTCATCGTCTCGCTTCCCGAGGTCGCGTGATGCTTGCGCAACCCTTGCCCGACGGCCGCGTTCCGGTGGTGCTCTCGGCGCACCACCAGGAGTTGATCGGCCGGGACGCGTGGGCGATCCTCGATCATCTCGACCGGCTCGGCGACGATCGTGATCCGACCGTCGATGTTGCGTCCACCGTGCTGCGCCTGCGCCGGATCCGACGGCACCGCGCCGTGATCCGGGCCGCCGACCGCGGCGAGCTGGTGGCGGCGCTGTCCGCGCTGGCCCACGACGAAGAGCATCCTCTGGTCGCGCGATCGTCGAAAAGCGTGACGCCGTCCGTGGCGTTCGTGTTCCCGGGCCAGGGCAATCAATGGCAGTCGATGGGCTCGGACGCCTACCGCCAACTCGTGGCCTATCGCGCCGAGGCCCACCGATGCGCGGACGCCTTCGTCGCGGCCGGGTTCCCGTCACCGCTGCCGTATCTCCAAGGCGATCGCCACCAGGATTGGACGCGGGTCGAGATCCAGGGGGCACAGTTCACCCATGCGGTCGGGCTGGCCGCGCAGTGGCGGTTCTGCGGCATGCTGCCGGCCATCACCGTCGGGCACAGCCTCGGTGAGGTGGCGGCGGCGTATGTGGCCGAGAAGATTTCGTTGAGCGATGCCGTCACCCTGGTCGGTGCGCGTGCCACCGTGGTCGGCCGACTGACCGGGCACTACGCCATGGTGGTGCTCGGCCTCAGCCTCGACGACGCGCAGGCCATGATCGACGCAACGCCGGGCTGGCTGGAGATCTCGGCGGTCAACGGCCCTTCGGCGACGGTGGTGTCGGGTGACCACGACGCGGTCGTCGCGGTGTCCGAGCTCGCGCAGACGAGCGGTGTGTTCGCCCAGAAACTCGTCGTCGACTACCCGGGCCACACCAGCGCGCTGCGGCCGCTGGGTGCCGAATTGGCCGCGCTGCAGCCGCGGTCGGCTTTCCGTGACGGACCGATGGCCTTCATCGGCTCGGCGGTCGGCGCCGAAGTCGGCGGCGATGTCGACTTCTCCCGGTACTGGTACGAAAGTCTCTGCAGCACGGTCAGATTCGACCGCGCCGTGGTCGCCGCCCAGAAATGCGGCGCCGATGCCTTCATCGAGATGTCCGCGCATCCGTCGCTGCTGTACCCGCTCAACGACCTGGTCGGCGACGACTCGGCGCTGATCCTCGGATCGGGGCACCGCGACCAGTCGATCGTCGAGGTGTTGTCGGCCAACATCGCCGCCGCGGCCGTCGCCGATCCGCACTATCCGTGGGCCGACGCCCTGCCCACTGCGGCGGTGTCACCGCTGCGCGGGTTCCCCAATGCCCCGATGCGGTCGGTACACCTCTGGGCGGCACCGGATCCGGTGAGCACCCGCGTCGCCGAGACCGGCGCACCCTTGACCGTCGCCGTCGAGGATTGGCAGCACGTGGACGTGCCGACGCCCGCCGCCGCGACGCGATGCGGTATCGCGATCGTCGGCGACACCGCGGTGGCGCAGGTGTTGACCGCTGCCGCGTCATCGCACCGCGGTTACGACGTGGTGTCACCGCACGAAGCGGAAATCGTTGCGGTGGTGGCGCCTCCGCTCGACGCGCTGGACGTGACCGAAGCGATTGCGCAGATCGCCGGTCGCGACGATGTCGGCCTGCCGGACTACGACGCGGTCATCGGCTCACGCTGCCGCGCGGTGTGGCTGCTCACGGCGGGTGGTGAACGGGTCGCGCCCGGTGATGCCGCCACCCGTCCCGCCCAGGCGGCGTTGGCCGCGATGCACCGTAGTGCCGGCTTCGAATTCGGTGACCAGGCGTTCGGGAGTCTCGACCTGCCGGCCGGCGAAATCGACGAGACGGTCGCAGCGGCCGCTCTCGACGTGTTGCTCGACGACGCCGGTGTGATGGCACTGCGCCCGCACGGCGACGACGCCGGGCCACGGCGGTACACCCGTACCCTGCGCGAGCACCGCGAGCAGGTCACCGCGCGGCAGCTCGATGCGGCCGCCCTGGAAAACGTGGTGATCACCGGTGGAAGTGGCGCCATCGGCCTGCGGTACGCGCAGTACTGCATCGAGCGTGGCGCGCAGCGGGTGATTCTGTTGAGCCGCAACGGGGTAGCGCCCGACGTGATCGAACAGTTGATCGGGCGCCATCACGTCGAGGTGCATGCTCCGTTGTGCGACATCACCGACGCGACCGCGGTCGCCGGGGTGGCGGGCCGATACGCCGGGGCCGGCGCGTCGTTGCTGATCCACACCGCCGGAATCGCCTCGGCGGCCCGGCGGGCCGAACTCACCGGGGCGGACGTCGCCGCCGTGTGCGCCGCGAAGGTCGTGGGCCTGGCCACGATGGCCGACGGGTGGCCCCTGCAACCGGAGTGCCGCATATTGGCGTGCTCGTCGGTATTCGGTGTCTGGGGCGGCCACGGCCACGCCGCCTACTCGGCGTCGAATCGCATTCTGGACGTGCTGGCGGCGCAACTGCGCTCGACCGGATTGGATTGCACGGCTATTCGCTGGGGTCTGTGGCAAGACGCCGGCGTGGTCGCGGCGGCCGAGATCGCCCGCACCGAGCGCTCGGGACTCACCGCGATGCGCCCCGAGGCGGCGGTGACCGCCAGCCTCGGCCGATTCAGCGACGACCCGCTGATCTTCGACGCGGACTTCGACCGGCTACGGGTCTTCTTCGAAAGCCAGGGGATTCCGATGAGTTTCCATCTGTCGGCGGACGTCGAGAACACCGAGCGGCACCGCGACGACGACACCCGGCCGCTGGTCGATGTGGTGTGCGCCGAACTCGCCGCGACGCTGCATCTGGGCAACTCAGTGTCGATCGACGCGACCGCGTCGCTGATCGACCTCGGGTTGGACTCGCTGCTGGCACTCGACCTGCGGCGCCGGCTGCGCCGGGCGGTCGGCCATTCGGCGCCGGTGGCGCGGATGCTCGGCGGGATCACCGTCAACGAACTGATCGACGTCCTGGGTGCCGCCGCACCTGACGGCCGGGACACGGGGAAGGCTGGAACTCGCGCGTGACTGACACCACCGGTCTGGACACACTGGACGCCCAACGTCTGGAATTGTTGCGGCGCAGGATCGCTGAGCGTGGCCTCGCGCGACCCGCAGCCGACACCGACGTCGCCGAGGATGGCGGACCGGGCTCGGAGATGTCCGACGGCCAGCGCCGGATGTGGTTCGTGCAGTCGGTCGACCCGGACGGTGCGCTGCTCAACATCTGCGTGTCCTACCGCGTCACCGGCGATGTCGACCTCGCCCGGTTGCACCGGGCGGTCGACGCGGTGGCGGTGCGTCACCCGGTGCTGCGCACGACGTACCAGACCGACGGCGACGGCGATCCGCATCCGGTGGTCAGCGACGATCTGCGGCCGAGTTGGGCCGAGCACGATCTGTCCGGCCTCGCGGAGCAGGCTCGCCGGCTGAGGCTGGAAGTGCTTGCCCAACGGCAGTTTCGGCAGCCGTTCGACCTGACGCAGGAGTCGCCGCTACGCATCGAGGCCGTGCGGGTCGGGGCCGGCGAGCTGATGCTGCTGTTCACCGCCCACCACATCGCCTGGGACGACGGCTCGTGGGCGCCGTTCTTCACCGACCTGATGCGCGCGTACACCGAGGACGACTTCGCCGCGACAGCACCCGCGGTGCGGGTCACGGCGGACGCGGTCCGCAGCAGCGAGGAGGACCTGGCCTACTGGCGCTCGCTGATGACGGATCTGCCTGAGCCGCTGGAACTTCCGGGTCCCAACGGCTCGGTGGTACCCAGTACTTTGCGGGCTCAGCGCGCCACCGTGCAGCTGTCGGCCGACACGGTCGAGCGTGCGTCCGCGCTGGCCCGGGAAATCGGCGCGACCCCCTACATGGTGTTGATGGCCGCGTTCGGCGCGCTGGTACACCGTTACACCCACGCCTCGGACTTTCTGGTGGCGACACCGGTGCTCAACCGTGGCGCCGGAACCGAGAATGCGATCGGCTACTTCGGCAACACCCTGGTGATGCGGATGCGCCCCGAGCCGCGTCAGACGTTCCGGGAACTGCTCGCCCAGACCAGAGACAACGCGGTCGGCGCGCTGGCGCATTCGCGGGTCGACCTGGAATGGCTGGTGCGTGCCTCCAACCCGGACCGCCGGCACGGGGCCGAGCGAATGACGCGGGTCAGCTTCGGATTGCGCGAGCCCGACGGTGGCGGCTTCAGCCCGCCCGGCGTCCGGTGTGAACGCGCCGATCTGCGGGGCCATTTCAGCCAGTTGCCGCTGAGCGTGATGGTCGAACTCGACGGCTCGGGCCGCGGCGCAATCGTCGAAGCCGAATATCTGGTCGAAGTACTCGACCGCCCACTGGTGGACCAGCTGCTGCGTCACTACGGCGTCCTGCTGGATCATGCTCTGGCGCAACCGGATACCGCGCTCTCGGCGTGCGGACTGATGAGCGAGGCCGACGAGGAGTGGCTCCGCGCCGTCTCGTCCGGGGAAGACTTCAGCACTCCGGCCAGCACGCTGCCGGAGATGGTCGCGCGGCGGGCCGCCCTGACCCCGGATGCCGTCGCTGTCGTTTACGAAGGGCGGCAGTACAGCTACCGCGAGATCGACGACGAGGCGAATCGGCTGGCGCACTGGCTCATCGAGCAGGGCATCGGCACTGAGGACCGGGTGGCGGTGCTACTGGACAAGTCACCGGAACTGGTCATCACAGCACTGGGCGTTCTCAAGGCCGGGGGAGTCTACCTACCCGTCGACCCGACCTATCCGGACGACCGGCTGGCCTTCATCCTCGACGACGCCCAGGCGAAACTGGTTCTGCGCGAAGCGGTCACCGGGCTGGAAGACTATCCGGCCACCGAGCCGAGCGCGCTGATCCGGCCGCTCGGCCCCACCAACACCGCATACCTGATCTATACCTCCGGCTCGACCGGACTGCCCAAGGGTGTCCCGGTGCCGCACGCGCCGATCGCCGAATACTTCGTCTGGTTCGGCGATGAATATTCGGTCGACGAAACCGACCGTCTGCTGCAGGTCGCCTCGCCGAGCTTCGACGTGTCGATCGGCGAGATCTTCGGAACGCTGATCTGTGGTGCACGACTGGTCATTCCGCGGCCGGACGGTCTTCGCGACATCGGATACCTGACCGAACTACTGCGCCGTGAAGGCATCACCTCGATGCACTTCGTCCCGTCCTTGCTCGGGCTCTTTCTCTCACTGCCGGGCGTCAACCAGTGGCGCACGCTGCGCCGGGTGCCGATCGGTGGTGAACCGCTGCCCGGCGAGATCGCCGACAAATTCCATGCCACCTTCGACGCGCTGCTCTACAACTTCTACGGCCCCACCGAGACGATCGTCAACGCCACCAGCTACCCGGTGGAAGGTACCCAGGGCACCCGCGTGGTGCCGATCGGACGCCCGAAGATCAACACCCAGATCCACCTGCTCGACGACGCGCTGCAGCCGGTGCCGGTCGGTGTGATCGGCGAGATCTACATCGGCGGAACGCATGTGGCACGTGGCTACCATCGTCGACCCGGTCTGACCGCCGAACGCTTCGTCGCCGACCCGTTCATCGCCGGCGCCCGGCTCTACCGGTCGGGCGATCTGGCCCGCCGCAACGCCGACGGCGACATCGAGTTCGTCGGCCGCGCCGACGAGCAGGTCAAGATCCGCGGATTCCGCATCGAGCTCGGTGAAGTCGGTGCGGCGATCTCGGTCGACCCCAGCGTCGGCCAGGCCGTCGTGCTGGCGAGCGATCTGCCCGGACTGGGGAAGAGCTTGGTGGGCTACGTGACTCCGGTCGACGGCAGCGAGCGCGACAGCGTGGACCTCGAGCGGATCCGGGCCCGGGTGGCCGCGGCACTCCCCGAATACATGACCCCGGCGGCCTACGTGGTGATCGACGAGATCCCGATCACCGCGCACGGAAAGATCGACCGGACCGCGTTGCCGGAACCGGAGATCATCGCCAAGGCGCAATACCGGGATCCGTCGACCGTCACCGAAAGACGGGTCGCCGCACTGTTCTCCGAACTGCTCGGCCACGACAAGGTCGGTGTCGACGATTCATTCTTCGACCTGGGTGGACACTCGCTGGTGGCGACCAAACTGGTGACCGCCATCCGCTCGGAGTGCGGGGTCGAGCTCGGCATCCGCGACATCTTCGAACTGGGCACCGTCGGGTCGCTGGCGGAACGGATCGACGATCTGCGATCCGGTGCGCGCGGACAGACGCGGCCCAAGCTGATAGCCACCGTCCACGACGAACCACTGCCGCTGTCGGCATCCCAACTGCGGAGCTGGTTCGCCTTCCGCGTCGACGGTCCGAGCCCGGTGAACAACATTCCGTTCGCCGCGCGACTGACCGGGCCGTGGGACATCGACGCGCTGATCGCCGCGGTGGGCGACGTGGTCGCTCGTCACGAAATCCTGCGCACCACATACGTTGACGACGACGGTGTCCCGTATCAGGTCGTCGGTCAGGTGGCCGACCCGCCGGTGCGCCGCGCGACCGGCAGCGGCGAACTGTGGCTTCAGGAACAGCTGGAGGTCGAACGCCGGCACTGCTTCGAGCTGGACCGGGAATGGCCGATCCGGGTCGCCGTACTCGACAACGGCGGCGAGCACGTCTTGTCGCTGGTGGTGCATCACATCGCGTCCGACCACTGGTCGGCCGGGGTGCTCTTCGCCGACGTGATGACCGCGTACCGCGCCCGCCGCGACGGCGAGTCCCCGTCGTGGGCCCCGCTGCGTATCCAGTACGCCGATTACGCTGCCTGGCAACGTGATTTCCTGGGTGAGCCGGGCGGTCAGGAGACCGCGGTCGCCGCCGAACAACGGGACTACTGGACGAGCCAGCTGGCCGGCCTCCCGGAGGACAGTGGTCTGCGGCCCGACTTCCCGCGCCCGCCGCTACCCAGTGGCGACGGAGAGTCGGTGACGTTCAGCATCGACGCGGCCACCCGCGCCAAGCTCGCCGACCGGTGCCGCGAACTGGGCGTCACGGAATTCATGGCGCTGCAAGCCGCCGTCGCGGTGGTGTTGCACAAGGCGGGCAGCGGCATCGACATCCCGCTCGGCACACCGGTCGCCGGGCGCACCGAGGCCGAGCTCGATCAGCTGATCGGGTTCTTCGTCAATATTCTGGTGCTGCGCAACGACTTACGTGGCAACCCCACCCTGCGCGACGTGCTGGTCCGGGCGCGGGAGACCGCGCTGGCCGCCTATGCACACCAGGACCTGCCGTTCGACCGGGTGGTCGACAGCGTCAGCCCGGTGCGATCGCTGTCCCGCAATCCGCTGTTCCAGGTCATCGTCCACGTCCGCGACCACCTGCCGGCCACCCGGGTGATCGAGACGGCGCCCGACGGCGGGCAGGACACCGTGTGCACGTCACTGGACCCGGTGTTCGACATGGCGCATGCCGACCTGAGCGTCAACTTCTTCGGCACCGACGGCTCCGGCGACGTGGGCTACAACGGCAACCTGATCTTCCGCACCGAGCTCTACCAACGGCACACCATCGAGCGGCTGGCCGGTTGGCTGACCCGGGTGGTCGCCGAGTTCGCCGACGACATCGACCAGGGTCTGCGCGACGTGGTGCTGGCCGACCACCACGAGCAGCAGCGCATCCTGACGCAGTGGAGCCGCGGTGACCAACCGCCCGCCGACCGGCCGCGGACGGTCACGGAGCTGCTCGCGGCCGGCCGGCCGGGTGACGGGGATCGGGTTGCGGTGCGTTGCGCCGGTCAAGACCTGGATTATGCTGCGCTGCACCGCCGTTCGGATAACCTGGCGGCGCTGCTCGCCCAGCGCGGGGTTCGCCCCGGGGACTTCGTCGGGCTGTCGGTTCGGCGCGGCATCGACATGGTGGTGGCGCTGGTGGCCATCGTCAAAGCCGGCGCGGCGTACTTCCCGATCGATCCCGGTTACCCGTCGGCCCGCAAGCAGTTGATGCTCGACGACGTGCGCCCACCTGTTGTGATCGCGACGGTCGAGGCGCTCGACACCATGCCGGCCGATTCCGGGGCGTCGGTCCTGCTGCTCGACGACGCGGAGGTGCGGGCCGCGGTCGACTGGCCGGCTCTCGTGGCGGCCGCGCCGCGCCCGCCGCATCCCGACGATGCGATGTATCTGGTGTTCACGTCCGGCTCGACCGGAAAACCGAAAGGCGCCTTGGGTACTCAGCGCGCCATGGCGGCCCGGCTGGATTGGCAGTTGCGCCACTACCCGCCGCATGGCGACGACATCCGGTTGTCGCAGGCGTCGATGACGTTCCTCGAGGGCGGGATGGAATTGCTGGCCGGGCTGGCCGCGGGCGCCACCATGATCCTGGCCGACGACGTCGAGCACCGCGACGCCGAAGCGCTCGGCGCGCTGATGGCCCGCGAGTCGGTCGCCCAGATCACCGCTGTGCCCAGCCTGGTGTCCGCGCTGGTGGACAGTTCCCCGGATGCGGTGCGATCGCTGGCCCGGCTGGTCTGCGGTGGCGAGCCGGTGAGCGCGTCGCTGCTGCAGCGACTGACGTCGGTCTGCGCCGACGCCGGCCCGGAGCTGTTGAACAACATCGGTTCGACCGAGACCTCCGGCGCCGTGTCCCGTGGCCCGCTCGCTCTGCCCAGCCCGTTGGTGGGCTCACCCGTTGCCGGGGCGCAGGCCTACCTGCTCGACGATGGCCTGCGGCCGGTGCCGGTCGGCGTGGTGGGTGAGTTGTACTACGGCGGTGACCAACTGGCCCGCGGCTACTGGAAGCGGTCCGCGCTGACGTCGACGCGGTTCATCGCCGACCCGTTCGCGACCGAACCCGGCAGCCGGTTGTATCGCAGCGGTGATCTGGCCCGCTGGACCGAGGACGGCCGGCTCGAGTTCGCCGGCCGCGCCGATCACCAGGTGCAGGTGCGCGGGTTCCGGGTGGAGCTCGCCGAAGTCGAGGCGGCGCTGGCCGCCGCCGACGGAGTTGCCGCCGCCGCCGCCCGAACCTGGGAGGTGCACGACGGCACCAGCCTCGCCGGATACGTTGTGCCGCAACACCCCGTCGATGACGCGGAAAAGGCCGCCTTCGCCGCCGCGGTGCGGGCCTCGATCGGCACCACCCTGCCCGGATACATGATGCCGTCGTCGCTGACCGTGCTCGACGCGCTGCCGAAGACGGAGTCGGGCAAGCTGAATCGGCCGGGCCTGCCGCGTCCGGCGGTCAGCACCAGCGGAATCACCGAGCCGACCCGCACCACGACCGAACACGCCCTGGCCGCGGTGTTCGCCGAGCTGCTCTCCACCTCCGAGGTCGGACGGTTCGACGACTTCTTCGCGCTCGGTGGCGACAGCATTCTCTCGGTCCAATTGGCCTCGCGGGCAAGGGCGGTCGGATTGGCCGTCAACCCGCGGATGGTGTTCGAGAATCCGACCGTCGAGCAGCTCGCTGCGGCGGTGGATGCGCTCGGCGCGATCGGAGCCGATGGGTCAGCCGGCGACGCCGATTCCGGTACGGCCCGGTTCGAGCCGATGACCGCCTCGGGATTGTCGGAGACCGACCTGGCCGCGGTGACGCAGCTGTGGTCCAAGTCGCGAGACGGCACGCCATGACAGCCACCGGCGCAACCGAGACCGGTGAACGCGAAGCCGCACCGCCCGACATCGAGGACGTGATGGCGCTGAGTCCTCTTCAGGAGGGCCTCTATTCGCTGACCATGCTTTCCGAGCTGGGGGACCCGGATGACGGGCAGCCGGTCGACGACCCCTACGTGATCGGGATGGCCGCCGACATCTCCGGCTCCCTCGACGTCGAGTTGCTCCGCGACTGCGCGGCCGCGATGTTGATCCGGCATCCCAACCTGCGGGCCAGCTTCTTCAGCCGCGGCATTCCGCGGCCGGTGCAGATCGTGCCGTCGCGGGTGGAGCTGCCGTGGCGGGATGTCACCGCAACCGAGGCGGACATCGCTGCGATCGAGCTCGACGAGCGGCGACGTCCCTTCGATCTGGAGCGACTGCCTGCGCTCCGGTTCCTGCTCATCGAACTGCCGGATGCGCATTGGCGTTTGGTGATCACCGCCCATCACATCGTGATCGACGGCTGGTCGCTGCCGGTCTTCGTCGCCGAGATGATGATCCTGTACCAGTCCGGCGGCAGCCTCGATGCGTTGCCGGTCGCACCGCGGCCCTACCGCGATTACATCGGCTGGCTCGCCGGCCGCGATCAGGAAGTCAGCCAGGACATCTGGCGCGAGCATCTCGACGGGCTGGCCGGCCCGACGCTGCTGGCGGCCGCGTTCGGCGGTGAGGACGCCGCCCACACCTCCACGCGCCTGCCGCAGAGTACCGAACTGCAATGGGACGGGGAGGCCACCGAGCGGCTGGTCGCCGGTGCGCGATCCCGCGGCATCACGCTGAACACCCTGCTTCAGATGTCGTGGGCGACCATCGTGGCACGCCTGACCGATCGCGACGACGTCGTGTTCGGGGTCACGGTGTCCGGCAGGCCCGCCGAGCTGGCCGGCGTCGAGACGATGGTGGGCCTGTTCATCAACACCGTCCCGCTGCGGGTGCGCCTCGACGACTCGGTCCCGGTCGGCCGGCAGTGCCTTGTCGTGCAACGTGATTCGGCGATCCTGCGCGAGCACAGCTATCTGGGGCATGCGCAGCTGCGGGCGATCGGTGGCGTCGGCGAGATGTACGACTCACTGCTGGTCTACGAGAATTTCCCGATCGGTGCCATGGCCGCCGGCGATCAACTGGCCGGCACCGGCGTGACCTTCCGGCCCGCGGCCGTGGAGAGCCTCACCCATTTCCCGATCGTGCTCGCCGCGCACATGACCGATGAGGGCCTGGTCCTGATGGTCGAAGTGCTCGACGGCGCGATCGGTGACACCGCCGCAACGACACTGGGCCAACGGCTGCTGTCCACTGCGGAGCGCTTGCTGCAGCACTGGGACCGCCCGCTGGGCGAGGTCAGCGTGCTGCTGGCCGACGAAGCGGTTGCGCTCGGTGCCGGCGCGGCGGAACCCGCCACCGCCGACGGTATTCACCGCAGGTTCGCCGCGGTCGCTGCCCGGACGCCCGACAGTCCGGCCGTCACCTGGGCCGACGGAGTGCTGAGCTATGGCGAGCTCGATGCCGCGGCCAACCGGCTCGCCGGTGCGCTCGCAGCGCGGGGAGCCGGCCCCGAAACCCCGGTGGCGATCAAGCTTCCCCGCGATCCGCGCTACATCGTCGCGATCCTCGCGACACTCAAAGCCGGTGCGACGTATGTGCCGTTGGAGCCGGGAATGCCTGCGGAACGGGTGAATTCGATCCTGCGTCAGAGCGGCGCCGGCATCGTCGTCGACGAGGACTTCCCGGACGACGGTCCCGGCGACTTCTCACCCGTCGACGTCGAGGCCGAGCGCGCCGCCTACGTGGTCTTCACCTCGGGGACAACCGGTGAACCCAAGGGCGTGATCGGAACTCACGCGGCGGTGGGCGCCTACGCTGACGACCACCTGGATCACGTGTTACGGCCGGCGGCCGCGCGGCTGGGCCGTCCGCTGCGCATCGCCCACGCCTGGTCCTTCGCTTTCGACGCGGCCTGGCAACCGCTGGTCGCGCTGCTCGACGGGCACGTGGTGCATCTCGTCGACGAACGCACCCAGACCGACGCCGAGGCGTTGGTCGCCGCGATCGCCGATCACGGTGTCGACATGATCGACACCACCCCGTCGATGTTCGCCCAGCTGCGCTCGGCCGGACTGCTGACGCGGGTGCCGCTGGCGGTGCTCGCCCTCGGCGGTGAAGCGCTCGGCGCCGGCTCGTGGGCGTTCATCCGCAGTCAGTGCGACCGCACCGGGATGACCGCGTTCAACTGCTACGGCCCCACCGAGACGACCGTCGAGGCAGTGGTGGCCGCCATCGACGAACACGACGAGCCGTCGATCGGGCGCCCGACCGGCCACACCCGCGGCTACGTGCTGGACTCCGGGTTGCGCAGGGTGCCTCCCGGGGTGGCGGGGGAGCTGTACCTCGGCGGAGCGCAACTGGCCCGCGGATACCTGGGCCGCGCTCCGGAGACCGTGCAGCGCTTCATCGCCGATCCGTTCGTCAGCGGCGAGCGCATGTACCGCACCGGTGACCTGGTGCGCCGCCAACCCGACGGCTCGCTGCGCTATGTGGGACGCGCCGACGCCCAGGTGAAGATTCGCGGTCACCGGGTGGAGCCCGGTGAGATCGCCGTCGCACTGGAATCTCAACCCGGCGTCCGCCAAGCCGGTGTGGTGGTGCGCCAACGGCACGGTGTCCCGCGGCTGTTCGGCTATGTGGTGGCCGACGAGTCGGCGGGCCGGACCCCGACGGTCAACGAGCTGCGCCGCGCCCTGGTGCAGCGGCTGCCGCGGTACATGGTCCCGCAGCGCATCGTCGTCGTCGACCGGATCCCGTTGACCGCCAACGGCAAGCTAGATGAAACCGCATTGGCCGCAATGGATTCCGAACCTACCGAGTCGGACCGCTCCGCACCGGAAACGCCCACCGAATCGACCCTTGCCGCCGTCCTCACCGAGATCCTGCGCGTCGAGCACGTCAACCTCGACGCCGACTTCTTCGAGCTCGGGGTGGACAGCATCGTGGCGCTGTCCGTCGTCCACGCGGCCCGATCCCGCGGAATTCCGTTGCGACCGAGGCTCATTCTGGAGGCGGGATCGCTCCGCGAACTTGCGGCCTTGATCGACTCCGGTGCCGAGTTGTCGCGGCAGGCGCCGTCCAAACCGCATTCGACCGAGGCCATCTCGCCGGTGCCGATCGTGTCGTGGCTGTACGAGCACGGAGACTTCCGGCGCTTCAGCCAGGCTGTTGTCGTCGCGTTGCCCCGCGACGTCGCGCCCGGGCGCTTGGAGGCGACTCTGCAGGCGGTGCTGGATCGGCACGACATGCTGCGCGGCGTGCTGGAGGTGGAGGGCGACGGTTACCGACTCACCACCCGTCCGCCGGGCGCGGTTCGTGCCGGCGACATCCTCACCCGTGTTCCGGGCTCGCCCGCTGGTACGTTGGCCGCGCACGCCACCGTGGTGATCGACAAAGTGAATCCCTCTGCGGGCGTGATGGTTCAAGCGTTGTGGTGTGACGCCGCGGACGACGGGGCCAGTTGTCTGTTGCTGGTCGTGCACCATCTGGCCACCGACGCCGTGTCGTGGTACGTGCTGTTGGCGGCATTGGCAGAAGCCTGGACGGCGCTGGACGGCGGCGGCGAGGTCGCGTTGACGCCGGAGTACACCGCGTACCGCGACTGGTCGCAGTTGCTCGAGGACCGCTCGCGCACATCGGAAGTGTCGGGCCAGCGGGACTATTGGCTGGAGCAGCTGGTTGGACCCGACCCGGCACTCGGGTCGCGGTTGCCAGACCCGACTCGGGACACCTGGGCGTCCTTGCGGACCAGCGAGACCCGAAGCGGCGTTGCGGAGACCCAGGTGATGCTGGACAAGATCGCCTCCGCGGGGTCGGGCATCGGTGTTCGCGAATTCCTCTTGGCCGCATTGACGTTGACGCTGAACTCCTGGCGGGCGCGCCGCGGCGACCCGACCGACGACGGCATCCTCATCGCGCTGGAAGGCCACGGCCGAGAAGACGCACTGTTCGACGGCGCGGACCCCGGCCACGACGTGGTGGACACCTCGGCCACGGTGGGTTGGTTCACCAACGTGTTCCCGGTCCGGTTCGGCGCCAGGCCGGACCGCGCGACCATCGAGACCGCCCGCGCCGATCCCGCTGTGGCCGTAGAACTGCTGCGCGAGGTGGTCGACCATGTGACGGCGGTGCCGAACGGCGGCCTGGACTACGGGCTGCTGCGCTACACGCGTCAGGATCCGGCTCTGGTCGCCGCCCGCCAGCCGCAAGTCGAGTTCAACTACCTCGGTCGCCTGGACATGACGCCGAGGTTCGATCACGGCAACGCGTGGACCCTGGTGTCGGACCCCGAGTTGACGCTGGCGGTACCGCTGGCCACCGAACCGGAATTGCCGCTGCGGTATACGTTCGACGTGATTGCCGTGGTGCAGGCAACTCCCGCGGGCCCCGAGCTCTTGACCAATTGGATTTACAGCGAACTGCTCACCACCGAGCAGGAAGCCGCAGAGGTGGGCGCACTATGGCGGGACGCGATCGCGGCTCTCGGAGATGCTTTATGAGGCGGAAGGCGGTGGTGTCATGACCACGCTTGCAGTGCTCGGCGCGGGTGTGAAGGCAGTGGCTGTCGCTGCCAAGGCGCACGTGCTGCGCGAGATGGGTGTCGACGCACCGAACGTGGTGGCCCTCGAGCGGACCGGGGTGGGCGCCAACTGGCAGGCCAGCGGCGGCTGGACCGACGGCGCCCAGCGGCTCGGAACCAGCCCCGAGAAAGACGTCGGTTTCCCCTACCGCTCCTCGCTGGTGCCACGCCGCAACGGCGAGCTCGACGAGCGGATGACCCGGCACAGCTGGCAGGCGTACCTGATCGCCACCAGCCAGTTCGCCCAGTGGATCGACCGCGGCCGGCCGGCGCCGACCCACCGGCGGTGGAGCCAGTACCTGCGCTGGGTGGCCGACGAGATCAACATGAACGTGGTCTACGGCGAGGTCGACCGACTCGCGGTCGACGGTGACCGGTGGGCGCTGCACACCGACGAAACCACCGTCTACGCAGACGGTTTGATGATCACCGGGCCGGGCCAGGCCGAGCGCTCGCTGCTGCCCGGCAATCCCCGGGTGCTGTCGATCGCACAGTTCTGGCACCGCGCCGGTCAGCACGAGCGGATCGACGCCGAGCGCGTCGCGGTCATCGGCGGTGGCGAGACCGCGGCGGCGATGCTGAACGAGCTTTTCCGGCACCGGGTTTCGACGATCACCGTGATCTCGCCCCAGGTAACGCTGTTCACCCGCGGGGAGAGCTTCTTCGAGAACGCGCTGTTCTCCGATCCCAGTGACTGGACGGCGCTGACGGTGGGCGAGCGCCGGGACGCGATCGCCCGCACCGACCGCGGGGTGTTCTCGTCCAATGTCCAGGACGCGTTGCTGGCAGACGACCGTATCCGTCACCTGCGCGGGCGGGTGGCCCATGCGGTCGGCCGCGACGAGCAGATCCGTCTGACGCTGTCCACCAATCGCGGCAGCGAAAACCTGGAAACCGTCCACGGATTCGACCTCGTCATCGACGGATCGGGTGCCGACGCGCTGTGGTTCACCTCGCTGTTCAGCCAGGATGCGCTCGATCTGCTGGAGCTGGGCCTGGGCGGCCCGTTGACCGGAGATCGCGTCCAGGAGTCCATCGGCTACGACCTCGCCGTCAGCGACGTGGCACCGAAGCTGTTCCTGCCCAACCTCGCCGGGCTCAACCAGGGACCCGGTTTTCCCAACCTCAGTTGTCTGGGGCTGCTGTCCGATCGGGTGCTGGGCGCCGATCTGGGCGCCGGCGCCCTGTGCCCCGCCAACAGAGCCTCGACCAGGAGAGACGATGAGCACCAATCCCTTCGATGACGAGAACGGCACCTTCGTAGTCCTCGTCAACGACGAAGACCAGCACAGCCTGTGGCCGACCTTCGCCGACGTCCCGGCCGGCTGGCGCCAGGTTTTCGGTGCGTCCGGGCGCGCGGAATGCCTGGCCTACGTCGAGGAGAACTGGACCGACATGCGGCCCCGTAGCCTCCGCGAGGCGATGGATCGCTGATGGCTCGCGGCATACAGGGGGCGATGCTGCGGGGCTTCGGCGCCCGTGACCACACCGCGACGGTTCTCGAAACGGTGCATATCGCACCGCATTTCATCCGGATCCGGATGGAATCGCCCACCGTGTTCCAGGACGCCGCCGCCGAACCCGCGGCATGGCTGAGGTTCTGGTTCCCCGATCCCGACGGGTCGACCACCGAATTCCAGCGCGCCTACACGATCTCCGAAGCCGACCCGGCCGCCGGCCGTTTCGCCGTCGACGTCGTGCTGCACGATCCGGCCGGCCCGGCGTCATCGTGGGCCCGCACGGTCGAGTCCGGCGCGACCATCGCGGTGATGTCGCTGATGGGCTCGTCGCGTTTCGACACACCCGACGAGCACCCGGCCGGCTACCTGTTGATCGGTGACGCCGCGTCGATCCCCGGAATCAACGGGATCATCGGCATCGTCCCGGACGACGTGCCGGTCGAGGTGTACCTGGAGCAGCACGACGACAACGACCGGCAGATCCCGGTCGCGCAGCATCCGCGGTTGCGGCTGCACTGGGTCGCCCGGCGCGACGAGAAGTCGCTTGCCGCCGCGCTCGAACACCGGGACTGGTCGGACTGGTACGCCTGGGCGACACCGGAGGCCACCACGCTCAAGCATGTCCGGACCCGGCTGCGCGACGACTTCGGTTTCCCCAAATCTGTCATCCACGCCCAGGCCTACTGGAGTGCGGGCCGGGCGATGGGCACCCGCCGAGGCGACGAGCCGGCCGACGTGGCCACCGTCGCGCTGAGCAGCGAACCGGTGACCGGCGCCCCGGAAACCGTTGTGGTGCAGCAGGAGCCGACGACCGCCCCGGCCGCGCAAGGAAGCTGGCGGGCGCAGGCCGCGGGCCGATTGCTCGCGCCGCTGCGCACCGCGCTGATCGCCTCTGGTGTGCTGCAGGCGATCACCACGCTGGTGCAGCTGGCCCCGTTTCTGCTGTTGGTCGAACTGGCCCGGCTGCTGGCCGCCGGCGCCGACTCCGCGCGACTGCGTGAGGTCGGCTTCGCGGCCGTCGCGCTGCTCGGGTTCGGCACCCTGCTGGGTGCCGCGCTGACGCTGTGGCTGCACGTCGTCGATGCGCGGTTCTCCAGCGATCTGCGCTCGCGGTTGCTGAGCAAACTGTCACGATTGCCGTTGGGCTGGTTCACAGCTCGCGGTTCCGGCTCGATCAAACAACTGGTCGCCGACGACACGCTGTCATTGCATTATCTGGTCACCCACGCGATTCCGGACGCCGTCGCGGCGGTGGTCGCGCCGCTCGCGGTGCTGGTCTACCTGTTCGTCGTCGACTGGCGGGTGGCGCTGGTGCTGCTGATCCCGGTGCTGTTCTACCTGATCCTGACGTCGTCCATGACGATCCAGTCCGGGCCGCGCATTCCGCAGTCGCAACGCTGGGCCGAGCGGATGAGCGGCGAGGCCGGCGCGTATCTGGAAGGCCAACCGGTGATCCGGGTGTTCGGTGGAGCCGCCGCGTCGAGCTTCCGGCGCCGGCTCGACGAATACGTCGGCTTCCTCACCGACTGGCAGCGCCCGCTGGCCGGCAAGAAGACCACCATGGACCTGGTCACCCGACCTACGACCTTCCTGTGGCTGATCGTCGGCACCGGCACCCTGCTGGTCGTCTTCGACGGGATGAACCCGGTCGATCTACTGCCGTTCCTGTTGCTGGGTACCACGTTCGGCGCCCGGCTGCTCAACATCGCCTACGGCCTCGGCGGTATCCGCGCCGGCCTGCTGGCCGCCCGCCGTCTGCAGATCACCCTGGACGAGCCCGAGCTCTCGGTGCACGACGAATCCCGCGACGCGGCCGGCGACGCCTCGGCCACGGTGGTGTTCGACCACGTCACCTTCGGTTACCGGCCCGGTGTCCCGGTGATCCACGACGTGTCGCTGACGCTGCGGCCCGGTACGGTCACGGCGCTGGTGGGCCCGAGCGGGTCCGGCAAGTCGACCCTGGCGGCACTGCTGGCCCGCTTCTACGACGTGCAGCACGGCGCGATCACCGTTGCCGGGCAGGACATCCGGACGCTGACCGCCGACGAGCTGTACACCCGGGTCGGGTTCGTGCTGCAGGAAACCCAGCTGGTCCACGGCACCGTCGCCGACAACATCGCGCTCGCCGTGCCCGACGCCACCCGCGCGCAGGTCGAGGCGGCGGCCCGGGACGCGCAGATCCACGACCGCATCGTCCGACTGCCGAACGGCTACGACACCATGCTCGGTGCGGCGAGCGGACTGTCCGGAGGTGAGCGGCAGCGGCTGACGATCGCCCGTGCGATTCTCGCCGACACCGGCGTCCTCATCCTCGACGAGGCCACCGCGTTTGCCGATCCCGAGTCGGAATACCTTGTGCAGCAGGCGCTGAACCGCTTGACGCGAGAGCGCACGGTACTGGTGATCGCGCACCGGCTGCACACGATTGTCGGTGCCGACCAGATTGTCGTGCTCGATCACGGCCGGATCGCCGAGCAGGGCACGCATGACGACCTGCTCGCCGCGGACGGCCGCTACCGACGGTTGTGGGACAGCGGCCGGCGCGACCCGGTGACCGCCACCAGCACCCAGGAGGCCACCCGATGATCCGCACCTGGATCGGCCTGGTCCCGGCGGAGCGTCGCGGCAAGGTCGCGGTCTACGCCCTGCTGGCCATGATTTCGGTGATCGTGCGGGCGGTCGGCACCGTCCTGCTGGTCCCGTTGGTGGGTGCGTTGTTCAGCAGCACCCCGCAGCACGCACTGGTCTGGCTGGGCTGGCTGACCGCGGCGACGGCGGCTGGGTGGGCCATCGACACCGCCACTGCGCGAATCGGTTTCGACCTGGGCTTCGCGGTGCTCGACCACACCCAGCACGACGTCGCGGACCAGCTGCCGGATGTGCGGCTGGAATGGTTCAGTGCGGAGCACACCGCCACGGCCCGGCAGGCGATCGCGGCGACCGGACCCGAGCTGGTCGGTCTCGCGGTGAACCTGCTCACCCCGTTGGTCACGGCGGTGCTGCTGCCGGCCGCGATCGCGGTGGCGTTGTTGCCGGTGTCCTGGCAGCTCGCGGCCGCGGCGATGGGGGGTGTGCCGCTGCTGCTGGGGGCGCTGTGGGCGTCGGCCCGACTGGCCCGTCGCGCGGATCAGGCTGCCGCCGAAGCGAATACGTCACTGACCGAGCGGATCATCGAATTCGCCCGGACCCAGCAGGCATTGCGCGCCGCCCGGCGCGTCGAGCCGGCCCGCAGCATGGTCGGCGATGCGCTGTCCGCGCAACACGGTGCGATGATGCGCCTGCTCACCATGCAGGTTCCGGGTCAGCTGCTGTTCAGCCTGGCCAGCCAGCTCGCGCTGATCCTGTTCGCCGGCGCGACCACCGTTTTGACCATCACGCACCAGCTTTCGGTTCCCGAGGCGATCGCGCTGATCGTGGTGATCGCCCGTTACCTGGAGCCGTTCACGTCGATCAGCGAACTCGGCCCGGCGCTGGAGAGCACCCGCGCCACCCTGGACCGCATCCGCTCGGTGCTCGGTGCACCGGTGATCGCGGCCGGCCCGGAAACTCGCCGTGGGTACCACGATGCGCCGCTCATCGAGTTCGAGGACGTCGCGTTCGGCTACGACGGCGCGAGCACGCCGGTGCTCGACGGGGTGAGTTTCGCGTTGCGACCGGGGACCACCACGGCGATCGTCGGGCCGTCGGGCTCCGGGAAGAGCACGGTGCTGGCGCTGATCGCCGGCCTGTATCAACCCGTCCGTGGCCGCGTCCTGATCGACGGCGTCGACGTCGCGACCCTCGACGCGGAAGCCCGTCGCGCGGCGAGCAGCGTGGTGTTCCAGCATCCCTACCTGTTCCACGGCACCATCCGCGAGAACATCTCGGCAGGGGACCCGGCCGCCACCGACGCGCAGTTCAGCCGCGCGGTCGCGCTGGCCCGGGTGGACGAACTGACCGGCAGGCTGCCGGCCGGCGCCGAGACGGTCGTCGGCGAAGCCGGCTCGGCGTTGTCCGGCGGGGAACGGCAACGCGTCAGCATCGCGCGCGCCCTGCTGAAGCCGGCGCCGATTCTGCTGGTCGACGAGGCCACCAGCGCGCTGGACACCGAGAACGAGGCCGCGGTCGTCGATGCGTTGACCGCGGATCCGCAACCGCGGACCCGGGTGATCGTCGCCCACCGGCTGGCCAGCATCCGACATGCCGACCGGGTGCTTTTCCTCGACGCGGGCACCATCGTCGAAGACGGCACCGTCGACGAGTTGCTCACCGCCGGTGGACGTTTCGACGATTTCTGGCGCCAGCAACGCGACGCCGCCGAATGGCGCATCCACGCCGGCTGATCGGGCGGTGGTTTTGACGACCGATATCGGGCTATCCGACACGCCAGGCAGGCCCGCTCGCCGCCGGTCGCGCGGTGAGCAGCAGAATGACACTGATGCTCAGGTCCAAATCGAAGGGACAACGATGACTCTGAAAATGTTCGCCACCGGGGTGGCCGCCGTCGCCGCCGTGGGAGCCGCCACAGCGGGTGCGACGTCGCTGGCCGTAGCTGGCGCCCCGGCGCCGCAGGTCGCGCCCGTCGTGTTCGACGTGCCACTCGACCCGCCCGGCCAGCAGGCGCTGCCCAGCCCGCAGCAGCTGTCGGACCTGTGCAATCGGGTCACCGACCCCGGCGTGGGTTATGAGACGAAGGTCGGACTGGTCGAAAACGGAATCCCGCCCAACGAGGGTCACGTCGCCGACCACGACCTACGCCAGGCCTACCGGCACGGCAACTTTCCGGAGCAGTTCGCGGTCAGCAACATCGAGTCGGTGGCGCCCAACACGGTGAAGGCCGACGTCGCCATCACCGGTCCCAGGTTCGCCGGCCCGGTCGAGAAGAACCTTGTGTTCATCGACCAGGGTGGTACCTGGGTGCTGCAGCACGACGCTGCGCTGGCCCTGGTGCAGGCCGCAACGGCCATCACCAACGACTAAGCCCTAGGCCTGGTCGGGGCGCTGGGTGACGGCGTCCAGGTCGAGCAGCCGCGCGTGCAGCACGGTGCGGTTCCGCAACGCCGAACGCACCGCGTGGTGCACGCCTTCCTCGAGGTAGCACACGCCCTTCCACTTCACCGCGTGCGGGAAGAGATCGCCGTAGAAGGTCGAGTCCTCTGAGAGCAGGCGATCCAGGGCCAGCACCGTGGTGGTGGTGACCAGTTCGTCGAGCCGGATCTGCCGTGGCGGAATCCGCGACCAGTCCCGGTAGGACAGGCCGTGGTCGGGGTACGGCTTGCCGTCGCGCACGCCCTTGAAGATCACCTGAGGCTCGTTTTCGGTGTGATGCTCTCCGATGCGGCCATGCAGCACAGGGTACTTGCTGGTGATCCCCGTAAACTGGTCGGAGGTTAGGAGGAACGATCGCCGATGGGAAGTGCCGATGAGCGCCGATTCCAGGTGCTGCGCGCGATCGTCGCCGACTTCGTAGCCACCAAGGAACCGATCGGTTCGAAGTCGCTCGTCGATCGGCACAACCTCGGGGTGTCCTCGGCGACGGTGCGCAACGACATGGCCGTGCTGGAGGCCGAGGGTTACATCACCCAGCCACACACCAGCTCCGGGCGGGTGCCCACGGAGAAGGGCTACCGCGAATTCGTCGACCGCCTCGACGACGTCAAACCGATGTCGATCGCCGAGCGGCGGGCCATCCAGAGCTTCCTGGAGTCCGGGGTCGACCTCGACGACGTGCTGCGCCGCGCCGTGCGGCTGTTGGCCCAGCTGACTCGGCAGGTCGCGGTCGTGCAGTACCCGACGCTGTCGACGTCGAGAGTGCGGCACCTGGAGGTGATCGCGCTGACCCCGGCCCGGCTGCTGATGGTGGTGATCACCGACACCGGACGGGTGGACCAGCGCGTCGTCGAACTCGGCGACGTCATCGACGAACACCAGCTCTCGCAGCTGCGGGAGATACTCGGCCAAGCACTGGACGGCCAGAAACTCTCGGCGGCATCGGTGGCTGTCGCCGACCTGGCCGCCCAGCTCGACGGTCGCGGAGGCCAGTCGAAGAGCCTCAGCGACGCGGTGGGCCGCTCGGCTACCGTGCTGCTCGAGTCCTTGGTCGAGCACACCGAGGAGCGGTTGCTGTTGGGCGGCACCGCCAACCTGACCCGCAACACCGCCGACTTCGGCGGGTCGTTGCGTTCGATCCTGGAGGCACTCGAGGAACAGGTCGTCGTCCTCAAGCTGCTGGCCGCGCAGCAGGAGGCCGGCAAAGTCACAGTCCGCATCGGACACGAGACCGAGGCCGAGCAGATGATGGGCACGTCGGTGGTGTCCACCACCTACGGCACCCTGGACACCGTCTACGGCGGCATGGGCGTACTGGGGCCCACCCGGATGGACTATCCGGGAACTATGGCTAGTGTCGCTGCGGTTGCTCTCTACATCGGCGAAGTGCTGGGCACACGATGAGCCGGCATTCCAGGCACAATTCAGTAATGACCGTTTTCTCGCGGTCGATCTGGGTCTGAGAACCCAGGAAACTTCAGGAAGGTCGGAGCGTGGCACGCGACTATTACGGTCTGCTCGGCGTGGGCAAGAACGCCAGCGACTCGGAGCTCAAGCGGGCGTATCGAAAGCTGGCGCGCGAACTGCATCCCGACGTCAACCCCGACGAGGCCGCGCAGGCGAAGTTCAAGGAGATCAGCGTCGCCTACGAGGTGCTGTCCGACCCCGAGAAGCGACGCATCGTCGACCTGGGCGGCGATCCGCTGGAGAATGCCGCGGCGGGTGGCGGCGGATTCGGCGGGTTCGGCGGTCTGGGTGACGTTTTCGAGGCATTCTTCGGCGGCGGCACGACGTCGCGGGGTCCGGTCGGACGGGTTCGGCCGGGTTCGGACTCGCTGCTGCGGATGCGGCTCGACCTGACCGAATGCGCCACCGGCGTCAGCAAGCAGGTCACCGTCGACACCGCGGTGCTGTGCGATCGCTGCCAGGGCAAAGGCACCAACGGCGACTCGAAGCCGGTGTCCTGCGACACCTGTGGCGGCCGCGGCGAGGTGCAGACCGTCCAGCGTTCCCTGCTCGGCCAGGTCATGACGGCCCGACCGTGCCCCACCTGCCGCGGCGTCGGGGAGGTCATTCCCGACCCCTGCCATCAGTGCGGTGGCGACGGACGGGTGCAGGCCCGCCGGGAGATCGCGGTGAAGATCCCCGCCGGCGTGGGTGACGGCATGCGGGTTCGCCTGGCGGCGCAGGGCGAAGTGGGGCCCGGCGGGGGACCGGCCGGCGACCTGTACGTCGAGATCCACGAGCAGCCGCATGACATCTTCGTGCGTGACGGCGACGACCTGCACTGCACGATCTCGGTGCCGATGGTCGATGCGGCCCTGGGCACCACGGTGACCGTCGACGCGATCATCGACGGCCTGACCGAGATCACCATCCCAGCCGGAACCCAGCCCGGCTCGGTGACGACGCGGCGTGGCCACGGCATGCCGCATCTGCGCTCGGGTGTGCGCGGCGACCTGCACGTCCACGTCGACGTGGTGGTCCCGGAGCGGCTCGACCATCAAGACGCGGACCTGCTGCGCGAGTTCAAGAGCCGGCGCAGCCGCGATGTCACCGAGGTCCGCTCGACGCACACCGCCGCCAGCAACGGTGGCGGACTGTTCAGCCGGCTGCGCGAAACCTTCACCGGGCGCTAATTGCCCGGCCTGTTCTACGTCGACGCGCTGCCCGGCAGCGGTGAGCCGGTTGTCCTCGACGGCGACGAGGGGTTCCACGCCGCCACCGTGCGGCGCATCCGGGTCGGCGAGGAACTGATTCTCGGCGACGGCGCCGGCGGGGTGGCCCGCTGCACCGTCGAAGAGGCGACCCGCGACGGTCTGCGGGCCCGGGTGATCGAGCGCAGTCAGGTCGCGCCGGCACTCCCGCCGGTCACGGTGGTCCAGGCGCTGCCCAAATCCGAGCGTTCCGAGCTGGCCGTCGAGCTGGCCACCGAGGCCGGCACCGACGCGCTGCTGGCCTGGCAGGCGGCGCGGTGCGTGGCCCGCTGGGACGGGGCCCGCGCCGAGAAGGGGCTTCGGCGCTGGCGGGCGGTCGCCCGCGCGGCTGCCCAGCAGTCGCGCCGCGCCTACATTCCGACCGTCGACGGTGTGCTGTCGACCGCCGCCCTGGCCACCCGGGTCGGCGAGACGACGGCGTCCGGCGGCGTCGTGCTGGCGTTGCACGAATCGGCCGAGGCGCCGCTGACGGCGGTGAGCCTGGCGCAGGCGACGTCGGTGATGCTGCTGGTCGGCCCCGAGGGCGGCATCGCACCTGACGAGCTGGCCGCGCTCGTCGCCGCGGGTGCACGCGCCGTGCGGCTGGGCCCGACGGTGTTGCGCACGTCGACCGCGGCCGCCGTGGCGCTGGGCGCGCTGGGTGCGCTGACGTCGCGATGGTCGCTGGGCGACGACGGCTAACCAGTGGTTTGGCCAACCCACCGGCGGTAGACTCGAGTCGCTAACCCGCTGGACAGACCACAGAAAGCAGGCTTAAGAACCCATCGTGTCGCCCCGCGAGACCAACACTGCTGGTCCGTCCGCATCGTCGGTTCGCAGCAGTATCGATGTTCCGCCCGACCTCGTCATGGGCCTGCTTGGCTCCGCCGACGAGAACCTGCGCGCCCTCGAACGACTTCTGACCGCCGACCTACATGTCCGCGGCAACGCTGTGACGCTGTCCGGTCAGCCGGCCGACGTCGCGCTCGCCGAACGGGTGCTCTCCGAACTGATCGCGATCGTCGCGGGTGGCCAGGCGCTCACCCCGGACGGCGTGCGGCGCAGCGTCGCGATGATCGTGGGTACCGGCAACGAGTCGCCGGCCGAAGTGCTCACGCTGGACATTCTGTCGCGTCGCGGTAAGACGATCCGGCCCAAGACGCTCAACCAGAAACGCTACGTCGACGCGATCGACAACCACACCATCGTGTTCGGGATCGGACCGGCCGGCACCGGCAAGACCTACCTGGCCATGGCCAAGGCGGTCAACGCACTGCAGACCAAGCAGGTCGGCCGGATCATCTTGACCCGCCCGGCGGTGGAAGCCGGTGAGCGCCTTGGCTTTCTGCCCGGCACGCTGAGTGAGAAGATCGATCCCTATCTGCGTCCGCTCTACGATGCGCTGCACGACATGATGGACCCCGAGCTCATCCCGAAGCTGATGTCGTCGGGCGTGATCGAGGTCGCGCCGCTGGCTTACATGCGGGGTAGAACCCTCAACGACGCGTTCATCATTCTCGACGAGGCGCAGAACACCACCGCCGAGCAGATGAAGATGTTCCTCACCCGCCTGGGGTTCGGTTCCAAAGTCGTTGTCACCGGCGATGTCACGCAGATCGATCTACCCGGCAACCACCGGTCGGGGCTGCGGGCGGCCGTCGACATCCTGGATGGGATCGACGACATCCACATCTCGGAGCTCACCAGCGCCGACGTGGTGCGCCACCGGCTGGTCTCCGAAATCGTGGACGCCTATGCCCGACACGAACAGCCCGGGCTGACGATGAACCGCGCCGGGCGTCGCGGCACGGGTCGCCGGTGACTGTATGACGATCGAGGTCGCCAACGAATCCGGGATCGACGTCTCCGAATCCGAATTGATCAGCGTCGCAAAGTTTGTCATCGCCCAGATGGACGTCAATCCGGCCGCCGAGCTGTCGATGGTGCTGCTGGACACCGCGGCGATGGCCGACCTGCACATGCGCTGGATGGACTTGCCCGGGCCAACCGATGTGATGAGCTTTCCGATGGACGAGCTCGAACCCGGCGGGCGCCCCGATGCGCCGGAACCCGGCCCGGCCATGCTCGGCGACATCGTATTGTGTCCCGAGTTCGCCGCCGAACAGGCCGCGACGGCCGGTCATTCGCTGGGACATGAGTTGGCGCTGTTGACCATTCACGGCGTGCTGCATCTGCTCGGCTACGACCACGGCGAGCCGGACGAAGAAAAAGAGATGTTCGGCCTGCAGCGCCGCTTGTTGGAGGAGTGGGTCGCCGACCAGGTCGAGTTCTACCGCCAGCAACGCCAGCACGAGCGAGACCAGCGATTGCTGGACAAATCAAGGTATTTCGACCATTGAACAGTTTCGCTTCGCTGTTCGGCGCGATCCTGCTGATCTCTCTGGGTAGCGTGTTCGCGGCCATCGACGCGGCGATCAGCACGGTGTCGATGGCGCGGGTGCAGGAGATGGTCCGCGACGAGCGGCCGGGCGCGGTCCGACTGGCCGGGGTGATGACCGACCGGCCCCGTTACATCAACCTGGTGGTGCTGCTGCGGATCGTCTGCGAGATCAGCGCGACCGTGCTGCTGGCGCAGTTCTGCTATCGACAGGTGAGCCGCGACTGGGGTCTGTTCATCGCCGCGGTGGTGATGGTGGTGGTCAGCTTCGTCGTCATCGGTGTCGGGCCCAGGACGCTGGGACGCCAGAACGCCTACTCCATCGCTCTGGTTTCCGCCCTTCCGCTGCAGGCGATTTCGGTTCTGCTGACCCCGATCAGCCGGGTGCTGGTGGTGTTGGGAAACATGTTGACGCCCGGTCGCGGCTTCCGCAACGGTCCGTTCTCCTCGGAGATCGAGTTGCGCGAAGTCGTGGACCTCGCGCAGCAACGCGGCGTGGTCGCCGCCGACGAGCGCCGGATGATCGAGTCGGTGTTCGAACTCGGCGATACGCCGGCCCGTGAGGTGATGGTGCCGCGCACCGAGATGATCTGGATCGAGCACGACAAGTCCGCCGCCGAGGCGACGTCCGTGGCGGTCCGCAGTGGGCACTCCCGCATTCCGGTGATCGGCGAGAACGTCGACGACATCGTCGGCGTGGTGTACCTGAAAGACTGTGTGCAGCAAGCGTATTACTCGTCGGCGAGCGGACGCGAGACCGCCGTGACGGAGGTGATGCGCCCGGCGGTGTTCGTCCCGGACTCCAAGCCGCTCGATCAGTTGCTGCGGGAGATGCAGCGCGACCGCAACCACATGACATTGCTGGTGGACGAATACGGCGCGATCGCGGGCCTGGTGACCATCGAGGATGTGCTCGAGGAGATCGTGGGCGAGATCGCCGACGAGTACGACGCCGCCGAGGTGGCTCCTGTAGAAGAGTTGGGCGACAACCAGTTCCGGGTGTCGGCCCGGTTGCCGATCGAAGACGTCGGTGAACTGTACGGGCTGGAGTTCGAGGAGGATCTCGACGTGGACACCGTCGGTGGCCTGCTGGCTCTGGAGCTGGGACGGGTGCCGCTGCCGGGTTCCGAGGTGGAGTCGCACGGCCTGCTGCTGCACGCCGAGGGTGGGCCCGACCACCGCGGCCGGGTCCGGATCGGTACCGTTCTGCTCCGCCGCGTCGACACCAACGGTGTCCGATGACCGAATTCCGTTCCGGTTTCGTCTGTTTCATCGGCCGGCCCAACACCGGCAAGTCGACGCTGACCAATGCGCTGGTCGGCTCGAAGGTCGCGATCACGTCGAACCGCCCGCAGACCACCCGGCACACCATCCGGGGCATCGTGCACCGCGACGACTTCCAGATCATCCTGGTCGACACGCCGGGTCTGCATCGACCGCGCACCCTGCTCGGCAAGCGGCTCAACGATCTGGTTCGCGACACCTACAGCGAGGTCGACGCGATCGGTCTCTGCATCCCAGCGGACGAGGCGATCGGTCCGGGGGACAGGTGGATCGTCGAGCAGGTCCGATCCACCGCTCCCCGAACGACTTTGGTGGCCATCGTCACCAAGATCGACCGGGTGTCCAAGGACAAGCTGGCCGCGCAACTGTTCGCGGTCAGCGAATTGGTGGGCCCCGACGCCGAGGTCGTTCCGGTGTCGGCGACCACCGGTGAACAGGTCGACCTGTTGATCGGTGTGCTGGCTGCCGCGTTGCCGCCCGGTCCGCCGTACTACCCCGACGGTGAGCTGACCGACGAGCCCGAAGAAGTCCTGATGGCCGAGTTCATCCGGGAGGCCGCACTCGAAGGTGTCCGCGACGAACTGCCGCACTCGTTGGCGGTGGTGATCGACGAGATCAATCCGCGCGACGGCCGCGACGACCTGATCGACGTGCATGCGCTGCTCTACGTCGAGCGTGACAGCCAGAAGGGCATCGTGATCGGCAAGGGCGGGGCGAGGTTGCGTGAAGTGGGCACGGTCGCGCGCGGTCAGATCGAGAAGCTGCTGGGCACCAAGGTCTACCTCGAGCTGCGGGTCAAGGTGGCCAAGAACTGGCAGCGCGACCCGAAACAGCTTGGTCGACTGGGCTTCTGACGCGGCTACCGCACCGCCTCGGTCTCGGCGTCCCACCAGACCGTCGGCTGTTTGGCCGCCCAGCCGCCCAGCGCCTCCAGTTCGGCCGCCAGCGACACCAGCAACGGCTCGCTGTTGGCCGGCCCCATCAGCTGCACACCGATCGGCAGGCCCTCGGACGTGAAACCGGCCGGCACGTTGATCGACGGCCACCCCAGCACATTCCACGGCCAGGTCACCGGGCAGGCCGCGATCATCGCGCGGTCGGTGCCCAGTCCGCCCAGCTTGTCGAAGGACTCGGCGAGCGGGGGCGGCAGCGCGGTCGTCGGTGCCAGCACCACGTCGACGATGCGGAAAATCGAGCCCACCCGCCGCTGGTTGGCGGCCTCGCCGGCCCGGGCGGCGCGCAGGATCTGCTGCGAGAGAAGCCGGCCCATCCGCATGTTGGACAGCGTCCGGCGATCGAATTCGACACCGTCGCCCAATCGCTCGGCCCAATCCAGCAGTCCGGATGTGGACCGCGACAGGAAGTTCCACGACAGCCGCAGCCCGTAGTCGGGGTTTCCGTCGACCACGGTGTGGCCGAGTAGCCGGAGCTGATCGCCCACCGATTCCAGCGCCGCCTCGATCTCGGGATTTAGGCGGGCCGGAAAAGCGGTGAACGGGAACCGGGTCGACAACGCGATGCGCAGCGAGCCGGGCGCGATGCCGACGTGATCGGAGACCGTCACCGGCGGCGGCTTGTGCAGATCGCCGTCGACGTTGCCGGACGCCGCGTCGAGCACCAGCGCCGCGTCGGCGACCGTGCGGGCCAGCACCCCGTTGACGGTGATCCCGTTGAACGCCTCGCGCAGCGGCCACGTCGAGATGCGGCCACGCTGAGGCTTGATGCCGACCAGATGGGTCCACGCCGCGGGAATGCGCACGCTGCCCGCCCCGTCGGAGCCGATCGCCGCGGTGACCAGCCCGGCGGACACCGCGGCCGCGCTGCCGCCGGATGAACCGCCCGGAGTGTGCCGGCGCGACCACGGGTTGCGGGTGTGGCCGAATGCGGGGCCGCTGGTGAACGGCCACTGGCCCAGTTCGCAGGTGTTGGTCTTGCCGACGATCACCGCGCCGGCGGCCTTCAGCCGGCGCACCACCTCGGCGTCCTGGGTGGCCGGCTGGACGTGGCCGGACGTGCCGAAGTAGGTCGGCTGGCCGGCGACGTCGACGTCGTCCTTGACCGCGATCGGCACACCGAGCAGCGGCGCCTGGTCACCGTCGGCGCGGCGCCGATCGGCCCTGGCGGCGGCGGCCAGCGCCGACTCGGTGAGCACCACGCGGAACGCGTTCAGCGTCGGCTGGCTGGACTCGATGGCGTGCAGAGAGCGACGGACCAGCTCGTCGGAGGTGACCTCACCACTGGCCAGCTGATACAGCTGGTCGGTCAGCGTGGGGAAACGGCGATCGGCGGAGTTACTCATCGGTACCGACATTATCGGCGCGCGTCCGGGGCCCCGTCGCAACCTGGTGCCAAACTGATACCTATGCGGCTGTACCGGGACCGGGCGGTCGTGCTGCGCCAGCACAAGCTCGGCGAAGCCGACCGGATCGTCACTTTGCTCACCCGCGACCACGGGCTGGTTCGCGCGGTGGCCAAGGGTGTTCGCCGTACCCGCAGCAAGTTCGGCGCGCGATTGGAGCCGTTCGCGCACATCGACGTCCAGCTGCATCCGGGCCGCAACCTCGACATCGTCACGCAGGTGGTCTCACTCGACGCGTTCGCCACCGACATCGTCAGCGACTACGGCCGCTACACCAGCGCGTGCGCGATGCTGGAAACCGCCGAGCGACTCGCCGGCGAGGAGCGGGCACCGGCGCCGGAGCTGCACCGGCTCACGGTCAGCGCGCTGCGCGCGGTCGCCGACGGCAGCCGGCCCCGCGAGTTGGTGTTGGACGCGTATCTGCTGCGGGCCATGGGCATTGCCGGGTGGGCCCCGGCGCTGACCGAATGCGCGCGTTGCGCCACGCCCGGCCCGCACCGGGCATTTCACGTCGCCGCGGGCGGCAGCGTGTGCGGCTTCTGCCGCCCACCCGGCGCGACGACACCGCCGCTGGGCGTGCTGGACCTGATGGCCGCCCTGCGCGACGGCGACTGGGAGGCCACCGAGGGCGCACCACAATCAGCTCGCAGCCACGTCAGCGGATTGGTGGCCGCTCACCTGCAGTGGCATCTGGAGCGGCAGTTGCGCACCCTGCCGCTGGTCGAGCGGATCCGGCGCGTCGAGGTGATCGATCAGAGCCTGCTCGACCGCCGGGTCGCTCTGGTCAGGCAGGATGTGGCGCATGGAGACGAGCCGGGTGAGCCGCTCAGAGCGGAGGGCTGAGCGCAAGCGGAAGTCCGACTTCCCCCAGCTCGCCCCGGCCCCCGATGACTACCCGGTGTTCCCGGACACCTCGACGTGGCCGGTGGTCTTTCCGGAGTTGCCGCCCGCGCCCGACGGTGGGCCGCTCCGGCCGCCGCAGCACATCTCCAAAGCGTCGGCCCCGGCGATACCCCTGGAGCAGTTACCCAATCACGTCGCGATCGTGATGGACGGCAACGGCCGCTGGGCCACCCAGCGCGGTCTGCCCCGGGTGGAAGGCCACAAGATGGGCGAGGCCGTCGTCATCGACATCGTCTGCGGGGCAATCGAAATGGGCATCAAGTGGCTCAGCCTGTATGCCTTCTCCACCGAGAACTGGAAGCGTTCGGCCGACGAGGTCCGCTTCCTGATGGGCTTCAACCGCGACGTGGTGCGACGGCGCCGGGTGAACCTCAACGAAATGGGCGTCAAGATCCGGTGGGTGGGCTCGCGGCCGAGGTTGTGGCGCAGCGTCATCAACGAGCTGGCGGTCGCCGAGGAACTGACCCTGAAGAACGACGTGATCACGGTCAACTACTGCGTCAACTACGGTGGCCGCACCGAAATCGCCGAAGCGGCAAGGGATATCGCGCGTGAGGCGGCAGCGGGCAGGCTGAACCCGGACCGGGTCAACGAGGCGACCATCGCCCGGCACCTGCACCGCCCGGACATCCCCGACGTCGATCTGCTGTTGCGCACGTCGGGGGAGCAGCGGACCAGCAACTTCATGCTGTGGCAAGCCGCCTACGCGGAGTACATCTTCCAGGACACGCTCTGGCCCGATTACGATCGCCGCAACTTGTGGGCGGCCTGCGAGGAGTATGCGTTGCGGCATCGACGATTCGGGACGGCGTGATGGCGTCTCTGCCGGAACGGCTGCTCGCCGTGCTCTCCGAGGTGCTGCCGACCGATGCCGAACCGGACGGCGCGCTGACCGTGCATCACGGCGGCACCATCGCCTCGTTGCGGGTGGTGCCGATCAACGAAGACCTCGACCTGGTCTCGTTGACCCAGATGGTGGCGTGGGATCTGGCGCTGCGCAAGAAGATTCGCGACGTCGTCGCCGACCAGTCGCGTACTACGCTGCTGGGATCGGTGACGCTGGCGGAGAAGCCGGGCAAGGCCGCGGATGTGGTGCTGCGCTACAACTTTCCCGGAAACGGCCTCAACGACGATGCGCTACGTACGCTCGTCCTGATGGTGCTCGACAAAGGCGCCGAAATACGC
The DNA here is from genome assembly GCF_055419225.1 of Mycobacterium sp. IDUB_36. Taxonomy (NCBI): domain Bacteria; kingdom Bacillati; phylum Actinomycetota; class Actinomycetes; order Mycobacteriales; family Mycobacteriaceae; genus Mycobacterium; species Mycobacterium sp. IDUB_36. The sequence goes on along the minus strand of NZ_JBVAXH010000002.1, from coordinate 653,447 downwards.
CGCGCACTGACGGGTTAGCCGCAGTCCGAGCAGGTGCCGTAGATCTCGATGGTGTGACTGACGTCGGAGAAACCGTGCTTGGTGGCGACTTCGGCGGCCCACGCTTCGACCTCGTGATCGCCCACCTCGACGGTGGATCCGCAGTTGCGGCACACCAAGTGGTGGTGGTGGTGATCGGAACAACGGCGATAGACCGACTCGCCGGTGTCGTTGCGCAGCGTGTCGAGCAGGCCCGCTGAGGCCATCGACTGCAGGGTCCGGTAGACGGTGGTCAGCCCGATGTTCTCGCCACGCTGGCGTAGTTCGTCGTGCAATTCCTGGGCCGAGCGGAACTCGTCGAGGGTGTCGAGCAGCTCCGCGATCGCGGCTCGCTGTCGCGTGGCGCGGACGCCGGCCCCGGTGCCGGTGGTCATTTGTCCTCCCCGGCGTGCGCGACGGCGTCGACCACGATGTGCGCCAGGTGGTGGTCGGCCAGTCGGTAGAGCACCTCGCGTCCGGACCGCTCCCCGGCGACCACGCCCGCGGCCTTGAGGATCTTCAGGTGCTGGCTCACCAGCGGCTGCGGGACGCCGAGTGCGTCGACCAACTCGTGCACGCAACGCTGGGACACGTTCAGCTGAAGCACGATCGCGATCCGCACCGGCGCGGCCAGCGCGCGCAACAGCTCGCCGGCGGCGTCGAGGATGTCCCGCGGTGGCGGCGACGGCAGTTCCGCGGCGTCGCTGTGCTGGTGCTCGCTGACCAGTTCGTCGCCGTCAGCTGCGGTGGGGGATGAGAGAGGCATGCTGCCTCCACTGTCACATGCATAACCACGCATGTCAAAGAGCGCGGCGGGGATCGCTACGATGACGGATCGTCCATGCACAACGACATTCAGGAGACCGCACCTCGTGGCGTCCGTCATCGACACCGTCGTCAACCTCGCCAAACGGCGTGGCCTGGTCTATCCCGCCGGTGAGATCTACGGCGGCACCAAATCGGCGTGGGACTACGGTCCGCTGGGCGTGGAACTCAAGGAGAACGTCAAGCGGCAGTGGTGGCGCTCGGTCGTCACCGGCCGCGACGACGTCGTGGGCCTGGACTCGTCGATCATCCTGCCGCGCGCGGTGTGGGTGGCCTCGGGCCATGTCGAGGTGTTCAACGACCCGCTGGTGGAGTGCCTGAACTGCCACAAGCGGCACCGCCAGGACCACATGCAGGAGGCTTACGCCCTGAAGAAGGGTGGCGATCCGGACTCGGTGCCGATGAGCGAGATCGTCTGCCCGGACTGCGGTACCAAGGGCCAGTGGACCGAGCCGCGCGACTTCAACATGATGCTCAAGACCTACCTCGGTCCGATCGAGACCGAGGAGGGGTTGCACTACCTGCGGCCCGAGACCGCGCAGGGCATCTTCGTGAACTTCGCCAACGTGGTCACCACGTCGCGGCGCAAGCCGCCGTTCGGCATCGGCCAGATCGGCAAGAGCTTTCGCAACGAGATCACGCCCGGCAACTTCATCTTCCGCACCCGTGAGTTCGAGCAGATGGAGATGGAGTTCTTCGTCGAGCCGTCGACCGCCAAGGAATGGCATCAGTACTGGATCGACACCCGTCAGCAGTGGTACGTCGATCTCGGCATCAACCCGGAGAATCTGCGGCTCTACGAGCACGCGCCCGAAAAGCTCTCGCACTACTCCGACCGCACCGTCGACATCGAGTACAAGTTCGGCTTCTCCGGCAACCCGTGGGGTGAGCTCGAAGGCATCGCGAACCGCACCGACTTCGACTTGTCCACGCACTCAAAGCATTCTGGCGTCGACCTGTCGTACTACGACCAGGCCAACGACACCCGCTACACGCCGTACGTGATCGAGCCGGCGGCCGGGCTCACCCGCTCGTTCATGGCCTTCCTGATCGACGCGTATCACGAGGACGAAGCGCCGAATGCCAAAGGCGGGGTGGACAAACGAACCGTGTTGCGGCTCGACCCGCGGCTGGCGCCGGTGAAGGCCGCGGTGCTGCCGCTGTCGCGGCATGCCGACCTGAGCCCGAAGGCCCGCGACCTGGCCGCCGAATTGCGCACGTGCTGGAACGTCGACTTCGACGACGCCGGCGCGATCGGTCGCCGCTACCGGCGCCAGGACGAGATCGGTACGCCCTACTGCGTGACGCTGGACTTCGACTCCCTCGACGACCATGCCGTCACGATCCGCGAACGCGATGCGATGACGCAGGAGCGGGTGGCGATCGACGGGGTGCTCGACTATCTCAGTTCGCGGTTGCGAGGCTGCTAAATCCTCGGCCCGGAACCCGGGCCGAACCGGGGCGGACTAAATTTCGCAAACCCCTACCCTATTGGTCACCCGTTTAATATCATCGGTAAGTCGACGCGGCGGCTCACTAGGGCGTGGTGAGCTGCCGCGTCCACCATGCTCAGGGCAGTGGCCCGGCTCAGAACCGCCCGCCGCCGCCCATGAAGCCGCCGTCGGACGAGCCCGAACCGCCGAATGACGTCGGGCCCCAGCCGCCGCCACCGAAGCCACCGCCACCGAAACCGCCGCCGCCGAGCATGTCGCCGATGATGATGCCGCCGAGCACCGCACCGGTGTGGTCGCCGCCGCCGTAGCGCGACGTGTAGGCCTGCTGCGCGGATTGCACGTCGGTCTCGGCCAGCGATTGCGCTTGGGCGGCCAGCGATGCCGCCTTGTTGGCGTGGGCGATCGCTACGTTCAGATCGGCGGACTCGGTGTCGTGTGCGGCGTCGATCTCCCGACTCGCCTCCGAGAGTCGAGTCCGCGCTTCGGGCCCGATGCTGCCCCGCCGGTTGTCGATGTACTCCGAGACCGCGTGCACCCGCGACTGCGCGGTGAACAGCGTCTGCTCCAGGGTTCGGCCGAGCCGCTGCGCGGTCGCCTGCTCCTCGGCAACCGTGGCCAGCAGCCGATTCAGGTCGGCGTCGGCCTTGGTCAGTGCGGTGAACGACGCGAGAGGGTCCCCGGAGCCGCTGGTGCGGGCGGCGTCGAGAGCCCGGGCGGCGGCGTCGCGGGCCCCGGACAGCTCGCGCAGGTGCGGGGTTTTGGTCTTCTGCGCGCTCCGCAGGGTGGTGTCGGCGTGTTCGATGCCGGACGTGACGTCGGCGGTCAGCGACGGCAGCGCCGCGACGGCGTGCCGGATGTCGTTGGCGGCGCTGTCGACCGCGTCGAGCAGTGAACGTGCTTGTCCCAGCGATGATTCCGCGGCACGCACGGCGTCGACGAGGGCACTCTGCTCACCGCTGACCGGCTTGGCCGCTTTCTCGCGGGCGTGGCCTAGATTCTGTTCGGCGAACGTCAGGCGATCCCTGGCGGTCGTGACGTTGGTGGCCACCGAGGCCAGCGCGGCGGCGTCGAATTCGTTGTGCAGCTCGGTCATCCGCTGGTCGGCCGGGTCGAGCCGCGCGGTGAGGTCGACGACCTGCTGGGTGAGCGCGTCCAGCCGCGACGGCGCGTTGACCACCAGGTCGCGCATCTCCTCGAAGTCCTCCCGTTGCGACTCCAGCTCGCGATCGGCGCGCGCGGCGGCCACGATCACCTCGGTCAGCAGTTCGCGCCGGCGTTGCCGGGTCTCGGGGATCGCGTCGTCGAGTTGCTGGCGCACGCTGAATGCCTGGGCCAACGCCGCTTTGGCGGCGTCGACCGCGCGGGTGAACGGCTGGGTCCGCTGCTCGCCGAACTCCTCGATCGTCAGTGCCAGCTCGTTGGCGCTGGTGCGCACCGCGTTGTCGACGTCGACCACCTTCCACCGGGACAGGTCGTCGAGTGCGCCCAGCGACAGGCTCGCCAGCGCGTCGGGGTCGGTGGCGTCGACCCGCTTGGCCGCGGCCAATTCGGCGGTCCGGCGTCGACGACGGCGCCAGCGGGTGACCACGTACAACGCCGCCACCGCGACCAGGATGACGCCCAGGCCGATCAGCAGCGGTGCCGAGCTTCCCGACTTCTGGTCGCGGTCCAGGCCGTTGGCCGCCGCGACCGCGGCCCCGCTCCAGTCGCCACGGCGCAGCGCGGGCTCGATCTGGTTGCGCCGCAGCTCGTCGACCTGGCCCGCGTCGATCGTCTTCACCCGGTTCGGAATCCGGAACGCGTAGGAGTGGTCAACGGTCGCCACGGCCAGAACCGCGTCGAAGTCGCCGAGGTCGCTCACGCTTCGGGTGCTGTCCGCCCAGTCGACCGCCGACCGCCCGAAGAAGGTGTCGACGTACACCACCCACAGCTGAATACGACGGTCGGAGTACAACTTTCCGCTGGCGGATTCGACGGCGGAGCGGCCATCCGGGCTCAGGGCCCCGACGGTGTCGGTGATGTAACCGGACAGTCGGAAGGGTGGCTGGGCGGTGGCCGAGGGCGCGATGGTGAGCGCGGTGATCAGCATCGCCATGAACACGGCGACCAAGCGGCGGAGGGTGCTCATGTCCGCCAATCTAGCCCCGTGGGGATTCGGCTCCCAGCGCGATCGATCTCACTGGCAGACTGTGCGTCGATGACGCCGCAAGACCCCTACGACGATCTCGACCGCCAGCGGGTGGTGCCGGAGGCTCCCAAGACCGCCGGCCTGCCGGGTACCGAGGGTCAGCGTCGCACCGATTTCGCCCGCGACCGCGCCAGGGTTCTGCACTGCGCGGCACTGCGCCGGCTGGCGGACAAGACCCAGGTCGTCGGCCCGCGGGAGGGAGACACCCCACGCACCCGGTTGACGCACTCGCTGGAGGTCGCTCAGATCGGGCGGGGGATGGCGATCGGGCTGGGCTGCGATCCCGACCTGGTCGACATGGCCGGCCTGGCCCACGACATCGGGCATCCGCCCTACGGGCACAACGGCGAGCAGGCGCTCGACGAGGTCGCGGCCGCGCACGGCGGTTTCGAGGGGAACGCGCAGAACTTCCGCATCCTGACCAAGCTGGAGCCCAAAGTTCTTGACGGACAAGGACACAGCGTCGGGCTCAATTTGACCCGAGCGGCGCTGGACGCCGTCACCAAATATCCCTGGGCGCGTGAACCGCATCGGCGCAAGTTCGGCTTCTATGACGTCGACCGCGCCGCCGCGGGCTGGATGCGCGACGGCGCGCCCTCGGGTCAGCCCTGCCTGGAGGCCCAGGTGATGGACTGGGCCGACGATGTCGCCTACTCGGTGCACGACGTCGAGGACGGCGTCGTCTCCGGCCGGATCGATCTCCGGGTCCTCGCCGACGACGACGAAGCAGCCGCACTGGCCACGCTCGGCGAGCGGGACTTCGCCGGAGTTCGTGCCGACGATCTGATCGCGGCCGCACATCGGCTGGCGACCCTGCCGGCGGTCGCCGCGGTCGGCAAGTACGACGCGACGCTGGCGGCCGCGGTGTCACTCAAGCGCATGACAAGTGAGTTGGTGGGGCGGTTCGCGTCCGCGGCGATCGCGGCGACCCGCGCCGACGCCGGCCCCGGGCCGCTGGCCCGCTATCAGGCCGTGCTGTCGGTTCCGGAGGTGGTGCGCGCCGAGGTCGCCTTGCTCAAAACGCTTGCGCTGCAATTCATCATGTCCGACCCGCGGCACCAGGAAATCCAGAAGCGGCAACGGGAGAGCATTCACCGGGTGGCCCAGGCCCTGCTTGCCGGGGCGCCCAGCAGCCTCGACCCGATCTTCGTGCCGGCCTTCCACGCCGCCACCGACGACAGCGCGCGGCTGCGGGTGATCGTCGACCAGATCGCGTCCTGCACCGAGGGACGCCTCGAACGGATCGCCGCCACCCAGGCGTGAGCCCCCGACTACTGTCGGAGCCCATGGTCAAGTCCTCCCTTCTCGTCGCCGCACTGTCCGTCGCCACGTTGAGCGGGTGTAGCCCGCACCAGGACGCGTCCACCGCGACCTCGTCGAGCACCCCTGCGCCGAGCGGCCAAACCCTCACCGCGCAACTGCACGCCGCCGACGGCCGTGCGGTGGCCACCGCGACATTCGAATTCAGCGGCGGGTATGCGACCGTCACCGTGAAGACCACGGCGGACCACATCCTGGCGCCGGGCTTTCACAAGATGCACATCCACGGCGTCGGCAAATGCGAGCCGAACTCGGTCGACCCGATGGAGCCGGGCAAGTCGGGTGACTTCCTGTCGGCCGGCATGCACTTTCAGGCGCCCGGGCACACCGGCGAGCCGATGAGTGGCGATCTCGACCCACTGGAGGTACGGCAGGACGGCGCGGCCTACCTGGTCACCACCACCGACGCGTTCACCCGAGATGATCTGCTGGCCGGTAGCAAGACGGCGATCCTGCTACACGGCGCCGAGCACGCTCCCGACGCCGAGAAGCGATTGGCCTGCGGCGTCATCGGTACCGGCTAAACCGGCGGGGCCGTTTCGGGCTGGCCCTACACTGGCCCGATGGCCGGCCGCATCTCTGATCGCGATGTCACCGCCATCCGTGAACGCGTTCGCATCGAGGATGTGGTCGGCGACTACGTCCAACTGCGCCGGGCCGGCGCGGACTCGATGAAGGGCCTCTGCCCCTTCCACGACGAGAAGTCGCCGTCGTTCCATGTTCGGCCCAATCACGGTCTGTTCCACTGCTTTGGCTGCGGCGAAGGCGGCGACGTCTATGACTTCGTCCGCAAGATCGAGCACGTCAGCTTCGTCGAGGCGGTCGAGGTGCTGGCCGATCGGGTCGGCCACACCATCACCTATACCGGCGGCGCCGCCACCAACGTGCAGCGCGACCGGGGGAGTCGCAGCCGGCTCATCGCCGCCAACGCCGAGGCCCAGGTGTTCTACGCGGCGGCGCTGGAGACACCGGAGGCCCAGCCGGCCCGCAAGTATCTGACCGAACGCAATTTCGACGGTGACGTCGCCCATCATTTCGGCTGCGGCTTTGCCCCGTCGGGGTGGGACACGCTGACAAAGCATCTGTTGCGCAAGGGATTCGAGTTCAAGGAGCTCGAGGCGGCCGGCCTGTCGCGGGAGGGCCGCCGCGGCCCGATGGACCGGTTCCACCGCCGGTTGCTGTGGCCGATCCGGTCCTCGGCCGGAGAGGTGATCGGGTTCGGTGCGCGGCGGTTGTTCGACGACGACCCGATGGAAGCCAAGTACGTCAACACGCCGGAGACGTTGCTGTACAAGAAGTCGTCGGTGTTGTTCGGTCTCGACCTGGCCAAGCGGAACATCGCCAAGGGGCACCAGGCTGTCGTCGTCGAGGGCTACACCGACGTGATGGCGATGCATCTGGCCGGTGTCACCACCGCGGTGGCGTCCTGCGGGACCGCGTTCGGCGAGGAACACCTGTCGATGCTGCGCCGACTCATGATGGACGACAACTTCTTTCGCGGCGAGCTGATCTACGTGTTCGACGGTGACGCGGCGGGCCGGGCCGCGGCGCTCAAGGCTTTCTCCGGCGAGCAGCAGCTGGCCGGTCAGTCGTTCGTCGCAGTCGCGGCCGACGGCATGGACCCCTGCGATCTGCGGCTCGCCTCCGGCGACGGCGCATTGCGCGATCTGGTGGCCCGGCGAACCCCGCTGTTCGAGTTCGCGATTCGCACCACGCTCAACGACATCGACCTCGACAACGCCGAGGGCCGGGTGTCCGCGCTGCGCCTGTGTGTGCCGATCGTCGCTCAGATCAAAGACCCGACCCTGCGCGACGAGTACGCCCGCCAACTGGCCGGCTGGGTCGGCTGGCCCGACGTCGCGCAGGTCATCGGCCGGGTGCGCCAGGAGGCGAAAAACCCGACCGCGCAAGGGCGCAACAAACTTCGTCGTCCCAACACCGACGGCGGGGACAAGCCCGTCGTTCCCCGTCCCAACCCCACCGATCCGACCCTGTGGCCGCAGCGCGAGGCGCTGAAATCGGCGCTGCAGTATCCCGCCCTGGCCGGGCCGGTGTTCGACGCGCTCACCGTCGAGAGCTTCACCCATCCCGGTTACGCCGCGGTGTGCACGGCGATCGACGCGGCCGGCGGTGCCGCGACGGGTGTCGGGGGATCCGAGTGGCTCGACGCGGTGCGCCAGAAGGCGCTGTCGCCCGCAGCCGCCGGACTGATCAACGAACTCGGTGTCGAGGCCATCCGGATCGAGGACGACGAGAAGCTTCCGCGCTACATCGCCGGGGTGCTGGCCCGACTGCAGGAGGTGTGGGTCGGCCGGCAGATCGCGGAGGTGAAGTCCAAGCTGCAGCGCATGTCACCGGTGGACCACAGCGACGAATATCACGCGCTGTTCGGCGATCTGGTGGCGATGGAGGCCTATCGCCGCAGTCTGCTCGAACAGGCCAGCGGCGACGACCTCACCGCTTAGCGCCCGTTGTTGGGGGCGTGCCGCTCGATCACGCTGGTCTTGTCGTCGATCTCGGTCAACGTCACCAGCCGCCCGTCGTCGGGTGACACCCGGTTCGCGATTTTGCGGCGGCCCCCGTCGATCACCGATTTGGCGGCGGGGCTACTGGTCACGGCCCGGTAGGTGCCGACGATCTGCTCGTAGCGACGCCGACCGGCCTTGGTACCCAACACATAGCCCAGTCCCAGCGCGACGACGTAGCGGATCAACACGGTCCCTTCTTCGAACTTCGATGGGTTCACAACCATCCTGCCCCATCGCGGCGGGCAGGCGCCCCCCGGCGGGCGATCGGTCTGGTTGGGCACGGGTGCGCCGGTACGCTAAAGTCATCACTCGGTCCGCGCCGTTGTGCTCGCGGGCACCAAGCAGTCCCCTGTAGCTCAATTGGCAGAGCATTCGGCTGTTAACCGGAGGGTTGGTGGTTCGAGTCCACCCGGGGGAGCCAGTTCAGAGCGTATTTCGTAGGTGGTCGGGCTATATCCGGGCTACTATCCCTCATGCGGCGGCATATGAATTGAGGGTTTACAGATGTCACCGGCAGGCGCTCCGATCCCAGAGCCCGCGCAGCTCCGCGTTGATCAGCGCCAATCGTTAACCGCATCGTGGCTGCTTCGCCTTGCAGGCGAGGCCGGATACGACGTTTCGCAGATGAGTCTGTCCATGAACCCGCTCATCATTGGCCCGCAAGATGGCGTCAATTTCAACATCACTGTGACGCCGTTGGACTCCGCCCCGTGGATCACCGCCGTCGCAAGCGACCCTGGCCGCCAGGACGACATCGACAAGCTCGTTGAGCGAAGCGGCGAGCTCGCTTCCCGCGAATTGAAATCTGAAGACGATTTCGGTGGTCGCGTCTGGTATCAGTGTCGGCTCGTAGGTGAACCGTTCGGGCTTGCAGACCCGATGTTGCAGTCACGAATACAGGAGAGATTGCACCTGGCGACCCGCATCCTGGGTTGGCGGCGTCTCGGCTTGGGTGTTCTGCTCAACTTCAGCGAAGATGTGCCAGAGGGCGGGATGCCTGAGCAACTGATGGCCCTAAATCTTCCGGCGCCCATAGTGGATGTCTATGTCGCGATCCCGGGCCCGATCCACGGTCCGTTCACCAGTCCCGCTGCGCACGCTATCGCCGAGGTTGTCGCAGCGATTTGCACCTTCGCGCTCGGCCGCCCGGTGAACCTGCCGCCTACCGTTTGGCCTGTCCAGGCCACCCAACCCGAGATGCTCTCAGAACTAGATACCCGCGACGCGGACGACAACCTTGGAACGTTAGCGCGGCACGGCATAGCTCTCGATAGGCTCCATTTGGCTGTCGAGGACAGGCAAAGTTGGGACCGCTTCCGGGGTGCATTACTGACTTTCGATTCGGCTCTTCGTCAGCAGCGCGAGCAAGTCGCGATGATCCTGTTTGTCGTTGCCGCAGAGTGCCTGACCAACCCGTTTCAACCGTGGAAGACAGAGCGTCTGACGGCGCGATTCATCGAGTTCTTCGACGAGTTGATGCCTGATTTCCTCGACGAGATGGTGCAACACGGCAACTTTGAGCAGGCATTCAACATCCTTCGCGGAACCAAGTTGCCGCGGACGCTGCGGCGCAAGTTGGTTGGCAGGCTGTACAACTTCCGGTCCGAGCCTGTCCACGAGGGTCTCGCCATGGCCTACGAGGGCATGTCATTTTCCGGCTTGGCAGGCCAACGACGGATGTTAGCGTCGTGGTTCGCGGAATGGGCGATCCTCCGCTACATCGAATCTCCCCGGACCAGCTTGATCGGTCACCCCGCCATCGCGCCCAGCGAAGGGGATTCGAACCCCTGACCCCCACTGCCAGTGCGAAACCGTATGTGCCGGCGGTAACGCGCTGTCTACTGCGGTCGGATCCGTGCAGGTCGCACTCAGGGTCGCTTTGTGGCTCCGTCTAGTGCGTATTGGCGCGTGTTCGAGAGTGCTAGGACGCCGCTAGGACACGCCGTATACGCGTTCGTTTGTCGTCGGCGCTTGCTGACATTCTGTGCAGGTGGCACATCCCGCAAAACGCAACTCCAACAAGGGGAAGCTTCCCGAGGAACGACAGTTCTCGGCGGTGCTCTGGGGCACGTGCCTCGCTGCGCTGCTGTTCCTCTCCCTGTTCATCGTGTTGACCGTGTGCAAGGCGCGCTTCTCGCCCAATGACATCACAGCCAACTGGTTCTCAGCGTGGGGCACGTGGGCGGGTGGGCTGGGCACGGCGGCGGCTTTCCTCATCGCAGCGTTCACCATCTTGGTCGCGAGTGGGCAGGCTCGCACGGACCGTCAGGAGGCCGCCCGCATCAGGGAAAACAACGACATGGCACAGGCCCGACTGCTGGTTATTTACAAAATCGACATGCCGGGTGGCATTGAGTCTCTGGCGACTTTCCGGATCGAGAACCGCAGCAAGGATGTGTTTTTCGACGTATCGGTCCCCTTCGTGGATTCGCCCTATGGCCCGAGTGGCGGGTACGAACGTCGGACCCCCGATCTAGTTGAGTCTCAGAACAGACTGCATGAATTCATCCCCACTGCGGAATTGTTGATGCCGTACCGGAATCCCACTGCCCACGAGGCTTGGTTCACACTCGTCACTGTGCACACCGCCAACTGGCGAGAGGTCAAATTCGCCGTCGAGTACACAGACGCAGGCGGTCGGCGATGGCGTCAACAACTGGGCGGCGGGATCGAGCCGATCTACACGACTGAGGCCATCCCCGTCAGGGAGGCCGACAGGTTTCAGCCTCGGCAGCAGATCAGGCGTTTGTCGACGGTTGAAGCGTGGCGGGCGGGCGGTCCGTTCACGGCGAACGTCCCACCGCCCGAATCAGACGAGGAATTCCTCGAGGTCCTCCAGATACCGACCGTTGTTATGTGGAGACGGATTGAGCTCGTCGGAGAGCCTTTCGCCACGAAGAGCGACGACACTCCCGGTGAGCTAGAGGTAACGGTGACGTACGCACCGGCTGGACCTCCCTTCTGGAAAGACCATTTTCGAAAAAGCGTTCTCGAGAACGGTTTTCGCTTCACGACTGGACGCGCCGACGGACGAACTGAGACACATACACTTCGGTGTCCGGCCGAAATGGAGGTGCGCGTCAGCGGGCTAGTGGCCGAGGCGATCGAATATGCGAACGACGAGTTCGAAGAATGTGAACTTGCGGCCGCGCGACGGGCGATTGCGGCGAGGAATGCGAATCGCCGCCCGCCACTGTGACCCACGAATTCGGGCCGTGCGTGGGTCTCCTATCGCGATCCTGTCCGGCGAGAAACGTGTCCGGTCAGCGACGCGATAGCGGGACGATCGGTGACCTTCCGCGCTAGGCCCGACTCAGCCGACCGCCGCTCGGCTAGGCGCTGCTCGAGGTCCAACGGCGAGGCGAACGACCACTGCCGTCCAGCCGCGTGCACCAGCACGTCATGGGCGACGACGAGTGCGGCCAGGGCGTCGGGCTGGCGCTGACCCGCCTGCCAGGTCACCGCAGTCTCTTCGAAGGCCGGAAAGTGGCCGGCGAGCCGGCAGGTGCCAACCTCAAGCCCTTGCAGCAGCGCCGACGACCGGGCTAGCGCGTCGCCGCCACCACGTCCCGACCCCCTCGGCGGCCAGCTCGCCACGCGCACGGGCCGGTCGATGCGATAGCGCCTGAGGGCGTCGTTGACGACGCGGACGTAGGTCTCACGTGCGGCGAAGCCTTCGACGGCGATCTCGCTCGCGCCGACGTCGTTCGCCAATTCGACTGCAGCCCGCGCCCACTGGTCGCTCGTCATGGGTGCGCTCTGGTCGGCGATCATCGCCACCACGCCGTCGGCCGTCATCGACGCCGCGACGAGGCCGCAGGCGTCACCCTCGCCGGAGTCGGCCGGGTCAACGCCGACGACGGTCAGCAGCGGGCGCTGTGGGGCAGCGGGCAACCGCCAGTCATCGAGCCATTGGCGTTTGATGAGTCCGCCTTCGGGCGCTGCGGGCACGCCTTGAAAGAGCGCGTACCACGACCGCGAGCCAACCGAGCGGCGTAGGTCATCGAACTGCTCAGCTGTGCGACCGAGGGCACTGGTCATCGCGACTCCTGGCTCACGGCCCAGCGCATCAGGGATGCCGGCCTCAGCGATTGCGGGAATGTTGATGTGCCGCCACCGATCCGGTTCTTCGGCCAGCAGCGTGCCGATCAGGTCGGCCTCATGCCAGCGGGTGCCGATGACGACGACGCTGCCGCCAGGGTGTAGCCGAGTCATCAGTGTCGATCGGAACTCATAGAGCACCCGGCGGCGGTGCGCGGCAGAGTCGGCCTCTTGAGCGTTCTTGATTGGGTCGTCGATCAGCAGTAGGTCGGCACCGAAACCCGTGATACCGGAGAGGATTCCGGCTGCGAGCAGACCGCCGTCATGACCGCCGCCGACCCGCCACCGGCCCACGGCCGCCTTGTCAGCACGCAGCCCGAAGCCCAGCAGGTCGGTGTGCTCAGCAATCAGAGCACGCGCGGCGTGCGAATGCTCCTGCGCTAGGGAGTCGGCATACGACGCCAGGATTACTCGCGCGTCAGGGTTGTCAGCCAGCGCGAACAGAACGCAAACCTGCGACGCCAGCACCGACTTGCCGGTACGCGGCGGGGTGGAGATGATCACCCGCTGATCGGGCTTAGCCACCGCATCGGCCAGCGCGTCGGAGATGAGCGCGATGGTCGGGGTGACTCGGTAGCCGGGAACGATGCGCGCCGCCAACTCGGCCGGTGTCTTGGGCCGCCGACTCGCACGCACAGCCCGCCCGGCCCGAGCCGCGACGAGGGTCTGCACCGGGTCGTGTTGCAGTGGTCGAGCCAAGTCGGGCGGCACCGTGCGGTCAGACGGGCCGAACACCGCATCGGTCATTAATCACTCAAGGTCACTCGGTAAGCGTCGCCGCTGCAGTGGCGACGGCGATCGACGCATTTGTCTCCAACCCGTCGGCTAGCTTCAGCAGCTGCGCCGCCTGTTCGCGCAGCCGGGCAGCAACGGCGCGATCGCGGCCAGCGACCTCGCACAGGCGGTCCGCACACGTTGGCGCTGGAACCCTCGTGGCAGTTGCGTTGGGGGCAATAGTCGAATTCATGAATCGGACGTTATCTGGCTGGGGTGCAACGCTCGCTGAAGTGGAAACGGGTGTTTGCTGGGGGTTAGTTGCCGCCATCAAAGACAGCCCAGAACCGGCCCGCGCAGCACTCGGCACACTGCCGGGGTCCACGCCGGGCGGTATGGCCAAGGTGAGCGCGCGAGAATAAACCGGCACACAGTCCATAACCGACAATCCACGCAGCTTGCCGGTCCATTACGGATTCGGTATCCCTGGTGTTAACGCTCCCGGTATCCCCGGTGTTACTTGCATAGCGGGTGCTGGTGGTCCCGGTTTGGGGATCGGTCGTCCCGGTATTTCCGGTGCTTCCGGTGGTCGCTCATCTGGCGGTAGTCCCTCGGTGGCTAGAACGGGATCGCTGGTGAATCCGTTGGGATTCATGTGATCCTTGCAGAAGTTAGTAGAGTTCATCACCACCATGTATTCCCTCCACAAGCCTGGCGGGTTGGGTGCCGGTGATGTAACGCCGTCTGGACAGCGCCACGTACAACTAAGAGCGCCGATACCTGCGCCACCGAATGCGAAGCTACCGCCGCCGTTAGCGGCCCCGAGAATGCCGTTGACGCCGAAACCACCTGCCTCACAATGCATATGCGAGCCGTTGATCTCGGTCGGGTAGTCGCAGAAGCCACCTTGCCCGAATAATGCCCCGCCACCGGATCCAACGCCGGGATACGGGCAGAGGTCGGCGTGAGCCGATCCAGCCGGAAGAACTATTGACGCACAGAAGCCGAAAAATACCAATGAAGCGCACGTTATGACTTTCTTCATTCTTTTCATGCGACTCTTGTACTCCAAGTTTGGGCCCCCTACGCATTCGGATTCTGCTCCGTCCTTTCGCCCAATGTGGTCCGTTTGATCCAGCTTGCTGAATGAACGAATGCTCAACTCGGGGTACCGGGATGTGAAAGCGTGGCCCTGCGAAGGGGCTCACCGGCGCGGACGCGCGTCGGCTCGTCGAGTTCGAACAGCCCGTCGCAGATGTAGTGCAGCACGTCGCTAATCTCGCGCAACGGGTCGACCGTGGGAACCACAACCTCCCCGTCCTTAATGATCGTGCAATGCAGGACGAACCCCCCCGACCACAGGTCGTTGTAGATCGTGTCGATCTGGTCGGCGGTGAAACTTGCGCGGAAGGTAGGGATTCGGTGCAGTCACTCATGCGTCGGCTTTCGGCCGTCCGGTAATGCGCCGGTGCGCGTCGCGGGCCCGGCCAGGCGAGCGTGCCGCAGTTGGCACGTGGCGGCGCCCCCAGTCGATGCATACCCCGGTTGCCCGACGGGCCAGCCGAGCCGCGTGGCGCGAAGCCACCGACGATGCCCGCAATCTGTGTTGCCACGCGCGTGCGACCGGGCGGACGCCGCTTACGCCTGCTGACCACGACCGGCGCGACGACGCACCCTGCGCGCGCTTCGGCGGATACCCTGGACTGCGTAGCCTGCCGCCACGACCGACGCCGCAATGGTGGTGATGAACACGGGCAGCCAGCTGTCCCGGTCGTGGTTGACAGACCACCAGACAATCGAGAAGAGCACCGCGCAGGCAAAAAGGACGATGTCGCGCCAATTTCCTTCATAGGAACTGGCGGTGGCGCGCAGCCGGCGTGCCTTATCCTCCGCCACGATCAATTCGTCGATGCGCTCGTTGATGCTGCGCCGCAGCGCCTCTCGCCGCACCGCCTCCGTCTCAGGTATCTGCTCGAGCAGCTCCAGGTCTTGTTTAATCCCCGCTCGCATATCGGGACCCCTGAATTGCCCCACAGCAGCACCGAGCAGCGCACCACCGAGGACGGGGGCTGCGCCCATCGCCATCGCTGCCATACCGGGCATTGTGACCCCTACCGTTCTTGCTGGAACATCACTTCATGGTGGCGAGGTTGTGCCAGAAATTCTTGAGGCTGTCGGTGCCGCCGAAAAGCGTGGTGAAGTTCGTGGAGTCGACGAGGACGATGTCGCCCGCACGCCAGTCGCACGGCGGCATCCAGATCAGCGCGTTGAATTCGGTGTTGCCCGCGGCGGTGAAGGGATGCGGCCTGTTGGGATCGATCCGTTGACGACCCAGCACCCGCAGAGAGTCGCCCTCCGGAGCGGTGAGTTCGTAGTGCGGCAGGTGCGGATGGAAGTTGAACGTGGTGACGTTGTCCAGCAGTCTGGCTGCGTCCAGGTCGCGGACCGCGGTCAGGGGTGCGATCTCCTTCGTTCCCTCAACCACGGCGGGGCGCAGGCCCCACCTGTTGTGCACCGGAACATCGAGGGCTTTCATCAGCGAGCGGGTGTATTGACTGAACCGCTGCTGGCGCGGCACCAAGGGGTCGCCGTGATGGTCGTATTCGACCTTGCGCTGGGCGAAGTCCTCGGCGAAGCCGACGTCATGGTGCGGCGCCAACACCAAGCAGGTGCCGTCGCGCCGCAGCCATTCCCGGATTGCGCTGATCTCCTCCGGTGCGGCTTCTTGCTCGGATAGGAGGTGGTCAAGCCCGAACACCATCAGGGTGTCGGTGTCGGCGAGGATCCTTTCGTCGATCGGAAGCTTGTAGCCGGCCTGGTCGATGCGCTGGAACACCGCGACCGGGTGGCCGGTGGCCTCGCCGGCCACTTCCTGGAAGGCCAGCGCCGAGCGGTGGAAAAGTTCCAGGGTGCCGGCGATGCCCTGGAGGAATTGCGCCTCTTGGTATTCCGGTGCCTCGTAGCTCGGCCACACCGCGTTACGGACTTCGGTCATGGTGGAGAAGCGGTTGTACATCTCCGCCGGGTCGCGCTGGGCTTCCCACGGGTAGCTCCAGGTCCAGTAGATGCTGATGCGCCGCTGACCTGGGGTGTGCTTGCGTGGGACATGCGTTTGGTTGTAGGTGCGTGCAGTGGAAAGTGCGCCCATGGTGGATCCTTAACGTGATCCGTCGAGCGCCGCGAGGTATCGCATGGCGTTGATCCCGGGCAGGAAGAAGTACGCTCCACCCGTCAGGGTGGTGAACGCGGGCAACCCTTTAAAAATTTTGCGGATCGGCCGCTTGGGGATCTTGAATTCCAGTGTGCCGTCTTGGCTTCCGGCTATCGGATCATGCTCGTTGCCGAGTTCGTGGAAGGCGCGGTCGTTGATCCAGACGTTCTGTGCGAACTCGAACTGTCTGGTCAAGCTGGCGCCGATGATGAATGCGGCGATACCGCGGTCGACTCCGTCGTCGGGTGCGCCCTCGGGCAGGGCGGGACCGTAGGTAGCGCCGCGACGAATTATCCTGTGCCGGTTCATGTTGTGCGCGGTGTCGCGCGGGTTGAGGCGTCGCGCGTGCGATCCGAGCGGGCACGCATACCCGAACGGATCCATCTCCTTGTAGTTGAAGTCGTTGTTGCGCATCGGGTCCGCGCCCAATTCCGGATCGTCCTTGTCCGGTGCCAGGACCAGTGGCGCGCCGCTGCGCCAGCGTCCCATGAACTTCGCCGCGAGCAGCTCCTCGTCGTCCGGTGTCTGTGCTTGTTCCCGGATGTAGTCGCGGAACAGCCCGACGTGCTCCTGCAGCCGCCGGTAGGCCATGTAGGTTCCATTGCGGGACAACACTTTCGGCTGCGGCAGATCCGCGACTGGCCCATTCTCGTCGGGATAGCCGAGGATGAACTCGCCCGGCTTGAGCGGCGCACCCGACCCCGGCGTGGGCTCGTCTCCAGATCCCTCGATCACCGGCTGCGACAAGCGGTCCCGGAATCCGAAGTGATCGTGCGCGTAATTGAACGGCGGCGTCGCATTCAGGTCCAGAAACGACAACCGTCGCACACCGTCGCAGCGGGCCACCAGCTCGTCGTGCACCCCGGTCGCACGCGTGTGCTCGGCGTCGTCGCGAGCGAACAGAATCGCGACCGCGTGCAGGTCGGCGCTCGCCAGTCCGCCCACCCAGTGGTTCGGATGGGCGGCCCCGGTATCGCCCAAGATGTCGGCGCGGGCCGCCATGCCCTGCCGGAACGCCTCCGGGAAAGTCGCCAGCGATTCTTCGGGTACCCCTAGCGCGCGTAAGCCGTTCCAGGTGAACGCCAGCGTGACCCACCGCTTGGTGCTGTCCATCGAAGCTTGCGCCGCCGCGGCGGATTCGACCACGGGGATCAACTCGGACAGCCACGCCCGGGCCCCCGCGGGGTTCCCGAACGTCAGGAACTCGTAGCGCCCGGTGATCGCGGGTGTACGGGTCAGCAGGAGGTGCTGGATATCGTCGAACTCGAGCATGAGCGCGCCGCCCGGTGCGGTCACTGCATCTGGTCGAGCATGTCGGAGAACGCCGCCTTGAGCCGCAAAGCCTTCTTGATCTCGTCGGCGGTGACGTAGGGGTACTCCCCGTACTCCAGGAAACTAGGGCACTGGTGCTCGCGAACGAACTTCACGAAGGCGTCCGGATTCTCTTTCCAGTCCTCCGGGAATCCCTCGAGATTGGTGAACACCGTGGTGATCCCCGTCGCGCTGAACAGCGCCACCGCATCCTCGGTGTACTTGTCGAAATCGGTGTCGAAGATGCCCTGGTACTGAAAATGTAGCCCCGAACCGACGTCGAACAATACCCACCGCAAGTAGTGCAGCCGCAGCGGCGCGAGCACGTCGGGACTCCCGGCAATCGCTTCCTCGATCTGCTTGCCGTACGCGCGGACAGCCTCTTCGCGCCCCTCCTTGACCTTCGCAATGATCGAAAAGCCATAACAGGCGGGAGTTCTCGGATAGACGGGACCGTACCTGCCTCGTTCGAGCTCGAAGTATCCCTCTCCGGGAATGGCGATCGCCGCCGGCTTACTCCAGTCATGAACGCTCATCGGCATCCTCGGACTTCCGTCTGTGCTATCCGTGCGAACCCTACGCCCCAGTCACGCCCCTTGGACCATTTCGTCGGTGCCATTCGACCGCGCGACCGCGTTGCTTCGGTGTTCCTCGGGCAGGCTCCGTCGGTCTATCCCCGTCAGTTCTCAGTTCCTCGAACAACCCTGCGCGGGCCAACAGCAAGCCGCTGACCTCAACACCCAGACGGGGAACGCCATCGTGATCCACATGCTGATGTTGCCACGCGACGTGACCGCCGGTGAACACTCCGACCCGACCGTGGTCGACTTAGAACTCCGATTTAAAGCCGTCAAAGTGACTACCCCGACAAAGGCGAGATTGTCGGTGGCGCAAGGTGTCTCAGTCGTAATCAGGTTGCCGGAATCGGCCAGTGATCGACATGTCGAAGCCGATCTGCTGTGCACCCGTCGCCGCTGGACCAGCTAACGATGCGTCGGCGCTCGACGTGACAATGCGGCTCCAAGCCCTCGCCGACCCCGCGGAGCGCACTCCCGAGAAGGGAGGAGAAGTCGCCGGGCTGCTCTGTTGTTGCGCTCAGCCGTAGGACCTTGAGGTCAACCCCCTTTTGACCACGCCCAGGCCGTGAGGCGCCAGCCCGCGCCGACCTTACGAAGCGCGACCGTGTACACCGAGCCATTTTGGGTGACCTGTTGACCGCGAAGATCGAACGTCATCGTTCCCGGAGCGACGACATAGGCGTAGTCACCGGCGACATCGACGTGCTTTGGCTCGCCAAGCGCAATCTGGTATCGCGAAGCCCCTAAGTGCTCACCCTCTGCGAGCACGTCTCTCCACCAGTCTTGAGCGGCTGTCGGCCCTTGCCAGACATGGGGCGACATCCCATCCAGGATCTGCATGGGGTCAGCGCACGCGGCTTTCATCGCGGTCGAGTCGCCGTTGTTGAACGCCTCGACATACCGCAGCACCGCGGCCATCGGATCGTCTGAGTCAGGCACGTTGGACTCCGCTCTCGGGGGCGCACTCGTACCCTAGTCGCCCGGCAGATGGGCAGGCCACGTTCGAGGTTGGTTGGTCGGTGCGCCTGGCCGGTCACTCGGCCTCCGCCAGATATCGATACAGCGTCGCCCGGCTGACATTGAGCTGATCAGCGATCAGTGGCACCGGCTCGCCGCTATCGCGCATCCGGCGCGCGAGCGCGGCCTTGCTGGCGTCAAGTTTCTTGGGCCTGCCGATCGGCATGTCGCGGGCCTTGCGCGCGGCACGCGATGCCGCCCGGCGCTCACGACCTAGCTCAAGCTCAAGCTCGGCCAGCGACGCCAGCACCCCGGCGACCATGCGGCCGGTCGCGTTCGACGTGTCAATGCCCTCACGCAGCGACCGCAGAACGATGCCACGCTCGCCGAGGTCGCGAATCGTGGTCATGACCTCGGCGGCGTTGCGGCCCAAACGATCAATGCCGATGACAACGATGGTGTCGCCTGGTCGTGCGTAGTCGAGCACAGCGGCCAGGCCGGGCCGCTGCTCGCGGGTCGATGTGCCAGTCAGCTTGTCAGAGTAGATGCGGGCGGTATCCACCCCGGCGGTAGTGAGCGCGTCAGCCTGTGCGTCGAGCGACTGGTGGCCCGTGCTAACGCGGGCGTAGCCGAGCAGTACGCCAGTCGGCGCGGGCGTGGATGCATTTACGTTGGCGGCGTTCACGCCCTTAACCTATCTCAAAAGTCAGCGCATCGCTATTTCGATACGAGACAACTTTCAAGACTCGCGACCTGGGTCATGTTGTGCGCTGCAACATGTTGTTCGCGCCGTCTCGAAACTAAAGTTTTAAGACACCACGCCAACCGATGGCGATGCAAAAACGGGATTAGTTTCGCCGGGCCGCCGCGCCACGGGGCGGTGTCCACTGCCAGCCAGGAAGCGTCGACAGCCGTTCACGTCGGTCGGGACTGAGTAACCCTTGGGCATTTTTCTGCCTCTGCTGGCTGACCCAGGTACCCAACAAGTAGCCGTCGTCGTGCACGTAGCTTTGGGTTGGGAAGGCGTTTCCGTTCGTCCTGACGTATTCCTGAAGTCGGCGAAAGGCGTCCTCCCACAAGGCAGCCTTAGGCGTCCACTCCCACCCGGGCAACGTCTGGAGGCGATCTCGAAGGTCGGGGCTGAGTGTGCCCTTCGCTTCGAGCTGCCTCTGGAGGGCGACCCAGGTTCCGAGCCGATAGCCGTCGGCATCTTCGTATGCCTGCGGTGGGCGAGCGTGCCCTTCTTCTTTGACGTACTTCTGTAGTCGACGGAAGCTGTCGTCCCATCGGGTGTCGTTCGGAGTCCACTCCCACCCTGGTAGCTTTTGGAGCCTTGCGCGGAGGTCAGAGGCGAGTGTCCCCTTTGCGTTGGTCTGCCTCTGTTTGGCGACCCAGGCACCCAGGCGATAGCCGTCGGCATCGCAGTATGACTGCGGTGGGCAGGCGTGACCGCTTTCCCTGACGTAGTCCTCGAGGCGACGGAACCCTTTCTCCCACCAAGCGGCGCGAGCTGACACCGACCATCCTGGAAGTTGTGACAGTCGCTGCCGCCGCCCGTCACTAATTGCTCGCCAATTGCTCCGCTGGACAGCGACCCATTGACCTAGCCGGTATCCGTCAAAGACGCAGTCGCTGGGGACCAACGCGTCGCCGTTCTCCTTCATATACCTCAGAAGGTGGTCGAATCCCTCCTCCCACAGGGCGGTTCGCGTGTTGTCAGTCCAGCCCGGAAGTTGTTGCAGGCGCTGCTTCCGTTCTTCGTCCAGTGATGACCAATTAGCCCTCTGGTTGGCAACCCACACCCCGAGCTTGAACGCGCCGACGATGTACCTCTGCGGCACCTTCGTATCTCCGTTCTGCTCGGCGTACGTCTGGAGGTGGTGAAAACCCTCTTCCCAGAAAGCCGCTTTGGCATCCAGCGTCCAGCCAGGCAGGGTTTGCAGTCGCTGACGCCTCTCGTCGCTGAGGGTGTTCCACTTACTCTTCTGGTTGGCCACCCACGAGCCGAGGCTGAACCCGTCGACCACACAGCTCTGAGAAACCCTGGCGTTCCCGTGTTCCTCGACATACCGCTGAAGGTGACCGAACCCTTCTTCCCACCAGGCAGCGCGGGCGTTTAGTGTCCAACCTGGGAGCTGCTGAAGTCGTTGGCGGCGTTCGTCAGTGAGCTTTTGCCAGGTCCGCCGTTGTACACCGACCCATTTACCCAGTGCGTATCCTCCGACGATGTAGGACTGTGGAACCTTAGCGTCGCCGTGCTCCTGGACATACTCCAAAAGCCGGCGGAATCCCGTTTCCCATTTGTCAGCAAGGACATCCAATGTCCAACCTGGAAGCTGCTGGAGCCGTCGCTGACGGTCGTGGCTCAACGAGTCCCAGGTTCTCCGCTGCCTCCGTACCCAAGACTCCAACTGCACACCCTCGAAGACGTCATCTCGCGGTGGGTTAGCGTTTCCGTGTTCCTGGGCGTATTTCGCGAGTAGACGAAATCCGTTCTCCCATAGAGCTACACGTGCATCGAGTGTCCAACCTGGCAGTGCTTGAAGGCGCTCTCTTTGTTCGTGTGTGAGGGACTTCCACTTCGTCCTTTGCTTTCCGACCCACTTGCCCAGGTTGTATCCGTCCTGGGCAACATAGTCGTCGCGGACCTGCGCGCCACCCTGCTCCGCCACGTAGTTGTGAAGATGGCGGAAACCCTCCTCCCACTGCTCGGCGCGGGTATCGAGTGTCCAACCTGGCAGCTGCTGGAGTCGTTGTTTCCGGTCATCGCTGAGGGATTCCCACGTGTAGCGTTGAATGCTTACCCATTGACCCAACTTGAATCCGTCAAAGACGCGGCTCTGCGGGACCCGAGATGTGCCGTTCTCCGCGACATACTTCTCCAGCAACCCGTACCAGAACTCCCACGGAGGGGTCGTCTGTTCGACTAGACGAACGTCGAAGGCATCAGCGAAGTCCGTGCCTACTTTTGTCGGCAGGTCGAGGTGGATCTTTTCAGGTAGCCGCACCCGACCACCCCGCTTGCCCATACTCCGCCGCAGCGTGTCGAGCTGCTTGCCGAGTTCCTCGTCGTGGGCGCGGAGAGCCTGGATCACATCCCAAACTGGTTTGAACACCGAGCTTTTGAGAGCTTCTGCTGGATCGGTTTCGGTGTCGATCAACACCGGGATGACGATGGTCCCTACGTTCTTAGCGTCGGACTTGCGGATTGCGCGCCCGACCGCCTGGACGATGTCGACCTCCGAGGAACGCGGGTCGATGAACGCCACCCCGTCGAGAGTCGGTACGTCCACTCCTTCCGCCAGGCACCTTGCGTTGGTCAACAGGCCTCGCTCGCCGTCCTCAAGGCGGCCCAGGTGCTGGAGCAACACATGCCGCGCACCGGCGGACATCTCACCCGAGGCGTGCCGCGCCCACAGCTCACCGCTCGGGCGCTGCCGTGCTGGCATCCACGCGATGACATTTGGCATCTCGGCGGCGAACTCGCGGGCACGGTCGACGCGGGAGTGAAAACTGATGGTTCGGTGGAGGTCGTACTTCCGGATCGCCTTCGCGAGACCGACCTGTCCCGCTAGGGTTCGGGCGTCTGTTTTCTTCTTCCCGTCGAGAGTGACAAGCTCCCCCCTCTCCGCCCACTCCTTGTACGTCGCGTTGTCCACGCCGACCACGGCGACGCGGTAGTCGGTCAGCAGGTTATTTTTGATTGCTTCGCTGAAGGTCAGGCGGTGAAAGACCTTGCCGAACTTGGCTTCGTCGTTCATTGACGCCACTTCTAGGTCGGCGTCCTGCGCCGCCTTCAGCACTCGACCTGTGAAGTAGCGTGGGGTCGCTGTCATGAATAGCCGCCGTTGTGCCTTGATCGCGTTCCCATCGAGAACCGTTGAGAACTCGGACGATGCGATTCCAGCGACCCTGTGCGCCTCATCGGCGACCATTAGGTCGAACGCGGGCACCCGCCCGAGAGCGAACGTGGCGGCGATCTGCGGGGAGGACTGGTAGGTACAGAACACCACAAGCGGACCCGGCCGCCGGAGAAAGGCGGCTATTTCTACAGGTTCGGTGGTAACCGGAACTCCCAGCTCGCTGGTGTGGGCAACCGCCGCGTCCTCCTCAGTCCTTCCTGCCGTCTCGTCGGAACAGACGGGCAGCGCGTCGAATGTCGCCGTGGCGTTGACCCGCCAGACCTGCGTGGTCTGCTTCAATAAGGACAGGGATGGGACGAGCACCAAGACGCGCTGGGCGTCCAGCTTCTCCTTGATAAACAGAGAAGTCAGCGTCTTCCCTGTTCCACAAGCCATGATGAGCTGACCGCGATCCGACTTCGTAAACTCCTTGACCACATCGCGGATCGCCTCGCGCTGGTGCTTTCTCGGCGTGGCGGGCTTCCTCGGTAGGGACGGACGCATGTCGAGTGGATTGCTGCTCCAGTCCACCTCGGCGGTGAGAAGGTCGCTCAGGCCGACGAAACCTACTTTCTTCTCCTGGTCGTCCATCGTGCGACGCGCGACGTGGTGTCGCTTGTCCGTTGTGGCGATCAGAAGTCGGTAGGAGAACAACGCCCGCGACGACTCCGACAGGAAGGTGTCAACATCGGCTTTGGTGATGGAACTCTCCGGTTTGTACGCCTTGCACTGGATCGCCCAGAGCCGTCCGTCGCGGTCTTCTGCAACCAAGTCGATGCCCGCGTCAATGCCCCAGCGACCCGTCCACTCCTTCCAAAGCCACACCTTCCGCAGCGTGGTTTTGTACATCGGGTCGTTGGTCAGAAACCACTTACAGACATGCTCGAACTGTTTGCCTCGAATCCTCGGGTCAGGCTCGAGACGGGCGAAGAGTGTGTCGAAGTCCCCCATGGGGGTGGAGTCTAAATATTGCGGCCGACGCATTCGGGAACTTCGCCTGCACATGTTGTCGGGCCCTGTGCCAGTGAGGAACCGAAACCAATAGTTGCGCTTTTGCCTCGCTTTTGGCCGGCAGGCAAGTGCGGAGCACCCGTGCGGCGCTACATCGGTCCGTAGCCACGGTCGGGCAGGCCACGGCCACGCGCCGCAATTAGTCGCGATGGGATGCGGCGGCCGTCGGGAAGCTCGACCATCGTGGATTTGGCATCACCGGAGCGGCATTCGGTATCAGCCGCCGAAGCAACTTGAAGCGCCAGTTCCGACCTGTTGTCGTATTCAGGCTCTGAGAGATCGCTTTCGAATTCGAGTGGCCCGCTCGCGGGCGCCGCACCGGCCGACGAGTCGATTGCCGGCTGCGGATTGCTGACGGGCTCTCCGGCCCGCGAGCGTGCCACGGCCAGCCATTCAGACAATTCGTCGGCCGATAGGCCACCGTCGGCGAGCACCTGGCGCGCGACATCGATGTGCAACGGCCACAACGGATCGCCGTCGCCGACGACCGTGCCGAAGAGTTCGCGGCACTCGTCGGCGACGGCCTGGTCCAACGCTCCCGGGTCGATCTTGCCCTCAGCCACGTCCTCGGCCACTGACATTGCCGCGTCCACCGCGTCGCGTTTGGTTGTTGCGCTCACTGCTCGATCTCCTTATCTGTCGGCATATCGACTACCTCGGCGTCGACCACCGCCCGCAATCGCTCGCGGGTGTCGGCGATGATCTGCGACGCCGAGGTATTGACGTTGAGGTTCACGGTCGTCTCCGCGCCGATCCCGAACCACTTCGCTAAGTCGGCATCGTTGGCTTCCAGTGCGCGGATCAGCGACGCGACACCCGAGAAGTCTCCGGCGGCTTGCGCTTTCGCCATCGCGAGCGTGCCCTGCTGGTTGCGGTACTGCTGCCGGTCCAGCAGCTCGGCCAGCACGACCTCACCGCTGGGAGGCGGGTAACGCCTGCGATGCGCCTTGTACGCCTGCTGCGCTGCTCCGATCGACTGGAAGCCGACCTGATCGCGGATCTTGCTCCATGACAGCCCGACGACAGCGCGAAGGTAGGCGACGTTCTCGGCGCGTGCTCGGCTCTCAGCGAGCGGCATGACGTGCGGCATACCTGATGCTTACCTGACACGGCTGCAAAACGTCCGGCACTGCGGACGTCGGCCGGGCGCGGGTTCGGGCGGATACCGACGGGTCACAACACCGACAGAGGTCGGGAATGTCGTTGTGGCGGGCCTAGTTTGATCGCAGCCTCCACAGCCTCAGTCCCTGTCAGCTGCCAGGGTCGGGTGGGCTGTGCGTTGGATGACACAGCCCGTAGACACCGCTCACACGACCGACCCGTGACACAGCCTCCGACCCGTAATTGCCGACCCTCGCACAGCTAACTTTCAAATGACAGTTGGACCTAACGCGCCCACGGCCCCGGCCGACCGCGCCGGTCCCTTAAGGACCCGGCGCGGTCGGCGCGGTTCCTGTCGGTGAACCGGCGCACTTCGGCGCAGTTAACAGTAGAAATACACTCTGAACTGCGGTTATTACTGCGCCGGTCAGTCACCGGCGCAGTTCGGCGCGTTCAATCCTGACGTCGGCGGGGTAGCGGGCGTTTATGCTGGTCAAGACGTGTTTTTGACCGCGCCGGTTTACGGGCGGCGCAACCATTCGCTGACCTGGGCTTTTATAGTCAGTGCGCGGGGTCAGCCAGGCACGCTTGACCTGGGCTTTTGTTCACAGTGCGCCAGGCGCTAATCGGTGCCGTCGGCGCTGTCGGCGCACTCAGCGGCGTGCGCCTGAAGGTCACCGAACGGGTCGCCGTCGCGGTTGGCGGAGTGCCACTCGGGGCGCGTGTCGGTGCCCTTGTTGACGACATAGCCCCAACCCGCCAGCCGGCTCACCGACCGACGCAACCGGCTCCGCGAGACGTTGTGGCGCGTCTCGGTCGGCAGGTCTTCCAACGCCCTGACCGACTTACCGGGGTGATCGTTGATCAGCTTCCAAACGACGTCGTCGTCCTTACGGTCAGCCGCCTTGGCACGGTCGGCGCTGGGGGCGCTGGCGCTCAGCGTGAGCCGGTAGTCCTCACCGCGTACCAGTCGCGCCGTGGGCACGTTCACGCCGCGCCGACCGAACGCCTCGAACGTGCGCGGCGTATCGGCGGCGGGCGGGCCTTCCAACCGGATGGTCGCCAGCGTGTCCACGCTGCCCTCGATCGAGCTGTGCCCACGCGCACCCTTGTCGGGGTCTTTGCCGAGGTGATGAACGATCACGAGCCCGGCGGCGGCGCACTCGACCGCCAGGGCCTTGAAGCCTTCGATGACGTCGGCTACCTGCGATGAACTCTCATCGACACCCAGCGCGGAGAACACGGTGTAAAGGCAATCGAGCATGATGAACGACCCCGGCCTGATCTGATCCCGCCAGTAGGCTCGCGTGGCGGCGTCGCGCACGTCCAGCATCGCGCTGCGTCCGAACAGGTCGTGGTAGTTGATCCGGCGCAGCAGAGCCGGATCGCTCACCCCTGCCGTCGAGAACTCGTACTGCATCATGTCGGCTCCCATTTCCGTGTCCAGGAGCACCACGTCCGCGTCGGCAGGCAGGCGGGTGGCGAGTCTGCCGAGGAACTTCCCGCCGGTCACCAGCGAACCCACCAGGTCCACGATGGTGGTGGTCTTGCCCGCCTTACGCTCCGAGAACAGGCCCATGCTCTTGCCCAACGGAATCAGGCCGTCCACCGTCCACGGATCGTCGGGCGGCGTATAGGTCGCTAGGTCCACCCGTGTAGTGAGGTTCGCGTACCCGGCGACCTCGGCAGCGGCGGCGATCTGACGACCGCGCTCCCGCACCCGCATCCTGGTCGCCTCTAATGTGGCGGACGCCTCGATCTTCAAGGCCGCGATCTGGTCGGGCGTCAGCTCCGTCAGCGCGGCAAGCTGCGCGTCGGTCGCGCCAGCGTTCACGGCCTTATCGCCGCTGAAGATAAAGTCCGGCATGTCCTTCGTCGGATCACGCCCGGCGTTCGAGCGGTCGATACTGGCGGCGATCTTGCGCGCCCACTGCTCCTTGCGCTCGTCGAGAATGGCCAGGGCGTACCGGCGAGACCCGAACCTCTTGAGACGTTCCTCGGTGACAGCCTGCGTCGTCTTTTCGGCCTCCTGCCGCTTCCGGTGCTTCTCGCGGACCTCGGGGGTGTCGAACGGGTTGTACTTGGGATCGTCCGGCGTGCGGCCTTTCGGATCCCGCGCGGGGTGCTGCCCGTTGGCGTCCGCCGACGCGGCACGGCTGCCCGCCTGGGGGTTATTCTGTTCGTGAGTCACTGCTTTTCCTGTCAGGTCTGGTGGTTGGTTCTGGGAGATGCCGCTCGGTCGAGGCCAAGTACCGGGCGGCGTCGCCGTCTCTAAGGTCAATCGCGTTGCGCTGCTGACGGTTCGGGCGTGACGGTGTGAGCTGCCAACCACGCTTCGACGTCGCATACGCGGTAGCGCACGCGGTTGCCAAATCGCACGTAGGGCGGCCCGATTCCCCTGCGCCTCCACGCCTTCAAGGTCGCAGCGTTGACACCGATCATCGGCGCGGCCACGTTTGATTCGACCGAAGCCTCAGCTTTGGCGGTCATGGCTGTTCCTCTCGGGTTATCCAGGAAGGTCGCAAGGTACGTGGTAGGGCTGCACGCGCCGCCTCACGCTGGAGTGATAACAGCGAACTAGGAGGCGTTGTGCGCGTGCGGGTTTCGTGGCAGGTTGAGCGCGCTCACGCGGCACCGCCAGAGCGATCGGCGTAGACCTCGGTCGGTATGACCGGCCGCATAAGCGCGTTCACGTCGGCGACACGAACGCGAATCGCTGCGCCGGGCCTATCGCTGATGCGGTAGGCGCGGAGCTCGCCGCTGGCGACCTTCTCACGGAAGGTGAATACCGAGAACCCGGTGCGGGCGGCGGCGTCTTGCAGGGACTCCCACTCAGCGGTGGGGTCGACTTTGGTGCTCACTGGATTTCGCTCTCCGGTGTGGTGCTTCCCCAGGTGCAGGTGCGGGAGCGTGAGAGCGGGAGCGTGAGCGTGAGCGGGAAGAGGTCTGGGGCTATGACCTAGCGGCTAGTTTAGCTAATGGGACGTAGGGTTGCGGTATGTTCTGGCATGTCGACAACAGAACTGTTGCAGGCGTGACGGTTTCATCCAGCCTTCGGCGCGTCGCCCAAGACCGCCGGCATGGCGAGTGCCGACAACCTGGCGGCCATTTCGTCCTCGCGGATTTTGGCCACGGCCTGATACCGCATCGCTGCGCTGACCGTCGTGTGACCCAACCGGGCCTGTATTTCGCGCAGGGTAGCCCCGGTGTACGCGGCCATCGTGCCGCCGAAATGGCGAAGATCGTGAAAATGCAGCTCGGGCTGATTAATCGCTTCACGCGCGGCGAAGAATTGCGGGCGGTAGCGGCCCTCGGTGATGTGTCCTCCGCGCTCAGGATCGACAAACAACAACGCGGACTTGAGCTTAGCGACGTGCTTTGCCAGGTGTGTCACCACCGCCGGGCGAATGTGCGTCGGGACGGTCACCGTCCGGTTGGACTCGTCGGTCTTGGTTGGGCCGACCTTGCCGTGAGTGCCATAGGTGTCGACTGCCTTGTTGATCTTGACCGTAGAACCGTCAGCCGCCACGTCGGCCCGCGTCAGCGCAAACAGCTCGCCGCGCCGCAACCCGCACCACCCGGCCAGGAGAACCGTTAGCCGTAGTTGCTCGGGCATCTCGTCGGCCAAGGTGGCCAACTGTGCCGGTTGCAGCAGCACCACCTCACGTTTGGTGCGCTTTACGCCGGTGCCGCCTTTGATCCGAGCGGGGCTGCGGGTGAGTAGGTCATCGTCCACGGCGGTGTTGAAGATCGCCGTCAGCACGCCGTAGGCCCGCGCATTGCGGGTCCGGTAATCACTATCCAGACCGGCGAACCAAACCCGCACGTCCTCGGGTGTGATCTCGGAGAGCGCCATGTCGCCGAGTACCGGCAGGATCGACACCCGCAGCGACTGCTCGTAGCTGCGTTGCGTAGCCGGGGCTAGAGGCCGCTGCGCGCGCCACCCCTTTGCGTACTCGCGCAAGGTCAGCCTCTTGGCCGCCGCCTTGGCTGCCCGTTCAACCGGCGGCGTCCACGCCCCGGGCTGGCGGCGGTCGAGGTCGATCAAGTCTTGTTCACCCAGAAGCCACGACACCCCGGAGTCCTTGGTTGGAAACGTCGCCGGGGCGTAGTGCAACTCACCGCGATGAATGTAGGACGCCTGCCACCGCCCCGAGCCACGCTGGCGGAGTCGCCCAAAGGATCGACGGGTGCGGGGCAAGGTGGTCTTTGGCTTGAGAATTTGGGCCATCATCGGCCTCTCTGTGGGCTAGTTCCGGGCTATAAGCGGGCTATAACCAACCCAACAGAAGCTAACAGAACCTCACAGGCACCGGGTGGATTTATTGCCGCTTAGCTGCGATTTTAGCGCCATAGTGGCTGATAGCGGCGATGCGCGAATGGTGTGGTCCAGGTGGTTCGAGTCCACCCGGGGGAGCCAGTATTCCTAGCGGCCCATGCCGCCGAACGGTCCCTGGCTTTTCGACTTGTCCTGCGCGCTCGACCTGGTCAGGTAATCCGGACAGTAGGCACTCGACGCCAGCGCGGCGAACTTCATCGCTCCACCGGAATTCAAGCCCGGGTTGAGCATGCTCAGCTTGCTGACGACGTCCTGCTCGGAC
The DNA here is from genome assembly GCF_055419225.1 of Mycobacterium sp. IDUB_36. Taxonomy (NCBI): domain Bacteria; kingdom Bacillati; phylum Actinomycetota; class Actinomycetes; order Mycobacteriales; family Mycobacteriaceae; genus Mycobacterium; species Mycobacterium sp. IDUB_36. Next base: position 623,627 of record NZ_JBVAXH010000002.1, on the reverse strand, counting down.
GTCCCTGAATTCATCAGGTCGCAGGCCAGTCGGCCGGCGGCGACGGCAGCCGAGCCGTCCCGAAAGGTCATGCCCGCTTTGGAGAGCGAGTCGACGAATCGCGCATCGGCAGCAGGGTCCGGCGGGACCGTGGTGTTGGACGAGTCGCCCGGGTCGGCGACCGCGGGCGCGGCGAGTCCGATGGCGACGGCGGCGCTGGCCAGAACGAGAAGCGATCGCATCGATTCATTCTCTGCTAAACGGACACCGTTGTCCTGTCGGGTGATCCAGCAGACGGGTGCGGATGGCCCGAGAGGCGTCGCGCGTCCGATGGAATCAGCCTGACCGCACCGCATCTATTGCCTCTGAGCAGGCATTTGTTGAATTCACCTTGATTCCAAATTGCTGGTGACCGGCAGCAACGGGAAGCTTGTAACCATGATCTTCACGCAGCACTACCTGGACTGCCTGTCGCAAGGCTCGTATCTGATCGGGGATGAGAGCACCGGACGTGCCGTGGTCGTCGACCCGCGCCGGGACATCGGGGTCTATCTGACCGAGGCCGCCGAGAACGGCCTGCAGATCGAGCGGGTCATCGAAACTCACATCCACGCCGACTTCCTGACCGGTCATCTGGAACTCGCCGCCGCCACCGGCGCGCAGATCAGTTACAGCGAGGACGCCGAACTCGAGTTTCCGGTCGATCCGCTCAAAGACGGGCAGCGGATCTCGCTGGGCGAGGTCACCTTGGAGATCATCGCGACACCGGGTCATACGCCGGAATCGATCTCGGTGGTGGTCTACGAACACCCCAACGATGACGTGCCCTACGGCGTGCTCACCGGTGACACGCTGTTCGTCGGTGACGTGGGGCGACCGGATCTGCTCTCCGGTGAAGGGCTGTCGTCGGAGGAACTGGCGCGGTCGCTCTATGACTCGCTGTACGACAAACTGCTGAAGTTGCCCGACGCCACCCGCGTCTTTCCGGCACACGGAGCCGGGTCGGCGTGCGGCAAGCAGATGTCCAGCGAGACCAGCTCCACGATCGGCGACCAGCGGCGCGACAACTACGCGCTGCAGTTCTCCGATGTCGACGAGTTCGTTGCCTCGATCACCGAGGGGCAGTCACCGCAGCCGCGCTACTTCGAGTACGACTCGGTGCGCAACCGCGAACAGCGTCCGCTGCTCGATGACAACACCCCACCCTCGCTGACTCTCGACGAGGTGCAACGGCACGCCGCGGCCGGCGCGGTTCTGCTGGACACCCGCGATGCGGCCGAGTACACCCGCGGCCACGTGACCGGTGCGGTCAACATCGGGTTGGACGGTCGCTTCGCCGAGGGCGCCGGTCAGGTCTTTCCGCCCGACCGCGATATCGTCCTGGTGGGCGACACCTCGCTCGCGCAGGAGTCCAGGATTCGCCTCGCCCGGGTCGGCTTCGATCGGGTCATCGGCCAATTGGACGACCTGGCAAGCGTTTTCGCTCGGTCGCCGCACCTGGTGGAGACCGCCGCGCGCTTCGACGCCGCGCAGTTGGCCGAGCTGCTGAACGACGAACCCGGTCTGCAGGTGGTCGACGTACGCAATCCGGGCGAGACCGAGGACGGGATCATTCCCGGGGCGCAGGAGATCCCGCTGCCGACGCTCACCGACTCACTGGAACAGCTCGATCCCACCGCGCCGGTGGTCACCTACTGCGCCAGCGGGTATCGCTCACTGATCGCCGCCAGCCTGCTCCGGGCGGCGGGCTTCCACAGCGTCGGCGACCTGCGGGGCGGCTACCAAGCCTGGGATGACGCCGGGCTGGCCGTCAGATAGAGAAGTCCTCGCCGTGCCACACGCCGGCCTCGGGCGGGCGGATGACCCTTCCGGTCTGCGGCGTGTGTCCCTGCTCCTCGAGCTTGGCCACCCTACTGAGCAGGGACTGCAGACTGATCCCGACCAGGTCGGGAACCAAAGCGTCGCTGCCGCTCGAGCCATGATGGCTGATCGCCTGCCCGGGCACGCCGACGACGACAGCGCTGTTCGGAACTTCTTTCACGACAACGGAATTGGCCCCGATCCGGCTGTCGTCGCCGATCTTGATGGCGCCCAGGATCTTCGCGCCCGCGCCGATGATCACGCGGTCTCCGATGGTGGGATGGCGTTTGCCGGTCTCTGAGCCCGTTCCGCCGAGCGTCACACCGTGGTAGATCGTGACGTCGTCGCCCACTTCGGCGGTCTCGCCGATCACCACGCCGGTCGCGTGGTCGATGAAAACTCCGGTTCCGATGATCGCGCCGGGGTGGATGTCGACTCCGGTCAGGATGCGGGTGATCTCGCCGAGCGTGCGAGCGGTCACCTTCGCGCCGCGCTGCCACAGCCAGTGGCTCACGCGGTGTCCCCAGATGGCGTGCACGCCGGGGTAGGCGAACACCACTTGCAACGTGCTGGGCACGGCGGGATCACGGTCTTTGGCCGCCTTGATGTCGCCCCGAAACGCGGCGAGCATGGCTAGTCCGCCAGATCGGAGAACAGCACCGTGCTCAGATACCGTTCACCGGACGAGGGAAGGACCACGACTATCTGCTTGCCCTTGTTCTCGGGCCGGCGAGCGACCTCGAGCGCCGCGACAACCGCAGCGCCCGAAGAGATTCCGACCAGCAGACCTTCTTCGGTGGCGAGTCGGCGGGCCAGCTCGAGCGCGTCGTCGTTGCCGACGGTGATGACCTCGTCGACCACGTCTTCGTCATAGACCGGCGGGACGAAACCGGCGCCGATGCCCTGGATCGGGTGCGGGCCCTTCTGTCCACCCGACAGCACGGGCGATGCAGACGGCTCGACGGCGATGATTTTGATGTCCGGCTTGCGGTCCTTCAGCACCTGGCCGACGCCGGTGATGGTGCCGCCGGTGCCGACCCCGGCGATGAAGATGTCGACGTTGCCGTCGGTTTGCTTCCACACCTCTTCGGCGGTGGTGGCGCGGTGGACGGCCGGGTTGGCCGGGTTCTCGAACTGCTGGGGGACGAAGTAGCGCTGGTCGCTCTTGGCCAGTTCCTCGGCCTTGGCGATCGCGCCCGGCATGCCCTCTTTACCGGGAGTCAGCACGAGCTCGGCGCCGTAGGCGCGCAACAACACTCGTCGCTCGTTGCTCATGGTGTCGGGCATGGTCAGTACGAGCTTGTAACCCCGGGCGGCCGCCACCATCGCCAGCGCGATACCGGTGTTCCCACTGGTCGGCTCGAGGATGATGGTGTCGGGCTTGAGCAATCCCGCCTCCTCGGCGGCATCGAGCATCGCGACCCCGATACGGTCCTTGACGCTGCCGCCGGGATTGAAGTACTCCAGCTTCGCGACCACGTCGGCCCCGACGCCCTCCGTCACCCGGCGCAGCCGCACCAGCGGCGTGTTTCCGACCAGTTGTGTGACGTCTTCGGCAATGCTCATTTAGATTCGCTCCCACGGTCGCGGATCAAAGTTCGTCGGCCTCCCAGCTTAGTTCGAACTCTATGGCTGTCTCGGTGGGGATGGCCAGCGCGACCGGGGTCAACCGTCGGGCGGCGGGGTCCAGGGCGATCCCGGTCAGCACCTGTCCGTGCAGCTCGGCCTGAGGTTTTGCGGTCAACGTCGCGGTGGTCGAGCCCGGTGTGCGGCGAAGGTAGAAATCAGTTCCCGGCCGTACCGAAGCCAGTGGAAAACCATCCGCGTCGACAAGGTGGTGCCCGTCGGTGGCGGCGACGGTCAGCGGTGCCGTCACCCGGAAGGGGCCGACCAGTTCGGAATCGACGACGGCATCGGTATCGATGAGCGTGGGCGCGGCGACACCCTTCTGAGTTGCCGGAACCGCCGCCGCGCCGCCGAGCAGATAGTTGTACAGGTGCACGACCCTGTCGGAGTTGCGGTAGTGCGGGGCGCCGGTCAGCCAGAAGCTGACGTGCTCGATCCGCGGCGAGCCGGTCTCGGCCGTGGCGATCAGCCGGTAGAAGCGATACCCCCGCCCGCCCCGGCCGTGACTGCTTGCCGACAGCGTGCTACCCACACCCAGCGTGCGCTGATAGCGGCCCGCGTCGTGGCCCGTGGTCAGTAGCGATCCCGAAACATCGTGCCAGACAAGCCCATTCGATGATTTCTGCAGCCGTAGCTCGGCGCTGGAACGCGACCACACCGCGTAGCCGCCCAGCTGGGGCTCGCCGTCGAACTCGAAGGTGGTGATCGCCCCCCGGCTGCGATGCACCGCGATCGGCACGTTCAGCGGCCGGGTTTCCAGGGCCAGGCCGTTCGTCAGATACCAGATCGCGGCCTGCGTGGCGGCAATCGCCTCGTGCTCGCGGATGTTGCCCGTGCCGATCGGGTAGCCCGCCGCTCTCACCCGCCGGCTCAGCTCCGCGGCGGACAGCAGCGGGTAGGAGTTACGCAGGATCCAGTCGACCCCGGCCTCGTTGCCCGACGCACGCAGCTGGGGGAGCTCCGACCACGTACCCGGCTGATAGCGCGACGGGTGGCTCGGCGACACGCCCGTGAAATCCAGCGAGTAGGCCGGCACGTTCGGGTTGATCCGGATCAGATCGGTGCGCGCCGCGCTGCCGTCGGTGAAAAAGACTTTCTCCACCGTGTGCGAATAAGTGCCGCCGCGATAGCGGGTCATCCGTGACAGTTCGGTGGCCGGACGAACCGACACCCGGGTGTCGGTAGCCACCGGTGCGGTCGTGCCGTTGCTGGAGAACAGAATGGTCATTGTTGCTTGAGCTTCCTGAAAGACTTTGTTGCGGTGCGCAATTCGACTCCACCGGCCATGCGGGGATAGTCGCCCTGAGGCGGGGAAGCGCGAAGATTTCTACAGCGTCAGAAGGGCGTCAGGAAATCAACGACAACAACAGCAACAACAGATCACGTCGAGGCAGCGCGAGGGGGCGAGGCGCGGCTGTACAACGTGTTGCATAGCGCCACTATAAGGCATGATTTGACGCGGGCTTTGAGACCGCCGGACCCGCACCCCCGCCGGGAAAAAAATCATGGTGAGTTTTACACTTGCCGGGGTTCGGCGCGGAGCCCTCCCATGATCGGCTGGCCAGCACGGCTCGACCCCGATCAGCACTCGACGACGGAAGGAACACGATGACCTCGGCTCAAAACGAGTCACAGGCACTTGGCGACCTCGGAGCCAGGCAGCTAGCGAACGCGACCAAGACTGTTCCCCAACTCTCCACCATCACTCCGCGCTGGTTGTTGCACCTGCTCAGTTGGGTGCCGGTGGAGGCGGGTATCTACCGCGTCAACCGCGTGGTCAACCCGGAGCGGGTCGCGATCCACGCCGAGGACGGAGCGGGTGCCGAGGGTCCGCTGCCCGAGACGTTCGTCGATTACGAGACCGCGCCGCGCGAGTACACCTTGCGCACCATCGCCACCCTGCTGGACGTCCACACCCGGGTCTCCGACCTCTACTCCAGCCCGCACGACCAGGTCACCCAGCAGCTGCGCCTGACCATCGAAACGATCAAGGAGCGCCAGGAGGCCGAGCTGGTCAACAGCCCGGATTACGGACTGCTCGCCCAGGCAACGCCCGAGCAGACCCTTCAGACCCTGACCGGTCCGCCCACCCCGGACGACCTCGACGCGCTGATCACCAAGGTGTGGAAGACGCCCAGCTTCTTCCTGACCCACCCGCTCGGCGTCGCCGCGTTCGGTCGCGAAGCAACGCGTCGCGGCGTGCCGCCGGTGGTCGTGAGCCTGTTCGGCGCGCAGTTCATCACCTGGCGCGGCATCCCGATCATCCCGTCGGACAAGGTGCCGGTGGAGAAGAGCAAGACCAAGATCATCCTGGTACGCACCGGCGAAGAGCGTCAGGGTGTGGTGGGGCTGTTCCAGCCCGGCCTGGTCGGCGAGCAGGCACCGGGCCTGTCGGTCCGGTTCACCGGCATCAACGAGTCGGCGATCGCCCGCTACCTGGTGACGCTGTACAACTCTCTGGCCGTGCTCACCGACGACGCGCTCGCCGTTCTCGATGGCGTTGCCGTGGACCGATTCCATGAGTACAAGTGAGCACCGAGCTGTCGACGCCGAAAGCGACTTGCCGCTGAGCTCTGCGGAACTCTCGGCGCTGGCCAGCCAGCTTTACGCGGCCAGCATCCGGCCCGGTTTCGACAGTCCGCCGCAGTCGGCGCCGGTCGCTCCCCGGGGCAATGCGCCCGACACCACGACGGCTGCCTCGGCAGGCCAGACGGCATTCGGTGCCGCGGATCAGCACCCGGTGCCGGTTCCGTTGCTCGGTGTCTCCGACGTCTACCTTCCCGCGCCAACTTCCCCGGAACCGGAGCCGCCGCCCCAGGCGGTTCCGGTGGCTCCGCGGGGCAACGTGCCGGATGCGACGGCGGGGCCGTCCTATGCGGCCACCTCCGGCGGTGTCGCGGACCCGTTCGTGCCGAGCGACCTCAGCGCCTTCGCGGTTCCGACCCATGGCATCGTCCCGACGGTGCCGGGGGTGCTGGCCGGCGGAGTGCCGGCGGTTCCGGTCGCGCCACGCGGCTCGGCGCCGTCATGGCCGACGGGTGCGCCATCGGTTCCCGACCTGGCGTGGAGCGACACGGTGCGGACCGCTCCGGATGCGCCGGCCGGTAACGAGGGGGACTACCACTTCCTCACGGCCAACGATCCGGTGCCGCAACTGACCGACGATCACGAGATCTTCGACGTCAACGCGGTACGGGAGGACTTCCCGATTCTCAAGGAGGTCATCAACGGAAAGCCGCTGATCTGGTTCGACAACGCGGCCACCACGCAGAAGCCGCAGGTGGTGATCGACCGGCTGGTGAAGTTCTACTCACACGAGAACTCCAACATCCACCGCGCCGCGCACGAGTTGGCGGCTCGGGCCACCGACGCCTACGAGGAGGCGCGGGACACCGTCGCCGAATTCATCGGCGCGCCGAGCTCGGACAACATCGTGTTCACCCGAGGTACCACCGAGGCGATCAACCTGGTGGCGCACGCGTGGGGCGGCAAGCACCTGCAGCCGGGTGACGAGATCGTCATCACCCATCTGGAACACCACGCGAACATCGTTCCCTGGCAGTTGATTTCGCAGAAGACCGGCGCGATCCTGAAGGTCGCTCCGATCGACGACGCGGGCAATCTGCTTCTGAGCGAGTTCGAGCAGCTGCTCGGTCCGCGAACCAAACTGGTTGCGGCCAGCCAGGTCTCGAATGCGCTGGGGACGGTGGTGCCGGTCGACAAGATCGTCGAACTCGGTCACCGTTACGGCGCTCGGGTGCTGATCGACGGCGCACAGTCGATCCAGCACATCCCGACCGACGTCGCCGCCCTCGGTGCTGACTTCTACGTGTTCTCGGGCCACAAGATCTACGGGCCCACCGGAATCGGCGCGCTCTACGGGACCGAGGAAGCCCTGACCGAGACACCGCCGTGGCAGGGCGGCGGCCACATGATCGCCGACGTCACCCTGGAACGGTCGCTGTATCAGGGGCCGCCGATCAAGTTCGAAGCCGGCACCGGCAACATCGCCGACGCGGTCGGGCTCACCGAGGCGTTGCGCTACGTGCAGCGGTTGGGCATCGAACGCATCGCAGCGTACGAGCAGACCCTGCTCGAGTACGCGACGCCGCGGTTGGCGGACATCCCCGGGGTTCGCCTGGTCGGCACCGCCGAAGAGAAGGCCAGCGTGCTGTCGTTCGTGCTGGCCGGCCACGAGCCACTCGAGGTCGGCAAGGCCCTGAATGCCGAGGGGATCGCAGTCCGCGCGGGGCATCACTGCGCACAGCCGGCCCTGCGGCGGTTGGGGTTGGAGGCGACGGTGCGGCCGTCGTTCTCCTTCTACAACACCCACGAGGAGATCGACGTCTTCCTGCGGGCGGTGCGGCGCATCGCCGAGGGTGGGACGAACGTCGGCTGAATCTGTTCCTTCGGGCCCGGCACACGGTGTGTAACCGAGTGCCGGGCCCGTCGGCGTTGTGCGGTCAATTGACCAGGTCAGCGCGATGCGCGCGGCTTTCGAGCCCCCCGGTCTCATATTTTCTCTGATTGATTCCAAACCTCCCGCCCGCGCGCGTAAGTCCGTAAGTTTCCGTCGTGGTCTATGCGTGCAATCGGCCCACGGCATTGATGTCGTGCGTCTGCACGCGCGCGCACCCACTGACAGTCGGGTGACCGAAAACAACCCGTAGCCAGAGGAGCGCGATGAGTTGCATCGAGAGTCGGCAAAGCGAGCAAACTCGATGAACACCGCAATCACGGCAAGTCCAATCCTTGACGATCGCGAATCACTGCTGCTCAACAGCTGTATTCCGGTCAGCTGGACGAAGCGGCCAGGGCGCCGGCAGGGGTGCGTCGGGCAAACTCTCTCGTGGCCTTTGTCACACCGACGGCGGATCGGGTAAGCGGGGTGTCGCAGAACTCGGGGGGATCGGCCCTGTCGCGGGTCGATTGGTCTAAGCCGGCGACGGCGATCGGCGATTTCGTCGTCATGTCCGGAGAGACGTTCTCCGCAGCCTTCCGCCGGCCTTTCGCTCTGCGGGAACTGATCGACCAGATCTGGTTCGTCGCGAGGGTCTCGATCGTGCCGACGCTCGTGCTGTCGGTGCCGTACACCGTCCTGATCGTCTTCACGCTCAACATCGTCCTGATCGAAGTGGGCGCCGGCGACCTGTCCGGCGCCGGCGCTGCGCTGGCGTCGATCACCCAGGTCGGACCGGTCGTCACCGCGATCGTGGTGTCCGGCGCGGGTGCCACCGCGATATGCGCGGATCTGGGCGCGCGGACGATCCGCGAAGAGATCGACGCGATGAAAGTGATCGGCATCAACCCGATCCAAGCCCTGGTGGTACCGCGGGTGATCGCCGCGACATTCGTTGCGCTGTTGTTGTATTCGGCGGTCGCGGTGGTCGGGCTCACTGGTAGTTATTTCTTCGTGGTCTACGTCCAGCACGTCACGCCGGGAGCGTTCATTTTCGGTATGACCATCCTGACCGGCCTCCCGCAGGTGATCGTGTCGTTGGTCAAGGCACTGCTCTTCGGTCTCTCGGCGGGTCTGATCGCCTGCTACAAAGGGCTGTCCGTCGGTGGTGGCGCAACCGGGGTGGGCAACGCGGTGAACGAGACCGTGGTGTTCGCGTTCATGGCGCTGTTCCTGATCAACATCCTGGCCACCGCTTTCGGTGTGAAGGTGTCACCGTGACCAGCACTGACGAGGACGAGAGGTACATACCGGGCCGGGACTTCCTGAACGGAGTGGTCGGCGCTGTCCGGACCCTGGGTGAGCAGACGGCATTCATCGGCAGCTCACTCGGTTACACCGTCGACGCCGTCCGCCGCTATCCGGGCGAGGTCCTGCGACTGATCGCGGTCCTGGGGATGGGGACCGGAGCGCTCGCGGTCATCGGCGGCACCGTTGTCATCGTCGGATTCCTGACGCTGACCACCGGCGCGCTGATCGCTGTCCAGGGCTACAACACCCTGTCCAACGTCGGAATCGAAGCCCTCACAGGTTTTTTGGGGGCATTCCTCAATGTCCGGTTCATCGTCCCGGCCACCGCGGGCGTGGCGCTGGCCGCCACCATCGGTGCCGGCGCGACCGCGCAGCTCGGGGCCATGCGCATCAACGAGGAAATCGACGCGCTGGAGGCGATGGCCATCCGGCCGATCACGTATCTGGCGTCCACCCGCATCGTCGCCGGGGTGGTGGCCGTCATCCCGATCTACACCCTCGCGATGCTGATGGGTTTCCTGGCGACCCGGTTCGGCACGACGATCGTCTACGGGCAGTCGCGCGGCGTCTACGACCATTACTTCTCGTCGTTCCTGCATCCGACCGACCTGCTCTGGTCGTTCACCGAGGCGCTGACGATGGCGGCCGCGGTGATGGCGATCCACACCTACTACGGCTACAACGCGACGGGCGGGCCGGCGGGAGTCGGCGAGGCGGTGGGGCGTGCCGTGCGTTCGTCGATCACAGCGGGGGTTTTCATTCTCTTGACCATCACACTGTCGGTGTACGGGCAGTCCGGCAACTTCCACCTGTCGGGGTGACCGGATGAGCCAGCACACCCGGCGGCGCCGGGGGATCGACCCTATCTGGTGGGCACCGCTGCTGGTCGCGGTGATCCTCGCGGTCAGCACGCTGACCGGGCTGGCGTTCGAAGGAACGCTCAAGACGACAGTGCCGCTGACCGTCATTTCCGACCGTGCCGGTTTGGTCATGGAAGACGACGCGAAGGTCAAGCTGCGCGGGGTCCAGATCGGTGAGGTGTCCAAGGTCGAGTCCTACGCCGATCCGGCGGGTACGAACCTCTCGAAGCTCAAACTGAAGATCTATCCCGACGAATTCCGTTACCTGCCGAGCAATGTCGAGGCGGAGATCAAGTCCAGCACCGCGTTCGGGGCCAAGTACGTCGACCTCATCGTCCCGGATTCTGGACCCAGCCACCGCGACCTGGCCAGCGGCGCTGTGCTGCACAGCCGCAATGTGACCGTCGAGGTGAACACCGTCTTCGAAAACCTGGAGTCGATCGTCCACGCGATCGATCCGGCGAAGCTGAACGGCGTGCTGTCGGCGTTGGCCGAAGGCTTCCGCGGCAAAGGTGAACGCATCGGTCAGGCCATCAGTGGCGGCAATCAATTCCTGGTCGCGGTGAACCCGAAGCAGGCGACCATCCGGAAGGACTGGCAGCTGTTCGGCAAGACCGCTGCGGCCTATTCCGTTGCAGCGCAGGACATCTTGTCGACCCTCGATTCCTTCTCGACGACCAGCGTCACGATCACCAAGAACAAGAAGGCGCTCAACGACGTACTGCTCGACGCGATCGGCTTCTCCAACGCCGGGATCAACACGATCGGGCGCAACGAGCAGAACCTGGTCAGTTCGATCAACCTGATCGCGCCGACCTTCGAGTTGCTGAACAAGTACTCGCCGACCTACAAATGCACGTTCGAGGGCGCGGTCTGGTACTTGGAGAACGGCGGCCGAGCGGCCATGGGCGGCAACGGCAAATCGCTCAACATCGACGGTGGACTGCTGTTCGGTGATGACCCCTACCGCTATCCCGACAACCTGCCACGCGTGCAGGCCAAGGGGGGCCCCGGGGGCAGGCCCAGCTGTGGATCGCTGCCCGACGCGAGCGCGAACTTCCCGGTCAAGTACCTGGTGACCGACACCGGATTCGGGACCGGGCTGGACGTCCGGCCCAACACCGGCATCGGCTTCCCCGGTTACGTCAACTACCTGCCGGTCACCAAGGGAACGCCTCAGCCGCCGCTGATCCGTTACCCCGGCGGGCCGGCGCCGGGCCTGCCGCCGGCCTATCCGGGACAGCCGCCGTACGGTGCACCTGACTATGCCGGGGCCGCGACGCCGCCGCTCCCGCCCGGTCCACCGCCGGCCCCCTGAGTGTCCGTGAATACGAAAAGTAAGGAGCTGCAATGAGAACCGACGCCGGCGCGATCGCGCGCGTGGTGGCGTTCACCGTTGTCTCGCTTGCCTTCGTCTTCATTCTGGTGACGGTGTTCGGGCAGTTCCGGTTCGACTCCCGCACGTCCTACAGCGCGGTCTTCTCGAACGTCTCCGGGCTGAAGGGCGGCAACTTCGTCCGTATCGCCGGTGTCGAGGTCGGCAAGGTCAGCGACCTCAAGCTGGAGAAGGACGGCACGGTCCACGTCGACTTCGCCATCGACAGGGGATTGCGGCTCACCGAGGGCACCAAAGCGTCGGTGCGTTACGAAAACCTGATCGGCGACCGGTATCTCGCGCTCGAGGACGGGCCCGGCCCGCCTCGGCGACTACCGGAGAAAGCCACGATTCCGTTGGCGCGGACCTCGCCCGCGCTCGACGTCGACGCGCTGATCGGTGGTTTCCGGCCGCTGTTCCGGGCGCTGGACCCCGACCAGGTGAACGCGCTGTCCGGCCAGTTGCTGCGGGTGTTCCAGGGCGAGGGTGCAACCATTTCGTCGGTGCTCGGCGAAACCAGCGCGCTGACAACCACATTGGCCAACCGGGACAAGCTGATCGGTGACGTGATCAGCAACCTGAACGTCGTGCTGCATACGTTCGGCACACGCGACAAGCAGTTCTCGGATGGCCTGGACAAGTTGTCCCAGCTCGTCGGGGCGCTCTCCGAGCGCAAGACCGACATCACCAAGGATGTGGCCTACATCAACGCCGCGACCGGTTCGGTCGCCGATCTGCTGACCCAGGCGCGCCAACCCATCAAAGACACTGTGGTGCAGACGGATCGGGTGTCAGGGCAGATCGAGTCCGACCACAGCTACTTCGACGACCTGGTCCGGACTCTTCCCGAGGTGTACCAGGTGCTGTCCCGGCAGGGTCTCTACGGTGACTACTTCGGCTTCTACATCTGCGACGTGATCATCAAGCTCAACGGCCGCAACGGACAACCCACATTCGTCAAGCTGGTGAGCCAGGTAACCGGGCGGTGCTTACCGAAAAAATGACCTCGATCAAAGAACGCCTCGCAGCCCTCAACGACAAGCGGCGCAACATCAAGCCGCTCGCCGACCGCAACCGGGTCACCGTCGGTCTGGTCGGCATCGGCATCGTCGTCGCCCTGGTCGCCGCCGTCTTCTCCTACGAGAAGATCCCATTCCTCACCGGAAAGTCCGGCTATTCCGCGTATTTCAGTGAAGCCGGCGGTATCAAGCCGGACAGTGACGTGCGGGTGTCGGGAATGTCGGTAGGCCGGGTGTCCAGCGTCAAGCTCGACGGGACCAAGGTGCTGGTCAGTTTCACCGTCGACGACGACGTCGCGCTGGGCAACCGCACCGAAGCCTCGATCAAGACCGAGACCGTGCTGGGCACGAAGATGCTCGAGATCACCCCGCGCGGTGACGGCAAACTCGAGGGCGCCATCCCGGTCGAGCGCACCCGCTCGCCCTATGACCTGCCAGATGCCTTGGGCGACTTGACCAGCACCGTCAGCGCCTTGGACACCGCGAAGCTCTCCTCGGCGCTGACCACGTTGGCCAACACCTTCAAAGACACCCCGCCGGATCTCAAGGCCGCACTGGAGGCCGTGGCGCAGTTCTCCAGCACGCTGGACAACCGTGACGCGAAACTGCGCAGCCTGCTGACCAACGCGAACAAGGTCGTCGGGGTCCTCGGTAAACGCAGCGATCAGATCGCCGGCCTGATCACCAACGCCAATGCGTTGCTGGCCGAGCTGTTGACGCAGCGCAATGCGGTGGACGCGCTGATGACCAATGTCGGGGCCGCGTCGCGAGAGATCTCCGCCGTCATCGGCGACAACCGCACGCAGCTCAAGCCCGCGCTCGACAAGCTCAACAGCGTGCTGGGGATTCTGGACGACCGCAAGAAGGAATTGCAGCGCACCCTGTACCTGATTCCGAAGTACGCGATGTCCTTCGGTGAAGTGCTGGGGTCGGGGCCCTTCTTCAAGGCTTCGCTACCGAACCTGACGCTGGGGCAATTCGCGCAGCCCTTCACCGACGCGGCCTTCTCCGATCTGGGTCTCGATCCCAATGTGCTGCTGCCGTCCCAACTCGTCGATCCGGGCACCGGCCAACCCGGCCTGCCGTTGCTGCCGTTGCCGTACCCGCGCACCGGGCAGGGCGGCGAGCCGCGACGGAATATCCCGGACGCCATCACCGGCAACCCCGGCGATCAACCGTGCAGTGTGCCCGGCAGGCCGGGAGCGCCCGGTTGCTACCCGTACCGGCCGCCGATTCCGGCGCCGCCGCCGGGAGGCCCGCCACCCGGTCCGCCGGCCGATCTGCAGCCGCCGCCCAAGCAGACGCCGGTCTACCAGCCGGCGCCCAATGAAGTGCCGTCGAACGGGGGTCGCTGATGGCCTTCGCGAAAGTCCGTGCACGCCTTGACAAAGGCGCTGCCTGGGTCGAGAACCATCGACGGGTCACCAAGATCGGAACGGGAATCAGCCTGCTGTTGATCCTGGCCGTCGGGATCAGCATGATGGTCACCCCGTGGTGGAAGCAGGTGACCCGCAACACCTACATCGCCTACTTCCCGAACACCAACGGTGTCTACACCGGTGACGAGATCCGCATTCTGGGCGTCGCCGTCGGGACCATCGAGAAGATCGAACCGCAGCCCAACGCGGCGAAGGTGACGTTCACCGTCGAGTCGCAGTACGCGGTGCCGGCCGACGTCAAGGCGGCGATCCTGTCCCCGTCACTGGTCACCTCGCGCGCCATCCAACTCGTCCCGGTCTACTCCGGTGGCCCGAAACTGGCTGACGGTGCGACCATTCCGCAGGAGCGCACCGCGGTCCCCGTCGAATGGGACGACCTGCGTAAGCAGTTGGAGAAGCTGACCGACTCGCTGCAGCCGACGACCGAGGGTGGTACCAGCGCGCTCGGTCAGTTCGTCAACACCTCTGCCGCGAACCTGCGCGGCGAAGGTGACACCGCGCGCGACACCGTCATCAAGCTCTCCCAAGCGGTTTCGGCGCTCGGCGACCACAGCACGGACATCTTCAGCACGCTGCGCAACCTGGAGGTGTTCGTTTCGGCGCTGACGTCGAGCAGTGAGCTGTTGGCATCGTTCAACAAGAACCTGGCCACGATCACCACGGTGATGTCCAACACCCCCAACGAGTGGGGCCAAGCCATCGCCGGACTGGACGCCGCCGTCAACGACCTGCGTCCCTTCGTCGCCGAGAACCGCGAGGCCATCGGCACCACGTTCGACCACCTCAACGAGATCACCACGGCGTTGAACGACAGCCGCCGCGACATCAAGCAGACGCTGCACGTCGCGCCGAACGTGTTCCAGAACTTCCTGAACATCTACCAGCCGGCGCAGAGCGCGGTGACCGGCATTCTGGCGCTGTCGAACTTCGCCGACACCGTCCAATCCATCTGCGGCTCCATCGAATCCGACGGCCGGGTGGGCGCGAAGCAGTCGGCGCGGCTGTGCGAGCAGTACCTCTCGCCGATCATCAAGAACCGCCAGTACAACTTCCTGCCGATCGGCCTCAACCCGTTTGTGGGCGCTGCGGCGCGTCCCAACGAGATCACCTACAGCGAGGACAAGCTCAACCCGCACATCCCGCCGCCGGGAGCGCCGGCCGGACCGGCCCCCGACGCGCCACCGCCGGTGTCGCCGCAAGCGTTGCCGGGCGGCGCGGTGCCACCTCCACCGGTCGCGGTCCGGTCCACCGACCCGCACGCGGGGCTGACGGGGCTCATGGTCCCGGCACCACCTGGAGGTACGCCATGAGGCGCATCGTGATTGCGGCGCTGGCGATCTCGTCGATGCTGGCGCTGTCGGGCTGTGGCGGTTGGCGGGGGCTTAACTCGCTGCCCCTGCCGGGAACCGCGGGTAAGGGCAAAGGCTCGTACACCATTCAGGCTCAGCTGCCGGATGTGGTTGTCATCCAGCCGAACACCCGGGTGCGGGTCGCCGACGTCAACATCGGCAACGTCACCAAGATCGAAGTCCAGGACTGGCACGCGCTGGTGACCATGCGGATCGACGGCAGTGTCCATCTGCCCGAGAACAGCACGGCCAAGGTCGGCCAGACCAGCCTCCTCGGGTCGATGCACATCGAGCTGGCGCCGCCCAGCAACGAGGCGCCGAGGGGTCAGCTGAAGAACGGCTCGGTGATTCCGCTGTCCAAGGCGGCGACCTACCCGACCACCGAGCAGACCCTGGCTTCGGTGGCGATCCTGCTCAACGGGGGCGGGCTCGGTCACATTCAAGAGCTCACAAGGACTTTCGCGACGGCGTTGACCGGTCGGGAGCAGGAGATGCGCAGCCTGCTGACCCAGCTGGACGTTTTCGTCACCGAGACCAAGAAGCAGACCGACGACATCATCACGGCTATCGAGAATGTCAACGAACTGGCCGGTCAAGTGGCGGACAAAGACGCGACGGTCGACAAGGCGCTCACGACGATCCCGCAGGCGCTGGGTGTGCTGTCCGACACCCGGAAGCTGTTGGTGGACGCCATCGACAGGGTCGGCCAATTCAGCGCCGTAGCCGCCTCCACGATCCAACAGTCGAAGAAATCGCTCGTCGACAACTTCCGCAATCTGGCACCCGCCCTGCGTGAACTGGCCAACGCCGGGCCCGCGCTCACCCGGGGACTGGACTTCCTGTCCACCCTGCCGTGGGTGAAAAGCACTGTGCCGAACTGGTTCAGGGGTGACTTCGCCAACATCTCGCTGGTCGTCGACCTGACGTTGAGCCGCCTGGACAGCGGCTTCTTCACGGGGTCACGGTGGGAGGGAAACCTCACCGAACTCGAGATGCAGTGGGGGCGAACCATCGGCCAGATGCCGAGCCCGTATACGGCGGTCAATCCGTTGATCGCGCCGTATCACTGGGGAGGCTACTGAGATGGCGAGTTCGAGCAAGCTGCGGCTGTCTCGCGGGGTGTGGACCCAGCTGGCGATCTTGGCGTCGGTGACGGTTCTGTCGATCGGCGTGATGGCCTTCGGCTTCATCAAAGTGCCTGCGCTGCTTGGGGTCGGCCGGTACACGGTGAAGGTGGACCTGCCCGCATCGGGCGGTTTGTACCCGACATCGGTGGTGAACTACCGCGGCAGCGAGATCGGGATAGTCAAGTCGGTCGACGTCACCCAGACCGGGGTCCAGGCCGTTCTCTCGCTGAAGTCCGACATCGCGATTCCCCGTGACCTGACCGCCGCGGTGCACAGCCGCTCGGCGGTCGGGGAGCAGTTCCTGGAGCTGACCCCGCAGTCCGGGACAGTGCAGGACACCGGCCCGAAACTGCGCGACGGCGACGTGATCGCGGTGGGCAGAACACAGGTTCCGGTCGACATCGGCAAGCTGCTGGACATCACCAATAAGGCGCTCGTCGCGATCCCGCAGGACAACTTGCACACCGTCGTCGAAGAAGCGTCCAAAGCGGTCGCGGGTCTCGGGCCGGAATTGTCCCGTCTCATCGACGGCGGCACCACCTTGGCGATCGACGCCGGCAAGACCACCGACTCGTTCTCCCGCCTGATCGACGAGTTCCCGCCGGTAGCCAGTTCGCAAGTGCGAACCTCGGATTCGATCGCGACGTGGGCGCGGCGAGTGAATGCCATCACCAGTCAGGTGAAGGAACAGGACAGCAGGCTCGCGGACTTGCTCAACACCGCCGGACCGGCACTCGACGAGGGCACCGCGCTATTCGACCGGCTGGCACCGACGTTGCCGGTGCTGTTGTCGAATCTGGTCAGTCTGGGCACCATCACGGTGAACTACCGCAACGACCTCGAACAGCTGTTGGTGATGTTCCCGCAGGGGACAGCGGTGATGTCGTCGATCATCGTGCCGGACCGGGTCGCGAAAATGGACTACAAGGGCATCTATCTCGACTTCAACCTGAATCTCAACTCGCCGCCACCGTGCAACGCCGGTTTCTTGCCGGTGCAACAGCAGCGCATCCCGGTCCGCGAGGACTATCCCGACCGCACCAACGGCGAGTTGTACTGCCGCATCCCGCAGAACTCCGACATGAACGTCCGCGGCGTTCGCAACGTGCCGTGCGAGACGAAGCCCGGCAAGCGCGCACCCACGGTCGAGATGTGCGAGAGCGACGAGCAGTACGTCCCGCTGAACGACGGCTTGTTCTGGAAGGGCGATCCGAACGCGACGTTGAGCGGCCAGGGTGTGCCGCAGTACCCGAAGGGCGGGGCGCCATATTCGCCGGGCGAGCACTGGCACCCGCCCGTTGACCCAGCGGCGCCGAAACCGGTGATCGCGATTCCCTACGATCCCCTGACCGGGAATTACGTCGGGCCGGACGGTCGTCACTTCAGCGATTCCGACTTGGCCGCCGGAATGAAAGGCAAGACATGGCAAAGCATGATGGTGCCGCCGAAGAAACCGAATCCGTAACCGACGTCGAGGTCGATGCCGAGGCCACCGCCGAAGAGCCGGACGCCGAGGACGCGGCAGCCGCCGAGGACGTCAAGGGCTCCGAACTCGACGAGGATGTCGAGGCGAAGCCGAAAAGGTCGATCCGTCAGGCGCTTTCGGGCACCCGCGGTCTGATAGCGGTGAGTCTGGCCGCGGTTGTCACGCTGGGCGGGCTGGCCGGCTGGTTGGGATACCGGTACTACGGCGACCAGCAGACCCAGGAGCGACGCGCTCTGTTCGTGCAGGTCGCACGGCAGACCGCGATCAACCTCACCACGATCGACCACGCGGAGGTCGACGCCGACATCAAGCGCGTGCTGGATTCGGTGACCGGCGCGTTCCATGAGGAGTACCAGAACCGGTCCAAGCCGTTCATCGAAGTCGTGAAGAAGGTCCAGTCGAAAACCGAGGGCAGTATCGCCGAGGCGGGGATAGTGTCCGCTACAGCCGACCAGGCTCAGGTGTTGGTGGCGGTGGCGGTGAAGACGTCGATGGCCGGAGCGCCGCCGGACCAGGAACCTCGTCGGTGGCGGATGCGGTTGACGGTCGACAGGACCGGGGATAGTGCCAAGGTGTCGAAAGTCGAGTTCGTGCCGTGAGCGGCCGAACCGCTGTGACGGCACGGGAGGAGGAGTCCGCGATGTCTGACGCCGTGGATCCATCCGGTGACGACCCGTCGGTGGAAGAGCGCGACGACAAGGCTGACGCCGTCGAGGACGGCGCCGAGGCGGACTCGGCCGACGGTGACGACGCAGCCGAGGACGTCGAGGAGAAGGAATCCGCGCCGCGGAACCGCGAGTTCTCCTGGAGTCGTCTGTTGACGGTGCTGCTTCCCGCGTTGGCGGTGCTGATCGGAGCGGGCGCCGGTTACCTGACGTGGCTTGATCATGCTGCCCGCGAATCACGCTTGGCGGTGGAGCAATCGGTGCAGGCCGCGTCGGAAAGTACGATCGCGATCCTGTCGTACAAGCCGGAGACGGTGGACCAGGAATTGAAGGCCGCGTCCGACCGGCTCGCGGAACCGTTCCGGCAGCAGTACACCCAGCTGGTCTCCGATGTCGTGGCGCCGGGAGCCAAGCAGCAGCACATCACGGCGGTGGCCACGGTGCCCACCGCGGCGTCGGTGTCGGCGACCGGAAAGCACGCTGTGGTACTGGTTTTCGTCGATCAGACCACCACGATTGGCAACGATGCGCCGACGCAGAGTACGTCGAGCGTTCGCGTCACGCTGGACAAAGTCCATGGCCGCTGGCTGATTTCACAGTTCGACCCGGTGTGACCGAGGGACAGGTGAGGCGAAGATGACACGTTTGGCAAGGACGCTCCGGCGGCTGTCGGTGGTCACGCTGGTTGTCGGATGGTGTGCGGCGACGGTGGTTTCGGGGTCGACCTGTGTGACGAGAGCGGCCGGCTTCGAGACCCTGCGGGTGCCGTCGGCGTCGATGGGCCGCGATATCCCGGTGCAGTTCCTGGCCGGGGGACCGCACGCGGCATATCTGCTCGACGGGTTCAACGCCGGTCCGGACGTGAGCAACTGGGCGACCGCGGGCAACGGATTCAACACGCTTGCCGGTAAAGGCATTTCGGTGGTCGCGCCGGCCGGTGGGGCGTACAGCATGTACACCAACTGGGAGCAGGACGGCAGCAAGCAGTGGGAGACGTTCCTGTCCACCGAGCTGCCGGACTGGCTGGCCGCCAACAAGGGTCTGGCGCCCGGTGGGCACGGCGTTGTCGGTGTCTCGCAAGGCGGGTACGCGGCCGCGGCGCTGGCCACCTTCCACCCCGACCGGTTCCGTTATGCCGGATCGCTGTCGGGATATCTTGCCCCCGAACGGACCGCGGTGGACGGGGCGATCAGGAATTGCCTTCTGCAAGGCGGCGCCGACAGCGGTGCCATGTGGGGCGCGCCCCAGCTGGGTCGCTGGAAGTGGCATTCGCCGAATCAGAACGTTCAGCAGTTGGTGGACAACAACACTCGGCTGTGGGTCTACAGCCCCGGCAGCGGCGCCCCGACCGACCAGGGTGCGATGGCCGGCAACGCCGACATCGCCCAGGGCACCAACGCAACGTTCTACTCGCATTTCCGGGACGTCGGCGGCACCAACGCGCACTTCGATCTGGGTCGTGGTGGCGGCAATGACTGGCCGACCTGGAGCCGGCAACTGAGCGCCATGTCCGGTGATCTCGCGGCGAACATTCGCTAACACCTGAGAAATGAGATGCCATGACTGACAAGCGCATTCGTGAACTCGCACGGGTCATCTCGATACCGTTGGCGCTCGGGCTCGTCGCTCCGGCCGCCGTTGCGTCGGGCGCTCCCGGAGTGCCCGGTAACAACGACCGGCTCAACAACGGCATCGTGACCAACGTCGACACGATCAAGTTCCAGCACGGCTGCACCACCAAACTGAAGAAGAATCCGCAGCTGGAGGCCGCCGCGCAGCGCCACACCGTCGACGTGCTCAACAATCGAGGTCTCGATGCCGACGTCGGATCCGACGGGTCGTCGGTGGCCGACCGGGCCCGGGACGCGGGCTACCACGGCCGGGTGGCCGAAACGGTGGCGATCAACAATTCGCTGGCGATCAACGACCTCGACGTGATCGGGAACTGGTACTACCGGCCCGATTACATGGCGATCATGTCGAATTGCGCCAACACCCAGATCGGGGTGTGGTCGGAGAACAGCTTCGACCGCAGCGTGCTGGTCGCCGTCTACGGGCAGCCTGACCAATGAGGCGCGCGATGCTGCTGGCCTGCTTGGTCGTCGCTGCCGGTGCGTTGCCGGCACCACCCGCGCACGCCGTTCCAGCGCCTGACATCGAGTTCATCTACGACACGACGGTCCGCAAGCAGTACAACTTCGCCAACACCACCGAGGCGATCGCCTATGCCCACGGAATCTGCGACAAGATCACCGGCGGGGCCGGCTACGGCCAGATCATCGGCGACGTGAAACGCGATGTGCTGCCCAACGACGAATACTCGGCCAATTACCTGATCTCGAACGCGGTGAACATCTACTGCCCCGCGCAGGTATGGCAGTTACGCAACACGGCGGGCGGTTACGTCCCGCCGCCGTAGCGAATCAGTTGCCGGTGCTGGCGTTGCCCAGATCGGGACCGTACGACGGCGGCGGGTAGTTGCCCCGCAGCAGCCACGCGAACGATGCAATGCCGTATTCGAGCTCGTCGCTGGCGTCGTAGTCCGGGTTCGGATTCATGTTCTCGAGCCTATCGCGCTGGGGCGCCGAATGTCGTTCGACGCCGGTTACCTGGAGGTCTGGTCAAAATTTGCGGTGATTTTATCGATTGCCGTCGGGACCGGACGCGAGCTGTGACAGAACCGTCTCGGTGTCCGTCGACGCGCCACGGTTGTACGGCAACTTCGACAGCGCGGTTCCCATCGCGCAGGTGTTGGAGACGGCGGCATACGTCAGGCCGCCACCGATCCCCGCGGCCAGCCACTTGAGCCGGGGAATCGCGATGCTGCCCAGCACCGAGGACAGCACGATGGATCCGGCAACCAAGCGGACCTGGCGCTCCAGATCCCACCGCTGAACGCCGCGGTTGACCTCATACCCTTGGCCTTCCCAGTCGCTGATCCCGTTTTCCAGGACGCTGCCGCCGTCGATGCCCGCGCGCTGCAGAAGCTGCTGCGCCTGGGTCGCACGCTGGCCGGAGCGGCACACCAGCACGATGTCGTCGCTTTGGTCGAGCCGTTCGGCGACCTTGGGGCCGTGTTCGTTCAGCACATCCAGCGGCACGTTGAGGGAGCCGTCGATGTGAGAGGTCTCGAACTCCGCAGGTGTCCGCACGTCGAGGATCCGTGGCGGTGCGTCCGAGGCGATCCGTTCACGCAGTTCATTCGAGGTGATGGCAGTGGTCATGCGCGAACGCATACCCCGCGGGCCGGCTGGAAAGAAGGTTTCGCTCGCGGTGAGTTTTGTCTCGGACCCCCCGCGCGCGGCTCAGGCCTGGAGCAGGGCCGAATCCGAGGCGCCGGTCTCGTCCGACTCAGCCGCGGTCGGCTGCTCCGGGTGCAGCATGTCCGCGTAGCGCAGCGACTCGGGGATGCCGAACCCGTCGACGAGAAGTTCCGCGTGCGGGCGCAGCAGTCGGCACCGGTCGTTGATGCCGCGGGTGACCGCTTTGGCGCGCTCGGTCGACAGGAACCGGTGCTCGACGTACCAGGCCTTGTCATCCTCGATCACCGTCAGCGCGTAGAGGTCGCAGACCAGCTCGAGAACCTCACGCGCCTCGTCGTTCTCGCAGGCGTCGATCCCGGCGACGAAAGCCTCCAGCACCACGCGGTCGATGTGCGCCCGCGCGGCGTGCAGCACGTGATCCTGCACCGAGTTGAACGCGTCGAACGCCGACATCTCCTTCGACTTGGCCTGCAGCCGGCGCGCCACCGAGGCGATGATGTACTCCTCGCGGTCCTCGAACATCTTGACCTGGGTGCCCCGGTTGAACAGGCTGCCCTCTTCCTCGTTGTCCTGCCGGGAGTCGATGACGGTCTGGATGATCGTCTCGGCCGCAGTGCGCTTCAACACCCGCTCGCCGGCGAAGTTGGCGGCGAACCGCACCCACTCCACCGGGCTCATGCCCTTGATGTCGTCGGCGTAGGCGGTGAGCAACTCCTTGGCGACCAACTGGGTCAGCACGTGGTTGTCACCTTCGAAGGTGGTGAACACGTCGGTGTCCGCGCGCAGGGCGATCAACCGGTTGTCGGCCATGTACCCGGCGCCGCCGCACGCCTCGCGGGACTCCTGGATGGCGGTGGACGCATGCCAGGTGTTGGCCGCCTTCAGGCCCGCGGCCCGCGACTCGAGTTCCCGTTGCTCCTCGGCGTCGGGGGAGTCGGCGGTTTGCAGATCGTGGCATTTGGAGACCAGTTCGTTCTGCGCGAATTGCAGGGCGTAGGACTTGGCGATCAGCGGGAACAGCCGGCGCTGATGCACCAGGTAGTCCATGATCAGCACCTCGCCGTCGTCGTCGGGTGCGCTGAACTGCTTGCGCTGCAAGGCATATCGCGTCGCGATGTCCAGCGCTACCCGGGCCGCGGCGCCGGCGCTACCCCCGACGGTGACCCGTCCGCGGATCAGGGTCCCGATCATGGTGAAGAACCGCCGGTTGGGGTTCTCGATCGGGGAGGTGTACGTACCGTCGGGTTCGACGTCGCCGTATTTGTTGAGCAGGTTCACCCTCGGCACCCGGACGTGGTCGAACACGATCCGACCGTTGTCGACGCCGGGGAGGCCGCCCTTGTACTGACAGTCCGACGTCGTCACGCCCGGCAGGTCGTTGCCCTCGGCGTCGCGGATCGGCACCAGCACGCAGTGCACGCCGTGGTTGACCTGCTCACCGTTCTCGGTGGTGATGAGTTGCGCGAAAACCGCGGCGATAACGGCGGTTTGGGCTGCGCCGCCGATGTAGTCCTTGCGCGCGCTCGGGGTTTCGGAGTGGATGACGAACTCTTCGGTCTCGGCGTCGTAGGTCGCCGTCGTCTCCAGTGCCTGGACGTCGCTGCCGTGGCCGGTCTCGGTCATCGCGAAACAGCCGGGCAGCTCGAGGCTGATGATTTTCTTCACGTACGCCTCGTGGTGGCGTTCGGTGCCCAGGTTCTCCACGGCCCCGCCGAACAGGCCCCACTGCACACCCGCCTTGACCATCAGCGACAGATCCGACATCGCCAGCATCTCGATCATCGTCACCGCGGCGCCGACGTTGCCGTTGCCACCGTGTTCTTTGCGGAAGCCGTCGTCGGCCTCACCCGAGGCGGCCATGATGCTCATCTGCTCGGCCACCTTGGTGCGGGCGATCACCGTGTTCGGTGTGTAGTGCGGACGGAAGAGGTCTTCGGAGAGCCGCTCACGCATCTGGTTCTTCACGTCACGAAAGCGTCCGTCGAGAGAGTTGCGCAAATGTTCCGCAATGGTGGTCATACCCGACGGTAACCGATGAGAATCGAGACGCCGGGATCTGCACCGAACTGGCCGCTCCGTTAACCATCGGTGTTTATAGTTCGTCGCGCAGTCGCGGTCGCGCGTTCCCCAGAGAGGTGAGCCATGAGCGGGAAACCCCGCGCATTCAGCAAGGAGGGCGCCGTCGACGTCGACACCGTTGCCGCTGCCTTGCATCCGAGGTTCACCGTGGCTGCCGGCGCGCACACGACGGTGTCACGCACCTGGCTGGACACGTTCGACTGGCGGCTGCACTCGGCCGGGATCTCGCTGCACTACGCCGACGACGGTCCGCTGGTACTGCACCTTCCCGACGGTGTCCGGCTGCAGGCACCGCGGGCCGCCAAGTGGCCGGCGCAGGCGCACGAGCTGCCGGCCGGGCCGGTCCGTGACGCCCTGGCACCCCTGATCTCCCCGCGGGCGTTGGTGCCCGTCGTCACGGTGCGCGCGGCGTCCCAGGAAAGTCGGGTGCTCGACGCCGACCAGAAAACGGTGGCGCGGTTGCTCACCGAAAGCGTCCACGACGGCACCAGCCAGCTGCGCATCCAGCCGCTGCGTGGCTACGACGCCGACGGTGATCGCATCGCGCGGCTGCTGGCGAAGATCGACGGATTCAGTGCCGTCTCGACCACGCCATATGACCTCGCGCTGACCGACGCGGCCCGCGGGCCCACCAACGGGTCCGGCCCGGTAACGCCGCTGCGGCCGAAAACCTCTGCAGCCGTGGCTATCACGGGGATCCTGGACGGGTTCGCGGCGGTGATCGAGGAGAACGTGCCGGGAACCATCGCCTCGATCGACATCGAATTCCTGCACGACCTGCGAGTCGCGATCCGTCGCACCCGGTCGATTCTCAAGCTGGTCGGCGACGTGCTGCCCGATCAGCTGGCCGAGCGTTACACGCCTGATTTCAAGTGGCTCGGCGATCTGACCACCCCGGTCCGCGACCTGGACGTCTACCTGTTCGAGCTCGATTCGATGACGGCCCGGCTCACCTCCGCCGACCCCGGCGATCTCGAACCGTTCCGGTCTTTTCTGGTCTCGCATCGCGCTGCGGAACGGCGTCGTCTGGTGCGCGGCCTGCGCTCCAAACGTTTTCACAACCTGCTCGGCGACTGGCGCGCCGAGCTGGCGGAGACGAGCGCCGACGCCGAGGCCGGCCCGACGGTAGCGGCGCTGGCACATCAGCGACTCACCCGGGCCTACCGCAACGCCGCACGGCGCGGGATGCGAATCACCGAGGACTCGCCCAGCGACGACGTCCACGCGCTGCGCAAGCGGTGCAAGGAGTTGCGTTACCTGCTGGAGGTATTCAAGCCGGTGTGCGAGAGCGCACCCCACCGGGCTCTGCTCAAGGAGCTCAAGTCGCTGCAGGACACCCTCGGTGACTTCCAGGACGGCGAGGTGCAGCGCGAAGCCGTGCACGAGTTCGCCGCCGCGATGATGGAACAGGGCGCCGCGCCACCCAAGACGCTGTTGGCGATGGGGGAGATGGCCGCGCAGCTCGACGCGCATCAGCTCGGTGCGCGGGCCGCATTGGCCGGGCGGCTGCAACCCTTCCTGTCCGACGAGAATCGGGCCCGCGTCAAGGCGTTGGTGCGCCGATGAAGGTCTATGCCACCTACAACATCAAGGGCGGCGTCGGCAAGACGTCGGCCGCGGTGAACCTGGCGCATCTGGCGGCGCTGGACGGACTCAACGTGCTGCTGTGGGATCTCGACCCGCAGGGCGCGGCGACGTACATGTTCCGGGTGCGGCCCAAGGTCAAAGGCGGTGGCCGGGCGCTGGTCGAGGGGTCGCGGTCGCTGGACGACGCGATCAAGGCCACCGATTTCGACGGACTGGATCTGGTGCCCGCAGACTTCCGTTACCGGAATCTGGACGTGCAGCTCGACGACATGAAGCGGCCGACGCGCCGGATTCGAGAACTGTTGCAGCCGTTGGAAAGTCAGTACGACGCCGTCTTCCTGGACTGCCCGCCGAGCATCTCGTTGCTCTCGGAGAACGTGCTACACGCGGTCGACACTCTGTTGGTCCCGATGATCCCGGCCACGTTGTCGGTTCGCACATTCGATCAATTGACGGATTTCGTCGGTGATTTCGAAGGACGGCGGCCGCGGGTGCGCGCCTTCTTCTCGATGGTGGACAAGCGCAAGCGCCTGCACTGCGAGCTGGTGCAGCGCTTGTCGACCGAGCGAGCCGGGATCTTGACCACGACCATCCCGGCACTGTCGATCATCGAGCAGATGGCCGAGCATCGTGCACCGGTGACCGCGTCCGCGCCGCACAGCGCGGCGTCGCACTGCTACCGCGCCCTGTGGACGGAGATCGGGCGCGACGAACTCAGGTGATCGGCTCCTGGTGATGCCGGCGCGACGGCCGTCGTAGCCGCCAGCGCAGCGCAGCGGTGGCGATGACACCGAATCCGATCAACAGGCCCATGTCCAGAAGCCATTGTCCGGACGAGTGTTTCCACGAGTCGTCGGCCTCGGCAAGGGGATTGACCGCGTGCACGTCGACGGTGGACGCGGCGGCGGCGAAACCCCACCGGGACGGCACCAGGGCGGCGATCTGCTCCAACGGGAATCGTCCGGAGATCGGGAACAACGCCCCGGCGAACACCAACGAGGCCAAGACGATCAGCACGGCGGTCAACAGAATCTGCTCGAAGTGCCGTGCCAGAGAGGACGACGCGAGCGCGACCATCGCCGACACGATGGCGGTGGCGGCCAGCGCGAGGAACAGTTCGGTGCTGGCCGCGAGGGTGTTGTGGCCGAGCAGGACCCCGCCTCGGGCGGGTGGCTTGTGGCCGACGGTGGCGACGGCGGTGATCGTCGCGGTCTGAACGACGGCGACGGCGCTGAAGACGATCAGCTTGGCGGTCAGAAAGGCAGATGCGGAGAGGCCGTGTGCCTGTTCGCGGCGGAAGATGCGCTGCTCGCCGAACAGGTCGCGGATGCCCAGGGCCGTGCCCATGACCACGGCTCCGAGGGTGAGCACGGTCAGAATGGCGACGGCCTGGTCGGGATTGTTGCCGTAGCGACTTGCCGGGCCCAGGCCGGCGCTGCCGGGGATCAACAACGAGATCGCCCCGAACACCATCGGGAGGATGGCGAGAAACACCAAGTACCGCTGATCGGCGACCATCAGCCAGGCTTGGCGGCGGGTGGAAACCGCGATCTGCTGCAACAGATTTCGCTGCAACGCGGGAGCGGTCGGGCTCTCCGACGGTGGCGGTGGCTCCGGCGGCGGCGGCACCTGCTGGCGGGCGAGGTATTCGTCGTGGGCGCCGTAGGGGTCCGTTCGGGCCCGCGTCACGATGGCGTCCCAGTCGGTGGTGCCCAGCTGTGGCCCGATCTCCGCAGGTGCACCGGCGAACACCGGGATGCCG
The DNA here is from genome assembly GCF_055419225.1 of Mycobacterium sp. IDUB_36. NCBI lineage: Bacteria > Bacillati > Actinomycetota > Actinomycetes > Mycobacteriales > Mycobacteriaceae > Mycobacterium > Mycobacterium sp. IDUB_36. The sequence goes on along the minus strand of NZ_JBVAXH010000002.1, from coordinate 596,441 downwards.
GTCGGGGTCAGCACCACCACCTGATCGCATACGTCGAGTCCGGTCGGCGCCGTCGTCGCCACGAGGATGACACGTCCCTCGTCGGCGAGACGCCGCAGCGATGTGGTGATCTGCTGTGCCGCTTCGGGTTCGAGTCCGGCGGTCGGCTCATCCAAAACGACCAGTGACGGGTCGGTCAGCAACTCCATCGCCAGCGACGCGCGCTTGCGCTGCACAGCGGTCAGGGTGCCCGCCCGTGCGGTGCGCAGCGGGCCGAGTTCCAGCTTCTCCAGCACCGTATGAACGGCCTGTCGGCGCTGGTCTTTGGAAGTGCCTGGTGCCAGCCGCAATTCGACGGCAAAGTTCAGCGCCTGCTCGACGGTCAACTGCGGCCGGAGCAGATCATGGCGCGGCACCACGCCCACATGCGGCCGCACGTCGTCGGCCGCCACGTCGTGGCCGTCGAAATCGACTTCTCCCGCGCTGGGCTGCACCGTGCCGGCCAGCACATCGACCAGAGCGGACGTGCTGGCTTCGGAGAGGCCGATGACCGACGTGATCGTGCCCGGGGACGCGGTGAAGGACAGGTCGGCCAGTGCCTGCTCGCCGTCGACGCTCAGCCGCACCCGGCGGGCCTCCAGCGGACCGGTGATGGTCGTCGGTGCCGGAGAGTCGGGTTGGACGTCGACCGGCGGCGTTGCGTCTGACCGGGCTTCGGTCGGCACCGCCGCTTCGGTCCGGGTTTGGCTGGGCTGGTTTACCTCAGCGGTCGGGACGGCCTCGTGCGGCCCGGCTTCGGTGCGGCGTGGCTTGAGCTTGTGAATCGCACTCGTGAGCCGGGCACTGACCGTCTGCTTGGGTGCCGGTGGCGGAAATTGCGCCGCAGCGGTCGGGGGACTCTGCTGCGGCACCGCCGGTGGCGGCACTGGAAACGGCGGCAGCGACTGCGGCGGAGGTGACGGCACTCGCGGCTGCGGTGGCGGCGGAGGCGGCTGCAACCGGGGCGGCGGCGACGGGGGTGGTGGCGCGACCCATTGGCGCGGGGGTGGCGGTGGTGGTGGCGGCGGTGCGACGCGCGGCGGCGGCGGAACGGGCGCGGGCGGCGGAACCGGCGGCTGGAATCGCGCAACAGGCCGCGGCGGCGGTGGGGGTGCGGGCGGCCGGCGCACCGGAGGCGGCGGGACCCGCGGCGGTGGCGGCGGTGCGGGCGGGGCGCTGAGTTCGAAGACCAACCGTGGGCCGTGCTGCGGGTCGCCGAGCGTGATGGCCCGACCGTGATGGATGAAGACCGTCGACATCCGGACCCCGTCGACGTACATCCCGGCTTCGCTGCGGTCGACGGCGATCCACTGTCCGCCGTTGAAGTGCAGCACCACCCGCGGCGCCGCGGCGGATTCGCGCAGCCCTTCCAGACGGACGTCCGCCCCGGTGTCGACACCGACGGTGATGTCGCGGACAGGTGGGAAGACGTATCTGTGCGGGCCGAGCCAGACGATCAGCGGCGGGCCGAACGTCGCCGTCGACACATCCGCCCCCTTGGTCACCCGAAATAGTTGAATCCAGGGTCCATTATCCAGTCATTGCTGTGCGGCGGGAATCGGCCGTAGGCCGTCCGCGCTGGACAGACTCGGCGCAAGGGGATGACTAGCGGGATGCGCCGGGCCGCGGAACGGTTGCCGACTCGTCGAGAAGGCGTCGCAGCACGGTCACCGCTTCCTCGAGGATCTGCCGGTCGGCGGTGTTGAGCCCGGCGAGTTGAGGCTCGATCGCGCTGGCGCGATCGGCCCGGACCCGGTTGAGGGTCTGCATACCCGCCGCCGTGATCTTGATCCGGACGGCCCGGGCGTCACCGGGGTCGACGGCTCGGGTCACCAGACCGGCGTCTTCGAGCCGTCGGACCTGGGTCGTCATCGTCGGCTGCGAGCAGTGGTCGACTGCGGCCAGGTCGCAGATGCGCGCTTCGCCGTGGGCGTCGATCGTCGACAGCAGGCGCGCCTGGGCGGCCGGCAACTGCATCTGGATCCGCTGGGTGGCATAGCGGTTGAGCCGCGCGACGACGGCGAGCAGATCCGCGCCCAGGCCGGCGACAGCCTCCTTGGCGGCGTCGCGCTCGGTGGTAGCGGATGGAGTCATGCGTCTATAGTTGCATAGCTAGGCTATCTAGGGCGCGAACCGTGCAATTTCAGTCGTGTTAACTCGAATCGAATCCCCTTGGTTTGCCTACGGGTACACCCCGTGGGTGCTGGCAGAATTGGTGAAATGAACGCGACCCGCCGTGCGGCCGGGACTTCGCCACGTTCGCTGCGTCCCGGCGAGCTCGCGCAGTCCGCGGTGATGGCCGCGCTGTGTGCGGCCACCGCGATCATTTCGATCGTCGTCCCCTTCGCCGGGGCGCTGTCATTGCTCGGCACTGTTCCGATGGGGCTGCTGGCCTATCGGTACCGATTCCGGGTGTTGGTCGCGGCCACGGTCGCCGCCGGGGTGATCGCCTTCCTGATCGCCGGTCTCGGTGGACTCCTGACGGTCGGCAACAGCGCCTACGTCGGCGGGCTGACCGGTGTCATCAAACGCCGGGGGCGTGGCACCGGGACGGTGCTCGTCGTCTCGCTCATCGCCGGTGCGGTGTTCAACGTGTTCGCGGTCGGCGCGCTGATGCTGCTCAGCCGACTACGAACCCTGATCTTCGACACTGTCACCGCCAACATCGACGGGATCGCGGCCGTTCTGACCGCCATCGGCCATTTCGCCGTCGAGCACCCGTTTCCGCTGAGCACCCCGATCGGGAATGGATTCCAGGCCGGCGCTCACGGCCTCCAGTGGTTCATCGCCCACGCGCTGCGCTACTGGCAGCTGCTGATCTTCGCCAACGGTGTCGTCTCGCTGATGGTGGTGTCGCTGATCGGGTGGTGGGCGTTGTCGCGGGTGCTGGACCGGATGCGCGGCATTCCCGACGTGCACAAGCTGGACGCCTCACTCGAGACTGCACCCGTGGGCCCAGTCCCGGTGCGGCTGAACCAGGTTCGTTTCCGCTATCCCAACACCTCCCATGACGCGCTGCGGCCGGTCGACCTGCAGGTCGACGCCGGCGAACATCTGGCCATCACCGGCGCCAACGGCTCCGGCAAAACCACGCTGATGCTGGTGTTGGCCGGCCGCGAACCGACCTCGGGCACCATCGAACGTCCCGGGTCGGTCGGGTTGGGCCGGATGGGCGGCACCGCGGTGGTCATGCAGCACCCGGAAAGTCAGGTGCTGGGCACCCGGGTCGCCGACGACGTGGTGTGGGGCCTGCCGCCGGGCACCAAGACCGATGTGGCCCGGCTGCTCAGCGAAGTCGGCCTGGAACAGCACGCTGAACGCGACACCGGCAGTCTGTCCGGCGGTGAGCTGCAGCGGCTGGCGGTCGCGGCCGCGCTGGCACGCGAGCCGGCGTTGCTCATCGCCGACGAGGTAACCAGCATGGTCGACCAGGAGGGCCGCGACAGCCTGCTGGGCGTGCTGTCCGGCCTGAAAGGGCAGCACAGCACGGCGCTGGTGCACATCACCCACTACAGCACCGAGGCTGAAATCGCCGACAGTACAATCAATCTCAGCGAGTCCGGGGACAACACCAGCATGGTCGAGTCGATCGCCGCGCCGGTGACGACGACGCCGCCGATGGGGCACGAGTCCGGTCCGGCGATCCTCGAAGTCTCCGGCGTCAGCCACGAATACAACAGCGGCACACCGTGGGCCAAGACTGCCCTGCGCGACGTCAGCTTCACCGTCCACCACGGCGACGGGTTGCTGATCCACGGCGGCAATGGATCGGGAAAGTCGACGCTGGCCTGGATTCTGGCTGGGCTGACGGTGCCGACCATCGGCGACTGCCTGCTCGACGGCCGGCCGACCCACGAGCAGGTCGGCGCGGTGGCGCTGTCCTTCCAGGCGGCCAGATTGCAGCTGATGCGCAGCCGGGTCGATCGGGAAGTGGCTTCGGCGGCCGGGTTTTCGCCGAAGGACCGGGACCGCATCGACAATGCGCTGGCCGTGGTGGGCCTGGACAGCGAGCTGAGCACACGGCGCATCGACCAACTCAGCGGCGGTCAGATGCGCCGGGTGGTGTTGGCCGGTCTGCTGGCCCGTTCGCCGCGCGCGCTCATTCTCGACGAGCCGTTAGCCGGCTTGGATGCCGAAACGCAAAGCGGCTTGGTGCGATTGATCGAAGATCTGCGCCGCGAGCAGGGCTTGACCGTGGTGGTCATCTCGCACGACTTCGTCGGCCTGGAGGATCTGTGCCCCCGCACCGTGGACCTTCGCGACGGCGTGCTGCACGCGGTCTCGACCACCGCGGGGGGACTCTCGTGACCACCCCGACATCGAAGGAACCAGCCGAACGCCGGCCGTCGCGTTCGATGGTTCTGCTGCGTCCAGTGCCCGGCACCTCCGCGGTGCACGACCTGTGGGCCGGCACCAAACTACTTGCCGTGGCTGCCATCTCGGTACTGCTGACGTTCTTCCCGGGATGGATCGCGATCGGACTGGTCGCGGCGCTGGTACTGACCGCCGCCAAGCTCGCGCACATTCCGCGCGGCGCTCTGCCCACCATTCCGCGCTGGCTGTGGATCCTGCTGGCACTGGGCGGTATATCGGCCGCGTTCGCCGGCGGCGCTCCGGTGGTCGAGTTGGCCGGAACACCGATCGGGCTCGGCGGGTTGTTGAACTTCCTGCGGATCACGGCGTTGTCGATCGTCCTGCTGGGGCTCGGTGCGATGGTGTCGTGGACCACCAATGTCGCCGAAATAGCCCCTGCGGTGGCCTCGTTGTGCCGACCGCTGCGGTGGGTGCGGATCCCGGTCGACGAGTGGGCGGTCACCATCGCGCTGGCGTTGCGGGCATTCCCGATGCTCATCGATGAGTTCCGGGTGCTCTATGCCGCACGCAGTCTGCGGCCCAAGCGGGTCGCGACCAGTCGCCGTGGGCGCCGCCGACGGCTGGCGGCGGAACTCGTCGACCTGCTCACCGCGGCGCTGACGGTGACATTGCGGCGGGCCGACGAGATGGGTGACGCGATTACCGCCCGGGGTGGCATCGGCATGATCTCGGCGATGCCGGCCCGGCCGAAATCGGCCGACTGGATCGCGATGTCGTTGACGGTCGTGGTGTGTGCCGCGGCGATCTGGTTCGACGTCCCGCCCGGGCCGCGCTGATCTGCTAGCGGGTCGCCGCCGCGTTGGCGGCGTCCTGAGCACGGTGCAGGGTTGCCGCGATATCGCCGCGGCCCAGGAACATCTCGTCGAAATAGGGTTTGATCACCTGATTTCCGGCGGCGAACCCGGCGCCGCCGGGCGCGGCGATGCGTGGACCGTCGAGGACGGTGAAGAACGGCCGGACGTCGATGCCTTTGCTGAGCCAGTAGTCGAAATACCCGCGCTGCGCGGCGGTGACCGCGGGAATCGCGCTGCCCTGGCGACCGATGTAGGCGTTGCCCTCGGCGCTGCCCAGCCAGCTCAGTACCTGGCGCACCGCGTCCGGGTGAGCCGATGCGGAATTGCCCGCCGCAGCAATGCCATTGGTGACGCTGACCCGACCTTGCGGGCCGGCGGGCAGCAGCGCCACGCCCCAGTGGAAGTTGGCCTGGGCGGCGATCGGGGCCAGGTTGTAGGTGCCGGACTGGAAAAGCGCCATCGTGCCGGCCAGGAACTGGTTGCGGGAGAAGTCCCCGTTGTCGTTGGTCTCCGAGGCAGGCGGTGCGACGTGGTCGCCGTTGATCAAGTCGACGAGATAGCCGAATGCCTGCACCGCGGCGGGATTGTCGAAGGCGAAGCGGTCGCCGGACTGGTAGACACCGCCCGCCGAGCCGATGTAGTTCAGGTAGATCCCCTGCGCGTCGTTCGCTGCGTTGTAGGCCCACTGCCGCACCCGCCCGGGTTCGAAACCCGGTGTGGCCGCGGTGTGCCCGTCCGCGTCGACGGTGAGCCGTCTCAGCAGTGGTCGCAACGTGTCGTCGCCCGACGGGCTCCAGTGCAGCGTCGCCAGGTCGGCGACGTCGACCCCCGCGGCGGCCAGCAGGTCCGCGTTGTAGTACACGGCGATACCCGCATCGGTGAGTTGCGGCACCGCCCAGAGCTTTTCACCACGGGTGAACTGTTGTACGACCGATGGCTCCCACGCGGTAGCGGCCTGCGGGCCGAGTGTCTCGCCGATGTCGAGGAGTCGACCGCTGTCGGCGTAGCCGGCGAGGTAGGCGTTGGAGACCCAGAAGATGTCGTCGGCGCTTCCCCCGGCGACGTCGGTGCGCAGCGTGGTGAAGTACGTCGAGTAGGAGACGACGTTGGTCCTCACCTCGATATCAGGATGCGTTCGACTGAACGCCGCGAACGACTTTCGATACGCCGCGGCGACCTGATCGTCCCAGAGTCGGACAGTGACCACCGTCCTGCCACCGACCGGCCGCGCCGAGACGTCCAGGACCACCGCGGCAACGGCCAACAGCGCCGCCAGCGTGACGAAGCCCAGCGCGAACAGCGTGGAGAAGCGAGGCCGCCTCACTTCAGCCCCGTTACGACGATCGAGCGGACGATGTGCCGCTGGAAGATCACGAACAGCACCAGCAGTGGCACGATCGCCACCGCGGTCGCGGCCATCACCAGGGTCCACTGCGAGTTGTAGCGCGACTGCAACGCCGACGTGGCCACCGTCAGCACCTGCCACTTGGTGCCGCTGGTGATCACCAGTGGCCACATGAAGTGGTGCCACTGCGACACCACGGTGATCAACATCAGCGTCACCAGCACCGGCCGGCTCGATGGGATCACCACGTGCACGATCACGTCGAGGGTGTTGGCGCCGTCGAGGTACGCGGCGTTGACCAGGTCGTCGGGTATCGCGCGGAAGTACTGGCGCAGCAGGAAAATCGCGTACGGCGAACCGAAGACGAACGGTAGTACCAACGCCCAGAACGTATTCCGCATGCCGAGTTGCGCCATCATCAGATACAGCGGCACCACGGTCACACTGCCCGGCACCATCAACGTCGCCAAATAGACCCAGAACAGCGCGTCGCGGCCCGGGAAGCGCAGCCGCGCGAAGGCGTAGGCGGCCAGCACCGACGAGCTGACCTGGCCGAGCAGGATCACCGCGGTCATCAAGGTTGTCACCGCGAGCGCCCGGCCGAAACCGGCGCCGCCGAGGTCGGCGTAATTCGACAGCGTGGGTGGCCGCGGCAGCGACAGCGGCGTGCCCGTCGCGAATTGGTGGGCCGAGGTGAACGAGGTCAGCAGGCCCAACGCGAATGGCGCCACCGTGATCACCGCGCCGGTCAGCAGGCCGGCGTAAACCAGAACAGCCGCAGGCCTTCTAGGTGAGGTCATAGTTGACCCGCCGACCGAGGTAGAGGTGCTGGAACACGGTGATGCCGACCAGGATGACGAACAACACCACCGCCATCACCGAAGCCCGGCCGATGGAGGCCGCTCCGAACGCCTCGGCGTAGATACGATGTGCGACCAGATCGGTGCGGTCCTGCGGTCCACCCCCGGTCAACGCGTAGACGGTGTCGAAAACCTGTGCCGCACTGATGACTCCGGTGACCAGGACGAAAAACGTCGTCGGCCGCAGCATCGGCAGCGTGATGCGCCTGAACCGCTGCCACGACGTCGCGCCGTCGGTGCGCGCCGCGGAGTGGATCTCCTCGGGGATGGCCAGGATGCCGGCCAGAAAGAACAGCGCGACATAGCCGACATTGCTCCACACCACGACCGCCGACACCACCGGTAGCGCCAGCCCTGGGTCGGTGAGCCATTCGATGCGATGCCCCAGCACTGTGCTGACCGCGCCGTTGGTCGGTGCCAGAATCCAGCGCCACAACACCGCGATCGCCAGCGGGACGCAGATCCACGGCAGCACGAACAGCGTCCGGAACACCCCACTGCCCGGCAGGTCACGGGCCAGCAGCGCGCCGACGGCCAGCCCGAGCACGGTCTGGATCGGCACCACGATCGCCACGAAGGCGCATGTCACGAGCAGCGAGTTGCCGAACGTTCGGTCGGTGAGCACCGAACGCCAATTCTGGCCTCCGACATACTCGATCGGCCCGAGCAGATCCCACCGGTGCAGGCTCAGCCAGATCACCACCAGGATCGGCAGCAGCAGGAACACGACGACCCCGAACAGGCTGGGCGCGAGCAGGGCGTAGCCGAGTGCGGTCGATCGACGCGCCGCCACACCGGTGTCCATAGGGGTATTAAAGCGTCTCGATACGGTGGAGTCGTGACACCGAACCGGGTGATCGATGCCGACTTCCTCAGCCTGCCGCGCCACGAACTGGCCGACGCGGCGCTGTCCGCCGCCACCGCAGCCGGCGCCGGCCACGCCGACCTGCGAATTCACCGGCTGGTCAACGAGGTCGTCCAACTGCGCGATGGCGAACTGGAGACCGCGGTGCTCCACCGCGACATCGGCTTGGCCGTGCGCGTGGTGGTCGACGGCACCTGGGGTTTCGCCTCGCACGCCGAGCTGTCGCCCGAGGTCGCCGCGGCGACGGCGCGACGGGCGGTGCAGGTGGCCCGGACCTTGGCCGCGCTGAACACCGACCGGGTCGAATTGGCGTCTGAGCCGGTGTACGCCGATGCGACCTGGGTGTCGAGCTATCGGATCGATCCGTTCACCGTGCCGCTCGCCGACAAGATCGGTGTGCTGGACGAATACTCGGGCCGGCTGCTGTCGGCCGACGGGGTCGACCACGTCTCGGCCAGCCTGATGTCGGTGAAGGAGCAGACCTTCTACGCCGATACCGCCGGCTCGTCGATCACCCAGCAGCGGGTGCGGGTGCAACCCCGGTTCGAGGCGGTCACCGTCGACGCGGGCGGCGGTGGCTTCGAATCGATGCGCACCTTGGCGCCCCCGATGGGCCGCGGCTGGGAGTTCCTCGCCGGCAACGACGTGTGGAACTGGGCCGAGGAGCTCGCACAGCTGCCGACGCAGCTGGCCGAGAAGGTCAAGGCGCCCAGCGTCACCCCCGGGCCGACTGATCTGGTGATCGACCCGACCAACCTGTGGCTGACGATTCACGAATCCATCGGTCACGCCACCGAATACGACCGCGCCATCGGCTACGAGGCCGCCTACGCCGGCACGTCGTTCGCCACCCCGGACAAGCTCGGGACGCTGCGCTACGGTTCGCCGATCATGAACGTGACCGCCGATCGCACCGTCGAATTCGGTTTGGCCAGCATCGGTTACGACGACGAGGGGGTGGCGGCGCAGAGTTGGGATCTGGTGCGCGACGGGATTTTCGTCGGCTACCAACTCGACCGGGTCTTCGCGCCGCGGCTGGGTCAGGGCCGGTCCAACGGCTGCTCGTACGCCGATTCCCCGCATCACGTACCGATCCAGCGGATGGCCAACGTGTCGCTGCAACCCGGGGAGCGGGACCTCAGCACCGACGACCTGATCGCGCGGGTGGACGACGGCATCTACGTCGTCGGCGACCGATCATGGTCAATCGATATGCAGCGCTACAACTTTCAGTTCACCGGCCAGCGGTTCTACCGGATCCGGGACGGCCGCCTCGATGGTCAGTTGCGTGACGTCGCCTATCAGGCCACCACGACCGACTTCTGGAACTCGATGGAAGCCGTCGGCGGCCCGTCGACATGGCGGCTCGGGGGAGCGTTCAACTGCGGCAAGGCTCAGCCCGGTCAGGTGGCGGCGGTCAGTCATGGCTGTCCGTCGGCGGTGTTCCGCGGGGTCAACGTGCTCAACACGCGGACGGAGGGCGGCCTGTGATCAACCCGCAGCAGGTGATCGACATCGCCCTCCAGACGGCGTCTCGGTTGGGCGGCGCCGCCGACACCATCGTGCTGGTCAACGAGCGCTCCGCAGCCTCGCTGCGCTGGGCCAACAACTCGATGACCACCAACGGGGCCTCGACGGCGCGGCAGACGACGGTCATTTCGATTGCGCGCTCAGGTGATACGGCCCGGGTGGGCTCGGTGACCACAGCCGAGGTCGAGGTGTCGGCGATCGAGGAGTTGGTGGCCGAGTCGCAGGCGGTCGCCGCCGCCGCGCCCGAGGCCCGGGACGCCGCGCCGCTGCTGAGTGGCAACACCGCGCCGGAGGACTGGGATGCTGCGATCGCGTCGACGGGTCCTGAGGTGTTCGCCGGCATCGCAGACCCGTTGGCGCGCGCGTTCCGCGGGGCCGACCAGCTCTACGGGTTCGCGCAGCATTCTGTCGAGACGACGTTTCTCGCGACGTCGACCGGTCTGCGGCGGCGTTACACCCAGCCGGCGGGGTCGGTCGAGATCAACGCCAAGCGCGACGGTGCGAGCGCGTGGGCGGGCGTCGGGAGTCCGGATTTTGTTGGGGTGTCCACAGATTCGCTGCTCGAGGAGCTGTCATTGCGGCTGGGGTGGGCCGCGCGGCGCGTCGAGTTGCCGGCCGGTCGTTACGAGACCATCCTGCCGCCGTCGGCGGTCGCGGACATGATGGTCTACCTCGGCTGGTCGATGACCGGCCGCGGTGCGCAGGAAGGCCGTAATGCGCTGGCCGCCAACGACGGTGGGACGCGGGTGGGGGAGAAGCTGACCGACCTGCCGCTGACGTTGTATTCGGATCCGGCGGCGCCCGGTTTGAGCTGCGCCCCATTTGTGACGGCGACGAGTTCGTCGGAGACGTTGTCGGTCTTCGACAACGGGCTGAACATCGGCCGGGTCGACTGGATCCGGGACGGGGTGATCAACGCGCTGGCTTACTCGCGGGCCGCGGCTGACGAGTTCGGCGCCCCGGTCGCCGTCGCCGCGGAGAACATCCTGATGACCGGCGACGGCACCGAGCTCGCCGACATGATCGCCCAGACCGAGCGCGGGCTGCTGCTGAGCACACTGTGGTACATGCGCGAGGTCGACCCCACCACGATGCTGCTCACCGGACTCACCCGCGACGGCGTCTACCTGATCGAAGACGGCGAGGTGACCGGCGCGGTCAACAACTTCCGGTTCAACGAGAGTCCGCTGGATCTGCTCCGGCGGGCCACCCAGGCCGGCGTGAGTGAGCAGACGCTGCCGCGTGAATGGGGCGACTGGGTCACCCGCGCGGCGATGCCCGCACTGCGGATCCCCGACTTCCACATGTCGTCGGTGAGCCAGGCGACATAGCTTAACTTTTTGTGCCTAATTTGCATTTGTTCGACGCGAAACCTGGGTAGGTTACGAAGGTCATATATCCGACCGGGGGGTCCCAATGTCGAAGTGTCGCTTTTCGCGCGCCATCACCATCGGCTTGGCCGTCGCGGCGGCGTGTGCATGGAATTCGACGTTCGAAGCTCGCGCCGATATCGCTCCCGGCGCAGGCTTCCTCGACGGTTCAACTCTTGCGATCATCATGGGGCCCACGGGAATTCCTGATCCGACTTTCTTCCCGGGATACATCCCCGGCGCGGTCACTGAATACCTTCAGCCGCTTGGCTTCTCCGATACCGGAACGGTGTTTCCGTTGATCACGCCGGAGACGCTCGACTTTGGTCCGTCGGTGGCCACCGGTGTCGACAAGCTGGTACAAACCATCGAAGCCGATTACAGCGCCGGCGCCTTCTCAGAGGCCAACCCGCTCACGGTGTTCGGCTACAGCCAATCGGCAATCATCGCTTCCGTAGCGCAGCAGCAACTCGCCGCCGACCACATCCCGCTTCAGGATCTCCGTTTTGTCCTGCTCGGCGATCCCGCCGCCAACCCGCCGTCGGGTCCGACCGGCCTTCTGGATACCTGGGGTGCCACCCCGTTTGGACACGCCATCAACGAGCTGTTCGGATGGTCGAACCTGAACGACGTCACGACGCCTAACGACTTGTATCCCACCGACGTGTTCACCGTGGCCAACGATTACTTTGCCGACACGGCCACGCCGGCGGACTTCGCGGCCGACCCGTTCGGTGCCCTGTGGCAGGACTTTGTCGGATTCTTCCAGCACGGTGTCTACCTGGGCGGCCTGGCCGAGTCGGAGATCCTGGCCGCCATCGACGGAGGTGGTGTCATGGACGGCGCGACGACCTACTTCTCCCTTGCGGATCCGGTGAACCTTTTCCAATCGTTGTGGGACGTCACACTGGGAAGTTTCGGCATCACGGTCCCGTGAATTCCCCCTGTCACCGCTGAGCCACGCGACATAATCGGCGTGTGGTGGAGCGCGACGATCTGACCCGACTGGTAGCCCTGTCTCCCGGTGACGGACGGCTGACCGCTGTGGTCCGCGAGGTGTGCGCGCACACGCTCGGCCTGCCGGCGCTTCCGAGTGAGGCGGACCCACCTGCTGACGATGTGGTCGCCGACTTCGCCGAGCAGTTCAGCACCGACGTGTCGACGATCAGCGGCGAACAGCGCTCCGCGCTGTGGAAAGTGCTGGGCGACAGCACTTTCAGCGCGGTGGTGCAGATGTACATCGCGGACTTCGTGCCACGGGTGCGGGCCGGCCTGGAGGCATTGGGCGTCGGTACTGAGTACCTCGGCTGGGTCGCCGGGCCGTTGACGTGGGATCACGCCACCGATCCGTCCGATCTGGTGTTCAACACCTTCCTGCCGACGGTCGCCCGGCTGCGCGAGCTCGACGCAGTGACGGCCGAGGTGGTGCGCCTGCGCGGCGCGACCCAACACAATTGTCGGCTGTGTAAGTCGCTGCGGGAGACGACGGCACTGGATGCCGGTGGGTCGGAGACGCTCTACGACGACATCGAGCACTTCGAGGCGTCGAGCCAGTTGAGCGACCGGCACAAGGCGGCTCTGCGTTACGTCGACGCGCTGATCTGGTCGCCGGCGTCGATCGGGGCCGGTATCGCCGACGGCGTGCGGGCGCATTTCTCCGACGCCGAGGCGGTCGAGCTGACGCTCGACGTGATGCGCAACGCCAGCAACAAGGTGGCGGTGGCGCTGGCCGGTGACGCGCCGCGGGTCGAACACGGAACCGAGCGCTACCTGCTTGATGTCGACGGTCAGACGGTGTTCAGCTGAGGTCCGTTAGTCTCTACGTGATCCAGGGGCGGTAGCTCAGTTGGTTAGAGCCGCGGACTCATAATCCGTTGGTCGCGGGTTCGAGCCCCGCCCGCCCTACCGGTGCGTATGACGTCGGGTGATGAGCCAGCTGTGCAAGGCTGCGACCAGAACGTTGGCGGCGTCAGAGCCGGCTCAACTTGCTGATCGTTTGAATCTCGGTGTCGCGGTACGGCCGTCCATCGGGTTGGAGTAGGTCGGCAAACCACAGCTTCGGAGCTGTTTTATAGGGGTGATCCCAGGAGTCCCACGGTAAGTAGGTTTGCGTCTTTCCAGCGACCAGTCCCCAATTGATCGCACCAACGTTGTGCCGCTTCGCAACTGGCAGCACCCCGTCGACGGTACTGCCCAGGGACCGCGCCAGATATTCGGTGCAGATGATCGGCCGTCCGATTGGGGTCAGTTCGGCGATCCGGGCTTCGAAGCCTGCCGGCTTGTCGTAGCAGTGGAAGGTGATCACGTCGGAGTTGTTCAGTTGGATGTCGGCGATTTCGCTACGCCTCAAGGGATCTCCCCATACACCGTCCCACACGGCGCTTGTCAACGGTTGACTCGGATCGACCGAACGCGCCCACCCGAACGCCAGCGAGAGCAGGTCGGCGACGCGCTCCAGCTTGTCTTTCCTTTCGACCTTGCGATACACGTCGGCGGGGTTGTCGGGCTCATTCCAGATGTCCCAACCCAAAACCCGGTCGTCCGTGCGGAATTGGGTCAGCACGCCCGTGACGTAGTCGAGCAGAGTGCGACGGTAGTCGAGGTCGTCGAGGTGTTTGGCGCCGGGGCTTTGCACCCAACCAGAGTTGTGGACCCCGGGCTTCGGAGCACGCTGGCGCCCCAGTTTGGGAAATGGATCCCAACAAGAGTCGAAGAAGACAAAAAGTGGTTTGATCCGGTGGCGGGCCGCAATGCCGACAAACTGCGCGAGACGGCTTTGGAAACCTCGATGGTCTTGGGCCCAGAGTTGATCGTGGAGGAATACCCGCACAGTGTTGAGTCCGTGGGACTGGGCCCAACCGAGCTCGGTATCGATGCGCCGGGGGTCGAAAGTGTCGGCCTGAAACATCTCGAGCTGGTTGATGGCGTTCGAGGTGATGTAGTTGACGCCGACGCGCCACCCTTGCGCCTGATACCAGCGGTTGGCCCGATCAGGCGACCAGGGGCTTTGGTCGGCGGCAGCGCGGGGGACTGGGGTCAGCGTCGCTCCCGCCGCCAGCAGCACGGGGAGCCTCAGAACCGTTCGACGCCTCACGCAGTGACGATAGTTCGCCGAGTGAGGTACGAGACGAGAAACTCGGGCAGACGTCCTTATCGCGGTGCGATCCGGGCTGCGCTTTCCGTCAATCCTCCAAGACCCGGGGTACATAAGCGCTGATCAAACGTGAGCAAAGCGCCTAGTCTCAGGCATGGATCGTATTTGGCAATGGGCGTGGGACCGGCATGGGTCGAGATACTCGTGGGCGATGTGCGCGGTCGTTTTTCTCGCATCGGCGCCGATCTACCTGCTGCCAGTGGCTCTCGTCGTCGCGTTCGAGCGGTCAAGCCACTACGTCGAGGCGGTCGCGTTCACCCTCGTCACCCTTCCGATGGTGGGATGCATGGTGGTGCTGCCAGGCATGGGGCGTGCGCGTGTTGTCGAACGGTGGGCGGCAGGCGGCGGGATCGATCCGACGAGCGCGATGGCCGCCACGTACACCTGGGTCCGGGGAGCGCTGCTTCGCGCTGTGACGGTTAGCGCCGTGTGGGCCGCCGCAACCTTCGCCATTGTTGGTGCAATCGCCGGGGCTCCCGGGTCGCGGTTGATTCAGTACTCGATCTTGGGCGCCGCATTCGTAGCCGGCGTTCCTTTGATCGGGGTGCACAGCATCGTGGAAGCATCGATGCGGCCGGCCCGAGTCGCGATCGCCGGTGACACAGCCATCGGCGATTCGTTACCCCGCTCGCGCCCGAGCTTCGCCACGTGGTCGAACATGTCCATCCTGGCGGTCGCGTTCACGTATGCCGTCGCGGGCGCGATGCTGGCCGCGGTATTCGACCGGGCCAGGGAAATGCCCGTGCTCGCAGCCGTGATCGGCGCTGCGGTGACGCTTGGCTACGGGGTGCCGTTAACGGTCGGCGTTGCGTTCGCGCCGTCCCTGCGACCCGTTCGCGACCTCGCCGAAGGGACTGAACGAGTTGTCGCCGGCGACTACAGCCAGCGCCTGCCGGTGGTACAGGATGACGACCTCGGCGCGCTGTCGGCGTCGTTCAACCGGATGCAGGCGGGATTGGCTGAGCGACAACGACTTCAGGTCGCATTCGGCACCTACGTCGACCCCGCCCTGGCAGCGCGGCTACTCGAGCAGGGTGACGACATCTTCACCGGCGAGCGCCGTGAAGTGAGCGTGATGTTCGTCGACATCCGCGACTTCACCCCGTTCGCCGAGGCCAACAGCGCCGAAGACACCGTCGCCCGACTCAACGCCCTGTTCGAGATCGTCGTGCCTGCCGTCGTGGATGCCGGCGGGCATGTCAACAAATTCCTCGGCGACGGCGCGCTGGCAGTCTTCGGCGCACCCAACGACCTTACGAATCACGCCGCGGCCGCGGTGCGTTCTGCGGTCGCGATCCACCGCCTCGTCGACGAACGATTCGATGGGGAACTTCGGATCGGCACCGGGATCAACACCGGTATGGTGATCGCCGGAACCATCGGTGGCGCAGGCAAACTCGAGTTCACTTTGATCGGCGACACCGTCAATGTCGCAGCCCGTGTCGAGCAGCTCACAAAAACCACCGGTGACGCAATCCTGGTTACCCAGCACACCGTCGACGCTTTGGCCGCGCGACCGTCCGGACTCACCGACCGGGGATCCCATGCCCTGAAGGGAAAGTCGGCTCATGTGCAGGTATTCAGCATCGACCCGGCAACTACGACGTGACGCCTCGTCTAGCACTTGATGACGAAACGGGTGCAGGACGGTGCACGATTTCCATTGGCAATCCAGCACGGGGCGTATCTGGTCTCGGCACTGATAGGGCTGCTCACCGGTGACGGATCAGACCTGGATCTGTCCGCCATCGACGGCAAGCTCAGCACCGGTCATGAAACTGCTCTGATCGGAGGCCAGGAACAAGACGGCGGCGGCGATTTCTTCGGGACGCCCGACGCGCTTCATCGGAACCTGGGCGGCCATGCCGTCCAGAAGCTCCTGCTGTTGGTCGGCCGGTGCCAGGCCGGTGAGTCCGGGAGTTTCGATCGGTCCGGGAACGATGGTGTTGACCCGGATGTTGCGGTCGGCCAACTCCGCGGCCCAGGTTCGGCCGAGCGAGCGGATGGCCGCTTTGGAGGCCGCGTACAGGCCGAAGGACGGCACACCTTCGGAGGCGGCGGTGGAGCCGGCCAGGATGATCGACGCGCCCTCGTTGAGCAGCGGCAGCGTTTTCTGCACGGTGAAGACCGTGCCGGCGACGTTGCGATCGAAGTTGTCGCGGTAGTGCTGTGGAGTGACGTCGGCGAGGGTGGCGAAATCGCCTCCGCCGGCATTCGCGAAGACCACGTCTAGTCCCGTTCTGTGCTCGGCGATTTCGGCAGCCAGGCGGTCGAGTTCTTCCGGCTTGCTGATATCGCTCTGGACGCCGTGGGCCCCGGTTGTCGTGACGGCCTCGTCGAGTCGATTGCGATCGCGTCCGGTGATGAACACGTATGCGCCTTCATCGACGAGTCGCTTCGCGGTGGCCAGCCCGATGCCTGAGGTTCCGCCGGTGACCAGTGCTGTCTTGCCGTCGAGCTGTCCCATGATCAGTCTCCGTTCCAAGTGTCGAGCGTGCGATCCGGGTGCTGCAACATAGGTGAGGTGTCACCTATTCCGGTGTGAGTACTGTCCACATCTTGACGATGCGGTCATCGGCGATCTCGGCGACGTCGAAGCCGGATGCGACGGCGACGTCGTCCGGAGTGCGAACCTCCCACGCCAGGAAGCCCAGGCCGCGGGTCCGCCGCACCGGCCCGGCCTTCGCAAAATGTAATCCTGGCAGCTTTTCTTGGAGTTCAGCGGCTTTGGCGTTCAATTCGTCGTGGCCGACGGCGATGCCCTCGTCGTCGATCCACTGCACGTCGGGTGCGTAGGTCGTGGAGATACTCTCGGCGCGACGCTGGGGGTCGCGCTCGTCGAACACGGCGAGCAGGTTGGCCTCCATGAGGCGTTGGATCACGTCGCTCATTGCACTCCTTAGGTGATTTATCACCTAAATACTACGCCGGCGAGGGCGGGAGCGTGCTGTTGTGGTTGAGGCTGACGTGGATGTGTTCGAGCGCGGCGGTGAACGGGCCGAGTAGGTTGTCGGGCAGGGGATCGAAGAACAGGTTGCGCACCAGTTCGACGTGACCGGGCGCGGCCTCGTCGATCGACTGTTGGCCGCGCGGAGTGAGCAACACGTTGGCGGTGCGGCCGTCGTCGGTGCCCGGCCGGCGCTCGGTCAGGCCGCGTTTGTCCATGCGCCGCAGTTGATGTGACAGCCGGCTGCGTTCCCAGCCGATCTGTGCGGCCAAATCGCTGACCCGCATGCCCTGGTCCCGAAGGCCGCTGAGCGCTACGAGCACGTCGTAGTCGGCCAGTGACAGTCCTGAATCGGCCTGGAGCTGGCGGTTGATCTCGTAGTTCAACCGCAACTGCACTCGCATATAAGCGACCCAGGCGCGTTGCTGCTTGGGCGACAGCCATCTCTGCTTGGGTGATGTGTCACGTTGTCTCGGCACGGAGTGAGTATGAACCCTCAGCGCCGCATCCGGGAAATGGTGGCAACGGCGCGGCGCTATCGCAGCATGCGTGAATCCAAAACCTGCGTCTGTGCAACTAACGCGTCGCTCAGTCCAGGTCGGCGAGGGCCTTACGGGCGGCGTCTAATTCGGCTTCGAGAGCGGCCACCTTGGCGGCCTGTTGGGAGCGCGCCTCTTCGATGACCTCGTCGATCGGGACGGAAAGGTCCTCGTGGAGTTCCTTTGCCGCCCGGGAGACCGCGGCCGCTGCGACAACGAGGTTTCTGGCCAGATAACTGGTGCCCTGCTTGAGTTCCGCGCGCCACTCGCCGTCGGCGGTGCCGGTGACGGTGAGGGTCAGCTCGAGAGTCTTGGCCTTCTTTCCGCCCGTCTTCTTGGTGGAGATTTTCCGCGGCGTCTGCTCCGCCGGCTCGGCAGTGACACCGGCGCCCGGTGCCGGCCCGGTAGCACGTGAGGCATCCTCGGTCGGAGGAACCCACGCGTCGCGGGTTTCGGGGTCGGCGTATGGTGCGTCTGCGGTCAGAGTGTTGACGGTCATCGTAGGTGGCGCTCCCCTCCTGATATCGCCCGCGGTGATCGGGCTGGTGTGGCCGAAGTGATTAGAACATACGTTCGACTGACGGGCAAGCGCTCCGCCGGTCGCGGTCGACGATCTGCGCCCCGGATGCCCAACGCCTCGGCGACGAATGTGGTTGTGCCGCAGCGCGTTCGAAGATACTCGTTACTCTCCCTCTAGCGCAGATCCGCGATCTTGTCGACGACGAGGCGCGCGATCGCCGTCGGATCGGGGTCCGCGGATCCGGAGTCTTTGCCGATCCGGAACACCTCGACGTCGACGAGGTAGCGAGAGGTCGCGGTCAGTGCGCGCCAATTCATGCCCGGCGAAATCAGTTGGGCATCCGTGCTCAGGCCGATCTTCGCGGCCAGCGTCGCGTTCGAATCGGTTACCCGATCGATGGTTTGAATGAAGGACAGTCTCGCGATGCGCTCGGTCACGGTCATGCCCTGACACTTGTGCCACTGCTTGACGCTCTTCGCGTACCAAGCCCGGGCATTCTGAGCCGAATCGAGCTCGACGATCGCAACGGCCGCACTGAGGTGTGCTGTGCTGCGGTACGGCGTGACCCACAACCGTCGGCCGGTGTCGCGGACAGTCGCGCCCTCATACGACTGCCGGTAACCGGCGTGGGTGATGCCGATGCATTCGTGCGGTGTCACAGTGTCTTTGGCGTCACGCAAACTATCCAGCCCGCCCACCTGTGGCGCGGTGTCCGCCTCAACCGGCGACCCGAGGATTCGCGCGATCTCGCCCGCTGTGGGCAGTGCGCGTTCCACCACATCGACCGGCCTCGCCGGTCGGCCCGAGACGGAGTTGGTGCAGCCGCCCAGCAGACCAACCAGCGCGATCGCAGCGAACAGCAGTGGACGGCGCATCCCCGCATGGTAGTTCGATCCTTGCCAGGCCGCCGTCAGCCCGATGAGCACGCCGCCGGTACGGAAAGAAATGCGTCGGCTGACCTTGGGTCACTCCGGCGGGCCGTCCGGACCCGGCTGACAGGTCGGACACCACCAGGTGCGCCGACGTTCCGGATCATTGGATACTTCGGCCACCACCTGAACCGTTGTGCCGCAACGCAAACACGGCCGATTCGCCCGTCCGGACACCCAATGCTGCTCGCCTTTGCGTTTGTTTCCGGTGGTCACCTGCATCGCGCCCGGCACGGTGGCCGAATGCCGCAGGGCTCGCGCCCCGAGTTCGAGCAACGCGGTCACGTCGACCGAACCGACCGGTGTCCACGGGTTGAGGCCCCGCAGAAAGCACAGCTCGTTGACCCACAGATTGCCGAATCCCGCCACGCAGCGCTGATCCAAGAGTGCGGCCACCAGCGTTCGGTCTGGATCATCGGTCAGCCGCCGGCCGGCCTCGGTCAGGTCCCAGTCGTCTCGCAGCGGGTCAGGGCCCAGGTACCCGACGGCATCGGTTTCGTCCTGGGTGCGCAGCAGTTCGACCACCGGAATGCTGACGCCGTAGGCTGCCGGGCCTTCGGTGCGCAGCACCACGCGGACGTCGGGCATCAGGTTTCTCGGTAGCCAGCGCCCGGCGTCGGAGACGGTCCAGGAGCCCGACATGAGCAGATGGGTGTGCAACGTCAAGTCATCCGAAAACCTTGTCAAAAGGTGCTTCCCGTGCGTGACGTGCTCGAGCACGGTCCGACCGGCGAGGTCCGCCGTCGCGTGCGCGGGAACCCGAAGCTCACCGAGTGTCAGGACACGACCATCGAGCGCCTTCCTGAGGCGACGAGCCAACGCATACACGGTGTCACCTTCGGGCATGCCTTCCATCGTCCACGACGACAGGCGTAAGAGCTGGAGGCGTGGTCTTTTTCACGAGCCGCACGCGGACCCTAGGTCGCGGAGAGCAATGCGAGCGCGCCGCTCGTCGCGTCATCCGCGGCGCTCTGCTGTCCGGTCGCTCGCGCAGTGACGAACGCACCTTCGACGACGGCGACCAGGGCGGCCGCCGTCTTCCTGGGGTCCAACCGAGGCGGTAAAGACCCGTCTCGCTGACCGGTCTGAACCGCCTCCTCGACCATCGCTTCCAACTTCGTGAAAACGGATCCGAGGCTCTCTCGAAGGTCTGCCTCCGCCAAAATACCTGCGTCGTAAGCGAATCCACCGACCCGGCAACCGTCGAGCGCCGCGTTCGCCGATTGCAGGAAGGCGGCCAATCGGTCCCGTCCGGTCGCCTGATCGGCCATGGCGGCTTGCACCGAATCCAGCACCTCGCGGCCATTCGCCTCGACTACTTCACGGCCGAGCTCAGGCTTGGTGGGGAAGTGGTGGTAGAAGCTGCCCTGGCTCACCCCAGAGTCGGCCATCACTTGTCGCGGACTGGTCGTCGAATACCCGTGATGCCAGAACATCCGCTTCGCTGAGTCGACGATCTTCTGCCTGCTGTCCACCTGAGACAGATTACCAGCGACCATACCTACCTCAAGGGTTGCCAACCTACCTTGAGGTAGGTATGTTCAAGTCACTCGGAGCCGCCAAACCAGGAGAACCATCGTGACCAACCCGCCAGCCGTCCCCGTTGTGCACTACAAGGTCGAAGACATCGACGGATTCGAGGTGTTCTATCGCGAGGCCGGGCCGGTCGACGCTCCGATCGTGCTGCTGTTGCACGGATTTCCGACGTCGTCGCACATGTTCCGAAATCTGATCCCGTATCTGGCCGATCGCTTCCACGTCATCGCTCCGGACCTCCCCGGCTTCGGGCAGAGCTCTGCCCCCGATCACACCGAGTTCTCCTACACCTTCGATGCGGCCGCTGAACTCGTGCAGAAATTGCTGACGAAACTCGACGTCGTCACGTATGCCGTCAACGTCTTTGACTACGGAGCCCCGATTGCCTGGCGGCTCGCGCTGGCCAACCCCGACGCGATCACAGCCCTGATCGTGCAGAACGGAAATGCCTACGACGAGGGCCTGGACAACGAATTCTGGGCGCCGATCAAAAAGTATTGGGCTGATCAGAGCTCGCAGAATCGGGACGCACTGCGCCACCTCGTCACCGCGGATTTGACGAAGTTCCAATACACCGACGGCATGGCCAATCGGTCCCGTATCGCCCCCGACAACTGGGTCATCGATCAGACGTTGCTGGACCGGCCGGGCAACGACGAGATCCAACTCGACTACTTCCTGGACTACGGCACCAATCCCGCGCTCTATCCGGCGGTGCAGCAATGGTTCCGCGAGAAGCAACCGCCCACGCTGGTCGTCTGGGGCGCCAACGACGTGATCTTTCCCGCCGAGGGTGCTCATCCGTACAAGCGCGATCTGCCGGACACCGAGTTCCACCTCTTCGAGAGCGGACACTTTCTGCTCGAAGACCGGCCTGAAGAAGTCTTTCCGCTGATTCACGACTTTCTCGCGCGGAAACTCGGCTGATCGCACTTGCGGTGGTCGCGCTTCGCCGGCGTGCACCTGCTGTCGCGCACGTCATTACTTCTCCATCCTTTTGGGTACTCGTCCACGCGACTCGTCGATCAGCCCTACCCCTCGACGTGGTCCTGAGTAGGAGGGACGAAACATGACAGAGCGTTATACGACCACCGACGGGGGCGCACCCGCGCCCAGTGACAAGCAGTCGCTGTCGGTCGGCCCCGACGGACCGATCCTGCTGCAGGATCACTACTTGATCGAGCAGATGGCCCAGTTCAACCGGGAGCGCATCCCCGAGCGGCAACCGCACGCCAAAGGCGGTGGCGCGTTCGGACATTTCGAGGTGACCCACGACGTCAGCAAGTTCACCCGGGCCGCGGTGTTCCAGCCCGGCACCAAGACCGACACTCTCATCCGGTTTTCCAGCGTCGCCGGTGAGCGCGGCAGCCCAGACACCTGGCGTGACCCGCGCGGGTTCTCGCTGAAGTTCTACACGTCAGAAGGCAACTTCGACATGGTCGGCAACAACACGCCGGTGTTCTTCATGCGCGACCCGATGAAATTCCAGCATTTCATCCGCTCCCAAAAGCGGATGCAGGCAACGAATTTGCGTGACAACAACATGCAGTGGGACTTCTGGACTCTGACACCGGAGTCCGCACACCAGGTGACCTGGTTGATGGGGGACCGCGGTATCCCGAAGAGCTGGCGACAGATGAACGGCTACTCCAGCCACACCTACAGCTGGATCAACGCCGCCGACGAGATCTTCTGGGTGAAGTACCACTTCATCAGCGATCAGGGCATCGACTTCCTGACCCAGGAGCAGGGGGACCAGCTCGCAGGAGAAGACGGCGATTACCACCAACGCGATCTCTACGATGCAATCGAGGGCGGCAACTTCCCGAGCTGGTCGCTGAAAATGCAGATCATGCCGTTCGAAGAGGCCAAGACCTATCGGTACAACCCCTTTGACCTGACCAAGGTGTGGCCGCACAGCGACTATCCGCTGATCGACGTCGGCAAGCTGACGTTGGACCGCAACGTGACCGACTACCACACCGAGATCGAGCAGGCCGCCTTCGAGCCGAACAACATCGTGCCGGGCACCGGTCTCAGCCCGGACAAGATGCTGCTGGCCCGCGGCTTCTCCTACGCCGACGCACACCGTGCCCGGCTGGGCACCAACTACAAACAGATCCCGGTGAATTCGCCGCAGGTCGAGGTCAACAGCTACTCCAAAGACGGCGCGATGCGGATCAAGAACGTCACCGATCCGGTGTATGCGCCGAACTCCTATGGGGGTCCTCATGCGGATCCGGCCCGCGCCGCCGAAGTGCGCTGGCAGGCCGATGGCGAAATGATCCGTGCCGCATACACTTTGCGCCCAGAGGATGACGACTGGGGTCAGGCGGGAATACTGGTGCGAGAGGTTCTCGACGACGAAGCCCGAGACCGGTTGGTGCACAACATCGTCGGTCACCTGTCCAAGGGCGTCAAAGAGCCGGTGCTGTCGCGCGCGTTCGAATACTGGAGCAATGTGGATGCCGACCTCGGCAAAAAGGTCGAGGAAGAGTTCCGGGCGGGTTAGCCCGGCGGATGGCGCCGGCCGACCGCCGGCGACCGTCGCGAGGTCAGCGCTGTTGGCTGGTGGCTGCAGCCAGTTGTTCCGGAGTCGGACTCGGGCGGTCGTAGGCACTGTCGATCAGTGGGCGCTGTTGGGCGTCGAGTTCGTCGGCGGCCGGATCGGATCCGAGCATTCGCTTCATCCGGTTGAGCGGCAGGTGTTGCGTCGGGATGAGGATCGCGGTGATGTTGCCGCGTTTCGTCACGACGTTGGCGGAATCGTTCAGATGTGCTTTGACGTAGTCGTGAATGGTGGCCGCTCCCATTTGGGCGTTCTGCGTTGCCAGTGCGAAGTTGGGGGAGTCTTTGAGGGTCGGCGAGTCGCTCCAGCCGTCGTATTGACGCGCGACCAGTGTGACCGGGTTGGCGATGTTCGCCGGAATGCCCTCACCCTTGGCCACCAACTCGTCGTTGCGCGCAAAGGTGTCCCCCAGCAACACGAACCGCACACCGGGCGGCGGCGTGTTCTGCGCCAGATAGAGCGAGATGACCTGTGCGCCAAGGCTGAAGCCCATGACGGTGTCACCGGAATGGAGGGCGGTTCCGGCCAGCGCCGAGACGCCCGCATCATTGTGGAGACCGTCGGCGGGGTAAGGCACCTTGGCGCACGGGCACATGCCGCCGCCCAACTGCTTCTGCGTGACCGACATCTTCAGGGCACCGATCGAGTCGTAATCGAACGGTTCGACCGTGTACGTCATGCCGTCGGCGTGGGCGACGGCGACGCCGGCCATCGCCGTCGCCAGGACACTCGCAAGCGCCGCCAGGCGCGTGACTAAGCCCCGCACCGGTCTCGACCTGCCCCGAGAAAAATGACCACTGTGAGGGCAAAATACCTTTGCCGCCCGGCGAGCGTGGTAACACGAAGGGACTCGGACCCGACGTAGGAGGATTCATGGCAGCTCGGTTGGCGGGCAAGGTCGCCGTCGTCAGTGGTGGTGCGCGCGGGATGGGCGCATCCCACGTCCGCGCCCTGGTCGACGAGGGCGCCAAGGTGGTGCTCGGTGACATCCTCGACGCCGAGGGCGAAGCGGTCGCCAAAGACGTTGGCGCCGCGGCGCGTTACGTTCACCTCGACGTCACTCGACCCGACGACTGGCAGCGTGTGATCGCCACGGCGGTCGACGACTTCGGCGGCGTCGACATTTTGGTGAACAACGCCGGCATCATCAACGTGGGCATGATCGAAGACTACGAGCTCTCGGAGTGGCAGCGCATCATCGACATCAACCTGACCGGAGTCTTCCTCGGCATCCAGGCGGTCGTCCCGACGATGAAAGCGGCGGCGCGCGGTTCGATCATCAACATCTCGTCCATCGAAGGCATGGCCGGCACCATCGCCTGCCACGGCTACACCGCCACCAAGTTCGCCGTGCGGGGGCTGACCAAGTCCACCGCATTAGAGTTGGGGCCCAGTGGAATTCGGGTCAACTCGATTCATCCAGGGCTGATCAAGACGCCGATGACCGAATGGGTGCCCGAGGACATCTTCCAGACCGCGCTCGGCCGGGCCGCCGAGCCAAGAGAGGTGTCCAGCCTGGTGGTCTATTTGGCCAGCGACGAGTCGAGCTATTCGACGGGGTCGGAATTCGTCGTCGACGGCGGGTGTACAGCAGGCCTGGGGCACAAAGACTTCGCCGCCGTCGACACCGAGCAGCAACCAGCCTGGGTCACCTAGGGCGCGACTGCTCCAAATAGGTCGCCAGCGCATTGGTCAACCCGCGGCGGGCCTCGTCGAGATCGGCGTAGGAGCCGAGCTGCCGTTCGGACACCAGGCCGCGCATCGCACCCGGAATCAGCGCCGCGACCTCGCGGACGCGCTGTGGGTCGACGCCGAGATCCGCAAACGCCCGCTGACAGGTTTCCTGCCAGCTCTTGCCCCACGAGAACAATTCGGCTGCGGTACGCGGGAAGAGCCGCTCCAGCTCGTCGGGCTCACGAGGCAGCGCGGCTCGCAGATTCTCGATCGCGCGCGAATCATCGGACGCCAGGCCGTGATACAGCGTGTCGATGATCGCGGCGACTCGTTCGCGCAGCGGGGCCTCGGGCTCGGCGCTGGTGAACGCCGACATCGTCGCGTCCCGCCGCTCGGCGGTGCGATGCAGGACCGCGGCCCAGAACCCGTCGACGTCGCCGAACTGATACTGCACCGCACCCCAGGTGGCGCCGCTCTCCTTGGCGATACGACTGGCCGAGACGGCACCTGGATCGCCGGAGGCCAGCGATCGAACCGCCGCGTCCAGCATCGTTTCGCGGGTTGCCAGGCCGCGCTTGTTACTGCGCCGCTGCTGCACGTCCGCCGGAGCCATGCCTTGGATAGTAGCCGCTGCAAAAGATTTTCATAGTACCCACTATGAATTCTTGGGGAGAGTGGTTATAGTCTCCTGACATGGCCAAACCGCCACTGTCGATGAAGCCAACCGGCTGGTTTCAGGTTGCCTGGTCCGACGAGATCGAAATAGGCGACGTCCACAAGATGACCTACTTCGGCCAGGAGATGGTCGCCTGGCGGGCCGAATCGGGCGCGCTCACCGTGATGAACGCCTACTGCGAACACCTCGGCGCGCACTTGGGCTTCGGCGGAACGGTGGTGGGCGAAGTCCTGCAGTGTCCGTTTCACGGTTGGCAGTGGAATCAGTTGGGCCGCAACGCCCGCATTCCCTATCAGGACCGGCCCAACCGCGGCCGGCGCATCAAGACCTATCCGGTGGTCGAACGCAACGAGTCGGTGTACATCTGGCACGACGTCGCGGGCCGCGAGCCCTACTTCGATGCGCCGGACATCTTCGCCGATTTCAAGGACGGCAGCGACGCGGGAGACTATTACCCGCAGCAGCGGCTCTACCGGCAGCGCCTGGAGATGCATCCGCAGTACGTGCTCGAAAACGGGGTGGACTTCGCGCATTTCAAATACGTGCACAAGACCCCGATCGTGCCGGTGTTCACCCGCCACGACTTCGCCCAACCAGTGTCGTTCGTCGACTTCACCATCACCTTCGAAGGCGACGACAACCAGAAGATCGAGGACGTCGAGAGCCGGGTGGAAGCCATCAACGGCGGATTGGGCATCGCGGTGACCAAGAGCTACGGCATGATCGACAACCGCACAATCTCGGCGATCACCCCGGTCGACGACTCCACCTCCGACATCCGGTTCATGGTCCACATCGGGAGAACCCCCGGAAAGACATCCGAGCGCGCCGAAACCAGGGCCCGCGAGTTCGGTCAGGAAGTGATCCGGCAGTTCGAGCAGGACGTCGAAATCTGGCGGCATCAACGCTATTCAGATCCGCCGGCCTTGGCGACCGCCGAGTACGAGGGCTTCACGGCGATCCGTGGCTGGGCCAAACAGTTCTATCCCGACGGCGTCGGTGGCAGCGCCGCCGAGGTCTACGCCGCATCCCAGAAAGGCTGAACCCGAATGACTGCTCCGCTGCGCGTGTTCCAGGTAGCCACCGGCAACGTCGGTTCGGAGATGATCAGACGGATCGCTGTGCGGCCGGATCTCGAACTTGTTGGTGTGCACTGTTATTCGCCGGACAAAGTCGGCAAGGACAGCGGCGAGCTGGCCGGCGTCGCGCCGAATGGAGTGATAGCCACCGGCAGCATCGACGAGATCATCGCCGCCAAGCCGGACGTGCTGACCTTTCACGGCGTGTTTCCCGACGAGGACCTCTACGTCCGCGTCCTCGAGGCGGGCATCAACATCGTCACCACCGCCGACTGGATCACCGGCTGGCACCGCGATACCAATCATCCGCATCCCTCCGGCAAACCGGTCAGCGCGCTGCTGGCCGAGGCGTGCGAGAAGGGCGGCGCGACGTTCTACGGCACCGGCATGAATCCCGGACTGAATCAGATTCTGGGAGTGGTGTGTTCGGCTGACGTCGCCGAGATCGAGAATGTCACCACCATCGAGTCGGTGGACGTGTCGTGTCACCATTCCAAGGACACCTGGATCGAGGTCGGCTACGGGCTGCCCGTCGACGACCCCGAAATCCCGTCCAAGCTAGAGAAATACACGCGGGTGTTCGCCGACAGTGTGCTGATGATGGCGGACTGCTTCGACCTGACTCTCGACGAAGTCAAGTTCAGTTACGAGCTGGGTGCCTGCACCAAAGACGTCGATCTCGGCTGGTACACCTTGCCCAAGGGGTCACTCGGCGGCAACTACATCAAGTACCAGGGCATGGTCGACGGCGTGCCCCGCGTCGAGACACACCTGGAATGGCAGATGACCCCGCACACCGACCCGAGTTGGCACATCAAGGGGTGCTACATCACCCAGATCATGGGTGACCCGTGTGTTTACAACAAGCACATGATCTTTCCCAAGCCCGGCGTCGATCTGTCCGATCCGGCAAACTTCGCGTCCATCGGGATGACGGTCACCGGGATGCCCGCACTGGCCGCTATCGCGGGTGTGGTTGCCGCCCCGCCAGGCCTGATGACCAGCGCTGACCTGCCGCTACGCGGGTTCGCCGGCCGGTTCACCCGGTAGGCCCTCGGCGCCCGCGCGCCGCGGACCCGGAACGTCGTTGCCGGCACGAGAGTTTGACAGCGACGTAACATTCCCGGAACCAACCGTCCCTAATGTCAGCCGCACAGAAAGCTGACACACGTGGCGATAGGGAATCAATTGAGCGGCAATGCTGTGCGCCTGCAGGCAATTACCAATGTCGAGGCGTACGTGCCTCCTGCGATCAGCTTCGACCCGGGTGAGGAGCCCGGTGAGATCTTCGGGGCGAACGTCTTCACCAAGGCGGAGATGCAGGCACGGCTGCCCAAGGCCACCTACAAGTCCGTGATCGCGACCATCGACAAGGGCGCCAAGCTCGACCCCGCGGTGGCCGACGCGGTCGCGGTGGCCATGAAGGACTGGGCGTTGGAGAAGGGTGCCACCCACTACGCGCACGTCTTCTACCCGATGACCGGATTCACCGCCGAAAAGCACGACAGCTTCCTCGATCCGGTGGGCGACGGCACCACGCTCGCCGAGTTCGCCGGCAAGACCTTGATCCAGGGTGAGCCCGACGCATCGAGCTTCCCGTCCGGCGGGCTGCGCAGCACCTTCGAGGCGCGCGGTTACACCGGCTGGGACGCCACCAGCCCGGCGTACATCTTGGAGAACCCGAACGGCAATACTCTGTGCATCCCAACGGTTTTCGTCTCGATGACCGGTGAGGCGCTGGACTACAAGACGCCGTTGCTGCGCAGCCAGCAGGCGATGGGCGTGCACGCCGAGCGCATCCTGAAGATGTTCGGGCACAAGGAGCTCAACCACGTCGTGTCGTTCTGCGGACCCGAGCAGGAGTACTTCCTGGTCGACCGGCACTTCTTCCTGGCTCGCCCGGACCTGGTCAACGCCGGCCGCACCCTGTTCGGCGCCAAGCCGCCCAAGGGCCAGGAGTTCGACGACCACTACTTCGGCGCCGTGCCCGAGCGGGTGCTGGGCTTCATGATGGACACCGAGCGCGAGCTGTTCAAGCTCGGCATCCCGGCCAAGACCCGGCACAACGAGGTCGCGCCGGGTCAGTTCGAGATCGCGCCGATGTTCGAGCGAGCCAACATCGCCTCCGACCACCAGCAGCTGCTGATGACGGTGTTCAAGAACATCGCCAAGAAGCACGGTATGGAGTGCCTCTTCCACGAGAAGCCGTTCGCCGGTGTCAACGGGTCGGGTAAGCACGTCAACTTCTCGTTGGGCAACTCCGAGCTCGGCTCGCTGCTGGTGCCCGGCGACACCCCGCATGAGAACGCGCAGTTCCTGGTGTTCTGCGCGGCGGTGATCCGGGCCGTCCACAAGTTCGCCGGACTGCTCCGCGTATCTGTCGCCTCGGCCACCAACGACCACCGGCTCGGCGCCAACGAGGCACCGCCCGCGATCATCTCGATCTTCCTCGGTGAACAACTCGCCGACGTCTTCGAGCAGATCGCGAAGGGCGCGGCGACGTCGTCAAAGGGCAAGGGCACCATGATCATTGGTGTCGACACCCTGCCCCCGCTGCCGACCGACCCGGGCGACCGCAACCGCACCAGCCCGTTTGCGTTCACCGGCAACAGGTTTGAATTCCGCGCGCCTGGCTCCGGTCAGACGGTTGCGGTGCCGCTGATCGTGCTGAACACGATCATGGCCGACTCGCTGGACTACCTCGCCACCGAGCTGGAGAAGGCTGTTGCCGACGGCACGGACTTCGACGCCGCTGTGCAGACATTGCTCACCGAAGTCATCACCGAGCACGGAGCGGTGGTGTTCAACGGAGACGGTTACTCCGACAACTGGCAGATCGAAGCGGCCGAGCGGGGACTGCCGAATCTCAAGACCACCCTGGATGCCATTCCCGAATTGATCAAGCCGGAAGCCGTTGAGCTGTTCGAGAAATACGGCGTGTTCAACGACCGCGAGTTGCACAGCCGCTACGAGGTCCGACTGGAGCAGTACGCGCTGACCGTCGGCGTGGAGGCCAAGCTGGTGTTGGAGATGGGCTCCACGGTCATCCTGCCCGCCGCGATCCGCTACCAGACCGAGCTCGCGCAGAACGTCGCGGCGTTGAAGGCAGTCGGCATCGAGCCGAGCACCGCTGCTCTCGAGGCGGTGACGGGACCGATCAGTGAACTGGAGGTCGGCCTGTCGACGCTGAAGGCGGCGCTGGGTGACCACTCGGCGGAATCAGCACTGGACGAGGCCAAGCACGCTCAGGATCAGCTGCTGCCCGCGATGGCGGCGATCCGCACCGCTGCCGACGCGCTGGAAGCCGTTGTGGCCGACGACCTGTGGCCGCTGCCCACCTACCAGGAAATGCTGTACATCCTCTGAGGCAGTCAGAATCGGGTCGCCCTATACTCTGGACTCGAAGTCTGTGCCCTGGTTGAGTCCGCAGCCGATGGCGTATTGCGAAGCAGTTCGCGGGACATCGGTCGACGGCAACCCCTTGTCTCGGCGCGCCCATGTTGCGACAAAGAAAGGGCGGAACAACCATGCCCTCATGGCAGGACCACAACGACAGCGGTGACTCGACGGCGACGACCGTCGCCAACCGTGAAGTCGGTGCGCAGATCGACGTCGAGGTCACTGCTCCCACGACCCTGGAATTCCAGGTGGCCGTCGCCCGGCTGCCCGGGCTCGATGTCCGTGAACAGCTCGTCATCACGTTCAACGGCAAGCAACTTCAGCCCCGCGAGATCATCGGGCCGCACGACACCCGGATCCATGCGATCGACGTCAGCGAGGGCACAGTCACACTGTCGTACCAAGCGACGGTGTCCGGCGAAGCGGCGCCCGTCCCGGTTCGCGACATCGACGTGATCACCTATCTGCGGCCGAGCCGGTACGCCGAGGCCGACAAGTTCTACGGCTTCGCCGCCACCGAGTTCGGCCAGTACACCGACTCGGCGACGCTGCTGGAAAAGGTAGCGGCCTGGGTGGGTGCTCGGCTGGATTACGTACCGGGATCAAGCGATCCGATCGACGGGGCAGCCGACACGCTGCTTGCCGGCGCGGGAGTCTGCCGCGATTACGCCCACCTCGTCATCGCCTTGCTGCGGGCGGTGAACGTGCCGGCCCGCCTGGTGGCGGTGTACGCGCCGGGATGTGATCCGATGGACTTCCACGCCGTGGCCGAGGCATTGGTCGAAGGCGAGTGGCGGGTGGTCGACGCGACCTGCCTGGCACCGCGACAGTCGATGGTGCGCATCGCGACCGGGCGCGACGCCGCCGACACCGCGTTCCTGGACAACCACTCGGGCTCGATCAACTTGAGCAGCATGATGGTGACGGCGTACGTGGACGGCGAACTGCCGATCGATTCGATCGACCACCTGGTGAGCCTCGGCTAGCCGAAGCCGAGTCGTTCGCGAATCTTGTCGGCGAGAAAGCGCTTCGCGGACACCGGCCGGAAGTTTCGGGCCGCATCGGTCAACGCCGCGTTGGCGTCTGCACCGAGCTCGATTTCGGCTGCGGCGACGTTGAATTCGAGCTGCTCGACGCTCGATGCCCCCGGGATCGCGACCACGCCGGGCAGATTGATCAACCAGGCCAGTGCGACCTGTGCCGGCTTGGCATCGACCTCGTCGGCGACCTCGCGCAGGGTTTGCAGGAGCGGCTCGATGCGGCGCAGGTTCTCGGTGCCGAACAGCCGGTTGGCCGCGCGCACTCCGCCGGGACGGTTGTCGACGCCGTACTTGCCGCCCAACAGTCCCTGCGCCAGCGGGCTGTAGGCGATCACGACGCGGTTCTGCTGCTCAGCGAACGGCACCAGACCTTCGAGTGCCTGCGGGTGAGCCAAGGAGAAATGCACCTGGTTGCTGATCACCGGGCGACCTAGCGCGGCGTCGGCCTGCTTCCACCGGGACAGCGAATAGTTCGAGACACCTGCCGCGCCGATGGCACCACTGTCCAGCAGATCGCGCATGCCCGGCATGATCACCGAGTCGGGGACCACCGGGTTGGGCTGATGGATCTGATACAGCGGGATGCGTTCCAACTGCAGTCGACGAGCGCTGGCGCGCTCGCGCTGCTTCACCACCGCGGGGAAAGGTGCGACCGGGAAGATCTTGCTGGCCACCGCGACCTGATCGCGCTCGTCGCCGAGTGCCTCGCCGAGGATCCGCTCGCTTTTCCCGAGCCCGTACACCTCGGCGGTGTCGAAGAACGTGACACCCAAAGCCCTTGCGCGACGGACGATATCGCCTGCGGGCCCGGAAGCGTAGCCGTCGCCGTAGCCCCACTCACGGGACCCGAACTGCCAAGTGCCCAGCCCGATCCGGCTGACTTTGCCGACTCCGTCGACGTCAAGGTATTTCATCTACCTCACGGTACGGACCGCGGGCGGCGAGCGCTCAGGCGACGGCGTGGTGCTTCTGCAATACGGCCATGACGTCGCTGCTGCGGACGACCTCGTCGTGCGCGCACAATTCGCGCAACTCGTCGACCACGGTCTGCAGGTCGTCGAGGCGCTCCGACGCCTGCGACAACGTGGCAAGCCAGCTGTCGTAGTCGCGTTCGTCCTTGGTGATTTCGGAAACCGTCAAAGTGGTCATGTCGCTGCCCCAACTTCCGCGTGCGCGCCAGGCGCCACGCTAGTGATTGAGTGTTACTTAGCCCTACCTGAACGTGTCTAAACTCACACTCTACGCGCGTCCAACTATCCGGACGGCCATGGCTCGGCCTCGAATCGGGCACGAATGCACAACGGTCGGGCGCCGGTCGATACGCTGTGGCTGCAGCGGGCACGTTACAAGAGAGGGCAAAAATGTCACGGACGGTGGTTGTCGGGGCGTCAAGTGGGCTCGGGCGTTGCATCGGTATCGGACTGGCGCAGCGCGGCGGGCAGATCGCCCTGCTGGCGCGGCGTCGGGCGCGCATCGAAACGGCCGCCGAGGAGGCGGGCTCGGGCGCGATTGCGATCGAGTGCGACGTCACCGACGAGCAATCCTGTCGATCGGCGTTCGACCAGGCGGCCGAGTCGATGGGCGGCATCGACAACCTCATCTACACGCCGGCGATCAGCCCCCTCGTCCGCATGGTCGACACCGGCGCCGACACCTGGCGCCGCATTTTCGACACCAACGTCATCGGGGCGTCGCTGGCTACCGCGGCGGCGATCCCGCACCTGACCGCCTCGGCGGGCAAGGCGGTGTACCTCTCCTCAGACGCCGGCAGCTTCGGGCCGCCGTGGCCCGGGCTCGGCGCCTACGGCGTCAGCAAGGCTGCGCTGGAGCGACTCGTCGAAGCGTGGCGGGCCGAACACCCGGACGTCGGATTCACCTCGCTCATCGTTGGGGAGTGCGCCGGCGGCGAGGGTGACGCCGCGACCGGAATGAACGCCGGCTGGGACATGGACTTGGCGATGAAGGCGTATCCGTTGTGGGTGTCGGGTGGCTGCATGCCGGGCAAGTTGATGCCCGTCGAAGACCTCATCGAGGTGGTGCAGACGATCCTGCAGACGAACTCCTCGACGTCGATGCCGGTGGTGGTCGCGCGCGGTGCGCCGGCGGCGCAGGTGGCCTTCCCGGACACCAATTAGCCCAAGCCGCAATGCCAATCGGCACTGCTGCCATCGCGCGTCCTCTACAGTTGCGCTGACAATCACAAGCGAAGGAGACGCGGATGGCGTGGTACATGGCCCTCCAAGGCCCACACCACACGCCCCACCAGTCGTTGGTCTACGAACTCCAGGATGGGGTGGACGTGGACAAGATCGCCCAGGAGCTGGTCAGCTCGGCGACTCTGGACCGGGTGGTGGCGGTGCCCGCGGTACTGACGGCCAACAAGCGCCGGCACCAGAAGGTGACGGTCTACGTCCGCCCATCCGCCTGGGGCCTGTGGTCTTTCTACGAGCTGTCCGAAGAGGATCGCCGCGAGCTGGCGAAGAACAACCCGGTGGTCAACGCCCTCGCCCAGGCGGCGCAGCAGCGTGCGGCGGCGCAGGGCAAACAGGCGCCCGGCGGGCCGATGACCGTCCAGGTCAACCCGCTGACCGGCCAGGTCGGCCCCGCCGTCTAGGGGCGGCGGCCCTCAGGCGGTGTGCTGCGAACCGCCGGGACCGTCGTCCATCACGGGCGCACCGAGCGTGCTCAGCATGCCGACCGCGGCTCGTTTCCAGGTGAACATCTCGGCGCGCTGACGCGCGCACGCACGACGATGCCCCTCGGGGCGGCTGACCACGGCGCTGACCGCGTCGGCGATGGCCGACGGGTTGTTGTCCGCCAGAGCGCCGCTGTCGGCGGTGATGATCTCGCCCAACGCCGAGGTGCGGGACACCACCGCCGGCGTGCCGCACGCCAACGACTCCAGGGCGGCCAGACCGAACGTCTCGTGCGGCCCGGGCGCGAGCGCGACATCGGCTGTCGCCAGCAACTCGGCGACACTGTGCCGGTCGGAGACGAAACCGGTGAAATCGACCGGCAGCCGGGCGGCTTGACGCTGTAGCCGTGCCCGCAGCGGTCCGTCACCCACGACGACCAGGCGCGCCGCGACACCGGCGTCGCGGAGTGCGGCCACCGCGTCGATGCTGCGGTCGGCCCGCTTCTCCACCGACAGCCGGCCGCAGTGCACCAGCAGGATCTCGCCGGGGGCGGCCCAACGTTGCCGCAACAGCGCCGAGCGGCGCGACGGGTGGAAGGTTTCGAGATCGACTCCGAGTGGAATGGTGACGGTGTTCTTCGCGCCGATGCGGTCGAACTCCTCGCGGGCAAATCCGGTCGTGCACACGACGGTGTCGTAATCGGCAGCCGTGCGCCGGTTGGCGAAGTCGGCGAATCGGCGTGCGGCGCGACGCGGAAGCAGTTGTCCGGCAAGCCGATCCAGACGTTCGTGAGAGATCATCACCGTCGTGGCGTGGTGTTCGCGGCCCCACCGCCCCAGGGATCTCAGCGTGAGCCGATCAGACACCTCCAAGGTATCCGGCCGCAGCGACTCGAGCAGCGTGCGCACCGGTCCGGGCAGGACGGCCCGGTACCCCCCGGTGAGTGGAATCAGCTTGGCGGGCACGGTGATCCGCTCGACACCGGTGGGCAGCAGCGTGTGTCCGGCGTCGCGGCCCGGAACGACCAGGACGACGTCGTGGCCGGCGGCGCAGTACTCCGCGCCCAGCCGATCGACGGCCGTACGCAGACCGCCGGAACGAGGCCCGTAGAAGTTGGCGACCTGAACGACACGCATGGCTCCCAGCACAACCGGCCCTCGTGTGCGGTCAACGATCTGACACCGACTTTTCGCTGAACACGCCGTGAACACCGCAGGTCGCACGTCGACGCGCGCTCAGACTGCGGCGGGGAGAAGCCGGAAGATCCTGATCTCCCGGGGAGCGCACCTGGCGCTGTAACGCTCGTAACCGGCGTAGAAGTCCGTCGCCGTGGCCCACGCCGACGCACGGTCGGCGCCGGTGAGCAACTCCGCTCGGTATTGCGCGGGCGACGATTTGAATTCGACCGTGCACTCGGGGTGCGCCTTCAGGTTGGTGCTCCAGGACGGGTGCGAGGGCCGACCGTAGTTCGACCCGATCGCGAGAAGTCCGCCGCCGTCCTCGATCAGCACCAGCGGCTGAGTTCGCGGCAGACCGGATTTCGCACCGGTCGTCGTGACCAGTCCCACGCGGTCGATCCCGGCCGAACTCAGGCGGCCGTTGGTCCGGGGGATCAGGACCTTGTCGATCCGCGGTGCGAGGTGAGCTATGAATTGATAGCCCACCGGGCTCATCAGGGCGCGCTCGAGCGCCACCTCGTGTAGCCGCAACCGGCGCCCGCGGTAGGGGCTTTCGCGGCGTAATGCCATCGGTCGACCGTACTCAGTTCGCGCCGTGGCCGTCTGCCTTTTGCGATCGGGCGCCGATCGGGGATTCCGCAAATCGTTCAGGGGGTATTTGGATTCATTGAGTGGAGCTCAAAAATGGCCAATTTCCCTGGAATCACTGGCCACAACGCACGGTAGAGTTGTCGCGCGGGTTCTGACCGGCAACGCCCACCAAGTGTCATACCGCGGGGCAGGTCGGGGCTACGAGGGGATGGGAACAGAGCAGATGCGCCATTTGGCGGCCACGGTCGGTGTGGCCGGTGTCGGGGTGCTCGTCGCCGGGTGCGGTGGCAGTGAGCACGCCAGCCAAACCTCGACGACGATCACGTCGCTGATCCCGCGGCCGGTGGTCGAGCGCGAACTCGAGTCGTTGCTGCTGGCCCCTGCCCAGGTCAACCCGCTGATGGGTGCGACGGGGATGGCGGTGATCCGCCGGCACGACGCGATGTCCGACGACAGCACCACGATGCAGCCCGCCGAGTGCCTGGCCATCGACGGCTCGGCGCAGACCCAGGTATACGCCACCAGCGGATTCACCGGTGTGCGCGATGTGGAGCTCAACGACGGCGACAGCTTCACCCACTACGCCGAGCAGGCGGTGGTGCTGTTCCCGACCGTCAAACAGGCCCAGGTGTTCTTCGTCGGTTCGGCGCTGCGGTGGCCGTCCTGCCGGCACTACACCCACACCCAGACCCGGACGCAGTGGGACGTCGGACCGATCTCGGACGACAACGACGTGCTGAGCGCGACGTCCACGCAGCAAGAAGCCAAAACCGGCGGGTGGGCCTGCGGCCGGGCGTTGGCGGTCAGGAACAACGTCGTGGTCGACGTCAACACCTGCAGTGCGAACCCGGCAGGCTCGGCCGTCGACATCGCCAATCAGATCGTGGCGAAAGTCGGTTCGCGGTAACGGCTCTGGCTAGTCCGGGCCGGACGGTCCCAGCAGTCGCGCTTCTTCGAGGTCCATCGAGGCCTGCAGTTCGAGCAGGACGATGTCGTCGATGCGGCGCTGGTCGCGAAGCTCGGTGATGGCACGACGTTTGTGTTCGAGGACGCCCAGGCGCACCTGACGGATCAGGTCGCTTTTTGCTTCGGCATCATCCCGCGTCGAGCCGTCGTCGCTGGCCCTGACCAGCGCGGCGTGCTGTTCGAATTCGGCGTGCAGGCGGTCCTGCAGCGCGTCGCTGACCCCGAACTCCTGGGCGACCAGCGGCAGCGCGTCGAGCGCGGCCTGCGCTCCGGCGCACCGCGCGAGCCGCAGCTCTTCGGCGTGGGCAACGTCTTCGGGAATTTTGGCCCAGCGCACGATTGCAGGCAACGTGCTGCCCTGGACCAGCACGGTGGTCAGGATCACGAACGACACCACGAAGATGATCAGGTTGCGGTCGGGGAACGGCGCGCCGCTGTGGGTGGTCAGCGGGACGGCCAGGGCGGCGGCGAGGGAAACCGCGCCGCGGAAACCCGCCCAGCCGGACACCACCCGTTGTCGCCAGTCGATCCGGCGCTCGCGTTGCACCTGACGGCGATCCACCGTCCGGATGAACAGCGTCGTGGCTTCGCCCCAGACGATCCGGGTGGCGACGACGACCAGCGTTACCGCCGCGGCCATCACGACGGCTCGATCAACGCCGCCGTCGATGCGCGAGACACCGCGCACCGCACTGGGTAGCTGCACTCCGACGAACACCCAGAGCGAGCCGTTGATCAGGAACGTCACGATGTCCCAGAACGCGAAGCTGACCAGTCGCGAGCGCGCCCGGATGACCCGCGGGGAGACGTACGCCAGCACCAGCGCAGACACCAGCACGGCGACGACACCACTGCAGTCGAATTCGTTGGCGAGCAGGAATGCGGCGAACGGCGTCAACAGGCTCAGTGCCGCCTCCTCCTGCGGCGCATCGAGACGCTGCCGGGCCAGCGTCACCACGCCACCGACGAACAGGCCGGCCGCGATCCCGCCGAGATAGGACACAATGAAGCGCACGGTCAGGTCCAGCGGACCGACCGGCGCGCCACCCACCGCGACCGACACGGCGACGCCGAACAAGACGAGCGCCGTACCGTCGTTGATGGTGCTCTCGGCTTTCAGCACCGTCAGCGTGCGGCGCGGCAGCCGCTTGGCCAGACCGGCGACGGCGGCGGCGTCAGTCGGGGAGAGCACCGCGCCGAGGACCGAGGCGGCATGCGACTCCATCCCGAAAGCGCGCGCGGTCCATGCCACCGCGATCGCGTTGGCGATCACCAGACCGACGCTGAGCAGGACGATGACGCGCATGTTCGCGCGTATCTCCCGAAAGCTCGTGTTCAGGCTTTCCCAGTACAAAATCGCAGGCAGGAAGAGCAGAAGGACGATTTCGCCGTCGAGCCGAACGTGGCCGAACCGCGGCATCAGGCCCAACAGCGCGCCGAGGCCGATCAGCAACAGCGGAGGGCCCACCCGGTAGCGCCGGCCCAGCACCGTGCCGACGATCACGGTGGCGAAGAGCGTCACGATGACGACGAGCCCGAACATCAGGACATGGTATTCGCCCATGTGCATGCGGCGTCGGAGCCGGGTGCGTGATCAGGCGGTGCGCCAACCACATTCAATCGCCGTACGCGACGAGCCGGCTCAGCGCGGCGGCGTCCATGCGATCGGCAGCGTCTTGATGCCGTGAATGAACGGTGACAGCAAGCGCGCCGGCTCCTCGGTCGCTACGACGTCCGGGATCTGGCGCCGCAGCTCCTCGAACATCACCCTGATTTCGCGGCGGGCCAGGTTGGCACCCAGACAGAAATGTGCGCCGCCACCGCCGAAGCCGACATGCGGATTCGGGTCCCGCGTCACGTCGAACGTCCACGGGTCGGCGAACTTCGACTCGTCGCGGTTGGCCGAGCAGTACCACAGCGTGGCCTTGTCACCGGCGGCCATCGTCGTCCCGTGCATCTCGAAATCGCGCGTGAGCGTGCGCCGCATGTACACCACCGGCGAGGCCCATCGCACGATCTCCTCGACGGCCGTGTGCGACAGCGCGTCGAAGTCGGACCACCACCTCTGGCGCTGCTCGGGATAGCGGGTCAGCGCGACCAGTCCGTGGCTGATCGCGTTGCGGGTGGTCTCGTTGCCGGCCACCGCCAACAGGATGAAGAAGGACGCCACCTCAGCCGACGTCAGCCGCTCGCCGTCGACCTCGGCTTCGACCAGGCTGGTGGTCAGGTCGTCGTGGTGGTTGACCCGGCGGTCCTCGGCCAGCGCGGTGGCGTAGGCGCCGATGTCCATCGAGACGTGCAGGAAGTCATCGAACTCGGTGGTCAGATCGGGGTCGCCGAAACCGAGGATGACGTTGGTCCAGTGGAAGATTTTCTGATGGTCCTCCTCGGGGACGCCCATCATGTCGCAGATGACCTGCAGCGGCAGCGGTCCGGCGAGTTCGGTGACGGCCTCGCCGTTGCCGTCGGGATGGTTGGCGATCAGGTCGGCAACCAGCCGGCGGGCCCGCTCACGCACCGAGGTCTCGATGCGCGACACCACTTTCGGGGTGAACGCCCTGCTGACGATCGAGCGCAGACGCTGGTGTCGCGGATCGTCGAGCACGATCATCGAGCCGAAGTACTCGGAGACTTCCGGCGTTTGGTCGTTGATCGTGATGTTGGGGCTGGAGCTGAAGATCTCGGGGTGCCGGCTGGCGAAGAAGACGTCGTCGAGCTCGGTCAGCGCCCAGTGCCCGGCCCCCTGCTGAAACCCTTCCTGGACCGGCTCCGGCCAGAACGAGATCGGGGCTTCCCGGCGAAGCGTGGCGAATGCGGCGTCGCGCTGATCGTCGTCGAGCGCCCAGAAGTGCCAATCGCCGAGGTGGACATCGGCCAGGGCAAGGTCGGGCGGCGCTGCGCCGTTCTTCCGGATCGCCAGACTCATCTCGGCCGTCCTCGTCGTTGAGTGGGCTGTAGGCGCGAGCTTAAACCGGTTGCGATCGATTCGGGATCCGATCCGATGAGTACGAGCGAATTCGTTTGCCGCGCAGCTACTCCCGCACCTGCGTCGGGTGTGTGCCGGTGACGCCGGTCAGGTCGTGCAGACAGTGCGGGCGGGCGCCCCGTTGGCGGTCGCCTGGTTGACCACCTTGCCGTCGACGCGGATCGTGCAGGTGATCGAGCCGGGGCCCTGCGCGCTGATCACGAACACCCTGCTGCCGACGACGGTGAACTCCGTCTTCCACGGCAGCGGCACGTGGGCCTGCTGCGTCTGGCGGCTCTCGACCTCGTAGGAGACGTAGTCGGCGATCGGAGCGCTGCCGCTCAACTCGTAGGTCACCTTGGTCGGCGGGTCGGCCTGCGCCGGTGCCCCGACGCCCACCGTGGCCCCGAACGCGGTCAGGGCCGCGACAAAGAACGCCTTGCTGGTCATCCCGGGATCGTGTCATTCACGCCGACCGGATGGGTCGGTTTTCGGGGTTCTTTTCTCAAATCGAGTTCCGATGTGCCGCGGTCGAACCGATGCCCAAGAATCGTCGTGAAGCAACTGAGAGGAGCTATGCGATGGCCGAATCACCCGCGCGGCGTGACGTACTGCGCGGCGCCGCGGCGGTGGGCGCCTTCCTGGCACTCGACCTCGCCGCGTTGCTGGCCGCGAACAACCGGCTGGGGCCGGTGCGGTTGAGTCCGCAGACCTTCCTGGACGGATTCGCGAAGGTCTTCGGCCGCCAACCCGGTTTCCGCAAGAACCACGCGAAGGGCGTGACCGTGACCGGGTGGTTCGACAGCAACGGCAACGCCGGCGCGCTGTCGGTCGCGGCGGTCTTCGCGCCGGGGCGGACGCCGGTGGTCGGTCGGTTCTCGCTCGCCGGCGGCAATCCACACATCGCCGACACCGGCACTGCGGTCCGCGGCCTCGGGCTGGCCTTTGGTTTTCCGGGCAGCCGGCAGTGGCGGATCGCGACCATCAACATGCCTGTCTTTCTGGACAATTCGCCGCAGGGTTTCTACGACCGGCTGATCGCCTCGGCCACGGTACCCGGTACCGGCAAGCCCGACCCCCAGGCGATGTCGACGTTCCTCGCGGATCACCCGGAAACCGTGCGGGCCATGGCAATTGTTCGCCAGCATCCCCCGACCGTCGGCTTCGCCGACAGCGTCTTCAACGGGCTGAACGCCTTCTACCTCGTGAACGAGTCCGGCACGCGGGTTCCGGTCCGCTGGTCGCTGGACCCGCTGCAATCCGCTCTGCCGCCGGCGTCCGGGCCGGACGGGTGGTTCGATCCGCTGACCCGTCAACTGCGCTCCGGGCCGCTGCGCTGGCGTTTGATCCTCACACTCGGCGGGCCCGACGATCCGACTCACGACGCGACCGTCGCGTGGCCCGCCGACCGACGCACGGTCGACGCCGGAGTGCTGACGCTCGACTCCGTCCACCCCGAAGCCAGGGGCAACGCCCGCGACATCAATTTCGATCCGCTGGTGCTGCCGCCGGGCATCGAGGCGTCCGACGATCCGCTGCTGAGCGCACGGTCCGCGGTGTACGCCGCCTCCTACCGCCGCCGAACCGGGGAGAACACGATATGACCGAACCCAACCAATTCACTCGACTGAGCAGGGTCCTGCATTGGCTGACCGCGGCTCTGGTGTTCGCCGCACTGTTCATCGGTTTCGTGATGGTGAACTCGGTGGGCTCGCGCGCCCAGCTGATCCTGGTGCACAAGACGCTGGGCGTGCTGATCCTGGTGGTCATGGTCGTGCGGGTGGTCAATCGGGTGACCCATCACCCGCCGGCCTGGCCACCGACGATCGGGGCGTTGGAGGGCAGACTCGTGGGGCTTTCCGAGAAGCTGCTGTACGCGTTGCTGTTGCTGCAGCCACTGGTCGGTCGGGCGATGATCTCGGCAGCCGGGGGACCGGTCGCCGTCTTCGGGGCGCTGTACCTGCCCAGGATCGCGCCGTTCGATGCGCAGCTCTATTGGATTCTGCGACAAGCGCATTCGCTGATCGCTTACACGCTGACAGCGGTGATCGCCGCGCACATCTCCGCAGTGCTGCTGCACACGCTCACGGTGCGCGACCGACTGCTCGAGCGAATGACTTTCCGGTTTCGGAGGAAGGCCGACCGCAGCCGCGCCTAGGGTGAACCGGGGCTCGTCGATCGAAAGGTGACGGATGGCTAAGCGCGTGGTGGTGTGGGGTACCGGCTTCGTCGGCAAGATGGTGATCGCCGAAATCGTCAAACACCCGGAGTTCGACCTCGTCGGTGTCGGTGTCAGCAACCCGAAGAAAGTCGGCCACGACGTCGGCGAGATCTGCGGCCTCGCCGGGCCGATCGGCGTGACCGCCACCGACGACATCGACGCGCTGATCGCGCTGAAGCCCGACGCCCTGGTGCATTACGGCCCGACCGCCGCGCACGCCGACACCAACATCGCAGTGATGACCCGGTTCCTTCGGGCGGGCATCGACGTCGTCTCGACGTCCATGACGCCCTGGGTGTGG
This sequence comes from Mycobacterium sp. IDUB_36, assembly GCF_055419225.1. NCBI lineage: Bacteria > Bacillati > Actinomycetota > Actinomycetes > Mycobacteriales > Mycobacteriaceae > Mycobacterium > Mycobacterium sp. IDUB_36. The sequence continues at coordinate 554,365 of NZ_JBVAXH010000002.1, read as the reverse complement.
CCGACGATGCATCTCAACCCGCCGAACTGGATCCAGCCGATCACCGAGGCGTGCGAGCTCGGCGAGTCGTCGTGCTTCACCACCGGCATCGACCCGGGGTTCGCCAACGACCTGTTCCCGATGACGCTGATGGGTCTGTGTTCGGAGGTCCGGACGGTCCGGGCGTCCGAGTTGCTCGACTACACCAACTACGAGGGCGACTACGAAGTCGAGATGGGCATCGGTCGCGAGCCCGACTTCCGCCCCATGCTGGAGAACCGGGAGGTGCTGATCTTCGCGTGGGGCGGCACCGTCCCGATGATCGCCCACGCCGCCGGCATCATGCTCGACGAGATCACCACGACCTGGGACAAATGGGTGACCCCCAACGAGCGCAAGACCGCCAAAGGCGTCATCCCTGCGGGTCACGTGGCCGCGGTGCGGTTCACCATCAATGGTGTGTACCAGGGCCAGACCCGGATTCAGCTCGAACACGTCAACCGCATCGGGCTCGACGCGGCGCCGGACTGGCCGGCAGGCACCAAGGACGATGTCTATCGCGTCGACATCGACGGCACCCCCAGCATCTCGCAGGAAACCGCGTTCCGGTTCACCGACGGATCTGGCCGAGACGCGGCCGCGGCCGGCTGCCTGGCCACCGGGATGCGGGCACTCAACGCGGTTCCGGCTGTCAACGACCTCCCGCCGGGGTGGGTCACGGCCCTGGATCTGCCGCTGATTGCGGGTGTCGGCACCATCCGCTGAACGACGCGGCTGCCGACTCGGCCCGGAATAGCCGATAAGTTGGTGCTGATGCGCGCAAAGAGACGACATGGCTGACGGTGAACGTTCGGCACTAGGCCTTTCGGTGGGGGCCACCAACCTGGCGGCGGTCACCGCTGACCGGGCGGTGACCCGAAAACCGGTACTCACCCTCTATCGGCAGCGTCCGCCCGAGGTCGGGGTGCCCTCGGAGAATCCGAAGCTCAACGAGCCCGGCCTGGTCATCACCGACTTCGTCGACCGGGTGGGCGACCCGGCCGGAATCGCCGCCGCCGACAACACCACCCATCGCAGCGAGACGTTGATCGCCGACGCCCTGCGCGCGCTGGCGTACACCGCGACCGACGGACGCGAAGTGCCGGACGCCGTCGCTGTCACCCATCCCGCGCACTGGGACGCGGCCACGGTGAACGCGGTGCGGGTGGCGTTGAGCCGGGTATCGGAGTGGTCACGCGGCCGACTCGTACTGATGCCCGATTCCGCGGCCGCATTGTTCGCGCTGCACGCCAACCCGGGAATCCCCAGCTCCGGGATTGTCGCGGTGTGCGACTTCGGTGGTTCCGGCACCACGCTGAGCCTCCTGGATGCCGCGGACGGCTACCAGGCCATCGCGCCGGCCGTCCGGTACACCGAGTTCTCCGGGGACCGGCTGGACCAGGCCCTGCTGACCCACGTCGTCGACGATCTCTCGGCCGCAGGCTCATTCGACACATCGGCCACCTCGGCGATCGGCTCGCTGCAGCAATTGCGGAGCGCGTGCCGGTACGCCAAAGAACGACTCTCGTCGGCGAATGACGCCGAGTTGAACGCTGAGGTGCCGGGCTATCACGGCGAGATTCGGCTGACCCGAGACGAACTCGAGGACACCATCCGCCAGCCGTTGGACGGATTCGTCGGTTTCTTCCATGAGGTGTTGGAGCGCAACGGAATTGGCTTGGGCGACCTGGCCGCGGTGGCATCGGTGGGCGGTGGCGCCAGCATTCCGCTGGTGACCAGAACGCTGTCGGAACAGTCGGGTGCGCTGGTGATATCCGCACCGCGGCCGCACCTGACCGCCGCCGTGGGCGCGGCACTACGCGCGGCGCACGGCGCGAGCGACGAGTCCACCTCGCTGGCGCCGACAGCTCTGGGATCGGTCAGCGACGCGACGATGATTTCCGAGCTGCCGGTGGAGCCCGCGGCCGCGCCGGCGTTGGCCTGGTCGGAGGCCGACGACGATTCCGGGATCATGCCGATTCGTCCCGGCGAATACGATGACGAACCTCGCGACGGCGGACGGGCATCGCTACGCGCACGAATAAGGCCGGAACCGGCCGAGGCCCCCGATGTTTACGACGCCAGCCCCGACCCGTGGTACCGACGTCCGCTGGTGGTGGCCATCGGCACCGCGCTGGCCGTGCTTGCCATCGGGGCCGGGGTAATGATCACGCTGCGCCATTCCACCAGCACAACCCCGTCGACTCCGTCGCCGAGCGTGAGCACGACACCCGCTTCATCGGTGCAGTCACCGTCGGAGAGCACCGCCACCGAAGGGCCGACGTCCGTCGCACCGCCGCCTTCGCAGCCCGACACCAGTACGTCCACGTCGAGCCAACCGCCGACGACGACAACCGAGAGTTCGACCGCGACGACAACAACGACCACAACGACGACCACCACCCCGTCACAGGGGCCGGAGCGGCCGGATCGCCCTCGATTCCCCAGGCGTCCCGGCGACCGGCTGTTTCCGGAGCCCGGACCAGGGGGAGGGCGCTAGCCGGCGTCCTGCTTCTCGTCGGTTTCGGCCTTGCTGTCGCTGTCGGAGGCCCCGTCAGCGTCCTTATCGGCGTCCTTGTTTTCGTCTTTGTTCTCGTCTTGGCCGAACTTGGGGTTTCCGTCGTCGTCGAGCCATTCGTTGACCGCCACGCCGGTGATCGTGCCGTCGGTGCCGGGTAGCACCGCGGTCTCACGGTCGTCGTTGTAGGCCTCCTGCATCTCCTCGACCTGCTTCTTGCCCTCGTCGCTCAAATCGTCGGGGTCGGGGGCTTCCTGCTGATCGTCGCCCGATGTCTGATCGTGGTCGTCGGCCGATTTCTGGTCTTGGTCGTCGCTGGATTCCTGATCTGTTTTTTCCGCGCTCATGACTCTCCGTCCCTCGTTGCGACCCTTTGGCGCTTCGCGACGACTACCCGATGCGGCGCTGCCCAAACTGCGCGAGGTGGCATCGGGCTCTGCCAGGCTGCGTGGGTGAGCAGCAGGAGGGTCGCCAAGGTGTCGCTCGCCGCCGGCATCGCGCTGATGATCGCATCGGGCGTCGGATTCATTGCGACCCTCGTCCTGGGCGCATTCGTCCTGGACAAATACAACGCTTACGGCGAGGTGCCGATCCCGGGCACCGGCAAGGTGCATCTGCCCGCGGGTGAGGCCACCGTCAGCTTCCATACGGTGACGCTCGGCAGTTCGTCCGGCGGCGGGCTGCCGGTGCCCCATCTCATCCTGGACGTCGACCCGCCCGCGGGCGTCGCCGATCCGAAAGTCACCGAGAACGTCGGCGGATCAACCTCGGTCAACAACGATATTCACCGCCGGGTCTGGATGGTGCAGATCCCGGTCGACGGCGACTACATCATCACCACCAGCGGGGACATCAACGGATACATCAATCCGCGGATGGCTTTCGGCTACGACAGCGACTCCGACGGCGCGTGGCTGGGTATCGCCGCCGGGTTGTTCGTCGTCGGCCTCGCCGGCACCGTCAGCTCCTCGGTGTGGCTGTCCCGCGCCAGACGGGCGGACCCGACGCCCTGGCAGGTGACAGCGCCGGCTGTCGACGGGCCCGTCGTCGTCCACTCCGACCAGGGAGTGAAGATCGAGCAGCTGAAAACGCTTGCCGCGCTGCGCGATTCGGGGGCTCTGACGGAGAAGGAATTCCAGGCCGAAAAACGCCGGGTACTCGACGGCTAGTGGCCGCGGGCGACCCATTCGTCGTAGTGCACGATCTCGTCGCCGATGCTGGTGGTGTCACCGTGGCCGGTGTAGACGACGGTGTCACCGGGAAGGCTGCCCAGCCGGCCGGAGATCGATTGCAGGATCGTCGGGAAGTCGGAGAACGACCGCCCGGTGGCGCCGGGCCCGCCGGAGAACAGCGTGTCACCGCTGAACACCGCGCTCAACTCGGGGGCGTACCAGCAGACCGATCCGGGTGAGTGTCCCGGTGTGTGCAGCGCGTGCAGCTCGAGTCCGGCGACGGTCAGCTTCTCCTCGTCGGACACTGTGCGAAAGCTCTTGTCCGGATGCGTCATCTGCCACAACACGTCGTCGGCGGGATGCAGCAGTACCGGCGCATCGAGTGCCTCACCGAGCTCGGGTGCGACGGTCACATGATCGTTGTGGCCGTGGGTGCAGACCACCGCGACCACGTTGCGGCCGCGGACCGCGTCGAGGATCGGCTGGGCAGTGTGTGCGGCGTCGAACACCACCACGTCGGAGTCGTCGCCGACCAGCCAGATGTTGTTGTCGACTTCCCAACTGCCGCCGTCGAGTTCGAAGGTGCCGTGGGTGACGATGCGTTCGATGCTGCCCATTACAGGATCACCACCGAGCGCAGCACCTTGCCGCCGTGCATCTTGTGGAAGGCCTCCTCGACGTCGTCGAGGCCGATGCGTTCGGAGACGAATTTCTCCAGCGGAAGTCGGCCTTGCAGATAGAGATCGACCAGGGTGGGGAAGTCGCGTTCGGGCAGGCAGTCGCCGTACCACGACGACTTCAATGAGCCGCCGTGGGAGAAGAAATCGATCAGCGGCATCTCGAGTTTCATGTCGGGTGTCGGAACTCCCACCAGCACAACGGTTCCGGCCAGGTCGCGAGCGTAGAACGCCTGCTTCCAGGTTTCCGGCCGTCCCACCGCGTCGATGACCACGTTGGCGCCGAATCCGTCGGTGAGATCTTGGACGGCCTCGACGAGATCGTCTTCGGCGAGGTCGGCACTGTTGACCGTGTCGGTGGCGCCGAATTCGCGGGCCCACTCCAGCTTGGAGTCGTCGGTGTCGATCGCAATGATCCGCCGCGCACCGACCAGCGCCGCGCCGGCGATCGCCGCATCACCGACGCCGCCGCAGCCGATCACCGCCACGGTGTCGTCGCGGGTGAGCGCTGCGGTGTTGATCGCCGCACCGAGGCCGGCCATCACGCCGCACCCCAGCAGTCCCACGACGGCAGGATCGGCGTCGGGGTTGACCTTGGTGCACTGTCCGGCGGCCACCAGTGTCTTGTCGGCGAACGCGCCGATACCCAGTGCCGGGGTTAGTTCGGTGCCGTCGGTGAGCGTCATCTTCTGCTCGGCATTGAAGGTGTCGAAGCACAGGTGTGGGCGCCCGCGCTTGCAGGCCCGGCACTGGCCGCACACCGCACGCCAGTTCAGCACCACGAAATCGCCTGGCTCGACCGCGGTTACGCCGTCCCCGATCGCTTCGACGGTGCCCGCGGCCTCATGGCCCAGCAGGAACGGGAACTCGTCGTTGATGCCGCCCTCGCGATAGGTCAGGTCGGTGTGGCACACCCCGCACGCGGTGATGTCGACGACGACCTCGCCCGGGCCAGGGTCGGGGATGACGATGTCGACCACTTCAACCGGCTCGCCTTTTTTCCGTGAGATCACTCCACGCACTGTCTGGCTCATGGGCTTCAACCTATCGCTTGGTCGGTGGCCGCATCGGGCTAGGCTCTGCGCGATGGCCGGACTTCCCGCACTCCACGCACTCGACGACTGGCCGGTGTCGAACGCGGCCGCCGCGGTGATCGGTCGGTCGGCAGTGCTGGCCACCTACGGCGACACCGCGCGGGAATTCGTACTCGCATCGGTGACCAAGCCGCTGGTTGCGCGCGCCGTGCAGGTCGCCGTCGAAGAGGGCGCGGTGGAGTTGGACACCGCGGCCGGGCCACCCGGATCGACTGTGCGGCACCTGCTGGCCCACGCGTCCGGGCTGGCGATGCTCGACGACAAGACACTCGCCCGGCCCGGCGCCCGCCGGATCTACTCGAACTATGGCTTCGCGGTGCTGGCCGAGACCGTCCAGCATGCGTCGGGTATCGAGTTCGGCCGCTACCTCGACGAGGCTGTGCTGCAACCGCTGGGAATGACCGCGACCCGGCTGCCCGGCGGCGCACCGACCGCTGGCTACGGCGCGACGTCGACGGTCGCCGATCTCGCGGCCTTCGCCGCCGACCTGCTGTCACCGACCACCGTGTCACCGGACATGCACGCCCAGGCGACCAGCGTGCAGTTTCCCGGTCTCGGCGGCGTCCTGCCCGGTTACGGGGTGCAGCGACCCAACGATTGGGGACTCGGCTTCGAGATCCGTGACTCGAAATCACCGCATTGGACGGGTGCCCACAACTCGCCGGGAAGTTACGGTCACTTCGGCCAATCAGGCACCCTGATCTGGGCAGATCCCGCAGCAGGGCTGGCCCTGGTGGTGCTCACCGACCGCGATTTCGGCGATTGGGCGCTGCCGCTGTGGCCGGCCATTTCTGACAGTGTGCTGAGCACCTACAACTCGGACTAGCGCAACACAGGCCTCACAAGGCACAATAGACACGCAAGGCACATCAATTGTTATAACGCTCGTTCGGAAACACCAGGTCGTTGGGGAAGACGTCCCTCGTGGAGCCGAAGGAGCAACAAGATGCGTGCGTCGAACCAGTTCGCCGACGTGACCACCGGTGTGGTGTACGTCCACGCCTCGCCCGCCGCGGTATGTCCGCATGTCGAGTGGGCGTTGTCGTCGACTCTGGGATCCAAGGCCAACCTCAAGTGGACGGCGCAACCCGCGATGCCGGGACAATTGCGCGCGGTCACCAATTGGGTCGGGCCGGTAGGCACCGGCGCCCGGTTGGCCAGTGCCCTTCGATCCTGGTCGGTGCTGCGATTCGAGATCACCGAGGACCCGAGCGCCGGTGTCGACGGGCACCGGTATTGCCACACCCCGCAGCTGGGTCTGTGGAACGGGCCGATGAGTGCCAACGGCGACGTGATGATCGGCGAGATGCGGTTGCGCACGATGATGGCGGCCGGCGCCGACGCACTCGCCGCCGAGCTGGATTCGGCGCTCGGCACCGCATGGGACGAGGCGCTCGAGGCCTACCGCGACGGCGGCGACGGCGCAGAAGTGTCGTGGCTCAACCGTGGGGTCGGCTAGGCCGCCGCAAGACCTGCAGCGCGCCCGGATCCGCGGCGATCTGAGCCGGCAGCGCACACGCGAAATCACCGTCGGCATAAGCATTGATGCCCGGTGACTCGACGTCCACGGTGGTCACCCGCGCGGTGGTCACCTCGTCCAGATCGACATGGGTGCCCTTGTAGACGGTGGGGAAGAGGCGGATCAGCCTGGTCCGCGAAGCGGAATTGACCATGGTGATGTCGAGTAGCCCGTCGGTCGGATCGGCGTTGGGGCACACCAGCATTCCGCCGCCGTAGCTGCGGGTGTTGCCGAACGCGGCCAGCGTCAGGTCGGTGTTGATCTCATCGCGGCCGTCGAGGACCAGCCGGAAAGGCAGCAACCGCAACTGCGACAACTCGGCAAGCATGGCGAGGTTGTAGCGCATCCGGCCACGCGGCCACCGCATCCGGTTGGCCCGATCGGTGACCAGCGAATCGAACCCGGCCGCGGCCACGGTGCCGAAATACTTGGTGTGACCGCCGCGGTCTCGAATCTTGCCCAGGTCGGTGGTTTCGGTCCAGCCGTCGGCGACGATGTCCGCGGCGGCCACCGGATCCTTTGTCGGCAGGCCGAATTCGCGGGCATGGTCGTTGCCGGTGCCGGCCGGGACGATGCCCAGCGGAATGTCGGTGTGCGCAAGCACTTGCAGCGCGTCGGCGATCACCCCGTCGCCGCCGACGACCACCACTGCGTCGGGCCCGTCGTCGACCGCGGTGTGCAACAGGCGGCGAGCGTGGTCGGCGTCGCTGCCGACGATGGCCACCACGTCGACACCCCGCTGTTGCAGTCGTGCGACGGCCTTCTCGGCGGCGTGCGGCGCGTTGCCGTGGCCGGATGCCGGATTGGTCAGTACCGTCACTCGACCGATCTGGCGGCCCGTCACGCTGGGCTACTCACGGGATCAGCTTGCCCGGATTGAGGATTCCCGCCGGGTCGAGTGTCGCCTTGACCGCACGTAACACCTGGACACCGAGGTCGCCGACCTCGTCGGCCATCCACGGGCGGTGGTCGGCGCCGACAGCGTGATGGTGGGTGATGGTCGCGCCGGCCGCCACGATCGCATTGCTCGCGGCTGCCTTGGCCGCCCGCCACTGATCGATCGGGTTGCCGCGTTGCCCGGCGACAACGGTGAAGTACAGCGAGGCGCCGGTGGCATACACATGCGAAATGTGGCACAGCACCAGTGCGGGCGTGCCGGTTTCGGCCAGCGCAGTCGTCAGCGCCTCGGTGACAGCGGCTTTCAGAGTGGGCACGTTGGACCAATCGGTGGCTGTCTCGAGGGTCTCGCAGAGTGCGCTGTTGGCCAGCAGGGCGTCGCGCAGATAGGGCGCGCCGAACCGGCCACGCTCCCAGGCCTTGGCGGGCTCCTCGCCGAGCGAGGTGCCACCTTCGGCGGCCATCAGGGCGCGGGTTTCGGCGTGCCGGCTGTCGGCGTGCGCCTCGGTGCCCTCGAAGACGGTGATCGCCAGGCAACCGCCGGTGACCTTTGTGTCGCCGATGGTTTCGGTGGTGGCCAGGTTGACCCCGGTCTCAGCCTCGTCGGACAGCCGGATCACCGTGGGGCCGGCGCCGGTCTGCGTGACCGAGCGCAAAGCCGCTGTGCCGGTGGCGAAGTCGGGAAACGACCAGGCTTCGTAGCGGGTGGCCTGCGGCGCCGGGTGGACGGCCACCCGCACCCGGGTGATGACGCCGAACACGCCTTCCGAGCCGATGACCAGTTGACGCAGATCCGGGCCTGCCGCCGACTGCGGAGCGCGTCCGAGATCGAGCACCCCGGCGGGCGTGATCACCCGCAACCCGCGGATCATGTCGTCGAATCGGCCGTAGCCCGCCGAGTCCTGTCCTGAGGAGCGGGTCGCAGCGAAGCCGCCGAGGCTGGCGAATTCGAAACTCTGCGGGAAATGCCCCAGCGAAAAGCCATGTGCATCAAGCAGTTTCTCGGCCTGCGGCCCGGTGACTCCGGCGCCGAACTCCGCCTCGCCGGATACCTCGTCGAAGGACACCAGTTGGTCGAAGCGGCGCAGATCCAGCGACAATGCCGCGGCGAAATCACCGCGGATCGGGTCGAGTCCGCCGACCACACTGGTTCCGCCGCCGAACGGGACCACTGCAATGCCGTGCTGCGAGCAATACCGCAGGATTGCGGCGACCTCGTCCTCAGAGCCAGGCAGCAGAACCGCATCGGGAGCGTCTTGAACACCGGAGTCCTTGCGCCGCAACAAGTCCAGCGTCGACTTTCCACCCGCGCGCAGCAGGCGGTCCCGATTGCCGACGCGGCAGTGATCCGCGCCGACGATCGCCGCCAGCGCCTCGTGGTCCCCCGGCGTCAACGCCGACGGCCGCAGCCGCACCTGGTCGACGTCGAGCTCGTCCTCGGAGGACCCGGTCACGCCCAGCGCCTGGGCCAACAGGGTGCGGATTCCGTCCGACAGCGGTTTGGCGTGGCCGGGATCGCCCCAGGCATTCCACTTCATCGGGGGTAGCAAGTCGGCTGACATGCGTTACAGTATTACACATGCTGTCAATCAGTAATGAGTCGGTGGATGATCGCATCCTTGCGTCCGCTGCCAGCTGCGTCGTCGACTTCGGCGTCGAGCGTGTGACGCTGGCCGAGATCGCCCGCCGCGCCGGGGTGAGTCGCCCTACGGTGTACCGCCGGTGGCCAGACACCCGCTCGGTGCTGGCCGCGTTGCTGACCAGCCACATCACCGAGGCGGTCGCCGAAGTTCCGGTGCGGGGCCGCGGACGTGCGGCGATCGTAGAGCGGGTGGTCGGGGTGGCCGAACGATTACGCGGCGACCACCTCGTGATGGCGGTGCTGCGCTCGGAGTTGGCGTTGGTCTACATCGCGCAACGGCTGGGCAGCAGCCAGCACATGCTGATCGACGCACTGGCCAAAGATCTGCGGACGGCGCAATACGACGGCGGTGTGCGCGCGGGTGATCCGCGCCGAATGGCCGCGATGGTGCTGCTGATCACCCAGTCCACCATCCAGTCGGCGCAGATCGTCGAGCCGATCCTGGATGCCGACGCGCTGGCCGAAGAACTCGCCCACTCGCTGAATGGATACCTGGCCTGATGTCGACTGCCTTGAACGCCGCGCGGCGCAACGCCGACCTGTCCGCGCTGGCCGACGGTGCTCCCACCGACGTCGTCGTGATCGGCGGCGGGATCACCGGCGTCGGCATCGCGCTGGACGCGGCGTCGCGCGGCCTGCGGGTGACCCTGGTGGAAAAGCACGACCTCGCCTTCGGGACCAGTCGATGGAGTTCCAAGCTGGTACACGGCGGCTTGCGCTACCTGGCCACCGGCAATGTCGGCATCGCCCGGCGCAGCGCGGTCGAACGCGGAATTCTGATGACCCGCAACGCTCCTCACCTGGTCCGGGCGATGCCGCAGCTGGTGCCTCTGCTGCCGTCGATGAGTCGGGCTAACCGGGCGCTGGTCCGCGTCGGGTTCCTGGCCGGTGATGTGCTGCGCAGGTCCGCCGGCACGCCCGGATCCGTTCTACCCGGCTCACAACGCGTTTCGGCTCGGCGCGCCATCGACCTGGCGCCGGCGGTGCGGCGCGACGGGTTGGACGGCGGCCTGCTGGCCTACGACGGTCAGCTGATCGACGACGCCCGGCTGGTGACCGCCGTCGCACGAACCGCGGCACAGTTCGGCGCTCGAATCTTGACTTACGTCACGGCATCTCAGGCCACCGGCTCGTCGGTGCACCTGACCGATGAACGGACCGGCGAATCGTTCGACATCGCCGCGCGCGCCGTCATCAATGCCACCGGTGTGTGGGCGGGAGAGGTGGATGCGGCGCTGAAGCTGCGGCCGAGTCGCGGCACCCACCTCGTCTTCGACGCCGCGACCTTCGGAAATCCCACCGCCGCGCTCACCATTCCGATACCCGGTGAGCTCAACCGGTTCGTCTTCGCGATGCCTGAACAACTCGGACGGATCTACCTCGGGCTGACCGACGAGGAGTCGCCCGGGCCCATTCCCGATGTGCCGCAACCGACCTCGGGGGAGGTCAGCTTTCTGCTCGACGTGGTGAACACCGCGCTGGACATCACGCTGACCAACGACGACATCATCGGGTCTTACGCCGGTCTGCGGCCGTTGATCGACACGGGCGCCGGTCACACCGCCGACGTGTCACGTGACCACGCCGTCGTCGAGTCGGCCTCCGGCGTGCTCAGCGTGATCGGCGGCAAGCTCACCGAATACCGGCACATGGCCCAAGATGTGCTCGACCGCGCCATCGAATCGCGCAATCTCGAGGCGACCGAGTGCCGGACCCGAGACCTACCATTGGTGGGCGCTTCGCGAAATCCCGGATCCGCGACCGCGCCGATGGCCGGGCTGCCCGAGTCGCTGGTCCTGCGGTACGGAGCCGAGGCCGCGAACGTGATGGCCACGGCGACCTGCGAGCGGCCCGCCGATCCGGTGGGCGACGACATCGATGTGACACGAGCCGAATTCGAGTACGCCGTCACTCACGAGGGCGCGTTGACCGTCGACGACATCGTCGATCGCCGCACCCGGATCGGATTGGTGGCCGCGGATCGCGAGCGTGTCGTCAGCGCGGCCGAAGAAATGCTGCAAGCGTAACGCCACGGCGTGAATCCACGAGAAAATTCACCGTGGCGTTCCGCTCGCGCGGCTACCTCAGCCGACGATTACAGCGGGATGTTCTTGTGCCGTCCGCGCCGGGCCGGTGCCTGGGCCAGCGCCTCGGTGATCCGGCTGCGGGTGTGGGCGGGGTCGATCTTCTCGTCGACCACGCCGATCTCGATAGCGTTGTCCACACCACCGGCGATCCGCTCGTGCTCGGCGGCCAGTTCCTCGTGCAGCGCGTCGCGCTCGTGCTCGGCGGCGGCGGCCAGCTTCTTCTTGTGCAGGATGCCGACGGCAGCCTTGGCGCCCATCACGGCGACTTCGGCATCCGGCCAGGCGAACACCTTGGTGGCACCCAGTGAGCGCGAGTTCATCGCAATGTAGGCCCCGCCATAGATCTTTCGGGTGACCAGCGTGACGCGCGGAACGGTGGCCTCACCGAACGCGTGCAGCAGCTTGGCGCCACGCCGAACGACGCCACCCCATTCCTGATCGACACCCGGCAGGTAGCCCGGCACGTCGACGATCACGATCAGCGGGATGCCGAACGCATCGCACAGCCGCACGAAACGCGCTGCCTTCTCGGCACTTTCGGAGTTCAGGCAGCCACCCAACCGGAGCGGGTTGTTGGCCAGCACGCCGACCGAGCGTCCGGACAACCGGCCCAGGCCGACCACCATCGACGGCGCCCACTTGGCCTGGAACTCCTCGAAGGGCGCGTCGCCGTCGAGCAGCGAGGTGACGAGCGGGTGCACGTCGTACGCGCGTCGCGGCGACTCCGGCAGCAGCGCGTGCAGGTCGGTCTCGTTGGCTTCGGCCTTGCTGCGGTCGAAATGCCCCTGCTGGCAGAACAATCCGACCAGCCGGCGACCGCGCTTGTAGGCGTCGGCCTCGTCGTCGGCGACGATGTGGCACACACCGGACTTCTTGTGGTGGGTGTCCGGACCGCCGAGCGAAGCCATGTCGACGTCTTCACCGGTGACGCTGCGGACGACGTCGGGTCCGGTGACGAACACCCGGCCCTCAGGCGCCATGATCACGACATCGGTCAGTGCCGGTCCGTAGGCGGCCCCGCCGGCGGCGAAGCCGACCACGACCGAGATCTGCGGGACGTAGCCGGACGCGCGAATCATCGCTTCGAACACCAATCCGACTGCGTGCAGGGCTTTTACGCCCTCGGCGAGACGCGCTCCGCCGGAGTGCCAGATGCCGACGATCGGGCTCTGCTCCTCGATCGCGGTGTCGTAGGCGTTGACGATGTGCGTGCAGCCCTCGAGCCCCATCGCGCCGCCCATCACGGTGCCGTCGGTGGCGAATGCGATGGTGCGCACGCCGTTGACGGTGCCGCCCGCGGCGAGCACGCCGGACCGGTCACGCTCGTGCAGCAGCTGGAGGCTGCCGTCGTCGAAGAACCTGCGCAGCCGCAGCAACGGGTCGCGCGGGTCGAGCGACTCGTCGATTGCCTCAGGGGCCAGGGTCGTCATCGCAGGTCTCCTCGTCTCGTTGCCGTTCGCGGATCCGGGATCAGTAGCGGCCAAAGGTCAACGCCACATTGTGTCCGCCGAAGCCGAACGAATTGTTGACGGCATACTTGAAGTCGCCGCTTCGTGGCTCGCCCGCAACCACATCGAGATCGATCTCCGGGTCGAGGTTCTCCAGGTTCAGGGTCGGCGGGATGACCTGGTCGCGCAGGGCCTGCACGGTCAGGATCGACTCCACGGCACCGACGGCGCCGACCGAGTGGCCGAGTGCACCCTTGGGCGCGTACACCGCCGCGTTGCCGCCGCCCGCGCCCAGCGCCCGGTTGATGGCCTTGCCCTCGGCCACGTCGCCCACCGAGGTGCCGGTGGCGTGGGCGTTGACGTGGTCGATATCGCTCGGTTGGAGCCCGGCCAGTTGAATCGACCGGGTGATGGCGTGTCCGGCGCGTTCGCCGTTGGGGTCCGGCGCGACCATGTGGAAGCCGTCTGAGGTGACGCTAGCGCCCATCAGGCGGGCCAAGATGCTGGCACCGCGGGCCTTGGCGTGCTCTTCGGTCTCGATGATCATCAGCGCGCCGGCCTCGCCGAACACGAAGCCGCTGCGGTCCTTGTCGAACGGGCGGCAGGCGCCGGCGGGGTCGTCGTTGTTCTTCGACAGCACGATGCGCATCGCCGCGAAAGAGGCGATCGGCACCGCCTCGATCTTGGTCTCGACGCCACCGCAGATCGCGATGTCGGCCTCACCGAGCACGATCTGTTGCCAAGCGCGGGCGATGCCCTCCGACCCGGACGCGCAGGCCGATACCGGGGTCATCACCCCTGCTTTTGCCTCGCGCTGCAGACCCACGGCCGCGGACGCGCCGTTGGGCATGTACATCTGCACGCCCAGCGGGTTGACACCCCGCATACCGTGTTCGCGCATCTTGTCGTACCCGAAAATCAACTCTTCGCTCGAGCCCATCCCGGTGCCGATGGACACCATCAACCGGTCGGTGTCGACCTCCGGCGAACCGGCGTTTTCCCACAACCGCCGGTTGAGGACGGTGGCCATCCTCTGCAGGTAACCCATCCGGCGTTGTTCGACGCGGCCCAGCTGGCTCTCGAATTCTTCGACGAGGTGCCCGCCGATGCGGACCGGCAGGTCGAACTGCTCCACGAACGGGTCGTCGAGCTTGCGAATCCCACTCTGCCCGTCCAGCAGCATTTTCCAGGTGGTCTCCGCGTCAGATGCGAGCGCAGTCGTCATGGCGAACCCGGTGACGACCACGTTGGGGAAACCGTTCCCGGTAGTCAAAGTCGACGATGATGTCATGCGAGCTACCTACGCATCCTTCCCTGCTGGTGCACTGGTCCGGCACCGTCGCCAGACGTCGTGCTCAGTACCGTCCGAACGCCAAGGCGACATTGTGTCCGCCGAATCCGAACGAGTTGTTGATGGCGTATTGGTACTCGCCGTAACGGGGCTCGCCCGCGACGACGTCGAGGTCGATCTCGGGGTCGGGCGTCGTGTAGTTAAGTGTCGGCGGAATGACTCCGTCGCGCAGTGCAAGCACGGTGAGAATCGACTCCAGCGCACCCACGGCACCGATGGAGTGACCCAGCGCCCCCTTGGGTGCGTAGACCGCGGCTTCCGGGCAACCGGCGACCCGGATGGCGTTGGCCTCGGCGGTGTCACCGATCGGTGTGGCTGTCGCGTGCGCGTTGATGTGGTCGACGTCCTTGGGGGACAGGCCCGCCAACTCCAACGAACGTGCCATCGCGCGTCCGGCGCGCACCCCGTCGGCGGCCGGGGCCACCATGTGGAACGCGTCCGACGTGATGCCCGCACCCATCAACCGGGCCAGCGGCTTGGCGCCGCGGGCCTTGGCGTGCTCTTCGGTTTCGATGATCATCATCGCGCCGGCTTCGCCGAAGACGAACCCGTCGCGGTTCTTGTCGAACGGACGCGACGCTCCCTCGGGATCGTCGTTCTTGGTCGACATCGCACGCATCATCGAGAAGGCCGCGATCGGGAGTGCCTCGATGTTGCCCTCGACACCACCGCAGACCGCGAAATCCGCGTCGCCCATGACGATCTGCCGCCATGCGTGGGCGATGGCCTCCGAGCCCGACGAACAGGCCGACACCGGGGTCACCACCCCGGCGCGGGCGCCGAGCTGGAGACCGACGACCGCCGCAGCGCCGTTGGGCATGATCATCTGCACGGCGAGCGGGGACACCTTGCGGGGCCCGCCCTCGTTCATCAGGTCGTAGGTCTCGACGATCTTCTCCGCGCCACCCAGACCGGTGCCGACCACGACCGCGAACCGGTCGGGATCGACTTCGGGGCTACCGGCCGACTCCCACAGCTGCGCGCTGAGGTGCTTGGCAAGGCGCTGGACATACGACATCCGTCGCAGGTCCAGCCGCCCCATGTGGTCGTCGACGGCCTCTTTGAGGTGGCCGCCGATCCGCACCGGCAGATCCCATTTCGTGACGAACTCGTCCTCGAGCACGCGGATGCCGGATTCCCCGGCCAACAAACCCTTCCACGTGCCTTCGATGTCCGGCGCGATCGACGTCGTCGCCTCGACGGCGGTTACCACAACATTGGGGTAACCGCCGTTAGCAGTGGAAGGTTTGGTCACTTGCTCTCAGCCTCGGTCTCGAACTTGGCGCGCAGGGCCTGGGCGGCTTCGGGGTTCTCTTCTTCCAGCTTCTGGATGTAGTTCACGACGTCGCCGACGGTGCGCAGACCGGCGAGGTCCTCGTCGGGGATCTTCACGCCGTACTTGTCTTCGGTCTGCACGGCGATCTCCACCATCGACAGCGAGTCGATGTCCAGGTCGTCGACGAACGACTTCTCCGGGGTGATCTCCGAGGGCTCGATACCGGTGACCTCTTCGATGATCTCGGCGATACCGGCGATGATTTCTTCCTGGCTGACGGACACGTTGTGATTCCCTTCGTAATGTGTTGTGTACTGCTGATTTACGTGATTCGTGCGGTTGTAGAAACGAACAGATCGGGAGGCTTAGAGTTCTGCCAAACCGTCCAGGTCTGCGGGGGTTTTGACGGCGTGTGTCGGTGTCCCGCGTAGTTCACGTTTGGCGATGCCGGACAGAGCCCCCGCCGGTGGGAACTCGACAATCGCCGTCACGTTGCGCTGGCGCAACGTCTCGGAGCACAGATCCCAGCGCACCGGCCGGGTCAGTTGCGCGACAAGCTTTTCCATCGCGTCGGCGGCCGAGCTCACCGGCTGGCCGTCGCGGTTGGACAGCAGTACGGCCGTCGGCTCGGCGGTCGCAACGGACTGCGCCGCTTCGGCGTAGCCCTCGAGCGCCGAGGCCATGAACTCGGTGTGGAACGCGCCGGCCACGCCGAGTGCGCGGACCCGGGCCTTCTCCGGCGGGTCTTCGGCGAGCTTGTCCAGCGCGCTCAGTCGGCCGGCGGCCACGATCTGGCCGGCGGCGTTGCGGTTGGCCGCGACCAGGTCGAGTTGTTCGAGGCGGGCGAGCACAGCGGTTTCGTCGCCGCCGAGCACCGCCGACATCCCGGTGGGCTCGTTGGCGCAGGCCTTGGCCATCTCGGCGCCGCGGGTGGCGGCCAGCGCGACGGCATCGTCCGCGGAGAGCACCCCGGCGATCGCATAGGCGGCGATCTCGCCGACCGAGTGGCCGGCCACCACGAAGTCCTTGTCAGCCAGCAGCCCGCGGCTGGTCAGCTCCTGGTGGGCGAGCAGCGTCGCCGCGACGATCAGCGGCTGCGCGATCGCGGTGTTGGTGATTTCCTCCGTCGAGGCGGTGGTGCCCAGCCGGGCCAGATCGAGGCCGCTGGCCGTCGACCACGACGAGAGACGGTCCGCGGCGCCGGGCAGTTCCAGCCACGGCGACAGCATCCCCTCGGTCTGCGACCCTTGTCCGGGCGCGAGCAACGCAATCACGTTATTAAGGGAACACTGTGAAGCGGACTTTGTGCCGTGTAAAGGATTATGAACCTTGTCTTATGTTTTTGTGGAGACCCGACAAAAACGCCCGTGATGCGACGTGTTCGATATCTAGCCGCAATCTGTCAGCCGACGTCGGCGCTGCTCGACGGCGCAACCAGGTCCTTCTCGATCACCCGCGTGATGGGCGTCACGATGTTGCTGGAGGCGCTGGACTGCTGCGCCTGGTAGGCGAGCTGGCCGACCGTCGCGGCCACCCGGAGCACATACGCGTCGCGCGGCAGGGTCGGATCGCGGCCGGTGAAGTCGGCGATCCGGCGGAGGCGGTACCGCACGGTGTTTGGATGAACGAACAACTTGCGGGCGCAGGCCTCGATCGCGCCGCCGCAGTCCAGGTAGGCGTCCAGGGTCTCGGTCAGCGTCGGACCCGCGTCGGCGAGCGGCCGCATCACGTCGGTGTGCAACGCCGCGACGGCCGCCGCGTCACCCATCAGCGCCCGCTCAGGCAGCAGTTCGCGCGCCAGCACGGGCCGCGGCGCACCACGCCAGCCGGTCACCGCGTTCATGCCGGAGATGGCCTCACTGGCGCTGTGGTAAGCCGCCGTCAACATCGGCGCTGTCGGCCCGATCACCACCGGTCCGTCGGAGAAGGCGTCCAGCAGAGCGCCGAATACCTTCTCGGTCGGTGTCAGCTGGCCGGAGACGATCGCGACCAGATAGGTGCCGTGCACGTCGGTGAGCGCGGCGCGGCCATGACGGGCCGCGATGTCCCGAACGTCCTGGCTGGCACGGTTTTCCCGGCCCGGTGCCGGCGTCCCCACCACTACGGTCGCCGGAGCGGTGGTGTCCCAGTTCAGCGTTGCGGCCCGGGACAGCAGCTCCGGGCCGGTGTCACCGCGCACCACCGCGTCGACCACGGTGGCCTCCATCCGGCTGTCCCAGTTCCCGCGCGCCTCGGCCGCATCGGCGTAGGCGGTGGCGGCGCTGAAGGCGAGGTCTCGGCTGTACTTGAGGATCCCGACCGTCAACGCGGTCAGTTGCTCGTCAGACCGGGCCAGCAGCGGCGCGACCTCTTCGAAGAACTCCAGGGTCACCCGGATCATGTCCACCGAATGCCGCAACGGCATCCGCTGGGTCAGGTCCTGCGGCATCAGCTCGAAGGCCCGGGCGGTGTAGTTGACGTTGCTGCTCGGGTCGGTCATCCACTCGACGAAGTTCGCCACGGCGGTCTGCACGACCAGCGACAGGCTGGCCCGCTGCGAGGCTTCGAGCTCGGCGAAGAACGGCAGCCGGTCCTGCATCGCGGTGACTGCTTCGGTGGAAAACCGGCCGGAATACTGCTTCAACCGGCGCAGCAGCGAGTCCGGGACGGTGTCCAGCAGGTCCAGCGTCGTCCGGGGGGTGGGGAACTGCTTGTCGGGCATTCCTAAAAGCTACCCCCGTTTTATGGATGGTTCTGCCAAACGCGCTGGGATCGGCGTCACGAGACCGTGGCTCGCCGCCTGCTCGGCGACGGGAGTCTCAGGCCCCCGGCCCTGGGTCCGACGTCTGCGCCGGGGCCGCCTGGACGTCATCGATCCGGTACTGCCGCGCGGCCGCGACCGGCACCGATGGATCGATCTCGCCATCGCGGGCCAGCGCCTCCAGCACCGCGACGACCTGGGACTCGGCATCGGTGTTGAAGTAGCGGCGGGCGGCGGGCCTGGTGTCGGAGAAGCCGAAGCCGTCGGTGCCCAGCGTGACGTAGGTGCCCGGGACCCACGGCCTGATCTGCTCGGGAACCGCGCGCATCCAGTCCGACACGGCGATGAACGGCCCGCTCGCCTTGGCCAGCGCCCGGGTCACGTATGCCTCGCCGGCAGGCCGGTCAGGGTGCCGCAGCCGCTCCTTCTGGATCGCGACGCCGTCGCGATTGAGCTCACTCCAACTGGTCACCGACCACACGTCGGCGGCCACATCCCAGTCGGCGGCCAGCATCTCGGCGGCATGCAGCGCCGCGGGCATCGCGACGCCGGACGCCAAGATGTTGGCGGCGTTGGTGCGGCTCTCGGCGGCCGGTTGGTACCGGTAGATGCCACGCAGCACCCCGTCGGGGTCGAAGTGCTCCGGCTCCGGCGGCTGCACGTAGGGCTCGTTGTAGATGGTCAGGTAGTAGAAGACGTTGTCGGCGTTCTCGCCGTACATCCGGGCCAGCCCGCCCTCGATGATGTGCGCGATCTCGAAGGCGAACGCCGGGTCGTAGGACAGCACCGCGGGGTTGGTGGCGGCCAGCAGCAGTGACTGCCCGTCGGCGTGCTGCAGGCCTTCGCCGGTCAGGGTGGTGCGACCCGCGGTGGCGCCCAACAGGAATCCGCGGGTCATCTGGTCGGCTGCCGCCCACAGCCCGTCGCCGGTGCGCTGGAAACCGAACATCGAGTAGAAGATGTAGATCGGGATCATCGGCTCGTTGTGCGTCGAATACGACGTGCCCGCGGCGGTGAACGACGCGACCGATCCGGCTTCGTTGATGCCCTCGTGCAGGATCTGGCCTCGTTCACTTTCCTTGTAGGCCAGCATGAGTTCGGCGTCGACGGCCGTGTACAGCTGCCCGTTGCGGTTGTAGATCTTCAGCGACGGGAACCACGAGTCCATCCCGAACGTGCGAGCCTCGTCGGGGATGATCGGGACGATGCGCGGTCCGATCTCCTTGTCGCGCAACAGTTCTTTGAATGTCCGGACCGTCGCCATGGTGGTCGCGACTTCCTGGTGCCCCGAACCCTTCTTCAGCGGTGCGTAGATCTCGCAGCCGGGCAGCCGCAGTCTCTTGGTCTTGATGCGACGCTCGGGCACGAAACCGCCCAGCGCGTGCCTGCGCTCGAGCAGGTAGCGGATCTCCGGGGCTTCGGCGCCGGGGTGGTAGTACGGCGGCAGGTAGGGGTCCTGCTCGAGTTGCTCGTCGCTGATCGGGATGCGAATCGCGTCGCGAAAGTCCTTGAGGTCTTGCAGCGCAAGCTTTTTCATCTGATGGGTGGCGTTGCGGCCCTGGAAGTGGGCGCCCAGCGAGTAGCCCTTGATGGTCTTGGCCAGGATCACCGTCGGCTGGCCGTGGTGGTCGACGGCGGCCCGGTAGGCGGCGTAGACCTTGCGGTAGTCATGGCCGCCGCGTTTGAGGTTCCAGATCTCGGCGTCGGACATCGGTTCGACGAGAGCCTTGGTGCGCGGGTCGCGGCCGAAGAAGTGGTCGCGGACGTAAGCGCCGTCGTTGGCCTTGTAGGTCTGGTAGTCGCCGTCGGGCGTGGTGTTCATCAGGTTCACCAGCGCGCCGTCGCGGTCGGCGTGCAGCAGCGCATCCCACTCGCGGCCCCACACCACCTTGATGACGTTCCAGCCGGCGCCGCGGAAGAACGACTCCAGCTCCTGGATGATCTTGCCGTTGCCGCGCACCGGCCCGTCGAGGCGCTGCAGGTTGCAGTTGATCACGAACGTCAGGTTGTCCAGGGCCTCGTTGGCGGCCACCTGGATCAACCCACGGCTCTCCGGCTCGTCCATCTCGCCGTCGCCGAGGAACGCCCACACGTGCTGGTCGGAGGTGTCCTTGATGCCGCGGTCATGCAGGTAGTGGTTGAACCGGGCCTGGTAGATGGCGTTCATCGGGCCCAGGCCCATCGACACCGTCGGGAATTCCCAGAAGTCGGGCATCAGCCGCGGGTGCGGGTAGGACGGCAGGCCGCCGCCGGGATGGCTGTGTTCCTGCCGGAAGCCGTCGAGCTGGTCGGCGCTGAGCCGGCCCTCGAGAAACGCCCGGGCGTAGATGCCGGGGGAGGCGTGACCCTGGATGAAGACCTGGTCACCGCCGCCGGGGTGGGCCTTGCCCCGGAAGAAGTGGTTGAACCCGACCTCGTAGAGCGCCGCCGACGACGCGTACGTCGAAATGTGGCCGCCCACACCGACTCCCGGACGCTGGGCGCGGTGCACCATGATCGCGGCGTTCCACCGGATCCAGGCCCGGAAGCGCCGCTCGACGTCCTCGTCGCCCGGGAACCAGGGTTCCAGCTCGGTCGGGATCGTGTTGACGTAATCGGTCGACGTCAGCGAGGGCAGCGCCACCCGCTGCTCGCCGGCCCGCTCCAGCAGTCGCAGCATCAGGTAGCGCGCTCGTGCCGGACCCTGGCGCTCCAAGAGCTCGTCGAAGGATTCCAGCCACTCGCCGGTCTCTTCGGGGTCGATGTCGGGCAGATAGGACGCGACGCCCTCGCGGATCACCCGGACGCGATCGGGTTCGCTTGTGCCGGTTGGATTTTTCGCCAGATCGTGGCGGACGAACTCGGTGGTCAACGCACTACTCCTTTGTAGGCGGCTGACCGGCTTGTGGCTGATCGAGCCGTCGCGGATTGACGTCTTCGGTTGTGTCTCGGTGCTGCGGCCCCTGTGGGGGATGCTCCTATCGTGCCGCACCCGGTGGCGCGCCGCGCAGTGCCTGGCCACGCGGGTACCGAAGGCCACGATGGCGGCGGCGGACGACGCCCGTCGACGCCACCCGGTAACGTCAGAACCTGTGCGGATCGGATGGCTCGGCTGGCCCGGATGGCCCGCTGCTGCGCGGGCGGCGGGATGCGTCGCGGCGGTCCTGATCGCCGTCGTCGGGTGCACCACCGTCACGGACGGCTCCCCGGGCGCTGACGTCGCGATTGCCCCGGCGTACCGGGCGTCGGTGTCCGCGTCGGTCTCGGCCTCGGCGGTCACCTCGAGCATCAAGGAGTCGCGGCATCAGCAGTCGCTGACCACCCAGGCCGTCGTCAAGGTCTGCGAAGGCTTCGTCACCAGTAGCAAAGAGGCCGTCGACCGGGTCAACGACTTCGTCGCGGCCTACAACCGCGGCGGCGACACCTCCGGCGCCGAGCAGCCCGCGATCGACGCACTGACGCGCAGCGCCGACACCGTCGAGGGCGACAGCAACGGCCCGCTGTCCCAGCAGCTTCGCGAGGCGCTCAACTCCTACAACGACGCCGCCCGCGACGTCGCCAACGCGATCCGCTCGCATTTCGGGACCGACCAATTCAATCAGCGGGTCAATCGCCTCAACGACGCCAAGACCGAAGCAGTGAAGCGTTGCCGGGCGTCCCTTTGACTCGACTGATGTGCAACGCTTCGTGCTATGCGACGATAAATCGCATCGCGCGGCGTACTTTGACGCTCGCTCGACACTGACAAGGAGGTCGCACGGTGGTGGCCGCGGATGACGCCCCGAGCTTTGCCGGCAAACTAGGCATCCAACCAGGGCAGGCTGTCCAGGAGTGGGGTTGGGACGAGGACGTCGACGACGACATCCGTGCCGACGTCGAAGATGCCTGCGGCGGCGAGTTGCTCGACGAGGACACCGACGAGATCGTCGACGTCGTCTTGCTGTGGTGGCGCGACGTCGACGGCGACCTGGTGGACACCCTGATGGACGCGATCACGTCGCTGGCCGACGACGGTGTGATCTGGGTGCTCACACCCAAGACCGGTAAGCCCGGCCATGTGCAGCCCGCCGAGATCGCGGAGTCGGCGCCCACCGCCGGTCTGGTGCCGACCTCGTCGGTGAACCTCGGCGACTGGGCCGCGAGCCGTCTGGTGCAACCGAAGTCGCGAGCGGCCGGACGTCGCTGATGCTGGCGGCCGGTAGCTCCGCGCCGGACTTCACCCTGCCCGACCAGAACCGACAGCCGGTCACGCTCAGCGACTTTCGCGGCGCCAGGGACGTGCTGCTGGTCTTTTTTCCGCTGGCCTTCACCGGCATCTGCCAAGGTGAACTCGACCAGATTCGCGATCGTCTGCCCGATTTCGAGAACGACGCCCGCGCCGTGCTGGCGATCTCGGTCGGTCCGGCGCCCACCCACAAGGTGTGGGCCAACCAGAGTGGCTTCCTGTTCCCGGTGCTGTCGGATTTCTGGCCACACGGGGCCGTCAGTCAGGCCTACGGCGTCTTCAACGACGATGCCGGCGTGTCCAATCGCGGCACCTTCGTCATCGACCGGTCTGGCACGGTCCGGTTCGCCGAGATGAAGCAGCCCGGTGAGGCCCGTGACCAGCGGCTGTGGGTAGACGCGCTGGCGGCGCTGAACGCCTGAGCGTTTTCCGGCGGTTTGGGCGCCGAGTGGTCAGAACGGTATCTTTGCCCGGCACGGGCGCGTAGCTCAGTGGTAGAGCTCTGGTTTTACACACCAGCGGTCGGCGGTTCGATACCGTCCGCGCCCACCAACTGCGAGGAGAAGTCGCAATGCCGTCTCTTGCGCCGACCCCCTTCTTCACCTCCGACGGCGATTCCTTCGTCCCCAACCCGGTCGCCCACGGCGGGTGGGGCCCGACCCTGGGCGGGCATGTGGTGGGCGGACTGCTGGCCCGAAGTGTGGAGGCCCAGCGGGCCGATGCGGACTTGGTGCCCGCCCGCTTGACCGTCGACATCCTGCGCCGCGTGGCCGCCGAGCCCGTCGAGGTCCGAGCGCAGGTGCTGCGGACCGGTCGGCGGAACCAGTCGGTCGACGCGACCATGACCCAGCACGGCGAGGTGGTCGCGCGGGCTTCGACGCTGTTCCTCCGCCGTAGCGCGCAGCCCGCGGCGCTCCCGTGGACGACGGCGATCGCCATGCCGCCGATGCCTATGGAACCCGCCGAGTTCGATGATGCGGCACCACTTTTCATCACACCGTACGGTCGCGAGGCGGACGACAGCGCCAATCCCTGGCAGTGGATGGGCCCGCGCTTCGCCTGGATCCGGCACATCCACGCATTGGTCGACGACGAGGAACCGACGCCCTTCGTGTGCGCGGCGATGGCGGTCGACGTGACGGCTTCGATGACCGGCTTTTCCGAGGCGGGACTGGGATTCATCAACGCCGACTACACGATGACGCTGTGCCGGCTGCCCGACGGCCCGTTCATCGGTCTGGCGGCGTTGACGCATTACAGCGATGCCGGAATCGCGACGGGCAGCGCCAGCCTGTTCGACTCCCGCGGGCCGATCGGTACCGGCGTGACGACGGCCGCGGCCAACCCGCACTTCCTCGGGGCGAGCGACTAACGGCGCGACGGCCGCTGCCACCGCAGCCGACTGTGCGTGGTCACGCCGGCGTCGTCGGTCCTGGTCGCCGACAGGGTGAGGGTGTCTCCGTCCACCTCGGCGGAGCGAAACTGCGGCTGCGTCAACAGGTCCGGCATCATCGAGATGGTGACGTCGTGATGCAGCGTCGAGGTTTCCTCGTCGACCGAGAAGCGTCCACCGTAGGCGATGTAGCCGCTCATGTCCGAGGCGGCGAGCTGAGCCGACATGTGACCGTCGGCGGTGTAGAGAATCAGGCCGCGCGGCGCTGTGCCGAGGGGATGACGGTCCTCGCCGGTGGCCGTGTTGCGGGCGACGAACGACACCAATTCCCAGGCGCCGAGCACCGCCTCTCGTAGCGTCACGAGGTCCATCCTTCCCATCGGCGAGCGTCACGGCGTCGGGCGACGTGAACCCGAGATGGCCCCTTCGTGACGGTTCAGCGTGCGCCCGGGCCGGCGTGCCCGGCGCGGGTTATGAATCTACGGTGAGCAACAACCACGTGAATCTGACCCCGCAGGAACGTTCGTTGATCGACGAGAGCCATCCCGACGCTCTCGACCGCATGGACGACAAACAGCTCGGGGATTTGCAGCACCGGCTCCGGACCGCGCGCGAGAAGAACTTCAGCCTGTTGCGGCGCCAAGGCGCGGTCCGGGTAGCGGCCGAAGGTTCGCGCGGCGCAGCACAGCCGGCCAATGAGCGGCGCGGGGAGAAAGTCGAGATCATCGACGAGGCGCTGGCCCGGGTGGCCCAGCGCCTCGGTTCTGGCTAGGGCGTGGCACCGGCTGGTTTTCCGGCCATTCGGCAGTACCAACGGATGAGCTGCGCCGCCTGGTCGGCACGACCTAAGGTCGAACGGCGCACATTCGCGTGGCCGCCGAACCGTCTAGGGAGTGCTGCTCATGAGTTCATGGATAGTGAGCCAGATCCCCTCCGCGGCATTGCTTATCGGGCTGATCGTGGTCATCGCGGGCGGGGCGGCGTCGATTCAGCGCTACGTCCGTCGGCGCTTCCCGGCGCTCACCGGTGACGCGCACAACGAGGGAACCAAGTTCATGTACGGCTTCATCGGGTTCTTCTACGCGTTCTTCATTGGATTCGTGGTCAACTCGCTGTGGGGTCAGAACAACGCCGCAGACGGCTACGCACGCGCCGAAGGTGCTGCGGCGGTCCAAATGGCAAGAGACGCCGTCATATTCGAAGCGCCCGATCGAGACCGCATCCGGCAGAGTCTGCTGACGTACGAACGTGCCGCGATTGCCGAGTGGCCACACGCCGAGAGCGGGCATTCGACGGATGCCGACGCCGCCCTGGCGCGCCTCGGCAAAGCCTACGACGGGATAGCGGCCACGACCGACGCCCAGAAGACCCTGCTCTCGACGTCGTTCTCCAACCTCGACAAGATCAGCCAGGCCCGCACCGTGCGACTGCTCACCGCCCGCGAGGACGCCGGAGTGCCGTGGTCGCTCTGGGCCGTGATCTTCCTGACCAGCACGATGGTCCTCGGCATCGCGATCATCTACGGCGTCGAAAAGCCGATCCTGCACTACCCGATGGTGGCGATCGTCGCCGTCATCATCGCCACCAACCTCTTCCTGATCCTTCAGTTGGCGCAGCCGTACGAGGGTGAGGTGTCGACGACCTCGGACCCACTGCAACAGGTCGTCGCTGTGCTGTCCCAACCTGTTCCGTGAGATCCGGCGGGCCCGGGAACAGCGTCAGGGCACCAACACGACCTTGCCGACGTTCTCCCGCGCGGCCAGGATGCGGTGTGCCTCAGGCGCATCGGCGAACGGCACCGCGGCATGGACGACCGGCGACGCGGTGCCGTCGGACAGCGCCGCCGACAGCGGTCCGATCCAGGGTTCCAGCGTGCCGCGGTCGTCCCACAGCCGCAGCATGTTGATGCCGACGACGGTCTTGGAGTCGCTGATCTGTGAGATCAGGCTGAGCCCACGCAACATCGCCAGCGCCTGCGGCGCCGCGCGCAGCAGCGAGCGCTTCTCGCCCTGCTGCAGCGCCGAAAGGCCGTACGCGACAAGCCGTCCGCCCGGGCGCAGCAGCCCGAAGGACCGCTTCAGCGAGGTACCGCCGAGTCCGTCGAGCACCATGTCGTAGGGACCGAGGCCGTTCCACCAGCCGTCTCGCCGATAGTCGATGGCCTTGTCGACGCCCAGGGCGAGGAGCCGAGTGTGCTTGCCGGGCGACGCCGTGCCGTGCACGATCGCGCCGGACGCCTTGGCCAGCTGGATCGCGGCGATGCCGACCCCGCCGGCCGCGGCGTGCACCAGCACCTGCTCGCCGGCGCGCAGCGAGCCGTAGCCGAGCAGCGCCGCCCACGCGGTGGCGTAGTTGACCGGGACCGCGGCGCCCTGTTCGAAACTCATCGGATCCGGCAGCGGGACAGTGTCATTGGCATCGGCGTTGACGATCTCGGCGTATCCGCCGAAGCGTGTCCCGGCCAGCACCCGCTGGCCCACCCGGGTCGCGTCGACGCCGTCACCGACCGCCTCGATGGTCCCGGCGACCTCGTAGCCGACGACGCACGGCAGCTTGGGCGCATCGGGATACAGGCCGACCCGCGCCAGGTGGTCGGCGAAGTTCACGCCCGATGCGCGCACCGCGATCTGCACCTGACCGGCAGCAGGCGGCGGCGGATCCGGTCGGTCCTGCACCTGGAGCACCGACGGGGGACCGTGCTTGGTGATGACGACCGCGCGCACCTCACTCACTCCCCGGAGGTGCGAAGAACTCCAACGCGATGCCGTCGGGATCGCGGAAGCTCAAACCGGAGCCGTAGGGGGCGTCGACGATTCCACCGTGCTGGATGCGGAGTTCGCCGAGTCGTTCCATCCAGGTCTCGAGTTCGGCCCGGCTGGCGCAGCCGAAACCGACGTGGTCGAGTCCGAGACGGAATTCGCTGAAGCGTCCGTCGGGCGCCGGATGTTCGTGTTGATGGAGACCGAGCAACGTGCCGCCGTCGAGGATCCACACCTGGTGCCGGAATCCGGCCGCCGTACGTTCGTCGATCACCGGATCCGCGTCGAACAGGCGGCGGTACCAGGGACCGCTGACGGCCATGTCGCGGACGGTCAGTGCGACGTGGTTGAGGGCCGGAAACGCCATCGTGCTCTCCAATCTCTCGAAGCTGCGCATGGGGTGTGACGTACGTCTCACCGTAAATCCCGAAGTGGCGAGCGCCACATTTACTTCGTCTGCCTAATTAGTCATGCTTGGTACATGACTTCGCAGCTGACTCCCGACCGCACCAACTCGGACGTTCTGCCCAAGGATTTTGACGCCAACACCGGACCCATCTGGTCGCAGCCGTGGTTCTGGCTGGCCATCGTGGGTGTCATCGGCATGGTGGCGCTCACCATCGCAATCTAGGGCTCACACCACCCGCCAACCCAAGCGGGCACGCACGCGCATGTCGCACAGGTAGAGCCGGTAGCCGACTATCCACGCCTGATGTGGAATCACCCGGTCGGCCAGCCGTAGCGCCGCCAACAACCACTCGAATCGCCGCTGCTGGGATTCTGACCACCCGAACCGCATCATGTCGCGGAATTCCGGAGGCAGAAAGCCCGTCGTCGCGAAGAGGTTGAACGGTCCGGCGGGCGCGCGGAGCGGCCAGGGCAGAAATGCCATCGCCGCGACCCCGCGCAGGTGCTCACGAACCGGGGGTTCAATGCTCAGGTCCTCCAGCGACCGTTTCCAGTAGTCCTCGAAGGCCACCCGGTCCGGCGGCCACATCGATTCGCGCACCTGCAACGTGGTGCCCAACTTTTTGGCGTCCTGACACACCGCGTCCGCGGCCTGCTCGTCGAGCGGCCCGTACAGGAACTCGTGCTGGTCGACGAAGTAACGGTAGAGGCAGGCCGCCACCCACAGCTGCAGCACGGGGTCGAATGCGTTGTAGGACACCGGGCTTGATGCGCTCGAGCGCACCTGGCGGTGCGCCGTGTCGACGGCGGCGCGGATCAGCGCACGATCAGAGTCGGTCCCGATGGTCGCGACGGCCAGGTAGGTTCCGGTGGTTCGGGCCCGCTTGAACGGATGCTTGTAGACGTTGCCGCTGTCGACCGGGCTCTCCAGGACGCCGTAGCCGACCCCGGGCAGCGACAGTTGCATGATCACATTCGCGGCCGGCAGCAGTGCCGCAGCAGGGTTGAGCAGGTCAGCAACCCGGGTGACGGTTCGCTTCATCGGTGGTGTTCCTCGCCGCGAGGCTGCATCAGCCGAGTAGACCACGTTGTGAGACGCTGCCGGAGTGTTTGGCACCACGCAGCGTCACCGGCTCTTGGGCGTGCTGTCGGGGTATCTGGCCGACGTCGTCCTGGCCGACCCGCGGGTGGGTCACCCGGTAGCGGGATTCGGTGCTGCGGCAGGCTCACTGGAGCGGCTCACCTATCGCGACAACAGGTTCGTCGGCGCCGCTCACGCCGCCACGCTGATCGCCGGGGTGGTTCTTTCCGGCGCCGCGCTGCAACGGTTACTCGGCCGGGCCGGCGGCGCCGGAGCCGTCGCAGCCACCGCGGTGGCGACCTGGGTGGCGCTGGGCGGAACCTCGTTGGCGCGCGTCGGATCGGCGATGGGCACCTTGCTCCGCCATGAGGACCTCGACGGCGCCCGCCGGTTGCTGCCGTCTCTGTGCGGGCGGGATCCGGCGACGCTGGACGCCGCGGGCTTGGCGCGGGCGACGGTCGAGTCGGTGGCCGAGAACACCTCGGACGCGCAGGTGGCGCCGCTGCTGTGGGCCGCCGCCGCCGGAGTGCCCGGGGTGCTGGGGTACCGGGCGGTCAACACCCTGGATGCGATGATCGGCCACCGCTCGCCGCGCTATACCCGGTTCGGTTGGGCGGCAGCACGATTGGACGACGCGGCCAACTACGTCGCCGCGCGTGCGACGGCAGCACTGACGGTGGTGTGCGCGCCGGTGGTCGGCGGTTCGCCCCGGGGTGCGGTCACGGCGTGGCGCCGCGACGCGGGGCGCCATCCCAGCCCGAACGCCGGCGCGGTCGAGGCCGCCTTCGCCGGAGCGCTGGGCGTGCGACTCGGTGGGCCCACCCAGTATCACTACCAGCTTCAGATTCGGCCCGCTCTCGGTTCGGGTCGGGCCCCGACGGTCGTCGATGTGGATCGCGCCGTACGGCTTTCGCGTGCGGTGCAGACCGCCGCGTTGATCGCTGCCTGCGTCGGTCTCAGCGTCGCCGGCCGTAACGGTCGGTGAGTTTGTCCTCGACGGTTTGCGGTGCCGGCTTCTCGGTGGCCTCCGCGGCGCGCACCTTGTCGGCGCGGCGGGCCTGGACTTCGGCATAGACGAAGTAGCCCAGCAGAATCGGTGCGATCACGCCGAACGTGATCCACTGGATGCCGTAGGACAGGAACGGTCCCGAGTCCAGGTGGGGCAGGGCGACGACGCCGAGCCCGCCGGGTTGGCCGTCGACGAGTTGCAGGTAAGGCCCGGCCAGCGGGGTGTCGGTCAGCGTGGCGATCTCGCTGGTGTCAATCGAATACACTTGTCGCACACCGTCACTGACAAAGGACTTCTTGTCCGCCAGCGGACCCTCGGAGTCGCGCAGGCGAGCCGTGATGCTCACCGTCCCGCGCGGTGGTGTGGCGACCGGCGGTACCCGTGAACCGGGTAATGGCCGAACATAACCGCGGTCGACCAACACGGTGGGCCCGCCGTCGACGACGAACGGCAGCAGCACCTCCATCGCCTGATCGCCCTCGGCGACCCGCAGCCGGGCCACCACCTGCTTGTCCGCCAGGTAGTGTCCGATCGCCGTCACCCGGCGCCACTCACTGTCGACCGCGGTCGAATCCTGTTGCGGCAGGATTGTTGTCAATGGAACCGGGTCGGTCGTCAGGGAATGCTGGATCTGGTCGTTCGCCCGCGACGTCTTGGTGTTCTTCCCGAGTTGCCAGGGTGCCAGCACGCTGAAGCACAGGTAGGTGAACGCGATCACCACCACGGCCAGCGCTATCCAGCCCGGCCGCAGCAGAAAGGTCAGACGGCGCATCAGCCGTTGCCGTCCGGGGCCAGCTGTTCGTCGACCCAGGTGTGCAGCCCGGGCAGCGCTGCTTCGATCGAGGCGAAGGTGATCTCGAAATCACGGTTGTCGCCGTAGTAGGGGTCATCGACGTCGAGTACATAAGCGCCAGAGCGTGGATCGAACGACCGCAGCATCCGGATCCGGTCGGGGTCGACACCCACCTGCTGCAGCAGCGGAACGTGGTTGCGGGCCAACGCGATCACCAGGTCGGCGTTGATGTGTTCGACGTCCACCTGCGCGGCGCTGTGGTCGGTCGGGTAACCGTGCGCGCGCAGCACCCGATTGGCCCGCTCGTCGGCGGGGCTGCCGATGTGCCAGCCGGCCGTTCCGGCGCTGCTGACCCGCACCGCGTCGGCCAGGCCGCGTTCGCCGATCTGATGGGCGAACATCTTCTCCGCCATCGGCGACCGGCAGATGTTGCCGGTGCAGACGAACGTGACGTGCAGCTGTTCAGACACCCAAGGCCCTCCGCAGTTCGTCGACCGTCTCGACATGGACTGCGCCGCTGGGGGCGTCGGCGAAGTCGGCCCGGCCGTAACCCCAGCCGACCACCACCGCGTCGATACCGTGGACGGCCGCGCCCTCGACATCATGGCGACGGTCGCCGACCATGAAAACGCGTTCGGGCAGCGGTTGCAGTTGCGCCAGCGCGTGCGCCAACACATCGGCCTTGGCGGCTCGGGTGCCGTCGACGCTGGCGCCGGCGATCACGTCGAAGTGCCCGTCGAGGCCGAAGTGTTCCAGGATGCGCTGGGCGGTGGGCTCGGCCTTGGAGGTGGCGACCGCGAGGCGCACCCCGGCGGCGCGCAGATCGGCCAACAGCGGTGCGATCCCGTCGAAGAGGCTGTTGATGGCCCAGCCACGGGTGATGTAGTCGGCGCGGTACGCGGCGATGGCGGCGGCCGCCTGCCCGCCCAGCCCCATGGCCTCGAAGGTGTGGTGCATCGGCGGCCCGACGATCTTGCTGGCCAGGTCGCCCTCGGGGACATCGGCCCCGATCTCACCGAGCGCGTGGCGGAAGCTGGAGACGATGCCGTCCGCGGAGTCGGTGAGCGTGCCGTCGAGATCGAAGATCACCAAAGCCGCCGGGGCCGCGCCTGTCACGTGGCCATTGTCCTCGATGCCGGCGCGCAGCGGCGATCGTGTCCCGATACCCGGCTGCGCGGCGCGGTCGTTACTGTTTCAGATGTGGCGAGTCTGGATTCGAGCGCGTCGATTCCGCTCGCGGCGGCGCGCTATCACGGCGACCAGGCCGCCGAACCCGGCCTGCTCGACTTCGCGGTCAACGTCCGCCACTCCCAACCGCCCGGCTGGCTCACCGATCGGTTGGCGGCTCGGCTCGGCGACCTGGGGCGATACCCGAGCGCGGGTGACGAGCGGGTGGCGCGTGAGGCCGTCGCAGCCCGGCACGGGCGTGCCGTCGACGAGGTCGCGTTACTCGCCGGCGCCGCCGAGGGATTCGCGCTGCTGCCGAACCTGCGGCCCGCACTGGCCGCGTTGATCGCTCCGTCGTTCACCGAACCGGACGCGGCCCTGCTGGCGGCCGGGGTGCCGGTGCGGCACGTGGTGCTGGCTCCGCCGTTCCGGCTGG
The DNA here is from genome assembly GCF_055419225.1 of Mycobacterium sp. IDUB_36. Lineage (NCBI taxonomy): Bacteria > Bacillati > Actinomycetota > Actinomycetes > Mycobacteriales > Mycobacteriaceae > Mycobacterium > Mycobacterium sp. IDUB_36. Next base: position 522,676 of record NZ_JBVAXH010000002.1, on the reverse strand, counting down.
ACGGCGTCCGGGTGCCCGACGCGACGGACCTCGTGGTGGTCGGCAACCCGACCAACCCGACCGCGGTTCTGCACCGCCGCGAGCAGATCCTGGCGCTGCGGCGGCCCGGTCGCATCGTGGTGGTGGACGAGGCGTTCGCCGACGCCGTACCCGGCGAGCCGGAATCGCTGGCCGCCATGCGCCTGCCCGACGTCGTGGTGCTGCGGAGCCTGACCAAGACGTGGTCGCTGGCCGGGCTGCGGGTGGGTTACGCGCTGGGCGCGCCGGAGGTGCTGGCCCGGCTGACCGCCACCCGTCCGCACTGGCCGGTCGGCACATTGCAGCTGACCGCCGTCGCCGCGTGCTGCGCGCCGGCGGCGATCGCCGAAGCCGAAGCCGGCGCCCGGGTGCTGGCGGCGATGCGCGCCGAGATGGTGGCCGGCCTGCGATCGGCCGGGGTCGACACCGTCGACGGCGACGCACCGTTTGTGCTGTTCGCCGTCGACGACGCGGCACTGCTCCGAAAGCACCTGCACAGCAAGGGAATTGCCGTGCGCCGATGTGACACCTTCGTCGGCCTGGACGGGGAGTATCTGCGCGCCGCGGTGCGACCGGAGTGGCCGGAACTGGTGGCCGCGATCGCCGAGAGTGGGGTGGGTCGATGACGGTTCGGTTGGGCACGGTTATCGAGGCGCTCGACGCGGCCTATCCGCCCGGGCTGGCGCAGTCGTGGGATTCGGTCGGCCTGGTCTGCGGTGATCCCGACGACGCACTGAGCTCGGTCACCATCGCGGTGGACGCGACCGCCGCGGTGGTGGACGCCGTTCCAGACGGGGGTCTGTTGCTGGCACACCACCCGTTGCTGTTGCGCGGGGTCGACACGGTGGCCGCCGACACCGCCAAGGGGGCTCTGATCCACCGGCTGATCCGTTCTGGGCGTTCGCTGTTCACCGCGCACACCAATGCCGACTCGGCGTCACCGGGCGTCTCCGACGCGCTGGCGCACGCGCTCGGGTTGACCGTCGACGGGGTCTTGGAGCCCGCACCACCGACCCGGCACCTGGACAAGTGGGTCGTTTTCGTACCACCGGAAAACGCGGATGCGTTGCGGTCAGCGGTCTTTGCGGCCGGCGCCGGACGCATCGGCGACTACTCGCACTGCGACTGGAGCGTGACCGGCACCGGCCAGTTCCTGCCAGAGGCCGGCGCGCAACCGGCGATCGGCAGTGTCGGCGCAGTGGAACGAGTGATCGAGGACCGGGTCGAGTTCGTTGCATCCACCGGGGTGCGGCCACAGGTACTGGCGGCGATGCGGACGGCACACCCGTACGAGGAGCCGGCCTTCGACGTCGTCGCACTCGAGCCGTTACCCAGCGGCGCCGGGCTCGGCCGGGTCGGCGCGCTGGCGCGACCGGAACCCTTGAGCGCATTCGTCGCCCGGGTCAAAAGGGGCCTGCCGCAGACCTCGTGGGGAGTACGTGCGGCGGGCGATCCGGAGGCGACCGTCTCGCGCGTGGCGGTGTGCGGCGGAGCCGGTGATTCGCTGCTGGATGCTGCAGCGGCCGCCGACGTGCAGGCCTATGTGACGGCGGATCTGCGTCACCACCCCGCCGACGAGCACCGCCGTGCCTCCGATGTCGCGCTGATCGACGTCGCGCACTGGGCCAGCGAATTCCCCTGGTGCGAACAGGCTGCCGACGTGCTGCGGTCGGCGTTCGGCGCCGCGCTCTCGGTGGAAACCTGCCAGATCCGCACCGACCCCTGGAACGTCGACCACGCCGACGGGCGAAAGGACGCATGAAAGCCGAAGTAGCACAGCAGCGCTCGCTGTTCGAGGTCGTAGAGCTCGACGCGGAACTGGCCAAGATGGACCACCGCGCCGGTCACCTACCCGAGCGCGCCGACATCGAGCGGATTCACACCGAGCAGATCGCCGCCAATGATCGGTTGGGTGCACTGCAGATTGCGTTGGAAGACTTGGATACTCAGGTCTCGCGCTTCGAGGCGGAAATCGACGGGGTACGCCAGCGCGAGGACCGGGACCGGTCACTGCTGCAGACTGTGGCCGATTCCAAGCAACTGTCGGAACTGCAGCACGAGCTGGAGACATTGGAGCGCCGCCAATCCAGCCTGGAGGACTCCCTGATCGAAGTGATGGAACACCGCGAGCAGCTGCAGAATCAGCGCGACGCCGAGGTGGCCGTCATCGACGGTCTGAAGAGCGAGCTGGCCGCAACGCAGCAGGCTTTGGACACCACCATCGCCGACATCGATCACCATCGTCGAGTGCACCTGTCGCGGCGCGAGGAGATCACCGCCGAACTGGCTCCGGACCTGCTGGCGCTGTACGAGCGGCAACGCTCCGGCGGTGGCCCCGGGGCGGGGCTGCTGCAGGGCGGGCGCTGCGGGGCGTGCCGCATCGAGATCGACCGCGGCGAGCTGGCCCGGATCTCGGCGGCCGCCGACGACGAGGTGCTGCGCTGCCCCGAATGCAGCGCAATTCTGTTGCGGATCAAGGGCATCAACCGGTGAAGGTTGTTGTCGAGGCCGACGGGGGATCGCGGGGCAACCCCGGGCCGGCCGGTTACGGGTCGGTGGTGTGGAGCGCAGACCGGTCCGTGGTGCTGGCCGAGAGCAAGCAGGCGATCGGGGTGGCCACCAACAACGTCGCCGAATACCGGGGCCTGCTGGCGGGTTTGGAAGAAGCCGCAAAGCTGCACGCCAGCGAGGTCGCGGTGGCGATGGACTCCAAGCTGGTGGTCGAGCAGATGTCCGGTCGCTGGAAGGTCAAGCATCCCGACCTGGCCGAGTTGCACGCCCAGGCTCGCGAACTGGCCTCGGCATTCGATCGGATTACCTACCAGTGGATTCCGCGGGCCGAGAACGCGCACGCCGATCGGCTGGCGAACGAGGCGATGGACGCCGCGGCCGAAATCCCGTCGGCCTCGAAGGCAACCCCGACGACCGCCACCGCCGGTGGGACGGCCTCTCCGCCCGGGTGGACCGGTGCGACCGGGTCTGCCACCCGGCTGCTGTTGCTGCGCCACGGCCAGACCGAATTGTCGGTGCAGCGCCGCTATTCGGGCCGCGGCAACCCGCCGCTGACAGCATTGGGCCGGCAGCAGGCCGAGGCGGCCGCCGCCTACCTCGGGTCGCGCGGCGGAATCGCGGCGGTGGTCAGCTCACCCCTGCAGCGCTGCCAGGACACCGCGGCGGCGGCCGCCAAACGGTTGGGCCTGGACGTGGCGGTCGATGACGATCTGGTCGAAACCGATTTCGGCCAGTGGGATGGTCTGACGTTTTCCGAGGCGGCCGAGCGTGATCCCGAGCTGCATCGACGGTGGTTGCGCGACACCACCACCGAGCCCCCCGACGGCGAGAGCTTCGACGACGTCAACCGACGGGTCATGGCCGCGCGGGACCGCATCGTCGGCGAACACGGCGGCAGCACGGTGTTGCTGGTGTCGCACGTGACGCCGATCAAGATGCTGCTGCGCGCAGCGCTGGACGCCGGGCCGGGCATCCTCTATCGGCTGCATCTGGACCTCGCGTCGTTGAGCATCGCCGAGTTCTACCCCGACGGCGCATCGTCGGTTCGGCTGGTCAACCAGACCGGGTATCTGGGTTGAGATCGCCGTCGTCCGGGTAGTGGGCCCATCGTGGAGTGGTTAGAGTCGCACGCCCTGGCCATCGTATCCGCATTGCTGGCAGCGCTTTTCGCCGCCGTCGGGATCGTCGTCCGGCAACGGGCCATCCAGACGGGAGCCGACGCCGAAGCGGTCGGGGGCCCGATCGTCACGTCGTGGGTGCGGCAGCCGGCGTGGTGGTTGGGAACCGTCGGCGCGATCGGCGGTTACGTGTTCCAGGCGCTCGCCCTGGCCCACGGGTCGCTGCTGCTGGTGCAACCACTCCTGGTGTCGTCCCTGCTGTTCGTGTTGCCGCTGAGCGCGCGGTTCTCCAATCAACACGTGCGGCTGCGTGATTGGGGCTGGGCGCTGCTGCTGACGGCGGCGCTCACGATCTTTGTCCTGGTCGGGCAGCCCCGCGAGGGCCACTATCGGTCGCCGGTGCCGGCGTGGAGCGTTGCGCTCGGCACCTCGGTGCCGGTGGTGCTCGTCTGCGTGCTGGCCGCCCGCCGCGCGGCCGGGCGGCGGCGGGCCACCTTGTTGGCCAGCGCGGTCGCCGTGCTGCTGGGCATGGTCGCGGTGTTGACGAAGGTCAGCACGCACCGGCTCGCCGTGCACGGTTGGCACGGGTTGCTCACGGTGCCCGCCCCGTATCTGTTGGTGGCGCTCGCCGTGACGGTAACTGTCTTGCAGCAGTCGGCGTTTCATGCCGGCGCACTGCAGGCATCGGTGCCGATCATGCTGGTCGGCGAGCCCGTGGTGGCGGTGTTGTTGGGTGTGGTGATCCTGGGCGAGCACCTGGCGGTGCGGGGTGCCGGCGCCGCGGTCCTGGCGGTCGCGGTCGCCGCGATGACCGCGTCGACGATCGCACTCGGCCGAGACTCGGCTACTTCCGGTGGGGCAGCCGACACGTCTATCCCGCCAGAAATGCCCGAGTAAAACCACATGCCGTGGGTACGCTGGGGCCCCGAAGTCCTCCTTTGCGTCAAGAAAGTGACGAAGGATGATGTTGAGAAGTACGACAGAGGTACGCCGCGGCGTCGTCGTTCTGCGCCTGGCCGGAACGCTGAATGACCGGACCTGTCAGCAGGTCCGGGACGCGGTGATCGAGGTTGCCGTCGAGGCCGCCGCGCCGGTGATCGTCGACATCAACGGACTGGACGGCGGCGATGACGGCGCCTGGGCGGTGTTCGCCAGCGCCCGTTGGTACGTCAAGCAATGGCCCGAGGTACCGATTGCCCTGGTGGCCGGTGACCCTGCCGTGCGCACCCGACTCGCCGATCTGTCGATCGCGGGCCGTGTCCCCGTCTACGTCGATGTCGCTGCGGCGGCCGCCGCGATCGGAGACGGTACGCGCCGCTATCGCCACCGCGCCCGCGAGTCGTTCGACGCGCACCCCTCCAGCGTGAACGCCGCCCTGATCTCCGTCCACGAGCACCTGGTGGCCTGGTCGATGCGCGACAAGATTCCGGTCGCCAGCACGGTGACAACGGTTTTCGCCGAGAATGCGTTGAGCCACGCCGGCGGCGGATTCGACCTTCGGCTCGAAGGCACCGCCGACGAGGTCGTCGTCGCGGTCTCCGATTCCAGCCGCGCCGCAGCGGTCCGACGGGAACGCCCGGTCGGCAGCTGCCCGGGTGGTCTGGACATCGTCTCGTCGCTCTGTGGACGCTGGGGCAACACGCCGGCGCCCCGTGGCAAGACGGTGTGGGCGCGCATCGGTCCCGCAGACACCGTCGCCGAAAGCAGCGGTCGCTCGCGCCAGTCGGCGCTCTAGGCGGCGTCGTGGAAGATCAGCCCGAGCGCGTAGCGCTCGCCGGACCGGACGACGGACAGGCCGTGCCGCACGGCCGCGGCCGACCAGCCCCGCGCTGAGCGCACCGGCCGGTCCCGGGTGGTGAACAGGTAGCCGTGGCCCTGCGGCAAGTGTGTTGCGGTGCCGCGTGACTGGGCCCGGGCCCGCTGCTCGACCAGCATGAATTCCCCGCCGGTGAACTCGGTGTCCGGATCGCTCAGGTCGATCACCACCTGCAGCGGAAACACCAAGTCGCCGTAGAGGTCTCGATGAAGCGCGTTCCAGTCGCCGGTCTGGTATCGCAGCATCAGCGCCGTCGAACGGGTCTGGCCGGCGGTGTGACACATCTCCAGCCACTCGTCGAGGGTGTCGGGCCACGGCGCCTCGCGGCCCAGCTTGCCCCACCAGTCCCGCGCGATCGGCAGCAGTCGCGGATACAGCGCCTGCTTGAGCTGCTCGATCGGCTCCGGGTACGGGGAGTGGAAGTAGCGGTATCGACCGGAGCCGTAGCGGCGCGGAGCCATGTCGACGGTGGACCGGAACAACGCGTCGGAGCCGAACAGGGATCGGATTCGTCGCGCCTCGGCGACGGTCAGCAACCGCGGCAGCAACGCTCCGCCGAAGTCGTCGACGGATGCGGTGATCGCGTCCCAGTCGCCACTGTCGACGCGCTTCGACCATCGATCCGTCGGCATCAGCTGCGTCCTCCTTCTCCCTCAACCTGTAGACGATAGGGACACCCGGGATGTGAGGGCCGGCGAAAGCCGTTGGCCTGCGAATTCCGCAGCGAGTACGGTGTTAGCGCGGACGAGTTGGCCGGGCGGCCGCGGCTGGGGCTCACAGCACCTGGTCGAGGAAAGTCCGGACTTCACAGAGCAGGGTGATTGCTAACGGCAATCCGAGGTGACTCGCGGGAAAGTGCCACAGAAAACAGACCGCCACCTACGCGGTGGTAAGGGTGAAACGGTGCGGTAAGAGCGCACCAGCATTCCGGGTGACCGGAGTGGCTAGGCAAACCCCACCCGGAGCAAGGTCAAGAAGGCCGCACTACGGTGTGGCTGCGCAGGTGCCTGAGGGCTGCTCGCCCGAGCCTGCGGGTAGACCGCTCGAGGCACCCGGCAACGGTGTGTCCAGATGGATGGTCGCCGCCGTGTCATTGACGCGGAACAGAATCCGGCTTACAGGCCAACTCGCCCGCCCCTGCCCTTTGAGCAGCGTGTTCAGCTGGTCACAGGCTGGCCAGTACGCAGCCGGTACGCAGTAGATCCCAGCACCGAGTCGATGGCATCGCGGGTCCGGTCGTCGCTGTCTGGCCAGAGGTGGCTGTATGTGTCCAGGGTCTCGACCGCGCTTGCGTGGCCTAGCCGCGCCTGGACCGTCTTGACGCTCTCGCCGTGACGGATCAGCAAACTCGCGTAGTAGTGGCGCAGCGCGTGGAATCCGGTCCCGTGCGGCAGCTTGGCCTCCTTGACCGCCGCACGCCATCTATATCCAAACGTGGAGCGGGTGATCGGCTTGCCTGACTGGGTGAACACCAGGCCGTCCGGCTCGGCGGGGAACGCCGCCAGGTGCGCGGCCAGAGCGTCGGCCACGACCTGGGGGAGCGGGATCGTCCGGTGGCTGGCGCGAGTCTTCGGTGGCCCAAACGTGGGTGCTTGGCCGGCGACGGTCACCAGCTGCCGGTCTACGGTGATCGCACGCTCAAGGAACCTCACCCGATCCACGGTGAGGCCAAAGCATTCTCCCTGCCGCATACCGGTTCCCGCCGCCAGTGTGATAAGCGCCTGTAGCTCTACGGGTAGCTCGCCGCGGACGGCCTCCACCTGCTCTGTCGTCAGCGGCACAATCTGCGGACGCTGCACCTTCGGCAATTTCGTACCGTCGCAAGGGTTTGCAGCAAGCCGCCGGTCCCGGATCGCGGACTTGAAGATGGTGGACGCGATCCCGTGGACCACGCCGACCGTGGCCGGGGCCAACACCAGCCCCTTGACCCAGGCCTGTATGTCGCTGGGCAAGATCGAGGTGAGTTGGCGGTCGCCCAGCGTCGGGTAGGTGTGTCGGCGCAACATCGTCTCGATGTGTGCGCGGCTGCTGGGCCGCTGGACCTGCATCTGCCGCCAGCGTTCGGCGTAGTCGCGGAACGTGACCTGACCGGCTTTCGGGTCGACGTACTGGCCGGTGACGACCGAGGCCGTGACTTCATTGAGCCAGCTCTGGGCGTCGGTTTTGCGGCCGAATGACTTGGAGTGCTCGCGGCTGCTGTTGTCGACATATGTTGCTCGCCAACGCAGTCCGACGCCATGCCGGGCGCTGGGCGCTGTGCGGGTGGTGCCGTCTGAGTCACGGACCGTCTTGGTCCACAGGTCCGTTACGCCGGCCCGACGGTTACGTTTGCCGCTCATATCTTCTTCTTTCCCTGAGTGGTGGGAGGCAAGAAACCGCGCTCACGTGCTCGTCGCACGTACTCGTGCGCCATCCGTGGCTTGACCCCGAATGTCCGCGCGACCGCCTCAGCCGGCGCCTTGTCAAAATTGGCGCGGTAGACCTCGGCGACCTGGCGCAGCAACTCGCTGTTGACTTGACGCCGACCCGCGCGAAGGTCGTACACGAGACTGCGGACAATTCGATGCTGATCTTCCTCGATCGCCGGGATAGCGATTCCGGGCTTGTCGCGCCACACGTCACGGATCTCGACAATCCACTGCCTATACACAGTGTTCGCGATCTCTGCGATCTCGGTTGCACGAAGGTGCTTTTGGCGTATCTCGGTTTGGTTTTCTCTTGCGCGGTAACCTAATTCGACAAGCCGAGGGACGCCGTCGCGTAGCTCAATCCGGCAATGAAAGTCTGGCTCATTGCGCCCGTCGAGTTCAAACTCAACCCACGCCGGTAAGAGCCTCACCGACGGACTCCACTCGCCGTCAGCCAACGGCGTCCTTGTCGCGTCGGGGAATCGCTCGGCGATCCAGCCCGGCGCACCGCCGTCGGTGCCGAACAAGGGTGCCCCGTCTATGCCGAACGCCATATAGTCGCCAGAGACCACGAACCGCATGCGGCCGTCGCCCGTCCTGATTGTTCTGGGTCCGTCACCGATGTGGTGATACTTCCCAGCCAACCCGAAACCTCCATCGCCGTACGTCGGTGCGATGTTGTAACTGTGCACTTAACTCTGCACTGTGTCAATCATGACGACAAACAGAGCAAAACCGTTCGTAGAAGGAATCGCAGAGGCGGAACGCGAGCAGTGGGAGGCCGACGGGAAGGCTGCCCTTGCGGCTGCCGAATATCTGTCAGCCCCGCAACTCGAGCAGATGACGGGCACGCCGGCGTCGACTTGGCGCTATTGGGCACATATCGGCTCCGGACCACCGTCATTCAAGCTCGGTCGCCGCCGAGTGTGGAAGCGGTCAACTGCGTTAGCGTGGATCGCCGAGCAAGAGCGGACCTCAGCATGACCGCCGAAGCCCATGAGTACGCCGAGGCAAGTGCATGATCACCCGCACCGAGCCGCCCGGAAAGGAAGTGTGCCGAACCCCAAACCACCAGGATCGACCCTCAACCAACGCCATCAGCAACCACCAAGAAGCTGATGAAGCAGACAGTAACAGCCAGGTGTGTCACGAATCGATTGCTGCTCAGCTGCGGCGGCGCCGTGAAGCCTCATATCGGTTGCCGCCGCTGAAGTTTGGCAGACGCGACCCGTGGGGGCCTCCATCTCATGACCGATGATTTAGCGGCCAAAGACAGCCGCCTCGCGGAAGAATGCGCCAGAGCAGAAGCGCGCAGGAACGGCAGCAGGAACGGCAACCTGCCGTTGTATGCAGTCCCCGAGCCAGGGCTGGACCCACCAGAGCCGCCGGCGGACCTGGACAACGGGCCGTCCGACTGGACACGACCGGACGACAACCAAACTTCCCAAACCAAGGCCAGCGATGACGAGCCGAACAGCTGGGAACCCATGGACCTTGGGCCGTACTTGCGCGGGGAGGTGGAGCCACCACAGCCACCGTCAGCTGGTGTTGCCCGATCCGATGGAATGCAGCTGATCTACCAGGGGCGAGAACATGCCCTGGTGGGTGAAACGGAATGCGGCAAGACGTGGTTGGCGCTGGCATGTGTTGCGGCCGAGCTGGCGCGTGGCCGCCGCGTGATCTACATCCATTACGAGGAAAGCAACCCGGAAAGCACGATTGAGCGGCTACGGCTACTCGGTGTGTCCGATGACCTGTTGCTACCTCCGCTGTTTCGGTTCGTCGCGCCACTGCAGGCCTCAACCAAAGACCTGATCCGGGAGCTGTTGAAGCTGCCACCGGACCTGGTTGTTCACGATGGCGTCAATGAAGCAATGTCACTGCACGGGTCCGACGCGGTGGCAGTCGATGGTGCGTCTAGCTTTCGGCGACGCCTGGTGACTCCGTTCCTGCGGGAGGGGGCCGCAACCATTGCCTGTGACCACATGCCCATGTCGCGTGACAGCAGCCGCCGTGACGCCTATGGGTCGGTGCATAAAGGCAACGCGTTGGACGGTGCGCGCATCGCGCTGGAGAACCGCAGCCCGTTCGGGCGCGGACTGCGAGGGGTGTCCGATGTCTATGTGACTAAGGACCGTCCGGGCCACCTGCGCGGTAAGGGCAGGGCCACCAAGGTGCACGGCAAGACCTACATGGGCACGCTGGTGGGTGACGACAGCGATCCGTTCGACCCGTTCTCGTTGATGCTGTACGCGCCCAGGCCCGCCGTTGAACCTGACCCAGACGGACCCGAGGACCAGTTGACGGTAGCCGTGTGGGAGGTTATTGCCGCCCAACCCAACCGCACCGTGAGGTCGCTGCGCGAGCTGTACGCACAGATGCGGAAAGCGGGCCAGCAGTTCACGGAAGGCGCGGCGCGCGATGCCGTGGACGACCTGGTTACCGAAAAGCGCTTGGCCGAAGTTGCCGGCAAGGGTGGGGCACAGGGTTACCAAGCCGTTTCAAGTGCCGCGGCGGCGAACCGGCCGTGAGCCCGGTTTTGAGCGCTGCGGCAGTGCTGCGGCGAGTGCTGCGCCCTATAGGGGGCGCAGCACTCGCCGCACTCCACTCACGCGACTGCGGCGGGTGCTGCGCGCAGCAGTCCGCAGCAGTCACGCAGCGCGGGTGGTGTTGCTCGTTAACTGGTCCTATTCGCCAGTTCGCCGCAATTCGCCAACGGCTCGAGGAAGCGCCAGACGGATTGGCGGGCGAACTGCTCGAAATCACAACACGAGTGTTTCCGAATCGGTACCGAGGGCCAGCAGTACTGGGAGGGCGCAGAAGCGCAACGGCTGCCTGACCCGAGCGATCCGCGGTCCGCGATCGGCACGTAGGCCTTTACTCGATACCTGCAGCGTGTTCGAGACGGAGCGTGCAGCCGGACGTTGGTCCGGCCGCTTAGTCAGTCGATAACCGTTGCGAAGCGTGCCCAGTCGGTAAACTCCCAGTCCCATCTACGGCAGACCCGCTCCTTAGGCAGGCCATCGTCACTGGGGTCCACCACCATGAGCCTGACGTAGCGGCCGTCCCCAACGAGAATCGCAAGCAGGTAGCCGCCTGGCGAAGCGAGCATTAGCGACATCTCGTTGTTGGTCATGGCAAACCGCGCGTCTGGGTGGTCGACCTTCTTGACCTCAATTCGCACAGGCGCTCCGGACGGATTACTCCCGGAGAGGTCGTAGCCGACGTTCTGTCCGCTGACGTCTTCGAGGCGCCAGCCGCGGCTGTTGAGGTATTCCATCGTGGCGACTTCAGCTGTGCGCCAACGGGAAACAACGGCGGCCAGAGGCTCCGCCGCCTCGAGAATCTCGCCTCGGCGCGCATCATGTGCTGCGGGCTCGGCTATTACCGTCCGTGGGGGCGGCGATGCGGCCAGCCCCCGGTCAACGACCCGTTGCTCAGCGGAGGTCAGCTGCCGGCCGTAGCTTCGGGCCATCTCGCTGAGGTGCGCGCCCAGGTGCGCGACCAGATCCTCGGACAGCTGCCCAACCACGGGTTCGTTGGCGAGTTGCTTTACATCAAGGGTATCTAGCCCCAAAACGGCTTTCAGGGCGCGGGCGCCCGGCTGGTTCTGCTTCGTGTACAGCGCCACCGGTGCACCTAAGGGAAAGATGCGAGAGACGTCGTCCGCAGTCAAGGGCAATGGTGAGTAGGCGAAGGGCTTTGGCTCGGACTTCATCACTCGTTGGAGCTCAGTGAGTAGTGCGGTGCCCGTGGTGGGACGCGACGACACCAATAGCGAGCGAAGGTCTTCGCCCTCCAGGACAAGTTCCCAGAGCCGCTGGAAAAACGGCGCCTCTGGCACGGTCAACTCGTATGCGATAGCTGACGCGGCGTCTGCGAGCACCCGCTGAGTAGATTCATCCCCGACGACGGCGTGCGTACGCGACGGATCGGTCAGCAAGTCTCCCGATATCGCGACGGGCAGTCCCAGTTCATCGTCTAGCGGCAGGCCACACGCTAGGCGGCCGCGAAGCCCGGTGAGTGACTGGGCACGTGCATCAAGCGGTACGGCGATCGTCGCAGCCCCTAGCTTCAGCAGCCCGAAGGTCGCGGGGCCAGCCTGATTGTGAAGAGTCACTCGCGAATCCTCGCGGTTCACGCTGACCGTGTCGACGCGTTCTGCGCTAGCAATGCCGACGCGTTCGACGTGGCGCAGGAACAGCAGGCTTATGGGGTCGATCGCGTCCAGCGGAACCTCACCGCCGTCGTGTCCGCTGATCGTGAAACTCGCCCCATCGATCCGCTCAGCAGTGCGAATCGCGCACGGGATCCGGATTAATGGGACCGCCGACGGTGACTGCTCGCCCAGCAACTGGGCAGCGACCGTTCGATCGAAGGCGAAGGCCACGTCCGAGGACCTGATGTCGATTCGGGAAGCGATTGCGGCGAGGGACTTGAATCCGATGCCGCGATACCCAATGGAATCACCTCGGCGCTTGGTCGAGCTGGCGCTTCTGCAGAGCGCTTCCGCATCTGCTGAGCTCAGCGGTCTTCCATTGTTCGACCAGCACCAGGTCCCGTCGGGCAGCGCGGTGATGGTGACGACCGTTGATTCGGCGTCGTCCGAGTTCTGCAGCAGCTCGTACGGCACACGGTTGCGATAGGTGTCAGCCAAGAGGTCTTCCATCCGGGCGATCTCCCCGAACAGTCCTGGGGCCTGCGTGTGTTCGTCGATCAGCTGTACCTGCAACGCAGCCAGGTGCTCGGTGAGCTCGTTCACCAGTCGCCGTCGATTAGGCGCGCAACAACCCGGTGCGGATCGCCGGGCAGGTTGCTAATTTTGATGACATCTCGTGCGACCCACCGCGGCTGGCGACTGGGGGCTGCCCCCTGATCGTTGACTGGGATCCGCCCGTAGAACCTGCAGGTTCGATGGTGGAGCAGGAACCCGGTCTCGTCCTCGATCTCGAATTTGACATCCGGCGCCGCCACCTCGAAGGGCGCCGCTTCCTGCAATGTGGATCCGCGGTCTGCCCATTCGCATTGCTCGACGTACACCCGGAGCAGATCTTCCGCGCTTCCGAATTCGAAGGTGCCTTCGGTGTGCATGGTGAGAGTCGCTTCGTCGCTCGTCACGTAGGCATGGGCGGCGGTGACCCTCGCACGCGGTCCTGCGACGCTAACCTCGTCTACCACCGCGATGTCGAGCGCTCTCGTCGGACCGGGAAGGTTGAGCTTCGAGTTGATATACACACCCGAGACATCGGCCAGGTCGTGTGCCGTGAGGCGGAGATCGATGTCGGCCGCGGTGAATGGCGCCCGGCACGTCCAGGTGTCGCTCTTGGCAGCAACGCGGATGAGGCCCTTCTGAGCCTTTTGGATCTTCTGGAGGACGACCCATTGGTAGTTACCGGCGGGTGCGGGGGCATCGGTCCGGTTCAGAGTGAGGAATACCTCCGCGGCAAATCTGTCGCCATCACTGCGCTTGAACCGGTCGGTCCAATCCTCCGAAAGAAAGCGAAAGGTTCCCGAGAAAGCCACCTGCTGCTGGTGGTCAGTGCTGTCATGAGATTCGGTGACGAGACGCGCCTGAGCATCTTCGACCTGCCATCCCACGAGCGACAGTGCCAGTTCGTCGACACCAATCTCGATGACCTCAGCCCTCTTGCTGCCCATCCAATGCCTTTCGATGCGGGGTGAGAAACCGGCGAAGCTCCGCGACTCTATCGCCCACTCGCGACAATTGTCGGAACGCGCTAGATCTGGTGACGAAAGCGCCTAAAGGTCGACTGATGCCTTCAGGCTGCCCGTCGTGCTCTTGCCTCGCTCCCCGGTCTTGTTGCCGCCGGGTCGACGGGCTACAGAGCGGGCGGTCGCGGGGCTGACGCTCCTGAATCTTCCGGGTCTCGAAGAGTCGGTCGATGCGCAATGAGCGCATACAAAGGACTTTGCGCTACCGCCGCGCTTCTTTCGGTTCCTGCGGCCGTGACGTAGCGCTGGGAGGTGGTCATTGACTCGTGCCCATGGAGCTTCATAAAGGTGTAAACGCTGACATCGGACGCGGCAAGATCGGTGCGTAGGTGTGCCGCAGTCCGTTTACCAGCGCGCCCGGCACCGGCTGCGCTGACTCAGCGCGTTTTGACGCCGGCTTGATACGTGACTGCCGGGCTCTGTGGGTGATGCACTCGCCGCCGCGGCCAACGAAAAGCGGGGAGCGCGCCGGCCATCGCGCGAGGCCGGATCGGACGTAGTTGTCGGTGACTACACCCAACGTGGCGCCACCAGCGCGCCGAGCACCACTAACTACACCACGGTCACGGCACCGCGGTGTACTCCACCCACGGTCAACCAACGCATCACCAGGGGGTAGGGGTGCCCGCGTGAACCGCACGGCAGAAACACTCCCTACCCGCTAGGTATATCTCCCCCCGAACAAATTGCCCGATTGACCTCTGGCGGCATCGTTGCTGCAGCACGGTTTCCGACACCGGTGACATGCGGCAATACCGGACTCAGCGTTGTGTCGGTGGGCTCAGGGAAAATGCCCACCATGAAGGCTGCTGAGCGGGAGCGGCGTAACGCCCATGTGCTCGAGTTGTTCCTGGGCGGTGCTAGCCACCGGACCATTGCGAAGGCTGTGGGGCTGCGGTCCCACCGCAGCGTCGCCAACATCGTCGCGGCGACTCTGGGGTCCACCACGGATCGGCGTGACCTGTTGACGGATGAGGCGTTCGCTGTTTGGCAGGAGCGCAGTGAGCAGCTGTTTCAAGCGCATTGGAGTCCCGCGTTGGAGGGCAATTACCGTTCAGCGGAGTTGTGCCGCAAGTTATTAGGTCAGCAGGCCCAGGTCTATGGGTTGGCCCAGCAGGCGGCGTTGGCTGCTGGGACCTCGAATGGGGTGGTGGAGGTCGAGCCCGACATGGATGAGCTTGCCAGGCTGCGCGCAGCGCGTGCCGGGCTTTGAAGAGTGGCAGAGGCCAACATGACTTAGCCAAATACCATTCTGGGTTCAGTCGGTCGAGAGTCCGCTTTCCGCCTTACTAATACCCGCGAGCATCGAGTTCAGGACGGCCCGGATCCGCCGAGGACTCAGTACTCGCGATGACGCCGATCTCGACCTCGTAGCGGAAGGCCGGGTTGATCGACAGGTGGAGCCCGAGCTCGGTGATTCTGTCATCAAGGATGTGCCACGTGCGCGCCTCGGCCGGGTCGCGTCCCAAAAGTGGCTCAAGCGCATCGATAGTGGGTTTCCACAGGTTGAGCCAGTTCCTAACGGCTCGCGGCCCGACGTGAAAGGCGAGCTGAAGCCTGAGGGGTCCGGGCGGCAGCTCCGGCTTGCCAGCTACAGCGGCCTTGACTTGCTCTTTATAAGCAGGTGTGTCGTAGGAAGCCGTCGGCCTGGCGACAACGACATCGCACGTAGGCGGCGGGACCTCTAGGGCCTCTTCAAGTCTTACATACGATTTCGCGCAATGTTGCTTGGTGCACCACACCGACATCAAGCCGGTGTCGTCGATGCGCTCGGCGAGCGGCTGCAGGTAATTGTCGAGATCGCCCCCGCGCAAGAGGTTCTCACCGGCTGGGCGACCGACATCGAGTCGTAGAGCCCAGGGACCATCAATACGGAATCCAGCCAACAGGGTCTCGGCGCCGTTAAGGAACGGCTGTAGGCGCAACTGGCTGGGGTGACTGGCGCTGTACCAGGAGGCTAACTCGGGTGCGACGTCTAGCTCATGTCTGTCACCGTCAGGACGGGCATACCAACGCACAGCCATACCCTAGTTGGCTTCATCCCGCCGACGACTTCATGGCCGACGACAGCTATAGACAAGCCTCTTCGATTTTGCAGCATTCGGCGCGAACCTCGGCGACAGTCGGCGACAATTGGTAAGCGTGCTGGTGGCAAAAGCCGGTGAGCTGATGCCATGCGCTGATTAAGGCGGCCGCAGCCGCGGAGGTGTCGAGTGACTTGAGTAGGGCGAGTTTGGCTTTGGCGCTCGCGCCGACGACGGAGGCTCCGCACAGCGTGGCACAGCGTGCGTCGATCAGGTCTTCAACCGCTTGTCGCGCAAGAAACGCCGCTAGTCGCGCGGAGTTGCCGGCGGCAGCGTGCCCCGGGACGTCGAGCAGTTCGCGGGCGCGCGCCAGGAGGGTTTCGGCATCGCCGGTCACCGGTCCTCCATGATGTCGTGCACGGTCTTGGCAAGGTCTCCCAGGGTGGTGCGGTCCAGGGTGGCACCGCGGTGGACACCGGAGGCGCAGATCGCCATGATCGGAAACCTATGTTGGCGACGGCTTTTCCACGCCGTGAGGTCAACGGTGGCGGCTCCGATGACTGCCAGCGCCACACGTTGTTGGGTGGTTTTGGCGTCTTCCCACTGCGCGTCGGAGTCGTAGTAGGAGGTGCCAGCACGGGCGCGATCGGTGAAGAATCGTTGGTGGGCAGCGGATTCGACGGCCATCCGGAACAGTCCCGGTGTTGCCTTGCGTTTGACGAGGTCGTCGAGGTTCTCATCGAGGATGACAGCTTTGGCATCGGCGATGTAGCGATCGGCCGGCAGGTCGTTTGGTTTGACCACGACGATCGAGCCCTCCTCGCGGGTGACGTCGAGCAGCTGTGCGGGCACCGAGCGCGCACGAATCGCGGCGGGCAGCCGGTCGTCATGGGAGAACACCACCACCTGACGGGTTTTGGCCAATTCGATGAGGACATCGAGGAACCCGCCGATCTTGGCGGGATCCATCGCCTGGATCGGGTCATCGAGTACCAGGAATCGAAACGGACTGGCCGGGGTGGTGGCCCGCGGGATGAACAACGCCAACGCCAGGGCATGCAGCTCGCCTTGGCTCATCACGCCCAGCGCCCCGGCGGGTACACCGTCGACGGTGCCCTCGACGACGGCCCGGCGGCGGGTCGCGGCCCCCTCCAGCGTGATGCCGCCGAGGTCGACATTGCTTTCGTGGCGCATGCAGCTCCAGATGGCGCGGGCCTGGTCCACCATCGGGGCCATGCGTCGTTCCCGCAGTGTGATGGCGTTGGTGCGCAACCATTTCAGGGCCTTCTGCACCTTGCGGAGCCGGTCGTCGTTGGTGCGTGCAATGGTCTCCGCTTCGACCCATGCAGAGATTGCGGCCGCAGTGGGTGCCCAGGCGTCTTCGAGTTCGTCGGCGCGTTGCGTGGCCTCGGCACGCAGGGTGTCGGCGGCCGCGGCGATCGAGGTCGCCGTCGCCTGCAGGTGCGCCGGGAGGTCGGCGAGGCTGGCGGGGATGGCGACGGCTTGGGTGCGTGCGGCCTCGAAGGCGGGCAGCGCTTTTAACGAGACGCCGTCGATCGGCGCCACGGTGGGCAGCGCGCGGGCGAATCGTTCGGCTGCGGCGCGTGTTTGCTTGAGTTGCAACGTGATCGCGTGGTGGCGGGCGGCTTGCGCTTCGGCCTGTTCGAGGCGCGTCTGGGCGGCGCCCCGCCACGCGGTGTCCAGGGTTGCGCTCTGGCACACCGGGCAGGGGCCATCGCCGAAATGGGTGTGCAATTCCAGGGCGTCGCGTAGTAGAGCGGCTTGTGCGGCGATGGCGTCCTCGGCTGATCCGGCGATGTCGGCGTGGGCGTCGATCGCGGTGCGCAGGTCTTCGGCGAGTGCGGCCGCTTGCGCGGGGTCGCCAACCTCGAGTGTGGCGATGGCGCGCAGCCGGGTTACGACTCCGGCTTGGGCGGTGTTGGTGCCGAGCGTGGTGGTGGTGATCGCGGCAAGGTCATAGGGCGCTTTGGCGGTCAGCTTCTTGACCTGGGCGGCGCGCGCGTCGGCGATACCGTCGAGTGTGCGGCGCAGCTGAATGCGGGTGTCGTTAGAAGTTTTTCGGGGGCTGCTGAGGTGTCGTTCGGCCTCTTTGAGGCGGTTGTCGGCGTCGGCGATCTCGTCGAGGCCGAGCAAGCGGTTCAACGCGTCATAGAGCGCGGACGGGCCTTCTTCGAGCAGACCGCCGAGTTCGTCGTAAGACATTAGTGGTCGGTGGGTGATGAGTGCTTGTTTCCAGCCCAGCGCGTCGGCGGGTCCGCGGCGTTGTCCTGTGATCTGCGACCATCGTTCGGCACTGCTCACGTCTGCCCCGGGCGCCCATGTCACGCCAAGGGCGGCGTTGGTTCCGCCGCGGTCGAAGTCGGGTTCCATAGCGAAGTCGACTTCGATGCTCGCGGGGTCGCCGGCGTGCAGGTTGCGCCATGATGCTTCCCAGTGCTGGCCTTTCTTTTTCAGCCAGCGGTAGCTGGCCCCGGTGAGTGCATATTCGAGCGCTTCGGCGAAGCTGGATTTCCCGGAGCCGTTGCGTCCGCTGACCACGGTGATCCCGCAGAAGGGGTTGAGCTCGAGGACCGCGCGGGGCCCGATCCCGCGGAATCCCTGCACGGTGATCGACCGGATGAAGGCGTGCAGCGGGGCCGGGCCGTCGGGTGTCTCGCTGTTGGGCCGCAGTGGTGCGGGGGCGTCATCGCCCAGCTGCCCGGCCAGCTCGGCGTCACCGTGCAGGGCGGCGGCGACGAGGTAGACGGTCTCGTCGGTGACAGTAGTGTCGGCATCGAAGAGGTCCCACACTTCGGCCTCGACGGAACTTCCCAGTCCTGCACCGTCCATCGTCTAGATCCTTCCCCAAAAGTGTTGTACTGCTTAACTTGTGACGGCACGAAGGGATCGGCCGGGCGGTGTTCAGCGGCGTGGTTCACGATGATCCTGTGGTCATGGCAGGAGTGCATCGAGGGCATCGGTCAAGGTGTCGGGTGTACACAGCGTGACGTCGGATCCGGTGGCCGGTATCAGCTCGCTGCCCCACACGTAGCCCAGACCGTAGGTAGCGCTCTGCTTGTCCAGCACCGGGCTGAACGCTCGGCGATAGCCGAGCAGGTCGAGCGCGGCTGCGCGCGCCGATGATTCCACCTTTCGTTCCAGGCCTTTGACTTCGATGAGCAGCCAGCGGCGGAGGCCGTCTTCGGTGACCGAGAGGACCAAGTCGGGGATCAGGCCGCCGGTGTGGGCGAACCCGTGGTGCGCTTGGATGGCGCGATACAGCGAGCCGGCCGACAGCTCGGCCGGGGTGCGTTGATATCGCAGCTGCAGGCTGGCGCCGTCTTTGGTGCCGCGGAATATGACGGCTGATCCCAGTGCGGGGCCAATCAGATTGGGGGGTGGGGTTTTCCAGCCGAGTCGCCGTAGGGCACGCATGGTGTCGAACACGCAATACAGTTCGAGCAGGACGGGGTCACGGCGGGTGATCAGGGCGCGCTGCTCCACGGCGTCTCGGATGGCGGTGGCGTCGAGTCGGGCGATGTAGCGCTCGTAGAGCTCGACGACGTCGAGGGCTGCGCGGTAGCGCGTGCGGTTGCGGCCCGCGCGGACCCGGCTGATGGTGGTCGGGCTGGGCGGATGAGTGGGTATATCGGTCAGTGCGCGGGCCTGACGCCAACGGGTGGCATCGGTAATGCGCTGGCGCACAACGGCTGCTTCGCCGTTGTCGGTACTGCGCTGCCAGCCGGTGCGGTGGCCGAATTCGGCGATGGCGTGCAGCGCGAAGGCCAGCAGCTGATTTTCCGGCGTTTCGAAGGCGCGGTGGGTGGGTGCGGTGACGAACGCGTGCGGCACGCCGGTGGCCGCGCGTTGTGCGTAGGTGTCGCCCCATCGGATCGCGCCTCGGATGCGGTGGCTGCTGGTCTCGGTGTCGACGGTCGAGGTGGTGGTCAGTCGGCGGATGAGGGTGGGCATCTGCTCGAGCAGTCGGCCGACGGGATCGCTGAGGATGAAATGAAGTTGGGCCAGATAGCGCAGCTCTGCCGGTGACATCTGCATCAGGGTGCCCGCCCACAGCAGGATGTCGTCTTCTGTGCGGGAGGCGTGGCTGATGTAGCGCCAGATGTCGCGGCGAAGTGCAGAGATGATCTCGGCGCGTTGGAAGGGCTTTGATTTCATGACGCTGGGGGCTCGGCCCCGTCGTCGTAATCGTCGTAGTCGTCGGGTTGTGCGGCGGGGGGCGGTTCGTGAAGTTGCAGCCCCAGAACGGTATTGAGGGTGCTCTTCAATTTTGTAGTTCGGGCTGCGCTGCCCATCAGGGGTTTGAGGCATTGATAGAGATCCTCACCGTGGGCTGCGTCGATGCCTTCGAACTGCGGCAGCAGGTAGCTGTAGAACGCCTCGAAGAGCACTTGGCCTGGATCGGCGTCGGCGATGGTCAGCCGCTGGCGAAGAAATCTCGCGAGATCCATGAAGACCGCCGGGCCGAGATCTTTGATCGCGCGCACCGCCAGCAGCTTTTTGGCCAGTTCGGCCGGGGCCGGTTCGGCGGCCACCGCTTGGTCGATCAACGCCTCAAAGACCTCCTGGCTGGGGGAGGCGACCTCGATGAACGCAAAGCGTCGCATCAAGGCGAACGACATCTCGAACAGCAGTGTTTTGTCGAAGACATTCATCGTGGCGATGATGCGCCAGGGCTGCGGGATTTCGAGGACATCCCCCCCAGGAGTGGGGTTTTCGGTGCCTTCGGGCAGCAGAACCAGTGGTGCGCCGTTGGCCTGCGGACGGCTGTGGGGAAGGGTGACCGGCTGCCCGGACAGCACGGTGAACAGTTGGCCGAACGCGCGGTCGAAGTGCGATCGGTTGAGTTCGTCGATGAGCAGCCAGTGGTTGTTGCGGATGGCTTGCAGGAACTGGCCTTCGGTGAACTCCAGGGTGTCGCGTCCGGTGGGGCGCAGTCCGCCGATGGTGTCGTAGGTCGTCCAGTCCGCGGTCGCGGTGGTGGGGGTGTATCCATCGCAGAGACCGGCGTCGCGGGCTGCTGTGGCGACGGCCTGGGCCAGCGTCGTTTTGGCGGTGCCGGGCGGCCCGGTTAAGATCACGTGTTTGCCGCTGGTCAAAGCCGACAGTAGCTGCGCGTAGATGTCCTGGTGCAGAGTCAGATTCGCGCTGACCGCGGCATCGCGGATGTCTTCCAATGTCAGCTCGCGTGCGCTGGTGCGGCCTCCGCTTTTGACGAGTCTTTCGTATTGTTGTCGGGGGATTTGTTGTATCGATCGCTGCGGGTTGCGGGGCGGCCCGTCGCTGAAGGGGACCGGGTGCTCGAAGACGGTGAAATCGTCGATGGCTGCGTTGTATTCACCCGGCGCCGTCTCGGCGATGGTAGTGATCCGACCGCTGGCGAAGTAGCTTTTCGAGGTGTTGTCCGATGCTGTTCCGGGCCGGTAGAACACCACTTTGGCGCCCGGGGAGTTGGTCAACAGCTTGGGTGCCCCGCTGGATTCCGACGTCCAGTGATACTCCTGACCCTCGACGTTGGAGTAGGTCGAGGTTTCGCTCTGGTTCAAGATGAAGAACCGGCCTTCAGAGGTGCCGCTTTGGGCGCGCACGATCATCGGCCCCTGGTTGTTCAGACCACCGAGGGTCACGGGATCCCCGGTGCGGGCCAACACGTAGCCCTCGGTGATCTCTTGTGGCTCAATCTGTTCGAAGTCGTGAAGTTCGACCCAGAGGGTGTGGTGATCGGCCGGGTTGTAATAGGCGGGAACCAAGGTCTGGTCGACGTCGTGTGCGTCGGTGGTGATGGCCGATAACCGGGTCCGCCAGGTTCCGCCTTTGGCGCTGTGCAGAAACACATGGGTCTCGCTGCCGGCGGAAAGCTGGTTGCGCATTTTGGCGATCCAGTCCGCACCCAAGCCGGTGGCGCCGGCATCTTTGCTGCGCCGCCCCCACCACACCGAGCCGCGCTCGCCGACCACTTCCCGATGGCGCTCGATGGTGTCTGAGCGCAGATCGAAGCTCCACTTCAAGACCAAGTGGATCGCCGAGGCGTCGGCACCGCCCAGGACGTCGATGATGCGCTGTGCGGCATTGGGTTTAGTGATCTCGCTGACTGTGCTGCGTTGGGTGAACGCCTCGCGCAGGTCGGGATCGAACCGTTCGTAGGCCAACGCTGGAGCTAGCCAGTCCACGGCTCTGGTGTTTTTGGTATGTGCCTGTGCGAACGCGCCGTCGGTGCGAAACGCGTAGTTGCCGGTGACTTTCCCGACGGCGACATGTCCGGGGTTGGTTTTTAGTGGAAGGACGATGAGGTCGCCCTGATGGACGTCGTCGCGAAACTTCAATAACTGCGCGGTCTGCAGAATCAAGCTTTGCGGGCGATGCTCATCTCGGCTCTCGGCGATCTTTGCGCTCAGTGTGTCTTTGTCGAGGTCGTCGAGCGGACCGATCTCGCTCCAACCGATCGCGGTCACGCCCTGCTCGAGTGCGAGCTGCTCGTGCTCGCCGTCCCTGCCCTCACGCACGAGCCAGACGCGGCCCCCCGTGCTCAGAGTGGTCGCTTCCGCGCCCGATTTGGTGCTGCGCACCTCGAAGCCCAGGTCGCTTAGCCGACGCACCACCTCGTCACCGCCGGAGAGCCCGCGCAGGCGCAGAGGAACCTCGTCGGGATGCTCGATGCTGTAGGCGATGCCGTACAGCGCTTTCGACGGATAAGTCTGACCGTCATACACGACGACGTAGTCCAAAGCTTCCCGAAAGCCGTGTTCTTTCAGGGCTTTCTCGCGATCGCCCCCTTTGAGCAGGTCAATCGCGGCGAGCACGCCATCGCGTGAGACCGAACTGCGCCGCCAATCGCGAGGATGCTGCGACATCGCCTCAGTGCCGTCGATCACGTGTCCGAACGTATCGCAGGTCACCTTCTGCCGGCACGGCCTTGCGAATCGGAGGACCCCATACGGCGATCTGCGGCAGAATCGGTCGGCGGCGACACAGTTCGAAACAAGGGAGGGTGAATCGGGTGGGCGAGGACACCACGAAATACCTGGACGCAGGACAGACTTATACCCGCGACGAACTCCAAGCCGCGACCGAAGAACAAGTCGCCGACCTGCCCCCCGAGACGTGGCGCGACGGTGTCTTCAACTTCGACGATTACCTGATCGAGTCGTTGCAGACCGGCACCATCACCACCATCGACGACGAGTCTGACGACCTGTAGCAGCGTGCCGAAAACCCCGCAACCAGGAACAGCCGGCGACGTCGCCCCCCTAGGGACGACCGCAGCCCGCCCGACACCGTCATTCCGCATCCACCATCACAGCGGCCGGCAGGGAGGTGGGCGCCGATGCTGACCGTGCACCGCGCCCAGCGCGCGGACTGGCTGATCGACCCGCTGTGCGAGGTGCTGTCGGCCGTCCCGGACGATCCGCTGGCCGCAGAGGTCATCGCCGTCCCATCTCCCGGGGTGGAACGGTGGGTGTCACAGCAGCTGGCGCTGACTCTGGGCGCGGCCGGGGCCCGTGACGGGGTGGCCGCCAACATCGACTACCCCCGCCCCGCCCGCCTAGTCGCTGAGGTGTTGGCCCGCGCAGCCGACCTCACCCTTGAACAAGACCCCTGGATCGGCCCGCGACTGGTGTGGAATCTGCTCGAGGTGATCGACGCCAGCATCGCCGAACCCTGGACCGCGGTACTGGCCCACCATCTCGGCCTCGACGGCGCCATGCCCGAGCATCGTGCCGGACGCCGCTACGCCACCGCCGCGCTGTTGGCACAGCTCTACTCGTCCTACGACGACAACCGCCCCGCGATGCTGCTCGATTGGGCGCGCGAACGCGACACCGACGGCGCCGGAGACGAATTAGCTGCCGATCTGCGCTGGCAGCCGGCGCTGTGGCGGCGGCTGCGCGCCCACCTCCAGGTGCCCAGCCCGGCCGAGCGCCTATCGCAGGCGTGCACCCGACTGCGCGATGAGCCGCAATTAGCGCAGCTGCCCGACCGGCTGTCGCTGTTCGGACCGACCCGGCTCAGCCGGAGCCAACTCGACGTGCTCGACGCGCTGGCCGCGCGCCGCGATCTGCACCTGTGGCTGACCCACCCCAGCCCGACGATGTGGGACCGCCTGGCCGAGATCTCCCCGCCCGCACGCCGGGCCGACGACACCACCGCAATGCAACTGTCGAATCCCCTGCTGGCCAACCTATCCCGAGACATACGCGAACTCCAACACCGCCTGCCGCCGGAGTTCGTCGACCACCACCATCTCGCCGACACCGACTCGCCCGACACCGTGCTAGCCCGTATACAACTCGACATCGCCCATAACCGCGCACCCGGTGACAGCCCGCGCCGCGCCGCCGATCGCAGCGTGCAGATCCACGCCTGCCACGGCCCGATTCGCCAGGTGGAGGTGCTGCGTGAAGAGCTACTGCACATGCTCGCCGACGACGACACCTTGCAGCCGCGCGACATGATCGTGCTGTGCCCCGATGTGGAGACCTTCGCGCCGCTGATCACCGCCGCCTTCGCCGCCCCCGACGCCGATCACCCCGGCCACCAAATTCGAGTGCGGATGGCCGATCGGGGCCTGACCCAGCTCAACCCGCTGCTCGACACCATCACCACCTTGCTGGCGCTGGCCGACGGCCGGGTCACTGCCAGCGAGATCGCCGACCTGATCGCCACCGACCCGATCGCACGCCGGTTCGCTTTCAGCGACGCCGACCAGGATATGTTGCGCCAGTGGATCGTTGACGGCGGCGCGCGATGGGGGTTGTGGCAACGCGAGCGCCGCCAGGTCGGGCTCGGACACATCACCCAGAACACCTTCGCCGCGGCCCTCGACCGGCTGCTGCTGGGAATCGCCGCCGATGGATCCGAGCTCGACTGGCTCGGCGATGCGCTCCCGCTGGCAGGCGTCGACAGCGCCGATGTCGCACTCGCCGGTCGCTTCGCCGAATTCCTCGAACGCCTCGATGCCGCGCTCAGCGCGCTGGCCGGCCCGCACAGCCCGCAACGCTGGCAGCACGTCCTGCACGACGCGCTGGACACCCTGACCGCCTGCGCCGACACCCACGTGTGGCAGCGCACCCAAGCTGCACGCCGCATCACCGAGGCCCTCACCGGCGCTGGCGAGTGTGACATCGCGTTGACTGAGCTGCGCGACGTGCTCGCCGCGGTAGTGGCCCCGCGACCGAGCCGGGCGTCGTTTCGCACCGGGGATCTCACCGTCGCCACCCTGGTGCCGATGCGGTTCGTACCGCACCGGATAGTGGCGGTGATCGGCCTCGACGACGGTCACTTCCCGCGGGTCACACACATCAACGGCGACGACATCCTCGGTACGAATCCATTTGTGGGAGAACGAGACCCGCGAAGTGAAGACCGCCAGCTCCTGCTCGATGCACTAATGTCGGCCAGTGACCGCATGCTGATCTGCTTCAGCGGCGCCGACCCCGTCACCGGCGTACGGCTACCACCGGTGGCGCCACTGGCCGACATCATCGACACCGTCACCGCCACCGTCGAGGAGGGCGCCACCGTCGTAGACCGCCAGCCTCTGCAACCGCACGACCCGTCGAACTTTGTTGCTCCACAACCTTTTAGCTACGACCGTCACAACTTCACCGCTGCCCTCGAGATGACGCACGCGCTGCGGTTGCGTCCCCCGTTTCTGCCCGGGCCGCTGCCAGCGCCGCCCACCAGCGAGGTGAGCCTCGAGGACTTGATCGCGTTCGTGGTGCATCCGGCGAAAGCTTTTCTGCGTCAACGCCTCGACATCAGCGTGTGGCAGGCCGACAAAGACCTGCACGACGCCCTCCCGCTGGCCCTGAATGATCTGGAGAAATGGAAAATCGGCGACCGGCTGCTGGGATGGACGTTGACCCATGCCGACGGACAGGCAGCGACCCGATTCAGCGCCGCCGAACAGCGCCGCGGCACCCTAGCGCCCGGCCCACTCGGGGCCGCCACCATGGCCGACATCGACGCCGGAGCCGCCGTCGTTGTCCACAGCGCAGCTGGCATCCTCGGTGCCGAGGCGCCTCAGACACAACGGATTTCACTGGATATCGGGTCGGTGCGACTCACGGGTACCATCTCAGCCGTCTGTGGGCCGCGACTGGTCAGCCTGTCGTACTCCCGGCTCAAAGTCGAGCACCGACTCACCGCCTGGGTGCGGCTGCTGGCGCTCGCCGCCGCCGGATACCCCGTGCACGAGGCGGTGACGCTGGGCCGCATCGGCGGCAACGAACCCGCGGTGCGGCGCTCGGTGCTGACCATCCCCGAGCACCCCGACGCGCTGCTGACCCAGCTGCTCGAGCTGCGCGCCGCCGGGCTGCGCTACCCGCTGCCGATGGCAACCGAAAGCTCGTTCGTCTACGCCGAGCGGCGGCTGCGCACCCCACCGGACCACGGCTACCCAGCTGCGGCCGACACCTGGTGCGTGCCAGGAGGTTCCTACAACAACACCGACGAGAACACCGACCCGGCACTGGTCTGCATCTACGGGCCCAACGCCCCCTTCACCGCGGTGTGGGACCAGCCCGGCCCGCCCGGACACCACTGGTATGACGACGAGCCGACCTGGTTCGCCCAACTCGCCCTGCGAGTGTGGGAACCACTGCTGGCCCAGGAAAGCGTGACGCGGATGCGATGACCACTTTTGATCTGAGGGCCGCCCTGCCGACATCCACGATGGTGATCGACGCCAGCGCCGGCACCGGAAAGACCTACGCCATCGTCGGTTTGGCGGTGCGTTACGTCGCCGAGGACATCACCAATCTCGACCAGCTGATGCTGGTGACCTTCAGCCGCGCCGCCACGCAGGAGCTCCGCGAACGCGCCCGCGAGCGCTTCGTCGCCTGCGCGGCCGCCTTGGCCCACCCGGCCACCGCCCGCGACAGCGAAGATGTGGTGATCGCTCAGTTGGCCATCGGCACCGACGCCGAGGTGGCGGCGCGGCGCACCAGGCTGGTTCAGGCGCTATCGAATTTCGACGCCGCCAGCATTGTGACCACCCACGCGTTCTGTGAGCGGATGCTCGACGGCATCGGCATGGCCGGCGACTACCAACCCCAGGCGCGGTTATTGGAAAACACCGCAGCCCTTCTCGGCGAGGTCACCGACGATGTCTATACCGCCCAGTACTGTGCGGAATCCGCGGCACCCTTGAGTCGGCAAGCAGCCGGGCGGATCGCCACCGCCGTCACCAATATCCCGTTCGCCGCGCTTGCCCCCACCGACACCGACACCGACCCACGATCCGCGGTCGCACAACGGGTCCGCTTCGCCGCCGCGGTGCGCGCCGAGCTGACCCGCCGCAAACGTGCCACTCGCCGCCGCGACTTTAACGACCTGCTGGGACTGCTGTGCGACGCACTCGGGGATCCGACATTCGGGCCTCTGGCCACCCAACGCATCCGCGACCGCTATCGCGTGGTGCTCGTCGATGAATTCCAAGACACCGATCCCGTGCAATGGGAGATTCTGCAGCGCAGCTTCCACGGCGCCGGACCCCTCGTGCTCGTCGGTGACCCCAAACAGGCGATCTATGCGTTTCGCGGCGCCGATGTCACAACGTACCTGACCGCGGTGTCGGCCGCCGATGAAACCCGCCGACTGGACACCAACCGGCGCAGCGACGCCGGGCTACTCACCGCCCTGCAACACCTGTATGGCGGTGCGGCACTGGGGGATTCGGTGATCACGGTCCTCCCGGTGCAAGCCGCCCACCAGCACAGCCGGCTGCGCGGATCGGCTCGAGCGCCGCTGCGGCTGCGCTATCTAGACCACACCGGAGCCACCCCGGGCAAGCCGTTGCGGGTGGGCGTGGCGCGCCCGCGGATCGCCCAGGACGTCGCCGACGACATCGTCGCTACTTTGGGCTCCGGGGAGCAGTTCTGCGACGACAACCATTGGCGCACCGTGCAACCCAGCGATATCGCGGTCCTGGTGCGCACCGCCGATCAGGGAACGCTGGTGCGCGATGCGCTGACCGCCGCCGGGGTGCCCTGTGTCGTCACCGGCGGCGCCAGCGTGTTCGCCACTTCCGAAGCGCACGACTGGCAGCGGCTGTTGGCGGCCCTCGAACAACCCCGCCGCGCCACCCGACTGCGGCTGGCGGCGTTGACCCCGCTGATCGGACACAGCGCCGCGGAGCTCGCCGCCGACCCCGACGCCGTGCTGGCCGCACTGAGCGCGCGGATGCGCCGCTGGGCGCAGATCTGCGCCACCGCCGGGCCGGCGTCGATGTTTGAAACCCTCTGCTCACAAACTGATCTGGCCGCCAGACTGGTCGCGGCGCAGGGTGGGGAACGATCCCTGACCGACCTGCGGCACCTGGTTGCTCTGCTTGATCGTGCCGCCACCACTGAGCATCTCGGCGTCGGCGAGCTGGGTCGCTGGCTGGCCGCGCGCATCGAACGCGACACCGCAGCCGACGCCGGTGATCGCAGTCGACTCTTGGACCGCGAAGCCGCCGCCACCCGGATCGTGACCGTCCACTCCGCCAAAGGGCTGCAATTCCCGATCGTCTACGTCCCCTACGGCTGGGACCGCACCAAATTCGACAAACCCGAAACCCTGCTGCTGCACATCGACGGCCAACGGATCCTCGACGTCGGCGGCCGCGACGGAGACGAATTCGCCGCCCACCAAACACAATCGGAGCGCGAAGCGGCCGGCGAGGAACTGCGGCTGCTCTACGTGGCCGCGACCCGCGCACAGTGCCGGTTGGTGCTGTGTTGGGCACCGGCCACCACCACACCCGGCTCGCCGCTGCACCGACTGTTGTTCGGGCGCACCCCAGGCGAGCCCGAACCTCATCCCGACCCCGCGGTGCCCACCGATAGTGATGCCACCGAGCAACTCTCGGCGTGGGCACACGAGGGCGGCAACCTGATCGACGCCGAAGCTGTAGGCGCCCAATCCGCCCACGCCCACCACACCCCGCCACCACACGCTCACCACGAACTCGCGGTCGCACGCTTTCGTCGGGTCCTAATCGATAGCTGGAAACGGACCTCGTTCACCGCGCTGAGCAAAACGGCGCACCCGGCGCTATCAAATCCGTCGAGCGAGACCGAGGACCCCGGCACCACCGACGAACCTACCGACAAACCCGCCGACGACATCCGCAGCGGCGCCCCCGCCGCCACCCCGTCGCTGATGAACGGTCTGACCGCAGGGGCGGCATTCGGCACCCTGGTGCACACGGTGCTCGAGCACGTCGACACCGCCGCCGCCGATCTGTCCGCCGAGGTCACCCACCAATGCCGCACGTGGGTGGGGCGGCTGTTCAGCGACGTCGACCCCGCCACCTTGAGCACCGCGCTCACCGCGGTACTGCACACTCCGACCCCGGCCGGCACACTGGCCGCCATCCACCCCCGCGACCGCCTCACCGAAGTCACCTTCGAGCTCCCCCTGGCCGGCGCCACCGACAGCGGCCCCGCCGCCTCGGTGAGCACCATCGCCGAGCTGCTCGAGCGTCACCTGCCCCACGACGACCCGCTCCACGGCTACCCGCCGGCGCTACGCACCCTTCCCGACGCCGAGTTGCGCGGCTACCTGACCGGAAGCCTGGACGCCGTGCTGCGCATCGACGGCCCACGCTATGTCGTGGTCGACTACAAAACCAACCAACTGTTCACCGGCGATATCGACGCCTCACAACTCGACCGCGACGCCATGGCCGCAGAGATGATCCGCAAGCACTATCCGCTGCAAGCCCTGCTTTATTCGGTTGCGCTGCACCGCTACCTGCGCTGGCGCCAACCCGGCTATACCCCCGAGACACACCTGGGCGGGGTGCTATATCTCTTCGTGCGCGCCATGATCGGCCCCCGCACACCCCCGGGCTGCGGGGTATTCAACTGGTCACCACCCCCGGCGTTAATCGTCGCCCTGTCGAACATGATGGCCCAGCCATGAGCGCGCCGCTCGTCAGCTCGCGGCCCGAGCTTCACGCCTATCACGCCGCCGGCGTGTTCACCCCGGCCGACATCCACACCGCAGCGGCGCTGTGCCGCCTGGGCGCAGACAACGACGAACGGGTGCTGCTGGCCGCCGCGCTGACCGTGCGAGCCCTGCGCCAGGGCTCGGTGTGCCTGGCATTTAACGACTATGACGAACTCATCGCCGACATCGCCGCCGCGGACCCGGCCGCAGCCGAACTGCCCTGGCCCAGTGCGACCGCGATACTGTCCGCGCTACGCGCCAGCCCCCTGGTGATCGGCTCGACCCGGGGCCCGCTGCGCCCACTGACCCTGCGCGACAGCGACGGTGGCGCGCTGCTGTACTTGCAGCGCTACTTCCGCCAAGAGACCCTGATCCGGGACTGGCTGGCCGGCCGCGACCACACCCGCCCCCAAGTCGACCCCAGCCAGGTGAGTGTGTTGCTCAACGAGCTGTTCGTCACCGACACCGGGGCACCGACCGCGGCACCCGACCGCCAGCGGCTGGCCGCCGCGCTGGCGGCCACCGAATGGACCACCATCGTGACTGGCGGGCCCGGCACCGGCAAAACCTACACCGTGGCACGGATCTTGGCCCTGCTGAACCGGTTACACGGACCCGGGCTGCGCGTGGCACTGTGCGCCCCGACCGGCAAAGCCGCCGCGACGCTGACCGAGGCGGTTGGCGCCCAGGCCGCGGCGCTGGGCCTGAGTCATCCACCGGCCGCGGCCACCCTGCACCGCCTGCTGGGTGCGCGCCGCGGCGGCGCCTTCCGATTCCACGCCGCCAACCCGCTGCCCTATGACCTGGTGGTCGTCGATGAGACCTCGATGGTGTCGTTGACGCTGATGGCTCACCTGATGGACGCACTGCCCACCCACGCCCGGTTGATCCTGATCGGCGACCCAGACCAGCTCACCTCGGCCGACGCCGGCGCCGTGCTGGCCGACCTGGTCAACCAGCCTACCGAACGCCCGGAAAACACGATGCTGCAGCAGATCTCGGCCCCCGATCTGGACAACGCGGCCCGCGGCGAGGAGTCCCCACTCAACGACGCCGAGCGGGCGGCGTTGCGGCGAGGCGTCGCGCACCTGTCCCGCGGGCGACGCTTCGATTCCGAGATCTCCGAACTCGCCGACGCAGTACGCGACGGCGAAGTCGACACCGCCCTCAATCTGCTGGCAGCTGGCGGTGCGGTCACCTTGGTGACCCCCGACGACACGGCGACGATCCACCACGAAATCGTCGCTGCCGGAACCGACATGGTCGCCGCGGCCCGCCGCGGCGACGCCGACGCCGCACTGGCCGCACTGGGCCGCCACCGAGTGCTCTGCGCGCACCGCGCCGATCGCGAACGGTGGGCGCGCCAAGCCCGAGACTGGATCACCGGCGGGCAGCGCTTCTTCGACGACTTCTACCCCGGTCAGCCACTTCTGGTCACCGCCAACGACTACGACCTCAACGTCTTCAACGGCGACATCGGCGTGGTCATCGAACGCGACGGCGTCCTGGCCGCGGTCATCGAACGAGGCGGCCCGCCGCTGATCGTCGAACCCAGCGT
The DNA here is from genome assembly GCF_055419225.1 of Mycobacterium sp. IDUB_36. Classification (NCBI taxonomy): domain Bacteria; kingdom Bacillati; phylum Actinomycetota; class Actinomycetes; order Mycobacteriales; family Mycobacteriaceae; genus Mycobacterium; species Mycobacterium sp. IDUB_36. The sequence continues at coordinate 491,534 of NZ_JBVAXH010000002.1, read as the reverse complement.
GCTGGCCGACGTGCAAACCGCCTACGCCACCACCATCCACCGCAGCCAAGGCAGCCAATACGCGGGCGTCTCGGTGATCCTTCCCGATCGTGAATCACCGCTGCTGACAAGAGAATTACTTTACACCGCGATCACCCGCGCACAACAGCAGGTTCGCGTCGTCGCCACACCCGAGGTCATCACCGCGGCCGTCGAGCGGCAGGTACAGCGGGCATCCGGCCTACGCAGAACACTGCACTAACCTGCACGACAAACACAGGTGCTGATCGGCCGCGCGGACCCAGGTGCCGCTGTCGCCACAAAGGATTTCTCGTCGCCGCACCTAACGCGGCAACTAGTCCGTAATCCGAGTCTGTTGTGACGCGGCGGGGTGCAGCGTTACGAGCGCGCCGCGAGTCGGGACCGACGATGCCGCTCGATGGCCGCCGAAGTTCCTTCGGCACGCAGCCATTCCAGCGCCGCACGTGCCTGTTCCGACGACCCGTCACGACAGGCCTCGCCGTCGGCGGCGAGCCGTTCGACCGCGATCTCTGCACCCATCAGTGCCACCGCGACGCGGCCACCGGTGGGATCACTCATCTCCTGGATCGGATCCACCCCGGTCCACTGCTGGTAATCGGTGCACAACGCATCCAAGACAGTGATGAAGTCGACCAGCTGGGTCTCCAATCGATCCAGGTCCTCGCCCGGACCCAACGTACTTTGCAGTCGCTCCACCCGCGCAAAGTCCGGATCAATGGTTTCCATCGCATAAAACAGCAGCGCGTAGACGCCGTGCACCGGTTCCCGGATGAAGTCATCGCACTCGGCGTCCAGGATGAAGCCGTGGTCGGCGAGGATCTGCAGATAACCGGTGATGGCCGCCTCCAATCGGGGGCGCAGTGCGTCGTTCACAGCATCTCCTCGCATCACCAGACCTTCTAGGGCTCACCGAGAATAGCGGCGAGCACCGACAACAAATCTGAAATTCGGATCGTTGGCCCGGTCACCGCGGGCGCTACGAGCCCCCCGGCCGGTGCCGGCAACCGACCCGACGCGCCACCGAGATACGCATCCCGGTGGAAAGATTCACGTTCCGGCACCGGGAATTTCGTGACAGCGCCGCGACAACGCGCGGGCTGCGCCGGGCCTACCGGCAAACGGAGACGGTCCACCTTTCACATCGCGACGGACCACACCTGATCCAGAACGCTCAACGAAAGCCCTCCTCCACCAGGATCACACCCTCGGTGGTGATCAAATGTTGCTGTCCCGAAACGCCCACGATGCGACACCAACTTTTCACGCTCAGGAAATCGTCGTTGAGCGTGATATCGAAGCCGCCGTACATACCCGGCACCGGGAACCACAAGCGTTGCCCGGGCAGCTCGTGCAGGATCTCCACCGGCGGATAGCGCAGTACCTGCTGCGGGCCACCGCCCTCATAGAGCACGCCCCGGATGCGCCCGTCGATCACCTGCGCCAGATAACGGTCCAAGGCCTGGACCGTCGCCGGTGCCAGCGGACACGGCGGCGGCTTCAGGTAGCGCTCGCGCAACACCAACGATTTTTTCTGCTGTGCGACAACGTTGTCCGGGCCTTTCGCGGTGAGATCACGCTCGTAGCGGATGTCGTGGGCGGTCAAGCCCTTCGCGGTGCGCAGCGAGCGCAGGGCTCCGCGCCGGATCAGTTCGGCGGCGACATCGAGGGGCGCGCCGTGCCAGGCCGCCTGATGCAGCGGGGTGAACCAGGCCGGTCCACCGGGTCGCCACCAGTTGATGTCGACCATCCCGTCGGAATCGTCGAGAATGTCGAAAACCGTTGACCAGTCACCTGCCTTGGCGGCGTCAGCCAGTCGGTGGCTGGCCGCGACGACATCGTCGCGGACCACCGTTGGGTCGAGAATGCCGCGCCACACGAAGGGCTCACGGTCGGGAATATCGGTCATAACGTTCTCCTTGCGTAGACATTGATGGTTGATGAGATCGGGGATGTGCATCGAAGATTCACGACGCCGGGGGACTGAGATGGCCCAGCGCCACACGAAATGCGGGATTGGGGTGCGCGCCCGGTAGAGCCGCCTCCACGTCGTCCAACGCCTGCGCTGTGGTGACGCCGCGCAGCCGCGCCCCGTAAAGCGCTGCCACCGTGGGGGTGCGGCTATAGGCGGCGACGCAGTGCACCAGCACGGTACGGCCCTGCGCGCGTAACGCCTCGATCAATCGCACAGTGTCGTCGAGCACGTACTCCAGATGCGGGTTCTCGTCGCGTTCGGGCCGGTCGATCAACCGCACCTCGGCGTGCGGCATGTCGTGACGGATGTCGGTGTCGGCCAGTCGGCACAGCGACACAACCGCGTCCACTCGGAAAGGTAACCGGCGCAGGACCCCGATGCCGCCCAGCAGGACCGCGCGGTCATAGGGGTGGTAGGCGAATGTCTCGATGGGGGAGCCGGGATAGCCGAAATCGAACCCGTCGGGTGCGCCTTTTCGCTCGATCACCGATGCCAGTGATGTCAGATCGTGCGCGTTGATGCCGGGCCAGCCGTGCAGCAGGATGCGCCACTGCAGCGGCACCGCCGACGCCCCGTAGGCCGCGCCGAGCAGCGCGCCGGCGATCGCGGCGACGGTGTCCGTGTCGTTGCCGCACCGCACCGCCGCGTCCAGCGCCAGCCGCAGATGGTCGGCGGCGAACACTCCCGCGGCGGGATCGTCGTCGGGCACCGGTGTGGTGGCGATCGCCGACCACGCGGCCTGCAACGCTGCAACCACCCAACCGTTGTTGGGGAAGTCCGCCGGCCGCGCGGACTCAGCCTCCCTCACCCGTGCTGACCACAGCTCACGGCGGCCAGGTGCGATGTGGTGCAAACCGATTCGCACGTCGAGCCGACCGGTCAGCACCGCGTGCCGGATGGCGCAGCACCACAACACGCATGCGTCGGCGGCCTCGGGGTCGTAGTGGGTGAGCTCGCTGATCGCGCGGGCCGCCGCCACCATCGCGTGCTCATCGTCGAGACAGGCCAAGGCCACCGGCGCGGTCCGCATCAGCGAGCCGTTACCGGCGGTGCGGCCCGATCGCTCATGCAGTTTGGCGGATTCGGCTCGGGCCGTTTCGGCGGTGATCTCACCCCGGCGTGTAGCGGCGCGCAACACCGATCCGGTCTGGATGCCGACGTCCTTCGCGTCAAGCGACCACGCGCGCCAGCGGGTCACGACGGCGTCCTGGGCCGCCGCATCGCGCAGATCGGCACCGGTGGCAGCGATTTCGGCGATCGCGACAGCCATGGCCGTGTCATCGGTCCATTCGCCGCGCTCCCAGATCCCGCCGCCGACCATGGCGACTTCAAGTTCGGGTCCGCGGGGCGGGCCGAACTCATAAGGTGCGCCCAAAGCGTCGCCCGCCGCACCGGCGAGTAGGACCCCTTCGACACGATCGTAGTAAGAACCCATAGTGACCACCTTCTCTCGAGGACAGTTTGCGCGTTTTCGCGCTAATTGAGTTCAGGATACGTCGGCGGTCCGACAAAAGGCACGAATCATTGTCCGCAGCTGCCCGGAGACGCGCCGCTCGGCCAGCTCGAGTACCCGTATTGCGTAGGATTGCGCAAAAGATATCCAGCCACAGTCAGGACAGCAGATGAATCAGCGCGCTTGGCGCGACGATCACGGACGTGCCCTCGCCGACTTCGTGCGCCCCTCGGTTGCCGTCGACACCGCGGTGCTGTCCCTCGACGACGACCTCGGCCTGGTGGTTCTGCAGGTACGGCGACCCACCGGCCGCGGCTGGGCGCTGCCGGGAACCTTCCTGCACGAAGGAGAAACGCTGGCCACCGCCGTCGAGCGTTCGCTGACGGACAAAACCAACATCAACGGCTTGCACCCCCGCCAACTCCACGTCTTCGACGACCCCCAGCGCGACGACCGCGGTTGGGTACTCTCGGTCGCCCACGTCGACATCGTCCAACCCGAACGACTGACAACCCGTTTCGCCGAGATCACCAGGCTGATGCCGGTGTCAAGGCCCGGGCGCCTCACGTACGACCACACCCATATCGTCGAGCGCGCGGTTGAGCACCTGCGCTCCCGCTACCACGCCGCCCCCGACCCCGACCGGCTGCTCGGCGACGAATTCACCCTGCGTCAGCTGCGACTCGCGCACGAAGCCGTAGCCGGAAAACCCCTGCAGCGCGATGCTTTCCGGCGCGCCATGGAGCCACAGCTACTCGCGACCGGCACAGCCCTCGGCGCGGCCAGAGGCCGACCTGCAGAGCTGTTTCGCCGGCGAACGACCGACGCGCAGGGCTAGACGCGGACACCCCCCGGCAATCGATACCGGGTCCGACCCGCTTGTCTACCGACGTTGACGTGCGGCAAAGGAATCCCAACAGACAGGATCGCGAAACCGGGACCAGTGCCGTGCGCAACGATGGTTGACTGCACATCAGGACCAGCAGCTGCCGTGCGCGGCGGCCGCAGGATTTACGCCATAGAACCTCCGACGACCCCAGCTTCACAATATCGCCGCGTAAGTGGTTGTGAGACGATAATTCTGGAAGGGTACGCAGATGGATGACGAGGAATGGCGTCGCCACCGCGAGATGGTCGAGCAGCGGATGAACGATCTCCGCCTGCAAGACGTCGACTCTCGAACGCTGTGCGGCCGCGTCGACCGCGGATGGATCCGCTGGCCAGCCGATCGCCGCGCCCAGCACCGACAACTACTCCACGACCTCTGGGATGAACAGATGCCCTATGTGCCCCGGGAGGGCGAAGCGTTCTTTATGGGCGGCAACGACAGCGGCGCCAAGACCGCGCTACTGGCTGACCCCGCCTCCGACATCAACCCCGAGCAGTACCTTGTGATCGACGCGTTTCGGATCACAGAGAAGATGGCCGTACGCGGAATGATCCCGCACATCGACGGTCTGTCTCCGATGGAGGCGAGCGCGCTGGTTCACGAAGAAGCATGGCAACTCGCTGAAAGACTGGCCCAGAAGGCGTATCCGCAGAAGTGCAATGTGCTCTGGGTGCTCTTCGGAGCAGATCGCGGAGCCGATGACAACTACGTCCCACCGAAAGCCGAGGATACGATCCGATCGTCGATCGATCGATATCATCAGCAGGGCAACGACTTTCAAGCATTGAGAGATGAACTGGTCGCGCGCTGGCGCGACCGCCCCGCCAAGACGGTCACACCCGCCGACTGGGGCGAGGTGTACCGCCGTGCCGAGCAAGTACCCGACGCGGACGACTTGATATGGATCAGCGTGGCCGAAGACACCGGCACCCTCACCCGCGAGCAGACTGATGACATATTCACGGCGATCGAACGCGCGGCAGACCAGCAAAGTGACACCGCAAACCAAGTAACGCGCGACAATGAAAACCGAAAGGGGGCGTCTGAGGACAACGAAACAGCTATGCGCTGGCAATACTTCGCCGACGGCCATAGTGCCATCCGCGTCTCTGCTGCCGATGGCCCAGACCATCACGGACAGCGCTACTGGGGCCACAGCGCTGGCTGGATCGCCGCCAGCCACGGCTGCACAGACTGGGCGCGGAGCGCCTCCACAGGCACCCACTACCGGCCGATCGATCAGGCTGACATCGCGACGACTCTCGATCGTATTGATCACCAACCCGGGGGAGTGTTCCGCGACCCCTGGCGATTCTGGGACGACTCGAGCCGGCGATGGTCGGTCTCCGACGCACGCCGACGCGCCGTCAAACTGGAGTCCGATCTTGCCGACATCGATCGATACGACACGTGGGGGGCCTACCGGGCTGATCGCGACGAGATGGGGCGGTTGCGAAAGCTTCTTGATTTGGCCGGGGCGTAGCTCGTTAACGAGCGTCGGCTTGCGACATCGAGCGGGCCGCCTCGCCATTCGGGTGGCGTGGCCGCGGCGCGCCGTCCTATCGCCGAGGGACATTCAATTGTCTAGCCGACACGACTGCGGCGAAAAGGAGCAGGCACCGAAATCTCCTGTCCCTCCGAGCCGTTCGAGATACCACAGCGCTGAACTCTGACCTCACCCCGCCATGTGCCGCGAGTGAGGTCAAAAGGCAGCACATCTGCACGCCGCCGAGACGAAGTTGAGTTCGTCACGGCGCCTGTCCGACTTGGCCGAAATTGAGATGAAGATCATGCGATTAGAGCGGTGGCGAACGAGCTGACGCAATACTCGGCAGACGCCACCGGTCTATTGAGGGACTCCTTGCCGCGATCACGCTCATCAGGAAACTGGTTGCCCTGCAACTGCTTATGGGGTGTCGACCGTTGCTGCATCCGAGAGTTCCGGTACCTGGACATGGAACGTCAGGATGCCTGTTTGTATCGCGGCACTCCTGGGCAGATACAGAGCGAAAGCAAGAATTAGGCCGCGTTCGGGTGATCCGCCTGCAGGCGGATCAGGAGATGCGTTGGGTTCGAATTGAGGATCTTGCTCCTTGACCAGATAGACGAGCCCGACCCCCCGGGTCGGTGACCAGAAATCCTCGAGAGGATGGCCAGCCAGCGCTGTTGGTGCGAGCAACGGGTCGATAAACTGACGATGCTTGGGGTCGGTGATCTCGCCAAAAATCTTGATCGGATCGCTACCCCGTTTCCTGCGGTCGCGGTTGACCAGCTTGCGCGACCCGATGTTTGTGAGCTCGACTTCCTGAATGCCGGGCTGGGGGAGCACCAGAAGTAGCTCGTCTAGCGGCGATGGTGTCATTGCGAGCAAACGCCTGAAGTAGGCCAATCTTGGTCGGACCCAGCGCGACTGGTAGTTGTACATCCAGTGCATCTGATCGATGACATCGACGACGAGTTTCGCGTTCAATACCCCTGTGTAAGCACGCAATTCCTTCTGGCCGCCGGCGGGAAACCCTGTGTAGTTGTCACACTGACTTATCAGCGGGCGCCACAAATCGAGATTGGATTGCTGGTCCTTCAGTACGAATGGGTAGCCGGACGGGCTCAGCACGGAGTCGCTCTGCTCATCGAGCACCGCGTTGAACATCTTGTGATTCGATGTTGGTTTCAGCCATGGCAGGTGTTGTGATACCAGGGGCGGTATTTGAGAGGGAAGTACGCGCGGCTTGTCGCCGTCCCAATCTGCGTACATCTCAAGCTGCTTTCGGAAGGCTCCCTCGTCGAGTGCGACGGCCTCGAACGCCTTATAGAGGTCAACTCGTTGTGTCGCACTGAACTTCGCTTTCCGGTCGATGTAGAGGCGCACGAGATCGCGGTACCCTTGCCTGAAGCCGAACCACCGGCCCATCTGGGTTAGCGCGTCGGCCAATTTGACTGTCCGCCGAAAGTACGTGACCGTAAGGCCTTCCACCGTGAAGCCGCGGCTAAGCTTCGCGCCTCCGACGAGAACCCGCCAAGTGCGGTTGCGGTCGAAATCCAGTTGCTGTTGCTGCTGTCGAATGCTCTGGTCGCTGTTGACGATAAGCACGGGATTGTTGTCGTGCTCGGTGATGCGGCTGACGGCCTGGCCGATGAACTTCTTGACAGTCTCGAAATCGGGCAGCTCAGGGGCATTCTCCTCGCGACGAGCCTGCGACACGCGAAGCACGTCGTTGTCATAGAGATCCCGCAGCCGCTTCAAGCCAGCTGGCAACGTGAAACCGGACTCGGCCCAAACCTTTCGAACAGTGCGGGCGAGCTCCCTCTGGTCATCGTTCTTTACTGACTCGTGCACGAGCATGGTGTGGTGCTTGAATTCGTCGATCCCTGGCTGAGTCGCGCGGTAGAGCTTGCACGCGCCGGTCAGCACGAACATGTCCAGCGCCCTTTGAAGTTCTGCACGCCGTTTCTTCGCATCAGGTGCGGCCTCAGACGCGCAGAGGTCACGGACGAAAGCGTTGAAGTTGCTGTTCGCGGCCGTAAGGGGCTTATCAACTGGCTCGAGGTCGTGGAAGGCCTCTACTCCCATATACCCATCCGGCCTGGGCAAGCTAATCAAAAAGTCCTTTGGATAAATGCCGAGCGGGTCGCGAGGATCGACGAACACGTTGGCAAACGGTGTGGCGGTGTAACCCACATACTGGGCTCGCGGCATCAGGTCGAGCAGATCTGCGATGTGTTGATTGATGGCTCGCCGCTCAGGATCTCCTGGCTTCTTCTTGTCGGGATCAATCGTGTTGACAGAGGCCTGATCTGACTCATCGTCGATGATTAATACGGGAACTTCGGCGAAGGCTTTTTTGTTGGCTTTGACGTTGTCAACCAGTTTCGCGAGAACTTTCGCGTTTTTCTTCGTGATGACCAGGCGCGCATCGGAATTCGCGATGTTCTCCGGGTCATACAGGGGTTTGTTGTGGTGGGCGCGCTCGAAACTGAGGTGGGTGAACTCGTCCTGGTAGTCGATTTTGTGATGGGTTAGTCGTCTGATGCCGGGATGGACTGCGTCTCCGCCGAAGTCTTGGAAGCGGTCCGTCCAGTCGGGGTCGTCGTGATAATCGACATTTTGAGCGACAGCCTCTTCAGGCGTGCGATCGCCCACGATGTTCTTTTTTCCCACCAACTCCATGTCGATGCGGCGTTGGGTTTGGCTGCGCAGCATTTCGATGGTGCCGGTCATTACGATGATAAGTCGGTAACCGGCGTCGATCGCCTTCGCGATCACGCCGGTGAAGTTGGCGGTCTTACCGCTTTGCACGTAGCCGACTACCAGGCCCTTCGATTGGTGAGCCTCGATCCATGTGGGATCTGCAAGGCGTTCAACGACTTTGGTTGTGGCCAGGTCAAGTGACGTGACGTTGTTCTCCGGCCACTTGCGCACCTTTAACAGATATCGCGAGTAATGCTTCCAGTAGAAGGTGTTGGTGGCGGCACGCTCTGGCGTGTACCACTTCTCCCATTCGCCAGTGATCACGATCGTGGGGTCGACGTAGATCGATCTTTGCCCGAGCAGTGCGGCGGCACCAGCGTCATTTAGACCGAGCCTTTTGCAGATCACATCGCGTCGAGCGATCGTCGAAGGTTCGGTGCCGTCGGCCCAGTCGACGGGCAGGGGCTTTGCGTCCCACTTGTGCACCTCCATTCCTAATGCTGTGAGGAAGGGGTCTGACGGCGATGCTTGCATGATTAGCTCTGTCAGGTCATCGGCTGTGACTTGCGTGTCGTGATCGACAGCGTCGGCTTGTGCCCGAGTAACAAGGTTTTTCGGGGGTCCGCCGCTGATCCCGGTGATGATCTGTAGGAATGCGAGGCGTAGCCAGTCGGCTGTCATTGTGTTAATCCTGGAAGATTGATGGCGAATAGGGCGTGGCTCGGGTTCAGCCCATCGAGGCTGATTCGGTAGCGGACATCGTCGATCCGTTCGAGATTGGGGACGCCGCCGAGTAGGTGTTTAGTTGTCATCGCTGGGAATTCGTCATCGACGAGAAAGAATTCTGGCTTGGTTCGCAATCGCCATCGGGTTTCGTAGAGGTCCTCATGCCAACTGTGGTAGCCAGCGTCTTCCAGCGCGGTGGTGAGTTGCGACGTCGGTGCGTGCGGCAGGGCGTAGGCTGCCGCGACGAGTTCGATAAGGCTCGACCCTGGTCCTGCGCCTGGGGCGGTGAGCTGTATCGACACGACGTACAGGTCGCGGTCTGGCGTGGGTGCGAGTTGGCTCAGCCCGCTGATCCAGTGTGACCTCTTCTCAGAGGCTGTGGTCTTCACTTCCAAATCTTCTGTGGCCAAACCGAAGTCATGCTCTTCACGGCCGGGCCCGCGCCATGCCTGCACGGCTTCTTGGGCGTCGGAGTGGCGAGCCAGTGAGAGTAGCACTACTAGCTCGCCGAATAGCCCGATCTGTTTTTCGAGCGACAGCTCGCCGCGGCCGGCGAGAATCTCGTTCAACCCGCTTAGTACCTGACCAACGGCATGGGCGAAACTCTCGCTGTTGATTTGCACGCGGTCGAGGATTGCGCATAGTAGGGAGTAGACCTCGCTGAGGTTATCGGTATAAGCCACATCGAGTCGGTGCCACATCTTTCCAGACAGGTCTTCGAGGTTGTAGTCCAGGTTGGCCATTGCGTTCAGGTCGGGCCCTGGCGTGTTATCGATGACCTGGACGAGCAAGGTTATTTGGTGGAGTGATGGTGATATCTGTATGCGGCCCAACGGGTTTCCACTGATCTGGAAGCTTCCGTTGTTGCCTTCGAGTGCGTAGGCTTCGATAGTCGCGTACGGTATGTGCCGCTCAGGGATGTCAGGCACTCTACTGATATTTCTTCTCGGCTTGTGCAGCGGCGGTCAGCACATCTCCCCAAAATTGGCTGTTCTGTTTATCTCTCGGTCCCATCGCTTGGCCGCGCAGGATGTCCTCGTAAAGGAGGAACATTAGGGCTTTCACCAGGGGTGCGTCGTTGAACCTTCCGCCATCTCCGTGCAGGAGTGATTTCCTGTACTTGTCGTTGAGCAACAAGGCGTTTCGTTTGCGATCGATTTTTACGAAAGTATCGCCGGCGACTTTCCCCCACTTGACCGCAACGGGGTCCTTGCCTTCAAGGATCGGAGTCCCGTAGGTGATGGCCTTTTTGACGTCAGGGTCGATGCCTGGGCCGGGTGGCAGTAATTTGGTCCGCTGCGGTTGCCAGGCATTGCCCTTTTTGACCGTTGCGGCAGCAGCGTCCAGGTACTGGTGGAGTGTGAATTCTTCGCCGTCATCGGCGTTCTCGATCGCATGGACGAGTTTGGATGAGAATTCCACGCCGGACTTCTCGACGCTCATCTTGAAGACGTTGAGATGGTCATCGATGTCCACTGCGATGCGCGCAAGCTTGTAGGCCTTATTCTCCTGGATGACTCCGCCCCAGCCGCCCGCCTTGAGCAGGCGATCTTTGCGATATAGATAGAACCCCTGGAAACTCTCGACTGGTCGGCCGTAGAGACGGTATTGCGGGGCCTGGGATTTCGCGGGCCAGATGCAGCAATGCAGCATCACCCGCTGATCGCCCAAATCGGCGATCAGGTCTTTGGGATAGTTGGGATCTCCGGATCTTTGGTAGCCGAACGGATTGACTGGTTCAACCAAAGTGGTTATGCCTTCGGCATTTTCGCCGATGTCGTAGGTGTCGATGGTGATTTCGACCTCGCTACGCTCGATTAGTCGATGGTAGATCATACCGAGGTGTCGGTGCAGGTCGGTGATCCGTCTGTCTAAGTAGGCGCCGTTTTGAGACGTATCTCGCGAGCGGGGGAAATCCTTGACCTTGTCCCACTGCACGACGGTTCCTCGTTTGACCGACCTGACCAGTGCCAGCAGTTCGTCGAGATGCTCGTCCGCTGCGTCGGAGTTGAGCACGTCGACGTCAAAGTCGGCGCCCGGCCTCTCCCGATGCATACGTCGCGCTTCGGCGCCGGCACGGGTGCTCCGCGACATCACCGTCAATGTGGATGCCTGCCCGAAAGACGCGGACTTCAGGCCCATGCCGTAGTAGCCGTAACTGACCTTGCCGTGAGCCTTGGGCTTACCCAGGGTCATCGCGGCATCGATCCCTGCCTCGTTCATCCCCTTGCCGTTGTCGATGATCTGCAACTGCTCGGCGCGTCCACGCCTGAGAACGAATCGGACGAGCACGCAGCTCGCCTCGGCGTCCAGACTGTTGTCGATGAGGTCGGCGACAGCGGATTCGAAGCTTTGGTTCATGCCCAGTGCTTTGAGAATGCCGGGATCAGGGGGCACGTGAATTCGGCGAACCGCTTCGATCGGCGTCGCTTGCAACCCGTCCATTTAAATCGCTGACCTCATTTCTGTCCACCATCGCAAAGATCGGAACTCCTGCGGTCGCGAGTGCGCAACCTAATCGATCGTGCCTCGACCCACGACGAGCAACCCTGCGACTACCGTGCCAACATAGCGGCAGCGGAGCAGACATGGCGCGAAACTTTGACCGTTTCCGGTGAGCTAGACGAGAATCTTGCCGCCGCGAAGAACGGTAGCCCGTCGCGATCGCGTCTGTCCGCGTCCGCGGGCGCTGAGTATGCGGCTGACGGTGAGCGCGGTGCTCACAGAAGAAAACGCAGCCATGCAGGAGCGGCTTTACCGCCTGCCTTCGTCGCGAGCAATCGTTTGATTCGCGATTCGAGTTCGCACTGTTCTCGGCCACCCGTACAGATGGATATATGCTCGCGAAGCGCTGCGCTGGTTCGGTCGCAACATTCGCCGTCGAGATACGTTGTCAGCTCGCTCATGGTGAAACGGCATCGCGCATGGTCGGTTTGACGATGCGAGTCCGCGGAGGACGTACTCGGCGTAGTGCTGATGTTGTTTGGTCCGGTCGGCGAGACGCGTGCGCGGCGGATCCCGCTCGCGGTGAGTGAACAAAAATCGTGAAAGGTCACAGCGTTGAAGCCCGCCATTGGGTGCAAAATTCGGGGAATTAAGGCGAAATGGCCGCGTCGCTCCCCGAGTGGTGAGGGAGCACTGGTCGACTGATCGCTGTTGCGGCAGCGCCATGCGCCTGCCGGGCAAATTCATACGATCGGATGACACCGCCGACACTGACTATCAGAACGACCCGGTCTGGCATCCGCTTGCCCAGAGACTTACCACTCGTATTTCAGTCGCCACAGAGCCATCGGAGGCGCGGTTCGGTGACCGTGCATCCCATCGACGCGATCCACGGTCCTTCAATCGGTCCCATCGTGATTCCGAACGAGGCGATTCTGGAGTGCAACCGCCGCACTGCGGGCAGCGCGGATGCCGAGAAAAGATGAAGTCGACGTGCGTCACAGCGGCAGGGCGTGAGCCCGTTCTGACGGTCGGCTTAATCTGCGGAACATTCATCGCATTGGCCGTTTCGGGGAATTTCGATGTGATGGACAGGGCAGACATCTTGCGGGGGGAAGTACTTGGCCGGTCTGCGTCGCACCGGCGCCTGGTTCGCCAGCCGAATCGCCTCATCCAGTCGCGCTCCGCCCGCCGTCCCGCCCGGTTCAATAGGCGGAGAGTCGTTCCACAGCGCCGTCACGGTGGAAATGATGTGTTGCCACCACGATTGGCTGGTTTCCGTACGTGTTGTCGGTTCATCGGGTGAGGCAAGGGGTTGATCGAAGACTTCGAGAATGATTGTTCTGCCATCGGCTAGGAAGAATTTTCCGCCGCGCTCGTAGAAGCGTCCCCCTCGGCCGTGTCGCATTGTTTGGAGGATGTCGGCTGCTTCATCGAGCAGCCATGACAAGCGTGTGACGTCCACTCGTGGACCCCGGATCGTCCAGCCGTCACCATGTGCGGTGAAGATCGCGCCGTTGGGGGAGACGCCGAACTGTGCTGCACCGCTGGTCATCGCGACTGCTCGAACGATGACCAGCTCAATAGGATCGGCCGGGACGACGCAGTGAGAACCGCGGTCAACCGGTACTTTGTTCTTGAACCGCGTGGGGCGGGGAAGGTAGTCGCCTCGCCAGTGCTGGAGACGGCGTTCGAGTTCGAGTGCGGCGCGCGATTGAAGCGTGGCGTCGAGGCCGCCTTGGGTGGTGATGCGTTCCCAGACCGTCGCGCAGCGCACACTAAAGCTTTGTGCAGGCGAGACATATACCACCGTCGCCTCACTCTCCAGGAAAACAATGCGCTGAAGCTCCCGGCGACCGAAACTAACAGCCGTACTGTCGTCACGGGCAGGTACCGTGGAATCAAGGCCCAGAGATTCGCTCGCACGCCTCCGAACGTGAGCGAACGGCAACCCCGCTGCCCGGCACGGTGCTTTTCGGAGAAGGCCGGGACCTTTAGCCGAACGGTTTAGGTCAAGGCGGGAGCATTTGAGATGTATCACGAGCCGTATCGGCACTTTGGCGCGTTCTGTACCCCCAGTGCGGGGACCCGAAATCCACGGCACACTCGTATGCCAAGTGGAAGACCGCAGAAATGTGCACGGGATTATTCGGCGAGAGACAACGGCTGCGACACGAGTGGATCGCGCGTGGCCCCAGACGCGGCCGTGCGGTCGCCCAACAGACGGCGGTCATCACCCATCACGCGTCACCAGTGCGATCCTCAACGGTCAACGTGTGCCTGAGTTGTTTGTGGATTTCCTGGGATCTGAACGAAGAACATCCCGAGCTTGATAGTTGAGTCGAGTGTATCGATTTAGTGAAATCGGTTCTTACGCTAAATCATTCGCTGTATAGCACATTCGGCACCCCAGTCGATGCTGGGCATGGAAGAGTCAAAGGCGCAATTTTCGACGCTCTCTCTCGGCAGCCTTCGAGCGGCTGCCGCGCATCCATGCAGCTACATCCAGTAGTCGCAATGTCGTAATCTTCGACGACAAGTGCTCGGGTCGTATTGCGTCGATCTCCTACCGCAAGTGTCGCTTTTGCAATGCCCCACGCAGTGCAATCCACGAATTGTCTTGACTCGTCAGCCCGTAGCTCGTTCTGACTACCGAGTCAATGATGGGAATCAGCCGGGGTCGCTTACGGGCCAGCAGCTTGCTCGCCCTCGTCGGGCCGACGTCAGGCAAAGCGATCAACTCGTCCCACAGGCGGTATGCGGGTTTCAGGTCTTCGTCTGTGGCCGCCCACAGATCCAGGTCGTCTCTTACAGCGGTGAGGTGCTTGGAGAAGTCGGACTTGAGGAGTGCGCGAACGGCTAGTGGTCTCGGCGCTACGTCGAGCATCGCGAGCGCGAGCAGGTCGCTGGTCGAGAATGCGTCACGAGGATTGCTAGGGAGCGTGTCGAATGTGCCGGCGTCGAAAGTGTTGTTCGGGTCAAAGAACGCGACCACCAGCTGTTAAGCAGGCGGGGCGGCGATGGCGCGAATTCGCGCGCGGAGCTGCTAAGTGTCCATGCTTCAAGGCCGACCGCACTAGCAGAGGAACCTGTGAAGGGTTACGAAAAAGATGCCGAGCGCGACGGTGCCTAGTGTTCCGAATCCGGCAGCCCAAATCTTTGTGCTACTCGTGCGTACCCGTCTCTCCCACCACGGAGCGTTTAAGACGACGGGTTTCTGGTGGTAGGGCGGCAACCCCAATCGCTTCTCGAGTCGGATCAAGGTCTGACGGTCGTCGATCTGAGTCAAGCGGTGCTTGACCATCAGTTGAATGCATAGCAGAGAAAGCATCACGTTCAGGGCTGATGCCACTAGGCGTGCTGGCCCCGTTGAGTCGTGTCCAAGCGCGATTTGGAGGAGAAAGGCCTCGGCGGCGAGCGCGAGGGACGGGGTCTGCCATTGGAGGCTGTTGTGACTCAAGGAGCGGGCCGCGATCGCGGCGTAGGCTGCCCGGGCGTTGGCATCGTCCCCGATCGCGTTTTCCGCGGTCCGATCTTCGGCTGAAGGCGACTCTTTCGTCATGTCTGAGAATGCTTTCACGGGATTCGCGGCGACGGGGCAGCGGGCCGACAGCGGCTACGCCCGCTCGATGGATCGGTGGGCGGAATGTCGAGTCCAAGCAGTCTGATCACGATGTATTTACGTCTGTATTCGTTCCATGCCGCGGAGTTGGCTGGGCCGCGGTAGATCTCGACGGTGTTGCTGTCGAGGTCGGTGAATGCTGCCCATTAGGACTAGTCGCACCATTGCACCGTACCGAATAGACCCCAAACGGGCAGTCGGTCGCTTTCTACTCGCCGGCCGGATGTTGAAGGCGACACCACGGCGTGATCTCCGGCATGGCGATCACACGACGTGTCCGACCGCGGCACTACCATCTTCGTATGCCGACCCTGATCGACCTGTTCGCAGGCTGCGGCGGTATGACAACCGGTTTCGTCGGTGCTGGCTTCGAGCCCGCCATGGCGGTTGAGTGGGACCTGAGCGCTGCCGCGACCTACGCCGCGAACTTCGGCGAGGACCACATGTGGTGGCGGGACATCGCGTCGGTCGACTCCAAGAGCATCCCGAAGGTAGATGTCGTCATCGGGGGACCTCCCTGCCAAGGCTTCTCCAACCTGGGATCGAAGGACGTCAATGACCCTCGTAACTCGCTCTGGCGTGAGTATCTGCGGGTCGTCCGGCACGCCTGCCCTCAGGTCTTCGTTATCGAGAACGTGGCTCGCTTCATGCAGACCAGCGAGTTCGAGTTGCTGAGGGCAGAAGTCGAAGACGGCAGCCTCTCGAAGTACGAGTTGAGCTTCGGACATCTCAACGCCGCTGACTTCGGCGTAGCCCAACGACGAACCCGGACGATCGTCATCGGATCTCGGATCGGTCGCATCGACCTGCTGGAACCGACCCACGGCCGACTTGCCCGCCAGCCGTGGGCCACGGTTCGGGATCGGATCGCGCGCCTGCCCGAGAAGCCCTCCACCACATTCCTTCCGGAAGCGCGGACGGCCTTTTTCGGGGAGGATCTGCCCGGCCCATTCAAGTGGCTCGACCTCCATGTCGGGCGTACGCCGCGCGAACAATCGATGCGAAGGTACGACTGCATCCCGCCGGGCGGTGGCCGGTTCGACCTTCCCGACGAGCTGCTGCCCGACTGCTGGCGCAACAAGCCGACCGGCACAAACGATGTGATGGGCCGCATGCGTTGGGATGCACCGTCATTGACAATCCGCACGGAGTTCTTCAAGCCGGAGAAGGGCCAGTACCTTCACCCGCAATGGGATCGCGCCAAGCCGTCCCGTCGGGTAAACCGACCCATCACACACTTGGAAGCCGCACTCCTACAGGATTTCCCAGAGAACTATCTTTGGTGCGGCTCGAAGATCGACATCGCAAAGCAGATCGGCAACGCGGTGCCCGTTGGACTGGCCTCAGCAGTGGCTCGCCACGTGCGCCAGTATCTCCGGTGACAGATCCGGAAGTATCGCAAGGGCCGATGCCTTCGCGTCCCATGCGCGTGTCGTCGATCCTCCGATATCCACGGGGTGTGCCCGATACGGATGCTGTCGTCGATGGCTTGCCGAATTTCTACTTCACGACCGTAGCGACAAACGGGACCAGGCTTCAACTCGAACGTGGCATCAACTACCCCGGCGAGGTGACGGCGGCTGACGGGAAGAGGCGCCCCGTCATTGCGGTGCGCTCCAGCCCCTGGAAGGCCGGCGGCGAGGATACTCCATGGCACGACACCTTCGATCTCGATCACGGTCATGTCCGGTATTTCGGCGACCATAAGGTGTCTTCGATCGGTCGAGTGGGAAGCACACTCGGCAACGGCCCACTTCACGCGGCGGCGCTTCTTCACCAGGCAACGACACGCGCGCAGCGCGCGATTGCCCCGCCCATCATGGTGTTTCGGAGCGTCACCTACCGCGGCAAGCCGAAAGGGCACGTCGAGTTCTGCGGAGTGGCTGTGGTCAAGCGGATCGAAACGGTCGTGCAGCGCGACCCGACGAGTGGAATGACCTTCCCGAACTACGTGTTTGACCTTGCCCTGCTTCAGATAGCAACCGAGAGTGAGGTTGTCGATTGGCGCTGGATCGATGATCGGCGTGACCCGGGCTTGGCATCACCAAACACACTGCGATACGCGCCAAAAGCATGGAGAGACTGGGTGTCTGGTGGGTCGCCCGCGCTGCCGGACATCCGCCAGCGTGTCCTTAGTTCGCGAGTGGTGCCGCGGGCGGGCCAGAAGCCGGGTGGTCCCGCAGAAGACAAGACGCTTCAGAAGATCTACAGACACTTCGACGGGAAGAAACATTCATTCGAGGTGCTCGCGCTAAAAGTCGCTGCAGAGGTGCTGGGAGGCGGCGCAGGCCAGTTTCAGCAGGGATGGATTACCCGAGGAAGCGGCGATGGTGGAACCGATTTCGTTGGCCGGCTCGACGTCGGAACTGAACGTGCGATGACATCGCTGGTCGTACTGGGACAGGCTAAGTGCGTTCAACCGTTAACCGGGATCAGCGCCGAACAACTCGCGAGAGTCGTTGCGCGACTTCGGCGTGGATGGATCGGCGTCTACGTCACGACAGGCTGGTATACAACGCCCGCGCAGAAAGAGATGCTGGACGATCAGTACCCGATCATCCTCATCGACGGTGGCCTCCTCGCCGACTCTGTGCGACGGATGGCGATGGAGAGCCACGGCGGGGAACTAGACGCGTTCCTTATCGAGACGGTAGCCAACTATGAGTCACTGATCAGCCCGCGCCGGCCGGAAGAAATACTCTCGATGTGAGCGCGGCGACTACACGTCATCGAAGAGTGACGGCTCGTCGTAGTCGCTGAGACCCAACGCCGCGGCCCGCTGAAGGGCAGCCTTTCTCGCTTCCCAGCGCTTTCGCGACGAGCCGTCGGTGCGAAGGCATATCCATTCTTCGCTGCCCCTCGGCACCGGTCCGCCGAGGCGTTCCGCCATCCGTTTAAGATTTCGAAACCTGCTTCGAACAGTTGCTTTCGGGTGTCACCCACCTCTAAATCGCCGCATGTCATCACGTTGCTGGAATCTCAGTGTTGCAAGGACTTCAGTTATTGGATGGTCCGCCGACGAGCGTCAGCAAGCCGAACTGGTGATTGTCGACTGAACGATAGGTTCCCGATAGAATTCAATCGCTTCACGAGATGCGCCACTAAGCCCCGGCTCGGCGCACACCAACCCCACGCTCGTGGGTGGTCCGGGTGACGAAGTGGCCGACACCAGCCGGTGCCTGGCAAGAGCGCCCCAATGTGCCGGGGCCTAAACGAGGACCGCCAATGACTGAACATCAAGCGTCCCAAAGCATCCAACAGCCCGACGACGCCGAGAAAAACGATCAGGCGGAGGAACTCGGACATGACTCCGGGGCCTACTGGCCTGCCGTATGGCGACTTGATGACGAGCCGTACCGCCATTACTGGAGAGTCTTGTACCCCAAAACCGCCGATCCTGATGCGGGAGCTTTTTGGCTGGCCAAATTTAAGACAGCCGAGATGTCCATGGGTCTCTTCGGCGAGAGGCAGCGGGCCCGCCACGAGTGGATCGCCAGGGGTCCCCGTGGTGGCCGCGAAGAATCCCATGTGACTGCGGTGGTGACCCACCACGCCTCACCGGTCCGGTGGCGGACGGTGAAGGTGTGCCTCAGCTGCCTTTGGATTTCGACCGACCTCGATGCGGAGCACGCTGAAAGGTGAGTGACGACGTAGAGGCCCGCAAAAAGGCCGCAGAGAAGGGCTGGATCGGCGAACCCCAGCCCGAGCGACCCCGCCAGCTAGGCGTCATCGCGCGCAAGGCATTTCAGTACCTTCACCCGCCCTCGGCTATGAACTGACCGACGCGAGTCACGTACGCCTTTTCGTCGACGGCCCCCAGTTCAGCTATTACCACCCATCACGATTGGAAACGGCGTCCGGTTGCCGGGAAGATTAGCTGAAAAGCACGGTGAGTCGGCCTTCAACGTCGGCGGACCGGTCACGGGATCTCTCGCCATGATCTGGGGGCCGATGCGGAGCACAATTAGGCAAATTGCTCTCCGAGTGCTACCAGAGACGCCTGGCTGGGGGCGTTAGCGCTGGGCTGGGCATCCGCTGCCCCCACCATGGTGTACCAGTCGCCATGCCAGGAGACGGTGTCGATCGATGGTGCTCCATCGTATGAGGGACGCAGGCCCGCTTCGAAGGCATCAAGTTTGCACGCGCTCGCTTGCGCCGCACCGGAAAGTCAGCCTGACCGAGGTCGATGGGACTGGGGCCGTGTCGGTGTTGTCCGCAACCATTGAACCAGCAACCTGTAGATCTGCTGCCGAACGCTTGCCAGACACCTGTGAGCGCCTTAAAGTTCGCTGCGACGCTCTCAGCAAAGAGAATTCTTCGCAAGGTACTGACGTTTAGGCAGGTTATGCATAAAATCATCCAAGTTGTGGTCATGGCCATCGTGGTTGCGGCTGTCAATGTATCTACAGATCAACCGGCGGCCCGCGCGGACACCACATGGTCCGCAATTTCTGTGGAACATAACGGGACTAGATGGGGAGCGTCGGATAATTATCCGTCGAAGGCGGCCGCCGATAATGCCGCCGCCGATGACTGTCAACGCACGGGCGCTGCGGTCTGTCACGTGATTGCTTCCGGGCAGGGCTGTGTGTCAGCGGCGCGCAATGACAAGGGCTGGAGCGGTGCTACTCGTACGACGCGCGCGGCTGCGGAAAGCGCGGCCTTGGCCGATCGACCGGGGGGACGAATCATGGTTACCCGCTGCTAAGACCCGGAGCTTTCGTTGATTCGTCCAGGAGCAGCGACGAGAGGCCTTTCCACGATTTGACGAGTTGCGCTGTCGCGCAGACGGACACCAGGATTAGTGGGTAGCAACGGCACCCAGTTTTAGGGGCGGCCTCCGATGCTTGCCGACACCTCGTGACCCGCCTGACGATTCTTGCGCCCGTCGCTTACGGGAGGCGTCGACGCGAGGTAAGTTCGCATACATGGCAGACGGTGAGTCTCCAGTCAGCGGCCGCCGACGTCGGATGTTGCTGTGGGTTGGAATTGTCGCGCTGGTCATCGCTGCCGCCGCCGCCACGGTCTGGACAACCCGGGTCAACCAACGCGCCGCCTCCCACGATGACTGCGGCGTCGTAGAACAGCTCGGGCCGAAATGGAATAAGATGGAGCAGTCAGTTGCCGCATTGCAAAGCGGTGCCGGGGAGACGAGCGATCTTCTAGCCGTCGCCGACGCGGAATCCGCTATGGCCAACGATATCCGGGCTGCGCAGGTAACGGTCTTAGCTCCCGACTTCAAGACCCAACTGGACAATTGGGCCGAAGGCACCGCCTTGACGGCGAAAGGACAGCGCGCCGCCGCTACCCTATCCGTTAATTCGCCATCACCCTCACCAGCGCCCGCCGTGGACAATGACAGCATGCGCGCAACCACCCTGGTGTACAGCGCGACGACCGCCCTGAAAAAGGCGTGTCCGCATCTGCAGCTGACTCAGGCCCCGCAGCGCTGACATGCTGATCACTATCGCGGTGGCCGTAGCAAAGCTCGCCTTGTTGGTGTTCGTCATCGGAGGAGCAGCAACCATCGTGATCCGTGGTATCCGCCGAAGTCGGGCTAACAGAGAGGACCCGAGGTGGAAAGAGCATCGCGGTCAACCAAGCAACGAAGCCTCAGCGCACGGCGCGATGCCACGAACTCCGCTCCCGGACTGGGTGCACTGGGACACCGAGAATGACGGGTAACTATCGAGAAGCGCGGCCGCCGCTTACGAGCCGGCGATCATGCTCGGAATGGTTGGCGGAGGTGCCATCCCACCTACCGGGACGCCGCCGCTGAACGTGAATTGGCCGCCGCACCCGTCAGGTATGTAGAACGTGGCTGCCGGGTTGGTACCCGACAATGATGCAACTTGCGGCAGCGAGATCGGCTGCCACGCTTCTATCTTCGGTGGCGGCGTTATCCCTCCGAGCCCGCCGGTCGCTACACCGCCCAATTCGCCGGTAGTCTCGTTGGACCCTTTCGACGCCCATGCCTGCGCCCCAAGATTGACCTGCGTGTACCGCTGGGCGTCGTAGGTGTACTGCACCCACTGCTGTTGCCGGCCCCCCACCATGCGCGTGTAGCCGGTGTAATCCTCGCCCGAAATGCGGAAGCGGTATTGCTCAGTGAGGAAGGCCATCGGCGCGGCGCTGTCGTCGGCCCAGGTTTTGCCGCCCGGAACATAGAAGCCCGAGGGCCCGCCCGGGCCTTTGCCGGGATACCCTTCCAGCGATTTGTGACCTGTCCACGGTGCCGGTGGGGTCTCGCCGGTATACGGCGGTGGCGTGACGTTGACCCAGTGGCCAAACCGTGGATCGTCGACGAATGGATTCCGAGGGTCGAATTGCGCCCTGGGGCCAGCAGGAATTGGTGTGTCACCGTCAGCCATATTGATGGCGGCGGCCAGCTCGGCGTCGACTGCATTAGCTTCGGTCAGGATCTTGTCCAGGCGTGGTTGCAGCTGCATCTCCGCAATTTCTGCTTCCATCGGCGGCATCTTCTCCGCTGGAACGATCTTGTTGCTTACCGCGTCAATCGTCATGTGCAACGCGGTGGCGTCGGCGCGCAGCGTCCGTAGTTCGGACTGCACATGCTCGATGTCGTTGGCAGCCTTGCCTGCCGCCCGGGCTACGGCCAGGGACTCGTTGCCGTGCGCATCGAGGTCTTGGCGGATCGATGCGTTGGTGTGCTTTCTGGCTTCTGCCGTCGCGCCTTCCCAGGTGTCGAAGACGGCGAGCGTGCTGAGCTGACGGGAGGCGTCCAGGGTGGCATTGCCTCGGGCAGTGGCGACATGGAATACATCGCGCACCGCCCCGGCGCTCCACCGCTCAATGTCGGCCACCGTCAACACCATCAGGGTCAGACCGAACCGGTGAGGCCCTCAGGGGCAGGGTGCAGCCCCTGTAGCTTCTCGACGTGGTCGCGCTTCATCTCGGCAAAACTATGGCCATCGTGGTTGAGATCTGTCGCGTGGTCCCGACGCTTATCACCAGCCCGCGCGAGGTCTCCAACCACTTCGCCGTCTTCGCGCCTAATGCCAGCGCCGAATTGCCCACCCAGCATGACTGCGCTGCCGTGAGCTGGTTGTCCGACGAGAGGTGGGTCGTCGCCAGGCCTTCACCCCGTCCGGTGACGTGCGCCTCCGACGACGCCAGGGCCTCCAGGTCAACACATGGTCGTCCGCTGTTCGCCATCGTCACCACCCCCAAACGAGAAATCCTGACTCTGGCATAACGGATGTCAATGTCCGGCGCAAGTCACTGAATGCCACGGCGGTTCGTGGCAGTACGATCCGCCGCCGACCTTCGATCCCAGCAGCGCCGATGGCTACGGACCAAACCAACCCCTTCCCGCCTGCGTGCATCAGATTTTAAACAACCGTGTCCGCAATGAGGCCATGAATTCGGGTACTGGGCGCAAGCTTGTTGGCCGGCCCAGGGCTGGCTCCTCTATTTCATCCCGACCCAGCCCACTGCGCATCACTTGGGTACCACCATGTATGTGACCGATCAGGCCATGGACGGCGCGATGGGGGTTGACTGCCTCAATCTCAGAGTTGGCGCTGACTGCGTAGTGCGGTGAGGACCGGGGTGCTGCTCGCCTCCACAATCATCGGCGGGCTCGGGATGATGCTGGCGGTGTCTAGGGTGGGAAGGAAAAACGTGACGGCACGCAATAATTGGCTCCGACTTCGTGGTCCGTGCATCGATGGCAAAGTCAGCGTTGAAACTCTGGCCGGCCGGCGATCTTGGTAGCCGGTTGCAGCGCTGTTACTGAAGGACAGAACGATTATGAAGGCCTTTGACACCGCGCTGTTGACGGGGCACTGCCGCCCTATTCGGACCAGCTGGGTCGCTCACGCTGACCCCAACACCGAACATGCTTGTCCAGGCGCTCCTGAACCAGCCTCAAGCTTTCTTCGACGGCCTCAAGCAGGCGATTCAGGGAACTGGAGCGCCCTCACGGGCTGGACCCCAATCACGCTGACGCGCTGGCGAATCAACTGATTGTCATAGACAAAGCCGAGCCAGCAGGTTGGCGGCCAGCCAGACCTGTTACGACCTCTGGCACCAGGGCTACTTCAAGTAGGACGCTATAGCCGCATCAGGGTCACACCAAGCTGCAGGCCGCGTGGTCGGCGATTGTGACTACGCTTAGCTGTGCGGCCGTGTAAATACGCTCGCGGAATGACACAAAGGCGGGCCCGTCAGTACTGTTGCGCTGCAAGGCTATCGATGGGATTGAAAGCAGAGCACCGCAAGCAACGACCTGTCTACTCCTCCAATGGTGTTTTCACTCTGTGTGGGAAAGTTCGGGGCAAAGGCGACCCAGGCGGTATTGACGAGCAGTTGCCGCGGAAGCGGTGGTAGCGCCCCCGCTCCGAGGTTGGAGAGGCCGGGCAATCCGGCGGCGCGAGCGGTCACCCACCCTCGGCTGTAGCCGCCCCGCAGATCATCGCAGATGACATATCCGTGGCGGATCGAATTTAGCCCTCGGCGGCACACGGTCGCACCTTGTTCGGCGAAATAAGGCTCTGAGGTTAAATTTGCCGGTGGGGCCAGTAGCGTTGAGCGAGTGGAGTTCCCCGACGACGACACAGTGCTTGAACACGGCTTCCGATTTCGCCCAATCTGGTGGACACCCCGAGTGCCAGACGGTTGGGGCAGGTTCTTAGACGAACTCCCGCCCCTGGAGCGCGGGTATCACAGGGTCAAGCGACGCGACCTGCTCACGGTCGATGGTCTACCTCAAACCCTTGTCGCCTGCTACGTGTGGGGTACCGGGGGTTCGGCGTTTCTTGTGGGTCGTCGTGCACGCGTGTTCCGTGACAACGATGCCGCCCGGATTACTGATTGCCTGCAGGCGGTCGCTGACGAACTCAGTCGCGGCAACATCGTGGACGCGTACTACTCGATGCTCCGTGGTCAACCGAACAATCTCAAGCATCTCGGACCCTCGTTCTTCACGAAATTTCTATACGCTGCCGGCGCGGACGGTGACCAGTCGGGGAGGGCCCTTATTCTCGACCAATTTGTCGCAGTTGCATTGAAAGACGTGGATGGCTGGGATATTTCGCGTACCGGGCCGTGGGAGTCCTCCACTTATAACCGCTGGCTCGAACACGCGAACGCAATCGCGAGCGCGCAAGGCGTCCGACCCGACGCAGTGGAAATGGCGTACTTCAATCACGGTCGGGAAATCGGCTAACCAGCAGCTGTCAGACACCGGTGCTACCTTCGGCCGATGAGCGACGACCTCGACTAGTTCGCCGCACTGCCGCAGCCGGTGCAGGCCGCGGTGCTGGCCGACCCGGGCACCGCCGTGCCGCCGGACCTGATTGCGGTGCGCCGAACAGTTGTATTTGGCCGAACGCCATGCCGGGCGCGCGAACACGACTCACCGTTGAGTTGAGGAATAGGGGGTGCTGCCGCGATGAGCGGAGACGAAACGGAACTGGCATCCTCTGAAAGCCCGACCGAGCACGCCCGCGCATGGTCGCTCGACAACTGGGCCGACAACACAGTGCCCTATCTGGATATGCGGCAACGGACAACGATGTGGCTACGGGTGTGCGTCGCGTTGACTGCGGTATCCGTCGCTGGGCTGATTGGCTTGCTGCTGTCCGTGTTTCACGGGCGGAGCGCCACTACACCGGCGGCACGGGAGCCAGAACACCCTCCGCCGCGGTTTCTTCGGCCTCCGTAGCCGAGTCGGCCCCGGAGCTGGCTGCGGCCTCCACGGTGACTGAGACGAAGACGGTTGCTGCGGCGCCGCCTCCGGCACCGGCTGAATCGGAATCGCAGACGTTCGTCATATGCGGTGACGGTCGCGGGGGTGTTGTTGGTGGTCATACCACTTGCTGTTCGCCGAGAACGAGCGACGCGCGTTCTATGCCGCCGATGACGGAGCCGATATCGTGGCCTACTCGCCGGTGACAGGCGAGCGTTACGAGATGGGGTGCACCGCCGGATACCGGGCGCACTTCAACGACGGTTCCCAACGGGTCGCGACACGGTGTGTTGGGGGAGAGAACAACAGCGCCGAAGTCGTCATTTGGTGATGGATGGGCGTCCGCTCACGGCTTGACGAGAACGGGGGATTCCACGGCACAGATGCCGGACCGCCAACCCCGAACGGGCTGGCCGCGGTCTGGTGCCAGAAGGAGCTGTCCGGGAAGTGTTCACCGTCGCAATACGGGATCACCGCCACGTTGCCTAGTCCGCCTTGGCGCAACAGCGATCCGCCCTTGGGAATGTGTGGGTCGGGGTCCGCGTCCGCGACTGCCGCCATGTAGAAAGACATCGCGATTGCGCCGACCGCGAACAGCGCGTGGGTCGGGTGCGTTCGGCTCATGGCGTGTCGCAATCTTCCTTCTTGCTCAGCAGCACTGCGATGCCGACTCTAAGCAGTCCTCGTGAGGCCCGCGCAGCTTCAGCTGGATTCTGCAGTTCTCAAATATGGTGCGCGGCAGCGCTTATTGGTGCGTGGACGTTAAAGTCGCTTTACGAGCGGGCGTCGCGGGACCACGCGGACCTATGACCCTCTTTCGCTGCTCGACACCCCTTGCGCAACCTTTTCAGAACGGACGTAGTCTAGGGCGGTCTCTATCAAAGAGTTGGCGGCTTTCCGCGCGTAGTGGTTGCCAGAGAACGTGCCGTCGAGTCGTTCCGATGTCTGCCCGTCTTGCCAGATGAACGTTGCGTCGTAATAGATTTCGACCTCACTTGGGACTGCGCGGTCGGGCACTACAACTACGCGGAGATCAACGCGTGATAGTTCGGACAGTGGGCGCACCCATCCGTCTGTGAACGGTACGCCGGGGTGCCCTTGATCGGAGTCGCCGACGTTGAGCTTGCCGAACGTCGACCCTTCGATCCAGTACAGCGTGCGAAGCTTGTCACCGTCGGGTGCGTGAGCGAAGAGCACATCTGGCAACCCCTCGGTAAGTGCATTCAAGGCATGCGCTACGTAGCTTGGCTGGTCAGACGAGACCTGTTGGCTGATGGCTCGCCAAATGTCCCGAATTGCCTCATTTCCGGTCATAGTTGGGCAGGCTATCTCTTTGATCCGACACATCTGCCGGCTCCGCAGAACCGTCGCGATTCGCACAGAAAACCGCTTCCGACCGTGGTTTGGCCGAGGGCGGTTTCCGCGATGGTGCGGTTAGAAGAAATCATCAGTAGAGATGGCGAGCGCCACCATGAGGCACCAGTCGAGGCGGTGGCTGCCGGTTCTGGGAGCTTGATCTCAGCCACCAGGCGGTGCCCAGCTCAGGCCGCCGGCGGTGGCTCTCGTCGGCGGCCTGCCTGGTCGCGGACGCGAGTCACGCGCTGCGGCTGCCAATAGTGAGGCAGCTCGCTGTGAATCTCGGAACGGATGCAGTGTTACGCCACGGCGGATTAGAGCTTGGTGCGATGGCGCTTCGCTTCGTGTCAACGCAGCAGGCACGAGGGAGGTGGCAGTGAGTCTCGGTCTACCCCCAACTGAGACTCGCTGCCGCACTTGACTATTTTTAGGTGAGTCATATGACTCACGTTGGGGCTGCAACAGCGTTCACAGGCCAGTGAATGGAATATCTGATTGCGAAACCTCGACGTGGTCGAAATCTTCCCCTAGGTGCTTCAGGTAAATCCGCACCGACGACTCACGTTTGTCCATGTGCTGTCCTGGTCCGACCGTGATACCGAGTAGGCACGCTGGTTTGAAATCCATCGCAATTCGCGGAATCAATCCAGTTGCGTTCGGGTGGAACAGGGTTGGTTCGCCGAAGGTTATGATTCGGTATTCCTGTTCCTCGTCAAAGCCGTCGTCCTTAATGCGCGTCGCCAGATTCAAGAGGTACGCCATATCGGGTCCGAGCGCCCGCTGGATTCTGATGTCGAGATCAGGCGGCGGCGGGGTCTGTCGGAGAAACAGATCATCAACCATGTTCTTCGTGAAAGTTTCAAATGTGTTGGCTAATACCTTAACTCGCGCGTCAATCATTGGAAGCGCATCGATCTCGACGGGTTTGTCAGGCTCCTTCACGTAGTAGATAACCCGGTGTAGCTCGCGTTTCCGGATTGGCAAGGTGTAGACGTGCTCGCGAGCAAGCGCTATGCCGGATTCCCACGAATCTAATTGCTCTTTCAGTAGTTTCGCATCGAAGTGGAGCGAGTAACCGCCGCCACCTGCGGCATAGCCGCGCCACTGGCTCAATTGATTCCCGACCGCCGATAGGCAGGTGACGTACGGTCCTGCAACTTTCGGAACTTCGGTCCACAGCATGTCGAAGTTCGAACGGAGCATGGCCGACCCAAGGGGGGTGAGAGGTTGGCCGATACCGCTGGTCTGCTCGGGTGGGGGAATTAGGTCGACCTGTTGCTTGATCAGCCTCATTCCCAAGTGCCACTCTTGCGAGTCGTTGAGATAACCGACGTGGGTTGCCCACAGCTTGCGACTCTCAAGAATTCCCTTCAGGCCGCCAACGTCGGTGTAGTGGAACAGGGCATCGGTCACCAATGGTTCATCGGTCACGGCTTCGACGCTGCCACGGTCACCGGACAGATTGTTGCCACGACACGCGGTACCCAGTGATCGCACGCCAGCGTGCCGCTCAGTGCTAGGAATGAGCCGCGCCAGGCCGGTGCTCGGTGCGATGATGGGAGCCATGAACGGTGCGTAGTGGTTGGTGGTCCTGCCGGCCGGAATGGCGGCATCCGCGGTACTGCTCGGATACCGGCGCACGCTGCGCGGTCTGGTCGCTTCTCTACGCGGTCACCGCAGCCTGGCTCGGCGCGTCGACCAGATCGCCCCACTTTTCGCCGACAAGCCTGACAACGTAGTTCTGCCCCCGGAGTTCAGAGCAGTGCTCGACGAAGAGGTCTGACATCCGGCGTGGATGACAGGCTACGATTCGGGGCGACGCCGGCGAGGCCGTGCGTAACGCGCATGGACCTTACTGACCTGTGTGGTCCAGAAGGCTAACTTCTGGTCAGCTGTCGCGTCCGTAGGGAGCAGTCCAAGATATTGTGCAAGCTTGTAAAAGCCGCCGCCGGCATCGTTGCGGTCGATGTAGACGACAATCGCGGAAAGCATTGCGCCACAATCGCTTAGGTTCTTTTTCGAGATATCGCCTAGGATTGCACCCATCGCATCTCGGTCCCGATCCAGTGCGAAGTCGAAGACCTGTAGGCGCGAACGGCGGGCGATCGCCCAATTGACCTCGCTGTAAGAGGTGAGGCGGCCTAATCGGGCCTGCTCCTTGAGGAAGTCGGTCGCTTCGGACAGCAGATCATCCCAGTCTTCCTCAGTACGACCAAAACGGTGTGAATCAAGGCTCATTGAAACCCCCAGTTGTAATGTGTAACAGGCAGTCTTAGCCGCTCTATAGGTCTCTAACATGTCGATCCCGAATCTTCTGGCATACGCGATGATTAGTCACTCAAGGGCTTGGGCACTGCCGCGAAATCTCGACAGCTATCCGCGTAGAAGTGTCAGAGTTGGCCCGCTAGTGCTGCGTATGCTCCCTCCGTTCAGGCATGACTCAAGTTTCGCAGCGACGCTATCCGCTGGCTCCAGAATTGAATGTTCCGCCGCCGCGCCGCGGGCAGTTTGGTGTCTGCAATCGCCGATATCCGCCGCAGTCCGTCGATATGCTGCCAGCGATTCATGCCGGCTAGGTTAGGGGAGCGAGGGTTGCGTGATGGAACGTCTTACCGTTGCCCAAGCGGCCCGCGTCCGCAAGGGCTATCGCGAAGCCTACGCGGCCGAGGACTGCGGGGCCGCAATCAGCGACTTTTGGCTGAAATTCGAAGCGTTGTACGGGGTTTCGCGCGATACATTACGCGAGATAGTCGACGTTGACCGGGACCGCAACCGCGAACTGTACGAAGCGATCCGGAAACGACACCAGGCCAAAGGTGCCTTGCCAGCAAAACGCAAGGTCCGACCGCGGCGGCCGCCAAAAACCCGAGTCCCGAAGAATAAGGGGCTTACAGATGAGGACGCGGCCAAAATCCGCGCGGCATACCGCGACGCCTACACGGCTGAGAATCCAACCACCAAGATCGACGAGTTCTATACCAAGTACACAGAGTTGTACGGGATTTCAACGAATGACCTGTCTCGTCTGGCAGCCAAGGCACTAAGTGAACTGCACAGCAAGGACCCGAAGCGCAAGCGCAGGCAAAAGCAGGACCTTAAGCAAAAGTCATCAATGGCGAAGAAGGGGAAGAACAAGGGGAAGAGGCCCAGGTTCGCCGTAGAGCGGCCCGACCCGACTGGACTGGAGGCGGCGAACGTGCCGACTACGGGACGGCTAACCAGAACAACCAAAAGCGTGCAGTTCCTCAGAGGCGGGCTGCCGGGGCTGAGGAAACGCTGACCTGCGGGTCAAATTCCAAGCCGTCCTGCTAGGGAACTCAAACCGGAGGCGGGTCCCGCGTCGTGCGGCGCCTGTGAATCTGCCATCTCGTAGTCCGCGCGGTCGCTTGGACGCTGGCCAAACTACTTGTCAAGCATCCGT
Source organism: Mycobacterium sp. IDUB_36 (assembly GCF_055419225.1). Lineage (NCBI taxonomy): Bacteria > Bacillati > Actinomycetota > Actinomycetes > Mycobacteriales > Mycobacteriaceae > Mycobacterium > Mycobacterium sp. IDUB_36. Next base: position 461,728 of record NZ_JBVAXH010000002.1, on the reverse strand, counting down.
AACTCGGCGTTGTTCGTCCTCGTACATCGAGACTGAGCCGCGGTCGCGGAGTCGGCAGAGCGGGCCCGGCTGAGACTCGCAAAGTGTTGCGCCGCAACAGCACCGCCACGCCTCCGTGGTGCGCGCAACGTAGTCGTCGGCATTCACACCAAGGCCACCATGGCTCGCCAGGTACTCGCACACCGCTTTCGCATGCCTGATGGCGTAGGCCGGTTCAGGGTCCGGATCAGCGCGAAAACATGCCTTGAGCTGCGAGTTGAATGATGGCGTTAGTTGGGGTGTTGTGTTTCTGATCCGGTGTACGTGACGCCGTGGTTGTCGAGCCAGTCGTTGACTCCGAGTGAAGGCATGCGGTGTTTGACGAGTTCGAGTAGGTCGTCGTTGCCGGCGGCGCCTAGTGCGGATCGCAGTTGCGTGATGTGTTCTGGTGCGACGTGATAGGTGTAGGTGAGGTCGGTGCATGGCCAGTCGGTGGAATCGGATCCCTCGATGGTGAGTCCGTCGGCCGGTGTGTAGGTCCCCCAGACGGTGAGCCTATGCTCGTTCCCGCTAGGACAGTCCGAAAGTTCCTGGTGTAGAAGGATATTGGTAGCGGGTTCAGGGGAGTCGTTGTGGGCCTGGTGGTCGGGGTCGGTCGTCGTTTCTTCGCCGACGCCGGGTGCCGAACGCTGTTCGGTTTTTGGCTCCTCGCCGGGATCGGGTTGCAGTTGTTCTTCGAGTAGTTCGTCGACGCGGGGTATGTCGGTAACCTCGGCATCGATAAAGTTTGGTGTCCAGGCCCGGGGGTCGAGATTGTATTTCTCGGTGAGGAAGCGAAGCCGGTAGGCGCGTTGTGTCCGGTCGAAAGTCCGGTAGGTGATGTGTGCGTTGAGGCCGCTGTTGAGGACGGTTCCAGCGATCGGCACGGCTTGGGCGAGTTTGCGATGGGTCAGTTTGAATCCCAGCGATGACACCACTTTTTGGATGATTGAGACGATTTGGTGTTGCTGGAGTTGTCTCCATGTTGCTCGGCGCATCATGTCCTGGGTCAGGCGGGACAGCGCTGCCAGTGCGGTCGCTTTCTCAGCGGCGCTGCCTGCTGTGGAATAGGCCAGCACGCCGGAGGCAAATACCTGTTCTTCAGGTTCTCGGACGTCGTATCCGTAGTGGGCGGCCACCAAGGCAACGATCCGGCCCATGCCGGTAAGTACTGCGGTGACATCAACGGTCACTGCTGCTAGCGCGACACCGACGGTGATTCCGCCGGTCACCGTGGACGAGACGGTGGCTCCAGTCACGGCCAGTGAGGTGGCCGCTCCTTCAACCGCTGCCAGCCCGATGTACCGCTCTTTGCGTCGAGGAACGGTTCTGTCGCAGACCTTCAGGTCCAGTGCGCGGATGCCTTCGTAGGAGGTGACCGCGACGCCTTCGGCAGCGAAAGCTTGATAGACCGTCAGCGGGCTGACCGAGTGCAGTCCGCGCTCGACGAACACCGTGTGGAGGCCTTCTACAGCTTTACGAATCACGACGTCGACGGCGTCGAAGGCCTGCTCGGTTCCCGGGATGCGGCGCACTGTGGTCGTGACCCTGCTGGTGGCCTCGCGGACGCGCGTCCGACCCCGTTTGACGAGATCGTGGTAACGACTGTCTTCTTGCGTGCTTTCCGGTTGAGCGGTGAGTGCCTGCCATGCCTTTCGCTCGTAGTCCGACATCGCGGGATGATCGTCACCTGTCATGCCACGAGGCTACTTACGGCGGCCTGGTGGTGGGTTTAGGTGTCGAATTGGGCTTGGTGGTGATGGACGCAGGTGTAGTAGGCGTCGTTGCCGGCGGTGCGGGTGAGTGTGCAGGTGGGGCCGTTGTTGGGGTGCCAGGTGGCGGTGTAGGTGGGTTGGGTGTGTGTGGCGGTGGTCATGTCCATGTCGCGGCGGTAATAGCCCAACGGAGTGTGGGCTTGGCTGCCGATGAGCAGCCAGGTGTGGTGCTGTTTTTTTGCTTGGTCGACGGTTCGTGGTGTGCGGGGATCGCTGTCGCCGACGACGGTTTGTGAGGGTCGGTGCAGCCAGTTTTCTCGGCTCCAGCTGAGTTTGTCAGTGCGGGGGTTGTAGGGGCGTCCGTATCCCATGGTGTGGTCCTTCGACTGTGACCGCGGTGGGGGTGTGGGCGTCAGTAGAACATGGCCTGCGCCGGCCGATTAGGGGATTATGCTGATTCCAGTACCTAATCATCCGCCACCGCGAAACCCACGTAGGGGTTAGCCCCACGCCGTGGCGCTAACCATGAAAGTGGTTGTTGGAGCGCAACATCACACGACCCAACCTTCCGTTCAAGCCGGGGTTTCTCCCTGTTGTCAGTCGTCGTGTGGGTGATGGTCGTCGTGATCCCAGCATTCACCACTTGGGCCGTCTGCGGTGTAGTCGTCGTCGTTCCAGCGTTGCTCGGTGGTGCGCCTGATCGCCTCGCTTAACTTTTCCGGCCGTCGGTCTGGTCTGTTGATGCTGTTGCTTCCCTCATGACTCGGTTATCCGGATGTGACTGACATGGCGGTGCCAGGTCGCCCCGTCGAGGCGGTCAGGTCTGTCGGCGCTGGGAACGCGGCAGGCCGTGAGGACGGCGGCTTCCGGGGTGGACTATTCAACTTGCGACTCCGTGGCAATGGGGGACCGTCCTCTTCGGTGACGACTCTCATTCCACTGATGAACGCCCCAGCACCGCACCGTCAGATCACGCGGCGGCAGCGACCCCTGGCGTCGGCCCAGGGAAGGCGGCCTGGCGGCCTGCTGGGTGATGCGGCAGTACGCAGTTAGTACGCAGCAAAATTAGGCGCAGCTTCGAACAGTCAACAGTCCCAACGCTTTGAGCTGCGGCTCTGCAACAATGTCAGCGCAGCTTGACCCCGCAAACGCCCAGCAAACAGAATCCGGCTTACAGGCCAACTCGTCCGCCCCGTCAGCTCGACAGCTTGCCCACCGCTTTGAGGAGCTTGCTCAGCCTCGGCTTCAGCCGCCGGCTGTCGACCGCGGCGTCGGCCTCGCGCTGATAGAGCAGCCCATAGGTGAAGGTGTCCTCGCCGGCGGCGTGCGCGGCGTCCGACTGCTCGCGGAGATGCTCGCGGCTGACCACGCTGTCCTGGTGATCCCCGAGCAACGACTGCAGCTTCTTGGCCTGCGCGGACACCTTGTCGGCGCCGGTGGCATCCGCCGTGTAGCGAAGGCGCTTGGCCCGCTTGCGAATTCGGTGGATGGCGTCGTCACGGTCGGCGGCGCCATGCGCCCGCCGGGCCGCTTTCGCCGCCTTGCGGACTTTTCTACCCGCGCCGGCAACGGTCGCCGGCGCCGACTTCCGGCGGGCCGACGGAGGCTGCGCAACCAGCGCGTCGAGCGCGTCGAGCAGTCGGAAATAGCGCGGTAAGCGCATGGCGGCCAACGCATGTCGCAGGCCGGTGCGGTAGCGCTGTTCCGCGCCGCCGACCAGCCGGTCGCGGATCGGCCCGCGGACCAGCTCGGGCGGCAGGTCGCCGAGGGCATCGCGGTAGCGGTCGGCCAGCACCTCGGCGTCGCGGGCGACCCCCAGCACGTTGCCCAACTCGCGCAGCTCGTCGATCACCGGCGCATCCTTGGCGAGCGCGAACGACTCCGGCGACGCCTGCAGCAGGCTGCGGATCTTGCGGGCCGTCACCCGCATCTGGTGGACGGCGTCGTCGGCATCCGCGCGTACCGCGCGGTCCCACACCAGCAACTCGCCGATCTGTTCCCCCAACGCCCGGTGCAGGGGATCGGCCGGCGGCTTCGCCACCGCCTTGTCCAGCACGCGCGCGAGCTTGGAGCCGTGACCGGCCGGTTTCGCGCCGACGTCGAACAGAAGCTCACCCACCCGCTCCAGCAGATCGGTGTCCGACCCGTCGCCGACGAGTTCGACTTCCCATTCGCGCCAACGCTGCTGGGCGAGTTCACCGTCGGGTCCGCGCCCGGCGGTGACCCGGTCGTCGCAGAATTCGGCGATGACGGCGTCATCGGCGCCGTGCAGCAGGTGCACCTGACGGATGGTGCTGATCCGGGCCACCGGCTGCACCGGGCGATCCCGTACGACCGCCAGCACGACGTCGAGGAGCGCGCCCGGTGGTTCGTCGCCGTCCAGAGGCATCCGTACCTCGGTCCGGGCTCCGGCGTCCGCCGGCAGTTTCAGGTGCCAGCCCGCGTCGAGACCGCCGGTGCGGCGGCGCAGCGTGATCCGGTTGGACGCCAGATCGCGCCCGGCCGTGTCGAAGTAGACGGCGTCCAGCGTCTGGGTCTCCGAGCGGGACACCCGGCTGACTGCGGCGATCCCGTCGAACGAGGGCGGCCGCGCCGACGCGTCGACGTCGTACTTGCGCTCGACTTCGAGGTGGCGGGACGCGCCGTCGGCAGACATTGCCGTCAATGTGCCACGCGACGGCGTCCGCCAAACCAGCGGGTCAGAAGCTGTGCTCGTCGTCGGGAAACTCTCCGGACGCTACCTCGTTGGCGTATTGCGCTGCCGCGCGGTGCAATTCGCCGCCGACATCGCCGAACCGCTTGACGAATTTGGCCGTCTTGCCGTTGGTGAGTCCGGCCATGTCCTGCCACACCAGGACCTGGGCGTCGCAGTTGCGGCCCGCGCCGATGCCGACGGTGGGGATGGTCAGCTTGCCGGTGATCTGAGTGGCCAGCTCGGCCGGCACCATCTCCATGACGACGGCGAAGGCACCGGCCTCGGCGACCGCGATCGCGTCGTGAATGGTCTGCTCGGCGGCGTCGCCGCGGCCCTGTACCCGGAAACCGCCCAGCGAGTTGACGCTCTGCGGGGTGAAGCCGATGTGGGCCATCACCGGAATACCGGCCGCGGACAGCGCGGCGATCTGCGGGGCGACCCGCTCGCCGCCCTCCAGCTTGACCGCGTGCGCGCCGGCTTCCTTCATGAAGCGGATCGCGGCATCCAGCGCGGCGGCGGGGCCGGCTTCGTAGCTGCCGAACGGCAGGTCCGCGACGACCAGCGCGTGCGGCGCCCCGCGGACGACCCCGCGGACCAGGGGAATGAGTTCGTCGACCGATACGGGCACGGTCGTGTCGTAGCCGTAGACGACGTTGGCCGCTGAGTCGCCGACCAGCAGCACCGGAATGCCGGCGTCATCGAAGACGCGGGCGGTGGAGTAGTCGTAGGCCGTGAGCATGGCCCACTTGTGGCCTTCGGCTTTCATCTTCTGCAGATGGTGAATGCGGGTCTTGGTCCGCGGAGCGGTGTTCGAGGAAGAGTGGGCGCCATAAACAGTCTGTTCAGACATCATTGTCCCTAGTGGTGGTCGGTTCGATCCTCGAGGCCCATCGGGGTCCCCGGGTTCGTCTGACCCGACCAGTGTGCCACTTCGGACCCAGCGGGTGGACAGCCGGCCCAGTGGACTTCCTCACACCGCTGCCCATCGCGCGATTCCGGTGCCGCCCCTCAGCAGCGGACATACCATCGGCGCATGCAGCGCCTCAGCGGACTCGACGCCAGCTTCCTGTACCTCGAAACGCCTTCGCAGCCGTTGCATGTCTGCTCGATCCTGGAGGTCGACACCTCGACGATGCCCGGGGGTTACACCTTCGACCGGCTGCGCGACGAGTTGGCGTTACGGGTCAAGGCGATGCCGCAGTTCCGGGAGAAGCTGGCCGACAGCGTGTTCAACCTGGACCACCCGGTGTGGGTGGACGACGACAACTTCGACGTCGCCCGGCATCTGCACCGGATCGGCTTGCCGCCACCGGGTGGGCGCAACGAGCTGGCCGAGATCTGCGGTCACATCGCCTCGCTGCCATTGGACCGCACCCGTCCGCTCTGGGAGATGTGGGTCATCGAAGGGGTGGCGGGCACCGACGCCCAGGAGGGCGGCCGGCTGGCGGTGATGACCAAGGTGCACCACGCGGCGGTGGACGGCGTCACGGGCGCCAACCTGATGTCGCAGCTGTGCAGCACCGAGGCGGACGCGCCCGCACCGGACCCGGTCGACGGCGTCGGTGGCGCCAACGACCTCGAGATTGCGGTGACGGGTGCGCTGAAATTCGCGGCCCGGCCGATGCGCTTCGCCAACGCGCTGACCGACACCGCATCGACGGTGGTCAAGACGGTATTGCGGGCCCGCAGCGGCCAGACGATGGCACCGCCGTTCGCGGCGCCGCAGACCGCGTTCAACGACAGCATCACCGCCAACCGCAATATCGCCTTCGCGCAGCTCGACCTCGGGGACATCAAGAAGGTCAAGGACCATTTCGACGTCAAGGTCAATGACGTGGTGATGGCGTTGGTCTCCGGTGTGCTGCGCCAGTTCCTGATGGACCGCGGCGAACTTCCCGACTCGTCGCTGGTGGCGATGGTGCCGGTGTCCGTGCACGGCAAGTCGGATCGGCCGGGCCGCAACCAGGTTTCGGGCATGTTCGCCAGCCTGCAGACACACATCGCCGACCCGGTCGAGCGGATCAAAGCCATCGCTGATGCGAACTCGGTTGCCAAGCAACATAGTTCGGCGATCAAGGCCACGCTGCTACAGGACTGGTCGCAGTTCGCCGCACCCGCGGTCTTCGGCGTGGCGATGCGGGCCTACGCGCGGACCAGCCTCACCAAGCGGATCCCGGTGCACAACCTGGTGGTGTCCAACGTGCCCGGGCCCCAGGTGCCGCTGTACTTCCTGGGCGGTGAGGTCAAGGCGATGTATCCGCTGGGGCCGATCTTCCAGGGCTCCGGCCTCAATATCACCGTGATGTCGCTGACCGGCAAACTCGACGTCGGAATCATCGCCTGCCCGGAGCTGCTGCCTGACCTGTGGGAGCTGGCCGACGATTTCGCGGTCGGCATGGAAGAACTGCTGCTCGCGACGCAGTAGACGCCCCAGTGACCGGGGCGTCACATCCGCGCATGGCAGCATGTGTGCCATGGGGACCCCTCGCCGCGGCAAGTTCGCGCGCACGATGCTGCTCTGGACCGCGATCGCCGTTGTCGCGGTGACGGCGTCCAGCTGCACGCAGGTCGTCAAGGGGCGTGCGGTCATGTACGGCCCCAAGGTCGGACAACCGGTGGAGTGGGGACCGTGCCGGCTCGCGGGAGGCGGCGGTCTGCCGGCGAAGCTGCCCGGCGGCGTGCAGTGCGGCAAGCTCGCGGTGCCCGTCGACTACCGCCACCGCAACGGCGACGCGACGACACTCGGGCTGGTCCGCTTCCCGGCGACCCGGGACAAGATCGGCTCGCTGGTCATCAACCCCGGTGGTCCGGGGGAGTCCGGCATCGAGGCGGCGGTCGGGCTGGTGCAGTCGTTGCCGCCGCAGATCCGGGAACGCTTCGACCTGGTCGGCTTCGACCCGCGCGGGGTGGCGTCGTCGCGGCCGGCGATCTGGTGCAACTCCGACGCCGACAACGACCGGCTGCGCACCGAGACCCAGGTCGACTACAGCCCGGCGGGCATCGCGCACATCGAGCAGGAGACCAAGGAGTACATCGACCGCTGCGTCGCCAAGATGGGCAAGAAGTTTTTGGCGAACGTCGGAACCGACAACGTCGCAAAGGATCTGGACGTCATCCGGGAAGCGTTGGGCGACAGCAAGCTGACGTTTCTGGGCTACTCCTACGGCACCCGGATGGGCGCCGCGTATGCCGAGGCGTTCCCGAAGAACATCAGGGCGATGATCCTCGACGGCGCCATCGACCCCAACGCCGATCCCGTCGAGTCGGACCTCAGGCAGGCCAAGGGTTTCCAGGACGCCTTCAACGACTACGCGAAAGATTGCGCCAAGTCGCCCACCTGCCCGCTGGGCACCGACCCGGCCAAAGCCGTTGACGTCTATCACGATCTGGTCTATCCGCTGGTCGACAAGAGCAACCCGATGCGCAGCAAACCGGCCCGCACCAAAGACCCCCGCGGGCTGAGCTACAGCGATTCCATCATCGGCACGATCATGGCGCTGTACTCGCCGACGTTCTGGCACCACCTGACCAGCGGGCTGACCGAGCTGTCGCGCGGTCGGGGCGACGTGATGCTCGAGTTGGCCGACCTCTACATGCGTCGCGACAAGCGCGGCCACTACAACAACTCCACCGACGCCCGCGTCGCGGTGAACTGCGTGGACCAGCCGCCGGTCAAAGACCGCGCCAGGGTCATCGACGAGGACCGCCGTTCGCGCGAGGTCGCCCCGTTCATGAACTACGGCAAGTTCACCGGCAACGCCCCGCTGGGGACGTGCGCGTTCTGGCCGGTGCCACCGACGAGCAAGCCGCATTCCATTTCGGTGTCCAACCTGACGCCCACGCTGGTGGTCTCCACCACCCACGACCCGGCGACGCCGTATCAGGCCGGCGTCGACCTCTCGAAGCAACTCGAGGGCGGGTTGCTCACTTTCGACGGCACCCAGCACACGGTGGTGTTCCAGGGGAACAGCTGCATCGACGATTATGCGACCGCCTACCTCCTCAGCGGTACTGTGCCGTCCAAGGGGGCTAAGTGCTAGCGCCGCCGCCCGCGGTCGGCTTCGGATACGGAGTTTCACGACGGCGCGCTCGATAACGAGACCAAGGTGTGACCAATGGGAACACGGCCCGTGGCCGACGCATGCCACGATTGACCACCATGTGGCGCATGAGACCGATGAGTTCTGCGCTGCTCTCCCTCCTGCTCGCCGCATCGGCCGCCGTCGTCGCAACACCGCTGTCCGGCGCCACGCCCGGCTACGGCGCGGGCCCGACGCCCAGCCCGGCCGCGCCGCAGCCGTCCTCGGTGCCGCAATTGAACTGGGGGAGTTGCAGCCAGGTCGTCAAAGCCCCCGGTGACATCCCGACCGCGCAATGCGGCGTCGTCGAGGTGCCCGTCGACTATGCGAATCCGACCGGCGCACAAGTGCAGATCGCGGTGATCAGGATTCCGGCTACCGGTCCCCGGATCGGCGCGCTGCTGGTCAACCCCGGCGGGCCGGGTGCCTCAGCGGTCGACATGGTGGCCGCCATGGGGCCCGCGCTCGCAGACTCCGAGGTGAGCCGCCGCTTCGACCTGGTCGGCTTCGACCCGCGCGGCGTCGGCCACTCGACGCCGGGCGTGCGCTGCCAGACCGACGCCGACTTCGACGCCTTCCGTCGCGAACCGATGGTCGACTACAGCCCGCAGGGTGTGGCCCACATCGAGCAGATCTACCGGCAGATCGCGCAGCGGTGCGTCGCCCGCAACGGGACGGCATTCCTGGCGAACGTCGGAACCGCGTCCACCGCGCGTGACATGGATGCGGTGCGCCAGGCACTCGGCGACGACCAGATCAATTACCTGGGCTACAGCTACGGCACCGAGCTCGGAACCGCTTACATCGAGCGCTTCGGCGACCACGTCCGGGCGATGGTGCTCGACGGCGCCATCGACCCGACCATCGGCCCGATCGACGAACTGATCAACCAGCAAGCTGGTTTCCAGACCGCGTTCAACGACTACGCCGCGGACTGCGCCCGCTCGACCGACTGCCCGCTGGGCACCGACCCGAACCAGTGGGTCGCGCGCTATCACCAGCTGATCGACCCGTTGGTGACCAAGCCCGCGATGACCTCGGATCGGCGCAGCCTCGGCTACGCCGACGCCATCACCGGCACGATCAACGCGCTGTACACCCCCCAGTTCTGGAAGTACCTGACCAGCGGGCTGCTCGGTCTGCGACGCGGCGCCGATCCAGGTGATCTGCTGACGTTGGCCGACGAGTACTACGGGCGCGACGACAAGGGCCACTACAACAGCTCGCAGGACGCGTTCAACGCGATCCGCTGCGTCGACGCGCCCGAGCCGACCGACCCGGCCGCCTGGGCCGACGCCGATCGGCGGATCCGCCAAGTCGCACCCTTCTCGTCGTACGGCCAGTTCACCGGTCACGCGCCGCGCGACCTGTGCGCGTTGTGGCCGGTGCCGCCGACATCATCGCCGCACGCGGCGGCCCCGGCCGGGCCGGGCAAAACCGTCGTCGTGTCCACTACGCACGATCCGGCCACGCCGTACCAGGCCGGCGTCGATCTGGCCCGCCAGCTCGGCGCCAACCTGATCACCTTCGAAGGCACCCAACACACCGTGACGTTCAACGGAAACGAGTGCGTCGACTCGGCGGTGACCCGCTACCTGGTCGACGGCACTGCGCCCGGAAACTTACGGTGCTAGCCAGCGCTGGTAACACAAAGTTAACGCTGAATGCATACTGTTCTCGGTATGGATCGACAAAAGGAATTCGTGCTCCGCACGCTGGAAGAACGGGACATCCGATTCGTCCGGTTGTGGTTTACCGACGTGCTCGGTTTCCTGAAGTCGGTTGCGATCGCGCCTGCGGAGCTTGAGGGCGCGTTCGAAGAAGGCATCGGCTTCGACGGGTCGTCGATCGAAGGTTTCGCCCGCGTCTCCGAAAGCGACACGGTGGCGCACCCCGACCCGTCGACATTCCAGGTGCTGCCCTGGACAACCCGGACGGGCCACCACCATTCAGCCCGGATGTTCTGCGACATCAAGATGCCCGACGGCTCGCCGTCGTGGGCCGACCCCCGCCACGTCCTGCGCCGTCAGCTGGGCAAAGCCAACGATCTGGGCTTCTCCTGCTACGTGCATCCCGAAATCGAATTCTTTCTCCTGGAATCGGGCCCCGAGGACGGGTCGGTGCCGGTTCCCGCCGACAACGCCGGTTACTTCGACCAGGCGGTGCACACCGCGTCGAACTTCCGCCGGCACGCCATCGATGCGCTCGAATCCATGGGCATCTCGGTGGAATTCAGCCACCACGAAGGCGCCCCCGGTCAGCAGGAGATCGATCTGCGCTTCGCCGACGCGCTCTCGATGGCCGACAACGTGATGACCTTCCGCTACCTCATCAAGGAGGTCGCGCTGAACGAGGGTTCGCGGGCGACCTTCATGCCCAAGCCATTCGGCCAATACCCCGGCTCGGCGATGCACACCCACATGAGCCTGTTCGAGGGTGAGGTCAACGCGTTCCACAGCCCCGACGACCCGCTGCAACTCTCCGACGTCGCCAAGGCGTTCATCGCCGGGATACTCGAGCACGCCAGCGAAATCAGTGCCGTCACCAACCAGTGGGTCAACTCCTACAAGCGGCTGGTGCTCGGCGGCGAGGCCCCCACCGCGGCCTCCTGGGGCGCGGCCAACCGCTCGGCGCTGGTCCGCATCCCGATGTACAGCCCGCACAAGACCTCGTCGCGGCGCATCGAGGTGCGCAGCCCCGACTCCGCCTGCAACCCGTATCTGGCGTTCGCCGTGCTGCTCGCGGCCGGGTTGCGCGGAGTCGAGAAGGGTTACGTGCTGGGCCCGCAGGCCGAGGACAACGTCTGGGATCTCACCCCCACCGAGCGCCGCGCCATGGGCTACCGGGAACTGCCGTCCAGCCTCGACGAGGCGCTGCGGGCGATGGAGGGTTCGGAGTTGGTCGCAGAAGCGCTGGGGGAGCACGTCTTCGACTTCTTCCTGCGCAACAAGCGCACGGAGTGGGCGAACTACCGCCGCCACGTGACGCCCTACGAGCTGAAGACGTACATCTCGCTCTAGCCGATGGCGGTGATTAGGACGCATCCAGATCCAATGCCATCTGCGCTACCGTCGAGGACGTGAACCAACCAGTGACGGCACGGTCGAAAGTGCCCGGCCTCGGCCGCCTCGGGTTGGTCGACGGCCGCGCCAGCGCCAACCTGGCTCAGCTGGGCTGGAACACCGAAGAACGCGTCGAGGTGCTGTGGTCGCTGTCGCGGGCGCCGGACGCCGACGCAGCGCTGTCCACAACGGTCCGACTGGCCGAGGCGCTGGGCGACCAATGGGGCGAGCTCAACGAGGCGCTGCTGGCCGATCGTTGTCTGCGCGGACGGTTGTTCGGTGTGCTCGGATCGTCGCTGGCATTGGGCGATCATCTGGTGGCCAACCCGCAGGCGTGGCATCTGTTGCAGGGCAACGTCCGCCTGCCGTCGCTGGAGAAGCTGCGGGCCGATTTCGCCGAGTGTGTGGCCGAGCCCCCCACCGCCGCCGGGTCGGTGGTGTGGCGGCTGCGCGCGTTGTACCGCAACCGGTTGCTGATGCTGGCGGCGATGGACCTGGCACCGATCGTGGAGAACGAGCCGGTGCTGGAGTTCCGCGAGGTGGGCGCGCACCTGGCCGACCTCGCCGACGCCGCGCTGGGCGCGGCGCTCTCGGTCGCCGAGGCCACTGTCTGCGGTGACGAGCCGCCACCGCGGCTGGCGATTATCGCGATGGGCAAATGCGGTGCGCGCGAACTGAATTACGTCAGCGACGTCGACGTCATCTTCGTCGCCGAGTCGGCCGATCCGGTGTCGGCGCGCATCGCCGGAGAGCTGATGCGGCTGGCCTCGGACGCCTTCTTCCAGGTCGATGCCGGGCTGCGCCCAGAAGGTCGCCACGGTGAGCTGGTCCGCACCCTCGACTCGCACATCGCCTACTACCAACAGTGGGCCAAGACCTGGGAGTTCCAGGCGCTGCTCAAGGCGCGCCCGGCCGCCGGTGACGCCGAGCTGGGTAAGCAGTACATCGACTCACTCATGCCGATGGTGTGGAATGCCTGCGAGCGTGAGGATTTCGTGCGGGAAGTCCAAGCGATGCGCCGGCGGGTCGAGCAGTTGGTGCCCGCCGACGTCCGCGCACGCGAGCTCAAACTCGGCAGTGGCGGGCTGCGTGACGTCGAGTTCGCGGTGCAGCTGCTGCAACTCGTGCACGGCCGCACCGACGAGTCGCTGCATGTGGCGTCGACGGTCGATGCGCTGGCCGCGCTGGGGGCCGGCGGCTACGTCGGTCGCGACGACTCGGCGAACTTGACCGCCTCCTACGAATTCCTCCGGCTGCTCGAACACCGGTTGCAGTTGCAGCGGCTCAAGCGCACGCACATGCTGCCGCCGCAGGACGACGACGAGGCGCTGCGCTGGCTGGCGCGGGCGGCCCATGTGCGGCCTGACGGCAGCCGCGACCGGCTCGGGGTGTTGCGCGACGAGCTCAAGCGACACCACATGCGGGTGTCGAAGTTGCACGCGAAGTTGTTCTACCAGCCGCTGCTGGAATCCCTTGCGCCGGAGGGGCTGGAGTTCTCGCAGGGCATGACGCCGGCCGCCGCCGAGCGCCAGCTGGCCGCACTCGGCTACGAGGCGCCGCAGAGCGCGCTGACCCATCTGTCCGCGTTGATCAATCAAAGCGGTCGTCGGGGCCGGGTGCAGTCGGTGCTGCTGCCCCGCCTGCTGGACTGGCTTTCCGACACCCCCGACCCCGACGGCGGGCTGCTGGCCTACCGCCGGCTCAGCGAGGTGATGGTCAGCCAGCGCTGGTATCTCTCCACGTTGCGTGACAAGCCTTCGGTGGCAAAGAGATTGATGCATGTGCTGGGCACCTCGGCCTACGTTCCGGAGTTGCTGATGCGCGCGCCGGAGGTGGTGCAGAACTACAGCGACGGGCCGTCCGGGCCCAAGCTGCTCGACGTCGATCCCGACGCAGTCGCCGGTGCGTTGGTGGCTTCGGCCGGCCGGCAGAGCGATCCGGTGCGCGCGATCGCGATCGCCCGCTCGCTGCGCCGCCGTGAGTTGGCCCGCATCGCGTCGGCCGACCTGCTCGGCATGCTCGACGTCACCGACGTGTGCGCGGCGCTGACCGCGGTGTGGGTCGCGGTGCTGCAGGCCGCCCTCAATGCCGTGATCCGGGCCAACCTGCCCGAGGGTGGCGAGGCGCCCGCCGCGATCGCAGTCATCGGGATGGGCCGGCTCGGCGGCCGCGAACTCGGCTACGGATCCGACGCCGACGTGTTGTTCGTCTGCGAGCCGGCCGACGGTGTGCAGGACTCGAACGCGGTGAAGTGGTCGGTGACCGTGGCCGAGCAGATCCGCGCGCTGCTGGGAACGCCGAGCGCCGACCCTCCGCTGGAGGTCGACGCCAATCTGCGGCCCGAGGGCCGCAGCGGGCCGCTGGTCCGCACGCTGGCGTCCTACGCGGCCTATTACGAGCAGTGGGCGCAGCCGTGGGAGATCCAGGCTCTGCTGCGGGCCGACGCGGTTGCCGGTGACGCGGAGCTGGGACGACGGTTCCTGCACATGGCCGACACCACCCGCTACCCCGCCGGCGGGGTGTCCGACGAGACTGTCCTCGAAATCCGGCGGATGAAGGCGCGGGTGGACTCCGAGCGGCTGCCGCGCGGCGCCGACCCGAAGACGCACACCAAGCTGGGACGCGGCGGACTGGCCGACATCGAGTGGACCGTGCAACTGCTGCAATTGCGCTACGCCAGTGAGATTCAGGCGCTGCACAACACCTCGACGCTGGCGAGCCTGGACGTCGCCGCCGAGGCCGGACTGATCAGCACCGAGGACGCCGACCTGCTGCGCGACGCCTGGCTGACCGCGACGCGGGCCCGCAACGCGCTGGTGCTGGTTCGCGGCAAGCCCACCGACCAGCTGCCTGGTCCCGGGCGCCTGCTCAACACCGTCGCGGTGGCCGCCGGCTGGGCCAAGAACGGCGACGGCGGCGAATTCCTGGACAACTACCTTCGCATCACCCGGCGTGCAAAAGCTGTCGTGCACAAGGTTTTTGACGAGTGAGCACGCCCCGGTAGCGGGGCGTCGGATGCCACGGTGTTAGTAAGGACGTAACGGTCGGATGCCGACGGAGGCCCGCCACTGACGCCAGGAGGCGGGGTTGGACGCGAAGGTCCCTTATCAGGTGATGAGCGCCGACGAACACGACCGGCTCGCTGCCCTCTACAGCCCGCTGACCGACGACGTCCGCGACCTGATCCAGGCCGTGCTGAGCACCGAAGTCGAGCCGGACGCCATCGAGTCAGCCCGGACCACGATCCGGTCGGCCACTGAGGTATTGCGCAGCAGACAGCGCGACGAGGCGCGGGTGGTGCGGTACGCCGTCGGGGGACGCCCGGTGGTGTGGGGCAACGCGGTCATCGGTCTGCGCAACGCGATCGCGCCGCCGCTGACCGTCCAGCGTGGCGACGACGCGTCGTCCTGCTGGAGCGAGTTCACCCTCAGCTCTGCCTACGAAGGACCGCCCGGCTGGGTGCACGGCGGGGTGTGCGCGCTGGTGCTCGACCACGTGCTCGGCGAGGCCGCCAGCGCGGGTCTGACCAAACCGCTGTTCACCGGCACCCTCACGCTGCGCTTCGTCCGCGGAACTCCACTGGGCAGACTGCGCGCCGACGCTGCGGTCGAGCGCAGCGAAGGCGTCAAAACCTTTGTCTCCGGGAAGCTTTCGGATTCCGAAGGAGTAACTGTAGAGGCTGAGGGGATCTTCATCACGCCGGCGTGGGCGCGGGCCGTCGAATGAAGTTCTACGTCAGCAGCGCGTTTCTGGACACCAAGGAGATCGTCGAGATCGCGAAGGTGGCCGATGATCTCGGCTACGACGGGATGGCGATCCCCGATCACATCGTCAACCTCGAGACGCTGAACACCCCGTACCCCTACACCAAAGACGGCCGGCGGCGCTGGCAGCCGTTCACCGAGTGGCCCGACCCGTGGGTGCTGGTCGGCGCGCTCGCTCAGGTCACCACTCAGCTGCGATTCGTCACCACCGTCTACATCCCGGCGATGCGCAACGCGTATTCGGCGGCCAAATCCATTGGCACCGCGGCATATTTGGCCGACGGACGGGTCGAACTGGGCATCGGCGTCGGCTGGTGTGAAGAAGAGTTCGACCTGATGGAGCAGCCCTTTGCCAAGCGGGGCAGACGCACCGACGAGATGCTCGAACTGATGCGGACTCTGTGGTCGCCGGACTGGACGGAATTCGACGGCGAGTTCTATCAGACGCCCCGGCTGGAAATGCAGCCCACACCGCCGCCGATACCGATCTACGTCGGCGGGCTCAGCGACATCGCGCTACGCCGCGCGGCGCGATACGACGGCTGGATCGGCGACCTGATCGACACCGGGCAGGCGATCGGGGCCGCGAACAGAATCCGCGAGTTGCGGGCCGAAAAGAGCTTGGGGATGGATGATTTCACCATTCTGACGCCGCTGACCGACGCCTTCACGACCGAGCACTACCAGCGCGCGGAAGACGCCGGCATCAGTGGGATCCTGACCATGCCGTGGATGTTCTACTCCGGGCCGGACGCCACGCTGGGGCAGAAGATCGACGGCATGAAGAGGTTCCGCAAGGACCTCGCCCTCGACGTCTGAACGTCGGCCTGCATGATGAAGGCTATGTCGGAAATCAGGCCGTATCGCATCGACGTCCCCGCCGCCGTTCTCGACGACTTGCACGAGCGCCTGGCGCGCACCCGTTGGCCGGAGTCCGAGACCGTCGACGACTGGACGCAGGGCATCCCGCTCGCCTACACCCGTGAGCTGGCCGCCTATTGGGCCGACGGCTACGACTGGCGCTCACGCGAAGCCGCTTTGAACGAGTTCGACCAGTACATCACCGAAATCGACGGCCTGGACCTTCATTTCATCCATCAACGGTCGCCGCACGACAACGCGCTACCGCTGGTGCTGACGCACGGCTGGCCGGGTTCGGTGGTGGAGTTCCACAAGGTGATCCAGCCGCTGGTCGATCCGCCGTCGGGCCGCGCCGAGGACGCTTTTCACGTGATCTGCCCGTCGCTGCCCGGATACGGGTTCTCCGGCAAGCCGACCGGGACCGGTTGGGGCGTGGAAAAGATCGCGGCGACGTGGGAGAAACTGGTCGAACGGCTCGGCTACGACCGCTACGGCGCCCAGGGCGGCGATTGGGGTGCGGCGGTCACCACGCAGATCGGCCGCAACGGTGGCCGGTGTGCGGGCATCCACCTGAACATGCCGATCGCGAAACCCGCAGCCGGGTCGGACGAATACTCCGAAGACGACCAGAAGGCGCTCGCGGCGTACGTCGAACACCGCAAGTGGGGCACCGGCTACTCCAAGCAGCAATCCACCCGGCCGCAGACGCTGGGTTACGGGCTGGTGGACTCGCCGGTGGGCCAGCTGGCGTGGGTCGTCGAGAAGTTCTGGGCGTGGGCGGACTGCGACGGGCATCCCGAAAAAGTGTTCAGCCGTGACGAATTGCTCGACAACGTGATGATGTACTGGGTCACCGGAAGTGGCGCGTCGTCGGCCCGACTGTACTGGGAGAGCTTCAACCGGTTCGTCAGCGACGGCCGGGTCGAACTGCCCACCGGTGTGGCGTCATTCCCGAAGGAGATCCTGCGTACGCCGCGAGCCTGGTGCGAGGCGGCGTACAACATCACCCGCTGGACGACGATGCCTCGCGGCGGACACTTCGCCGCCTTCGAGCAGCCGGAGTTGTTCGTCGACGACGTCCGTGCTTTCTTCGCGACGCTGCGTTAAACCTCAGCCCCGCAACCGGCCTCGCCGCCGGGCCTCGAGAGCGTAGGGGCCACCACCGGCGAACACCAGCAGCAGGAACGCGAAGCAGTACATCACCGACTCCTCGCCGTGGTTGTTGATCGGGAAGAAGCCGTCCGGGAAGTGGACGCTGAAGTAAGCGAACGCCATCTCCCCGGATGCCAGGAACGCCGCGGGCCGGGTGAACAGCCCGAGCGTGATCAGCACGCCGGTGATGAGCTCGATCCAAGCGGCGTAGAAGGCGGGCCACTCGCCAACGGACGCAACGTGACCCGCCGCCGGCCAGCCGAGCACCCCGGACAAGCCGTGGCAGAGGAACAACAGTCCGAAGATCACTCGAAATACGGACAAGGCGATCGGCAGGTAGGAGTTCAGCCGGGCCTCGAGATTTTGCGCCATGCGCAGACGATACTTCCTAAAGCTGCATCCAGACCGACTTCGTCTTCATGTACATGTCGATGCCCTCTTTGCCGAACTCATGGCCCCAACCGGACTGCTTGTGACCGCCGAACGGCACGTCATGGTCAAAGACCAACTGGCAGTTGACCTGCACGCTGCCGGCCTGCATGCGCCTGACCAGCCGGTGCGCCCGGCCGAGGTTCTCGGTGTAGGCGGTGGCCGCCAGCCCGTAGGTGGTGTCGTTGGCCAGCGCGATGGCCTCGTCCTCGTCGTCGAACGGCAGGATGCTGACCACGGGGCCGAAGATCTCCTGCCGGTAGAGCCGCATCGAGGTGTCGACGTTGGTCAGGACGGTCGGGTGGACGAAGTAGCCCTTGCGGTCCAGGCGGTGGCCACCGGTGACCACCTCGACGCCCTCGGTCTTGCCTTCGTCGATGAATCCCATGACGCGGGTCAGCTGCTTCTGGCTGATCAGCGGGCCGCTGACGCAGCCCTCCTCGCTGGGGCCGCCCAGCTTGAACGTGTTGGCCATCATCGAGATGCCCTCCACGACACGGTCATACACGCCGCGCTGGGCAAAGATCCGCGACCCGCACACACAGCCCTGGCCGGAGTGCACGAAGATTCCCAGCGACGCCATCAGGATGGTCTTGTCCATGTCGGCGTCGTCGAAGATCAGCACCGGCGACTTGCCACCGAGTTCGAGGGTGACCTTCTTGAGGTTGTCGGCTGAGGCCCGCACGATCTCCTTGCCGACCTCCGTCGAGCCGGTGAAGGCGACCTTCTCCACGTCCGGGTGCGCGGTGATCGCGGCACCCGCGGTGTGGCCGTAGCCGGTCAGCAGATTGACGACGCCCTCGGGAACACCGGCCTGATGAATCAACCGGTCCAGCAGCAGAGCCGAAAGTGGGGTCTCCTCAGCCGGTTTGACGAGCAGGCTACAGCCGGCCGCCAGCGCAGGGGCGAGCTTGGCGCTGGCGTTGAAGATCGGGCCGTTCCACGGGAAGATCAGGCCGACCACCCCGTAGGGCTCTTTCAGGGTGTAGGCGTGCATGTTGACGTAGGCATCGGTCGCGATGCCGTCGGTCCGCACGTCGTAGGCGACGCCGTTGATCTTCGAACACCAGCCCGCGTAGTAGCGGAAGAACTCCGCACACGTCGACATCTGCAGGGTGGCCTGCAGCAGCGGCATCCCGGTGTTCAGCGAGTCGAGCTGGGCGAACTCGTCGGCGTGCTCGTCGATCAGGTCGGCGATCTTCCACAGCACCTTGGCCCGCTCGCGGCCGGGCAGCTGGGACCAGACGCCGGACTCGAAGGCCGCCTTCGCCCGCGCGACGGCCTCGTTGACCGCCGCTTCGCCGCAGTCGGTGAATTCGGTAATGGTCTCTTCGGTCGCGGGGTTGATGACGGCGATGACGTCACCCGAGCCGGGTCGCTTACGGATGTCGTCCAAAACTGTCTGCAGCGCCATCTGATCCCTTCCATGCCGTGCACATCGAATGCTGAGCACCTGCTTAGCAAGAGGGATGTTACCCGGTCGAGGTCGAGTCCAACGACGGACTCACGACTCGAGCGATTTTGCGAGCAGAGCGGTGAGTCGCTGCTGCTCGGCGGTGGTCAACGGGTCGGTCAGCGGCCGGATTCGAGCGCTGATCGCGGCGGTGAGCTCCGGCACCAGACGACGGGCCGCCTCGGTCAGTGTTACCCGTACCGCGCGACCGTCTTCGGGATCCGTGGTCTTGGTGACCAGGCCCCGCTGGGTCGCTCGGTCGATGAGGCCGCTGATCGTGGAGCGCTCCAGGCCCGTGAAGGACGAGAGGTCGGCCAAGGTGGGCTGACGATCGCGCAGGATGCCCAATACCCGTAGCTGAGTGAGTGAGAGGTCGTGTTCAGCGGCGACTTCGGTGAGAACGGCCATCAACGCAAAAGACGTTTGCACCAACGCGTCTCGGAGCTCATCCAGCTGACTGACTTGGTCGCTCGCTCTCGACGGCACGGCAGAAGCCTAGCAGATAAGTATCGTATTGCGATCTATTTTAGATCGTATTACCATCTAAAATAAAAGGAGGTCGGTCGTGAAAGCCGCAGTTGTCAAGAGATTCGATGAGGCGCCGCACTACGAGGACTTCCCCGACCCGGTGCCGGCCCGGGCCGGCGAGTTCGTTGCCGACGTCGTCGCCGCCGCACTGCACCCGCGCGTGCGTTCGCAGGCGAACGGATCGCACTACACCAGCACCGGTGAACTTCCGTTCGTGCCGGGCGTCGATGCAGTAGTCCGCGATGCCGAGGGCTCGCTTTACTACGCCCTGTTGGACGACACCACGCTGGGCACGATGGCTCAGCGCACCATCGTCGAGAACGATCGCAGCGTGCCGCTGCCGACCGGTGTTGATCCGGTGGCGGTGGCCGCGGCGACCAACGCGGTGATGTCCTCGTGGGTCGCGCTGCGGCACCGTATCCACTTCACCCGCGGATCGAGTGTGTTGATCTTGGGGGCCACCGGAAGCGCTGGACGGATGGCCATTCAGGTTGCCAAACAGTTCGGTGCCGCCGAGGTCATCGCCGCCGGCCGAAACCCGCAACGGCTTGACGAACTCCTTGCGCTGGGTGCGGACCGCGTGCTCACGCTGGACCAACTCGAACGGGCCAGCCACGTCGACGTAGTCATCGATTACATCTGGGGTCGGCCCAGCGCCCGGGGAATGACCGACCTGCTCAGTCATCGTCGCGACCGCAGCAGAGGTCTCAGCTGGATCCAGATCGGCGCCATGGCCGGCGCCGACGCCGAGATCTCCTCTGCGGCATTGCGATCCGCCCGCATCCAAATCGTCGGCAGCGGCATCGGCTCAGTGGATGGTCGCGATTTCCGCCGAGAAGTTCCCGAGATCGCCAGGTCCGTGGCGACGGGGGCTTTCGAAATTCGCACGCAGACGGTCCCGTTGAGCGACGTCGCAGCCGCTTGGACTCAGCCGGCTAGTTCAACCCATCGACTGGTTTTCATTCCGTAAATACTACGGTGCCGGGAATCCGCGCCCAAACGAAAAACGCGGACGCTCGTGTGAGCGCCCGCGTTTTTCGTAGTCGTCGGTTACACGTCGTAGTAGAGCGCGAACTCGTACGGGTGGGGACGGATCTGCACCGGCAGGATCTCGTTCTCGCGCTTGTAGCTGATCCACGTCTCTATCAAGTCGGGCGTGAAAACGCCTCCCTCGGTGAGGTATTCGTGGTCGTCCTCCAAGCGGTCGATCACGGCCGACAGCTGGGTGGGAGCCTGCGGGATGTTTGCAGCTTCCTCCGGCGGCAACTCGTAGAGGTCTTTGTCGACCGGTGTCTGCGGTTCGATCTTGTTCTTGATGCCGTCCAGGCCGGCCATCAGCATCGCCGCGAACGCCAGGTACGGGTTGCCCGAGCTGTCCGGTGCGCGGAACTCGAGGCGCTTGGCCTTCGGGTTGGTACCGGTGATCGGGATACGCACGGCCGCCGAGCGGTTGCGCTGGCTGTAAACCAGGTTGATCGGAGCCTCGAACCCGGGGACCAGACGCTTGTAGGAGTTCACCGTCGGGTTGGTGAACGCCAGCAGCGACGGCGCGTGGTGCAGCAGGCCGCCGATGTAGTGGCGTGCGGTGTCGGACAGCCCGGCGTAACCGGTCTCGTCGTACATCAACGGATTGCCGTCTTTCCACAGCGACTGGTGGGTGTGCATACCCGAGCCGTTGTCACCGAACAGCGGCTTCGGCATGAACGTGACGGTCTTGCCCGCCTGCCACGCGGTCTGCTTGACGATGTACTTGTACAGCTGCATGTCGTCGGCCGCGTGCAGCAGCGTGTTGAACTTGTAGTTGATCTCGGCCTGGCCGCCGGTGCCGACCTCGTGGTGGCCCTTCTCCAGGCTGAAGCCCGCCGTGATCAGGTTCTGCAGCATCTTGGCGCGCAGGTCGACGTAATGGTCGACCGGAGCGACGGGAAAGTAGCCACCCTTCTGGCGCACCTTGTAACCGCGGTTCGGGCTGCCGTCGAGCTCGGTCGCCGCGCCGGTGTTCCAGACGCCGGAGATCGCGTCGACCTCGTAGAACGTGCCGTTGATCTTCGAGTCGAAGCTGACCGAGTCGAAGATGTAGAACTCGGCCTCGGCGCCGAAGTAGGCGGTGTCCGCGATACCCGTGCTCTTCAGGTAGTTCTCCGCCTTGCGGGCGACGTTGCGCGGGTCGCGCGAGTACGGCTCGAGGGTGAACGGGTCGTGCACGAAGAAGTTCAGGTTCAGCGTCTTGGCCTGGGTGAACAGGTCGATGTGTGCCGTGCCGGTATCGGGCAGGAGCAGCATGTCGGACTCGTGGATGGACTGGAATCCACGAATCGAGGAGCCGTCGAATGCGAGGCCTTCCTCGAACACGCTCTCGTCGAAGAACGAGATCGGAATTGTGAAGTGCTGCATGATGCCTGGCAGGTCACAGAACCGTACGTCGACAAATTCGACGTGCTCGTCCTTGGCCAGTTTGATGATGTCGTCGGCCGATTTTTCAGACACCGAAGCGCTCTCCTTTGCTGCGAGCTTCGAACACTGTGGTCGTTGATGAGCCTCCCGTTACGCAGATGTAACGGACTGCCCGGTCAGACGCTATGGACGCAATGTTGCCTGCGTCAAACCCCGTGTTACATCCGTGTTACGTGATGCGACCGCCGCGCCCCGGAGTCTGGCCAGATGTGACCCTATTGTGGGGTGATGACCGGCAGCAACCAGCCCCCGCAATCCGGCGGTGCGGGGCCGTCGCAGGGCTATCCGGGACAGCCGCTCGGTCTGCCCGAGCACGGCCCGGGCTCTCTGGTCGGCATGGGTCGCCGGTTGGGGGCGTTGATCCTGGACTGGCTGCTTGCCTACGGCCTGGCCGCGCTCGTTATGCGGCTGGGGGTGATCCCACTGCAGGCGCTCTCGACGGCAGTGCTGGTGATATGGCTGTTGCTCGGAATTGTTGCCGTGCGGTTGTTCCAGTTCACCCCAGGTCAATTCGCGCTGGGGCTACGAGTCGCGTCGATCGACCAACGTCAACTGGTCGGGCTGGGCCGGGCCGGCGCGCGCGGCGCGTTGATCGCGCTCGTCGTACCGGCGTTGTTCGTCGACTCCGACGGACGCGGTATTCAGGACCGGGTCACCGGAACAGCCGTCGTCCGGCGCTAGAGCTACCGCCGGCGGACAGACCGCTGTACGCCGCGCACTTTGGCGCCCGCCGGCATCGGGCCCTTGGGCATCGCGGCGGTGCCGGCCCGTGAGCCCAACGCGGCCAGCCGCGACTCCAGTGCGTCCATCTGCTTGACGGTGATGTTGGTCGGCAGCTTGGTGAGGTGCCGCTCCAGCTTGGACAGCGGAACCTCGCCGTCGCCGTTGCCGACGATGATGTCGTAGATCGGCACGTCGCCGACAAGTCGGGCGGTGCGCTTCTTCTCCTGGGCCAGTAAGGGTTTGACGCGTCCGGCCGAGCCCTCGCCGACCAGGATCACGCCCGGCCGGCCGAGTACCCGGTGGACGGCGTCGAGGTGCCCGGTCGCGGCCACTCCGGGGGTGACGCGCCACTTACCCCGCAGGTTGTCCAGCGCCCACGCGGCGGCTCCGGCCTGACCCTCGGCCTTGCCGTACACCGACTTCTGCGCGCGGCGACCGAAGATGATGAATGCCACCAGCGCGCCCAACACGACACCGAACAGTGGCACCGAGATCATCGCGAATCCGCCCGACCACACGCCGAACGCTACGGCGACGGCGACGATCAGCACGAACGCGCCGATCATGTAGGGCAGCAGCCGCTTGTCCTCTTGGCGCTGGATGTTGAATGCCTGCCAGAGCTGGCTACGGCGTTCTTTACTGGCGGCCTTGCGGGCGGCTTTCGCCTCTGCTCGGGCGGCCTTGCTCGGCTTGGCGGTACGTGTCTTGGCCATAATCGCCAAGAATACTGAAAAGCCCGCCTCAGCTTGGCTGCGCGGTGGGCGTCTGCTGCCGGCGCTGATTGGCCTGCTGGTAGAGCCGCCCCGCCCGGTACGACGAACGCACCAACGGACCGGCCAGTACCCCGGCGAACCCGAGTTGATCGGCGTACTGCTCGTAGGAGACGAATTCGTCGGGATGGACCCAGCGGTCGACCGGATGATGCCGCGTCGTGGGGCGCAGGTACTGGGTGATGGTGACGATGTCGCAGCCGGCGGCATGCAGGTCGGCCAGCGCGGCGCGCACCTCGTCGGGCGTCTCGCCCATGCCCAGGATGAGGTTGCTCTTGGTGACCAGCCCGAAATCGCGCGCCGCGGTCAGCACGTCGAGGCTGCGCTGATACGTGAACGCCGGACGGATTCGTTTGAAGATGCGCGGCACGGTCTCCACGTTGTGCGCCAACACTTCTGGGCGGGCTTCGAACACCTCGCGCAGCTGCACGGCGTCGCCGTTGAAGTCGGGGATCAACAACTCCACGCCGGTGGACGGGTTGAGCTGCTTGATGGCCCGCACGGTCTCGGCGTACAGCCACGCGCCGCCGTCAGGCAGGTCGTCGCGGGCCACCCCGGTGACCGTGGAGTAGCGCAGACCCATCGCCTGCACGCTCTCGGCGACCCGGCGCGGTTCGTCGCGGTCCAGCGGGGCGGGCTTGCCGGTGTCGATCTGGCAGAAGTCGCAGCGACGGCTGCATACCTCACCGCCGATCAGGAATGTCGCCTCGCGGTCTTCCCAGCACTCGTAGATGTTGGGGCAACCGGCCTCCTCGCACACCGTGTGCAGGCCCTCGCGGCGGACCAGCTTTTTCAGTTCGGTGTACTCCGGCCCCATTCGCAGCCGCGTCTTGATCCACGGCGGTTTGCGTTCGATCGGGGTTTCCGCGTTACGCACTTCGAGGCGCAGCAGTTTGCGACCTTCGGGGGTAACGGTCATAAGCAGATTCTACGCGGGCGGCGGCGCGCTCACCTGTTCGGCGACGAGGCCTGCGCAGCGGCGGCCGCGGGAGCCGGACCGGAAGCCAACCGGACCGCCAGCCGTCCGTCGAGGGCGTCGCAGACCGCGTCGGCGACCGAGTTCCGGACGTCCTCGACGCCGACCCGGTGGCCCAGTTCGGCGGAGATCGACGTCACGCCGGCGTCGCGGATGCCGCACGGGACGATCGAGGTGAACGCCTCGAGGTCGCAGTCACAGTTGAGTGCGAAGCCGTGCAGCGTGGTCGCTCGCGCCACCCGCACGCCGATCGCCGCGACCTTGCGTGCCGGTCGCCCGCCGCCGGACGGCACCCACACTCCGGAACGCCCGTCGACGCGCTCGACCTGAAGGCCGATGTCGGTACACACCTTGATCAGCGCTTCCTCGATCCGCCGCACGTAGTTGACCACGTCGAGCGGCTCGGCCAGCCCGATGATCGGGTAGCCGACCAGTTGGCCCGGCCCGTGCCAGGTGATCTTGCCGCCACGGTCGGTGTCGACGACCGGGGTGCCATCGGTCGGGCGTTCCTCGGCGGTGGTGCGGCGTCCCGCGGTGTAGACCGAGTCGTGTTCGAGCAACAGCAGGGTGTCGGCGCCGCCGTCGGCCCGGGCGCCGGCCAACTCCTGCTGCACGTCCCAGGCGGTCCGGTAGTCGACTCTCGGCATCTGCCGGATGTCGATGGCGGCGTCGCTGGAGCGGATCGAACTCACCCCGTCGACGCTACAACTCGAACCTGGCCGCACCCTGACAGGCGCTAGCCGATGTCGCGGGAGGCGGTGGCATGGCGCAGCGCCTCGCCGACGGTGTTGTGGTGGAACTCGAAGCCGACCGCTTCGAGGACACCCGGGATGGCCCGCTGACCGCTCAGCAACGCCTCGTCGGCGAACTCGCCGAGCGCGGCGCGCACCGCGAAGCCCGGCACCATCAGCGGAGTGGCCCGGCCGACCGTACGGCCCAGCGCTGCGGTGAACTCTGCGTTGGTGACCGGTGCCGGGCCGGTGAGGTTCACCGGTCCGGAGATCCGTTCATCCGAGATCGCCAACTGCAGTGCCCGGACGGTGTCCTCCAGGCTGATCCACGACATGTACTGCCGTCCGCTGCCCAGCCGGGCGCCCAGGCCGACCGAGAACAGCGGCCGAAGCCGGCGCAACGCGCCGCCCGCCGCGGCGAGCACGACACCGGTGCGGGCCAGCACCACCCGTGCGCCGGCATCCCGGGCCGGTGCGGTGACCGCCTCCCAGTCCGTGCAGAGTTGGGCCAGGAAACCTGTTCCCGCCGAGCCTGTTTCGTCGACAATGTGGTCTTTGGTGTCGCCGTAGTAACCGACGGCGCTGGCGTTGACGAACACGCCGACACCGGCATCGGCGACGGCGGTGGACAACACTTCGGTCGGGGTGATCCGGCTGTCGCGCAGGGTCTGTTTGAACGCCCCGGACCAGCGGCGGCTGCCGACGTTGATGCCGCACATGTTCACCACGGCGTCGACGCCGGTCAGCACGCCGGCGTCGAGTTCACCGCTTTCGGGATCCCAGTGCAGTTCGCCGGCGTTGGCCGGCGTCCGCCGCACGATGCGCAACACCTGGTGGTCGGCGGCGCGCAGGGCAGCGACCAGAGCCGAGCCGATCAGGCCGGAGGAACCGGCGATCGCGACGGTGACGGCCACGGGTCAAGCCTCCCTAGAGACCCAGGTCGGCCTCGAACGCGCCTTCTTCGAGGCGGTGCCTGATGGTGGTGAGGAAGCGCCCGGCGTCGGCACCGTCGATCAAGCGATGGTCGTAGGTCAGCGGCAGGTAGCAGATCGACCGGACGCCGATCGACTCGTTGCCGGTCTCGTCGACCACCACGCGGGGCCGCTTGACGATCGCGCCGGTGCCGAGCATCGCGGCCTGCGGTGGCACCAGGATGGGCGTGTCGAACAATGCGCCCTGACTACCGATGTTGGTGATGGTGAAGGTGCCGCCGGACAGCTCGTCGGGTCGCAGATCGCCGGAGCGGGCGCGTGCGGCGATGTCGGCGACGGCGCGAGCCAGACCGGCAAGCGACAGGTCGCCCGCGTTGTGCACGACGGGGGAGAGCAGACCCTGCTCGGTGTCCACGGCGAAGCCGAGATGCTCGGCGTCGTAGTAGGTGATCTCCTTGGAGTCCTCGTTGTAGCTGGCGTTGATGTTCGGATGCGCCTTGAGCGCGTCGATCGCGGCGCGGGCGATGAAGGGAAGGAAGGTCAGGTTGACCCCTTCGCGCTCCGCGAACGCGTTCTTCGCCCGGTTGCGCAGCGCGACGATGCGGGTCATGTCGACTTCGTGAGTTTGGGTGAGCTGCGCGGTCTGCTGCAGCGACTCCCGCGTCTTCTTGGCGGTGATCTGCCGGATCCGGCTGGCCTTCTGCGTGGTTCCGCGCAGATGCGCCAGTGCCGCCGGGGCGGCCGGAGCGCTGGGCCGGGCAGTCGCCGGGGCGGCGGCGGGCGGTGTGGGTGGTGCGGCTTCCGGAGCCTTGGCGGTCTGGGCTTTGTTCTGCTCCGCGGCGGCCAGCACATCCTGCTTACGGATGCGTCCGCCGACACCGGTTCCGGTCAGCGAGCCGAGGTCGATGTTGTTCTCGGTGGCCAGCTTTCGCACCAGGGGAGTGACGTACGGAGTGCCGGCGCCGTCGCCGGACGGTTGCGGTGCGGGCTCGGCGGCCGGTTGTGGTGCCGGCTCGGCGGCGGGCTTCGCGGCGGGCGCGGGCGCAGCCGGTGCGGGCGGTGGTTCGGGAGCCGGAGCCGGTGCGGGCGGTGGCTCGGGTGCGGCTTGGGGCGCGGGTGCGGGCGGTGCGGCTTGCGGCGCCGGGGCGGCCGCTTCCGGTGCGGGGGCTGCGGCGGCGCCGGAGCCGATGCGGGCCAGCTCGCCGCCGACCTCGACCGTGACGTCCTCTTCGGCGGTGATGCTGATCAGCGTGCCCGCCACCGGCGACGGGATCTCGGTGTCGACTTTGTCGGTGGACACCTCGACCAGCGGCTCGTCGACATCGACGGTGTCGCCGACCTTCTTCAGCCAGCGGGTCACGGTGCCCTCGGTGACGGACTCACCGAGTTCGGGCATCAACACCGGCTGGGAGTCGCCGCCCCCGCTCTGGTCGTCAGCGGCCGGGGCGGGCGGCTGGGCGTCGGTCTGAGGCGCGGCCTCGGCGGCGGCCTGTGGCTCGGGCTCGGGCTCTGGCTGCGGTTCCGGTTGCGCCGCAGGCTGTTCGGCGGGTTGCTCGCCGCTCGGCGAGCCTTCCGACGCGTCGCCGATCACGGCCAGTTCGCCGCCGACCTCGACGGTGTCGTCCTCGTGGGCGACGATCTTGGTCAGCACTCCCGCTGCGGGCGAAGGGATCTCGGTGTCGACCTTGTCGGTGGAGACTTCCAGCAGCGGCTCGTCGCGCTCGACGGTGTCGCCTTCTTGCTTCAGCCAGCGGGTTACGGTTCCCTCGGTCACGCTCTCACCGAGTGCCGGCATCTGCACTGAGAAGGCCATGGACGTCGACTCCTCGATAGATCGGTCGGTGGGCGCGGGTCGACTTCCGGCTTACCACAGCGCGGTGTACCCAAGCTGCACCCGTGATTATCGAAACCATCCTGTCACTGCGGCGACGCCGACACACAACCAGGGCACGCTGGTGGCACCGGTATTCGGCGGTGGCCGTCAGCGACGAAATGTCGCGGTGAGCGCATTGTGAGCCACATCTCATTCGAAGGTTTTGTTCGATAATTCACGCGCGAATTGCTCTGCGCGATGTCCAACTTATTGGACTTAATCACCTACCAAACGGACAGATGCCCTGACGGGCGCCCGAAATTACCGGCTTTTAACGCGTTTGGCATTCCTTAAAGCCGAAAACTTGGATATCTTGTTTCGCGTGTATCCCGATGACAGCGGCAAAGAATTGGCCACCGTGCTCTCCTATCTGGCAGGACGCTCCCTGAGCAGAGAAGAGATCTGGACTGCGATGGAACTGCCGCGGTCCACTTATTACGACCAGTTGGACAAGGGCACCTTGATCACGGCCGATAATCTGCGGGTCGCGGCGGCCAACCTCGGCATCAACCGCGCCGAGCTGTTGACCCGCTACCGGTTCATCGAGCCCGACGAGGTCACCGCGTTGGCCGAGGAGATCCGCGGCAGCACACAGATGCACGCGGTCTCGGGCGGCGGGAGCGTCAAGACGCTCCAGCAGCCGACCAAGATCGCCGAGTGGCGCCCCCGCTCCGACGCGCCTCCGCTGTAAGTCTCCAATCTCGTACGAGGTATTGCTGTGGCACTCACCGCTCTCATCTTCATCACCCTGGCGTGCATCGGCTGGAGCCTGTGGATCCGCAGGGTCACCTGGCACTGCCGCTGGGAGGTAGCGGCGACGGCGAACATCGCTCTGCAAGGGGCCGCCGTCCTGCTGATGTCGCCGTTGGCCGCCAACACCCTGGGCGTCGGCTTGCACGACCTCACCGGTGTGTGGAATCTGCAGAATTATCTCGGCCACGACTGCTACATCGTCGCGGCGTCGGCGATCGTCTACAACGCGCTCGGCCGAATCACCGACGACCATCTGCTGCAGAGGTCGTTCAAGCAGTACGTGGAACGCCCTGCCACGCTGTGCATTCCGCTGCTGTTGGCCACATTCACGCTCAGCCGCGGCAGCAAGACCTACGCCCGCGACTTCTTCGCCCTGCCGACCGACTTCTGGTTGAGCGTCTACTGGATCCTGTT
Source organism: Mycobacterium sp. IDUB_36 (assembly GCF_055419225.1). Classification (NCBI taxonomy): domain Bacteria; kingdom Bacillati; phylum Actinomycetota; class Actinomycetes; order Mycobacteriales; family Mycobacteriaceae; genus Mycobacterium; species Mycobacterium sp. IDUB_36. Next base: position 432,346 of record NZ_JBVAXH010000002.1, on the reverse strand, counting down.
GTGCGGCACCCTCGTCTACCTGCTCGGCTTCGGCTTCCGCGCCATGCTGGTTCTGCGTAAAGACCCGCGGTCGACCAACATCGCCACGCTCTACCTGCTTGCCTGCGGCAGCGGCATGGCCGCCTGCTCGGTGCGCATCATCACCGCGCTGGTGCCGGCCATCCAAGGCCCGATGGACGCGGCGTTGGTCTGGTTCTTCGCCTGCGGCTGCGGTGCCGGTTTCGCGGTCGTCTCGGCCTACTCCTGGCAGCAGAAAGTCCGCTGGTTCAGCAAGCCGGCCGTCGGCGGCTAGCCGTTCGCCGCGATGTCTTCCAGCACCGCGAACATCGTTCGGGTCGGCACACCCGTACCACCCTTGGGCGTGTAACCCCACGGGCTGCCGGAGTTGTAGGCAGGCGCGGCCACGTCGATGTGCGCCCAGTCGACGCCATCGGCGACGAACTCCCGCAGGAACACACCGGCCACCAGCATTCCGGCGAACCGCTGGCCGCTGATGTTGGCCAGGTCGGCCACCGTCGACTTCAGGTCGTCTTTCAATTCGTCGGGCAGTGGCATCGGCCAGCCGTTCTCGCCGATCCGCTGGGAGATCGCGGCCACCCGGTCGCGGAACTCGTTGCTGCCCATCACGCCGGGCGTGCGCGCGCCGAGCGCGACTGTCTGCGCGCCGGTGAGTGTTGACGTCTCGATCAGATAGTCGGGATCGTCCTCGCAGGCCCGGACGATCGCATCGGCAAGGATCAGCCGGCCTTCGGCGTCGGTGTTGAGCACCTCGACGGTTGTACCGCCGTACTGGGTCAGCACGTCACCCGGACGCTGCGCGGTCGACGACGGCATGTTCTCGGCCATCGGCACGGTGGCGATCACGTCGATCGGGAGATTCAGTTGCGCGGCCAGCGTCACGGTGGCGACCACCGCCGCGGCCCCGCCCATGTCGGACGTCATGTGATGCATCGAGGCGGCCGGCTTGATCGAGATGCCGCCGGTGTCGAAGGTGACGCCCTTGCCGACCAGCGCGACCCGCTTGGCCTGCTTGGGCTTTTTGGCCAGCCGTGACCCGCGGTGCGACAGCCGCACCAGACGTGGCAGCCGCGACGACCCCTGTCCGACGCCGACAATGCCGCCGTAACCGTTCTTCTGCAGCGCTTTGTCGTCGAGGATCTCCACCTCGAGTCCGACGGACTCGCCCAAAGCCTTTGCCCGGCTGGCGAATTCGGCCGGGAAGAGGTGGCTGGGCGGGGTGTTGACGAAGTCGCGCGCGGTGGCAACGGCGGTGGCGACGGCAGCGCCATGAACGGCCTGAGCCTTGGCGGCCTTGTCGGTGGACAGCGCCGTGATGCTGCGCAGGCCCGGGTCTTTCGGTGCGGTCTTGTCGGTGCGGAAGGTGGTGAAGCGGTAGCCGCCCAGGACCAGCCCTTCGACCGCCGCCTCCAGGACACCGTCACCCGGCAGTGCGCCCAGCGTGGTGATCGCGGCTTCGGCGCCGCCCAGCGCCCGCGCCGCCGATCCCGCCGCCCGCCGGATCAGCTCCGCCGGGAACTCGTCGCGCTGCTTGCCGAGCCCGACCGTGAGCACGCTCGCGACCGGCAACGACTTCACCACCAGACGGTGCACCTGTTCGGCGGCGCCGGTGGCGTTGAGCGCCCGCAGCCCGTCCACGATTTCGGCGACCGCGTCTTTCGGCAGGAAGGGATCCGCAGCGGCGACCGCGGCGCCGGGTTCGTTGTTGACGTCCTCCGGGCCCGACGACACCACCGGTATGACCAGCACCGCCGACTTTGCGCCGCGGCGCGGTAGCGAGGCGGCGACGGAGACAGCGGGGGCAAGGTAACCGGGTTGGGTGCTCACCATTGCAACCCTAACGACCGTCGTATTCGGCCGCCCGCCGCCCGTGTTTCATCCCTGCTCAAGGCGTTGGTGCGACTACCATTTCGGCGATGCCGACGGGACAGATGGCCGACTCCTGCGTGCTGTGGACCGGCTTTGACATATCGATTGTGGCGCGCAACTACGCGCAGCTGGCCGGGGTGCTGGCCGGGTTCGCGTTCGTGGTCATCAACCTGGTGCTCGACCGCGGTTATCGGCGCCGGGGCGATGGCAAACCGCGCGGAGCCGCCGAGGTCGAGCACGAGTCGTTGACCGGCGTCGCGCTGATGAGTGCCTTCCTCGGACTGTTTCTGTCGGCGATTCAGTACAGCTTGCTGGCCGGTGAGAACGGCTGCTCGCTCACCGGCGGCCGGGCGTCGTCGGCGGAACTGCTGGGCGCCATTTCTTTTGTCGCGTCGGTCTACATGCTGCTGTACGCCGTCGTGCAATTCGTGTCGGGTTCGGCGGAGACGCTCGCCAGACACTGCGTTTTCATTGTCGCGGTGCTGGTTCCGCCGATCGCGGTGTTCTTCATCGAGGCGGCGCTGTCGGATCTGGCGCTGGCGTTGGCCGACAAGAAGACCCGGGAGCCCCTGGAGCCGTTGTGGAGTGACGCCAACAACCTCGGGTTGCCGATCGCGCTGACGGTGCTGGTGGTGTGCGCGACGATCTGGTGGATCGGACGTGCCCGACGAGGCTCGGCGGCGGGGTCGAGCGCGCGCGTGCAGAAGTTCCGGACCGCTCTGCCGTATGTCACCGTCGCGGTGGTGGTCGGGGACGTGGTGTGCGCCTTGACGGTGCTGCCGGTGCGGAACCCGTCCGCCCATCTCGCGCCCGCCCAAGCCTGGCTGTGGGTGGGGATTTTCGCGGCCCTGCTGGTGACCCAGAGCTCGGCACTGTCGTTGCAGACCGGAGTCGAGGTCGCCTACGTGGAGCCTCAGCCCGCCGAGCGGCCCAGCTCGTAGGCAACGACGGGCGCGTCGAAACCCTTGAGCTGCAACGGCTCCTGCTCCACCACCGGCCAGTCTGGAATGCGTTTGTAGACGTCTTCGGTGATGAGGATCTGGCCGGGCTCCGCGGCGGCCACGAGGCGCGCCGCCAAGTTGACCGCGTTGCCGAAGTAGTCGCCGCTCAGCGTCAGGACTTCGCCGAAGCCGAGCCCGGCGCGAACCTGCAGACCCTCTTCGCGGGCGCGCGGGTGGTCGACGAGGTCCAGTGCCGCTCGCGCCAGCCGTTCCGGCTCCGCGCTGACCCACATCACCGCGTCGCCGATGAACTTCACGATCCGGCCACCGTCCGCGTGCACGATGTCGCTGACCGTGGCGCCGAATTCGTTGAGAAGAGCCGACAATTCGGCGGGTGTGAGCGCCTGCGTCAGCGCGGTGAAGCCGGAAAGGTCGGCAAACCCGACACCGCATTCCAAACCGGCCGTCGGGCCGCGGGCCATCCCTTCGATGAAGGTTCGGGTGCTGACGAGATGGTGGCGGTGGATCGCGTCGATCATCGCCCCGATGCGGGGGATGAACGCGGCGGCCTGATGGTAAGCCTGCGCGGTGGCCCGCTCGTCGCCGGTGTAGCCGAGCCACATCTGCGGGGTGCTCGTTCGGATCATCGACGACGCGGCCTCGGCGAGCCGGGCGACGGACGCGCCGAGCACCCGCAGGAACCCGTCGGCGGCGTCGTCACCCATCTCGCCGCGCATCGCGACCCAGGTCGCGAGGCCGTCGACGTCGGCCTGGCTCAAGATCGGTGCGTCCGCGTCGGCCACGGTCAGGCCGAGCATGGACCAGCCGTACTCGACGTCCTGCACGCTGACGCCGATCGCCTGCGCGGCGCTACGCAACGTGTAGGCCGGCGGACCAGACCGCAGCAACATGTCACCGGCCAGCCCGAACAGGCGCCCGTTGCGCTCGGCCGCGGCCATCTCGTCCACCGAGTAGCCCAGGCCGGCCAGGTATTCGAGCAGGCCGGCCCGCTCGCGTGGCTCGGCGATTCCAGCGGCCTCGATGGCCTCGAAGTCCAGCGAATCGACCACCGGCCCAGTGTGCCACCCGCCCGGCGACGATGCCCTCCGCTTGGCGGAGGGGGGAGGAGGCGGGCAGCCCGAGATGGCTCGCATTAGGGTGAAATCTCGTGAGCGATCTGTTGCACGGACCACTGGCCGAGCGTCACCGCGAACACGGTGCAAGTTTCGCCGAATTCGGTGGATGGCTGATGCCGGTCTCCTACGCCGGCACCGTGGCCGAACACACCGCCACCCGCGATGCCGTCGGGCTGTTCGACGTCAGCCACCTGGGCAAGGCGTTGATCAAAGGTCCCGGCGCCGCCGCGTTCGTCAACGCCGCGCTGACCAACGACCTGAATCGCATCCAGCCGGGCAAGGCGCAATACACGTTGTGCTGCAACGAATCCGGCGGCGTCATCGATGACCTGATCGCGTACTACGTCGACGCCGACGAAATTTTTCTGGTGCCCAACGCGGCCAACACCGCGGCCGTCGTCGCCGCGTTGCAGAGCGCTGCCCCCGCGGAGCTGACCATCACCGACGAGCACCGCTCATTCGCCGTGCTGGCCGTGCAGGGGCCCCGCTCGACGGACGTGCTCGAAAGCCTGGGGCTGCCCACCGCGATGGACTACATGGGCTACGCCGACGCGAGCCTGGAGGGCGTGCCGGTGCGGGTGTGCCGCACCGGCTACACCGGTGAGCACGGCTACGAGCTGCTGCCGCCCTGGGACTCCGCCGGGGTGGTCTTCGACGCGTTGCTGGCCGCCGTGCAGAAGGCCGGCGGGCAGTTGGCCGGTCTCGGGGCGCGTGACACGCTGCGTACCGAGATGGGTTATCCGCTGCACGGTCACGAACTTTCGGCGGACATCTCGCCGCTGCAAGCCCGCTGCGGCTGGGCGATCGGCTGGAAGAAGGACGCCTTCTTCGGCCGGGACGCGCTGCTGGCCGAGAAGGAAGCCGGGCCGCCACGGCTGCTGCGCGGCCTGCGCGCGGTCGGTCGCGGTGTGCTGCGGCCCGATCTGAATGTCCTCGACGGCGACGCGGTCGTCGGCGTCACCACATCCGGCACGTTCTCCCCGACGCTGAAGATCGGTATCGCGCTGGCGCTCGTCGACGTCGATGCCGGGATCGAGGACGGACAGCACGTCACGGTCGACGTCCGCGGCCGCGGCATCGAGTGCGAGGTCGTGAAGCCGCCCTTCGTCGACGCGAAAACTCGCTAGCGCCCGGCTATACAATCACCTGATGACCAGCGCCGACGACGATCGACAGGGCCGTGCGATCCGGAACGGCCCGCAGGAGCGGCGCCGATGAGCAGCGGAGTCCTCGAGTTCACGGTGTCTCCGGCCGCCGCTCCGGCCACCGAGGAGGAGCGGCACGCGATCCTCGCCGACCCGGGGTTCGGCAAGTACCACACCGATCACATGGTCTCGATCGACTACACCGAGGACCGGGGCTGGCACGACGCGCGGGTGACGGCGTACGGGCCGATCGAGTTGGACCCCTCGGCGATCGTCCTGCACTACGCGCAGGAGATCTTCGAGGGTCTGAAGGCCTACCGCTGGGCGGACGGGTCGATCGTGTCGTTTCGCGCGGACGCCAACGCGGCGCGGCTGCGGACCTCGGCGCACCGGATCGCGATTCCCGAGCTGCCGGACGAATTGTTCCTGGAGTCGCTGCGGCAACTGATCGCCGTGGACAACGAGTGGGTGCCGCCGGCCGGTGGCGAGGAGTCGCTGTACCTGCGGCCGTTCGTGTTCGCCACCGAGCCCGGTTTGGGCGTCCGCCCGGCAAAGCAGTATCGCTACATGGTGATCGGTTCACCGGCGGGGGCGTACTTCAAGAACGGCATCAAGCCGGTGACGGTGTGGGTGTCAGCGGATTACGTGCGGGCCAGCCCGGGTGGCACCGGCGCGGCGAAGTTCGGCGGCAACTACGCCGCCTCGCTGGTCGCCCAGGCCGAGGCCGCGGAGAAGGGCTGCGAGCAGGTGGTCTGGCTGGACGCCGTCGAGCGCCGCTACATCGAGGAGATGGGCGGAATGAACCTGTTCTTCGTGTTCGGCAGCGGCGGGTCGGCCCGCCTGGTCACACCGGAGCTTTCCGGCTCACTTCTTCCGGGCATCACACGAGACTCGTTGCTGCAGTTGGCCACTGATGCGGGGTTCGCGATCGAAGAGCGCAAGATCGACATGGAGGAGTGGCAGAAAAAGGCTGCCGACGGCGAGATCACCGAAGTGTTCGCCTGCGGCACCGCCGCGGTCATCACGCCGGTGGCGCAGGTGAAGTACGGCGAGGACGAATTCACGATCGGCGACGGCGAATCGGGCGAGGTGACGATGGCGCTGCGCGACACGCTCACCGGGATTCAGCGCGGCACCTTCGCCGACACCCACGGCTGGATGTCACGGCTGGGCTGACTCAGGCCCGGACCGCCAGCAGGACCGCGGCGACCGTCGTCGTCAATTCGATTGCGGCACCGAGCACGTCGCCGCTGACGCCACCGAAGCGACGCACACAGTGGCGCACCAGCAGCACGGACACCGCCAACGCGACCAGCACGGCGACCGGCCCCTGCCACAGCCGGTGGCCCAATGCCACCGACGCCGTCAGCAACACGGCGACCCAGGCCGCGACCACCGGCAGCGGTTGACTGCCGACGACGACTGCGCCCAACGCACTTCCGGGGGCGGCCGGTAACCCCCGTCGACAGGCCAGCACAGCCGCCACCCGGCCGGCGCCGACGGCCACCACGATCCCGGCCGCCGTCAGAGCCGAAAACGCCAGTGCCTGAACGGCAATCGCCACCACCACGGCGGCCACACCGAACGGCCCGGTCGACCCGTCACGCATCACCTCACGGGCGCGCTCGGGCGACCCGTAGCAGCCCAGCCCGTCGGCGGTGTCGGCCACCCCGTCGATGTGCAACCCGCGGGTCAGCAGCAGGACAGCGGCCACGCCGAGCAATCCGGACAGCGGACTGACCGGACCGAAAGCCCACCAGCCCACCCAGGTGACCGCGGCGGCCAGCGCTCCGAGCGCGACCCCGACCACCGGCAGGGCGGCCATGGCTCCGCGCCCGAACGGTCGGCGCCCGGGCACCGGGATCACCGTCTCGAATGCGAAAGCCGCTGTCAGCGAACCGATCACGACGGCGTCGGGCGGTCGGTCACGTTGGCCTCGGTGAAGGTCGCCATCGATGCCAGCGTCGCCACCGCGGCCCGCAGCACCGGCAGAGCCACCGCGGCACCGCTGCCCTCGCCCAGCCGCATCTTGAGGTCGACAATCGGATCCAGGCCGAGGCGGGCCAGTGCGAGCGCGTGCGCGGGCTCGGTCGACTTGTGGCCGGCCTGCCACCACAGTCGGGCGCCCGGCGCGAGTTGCTCGGCGATCAGCGCGGCGGCCGTCACGACCATGCCGTCGAGCAATACCGGGGTACGCCGCACCGCGGCCTGCGCACAGAAGCCGGCGATGCCCGCCAAATCGGCTCCACCGCAACACTGCAGGGTAGCCACCGGGCTGGCGAGTACGTGCTCGGCGCGGAACAACGCGTCGCGGACCGCGGCGGTCTTGCGGACCCACCCCGCGTCGTCGATCCCGGTCCCGTAGCCGACCGCGGCAACCGGCTCGACGCCCGTCAGCGCCGCAACCAGAACCGTTGCCGCAGTGGTGTTTCCGATGCCCATGTCGCCGGCGATCAGCAGGTCGGCGCCAGCGTCGACTTCCTGGTCGGCGATCTGCCGGCCGGCGTCGATCGCGGCGCGGGCCTCCTGCTCGGTGAGCGCGTCCTCGACGGCGATGTCGCCGCTGCTGCGCCGAACCTTATGGGCGCCGATCTCCGGCGACAACGGCTCGGCGTCCACGGCGAGGTCGACGACGCGCACGGTGGCCCCGGCGATGCCGGCCAGCACGTTGATCGCCGCGCCGCCGGCGTCGATGGCGGCGACCATCTGAGCGGTGACCTCTGGGGGATAGGCCGACACCCCGGACCGTGCGATTCCATGGTCGCCGGCGAACACCACGATCCGGGCGCGCTCGAATTGGCTTGGTGGACAATGCCCTTGGCAGGACGATACCCAGACCGACAAATCCTCCAGGCGGCCGAGCGCGCCGCGTGGTTTGGCCAGGGCGTCCTGACGGGCCCGGGCGGCGGCCGCGGCTGTGGTGTCAGGTGGCGTGACCGGCGCGAAAATCGTCATGCCCCAGGCGCCTTGATGGCGATCGGCTGGCCGGCCACCACCAGCACCACCCGGTCGCACAGCACGGCGAGCCGCTGGTTGAGCGCACCCGTCTCGTCGATGAACCGGCGGGCGGACGCGGTGGCGGCGTGGACTGTCAGCCCGACCTCGGGGCTGACCAGCACCAGCGTGGCCCGGAACCCGGCGACCGAGGTCACCAGCTCGTCGAGGTCAGCCGAGATGGAGCCGCCTTCCCAGGCCCGGCGCCGATCCAGGGCGGCCGTCAACCAGCCGCCGATGTCGTCGACCAGTGTGGGTGTAGTCGGTGATCGCCGCAATTGTTGTGCCACGTCGTCGGTTTCGACGGTGGACCAATGCCGTGGCCGGCGGTCGCGGTGCTCGTCGACCCGGCGCCGCCACGCCGGATCGGAGTCGGTGGCGTTTCCGGTCGCCAGGTAGCGCACCTGCTGATCGGTCTGCACGGACTCGGCGATGGCCGCTTCCGCCCAGCGCGACTTTCCCGACTTGACTCCGCCGAGCACCAGCGTCCGCACCGTGGATCAGTTGCCCTGAGGCGATCGCGGCGTAGCCGGGCAGACCGGGTCGCCGTAGCAGGGCGTTGCCCGGCGCGGCCTAATCGACACTGGCGCCGTGCTTGACTTGAGGTCGCGGCGCCCGCATCCGGCGCAACTGGGACGCTCTGCTGGTCGCGTAAAGCGCCAGTTTCAAACGACTTTCGGTGTCTTCAGGGAACTTCTCGTCCACCCGCCGGGCGACTTTGCGGCCCAGGAGCAGTCCATCGAGCGCCATGACCGCCATCAGCAGCAGCATCGCCGGTGACACGTAGAACTGGAGCTGGGGGACGGCGAACATGAAGAACATCAACCCCAGCGCCGACGGCATGAACAACCCGAGCACGTTGCGGCGGGCGTCGACGATGTCGCGGACGTAGCGTCGCACCGGTCCCTGGTCGCGTGACAGCAGATACCGCTCGTCGCCGTCCATCATGCGCTCGCGCCGCTCGTTCGTCTGAGCGCGGCGCGCAGCGCTCTGCAGTTTGCGCTCCTCGCGGCTGAGCTTGGGTCCGGCCATCGATTTCCGGCGGGCCCGCGCCTCCGAGGAGGTCATCGGTGCCGGCGCGACCGGGCCCCGGCGTCCGGCGTCACGCCGTGGCGTGGGCCGGCCCTTGGGCGCGGTGGTCTGCGGTGTCCGGGAGTCGGGTACCTCGACGGCAACCACCTTCGGCGACGCGTCGCCCGGTTCGTCATTGTTCTTCCGGCCCAGCAGTTTCACGACCGCCAGATTACTTCGCGGCTGATCGTCTGGAAAACGGCCGGGTTCGCGGCGAAGTCGTCGACCGGCCCTACTGTTGCTGGGATGAGTGGGCCGGCACACCCCGCGCCGGCCCTGCGGCTGCTCATCGCCCCGGACAGTTTCGGCGAATCGCTGACCGCGGTGCAGGCGGCCGCCGCCATCGCGGCGGGCTGGAACCGGGTGCGCCCCGGTGACCACATCGTCGTCGCGCCGCAGTCCGACGGCGGCCCGGGGTTTGCCGACGTCGTGGCCGGCCGTGTGGGAGAACGCCGACACGCCCGCGCACACGGCCCGTTGGACGACGACGTGACTGCGGTGTGGGTCTGGGATGCCCCGTCACGAACCGCCTACCTGGAATGTGCGCAGGTCTGCGGCCTGGCGTTACTGGGCGGGCCGCCGACACCGCGGACCGCGCTCGCGGCGCACAGCCGCGGAGTCGGTCAGCTCATTGCCGCGGCGCTGGACGCGGGTGCCGCCCGCATCGTGGTCGGACTGGGCGGCTCGGCCTGCACCGACGGTGGCCGAGGGCTGGTCGAGGAGCTCGGTGGCCTCCCGGCGGCCCGGGCTCGACTGGCCGGAGTCGAGCTGACAGCGGCGTGTGACGTCGAGCACCCGCTGCTGGGGCCGTGGGGCGCGGCCCGGGTGTTCGGACCGCAGAAGGGTGCCGATCCGGCCACCGTGTCCGTACTCGAGGACCGCCTCGAACAGTGGGCCGTCGAGCTCGACGCCGCGGCGGAGCGGCCGGTCAGCGCGGAATCGGGCGCCGGCGCCGCCGGCGGGCTCGGTGCGGCGATGCTGGCCCTCGGTGGCCGGAGCGAGTCGGGCGCGGCGATCATCGCCGAGCGGACCGGCCTGGTCAGCGACCTCGCCGCGGCCGACCTCGTGATCACCGGGGAGGGCAAGTTCGACGAGCAGTCGCTGCGCGGGAAGGTGGTCGGCGCGCTCGCCGCAGCGGCACGGTCCGCGCAGGTGCCGGTGGTGGTGCTGGCCGGTCAGGTCATGCTGGACGAGGCGACGTTCCAGTCCGCCGGCGTTCTGGGGGCGGCCTCGGTTTCCGATCACGCCGGTTCGGTGCGGCTGGCCCTGGCTGACGCCGCCAATCAGCTGATCGGACTGGCCTCCGAGGTCGCGGCACGACTCGGGAATAGCGGCGCGACAAGGTACCTTTGAGGAGGTGGGCCAACTCGCTACCGCGAGCCCACCCAGAGACCAGTACTTACAGGGAGAAGCAATGACTGTTCAGGACGAGTCAGCAACCGCCACCACCCACGGCGCGATCTTGACCGATGCCGCGGCAGCCAAGGCCAAATCGCTGCTTGACCAAGAGGGCCGCGACGACCTGTCGCTGCGCATCGCCGTCCAGCCCGGCGGATGCGCCGGTCTGCGCTACAACCTGTTCTTCGACGACCGCACCCTCGACGGCGACCTCACCTCCGACTTCGGTGGCGTCAAGCTCACCGTGGACCGGATGAGTGCGCCCTACATCCAGGGCGCCTCGATCGACTTCGTCGACACCATCGAGAAGCAGGGTTTCACCATCGACAACCCGAACGCCACCGGGTCGTGCGCCTGCGGCGACTCCTTCAACTGACGCGCACCTAGCGCGTCTCAGTACAAACCGGCGGTCCGCAACACATACGAGCACACCAGAATCTGGTTGTGCTGGCTGAGTAATTGCGCGACGCCCTGCACCTCACTGTGTGCCCCGCTGCCGGTGGCCGGCTGAACCTGCATGCTGAACAGCACCTGGGCCTGATAGTTCGACCAGTAGACGATCTTGTCGATCGACGTCACCCGCGCATCGGAGAACTGCTTGCGGAACGCGTCGCTGCTCAGTTTGGCCACCGCCTGGTCGGATCGGCGGTCGCGCACGGCGTCGTAGATGCCGCACAGCGCATGCCGCGAGATCGTCTCGGAGTCGCGTTGCTGGAGGGCGTCCAGGTAGCCCTGGATCGCAGCCGTGGCCGTCTGGTCGGAGAACGCGCCGGCCGTCGGGGCCGGAGTGTGGTGCGAGGCAAACACGATCGCCGCGGCCGCTGCGGCAACCACAAGCAATGCGACCGCGCTGCCGACCAGCAGCCGCCGACGACGGGGCTTCGGGTAGGGCAGCGGCGGCGGCGCAGCCGGGTAACCCGGTGGCGGTGCGAACCCCGTCGGCGCGGGGATGGGTTGGCTGGGAGGAGTGTCGGCGACCGGCGGTCCGTCAGCGCCCATGCCATGGTCCGACGAGTACGGACCGGGCATAACTGCGTCTCCTCGGATAGCAAGTCCGCAGGGCCTGGAACGGGTCAGACCACCGCGAGGTTCTGTCACGGAGGCTAGCGGCCCTCAGCCCGCGGTGCAGAGGCGACCATAGCCCCAGGTACCCTTAGCTAGCCGAACTTTGGACTTGAAGGGGTGGGATTTCGTGACGATCGCGGTAACCGGTTCTATTGCCACTGACAATTTGATGCGGTTCCCGGGCCGGTTCTCCGAGCACCTGCTGGCCGAGCACCTGGAGAAGGTGTCGCTGAGCTTCCTGGTCGACGACCTGGTGATCCACCGCGGTGGCGTCGCCGGCAACATCGCCTTCGCGATCGGCGTACTCGGCGGTGACGTGGCCCTGGTCGGGGCTGCCGGTGAGGACTTCACCGGGGACTACGGCAAGTGGCTGCAGTCGCACGGCGTCAACACCGACCATGTGCTGATCTCGAAATCCGCTCACACTGCGCGTTTTGTCTGCACCACCGACGAGGACCTGGCTCAGATCGCCTCGTTCTACCCGGGCGCCATGTCGGAGGCCCGCAACATCAAGCTCGCCGACCTGGTGTCCTCGCTCGGCAAACCGGACCTGGTGATCATCGGGGCCAACGACCCCGAGGCGATGGTGGTGCACACCGAGGAGTGCCGCACGCTCGGCCTGCCGTTCGCCGCCGACCCGTCGCAGCAGCTGCCCCGGCTGTCCGGCGAGGAGATCGACAAGCTCGTCGACGGCGCGGAATACCTGTTCACCAATGACTACGAGTGGGAACTGCTGCAGTCCAAGACCGGCTGGACCGAGGCCGACGTGGCGAAGAAGGTCGGCCTGCGAGTCACCACGCTGGGCGCCAAGGGCGTCGACATCGTCGACAAGGACGGCGGCACGCTGCACGTCGACGTCATCCCCGACGCCAACCCGGTCGACCCGACCGGCGGCGGCGACGTTTTCCGGGCCGGCTTCCTTACCGGTCGCAGCGCCGGCCTGAGCCTGGAGCGCTCGGCGCAGCTGGGCTCGCTGGTCGCGGTGCTGGTGCTGGAGTCGACCGGCACCCAGGAGTGGACCTGGGACGCCGCGGCCGCCAAGACCCGCCTGGCCGGCGCCTACGGCGACGAGGCCGCCGCGGAGATCGCCGCGATCCTGCGCTAGAGCTCGACGGGGTACTGCGGTTCGCTGATCCGCGGTACCACCCGGTGCTCGACGAAGATCGCGTGCCACAGCATGAAGATCAGCACCGTCCATAGTCGGCGACTGTGATCTGCTGTGCCGCAACGGTGTTCGTCGAGCATCCGTAGCACGGCAGCCCGGTCGATCAAGTAGTCGGTGGCCGACGCGTTCACCGTCTCGTGTGCCCATTCCAGCAGCGGTCCGGCCCGTAGCCAATGCCGAATCGGCACCGGGAAGCCAAGTTTCGGCCGGTTGAGCACATGGGCCGGGACCACCGACTCCAGTGCGCGGCGCAGAGCGTACTTGGTGGTGGTGCGGGTGATCTTGGCTTCCACCGGGAGCTTGGACGCGACGGCGAACACCTCAGGATCGAGGAACGGCACTCGCAGTTCCAGCGAGTTGGCCATCGTCATCTTGTCGGCTTTGACCAGGATGTCGCCGCGCAACCAGGTGAACAGGTCGATGTGCTGCATCCGCGCGACCGGGTCCCACTCGCCGGACTCGGCGTACACCGGTGCTGTGACGTCGATGTGGGTCCATTCCGGACGGAATGCCGTCAGCACGTCGCGCAGTTGCGCGTCGGAGAAGCTGCGCGCGTTGCCGTAGTACCGCTCTTCGAGCGTCAGCGATCCGCGGTGCAGCAGGCTCTTGCCGCGCATGCCTTCCGGGAGCGGTTTGGACACCTTGCCCATCGAACGCCTCAGTGACCGGGGTAGGTAATCGAAAGGCTTGAGCGACAACGGTTCCCGATAGATTGTGTAGCCGCCGAACAGCTCGTCGGCGCCCTCGCCGGAGAGCACCACCTTGACGTGCTTGCGCGCTTCACGGGCGACGAAGAACAGCGGGACCAGCGCCGGGTCGGCCACGGGTTCGTCCAGATACCAGACGATTTCGGGCAAGGCCTCGACGAACTCCTCGGGGGCGACCACTTTCGCGATGTGCCGGGCTCCGATGGCCTCGGCCGACGCCACCGCGACGTCGACCTCCGAGAAGCCCTCCCGCTCGAAGCCGGTGGTGAAGGTGATCAGCCGCGGATTGTGCCGGATGGCCAGCGCCGCGATCGCCGTGGAGTCGATACCCCCGGACAGAAACGCCCCGACCGTGACGTCGGCCCGCATGTGCTTGGCCACTGAGTCCTCCAGGACCGCGGTGATCTCGTCGTAGCGGTCCTGCTCGGTGCCGCGCGACAGCGGCACCGATTGGAACCGCGGCACGAAGTAACGGGTGGTCAACGGCTGCTGGCCGGGACTGATGCGGGCGTAGCAGCCCGATTCCAGACGGCGCACGCCGCGATGCAACGTCTCGGGCTCGGGGACGTACTGCAGCACCGTGTAGTGCTGCACGGCGCGCTCGTCGATCGCGGTGTCGAACCCCACCAGCTCCGCGAGGTCCAACAGACACTTCTTCTCGCTGGCCACCGCGGTGCCCCCGGTGCCGGTCGCCATGAAGAGCGGCTTGATTCCGAAAGGGTCTCGGGCGCAGAACAATTCGTCGGTCGAGGTGTCCCAGATGGCGAATGCGAACATGCCCCGCAGCCGCAGCAGCGCGTCCGGGCCCCAGTAGTGGAAGGCCGCGACGATCGCCTCGCCGTCGCCGTCGGTACTGAACACCGCGCCGTGCTGCTCGGCGAGTTCGGCGCGCAACTCCAGGTAGTTGTAGATCTCGCCGTTGAACACCAACTCGTAACGGTCGGGGCTGTCCGCCGGCCCCCAGCGCAGCGGCTGATGCGAGTGGGCGATGTCGATGATGGACAGCCGGTTGAAGCCGAACACGACGGTGCCCCCGGGGCCGGCCCACGTTCCCGGCTCGTCGGGTCCGCGGTGGCGCATCAGATGCGATGCCTGCGCGATGGCCTCGGCGGCGGCCCGTCCGTCGTCGGAGCGGTCGGCGCCGGCCGGGGCAGCCACAAAGGCCAGCAGTCCACACATCGTCGCTCAGTATGCCGCAAGGCGACGGCCGATCACGGCGAGGCGGCGGCCGTTGACGGCGACGCGATCCGGCAGCGCAAAAAGCGGCGGGCCTGCACACGGGTCCGCTGCGGGGGTGGTCTACGCTGCGTAGTATTCGACGTGCGAGTCAGCCGACAGTCCTCTGAGTGGGGATGCGAGGTCGGTTCAGCTTGTGAATCAGGGAGGCGCGACCGTGACATCTCGCAGGCCAGGCTGTTCGCAGGGCTTGTTGAAGAGCCGTACTTCAGCTGTGCGCCGGCTCCGCCGGCCCGCTGTCATCGGCATGCTCGGTGTGTTGGCGATGAGTCTGAGTGGCTGCAGTTGGTCGCAGGCGCTAGGCCTGGGTTGGCCGACCGGGATCACCGAGGAAGGTGCCTGGAACCGCCAGCTGTGGATCGGTTCGGTGATCGCCGCTCTGGTGGTCGGCGCCGTCGTCTTCGCGCTGATGTTCTGGTCGTCGGTGTTCCACCGCAAGAAGGCCACCGACACCGAGCTGCCCCGTCAGTTCGGCTACAACATGCCGCTCGAGCTCGTGCTGACCGTGACGCCGTTCCTGATCATCTCGGTGCTGTTCTACTTCACCGTGGTGGTGCAGGAGAAAATGCTGCACCTGGAGGCCGACCCCGAGGTCGTCATCGACGTCACCTCGTTCCAGTGGAACTGGAAGTTCGGCTACCAGAAGGTGCAGTTCAAGGACGGCACGCTCAAGTACGACGGCGCCGACGCGGCGAAGAAGGCCGCGATGGTGTCCAAGCCCGAAGGCAAGGACAAGCACGGCGAAGAGCTGGTGGGCCCGGTGCGCGGACTCAACACCGAGGACCGCACCTACCTCAACTTCGACAAGGTCGAGACCATCGGCACCAGCACCGAGATCCCGGTACTGGTACTGCCCGCCGGTAAGCGAATCGAATTCACCCTGGCCTCGGCCGACGTGATCCACGGCTTCTGGGTGCCGGAGTTCCTGTTCAAGCGTGACGTGATGCCGGACCCGGCGGCCAACCACTCGGTCAACCGCTTCCAGGTGGCCAAGATCGACCGGACCGGTGCCTTCGTCGGTCGTTGCACCGAAATGTGCGGCACCTACCACTCGATGATGAACTTCGAGGTCCGGGTGGTTCAGCCCAACGACTTCAAGGCCTATCTGCAGCAGCGGAGCGCGGGCAAGACCAACGCCCAGGCGTTGCAGGCCATCGCGCAGGACCCGGTCGCGGTCACCACTCATCCGTTCGACACCCGCCGCGGCGAGATGGCGCCGCAGGCGAGCAAGTAGGGATAACCATGCACATCGAAGCCAGGTTGTTCGAGTTCATCGCGGCGTTCTTCGTCTTCTGCACGGTGCTTTACGGCGTGCTGACCAGCCTGTTCGCCACCGGCGGCATCGAGTGGGCCGGCACCACGGCGCTGGCGCTGACCAGTGGCCTGGCGCTGATCATCGCCACCTTCTTCCGCTTCGTCGCCCGTCGGCTCGACACCCGCCCCGAGGACTACGAGGGTGCTGAGATCAGCGACGGCGCAGGCGAACTGGGCTTCTTCAGCCCGCACAGCTGGTGGCCGATTCTGATCGCGCTGTCCGGCTCGGTGGCGGCGGTCGGAATCGCACTGTGGCTTCCGTGGTTGATCGGGGCCGGCGTGGTGTTCATCCTCAGCTCGGCCGCCGGACTGGTCTTCGAGTACTACGTGGGCCCGGAGAAGCACTGACCCGGCGTCGGTGAAGGTCACAATCCGGGCGTCAGTTCATCCGAGACCCGGTCGCCCGGACTGTCGTGCGAGATCCGGTTGGGTAGGGTTTTCCGAGGCACATTTGGGCAACATCGGAGCGCGCACCCCACAACACCGTCGCGGTGCTGCGTACGCCGATGAAGTAGTCGAACAGGACAGACGATCATGAGCGGGCCGAATCCACCAGGACCGGAGTCCGAAGAACTGGAACCCGGCGTCGAGACCGCCCGCAGCGGCGGCGAATTCGACGGTGCCGACAGTGATCTCGGAGGCGGCGCGGGGGAGCCCGACGCCGATATCCAGACCGGCCAGACCGATGTCTACTCGCGCGCCTACTCGGCTCCGGAGTCCGAGCACATCAGCAGTGGGCCCTATGTGCCCGCCAACCTCGACCTCTACGACTACGACCACTACGACGAGCCGGCGCCGCACGACGAAGACGAGAAGACCGCGCGGTGGCCGTGGATTGTCGGCGTCGCCGCGATCGTCGCGGCGATAGCCCTCGTCGTATCGGTGTCGTTGCTGTTCACACGGTCCGACAACACCAACACCGCCGCCCCCAGCAGTGCGCCCATATCGACACCGCCGATCCAGGACACCTTCCCGTCGTCCAAGGAGCGTCCGGCGCCGCCGACGTCCAAGGAGTCCGCGCCACCGGCCCCTCCACCGCAGTCGAGTGAGCAACAGCCACCACCGCCGGCATCGTCCCCGGAGTCCGTGCCGCCCCCTGCGCCGGCTCCTGAGCCGGCACCCGCACCCGCACCCGCGCCTGCCCCGGCGCCTGCTCCGGCCGGGCCCAAGCAGTACACCTACTCGGTGACCGGCACCAAGGCTCCGTTCGATCAGATCACGATCACCTACACCGATCAGTCAGGGATGCGACGGACGCTGTCTAACGTCTACATTCCGTGGACCATTACCCTCACACCGATTTCGGCATCCGACGTCGGGTCGATCGAGGCGTCCAGCCTGTTGCGGCTGAGCAAGCTCAACTGCAAGGTCACGGCCAGCGACGGAACGGTGCTGTCGGCCAACGAGAACAACCAGCCACAGGTCAACTGCTGATGCCCGACAAGAACTCGCCAGCCTGGGGTGGCGGCGGCAAGCTCACCGCGGTCACCTCGGACCGGGTGCTGGTCGGATCATGCGCTGCCGTCTGGCTGGCCCTGGTCGGGATGAGTGTGGCGGCGCTCGTCGCGCTGATGGATCTGGGCCGTGGCTTCCACGCCGCCAAGGGCAACCCGCACGCCTCGTCGGTGCTGTACGCGATCATCATCATTTCCGCGCTGATCATCCTGGCCGCCATCCCGATGCTGCTGCGCGCCCGCCGGATCACCAAGGACGCTCCGGTGGCTCGGTCGGCGGGCTCGCCGGCGCGAACTGTCAGCGCTCGGTCGATCAGGGCCGGGCAGCCGGCCGGAGTAGCCGAGGCTGGTCCCGAGCGGGTCAGCGCCCGACGCCCGGCGCTGGCCGGCCCGGAGGTGGACCGGTTCTGGCTGCGTGGCACAGCCGCGCTGATGGGCGCCATGGGCGGCGCCCTGCTTGCGGTGGCCGCTGCCACCTATGCGATGGCGATCGGCCACGACGGCGTCTCCTGGACCGGATACGCGATCGCCGGCGCCATCACGCTCGTCATGCCGCTGGTGCCCTGGCAGCAGGTACGGCAATTGCGCGGCAAGCTCACGCGCTGACCGACGCGGGATCGAGCCGGTCGGTCGTCAACGCAGAAGAGCCCGGCTTCGTTGCCGAAGCCGGGCTCTGTGCGTGACGTTCTAGTGGTGGCCGTTCGTGGCGCCGTGGCCGTTACTCGACCCGTTGCCGTTACTCGACCCGTTGCCATTGCTCGACCCGTTGCCGTTGCTGTCGCCCTGGTGCTCGCGCAGCGCGGTGAGGGCACGGGACTCGGAGGCGTGGTGGGCCTCCGAGAGCGCGGCGGCCTCCGACGGCGGGTCGGCGTAGAGGAAACTGCCGGAGCCGGGGGAGCCGGCCGAGCCGAGCTTGTTCATCTTCACCGGCACCGGAGCGCCCTGGTATTCGAGCGGCAGAGGGTGGCCGTGCTCGTCGACGGGTCCCAGCGGCTGATGCAGCTCGATGTAGGCGCCGTGGGGCAGCCGCTTGATGATGCCCGTCTCGACGCCGTGCTCGAGCACGGCACGGTCACTGCGCTGCAATGCGACACACCACCGGTAGGTGATGAAGTAGATCAACGGCGGCAGCACCACCATGCCGATGCGTCCCATCCAGGTGGTCGCATTCAGCGAGATGTGGAACTTGTAGGCGATGATGTCGTTGATCGACGAATACGTCAGCACCATGTAGAACGCGATCGCCATGGCGCCGATCGACGTCCGTACCGGCACGTCGCGGGGGCGTTGCAGCAGATTGTGGTGCGCGGTGTCGCCGCTGAACCGCTTCTCCAGGAACGGATACACGATCAGCAGGGCGAAGATTCCCAGCATCAGAGTCCCGACCGCCACCGTCGCGGGGATGGTGTGGTGGAAGAAGTAGAACTCCCAGGCCGGCCAGAGTCGGGCCAGGCCGTCGGGCCACATCATGTAGAAGTCCGGCTGCGAGCCCGCCGAGACCTGAGATGGCTTGTAGGGACCAAGATTCCAGATCGGGTTGATCTGCAGCAGACCACCCATCAGGCCGAGGATGCCGGTGGTCAGTGCGAAGAACGCACCGGACTTGACGGCGAACACCGGCATCACGCGGACGCCGACGACGTTGTTCTCGGTGCGACCGGGCCCGGGGAATTGGGTGTGCTTCTGGAACCAGACGAACGCGAGGTGGGCTCCGATCAACGCCAGGATGATGCCCGGCAGCAGCAGGATGTGCAGACCGTACATCCGCGGGACGATGTAACCGGCTGCGGTGCAGTCGTTTCCGGCGCCACCACAGGGGAAGTCACCGCCGAACAGCGCCCAGTGCAGCCAGGTGCCGACCACCGGCATTCCCAAGGTGATCGAGGACAGTGCGGCGCGCAGGCCGATGCCGGACAGCAGGTCGTCGGGCAGCGAGTAGCCGAAGTACCCCTCGAACATGGCCAGGATCAGCAGCAGCGACCCGATCACCCAGTTGGCCTCACGGGGCCGGCGGAACGCGCCGGTGAAGAAGACGCGGGCCAGGTGCACCATGATCGACGCGGCGAACAGCAGTGCCGCCCAGTGGTGGACCTGGCGGACGAACAACCCGCCGCGCACCTCGAAGCTGATGTCGAGCGCTGACGCGAACGCCTTGGACATCTCCACACCACGCAACGGTTGGTAGACGCCGTTGTAGGTGACTTCCTGCATGGACGGGTCGAAGAACAGCGTCAGGTACACACCGGTCAGCAACAGCACGATGAAGCTGTACATCGCGACCTCGCCGAGCAGGAACGACCAGTGCGTCGGGAAGACCTTGTTCAGCTGGCGGCGCGTTGCGGCCGAGAGGTGATAACGCGAGTCGACGGCGTTGCCTTGGCCGGCCAATACGTCGCCGATCTTGGGGGGACTCAGTTTTGGACTCATATCGTTGTGCGCTCCCAAAATGCCGGTCCGACGGGCTCGATGAAGTCACCGTTGGCAACTAGATACCCATCGGCGTCGATTGTTATGGGTAGTTGGGCCAAAGCGCGCGCAGCCGGGCCGAAAATCGGCTTCGCGTAGTGCAAGGCGTCGAACTGTGACTGGTGGCACGGGCAGAGGATGCGGTAGTCCTGCTGCTCGTACAGGGACGCGGGGCAGCCCAGGTGCGAACACACCTTCGTGTAGGCGAAGAGCTCACCGAAGTTGAAGCTTTCCTGGCCTTTGCGCTTGACCACCTTCTGCAGGTCGGTGGATTTGATGCGGATCAGCATCACCGGGTTGCGGACGGCGGACAAGATCAGGGACAGCTTCTCGTGCGATTCCACCGTGGTGCCGTCGCCGTCGGACTCCCGCCACGGGAAGACCGTCTCCATGCCGCCGGCGTCCAGGTCCTCGGGGCGCATCTTGGTGAACGGCGCGCTCTTGCCCTCACCGGTGGCCCGCGCCAGGAAGATGGTCTCGCCGTGGAACCGCGGCGTCCAGCCGGAGGTCCACAGCACGGCCTTCTTGCCATCGGCGGTGTCCACGACCGGCTTCCAGGGATTCTTGATCAGGCCGCCGGCAAACGCCACCAGCGTCCCGAGCCCGAACGCGCCGAGGCTCGCACCGAGCGACAGGCCGATCAGTTTGCGGCGACGCAGGGTCGAACCCTGGAACGCGTCGTCGAGGTTCGCCGCGGCGGTCTTGCGGTCGATCTCGTCGGATCCGGCTTCGCCGTAGTGGCGGTCCTGGATCGAAATCTCTTCCGGGATGAACTTTTTCTGATAGAGCACCGTGCCGATCGCGATGCACAGAACGGATCCACCGAACGTCAACCCGTAGAGCGGGGTGGCAAGTGAGTACGCCAGGTTGCCCGACGCGCCCTCAGGCTGGTACTCCCACGGCCAGAACAGGAACACCAGCAGCAGCGCCAGGCCCAGCAAACCGCCCAGCAGCAGCCAGACGGCCACCGAACGCTCGGCGCGCTTTTCGGCTTTGGTGCCCTCGACCGGCCAGCGCGGTTCTTTGAAGACGGTCGTCACGCCGTCGAGGCGGCCGCCGAGTTCGACGAGCTCCTCGCGCGACATCGCGTTGAGTTCAGCCTCGGTGGGCCGTCCGCTGTCGTCTGTCACGATCGCGCCCCAATCCACAGTGCCGCGCCGATGCACGCGACCATTCCGACGATCCACGCCACCATGCCCTCGGGCGCGGGGCCGAAGCCGCCCAGACCGTTGCCGCCCTGACTGCGTTCCGTGGTCGCGTTCTTCACGTACGCGATGATGTCCTTCTTGGCGTCGAACGACAGCTGACGGTCGGAGAACTTGGGCATGTTCTGCGGCCCGGTGCGCATCGCGGCGAGAATCTGCTGCTCGTTGGCCGGCTGCAGGTCGGGGGCGAACTTACCCGAGGACAGCGCGCCGCCCTTGCCGGTGAAGTTGTGGCACGACGCGCAGTTCAGCCGGAACAGGTCGCCACCGCGGCCGAGGTCGTCGCCGCGCAGCGACTTCATCTCGATGCTGCCGTCGGCATTGCGCTCCACGATCGGCCCGCCGCCATTGGCCTGCACATAGGCGCCCAGCGCGTCGACCTGTGCCTCGTCGAAGATGGGGTCCTTACGCATCGCCTGGGCCTCGCCGCGCATCGCGGGCATCCGGCCGGAGCCCACCTGGAAGTAGACCGCGGCCTCGCCCACACCGATCAGGCTGGGCCCACGGTCCGGGACGCCCTGCAGGTTGGCGCCGTGGCACGTCACGCACGAGGTGTCGAAAAGCTGCTTGCCCGTTCGCAACAGCGCCGAGGACGATTCGTCGGCCACCGCCACCTGCGGGCTGGGGGTCAAAACGGCGGCCAGGCCGCCGGCGACCACCAGGGCCAGCACCAGCAGCAGTCCGGCCGACAACCGGCGACGCAGGCGACGGCGCGCCCGGTCGCTCAGCGATCGGTTCAACGCCAGTTTCTTCAACCGAGCACTCCTGTTCTTGAGCATGCTGGTCATCGGATGAAATAGATCGTGGCGAACAGCGCGATCCAGACGATGTCGACGAAGTGCCAGTAGTACGAGACGACGATCGACGCGGTGGCCTGCGCAGGCGTGAACTTGCTCATCGTGGTGCGCGCCAACAGGAAGATGAAGGCGATCAGACCGCCGATGACGTGCAGTCCGTGGAATCCGGTGGCCAGGTAGAACACGCTGCCGTAGGCGCTGCCGGGGATGGTGGTTCCGTGGCTCACCAGGTGGAAGTACTCGTAGGCCTGGCCCAGGACGAAGAACAGCCCCATCCCGAAAGTGAGCAGATACCAGCGGCGCAGCCCGAACACGTCACCGCGCTCGGCCGCGAACACACCCATCTGGCAGGTGAACGACGACGCGATGAGCACCAGCGTCACCGGCACCGCTTGGTAGAGGTTCAACTCGGTCGGATGCGGCGGCCAGTCGCCTGCCGCCTGCGCCCGCGCAGTGAAGTAGAACGCGAACAGTCCAGCAAAGAACATCAACTCGCTGGAAAGCCACACAATGGTGCCGACACTGACCATGTTCGGGCGGTTCAGCGAATGCACTCGCGCCGTGATTGCTGTACCCGAGGTCCCAACCGCACTCGTCACATCCGCAAGTATGACGCTTTGTAGTTGTCGAGCTCTACCCGGGGCGGCAATTCGGTGTGTGATCTTCACACGCGCGTCCGGCTGCACCCCTGTCCGCCGTCGCGACAGGCACATCATGGGACCATCTACGGCGTGGTGACCTCATTGTCCGGGCCCGCTGAGCAGCCCTCGGAGGGGTCGCTGTCGTGGCCGCGAGTCCTGGAATCACTGACCGAGGGCCGGGACCTGCCGCGTGGGCAGGCCGGCTGGGCCATGGAGCAGATCATGACCGGCGCCGCGACGCCGGCGCAGCTCGCCGCGTTCGCCGTCGCGATCAAGATGAAGTCGCCGACGTCCGCCGAAGTGGGCGAGTTGGCCGACGTGATGCTGCGGCACGGCCGCCGGTTGCCCACCGACAAGATCGGAACCGACACCGTCGACGTGGTCGGCACCGGAGGCGACGGGGTCAGCACGGTCAACCTGTCCACCATGGCGGCGATCGTGGTGGCTGCCAGCGGCGTCCCCGTGGTCAAACACGGCAACCGCGCGGCCTCGTCGCTGGCCGGCGGAGCGGACACGCTGGAAGCGCTCGGCGTACGTATCGACCTGGACCCCGACGACGTCGTGCGCAGCGTCGTCGAAGTGGGGATCGGGTTCTGCTTTGCACCCCAGTTCCATCCGTCCTACCGGCATGCATCGGCGGTGCGGCGCGAGATCGGCGTGCCGACTGTCTTCAATCTGCTTGGGCCGCTGACCAATCCGGGGCAACCGCGGGCCGGGTTGATCGGCTGCGCGTTCGCCGACCTGGCCGAGGTGCTGGCCGGGGTCTTCGCCGCGCGCAGGTCCAGCGTGCTGGTGGTGCACGGCGACGACGGGCTCGACGAGCTGACGACCACCACGACCAGCACGATCTGGCGGGTGCAGGCCGGGACGGTGGACAAGCTCACCTTCGACCCCGCCGGGTTCGGATTCGCCCGCGCCGACCTCGCGGAGCTACTCGGCGGCGACGCGGCCGCCAATGCCGAGGAGGCCCGCTCGGTGCTGGCCGGCACCAACGGCCCGGTCCGCGACGCTGTCGTGCTGAACGCAGCGGGCGCGATCGTCGCCCACGCCGGGCTATCCAGCCGCGCCGAGTGGCTGCCGGCGTGGGAAGACGGGCTGCGACGCGCCGCTGAGGCGATCGACAGCGGCGCGGCCGAACACCTGCTCGCGCGTTGGGTGCGGTTCAGTCAGCAGCTCTGAGTCGCGACGGGTGACGGCCTGTTCGGCCGCCACCCGCGCCGAACGCGCCGCCGCGGCCCACTCCGCCCACGGGCCCGCCGACCGCACCGGCGAGCACCAACCCTGCTCCCCGCTGGTGCTGACGATCCGGACGCCCGGGGCGGCGAGCCAGCGCACGATCAGGGCTGTCTCCTCGACCAATGCGCCGCCCAGTGGGGCGGGCTGGGGCAGGACCACCTGAGCACCGGCCTCGATCGCCTCGACGACGGGCATCGGTGGAACGCCGCGACGGGCGCAGCCGGCCGCCGCGAGCTGACCGTGCCGGATGACGGCGAGCTGCCAACCGCCGTCGCCGTCCGGTGCGGCCGCCACCAGCTCGGGAAGCGCGGCCAGCGAACGCAGGCGCTGTCCACGCCACAGCACGTCGGCGGCCTCGACGGTGTGGTCGCGCAGCCGGGCCGCGGTCTCGTAGCGCTGACGTCCGGCCAGCTCGGAGATCCGGTCGGCGGCCGCCGCGAGCGCGGAGTTGTCCAGACCGTCGATCAACGCGACGGCACGCTCTGCCGCGGGCCGGTAGTCCGCCGCCGTGGCGTCACGCTGGGCCGGGCAGGGCGACACCTCGCGCTGCGGGCAGGCCGGCCCGTGGGTCGCCGTTCGGCCCAGCCGCTTGGTGCAGGTGCGTACTCCGGTGAAGCGGGCCAGCAGGTCGGCGGCGTCGGCGGCGTCGGCGCGGAGGCGGAACGGGCCGACCGCCCGGTCATGACGCGGTGTGCGCACCACCGACAACCGCGGGAACGCCTCGTCGCTGAGCACCAGCCACCACCAGCGTTGCGGGAACTTGGACCGGCGGTTGTACGGCGGCGCGTGCGCGCTCAACATCCGCAGCTCCCGCACGCCGGCCTCGAGCGCGTGGGCGCACTCGATGTGTTCGACCCGGGTGGCCAGCGCAACCATCTCTTTCATCCGGGTGCGCTGATCTGAGCCGTTGAAATACTGACTCACCCTGCGCCGCAGGTTTATTGCGGTTCCGACGTAGAGCACTTCGTCGGACGGTCCGTGGAACAGGTAGATGCCGGGCCGGCGCGGCAACCCCTCGGCGAGTACGCGTTTCCGGCGTTGTGCCGGTGGCACATTCGGAAGATAGGTCCGCAGCTCGGCGTAGCTGTGGATACCTTGATTGCCGACGCGCTCGATCAAAGCGTGCAATACCTCGACGGTGGCCCGGGCGTCGTCGAGGGCCCGGTGGGTGGGCCGGTTGGCGACGGCGAACAACCGGGCCAGTTCGGCCAGTCGGACGCTGGGCGCCTCCTCCCGGCTGAGCACCCGGCGGGCCAACTGGACCGTGCACAGCGTCTGTGGCCGCGCCCAGCGGATTCCGCACTGATCGGCGGCCGCCCGCAGAAACCCCATGTCGAAGCGGGCGTTGTGGGCGACCAGCACCGCACCGCGGGCGAACTCCAGGAACATCGGCAGCACCGCGGCGATGGCCGGTGCGTCGCACACCATCGCCGTGGTGATGCCGGTCAGTTGGACGATCTGCGGCGGGATGCTGCGCTGCGGGTCGACCAGGGTGGCGAACTCACCCAGCACCACGCCGCCACGGACCTTCACCGCGCCGATCTCGGTGATCGCGTCGGCGGTCTTGCCGTCGCGGCCGTTCATCCGGCCGCCGGTGGTCTCGAGGTCGACGACCACGAAAGTTGTTTCACGCAGCGATGTTTCGGTAGCCCCGTCCAGGTCGGGGAGGCTCAGCTGCTCGGCAACGGGCGCGCCCATGGCGGCGACGTTAACCACCCGCACCGACAGGACACCGACTCTGCCGCGGCGCGTCGCCCCCGGTGTTGCTGCGCCCGGTGGTCGGCGCGCGCAGAAAACTTGTCGGTGCCCGCGGTTAGCGTCACGAATCAGTAGCCAACCGACACGACGGAAGGGGCAGCCTCATGGCGCTCAGCAGCGAGCCTGACAAGGCGGCGATAGCTCCGCCCGACCCGACGGAACCCGTGGTCATCGACTGTGAGGACTGCGCGGTTCGCGGTCCGGGGTGTCGGGATTGCGTCGTCAGCGTGATACTCGGGGTACCGGAAACTTTGCTGGGGGACGAGCGCGCCGCCCTCGAAGTGCTTGCCGATGCGGGCATGGCGCCACGGCTTCGGTTGGTACCCGTCCATCGCCGGCAGCCCGGCGTTGCCTAACGCCGTTAGCCTGAAATTTTGTTGTTTTCTTAATAACTCACAGTTGGACAAGCCCGGAGGCGTTTCGTAACCTATCTGAGACCTAAAGCAGATCAGGCTCTGTGCCGACGCGTTTTAAGGATGCAAGCTTTTGCGAAAAAGGCTAAATGGTGACCGCGTTTCTTTGCGGGTCGCTCGGCGCTTGGCTACCGCAGCGCTAGCCGGATTCGTCGCTCTCTCCGGAGTGGCAGCCAGCGGTGTGCTGGCCGATCCGGCCAACGATGCAACGGCAAAGCTCAGCGAGCTGTCGCGGCAAGCCGAACAGACCACCGAGGCGATGCACAGCGCACAGCTGGACCTCAACAACAAGCTGGCCGCGCAGCGGGCCGCTGACAAGAAGCACACCGATGCCATCGCCGCGGCGGACGCCGCGAAAGCCCGGTTGGCTACCTTTCAGGCCGGTGTCGACAAGTTTGCCGCCGCGATGTACATGGGCGGTCGTACCGACGGTATGAACGCCATCATGACCGCCGAGTCGCCGCAGCAGCTGATCGGCAAACTCGCGGTCTCGCGTGTCATCTCCACGGCGATGCTGACGCAGATGGCGACCTACCGCGCCACCCGTGAAGAGGCCGCCAAGGCCGAGGCGGAGTCCGCGAAGTCAGCCGCCGACGCCAAGACCGCGGCCGAGCAAGCCGCCTCGGTGCGGGCCGACCTGCAGTCCAAGCAGAGCCGGCTGCAGCTCCAGATCGGCATCGTCAAGTCGCAATACCTCGCACTCAACCCGCACGAGCGCACCGCGCTGGCCGCTCCGGGTCCGCCGCCCCCGCCCGCAGCGGCACCCGCTCCGGACGCACTGCCGCCGGGCGGTGGACAGCCCGGTGCAGGTCCCGCCGGTCCAGGTAGCGGCCAGGGTGCGATCGCGGTGCAGGCTGCATTGACGCGGGTCGGCGACCCCTACTCGTGGGGTGGCGCCGCGCCAGGCGGATTCGACTGTTCGGGCCTGGTGATGTGGGCATTCCAGCAGGCCGGTATCGCGTTGCCGCACTCCAGCCAGGCGATGGCGCACGGTGGACAGCCGGTCTCGCTGTCCGACCTGCAGCCCGGCGACGTGCTGACCTTCTATTCCGACGCCTCGCACGCCGGCCTCTACATCGGCGACGGCATGATGATCCACTCGTCCACCTACGGTGTGCCGGTACGGGTGGTGCCGATGAACTCCTCCGGCCCGATCTACGACGCCCGGCGCTACTGACGGCCGGCGCGGGCTACTGGCCTGCGTTCTGCTCGCCGAGTTGGCTTTCGCCGCGCTGATCGCGGCGCGGCCGGCCGTGAATACTCGGCTCACGCCGCCGACCCAGGCGCTACCTGCAAGTTCGCCGCGTCTCGAGATCGGCGATCGGGCGTTGCGAACGACCAACCTCGGCGGTCAGCGCGGACAAACCCTGTTGTCCCGGATCGCCGAGGACATCGGCCCGGCCATCGAAGCCGTGGAGGCATTCTGGGGCACCGACTGGCCCCACGACATCGACGTGGTGGCCACCGGCTCGCCGCAGCAGTTCGAGGCGAGGGCGGGCGGGGGACCGGCGGCGCAGTGGGCAGATATCGCGGCGATCGCCGTCGCCGACCAGGTCGATCCGGCCCGCCGGACCGCGCTCGGCCAGCGCATCGTCTTCGCGCCCGGGGCGGCGGACATGAGTCCGGGCGCATTGCGAATTGTGTTGACCCACGAGCTTTTTCACTATGCCGCCCGCGCCGGCACCGCGCTGGACGCGCCGCGATGGCTGACCGAGGGCGTGGCCGACTATGTCGCACGACCGCAGCGCCCGCTGCCCGACATCGGGCCGCCGACGGCGCTGCCCTCCGACGCTGATCTCGACGATCCGGGTCCGCAGCGGTCACAGGCCTACGACCGGGCCTGGGTGTTCGCGCTCTACGTCGCCGACACCCGTGGCGCGCCGACGCTACGCGCGTTCTACGCCGCCGCCTGCGGCGATCGGCACCCCGCCCTGCCGGTTGCCGTCCGACAGGTGCTCGGCACCGACGATGCGGCATTGCTCGCGGACTGGCGGCAGTGGTTGGCCCGTCAGCCCACCCGCTGACCGCCAAGCTAGCCTTCCTAGGTGTCCCGGGTCCTGCTGGTAACCAACGACTTTCCGCCGCGGCGCGGCGGTATCCAGTCGTATCTGGTCGACTTGGTGTCCCGGCTCGCCGCCGCGGGGGAGCACACGCTGACCGTGTATGCGCCGCAGTGGAAGGACGCCGACACCTTCGATGCCCGGACCGCCGGCTATCAGGTGGTGCGCCATCCGGGAACGCTGATGCTGCCGGTGCCCGGTGTGGACGCCCGGATGCGGCGGCTGATCGGCGAGCACGACATCGACACCGTCTGGTTCGGCGCCGCGGCGCCACTGGGGCTGCTGGCGGCGCGGGCCCGTCACGCCGGCGCGAAGCGGGTGCTGGCCAGCACGCACGGCCACGAGGTGGGGTGGTCGATGCTGCCGGGTGCCCGGTCGGTGCTGCGCCGCATCGGCGACGACAGTGACGTCGTCACCTACGTCAGCCGCTACACCCGCGGGCGGTTCGCGTCGGCCTTCGGACCCAAAGCCGCCCTGGAGCATCTGCCGCCCGGCGTCGACACCGAGCGGTTCCGGCCGGACCCGGCCAGTCGCGCCGAGCTGCGGGCCCGCCACGGCCTCGGCGAGCGGCCGACCGTGGTGTGCCTGTCGCGTCTGGTGCCGCGCAAGGGGCAGGACATGCTGATCAAGGCACTGCCCGCCATCCGGCGGCGGGTCGACGGCGCGGCGCTGGTCATCGCGGGCGGCGGCCCCTACTCCGACACGCTGCGCGGGCTGGCTGAGCAAGCGGGTGTCGCCGAGCACATCACGTTCACCGGCGGCGTTCCGTCCGCCGAGTTGCCCGCCTACCACGCGATGGCGGACGTGTTCGCCATGCCGTGCCGCACCCGCGGCGCCGGGCTGGACGTCGAGGGCCTCGGCATCGTCTTCCTGGAGGCGTCGGCCACCGGCGTCCCGGTCGTCGCCGGGTCCTCCGGCGGGGCTCCGGAAACGGTGCAGCACAACAAGACTGGGCTCGTGGTGGACGGCCGGTCGGTCGAGCAGATCGCCGACGCGGTCGGCGGACTACTGGCCGACCCGGCTCGCGCCGCCGCGATGGGCGCCGCCGGCCGGCAGTGGATCACCACTCAGTGGCGCTGGGATGACCTGGCCGGACGACTTTCCGAATTGATCCGCGGCTAGTCCTTGGCGTAGATCGCCTCGATGTCGCCGGCGAATTTCTCGGCGACGACCTTGCGCTTGACCTTCATCGTGGGCGTCAGCTCCCCGGTGTCCTCGGTGAAGTCGACCGGCAGGATGCGGAATTTGCGGATCGACTCCGCATGCGACACAGACAGATTGGCCTGCTTGACCGCCGCGTCCACCTCGGCCAGCAGGTCGGGGTCGTCGGCCAGATCGCCCACCGACGCGCCGGCGGCCTTGCCGTTGCGCTGCTTCCAGCCCTCGATCGCCTCGGGGTCGATCGTGATCAACGCCCCGACGAACGGCTTGGCGTCACCGACCACCATCGCCTGGCTGATCAACGGGTTGGCTCGCAGCTGATCCTCCAAAACGGCTGGGGCGACGTTCTTCCCGCCCGCGGTGACGATGATCTCCTTCTTGCGGCCGGTGATCTTCAGATACCCGTCTTCGTCGACCGCGCCCAGATCGCCGGTCTTGAACCAGCCGTCCTCGAAGGACTCGGCGGTGGCCTGGTCGTTGTGCCAGTAGCCGTGGAACACCACGCCACCGCGCAGCAACAGTTCGCCGTCGTCGGCAATCCGTAAGCTGTTGCCCGGCACCAACTTTCCGACCGTGCCGATTCTGCAGGCGCCCACCTGGTTCACCGTGATCGCGGCGCTGGTCTCGGTCAGCCCGTAGCCCTCGTACACCGTCAGGCCGACGCCGCGGTAGAAGTGGCCCAGCCGGGCGCCCAGCGGTGCACCCCCGGACACCGATGCACGGCAGTCGCCGCCCAGAGCGGCCCGCAGCTTGTGGTACACCAGCCTGTCGAACAGCGCGTGCTTGGCCCGCAGCAGCAGACCCGGGCCGCCGCGGTCGGACGCTTCGCTCCAGTCGACCGCGGTCTGCGCGGCGATCTCGAAGATCCGGCCCTTGCCGTCGCTGGCGGCGTTCTGCGCGGCGGTGTTGTATACCTTTTCGAACACCCGGGGCACCGACACCACGACCGTCGGCTTGAACACCCCGAACATCGGCACGAGATTCTTGATGTCACTGGTGAATCCGACGATGACCTTGTTGTGGAAGGCGCACAGCGTCAACGCCCGGGCGAGCACATGCGCCAGCGGCAAGAAGATCAGCAGCCGCTCACCCTTCTTCAGCAGCGTCGGCAGCACCTCCTTGGTGCCGCGCGTCTCGTAGACCAGGTTCGCGTGCGTCAGCTGGCAACCCTTCGGGCGGCCGGTGGTACCCGAGGTGTAGATCAAGGTCGCCGGATCGCTGCTGCGCAGCGCCTCGACGCGGGCGGTGAGCTCGGCCGGGTCGACCCCAGCGCCCTGCTGCTCGAGTTGCTCGAGTGCCTTCGGGCCCGCTCCGTCGATGTGCAGCACCCGCCGCAGTTCGGGCAGCTCGCCGGCCAATTCGGAGATGATCGTCGCGTGGGCATCGGTCTCGGCGAATGCGACGACGGCCGCCGAGTCGCTGAGGACCCAGCGCACCTGCTCGGCCGACGAGGTCTCGTAGATCGGGACGGTGACCGCTCCGGCCGCGAGGATCGCCTGATCGAGGATCGCCCACTCGTAGCGGGTGGCCGAGAAGATCGCCACCCGGTCGCCGGGCCGGACCCCTTCCGCGATCAAACCCAGTGCCGTCGAACGGATTTGGGCGGCGGCCTGCGCGCACGTCACGTCGGTCCAGGTTCCGTCGACCAGTCGCTGATAGATCACCGCGTCGGGGTCGTCGCGCTCGTGCTCGAACACCGTCGAGACGATGTTGTCGTGCTCGCCGACCGTGAAGTCGGCGGGGACAGTCAATTCGCGCACTCGTCTGACCTCGCTTCAGTGATTTCCTGCGAATAAGCGACAGCCAGCCTAGTCCGACCGCGCGGCTCACCGGGTGCCCGCGGCGGACCGGACGTTTCCCGACGGTGATACGGGGCCGGGACAGCCGTATGTGAAGCTAGTGCCCGTGCACAGCGTTCAGATTGCCGACGAGACCTATGTCGCCGCTGATCCGGCGCGCATCGGTGCGGCCGTGGGTGATCCCTCCAACTGGCGGCGATGGTGGCCCGACCTGCGGCTGGAGGTCACCGAAGACCGCGGCCCGCAGGGTGTTCGGTGGAAAGTGGCCGGCCCGCTGACCGGTACCATGGAGATCTGGCTCGAACCGATGCTGGGTGGTGCGTTGTTGCACTATTTTCTGCACGCCGAGCCGAACGGAATGGCGCCCGCGCGGCTGGCCAAGCAGAACTTCGCGAAACTGACGCATCGCCGCCGGGTCGCGGGCAAGAAAATGGCTTTCGAAGTGAAGACGACGCTGGAGAGCTCCCGCCCGGTCGGGGTTTCTCCGGTGCTCGGCCAGCCCTGAGTCCGTCGGGAGTACCGTTTCTGCAGTGGGCGCAGGCTACGGCCGCTGACCATGTGGATACCGGCGGGCAGGAGTGCTCAACCCGCGCAGCGCGGAGAAGGAAGCGACCAGGTGGCGGAAAAGACGGCCCAGACGATTTATATCGACGCGGACCCGGGCACGGTCATGGACGTGATCGCCGACATCAGCTCTTATCCCACCTGGGTGTCGGAATACAAAGAGGCCGACGTCCTGGAATCCGACCCGGCCGGCAACCCTAAGGTGGCCCGGCTGGTGCTCGACACCAGCGTGCTCAAAGACACCCTGGTGTTGTCCTACAAGTGGCCCAAAGACCGCAAGTCGGTCAGCTGGTCGCTGGTGTCCAGCTCACTGCTGAAGTCCCTCGACGGCGTATATCGGTTGGCGCCCAAGGGTTCCGGCACCGAAGTGACCTACGAACTCACGGTCGATCTGGCGATTCCCATGATCGGTTTGCTCAAGCGCAAGGCCGAACGCAGGTTGACCGACACCGCACTGAAGGATCTGAAGAAACGAGTAGAGGCTGAGTGAGTCGGCAGCGCCCGCCCTCGCCCGCATCAGTCTTTTCGTCGGCAAGGGTGGGGTAGGAAAGTCCACCTTGGCGGCTGCAACGGCCGTGCATGAAGCGCGCGCGGGCCAGCGTGTGCTGCTGGTCTCCACCGACCAGGCGCACTCGCTGGGCGACGTGCTCGGTGTGACGGTCACGCCGAACGGCAATCGCGACACGGTGCGGGTGATGGCCGATCTCGAGACCGGCTCACTCGACACACTGGCGCTGGACACTTTGGCGCTGCTCGAGACCCGATGGCACGCCGTCGCCGAGACGTTGGGCGGTCGCTTTCCCGAGTCCGAACTGGAAGATATTGCGCCCGAGGAACTTTCGGCACTGCCGGGCGTTCAGGAAGTGCTCGGTCTGTCCGAGGTGGGCGAGCTCGCCGGCTGCGGGCAGTGGGACCACCTGGTGGTGGATTGCGCATCGACCGCAGACGCGCTGCGGATGTTGACGCTGCCCGCCACCTTCGCGCTGTACGTCGAGCGCGCGTGGCCACGTCACCGCAGGTTGTCGGCCGGCTCCGACGATCCGCGTTCCATCGCGGTGGTGGAACTGTTGGAGCGCATCAGCTCCCACGTCGAGAAGCTCAGCGCGCTGCTGACCGACGGGACGCGAGTGGGCGCACATCTGGTGCTGACGGCCGAGCGCGTGGTGGCGGCCGAAGCGCTGCGGACCCTCGGTTCGCTGGCCCTGATGGGCGTGCGGGTCGAAGAATTGATCGTCAACCAAATTCTGATGCAAGACGATTCGTACGAATACCGAAATCTGCCGGCGCATCCGGCTTTCGACTGGTACTCGGAGCGAATCAGCGAGCAGCGGACCGTCCTGGATGAACTCGGCACCGCGATCGGCGACGTGGCCCTGGTGCTCACGCCGCATCTGGCCGGTGAACCGATCGGGGTCAAGGCCCTGGCTGAACTGCTGGACAGCGCGCGTCGCCGGGACGGGTCGGCGCCACCAGGCCCGCTGCGCCCGGTGGTCGATCTGGAATCAGGATCCGGACTGCAGTCGATCTACCGATTACGGCTAGAGTTGCCGCAGATCGAGTCCGGCGCCCTCACCTTGGGCCGGGTGGGTGACGACCTGATCGTCGGCGCCGGTGGGATGCGACGCAGAGTGCGCCTGGCGTCGGTCTTACGACGGTGCACGGTTGTCGACGCGCATCTTCGCGGAGGCGAACTGACGGTGCGTTTTCAACCTGATCCGGAGGTGTGGCCGAAGTGACCACGCACTCCGACATCGGACCGGAACTCCGCAGACTCGCCCAGAAGATCCTCGACCAGCTCGACCCCGCGATTCGGGTGGCGGCCGCACGCGCCGGCGGAAACGGCGCCGGTACCGGTGCCTGCCAGCAGGTCTGGTGCCCGGTGTGTGCGCTGGCCGCCGTGGTCAGCGGCGACGAGCATCCCCTGGTGACCGTCATCGCCGAGCACAGCGTGGCATTGCTGGCGGTGATCCGCGCCATCGTCGAGCCGGCCGGTCAGCCGACGCCACCACCGCCGGACGGCTCACCGAACGGAGCAGGGCCGGAGCACGCACCCGAGGTGCCGGCGCCGACGAGCCGCTACCAACCGATCGTCGTCACCGTCGAGGAGTGATCGCGCTGGCCGCCTACCACATCGGTCTTCCCGGTGTCGCGGTGTTGGCGAGTCACCCATGTCATGTGGTCGCACACACACTCGGTCGGTACTCTTGGCGAAACACTGTTGGCGCGGCTGAGAAGGGAGCCTCATGGCGTACTGGCTTTTGAAGTACATCTTCCTCGGCCCGTTGCTCGCGTTGCTGGGTCGGCCGAAAATCGAAGGCCTCGAACACGTCCCGCAATCCGGCCCGGCCATTCTGGCCAGCAATCACCTGGCGGTGATGGACAGCTTCTATCTGCCGCTGGTGGTGCGCCGGCGGATCACGTTCCTGGCCAAATCGGAATACTTCACCGGAACCGGCTTCAAGGGCTGGTTGAGCCGGTGGTTCTTCACCGCCGTCGGCCAGGTGCCGATCGACCGGAGCAGCGCCGATGCCGCCCAGGCCGCCCTCGACACCGCCAAGCGGGTTCTGGATCAGGGCAAGTTGCTCGGCATGTACCCCGAAGGCACCCGCTCGCCCGACGGACGGCTCTACAAGGGCAAGACCGGACTGGCACGCCTCGCCCTGGAGACCGGTGTCCCGGTGATTCCGGTCGCGATGATCGGTACCAACAAGGTGAACCCGCCCGGCACCTCCATGCTGCGATTCGGCAAGGTCACCGTCCGGTTCGGCAAGCCGATGGACTTCTCCCGGTTCGAGGGTCTGGCCGGCAACCGCTTCATCGAACGAGCCGTCATCGACGAGGTGATCTACGAGCTGATGGGACTCTCCGACCAGGAGTACGTCGACATCTACGCCGCGACCCTGAAGAACAACGACAGTCCGCCGCCGGCGGGAAAAGTACCGCCGTCTCGGATTCCTGAGACGGCAGCCGGGTAGCGAACCAACCTCGGTATCAGCTGACCGCCGACACCGGCGTGGTCACGACCGACGGCCGCGGCGAATCCGTGGCGATTACCCGCACGGCAGCGGTGACACCGGCCACCACGATGGTCGCCAGCGCCCACCACAGGTAGGACGCACCGACCAACTGTCGCCACCATGATGCGGTGACCTCGTGGTGCTTGGGCATCAGGTCGATCGGCGTCCACATCATCACGGCCACCCCGGCAGCGCTCACCAGGCCCAGCGCGACACTGCGCTGCCGCCACGCCAGCGTGGCCGTCACCAGCACCGCGGGCAGCATCCACACCCAGTGGTGCGACCAGGACACCGGCGACACCGCCAACCCGAACAGCGCGATGCAGATCACCGCCAGCACCGGCTCGTCGGCCCGCAGCGCCCGGCGCGCGGCCCACACCGTCAGCGCCAACACCAGGAAGCAGGCTGCCACCCACGGCAAGAACCGCTGATGGTCGTCCAGGCCGAGCCGGGCCAGTGTTCCGGCGATGTTCTGGTTGGTGTTCAAGCTGGCCGACCCGATCCGGTCGGTGTTGCGCACGGTGTGGGTCCAGTACTCCCACGAGTCCTGCCAGGCCAACGCGAACCCCGCCGCAATCGCGGCGACCACCGAGGCCAGCGACGTCAGCACGGCGCGCCGGTCACGACGCAGCACGAAATACAGCAGGAACACCGCGGGTGTGAGCTTGAGCGCGATACCCAGTCCGAGCAGCACTCCGCGGGGCCACGTCGTGCGGCGCGGCACGCACTCGGCGATCACCAGCGTCATCAGCACGACGTTGATCTGCCCGAAGGCGAAGTTCGCCGCGATGGGTTCCCAGTGCAGCGTCGCGAAGGACACCACCAGCGCGGTCAGCCACCACCGGCGCAGCCACGCCGGGCCCGGCACCACCCGGGATTCGGCCCAGACGTCCAGCCGGGTCAGCACAATCATCGTCGAGACCAGCAGCAGCACCAGCGTGATCAGCGTGATCGTCACGCTGGCGGCCGGCATCCCCAGCCAGGCGAACGGCGCGAACATCACGGCGGCCAGCGGGGGATAGGTGAACGGCAGATTCAGCCCGATCGGGGTGTGGAACTTGACGTCGTGGCTGTACAGCGGGTGCCCGTCCAGCCAGGCTTGCCCACCCATCCGGTACACGTCGATGTCGATGCGGTAGACCGTGCTCCCGAGCACTCGCCATCCGGCGTAGCCCAGCGCGGCCAGTGCCGCCAACTGCAGCACCACCCAGCAGGCATTTCGCCAGCTGGCGGGCTGTGCTGTGGCGACCTGCCCACGCGAACTGCCCGCTTCGGGCAAGCGCCATCTAGTCATGTCGGTGAACAGCCTATCGGTGCGTGCGCCTCATTCGGTGTCGCGGACGGCCATCCTGGCAAGATGCGCGTAGCTTTTCTAAGGTGCTCTACTGGCTCCAGCACGACATCATCGGCCGCGGCCGGCTGCCGCTGTTGTGCTGCCTGATCGCTTTCATCCTCACCTTCTTCGTGACGCGAACGTTCGTCCGGGTGATCCGCCGACGCAAGAGCATCGGTCGGCCGCCGCAATGGTGGGAACCGCGCAACATCCACATCGGCTCCAAGCACATCCACCACGTGGTGATCGGCG
Source organism: Mycobacterium sp. IDUB_36 (assembly GCF_055419225.1). NCBI lineage: Bacteria > Bacillati > Actinomycetota > Actinomycetes > Mycobacteriales > Mycobacteriaceae > Mycobacterium > Mycobacterium sp. IDUB_36. The sequence goes on along the minus strand of NZ_JBVAXH010000002.1, from coordinate 396,131 downwards.
TCGTGCTGGTGATGATCTCGGGTGTGACCCTGGTGACCATGTCGGTCAACGGAACCGAGCCGCAATTCACCGCCGTGGCAATCGTTTTCGGTATCGGTGCCGCGCTCGTGCTCGACGAGTACGCGTTGATTCTGCACGTGTCCGACGTCTACTGGGAGGAAGACGGCCGAACCTCGGTCGACGCCGTCTTCGCCGCGATCGCGGTGGGCGGGCTGCTGGTGCTGGGCCTGCATCCGCTGATGTTCTTCCTCAGTCTCTGGCGGGACACCACTCATTCCACCGTGCTACGCGCCGCGCTGGTGTTCGCGATGGCGCTGACGCTGCCACTGGCGACGCTGGTCATGCTCAAGGGCAAAGTGTGGACCGGGCTGATCGGCATGTTCTTCGTCCCGCTGCTGCTGATCGGGGCGATTCGGTTGTCCCGGCCGCAGGCTCCGTGGGCCCGCTACGTCTACATGCGCAGGTTGAACAAGATGAGCCGCGCGCTGCAGCGCGAACGCCAGCTGCGCCGTCCGGTGGTGCGGGCCAAGCTGTGGTTGCAGTACGCCGTCGCCGGCACGCCGCGGCTACCGTCGCCCCGCCTGGTCGACGCACAGCTCGACCGCGAAGTGCATCCCGCTCCGCCGCCGGATCAGGTGCCGAGCGTGCTCGCCAACGGGCTCGGTGTGGGGTAGCCGGCTTGCGATATTTCTACGACACCGAATTCATCGACGACGGGTACACCATCGAGCTGATCTCGATCGGGGTGGTCGCCGAAGACGGACGCGAATACTACGGCATCTCAACCGAATTCAACCCGGACCGAGCAGGTAGCTGGGTGCGCGCCAACGTGTTGCCCAAGCTGCCGTCGCCGGCCTCGAAGCTGTGGCGTTCACGCGCACAGATCCGCGCCGACCTCGAGACGTTCTTCGACGTGGACGGGCCCGAGCCGATCGAATTGTGGGCCTGGGTCGGCGCATACGACCACGTCGCGCTGTGCCAGTTGTGGGGGCCGATGACCCATCTCCCACCGCCCATTCCGCGATTCACCCACGAGTTACGACAGCTCTGGGAGGAGCGCGGCAGCCCGAAAATGCCGCGCCGCTCGGCCAACGTGCACGACGCCCTGGTGGACGCTCGCGACCAGCTGACGCGCTACCAGGTGATCACGGCCGGCGACGCGGACGGCGCGGTCGCGCGCTGAGAAGTCGGCCACATCAGATCGATGCTCAACAGGCCTGTCGGGCCTGCTAGCGGGGTGTGCGAGCGCCGGAAATACCCGGTTACCATGGACTGGTGAACTCGACCGTCGACCTTCCCATCGAGCAGCTCCCCGCGCTGCCTCCACTGCCGGAGGAGCTGCGCGCCCGCCTGGACGCCGCGCTGGCCAAACCCGCCGCGCAGCAGCCGAGCTGGACGCGCGAGCAGGTCGAGCCGTGGCGAACGGTTCTCGAGAGCGTCCCGCCGGTGACGGTGCCGTCGGAGGTCCTGCGGCTGCAGGAGATGCTGGCCCAGGTCGCCCGCGGTGAGGCATTCCTGCTGCAGGGCGGCGACTGCGCCGAGACGTTCGTCGACAACACCGAGCCGCACATCAGGGGCAACATCCGCACCCTGCTGCAAATGGCCGTCGTGCTGACCTACGGCGCCAGCATGCCGGTGCTCAAGGTGGCCCGCATCGCCGGGCAGTACGCCAAGCCGCGATCCGCTGACACCGACGCCCTCGGCCTGCGGTCCTACCGCGGCGACATGGTCAATGGATTCGCCCCCGACGCCGCGGTGCGCGAGCACGACCCGTCGCGGCTGGTGCGCGCCTACGCCAACGCCGGCGCCGCGATGAACCTGGTGCGCGCGCTGACGTCGTCCGGCCTGGCGTCGCTGCACCAGGTGCACGACTGGAACCGCGAATTCGTCCGGACCTCGCCGGCCGGCGCTCGCTACGAGGCACTGGCGTCTGAGATCGACCGCGGCCTGAAATTCATGAGCGCGTGCGGGGTGGCCGACAGTAACCTGCAGACCGCCGAAATCTACTCCAGCCATGAGGCTTTGGTGCTCGACTACGAGCGGGCCATGCTGCGGCTGTCCGACCCGGAGGACGGCGAGCCCGAGCTGTACGACCTGTCGGCGCACTACCTGTGGATCGGCGACCGGACCCGTCAACTCGACGGCGCGCACATCGCGTTCGCCGAGGTGATCGCCAACCCGATCGGCGTCAAGATCGGGCCGTCGACCACACCGGACCAGGTGGTCGAGTACGTCGAGCGTCTCGACCCGCACAACAAGCCGGGCCGCCTGACGCTGGTCAGCCGGATGGGCAACAACAAGGTCCGCGAACTGCTGCCGCCGATCATCGAAAAGGTCCAGGCGACAGGGCATCAGGTGATCTGGCAGTGCGACCCGATGCACGGCAACACCCACGAGTCGTCCACCGGATACAAGACGCGGCACTTCGACCGGATCGTCGACGAGGTGCAGGGCTTCTTCGAGGTGCACCGGGCGCTGGGCACCTACCCCGGTGGCATCCACGTCGAGATCACCGGCGAGAACGTCACCGAGTGTCTCGGTGGGGCGCAGGATATTTCGGACACCGACCTCAGTGGGCGCTACGAGACGGCGTGCGACCCGCGACTGAACACCCAGCAGTCGCTGGAGCTGGCGTTCCTGGTCGCGGAGATGCTGCGCGACTAAAACGTGTCGGACCCGGCTGGGATGATCGTTGTATGTCATCGTTCCCATCTGCCGGCGCCGATGTGGTGAGTCCTGCCCCTCGTCTTGAGGTGTTGTTCGAGGAGTTGGCGGAGCTTTCTGGTCAGCGCAATGCGATTGACGGTCGGATTGTGGAGATCGTCGCCGAGATGGATCGCGATGAGCTCTGTGGGGCTACGGGTGCGTGGTCGGTGGCAGCGTTGGTGGCTTGGAAGTTGGGCTCGTCGTCGGGCAACGCGCACACCATCACCACGGTCGCGGGCCGGTTGGAGGAGTTTCCGCGCTGCGCGGCGGGAATGCGGGAGGGGCGGTTATCGCTGGACCAGGTCGGAGTGATCGCCGCGGGCGCCGGTGAGGGTTTTGATGAGCATTACGCCGAGCTGGCCTCCGTTGCGACGGTTAACCAGCTGCGCACCGCGGTCAAGCTGGAACCGCGACCCGAGCCCGACCCGCTCCCTGGACCGCGGCGCTCGATCGCCAAAACCTCCGGCGAGACGTCCAGCTGTTGGCGGATCACCTTGCCGCTGCTGGACGCGGCGAAGTTCGACGCGGCACTGCAGTCGCACCTGGATGCGATGGTCGCTGAGTGGAAGCAGGATCACGGCCCCAGCGCGTCCGCCGCAGACGTCGCGCCACCGTTCCCCGACACCGCTGATGCCCTCCTGCGCCTGGTGGACGCCGGCTGGGATGCCGAAGCCGCCCGCCGGCCCCACGGGCAGCACACGACGGTCGTGATGCACGTCGAGGTGCAGCAGCGTCTGGCCGCACTGCATCTGGGTCCCGCACTCACCGACGCTGACCGCCGCTACCTCAGCTGTGACGCCACCTGCGAAGTGTGGTTTCGACGCGGCGGTGAGCCGATCGGCGCAGGTCGCACCACGCGCACGATCAGCCGGCGGCTGCGCCGCGCTCTGGAACACCGCCACCGCTGCTGCGCGGTCCCGGGCTGTGGGGCCACCCGCGGTCTGCACGCCCATCACCTGCGGCACTGGGAAGACGGCGGCCCCACCGAGCTGGCCAACCTGGTCCTGCTGTGCCCGTATCACCACCGGCTACATCACCGCGGCGGCCTCACCATCACCGGGCCCGCAGATCAGCTCACCGTCACCGACAGCGACGGACAACCACTGACCTCAAACTCACTAGCGCGCCCACCGACAACGCCTCCGCCCGCGGTCCCACCGTGCCCAGGGCCGACCGGCGAACGCACCGACTGGTGGTGGTACGACCCATACCAACCCCAAGCGCCACCAACCAACAACTAGAACCAAATAGGTTCAGGCACAAACCAAGACGGGCCGGGTTGGTTAAGACTTGCCCGACTAGAGCAGTCCGCCGATGTTGCTGCCGAGCGTCCACGCCCCGGCCGCCACCATGCCGGTGATCGACAGCACGATCGCGATCCAGATCAGCATCATCCGGCGGGCGTGCTGACGTTCGAACGCGAACTCGATCAGGTCGATACCGGCGAATTGCCCTGCGATGTCCAGGTTTTCGCCGTCATCGTGCTCGGGTGCCATTTCCCGGGGATCCCGGGTCAGCTGGCGGGTCGGCTGGTGCACCGGCGGACGTGATGGGGATGGCTGACGCAGGTCCGCGGTGCGGTTCTGGTCGGTGGTGACCTGACTGCGGTGTTCGGCGGCGGAGCGATGTTGCGCCGAGTTGCGCGGTGAGGGCACCCGAAAATCGGGGAGCTGCAACTCATCGACGATCGCGGCCAGCTCCGCGCCCATGTCCTGGGCGTCGGCGTAACGCCCGGCCGGGTCGCGGGTGGTCGCGCGCTCGACCAGCTCGTCGAATTGCGCAGGGACTCCGCCGATCACGCTGCTCGGTGCCGGCACATCGGTGTCCAGACGCTGATATGCCACCGACAGCGCCGTGTCACCGGTGAACGGTGTCTGCCCGGTCAACAACTCGTAGGCAACGATCCCGGCGCTGTAGACATCGCTGCGCGGGCTGGCGTGGCCCTCCTTGACCTGCTCCGGCGAAAGGTAGGCCGCGGTGCCGAGAATGACGCTGGTGGAGGTGATTCCGGCTTCCGCGACGGCGCGCACCAGGCCGAAGTCGACAATCTTCACCTCGCCATCATCGGAAATCAACACGTTCTCGGGTTTGACGTCGCGATGCACCAGGCCGGCCCGATGTGCGGCGGCCAGGCCGCCGAGCACCGGACGCAGTACCGCGGCGACGGCGTGCGGTGGCATCGGACCGCGCTCGGCGAGTAGTTCGCGCAAGGTGCCGCCTTCGACCAATTCCATCACCAAGAACGGGTGGCGAGCATCGAGGCCTTGGTCGTAGACCGAGACCAGGCCGGGATCCTTCAGTCGCGCAACGCTGCGGGCCTCGAGTTGGAGGCGGGTCAGGAATTGCTGGTCGCCGGCATAGCGGGCGTCCATCACCTTGAGCGCGACCGGACGGTCCAGTCGGGTGTCGACGCCGCGGTACACCGTCGAGGTGCCGCCGGTGGCGATCTTGGTCGCGACGCGATAGCGCCCGTCCAGCAATGCGCCCTCGAGGGAGTCTTCACCTGCCGCTGCAGCCACGCGCCCATCGTAGGCGGCAGCCCGCTCCGGACGCCGAAACCGAACTCGTCGCGAGCCCGAACTCGGGACGGGAGCGGTCGTACACTGGTCCGGTGAGCAGGATTCCGGCCGGGGACGATGTGATCGACCCCGATGAACCGACCTACGATCTCCGGGTTGTCGCTGACTTGCTCGGGGTGTCGGTGACCAAGGTGCAGCAGCATCTCAAGGAAGGCCACCTGGTCGCGGTGCGCCGTGCGGGTGACGTGGTGGTGCCACAGATTTTTTTCACCAGCGCCGGGGAAGTGGTCAAAAGCCTGCCGGGGCTGCTGGTGGTCCTGCGCGACGGCGGATACCGCGACACCGAGATCGTGCGGTGGCTGTTCACCCCCGACCCGTCGCTGACGGTGCGGCGGGACGGCTCGCGTGACGCGCTGACCAACGCGCGGCCGGTCGACGCGCTGCACTCGCATCAGGCCCGCGAGGTGTTGCGCCGCGCCCAGGCGATGGCCTACTGATCGACCGCCCGGACGGGTGACTCCGGCCGCATCAGCGTGCGCCACGCGAACACGGCCACACCGGTCGCCAGGAGAACGTGCGGCCACGAGTACATCCCATGTGCCCCATCGGGTTTGAAGATCACCATGATCCAGGTGGAGAAGGCCGCGACTGCCGCCACCGCTTGTCGCGACTGGGCGAGGGGCGCCAGCACCGCCAGCGGCCACGAGTAGTACCACGGCAGGGCGGCCGGCGCGAACAACACCACGACCAGCATGGCCCATGCGATGCCGGCGATGGCCTGCCGGTCGTCGTGACGGAACCGCCACCACAACAGTGGCAGCGCGATCGCGATGATCCCGATCCCCACCGCGCGGGTAACCTGCAGCACCCCATAGAAATTCACCGAGAAAAGCAGCCCGCCGACAGCGTGGATCACATTCGCCGTCGCCGTCGGAATGCTCAGCCAGTTGATGATCTTCACCGACCCAGCCAGCGCTGTGAGCCAGCCCAGCCCCACGCCCGCCACGCCGGACAGCACCGCGAACACCGCGACGAAGATGGCCACCGACGTCCCCGCTGCCACCGAAAAGGCCCGCAGCGGTGGATATCCGCGCCGTTCACGCAGATGACGCATCCACACCCAGACCAGGAACGGCAGCGCCAGTCCCGCAGTGGCCTTGACCGCCGTACCCACGGCCACCACCGCGATCCCGGCGGAATCGCGTCGCTCGAGGGTCAGCGCGATGCCGGCGGCCATCAGGCCCACCATCAGCATCTCGTTGTGCACGCCACCCATCAAATGGATGATCACCAATGGATTCAGCGCGCACACCCACAGCGCGATGGACGCATTCGCACCGACGTGGCGTGCGATACGTGGTGTCGCCCACAGCAACAACGCCAAGCCGGGCAGCATGCACAACCGCAGCAGCATCGTCCCGACGATCACGTGGTTGCCGACCAGCATCGTCACCAGCCGGGCGATCATGATGAACGCCGGTCCATAGGGGGCGGTGGTGATCGTCCAAATCGGGCTGACGTTGTCCAGCAGGGGATTCGGGTTGTCGATAGGCCCGACCGCGTAGGGATCCAGGCCGTCCCGCAGCAGCGCCCCTTGCGCCAGATACGAATAGGTGTCCCGGCTGAACACCGGCACCGAGAGCAACAGTGGAGCCAGCCAGAAGCCGGTGGTGGCCACCATGGCGAATTGGTCTGCGGCTCCGGCGAGTACGCGCCTGCCCAGCCACAGCCACGCGCTCAGCATCAGCGCCACACCGATCCAGAGCAGGATCGAGGACAGCACCAGGCCGTGGCCGTAGCGCAGCCAGGACAGGTGCAACGTCTCCAGCAGCGGATCGTGCTGCTTGGTGCTGCCGGCCCCGAGGCCGCCGATGGTGATCAGCGCGGCGCCCAGGCATCCGAGCAGCGCCGGGCGGCCGTCGGGGGTGTGAGCGAATCGGCGCAGTCGTGAGAGCAGTTGGGACGCACCGATAGTCGAGGTGTCGGAGACGGGTGTCGGGGTGGCCATGGGCGTCAGGCGGACCGGTTGCTGGCCAGTGTGGCGAGTTCGGCGAGGCCGGTCTTGGCGGCGTCGTGAATCGGGGCGTCGGCCACCACCTCCAGCGCTTGCCGGGTCAGCGTGGCGATCCGGTCCTCCACGGCGGCCAGCGCACCGACCCCCTCGATCACAGCGCTCAATTCCCGGGCCTGACGATCGCTCAAGTCTGTACCGACGGATGACCGTAATCGGCTCGCGGCGGCGGTGTCTGACGCATCGGCCAACTCCAGCGCGGTGGCCAGCAGCACGGTGCGCTTGCCGGAGCGCAGGTCGTCTCCGGACGGTTTACCGGTCACCGCCGGATCGCCGAAAACCCCCAGCACGTCGTCGCGCAACTGAAAGGCCACGCCCAGTTGATTGCCGACCTCGTGGAAGAGCGCCTGCACGTCCGGGCGATCCGCCGCCGCGGCGGCGCCCAGCTGCAACGGGCGCGCCACGGTGTAGGACGCGGTCTTGTAGGTGTTGACCGCCATCGCCGAGGCGATCGACTCCGCGGCGCTGGCCTCGGACACGATGTCGAGGTACTGGCCCCCAAGCACCTCGGTACGGATGTCCGCCCACACCCGGCGCACCCGCTTGCAGGCATCGGGGGGCAGATCGGCGCCGGCGACGATGTCGTCGGCCCACGCCAGCGCGAGATCACCGAGCAGGATCGCCGCCGAGATGCCGAACTGATCGGCCGGTCCGCGCCATCCGCGATCGCGGTGCAGCGAGGCGTACTGGATGTGGGTGGTCGGACGCCCGCGCCGAGTCGCGGAGCAGTCGATGACGTCGTCGTGGATCAGCGCCGAGGCGTGCAGCAGTTCCAGCGCGGCGAACAACAGCAGTGCCTGCTCGTCGGCGTCCACGCTCGACACCGCCCGCCAACCCCAGTAGGCGAACACCGGCCGCAGCCGCTTGCCGCCGCCGAGCACGAAATCCTCCAGGCTCGCGGTCAGCGCGTCGTAGTCGCTGCCGATGTGGGCCGCTTCGCCCCGGCGGCCGCGCAGATACCTGCGCAGCTGGTCGGTGACGGCGTCGGCCAACTCAACGGTTGCCGTGGCTCCTGCGCTCAGCGCGACACCCCTTCCGGGTTACTGGCAATCATGGCTCGCCAAGTCTATTCGGCGCGGCATTGTCCAGCGGGTTTTGCCCGCCCCGGACCCGCCCGGCGGTGCGACCGACCGTCGCCGGGTAACTGCCGCGGTGGCCTCACTATGCTGTCGTGATGCGTGGCGAAGGCCGCCTGGCCAGCGCCGCATGCCGGCCGACGTGGGTTCGCAGCAGCTGTGCGCTGCGGCGGGGGAACTAGTCGTTGAATGAGGAGCAGCTCGTTGACTTTGAACACCATCGCGCTCGAGCTGGTGCCGCCGAACGTCGATCGCGGTAGCGAGCAGGCTCTCGAGGATGCGCACAAGGTGGTGCAGCTGGCGGCGAAAACCGGGATCGAAGGACGGATCGGGCACGTGATGATGCCCGGCCTGATCGAGGAGGACGACGACCGCCCGATCGAGATGAAGCCCAAGCTGGACGTGCTGGACTTCTGGTCGACCATTAAGCCTGAACTGCCCGGTGTGCGCGGATTGTGCAGCCAGGTCACCGCTTTCATGGATGAGGACGTCCTGCGTCAACGGCTCGGACAGCTCGTCGGAGCCGGCATCGACGGCATCGTGTTCGTCGGTGTGCCACGCACGATGGCCGACGGCGAAGGATCCGGCGTCGCGCCCACCGATGCCCTGTCGATCTATCAGGAGCTGGTGCACAACCGGGGCGTCATCCTGATTCCCACCCGCGACGGCGAGATCGGCCGGCTGAACTTCAAGTGCAACCAGGGCGCCACCTTCGCGCAGACCCAGCTGCTCTACTCCGATGCGATCGTGGGCTTTTTGACCGACTTCGCTAAGGAAACCGATCACCGGCCGGAGATCCTGCTGGGATTCGGGTTCGTGCCGAAGCTCGAAGAGAAGATCGGCTTCATCAACTGGCTGATCCAGGACCCGGGCAACGCCGCGGTCGCCGAGGAGCAGGCGTTCGTCACGACCCTGGCCAACACCGAACCGGTGCAGCGCCGCAAGCTGATTCTCGACCTCTACAAGCGGGTCATCGACGGTGTCGTCGACCTGGGATATCCGCTGAGCATCCATCTCGAGGCGACCTACGGCAACTCCTCGCCGGCCTTCGACACGTTCGCCGAGATGCTGGATTACTGGTCGCCGACGACCTGACGGTCAGCTGGACGACGAGTCGCTCGGCTCGGCGACTCGCGGCGAGCGGTCACGGCTGTACCAGGCCAATCCCGCTACGGCACCGGCCACGACGATCGACGCGAGGGTCAGCCACAGCGCCGCGCCCTGGAACGAGCGGGTGCTCGGATCGGTGTACCGAGCCTGCGCGCTCAGGATGCTGACCACGCCGGGCTTCAATTTCCACTGCACGGTCTGGTCGTCGACGCGGTCGCCGTTGGTGGAGGTCACCGGCCCCGGGAAGGCGACGGACAGTTCGACGTCGGCGTCGGGATCGTTCATCGACGTCAGGTCGGCGCGCCCTTCGAGGATCACCAGGTCGCCGGCTCTGCGCAGCGACAGGTTCACGCCCTGCGCGTCGGAGTTCATCCGCGCGAGTTCAGGAAGCTCGGCGAACGTCAGGTCGGAGAAGGTGGCCTGCGAACCGACATACCCGTCGCGGTCGTACTTGGAGACTGCGACCTTCTGACCGAATGTCAGGTTGGGGTCGAGCTGCGGACCGGTGTCCTTCTCGTTGCGTGGCTTGGCCGCCGCGATGATGTCGCCGGACACCAGATCGTCGGGGGAGATGGTGATCGACGCCTTGATCCGCACGCACCCGGCGAGCGCGGGTATCAGCAGCAACAGCAACGCGTACGCGGTGAGACGGCGGCCCACCGACCGTCCTGGGAGACTCCGGGGCAAGAGCTGTATACCGCTGGCGCGCACCAGGTCATCGTGCCAGACGGGGACCGCGCCGGTGCCACTACAGCGGCAGCTTGCGCCCCAGAATCGCGAATGCCCGCGGGTCGCCGGTGAAGTGGTAACCGCGAATGACGTCGATGAAGCCGAGTCGCCGGTAGAGCCGCCACGCGCGATTGGCCTCCCCGTTGGTTTCCGGCGTCGACAGCAGCACATTGGATTCGCTGCGCTCGGACAGCAACCGTCGGGCCAGCGCCTCGCCGAGCCCGCGGCCCTGCGCTCGCGGCAGGATGTGCAGTTCGGTCAGCTCGAAATAGCTGGTCATCAGCGCGGTGATCTCGATGTCGGGGAACCCGCTGCTCTGCAGGCCGGACACCACTTGTTGCTGCCACCACTGGTCAGGCGCGCCGCAGTAGCCGTACGCCACGCCCAGGAACGGGGCATCGCTCAACTCGGCCGATGACGGTTCCGTCCCGGCCGGGGTGTCGACCTCGACCGCGGCGACGGCCTGCCAGCCGCGCCGCCGGGTGTGCTCGAGCCACATCCCGGCGCGCTGATTCTCGGTGCCGGGCGGGTAGCGCATGGCGTCGACGTACACGCCCAGAGCATCGGAAAGCCGCCGCTGCATGTCCTGCGGCGGCAGGTTGATGAGGAACGTCACCAACGTGCGGTCTCCTCCTCGGTGGTCCGGTGCGGTACTTGTTCCCATTATCGGGACGGCGGCGAAACACCGAACGCCGACCGGTCGCTATTACAATCAGCGGGCGAAGCGGTGGTAACGGGCAGATTGACCTCGTATCATTCTTATTAGTTGTCCCCGCAGCGGGACGCAGACGTGCTACCGGTATCAACGTGACAGGTTTTCGGCAAGGAGGGACGAATGCCACTCTCCGATCATGAGCAGCGGATGCTCGACCAGATCGAGAGCGCTCTGTATGCCGAGGACCCGAAATTCGCCTCGAGCGTTCGCGGTGGCGGGTTGCGCGCGCCGACGGCACGACGGCGGCTGCAGGGTGCCGCCCTGTTCGTGCTCGGACTCGCGATGCTGGTCTCAGGAGTGGCCTTTAAGGCCACCATGATCGGAACGTTCCCGGTGCTGTCGGTGCTCGGCTTCGTGGTGATGTTCGGCGGTGTGGTCTTCGCCATCACCGGTCCCCGCCTCGCCGGCCGCGGCGAACGACCCGGGCCGGCCGCGGCCGCGCGGCAGCGTCGCGGCAAGAATGCCGGCTCGTTCACCAGTCGCATGGAAGACCGGTTCCGCCGCCGCTTCGAGGAGTAGCGCGCGAATCAAAAAAAGGGCAGCCAGCCGGGCTGCCCTTTTTTGTGCCCCACCGGCGGCGCCCTGACGCGGACATGCCGACATTTTCACCCACTACGCCCCACCGTGGCCAATAGCCGCAGTTCAAGGCCATTTTCAGCGTGGCTTTGACAATCCGGTCGGATAGCGTCTGGCCCAACTGGTGGCCGAGATCCTGCAGAAACGACACCTACCGGTGACATTCGCGTCGTTAAATGGAGCGAAGTGGGGGATTGTGGGGTATCGTGGCGGAAGTCGAAAGGCATGGAGGTGGCCAGATGTTTCTCGGCACCTACACGCCAAAACTCGACGACAAGGGGCGGCTCACGCTGCCGGCCAAGTTCCGCGACGCACTGGCAGGGGGGTTGATGGTCACCAAGAGTCAGGACCACAGCCTCGCCGTCTACCCGCGAACGGCGTTCGAGGATCTTGCCCGCAAGGCGAGCCAGACATCGCGCAGCAATCCGGAGGCTCGGGCGTTCCTGCGGAACCTGGCCGCCGGCACCGACGAACAGCATCCCGACGCGCAAGGCCGGATCACCTTGTCGGCAGACCACCGCCGCTACGCCAGCCTGTCCAAGGACTGCGTCGTCATCGGATCGATTGACTACCTGGAGATCTGGGACGCGGCGGCCTGGCAGCAGTACCAAGAGACCCACGAAGAGAACTTCTCCGCAGCCAGCGATGAAGCACTCGGCGACATTATCTGAGGCGCGTGCCCGTGCAACGTGGCCTCTGTCCGAACCGACCCTGACGTACTTCCCCAACGCCAGGTTCGTACCGTCGGACAGGGACCTCGATGCAGCGGCCGCCCTCCATGTCTCACGTCGGGAAGGTGCTCTGATGCCTGGCGCCACCGGTGATTTCGGTCATGTGCCCGTCCTGCTCGACCGCTGCGTCGAATTATTGCGCCCGGCATTGACACGCCATCACCCCGACGGCTCGGGCGCGGTGCTGATAGACGGAACCGTCGGCGCGGGCGGGCATGCCGAGCGCTTTCTCACCGAGCTGCCCGGTCTGCGACTGATCGGTGTCGACCGTGACCCGACCGCTCTCGACATCGTCCGCACCCGGCTCGCGCGATTTTCCGACCGGCTCACCCTGGTGCAGACCCGCTACGACGACATCGAGGCGGCGTTGGCCGAATCAGGCTGCGGTGCAACCGAATCCGTCGACGGCATGCTCTTCGACCTGGGTGTTTCGTCGATGCAGCTGGACCGCGCCGAGCGTGGGTTCTCCTACGCGCAGGACGCGCCGCTGGACATGCGCATGGATCCCACCTCGTCGCTGACGGCCGCCGAGATCCTCAACACCTACGACCAGGCCGCGTTGAGCGACATCTTGCGTCGGTACGGCGAGGAGAAGCTCGCCCGCCGGATCGCGACGCACATCGTCCGGCGGCGCGCGCGTTCGCCTTTCGTCTCGACGGCCGAGTTGGTCGAGGTCATCTACCAGGCGGTCCCGGCGCCGGCGCGGCGCACCGGGGGACACCCGGCGAAGCGGACATTCCAGGCCCTGCGCATCGCGGTCAACAGCGAACTCGACGCCCTGGGTGACATGCTGCCCGCCGCGCTGCAGGCCCTCGCTGTCGACGGGCGCATCGTGGTGATGGCCTACCAGTCGCTGGAAGACCGCATCGTCAAGCGGGCCTTCGCCGCGGCGACGACATCGAGCACGCCGTCGGACCTGCCGGTCGAATTGCCCGGGCATGCACCGAGATTCACATTGTTGACCCGCGGCGCCGAACGCGCCGACAACGCGGAGGTGCGGCGGAACCCGCGCAGTGCGGCGGTGCGATTGCGCGCCGTTGCGCGTGTGCTGTCGACGTCACCCGCAATGAGGAAGGGAGGCTCATGAAAGCCAAGCGCCCAGCGCAACCGCCCCGCGCCGGCGAACGGCGAAGCGGCCAGACCAGTACCTCCCGCACGCCGGGTCAGCGAACCGCCGATTCGGCGCCCGCCCGCCGCGGGCGTCAGCGCGCCGCAAAGCCCACCGCCCCGGCCCGCGAGCCACGCACCGCGCGGTCGGCCCCGCAAACCTCGCCGGTCGCCCGGCCGGTCGATCGTCCGGTCCGCGCCAAAAGCGCGAACCAGGCAAAGGCGCGCGCGAAGGCCCGCAAAGCCAAGGCGCCCAAGGTCGTTCGTCCGCCCCTGCGGGAACGCCTGCTCAACCGGATCGCTTCAGTCGACCTGCGGCCGCGCACGCTGGCGGCCAAGGTCCCATTCGTCGTACTGGTCATCGGTGCGTTGGGCGCAGGGCTCGGCCTCACCCTGTGGCTGTCCACCGACGCTGCCGAGCGGTCCTATCAGCTCGGCAGTGCCCGCCAGCGCACCGAGCTGCTGCAGCAGGAGAAAGAGGCGCTCCAGCGCGACGTGCAAGAAGCGCAGTCCGCACCGGCCCTGGCCGAGGCGGCCCGCGGGCTGGGCATGATTCCGACCCGCGACACCGCGCACCTGGTACAGGACCCGGCGGGCAACTGGGTGGTCGTCGGCACTCCCAAACCCGCGCAAGGCGTTCCGCCACCCCCACTGAACAGCAAGCTGCCCGACGAGAAGCCGGTAGCGCCCCAGGCTCCGCCGGCCAATCCGGTCGAGGTGCCCGCGCTGGTGTTGCCCGGCAACGGCGTTCCCGTTCCGCTGGCACCCGGTCCCGACGGAATGGTCCGCAGCCCCGACGGCGCCACCACGCTCGGTACCCAGCACCTGCCGTCACCCGACGGCCCGCTCCCGATGCCCGGCGCGGCGCCGGCGCCGGTACCGGGCATCCCGGTGCCGGGAGGCCCGCTGGCTCCGGGGGTTACACCAGTCCCCGGGCTGGCGCCCGCGATTCCCGCCGCGCCCGCGCCCCTGGTCGCGCCGGTCATCCCGCCGCCCAACGCGACACCCGGCCCGCCCGCCGGCGTGGCACCACCCGCAGTCGCACCCTCGCCGGCAGACTTACCAGGTATGCCGCATCACCTCGCTCCCGGCGGCCCTATGGTCGGTGAACAGTTCGGCCCCCTGACGGTTACCCCGCCAGGCGCGCCGCGATGAACAGACCCACCCCGCCAGGCAAGTCGAAACGGCCCAAGGGCGGGGTGCCGGCCCGCTCGGCACGCGAACGCCGGACCCGTCAGGCCGTCGAACTCGGAAGCCGCGGTACGTCATTCGTATTCCGGCACCGGGTCGGCAACGGCGTCATCTTCCTGGCCCTGCTGATCGCCGGCGCCCAGTTGTTCTATCTCCAGGTGCCGAAGGCCGCCGGGCTGCGCGCCGAGGCCGCGGGACAGCTGAAGGTCACCGACGTCTCGAAAGCGGTCCGCGGCAGCATCGTCGACCGCAACAACAACCAACTGGCGTTCACCATCGAAGCGCGTGCACTGACGTTTCAGCCGAAGCGGATTCTGAAGCAGCTGACCGAGGCCAAGCAGAAGAACGCGAAAGCGCCTGACCCACAGAAGCGACTGAACGAGATCGCCAAAGAGGTGGCGGTGCGGCTGAACAACAAGCCGGACAAAGCCACCGTCCTGAAGAAGCTGCGCAGCGACGACTCATTCGTCTACCTTGCCCGTGCCGTCGACCCCGCGATCGCGACCGCCATCACCCGCAAATTCCCGGAGATCGGTGCCGAGCGTCAAGACCTGCGTCAGTACCCCGGCGGCTCGTTGGCCGCCAACGTCGTCGGCGGAATCGACTGGGACGGACACGGTTTGCTCGGTCTGGAAGATTCCATGGACGCCGAACTGGCCGGCACCGACGGATCGGTCACCTACGACCGCGGCTCGGACGGCGTGGTGATCCCGGGCAGCTACCGCAACCAGCACCACGCGGTCAACGGCGCAACCATTCAGCTCACCATCGACGACGACATCCAGTTCTACGTCCAGCAGCAGGTGCAACAGGCCAAGAACCTGTCCGGTGCCCGCAATGTCTCTGCGGTGGTGATGGATTCCAAGACCGGCGAAGTGCTGGCGATGTCCAACGACAACACCTTCGACCCCTCCCAGGACATCGGGCGCCAGGGCGACAAGCAACTGGGCAACCCCGCGGTGTCCTCGCCATTCGAACCCGGTTCGGTGAACAAGATCATCACCGCGTCCTCGGTGATCGAGTACGGGCTGTCCAATCCCGCTGAGGTGCTGCAGGTTCCGGGGTCGATCAACATGGGTGGGGTGAATATCCACGACGCCTGGGCACACGGCGTCGCGCCCTACACCACGACCGGTGTATTCGGAAAGTCGTCCAACGTCGGAACGCTGATGCTGGCGCAACGGGTCGGGCCGCAACGCTATTTCGACATGCTGGAGAAGTTCGGCCTCGGTCAGCGCACCGGCATCGGCCTGCCCGGCGAGAGTGCGGGACTGGTTCCGCCGATCGGTCAATGGTCCGGCAGTTCGTTCTCCAACCTGCCGATCGGACAGGGCCTTTCGATGACTTTGATTCAGATGGCCGGCATGTATCAGGCGATCGCCAACGACGGCGTGCGGATGCCGCCGCGGATCATCAAATCCACCGTCGGCGCCGACGGCACACGCACCGACGAGCCGCGCCCCGAGGGCGTCCGGGTGGTGTCGCCTGAGACCGCGCGAACGGTCCGCAACATGCTGCGCGCCGTGGTGCAACGTGATCCCACCGGAGTGCAGCAGGGGACCGGGCCGGCCGCCGCGGTCGAGGGCTACCAGATCGCCGGCAAGACCGGCACCGCACAGCAGATCAACCCGGCGTGCGGCTGCTATTACGACAACGTCTACTGGATCACCTTCGCGGGCATGGCCACTACCGACGATCCGCGCTACGTCATCGGCATCATGATGGACAACCCCTCCCGCAACGCCGACGGCACCCCGGGCCACTCGGCGGCTCCGCTGTTCCACAACATCGCCGGCTGGCTGTTGCAGCGCGGGAACGTGCCGCTGTCGGCGGATCCCGGCCCTCCGCTGCTCCTGCAGGCGGGCTGACTCGACTGAATTGTGCGGCCCTCCCGCTGCTGCTAGAGAGAAGGACACAGCAAGCGGAAGGTGACGGTGATGGCGGCAGGCAACGGCATTCGGGTCGACATCGAGGCGTTGGCCGGCTCGGCAGCGCACGTGGTCGGCCAGGGTGAAGATCTGGCGACGGCGCACATGTCCTCGGACGATCGCATAGCGACGGCGCAATCCGGCTGGGTGGGTAGCTCGGCTGCCGCGCTGCAGTCCCGCACCGCCGCATGGCTGGAGACGTCGCGGCGCCTGCTGACCAACGTCGGGGATCATGCGCTGACGCTGAACAACGACGGCATCAGCTTCACCACGCTCGAGCGGGACAACGTCGAGCGGTTGCGCGCAATCCATCCGCAGACCGGCGGATCGGCCGACCTGGCCTGAGCGTCACATCGGCGGCCGCGGATGACGGCGGGTGTCAAACCAGTCGCTAACGGGCACTTCCCATGAATGACAACAAATCCTGACGTGGTTGTCGTCGTGCCTGCTCATAACGAGTTTGCGGCGCTGACTCGGTGCATCGAGGCGATCAGGACGGCCGCTGCAATCGCCGCCGTCCAGACCGCGGTGGTGGTGACACTCGACGCGTGTGAGGACGACAGTGCCAGCCTCGCCGGGCAATTCGGGTCGGATGTGCATTTCCTCGCGGTGAACGAACGCAATGTCGGTGCCGCGCGCGCGGCCGGCTTTCGCTACGCGAGTTCGGTCTTCGCCGAGACACCGCCACCGTCGTGGTACGCGACCACGGACGCCGACACCCACGTGGACAGCGATTGGCTGGCCCGCCAGCTGGCCGCGGATGCCGACATGGTGCTGGGTTTGGTGCGGGTAGGAGAGTGGCGGCATCACTCCGAGGAAGTGGCATCGGAGTACGAGGCGCGCTATCGCGCCGAAGCGTCGCGCCATCAACACATTCACGGCGCCAACATGGGGTTCGACCCGCAGGCCTATTGGCGGGTCGGCGGATTCGCCGCACACGCCAGCGGTGAGGACGTCGACCTGGTGCGGCGGTTCCAGTCGGCCGGATACCGCGTCTTCTGGGACGAGTCGCTGTGGGTGACCACGTCCGACCGCAGCAACGGCCGGGCGCCGGGCGGTTTCGCCGAGTATCTCGACGAGGTCGCTCACGACGTCGAGGCGTCATGACGGCCGACCTGGTGCTCGGTTGGCAGGCGGGCGGCCGACTGACATTGCCGCTGCCCGGCTCTGGTGACACCGCGCAGCGGTGGCGCCGACTCGCCGAGCTGGCCCGAATCGACCTGGTCGCAGGGCGGTTGGCCGAGGCGCACACCGACGCCGTCGCGATCCTGGCCGAACTCGGCGGCCGGGCCGGCGACGGATTCTGGGGGGTATGGGCCGCGGAGGCGCCCAATGCCGTCGTGCACGCCCGCGGCGCGGGAGATGTGACCGTTCTCGCCGGCACCAAAGCATGGTGTTCCGGCGCAGGGCTGTGCACGCACGCGCTCGTCACCGCTCTGCTGGCCGACGGATCCCGTGGGTTGTTCGCGGTGGACCTGCGGCATGATTCCGTGCGGCCCGGGGAATCGAGTTGGCGCAACGCGGGCATGTCCGAAAGTGACACCAGGCCAGTCTCATTCGCTGATGTTCCGGCGATCCCGGTCGGTCGCCCGGGCGATTACCTGAGCCGGCCCGGATTCTGGTTCGGCGCCATCGGCGTCGCGGCCTGTTGGCTGGGCGGGGCCCGCGCGGTCGCCGAGCCGCTGTACCGGCGAGCCGCCGACGGCTCGGCCGACGTTCACCACCTCGCGCACCTGGGCGCCGTCGACGCGGCACTCACCGCAGCGGAGTCGGCGCTGACTGTCGCCGCCGACCATGTCGATCACGACCCCCACAACCGTTCCGGCGCAGCCGAATTGACGGCACGAAGGGTACGCGCAATCGTCGAGAGCACGGTTGACGAGGTACTCGTCCGCACCGACCGGGCGCTGGGCCCCGGACCACTGTGCACCGATGAACGGCACGCGCAGGCGGTCGCCGATCTGACCGTGTACATCCGGCAGAGCCACGCCGAACGCGACCTCGCAGCCCTCGGAGAACTCGCGGCCCGACACCGCGGCGACGGCTGAAAAAGGTTCGGCGGAAACACGTCACGGCCCGCGACGGCCTCACCGCGGGATCGGCTTGTGCTGTTGAATCAGGTCTTCGCCGAGGTCGTAGTCGTCGTCGGCGTCGTGGGTGAGAACACCGACCGCCGCGCCGTCTTTTTCGTACCACACCGTGAAGCCGCCGTGGTGTCCGACGAAGTGCGCTCGGTCGAACCCGTCGCCCCAGGCGTGATACTTCAACGTCGCGTCGCCGATGGTCGTCCAGAAACCAGGCACCGAGTCCCACTGCCCGGCCCGGCCCGCCGCCGCGGCACCGGCAATCGCACCCTGGTCCATGGCGTCCTGCCAGTGTTCGACGGCGATCGGACGTCCGGCGGCCTGATTGTGGGCGAACGCGACATCGCCTGCGGCATAAATGTTTTCGGCTGACGTTCGCAGACCCGCGTCGACGACGATTCGACCGTCGCTGACGGTGATGCCGGCATCGGAGGCCAACGTCGACTGCGGCGTGACACCGGTGGCCGCGAGGACCAGCTCGCAATCGATCACGCCGCCGTCTTCGAGGTGGACGGCGCCGTCGCTGAGCGAGCTGACCGCCGTCGAGCCGACGAAACGCACGCCGGCATCGCGGAGAAACCCGACGATTCGCGATCCGGCGTCCTCACCGAGCCGCTTGGCCTGCGGCGTCGAATCGGGGGCCACCAGCGTGGTCGTCACTCCGCGCAGAGCGAGAGACGCCGCCGCCTCGCAGCCGATGAAGCCGGCGCCGATCACCACGGCGGAATCAGCCCGTTCCGCCGCGTCGCGCAGTGTCGTCGCGTCCGCCAGCGATCGCAGTTGCAACGCTTTCGCACCGCCGGGCACGGGAAACGGAGCGGGTTTGGCGCCGCAGGCCAGCACCAGCGACTGGAATGGATAGCGCCGGCCGCCCGCCGCCACGAACCGCTGAGTGCGATTTATCTCGTCGACCCCGGCCGCCGCCACCAGCTCGATGTCGCGGTCCCGGAACCACTGCGCGGGATGCAGCTCGGCGTCGGCGCGCTCGGCGTCGCCCTGCAGAAACTCCTTGCTCAGCGGCGGCCGCTGGTAGGGAAGATCGGGGTCGTCGGTCAGGATGCGAACCGGGTCGTGCGCATTGTGTTCGCGGAAGGCTTCCGCCGCGCTCACGCCCGCCGGACCACTGCCCACCACGATCAGTCCCGATGCATCCATGCCTTTCGGGCTACCCCCGCGACAGTGGACCTACGCGACGCGTTCGGTTCCAGCGACGGTCAGCGAGTGTGCGCTGGGTAGTGTCATGGCCGATCAAACAGTCCGTTTCGGCAGCGTGGGAGGTGGTGACGTGCTGCGTCCTACGTCCGTCACCGGTGTGCCACTGTCGGACTTGGCCGCGCAAGTGGGCGCGGTTCCCGGCGGCGGGAGCACCGGATCTGAGCTGCAGATCACCGGCGTGACCTTGCGGGCCCAGGACGTCGAGCCCGGCGATCTGTTCGCCGCGCTACCGGGCGCGTCGACCCACGGCGCCCGCTTCTACCCCGAGGCGGTCGAGCGCGGAGCGATCGCGGTGCTCACCGACGCCGACGGGTTGGCGCAGCTGGACCGCGCCGCCGGGGCGGTGGCCGTGCTCGTGCACCCCGAGCCGCGCAGTGTTCTCGGCGAGATCGCCGCAACCGTCTACGGGCGTCCGTCGGAGCGCATCGCCGTGGTGGGTGTCACCGGAACCTCGGGCAAAACCACCACGACCTACCTGATCGAGGCCGGCCTGCGGTCGGCGGGACGTTCGGTGGGCCTGATTGGCACCGTCGGCCTGCGGATCGACGGTGAGGACATCCCCAGCGCGCTGACCACGCCGGAGGCACCGGCGCTGCAGGCGCTGCTGGCGGCGATGGCGGAGCGCGGCGTCGACACGGTGGTGATGGAGGTGTCCAGTCACGCCCTGACCCTGGGACGGGTGGACGGCATCGACTTCGCGGTCGGCGCATTCACCAACCTGTCCCGCGACCACCTCGACTTCCACCGGTCGATGGAGGACTACTTCGAGGCCAAGGCGCAGCTGTTCGATCCGGCGTCGCCCCGGCACGCGCGCCGCGCCGTGGTGTGCGTCGACGACGATGCCGGCCGGGCGATGGCCCACCGCGCTGGAGCTGCGGTCACCGTCAGCACCAAGGGCCGGCCGGCCGAGTGGCGTGCCGACGCCGTCACCGCACACGCCGGTTCGCAGGAGTTCACCGCGGTCGATCCCGCGGGCGTGCACCACCGCATCGGCATCGCGTTGCCGGGCGACTACAACGTCGCCAATTGCCTTGTCGCGCTGGCGGTTCTCGACGCCGTCGGGGTGTCCCCGCAGCAGGCCTCGCCGGGCCTGCGGAACACTCAGGTGCCGGGGCGGCTCGAACAGATCGACCGCGGCCAGGATTTCCTCGCGCTGGTCGATTACGCCCACAAGCCCGGTGCGCTGCACGAGGTGCTGCGCACGCTGCGCCGCCCGGGAGCCAGGCTGGCCGTCGTCTTCGGCGCCGGCGGCGACCGCGACCCGGGTAAGCGCGCCGAGATGGGCCGCATCGCAGCGGAATTGGCCGACCTGGTGGTGGTGACCGACGACAACCCCCGCAGCGAGGATCCGGCGGCGATTCGTCGTGAAATCGTCTCCGGCGCGGCCGAAGCCGGCTCCGAACTGATCGAGATCGGGGACCG
Source organism: Mycobacterium sp. IDUB_36 (assembly GCF_055419225.1). NCBI lineage: Bacteria > Bacillati > Actinomycetota > Actinomycetes > Mycobacteriales > Mycobacteriaceae > Mycobacterium > Mycobacterium sp. IDUB_36. Next base: position 374,951 of record NZ_JBVAXH010000002.1, on the reverse strand, counting down.
GCGTGCCGCGATCGCCCACGCCGTGGCCTGGGCGACGGCCGGCGATGTGGTGCTGATCGCCGGCAAGGGCCACGAGACGGGTCAGACCCGCAACGGTCAGACTCAACCCTTCGACGACCGGGTCGAGTTGGCCGCGGCGCTGGAGGAGTGGCGCTAAATGATCGACCTCACCGTGGCGCAGATCGCAGAGATCGTCGGCGGCGAACTCACCGACATCTCCGCCGAGGACGCAGCCCGCCTGCACGTCACCGGCACGGTCGAATTCGACTCGCGCAGAGTCACTTCCGGTGGACTGTTCCTGGCATTGCCCGGCGCCCGCGTCGACGGGCACGAGCACGCCGCGGCCGCGGTGGCCGCCGGAGCCGCCGCGGTGCTGGCCGCGCGGCCGGTCGGCGTCCCCGCGATCGTCGTCGCCCCGAGCGCGCACCTCGCCGACACCGGCGCCGGTGTACTCGAGCACGACACCGACGGCTCGGGCGCGGCGGTGCTGACCGCGCTGGCCAAGCTTGCCGCTGCCGTCGCCACCGAACTGGCAGCCGGGGGACTGACGATCGTCGGCGTCACCGGGTCGTCGGGCAAGACGTCAACCAAAGACCTGCTCGCCGCGGTGCTTGCGCCGCTCGGCGAGGTGATCGCGCCGCCCGGATCGTTCAACAACGAACTCGGCCACCCGTGGACCGTGTTGCGCGCCACCCCGAGCACCGACTACCTGATCCTCGAGTTGTCGGCACGACACCTCGGCAACATCGCGGCGCTGGCCGCGATCGCACCGCCCAGCATCGGAGTGGTGCTCAACGTCGGCACCGCCCACCTCGGCGAATTCGGCTCGCGCGAAGTCATTGCTCAGACGAAAAGTGAACTGCCACAGTCTGTTCCGGCGAGCGGCGTGGTGGTGCTCAACGATGACGACCCCGCGGTGGCGGCGATGGCCGACGTGACCGCGGCCCGGGTGGTGCGGATCAGCCGAAACCGGGAGACCGATGTGTGGGCGGGACCGGTCACGCTCGACGAGTTGGCCAGGCCCGAGTTCACTCTGCACACCGGCGACACCGCGGTCGACATCCGGTTGGCCGTGCACGGCGACCACCAGGTCAGCAACGCGCTCTGCGCGGCCGCCGTCGCACTGGAATGCGGTGCCACCGCCGCGCAGATCGCCGAGGCGTTGGCCGCCGCCGGCCCGGTGTCGGGGCATCGGATGCGGGTGAACACCCGCGCCGACGGGGTGACCGTGATCGACGACGCCTATAACGCCAACCCGGATTCGATGCGGGCCGGGCTGCAGGCGCTGGCCTGGATTTCGGCCGGCAGCGGCGGTGAACGGCGCCGAAGCTGGGCGGTACTGGGCGAGATGGGCGAACTGGGCGACGACGCGATATCCGAGCACGACCGCATCGGCCGGCTGGCGGTGCGATTAGATGTCTCTCGACTCATTGTCGTCGGAACGGGGAGGTCTATGAGCGCCATGCACCAAGGCGCCGTCATGGAGGGGGCACGGGGTACCGATGTCCCAGAGGCCGCCCTCGTGGCCGATACCGACGCCGCGCTGGCCGTCCTGCGGGCGGAGTTGCAGCCCGGCGACGTGGTGCTGGTCAAGGCCTCCAACGCCGCGGGGCTGGGTGCGCTGGCGGATTCCCTGACCGCCGACGGCCAGGGCGATATTCGATGATCGACATTCTGCTTGCCGTCGCGATCTCGCTGGCGGTGTCGATCCTGCTGACGCCGATGTTGATCCGGTTGTTCAATCGGCAGGGCTTCGGCCACGAAGTTCGCGAAGACGGGCCGCCGAGCCACAAGACCAAGCGCGGCACGCCCTCGATGGGCGGCGTGGCGATCGTGGCCGGTATCTGGGCGGGCTACCTCGGCACCCACCTGGCCGGCCTGGCGTTCAACGGCAACGGCCCGTCAGCCTCGGGTCTGCTGGTGCTGTTCCTGGCCACCACGCTGGGTGCGGTCGGGTTCATCGACGACCTGATCGGGATCCGGCGGTCGCGCAACCTGGGCCTGAACAAGACCGCCAAGACCGCCGGCCAGATCATCGCCGCGGTGCTGTTCGGGGTGCTGGTGCTGCAGTTCCGCGGCGAGGCCGGCTTGACTCCGGGCACCTCGGATCTCTCCTATGTGCGGGAAATCGCCACTGTCACATTGGCTCCCGCGTTGTTCGTGCTGTTCTGTGTGCTCGTCGTCAGCGCCTGGTCGAACGCGGTCAATTTCACCGACGGACTGGACGGGCTGGCCGCCGGCTCGATGGCCATGGTGACCGCGGCCTACGTGCTGATCACGTTCTGGCAGTACCGCAACGCCTGTGCGACGGCGCCGGGCCTGGGCTGCTACAACGTGCGCGACCCGCTGGATCTGGCGATCATCGCCGCCGCCACCGCCGGCGCCTGCATCGGATTCCTGTGGTGGAACGCCGCACCGGCCAAGATCTTCATGGGCGACACCGGATCGCTGGCGCTGGGCGGCATCATCGCCGGCATCTCGGTCACCAGCCGAACCGAGATCCTCGCGGTGGTGCTCGGCTCGCTGTTCGTCGCCGAGATCGTCTCGGTGGTCGTGCAGATCCTGGCGTTCCGGACGACCGGTCGACGGGTGTTCCGGATGGCGCCCTTCCATCACCACTTCGAGCTGGCCGGCTGGGCTGAGACGACGGTGATCATCCGGTTCTGGCTGCTCACCGCGATCAGCTGCGGACTGGGTGTCGCGCTGTTCTACAGCGAGTGGCTCGCGGCAACCGGCGGAGGCTGATGTGACGCCCTCGCTCGAGCCGTTGGCGGCAGGGGCGCGGGTACTGGTCGCGGGTGGCCGGGTGACCGGCCGCGCGGCGCTGAGGGCGCTCACCGAGTTCGGCGCCGCGGCGACGGTGTTCGACGACGACCCGGCCACCCGGCAGCAACTCGCCGAGGAGGGCACCGCGGTCGTCGACTCGGCGACCGCCGTCCAGGGCATCGCCGACTACGCGTTGGTGATCGTCAGCCCTGGATTTGCGCCGAGCACGCCCATTCCGGCGGCCGCCGCGGCCGCGGGAGTTCAGGTCTGGGGGGATGTCGAGCTGGCCTGGCGGCTCGATCAGGCCGGCCTGTACGGCCCGCCGCGGCGCTGGCTGACGGTCACCGGCACCAACGGCAAAACCACCACCACGTCGATGCTGCACGCGATGCTCGTCGCCGCCGGCGTGCGGGCCCGGTTGTGCGGCAACATCGGCGACCCGGTGCTCGACGAACTGACCGAGCCCGCCGACGTGCTGGCCGTCGAACTGTCCAGCTTTCAGTTGCACTGGGCACCGTCGCTGCGGCCCGAGGCCGGGGTCGTGCTCAACATCGCCGAAGACCACCTCGACTGGCACGGCACCCTCGCCGACTACGCCGCCGCCAAGGCCGGGGTGCTGCGCGGCCAGGTCGCCGTGGCCGGCCTCGACGACCAGCGGGCCGCGGAGCTGCTCTCAGCCGCGCCCGCGCCGGTCCGGGTCGGCTTCCGGCTCGGCGAACCCGGTGTTGGTGAACTGGGCGTCCGCGACGGGAGGCTGGTCGACCGGGCGTTCGCCGACGACGCGCCGTTGGCGCCGGTGTCCTCCATTCCGGTGCCGGGTACGGTCGGCGTGCTCGACGCGCTGGCCGCCGCGGCGCTGGCCCGCAGCATCGGGGTGCCCGGCGAGGCGATCGCCACGGCGCTGTCGTCGTTCCGGGTGGGCCGGCATCGCGCCGAACTGGTCGCCGTCGTCGACCAGATCAGCTACGTCGACGACTCCAAGGCGACCAACCCGCACGCGGCCGAAGCGTCGCTGCTGGCCTACCCGCGGGTGGTCTGGATCGCCGGCGGGCTGTTGAAGGGCGCATCGGTGGACGAGACCGTCCAGCGGGCGGCGTCGCGGCTGGTCGGAGCGGTGTTGATCGGCCGGGACCGGGCCGTGGTTGCCGAGGCGTTATCGCGACACGCACCGGATGTGCCCGTTGTCCAGGTCCTCACAAGCGAAGATGCTGATATGCCTGCGACTGCTGAGTCTCCTGCTACCCGTGTGACACGCGTGAGTTTGTCGTTGGACGAGGCGGTCGGCACCCGTGTGATGAACGCCGCCGTGGCGGCCGCTCGCGACCTCGCCGGGCCCGGGGACGCGGTGCTGCTGGCGCCGGCCGGGGCGTCATTCGACCAGTTCACCGGGTACGCGGATCGCGGCGACGCGTTCGCGGCCGCGGTCCGTGCGGCACAGCGGTAGCACCGGGTGAAGAACGCACTGGCCCGGCTGGTGCGCCGGGGAACCAAGAGTGACCAGCCGGCGGACGCCGAATCAACCGGCGACGACAAGCCCGCCAAGGCGACCGTCGCGACTGCCGCGGAGCCCCGGACTCGATTCGGGGCCTGGCTCAACCGGCCGATGACGTCGTTCCACCTGATCATCGCGGTATCGGCGCTGCTGACCTCCCTCGGCCTGATCATGGTGCTGTCGGCCTCCGGTGTCCGTTCCTACGACGACGACGGGTCGGCGTGGACGATCTTCGGTCGCCAGGTGCTGTGGACCATCGTCGGGCTGTTCGCCTGCTATCTGGCGCTGCGGCTGCCGGTCCGGTTGATGCGGAAGCTGGCGTTCACCGGCTTCGCCGTCACCGTCGCGATGCTGGTGCTGGTGCTGATTCCGGGAATCGGCAAGGAGGCCAACGGATCCCGGGGATGGTTCGTCATCGCCGGGTTCTCGATGCAGCCTTCGGAGCTCACCAAGATCGCCTTCGCGATCTGGGGAGCGCATCTACTGGCGGCGCGACGCATGGAGCGGGCGTCGCTGCGCGAGATGCTGATTCCGCTGTTGCCGGCCGCGATCATCGCGCTGTCCCTCATTCTGGCCCAGCCCGACCTGGGGCAGACGGTCTCGATGGTCATCATCCTGCTCGGTTTGCTCTGGTATGTGGGGTTGCCGCTGCAGATCTTCTTGAGCTCGCTCGGGCTGGCGATCGTCGCGGCCGGGGTATTGGCGGTGTCGGAGGGCTACCGATCCGACCGGGTGCGTTCGTGGCTGGATCCTGGCCAGGATCCGATGGACTCCGGGTATCAGGCCCGGCAGGCGAAATTCGCGCTGGCCAACGGTGGTGTCTTCGGCGATGGTCTGGGCCAGGGCACCGCGAAGTGGAACTACCTGCCCAACGCCCACAACGACTTCATCTTCGCGGTCATCGGCGAGGAACTGGGCCTGGTCGGCGCACTCGGGCTGCTCGGACTTTTCGGGCTGTTCGCCTACACGGGCATGCGTATCGCCCGCCGTTCGGCCGACCCGTTCCTGCGCCTGCTGACCGCGACCACCACCTTGTGGGTGATCGGCCAGTCGTTCATCAACGTCGGCTATGTCATCGGCCTGCTGCCGGTCACCGGCATCCAGCTGCCCTTGATTTCGGCTGGTGGAACATCGACGGCCACAACACTTTTGATGATCGGCATGATGGCCAACGCGGCCCGGCACGAACCCGAGGCCGTCGCCGCGCTGCGGGCCGGCCGGGACGACCGGATGACCCGCATCCTGCGGTTGCCGCTGCCGGAGCCGTATTCGCCGACCCGGGTCGAGGCGTTGCGCGACCGGTTGCGCGCCAAGCCGCAGCCCGGCCAGCCCCCGCGGGCCGCCAAGCGCAAGCCACCCCGACCACCCGCCGTCGATAAGCGGGCTGCGCGCGCAGGGCATCATGTAGGCGGACAGCGGTACACCGGCCAGCGTCAGGCGCCGGGCCGTCGAGCACTGGAAGGTCAGCGCTACGGGTGAGCGACTCGGTCACGGGGTCATCGGCTATCACGCCGACCGGGCATTCGTCGTTGTCGGTTGTGCTTGCGGGCGGTGGCACAGCCGGTCACGTCGAGCCCGCAATGGCCGTCGCCGACGCCCTTGTCGAGCTTGATCCCGACGTTCGCATCACCGCCCTCGGCACCGCGCGCGGCCTGGAGACCCGCCTGGTTCCCGAACGCGGCTACGCGCTCGAGCTGATCACCCCGGTGCCGCTGCCCCGCAAACCCACCGGTGACCTGGCCCGGCTGCCGGCCCGGGTGCTGCGTGCGGTCCGCCAGACCCGCGCCGTGCTGGACAAAGTCGACGCCGACGTGGTCGTCGGGTTCGGCGGCTACGTCTCGCTGCCCGCCTATCTGGCCGCCCGCGGCGGGGTGAGCCTCGGTCGCCGGGTGCCCGTGGTCATTCACGAGGCCAACGCCAGTGCCGGCCTGGCCAACCGGGTCGGCGCGCGCAGCGCACAACGCGTCCTGTCCGCGGTGCCCGATCCGGGCCTGCCGCACGCTGAGGTGGTCGGCGTGCCGGTGCGGGCGGCGATCACCTCGCTGGACCGCGCCGCGCTGCGTTCGCAGGCTCGCGCGCACTTCGGCTTCGCCGAGGACGCCCGGGTGCTGCTGGTGTTCGGCGGCTCGCAGGGAGCCGCGTCGATCAACCGGGCGGTTGCCGCCGCGGCCGGCGATCTGGCCGCCGCCGGGGTGGCGGTGCTGCACGCGTACGGCGCCAAGAACACCATCGACCTGCGCGCCCAGGAACCCGGTGACCCGCCGTACGTCGCCGTGCCGTATCTCAGCCGGATGGACCTGGCCTACGCCGCGGCCGACCTGGCGATCTGCCGCTCGGGCGCGATGACGGTGGCCGAGGTGACCGCGGTCGGACTGCCCGCGGTGTACGTGCCGCTGCCGATCGGCAACGGCGAGCAGCGACTCAACGCGCTGCCGGTGGTCACAGCCGGCGGCGGCATGCTGATCGCCGACGCCGAGCTGACGCCGGGGTTCGTCGCCGAACAGGTGGCCGGTCTGCTCACCGATCAGGCACGGTTGGCGGCGATGACGACGGCGGCGGTGTTGACCGGCCACCCGGAAGCGGCGCGCCAGGTGGCGCGGGTCGCACTGGAGGTGGCGCGCCGGGCGCGTGATGGTCGGCGTCCGAAGAAACGGCGCAGTGCGCTGGATGTCGCGCGGGCGGCGCGAGACGCCAGGGGCGGCAGAAAGCGGCGCAGTGCCCTGGAAGTGTCCCGGCTGGAGCGGCGGCAATGACCTCGCCGATGACGCAGGCGCTGCCACCCGAACTACAGCGCGTGCACATGGTGGGCATCGGCGGAGCCGGCATGTCGGGGATCGCCCGCATCCTGCTGGACCGCGGCGGTGAGGTCTCGGGTTCCGATGCCAAGGAGTCGCGCGGTGTGCGGGCGCTGCAGGCGCGCGGCGCAAAGATCCGGATCGGCCACGACGCGTCGTCGCTGGATCTGCTGGCGGGCGGCCCGACCGCGGTGATCACCACCCACGCCGCCATCCCGAAGACCAATCCTGAACTCGTCGAAGCCCGCCGCCGCGGCATTCCGGTGGTGTTGCGCCCGGCGGTGCTGGCCAAGCTGATGGCTGGGCGGACCACGCTGATGGTGACCGGGACGCACGGCAAGACCACCACGACGTCGATGTTGATTGTGGCGCTGCAACATTGCGGTCGCGATCCCTCGTTCGCGGTCGGCGGTGAGCTGGGGGAGGCCGGCACCAACGCCCACCATGGCAGCGGGGACTGCTTCGTCGCCGAGGCTGACGAAAGTGACGGCTCACTGCTGGAATACACCCCGAATGTCGCGGTGGTCACCAATATCGAGGCCGACCATCTCGACTTCTTCGGCAGCGCCGACGCCTACATCGCGGTGTTCGACGCGTTCGCCGAGCGCATTGCCCCGGGTGGAGCGCTGGTCGTATGCACCGACGATCCCGGCGCGGCAGCGTTGGCCGAACGCGTTGCAGCACTGGGCATTCGGGTCCTTCGGTATGGCTCGTCCGGTGACCGGCTGGCCGGAACACTGCTGTCCTGGGAGCAGTTGGGCACCGAGGCGGTGGCGCACATCAAGCTCGACGGCGAAATCCACCCGTGGGTGATGCGGCTGTCGGTTCCTGGGCGTCACATGGCGCTCAACGCGCTCGGGGCGCTGCTGGCCGCTGTCGAGATCGGTGCCCCCGCGGACTGCGTGCTGGACGGCCTGGCCGGGTTCGAGGGCGTCCGCCGCCGCTTCGAATTGATCGGAACCGCCGCGGCCGTCCAGGTTTTCGACGATTACGCGCATCACCCGACGGAGGTCGCGGCGACGCTGGAAGCGGTGCGGACATTACTCGAGCAGGCCGACTCCGGCCGGTCGCTGGTGGTGTTCCAGCCGCACTTGTATTCGCGGACACAGGCTTTCGCCGCTGAGTTCGGCGTCGCACTCGATGCGGCCGACCACGTCTTCGTGCTCGACGTCTACGGGGCCCGTGAACAGCCCATCGCCGGAGTCAGCGGAGCCAGCGTGGCCGAGCACGTGAGCGTACCGGTGCAGTACCTGCCGGACCTGTCGGCGGTTGCCGAGGCGGTGGCGGCCGCCGCTGAGCCCGGCGATGTCGTCGTCACCATGGGTGCCGGCGACGTCACGATGCTCGCGCCGGAGATCGTCACCGCGCTGCGGTTGCGGGCCAACCGAAGCGCACCGGGCCGGAGGACACCGCGATGACCGGGCCCGACGGCGCGACGCCGGCCGGGACCGACGACGAGCCCATCGCCGCCGAGCCGATCGTGGACGCCGGTGACGACGACGGTGATGTCGCAGACGCCGAGCAGTCCGAGGAGCCGATCGAGGGTCCCCGACGACGCGAGCGCCGCGAACGCGCCGAGCGTCGCGAGGCCCAGGCCCGCGCGGTGGCGATCGAACAAGCCCGCCGCGACGCCAAACGCGCGGCCCGCGGTCGCGGCACGTCAGCATCCAAACCCGCTGCGCGGGGCGCGGTTCGGGGGCTGAAGCTGTTCCTGGTGTCGCTGCTGCTGATCGTGGCGCTGACCAGCGTCGGCCTCGTCCTGTACTTCACGCCGCTGATGTCGGCCCGCGGCATCGTCGTCAACGGCATCGGCGCCGTCACCCGCGACGAGGTGCTCGAGGCCGCGCACGTCAAGCCCGGCACTCCGCTTCTGCAGATCAACACCGACCGCGTCGCCGACCGGGTGGCCGCGATCCGCCGGGTGGCCAGCGCGCACGTGCAGCGCGACTACCCGTCGGCGCTGATGATCACCGTCGTCGAACGAATCCCGGTGGTGGTCAAAGACCTCCCCGACGGACCGCATCTGTTCGACCGTGACGGCGTCGACTTCGCAACGGCGCCGCCACCACCGGCGTTGCCCTACCTCGACGTCGAGAATCCGGGCCCAGCCGACCCCGCGACCAAGGCCGCGCTCGCGGTGCTGACGGCGCTGCGGCCCGAAGTGGTTGCGCAGGTGAGCCGGATCGCCGCACCCTCGGTCGCCTCGATCACGCTGACGCTCGGTGACGGGCGCACGGTGATCTGGGGGACCAATGACCGGACCGAGGAGAAAGCCCAGAAGCTGGCGGCCCTGCTGACCCGGCCGGGCCGTACCTACGACGTGTCCAGCCCGGATCTGCCGACCGTCAGGTAGTCCGGACCCGGTGCTGCGGCCGTCCGCCGAAATTCGCGAAATTCGCTTGCGGCGCGTCGGCGCGCCTGCACCGATCGTGTCCGCGGCGGCCATACCGTTCTGTTTGCGCGAATCAACTTGACATAACTCTAAATCTCTAGTTGAGGTTGAGGTTTGCCGAGGCGATTCGCACCGGAGCAGTCCCACCAGGGAGGAACAAGAATGATGACCCCGCCGCACAACTACCTGGCCGTCATCAAAGTCGTGGGGATAGGCGGCGGCGGTGTCAACGCCGTCAACCGCATGATCGAGCAAGGCCTCAAAGGCGTGGAGTTCATCGCCATCAACACCGACGCTCAGGCGTTGTTGATGAGCGATGCCGACGTCAAGCTCGACGTCGGTCGCGACTCCACCCGTGGTCTGGGCGCCGGTGCCGACCCCGAGGTGGGCCGGAAGGCTGCCGAAGACGCCAAAGACGAGATCGAAGAACTGCTACGCGGTGCCGACATGGTCTTCGTCACCGCCGGCGAAGGCGGTGGAACGGGCACCGGGGGTGCGCCGGTGGTGGCCAGCATCGCCCGCAAGCTCGGCGCGCTGACCGTCGGTGTGGTGACGCGCCCGTTCTCCTTCGAGGGCAAGCGCCGCAGCAACCAGGCGGAGAACGGCATCTCCTCGCTGCGCGAAAGCTGCGACACGCTGATCGTGATTCCCAACGACCGCCTGCTGCAGATGGGCGACGCCGCGGTGTCGCTGATGGACGCCTTCCGCAGTGCTGACGAGGTGCTGCTCAACGGCGTGCAGGGCATCACCGACCTGATCACCACGCCGGGCCTGATCAACGTCGACTTCGCCGACGTCAAGGGCGTCATGAGCGGAGCCGGTACGGCGCTGATGGGTATCGGCTCGGCGCGGGGCGACGGTCGCGCGCTGAAGGCCGCCGAGATCGCGATCAACTCGCCGTTGCTCGAGGCGTCGATGGAGGGTGCGCAGGGCGTGCTGCTGTCGGTCGCGGGCGGCAGTGACCTCGGGCTGTTCGAGATCAACGAGGCCGCCTCGCTGGTCCAGGACGCCGCGCACCAGGACGCCAACATCATCTTCGGAACGGTGATCGACGACTCGCTGGGCGACGAGGTGCGCGTGACGGTGATCGCGGCGGGCTTCGACGCCGCCGGGCCGGGGCGCAAGCCGGTGGTCAGCAACGCCACTGCCGCCGCGACCACCACGGTTGCCTCGGGCAAGCACGGCAAGATCAGCTCGAGCCTGTTCGAGCCGGCCGACGCCGTCAGCGTGTCGGTGCCGACCAACGGCGCGACCTTCGACATCGGCGGTGAGGACGACGATGTCGACGTGCCGCCCTTCATGCGGCGCTAGCCCCACGACGATGCGGACCGCCGTGCGGCGGGAAGGGGAGAGCGGCCATCGGCTTCCCGGGACGACGACGCGGGCCGCGGCCTTGCTTCCAACGGATACTGGACGGGTGAGCGTTCGCATCAGACGGGTCAGCACGACCCGGGCCGGCGGTGTCTCGGCACCGCCCTTCGACAGCTTCAATCTCGGCGACCACGTCGGCGACGACCCGGCGGCGGTGGCCGCCAACCGCAAGCGCCTCGGCTCGGCCATCGGGCTCGGTCCCGGCCGGGTGGTGTGGATGAACCAGGTCCACAGCGACCACGTCGAGGTGGTCGACGGCCCCCGCAGCTCCTCCTTCGACAACACCGACGGATTGGTCACTCGCACACCGCGATTGGCGTTGGCGGTGGTCACCGCCGATTGCGTTCCGGTGCTGTTGGCCGACGCGCGCGCGGGTGTGGTGGCGGCAGTGCACGCGGGCCGGGTCGGTGCGCGTGACGGCGTGGTGGCCCGCGCGGTCGAGGCGATGGTGGGTCTGGGTGCGCGTGCGGCCGACATCTCGGTGCTGCTCGGTCCGGCCGTCAGCGGCCGTAACTACGAGGTGCCCGCGGCGATGGCCGACGAGGTCGAGGCGGCGCTGCCGGGCAGTCGGACGACCACCTCCGCCGGCACGCCCGGGCTGGACCTGCGCGCCGGAATCGCTTGCCAGCTCAAGACTTTGGGTATCAGTGCCATCGACGTCGACCCGCGCTGCACGGTCGATGACGCCAATCTGTTCAGCCACCGCCGTGGGGCACCGACCGGACGGTTGGCTTCGGTGGTGTGGATGGAATGACTGTGGCGGTAAACCTTTTACCCCGAGCGGGGCGAGAAATGGAATTGGCCGATTCTTTGACGGCGTTGCAAGCGCGGCTTGCCGCGGCCGCCGAAGCGGCCGGCCGCAAACTCGACGAAATTCAGCTCCTGCCTATTACCAAATTCTTTCCGGCAACCGATGTCGCGATTTTGGCGCGATTGGGTTGCGTAGCCTTCGGCGAATCCCGCGACCAGGAAGCGGCGGCGAAGGTCGACGAAGTCGATCAGTTGCTGAGCGGTGTCGAAGCGGGCGATTCGGTGGACGCTGCGCGGCAGTGGCACATGGTCGGCACGATCCAGCGCAACAAGGCCCGCTCGTTGGCCACCTGGGCGCACACCGCGCATTCGGTCAGCAGCGCCCGCGTGGTGAATGCGCTGGACCGGGCCGTCGAGGGCGCACTCGGCGACGGGCGGCGGGCTGAACCGCTTCGGGTGTACGTCCAGATCAGCCTCGACGGCGACGTGTCGCGCGGCGGCGTCGACGTCTCCGACAGCGGGGCCGTGGACGAGATCTGCGCCCGGGTCGACGACTCGGAGTCTCTGGAACTGGTTGGCCTGATGGGCATCCCGCCGCTGGACTGGGAACCGGAGAAGGCCTTCGCCCGTCTGCAGTCCGAACACCAACGGGTGCGCCGGGCGCACCCGGAAGCGGCGGGATTGTCGGCCGGCATGTCGAACGACCTCGAAACAGCGGTCAAACATGGTTCGACGTGTGTGCGTGTCGGTACCGCATTGTTGGGCCAACGCCCGCTACCGTCACCGTCAATAGTCACTCCAGTCACATCTTCATCACAGACACCGGAATCCCGAGAGCTGTAGAAGGGTCAAGCGATGAGCACACTGCACAAGGTCAAGGCCTACTTCGGGATGGCTCCTATGGAGGACTACGACGACGAGTACTACGACGACCACGCTCCGGCGCGGACGGGTGGCTACCCGCGGCAGCGGTTCGCCGACGACGGGTACGGCAGCCGGTTCGAGGGTCGCGAGTACGACGACCCGCGCGGCGAGGGCGGCGACTACGCAGCGGGCGGCTATCGCGGTGGCTACACCGAAGAGCCGCGATTCCGCGGACCCGACTACGACCGCGGCGAGATGGGTCGGCAGCGCTTCGGCTCGCTGCGCGGTCCCACCCGCGGCGCCCTGGCGATGGACCCCCGGCGGATGGCGATGCTGTTCGACGAGAGCAGCCCGCTGTCGAAGATCACCACGCTGCGGCCCAAGGACTACAGCGAGGCCCGCACCATCGGCGAGCGCTTCCGCGACGGCACTCCGGTGATCATGGACCTGGTCTCGATGGACAACGCCGACGCCAAGCGGCTGGTGGATTTCGCCGCCGGTCTGGCCTTCGCGCTGCGTGGCTCATTCGACAAGGTGGCCACCAAGGTGTTCTTGCTCTCACCGGCTGACGTCGACGTCTCGCCTGAAGAGCGTCGACGCATCGCCGAGACCGGGTTTTACGCCTACCAGTAGCCGCACGGCGGGTCAGCGTCCCAGCCGGTAGGCTGACTTCCGCCCCGCTGGATCGCAGCGTGGGCAGTCGCCAAGGTCACATCTTCATCACTAAGGTCGGGCTCTCGTTGACGCTGTTTGTGCACATCATTGGTTTTGCGCTGTTCACCTTTTGGCTATTGCTGATCGCGCGCGTCGTCGTTGAGTTCATCCGGTCCTTCAGCCGGGATTGGCATCCGCGCGGCCTGACCGTGGTGATCCTGGAGATCATCCTCTCGGTCACCGATCCGCCGGTGAACCTGCTGAGGCGGCTGATCCCGCAGCTCACCGTCGGTGCGGTCCGCTTCGACCTGTCCATCATGGTGCTGCTGCTGGTGGCTTTCGTCGGCATGACCATGGCGCTGGACTATCAGGCCTGACCCGGCCCTGGCCGTGCGGCGCCGCACTGATTGTCACCGTGCGACAGTTTGCTGGCGCCTAACTAAAGGTCACGCAAGAGGTCGATTTGTTACCTCTTAATCTTTGAAATTCGGTCTTATTTATCGACCGATTCGGCAACCGGCGGGTCTGGTGTGACAGGATGGGCCGCAGTTGCACCATGGCTACGACACCGTTCATCCCGTTCTACACTTTCCTGGTCGGTTCGACCGTCCACACTCAAGGGGGCTAGGAATGCCGCTGACACCCGCAGACGTCCACAATGTGGCGTTCAGCAAGCCGCCGATCGGCAAGCGTGGTTACAACGAGGATGAGGTCGACGCCTTCCTCGATCTGGTCGAGAACGAGCTGACTCGCCTCATCGAGGAGAACTCCGACCTGCGTCAGCGGGTTGCCGAGCTGGACCAGGAATTGGCCGGTGCACGCGCCGGCGGCGGCACCAGTGTGCAAGCCACACAGACGATTCCGGTCTACGAGCCCGAGCCCGAGCCGGTCAAGCCGCCGCAGCCCGCTCCGGTGGCCGCGGCCCCGGCCGTCTCGCAGCCGCTGGGTGAAGAGGGTGCGTTGAAGGCCGCCCGTGTCCTCAGCCTGGCGCAGGACACCGCCGACCGCTTGACCAGCACCGCGCAGGCCGAGTCGGACAAGCTGCTCTCGGACGCCCGGGCGAACGCCGAACAGATCGTGGGCGACGCGCGCCGCGAGGCCGAGACCACCGTCTCCGAGGCCCGTCAGCGTGCCGACGCGCTTCTCAGCGACGCACAGACCCGGTCGGAGACCCAGCTGCGCCAGGCGCAGGAGAAGGCCGACGCACTGCAGGCCGACGCCGAGCGCAAGCACTCCGAGATCATGGGCACCATCAACCAGCAACGCACGGTGCTGGAAGGTCGCCTCGAGCAACTTCGCACCTTCGAGCGCGAATACCGCACCCGGCTCAAGACCTACCTGGAGTCGCAGCTCGAAGAGCTCGGCCAGCGAGGCTCGGCAGCGCCGGTGGATTCCAGCGCGACCAACGACGCGGCAGGGTTCAACCAGTTCAATCGCGGTAACAACTAGGTCGGTCGGCGATACTGGCGGCGTCGGTCGCTAAGCTGCACAGTTGGCAGTGTCGCCCCGTCGGCTGGAAGGTTGTACCGGTGCTGATTATCTCGCTCGTGCTAGCGGTGATCGGTCTTGCCGCGCTTGTTTTCGCGGTCATCACGAGCAACGAGTTGGTGGCGTGGGTCTGCATCGGCGCCAGCGTGCTGGGTGTGGTGCTGTTGATCATCGATGCGCTGCAGGAGCGGCAGCGTCGTGAGGCAGGTCCGTCCGTCCACGACGACGAGGTGGCCGACATCCCCGACGAAGAGCCGGCCGCCGACTACCCGGCCGACGCCTCCGAGGAATCCGACGGCACTTCGGCGCACCCGGATTCCGAGGATGCCGCCGACGACAGCGTCAGCGACGACCACCGCACCCGCTAGGACCGGCCGCCGGTCGGCAGCGTCAACAATTCGCGAACCTCGTCGTCGCTGACCTGACGGAAGTCGGCGAACACCTGGCCGACCGCTTCGAAATCGTCGGGCATCGTCGCGCACACCACGGCATCGGCCTCCTCGGCGACCAGCCGGCACACCGACTGCGGCCCGACCGGAACAGCGACCACGATCGACTCGGGACCGCCGGCTCGCAGAGCCCGAACCGCCGCCAGGATGCTTGCGCCGGTGGCGATTCCGTCGTCCACCACGATCACGGTCTTGTCGCGCGGGTCGGCCGGCGCTCGGGCACCCCGGTAGGCGGTTTCGCGGCGACGTAGTTCGGCGCTCTCCCGATCGATGACCTGACGAACCTGCTCGTCGCTGATCTGCAGGCTCGACACCACGCTGTCGTTCAGCACGACACCACCGCCGCTGGCCAGTGCCCCCATCGCCAGCTCGGGCCACTGCGGCACCCCGAGCTTGCGCACCAGGAACACGTCGAGGTCCGCACCGAGTGTCGCGGCGATCTCCCAGCCGACCGGCACGCCGCCGCGGGCCAGCCCCAGGACCAGCAGCCGGTCGCGACCCCGGTACGCCTCCAAGTGCCCGGCGAGCACCCGGCCGGCATCCCGGCGGTCGCGAAAGGTGCGCATGATTCGAGTGTGGACCTGGCGGTGCCGAGCCACGTCGAAAGTGCAACTACCGACCGAGTTACTCGGGATTTGCCTCGCTAGTTGCACTTTCGACGATAGGGGTGTGATCGCGGCTGCGCCGCTCACCATCGTCAATCGGCTCGGAAACGAGAGTGAACTCTCGTTTCGCTCGCCTCAATCGGGTGTCCGAGGGGGGACTTGAACCCCCACGCCCATTAATAGGGCACTAGCACCTCAAGCTAGCGCGTCTGCCATTCCGCCACTCGGACCGACGCCAATGAATTGGCAGCTAAGGCTATCGGATGGGTCGGCCCACGCCCAAACCTGCCCGCCGCCTTGCGCGCCGCGCACCTACGCCGGCGGCAATGGTAGGAAAGGTGACTGTGACGCCACCCGCCGAGAGTCCCATCGACGACGTCGTGGATGTGGTCAGCACGCTGATCCGGTTCGACACCACCAACACCGGCGAGCTCGACACCACCAGGGGAGAGGCCGAGTGCGCCCGCTGGGTGGCCGCCCAGCTCGAAGAGGTCGGCTACGAGGTCGAGTACCTGGAGTCCGGCGCTCCCGGTCGTGGCAATGTGTTCGCCCGGCTCGAGGGCGCGGACCGTTCGCGCGGTGCGCTGCTGATCCACGGACATCTGGACGTGGTGCCCGCCGAGCCGGCCGAGTGGAGTGTGCACCCGTTCTCCGGTGCGATCGAGGACGGCTACGTCTGGGGCCGCGGCGCGGTCGACATGAAGGACATGGTCGGCATGATGCTCGTGCTGGCCCGCCATTTTCGCCGGAGCGGCATCGTCCCGCCGCGCGACCTGGTGTTCGCTTTCGTCGCCGACGAGGAGAACGGGGGCAAGTGGGGCTCGCAGTGGCTGGTGGACAACCGGCCCGACCTGTTCGAGGGCATCACCGAGGCGGTCGGCGAGGTCGGCGGGTTCTCGCTGACGGTGCCCCGCCGCGACGGCGGCGAGCGGCGGTTGTACCTGATCGAGACAGCGGAGAAAAGCATGCACTGGATGCGGCTGACCGCGCACGGCCGGCCCGGCCACGGCTCGATGGTGCACGACCAGAACGCGGTCACCACGCTGGCCGAGGCGGTCGCGCGCTTGGGCCGCCATCAATTTCCGGTGGTGCCGACCGACAGCGTCGTGCAATTCCTCACCGCCGTCGGCGAGGAGACCGGCTTCACCTTCGACACCGACTCACCCGATTTGGACGGTGCCGTCGAGAAGCTGGGGCCGTTGGCGCGCATCGTGAAGGCCACCCTGCGCGACACCGCGAACCCGACGATGCTGAAGGCCGGTTACAAGACGAATGTGGTGCCCGCCACCGCCGAGGCGGTGGTGGACTGCCGGGTGCTTCCCGGGCGCCTGGCCGCGTTCGAGGCAGAGGTCGACGAGCTGATCGGGCCGGACGTGACGCGCGAATGGATCACCACCCTGCCGTCGTATGAGACGACGTTCGACGGGGAACTGGTCGCCGCGATGAACGCCGCCCTGCTCGCCGTGGACCCGGACGCCCGCACGGTGCCCTATATGCTTTCCGGCGGAACAGACGCAAAAGCTTTCGAGCGCTTGGGTATTCGCTGTTTCGGCTTTGCGCCTTTGCGATTGCCCCCGGACCTCGACTTCGCCGCCTTGTTCCACGGCATCGACGAACGGGTACCCGTAGACGCGCTGAAGTTCGGCACCGAGGTGCTGGCACATTTTCTGACGCATTGCTAGCTCGCCACACGAGAGGGGATCGACCATGACCACCACGCCCGACCCGTACGCCGCGTTGCCGGAGTTGCCGTCGTTTCATCTGGAGTCGTCATCCTTCGGTGACGGGCAGGCGCTGGCCAACGCCCAGGTCAGCGGGATCATGGGCGCCGGTGGCGAGGATGTCAGCCCGCAGCTGTCCTGGTCCGGATTTCCGGAGGAGACAAAGAGTTTCGCCGTGACGGTCTACGACCCGGACGCGCCGACCGCCTCCGGCTTCTGGCACTGGGCCGTCGCCAACCTGCCCGCGTCGGTCACCGAGTTGCCGGCGGGCGCCGGTGACGGCAGCGACCTGCCCGGCGGAGCCCTGACGCTGGTCAACGATGCCGGACAGCGCCGTTACATCGGCGCGGCGCCGCCGGCCGGTCACGGATCGCACCGCTACTACGTCGCCGTGCACGCGGTCGGAGTCGACAAGCTCGACCTGCCCGAAGACGCGAGTCCGGCGTTCCTGGGGTTCAACCTCTTTCAGCAAGCGATCGCGCGGGCCGTCATCCACGCGACCTACGAGCAGAAGTAAGGCGGCGGGCCGATGCCCAGACCGTCGCACCGACTGTGACCGGCACCGCGCCGCGCGGGTGCGTTCTGGTGCTGCCGGGCGGGCTCGTGCGCAGCCAACGACAGTTCCGGAGCTGGCAGCCGGCGAACGTGCGGATGGGTTTCGTCACGCAAGCGCTGCGGCGGCAGCTGGGTCCCGAGGTCGAGGTGCGGCAGGTGCATTACCGGCTGTGCGGATGGAACAGCCCGCAGTTGGACCCGTTGAGAGACGCCGAGCAGGTACTCGAGGACATCCGCCAGCGGTGCCGCCCGGACAACATTGTGGTGGTGGGTCATTCGATGGGTGGCCGCGTCGCCGCCCATCTGGCCGCTGGTGGTGGGGTCGGGGCGGTGGTGGCTCTTGCGCCCTGGTGGGAGCACGGCGACGGCGACCTGATTCCGGCGTCGACCCGGTTGTTGGCCGTCCACGGCACCGCTGACATCATCACCGACCCGGACGAGTCCCGCGCCCAAACCGAGCGGGCTCGCCAGCGCGGTCTCGACGCGACGTGGGTGGGCATCGACGGCGTCGGTCACAACATGGTGCGACGATGGCAGGAATGGCATCGCCTCACCACCGACTTCGTGACGGAGCAGCTCTCCGCCTGACTCACCTGGTGCCGGAGCCGACGGCCTCGCTCAAAGAGCTGAAGCCGGCTTCGCGCAGCCGGATCGCCAACCCGTCGTGAATGTGCTTGGCCCACAGGCCGCCGCCGTAGACGAACCCGGTGTAGGCCTGCAGCAGCGAGGCTCCGGCGGTGATGCGATCCCAGGCGTCGTCGACGGTCTCGATGCCGCCGACGCCGATCAGGATGAGACGATCGCCGGCGCGGCCGTACAGCCGTCGCAGCACCTCGGTGGCGCGGTCGCGCAGCGGCGGCCCGGAGACGCCTCCACTGCCGAGCGCGTCGACACCCGGGGTGGCCAACCCGTCGCGCGACACCGTGGTGTTGGTGGCGACGATGCCGGCCAAGCCGAGTTCGACTGCCAGGTCGGCGATCTCGTCGATGTCGCTGTCGGCCAGATCGGGGGCGATCTTCACCAGGACGGGTGTCGACGTCTCGGCCAGCACCGCGGACAGAATCGTGCGCAGCGACTCGACGGTCTGCAGATCGCGTAGCCCCGGCGTGTTCGGCGAACTCACGTTGACGACGAGGTACGCGGCGTGCCGACCGACGAGTCGGGCGCTGGCCCGGTAGTCCTCGGCGGCGTCGGCAGCGGCGGTGATCTTGGTCTTGCCGATGTTGACCCCGATCGGGACGTCAGACCGGTGGTCGGCGAGTTTGGCCGCCAGTGCGGCGGCGCCGTGGTTGTTGAAACCCATCCGGTTGAGCAACCCGCGGTCGTCGGGCAGCCGGAAGAGTCGCGGAGGCGGATTACCGGGCTGTGCCTGCGCCGTCACCGTACCGACTTCGGCGTAGCCGAAACCCAGTGCGCCCCAGGTGTTGAGGCCGGTGCCGTCTTTGTCGAAGCCCGCGGCCAGGCCCAGCGGCCCGGGAAAACGCACACCGAACACGGTGCTGGCCAGCGCCGGGTCGATGGGTGCCAGCCGACGGCTCAGTTGACGGCGGAGCGGACCGGCCGCGGTGGCGCCGCGCAGGCCGGCGAACACCAGCGTGTGGATTCGTTCGGCAGGTACCAGGAACAGCAGACGGCGTAGCGCCGCATACGAAGCCGCTCCGTCGGAGGCCACCGTCACGTATCCGGCTGATCAAGCCGGGTGTTTTGGGCGTTGTCGGCGCGAGATTTCTTGCGTCGCAACAACACCCGCCTGCTGCCGTCGGTGTACAGCCGCACCCGGGTCAATTCCCAGCCCCGGTACTCGGCTTCGATGGACAGCCTGGTGGACGCGCTGATCCGCGTGACGTCGGGCGGCAAACGCAAAGGCGCCCATTCGTATTCGTCGGACATCTCGGTGTCCCAGCCGGCGGGCATCCTGCCGGGTCGCGCGGCCGTCACCGAGGGTCCGCCGCATGCTCGATGACCTGGACGCCCTCGCCGGCGCCGGAGAGCACGAACAGCGTGCCCGCGTCATCGTCGAAGGCCAGCGCGTTGGGTTGCCGCACGGATGGGTACCGAACCTTTTCCACTGGTATGCCGGTTGAGAGATCGTAACCAATAACAGTGTTCGCCGAGGTCTGCGACACCCAGGCCAGCCCGCGCGATCCGGCAACGCCGCACGGCGAATCCGCGACCGGGAACGACTGGCGCAGAATCAGCGGGTCCACGCCGAACACCAGAAGCTGCCCGCCACGGGTGTCGCTCACCAGCAACCGGCCCGCGGGATCTGCTGCCATTGTGGTGGCGCCCGAGCCCGCGCGCAGCGACTGTCCGACGTCGCCGTCGGCTTCCACGGTGGTGATCGACGTCTGTCCCCGGTCCAGCACCGCAACTGTATTACCTTGAGCGACAAGCGAATCGATGTGTGCGTGCACCGCTATCCGGCGGGGCTCGGTCGCGTGTTCGTCCAACGCGTACAAGGTTCCGTCTGCGGTGCCGAGCAGCACCGCACCGTCGGCGCGACGGGTGACAGCGCTGAAATCGACGTGTTCGGCACCCCGGACGCCCACCGTCGTGACACGACCGGTCGCCAGGTCGGCCGCGAGGTAACCTCCGCGCGCGGATAGATACGCATGGCCGGCGTCGTCACCGGTGAGCCCACTGACCGGC
Source organism: Mycobacterium sp. IDUB_36 (assembly GCF_055419225.1). Taxonomy (NCBI): domain Bacteria; kingdom Bacillati; phylum Actinomycetota; class Actinomycetes; order Mycobacteriales; family Mycobacteriaceae; genus Mycobacterium; species Mycobacterium sp. IDUB_36. The sequence continues at coordinate 354,400 of NZ_JBVAXH010000002.1, read as the reverse complement.
CCCGGCAGCGGTATGGTCCGCTCGGATGTTTGCTGGCTGCCCAGCAGGACCAGGCTTGCGGGCGCGGTGTCGGTGGGCCCGGAGACCAGGACGGCGAGCTGGCCGGTACGACGGTCGAACACCGCGGACCGCAGCCCGCCGGGTAGAGGACGGGTCACTCCGGCTGGAGCCGTCGTGACCGGCGGAGACTGCGCGGCCTGAGCGGACGGGATGGAAGCCGGCAACCCGTCGAGCGGCTTCTTCGAGCACGCGGTCGCAAGGCATAGCGAAACCAGCAGCCCAGCCGCGATTAGCCGACGGAGGGATGCGTCGCGTTTGCGGTTTGCTGGCATGGGGTAACTCTCATGTACTCAAAGGGCTGGCTGGGTGTCGAAGAGGTGGTCCGATTGGAGTCCGATCTTATTGAATATCCTCCGCGCAGGCTCGGGTCGGCCACGATCGCCCGCACCAGACCGCAGGGTATGGTCGCCGTATGAGCGTTGCCGAACGCGGCCAATTCTCAGACGGAGAGTTTGCTATCGAGGACATGTGGGTGGGGGTTTTCTCCACCAAAATCCTGGCCAGCGGCTTCGGGCAGGTTGGTGACGGCCGAAGTTTCGCGTTTTCCATCGAAGGTCAGAAGCTGCTGGTCGAGGTGTACCGGCCACGACTCAAGGGCCCGGTGCCGCACCCCGAAGACATTGTCGCCACCGCTGAGCGGAATGTGGTTGGCGTCGATATCAGGGACGAGCGCAGCCTCGGTGCCGCCGTGCGTGACGCGGTAGCCCTGGCGGACGCGTCGACGTAGGGCCGGCCGGAGGGCTGTCTGGCTCCCCGGAGGCGGGCACCCGGTACGGTCGTCGTCGTGCATGCGGTGCAGGCGATGTCGTGGTGGCAGGTAGTCGTCCTGTCCGTCGTACAGGGCCTCACCGAATTCCTTCCGGTGTCGTCCTCGGGCCATCTGGCGATCGTGTCGCGGGTCTTCTTCGCCGACGACGCGGGCGCATCGTTCACCGCCGTCAGCCAATTGGGCACCGAGGCAGCGGTTTTGGTGTATTTCTCCCGCGACATCGCGCGGATTCTGGCGGCCTGGTTCCGGGGTCTTGTCGACGCGGCACGGCGCACCGCCGACTACTGGCTGGGGTGGTACGTCATCATCGGCACCATTCCGATCTGTGTGCTCGGACTGCTGTTCAAGGACGAGATTCGCTCGGGCGTGCGCAATCTCTGGGTGATCGCGACCGCGTTGGTGGTCTTCTCGGCCGTCATCGCCCTGGCCGAGCGGGTGGGCAAGCAGAACCGCGACGTCGAGCAACTGACCTGGCGCGACGCCGTGGTCGTCGGCATCGCCCAGACCCTGGCGCTGGTCCCCGGGGTGTCTCGATCCGGGGCCACGATCAGCGCCGGTTTGTTCCTCGGCCAGCGGCGCGAACTGTCCGCCCGCTTCGGGTTTCTGCTGGCGATTCCCGCGGTGTTCGCGTCCGGGTTGTTCTCGCTGCCGGACGCGTTCCATCCGGTGCTGGAGGGGATGAGCGCGACGGGGCCGCAGCTGCTGGTGTCGACGGTGATCGCCTTCGTCGTCGGTCTGGCCGCGGTGGCCTGGTTCCTGCGATTCCTGTTGCGGCACAACATGTATTGGTTCGTCGGCTATCGCGTGGCCGCCGGTGTCGGCGTGCTGATCCTGCTGGCCACGGGGGCGGTGAGCGCGGTATGACCGCTGAGGAGCGACGCGGTGTGACCGCTGAGGAGCGGCGCCAATGACCGCCAACGACGATGCGGGCGGTCCCGCTGAGGAGCGGCGCCAATGACCGCCAACGACGATGCGGGCGGTCCCGCTGAGGAGCGGCGCCAATGACCGTCATCCTGCTCCGGCACGGCCGGTCCACCTCGAACACCGCGCACGTGCTGGCCGGCCGCTCCGAGGGCGTCGAACTCGACGACAAGGGACGCGAACAGGCCGCTGAACTGGTGACGAGGATCGGCGACCTGCCGATCCGCGCGGTGGTGAGCTCGCCGCTGCTGAGGTGCCGGCAGACCGTCGAGCCACTCGCGAGCGCACTCGGTGTCGAACCCGAACTCGACGACCGGCTCGCCGAGGTCGACTACGGCGAATGGACCGGCCGCAAACTCGGCGAGCTGGTCAAGGAGCCGCTGTGGGCGGTGGTCCAGGCCCACCCCAGCGCCGCGGTGTTCCCGGGCGGCGAGGGTCTGGCGGAGGTGCAGACCCGTGCCGTCGCCGCGATCCGTGAGCACGACGCGCGGCTGGCGGATAAGCATGGCGGCGACGTGCTGTGGCTGGCTTGTACTCACGGCGATGTCATCAAGGCGGTGGTCGCCGACGCGCTGGGCTTGCACATGGACGGTTTCCAGCGGGTGTCCGCCGACCCGGCGTCGGTCAGTGTGATCCGTTACACACGGCTCCGGCCGTTCGTGCTGCACTCCAACCACACCGGCGCGCGGCTGACGTCCGCGTTGACGCCACCGCCTGCCACCGAGGAAAAGACGCCGGACGACGACGCCGTGGTCGGTGGCTCGACCGACTGAGCGGGCCGGCCGAGCCTGGATTCACAGCTCGGCCGCAACTGCCGGTATTTTGGACATGTCATGTCTCGCGCGATCCACGTCTTCCGCTCACCCGACCGATTCGTCGCCGGGACCGTTGGGCAGCCCGGAAATCGCACCTTCTACCTGCAGGCCGTGCACGACGCCCGCGTGGTCTCGGTGATTCTGGAAAAACAGCAAGTCGCGGTGCTCGCCGAACGCATCGACGCGCTGCTGGTCGAGGTCAACCGGCGGTTCGGCACCCCCGTTCCGCCGGAGACCGACAAGGTCGAAGACCTCAGCCCGCTGGTGACGCCGGTGGACGCCGAATTCCGGGTCGGGACCATGGGTTTGGGCTGGGACTCCGAGGCGCAGACGGTGGTGGTCGAGTTGCTGGCCGTCAGCGAAACCGAATTCGACGCCTCGGTCGTGCTCGACGACACCGACGAGGGACCCGACGCCGTCCGGGTGTTCCTGTCGCCGCAGTCGGCCCGCGAGTTCGCCACCCGATCCAACGCCGTCATCTCCGCCGGCCGGCCGCCGTGCCCGCTGTGCGAGGAGCCGCTGGATTCCGAGGGCCACATCTGCGCGCGGACAAATGGCTACCGTCGCAGCGCGCTGCTCGGGCCGGACGATGACGCCGAGGCCTGACGATCGCGAGGCCCTGCGCACCGGCGAGTTGACGGTCCTGGGACGCATCCGCTCCGCCAGCAACGCCACCTTTCTGTGCGAGGCGACGCAGGACGACCACACCGTGCACTGCGTCTACAAACCCGTCTCCGGCGAGCAGCCGCTCTGGGATTTCCCCGACGGCACGCTGGCCGGCCGCGAACTCGGCGCCTACCTGGTGTCGGCGCACTTGGGTTGGAACATCGTGCCGTACACCATAATTCGGCACGGCCCGGCGGGTGACGGCATGCTGCAGCTGTGGGTGGACCAGCCGGGGGACACCCCCGACTCGGAACCCGGCCCGGACCTCGACCTCGTCGACCTGGTCCCAGCCGATCGTTGCCCGCGCGGCTACCTGCCGGTGTTGCGCGCCTATGACTACGCCGGCGACCCCGTCGAGCTGGTGCACGCCGACGACGTCCGGCTGTGGCGTATGGCGGTGTTCGACGTGCTGGTCAACAACGCCGACCGCAAGGGTGGGCACGTGCTGCGCGGTCTCGACGGCGGCGTCTACGGCGTCGACCACGGGGTGAGCCTGCACGTCGAGGACAAACTCCGCACCGTCCTGTGGGGGTGGGCCGGCAAGAAGATCGACGACAAGACACTGGAGAAGGTGTCGTGTCTGGTCGACGGACTGGGTGACTCACTCGGGGAGGCGTTGGCCGAACACATCACCAGCGCCGAGATCGCCGCCTTGCGGATGCGCGCCCGCGTGCTGCTCGCCCATCCCGTGATGCCCGGGCCTGACCGGCATCGCCCCATTCCGTGGCCGGCGTTCTAGGCGCCGATGTCCCGATCACTGACGCTGTCGCTCGAGGCGCCCGTCGCCGTCGGCGAGATTCTGGCGGCCTTCGCCGATCACGACTACTGGGAGGCAAGGCTGGCCGCGTTCGACAGCGGCACCGCGACGCTGGATTCGCTGACCGTCGACCCGGACGGCAGCGTGACGGCGGTGCTCACCGTCAGCCTGTTCGCGAACCGGTTGCCGAAAGTCGTCACCGCTCTGGTTCCCGGCGATTTCGAGATGGCCCGCACCGAAGCGTGGCAGCCGGCGGCCGACGGCCACGCGCGCGGCACGATCGACGTCCAGGTTCCCGGTGCGCCGGTGTCCGCGGTCGGCTCGGTGTCGTTGGTGCCGGTGGGCAGCGGTTCGAGGCTGGACTTCAATACCACTGTGCGGGTGAACATCCCGCTGGTGGGAGGCCAGGTGGAGAGCTTCATCGTCAACCGGCTGGGCGACGAGATCAGCGCTGTCCAGCGCTTCACCAACACCTGGATCGTGACGAACCGCTGAGGTCGTCAGGGATACTGGACCGGTGACTCACGAGCCCGTCAGCGATGCCGCGCTGGCCGCCGACCTCGCGCAGGAGGCGGGCGAGCTACTGCTGGCCGTGCGCGAGAGGGTGGGATTCGGCTATCCGTGGCTGCTCGGCGACGAGGGCGACAGTCAGGCCAACGCGCTGCTGCTGGAGCGGTTGCACGCCGAGCGGCCAGATGATGCCGTGCTCAGCGAAGAGGCCTACGACGACCTGACCCGGCTGCAGTCCGATCGGGTGTGGATCGTCGACCCGCTCGACGGGACCCGCGAATTCTCCTGGGAGGGCCGCAACGACTGGGCCGTGCACGTCGCGTTGTGGCAGCGCCATGGCGGACCGAACGGTGCGATCACCGACGCCGCGGTCGCCCTGCCCGCGATGGGGGAGGTGCACCGCAGCGACACGGTAATCGGCCCCACCACAGAGCTTTCCGGCCCGATCCGGATCACCGCCAGTTCCAACCGCCCGCCCGCCGTGCTGTATTACCTGGCCCGGCAGCTCGACGTGGAATTCGTCCGGATCGGCTCGGCCGGCGCCAAGGCGATGTCGGTGGTGCGCGGCGATGCCGACGCCTACATCCACGCCGGCGGCCAGTGGGAGTGGGACTCGGCTGCGCCGGCCGGCGTCATCCTGGCGGCCGGCATGCACGCCTCGCGGCTGGACGGCTCGGAGATGATCTACAACCGGCCCGACCCGTATCTGCCCGACTTCCTGATGTGTCGCGCCGAACTCGCCGACCTGTTGCTGGGCGCGATCCGGGTGGCGAGCTAGCCGCTCACTGCCCGCAGGAATTTCCACCGGGCCTCCGGCGGTTGCCGCTGTCATGTCGAGCCCTAAAGTCGTCGGTATGCAGTCGTGGGCGTCGGCACCCCTCCCAACGCTGCCGGGACGCGGCCCGGAGCTGCGGCTGTACGACAGCTCCGACAGGCAGGTACGCCCGGTGTCGGCCGGGCCGACGGCCACCATGTACGTCTGCGGCATCACCCCCTACGACGCGACTCACCTCGGCCATGCCGCCACCTACCTAGCGTTCGACCTGATCCACCGGATCTGGCGAGACCTCGGCCACGACGTGCACTACGTGCAGAACGTCACCGACGTCGACGACCCGCTTTTCGAGCGGGCGGAGCGGGACGGCATCGACTGGCGCGACCTGGCGGCCCGCGAAGTCGACCTGTATCGCCAGGACATGGCCGCGCTGCGGGTGCTGCCGCCCCGCGAATACGTCGCCGCCACCGACGCGGTGGACGAGGTCGTCGAGCTCGTCGAGAAAATGCTGGCCTCCGGTGCTGCCTACGTCGTCGAGGATGCCGAGTTCCCCGACGTCTACTTCCGCTCCGACGCCACCGCGCAGTTCGGCTACGAGTCCGGTTACGACCGCAAGACCATGCTGACGCTGTTCGCCGAACGCGGTGGCGACCCGGACCGCGCGGGCAAGACCGATCAGCTCGACGCGTTGCTGTGGCGGGCCGCGCGGCCCGGCGAGCCGAGCTGGCCCTCACCGTTCGGCCCCGGGCGGCCGGGCTGGCACGTCGAGTGCGCGGCGATCGCACTCAGCCGCATCGGCAGCGGCCTGGACATCCAGGGCGGCGGCAGTGACCTGATCTTCCCGCACCACGAATTCACCGCCGCCCACGCCGAATCCGTCAGCGGCGAACGGCGATTCGCGGGTCACTACGTGCACGCCGGCATGATCGCACTCGACGGCCACAAGATGTCCAAGAGCCGCGGCAACCTCGTTCTGGTGTCCGGACTGCGCGCCGAGGGCGTCGAACCCGCGGCTATCCGGTTGGGTCTGCTGGCCGGGCACTACCGGGCCGATCGCGAGTGGACGCCGCAGGTGCTCGACGATGCCCGGGCGCGGTTGCAGCGGTGGCGGGCGGCCACCGGTCTGGCTGCCGGCCCCGACGCCGGTGACGTGATCGCGCGGGTCCGCCAATATCTGGCCGACGACCTCGACACGCCCAAAGCGCTTGCCGCACTTGATGGTTGGACAACGGACGCGCTGGAATACGGCGGCCACGACTCTGCAGCCCCATCGGCGGTCGCGGCGTTGATCGACGCGCTACTGGGAGTGGAATTGTCGCCGGCTCCTTCCTAGCAGGTAGGTTGCCGCCATGACGTCAGTGAACTCGCAAGTCGTATTCATCACCGGTGGCGGCCACGGAATCGGGGCCGAGGTGGGCCGCCGCCTGCATGCCAAGGGCGCGAAGCTGGTGCTGACCGATCTGGACGCGGACGCGCTGTCGAGCATCACCGACGAACTCGGCGACGAGCGGGTCCTCACCGTCGTCGCCGACGTCTGCGACCTGGCCGCGATGGAAGGGGCCGCTGAGCAGGCCGTCACCAGGTTCGGCGGCATCGACGTGGTGCTGGCCAACGCCGGGATCGCCAGCTACGGGTCGGTGCTGCAGGTCGACCCGGCAGCGTTCAAACGGGTCATCGACGTCAACCTGACCGGTGTCTTCCACACCGTGCGGGCCACCCTGCCCGCGGTGATCGGGACCAAAGGCTACGTGCTGATCGTCTCGTCGCTGGCCGCGTTCGCGGCCGCGCCCGGCATGAGTCCCTACGACGCGTCGAAGGCGGGGGTGGAGCACCTGGCCAATGCCCTGCGGCTGGAGGTCGGCGGGCACGGCGTCACCGTCGGCTCGGCGCACATGTCCTGGATCGACACCGCGCTGGTCCGCGACAGCAAGGCCGACCTGCCGTCGTTCACCGAGCTGCTGTCCAAGCTGCCGTGGCCGCTGAACAAGACGACGTCGGTGGACGACTGCGTGGCGGCCTTCGTCAAGGGCATCGAGCAGCGCAAGCGACGGGTCTACTGCCCGGGTTGGGTCGGCTATTTCCGCTGGCTCAAGCCGCTGCTGTCGACCCCGGTCGGGGAGAACGCGGTCTCCAAGACGGCGAAGGACCTGCTGCCCCGGATGGACGAGGAAGTCAAGGCCCTCGGCCGCTCCACCAGTTCCTACAACGCGGAGTTCGACAAGTCCTAGCCGGCTAGCGGCCGAAACCCGGTCGGCGGCGGCGCAGGTAGCGCTCGAACTCGGCGGCCAGCGCGTCGCCGTCGATCTTGTTCAGCGCCTCGCTCATGTCGACCTCGGCGTCGCCGCGCTGCTCCAACGACTGCACGTACTCCGCGATCTCGTCGTCGTCGGTGGTCATCTCGGTGACCGCCAGCTCCCACTCCTCGGCCTCCGCAGGCAGGTCGGCCAGCGGCACCTCGATGTCGAGTACCTCCTCGACGCGGCGCAACAACGCGACGGTCGCCTTCGGGTTGGGCGGCTGCGACACGTAGTGCGGCACCGCGGCCCAGAACGTGACCGCCGGAATCCCGGCCATCACGCAGGCGTCCTGAAACACCCCGGCGATGCCGGTCGGCCCCTCGTACCGGGTCTCCTGCAGGCCGAAACGTTGCGCCGACTCGGGGGAGTAGGCCGCCCCGGAGACCGGTACCGGCCGGGTGTGGGGCGTGTCGGCGAGCAGCGCACCCAGGATCACCACCGTGTCGACGTTCAGCTTGTCGGCGACGGCCAGCAGCTCGGCGCAGAAAGTGCGCCACCGCATGTTCGGCTCGACGCCGTGCATCAGCACGATGTCGCGATCGGCGCCGGGCGGGCGGCAGTGCGAAATCCGCATCGACGGCCACACGAGCTCGCGCGTGACACCGTCGACCTGCCGGATCACCGGGCGATTCACCTGGTAGTCGTAGTAGGCCTCGTCGTCGATCTCGACGATCGGGTCCGCCTCCCAGATGGCGTCCAGGTGCTCGAGGGCGTCGCTGGCCGCGTCGCCGGCGTCATTCCAGCCCTCGAACGCAGCCACCACAATCGTGTTGTGCAGTTCGGGGAACGAGGCGCTGACGTCGGGCGAGCTCACGCAATCAGCGTACGACGTGATCACGGTCGCGGCGCGCAGAGCAGCGGCCGTTTCGCGCAGTCCGGTTATGCTTGCCACGACGAATCCGCCGGACACGCAATGGCCCATGACGTTCACTTTCCCGAGACGAAATATGTTCGGCGGCAATCTCGTTAAATCTGAAAATTGCGACATTGCCGACAAGATCCGTGAGCTGGTGCTCAGCGGCACCACGATCGACGAGCGGGTCGGGTCGAGCTGGGCGTCCAGACGTCGGATGACGACGTAGACTTTTCTGGTCGAGAGGCGTTGCAACGGTTCTCCGGCCCCGCCGGTATCCGCCACGCTCGGCAGAGTCAAGGACGCCTTCCGTTACGGAAGGACTGCATGTGAGCGCCCCTGAGCCGAATGGTTTCGAGCCCAACATCCGCCCCGACTGCACCGACGAACTGACGACTGCGCTGCGCCAGCGGATCATGGTGATCGACGGCGCGATGGGCACGGCGATCCAGCGCGACCGGCCCGACGAGGCCGGCTATCGCGGCGACCGGTTCACGGAGTGGCCGACCGCCCTGCAGGGCAACAACGACCTGCTCACCCTCACGCAGCCGCAGATCATCGAGGGGATCCACCGGGAGTACCTCGAGGCGGGCGCGGACATCCTGGAGACCAACACGTTCAATGCGAACGCGGTCTCCCTCGCCGACTACGACATGGTGGATTTGGCGTACGAGCTGAACTACGCCGGCGCCGCGCTGGCGCGCCAGGCTGCCGACGAGTTCAGCACCCCGGAGAAGCCCCGCTACGTCGCCGGCGCACTCGGGCCGACGACGCGGACCGCGTCGATCTCGCCGGACGTCAACGATCCCGGCGCCCGCAATGTCTCCTACGACCAGCTCGTCGCCGCCTACCTCGAAGCGGCCAACGGCCTGGTCGACGGCGGCGCCGACCTCGTCATCATCGAGACGATCTTCGATTCGCTGAACTCCAAGGCGGCGGTGTTCGCCGTCGAGACGCTGTTCGAGGAGCGCGGTCGCCGCTGGCCGGTGATCATCTCGGGCACCATCACCGACGCTTCCGGGCGGACACTGTCCGGTCAGGTCACCGAAGCCTTCTGGAACGCGATCAGGCATGCGAAGCCGATCGCAGTCGGCCTCAACTGCGCCCTGGGCGCGCCGGAGATGAGGCCCTACATCGCCGAGGTGGCCCGGATCGCGGACACCTTCGTCTCCTGCTACCCGAATGCCGGGCTGCCCAACGCTTTCGGCGAATACGACGAGTCCCCGGAGCGGCAGGCCAGCTACATCGCCGAGTTCGCCGAGGCCGGACTGGTCAACCTGGTCGGTGGCTGCTGCGGCACGGCGCCGCCGCACATCGCGGAGATCGCCAAGGTCGTCGAGGGCAAGGCACCGCGCGATGTGCCGGAGATCGGGGTGGCCACCCGGCTCTCGGGGCTGGAGCCGCTCAACATCAACGACGAATCGCTGTTCGTGAACATCGGTGAGCGCACCAACATCACCGGATCCGCCCGGTTCCGCAACCTGATCAAGGCCGAGGACTACGACTCCGCGCTGTCGGTCGCCCTGCAGCAAGTCGAGGTCGGTGCGCAGGTCATCGACATCAACATGGACGAGGGCATGATCGACGGCATCGCCGCGATGGACCGGTTCACCAAACTGATCGCCGCCGAGCCCGACATCAGCCGCGTCCCGGTGATGATCGACTCCTCCAAGTGGGATGTCATCGAGGCGGGCCTGAAGAACGTCCAGGGCAAACCGATCGTCAACTCGATCTCCATGAAAGAGGGCGAGGAGAAGTTCGTCCGCGAAGCGCGGCTGTGCCGCAAATACGGCGCCGCCGTCGTCGTGATGGCCTTCGACGAGCAGGGTCAGGCCGACAACCTGGAGCGCCGCAAGGAGATCTGCGGGCGCGCCTACCGGATCCTGACCGAAGAGGTCGGCTTCCCGGCCGAGGACATCATCTTCGACCCGAACTGCTTCGCGCTGGCGACCGGTATCGAGGAACACGCCACCTACGGGATCGATTTCATCGAGGCCTGCGCCTGGATCAAGGAAAACCTTCCCGGCGTGCACATCTCCGGCGGTATCTCGAACGTGTCCTTCTCGTTCCGGGGCAACAACCCGGTCCGCGAGGCGATCCACGCGGTGTTCCTGTTCCACGCGATCAAGGCCGGCCTGGACATGGGCATCGTCAACGCCGGCGCGCTGGTGCCCTACGACTCGATCGACCCCGAACTGCGCGACCGGATCGAGGACGTCGTGCTCAACCGACGCGAGGACGCGGCCGAACGGCTGCTGGAGATCGCTGAGCGGTTCAACAGCTCGGAGAAGGCCGAGGACCCGGTGGCGGCCGAATGGCGCAGCCTCCCGGTCCGCGAGCGGATCACGCACGCCCTGGTCAAGGGCATCGACGCCAACGTCAACGAGGACACCGAGGAATTGCGGGCCGAGATCGCCGCGGCCGGTGGTCGCCCGATCGAGGTGATCGAAGGTCCGCTGATGGACGGCATGAACGTCGTCGGTGACCTCTTCGGTGCGGGCAAGATGTTCCTGCCCCAGGTCGTGAAGTCGGCCCGGGTGATGAAGAAGGCGGTGGCCTACTTGCTGCCGTACATCGAAAAGGAGAAGGAAGAGTCCGGGGCCGCCGCGAGCAAGGACACCAACGGCACCATCATCATGGCGACGGTGAAGGGCGACGTCCACGACATCGGCAAGAACATCGTCGGAGTTGTGCTGCAGTGCAACAACTACGAAGTGATCGACCTCGGCGTCATGGTGCCCGCCCAGAAGATCCTGGACGCGGCCAGGGAGCACAACGCCGACATCATCGGGTTGTCCGGCCTGATCACCCCGTCGCTGGACGAGATGGTCAACTTCGCCGTCGAGATGGAACGCGAGGGGCTGGAGATCCCACTGCTGATCGGCGGCGCGACCACCTCACGCGCCCACACGGCGGTGAAGGTGTCGCCGCGTCGCAGCGGTCCGGTGGTCTGGGTCAAAGACGCTTCCCGCTCGGTGCCGGTCGCCGCTGCGCTGCTCGACGACAAGCAGCGTCCAGCCCTGCTGGAGGCCACCGAAACCGACTACGCCGCCCTGCGTGAACGGCACGCCCAGAAGAGTGAGCGGCCGATGCTGACGCTGGAGAAGGCCCGCGCGAATCGGACGCCGATCGAGTGGGACGGCTACACGCCGCCGGTGCCGGCCCAGGGTCTCGGCGTGCGGGAGTTTCTCGACTACGACATCGCCGAGCTCCGCGAGTACATCGACTGGCAGCCGTTCTTCAACGCCTGGGAGATGAAGGGCAGGTTCCCCGACATCCTCAACAACCCGGTGTCGGGCGAGACGGCCCGCAAGCTCTACGACGACGCCCAGGAGATGCTGGACACCCTGATCAAGGAGAAATGGCTGACCGCCAACGGCGTGATCGGTTTCTTCCCGGCGAACGCGATCGGCGACGACATCCAGCTGTACACCGACGACACCCGTACCGAGGTGCTGACGACCTTGTACAACCTGCGCCAGCAGGGTGAGCACCGGGCCGGCATCCCGCACCGGTCACTCGGCGACTACATCGCGCCCAAGGACACCGGCCTGGCCGACTACGTCGGTGCGTTCGCCGTCACCACGGGACTCGGCAGCCACGACAAGATCGTCGAGTTCAAGGCAGCCAACGACGACTACAACGGGATCCTGCTGGAGTCGCTCGCCGACCGGCTGGCGGAGGCCTTCGCCGAACGGATGCATCAACGGGTTCGCAAGGAGTTCTGGGGATTTCAGCCCGATGAGCACCTGGACAACGAGGCGCTCATCGGTGAGAAGTACCGGGGAATCCGCCCCGCCCCGGGCTATCCGGCCTGCCCGGAGCACACCGAGAAGGCGACCCTCTGGAAGCTGATGGACGTCCAGGAGCGGACCGGCATCGAGTTGACCGAGTCGATGGCGATGTGGCCCGGCGCCGCCGTCAGCGGCTGGTACTTCTCCCACCCGCAGTCGCAGTATTTCGTGGTCGGCCGGATGGCCCAGGACCAGGTCGCCGACTACGCCAAGCGCAAGGGCTGGACCCTGCAGGAAGCCGAGCGCTGGCTGGGCCCCAACCTCGGCTACAACCCGGAGGACTGAGCCGAACTTGGTTGAGTTCGCACACCCGCAGCCGCCGTCGCACGAGGATCTGCCGGTCGACCCGCGCGCCGCGCGCCGCGCGTTCTTGTCCGCCGTTCGATTCGCCTCGGTGGCGGCTATCGGGGGCCTGCTCTTCGGTTTCGACATCTCGGTGACCAACCGCGCGGTCAAGGCGCTGCAGGCCACCTTCCAGATCGGCAACGGGCTACTGGGTTTCGCGACCGCGTCAGGTGTGCTGGGTGCCGCCATCGGCGCGGTGTGGGCCGGCCGGCTCGGTGACCGCCTGGGCCGCCTGTCGATCATGAAGCTGTCCGCGGCTTCGTTTTTCGTGTGTGGACTCGGTACCGCGCTGGCGCCAAGCATCTGGATGTTCATCGTTTTCCACCTGATCGGCGGTATCGGCATCGGCTTCTCGTCGGTCGCGGCGCCCGCCTACATCGCCGAGGTGTCACCGCCACGCTTCCGCGGCCGGCTCGGCTCCTTGCAACAGCTCGCCATTGTCTGCGGTCTGTTCGGCGCGGTCGCGCTGACCTGGGTGCCGTTTCATATCGCGGGTGGGGCGAGTAAGCCGCTCTGGCTGGGTCTGGCGGCGTGGCGCTGGACCTTTCTCTGCGAGTTGCTCCTGGCGCTGCTCTACTTCGTGCTGCTGTTCACCATTCCCGAATCGCCGCGCTATCTGGTTGCCAAGCAACGTCTTTCGCAGGCCACCCAGGTGCTAACAACGTTGCTGGGTGAACGCGACGCCCAGCACACCGTCGCCCGGATCGCCGACACGCTCGAGCGGGAGAAGCCGCAGTCGTGGCGCGATCTGCGCGCACCGGGCGGTGGCCTGTACGGCATCGTCTGGGTCGGGCTGGGGCTGGCCGTCTTTCAGCAGTTCGTCGGCATCAACGTGATCTTCAACTACTCCGATTTGCTCTGGGAGGCGGTGGGATTCGGCGAGAAGTCGTCGTTCACCATCGGTCTGGTGACCACCGGGGTGAACGTGCTGATCACGCTGGTGGCGATCGCGCTGATCGACCGGCTCGGTCGCCGACCGCTGCTGCTGGCCGGATCGGCGGGAATGTCGCTGATGCTCGTCACCATGACGGTGGTGTTCGCGGGCGCGTCGGTCCACAACGGTCGCCCTGAACTCGACGGGCCATCCGGGATCGTCGCGCTGGTGGCGGCCGATCTGTTCGTGGTCTCCTTCGCGGTCTCCTGGGGGCCGGTCCTGTGGGTGCTGCTGGGTGAGATGTTCCCTAATCGCATTCGCTCGGCCGCGCTGGGTTTGGCCTCCGGCGTCCAGTGGATGGCCAACTGGACCATCGCGGTGTCGTTTCCGGCGCTGCGGCACGCGCTGCCGGTGGCCTACGCCATCTACACGTTGTGCGCCGTGCTGTCGTTTGTTTTCGTCTGGCGATGGGTGCGGGAGACCAACGGGGTGTCGCTGGAAGACATGCCCGACGAGGTGTCTCCGGCCGCCGGCTCATCCGCGACGGACTGAAACCGCCGTGACTTCGACCAGCTACGCATGACAGAATCCCTGGCCGTGAAGACCTTCGAGGATTTGTTCGCCGAACTCGGCGAACGCGCCCGCACCCGTCCGCCCGGCAGCGGCACCGTCGCCGCGCTGGACAGCGGTGTGCACACCCTGGGCAAGAAGATCCTCGAAGAGGCCGGCGAGGTGTGGCTGGCCGCCGAGCACGAGTCCGATGAGGCGCTGGCCGAAGAGATCAGCCAGTTGCTGTACTGGGCGCAGGTGCTGATGATCGCCCGCGGCCTCACCCTCGACGACGTTTACCGGAAACTCTGATGACCTCGAACCGCGACGGCTCGGACAACCTGCGCGTCGCCGTCCCCAACAAGGGTGCGCTCAGCGAGACGGCCGTCGAGATCCTCTCCGAGGCCGGTTACCGGCGTCGCACCGATCCCAAAGACCTCACCGTCATCGACCCGCACAACAACGTCGAGTTCTTTTTCCTGCGGCCCAAAGACATCGCCATCTATGTCGGCTCCGGTGAACTCGACTTCGGTATCACCGGACGGGATTTGGCGCGTGAGTCCCGTGCGCCCGTCCACGAGCGGCTCGCGCTGGGCTTCGGCTCCTCCACTTTCCGCTACGCCGCTCCGGCCGGACGGGACTGGACCATCGACGACCTGGCAGGACGGCGCATCGCCACCGCCTACCCGAACATCGTCCGAGAAGACTTGGCGGCCCGCGGTATTGAGGCGACAGTCATCCGGCTCGACGGCGCGGTCGAGATCTCGGTGCAGCTCGGAGTCGCAGACGCGATCGCCGACGTGGTGGGCTCCGGGCGCACGCTGAACCTGCACAACCTGGTCGCGTTCGGCGAAACGCTGTGTGACTCACAAGCAGTCCTGATCGAGCAGATCGATCCGCGCGCCGCCGAGCGCCCGGATGCCGCCGCCCGCGATCAGCTGGTGGCGCGAGTGCAGGGCGTGGTGTTCGGGCAGCAGTATCTGATGCTCGACTACGACTGTCCGCGTTCGGTTCTCGACGACGCGACCCTGATCACGCCGGGTTTGGAGTCGCCCACCATCTCTCCGCTGGCCGACCCCGACTGGGCGGCGGTACGCGCGCTGGTGCCGCGCCGCGGCGTCAACGCGATCATGGACCAGTTGGCGGCCATCGGCGCCAAAGCGATCCTGGCATCGAACGTCCGCTTCTTCCGATTCTGATTCGCCCGCCTCCCTCAGGCGGCCGGGCTGTGTTAGCGTCCGGCTACAGCAGCGGTTGTTTGCCTGACCCTGAGGAGGGGTAGCAATGTCGCACATGACGCACTTTTATGTTCTGCTTCTTGCTCTCGGAATCGGCGTGATCGCCGGTTTGCGAACCTTCACCGCTCCGACTGTGGTCGCGTGGGCCGCGGTGTTGCACTGGATCAACCTGAACGGCACGTGGGCATCCTGGGTGGGCAACACCATCACCGCCGTCGTGTTCACCGTGCTGGCGGTCGGTGAGCTCTATCTCGACCAGCAGCCCAAGACGCCGCCCCGCACCGCACCGCCGGCATTCATCGGACGACTCATCTCCGGCGGGTTCGCCGGTGCGGTCATCGGGACTGCCTGGGGAGTCACCTGGGGTGCGCTCGGTGCCGGTGTGGTCGGTGCGGTCCTGGGCACCCTCGGCGGCTACCAGGCACGCGCCCGGCTGGCGACGTCCTTCGGTCGCGACCTGCCGGCCGCCCTGATCGAAGACGTTGTCGCGGTCGGCGGTGGATTCGCGCTCGCCGCTCTCACTGCCGCTCTGTGACACAGCGTTTCGACGCGATCATCGTGGGGGCCGGTCAGGCCGGGCCCCCGTTGGCCGGACGGTTGACCGCTGCCGGCCAGACCGTTGCGGTGGTGGAGCGCAAACTCTTCGGCGGCACCTGCGTCAACACCGGTTGCATCCCGACCAAGACGCTGGTGGCCAGTGCGCACGCAGCGCATCTGGCCCGGCGCGGCGCGGATTTCGGCGTCAGCACCGGCCCGGTCAGTGTCGACATGTCAAAAGTCAAGGCGCGCAAGGACAGTATTGTCTCCGACGACCGTGCGGGCATCGAGGACTGGCTCGACGGCATGGACGGCTGCACCGTGTTTCGCGGCCACGCGCAGTTTGTCGACCCGCACACCGTGCAGGTCGGTGACGACACGCTGCAGGCCGACCGGATTTTCCTCAATGTCGGTGGTCGCGCGGTGGTGCCCGACATTCCCGGGCTGGCCGACGTCGACTACCTCACCAATGTCTCGATTCTCGAACTCGACACGGTGCCCGAACATCTCGTCGTGGTCGGCGGTAGCTACATCGCGCTCGAATTCGCGCAGATGTACCGCCGCTTC
The DNA here is from genome assembly GCF_055419225.1 of Mycobacterium sp. IDUB_36. NCBI lineage: Bacteria > Bacillati > Actinomycetota > Actinomycetes > Mycobacteriales > Mycobacteriaceae > Mycobacterium > Mycobacterium sp. IDUB_36. The sequence goes on along the minus strand of NZ_JBVAXH010000002.1, from coordinate 338,073 downwards.
GGCGCCCGGGTGACGGTGGTCGAAAAAGGCCCACGCCTGGCGTCGCGCGAAGATCACGACATCTCGGACGCCATCCGGTCGATCCTGGAGAACGAAGGCATCGACATCATCGTCGAAGCCGGTGACATCCGAATCTCTGCGCGCGACAACGGCTTCGAACTGACAACTCAAGCCGGTCACGCGCCCGTCGAGGGCAGTCACCTGTTGCTCGCGGTGGGCCGCCGCCCCAACACCGACGACCTCGGCCTCGAGCACGCCGGGGTCGACACCGACGACCGCGGCAACATCGTCGTCGACGATCAGCTGCAGACCAGCGTCGAGCACATCTGGGCGCTGGGCGACTGCAACGGCAAAGGTGCGTTCACGCACACCTCGTACAACGATTTCGAGATCGTCGCCGCCAACCTTCTCGACGACGACCCGCGCCGGGTGAGCGACCGGATCACGACGTACGCGCTCTACATCGACCCGCCGCTGGGCCGCGCGGGGATGACCGTCGAACAGGTGCGTGCGTCCGGTCGCCCCGCACTGGTCGGTCAGCGACCGATGACCCGCGTCGGACGAGCGGTGGAAAAGGGTGAGACGCAAGGCTTTATGAAGGTCATAGTGGACGCCGAGACGGAGCAGATCCTCGGTGCGGCCATCCTGGGGGTCGGTGGCGACGAAGTCATCCACGGCATCCTCGACATCATGTCGGCCAAGGCGCCCTACACCACGCTGGCCCGCACCATGCACATCCACCCGACCGTCAGCGAGCTGATTCCCACCATGCTGCAGGACATGTCGCCACTGAAGTAGCGACCGGCTCAGGCGGCCGGTTCGGCCGTGTGCTGCAAGACCGTGTCGGCGTTGCCTTCGTCCGGAACATCCGGCCAGCCCGGGTACGGCGGCGGCGTACCGCCGAAGACCGGACAGTGCGAGTGATGCGCGCACCAGTCGCACAACCGCGACGGACGCGGCCTGAAATCGCCTGTGGCGCCTGCAGATTGAATGGCATGCCACATGGCCATCAATGTCTTTTCGAAGCGGATGAGCTCGGCCTCGTCGGGGGAGTAGTCCAACAGCTGCCCATCGGACAGGTAGATCAGTCGCAGCCGGGTGGGCGGCACTCCCCGCGAGCGCAACAACGCGACCGCATAGAACTTCATCTGGAACATGGCCTTGAACTCGGCCAGCGCCCGCGCCTCGGGCGGGGCCTTCCCGGTCTTGTAATCCACCACCCGCAACTCGCCGGTGGGCGCGACGTCGATGCGGTCGATGATCCCGCGCAGCAGCGTCCCGTCGGCGAGTTCGACCTCGATTCGCTGCTCGCAGCTCTGCGGGTCGAAGCGGGTCGGGTCTTCCAGACGGTAGTAACCGGACAGCAGCTTGCGCGCCTCGTCGAGCAGGTGCGTCTGCTGCGCGGCATCCAGCTGTTCGGTCAGCTCGGGTTCGGCCGAGATCACCTGTTCCCAGGCCGGGCCGACCAGCGCGTCGGCGGTCTGCGGGCCGCGTTCGGCTGCCGGCAGGCCGTAGAGCTGTTCCAGTGCCGCGTGCACCACCGACCCGCGGACCTGAGCGGTGGACGAAGGTTCGGGGAGTCGGTCGATGGCGCGGAAGCGATAGAGCAGCGGACACTGCTTGAAGTCGGCCGCCCGCGATGGTGACAGGGCCGGCCGCCTCCTGGCGGGTGTGCCGGACGGGTCGCTCATATTCCGCAGCCTAGAAGGAGGGTCGGACAACCCCGCGCACCTTCGGCGGCGCGTCTGCTGGCAGGCTTGTCCGCTGTGTCTGCAACCGGCCCGTTCGTCAGCGGCGATCGCGTGCAGCTCACCGACGCCAAGGGCCGGCACTACACGATGGTGCTCAGCGCGGGCGGGGAGTTCCACACCCACCGCGGCGCGATCGCCCACGACACGGTGATCGGGCAGCCGGAAGGCAGCGTGGTCAAATCCGCCAACGGCGACCAATTCCTGGTGCTGCGACCGCTACTGGTGGACTACGTGTTGTCGATGCCGCGCGGCGCGCAGGTGGTCTACCCGAAGGACGCCGCGCAGATCGTGCACGAAGGAGACATCTTCCCGGGTGCTCGCGTGTTGGAGGCCGGCGCCGGGTCCGGAGCCCTGAGCTGTTCGCTGCTGCGCGCGGTCGGACCGGAGGGACGGGTCATCTCCTACGACGTGCGGGCCGACCATGCCGAGCACGCGCGTCGCAACGTGGAGACCTTCTTCGGCCACCTTCCGCAGAACTGGCAGCTGGTGGTCGCCGACGTCGTCGACGCCGATCTGGCCGACGGCTCGATCGACCGAGTGGTGCTGGACATGCTCGCGCCGTGGGACGTACTGGACCGCATTTCGCGGGCGCTGGTCGCCGGCGGTGTTCTGATGGTCTACGTGGCGACGGTGACTCAGTTGTCCAAGGTGGTGGAGGCGCTGCGCGCTCAGCAGTGCTGGACCGAGCCGCGCGCGTGGGAGACGATGCAGCGCGGCTGGAACGTCGTTGGTCTGGCGGTGCGCCCGCAGCACAATATGCGCGGGCACACGGCTTTTCTGGTGTTCACCCGCAAGCTGGCTCCGGGCGCGGTCCCGCCGACGCCGCTGAACCGAAAGCAGCGTCCGACCCAGCCGTCGTCGCCGGCATGATCGACGACTAGTCATCGCTGCGGCGCAGATCTCTTCGCGCCGAGAGCAATTCGAGTTCCGGGCGTCCGGCGACCAAGCGTTCGGCAGCATCGAGCACCTCGACCACGTGCGCGCGATCGGCGGCGGTCATCGCGACACCGATCCCGGCCCGCCGGTGCAGGTCCTGCGATCCCGTCTCGGCGGCCGAGACGTTGAACTTCCTTCGCAGCTCGGCGATTACGGGCCGAACCAGCGACCTCTTCTGCTTCAGCGAATGCACGTCACCGAGCAGCAGGTCGAACTCGAGCCAGCCGATCCACACGCGAAGTCAGCGACCCGGTGGGGTCGGGGGTTCGGTGGCATCGGAACGAAAGGCCAGCAGGACGTCGGCGGTTCGCGCCGAGAGCTGCCAACCCGCTTGAATCGGCTTGAATTCCATCGGGAAGCCGAAGTGGGGACCGCGTGCGTTGGTCGAACTGATGTCGACGTTGGCCACCACGTCGGCAGGGTCGCGGTCAGACCAATTGACATCGCGCACATCGAATTTCACCGGCGCGTACCCACCGTTGATCAACGCGTTGGCGAACTGGTCGAAGACGCCGGCGCTCTCCGGGGTGGACCCCTCGACCAAACTCAACTTCTGCTGGCCCGGAACCGCGGCGTCGGCCAGCCGGTACAGCACCCCCGCGAGCGCGTCGGGAGCCGGTAGGGGGGCGGCTTGCGGGGCCGCCGCGCTCAGCGCCGCCGATGTGGTGGACGGCGCCGCCGACGGCGGCGGCGGCGCGGCATCGTCGTCGTCGTTCGAACACCCCGGAAGACCGAGCACCGCCACAATCGCGGCGGTGCTCAGGACAGCGGTCAGGCGATGGCGCATTCAGCGGCCGTCAGTGCCCTGACGAACGCACGGCCGAGATGAGCGTGTTCGCCGAGTCGTGCGACAGCTTCCAGCCGCCCTGATTGACGAACCGCAGGTACTCGGGGGTCGGCTTGAGCCGCGGCCCCGATGCGGTGATGGTGGCCGTCGCGGCACCGGGTCCGGAGGGCACGATGTTGGTGATGTCGAACGTCAACGGCAAGCTGCCCTTGGACGCGGCCTTCTGCAGCTCGTGGTCGGCAATACCGATCGGAACCGGGATGCCGCCCTCGATGAGGTCGCCCTTGCTGGCGAACGACACGCTCGGGTCCTGCAACGTGTTGAGAACGGTCGCCAATTGGGCGGCGGTGGGCACGTCGACGGTGGCGGGCAGCGGCGGGTCCAGCGGCAGCGGCGCACCGACGGCGGCGGGTTGGACGCCCGGTGCCGCGGAGGCCACCGATGCAATACAGGTCACACCCGCGGCGGCCGCACTGATGGCGGCGAACGCCGCCATGCCTGTGGCTAGGGATTTCATGGTCACGAGCGTCCTCTCGGTAAAGCTGGCTAAACAAGATGTTAACGCTGTTGCCTGTGTGCCCCATTTCGAGTTCCCGCATGATTCGGAAATCGCCGGTAGCGTTGAGGTATCCACCGCACGACCGTCTCGGGGCGGGAAAGGGGCGCAACATGGGTGAATTTGAGCGCGAACCGTTCGGCAGCCCACGCGAGCCGGACCTGTCCAGTGAGGACGCCGCCGAGCTGGAAGAGCTTCGACGCGAAGCCGCCGTCCTGCGCGAGCAGCTGGACACCGCTGCGGGATCGCACGGCGCCGCGCGCAGTCCACGTGACATTCACCAGCTAGAGGCGCGGATCGACTCGCTGGCGTCGCGTAACTCCAAACTGATGGAGACGCTCAAAGAAGCTCGCCAGCAGCTGCTGGCGCTGCGCGAGGAGGTCGACCGGCTGGGGCAGCCGCCCAGCGGTTACGGCGTGCTGTTGGCCACCTTCGAGGACGACACCCTCGACGTGTTCACCTCCGGACGCAAGATGCGCCTGACGTGCTCGCCCAACATCGACGTGAGTTCGTTGCGCAAAGGCCAGACGGTTCGCCTCAACGAGGCTTTAACTGTCGTCGAGGCGGGCACCTACGAATCGGTCGGCGAGATCTCGTCGCTGCGTGAGGTATTGGCCGACGGTCACCGCGCGCTCGTGGTCGGCCACGCCGACGAGGAGCGCATCGTGTGGCTCGCCGAGCCGCTGGTGGCGCCGGATCTGCCCGAGGGCGTGTACGACTCGAGCGACGACGACCTGCGTCCCCGCAAGCTGCGTCCCGGTGACTCGCTGTTGGTGGACACCAAGGCCGGCTACGCCTTCGAGCGCATCCCCAAGGCCGAGGTCGAGGACCTGGTGCTCGAAGAGGTCCCCGACGTCACCTACAACGACATCGGTGGCCTCGGCCGCCAGATCGAGCAGATCCGCGACGCGGTCGAGCTGCCGTTCCTGCACAAAGACCTCTACCGCGAGTACGCGCTGCGGCCACCCAAGGGTGTGCTGCTCTATGGCCCGCCCGGGTGCGGAAAGACCTTGATCGCCAAGGCCGTCGCCAACTCGCTGGCCAAGAAGATGGCCGAGGTCCGCGGCGACGATGCGCGCGAAGCCAAGTCGTACTTCCTCAACATCAAGGGTCCCGAGCTGCTCAACAAGTTCGTCGGTGAGACCGAGCGGCACATCCGGCTGATCTTCCAGCGGGCCCGTGAAAAGGCATCCGAGGGCACGCCGGTGATCGTGTTCTTCGACGAGATGGACTCGATCTTCCGCACCCGTGGCACCGGGGTTTCCTCCGACGTCGAGACCACGGTCGTCCCGCAGCTGTTGAGCGAGATCGACGGTGTCGAAGGCTTGGAGAACGTCATCGTGATCGGCGCCTCCAACCGCGAGGACATGATCGACCCCGCCATCCTGCGACCCGGTCGTCTGGACGTGAAGATCAAGATCGAGCGCCCGGACGCCGAATCGGCTCAGGACATCTTCTCGAAGTACCTGACCGACGCGCTGCCGGTCAACGCCGACGATCTCGCCGAATTCTCCGGCGACCGTTCGTTGTGCATCAAGGCGATGATCGAGAAGGTCGTCGACCGGATGTACGCCGAGATCGACGACAACCGGTTCCTCGAAGTCACCTACGCCAACGGCGACAAAGAGGTGATGTACTTCAAGGACTTCAACTCCGGCGCGATGATCCAGAACGTCGTCGACCGCGCGAAGAAGAACGCCATCAAGGCGGTGCTGGAAAGCGGCCAGCGCGGTCTGCGGATCCAGCACCTGCTGGACTCGATCGTCGACGAGTTCGCCGAGAACGAGGACCTGCCCAACACCACCAACCCCGATGACTGGGCGCGGATTTCGGGCAAGAAGGGCGAGCGGATCGTCTACATCCGGACCTTGGTCACCGGCAAGAGCTCGAGCGCCTCACGGGCGATCGACACCGAGTCCAACCTCGGCCAGTACCTGTAGCCACAGGCCGGCGACCAGAGCCAGACTCAGCCGGCCAGCAGCGAATAGCTGTTGGTCAGGTCGTCCTGCAGCACCTGCGCGGCGTGCGTCGTGGTGTCGATGCGCAGCGGGCTGGTGAGCGTCCGGGTCTGATAGGTCCACCCGTCCGGCAACTCGAGTCGGCTGCCGAGCCCCGGCAGATCTGCTCTGGACAGGTTCGGGTCGACGATCTGGCTCCACGTCTGCATCACCCAGCGGCGCATCGCCGGATCGTGCAGCTCGTAGACCTCTTCGCCGGTGTCGAACGTCGAGACGCTGTGTCGGTGCACCTGATTGGCGGTATACGGCGCCGGGTGCAGGCCCGGCAGCAGTGTTTGGGACTGCAGCGCCATGTCGATCCCGCCGAAGTTCTTCACGATCTTCATGCCCTGGGCCGGGCGCTCGATCTCGTTCATCAGCCAGTACCGCGGGCCGTCGAGTAAGGCTGTGGCAGCACCGTTTTCGGTTGCGACGGCTTTCGCGTCGAGCGCCGACCACAATTCGGCGGGCAGGTCGTTGAGACCGAAGCTGCTGTAGACCGCGGCCTGCGGTCCCACCTCGCCCGGCGTCACCAGAAGGACTTCGCCGTAGCGCTTTCCGGACAGGCCGGTGAGGGGTTCGGCAGACACCAGGGTGAAGGTAACGACTTCCGTCACCTGCGTCAATGGCCGGTCAGCCGAGTTCACCTGCCCGCAATGCGGCCGGCTGTGACCCGGCAATCGCCTTCTCGCAGCACCTCCGTCGCTCCGTCTCACCCCACTTCGGCAGCGCCCGCGGCGCGGCGCTTCGGCCACCGCGCCTAAGCTCGAGGGATGCAACGAATTATCGGTACGGAGGTCGAATACGGTATTTCGTCGCCGTCGGACCCGACCGCCAACCCGATCCTGACTTCGACGCAGGCAGTACTGGCCTACGCCGCCGCCGCCGGGATCCAGCGGGCCAAGCGCACCCGCTGGGACTACGAGGTGGAATCCCCGTTGCGGGATGCCCGCGGCTTCGACCTGAGCCGCTCGGCGGGCCCGCCGCCGGTGGTGGACGCCGACGAGGTCGGGGCCGCCAACATGATCCTGACCAACGGGGCGAGGCTCTACGTCGACCACGCGCACCCGGAGTACTCCGCGCCCGAGTGCACCGACCCCCTGGACGCGGTGATCTGGGACAAGGCCGGCGAGCGGGTGATGGAGGCCGCCGCCCGCCACGTCGCGAGCGTTCCCGGCGCGGCCAAGCTGCAGCTGTACAAGAACAACGTCGACGGCAAGGGTGCGTCTTACGGCTCGCACGAGAACTACCTGATGAGCCGTCAGACTCCGTTCTCGTCGGTCATCGCCGGGCTGACCCCGTTCCTGGTGTCGCGCCAGGTGGTCACCGGCTCCGGCCGGGTCGGCATCGGGCCGTCCGGCGACGAGCCCGGCTTCCAGCTCTCGCAGCGCTCCGACTACATCGAGGTCGAGGTCGGGCTCGAGACCACGCTGAAGCGGGGGATCATCAACACCCGCGACGAGCCGCACGCCGACGCCGACCGCTATCGGCGGCTGCACGTCATCATCGGCGACGCGAATCTCTCCGAGACGTCGACCTACCTGAAGCTGGGCACCACCGCGCTGGTGCTCGACCTGATCGAGGACGGGCCGGCACAGGGAATTGATCTCAGCGATCTGGCGCTGGCCCGGCCGGTGCACGCCGTGCACGCGGTCAGTCGCGACCCGGCACTGCGCGCGACCGTTGCACTGGCCGACGGCCGTGAATTGACGGCCCTTGCGCTGCAACGGATTTACCTCGACCGGGTGGCGAAACTGGTGGACAGCCGCGACCCCGACCCGCGCGCGATCAAGGTGGTGGAAACCTGGGCGCACGTGCTGGATCTGCTCGAGCGCGATCCCATGGAATGCGCCGAGCTGCTGGATTGGCCGGCCAAGCTGCGGCTGCTCGAGGGCTTCCGACACCGCGAGAACCTGGGCTGGTCGGCGCCGCGACTCCACCTCGTCGACCTGCAGTACTCCGACGTTCGGCTCGACAAGGGCCTCTACAACCGGCTGGTGGCCCGCGGGTCGATGAAGCGTCTGGTCACCGAGCAGCAGGTGATCGACGCGGTCGACAACCCGCCGACCGATACCCGTGCCTACTTCCGCGGCGAATGCCTGCGGCGCTTCGGTGCCGACATCGCCGCGGCCAGCTGGGACTCGGTGATTTTCGATCTCGGTGGTGACTCGTTGGTGCGCATCCCCACGCTGGAGCCGTTGCGCGGTAGCAAAGCGCACGTCGGGGCGCTCCTGGACTCGGTGGACAGCGCCGTGGAGTTGGTCGAACAGCTCACCAACTGAGGCGTCGGCCGCGCCCGGACATGAGCGTTCAAGCCAGGGCATAACCGGCGTCGACCGGTAGGGTGGAGAAACGACGGACGTGTCTCACGTCCGATGACGATGCAGGAGGCAGTAATGGCCCAAGAGCAGACCAAGCGCGGTGGTGGCGGCGGCGATGACGACGACCCCACCTCCAGCACGGCCGCGGGCCAGGAGCGTCGCGAGAAGCTGACCGAGGAGACCGACGACCTGCTCGATGAAATCGACGATGTTCTGGAAGAGAACGCCGAAGACTTCGTCCGCGCATACGTCCAAAAGGGCGGACAGTGACCTGGCCTGACCGCGATCGCCTGGCCACCCACTCTGTCCTTCCCGGAACCGCCTCTGGCGGACTTTCCTCTTTCTCTGATTATTTGCGCCGCGAGGCGCCGGAGCTGCTTCCCGTCAGCGCCGGCGGCGGCGACGCGATCACGCCGAGTTCGGCACTGCCGCACGGCACCACGATCGTCGCGCTGAAGTATCCGGGCGGCGTACTGCTGGCCGGCGACCGACGTTCCACCCAGGGCAACATGATCGCCGGGCGCGACGTGCAGAAGGTTTACATCACCGACGACTACACCGCGACCGGGATCGCCGGGACCGCGGCCATCGCGGTCGAGTTCGCCCGTCTCTACGCCGTCGAACTCGAGCACTACGAGAAGCTCGAAGGTGTCCCGCTGACGTTCGCGGGCAAGGTGAACCGGCTCGCAATCATGGTGCGCGGCAACCTCCCTGCGGCGATGCAGGGTCTGGTGGCGCTTCCGCTGCTCGTCGGTTTCGACATCGACGATCCCGATCCGACGAAGGCCGGTCGCATCGTCTCGTTCGACGCCGCGGGCGGCTGGAACCTCGAGGAAGAGGGCTATCAATCGGTGGGCTCCGGCTCGATCTTTGCCAAGTCGTCGGTCAAGAAGCTGTATTCGCAAGTGACGGACGCGGATTCGGCACTGCGGGTGGCGGTGGAAGCGCTGTACGACGCTGCCGACGACGACTCGGCCACCGGCGGCCCGGACCTGGTGCGTGGGATCTTCCCGACCGCCGTCACCATCGGCGCCGACGGCGCGATCCACGTGGCCGAGCCGCGCATCGCCGAGCTGGCCCGGGAGGTCGTTCAAAGACGTTCCCGGGCAGACACTTTCGGACCCGACGCCGATCGTGCGGGAAGTGACTCATGAGTTTTCCGTATTTCATCTCGCCTGAGCAGGCGATGCGTGAGCGCAGTGAGCTCGCGCGCAAAGGCATCGGCCGCGGCCGCAGCGTGGTGGCCCTGGCCTACTCCGGCGGGGTGCTGTTCGTCGCGGAGAACCCGTCGCGCTCGCTACAGAAGATCAGCGAGCTCTACGACCGGGTCGGCTTCGCCGCGGTAGGAAAGTTCAACGAGTTCGAGAACCTGCGACGCGGCGGTATCCAATTCGCCGACACCCGCGGCTACGCCTATGACCGCCGCGACGTCACCGGCCGGCAGCTGGCCAACGTCTACGCGCAGACGCTGGGCACCATCTTCACCGAGCAGGCCAAGCCGTACGAGGTCGAGTTGTGTGTCGCCGAAGTGGCTCACCACGGCGAGACCAAAGCGCCTGAGCTGTACCGGATCACCTACGACGGGTCGATCAACGACGAGCCGCACTACGTGGTGATGGGCGGGACGACCGAGCCGATCAGCACCGCGTTGAAGGACACCTTCGCCGAGAACGCCAACTTGGCCGATGCGGTGCACATCGCGGTCAACGCGCTCGAGGTGGGTCGCGCCGAGGGCCCCAACAACGACCAGCCGCCGTTGGGGGTGTCGAACCTCGAGGTCGCGATCCTCGACGCCAACCGGCCGCGGCGGGCGTTCCGTCGTATCGCCGGCGCCGCGCTGGAGCATCTGCTGCCCGAACGCACGGTCGCTGAGTCGGCGGACGACTCAGCGGAGAAATCGTCGACTTAGGCGACATCCGGTGCTGATCGGATTACTGCTCGCGCTGGGCTGCTCGGTCTGTTACGGCACCGCGACTGTGCTGCAAGCCGCAGCGACCCGTTCGGTCGATACCGGCGACAGCAATTCCGGAGTCAATGCCGCGTTGGTGCTGCGGGCCCTTCAGCAGTGGCGGTACCTGGTGGGAATCGCCCTGGACGGCGTGGGCTTCCTGCTGCAGGTCGCCGCGCTTCGTCTGGTTCCGATCTACGTCGTCGCCGCCGCGATCGCCGCGTCGCTGGCGGTCACGGCGATCGTGGCCGCCTGGGTGCTGTCCACCCGGTTGTCGGCGATGGAGTGGGCCGCCGTCGCCGTGGTGTGCGCCAGCCTGGCGATGCTGGGCATCGCCGCGGGGCCCGAGGGCACCGGGCACGGCCCGCCCGGGCTGGGTTGGGCGCTGCTGGTGATCGTCGCCGTCGTGTTCGTCGCCGGTGCGGCGGCGGGCCGGCTGAGTGACCGAACCCGCGCGCTGGTGCTGGGATTCGGGGCCGGCGCCGGATTCGGGGTCGACGAGATCGCGGTGCGGCTGATCGATTCGATCGACCTGACCGAAGCCTCATTCTGGACCAATCCGGCCGTCTACGCATTGATCGCCGGCGGGGCGGCCGGGTTCATGTTGCTGACGTCCGCGCTGAGCCGCGGATCGGTGACCACGGCGGTTGCCGGAATGGTGATCGGTGAAACGGTCGGCCCCGCGCTGGTCGGCGTGTTCTGGCTGGGCGACCAGACCCGTCCCGGCCTGGGCTGGATGGTCGAGGTCGGATTCGTCGTCGCCGTCATCGCGGCGCTGGCCCTGAGCCGGTTCGGGGAGGCGCCCGAGCCTTCCGAGGCGTGAACTATTTCGACGGCAACCGGTTTCGCACCGCCGTCGATCCGGCGACCGCACCGGGGACGTGGTTGATGCGGCAGCTTGCCGACCCATCGGCGGGGGTTGCGCACGGGTTGCGCGTTCAGCAAGTACGCTCGAATTGTGCAGCGGCGAATCATGGGCATCGAAACCGAATTCGGTGTCACCTGCACATTCCACGGCCACCGTCGGCTATCGCCCGACGAAGTAGCCCGCTACCTGTTTCGACGGGTGGTCTCCTGGGGGCGCAGCTCCAACGTTTTCCTGCGTAACGGCGCCCGGTTGTACCTGGATGTCGGCAGCCATCCGGAGTACGCGACCGCCGAATGCGACAGCCTGATCCAGCTCGTCACCCACGACCGCGCCGGCGAGCGCGTGCTCGAGGACCTGCTGATCGACGCCGAGCAGCGGCTGGCCGACGAAGGCATCGGCGGCGACATCTACCTGTTCAAGAACAACACCGACTCGGCCGGCAACTCCTACGGCTGTCACGAGAACTACCTGATCGTGCGGGCCGGCGAATTTTCGCGGATTTCCGATGTGCTGCTGCCTTTCCTGGTCACCCGGCAGCTGATCTGCGGGGCTGGAAAGGTGTTGCAGACACCCAAGGCCGCCACCTTCTGCCTGTCGCAGCGCGCGGAGCACATCTGGGAGGGCGTCTCCTCGGCCACCACGCGCAGCCGGCCGATCATCAACACCCGCGACGAGCCGCATGCGGACGCGGAGAAGTACCGGCGGCTGCACGTCATCGTCGGCGACTCCAACATGTGCGAGTCGACCACGATGCTCAAGGTGGGCACCGCCGCGCTGGTGCTGGAGATGATCGAAGCCGGCGTGGCGTTCCGCGACTTCTCGCTGGACAACCCGATCCGCGCCATCCGCGAGGTCAGCCACGATTCGACGGGACGGCGCCCGGTCCGGCTGGCCGGCGGGCGTCAGGCCAGCGCACTGGACATCCAGCGGGAGTACTACTCGCGGGCCGTCGAGCACCTGCAGACCCGCGAGCCCAACGCGCAGATCGAGCAGGTCGTCGACCTGTGGGGTCGCCAGCTCGACGCGGTGGAGAGCCAGGATTTCGCGAAGGTCGACACCGAAATCGACTGGGTGATCAAGCGAAAGCTGTTCCAGCGCTACCAGGATCGCTACGACATGGAGCTGTCCGACCCTAAGATCGCCCAACTCGACCTGGCGTACCACGACATCAAGCGCGGCCGCGGTGTCTTCGACCTGCTGCAACGCAAGGGCTTGGCCGCCCGGATCACGACCGACGAAGAGATCGACGCCGCGGTCGACCAGCCGCCGCAGACCACCCGGGCCCGGCTTCGCGGAGAGTTCATCAGCGCCGCGCAGGCGGCCGGGCGCGATTTCACGGTCGACTGGGTGCACCTCAAGCTCAATGACCAAGCCCAGCGCACGGTGCTGTGCAAGGACCCTTTCCGCTCGGTGGACGAGCGGGTCAAGCGCCTGATCGCCAGCATGTAGCTCGACGGCGCCGCCGTCGCGATCGAATCCCGCCCCGGTGGCTACGCCGTTGGCTTGGGCTGCATCTGGCCGTGGTGGATGAGCCCGGTCACCGCGTTGTTCCAGCGCTGGAGTTGGCTCGGCGCACCGAACGGCGCGGGCAGGTGGCGCTCGATGTGCGAGCGCAGGATCATCGGCCCCAAGCGCAGTATCAGTGGATTCAGCGCCCCCCAGACCAGGTCCAGGTCCTGTCGGGCCTGGTCGCGTTCGACGAGCAGATCCCGCTGTGAGGTGCTGATCTTGAGCAGAGCGTCGAAGATCTCGGTGCCGATCGAGTCACCCTCGACGAGCGCGCGACCTATGTAGGCGACGACGTCGTCCTGCTCGGCCATGACCCCGATCAACCTTCGGCCCATTTCGGCCAGCGCGTCCTGGGGTGCGTCGGGCAGCGGTTCGGATTCGAGCGCATCACTGAACACGCGGATGACGTGGTCGTCGACCTCGGCAACGAGCGCCGCTTTGGTGCCGAAGTAGTGCTGCAGCAATCCAATCGACGCGCCGGCGGCCTCGGCGACCGTCCGCAGCGACGTCGCCGCGATGCCCGAGACGGCGAAGCAGCGCAGCGCGGCGGCGCGTATTCGTTCCCTGCTGGACGGCTCGGGCGGAAGGGCAGGGCGAGGCGCGAAGAGCTGCTGCGGGGCTGTGTCGGCGATGAACGCAATTTAGCAGTACGGTGTGACAATACGACCATATTGCTGTTCGGTAGGTTCATACCGTTGCACGTCACGACCCGAAAGGATTTCCGTGCCAGCGATGCTCGACACTTCGCGCACACTGACGTCTCCGCCGTGCCTCGATGACGCCGACCGCTGGCTCGACGGCGGGGACGACCCCGAATTGAAGGCGCTGTGCCGCGCGTGCCCACGGCGTTGGCTCTGCGCCGAGGAAGCGTTGGACACCCCGCACGCCCAGGGCATGTGGTCGGGGGTGCACATTCCCGAATACGGACGCGGTCGCACCTTCGCGATGCGTCAGCTGCGATCCCTCGTCGCTCACGGCAAGCGAGATCTCGGCGAGTGACGCGATCGTCGCGTCGCTGTCCGCAGTGGTCGGCGTCGACGCCGTGCCGATGACGGTGGCGCGTCACCCGTTGCCCTAACCTGTTACGAGTGGCGGTTTCCAAAGTCGAGCGGTTGATGAATCTCGTCATCGCACTGCTGTCCACCCGCAGCTTCATCACCGCGGAGAAAATCCGGTCCAGTGTCGCCGGATACGCGGACAGCACCAGCGACGAGGCATTCTCGCGGATGTTCGAGCGCGACAAGAACGAGCTCCGCGATCTGGGCATCCCCCTGGAAACCGGCCGGGTGTCGTCCTACGACCCGGTGGAGGGCTACCGGATCAACCGCGATGCCTATGCGCTGCCCGCTGTCGGGCTGACCGGTGACGAGGCGGCCGCGGTCGCGGTGGCCACCCAGCTGTGGGAGTCACCCGAGTTGATCACCGCGACGCAGGGCGCGCTGCTCAAGCTGCGCGCGGCCGGCGTCGACGTCGACCCGGACGCCCCGATCGCCATCGCATCGCCGGCGGGGGGAGTCGGGCTGCGCGGATCCGAGGACGTGCTGAACGCGCTGCTCGCCGCGGTGACGGCACGCCAGGCCGTGCAGTTCCAGCACCGGCCGTCGCGCAGTGAGCCGTACACCACGCGGACCGTCGAGCCGTGGGGAGTGATCACCGAGAAGGGCCGCTGGTATCTCGTCGGCCATGACCGCGACCGCGACGCCACCCGGACGTTCCGGCTGTCCCGTATCGGCGCCGAGGTCACTCTCACCGGTCCGGCCGGGGCGGTCTCCCGGCCCCAGAACACCGACCTGCGCGAGATCGTCGCCAAGGCCGTCGGCGACGCGCCCACCGGAGTCCGGGCCCAGGTCTGGGTGGCCGACGGGCGGGCCACCGCGCTGCGGCGCGCCGGAACTTCGCTGGGTGCCCGGCAGATCGGCGGCCGCGACGGCGAGGTCATCGAAGTCGACATCGGCTCCACCGGACGGCTGACGCGCGACATTGCCGGGTATGCCGCCGACGCGGTGGTGCTGGAACCCGAGTCGCTGCGCGACGACGTGCTGACGCTGTTGCGCGCCCACGCGGGGGAGGAGTGGCGCGGATGACACGCGCCGGCGACGATGCAGAGCGAAGCGATGAGGAGGAGTGGCGCAGATGACCCCCGTCTCGACGCGGCTGGTCCGGCTGCTGAACATGGTCCCGTATTTCCAGGCGAATCCGCGGGTCACCCGCGCACAGGCCGCCTCTGAGCTGGGCGTTTCGGTCAAGCAGTTGGGTGAGGACCTCGACCAGCTGTGGCTGTGCGGGCTGCCCGGCTACGGACCCGGCGACCTGATCGACTTCGAATTCACCGGCGACACCATCGAGGTGACGTTCTCCGCCGGTATCGACACTCCACTGCAGCTGACCTCGCCCGAGGCCACCAGCCTTCTGGTGGCGTTGCGCGCACTCGCCGACATCCCCGGCGTGCTGGATCCCGAAGCGGCGCGGAGCGCCATCGCCAAGATCGAGACCGCCGCGGGCGCTGCCGGGCACGGCAACGACGTCTCCGCGGTCGACGAACCGGCGCCGGTCGAGAGTGCGGCGTCGGCAGCCGTGCGGGCAGCGGTCCGCGACAACCGGGCGCTGAGCATCGACTACTACGCCGCCTCGCACGACACGTTGGCCACCCGGCTCGTCGACCCGATCCGGATCGTGCTGGTCGGCGACCAGAGCTACCTGGAGGCGTGGTCGCGCGAATCCGAGGGTGTGCGGCTGTTCCGGTTCGACCGCATCGTCGACGCCTCGGTGCTCGACGAGCCTTCTGCGCCACCGGAACCCGCGATCCAGGCGCCGCCGGACACCTCCCTGTTCGACGCGGACCCGGCGCTGCCGTCGGCAACCCTGCGGCTGTCACCCGCGGCGTCGTGGATGTTCGAGTACTACCCGATGCGGCTGTTGCAGGAACTGCCCGAGGGCTACTGCGAAGCCGCCATGACGTATGCCTCCGAAGACTGGATGGCCCGCCAGGTTCTGGGGATGGGGTCCGCCGTGCAGGTGCTGGGTCCGGATTCGCTGGCCGCCCGGGTGGCCGGGAATGCCGAGGCCGCGCTCGAGGCTTACCAGGCCGCGGCGCGGTCCAGCTGATGAACCCCATGCTGCGGTAGCATCGTGAAGACATCTGGAGGTAAACAAAAGTGAATGCTCTGACTCCGGGTCACCTGGCAATCATCGCGGTCCTGGTGGTCGTTTTGTTCGGTGCCAAGCGGCTGCCCGACGCCGCGCGCTCATTGGGCAAGTCGCTGCGGATTTTCAAGTCCGAAGTCCGCGAGCTGCAGAGCGACCACAAGCCCGACGCGTCCGCCACCCAAGCCGCTCCGGCACAGCCGGTGCATTCCGAGCGGGTGGAGCCGCCGGCGGCTGACGGTCGCTCGGCCTAGCCCGGCCCCGCCGCCACGGCGCCCGAGCGCCTATTCACTGTGCGCACCACCGGTCTATTCAGGCGGTTCGATCCGCGTTCCCGCCGCAGCCGCACCAACCCGGACGCGACCATGTCGTTGGTCGCTCATCTCACCGAGCTGCGGACGCGTCTGCTGACCGCGCTGGCCACCATCGCCTTGACCACCGCTCTCGGGTTCGTCTGGTACTCGCACCCGCTGTTCGGCATGGAAAGCTTGGGCGAGTGGCTGCGCCACCCGTACTGCGCGTTGCCGCCGTCCGCGCGGGCGGACATCGCGAACGGCCAGTGCCGGCTGCTGGCCACCGCGCCCTTCGACCAGTTCATGCTGCGGCTGAAAGTCGCGCTGACGGCGGGCGTGGTGATGGCCTGCCCGGTGTGGCTGTACCAAGTCTGGGCGTTCATCACTCCGGGGCTGTACAAGAAGGAGAAGCGTTTCGCCGTCGCATTCGTGGTGCCGGCGGCGCTGCTGTTCGTCACCGGCGCGGTGTTGGCCTATCTCGTGCTGGCCAAGGCGCTGCACTTCCTGCTGACCGTCGGCAGCGACGTGCAGGTGACGGCCCTGTCCGGCGACCGCTATTTCGGGTTTCTGATCAACCTGCTGCTGGTGTTCGGGGCCAGCTTCGAATTTCCACTGCTGGTCGTGATGCTCAACTTCGTCGGCGTGCTGCCCTACGAGCGCCTGAAATCGTGGCGGCGCGGCCTAATCTTCGCGATGTTCGTGTTCGCCGCCGTTTTCACGCCCGGCTCCGACCCGTTCTCGATGACGGCGCTGGGTCTGGCACTGACGTTACTGCTGGAACTGGCCATCCAGATCGCCCGCGTGCACGACAGACGCAAAGCCAGGCGCGAAGCCCTGACCGCCCTCGACGACGACGAAGCCTCGGTGATCGATCCGCCGTCCGCCGTGGACTCGCCGTCGACGGTCGGTGCGCCGTCGAGCATCACCGGACCTCATGACGACATCACCTGAGGCGCCCAGCGGGGGAGCACCCGCTGCGGGCGAATTGGCTGGATTCGCCGCGGAATTGGCGTTCGAACTCGACCCCTTCCAGCTGCGGGCCTGTGTGGCGCTGGAGAGCGGTCATGGGGTGCTGGTGTGCGCGCCGACCGGCGCCGGCAAGACCATCGTCGGCGAATTCGCCGTCCACCTGGCCCTGAAGTCCGGCGGAAAATGCTTCTACACCACGCCGATCAAGGCGCTGAGCAACCAGAAGCACAACGACTTCGTGGCGCGCTACGGCAGAGAACAGATCGGGTTGCTCACCGGTGACCTGTCGGTGAACGCCGACGCCCCGGTGGTGGTGATGACCACCGAGGTACTGCGCAATATGCTCTACGCCGATTCCCCTGCGCTGCGCGGACTTTCGTACGTCGTGATGGATGAAGTGCATTTTCTCGCCGACCGGATGCGGGGCGCGGTGTGGGAAGAGGTGATCCTGCATCTGCCCGGCGACGTGCGACTGGTCAGCCTGTCCGCGACGGTGAGCAACGCCGAGGAGTTCGGCGGCTGGATCCAGACCGTGCGCGGCGACACCTCGGTGGTGGTCGACGACCACCGGCCGGTCCCACTGTGGCAGCACATGCTGGTCGGCAAGCGACTGTTCGACCTGTTCGACTATGACGCTCACGAGCCGGGGGATCGGCGGCACGCGATCGTCGACCCAAACCTGTTGCGGCACATCGCTCATCGCCGTGAGGCCGATCGGCTGTCCGACTGGCGCGGCCCGCGCCGTGGCGGGGGCCGGGGAGGGCCGGGGCGTTCGGATCATCGCGGCTTCTACCGCCCGCCGTCACGGCCGGACGTGATCCAGATGCTGGATGCGGACGGTCTGCTGCCGGCGATCACCTTCATCTTCTCCCGCGTCGGCTGCGACGCCGCGGTATCGCAATGCCTGCGGTCGTCGCTGCGGTTGACCACCGAGGAGGAGCGGGCGCAGATCGCGGAGGTGATTGATCACCGCTGCGGTGATCTGGAGGACTCCGATCTCGCCGTGCTCGGCTACTACGAATGGCGTGAGGGGTTGATGCGCGGCATCGCGGCCCACCATGCCGGCCTGCTGCCGGTGTTCCGTCACACGGTCGAAGAGCTCTTCACGGCCGGCCTGATCCGGGCCGTATTTGCCACCGAGACACTGGCTTTGGGCATCAACATGCCGGCCCGCACCGTGGTGTTGGAGCGGCTGGTGAAATTCAACGGCGAACAGCATCTGCCGTTGACGCCCGGGGAGTACACCCAACTCACCGGGCGGGCCGGACGGCGCGGCATCGACGTTGAAGGTCACGCCGTGGTGCTGTGGAGCCCCGGCGACGAGACCACCGAGCCGGCCGAGGTCGCAGGCCTGGCATCGACCCGAACCTTTCCCCTGCGCAGTTCGTTCGCGCCGTCTTACAACATGACGATCAACCTGGTGAACCGGGTGGGCACCCAGCAGGCGCACCGGCTACTGGAGCAGTCGTTCGCGCAATACCAGGCAGACCGGTCGGTGGTGAGCCTGGTCCGCGGGGTCGAGCGGGGGCGGCAGATGCTCGACGAAGTCGCCGCCGAATTCGGCGGCCACCGGGCACCGATCCTCGAATACGCCCGGCTGCGTGACCAGATCAGCCAGCAGGAACGCGCGCAGGCCCGGGCGTCGCGGCTGCAGCGCAGGCAGGCGATCAACACTGCGCTCTCGGCTCTGCGTAAGGGTGACATCATCACGATCACCCACGGCCGGCGCGGCGGGCTGGCCGTCGTCTTGGAGCCGGCCCGCGACGAATCCGACCCGCGGCCGCTGGTGCTGACTGAAAATCGTTGGGCCGGAAGGATTTCCTCGGCGGACTATTCCGGTGAGTCGGCACCGGTGGGATCGATGACGCTGCCAAAGCGCATCGAACACCGGCAACCCCGGGTGCGGCGTGACCTGGCGTCGGCGCTGCGCTCGGCGGCGGCCGGCCTGTCGGCATCCGGTGACCGTCGCGGCAAGCACGCCGAAGGCCGCGACGCCGACCCGGAGTTGGCGGCGCTGCGGGACAAGATGCGCCGCCACCCGGCCCACCGCGACGCCGATCGAGAGACCCGCGTGCGGGTGGCCGAGCGGTACCTGAGGATCGAGCGTGACAACGCGGCGTTGGAGAAGAAGGTCGCCGCCGCCACCAACTCGTTGGCCCGCACCTTCGACCGCATCGTCGGGCTGCTGACCGAGCGTGGCTACATCGCTGTCCAGGACGGCACTCCCACTGTCACCGACGACGGGCGGTTGCTGGCCCGGATCTACAGCGAGAGCGACCTTCTGGTCGCCGAATGCCTGCGGACCGACGCGTGGACCGGACTCAAGGACGCCGAGTTGGCCGCGGTGCTCTCGGCCGTGCTTTACGAGACCCGCGGCAGCGATGGCCCGGGGGCGCCGCGGCACGAGCAGATCCCGACCCCACGGTTGCGGCAGGCGCTGGCGCAGACGCGACGCCTGTCGGGGCAGTTGCGCGCCGACGAGCATCGTCACCGCATCACCCCGACCCGCGAGCCCGACGACGGCTTCGTCGCCGCCATCTACCGGTGGGCCAGCAGCGGCGACCTGGTCACCGCGCTGGCGGCCGCCGACAACGAGGGCACCGGCTCGACGCTGTCGCCCGGGGATTTCGTCAGGTGGTGCCGTCAGGTGCTTGACCTGCTGGACCAGGTGCGGAACGCGGCCCCGCAGCCGGAGCTGCGGGCGGCCGCCAAGCGGGCGATCGACGCGATTCGGCGCGGCGTCGTGGCAGTTGATGCCGGGTAGGCTGAGCCGAGGTTACGGTTGCCTACGGCGACCGATGCGAGGACTTCAATTCAGGAGGACTGAGACACGATGAGCGGACCGCAAGGATCCGACCCGACGCAGGGGTGGCAGCCGCCTCAGGGCGAAGGTCAGAAATCCGGCGAGGATCAGACCCAGCAGGCCTCACCGTGGCAGCATCAACCGGGCAGTGAGCAGGGCTGGCAGGCCTCGGGCGGCGAGCAGCAGACCTGGCAGGCGCCGGCGTACACGCCGACCGAGTACGGCCAGTACCAGCAGCCGCCCGCGCAGTACTACCCGCCGTCGCAGTCGTACCCGCAGGGCTACCCGCAGCAGGGGCAGTACCCCGATCAAACCGCGGCCTACGGCCAGCAGCCGGGACAGTACGGTCAGCCGGGCCAGCCGGGTCAATATGGTCAGCCGGGCCAACCGGGTCAGCCAGGCCAATACGGCCAGCCGGGCCAGTACCCGCAGCCCGGTCAGTACGGCCAGTACCCCGGGCCCTACAGTCAGCCGCCGGCCCGCCCGGCGCGGTCGAAGAAGACCATCGGCACGGTCGTCGGGCTGGTGGCCGCCGCCATCGTCGCGGTGATCCTGGTGCTGGGCTTCTGGGCCCCCGGGTTCTTCGTCACCACCAAGCTGGATGTCGGCAAGGCCGAGGCCGGAGTGCAGCAGATCCTCACTGACGGCACCAACGGCTACGGCGCGAAGAACGTCAAAGACGTCAAGTGCAACAACGGCCAGAACCCGACGGTGAAAAAGGGTGCCAGCTTCGACTGCGACGTCAGCATCGACGGCACCAAGCGGTCGGTGACGGTGACGTTCCAGGACAACAAGGGCACCTACGAGGTCGGCCGGCCCAAGTAGGTCACGAGCCGGGTAGGGCGTCGAGCGCTTTCTGCAGCCGGGCGATCGAGGACCCGACGCCGAGTCGGGTCGCGAGATCGGCGACCCGCGGCGGGTCAGCGGCAACCAGTGGCAGCGCGTCGTCGGCCGTCGAGAATGTGATCGGGGCGTCGGTGGCCACCCGCACCACCGGCCCGGCCACCTCGATGTAGTCGGCCGCTGATCGCAGCTTGTTCCGCACCCCTTTGGCCAGTGCGGATTTCGGCTCGGGCACGGCGGCGAGGATCGCCTCCAGTGAGCCGTGCTGGGCGAGCAGCGTCGCGGCGGTCTTCTCGCCGATACCGGGAACGCCCGGCAGACCGTCGGACGGATCACCGCGCAGCAACGCCAGCTCGGCGTAGCCTTCGCCGGCGCGCTCGACGGGTACGCCGTATTTCTCCGCCACCTCGACCGGGCCCATCAGCGTCGCGTTGGTCAGACCGCGGCCGAGATAGAGCACCCGGATCTCGACCGGCTCGTCGCGGACCACCTGCAGCAGATCGCGGTCACCGCTGACGACGATCACCGGATCGCGTCGCTCCTGGGCGGCCAGCGTGCCGATCACGTCGTCGGCTTCGTATCCCTCTGCGCCGCCCGTGCAGATGCCGAACGCCTCCAGGATCTCGATGATCATGTCGACCTGCGGCGACAGATCGTCCGGTACTTCCTCGACATCGGCTTGCCCGCTTGGGTTTTCCTCCTCGACCCGATGCGCCTTGTAGGACGGGATGCGGTCGACCCGAAATTGCGGACGCCAGTCCAGATCCAGGCACACCACCAGCCGGCCCGGTTTGTGCCGGGTGATCACCGTGGCGACCGAGTCGATGAAGCCGCGGACCGCGTTGACCGGCCGACCGTCGGGCGAGGTGATCGATGACGGGACGCCGAAGAACGAGCGGAACCACATGCTGGCGCCGTCGAGCAGCAGCACCGGTGCAGACATGACCGTGAGCATATGCGTCGTCGATCCTGTGTCGAAGGCGTGTGCAACTCGAACTTCTTCGCCCAGAGCGCGGAGACGACACGTCCCAGTAGCCTGAACCTCATGGGTGCTGACCGCTTCGATGCCGAGGTCTATCGCCGCCGCGTGGCCGCCGCTGTCGCCGCCACCGAGAAGGCGGGTCTGGCCGGCCTGGTGATCACACCGGGTTACGACCTTCGCTATCTGATCGGCTCGCGCGCACAGACCTTCGAACGTCTCACCGCGCTGGTGCTGCCGGTCTCCGGCGACCCGACCATCGTCGTGCCGCGCTTGGAGCTGGCCGCGTTGCGGCAGTCCGCGGTCGCCGATCTCGGCGTGGTGGTGCGGGATTGGGTCGACGGCGAAAACCCCTACCTCTGGGTTGCCGAGGCCGTAGGCGGCGCTCCGGCGGCGACGGCGGTGACCGATTCCATGCCGGCCCTGCATCTGCTGCCGTTGGCCGAGGTGCTCGGGGTGTCGCCGGTGCTGGCCACGGACGTGTTGCGCGAACTCCGAATGGTCAAAGACGCCGCGGAGGTCGACGCGCTGCGCAAGGCGGGCGCGGCGATCGACCGGGTGCATGCCCGGGTTCCCGAGTTCTTGACGCCCGGCCGCACCGAGGCTGACGTGGCGGCCGATATCGCCGAAGCCATTGTTGCCGAAGGACATTCGGAGGTGGCGTTCGTCATCGTCGGGTCCGGGCCGCACGGTGCCGACCCGCACCATGAATACTCCGACCGCGAGCTCCAGACGGGTGATGTCGTGGTCGTCGACATCGGCGGCCCATACGCCCCCGGCTACAATTCCGACTCCACGCGGACCTACAGCATCGGCGAGCCGAGTCCTGAGGTAGCGCAGCACTATTCGGTGCTGCAGCGGGCGCAACGGGCGGCGGTCGAGGCGGTGCGTCCCGGAGTCACCGCCGAACAGGTCGACGCTGCCGCGCGCGACGTACTGGCCGAGGCCGGGCTGGCCGAATACTTCGTCCACCGCACCGGCCACGGCATCGGGCTGTCGGTGCACGAGGAGCCCTACATCGTCGCGGGCAACGATCTCGTGCTGCAGGCGGGCATGGCGTTCTCGGTCGAGCCGGGGATCTACTTTCCGGGTCAATGGGGTGCCCGCATCGAAGACATCGTGGTGGTCGGCGAAGGCGGCGCGGAGTCGGTGAATCACCGCCCGCACGAGCTGATCGTGGTCCCTGTCAGGCCGTAACAAGTCAAGCGCTGGGACCGCTTTGAGTATTAGGCTCAGGCGATGACCGATCACGATCGCACCGCCGCCCGCCGAGAAATCACCAACGCCCTGATGACCGCGCTGGAACGTCGACACGAAGTGCTGGACCTCATCGTGCAAGCCGACGATCGGCCCTCAGCGGTCAACGGCATCGTCGAGTTGCTGGACACTTCGCGGCTGGGAGCCGAAGCAGTCATCGGCATGTCGTTCGATCAGCTCACCAAGGATTCCCGCAAGATCATCGCCGCGGAACTCGAAGACCTCAACAACATCCTGAGCTTCACTTTCAAGGACCGGCCGGCCAGCTCGGGGGAGAGCATGGCGCTGCGCGCCTTCTCCGGCGAGTCCGACCAAGACATCTTCGCCGCGCGGACCCAGGAGATCGGCGCCAAGGGCGACGGCTCCGGCGCGCCGGCGGGCGGCCTCGAGGACGAAATCCGTGCCGCGCAAGAGCGATTCGAGGCCGAAGAGGCGGCCTGGTTCGTCGCGGTCGACGGCGAGGAGAAGGTCGGTATGGTGTTCGGCGAGCTCGACGGCCACGAGGTGCACGTGCGTATCTGGATTCACCCGGACTACCGGCACCGTGGTTACGGCACTGCGGCGCTGTCCAAGTCGCGTCCGGAGCTCGCGGCGTATTTTCCGGCAGTACCGCTGGTGATCCGCGCGCCCGGCGCCACGCTGGTCTAGCGGGCTAGTCCGCTTTGCGGGTCAACAGATCCGAAGATCCGAGCACCCTTTCGATCTGGACTTCGATCACGACGCGTCGCGGGTTCTCCCGCGGCGTGCGGTAGCGCTGCGCATACCGGAGTTCCGCGTCACGGACGGCATCGGTCTCCCCGTTGACGCTCGCCCGCCCCTCCAGCGACAGCCATCGGGCGCCGTCCACCTGACTGAGAACGGCGACCCCGCCGCGGTCGGCGTTCACCGCCTTCTGTGAGCCACCCGTCGTGATGACCCGGGCGATATGCGTTTTGGGGTCGAAGGTGAATCCGACCGCCACGACGTGCGGCGAATTGTCGGCCCGCAACGTCGTCAGCATCGCGAGGTGACGCTCGGTCAGAAATGCCAGCGCGTCGTTGGTCAGCCGGGCTGTGGAGTTCGCCATCACCGCCACGCTAGCGCAGGAGATAATCGCAGCCGTGGATGACACGGGCACACCGACGGTCCTTGTTCTGGGCGGCCGCAGCGAAATCGGCAGCGAACTCGCGGTCCGGCTCGCCCCCGGGGCGTCGATCGTGCTGGCGGCCCGTAACGCCGACCGTCTCGACGAACAGGTCGCGGCTCTGCGGGCGGCCGGCGCGGCGCGCGTGGCATGCGTCGAATTCGACGCCGACGACCTCGAATCCCACGGCCCGCTGGTCGATTCGGTCATCGCTGAGCACGGGCCGATCGACACGGCGGTGCTGGCCTTCGGGATTCTGGGCGATCAACACCGCGCCGAAACGGATGCCGCCCATGCGGTCGCCGTCGTGCACACCGACTACGTCGCGCAGGTCAGCCTGCTCACCCATCTGGCCGCGGCGATGCGCCGATCCGGTCATGGGGCGCTGGTGGTGTTCTCGTCGGTGGCCGGTGTTCGGGTGCGTCGTGCCAACTACGTCTACGGGTCGGCCAAGGCGGGCCTGGACGGCTTCGCCAGCGGACTGGCCGACTCGCTGCACGGCAGCGGGGTGCGGCTGCTGCTGGTGCGGCCGGGTTTCGTGATCGGGCGAATGACGGAAGGGATGACGCCTGCTCCCTTGTCGAGCACCCCGGCACAGGTGGCCGCGGCGACCGAGCGTGCCCTGACCAGGGGCAGACGGACGGTGTGGATCCCATGGACATTGCGGCCGGTGTTCTTCGGTTTCAGGCTGCTGCCGCAATTCTTCTGGCGCCGGATGCCGCGATAAACGCCAACCCCCGACGCCGCTGCGCAGCCGGGCGTAGCATCCTGGCCAGCGAGAGGCCGGAGGGTTCTCATGACGCAGGCGAAGTCACCGAAAGTCGCGATCATCGGCGCCGGGATGTCGGGCCTCTGCATGGCCATCAAGTTGCAGCAGGCCGGCATCGATTCGTACACGATCTTCGAGAAGGCCGACGACGTCGGGGGCACCTGGCGCGACAACACCTATCCCGGCCTCACCTGTGATGTGCCGTCCCGCTACTACTCCTACTCGTTTCGGCCCAATCCCGGTTGGTCCCACGTGCTGCCGCCGGGACCCGAGATACAGGCCTACTTCCAGCAGGTGGCCGACGAGTACGGCATCCGACGGCACATCCGGTTCGGCGTCGAAGTCGTCTCCGCTGTGTATGACGACGAGAAGTGGCGGCTCACCACCGACGGCGGCGAGGAGGTCTTCGATGTGCTGATCACCGCCACCGGGGTCCTGCGGGTTCCTCGACATCCCGACATCGCCGGACTGGAGACCTTCGCCGGCCCGTCGTTCCACTCGTCGCAGTGGGATCATTCGATCTCGTTGGCGGACAAGCGGATCGGCTTGATCGGGACAGGGTCCACCGGCGTGCAGATCGTTGCCCGATTGGGCGGCGCCGTGCGCCAGCTGTCGATCTTCCAGCGCACTGCGCAGTGGGTCTACCCGCTGCCCAACGTCCGGTATTCGACGCTGACCAAGACCGCCTTGTCCCGATGGCCGCGGTTGAACGCACTCGGGTACTGGTTCTGGGGGACGCTGTTCAGGGCCATCTTCGGCCGCGCGCCGATCCGTCCGGGTTTGCGGCGTCGCCTGGTGCAGGCGGAGTGCCGGCTGAATCTGCGTCTGTCGGTGCGCAACCCGGAACTTCGAGCCAAGCTGACGCCGGCGGACCAGCCGATGTGCAAGCGGATGATCATGGCCGGGCACTTCTACCGCTCGGTGCAGCAACCCGGAGTCGAGGTCATCACCGACCGGATCGACCACGTCGAACCCCGCGGTGTGGTCACCGCCGACGGCACCCTGCACGAACTGGATCTGTTGGTCTATGCCACCGGATTCGATGCCCGTGCCTATGTGCGGCCGCTGGCGGTCGTCGGCGAGGGCGGGCTGACGTTGGCCGAGGCGTGGGCCGGCGGCCCCAAGGCCTACCGGTCGGTCGCGGTGCCCGGTTTTCCGAATCTGTTCATGCTGATGGGTCCCCACTCGCCGATCGGCAACCAATCGCTGATCCCCGTTGCCGAGGACCAGGCCGACTACGCGTTGTGGTGGATCACCAAGATCCGCGACGGTGTGGTGCGCGCTGCCGCGCCTACGGAGGCGGCCACGAAGGAATACAACGAAAGCATGAAAGAGGCTATGCCACAAACTATCTGGGTGAGTGGATGCAACAGTTGGTATCTCGGCGAAGACGGTCTGCCGGAGCTCTTTCCCTGGACCCCGGAGACCCACCACAAACTACTGCGCCAACCGCAACTCGCCGACTTCGACGTGCGACCCGGCTGAGGGTCACCGAGCCGCCGCTTCCGGACCGCTCTCGGCCCGGCGCCACTGCGGCAGATTCGACCGGCCGCTGCGCCGATTCCGGCCGCTAGACTGGCGGCGTGGCCACCACTTTCGCAGATGTCGCCAAAGCTGAATTCGTCCTGCTGACCACCTTCACCAAAGACGGCCGGCCCAAGCCCACGGCAATCTGGGCCGCCGACGACGGGGACCGTCTGCTGGTCATCACGCAGGCAAAATCGTGGAAGGTCAAGCGGATTCGTAACACGCCTCGAGTCACGCTGGCGATCTGCGACCGGCGGGGAAACCCGAAAAGCGAAGCCATCGAAGCGACCGCCACCATCCTCGACTCGTCACAGACCGGCCGGGTCTACGACGCCATCAAGCACGAGTACGGCATCGTCGGCTGGGTGTTCGGACTGTTCAGCAAGTTGCGCGGCGGAATGGCGAACAACGTCGGCCTGGAGTTACGCGCTGCTTCCTAGGTGCTCGCCGAAGAACGCGAACACCCGCGCCCAGGCGTCCTCGGTGGCCTCTTCGTTGTAGCCGAATCCCGTGATCCGCAGTAGCGGCTGGGCGGGCAGCTTGTTGGCGAAGCTGTGTCCGGCCTTGTACGCCTTGACGTCGTTGGGAATGCCCTTGTGGTCGAGCACCCGCTGCAGCTTCTTGGACGCTCCGATACCGATCGGGTCGCGGCTGCCGTAACTGGCGACGATCGGGCAGGCGCCGTCGAGCGTCTCGCTGAGGTGCGTCGGCAACGGCGCGCCGTAGAACGGTGCCGAGGCATCGAAACCCTTGGGCGACATGACAAGTGCGAATCCGCCGCCCATGCAGAAGCCGGCGATGCCGACCCGGCCGGTGCAGTCCGGCAAGGACTTCAGATGGTCCCGTGCCGCGAGCACGTCGTCCAGTGCCTGCCCCTGCTTGCTCTGCAGCTGGCGCATCACCTTGGTGACGCAGCGTGCCCAGCCGCCACGGGAGAACAGGTTGGGCGTCAGCGCCAGGTATCCGGCCGTGGCGATGTGGCGGTTGATCGACTCTTTGTCCGCCTGGTAACCCAGCGCGTCGTGGATGATCACCACGGCGGGCCACGGGCCCTGCCCCGGGGGGACGTCCAGCAGGGCGTCGATCGGGCCGGTCGGGGTGTCGATCTCGATTGTCGTCACCACGCCATCTAACCCCGCGGTGTCGGTCTGCGGAACTCTCGCGGCGGTCCGCGACGTTTCCATCTCATGGTGTCGCGACTGTTTCTGCTCTACGTCGTCGCCGAGCTGGCGGTCGTCGTCGCGCTGGCCTCGACGATCGGGCTCGGCTGGACCCTGGTGCTGCTGCTGGTCGGGTTCGCCGGCGGACTCGCACTGGCGGGCTCGCAGCTGAAGGTGCAGCTGAACCGGCTGCGGTCCGGGGTGAACGGGAGCCAGTCGAGGCTGGCCGCCGACGGCATGGCCGTCGCGCTGGGCACGCTGCTCGTCGTGGTGCCGGGCCTGTTGACCAGCGTGGCGGGGCTGCTGCTGTTGCTGCCGCCGACGCGGGCCGCGGCGCGTCCGCTGCTCGGCGCGATGGCGGTCCGCGGCCTCGGCCGGCGTATTCCGCTGATCACCGTCGCCGACATCGGTGGGTATCGCCGTCCGCCGCGGCCCGATTACATCGACGGTGCGGTCGTGGACGTCTCCGACGTCACCGAGGATCTCAACCGGCCCGCCCTGCGGCTGCGGCCCGAATAGTCACCACACCCGACCCCGTAGGTTCTATCGGCGTGACCGACGTCCCGACCACCCTGCTGATCAACGGCAGGGTGCACAGCCCGAGCCATCCCGACGCCACCGCGATGGCGGTGCGCGACGGTGCCGTGGCCTGGCTGGGCAGCGACGACGTCGGCCGCGACCAGTTCGCCCGGGCGGACGTCGTCGACCTGGCCGGAGGCTTCGTCGCGCCGGCATTCGTCGACAGCCACATCCACCTCACCGCGACGGGTCTGACCCTCACCGGCCTCGACCTGCGCGCCGCCTCGTCGCTGGAACACTGCCTGCGGCTGGTTGCCGACTACGCGGCCGACCGTCCCGGTGAACCGGTCTGGGGCCACGGCTGGGACGAGTCGTCGTGGCCCGGCAACGCCGCGCCGAGCACCGCCGACCTCGACGCCGTGCTCGGCGGCCGACCCGCCTACCTGGCCCGCGTCGACGTGCACTCGGCACTGGCGTCGACCGGTCTGCGGCAGCGGGTCGACGGGCTGGCCTCGGCCACCGGATTCGACGAACAGCGACCGCTGGTTGCCGACGCGCATCACCGGGTCCGCGCCGCTGCGCGCGACCTTTTGACCGACGCCCAACGCGCCGACGCCCGGCTGGCCGCGCTGGGTGCCGCCGCCGCGAACGGCATTGTCGCCGTTCACGAATGCGCCGGGCCGCAGATCGGCGGCCTGGACGACTGGAAGGCCGTGCACGCGCTCGACCACGGCGTCGAGGTGACCGGCTACTGGGGTGAGGCGGTCACCAGCCCGGCCCAGGCCCGGGCGCTGCTCGACGACACCGGCGCGGCCGGGCTGGCCGGCGACCTGTTCGTCGACGGAGCTGTCGGGTCGCGCACCGCGTGGCTGCACAACCCCTACGACGACGCCCCCGATCACTGCGGAACCTGCTATCTCGACGCCGAGGCCGTCGCCGCGCATCTGCGCGCATGCACCCAAGCCGGTGTGACGGCCGGATTCCACGTCATCGGCGACGCCGCGGTCGCGTCCGTCGTCGACGCTCTCGAACGCATCGTCGATGACCTCGGAGTGCCTGCGGTGGCCCGCTGCGGCCACCGCCTGGAGCACCTGGAGATGGTCACCGGTGAGCAAGCGGCCAAGCTCGGCGGGTGGGGAGTGCTGGCCAGCATGCAACCCAATTTCGACGCCCTCTGGGGCGGTCGGCACGGTATGTACGCGCGTCGTCTGGGTACCGATCGGGCGACGCTGCTCAACCCGTTTGCGCTGCTAGCATCCCAAGGCGTGGCCCTCGCGTTCGGATCCGACGCCCCGGTGACCGGCCTCGACCCGTGGGCGACGATCCGGGCGGCCGTCCATCACCACACCCCCGAGAGTTCGATCTCCGCACGGGCGGCTTTCGCGGCCGCGACCCGGGGCGGCTGGCGGGCCGGCGGGGCCGGCGACGGTGTTCTGGGCACGCTGGTTCCAGGCGCTCCGGCCTCGTACGCGGTGTGGGACGTCGACGAGCTGGAATCGACTGCGAGTAGTAGCGACGCCGCACGGCGATGGTCGACCGATCCGCGGTCTCGGACACCGGCGCTCCCGCGACTGGACGCCGGCGACCGGTTGCCGCGATGCCGGCAGACCGTGCATCGAGGCGCGGTGCTCCATGGCTAAGGGACTGCGGCGATTCGACCGCCGGCAGCGTCCGGGGGAGCGCACCGAGGTCATCCCGGCGATCACCGATCCGGTCAAGGACGACGACGCGATCACCGGTGAGATCCCGGTGCCGGAGGCGGCGGTCACCGGGGAAATCCCGGTCCCGGCGGAGACCGAGGTCACCGGGGAGATTCCGCCGATTCCCGACGTCGACCCGGACACCGGCGACGAGATCGGCGCCGACGACGACGCCGACGACGAGGTGAGCGACCTCGCCCCGCCGGACCCTGGGACCGAATCGCGCAGCAGTGAGTGGCTGGCGGAGGTCCGCGACCGGGCCGCCCGGGCGGGGAAGTATCTGTGGCGGCGGCTGGCTTACCTGGCCGCGGCGCTGGCCTTCTGGTTGGCTCGCGAAACGCGGGTACGGGTGCCGCAGGCAGGTCGGTGGCTCCGGCCGCGGCTGACGCGACTGGGCGCGACAGTCGTCGCCGGGCTGCTGCTGTTCGCGAGCTACCCGCGGTTCAACTGGTGGTGGGCGGCGATCCTCGCCTTCGGAGTGCTGGCCTGGGTGCTGACCCGGCCGGCCACCACGCTCCTCGGCGGTTTCGGCTACGGGCTCCTGTTCGGGGTGGTGTTCTACCTACCGCTGATCCGTTGGATCAGCATTCTGGTGGGCGGCGTTCCGCTGTTGGCGCTGGTGCTGCTCTGTGCGTTCTTCCCGGCAGTGTTCGGGCTGGCAGCGGTCACCGTGCGGCGGCTGCCGGGCTGGCCGATCTGGTTCGCGCTGTTGTGGACCGCGCAGGAGTGGCTGAAATGCACCATCCCGTTCGGCGGTTTCCCGTGGGGAGTGGTGGCCGCCGGTCAGACGTCGGGGCCGTTCCTGCCGCTGGCCCGGCTGGGCGGTGTCCCGCTGCTCTCGCTGGCGATCGTGCTCACCGGCTGCGCGGCAGCCGCGTTGGTGCTGGAGACGGCGACGTGGTGGCGGGCGTCGCAGCGCCGGCATGACGCCGAAGCCGCCCGCACGGCTGACGCCCCACCCGCGGTCGTGTTGCCGGCGCTCTGCATCTGCCTGATGTTCTTCCTTGCCGCCGCGGTGTGGCCGCAGGTGCGCCACTCCGGGACCGGGTCGGGCAACGAGCCGACCGTCACCGCGGCCGTGGTGCAGGGCAACGTGCCCCGACTGGGGCTGGAGTTCAATGCTCAACGCCTGGCTGTGCTCGGCAACGACCTCCGGGAAACCCGCCGACTCGCCGACGACGTGCGCGCCGGTCGCGCCCCGCACCCCGACTTCGTGGTGTGGCCCGAAGACGCGTCTGAAATAGATCCCACCGCCAATCCCGAGGCTGCTCAAGAGATCTCCGTTGCCGTCGAGGCGATCGGGGCGCCGATCCTGGTGGGCACGGTGCTCGACCTCGCGAACCGGCCGTCCGGCGAGCCGGCGCAGACCAACACCGTGATCGTCTGGAACCCCGGTTCGGGTCCCGGCGACCGGCACGACAAGAGGATCGTGCAACCGTTCGGCGAGTACCTGCCCTGGCGCGGGTTCTTCCGGCACCTGTCCGGATTGGCGGACATGGCCGGCTACATCGTTCCCGGCCGGGGCTCCGGTGTCGTGCACGCCGCGGGCACCCCGATCGGTATCGCGACATGCTGGGAGGTCAGTTTCGACCGCGCGCTGCAGCACTCGGTCCGCAACGGCGCTCAGCTGATCGCCGTCCCGGCGAACAACGCCAACTTCAACCAGACGATGAGCGAGCAGCAGTTGGCGTTCTCCAAGCTGCGCGCCGTCGAGCTGGACCGCTACGCCCTTGTCGCCAGCAACGTCGGAATCTCGGCGGTGGTTACTCCCGATGGCCGCGAGCTACACCGGACACGCTTCTTCACGCCGGGCTATCTGGACAGTCAGGTCCGCCTGAAGACGACGATGACACCGGCTGCCAAGTGGGGTCCACTGCTGCAGGGCGCCCTGCTCGTCGCCGCTCTCGCGGTCCTTTCAGCCGGGATACTGCACAATGGTTGGCTAACGGATATCCACCGACGGCTGTCCGAGTTGGCGAACAGAGGCGCTCCCGCGTCGGAGAAATCCGACGACGACCCGCCTGCTGACGACGCGGTGGCCGACGGTGACGACCCGCCGTCCGAGCACGGAGTCGACGAGGACGGCAGAGATTCCGCCCGCACAGGGCCAGAAGAAGGAGACCTATGAGCGGCGCCGGCGACGATGCAGAGCTGAGGGATGAGGAGGAGCGGCGCGCATGAGCGGCGGTGACTCGGTGCCCCGGGCTGCGGGCGATCGCCCCAGCCTGCACACCCTGGTGATCATCCCCACCTTTAACGAGCGGGAGAACCTCCCACTCATCGTGCAGCGACTCCGCGCGGCGCTCCCCGAGGTGCACCTGTTGATCGTCGACGACAACAGCCCGGACGGCACCGGTCAGCTGGCCGACGACTTGTCTGCGGCCAACTCCGGCCTGATCCACGTCATGCACCGCACCGTCAAAGACGGACTCGGCGCGGCGTATCTGGCGGGCTTCGCCTGGGGTCTTTCCCGCGGTTACACCACGCTGGTCGAGATGGACGCCGACGGCAGCCACGCGCCCGAGCAACTGCATCGGCTACTCGAGGCCGTCGACGGCGGCGCCGACCTGGTAATCGGGTCGCGTTACGTCGACGGTGGCGACGTGAAGAACTGGCCCTGGCGGCGCTGGGCACTGTCCTGGACCGCCAACACCTACGCCAGGCTGGCGCTGGGCATCGGCATCCACGACATCACCGCCGGCTATCGCGCCTACCGCCGCGACGTGCTGGAGAAGATCGACCTCGACCACGTCGACTCGAAGGGCTACTGCTTTCAGATCGACCTGACGTGGCGGACCATCACCAACGGTTTCGTCGTCGCCGAGGTACCGATCACCTTCACCGAGCGCGAACTCGGCGTGTCGAAGATGAGCGGCTCCAATATCCGCGAAGCCGTGGTCAAGGTGGCGCAGTGGGGGATCAACGGGCGCCTGCACCGCAAGAGTGTGACCACCGTCACTCGGTAACTGAGATTTCCCATAGAGAATTATCAGCTCATACCGTAATCTCAGTTTTCAGCCGTGTTGCGTACTTGCGGTCTGCAAATCGGGGAGGACCGTAATGAAGCGCTTGATCTCGTCCGTCGTGGTTGGTGGGGCCGCGGTAGCAACGTGTCTGTCCGCTGGCATCGCAGCCGCAGAGCCAGGGGACCCGACCACTCTTATGGTTCCCGACCCGTTCGGTTTCGGCTTTACCGACCCGGACTTCACCTACCAGGCGCTCACGCCGATGCAGTCGATCGCGTACGGCAACGGCACCATCGACGTGAATTCGGGAGAACTCGCGGCCCCGGTGCAACAGTTCTTCGAGAAGTACGTGGAAGTCAACGGCGATCCGCTGAGCATCAGCAACCCCCTGGTCACGAGCATCGAAGGCGACATCGTCAACAAGCTGCAAGACGGCATGGGAACCCAGCAGCAGCTCATCTTCGATGCCATCCCGAACACCAATATCGAGAGCGGCGTCATTGGCATCCATGACTTCGGCGCCGGCTACGGTTACGCCTACATCGACATGGTCGGCCCCGGTTTCGAGTCGCTGAACAGCAACGGCGTCGACCATGCCGTCGGCGCCTTCCTGGTGACCCCCTACGGCACCTTCGACGTGTCGAACGTGGAAAACGGCGGTGACTACGGCGGCCTGGCCTACCTGGAGAGCCAGCTGTTCGACTTCTCCAACCCTCCGGAGAACCCGTTCGGCATCGAGGTGACCGGGACTCCCGACTTCGACTATCAGACCGCGGGTGTGTTCGGCAACACCGCGTACGGCACGCAGGACGTCGAGTTCAACCCTGAGAACCTGACGACCTTTGCGAAGGACTTCCTGGAAGACAACGGAGTCAATGTCCAGGCCTTCGGCACTGCGCTGAACGACGATGCTCAGGCCAACATCATCAACACCCTCAGCTACACCGGTATCGGTAACGGCTTCGGGTCACAGCAGCTGTTCCTGTCCGACCTCGCCGGCATCGACAACGCTGTGATCACAACGCAGGTCCTCGGACCCGGCTTCAGCTACGACTCCATCGGCCTCGATCTGGCCGGCACCGGCACCGCGGGCACCACCACCGATGCGATTGGAGCATGGCTGCAGACACCGTTCGGCGACATCGACGTGTCACCGTGGGCGAGCCTGGCGGCCCAGGTCTTCGACCCGAACTACTTCGACATCGGCGCATTCCCGATGGATGACCTGATCCCGCCGACGTTGTCCTTCTTGTTCTGACCTAGGCGCCGCTGCCGCGCCGGCGGGTCTTGATCAGCTCGAGCCGCTCCTTGAGCAGTTCCTCGAGTTCTTCGACCGAACGGCGCTCCAGCAGCATGTCCCAGTGCGTGCGCGGCGGCTTGACCTTTTTGGGCTCGGGCAGGTCACCCTCGAGCAGGGTGCCCTCCAGGCCATTGCGGCACAGCCAGGTGCCGGGGATTTCGGCGTCATCGGCGAACGGAACGTCGAATTCCTCGCCGTTTTCGGTGCGGTAGCGCGCGACCTGTCGCGGCGCCAAGTCGTGGTTGCGGTCGGTCTCGTAGCTGACGGCTCCAAGGCGACTGCCTCTCAAGACGCGATCGGCCATTGGTTAGCACTCCCTCTTAATGTCTTCTCAGTAGCTGGGCGCAGTGATCAACGTTCGACCCAGCAAGGTAGTTCCCAGTCATGCGGGTGACCCAACGGTCCATGCTACCGGGATTCGCCGGGCACCCCGACTAAAGTCGGCCCCGTGACACGCCGTGCCCACCCGCAGCCGTGCCGCTGGTGCGGCCGTGACGTCGCCGACAGTGGGCTGGGCCGGCGCCGGCAGTACTGCCGACAGTCCTGCCGACAGCGGGCTTACGAGCAGCGGGCGTCGATCAACGGAGCCAAAGGCGCCGTTCTGCCCGCCGATGCCGTGGTGCTCTCCGCCGACGAGGCCGCCGACCTGTCCGACCGGGTCTACCAGGTGCGATGCGCTGCCGAAGACGTTGCCACCGCCCTGGATGAAGGTGCGGGCACGCCGGAGCTCCGCGAGCTGTGTGCCGCCCTGATGCGGGCTGCCACGGCAGCCGACGGATGGCGCTGACCGGGCTTAGGCTCGGCTGACTTGTGGCGGGTACAGTCTCGCCATGGATCGCTGGGCACCGGGATCGGGTGCGGAGCCGGGCCATGGGCGGGGTGGGCGAGTCGGCGCCCGCCGACGATGTTCTCGGGCCGAAGGGCAGGTAAGCCGCCATTCGCGCGGCGAGTGACTGCTCCTCATCCAGGCCCGCATTTCTGAGTGAGCGACGACCGACGTTAGGCGAGGGGTAACGACATGGCTGACCAACTCCAGCACGCAACCGAGGCGTTGCGTAAAGCGCTGGTCCAGGTCGAGCGGCTGAAGACCAAGAACCGCGCGCTGCTGGAGCGCTCCGGTGAGGCGATCGCCATTGTCGGTATGTCGTGCCGGTTCCCCGGTGGCGTCGATTCGCCGGACAGCTTGTGGGACATGGTGGCTGACAAGCGGGACGTCATGTCGGAGTTCCCCACCGATCGCGGCTGG
Organism: Mycobacterium sp. IDUB_36; assembly: GCF_055419225.1. Lineage (NCBI taxonomy): Bacteria > Bacillati > Actinomycetota > Actinomycetes > Mycobacteriales > Mycobacteriaceae > Mycobacterium > Mycobacterium sp. IDUB_36. The sequence goes on along the minus strand of NZ_JBVAXH010000002.1, from coordinate 302,802 downwards.
GATCTGGGTGGGTTGTTCGACGACGACCCCGACGCTCCGCACAAGTGCTACGCGCGGTCTGGTGGTTTCGTCGACGACGTGGCCGGGTTCGACGCTGGATTCTTCGGCGTGGCCCCCAGTGAGGCGCTGGCCACCGACCCGCAGCACCGCATGCTGCTGGAGCTGTCGTGGGAAGCGTTGGAGCGGGGTGGAATCGACCCGACGTCGTTGCGCGGCAGCGCGACCGGAGTTTTCGCCGGCATCATCGTGCAGGGCTACGGCATGCTCGCCGAAGAGATCGAGGGTTACCGGCTGACGGGTATGACCTCGAGCGTGGCCACCGGTCGCGTGGCCTATGTGCTGGGGCTGGAAGGCCCGGCGGTGTCGGTGGACACCGCGTGCTCGTCGTCGCTGGTCGCCCTGCATATGGCGGTGCAGTCGCTGCGATCCGGAGAGTGCGACCTCGCGCTGGCCGGTGGCGCGACCGTGAACGCCACCCCGACCGTGTTCGTCGAATTCAGCAGACACCGCGGGCTGTCGCCGGACGGCCGCTGCAAACCCTTCTCGGGCGCGGCCGACGGCGTCGGCTGGTCCGAGGGCGGCGGAATGCTGGTGGTGGAGCGACTGTCCGACGCCCAGCGGCTGGGACATCGGGTACTCGCGGTGGTACGCGGCACGGCGGTCAACCAGGATGGCGCCTCCAACGGGCTGACCGCACCCAACGGTCCCTCCCAGCAGCGGGTGGTGCGCACCGCGCTGGCCAACGCCGGACTGAGCGCAGGCGACGTGGACGTGGTCGAAGGCCACGGCACCGGAACGACTCTGGGCGATCCGATCGAAGCCCAGGCCCTGCTCGCCACCTATGGCCAGGACCGGGCCGACGCACCGCTGTGGCTGGGTTCGATCAAGTCGAACATAGGTCACACGCAGGCCGCCGCAGGCGTGGCGGGCGTGATCAAGATGGTGCAGGCCATGCGCCACGAGACGCTGCCGGCGACGCTGCATGTGGATGAGCCCAGCCCCCATGTGGATTGGACGGCCGGCTCGGTATCCCTGCTCACCGAGGAACAGCCATGGGCGGCCAATGGTCATGCCCGTCGTGCGGCGGTGTCGTCGTTCGGGATCAGCGGCACCAACGCCCACGTGATCATCGAGGAGTCCCCGTCGGTCGAAACGCTCCAGAGCGCGGAGCCGCAACCGTCCGTACTGCCGTGGGTGCTGTCGGCCAAGAGCGCCGCGGCGCTTCAGTCGCAGGCGCAGCGTCTCGCTGAATTCGTCAGCAGCCGTGAGCAATTGGACGCCGGTGACGTGGCCTGGTCATTGGCCGGGCGGTCGACCTTCGAGCACCGGGCCGTCGTTCTCGGCAACGACCGCGACCAACTGCTGACCGGTCTGGGTGAAGTGGTGCACGGCGCGCCGGGCGCATCGGTGATCACCGGCCGGGCCGTACCGGCCGCCAAAACCGTGTTCGTGTTTCCCGGCCAGGGCTCGCAGTGGATCGGCATGGGTGTCGAACTATTCGACGCCGCACCGGTTTTCGCCGAGCACATCAACGCCTGTGCGGAAGCCTTCAGCGAATTCGTCGACTGGTCGTTGATCGACGTCTTGCGCGGTGCGCCGGGCGCACCCGGGCTGGACCGTGTTGACGTAGTGCAGCCCGCGTTGTTCGCGGTGATGGTCTCGCTGGCCGAGTTGTGGCGATCGATCGGGGTCCGCCCGGACGCGGTGATCGGGCATTCCCAGGGCGAGATCGCCGCCGCTTACGTCGCCGGTGCGCTGTCGCTGCGCGACGCCGCGCGGGTGGTGACGCTGCGCAGCAAGCTGCTGCTGGCACTGTCCGGCCGAGGCGGAATGGCGTCGCTGGCATGCGGAGCCGACGAAGCACGAGACCTGTTGGCGCCGTATGGCGATCGGGTCAGCATCGCCGCCGTCAACGGCCGATCGGCCGTCGTCCTCTCCGGCGAGGCAGCTTCGCTCGACGAGATCGTGGCGCTGTGCCTCGAGCGCGAAACCCGCGCCCGTCGCATCGACGTCGACTACGCGTCGCATTCGATTGCTGTCGACGAGATCCGCGATGAACTCGGCGAGGCGCTGCGCGGGATCCAACCGCAATCGGCGCGCACGGTGTTCTTCTCCACCGTGACCGGTGCCGTCCAGGACACCGCGGACCTCAACGCCGACTACTGGTTCCGCAACATCCGTCAGACCGTGGAGTTCGATCAAGCGGTGCGCACCGCGGCTCAGAGCGGCTACCGGACCTTCATCGAAACCAGCCCGCACCCCGCGCTGATCGCCGGCATCGAAGACACCGCCACCGACGGGGGAGCGGACGCAGTCGTCGTCCCGACCCTCGGCCGCGACGACGGTGGCCTGGACCGCTTCCTCAGCTCGGCCGCCCAGGCCTTCGTGGCGGGCGTCAAAATCGACTGGCGCGCCACCGTGCCGGCGGCCGGCTTCGTCGAGTTACCGACGTATGCCTTTGAGCGCAAGCGCTTTTGGCTTTCCGGTGACGGTGCCGCGGTGGACGCCGCCGGACTCGGTCTCGGCGCCAGTGAGCATGCCCTGCTGGGTGCGGTCGTGGAACTGCCGGACTCCGGCGGCGTGCTGCTGACCGGTCGGCTGTCGTCGGCCACCCAAGGCTGGCTGACCGACCACGCTGTCGACGGAGTGGCGGTGTTCCCGGGTGCCGGCTTCGTGGAGCTGGCGATCCGTGCCGGCGACGAGGTCGGCTGCGGGAGTGTCGACGAACTGAACCTGCAAGCGCCGTTGCTGTTACCCGCGTCCGGATCGGTGTCAGTGCAAGTGGTGGTGGGCGCCGCCGACGAGTCCGGTCAGCGCACCATGTCGGTGTTCTCCAGGGAGACCACAGATTCCGCCTGGAACTGCCATGCGACGGGCATCCTGTCCTCACGCACGGTCGAGCCGGTCGCCGATCTGTCGGTGTGGCCACCCGAAGGGGCGGTCGCTGTCGACGTCACCGACGGCTATCAGCGGCTTGCCGAGCGGGGCTACCAGTACGGCCCGGCATTCCAGGGCCTGACCGCGTTGTGGCGGCGCGGCGAGGAGTACTTCGCTGAGGTGACTCTGCCCCAGTCGGCCGGCGGTGTCAGCGGCTTCGGTGTGCACCCCGTGCTGTTGGACGCGGCGCTGCATGCGGCCGCGGTCACCCACTCCGGCGGTGCCGACGTGGTGCTTCCGTTCTCGTGGCAGGGCGTGTCGTTGCACGCGGCGGGGGCGTCCGCGGTGCGGGCGCGGATCGCGCCGTCGGGGCCGTCGGCGGTCTCCGTGGAACTGGCCGACGGGCTGGGGCTGCCGGTGCTGACCGTGTCGTCGATGGTGGCGCGCCCGATCTCCCAGCAGCAGTTGACGGCGGCGATGTCGGGCGCCAACGGCGACCGGCTGTTCGAGCTGGTGTGGTCGCCGGCGTCGTCCGCGTCGCACGCCGAGACACCGTCCTACGAGGTGTTCGAATCCGCCTCGACGACAGTCGATTCCGTCACCGCAAGCTACCAGCGGGTGCACACCGCGCTGGCGGCGCTGCAGTCCTGGCTGGCCGAACACGAGTCGGGTGTCCTACTCGTGTCGACCCACGGCGCCGTGGGGTTGCCGCGCGAGGACGTCACCGATCTGGCCGGCGCAGCCGTGTGGGGCCTGGTGCGCTCGGCGCAGACCGAGAACCCGGGCCGCATCGTGTTGGTGGATTCGGATGCACCACTGAGTGATTCGACCGCCGCCGAGGTGCTGGCGGTGGGAGAGCCGCAGCTGGTCGTGCGCGGCGAGACGATCTACACCGCACGGGTACGGGGCAGCAGAGCTGTCGACAGCGTGCTGGTGCCACCCGCCGACGGGCCATGGCGCCTGGGCCTGTCCACCGCGGGCACCTTCGAAAATCTGCAACTGGAACCGGTGCCCAACGCCGATGCGCCACTGGAATCCGGGCAGGTGCGGGTCGCTCTGCGGTCCATCTCCACCAACTTCCGCGACATCATGATCACGCTGGGGATGTTCACCCACGACGCGCTGATCGGTGGTGAGGGCGCGGGCGTGGTGGTCGAAGTCGGCCCCGGCGTCACCGAATTCTCGGTCGGCGACGACGTATACGGCTTCTTCCCGGACGGCAGCGGCACGCTGGTCGCCGGCGACATCCGGCTGCTGCTGCCGATGCCGTCGGACTGGTCCTATGCCGAAGCCGCCGCGATCTCGGCCGTGTTCACCACCGCCTACTACGCTTTCGTCCACCTCGCCGACGTCAAGCCGGGCCAGCGACTACTGCTGCACGCCGGAACCGGTGGTGTGGGCATGGCGGCCGCACAACTGGCCCGCCACTTCGGGCTGGAGGTCTTTGCGACCGCCAGCCGGCCCAAGTGGGACACGTTGCGGGCCATGGGTTTCGACGACGATCACATCGGCGATTCGCGCACCCTGGAATTCGAGGACAAGTTCCGCGCCATCGTCGGCGACCGCGGCTTCGACATCGTGCTCGACTCGCTGGCCGGTGAATTCGTCGACGCGTCGCTGCGCCTGGTGAAGCCCGGCGGGGTGTTCCTCGAGATGGGCAAGACCGACATCCGCGATCCTGGGAAGATCGCCGAGGAATACCCCGGCGTCCGGTACCGTGCCTTCGACCTGTTCGAGCCCGGCCGTAACCGGATGCATCAGTACATGCTGGAACTCGGTGAGCTCTTCGACGCCGGCGTGCTGCGCCCGTTGCCGGTGACCACCTTCGACATCCGGCGCGCACCCGCCGCGCTGCGCTACCTCAGTCAGGCGCGTCACACCGGCAAGGTGGTGCTGAACATGCCGGACGCGTGGGCGTCCGGAACCGTGTTGATCACCGGCGGCACCGGCATGGCCGGGTCGGCGGTGGCCCGTCACCTGGTGGCCAATCATGGTGTGCGAAACCTGTTGCTGCTGGGCCGCCGCGGCCCGGAGGCGCCGGGTGCGGCGGAACTGACGGCGGAGCTGTCGGCCGCCGGCGCCGAGGTGTCGGTGGTGGCGTGCGACGCCGCCGACCGCGCCGCGTTGGCCAAGGTGATCGCCGACATCCCGGCTCGGCATCCGCTGTCGGCGGTGATTCACGCCGCGGGTGTGCTCGACGACGCGGTGCTGACCTCGCTGACGCCGGAGCGGGTGGACCCGGTGCTGCGGGCCAAGATCGATGCGGCCTGGAATCTGCATGAGCTGAGCCAGGATTCGAAGCTGTCGGCGTTCGTGATGTTCTCCTCGATGGCGGGTCTGGTCGGGTCCTCGGGCCAGGCGAATTACGCCGCGGCCAACACCTTCCTCGACGGCCTGGCCGCCCACCGCCGGGCACACGGCTTGCCGGCCACCTCGCTGGGTTGGGGCCTGTGGGATCAGGCCAGCGAGATGACCGGCGGACTCGACGACGCCGGCCGCGCCCGTCTGGCCCGCACCGGAGTCAAGGCACTGGCGTCTGCCGACGCGCTACAGCTTTTCGACACCGCGATGGTCATCGACGAGCCGTTCCTGCTGCCGGCCCACATCGACACCGCCGCGCTGCGGGCCAACGCCGCCGTCGTGCCGCCGATGTTCATCGATCTGATCAATGCACCCACCCGCCGACGGGTCGACGACTCGCTGGCGGCCAGTAAGTCCAAATCGGCTCTTGCGCAACGCATCCACGGCCTACCCGAGGAGGAGCAGCACGCGGTGCTGCTGGACCTGGTGCGTTCGCACATCGCCACCGTGCTGGGCACCACCACGCCGGAGGCGATCGATCCGGACAAGGCGTTCCAGGAGTTGGGCTTCGACTCGCTGACCGCAGTCGAGATGCGCAACCGGCTGAAGGCCGCCACCGGTCTGGCGCTCTCGCCGACGCTGATCTTCGACTACCCGACACCGAGCCGGCTGGCGTCCTACTTCCGCACCGAGCTCGCCGGCGTTCCGCAAGAGGTCAAGCAGGTGCCCGCCATGCGGATCACCGGTGACGAGCAGATCGCGATCGTCGGCATGGCGTGCCGGTACCCGGGCGGGGTGAACTCGCCGGAAGACCTGTGGGACATGGTCATTCAGGGCCGCGACGTCATCTCCGAATTCCCCAACGACCGCGGCTGGGACCTGGCGAACCTGTACAACCCCGACCCCGATGTCGCCGAGACCTGCTACACCCGTGTCGGCGGGTTCGTCGACGACGTCGGTGACTTCGACCCCGCTTTCTTCGGCATCGGTCCGTCCGAGGCGCTGGCGATGGATCCTCAGCAGCGGATGTTCCTCGAGTTGACCTGGGAAGCGTTGGAGCGGGCCGGAATCGACCCGACCACGCTGCGGGGCAGCGCCACCGGTGTGTTCGCCGGCCTGATGACACAGGGTTACGGCATGTTCTCCGCCAAGCCGGTGGAAGGGTTCCGCCTGACCGGCCAGCTGTCCAGCGTCGCGTCCGGCCGGGTGTCCTATGTCCTGGGACTGGAAGGCCCGGCGGTGTCGGTGGACACCGCCTGCTCGACGTCGTTGGTGACCCTGCACATGGCCGCGCAGTCACTGCGAACCGGAGAGTCGGACCTGGCTTTGGCCGGAGGTGTGACGATCAATGCCACGCCGGACATCTACGTGGAATTCAGCCGCTGGCGCGGACTCTCCACCGACGGACGCTGCAAGGCGTTCGCCGGTGCTGCCGACGGCACCGGATTCTCCGAGGGCGGCGGAATGCTGGTCCTGGAACGCCTTTCCGACGCCAAGCGTCTCGGCCACCCGGTACTCGCCGTCGTCAGCGGTTCGGCGATCAACCAGGACGGCGCCTCGAACGGGCTGACCGCGCCCAACGGTCCATCGCAGCAGCGAGTGGTGCGCTCGGCCTTGGCCAGCGCGGGTCTGACCGGCGCCGACGTCGACGTGGTCGAGGGCCACGGAACCGGGACTACGCTCGGCGATCCGATTGAGGCGCAGGCGATTCTGGCGACCTACGGACAGGACCGCCCCCAGCCGCTGTGGTTGGGGTCGATCAAGTCGAACATGGGCCACACCCAGGCCGCGGCGGGCGTGGCCGGGGTGATGAAGATGATCCTGGCGATGCGCCACGAGGTGCTGCCGGCGACCCTGCATGTGGATGCGCCCAGCCCGCACGTGGACTGGTCGATGGGTTCGGTGCAACTGCTCACAGAACCACAGCCGTGGCGGGCCGACTCGGCCACCGGCCGGCCACGCCGTGCCGGGGTGTCGTCGTTCGGCATCAGCGGCACCAACGCGCACGTGATCATCGAGTCGGCTCCGCCGGCCGATCAGGCCGCCGACCCCGTGGTCGCGCCGCCGGCGGTCGTCCCGTGGGTGCTCAGCGCCAAGTCGACGACGGCGCTGGCGTCGCAGTCGTCGCGGTTGGCCCACTTCATCGGTGCCCGAGACGAGTTGGCGGCCACCGACGTCGGTTGGTCACTGGCCGGCCGCACCGCGTTCGAGCACCGTGCCGTCGCGCTGGGGGCCGACCGCGACCACCTGCTGGCCGGTCTGGCCGAGCTGGCCGACGGCCTGCCCGGTGGATCGGTGGTCACCGGCACGTCGTTGCCGGGCAAGACTGTTTTCGTCTTCCCCGGCCAGGGCTCGCAATGGCTCGGCATGGGCATGGGACTGCACGCCACCTACCCGGTCTTCGCGGAGGCGTTCAACACCGTGGTCGGTGAGCTGGATCGCCACCTGCTGCGCCCGCTGCGTGAAGTGATGTGGGGCCACGATGAAAACCTCTTGAATACCACCGAATTCGCCCAGCCTGCGTTGTTCGCCGTCGAGGTGGCGCTGTACCGCCTGCTGCAGTCGTGGGGAGTGCGACCGGACTTCGTGATGGGCCATTCGGTCGGTGAATTGACCGCGGCACATGTCGCCGGTGCACTGTCGCTGGAGAACGCCGCGCTGCTGGTGGTCGCCCGCGGCCGCTTCATGCAGGCACTGCCGCCCGGTGGTGCCATGGTCGCGGTGCAGGCCACCGAGGACGAGCTGGCCCCGCTGCTGAGCGAGGCAGTCGGCATCGCAGCGGTCAACGGCCCGTCGTCGGTGGTGGTGTCCGGGGACGAGAGCGCCGTCACCGCGATCGGCGAGCAGCTGCGGGCACAGGGTCGTCGCGTTCACCGGCTGGCGGTGTCGCACGCGTTCCACTCGCCGCTGATGGAGCCGATGATCGACGAATTCAAAGCGGCGGCAAGGGAACTGACGGTCAACCCGGTCACCGTCCCGGTGATCTCCAACGTGACCGGCGAACTCGTCGGCGACGACTTCGCCTCGGCCGACTACTGGACTCGGCACATCCGCGCCGCGGTCCGATTCGCCGACAGCATCCGCTTCGCGAATTCGACTGGCGCCACCCGATTCCTCGAAGTCGGACCCGGTGGCGGCCTGACGGCATCCATCGAGGAGTCGTTGCCGGAGGCAGGCGTGGCGTCGGTCCCGTTGCTGCGCAAGGACCGTCCCGAACCGGACAGCCTGACGAACGGAGTGGCGCAGGCATTCGTATCGGGTGTCGGGGTGGATTGGCAGGCCATGCTGCCCGGCGCGGGGTTCGTCGAGTTGCCGACCTATGCATTCGAGCGGCGTCGTTTCTGGCTGTCCGCGGACGACGCCGCGGTCGACGCGGAGGGCTTGGGCTTGTCGGCCAGCGAGCACGCGTTACTGGGTGCGGTGGTGGATCTGCCGAGGTCCGGCGGCGTCGTGCTGACCGGTCGGCTCGCCGCGGGATCCCAGACGTGGCTGTCCGATCACGCGGTCGGTGGCGTCGTCATCTTCCCGGGAGCGGGCTTCGTCGAGATGGCGATCCGCGCGGGTGACGAGGTCGGCTGCTCGGTCGTCGACGAACTGACGCTGGCCGCCCCGCTGGTGATTCCCGCGACCGGATCGGTGGCGGTACAGGTCGTCGTCGACGGTGCCGACGAGTCGGGCAGCCGTGCGGTGTCGGTGCTTTCCCGCGCCGACGCGCACTCGGGCTGGACGCTGCACGCCGAGGGCATCGTGCGGCCCGGTTCGGCCGAGCCGCATGCCGACCTGGCCGCCTGGCCGCCACCGGGCGCGACATCGGTCGACATCGACGGTCTCTATGACCGGCTGGCGGCGAGCGGATACGGCTACGGCCCGGCGTTCCAGGGCCTGACCGCGATGTGGCGTCGCGGTGACGAGATCTTCGCCGATGTGTCGCTGCCCGCCGACGCCGGTGTGTCGCCAACCGGATTCGGGGTCCACCCCGCGGTTCTCGACTCGGCGTTGCACGCGGTGATCGTCGCGACCGAAGCCGACCACGACGGCAAAGACGGTGTCCTGGTGCCATTCTCGTGGCAGGGCGTGTCGTTGCACGCGTCCGGGGCTTCGTCGGTACGAGTACGGATCGCGCCGTCCGGCCCGTCCTCGGTGTCGTTGGAACTCGCCGACGCGCTGGGCCTTCCGGTGCTGTCGGTGGCGTCCATGGTGGCGCGGCCGGTGTCGCGGCAGCAGTTGATGGCCGCCGTCTCCGGCTCCGGCCCCGACCGGATCTTCGAAGTGGTCTGGGCGCCGGCGGCAGCCGGATCTCACGTCGAGACACCGTCGTACGACGTTTTCGAATCTCAGCCCGGCGACGACGATGCGCTGGCGTCCACGTACCTTCGCACGCACGAGGCACTGGCCGCGTTGCAGACGTGGCTTGCCGAGCACGACTCCGGGACTCTCGTGGTGTCGACGCGCGGCGCGGTCGGACGACCGGGGGAGGACGTCACCGATCTGGCCGGCGCCGCCGTCTGGGGTCTGGTGCGTTCCGCACAGACGGAGCATCCGGGCCGGATCGTGTTGGCGGATTCCGATGCGCCACTGAACGATACGACGATCGCGGCGCTGCTGGCGGCCGGCGAACCGCAGGTACTGGTGCGCGACGACACCGTCTACACGGGACGGGTGCACGGCAGCCGGGCGGTGGACGCCCTGCTGGTGCCGCCGGGTGATGGCGCGTGGCGACTGGGCATGTCCAGCAAGGGCACCTTCGAGAACCTGGTGCTCGAGCCGATCCCCGACGCCGACGCGCCACTGGACGCCGGCCAGGTGCGGATCGCCGTGCGCACCATGCCGGCCAACTTCCGCGACGTCATGATCGCACTCGGCCTCTATCCGGACGAGGACGCGGTGATGGGTGTCGAGGCATCCGGCGTCGTGATCGAAACCGCCCCGGATGTCCGCCGTTTCGCAGTCGGTGACCGGGTGACCGGCCTGTTCCCCGAGGGCACCGGCACCCAAGCCGTCACAGACGCGCGTCTGCTGATGGACATTCCGTCGGGATGGTCGTACACCGAAGCGGCGACCGCGCCGGTGGTGTTCGCGACCGCCTACTACGCGCTCACGGCGCTGGCCGAGGTGCAGGCGGGCCAGCGGATCCTGATCCACGCCGGAGCCGGCGGAGTCGGAATGGCCGCGGTGCAGTTGGCTCGCCACTTCGGGCTGGAAGTGTTCGCCACCGCCAGCCAGGGTAAGTGGGACACGTTGCGGGCGATGGGCTTTGATGACGCTCACATCGGCGACTCCCGGTCGCTGGACTTCGAGGGCAAGTTCCGGGCCGCAACGGATGGTCGCGGCGTGGACGTGGTGTTGGACTCGCTGGCCGGCGATTTCGTCGACGCGTCGCTGCGGCTGGTTGCCCCGGGCGGGGTGTTCCTCGAGATGGGTAAGACCGACATCCGCGAGGTCGCGGAGGTCGCCGCGGAGTACAGCGGTGTGCGCTACCGCGCCTTCGACCTGTTCGAGGCGGGCGCCGATCACATCGAGCGGATGCTGACCGAATTGACGGCGCTGTTCGAGGACGCGACGTTACGACCGCTGCCGGTGACCACTTTCGACGTGCGGCGGGCGCCCGCGGCACTGCGGTACCTCAGCCAGGCCCGCCACACCGGCAAGGTCGTCTTGACGATGCCGGACGCGTGGGCGCTGGGCACGGTGGTGATCACCGGCGGTACCGGTATGGCCGGCTCGGCGCTGGCACGGCACGTGGTCGCGAACCACGGTGTGCGCAACCTGGTGCTGATCGGCCGCCGTGGGCCGGACGCTCCGGGCGCGGGCGAACTGGCCGCGGAGCTGTCCGCCGATGGGGCCGAGGTGTCGGTCGTCGCCTGCGATGCCTCCGATCGGGCGGCACTGGCCAAGGTGCTGGCCGACATCCCGGTGCAGCATCCGTTGTCGGCGGTCATTCACACCGCGGGTGTCCTGGACGACGCGGTGGTCACGTCGCTGACGCCCGAGCGGGTGGACGCGGTACTGCGGGCCAAAGTGGACACAGCGTGGAATCTGCATGAGTTGACCAAGGATACGAACCTGTCGGCCTTCGTGATGTTCTCCTCGATGGCCGGCCTGGTCGGCTCGTCGGGTCAGGCCAACTACGCGGCCGCCAACAGCTTCTTGGACGGCCTCGCGGTGCACCGCCGCAACCGCGGTCTGCCGGCGCTGTCGCTCGGCTGGGGTCTGTGGGATCAGACCAGCAGCATGACCGGTGAGCTCGGCGCCGTCGACTTCGCCCGGTTCGCGCGTGACGGCATCATCGCGATGACGTCCACGCAGGCGTTGCAACTGCTCGACACCGCGATGGTGATCGACGAGCCGTTCCTGCTGCCGGCCCACATCGACATCGCCGCGCTGCGAACGAAATTCGACGGTGGCACCCTGCCGCCGATGTTCGTCGATCTGATCAACGCGCCGGCACGACGTCAGGTCGACGATTCGTTGGCCGCGGCCAAGTCGAAGTCGGCGCTGCTGCAACGCCTGGACGGCCTGCCAGAGGACGAGCAGCAGGCGGTGCTGCTGGATCTGGTCCGCTCGCACATCGCGACGGTGCTGGGCAGCAGCACGCCGGAGGCGATCGATCCGGACAAGGCGTTCCAGGAGTTGGGCTTCGACTCGCTGACCGCTGTCGAGATGCGTAACCGGCTCAAAGCCGCCACCGGGCTGCCACTTTCGCCGACGCTGATCTTCGACTACCCGAACTCGACGGCCCTGGCCGGCTACTTCCGCCAGGAATTGGTCGGCGCCTCGGCCGAAGTGACGGCCAAAGCCGCACCCGGGGAGGCGGAGATCCAGCGCGTGGTGGCGTCCATTCCGGTCAAGCGTCTGCGTCAAGCCGGAGTCCTGGACCTTCTGCTCGGCCTGGCCAACGAGACCAATGGTGCCGACACCGACCTGGACAAGGAAAAAGACCTCGCGACAATGGATCTCGACGACCTGGTCAATGCCGCGTTCCTCGACGACGACGACTAACCCATGAGGATTGCTGTCACCGGGGCCAGCGGAGTGCTCGGCCGCGGCCTCGTCGGGCGCCTGCTCAGTGCGGGTCACGACGTCGCAGGGCTGGCTCGTCGCCGGCCCGAAAGCTGGCCCAGCCAGGCGACGTTCGTTCCAGGCGATATCCGCGACCTCTCCGCGGTACGCCGAGCGGTCGCGGGCGCCGAGGTCGTCGTGCATTGCGCATGGGCCGTCAACCCGGCCGCCGATCGACCCTCGGACGTCGAGGTCACGATCGGTGGTACTCAGAACGTGCTCGACGCCGTCGCGCGCAGCGGCACCCGGCGTGTCGTCTTCGCGTCGTCGGCCCATGTCTACGGTCCTGGCAGGCTGCTGACGGAAGTTCAACCGCTGCAACCGGTGTCGCCGTTCGGTCGGGACAAGGCCCGCGCCGAGGACCTGATCGCCGACTCGGGCGTGGAGTGGGTGACGATCCGTGCCGCGGCGATCGTCGGTCGTGGCGTCGACAACTGGGTGCGACGAGCGCTTGCCTCGGCGTTTTTCCCCGAGTCGTCGAATCGCACCCTGCAGGTCGTGCACACCGACGACGCGCACCGCGTCTTCGTCCGCGCAGCCGTCGACCGGGACGTCGTCAGCGGGGCGGTGAACCTCGCCGCGGCCGGTGAACTCACCCTCGGCGAGATCGCCGAGACACTCGGCCGGCCGCTGACACCGCGGCTGCTCCGCAAGCTGAGCCCGGCGGCCGAACTCGACCTGCTGCTGAGCGCTCCGTCGCTCGATACCGCTCTGCTGCAGGACACCTGGAACGTCGAACCCGGCTGGACCGGACGCGACTGCCTGCACGATCTCGCCCTGGCGGTCCGCGGTCACGTCAGCGTCGGCCCCTGGTCGACATCGCTGCCGTGGCGGTTGACCCATGTCCAGGACATCCCCGCGGTCGACATCCCGGCCGCCGACGGCGAGGCGACACAGCTGGCCGGCCCGGACGGCGGCAACGGCGAGTTCGACACCCCGATCGACCCACGTTTCCCGACGTATCTGGCCACCAATCTCTCCGAAGCCCTGCCCGGGCCGTTTTCCCCGTCGTCGGCGTCGGCGACCGTCAAAGGCCTGCGCGCCTCCGGTGCCGTCATCGCCCGACGCCTTCGTCCTGGCGGCCTGATCCAGCGCGAAATGGCTACCCGCACAGTCGGAGTGTTCGGCCACCGGCTCTACGGCGCCATCACGACCGCGCACTACACCGCCGAAGTCGTGCCCTTCGTCAAACCCGAGACGGTGGTTCGGCAGAGCCAGTTCTTCGGCCCGAGCCTGACCGCCATGCCGATACACGGCGAGCAGCAGCTTCCCCCCGAAGCACGCAGCGCCACCGGCCCGTTGCGCACCATTCGCAACCTCGGCGTCTTCGGAGTGAACCTGGCCGGGCTGGTAGCGGGCGCAAATCGGGACACCGACGACTTCGTCGACGACGTCGCGTGGCTGGAAGAGATTGCCAAGGGCGATCTTTCGCAGCTCACCGAAACACGCCTGCAGAGCCTCATCCTGTTGGCGCGGGACCACGTCATCGACGGCTGGGTGCTGGCCTCCGGGTCGTTCATGGCGTTCGCGGCGCTCAACACGATCCTGCGCGGACTGAGCGGGCGCGACATGGTGTTGCCGGTCGGTCAGGAACTGGCCAGTGCGGGCCTGCTGAGCGCGGTCTATCGCATCGCCGACGCCGCGCGCCGTGATCCCGAGGTGCTGCGGATCCTTGGCGCGACCGGCGACCACCTCGATGAGCTGTCCACCAAGACGCCGGAGTTCTACCGGACCCTGCTCACCGAATTGGAAGCGTGTGGGCACCGCGGGCCCGCCGAGCTGGAGATGCGGTCGTCAAGCTATGCCGACGACCCAGAGTTGCTACTCCGCATGGTGGCGAAAGCCGTTGACACGCCGCTGCGTTCGGAGACGAGCCGGCCGACGATCCCGGTGCAGGCACGCCCGCTGGCGCTGCTCGTCGCACATCAGGTTCGCGATCGCGAGATCCGTCGTGACCGTCTGGTGCGGGCAAACTGGTTGCTGCGCAACTTGCTTCGCGAGCTCGGTCGACGACTGGTGGATTCGGGGACGATCGAGACCGTCGACGACGTGTTCTATCTCTTGGTCGACGAGCTCGATGCGCTGCCCCCCGACACCGCGGACGTGGTGGCTCGCCGCCGTGCCGATCAGCGCCGGCTCGCCGACGTGCTGCCGCCCGCCGTCTTCAGCGGCGACTGGCAGCCGACATCGGTCGCGGCGGCCGTCCTGTCGCCGGGGCAGACCCTGACCGGCGCCGGGGTCAGTGCCGGCCGGGTCCGCGGCCGGGTCCGCATCGTCCGGCCGCAGACCATCGACGACCTGCAAGCCGGTGAGATCCTGGTCGCCGAGGTCACCGACGTCGGCTACACCGCGGCGTTCTCCTACGCGGGCGCCGTCGTCACCGAACTCGGCGGGCCGATGTCGCACGCGGCGGTGGTGGCGCGCGAATTCGGTATTCCCTGCGTGGTCGACGTGCACGACGCCACCCGGCGGCTGCCGCCCGGCGCGCTGATCGAGGTCGACGGCACAACCGGGACGATCGAGGTCCTCGAATCGTACCTGCCGAGCGTCACCTCCTGACGTTCGCTAACGTCGGGTAGATGCACGAACACACGGTCCGCGTGACTACCGCCGCGGGCACCGTCGAAGGTTTCACCCGCGACGGCGTTCACCGCTGGCGATCCATCCCGTACGCCAAGCCGCCGGTGGGTGCGCTGCGATTCCGGGCACCCGAGCCGGCCCAGCCCTGGCGGGGCGTGCGTTATTGCCACGGCTTCACCAAATGCTCCCCGCAGGAGCACCGCTACGCCATACTCGGCGTCGGCAAATATCAGGCGATGGGGGAGGACTGCCTCACCCTCAACGTCACCGCGCCGGAGGCGCCGCGTTCCGAGCCGTTGCCGGTGATGGTTTTCGTGCACGGCGGCGGATACATCATGGGCAGCTCGGCGACACCGATCTACGACGGGGTCGCGCTGGCCAAGCGGGGCTGCGTCTACGTCTCGGTGAACTACCGGCTCGGCGCGCTGGGGTGCCTCGACTTGTCCTCGTTGTCGACACCCGACGTGTCGATCGACAGCAACCTGTTCCTCCGCGACCTGATCCTGGCGCTGCGCTGGGTGAAGGACAACGTGGCGGCGTTCGGCGGCGATCCCGCCAATGTCACGATCTTCGGTGAGAGCGCCGGGGCCCATGCCGTCGGCGCGTTGCTGACTGCGCCCGATGCCGAAGGGCTTTTTGCGCAAGCAATTTCGGAGAGTCCCGCCAGTGGCATGACCCGGTCCACCGATATCGCGGCGGAGTTCGCCAGTCGATTCGCCACCCTGCTGGGTGCCGGGGCTGGCGATGCCACTCAGCGACTGATGACGGCGACGCCGGCGGAGCTGGTTGCGACGCAGAACCGGCTGATCAACGACGGCGTGCGAGAGATGTTGGGCGCGTTCCCGATTGGCCCGGTGTTCGGTGACGACGTGTTGCCACTGGATCCCATCGACGCCATGCAGCAGGGCAAAGCGCATCGCGTTCCCCTGATCGTCGGGACCAACGCCGACGAGGGACGCCTGTTCACCCGCTTCCTGCAGTTGCTGCCGACGAACGAGCCGATGATCGAGGCACTCCTGGCTGAGGTCGAGCCGGCCGAGCGGGAACGCATCACCGGGGCCTACCCGGACTACCCCGGGCGGTCGGCGTGCATCCGGCTGGGCGGTGACTTCGCCTTCGGCTCGGCGGCGTGGGGGATGGCCGAGGCCCACGGCCGGTACGCACCGACCTACCTGTATCGGTACGACTACGCGCCGCGGGTGCTGCGCTGGTCGGGTCTGGGGGCCACTCACGCCACCGAGTTGCTCGCGGTCTTCGGTTTCTACCGCACCCGGGTCGGCGCGTTGTTGACAGCGCCCGTCGACCGACGCTCGGCACTGCGGGTGACCCGCGAAGTGCAAAGGCGCTGGCGGTCATTCAGTCGCACCGGTGACCCCGGTGACGACTGGCCGGCCTACACCGAGGCCGACCGCGCGGTGTTGGTGTTCGACCGCAAGTCCCATCTCGAGTACGACCCGCACCCCGAACGGCGACTGGCTTGGGAAGGCTTTTCGCTGGCGCGATGACGGTGGATGTGATTTCGTGAACAAGCCATGACATCTCACCCCGACAATGTCGTCGAGCGGCCGGCTGACCTCACCGCCGACTGGCTGACCGCCGCCCTCGGCGCCGGCACCGTCACCGACTTCACCACCGAACGAATCGGCACCGGCCAGATGAGTGAGTGCTACCGGGTTCAGCTGACGTATGCCGACACCGCAGCGGACGGCCGTCCGGACTCGGTGGTGCTCAAGGTCGCGGCCACCGATCAGATGAGCCGTCAGACCGGAATGACGTTGGGTCTCTACGAGCGTGAAGTGTGCTTCTATCGCGACATCGCTCCGCGCCTGCACGGTCCGGTTGCGCCCTGCTACCACAATGGTTTCGACGCGGAGTCCGGAATCTTCGACGTCTTGCTCGGCGACGCCGACCCGGCGGTGGTCGGTGACGAGATCCGCGGTGCGACGACGGCGCAGGCGCACACCGCCGTCACCGAACTCGGCCGTCTGCAAGGCCCGCTACTGGGCGACCCCACGCTGGCCGACGCCGCGTGGCTCAATCGCGATACGCCGGTCAATCAGGGTCTGATCGCCGCGCTGTTCGCCGGCTTCGTCGACCGCTACGGCGACCAGATCTCCCCGCGACATCACACGGTGTGCGAGCGACTGGTCGGCGGGTTCGACGACTACCTGTCAGCCGAGGCAGCCGAGGACCGCATTCACGGACTGGTCCACGGCGACTATCGCTTGGACAACATGCTGTTCGGCGCTGAAGGCGCCGATCGTCCACTGACCGTTGTCGATTGGCAGACGGTCACCTGGGGGCCGGCGATGACCGACCTGGCCTACTTCCTCGGTTGCGCGCTGCCGGTGGCGGATCGGCGTGAGCACTACGACGTGCTGCTCGACGGTTACCATCGTGCGCTCGGCCCGGACACGCCGCTCAGCCTCGCCGATGTTCGCGAAGGCGTACGCCGGCAGAGTTTCTTCGGGGTGATGATGGCCATCGTCTCGTCGATGCTGGTGGAGCGCACCGAGCGCGGTGACGCGATGTTCATGACCATGCTGCAGCGGCACTGCGAGCATGTACTGGACACCGACGCACTGGCGATTCTGGCGGAACCGACCACGGGAGACTCGACTCGCCCGTCGGCGGATGACGAGTCGGCGCACACCCCGACCGACGAGTCGCTGTGGAACGAAAGCTGGTATGCCGACTTCGTCGACGCCGCACAGGGATTCGGCGGCTGGATCCGGCTCGGTTTGATCCCCAACCAGCAGACGGCGTGGCTGCATGCCGTGTTCTGCGGGCCCGGGATCCCCACCGTCGCCGTCGTGGACTTCGATGTGCCGTCGCCCGCCGATCCGTGGCAGGTAGGCACCGGGACAATCGATTTCACGCACTCGGCGGACAACCCGCTGCGCACCTATCGGGTGGCGCTGACCGGGCGCGGCCAGTCCTACCTCGACCCGGCAGCGTTGCTACGCGGTGAACAGGGCGAGCCAACGGACGTCACCCTCGAGCTCGAATGGGTCACCGACGGTACGCCTTATCAGTACCGGATCGCCACCCGATACGAGATCCCTTGCACCGTAACCGGATCGGTGACTGTCGACGGCCGCCGCTATACCCTTGACGCGGTGCCCGGACAGCGGGACCACTCGTGGGGAGTCCGCGACTGGTGGAGTATGGACTGGCTCTGGAGTGCGTTGCACCTCGACGACGGCACGCATGTACACGGGGTGGACCTCAAAATCCCAGGCGTTCCGCCGATGAGCGTCGGATACGTCCAAGACCGCAGCGGAACGGTCACCGAACTGGAAACCATCTCTCCGATACAGACATTCGACACCGACGGGCTTCCGGTCACCGCGACGCTGGCCGTCAATCCCGGCGGAATCACGGCGACCATCGACGTGCTGGGACACGGGCCGCTCCGTCTGGTCTCCACAGACGGTCGGGTCAGCCAATTTCCGCGGGTGTGGGCGACGGTGAGCACCGCAGACGGCCGGGCCGGTGTGGGCTGGCTGGAATGGAACCGCAATCTGCCCGGTGCCTGACGAAAAGTACTGTGCAGCAGGTACGCCCATCGTGGTGATGGGCGTGTCCGGCTCCGGCAAGTCCACCGTCGGCGCGGCGCTCGCCGGTTGCCTCGGTGTACCTTTTGCCGACGCCGACACCTTTCACCCTGCGGCCAATGTCGCGAAAATGTCGGCCGGTACGCCGCTCGACGACGACGACCGATTTCCCTGGTTGGCCGCCGTGGGCCAGTGGCTGGCAGAACACGACGGCGGGGTCATGAGTTGTTCGGCGCTCAAACGCCGATACCGTGACCAATTACGTTCGCACCGAACCGGTATCGAGTTTCTGCATCTTGCCGGTTCACTGGAACTGATCGGTCGCCGGCAAGCCGGACGGGCCGGACATTTCATGCCGTCGTCATTGGTGCTGTCGCAGTTCGAGGCGCTGGAACCCCTCGGCCATGACGAACGCGGCCTGACCATCGAGGTCGGGCAGAGCGTCGACGCCGTCGTCGACTCGTTCGTGCGGTATCTGTCGGCTAGGACCTGACCACTTGGGTGCCGCCGGCAAGCTCGTCGTGCTTGCCCTGCTTGGTAGGGCTGCCGCTGATCGTCACGGCGATCACGACGTAGGCGATGAACGCCAACAACGGGCCGAGGTAGGGCACCACCGACAGCAAGGTGAACGAGTTGCGGATGGCCGACTGGGTGACGTCGGGTCGGGCGGCACCGGCCGGGCCGTGGACGGACAACCCCAGCAGCCGTTTGCCCGGACTGGCGCCCTGGCTGACTTCGAACAACACGAAGTAGGCGAACATCAGCACACCCGAGAACAGTCCGGTGACCAGCCACCAGTAGTCCCCGTCGAGCAGCAGTAAGGACGCGAGGAACACGACGACATTGACCAGGACGCCATCGATCAGCCGGGCGAGGAACCGCGCGCCGAGCCCGCCGGCCCGGGCACCCGATGCCTGCGCCGGGTAGCTGTATCCGGGGTCGAAATCAGGTGATGTCATGACGGGCTCCTTGCTGCGGTGGCCGCCAATGTACCCGGGTCAATTCGGCCCGTCGATGGCGCCGGTCAGCTCCAGCGGCGCGCTTTTTTCCGTCCACGGTGAGCCAGCTCTTCTCCACGTTCGCGGGCGACTTCTGCCAGCTCGGTACCGCGTTCGCGGGCGACATCCGCCAACTCACTGCCACGTTCGCGGGCGACTTCCGCCAGCTCGCTGCCGCGTTCGTAAGCGCGTTCACCGATTTCGGCGCCGCGGTCACGGGCGATGTCGGCCCATTCGGTGCTGCGGTCGCGGACGGTCTCGGCGAGTTCCTCGCCGCGTTTGCGCGCGCGCTTACGGGCCTTCTTAACCACCGGCTTGCTTTTCTTGGCGGCGGTCTGGGCCCAGTCGGCACCGCGCTCGGCGGCGGTGCTGGCGAGATCGGCGCTGCGATCGGCGGCCGTGCTGGCCAGTTCTTCACTGCGTTTGCGGGCTGCTTCGACCACCGGCGCACTGCGCTCGGCCGCCGCACTGGCTAGTTCGCGTCCGCGCTCGGCGGCCGTGCTGGCCAGTTCTTCGCCGCGCTTACGGGCAGCTTCGACGACTGGCGCGCTACGCTCGGCCGCCGCGCTGGCCAATTCGCGACCGCGCTCGGCACCGGCGTGCAGGCCGTGCGAGATCCGCTCAGCCAGTTCCGAATCGAGCAGCGAGTCGTCGGAACCGCTCAGTGGGAGCTTCGAGGACACTGCCTCAGTCAGCCGGTTGGCGGCGCGCCGTCCACGCCACCCCAGGGATGGCTTGCCGGCGGTGTCGGCCGACGCGATGATGAGACCGCCCAGCAGGCTCAGGTCGGTGAGCAGGGCGCGACGTTTTTCCGTTTTGCGTTGCGGGTCGCTCTCGGTCCAAAAGAGGTGTCCGCCAAGGCTGCCCGGAATGACAGTGAATGCGAGCGCCGCCGAGGCAATTCGCGGCAGCTTTCCGGTGGCCAGCAGCACCCCGCCGCCGACCTGGACGGCGGCGTTGATCCGCGCGGCCGTCTCGGGGTTCGACGGAACCTTGTCTCCGTACGGCTCCGGCAGATTGCGCAGCGCTGCGACGGTCGGCTCCGTTGCTTCCAGGGTGATCGACGGGTTGCGCAACGTCTCGATGCCCTGGCCGATGAACACTGCGGACAGCAAAGGACGCGCGATTCTACGAATCAACATGGCGGGGGTGTTCCCAGCTTCCGCCGTCGGCAAACCGCCCCGCTGAACGGACTTACGGCCCTGGTGGGACCGCCCGGCGCCGTGCCCAGAGCGGCAATACCACCCAGAATCCGAGTTGTCCCGCAATCGCGCAGGCACCGGCGACGACGCCGGCGCTTGCGCCCGCCACCGCGCTGAAAATGATCACTGTCACCCCGGTCAGTGCCAAGCCCATCAACAGCAGTCCGGCGTAGGCGAACCGGTGTGCCGCCGACACCAGGAACTGGGTTCGGTGGCGGCGAAACAGCATGCGATGCATTCCGACCGGCGCCTCCAGCAGGACGGTAGCGCCGACCGAACAGCCCACCGTCGCCAGATACACCAGACGCATCGTGGTGCTCAACACGTCGAAACGGGGCTGGAACGGCAGCGTCAACAGAAAGCCGGTCAGCAACTGAACACCGGTCTGGACGACTCGTAGTTCCTGAAGCAGACTCAGCCAATTGCGGTCCAACCGTTGGGTTTCGGTCTCTGATCGCGCCGTGCTGTCCCAGGCCTGATCGCGTTCAGGGTGGTCGACGACGTCCATGAGCGTCGATCATGCCAGCACGTGGGTCTTGCTATGGCTTCTCGGCGAACAGGAGTCGCGCCGATGCCTCCAGCCTGTCAGCGATCTCTGAATACGACGCATAGCCCATGCCGGCCCGCACCAGTGCTCCCGCGTACAGCAACTCGAGGCATTCGACCAGCTCAGGTTTGTGCTCATCGCCTACGGCGGTGACCAAGCGCTGATGTATCTCGCGTCCGACCCGCAACCGGAGATGCTCGACCTCGGGGTCGGTGCTGAGCAACGCGTTGGTCACCGCGCCGGCCAACGCCGGCTCGTCGGCAACCAGCAGCGCGATCTGGCGCAGTACGGCGATCACCCGCTCCGCCGTGTTCGGCGAATCGGTCGGCGAGACAGCACTGGACGCCAATCGCCGCCAGAACACCTCCGCGACAAGGTGCTCCTTGGAAGAGAAGTAGGTGTACGCCGTGGCTGCGCCCACGCCCGCCTCCGCAGCGACCATGCGAATCGTCAAGCCGGAGAAGCCTTCTCGGCTCAGAACATCAATTGCAGCGTTACCGAGGCGGTCGACGGTGTCGGCCTGCTTGGCGGTCAGTCGACGTCTGGTCGATTCCCGAGCCACCGGGTTGGACACGTGTCCGGACACTACTACACCCCGGTGGGGGCGGCAACGGTTGCCGCGGCGCGCATTCCTGGCCGCTCGAACACGGCCGCAACGGTCCGGCTACGTCAATCGCGCGGGACCGAGTGGCAGGTCAGACGCACTCGAGCAGGCCGAGTCGGTTGCGGAATTCCGCGGCGCCCGCGACGAGGGGTGAGCCGGCGATCTCCAGCCACGCCTCGCGCATGCCTTGGCCGTAACTGATGTCGTCGAACAACACCAGACCGCCCGGTGCCATCAACGGCTGGAGTATCTGCCACTGGTTCATCACGAAGTCATAGGTGTGAATGCCGTCGACGAACGCCAGGTCGATTCGTCCCGGAAGGTCACGAATGTGGTCTTCGAAGGCGCCCCGCGTCAAGGTGAAGCGCGCCGACACCTCGCCGATGGCACGTTCGGCAATCTGCGCCCAGTCCTCGTTGATCTCGTAGCTGTACAGATGCCCGAACTGGTTTTCCTCGAGGCCGGCCGCGAAGTACATACCGGACACGCCGAAGCCCGAACCGAATTCGACGATCGTCTGCGGTCGACGCTGCGTCACCAGCCATGCGTAGAGGTCGCCCTGAAAAGACGGCGAACTGACATCACGCGGGCTGAACCTGGCGTCCGGCAGATCGTATTCGGCGGCTATCGGTTGCCGGCCCAGCCGCTCGTGGTTGGCGGCCAGAATGGCCTCGATCCGGTCTTTCTGCGGCGCGGGTGGGTATCGGCGGCGCAAATTCGTGATCCAGCCACCACGTGAGACCCATTTCAACGAGCGGTTGAACATCACCGAAGTCTAACGGTGCGAATGCCTTATCCGCGATTGCGTTAACCTTCACGCGATGACGCCTTCCTCGAATAGTGCAGCCTCCGACCAGATCACCAGCCGATTGTTCGCGCTGGCCGACCGGGTCACCGGCTTCATGCCCGCCGACGAGGGGCAGGTGCTCTACGACGTGGCGACGCGCTATCTCGACAACGGCGTCGGTGTGGAGATCGG
Source organism: Mycobacterium sp. IDUB_36 (assembly GCF_055419225.1). Taxonomy (NCBI): domain Bacteria; kingdom Bacillati; phylum Actinomycetota; class Actinomycetes; order Mycobacteriales; family Mycobacteriaceae; genus Mycobacterium; species Mycobacterium sp. IDUB_36. Next base: position 280,098 of record NZ_JBVAXH010000002.1, on the reverse strand, counting down.
AACCTACTGCGGCAAGTCGACCGTGCTGTTGGGCGCAGCGGCGCGGGCGCGCGACAGCGTGCTGTACACGATCGACCACCACCACGGTTCCGAAGAGCACCAGTCCGGCTGGGAGTACCACGACGCATCGCTGGTGGACCCCGTCACCGGGCTCTTCGACACGCTGCCGTCGTTACGTCACACGCTCGACGAGGCGTCGCTGGACGACCACGTGGTCGCGGTGGTGGGCAAGTCGAGTGTGGTGGCGCGGGGCTGGCGCTCGCCGCTGCAATTTCTGTTCATCGACGGTGGTCACAGTGAGGAAGCGGCACGCAGGGATTACGACGGATGGGCGAAGTGGGTCGGCGCCGGGGGCGCGCTCGTCATCCACGACGTCTTCCCGGATCCGCGTGACGGCGGCCGGCCCCCGTACGAGATCTATTGCCGCGCATTGGAAAGCGGTGCATTCACGGAGAAGTCGGCGACCGGGTCGATGCGGGTGCTCGAGCGCACCGACGGTGACGCCGGGGAGCCGGTTTAGCGATCCGACTGACTCGCGGCGCACTCGCAGTCGTAGTCGCTTTCCAGGCCGCGCGGCAGATCGGTGCCACGGAATATGCCGTTGCCGGCGGTGGTGCGTGACAGCACGTCGGCGGCGAGAATCACCGCGGCGCCGGTCCAGCTGGTGCGCTCGACGGGCCACCGCTTTCCGTCACTGAACACCAGCCCCGTCCAGTACGAACCGTCTTTCTCCCGCAGGTGCTGCATGGCGGCGAATTGGGTCCGCGCGGCCTGGCGGTCACCCATCGCGTCGAGCGCCAGCACCAGTTCGCAGGTTTCCGCACCGGTCACCCACGGCCGGTCGTCGACGCACCTGATGCCCAATCCGTCGACGACGAAATCGCCCCAGCGCTCGGCGATCCGGGCCTTCGCTGCGCTGCCACGCAGCGCACCACCGAGGATGGGGTAGTACCAATCCATCGAATGGTGCGGCTTCTCGGTGAAAGCCGACGGATGCACCGCAATCGCATGGCCCAGTCGGCCCAGGCCGATCTCCCAGTCCGGTTGCGGCGAGTCGACCAGATTTGCCAGCGCCAGTGCACATCGAATGCTGTGGTAAATGCTCGCGCAGCCGGTGAGCAGAGCCTCGGGCAGCGGGCCGGAAGGGCTTCGCGCCCAACAGATCTCGCCACCCTCGAGCTGGAGGTCCAGCACGAAATCGATGGCCGCGCGGACGGTTGGCCACATGGCGGCCGCGAACGCTGCGTCACCGGTGACCAGCACGTGATGCCAGACGCCGACCGCGACGTATGCGCAGAAGTTGGTGTCGCTGTTGGAGTCCTCGACCACCCCGGCGCGCAACTGAATCGGCCAGGACCCGTCCGCGCGCTGGCGGCGGCGACACCAGTCGAAGGCGCGTCGCGCGGGTTCGATCAGGCCTGCTGCGGTGAGCGCCATCGCGCATTCCACGTGGTCCCACGGGTCGGTGTGGCCACCATCGGACCAGGGAATCTCTCCAGACGGATACTGCAGCGCTGCAATGGATTCCGCCGTCTGACGGCATTGCTCGGGGGAGAGGACGCCGTCGACGCCCGGAATTTCAGACCAGCTCAACGGCAGACACCGGCTTCTCGAAGTACAACGCGACGCTCTTGCCGATCAGCGGGTTCAATGTCGACTCGGCCAACCTGGTCAGAAGTGGGCGTTGCATCATGTCCCACACCAGCACCTTGTGGTAGGCGGCTACGGCAGGATGGTCCGACTTATTCACCCCGACAGCACATTTCAGCCACCAGAAGGGGGCATGCAAGGCGTGTGCGTGGTGGGTGTGGAGGAAGGTCATTCCGCGATCGGTGATCTTGCCGCGCAACTGGTTCGCCCGGTAGATGCGGATGTGGCCGCCCTCGTTGCTGTGGTAGTCCTCGGAGAGCAGCCAGCAGACCTGCTCGGGAAGCCAGCGCGGCACGGTGACCGCCAGCTTGCCGCCGACCTTGAGTACCCGGACCAGCTCTGCGATGACGGCGTCGTCGGCCGGAATGTGTTCCAGGATCTCCGAAGCGATCACGCAGTCGAAGCTCTGGTCGGGGTAGGGCAGCGACCGCGCGTCGCCGACGACGGCTTCCGCCCGACCCGACGCCGGTACCTCGCCGGCGTCCGCCATGCCCCGGAACATCGTGGCGACGTCGCTGATCTCACCGGCGTCCTGGTCGAATGCCACCACGTCGGCACCCCGCCGGTATGCCCCGAAGCTGTGCCGACCGGCGCCGCAACCGACGTCGATGACCCTGGTGCCCGGACCGACACCAAGTCGATCGAAGTCGACCGTCAGCACAGCTCGCCCACCGCCGGATTCGGATCGCGGACGGTTCCGGCGCGGGCGATGGCCTGCTGGTAGACGCGCACGGTCTGGGCAGCCACCGATTCCCAGCTGAACACTTCCACCGCGCGCCGTCGACCGGCCGCACCGAGCCGTTCGAGCTCGTCGGGGGAGTTCAGCAGCTCGCCCAGGACACGGGTCAGTTCGGCCGCATCACCGGGCGGGACCAGTCTGGCGCAGCCCCCGTCGGCGCCCAGGACCTCGGGCAACGCACCCGCCCGGCTCGCCACGATCGGCGTACCGCTCGCCATCGCCTCGACGGCAGGGAGTGAAAAACCTTCGTAAAGCGAAGGGATACAAGCAACTTGGGCCGAAGCGAACAGCCCGGCCAATTCGCTGTCGGAAAGTCCGCTGGAAATCCGAACGATGTCGGAGATGCCCAGCTCGGCGATCAGCTTCTCGGTGGGGCCGTTGGGCTCGAGCTTGGCGACCAGTTGCAGCTCCACGTCGTGGTCATGGCGCAGCTTGGCGACGGCGTGCAGCAGGTGCCCGACACCCTTGAGCGGGACGTCGGCGCTCGCAATCGCCATGATGCGGCCAGGCACTCGCGGCGCGCTCACGGGCGTGAACAACTCTGTGTCGACGCCCAGCGGTACCACGTGCAGCTGTTCGGGCCGTACACCGAAGTCCGTCGAGATGTCGGTCGCCGACGAGGAAGACACGGTCAACAGTTCGGGGATGCTGCGCGCCACCCGCTCCTGCATTGCCAGGAAGCCGTACCACCGGCGCAACGTCGGCTTGCGCCACCAGCGCGCCGCGGCCAGATCCACCACCCGGTCGCGGGTGATCGGGTGGTGCACCGTCGCGACCACGGGCAGGCCGTTCGCCGCGATCTTGAGTAGACCGACACCCAAGCTCTGGTTGTCGTGCACGACGTCGAAGTCATCGTGCCGATCGGCCAGCAGCCGCGCGGCCCGCAGGCTGAAGGTGCGTGGTTCGGGAAAGCCGGCGGTCCAGACGCCGGCCAATTCCAGGAGGTCGATTCGATCCCGGATCTCCCGGGGATGCGGGATGCGGAAGGGGTCCGGCTCGCGGTACATGTCGAGGCTGGGCACCTCTGTCAGCACCACCCGCGGGTCGAGCTCCTCGGGGTAGGGCTGGCCGGAGAACACCTCGACATGGTGTCCGAGGTCGACCAGGCTCCGGCTGAGGTGCCGTACGTAAACGCCCTGGCCACCGCAGTGCGGCTTGCTGCGATAAGACAACAGCGCAATCCGCATACTCACGCCCGATCTGGTGTGGAGGTGCCGAGAGCCGGCACGAGGAAGGGTTCGGGCGACGCGTCAACGGACTTTCTGGACACGTGTCTGGACTATAGTTTGACAAACTACCTGATGCAACGCGCTGCTCGTGGCGCTGGCGATGGCGATCCTACCCAGCCGAATCATCGCAGTGACAGGGGCACCGGACCGGTCGGCGATAACGTGGTGTCATGCGCGCGCTGGTCGTCGTCGACGTTCAGAGAGACTTCTGCGAGGGCGGCTCGGTGGCCGTCGCCGGCGGGGCCGACCTGGCGGGTGCCATCGCCGGCTACCTGGCCGACGGTGCCGACTACCACCATGTGGTGGCGACGCGGGATCTGCACATCGATCCCGGCGACCATTTTTCCGCTCACCCGGATTACATCTCGTCCTGGCCGCCGCACTGCCGCGCCGGCAGCGCCGGCGCTGAATTCCATTCCCCGCTCGACACCGGCCACTTCGAGGCGGTCTTCAGCAAAGGTGCCTACGACGCCGGGTACAGCGGGTTCAGCGGCCATGACGACACCGGCACGCCGCTGGCCGATTGGCTGCGGAGCAGGGATGTCGACCGCCTGGACGTGGTGGGCATCGCCGCCGACTACTGCGTGCGGCGGACAGCCGAAGACGCGACGGAACAGGGCTTCGCCACCCGGGTACTGACGGACCTCACGGTGGGTGTGGAGCGGGAGTCCACCGCCGCGGCCTTCGATGCCCTCCGCGCCGTGGGCGTCGCGATAGTGCCCGCCCGGTGACCGGCCCGACGGAGTCGGCACTGCTGGCCGCTGTGGAGCAATCGCCGGCCGCCGCCGCCGCGCACGATCGCGCCGGTTGGGTGGGTCTGTTCAGCGAAGACGGTCGTGTCGAAGACCCGGTGGGCTCGCGGCCGCACACCGGCCCGGACGAGATCGGCCGGTTCTACGACACGTTCATCGGGCCACGCGATATCGGGTTCCGTCGGGACCTCGACGTCGTGCGCGGCACGTCGGTGATCCGCGATCTCGAACTCGAGGTTGTGATGGGCTCGGGCGTCACCATGACGATTCCGGCGTTCCTGCGCTATGACCTGAGCCGGGTCGACGGTGACTGGAAGATTGCGCGGCTGCGCGCCTATTGGGAGTTGCCGGCGATGGTCGTGCAGTTCGCGCGCAACGGCGCATCGGCGCTGCCGGCCGGCATTCAGTTGGCCGGGGGTCTGATGCGCAATCAAGGCCTGCGCGGCGCGCTCGGCTTCGGCGAGGGCTTCCGGCGCGTGGGCTCGCGGCAGAAAACACTGGTCGACACATTTGTGAACGCGGTGGGACGAGGGGACAGGTTCGGCGCTCTGCAGTCATTGTTGTCCGGTGCGACACTCACATTCGGCGACGATGACGCTTCCGACGTGGCCGAGCTCATCGCTCGATGTCCGGGGGCTATGGCGACGAAGGTGATCGCCTCCGGGACGACCGTCGTTGCGTCGATTGGGGCGGGGCACTGGCGCGGTGTCCTGTTCGCCGATGTGGAGCGGCGTGGCACCGGGATTCGGCAGGTGCGCTACTTCCCGCAGTGACGCCCCCACTGAAAACGCAACCTGTGAAGCAGGCATCCATCACTGCGAGCCGGAGAGACACCACGAACACCACCCTTGGTCGCGGTAGACCTTTCGATCGGCGGACACTGCTGCGCGGTGCCGGCGCGATCGGCGCGGCGTCGGTGGCGGCGTGGCCGACCGCCGCCTGCAGCCAGGACGATGATGCTCTGACGTTCTTCTTCGCGGCCAATCCCGAGGAGGCCGAGGCCAGGCTGCGTGTTGTCGACGCCTTCCAGCGCAGCCACCCCGACATCAAAGTGCGCACGTTGCTGTCCGGTCCGGACGCGTTGCAACACGTGTCGATCTACTGCGCCGGCGGCAAATGTCCGGACGTGCTGATGGCGTGGGAGTTCACCTACTCCGGGTTGGCGGAGCGCGGCGTACTGCTCGATCTCAACACGATGCTGGCGCACGACAAGATGTTCGCGGCCGAACTCTCAGCTGACAGCGTGCCCTCGCTGTATCAAACATTCAGCTACAACGGAGGCCAGTACGCTTTTCCAGAGCAATGGTCGGGAAACTTCTTGTTCTACAACAAATCCCTGTTTGCTCAGGCCGGTGTGCGCCCACCACCCGGACGGTGGGACCAGCCGTGGAGCTTCGACGAGTTTCTGGACGCAGCAAAGGCTCTCACCAGGCGGGACCGATCGGGCCGGGGCACGCAGTGGGGGTTCGTCGATACCTGGGCTCCGTACTACTCGGCCCTGATTTTCGGGATGAACAACGGTGTGCCGTGGTCGAATCCGCGGATCAACCCGACGCATCTCAATTTCGATGAGTCCGCATTCATCGAGGGCATACAGTTCTACGCCGATCTGGCCAACCGCCACCGCGTCGCACCCACCGCGTCGGAAGCGCAGTCGATGTCCACGACGGATCTATTCACGTCGGGGCACGCGGCGATGGCATTCGGCGGGCATTGGCGATACCAGACCCTCGACAGGGCCAAGGGCCTGGATTTCGATCTCGGTGTGTTGCCGACCGGGCCGAAAGGCCGTGCCGCGCACACCAATATCGGGACCACCGGGCTGGCGATCGCGTCGAGTAGCAGCCGGAAGGAACAAGCGTGGAAGTTCGTCAAGTTCGCCACCGGGCCGGTTGGCCAAGCGGTGATCGCCGAATCGGGCCTGTTCGTCCCGGTACTGAAATCGGCCATTCATTCGGAGGGTTTCGCCAAGGCGCACAAGCGGATCGGTAATCTCACCGTGCTGACCGGTGGGCCGGCTCATGCCGCGGGTCTACCGGTGACCCCCGCCTGGCCCAAGATCGCCGCGCTGCTGGACCGTAACGTCAGCCCCGTGCTCCGCGGTGCGCGCCCCGCGACGTCACTGTCCGACGGGCTGTCCCGCCACATCGACGAGGTGCTCCGAACGCCATGAGCCAGCTCGACACAGTCGCCGCTCCCGTGCCGAGACGCCGCCGGCCGTCGGCACGACGCGCCCGAGCCGGGCGCTTGTTCGTCGCGCCGAACCTGGCCGCGGTCGCCGTGTTCATGCTGTTCCCGCTCGGATTCTCGCTGTACATGAGCTTGCACAGCTGGGATATGTTCACCCCGGCAAAATTCGTCGGACTGGCCAACTACCGAAGCCTTTTCACCGAAGACCCGCTGTTCAGCATCGCGATGCGCAACACCGTTGTGTATGTGCTGGGCACGGTCGTTCCGACTGTTCTCATCAGCCTCGCGGTGGCCGGCGTGCTCAACCGGAAAATCAAGGGCATAGCCATCTTTCGTACCGTCATCTTCTTGCCACTGGCAGTGTCGTCGGTGGTGATCGCCGTCGTCTGGCAGTTCGTCTTCAACACCAACAACGGTCTGCTCAACATCGTCCTCGGCTGGGTCGGGATAAGTCCCATTCCGTGGTTGGTGGATCCGAAGTGGGCCATGACGTCGCTGTGCATCGTGAGCGTCTGGCGCAGCGTGCCTTTCGCGACGGTCATCCTGTTGGCCGCGATGCAGGGCGTGCCGGAAAACCTCTACGAGGCGGCCCGGCTCGACGGTGCGGGGGAGCTCCGCCAGTTCGTGTCGATCACCGTGCCGTTGATCCGGGGAGCGGTCTCCTTCGTCGTCGTCATCTCGGTCATCCATGCGTTTCAGGCGTTCGACCTCGTCTACGTCCTCACCGGACGCTACGGGGGCCCGGAGACGGCCACCTATGTCCTGGGCATCATGCTGTTCCAACATGCCTTCGCGTTCCTGGAATTCGGCTACGCCTCCGCTCTGGCATGGGTGATGTTTGCCATCCTGCTGGTGCTGACCGTGGTGCAGCTGCGACTGGGACGTCGTCGAGCAGCCCAGGAGGAGACGTCGTGGGCGTAGCCGGGCGGGTGATCAAACCCGGTGTCGTTCGCGGTGTCGCGGTGTACGTCGCGTTGACCGTGATCGCCACCTGCGCTCTCGTCCCGATCCTGTGGGCGGTATCCGGTTCGCTGAAGCGGACCGGTGAGATCAGCACGCCGACACTGTTTCCCGCGGATCCGCAGTGGTCGAACTATCGCGAGGTCTTCGCCGTCATGCCGTTCTGGCGGATGTTTTTCAACTCGGTGCTGTATGCCGGTTGTATCAGCGCCGGTCAGGTGTTCTTCTGCTCGTTGGCCGGATATGCGTTCGCGCGGTTGCGATTTCGGGGACGCGATACCTTGTTCGTGCTCTATCTGGGCACCCTGATGGTCCCGCTGACGGTCACGGTGATTCCGCAGTTCATCTTGATGCGTATCGCGGGATTGACCGATACACCGTGGGCCATGATCGTGCCGGGCCTGTTCGGCAGTGCGTTCGGCACCTACTTGATGCGGCAGTTCTTCCGTACGCTGCCCGACGAACTCGAAGAGGCGGCGATCCTGGACGGCTGTACCCCGTGGCAGATCTATTGGCGCGTACTGCTCCCACACGCAAAGCCCGCGGTGATGGTGCTGGCGGTGCTCACCTGGGTCAATGTCTGGAACGATTTCCTCTGGCCGCTGCTGATGATTCAGCGCAGCAGTATCGCGACACTCACGCTGGGACTGGTGCGGATGCAGGGTGAATACGTATCGCGATGGCCGGTGTTGATGGCGGCGTCCATCCTGATTCTGCTGCCCCTGTTGCTGGTGTACGCGATCGCCCAGCGTGCCTTCATTCGTGGCATCGCCGTGACCGGACTGGGTGGCTAGCGCGTGGCCCCGGTGACGTTCGAACAGGCGACGCGGCGGTTCTCCGGTGCCGCCCGGCCCGCGGTCGACTGCTTGGATCTCAGCGTCGGCGACGGCGAATTCGTGGTGCTGGTCGGGCCTTCCGGGTGTGGCAAGACCACGTCCTTGCGGATGATCGCGGGGCTGGAGACGGTGGACTCCGGGCGGATCCTGATCGGCGCCCACGACGTCACCGATGACGATCCGAAGGACCGCGACGTCGCGATGGTCTTCCAGAACTACGCGTTGTACCCGCATATGACGGTCGCGCAGAACATGGGTTTCGCGCTGAAGATCGCCGGTGTGCCCAAGAGCGAGATCCGGGAGCGAGTGGTGACCGCGGCTCGACTACTCGACCTCGAGCCTTATCTGGATCGCAAGCCGAAAGCGCTCTCCGGCGGCCAACGTCAGCGGGTGGCAATGGGCCGCGCGATCGTCCGTCGGCCCCAGGTTTTTCTGATGGACGAGCCCCTGTCGAACCTGGATGCGAAATTACGGGTGCAGACGCGTAATCAGATCGCCGGGCTGCAGCGCAGTCTCGGCACCACGACTGTCTATGTCACCCACGATCAGGTCGAGGCGATGACGATGGGCGATCGCGTTGCGGTGATGCGTGACGGCGTCCTGCAACAGTGCGCGGCGCCCCGCGAGCTGTACCGCAACCCGGCCAACATGTTCGTCGCGGAGTTCATCGGATCGCCGGCGATGAATCTGTTGACCGTTCCCGTCGTCGATCAGCACATCGCGCTGGGTCACTGGTCGATCGCGGTGCCGCGTGGAATCGACACGGCGACAGGCGAGCTCGTGATCGGTATTCGGCCGGAGCATCTGCAGATCGGTGCAACCGGGGTCGAGATGGAGGTCGACGTCGTCGAGGAACTCGGCGCGGACGCCTACCTGTACGGTCGGATCACCGCGGCCGAGAGCGCATTTGATCACCAGATCGTTGCCCGGGTCGACGGTCAGGATCCGCCGCAGCGGGGTGCCCGGATTCGCCTGGAACCGCAACCGGAGCACGTGCACTTCTTCGGTGTCGACGGTCGCCGGCTGCTCTGACGCCGGCGACCGCGACGACGCGCTAGGCGGGAATCAGCGTCCCGACTCGGTCCAAGATGGTGGGCACGGCGGCGCCGGTGTCGCCACGCTGGCACACCCGGGCCGCGTAGATCACGTTGTTCTTCACCCGTGCACCGTGCGAGCAACCCCAGCCGTCGGCGTTGTTGTTGGTCAGCTCGGTGTTGTGCCAGTTCGCGCTGGCGGGATCGCCGTTCTGGACCTGGAATTGCCATGTGGTGGCGGCATTGTCGGTAGGCCGGTGCACGGTGACGTTGTTGCACTGGTCCACGGACTTGAAGGCGTTCTGGAACGCCGCCGTCGCGGTGGCGGCATCGGCATAGGTTGCTATTTCCTGCTCCACGACGTGCGTGAAGTTGTCCTTGCTCTCCTGCTGGCGCAGCGCGCGGAAGGTGGTGAAGTCGTTGCCGACGGCCGTGGTGTTGAGTCCGAACAGCGATGCACACACCGATTGGTTGCCCAGGGCGTACGGCTGCAGCGGGGTCTTGAACTTCTGCTCGTAATTCAGTGTCGCGCTGATGATTCCGCCGGTCTCGTCGAGAGGTAGCAGCAGCGCGTCCACCTTGCCCGGCACGACAATCGCCGGCGGTGCGGGGGTGGCCGGGGCGGCCGGTGTCGAGGACGGCGCGGCTGCCGGAGCGGTGGGATCACCCGCTGCCGCCTGCTGTGAGGTGGCCGTCGGCGCCGGCTTGTTGACCGTCGGATCGATGGTGTCTTCGTCGTTCTTGGGGTGAGAGCAGCCCACGGCGGTCAGCACAAGGAGGCCCGCACACGTGGAGACAAGTTTGACCCGCTTCATTGAATCGGCCCTTTCATTTCGTTCAAATCCTGCGTTCGGCGGTTGACTTCGTCGCGACTCAAGACGGGAGTCCGCCCACCATTTGGTCCATCATCTGGCTCACCGCCGGCCCCGCATTACCCATCTGGCAGACCTGGGCCCGCAGGATCGAATTCTCGGCGGCATGCAGGTCGACGTAGCAGTTCCACCCGATCGGATCGCCTTGATACAGCTGGCCTTGATGCCACTTCGCGTCGTCGCCGGAGACCTTCGGCGCGGAGAGCTGCCATGACGGCTTGTTGGGGCTCTCGGTCACCACCACGACCGCATTGCATCCGGTGGTCGGCTCGATGCCCTTGGTGAACACGCTGCGCGCGGTTTGCGCGTCCGGAAAAGTCGCTACGGACTGGAGCACAATGTAGTCCGGCGATTCCTTGTCGTCCTCGAACATGTTGATACGGAACAGATTCAGGTCCGAACCGTAGAACTTGGTGCCCTGGGTGATGAGCGGGGCGCACTCCTGGTGTTGGTCGAGCTGCACTTCTTTGGACGGCCGCTTGCCTTTGAGTTGGACCGGCAGATTGGTGCCCAGAATGTCGCCGACGGTGTCGGCGGACAGCAGGACCGAGTCGATGTTGGATCCGGTGACCGAAGCGGCCGACGAGTCAGCCACCGCTGTCGGCGTCGCACCCATCAGCACAGTGAGCCCGGCACAGCCGAGTGTGAGAAGTTCGCGTTTCATCGAGATACTTACCTCCTTTGATCTCAAACCCTAACGGCCACGCGCACCGACCTACCGCACCAATTCGGACGCCCCGCGACACGGAGCCTAGCGACCATTCCCGCAGCTCGCGGGCACATTGTGCGAAACTTTCGGCCAACACGTCCGAGACACTCGCCTGGCGGCGTTCATCCCACGGGTGATCGAACTATTTGGGGATCGAATCGGCCATCTCGTCGGCAACCTGCCGGGCGACGTCCGCCGGATTGCCGTATTGGCAGACTTTGGCGGCCAGCAGCACATTGCTCTGCGCGCGAAAGTCGACGGCACAGCGCCACGTGTCAGGCTGGCCCTTGGTGAGCTCGATGACCGCCCACTGCGCGGAGTTGCCGTTGATCGAAGGGTTGGGCAGTTGCCACTGCTTGTCGGGTTGTGGGGTGGGCACTCGAGCGCCGTCGCAACCGACCAGGCCCTTCAGCGCGTTCTGGAATGCCGCCGACGCCGCGCCGGCATCCACGTAGGTGGCGGCCTTCTGGTCGACGATGTGCTGAAAACTGTCCTTGGACTCCCGTGAGTCGGTCTCGCGAAATGCGGTGTACTCGACGTTGGCTCCGAACGACGACGTGTTCAGGCCGACGAGCGGGCTGCAATGCGACTTGTCGCCGTAATCCAGGGGGTCCGGCGGGTAATAGTACGTGCCGGTTGCGCCCAAATTCGCGCCGAGGATTTTGCTGACCTGCGGAACGCCCACGATGACGGACTTGATTTTGTCGGGACCGAGAAAGTCCGACGGCGCCTTGGGGGCGGGCTTGTCCGGAGGTGGAATCCGAGCGCTGATCTGATCGACGGCCGCGGCCGCTGCCGGACTGCCATTCGCCCACGCGCACAAGAATGCTTCGATGATGACATTGTTCTTGACACGTGCTTGGTGATCACAACGCCATCCGTAATTTTGTTGCTGGTCGGTCTGCTGAAGTTCAGCGAACTTCACCGAATCACCGTCGAATGGGCCGGGAGTCATCAACTTCCACACCGTGGTACTCGATTTGCGCGAGATTGTTGTTCCGTTGCATTTGCCCAACGTCTTGTAGGCATTGTGGAACAATTCGCTGGCTTTTTCGGCGGTCTCGAATGTGGCGACGTGCTGAGTGAACGATCCGATGAGGCTGTCGCCCTTGGTGCCTTCGCTGCGCGCCCCGCGGTAAGCGGTGAACTCGCCCTCTCCGAGGGCATCTTTGGTGATGCCCATGGCCAAGGAGCATTCCGGCTTGTCGTAGTCACTCGCGGCCATTCCCGGCGACGCGTATTCCGTCCGCTTGTCGAGCGGCAGTCCGGCCAACTCCTCGACGTCTTCGGTCGACAGTTGAAGGTTCTTGATGCTGTTGGCAGACAAGGGTTTTGGCGGAGGGGCCGGACTTTCGGGAGCAGCGTCCGGAGAGTGCTCGGAAGTGACCTTCTTGGCCTGCACCGGAACGCCGGCTGTCGTGTGAGTGCCACAACCCGCGAGCCCCAGCATGATTGCCGCGGCGCTGGCCACCGCCAGGGATCGACGCCGTCGTCCAAGCATCATCGGTGCGGTCCTCTCGTCGTACCAAGCGGGGAGCAGGCTGATGTTAGCCTGCTGAACAAATTTGTGTGATTCATATGAGTTGGCTCGCGCTAGCGTAAACGGCAGGGGCGTAAGCAAAATTCACCGATTAAGCGCTGAGACGGTTGGGAAGTGAAGTACTTTTGCCGATGGCCGGCACGCCTGCCCAATCATGAGTCGAGGGAGTAGCGGTGATTCGACTGTCGCGCTCAGCCGGGGCCGAAGCCAGTCGCTTCGCCGGCCGTGTGGGCCCGCGTCTGGCGGCCCTGTCAATCGCGGTGTACCTGGTCCTGGCCATGGGAGCGGGGCCGGTCAGGGCCACCCACCCGACGTTGACTTCCGGACCGATGACGTGGCTGCTTGATGCCTCGGCCGATGTGGGCCCGGCGCATCAGCAGCGCATCACGCTGGCCGCGTCGCTTCGACATGCGGCGCGTCCCGACGCGCTGATCAGCTGGACGCAGCACCATCACCTGGGTGTGCGGTGGCAGCCGGGCGCCGGCTGGGCCTACATCGAGGGCAGGCCGGCCGATCTCGCGACCGCGTTCGACGTGGCAATCCACGACTACCGCAGTCGCAGCGGCCAGGTCTTCTATGCCGCAGCGCAGGAACCGTCGATCCCAGCCTCGCTGACCGGCGAGGTCAGCGAACTCGGCAGCATCCTGGGATACCAACTGATGCACCGCGCGCAACCACTCAACATCCCGACCGATGTTCCCCGCGGTGGATTGCGGCCGCCGGCGCTGCTGCGCACCTACAACGCCGAGCCGCTGGCGCGCGCCGGATTCACCGGCCGGGGGCAGACCATCGTCTTCTTCGAGATCGACGGCTACAAGCAGGCCGATCTGGACCATTGGGCCGACAAGCTGGGCTCGCCGCGCTTCACCCCGGTTCTCATCGGTGGACAGCCGGGCAAGGTTCTCGGCGAGACCGAGATGGACCTCGAGGTCGTTCACGCCATTGCGCCCGACGCCAAGCTGGTGGTCGTCAACGCGTTGGCCTTCGGTGGTTCGACCAGTTACGCGCAGGCGGGCCAGATGTACCAGCTTGCCGACCGGCAGTTCCCGGGCGCGGTGTGGAGTACCTCGCTCGGCATCGGTTGTGACCGGATGGCCACCGCCGCCGACCTTGCGCCGGTCGAGGCCGCGGTCCAGATCGCGGAGTCGCACGGTACATCGGCGTTCATGTCGAGCGGTGATTCCGGCGGCCTGGAATGTGCTGATTTCAACGGTGATTGGTCGACACCGCCCGGCGAGAACGACCAGGGAGTGAACGCTGTCGGCTCGGTTCCCGCGATGACAGATGTCGGGGGAACGACGCTGAGCACCGATGCCAAGGGCGCCTGGGTCTCCGAAGTCAGTTGGTTCGACTCGCCGATGTCGCAAGGCACCGGCGGGGGAGTATCGCGCCTGTTCCCCCGACCCTCGTGGCAGAAGAATGTCTCCTCGGCGTGGGACTCCACCCACCGGTTGACCCCTGACGTCGCCGCTGACGCCGACCCCTACAGCGGTGTCAGCATCCTGGTCGACGGTCGCTGGATGGCCGGTGGAGGAACCTCGCAGTCCGCGCCGATCTGGGCGGCGTTGACCGCGCTGATCAACCAATTCCTCGAGGCCAATGGAGGCCGGGCGGTCGGCGACATCAACCCACTGCTCTACCGAGTCGCCGCGGGCGCCGCCCGCCCGGCGTTCCACGACGTCGTGACCGGAGGAAACGCCGTGCACATCGCGGTCCCGGGCTACGACCTGGTGACCGGGCTGGGCACTCCCGACACCGACAACTTGGCGCACGACATTCTCGACATCCAGAAGGGCCCGCAGCAATGACAACGAGTAGTGCTGCCGCCCAACAGCATTCAGAGATCGTGCGATGCAGGGTGTGTCAGAGTGACGTTCCCGACGGGGCGTTCTGCGGTTATTGTGGCGTCCACATCTACCAGCAACCCGGCAACGGATCCGATCGCCTGCGTCCCGACGCGTACGTGGCCGAGCCGAACGAACAGCTGGTCCGATTGTCGCTGATCAGCACGCTCTTTCCGCACGTGCTACCGCGGTCACGGACAGCATTTCGGACAGCGCTGAGCCTGCTCATCGTGGCGCTGATCGTGGTGGCGCTCTTGCGATGGCAAGCCGCACTCGTCGCGATCAGCGTCGTCGGTGTACCGGTGCTCTTCATCGCGTATCTCCGACAGACCGGCGTCCGTAGCGACCTCGGGTTGCGAACCGTCGCAATGACATCGGCGGCCGGGCTGGCGCTCGGCGCGGGCTGGGCCTATCTGACGGGCCGGCAGCTGGCTGATTCGTACCTCAACGTGCTGGGACCCGGCCACAGCGGTCTACGGCTGCTCGCACAGGGCCTGAGCATCCCCGTGCTCGGCGCGATCGTGATGGTCGTGCCGGTGGTTCTTGCACGCTTTCTGCGGCCCGCCACTCGAGAGTCACTCGACGGCTACGCGATCGGCGCGCGGGCAGCCTTGCTTTTCACCGCGGCCGCCGTCGCTGTTCGCGCTGCCCCTCAGCTCTCCAACGGGCTTGTCGCGCGCCACAAACCCGTCGCGGTCCTACTCATGCAGGCCGGAGTTCAGGGTGTCGCAATGCCTTTGACCGCGGCGGCTGTCGGGGGTCTGATCGGCGTTGCGCTGTGGTTCAGCCGGCGCGGTCAGCCCCAGCCTGGTCCGGATCGGCGCGCTGTCCTCGCGGCGTCGGCGGTGGGAGTCGTCATCTACGCGGTCCTGGGGGTTGTGGACATCGCGAGCCTCACGCCCACGGTTCAGCTTGGACTGCACCTGATTGTCGCGGCTATTGCCTTGATCTTGTTGAGAATTGGCGTGCACACAGCGCTACTGCACGAACAGCCCGACGCGTCGCACGGCCGGGCGGCGTTGTGCTTTCACTGCCGCCACGCGGTTCCAGACCTGCCGTTCTGCCCGAACTGCGGGGCGGCGGCGCGCGCCGCGAGCAGGGCCGCGCGCGGTGCCCGCGGCGCTGCCGTCGACGCCTCGGCCGGCCGGTCACCGGGCGGGCAGTATCCCGGCTACGGCGTACCGCCCGGTGCGTACAGCGCGCCACTGCCGCGGGTGACGTCGCCGGCTGGGCTGACCGTCGCGGTGGCGGCGGCACTGGCCGTGGCGGTCGCCGCCGTCTCGGCTATTTCCGTGACGGTGACTCCGGCCGCTGCGCAGTACGCGTGCCCCCCGGATTGCGGAAGGCCGCCGATCGGCCCACCGGTCGGTGCTGAGCCGGGTCAGGGGCCGGCGCCGGAGCCCCCGGACGTGACGCCGCCGAGTCAGCGGCCGGTCGCGGTGCAGACCTACCCCCGGTTCACCTCGAAAGACGGCGCTTTCTCGGTCGCCTACCTACCGGCTGCCGACGTGACGAAAAGCGACGACGGCATCACTGTGACGTTCGGCCGGATGGACGGCGAGATCCGGCTGTTCGGAACACCGGCGCAGAATCGCACACCGCGCCAGATCGTCGAGCAGTACATCCAGAAGAATTACCGGACCGCGCAGACTGCGTATCAGATTCCCAACGCGATGGTCGGTTACGAACCGGGTTACGGTGAAGTGGATGACTTTTCGCTGGAGAACCCCAACGCCGCATCCACCCGCGGTCGCCTTCTCGTGATGACCGCCGTGAAGAACGGGTTGGCTCTCGTGGCGGTGGCCGAGGGCCCGATGGTCCGGTTCACACCGCGCACATCGGCGCATCCTTCGGCGGTCAACATGATGATCGCGCAACTTCTGGGCAATTCGGTGAACAGCTTCACCTGGAACAAGCCGGCAGCCCAGTGAGCCTTTGTCTCCGGCGGTCTACCGCACTCGCCGTGCTCATCGCCTGCCTTGCCGTGCCGGGATGCGCACGCTCCGTCGACGGCACGCCGGTGAGCCCGTCCGACGCCGCCACCGCATTCCCGCCGCCTTCGCTACCGACGAAGAACAGCCCTCCGCCACCACGGTCCACCTACTACGACATCAGCCGGCTGAGCCAGCTGGAAGGGCAATTCCCGCCAGGGTTCGACCGCGTGCAGAACACGACCATCGCCACCCTGGGGCCCGACGCCGACAAGTTCTTCGCCGTTGGGGTCGGTGACATCGTGAAGATCGATCCGCCGTTGTGCCGGTCGGTTCTCCAACCGGTGCGACCGCCACCGGAGGCTCAGTACACGATGATCGGCGGGCTCGGGCAGGGTGCGATCCTGGTCGGCGCCGTGAGTTCGCCGAAGTCGCTGGGCAAGGCTGTCGTCCCCAAAGGGTGTGAGCAGGTCTCGGTCACCCAACGGGTTCAGGGCCAGCTGGTGGTCTCCGACGTCACCCGGCAACCCGGGCCTCCGATCGACGGCATCGTCACCACCGAGTCGACTGCGGTCACCGCCAAGGGCGCAGCCAAGTCCTTTGTCTTCGCGGCGTTCCTCAGCGAGACCGTGGCCGTCACCGCCGAAGGCATTCTTCCCGGGAATCCCGACGCGGAAGGGCTGCTGAGCGGAATGCTGGTCAAGGCCGTGAACATTCTCCGCGCGGCCTAGCGACGATGATGGTGTAGTGGTCGTGAAACCTGCGCACTTCACGCTGCTCGAAGGTGGTGCGTTCGAGCCGACATCATTCGCGGGAAGTCACTGGGGTGACGACCACCTCAGCGGGCCGGCCGTCGTCGGACTGGCAGCTCATGTGCTCGAAAGCCACTGTGGATCAGATGACTTCATGCCCACCCGACTGACGGTTGATTTGTTCCGGGCAGCGCGAGGCATCCCGACCGCGGTCAACGTTCGGGTGGTGCGCGACGGCAGACGCGTGCGTAGCGCGGAGTGCGAAGTCGTCCAGGACGGCCGGTTGGTCGCTCGCGCAAGCTTGCTGCAATACCGACGTTCTCAGGCGCCGCCGGGGGACCTGTGGAGCGTGCCGACATCGATTCCATTTCCGCCGGCGCTCGAGGACGGGGCGCAGACGGCTGTACACAGCGACGATGCCGACTGGAGCCGATCGCCGGGTGAACATCAGAACGAATCGCGAAAACGCTTCTACAACAATGCCATTGACGTCGTGGCCGGAGAACCCAACACCCAGTTCACTCGCGCGGTGATGGTTGCGGAGGCAACAAGCCTGGTCACGAATCTGGGCACCCGCGGAGTGGGCTACATCAACGGCGATTTGACGGTGGGATTGGCGAGGCTGCCGGTCGGGGATTGGATCGGCGTTCAGGCCGATTCACACTGGGCCGCCGACGGCGTGGCGGTCGGCACGGCGACGTTGTTCGACACAGCCGGAGCTTTCGGATCCGGCATGACGACCGCCGTCGCCAATCCCGACGCTCAGATCGACTTCGCCAATGACCCGTTTCCCCTGAAGATTCCCTAGAGCGTTCACTCGCAGGAGGTTGCCATGACCCGTCAGCGAACAGTGTTCAACCATGTCGGTTTGTGCGTAGCCGACACCGCCCGGTCACGCCGCTTCTACGAGGGCCTGCTGGATTTCACGTTCTGGTGGGAACTCACACCGCCTGATGAGGGCACCGGCCAACTGCTGCAACTGAATCCACCGATCGGACTACACGCCACGTATCTCGTTCGCGATGGTCTGGTGCTCGAGTTGCTGGCGTACTCCCACCGCGTGCTGCGGGCCGGATCGCATCGGGTACTGGATCAAGTCGGTCTCACCCACCTGTCACTGTCAGTGTCAGACCTCGGCGCCGTGCTGGCCAACGTCGCTGAATTCGGCGGATCCGTGGTCGCCGAGAGTGTCTCCGACCAGTCAGCCATGATCCGCGATCCGGACGGTCAATTGCTCGAGCTGCTGTCGGACTCGTGGCTTGCAGTGCTGCCCCCGCGTCCGAAGTAGCCAATCGATAACGCCCTGCCTGCCGTCTACGTGGCGGGCGTGACGTCCTGGCCGGATCCTTTGACCGACGCCTTGGCGCGCTTTTCGGCCCGGACCACTTTCGTGCCCCGCACGAAGCCAGTCGGCGAGACCGCCGCCGCGAGTAGCGCAGCTTCGCCGTTGACGAAGGGGTGAAAACCGACGCCGGCGCCACCGCGACCCTTCACCGGAATGTCGGCGACTTCGGTGACTTTCCAGCCCTTTTCGGAGATCGACAGGATGGCTTCGCCGTTCTCACACGTGAGTGGCAACGCGGCGATCACCTCGTCGCCGTCGGCCGCCAGCTTCACACCTGCGACCCCGTTGCCCGCCGCGCCTTGGGGATTGACCGCGGACGGGTCGATCCGCAGCACCTTCCCGCGCCGGGTCACCAGTGCCAGGTGCTGGCCGTCGGCGAGCACCCCTGAACGCACCAGCCCGGTGATGTCCGGCGCCACCGGGATGTCACGGATCTTGGAGGGCAGACCGCTGCCGGTGGTGAACTTGACTCGTCCGTCGGTCCACACCGCCCAACCCAGACCGGAGGTCAGCAGGTCGCCGTGGCTGTCAGAGAACACGCCGCGGTCGTCGAGTCGCCACGCGGCGTTGACCTTCCGCTCACGCGGCCCGTCCTCGTCGACGCCGGACGACACGGGTGTCGCCTCGAGATCCAGCACGGTGCGACGGTCGAATTCGGGACCCTTGAACAGTTTTGCCGTCTCCACCAATTCCTGATCGATCACCACCCGACGCGCGTCGGGATTCGACACCAATTCGGTCAGTTCGAGGAACTCGGCGTCCAATTTCTCCGCCTCGGCCTGCAGCTCGATGACGTCGAGTTTGGTCAACCGCCGCAGCTGCAGCCCCAGAACGTAGTCGGCTTGTTCGGTGTCTATCGAGAACCGATCCTGCAGCCCCTGCCGGGCGTCGTCGACGGTGTCGGATCCACGAATCACCGCGACCGCGGCGTCGATGTCGAGGTGGATGGTCATCAGGCCGGCCACCAGATGGCGCCGCGCGGTGACCTTTTCCAGCCGGTACTCGCTGCGGCGCAACACAACTGCGTCGCGCAGGTGCAGGAAAGCGCCGATCAGTTCCCGCACCGTCCACCATCGCGGCACCCGGTCTTCATCGAGTGCGACCAGGCTGGCGGCGAACGTCGACTCCAGCGGAGTGAGAGCGAGCAATTGGTCGCGGATCGTCTCGGCGCTGTGCCCGCGCTTGGCGGTGACCACGATGCGCAGGCCGTTGCGGCGGTCGGTCAGGTCGGACATGTCGGCCACCCCGGACATCTCGCCCGATTCGACCAGAGCCCGGATCCGTTCTTGCACAGTGTTACTCGCGACGCCCGGTGGCAGTTCGGTGACGATGACGTTCTTGCCGTCCACCGACACCGTGCCGCGGACCGTGAGCTGCCCTCGCCCGGTGGTGATGTACTCCCGCAGTCCGGCCGTGCCGACCACGGTGGCCCCGCAGCCCCAGTCGGGTCCGGGGATGAGTTTCATCAACCTGTCGTCGGTCATGTTCGGGGTCTTCAGCAGGGCCCGACAGGCCGCCATGATCTCGCGGGGATTGTGCGCGGGGACTTTGGTGGCCCAGCCTTCGGCGATGCCGACGGCGCCGTTGCAGAGCAACACCGGCCACTGAGCCGGCAGCACAGTCGGTTCGATCCATTCGCCGTCGAACGTCGAGACCATCGGAACGGCGTGGTCGTTGAGTTCGGCGGTCAGTGCGGCACCAGGTGCCGACAGTCGCATCTCGGTGTAGCGGTCGGCGGCGGGGAGGTCGCCCTGGATTCGTGGGAAAGCGCCTTGCCCATCAATGACTTTCACGCGCTGGAACTCAGCAGCCATCAGCGCCGCCGCGCCGTACATCGACGCGCCACCGTGGGGGTGCAGGTTGCCGGTGACGGCCGAGCAGACCTTGGAGGACTTCTGCGGCTTGTTCCCGGGCAACAGTCGGGAGTCGTGCATCTGGTAGAGAAGTCGGCGCTGGCCTGGCTTGAGCCCGTCGAAAGCCGACGGGATGGCACGATCGCTGACGCTGTAGAGCGCGAAGGTGAGCTGGTAGTGGTTCCAGTAGTCGTCGGCACTCTGGTCGAGCACCAAATCGGGGTTCTGTTCGACGATGGCGGTCACGTCGTACTCCTAGTCGAGGTCGAGGGCGGCGGTGTCGACGCGGGAGGCGACGTCTGCCATCCACGTGCGCCGGCCCTCGGGCGGCCCACCGAACAGAGTGTGGTGCAACTTCGGGTCGCCGTCGTCGAGGTGCACCCGAATGACGGTGCGGCGCTGGGGATCCAGCACGGTGTTCCAGAAGTCGTCGGCGTCCATCTCACCGAGACCCTTGTTCCGCTGGACCTCGACCTTCCGCTTGGAGGTGGCTTTCATCTGGGCTACTGCAGCATCGCGTTCGGATTCGTCTTGGCAGTAGATCCGCTGCTGGCCGTCCTTGACCACGAACAGCGGCGGCAGAGTCACATAGACCATCCCGGCCTTGACGAGCGGTCGATAGAAGTCCAGGAACATCGAGATGAGGCTCGAGTTGATGTTGCCGCCGTCGGGGTCGGCGTCGGAGGCGAACAGGATGCGGTCGTACCGGCACGACTCTGGGTCGCAGTTGTCGCGGACCCCGCAGCCCAGGATGCGCTCGATCGAGTCGAATTCGTCCTTGACCCGCGCCTTGCTCACGGTGAACCCAAAGACGTTGGGCGGCTTGCCCTTCAGCGGAAAAGCAGCCTGGAACGTGGCGTCGCGGGCGGCCTTGATGGTGCCCAGCGCCGAATCGCCCTCGCACAGAAACAATTCGGCACCTGAGCCGCGGCCGGTCTCCCGGCTGGGCAGCAGCTTCGGCGGCAGGGACAGATTCGTCCCCAGACCCTTGGCCTTCGATGCGGCTCGGGACCGGGCTTTGGCGCCCTCGGCGCTGCGCCGCGCGCGGGCAGATTCCAAGGCCAACTTCGTCCACTGCGACACCGCGTCCGCGTTGCCGGGGTTGGCCGCCCAGATGGTCACGCTGCGCGCCACGTCCGGAGCCATCGCCACATTCAGTGAGCGCGACGACACCGCGGTCTTGGCTTGGGAGTCCCAGGACACGTCGGGTGCGCGGGTGTCCACGGCGAGCGCGGTCACGGCTGCGAAATCCTGTGGCTCCGGGCCTTCTTCGCCTTTGGCCAGGCCCAGGTCGCGGATGCGGGATGCACGGTCGGCCAGCGCTTCGGACACACCCTTCACTGCGGCGGTCAGATGCGATCCGCCACCAGGGGTGCGGACGGTATTGCAGAACGCGGCGACGGTGGCCGGTTCGGCAGGGCCCGCCGTCAGGGACCAGCGGAACGGGGTCGGGCCACGGCCGGTCGTGTAGTCGCCGCGGCCCTCCACCACCGCGCGCACACCGGGCACGGGGGTGCCGGCGGCGACGCACATGAGGTTCAGCAGGGTTTCGCTGCCCCACGGTCCGCTGAACGGCTCGAGCAGTTCGGGCCGCACGGCGTCCCCGGGCCAGTCTTCGTCTGTGACGATCAGGTGCACACCGGGGGACATCCGCGACGCGGCGTGGGCTCGCAGCAGCACCTCGTTGATGTCCACCGTCGAGTCCGGCACCACGGCCGCGTCGAACAGAATGCGCACCGTGGTGCCGTGGGCGTCCGGTTTGCGATTGCCGGAGCCGCGCAACTTCTGGGTGTCGGCGCGGCTGAACGGGGCGGTCGGGTCGAAGTCCTTGCCTTCGAACTCTCCGGGGTAGCCGCCGCCGAAACTCTGCAGGTAGGTCTTCCCGCCCCGGCGGACCGTCACATCGGTTCGGGCGGAGATGAAAACCGCTGCGGCGGCCCCGATTCCGTTCAGGCCGGCGCCGGTGCTGGCCGCGTCGGTGTGCGCGGAGAACTTACCGCCCGCCCGCGCGGTACCCAGCGTCTTGACGATGCCGTTCTTACCGTTCACCGGGTCGGAGTCGACAGGCAGGCCACGCCCGTCGTCGGAGACGCTGACCGAGCCGTCGGCATGCAAGGTGATGGTGACGGTCGATCCACCGTGGTCGGGATCGGCGACCTCTTCGATTGCATTGTCCACCAGCTCGCGCAGCGCGGTGTTGAGCACGTCCAGACCGAGGTTCACCGCCGGCCGCAGGCGAGTGTGCTGGACATCGTCGAGTTCAGTGATGTCGGCGGCGGTGTAGCTCACTGCTGGTCGCTCTCCTTCGGGTAAATCGGGGCGGACCGAACGCACCGATTTTCACCGGCGATTCGCTCTGCAGCACTGAGGTTTCGCACGAATCGTAGACCGTCAAGCGGACATCTCCGAGCAACCGCGGCCGTGACTTGTCTTACGGCTGAAGCGTCGGCACTCCACTGTGATCTAGGGGGCCGGAAGGACTCCGGTCAGCGCGGCGAGCTTTACGAATCCAGCTGATCGAACATCAGCAGCGGGTCGATGCCGAGTTGCTTGGCGATGTGCCCGGTGTCCCAGTACTCGCGCCAGCAGGAGATCAGTCCGTCGGTGACCTCGAAGATGGCGGCCACGTTGAAGGTCACCGGCTTTCCGCCGATCATGTTGACGTCGACCCGTTCTACGACGACGGTGTCGCCGGTGGAAACGACCGCGCGGATTTCACTGCCGTCGACCATGCCGGAGGACAATCCGGACTGCTGCAGCAAGGCCGCCCGGGCGGCGTCGCGACCCCGGACGACGGGTGACAACGGGACGTTGAGCTGCCAGACGAAATCGTCGTGCAACTTGGCTGTCATCGCATCGACGTTCATCGTCTCGCCGTAGGCGGCGTGGACGAAGTCGAGAACCAGTTGCTCATTCTGAGTGGACGAGCGGTCATCAGTTGCCACGAAGAGTTCCTCCGATTACGGCCACGGGGCGAAGCTCCGCCGGCACTCATCGATTAAATCAAGCAATTTACGTCCCGTCTCAGTGATGCACCGACCGGTGGCCCAATGGCCTTGCGGGAGACATGATTTCGTCACTGTGACGTATTTACCGCAGCCACCCGGTGGTGTGGTGGGGAAGTGTTCTATCCCGGCGCTTGGGTGCAGAGGGTGCCGCGGGCAAGGTGGACTACCGCCGCGGCTTGATCCGGGTTCACCCCGGCTTGTGCGGCGACCGTGCCGATAGCGCCTTGCGTGCCTTGCCCGGTGTAGAGCGCGCGGCATGCTTGCATACCTGCTTGCAGAACTGCGTCATCGTCGCCGGGAAATCCTGCACCGCGCGCTTCGTTGATGAACCGCTGTTGTTCCGGTGTGATCGGGATCGGCCAGGCTGATGCGGTACCGGCGGCGCCGGCCATCAGCACGCCGGCCCCGAGCGTGGCTGCCGCCAGTCGAACGACTTTGTTGGTCACCGTGGCCATTGAGCGTCCCCGTCTCTCTGTCACGGCGGCGTGCCTGACATCAGATTCACACTAACCGGAAGATCGCATCGGTCGACGCGGGAATTTCCGGCACGGAGGCCGGTGTATCGCACTGCGCCGCAGGGCTATTCGTCACAGTGACGTATTGATGGTCGCGGCAGTGCTGCGTGGGGTACCGCCGCAAAGCGCGCAAAGCGCGGCAAAGCGCGATCCGAACGCGTCTAACGACCATCGCGCATCCGTCGTATCTGGCCAGTGTGTCGTGGAGTGGGTGGCAGATGTCGGGGGCTCCTCCACAGCGGGAATTCACTGGTTGGAGGTGTTTTCGCAGCAATGGACCGGTCAGCATTGTGCCGATAAGCTACATTATGTCAACTCAACCACTGCAAGTTGCATCAGACGAATCGTCGTCCGTCCCCTGTGGGAAAAGAGCCGGCTGTCCCATCAGCTCACCCGCATGGAAAAGCGCGGTTTGGTGCGGCGCCTCGCGGCGTTGGGCGAGACGTCACAAGACGTGCTTCGGGCAATGAGTCGGCACATGTCCACGGACTGCACGCTGCGACGCTGTTAAAGCGTCAGCCCGCACGAAATTCGTGCGTGAGCGTCTAGTACGTCCAGCTCCCCTGCGGGGCGACCACGAACCCGTGCTCGGCGTAGTGCCGATCGGGAGGATCAGGAGTGTCAGCGGCCCAAGTCGCTGGTTTGCGGGCTCGACAAGCGAACGAGTCCGTGGTCAGAACGGCGCAGACGACGCCGTTATCGGTGGCGAGTTTGCTCCCCACCGGAAGAGTCGGGTACGAGATTGGCTGCGCGTCGATGTCTGTGGTGGTTCGATCGAGTGTCCCCTGCTTGGTCAACGACACAGCGATGCTGTTCGACCCCGCTGGCGCGCCTTGCATTGGGCCCCAGCACATCACGCCCAGTTCGGCGATCATGCTGTCCTGGCAACGTTGTCCGCCAGGTGTGGAGAAGGCCCAACCGGACGAACTTGGATGCGCGCCCAGGACTCGGTATTCGTCTGCCACGACCGGGTGACGAGCATCGACGTCAGGAAAGGCCGTCGGCGACGCGAGCGCTGGTGCTTCGACGGCTACGCCCAGCGCCCACAGGGATAACGCTGACAGCAGAGCCGTTCGATGCATGCGACGACCGTACGCCGTGAGAACGCCATGTCGTGCTCGCAAGGCGGCGGTAGGCCCCGCAAGGTGCCGGGGTCCGCGGCAGTGGTCAGGCAAGTGAAAGGAACAGCTTCTCGAGTTCGTCCTCGGTGAGGCGCGGACCGGAGCCTTTGCCGGTGATGCAGTGACGCATACCAGAGGCGACGATTTTGAAGCCGGCTCGATCGAGCGCTTTGGACACCGCGGCGAGTTGGGTGACGACATCTTTGCAGTCACGGCCTTGCTCGATCATGGTGATAACGCCGGAGAGTTGTCCCTGGGCTCGGCGTAGTCGGCTGAGCACCGCGTCGATGCGTTCAGTGTCGTCAATCATGTAGTCCTCCAATAAGGTGCGGGCTCCCTCATATTACCCCGGGGGGTATGAGGCTGGGCGGCGTCGTGAGACCCGTTGCCGTTCCGACATCCCGAGTATACGGTAGGGGGTATAGTATTAAGTGGCAACCGGACCGGAACATCATTACCGAACTGAGCGGTACTGATGCCGCGAAATCATCGCGCAGCAAGAGGATTTCAACCAGTTTCGCAATCTTGGAGTAAGGGACAATGATGATCGACACGGAATCAATGGATGGCCTTGACGATGTGGTGACGCTGTGGCTTGACCCGGTGTGCCCGTTTTCTTGGAATACCGCTCGTTGGTTGACAGACGCCGCCGACAAGGTCGGGTTCGGCGTTGAATTGCGGTTGATGAATCTGGCTGTTCTCAACGAGGGTCGCCAGCTGCCGCCTCCCCAGCAGGCACGCATGAACGATTCGCGCGCCGTGGGCCGGTTGATGGCCGCGGTTCGCGAGGAGGTCCCCCCGGCCGCGTTGGCCGCAGCGTATTTCACGTTCGGCCAGCGGTACTTCGACCAGTCAGCACCCGTCGACAGTCGTCTCGTACAGGAGGTGGCGAGTGCAGCGCGCGCGCAGCGTATCGCCGGCACCGTCCTTGATGACGCCGCTTGGGACAGTGCGGTCCGGTTTGCCCACGAAGCCAGCCAGAGCGCGCTCGGAGACGTCGGTGGTAGCCCGTTGATCACGATCGGCGGGCATACCGTGTTCGGTCCGGTCTTGAGCGCAGTACCCGACCCCGACCGCACACTGCCGGTGTTTGAGGCAGTGGCGGCGCTGGTGGCCACTCCACAGTTCGCCCAGCTGCAGCGGCCGCGCACCCACCCCTAGATCACGTCACCGCTCGTCACCGCCGCACCACAGGCTAATTCGACGGTGGCGAGTCAGAAGACCCTTGAGAATGAAGGTGCGCACATGAGCAAGAAGCTGTTGATCCTCGGCGCCGGAATCGGCGGATTGAGCGTCATCAAGGAAATCTGGGAGTCCGGCGTGAGTCTCGACGACCTCGACATCACGGTCGTCGACGAAGATTTCGCCCACTTCCTGGGTTTCACGTTGCCCTGGGTGATGCGCGGCTGGCGCGACCGTGACAGCGTGCCCATCCGACCCAGCGCTGCCGCTCTGGCAAGGGTTCGGAAGGTCACCGGAACCGTGCAAGCGATCCACCCCGAACGGCGCACTGTCACGTTGGCCGGGCGAACCGAGCTGGGTTTCGACGCGCTCGTAATCGCGACCGGAGCGCGAAACGCGATCGACGCCGTTCCGGGTCTGAGCGACGCCATGGCCGCCGGCACCGCGGTGCACTACTACAGCGCCGATGCGGCAACGCGCGCCAATCAGGCGCTTCGCGCCTTCGCCGGCGGTGACCTTGTCTTCCTGGTCACCTCGCAGCCTTATCGGTGCCCGGTCGCACCCTATGAAGGTTCGCTGCTGGCCGCAGACTTGCTTCGCGACAACGGAATACGTTCGCACACAGCGATATCGGTGTACAGCCCGGAAAAGTACCCCATGCCGTCGGCCGGACCTTTCGCCGGACCAGAACTTGTCGAACTGCTCAACGGCCACGGCATCGCGTTCTTCGGCGACCATGCTGTCGACCGGATCGATCCGGACCGTCGACAGATCCACTTCCAGCACGGCGGCACAAAAGTCTATGACCTGCTGGTTTTCATCCCGCCGCACGAACCCGCCGTCACCCTGGACGGGCCGGGATGGATCAGCGTCGATGCCATCACCATGCAAACCCGCCACCCCGGCATCTTCGCCATTGGCGACGCCGCTGCCATCGCCTCCCCCTCCGGGCGGCCGCTGCCCAAGGCGGCGATCTTCGCCAAAAACGGCGCCAGAGCCGCGGCGCTCAACGCGCTGCACCACCTGGGCCTGACCGAGAGTGTTACCGCGCTGTCAGGAAAGGGCTATTGCTACGTCGACACCGGCGAGGGCAATTCCGCTCTCGGGCAGGGTGATTTCTTCACGATGCCCCACCCTGCAATCCACCTCAGCCCACCGTCGGAAACCCTGCACCACGACAAGCAGGACGAGGAACGTGACTGGCGAGCAGTGTGGGAGGACCAAAACAGCGTCGCCTAACCCGATTCCGGTGGGGCGCAACCAGTGTGCAAGGCGCCCGCGTGGCCGACCGTCTGCCGGCCATACCGAAGGGCTGTCGACTCGAATAACCGGTCTGTGCGGTGCCGTGGCAACGGATTTGGAAGTTTTCGCTGACATATGATTTCAACGCTCAGGCCACGGAAGCGCCGTAATGAATGAGACAGTCTGCCATCCGACGGTCTCATTTGAGATGACGACTACCAGGTTTGTTACCGCCAGGAACAACGAGACTGGACAGCCCGCTCACGCCCTGGCCGACGTGGCAATCAAACAACAACTGTACGAGGGTTGCCGGCGATGCGCGCTTCAATGTCTTGTGCCGTGCGGCGCACCCGGTCGCCGAGCGTCCCTATCTGAAAGCTGTCCATGGGGGTGAACACCGCCGCGGTAAGCGCATCGTCGAGTGGCCCCGAGCCGCCTCGGGCGAGCGAGTCGGCATCACCGGGGTCGGCCACTACTATGACGAATACATCAAGCAGGACGGCCAATGGCACATCGCCACGGCACGACTTGTCCGCATCCGGGTTCAGATCCTCAGTGAACTCTGACAACGCCGACATGCTGATTCACCATCAGATCAGTCGGCGCCTGTTCCAATTCGCCCTGGCCATGGATCGGCGCGATTGGGTCACCGTCGGCGAGCTCGTCGTCGACGACGTCATTGCCGACTTCGGTATCGGCGCGCTTCGCGGCCGTGACGCACTCATCACCCAAATGCGCTCCTTCCTCGATTACTGCGGCCCTACCCAGCACCTCATCGGCAACGTGCTGGTGGACAGCACCCCCACCACCACAACGAGCACCTGCTACGTCCAAGACCTCCACATGGGCCGCGGCGACGTCGCCGACCAGACCTTCTCCACCCTCGGCGAGTACCGCGATCGATGGACACGCCACGACAACGGAACCTGGTTACTCAGCGAACGGACCAAGGTCAGCCACGCCGTCATCGGCACCTTCGACGTCTTCAAACACTGAGCAGAGAGCCACCTCTGCCACTTCCACAGCCCGCTCGATTGAGCATGGTCACCGATACGGTCGCCGGCAGCTCACGCTTGCCCTGCCGAACCCCCGATTACTGGTCGGACAACTCCCCTGACCCAGTGCGTTACAGCCCGGACGGGACGACCTTGCCGTTGACCGTCACCTCGACCTGGCCGGACTTTGTGTCGTACTCGATCTTGCCGTGTTCGAAATCAGACACGAGCAGATCGCCCTTGGCGACGACGTCGCTGACGGGAAAGCCCAACGGACCTGCCGACCCGTTTTCACCGGTGACCTCGGGTGCGCCGTCCGGGGCGCGTTGGATGTTCCAAGCCTCCCGGATCTTCCCGGTGGTGATGTAGGCGGGAGTGCCGGCCTTGTCGTCTTTGGCGGTGATCACGCCGCCCTGGAACTGCTGGAAAACCAGGCCGCTCTCCCGTGTCCCCGCATTGCGGTCACCGGTGAGGGGCTTACCCAGAGCGTCCTTCTGGTTGTCGGTTGCCGATGAGTATTTGGCGGCGATCGGCCCCGTCAGGGTCACTTCGACGTTGCTCTCGCCGATGAGCTTCAGCGCGGTCGGCGGCGCTGCGGCTGTCGACGTCGCGGTGGCGTTCGCTCCGGCCTGAGGCGGTTTCGAGGCGTCGACGCTCTTGTCGTTGCCGCAACCCGAAGCGATCAACGCAACCGTGGTCAGGCCGACGACAGCGGCGTGGCGGTATGCGGCTGTTCTCATGGGATTCCTCTCGCGTCGTGCGTGGTGCGGGCCAAGGTGCGCCAGACCCCCTCGCCCGGTCCGAGCGCGCGGTCGTGGCCTTCGTCGCTGCGAACCAACTTACGACGCGGCACACCCGCCGAGGCAGGGCGCCGGGGCATACCGGTAGAGCGTCATCCGGTGGCGTCGGCTCCCGACGCGACAACACCGTTCGATCCCACCCACCCCGGGGTGCGTACGTGTCGGCCGGTAGCGGCATTCCAGGTCAGATACTCCGACATGTCCTCGTGGCGTCCCATCATGGTGGTGGTCGCTTCGAGGACCGTCGTACCGTCCTCGTCCGTACAGACACTTCGGGTCGTGACGATGTCGGCACCGAATCGCTCGTTGACCGACTCCACGTACATCGTCCCGCGGAGTACGTCACCGGCGACGATCGGCCGGTGATAGCGAAAGCTCTGGTCGACCTGGATCATCTGGATCTCGTCCATGCCCAGGTCGACATGACTAAGAAAGTGTCGTTGGATCAGCGCCGCGAACACCGCCGGGAACGTCGGTGAGGCAACGACAGCGGAGTAGCCCAATTCCGCAGCGGCGGCGTCATCGTGGCTGGCAGGGTCCGTTGCTTTCACCGCCTGCGCGAAGACGCGGACGTCTTCCCGACCGACGACGAACGGATGGGGGTAGGGCCACTCCATGCCTCGGATGTCGGTTTTCAGTGCCATTGGCACGACCCTACGGCGCTCGACCCTGCCCCGTTGCCAGACGCCGCATCTTGATCACAGCACCTGCGTCAGCGGATCATGACGGCGGAGTGGAAGTTGGTCGCCCAAGCCCGCTCGAAGACTGCGATCGCAATCTGTTCGTCACGCCCGGTGCTGATGCCGCTGTCGTTGAGGTGAACGATGCCGAACCGGCTGTCAACGCCGGTCACAACGACGAAGTGATCTCCCCATCTTCTGTCGCCCGGTCGGTTCCACAAAGTCTCGGCATTGACAATCGCAATGATCTTGCCGCCCATCCCCAACGTCCGCTTGAGGTCGTCAAGGTTGGTCTGTGCCGACCGAGCCCGAATCCCGTAGTGCCTCAGCAGTATCGGGAGGTCACGGATGTCTGTGAAGCCTGAAGGCCGCCAGATCGGTCCGGAATACGTTGTGCTGGATATGCTTTGAGCCAATTCATCGATCTGCTGTCCGGTCGGCTGGTGCCCGGTGATCTCGCCCACCACATCAGCCACTGCGACTTCGCCACAGTCGAACCCTTGCTGCAGCTGCCAATGGGCTGCCGCGGCAGCGGGGTCGCCGTACAGGCCTGCTGCACTCTTGGCTTCGAGAGCGGATTTGCCGATCTAGAGCATGACCGCAGCGGGCGATGCAACCGGCACGGCAGCCGCGACGGCGTAGAACAACGACACGAAAGCGAGTGCACTCGCGGCGTTGACGAAGGTCGTCCGGACACCGCTCAGCGACCCTGCCATCGTCGTTTCCCATCACGTTTGCGCAGCTGCCAGAGCGTGCTCCACGTGAGAAAACCGGCCGCTCTTCCGCAGAATTGTCGCGAACACCCCCGGCAAGCGATACAGGGATTTCCCTTGCACTCCGCTGCGAGATTCGCGAGGCAGTCCCGGTCAGACTCAGGACGGGCCCGACGTCTCCCCCGGGCCCCAGCCGCTCGGAATCATCGGCATCGTGGGCCCACCGCCGAACTCACCGTGGGCAATCGTCGTCAGACCCGCCGCCGCGGCCGTTCGCTTGGACGTAACGCCGGCGAATCCGACCGTCCCTGCACCGTGATCGGAGGCCTCTGCTCTCGGCACAGCCCAGTCCGGATCGACACCGACGTTCATATCCATGAACTCGTCGCCATGGTCTGATTGCTGCGCCCGCTGCCGCCGACGTGTCCTCCCGGCCTGGCGGGTAGCGGCCGCCGCGATGGCGGCGATCGAATCAGGCTCTGTCGCGGTCTTTTTCGCTCCGGCCGCGGCGCTCGTGCCCATTCCGGAACCGAATCCGATGCTGGGCGGTGCGACGGCGAAGGGAGGGATGAAGGGCGACGTCCCCACGGCAGGCTGGGCGGCCGGCACTGTGCTCGCGACCGTGCCGGTTGCCGGTGCCGGTGCGGACGTCGGCGTGGGAGCGGCACCGGGTGCAGTCACGGGGGCCGCGCCGAATGACGCGACCGGGCTGAGCGGGGCCGGCGTCGGCGACCCGGCCGGTACACCTGAGGGCGCGGGCGGCGGTGCGAGCCCGGCCAGGCCCGCGAATCCGCTCAGTGCGCCCAACGGGGCGACGGCGAGGAGCGCCGGCACCAGGTACAACCCTGGCTGCGCCGGAAGCAGACTGGTGAGTTGCGCAATGTGAGTGGGCCAGTCGAGCAGTGTGACTTCGGCGATGAATTGGAAAGCGGCCGTGGGATTTTCGGCTAACAGCGACCCGAACTGCTGAAATTGCGAATTCAGCTCAAGCGATCGGACGACGTACCAGAGGGGGTCCGCCGCATCCGTGTACTCATGGAATGGCACGCCGTTGAGCGTCCCCTCGAGCGGGTCGTATTCGAGGTCGACCAGTCGCAGCATCTGGGCGATGAGCCGGTTGAACGGGCTGTCGAACCCGTGGTCGTGGTCATGGTGGTCGTCGTCGCCATCGTGATCATGGTCGTGATCGTCGGCTTCGGCCTTCAAGATGGGCGGCGCCGGCTCGGCTTCCGGTGTGGACGCTACGGCTGCGCTCGAGACGGCTTGATACGTGGTCATGGTGGTGGCGGCCTGGACCCACATCCGGGCATAGTCCGCCTCGTTGACCGCGATCGGAATCGTATTGATACCAAAGAAATTCGTGCCAAGAAGGACACCGTGGACGATGTGGTTGGTCGCCAATTCCGGCAGGGTCGGCATCGCGGCGACGGCAGCGGTGTACGCCGACGCGGCGGTCTCGTGTTGGGCGGCCGCCACCGCGCTTTGCGCACTTGCCTCGGTCAGCCACGCCAGATACGGGGTATGTGCAGCTACATAGCTTTCAGCGCTCGGCCCCTGCCACGTCGCGGCCTGCGTCGACGCCAGGACCGCGCTGAGTTCGTCTGCAATCGAGGCGTATTCGGCGCTCATCGAATTCCATGCCTCGGCGGCAGCCAGCAGAGACCCCGGCCCCGCGCCGCTGCTGAGCAGAGTTGAGTGCACCTCGGGCGGCAAGGCCATCCAGACCGGTGCGGTCATAAGCAAAAGTCCGCACTGCGCCCAGCGATCGGCGCGACTCTGGTCGGCAACGTCATATCCGGCAGCTCCTGGGCTGGAGAGATCCACTGGTCGCCGAAACGATAAATGACAATGGTTGTCGTTATCAACGGCCGTGGCGACGCTCAGGCCAAAGGCATAAATCCGGCGTGTCGAAGCTGTGATTCGCGCAGGTGCGCGACATCGATGCCGTTCACTCGGGCTCGGATATCTCCGCCTGCCAACGACTGCGCCGTTGCTCGTCGGTCTGCTCCCACCACGGCGGACTGCCACGCTCCCCCAAGGCGACCTTCGTGGCGTGCACACCCGCGCGTGCCGACGACTCGCGCGGTGTCCCCTGCGTTCGCCGCACCTCGCGCCGCCACGCCATCAAGATGTGGACGAGTTCGGTTCGCCGATCCTCCGGGATCGAGGGATCGGTGGCACGCCACTTGCGACCGTTGACCACGATGTACCGCCCGTCATCGGTGATCTCCGGTTCGGCCATCAGTCAGCCGCCTGAGGCTGACTCAGTCGACACCGCGCCCGCTGGTCTGCTGCAATTCTTCGATCAGGTTGGACGCCTCGGCTTTCGTCAAGCTGTCCGGGATCTCCCGGCCGGCCTCCTGGCCCAGCGTGTGCAGATAGCTCCGCTGCGGACCCGTCATCGGCTCGTCTCCGGTGACCCAGTCGGCGGGGTCCTTCTCCGCGGTTTCCTTGGGTGCCTGTTGTGCGTTGTCGCTCATGTCGCGATCACCTCCGGCCACGGAATAGCCGTCGCACACACGTTCGAAACATCGGGTATTCGTGGACGCCCGTCCGGACTGGTTTGTGGCTACCCTGGCGGCATGGCGGCTTCGTGGAGCAATCGGGTGAAGTTCGCGCTGGCGGGAGAGGTTCTCGAGGCCGCCAACCCGCTCTTGCCGGGGCGCCCGCACCGGCGCGTCGTCGACCTGGTGGCAGCTTCAGGTCCATCACTCGAGGTGCTGGAATTGTGTGCCGGGACAGGCTTTGCGTCGCGACTCTTGTCGCGATTGCGCCCCGCGAACTCGATTGTCGGAGTGGACATCTCGCCGGAGATGATCAAGGTAGGCCGGAAAAAGCTGCGCGCCGCAGGTGTGTCGAACGTGACGTTGACGGTCGGTGACGTTTCCGAGCTGCCGTTTCCGGATGCGTCGTTCGATGCGGTGATGTCGGTGTTCGGCCTGCATGAGGTGCCCGAGCCTGCCCGCAGTTCGGCGATCGCGGAGTCGATGCGGGTGCTTCGTCCCGGCGGTCTGTTCGCCACCGTCGACCTCGACCAGCCTCCGTTCCCCGCCAGTCTGCTCAGCTCGGCCTACCTCGCCGTGATGGAGCCCGGGCACGCGAAAGGTGTTTGTGGCGACGGCCTTTCCCGATCGCTGGAGTCAGCCGGATTCAGCATCCAGCGACACCGTCGAGCCCACGGCTTCGGCATGGCTCAAACACTGCTGGCGACAAGCTAATTGATGAGCCAGTCACCGGCGCGCGCGACCGCACGCCTTCTGCTCGGCGCCTTTCTGACCTTCGCGGGGATCAGCCACCTGAGTTTCGCCCGTGCCACTTTTCGTGCACAGGTGCCACCCTGGCTGCCGATTGACGCCGACTTCGTCATCATCGCCTCGGGCGTCGTCGAGATCCTGCTCGGAGTCGGCTTGATGGCACTGACGCGGTGGCGGGTACCGGTCGGCTGGATCGTTGCCGCCTTTTTTGTCCTGGTGTTCCCCGGCAACATCTCTCAATTCCTCACCCACACAGCTGCTTTCGGCTTGGACTCCGACCTCGCCCGCGGAATCCGTCTGGTGTTTCAGCCGCTGCTGGTGCTGTGGGCGCTGTGGTCCACCGGGGCGTGGTCGGCGTGGCGTGCCCGCAGATCGCGACCGACTGCCGCCAGAACGACCGAGGCCGACCGGTGACATCGCCGGCCCAACCCATGGCATGTAGCTGAAACGCAGGGTGGACGAGCTGTTCTCTCGTCCGGATGTAACGTGACCACCGTGAATGTCTCCCGGATGTATTCCTCGGTTGGGCTCGCTGCCTGCGCCGCAGCAGCAGTCCTCGCAGTGGCCGCATGCAGTTCCGACAAGCCGGCGTCGTCGCCGAGCACGTCGTCTTTCGCCGCACCGGCCATGACCGCCGCCGAATCACCGCCGGCAACCGCCGACTCCGGCTGCCCCACTCAGGCGCCTGGCGAAGAGGGCAACCCGGAGTGGACCTTCAGTGGTGCAACCGGCAGCATCGGCGTGACCGGGTCCACGGACAAAGCCGCTCCTCGGATCACTGTGACCCAACCGTTCAGCGTGACCGAGACCGAGGTGCACACGCTCCGTGCCGGAGACGGCCCCGTCGTGGCGCCCACAGCCACCGTTTCGGTCTGCTACATGGGTGTCGATGGGCGCGACGGCAAGGTGTTCGACAGCGCGTATGAGCGCGGCACCCCGGCCCAATTCCCGCTCGACGGAGTCGTTCCGGGCTTCCAGAAGGCGATCGCCGGACAGAAGGTCGGCTCCACCGTCGCCGTGGCGATGAGCTCAGCCGACGGATACCCCGAAGGTCAGCCGCAGGCGGGAATACAGAAGGGCGACAGCCTCATCTTCGCGATCAAGATCCTCACCGCCGGAAGCTGAGCGCCGGCTCGGTGGCGCTATGTGAGAACGGGCCGAAGGCTTTCCAAGCTGTCGAACAAGTGCCAGACGTAGTTCGAGGACCCGTTTTCGCGATGCGCATGAAGATCGGTCAATTGCGGGTCGTTGCAATACGAGTCGAAGGCCGCCCTGGACTCCCACTCCACGAGGATGAGCACCCGGCGGGGCTCGACGTCGCCGAGGATCGCTTCCTGGAATTGCCCGAGCGCGACAACGCGGCCGCCGTGCGCACCGACGTGTTCCGGTGAGCGACGCGCATATTCCAGATATTCGGCACGATCAGCAACGTCGAACAAGTTCAGCGCGTAGATGGACACTCCAGCACACTACGCCGGTCGGCACTGCCGACCGATCGACCTGATCACTGCGGGTGGGACGCGATGTATTCGGCGGCCGGGATCGGCGACGCGGCAGCATAACCGATGGGCAGCAACACATCTCCCGATGTGGTCCGGCAATAGACATCCCACCGGTAGTAGCCGCTGAACGCGGCCGGATCGCCGCCGATCAGCGCCGCATACTGATTGACGGCGCGCACGTACTCGGCGGCGTGGTTGTAGCGGTAGAGGGCGTGGTCCCGGTCGCCGGCGAAATTGTTCGCAGCCAGATACCGCCCGGCCGCACTGATGCTGTCACGCGGAGAGTGGATGTCACCGCCCTGTCCGTAGGCCGCGAAAGTCGACGGCAGGAACTGCATGGGTCCCTGAGCGTCCGCGGTGCTCACACCGTCGATGCTGCCCAGTCGGGTCTCGACCAGATTGATCGCGGCCAGATAGTTCCAGGACACCCCGGTGTCCGACTCCGCCTGGTGATAGAAGCCCAACAACTGGTCGGCCGGAGCCGGCGCGACGATCCGCCAGGCCGGCAACGTCGTGCGGGCCGGGGTTATCGCGTTGAGCGCACGCCGAGCGTCGACGTTGCGGTCGTAGACGTCGAGCAGCGCGGCAGGAATGCGCGGTCGGGCGACGGCGTCCCAGTCAGGGTGCAACCCGATCGCACGGTAGGCGGCTTGCTGGCGATGTGCTGCCGCCACCAGCGCGGCGTCCCCGGACGACGGGTCGCGCAGGGTGTGTTCGTCGGCGACCAGATCGTCGGCCGCCTGCCCGGGATTCGACGCCAGCCGGGGCTGGGCACCCTCGGGCGGCTTCGGCGCTGCCGCAACCGTCATGGTGGTCGGTGGGTTCGGGTCCGCCGCGGCCCGTGGCGCCTGCGGACCGGGCGGGTGTGAACAGCCGGCCAGCACGAGCAGGATGACGCCGAGCATCGGCAGCGCGATCAAGCGGTGACGGCCCATCTATGTGCTTTCTGGCTAGACAGCCGCTGACAGTGCGGCAATGCACATCAAATCACGGACCGGACAGATGCCGCGGCGAGAATCCCCGGCGATGTCTGCACCCCATGCTCGCTGGCTCCGCTACCACACATCGGATCTGAGTATAGTCTAGTATATCCAGCATGACGCCACCGCTGCCCCGCCGCCTCGCCGAGCACCCGACCGTTCGGAAAGTGATCGCCGAACGGGCCGATCGACCACAACGAAGCGACGTTCTCGACGCCGACTGGCTCAGAACGATCTGCTTGGCAGCCGGTGCCGACGACGTGGCGTTCGCGTCGGTGGACAATCCCGACCTGGCGTCCGAGATTCCCCACGTTCAGCAAGCCCTGCCCGGCGCGCGAAGTTATATCTCCTTGGTAGTCAAGATGAATCGCGAAAATGTTCGATCGACAGCGCGCAGCGTGGCCAATCAGGAGTTCCACCGCAGTGGCGAGATTCTCAACGAGGCCGCGCGCGACATCACCCGCATCCTGGAGGATCGGCGCTACCGCGCGCTCAATCCATCGGCCACCTTTCCGATGGAGATGGATCGATTCCCGGGCCGCATCTGGGTGGTGGCTCACAAACCTGTCGCCGTCGCCGCCGGACTCGGCGTCATGGGTATCCACCGCAACGTCATCCACCCGAAGTTCGGCAACTTCGTTCTGCTCGGCACGATTCTCGTCGACGCCGAGATCAGCTCCTACGGTCAGCCTCTCGACTACTCCCCGTGCCTCGAGTGCAAGCTGTGCGTGGCGGCCTGTCCGGTCGGGGCGATCGGCAAAGACGGCGAATTCGATTTCTTCGCCTGCTCGACGCACAACTACCGGGAGTTCATGGGTGGCTTCACCGATTGGGCGCAGACGATCGCCGACAGCGCCGACGCGGACGATTTCCGGACTCGGGTCAGCGACTCCGAAAACGCCTCGATGTGGCAGAGCCTGTCGTTCAAGCCCAACTACAAGGCCGCTTACTGTCTTGCCGTGTGCCCGGCCGGCGAAGACGTCATCGAGCCGTATCTCGACGACCGCAAGGACTTCATGGATCGCGTGCTCAAACCCTTGCAGGACAAGCGGGAAACGCTCTACGTCCTGCCGAACTCAGCCGCCAAGCAGTACGCGGAGAAGCGCTTTCCGCACAAGCCGGTGAAGGTGGTCGACGGTGGAGTCGTCGGTCGCGGCCAGCGGTAGGTCGGCCTAGGGCACGTCCGGCGGTGGCCAGTGCGAGCCCGGGGACACGTCGCCCGGTTCGCCGTGTTCGCCGCGGGCCAATGGCACCCACTGCTCCGTCGGCGCCGGCTGCTTCGACGACGGGAAGTCGCGCAGCTGGCCGGACGGTTGAGCATCCCATTTCGCGAACGTCAACGGTGTCTGCAGCCAGGCGTGCAGCAGGTTGTAGGTCGCCTCGAGGGACTCGATGTGGGTGCGCTCCCAGCCATGACTGCCGTCGAGGCCGAAACCGACGAGCGCGGCGCGGGTGCCCGCACCGGCCTCGATCGCGGCCGCGGCGTCGGATCGGTAGTAGCGGAAAACGTCTCGCGCGTAAGGGATTTTGTGTTCCTCGGCGAGACGGCACAGCTTACGGGTCAGGTGATAGTCGAACGGGCCGTGCAGATCGGCCATCGGAATCGTGACGCCGTCCTCGATGGAGTGCTGGCCCGGGGCGCACACCGCGTTGTCGACCGAGACGAGCTCGGCGACGTCGGCCGGCAGCCCGTCACTGGCTCCGTGGCCGACTTCCTCGGTGATCGTGACCATGATCGTGGTGCGATGCGGGAGCACGACCTTGCGTTCGGAGAAGTTGCGCGCCAAGGTCAGCGCCACCGCGACCCCGGCCTTTCCGTCCAGGTGACGCGACACGATGAAACCGTCGGCAGCGAGCTCAGGGCTGGTGATCAACCCGACGAAGTCCCCCACCGCGATGCCGAGCCGGACGAGGTCCTTGCGCGAGGACACCTTGCGATCGATCCGGACTTCGACGTGCTCCCAGTCGGTTGGCTGCGTGTCGATCTCGTCGCCGAAAGCGTGGCCGCTGGCCTTGAGCGGCATCACCGTGCCGGTGATGAACTCGTCCGGGTCGTCGCTGAAGATGCGCACACGCGCACCGGTGGCGAAGCGCGCCGAGAAGGTGCCGACGGGGATCAGCTCGAGGCGCCCGTTGTCCTTGAGCGAGCGCACCATGCAGCCGATGGTGTCGGCGTGAACGACGACTGCGCGGTCGGTGGTCTCCGACTTTCCGGGAAGTTCGGCGATCAACGCGCCGCGACGGGTCAACGAGAAGGGCACGCCGAAGTCGTTGAAGATGTCACCGATCAACTGCATCACCACGTCGGTACGCCCGGACGGGCTCGGGGTCTGCAGCAGAGCCAGCAGCGTATCGATCATCCACGCGCGGTCGGACTCGGGCATGGCCGCGGTTTTGCCCACGTTGTCTCCCTTGTGCTTGTTCCCGATTCAGATCCAATCAGCACCGTTGCTGGATAGTCGGGTCCGTCAAGCTGCCCCGACACGTACCGTCGAACGTAGTGGTCAGGTTTCAAGACCAACGTCTCGGGTGATACCTCACGCCATGGACAAGACGGGTTTCATCGAGAGTCTGAACGAGGATCTGGGCACCGAGTATCAATCGATTGTGCAGTACATCCAGCACGCGGCGACGATCAAGGGACCCGAGTATCACTCGATTGCCGAGGAAATCGACACCCACCTCTCCCAGGAGCTCGAGCACGCGAAGATCCTGGCCCAGCAGATCGACTTCCTGGGTGGCAAGCCGACGGTGAAGGTGCCTGAGGTGCCCGACGTTGCGGACGGTGTTGCCGCCCTCAGGGCGGACGTGGAGTTGGAACAGCGCCAGCTGGAGCGGTACCGGAAGCGGGTGGTGGAAGCCAACGAGCTCGGCCTGCCGGACGTGGCTGAGGCGCTTCGCCCGTTGCTCCAGCAGACGCAGGACCACGTGCGGGAGCTGCAGGACGCCCTCGAGGGTTGATCCACGATCGGCGGTCGGTGGCTGGCAGTATGGCGGCATGGCTGTCACCGAATCTCGCGAGATCGTCATCGAGGCATCGCCCGACGAGATCATGGATGTGCTGTTCGATCTCGAGTCGTTGACCGAGTGGTCGTCGACTCATCAGCAGGTCGAGGTGCTCGAGCGCGACGAGCAGGGGCATCCGACCAAGTCGCGTCAGGTGGTGAAGATCGTGGGCGTCACCGATGAGCAGGTGCTGGACTACTCGGTTCACGACGACGGAGTCAGTTGGACGCTGGTCAGTTCGAAGCAGCAGCGCGCTCAGCAGGGCCGCTACACGTTGAGTGCCGACGGCGATTCCACCCGGGTCAGTTTCGAGCTGACCGTCGATCCGACCATTCCGATCCCGGGATTCCTGATCAAAAAGGGTGCCAAGGGTTTGATGGAGACGGCCACCGACGGCCTGCGGAAACGGGTCCTGAAGATCAAGCGTGGCGACGCTTAGCTCGGTGGCCCGAACCACCTGTTGAGCGCTGCGACGAGTCCCGCGTCGCGGTCACTGCCGGCCCACGCCACGTGGCCGTCGGGCCGCACCAGCACCGACGCCGGATTGTCGAGCACGCCGAGCGCCGGAATGTCCCAGGCTCCAGCGTATTTCGCGTCGACGACGGCCACCCGGTCGATCCATCCGGAAGCATCGAGACCGCCCGGCTCGCCGAAATTGATCAGCGCCGCGCGACCACCGTGCAGGAGAGTGAAGGCCCGCACCGGGCCGTTGTTGGTGACGATGTCCAGATCCGGCATCCGGCGACCGACCAGGGGATGTTCAGAGCCCAGGTCGTAGCGGATATCCAGGCCGGACATCATCGCGGCGAAACGACGACGCGGCTCGTCCATCGCCAAGAGGTCAGACATGATGTCGTGCAACGCTTTTACGCGATCATCGGTGGGGTGACGCAGCAGATGCATCTGCGCCATCGTGTTGCGCAACACCCGCGCGGCAACCGGATGACGTTCGGCGTGGTAGGTGTCCAGCAGACTGTCCGGTGCCGACCCGTTGGCCACCAGGGCCAGCTTCCATCCGAGGTTCATCGCGTCCTGGACACCGGTGTTCAAACCCTGGCCTCCGATCGGGTGATGCACATGTGCGGCATCGCCCGCGAGAAGGATCCGGCCGTCGCGATACGCCGCGGCCTGCCGGGCCATGTCCGTCGACCTGGAAATCCAAGCGGCACTGTGGATTGCGTAATGCGGCCCGTATACCGCTGCGACCGCTTCACGCAGCTCGGCCAGGGTTGGATCGCCGCCGCCAAGGTGTTCTTCGGTCACCATCACCCGAACGGGTTGCCCGTCGGCCGGCTCGCTGAGTGCGTGCACGCCCACGTCGTCGTGACGAACCCCCCACTCGGGTTCGCCCCCGGTGTCGACGGTCATCTCGACTTCGGCGAGCAGATAGCTCATCGTCGGGTCCCATCCAAGAAAGCCGATGCCTGTCGACTTTCGTACGACACTGCGTCCGCCGTCGCAGCCGGCCAGGTAGTCGGCTCGCAGTCGCCGTTCGTCGGACAGCCGAACGTCGACCCCGTCGGGTCCCTGCGTGACACCGGCGATCTCGCATTCGCGGTAGATCGGGACCTCCAGCTCGCCGATCCAGTCAGCCAGGATCCGCTCGATCTGGTTCTGCCACAACGCAAGTCCGTAGGGATGCCGAGTGGGAAAGTCGCTGATGTCGAGCCGGATCTGGGCGAACCCCGCGAGTTGCGCCGGCTTTCCTGCGGCCAGAAACCGATCCGCGATCCCACGCTGATCCAGAACCTCGATGGTGCGTGCATGCAATCCGCCCGCCCGCGAACCGGTCAGATCCTGATTGGCCCGCCTTTCGACGATCGCCGTGTCGACGCCGGCCAGGGCTAATTCCCCGGCCAGCATCAGCCCCGTCGGCCCTCCCCCGGCGACGATCACGGCATGTTCCGGGCCTGCGTCAACGCTCACTGGCAACCTCTCCGACGTGCTGAGTTTCGGCTTCGGCCAGCCATTTTGGAGCACGACCCCGGTCTTGCGGCAAGCCCACGGGTCCGCTATATGTTGAAGGTGAGGGCGGAGGCCTTTTTCTTCTGTGCGCGTGGAGCGCTAATCGGTCTGCTTAATTCTTGACCAACTCCAGATCAGGTCTTGACTGACTCCAGATAAGCGCGGCATATTTGGGTTCGTGTCGTCGACGTCGACGGATTACCCGGCGCAGCTTCGGATGGCCGACCTGCGGGTGACCCGACCCCGGGTCGCTGTGCTCGAAGCTGTTCACGAACATCCGCACGCAGACACCGAGACCATTCTGTCGGCCGTTCGCGGCGGCCTGCCCGATGTCTCGCGCCAAGCGGTATACGACGTCCTCAACGCGCTGACCGCCGTCGGACTGGTTCGACGGATCCAACCGCTGGGCATGGTCGCCCGTTACGAGTCGCGCGTCGGCGACAACCACCATCACGTCGTGTGCCGATCCTGCGGCGTGATCAACGACATCGACTGTGCGGTCGGCGAAGCGCCGTGTCTGACGCCGTCTGACGACGACAACGTCTTGGAGGGCTTCGTTCTCGATGAGGCCGAAGTCATCTACTGGGGTCTGTGCCCCAACTGTTCGACTGCTTCCCCCCGATCACAACCGTGATCACAGCCCGTCACACCCACCGCTGAAAGGAACACTGTGTCATCCGACGTAACCCACAAGGGCAGCGAAAGCGAGAACCCGGCACTGTCCGCGCCAGAGCCGAAATCGCATGCACCACTGACGAACCAGGACTGGTGGCCGGATCAGGTCGACGTCTCGAGGCTGCATCCGCAGGTGGCGCAGGCAAATCCCTTCGGTGACGGGTTCGACTACGCCGAGGCGTTTTCCGGCCTCGACGTCGACGCGCTCAAGGCCGACC
This sequence comes from Mycobacterium sp. IDUB_36, assembly GCF_055419225.1. NCBI lineage: Bacteria > Bacillati > Actinomycetota > Actinomycetes > Mycobacteriales > Mycobacteriaceae > Mycobacterium > Mycobacterium sp. IDUB_36. The sequence goes on along the minus strand of NZ_JBVAXH010000002.1, from coordinate 238,006 downwards.
TGGTGTCGGTGCTGACCACCTCGCAGGACTGGTGGCCGGCCGACTACGGACACTATGGCGGCTTCTTCATCCGGATGAGCTGGCACGCCGCGGGCACCTACCGCATCTACGACGGTCGTGGCGGTGGCGGCCAGGGTCTGCAGCGTTTCGCCCCGCTGAACAGTTGGCCCGACAACGGCAACCTGGACAAGGCTCGACGGCTGCTGTGGCCGGTCAAGAAGAAGTACGGCAACAAGGTCTCCTGGGCTGACCTCCTGGTGCTCGCGGGCAACGTGGCCTTGGAATCGATGGGCTTCAAGACCTTCGGGTTCGCCTTCGGGCGCGAAGACGTCTGGGAACCGGAAGAGATCCACTTCGGCGAAGAGGGCGAGTGGCTGGGCACCGACAAGCGCTACTCCGGAAAGCGGGATCTGGCACAGCCTTACGGTGCGACCACCATGGGCCTGATCTACGTCAATCCCGAAGGACCGGAAGGCAAGCCGGATCCCGTCGCGGCCGCGACCGACATCCGGGAAACGTTCGGCCGGATGGCGATGAACGACGAAGAGACCGCCGCGCTGATCGTCGGTGGGCACACCTTCGGCAAGACTCACGGCGCCGGCGATGCCGAACTGGTCGGGCCGGAGCCCGAGGGGGCTCCGATCGAGCAGCAGGGGTTGGGTTGGAAGAGCGCGTATGGCAGCGGTAAAGCCGAGGACGCCATCACCAGCGGTCTCGAGGTGGTGTGGACACCCACGCCGACCAAGTGGGACAACACCTACCTCGAGACGCTGTACGGCTACGAGTGGGAGCTGACCAAGAGCCCGGCCGGCGCGTGGCAGTTCACCGCCAAGGACGGCGCCGGTGCAGGCACCATCCCCGACCCGTTCGGTGGGCCGGGTCGCGCCCCGACGATGCTGGTCACCGACGTCTCGATGCGTGAGGACCCGATCTACCGCGAGATCACCAAGCGGTGGTTGGATCACCCCGACGAGCTGGCGGACGCGTTCGCCAAAGCGTGGTACAAACTGCTGCACCGTGACCTGGGACCGATCTCCCGTTACCTCGGTCCCTGGGTGCCGGAGCCGCAGTTGTGGCAGGACCCGGTACCGGCGGTCGACCACGAGCTGGTTGACGGCAACGACGTCGCGGACTTGAAGAAGAAGGTCCTCGACTCCGGTCTGTCGGTGCCGCAGTTGGTGAAGACCGCGTGGTCGTCGGCGGGCAGCTACCGCAACACCGACAAGCGCGGTGGCGCCAACGGTGCACGCATTCGCCTTGAGCCGCAGCGGAACTGGGAGGTCAACGAGCCCTCCGAGCTGAGCAAGTCGCTCGCGACGCTGGAGAGGATCCAACAGGACTTCAACGGCTCCGCCGCCGGCGGCAAGAAGATCTCGCTGGCCGACCTGATCGTGCTGGCCGGCTCTGCGGCGGTCGAGAAGGCGGCCAAGGAAGCCGGTTATGAGATCGAGGTGCACTTTGCGCCGGGTCGCACCGACGCATCGCAGGACAGCACCGACGTGGAGTCGTTCGCGGTGCTGGAACCTCGCGCCGACGGGTTCCGCAACTACGCGCGTGCCGGGGAGAAGGCGCCGTTGGAGCAGCTCTTGGTCGAGCGGGCTTACCTGCTCGGTGTGACCGGTCCGGAGCTGACCGTGCTGATCGGTGGCCTGAGGGCACTCGGCGCCAACCATGGCGGCAGCAAGCACGGTGTGTTCACCGAGAAGACGGGTGTGTTGACCAACGACTTCTTCGTCAACTTGCTCGACATGAACACCGAGTGGAAGGCGTCGGAATCCGCGGAGAACGTCTACGAGGGTCATGACCGGTCCTCAGGTGCGCTGAAGTGGACCGCGACCGCCAATGACCTTGTATTCGGCTCGAACTCGGTGCTGCGTGCGCTGGCCGAGGTCTACGCGCAGGACGACAACAAGGGCAAGTTCGTGGAGGACTTCGTCGCCGCGTGGGTCAAGGTGATGAACAACGACCGGTTCGACCTGAAGTAGACACGATCGTTCAGCACGGCGCTGCGCCCCGCGAGCTTCGGTTCGTGGGGCGCAGTGCTGTGGCGCTGCACACCAGCGCCGACGGATCCCGGATACCGCGGTGGCATTATGAGAGCGTGAGTCTGCTGGCGCGGAACAACGTGCGGATCGCCGGAGTCGAGGGCGGTCCCGCGATCATGCTCGCTCACGGCTTCGGGTGTGATCAGAAGTTGTGGCGGCTGGTCGAAGCCCGACTGGCATCGAACTTCACACTGATCCTGTTCGATCACGTCGGTTGTGGCGCATCGGACCCCTCGGCCTGGAACCCGACGCGTTACGCGCAGTTGCAGGGCTACGCCGACGACATCCTCGGGATCGTCGACGAGCTGGACGTGCGCGAGGTGACATTCGTCGGTCATTCGGTGGCCGCGATGATGGGGGTGCTCGCCGTCGCGACCGATCCGAGCCGCTTCGCCCGACTGGTCCTGCTCACTCCCTCACCGTGCTACCTCGACCAGGGTGACTATCGCGGCGGCTTCTCTCGCACCGACATCGACGACCTCCTGGACTCGCTCGAGAGCAACTACCTGGGGTGGTCGAAGTCGATGGCGCCGGTGATCATGGGTACACCGGATCGGCCTGAACTCGTCGACGAGCTCACTGACAGCTTCTGTCGCACCGACCCGGCGTGCGCGCGAGTATTCGCGAGGACCACTTTCCTGTCCGACAACAGAGCCGATCTTCCTCGAGTGTCGTTGCCCACCTTGGTAATTGAATGCGCACAGGACACGTTGGCGCCCCGCGAGGTCGGCGCCTACGTCCAGCAACGAATCGAAGGCAGCGAACTGGTCACACTCGACGCCGTCGGCCACTGCCCCCAGCTCAGTGCTCCGGACGACACCGCCGAGGCCATCGCCGCGTTCGCCGGCACGACGTGACGTCGGAGCCGGTCCTGAGCGAAAGCGCCGGGGACCTCTATGAGAACGCGCCCTGCGGCTATGTGGTGGCAGGCCCTGATCGAAGCATCCTCAATGTGAACACCACGCTGTTGACGTGGCTCGGATTCGAGCGAAACGCGTTGATCGGCAAGCCTTTCACCGATCTGTTGGCGGTGGGTAGTCTCATTCACTACGAGACGCACTTCGCGCCGCTGTTGCAGCTGCAGGGCCAGCTTGCCGGGGTTACGGTCGATCTGAAGACCGCAGACGGTAGTCGACTTCCGGTATTCGTCACCGCCAACGTCAAGTCCGACAGCGAGGGCCGACCGGTCCTGATGCGCATCACGTTTCACGACGCCGGCATCCGTCGTTCGTACGAGCGGGAACTCCTCGACGAGCGTCAGCGGGTCGAGAGCGAACGCGTGCGGGTCCAGCTGTTCGCTCGGACCCTGCAGCGTACATTGTTGCCGCCCTTGCTTTCACCCCCGCAGGGGCTGAATGCGGCCGCCCTCTACCACGCCGCCTCTGCCGACGACGTCGGCGGCGATTTCTACGATCTGTTCCCGCTGGCACACGACAAATGGGCGTTCTTCATCGGGGACGTGAGCGGCAAGGGTGCCGGTGCCGCTGCGGTGACTTCACTGACCCGCTACACGTTGCGGGCCGCGGCGGCGTTCGACGCCGACCCGATCGTGGTCTTGCAGAACCTGCACACGGTGCTCAGCCAGGAGTTCCGTGACACCGTCAATCAATTCGCCACAGTCGTTTTCGGTATCCTCAACCCGACTGAGGGCGGATTCGACGTCCACCTCGCCAGTGGCGGTCATCTTCCCCCACTGGTTCTCGGCGCGGACGGCGCGGCGCGGTACGCCGACCTCATCGGCGGGCATCCCGTCGGGATACCGATGGAGCCGCGTTTCGTGGATACCCGGATTCGCCTCGGAGCGGGCGACACGTTGGTCCTGTACACCGACGGGTTGACCGAGGCGCGGGTCGGCCGCGGCGCCGAGCGTTACGACTTTCACGGAGCACTACTGGAATTCGCTGCCGAGCAGGCGCCGGCCACCGCTTCGGAGATTGTGGCGGCGATTCAGTCGTTGCTGGATGGCTTCGGTTCAGGTCTGGAGGACGACGTCGCCGTGTTGGCGCTGGGCGTTCCGGGATGAAATGTGTGCTGGCGGCATACGGCAGTCGGGGTGATGTCGAACCGTGCGCCGTAGTCGGGCAGGAGCTGCAGCGTCGAGGCCACGACGTCCACATCGCGGTCCCGCCCAACCTGCTCGCTTTCGTCGAACTGGCTGGGCTCTCCGCTGTCGCCTACGGACCCGACTCCCATGCGCAACTCGACGGCGCGGCCGGCTTCTTCGGAGGCCACGTCAGCAACCCCTACGGCGCGTTGCCCGAGATCGTGGAGCGAGTCAGCCACGTCTGGCTGGACAAGGGCACGGCGCTGGCGTCGCTGGCCGAGAACGCCGACCTACTCGTTGCCGGCATGAACGAGCAGCGCCTTGCCACCAATATCGCCGAATACCGCCGTATTCCGTTGGTAGCACTGCATTTCTTCCCGTCGCGCATTCATCCGGCCGGGGTGCTGCGGTCGCAGCTGGCAGCGCGCTGCGAGCAGCCGCTGCGCCAGTCGCTGAACTTGCCCGAGACGGCGGAGCCGGCGGCGCCTTTGCTCGAGATCCAGGCCTACGACGAGCGTTGCCTGCCCGGTCAACCTGCCCAATGGGCCGAGCCCGGCAAGCCATTCGCCGGGGCGCTCACCCTGGAAGCGTCGACGCAGGACGACGACGCGGTGTCGTCGTGGATCGCCGAGGGTACGGCCCCCATCTATTTCGGGCTCGGCAGCACACCGATCTCACCCCCCGCCGACATCGTCGAGACAATGATCGCGGCCACCGCTCAGTTGAACGAGCGGTTACTTATCTGCGCGGGGCCCAACGACCTGTCCGAATACGACCACTTCGACCACGTGAAAATCGTCGGTGCGGTCAACCACGCGTCAATCCTGCCCGCCTGCCGGGCGGCGGTCCACCACGGCGGGGCGGGAACGACCGCGGCCGCGATGCGTGCCGGTGTGCCGTCGCTGATTCTGTGGCTGTGGCTCGACCAACCGGTGTGGGCCGCGGGGATCGAGCAACTGCAGATCGGTGCTGCGCAGAGTTTTTCGGAGGTCACGCTGGATTCGCTGATCGTCAATCTGTCGGCCGTCCTCACGCCGGAGTGCATCGCCCGGGCCCGCAATATTGCCAACCAGATGATGACACCGCACGAAAGCGCCTCCTGCGCCGCCGATCTCGTAGAGAGCGTCGCGGACGCCGGCTAGCTCATCGATCCAGATCCCACTGCCCGTAATCTGCGGCCAGCACCTCATCGACGTCGATGTGTATGCCGCCGAGCAGCGGCCCGGGGTTCGATGAGCTGTTGACGATCTCCTGGTAGAGCACCGCGCCGGGCTCGCGCTGGCCGTGCGACCAGGTCCTGGTCTGCCACGCCCACCAGTGTCCCGGGGTACTCGATCGGCCGATCACCCCGTCGTTGATCGACCAGCGGCAGGCCTGCGCGTGGCCGTAGATGCCGGTGCGCTGGGCCCCCAGCACCGAGTTGATCCCGCGAAACCAGTTGACTGCCAGATTGTTCCAGGTATCGATGTTGATATCGTCGTCGACGCTGAAGAATATCGGCGCTGAGTTGCTGCCGCCGGCCGCGTTGTGAAGTCCCAATGCGGTGTGCGCGTCGGCGGCGCCCCCGTCGAATCCGCGGGTGAAGTCGGACGGCGCGGTCCCGCCCGGCTTCCCGTACTGGAAATTGCTGACGATGTGCAATCCCGCGCCGCGCAGGGAGTCGGCGTACCCCCGGGTCAAGGGTTTGGCCTCGAAGTGAGCACCCGGTCGTGCCTCGGATACGTAGTTCACCACACCGATGTATCCGGCGGATTTGATCTCCTCCGGTGCGATGCGGCGCTCGGCGAAGTCGATCAACCTGGGATTGTCGGCGCGGGCCGTCGGCGCGCCGAGGGTTGCGCCCAGTGGGGCCATACTCAGTGCCGCAGCGTATTTGGCCAGATCGCGTCGCGAGAACATCGCTGCCTGCCTAGTGCGTGAGCAAGGCGGCCGCGCTCCACGGTCGCTTGCCGGGGTGTCGTGGATCGGGTTGGGGTCCCCACGCGGCCGGCCGCATGAAGAACGGCAGGCGGCGGAATCGGTTGGCCGCCAACAGTAGTGACTCAGCCTCCAGCACCGTCCAGCCGAGGTCCTCGAAGTAGGCCAGCCCGTTCTCGGGCGCGAATTTGAACGGCGCATTCTGCAGCATTCCGGACATCTTCTTGTTCATCATCTGCTTCAACCGCACGCCGCCGAAGTCCAGCATCCACCACTTCACCTCATCGCGTGTGAACGAGGCCGAAAGCGCCGCAACGTCATCGGCGTCCAGGTAGTGCAGCAATCCCTCGGTCAGCACCAGAGCTTTGTGGACACCGTCGAGAGCCTCGTCGAGGAACGCTTGACGGGCCTTCGGATCGGCCAGATCGACGGCCGTTCGGGTCAACCGGCAGCGCGGTGTCTGGTCGGCGAGCAACTCCGTCTTCTCTCCCAGCAGCGGCGCGAGGTCGGCCTCGATCCAGGGAAAGTCCGACGGCAGATCCAACCGATACGGGCGAGTGTCCAAGCCGGCTGCCAAGTTCAACACCCGGTCGCACCCGTCGGCGATCGCTGCGGCGATGGCGTCGTCGATGAGCTTGGTCCGCGCGACCAGCCACCAGCCGCTGCGACTCGTCCTCGGCGTTTCGGCGACGATCGCGCGACCCTGCTCCCCCGCGAGGCGGTCGGCGAGCGGATCGTGGAAGAGCGCATCGGGCCGCGCCGATTCGGTTGCCCGGTACAGGGCCGTCCACCTGGCTGTGTCGGAAACGTGGGTGATCAAATGTCCGGCGTCTGCCATACGTTGCGTTATAGCACTCGGTTGCTGGTGGAACCGGGGTCGGGTCGTGTACAAGGGTTGGATGGACGTTCCGGCTGTCGGGGCCGCCAATGCGTCCGCGCTGCGCGAGGCGATGGTCCGTCGGCTGCATCGTCGAGCGGTGGTGACGGCGCAGATCACGGTGCCGGCGGTGCCGAGCCTGATCGACGAATACATCAAGATGTGCGACAACATCTTTGCCGCTTCAGGTGTGCGGTACACCGACGAGCAATCCGCGCAATTGCGCTCCGTGCTGTCCGCCGAGTTACTCAGGGCCTACACCGCCTCCTCGCGTTCGAACATCGTGATCTCGTTTCACGCCCCCTTCGGCATCGGGATGAACTACCGGATCACAACGGAATCCGTGACCCTCGGTGGTGCGTACGACGGTTGGGTGGACAGCCGTGAGGGGCCGCTGTTCGGTACCGAGCCGGACGCCAAGGTGTGGGCGTTGGCCGGCGCGATGGCCGATCCCGGTCGTCACCCGGTACTCGACATCGGTGCCGGAACAGGCCGCAACGCATTGGCCTTGGCGCGCCGCGGTCATCCGGTTGATGCGGTCGAGATGAGCCCGAAGTTCGCCGAGATCATTCGGGCGGCGGCCGAGCGCGAGTCGCTGCAGGTGCGCGTGCTCAACGGCGATGTCTTCGAGACGATGGACGGGGTGCGCCGCGACTATCAGCTCGTCGTCCTGGCGGAGGTGGTCCCGGACTTCCGGACCACCGGCGAGCTGCGTGGGATCTTCGAACTCGCCGCCGACTGCCTGGCGCCGGGAGGACACCTGGTGTTCAACGCTTTCCTGGCGCGAGAGGGCTACACCCCGGACGCCGCGGCGCGCGAACTCGGGCAGCAGTGCAACACCATGATCTTCACCCGTGACGAATTGGCCTCCGCGACAACCGCTTTGCCACTCTCTCTCACCGAGGACGATTCGGCGTACGAATACGAGAAATTGCACCTCCCCGACGGCGCCTGGCCACCCACGAGTTGGTTCGACGGCTGGGCCAACGGCCTCGATGTATTCGACGTCGCGCGGGAAGAATCACCAATCGAGTTGCGCTGGCTCGTCTACCGGAAGCAGTGAGGTTCGACAACGATGAGCGATGCGATTCAGCACGTCGACGCGAACGGACTCGACTTCGCCTACCTCGAAGACGGCTCCGGACCATTGGTGTTGATGCTGCACGGGTTTCCCGACACGGCGCACACGTGGGACGATCTGCGCGCTCGCATCGCGGGAAAGGGATATCGCGCGGTCAGCCCGTTCATGCGAGGGTATTCGCCCACGGCGATCCCGCCCCGCGACGCGGACCAGGAGACGCTGGCGCACGACGCCCTCGGCCTGATCGAGGCGCTGGGGGCCACCGAGGCTGTCGTGATCGGCCATGACTGGGGAGCTTCGGCGGCCTACGGTGCCGCGGCTCTGGCGCCTGAACGGGTGAGGAAGCTGTTCGTCGTCGGGATCCCGCACCCGGCCGCGCTCAAGCCGTCACTCGGGAAGCTCTGGGGTGCCCGGCATTTCGTGACGTACAAACTGCCCGGCGCGCCGAAAAGGTTCGCTCGCAACGACTTTGCAGCGCTGCCCGAGATCTATCGGAGGTGGTCGCCGCAGTGGCGTCCCGATCCGGATGAATTCGAGGCGGTGCGGGCGAGTTTCTCCGACAGCGCGAGTGTGAACGCGGCGTTCGGCTACTACCGTAAACTTTCGCCGATCCCCAGCGCGTCGCTGAAGAAGCGCATTGCCGTGCCTACGGTGGTGTTCGCCGGGCGCGGCGACCCCGTCGTCGAACCGGCCGATTACCGGCACGCCGCCCGCATGTTCACCGGCGCCTACGTCGTCGAAGAAGTCGACGGCGGCCACTTCATGCATCGCGAGCACCCCGACGCGTTCGCAGAACGGCTGCTCGAGCACCTGTAACCGGACCGGACAACGGAAGCTACCGTTCGCCCCCGATCCGAATCCGGCTGCTAGGGTCCTGTGCCTATGCCGGAAATGGATCGTCGCGCCCTGCTTTTGATGACAGGAGTCGGCGTGCTGGCAGCCGCGGTTCCGGTCCCGGAGGCGCGTGCCCACCCCCGGCCGCCGACGGCACCCGCGGGCGGCTACATATTCTCCGACGAGTTCGACGGCCCGGCGGGCTCAGCGCCCGACTCGTCGAAGTGGGCGGTGGCCAAGGCCCGCGAGACGATCAAGGACCCGACGCACTGGGAACTGCCGGAGAACATCGGCCAGTACCGTGACGACCGTCGCAATGTCTTCCTCGACGGCAAGTCGAATCTGGTCCTCAAAGCCGCCAAGGACGGGCCCACCTTCTACAGCGGGAAAATCCAGAGCCATTGGCGCGGTGGTGTCGGCCACACCTGGGAAGCGCGGATCAAATTCGACTGCCTGACGGCCGGCAGCTGGCCCGCGTATTGGCTGGGCAATGACGACCAGGGCGAGATCGACATCGTCGAGTGGTACGGCAACGGGAATTGGCTGCCGGCCACCACCGTGCACGCCAAAGCCAACGGCGGCGAGCATGTGTCCGAGCGGATTGCCATCGACAGCGCGTGGCACACCTGGCGCTGCCAGTGGGATACAACCGGCATCCGGTTCTGGAAGGACTACAGCGAGGGCGCGGCGCCGTATTTCTCAGCGTCTGCGGACTCACTGCCGGATTGGCCGTTCAACGGACCCGGTTACACCGTCTACCCGGTGTTCAACCTCGCAGTCGCCGGGTCCGGCGGCGGCGATCCCGGCCCGGGCAGCTATCCGTCGCAGATGCTGGTCGACTACATCCGGGTCTGGTGACGGGTCTCAAGCAACGAAAAACGGGGCGAACCCGAAGGTCCGCCCCGTCATCGATTGAGCTCAGAAGCCGTTGCAGGTGGCAGCGACGTTGTTGATCACCGGGTAGAACAGGCTGGCCTGGCCTGGGTGGCGGGCCGCCTGCTGGTCGGCCTTCACCCGGCGGGCATCGGGTCCCGAGGCGAGGTAGTCCTGCAGGAAGGACTGTGCATCGGGGTGGCTGTCGAGCATGCTGGCGTAGCTCGGGTTCTGCTGGGCCAGTGCTGCGTGCACCTGGTTGTAGTTGCAGGTGGTGTTGATTGCCTGCTCCGACAGCCCGTCCGCGGACGCGATCCCTGCGCCTACGAGCGCCGACAGGGCCAGACCCCCAAATACACCAGCCAGTTTGCTCATTGAACGCGTGACCATATGTGGAACACCTTCCGGATTACGAACCGCCGAACTTCGGCGTCGAGATCCTCAGTTTAGCGGAAGGATTCACCCGCCAACCTCGTCGAGCGTTGGACTCATGAACCTCACAGGTCACACTTAGCTTTGCGTAGCCCGGGTATTTTCCGAGTATGACACGGGTTCCGGTCCGAAACCTGGCGGTGGACTTGTACCGCGTATGCGGGGTGATCCTGATCGTGCTGGGCCACTGGCTGGCCGGATCGGTGACGTATCGCGACGGGTCCTTCGGTCGGCAGAACCCGCTCGAGGATCAGCCGTGGACGCAGTGGCTGACCTGGGTTTTCCAGGCGGTGCCCACGTTCTTCGTGGTCGCCGGCTATGCGGCCGCAGTCTCGTGGGGTCATCGTCGGGCCGACGACGCGATGTCGGGGCGCGGTTGGGTGCGGCATCGGCTCGCCCGGGTTCTGGGTCCGTCGGCGGTCTACGTCGCAGTGGTGTCGGCAATCGTGGTCAGCTGTGAGATCACCGGCGCGGCGGGGGCGCTCCTCGAGTACGCGGGTTGGGCCGTGGCCATGCACCTGTGGTTTCTCGCCATGTACGTAGTGATGGTTCTGGCCACGCCGACAGCGATTGCGGCGCAACGTCGCTGGGGACTCCGGGTGCCGGTTGGGCTCGGGCTGGGTGTCGTCGCCGTCGACGCCGCCGCACTGGCCGGCCACGTCCCGTATCTGAACTGGCTGAATTACCTGCTCTGCTGGGGACTGCTCTACCAACTCGGAATTGCCTGGCAAAGCGGATTTTTGGCAGGTCGCAGGCCGTTACTGCTGGCCGTCGGATCGGCGTGCGCGCTGTGGCTGCTGATCTGGATCGGCCCCTACCCGGTCAGCATGATCGGCGTCCCCGGCCTAACCGTGCAGAACACCGAACCGCCTTCGACCGCGATGCTGGCGTTCGGCTGCGCTCAGGCCGGGCTGGTCATCAGCCTCGCGCCCGCGGTCAACCGCGCACTGCGCCCGGTGGCGATCCAGCGGGTGTTGGGGCCGGCCAATGACAACGTGATGGCCCTGTATCTGTGGCACATGATTCCGGTGGTGTTGGTGGCGGTCGTCGCTTACCCGGCCGGGTTGTTGCCGCAACCGGCCGAGGGCGGCCTTGACTGGTGGCTCGGCCGATTGGAATGGGTGAGCATCCTGAGCGTGGTGACCGTCGCCGAGCTGGCGTTGTTGTGGTGGGGCCGACGCTTCTTCGCCGCTCCCCTGCCCGAGCTTGCCGCCACCAACCGCCGCTGGGCCGCTCCGCTGGTGCCAGCCGGTGCGCTGATGACCGCATACGGCTTCGGATCGTTGGCAGCGAAGGGATTCGCGCCGGACGGGCACTTTCCGTGGCTCACCGCAGTGGTATTCGCCGGTGGAGCACTGCTGGTCGCACTGTGTTCCTACGACCGAACCGCCCTGACGGCAATTCCGTTGCGACAGTGAATATTCGGCGACTACCCCACGAACGTAGGTAGCCGCCGGTCGATTCAGGATGAGGCTTTGAGCGCTTCCAGCGCCGCGTCGTAATTCGGCTCCTGGGCGATCTCGGGCACCAATTCCTCGTAAGCGACGTTTCCATCGGCCCCGATGACCACGACGGCGCGGGCGAGCAGGCCGGCGAACGGGCCGTCGGCAATAGTGACGCCGTAATCCTGACCGAAGCTGTCACGGAATGCCGACCCGGTCTGGACGTTCTCGATGCCCTCGGCGCCACAGAAACGCGCCTGGGCGAACGGCAGGTCGTTGGAGACGTTCACCACCGAGACGCCGCCGGCGGCCGCACTCTCGTTGAACTTGCGCACACTGGTGGCGCACACCGGGGTGTCCACTGACGGAAAGATGTTCAGCAACACCGGCTTACCCTGGAACTGCTCGCTGTTGACTGCGCCGAGATCGGATCCGGTCAAATTGAAAGCGGGGGCCGGGGCTCCGACGGCCGGCAGGTCACCGACGGTGTTGATGGTGTTTCCACGCAAAGTTATCTGTGCCATGCGCACAGTCTGCCAACCACCGCGAAGCGGTGTCGGGTCGGGGCCGATCCAAGGACGTCGAACCGGCCGCGCGCCACGCGGGTTGGGCTGCAGGTTCCGGGGTCGTCTCTATATATTGTCTGACTGTGCCAGAGATGAATCGACGCAACGTCGTGATGACGTTCGGGGCCGGCGCCCTCGCCGCCGCGATCCCCGCTCCCCAGGCCCGCGCCTACACCTCCCCGCGGGTGCCGGCTCCGACCGCACCCGCACCCGGCGCGCAAACCGGCGGCTACCTGTTCCACGACGAGTTCGACGGCCCCGCCGGCTCGGCGCCCGACCCGTCGAAGTGGGCGGTGTCTTCCAACCGCACGCCGATCAAGAATCCGGTCGGTTTCGACCGGCCCGAGTTCTGGGGCCAGTACCGCAACAGCCGGGAGAACGTCTTCGTCGACGGCAACTCGAACCTGGTGCTGCGCGCGACCCACGACGGTAACAAGTTCTTCGGCGGCCTGATCAGCGGCAACTGGCGCGGCGGCATCGGCACCACCTGGGAAGCCCGGATCAAGCTGAACTGCCTCACCGGTGGCGCCTGGCCGGCATGGTGGCTGTCCAATGACTTTCCGGGCCGCGAGGGCGAAGTCGACCTGATGGAGTGGTACGGCAACGGGGAATGGCCCGCCGGCACCACCGTGCACGCCGATCCGTACGGCACTGCCTTCGAGACCCAACCGATCGGCGTGGACGGCGGCTGGCACACCTGGCGGGTGACCTGGAACCAGGGCGGTTTCTACTTCTGGGAAGACTATGCCGACGGCAAGGAGCCGTATTTCACCGTGCCGTCCACCGGCATCGAAGATCTCAACGACCCCATTCGGAAATGGCCGTTCAACGACCCGGACTACAACTTGTTCCCGGTGCTGAACCTCGCGGTAGGCGGCTCGGGCGGCGGCGATCCCGCGTCCGGCAGCTACCCGGCCGAGATGCTGGTCGACTGGGTGCGCGTCTTCTGACCTGTGCTGCCGGTCAGCGCCGCGACTGACGCACCTTGTACGTCGACGGCCACGAATGGCGGCTCTCGTCGCCGACCAGCGCCGTGCCCTTGCCGCCGACCTTGACGGCGTACGCCTCTTCGCCTGCGCCGACTTCGCGATTGGCGTGCTCCTGGGCCAGGTAGTACAGCTCGTCGATGGTCGCCTCGTGATAGGCGACGAACGTGGTCTTGCGTTCGATGTCACCGGCCGAGGCGGTCATCCAGTCGGGCAGGATCCGGGTGGCCAGCGCCCCGAGGCCGAACAGTGTGAACGGCACCACCCAGTAGCCGAGATAGTCCACCGGCCTGTGCGCGTTCAGGATCGACGCTTCGGAGGTCGTGATCGGCGGAACCGCTGACGACACCGTCATGCCGGCGAACACCGCGACCCAGATCCAGGTCAGCCGGGTGCTGATCTGGCCGAACACATCGCTGTTGACCACGGCCGGCGGCTGATTCGCTGCGGCGTACTCGTGCGGGAACGCGGCCCCGAACTGCCGCCCGGCCAGAGTGGCCAGCAGTAGGCCCGCGAAACTCAGCGGCAGCGCCCAGCCCAGCAGGACCGGCCGGCTTGCCAGCAGGGTCACCAGCGTGATGATCAGAAACGTTGTGCCGGAACCAATTTCCAGCGAGCGTCGCGGTGTCCGGGTGAGGTATCCGGCGACCAGTCCGGCGACGGCGAGTGCGAAGGCGACCGCAGCCGCGACGAGCAACGGTGCGTTGCCGACCAGAACCCAGTAGACGATCCACGGCGCGAAACCCAACAAAATTCCCACGATCAGTCAGTGTATGAGCGGGTGGACGCCGACGGTGGTGTCGGGGTAGCCGAGCGGCTAAGAATTGCGGTTGACGGCATGGCGGCTCGGCTAACCTGAGCGCGTGCCAGACCCACAGCTACCGGCGGAACGCCTGCTGAGCGGCATCCGGCGCACTCCGGCCCAAACCCGGATTCTCGTCGCGGCGCTGGAGCTGTTCGCCGATCACGGCGTCAGCGGAACGTCGTTGCAGATGATCGCGGACGCCGTCGGGGTCACCAAGGCCGCCGTCTACCACAAGTTCAAGACCAAGGAAGAGATCGTGACCGCCGTCGCGGAGATGGAGATGGCGGCTCTGGAGGGTGCGCTGGATGCGGCCGAGGCCCAGACGGATTCGGTGCGAGCCCGAAAGGTGTTGCTGACTGAAGTCGTCACGATGGCCGTCGAGCGCCGCCGCTGGGTGATGAGCCTGCAAAACGACCCGGCGATGATGCGGGTGCTGGCCGAGCACGCGCCGCTCCGCAACCTCACCACCCGCCTGTATGCGATCCTGCTCGACGAATCCGACGACACCGAGGCCCGGATCGCTGCGGCGATGTTCTCCGGCGCGATCGCCGGCACGGTGATCAACCCCCTGGTCGATGGAATCGACGACGACACCCTGCGCTCGGTGTTGATCCATCTCCTGGCGCGCATGTTCACGCTGCCCGACTAGATCGTCGGCTGCGGCCGGCGCCGACCTGAAAGCCGTTCAGGTGGTGAGCTTTTGCGCCAACTCCCACGCGGCGTCAGCCATCTGTCGGTAGCGCTCGCGATACTCGTCGGTGCCCGCGCGCGAATCCGCCGCGTTGCCGTCCAGGCCCCGGCGCCACACCCCGGCGGTGATCGAGGCCAACCGGAACATCGAGAACACCACGAAGACGTCGAGCGATTCCGGGAGCGACCGGCCGGCGTGCGCGCAGTAGCTCTGCAGGAATGCCCGTTGATCGGGAAGTCCTGTGCCGGTGAGGTCTTCGCCGAGGACGCCGCTTCGTCCACTGGGTCCGCCGGGCACGTGATACGTCACGCAGAAATATCCGAGGTCGGCCAGCGGGTCACCGATCGTCGACAGCTCCCAATCCAGCACCGCGACCACCCGCGGCTCGGTCGGATGCAGTAGGACGTTGCCCAAGCGGTAGTCGCCGTGTGCGATGCACGCCGGTTCGTCGTCCGGCGGCAAGTGTTCGGGAAGCCACGACGCCAGCAGGTCCATTGCCGGCATGTCCTCCGTCCTCGCCGCTTCCCATTGCCTCGTCCACAACGCCACTTGGCGCCGCATATAGCCCTCCGGCCGACCGAAACCTTCGAGTCCGACGGCCCGCCAATCCACGCCATGCAGCGCCGCCAGAACCCGCGCCAGATCCTCGTAGACCGCTGCGCGGTGCGCGGGGGTCTCGTCGCGCAGCACCCGATCGGGAAAGACCCGTCCTGGTACGTGATCCATAACGAAAAACGTTGTGCCCAAAATAGATTCGTCATCGCACAACAGGCGCATGCGCGGCACCGGGACGTTCGTCTCGGCCAGGGCGGCCATCACCCGGTGCTCACGCTCCACCTCGTGGGCGCGGGGCAGCAGCTTGCCCGGCGGCTTCTTGCGCAGCACGAACTCGCCACCCGCGGTGTGCAGATGAAACGTCGGATTACTCTGGCCGCCCTGAAACTGGCGCACCTCCAGCCGGCCGTCGAACTCGGGTAGCCGGCCGCGCAGATAACGACCCAGCGCCGCTTCGTCGAAGCGATGAGCGGGCAGTACCGGCACCAGCTCAGCAACACCCGGCATTCGTTGCCCCCTGTCGTCGACCCGCGGCTGCGAGAACCCTACCCAGGCGAGAAATCAGATGGCCCGATTCCGGTCGGCAGGTGGCGTCGACGCCACTTTCTGACGGTTCGTTCTGGATTAGGGTCCGGCTATGGATATCTCATGCGCTTTCGCCACCTCGTCGGACACTCCGGCGCACGTCGCGCTTGCGGAAACCCTCGGCTATCAACGCGCCTGGCTCTACGACTCCCCCGCGCTGTACCCCGATGTGTGGATGATTCTGACGCGATGTGCCGAGCGCACATCGCGCATCGGGCTGGGGCCGGGTGTGCTCGTCCCGAGCCTGCGGCACCCGATGGTCAACGCGGCCGCCATCGCCGAGCTCGTCGCGCAGGCACCGGGGCGCGTCGCGGTGGCCGTCGGTTCCGGCTTCACCGGCCGGTTCTCATTGGGCAAGCGTCCGCTGCCGTGGCGGCACGTCGCCGACTACGTCCGCTGCCTGAAATCGCTTCTCGCGGGCGAGACCGTCGAGTGGGAGGGCGCCAAGATCCGGATGATGCAGCCGGCCGGGTATGGGGCCGAGCGACCCGTCGACGTGCCGTTTCTGATCGGCGCGGACGGGCCGAAAGGCCTTGCGGTGGCAGCCGAACTGGGTGACGGTGTGTTCTCGGCGGCGGTACCGCAACCGGACGCGGTCCAGGCGGCCGACTGGCGTGCGCTGCTGTCCTTCGGGACGGTCCTCGACCAGGGTGAGGACGTGACGTCAGCGCGAGTGGCCGATGCGGCGGGACCCGGTGCGGTGGTGATGTATCACGCGATCTACGAGCGGGGCGGCGCAGCCGCGGTCGACGGACTGCCGGGCGGGCGAGAATGGCGTGCGGCGATCGAGGCTGAACCGGACGACGAACGGCATCTGGCGATCCACGAAGGACATCTGGTCCGTGCCAACGCCCGCGACGAACCGTACGTCGCCGACCTCATCCCGATGGCCAGTGCCGCATCGCTGACCGGGACGCCCGACCAGGTCGCCGCCTGGGTGCGGGACCTCGCCGCTGTCGGCGTCACCGAAATCGCCTACCAGCCGGCGGGATCCGACATCGAGCGCGAGTTGCGCGCCTTCGCCTCCGCCGCCGGGATCTCCGGCTGAGTGTTCAGCCGAGCGGCTAATTCGTCCGGATTTCGTCCTCGTACTTCTTGGCCATGTGCGCGACGGCGTCGATCTGGGACTGTGCGAGGCCTTCGCGAACCTCGCTGGCCCGCGTCGCGGCGTCCAGTGTCGGCTGTGCCTGGCCCTGGAAATGCGGCATTACTTCGGCGGCGAACAATTCGGCCGACCGCTTCGTCGCCGACGGGTTTGCCCACTCGTGGCCCATCTGCAGCATGCAGCCGAAACCACCCGACTGGTCCCACATCCGCTGGACTTGCTCGCGCGCCTGCTCCGGGGTGCCGATCACGCCGGCCCCGTTGTCGTTGATCACGTCGATCATCTCGTCGATCTGCTCGCCCGGCATGGTCATCTGCGGAAAGGCCGCGACCTTCTGGAAGTAGTTGAACCACGGCGCGAGGCCGAATTTCACGTCCTCGCGCGCCTGCTTCTCGGTCTCGGCGATGTGGAACGGGCTGACCAGACTCCAATTCCTGCGGTCGACCGTGGTCCCGAAAACCCCGGCCCGCTCCTCGACGATGTCCCAGTGATACTGCAGGGCGTTGAAGCCGTCGACCGTCAGCGTCGCCCCGATCGACAACAGGCCGATGCCATGCTTGCCGGCCAGCCGGGCGCCGGTCGGCGAGGCGACCGCGGCTACGGCCAGCGGGACACCGCCCTCGGAATACGGCGCGAGTTGCAGGCGGGCGTCGTGCAGTTCGTGGGTCGGCGTTTTGGCCGACACCGTCTCCCCGCGCAGCAGCCGGACGAGGATGTCGAGGTTGGTGTCGAGCAGCTCGCGGGTGTCGGTCGGGGTCAACCCGATCATCGCCGAGTCGCTCGGCAGTGACCCCGGACCGACTCCGCCGATCACCCGCCCGTGCGTGAGGTGATCCAGCATCATCAGCCGATCGGCCACCCACAGCGGGTTGTGGTACGCGAGCGATATGACGCCCGTGCACAACTTGATCCACTTGGTCCGCTCGGCCGCCGCGGCGATGAAGATCTCGGGTGACGCAATGATCTCGCTGCCCGCCGAGTGGTGCTCGCCGATCCAGGCCTCGTCGAAGCCGAGGGCGTCGAGGTGTTCGACCAGTTCGAGATCTCGCTGCATGGCCAGCGTGGGGTTGGTGCCCGCGCGGTGAAACGGCGCGATGAAATACCCGAACCTGAGCTTGGCCATGAGCGGTCCCCTAGCAGTCGCGTTGCTCCGACCTTAGTCCCGTTCAACCGTCGGGACTAAGGAGTCGGAGCCGCGAATATGCGAACCACACCGGGCTTGGCCCGGCGACTGTCAGGGGATGTGGATGTTGACGCTCGGTCCACCCGGGATGCTGCCGCCACCGCCGTTGGGGCCGCCGCCACCGGTCGGTCCGCCGGGGATGCTGCCGCCGCCACCGTTGGGGCCGCCGCTCCCAGTGGGTCCGCCGGGGATGACGCCGCCACCACCGTTAGGCCCACCGCCGCCGGTCGGTCCGCCGGGAATGCTGCCGCCGCCGCCGTTGGGTCCACCGGCACCGGTGCCGCCCTCGGTGCCACCGCCACCGCCGGGAGCTCCGCCGCCGGGCGCCCCGGTCGGGGCAACACTCGACGAGGGTGTCGTGGTCGTCGTCGTGGTGCTCGACGGCCCACCCTTGTCGTGGTCGCCGCCGCATCCGACCGCCAACGAGAGTATGGCAGCGCCGGAAAATAGCGTCATGGACATCCGCGCAGACTTCATGTGCAATCCCAACTGTCGTCTTGTGACCCCGAGGTACCCGTGACCGACGCGCTCGAAACGCCTCGATTCCGTCCCGATATCAGCCTCTGCGGGACAGTTGGGCATGAATCAGCGGAGCGATTTTCTCCGCCATGTACGCGTGCCCGGCGTCGTTGGGGTGTACACCGTCCGGGCCGATCAACTCCGGCCGGCCGACGAACCAGCCGTCGCTGATCGGGTCGATGAACGTTGCGCCGAAGTCGTGGGCCTGCCCGCTGAGAATGTCGCGGATATAGAGGACGTCCAAGGGCGGGTCCGAGTCGGTCCAGGGTGGGCCGATCACCAGCAGCTTCGCCGCCGGCGCGATCCGTCGGGCAGCGTCGAGCGTGTCGTGCGCCATCGCCGTCATCTGCATCGGGTCGACGCCGTGATCGTTGCGCGAACCGAAGAACACCACCAGCGCGTCGTCGGGATGGACGGCACGGTTGGTGAGGTCCTCGAAGACGCTGCCGTGGTCACCGCGAACGACGTAACCGGCCCTGCCCTCGGAGGCGACTTCGGGCGCGACTTGAACACCTTGGCGGGCGAGCGTCGACCACGTGCGACTGGTCCAGGTATTGGCTCCCCAGCCGCCTTCGTCGGTCCCGGTGGTGTAGGAGTCCCCGATCACCGCGACGTGGTCGATCGGCGTTCCGCGGGCGATGGTCTCGACCGGGCGCGGCGTTGCCGGACCATGGGTGACCATCCCGGCCGCGAGAGCGGCGACGACAACTGTGGCCAGAGGACCTACCGTTACCTGCACTGCCCACCACCTCGGCCGCGTGTCACATCCGTACAAGCGGAATCGTAAAAGCCCGACGCTGGAATTCGCCGTCGACGCGCTGGCATCCGAGCGGGTACCGCGTGGAAGCCGGTCAGGTTACGAGAGCCCTGTCACGTCGACGGAGCGCGGGACGCCAACGTCCTCGCGCCATGGGGATCGTACTCGATCGTCGTGTGGCGCAGTATCGCTCGCGTCACTGCGACCTCAGCCGGCCCGCGCCGAAATGGATTTCGGGCGGCCTTCGTGCGAGCCGTCGACCGACTGCAATTTGCCACCGGCGAGTTGGGCGGCGGCGTCGGTTCCGGTCTGCGGTTTTCCGTCACCGACCATCCTGCGCATCCAGCGGCGACCCGGTTCTTCGACGGCGTGGTAGAGCACCGCCGCAGCGATGAGGGTGATCGCAAGTACCGCGGCCAGCAGCAGCTTGCCGCCGGTGCCGAACAGCGTCAGCTCGAACTGCTCGGCTGTCCACGTCCAGGAGGTGTGCGCCAGTTCGTGGACCATGTACAGGCAGAACGAGATCTGCCCGCCGTACACCATGGGCCGGGTGGACAGCAGCGCGGGAAAGCTGCCGGTGCCGATCGCCAGCGTCAGCACCAGCGGCACGAACAGGATGTCGACCAGGCCGCCGGTGTCGGTGACGCCGTGCAGCGGGTGTGCGTCGGACCAGTACAGGAAACCCACCACTCCGGCAATGAGCAGCACCGACGCGCAGCCGGCGGCGCGGCGACCACGATCGGTCGGCCGCAGCCTGCTGACCGCTGCGGCGACCAGTGCTCCGGCGGTGAACTGCATGACGATGCGTGGCAGCCAACTCCAGGGGGTGTAGAACTGGCCGGTCACCAGCAGCGACACCACCGGAGGCAACGAGGCGGCGATCGCCAGCCACATCAGGCTGCGGGCCCGGGTCGCCCGCGCCATCCGGAAGATCACCAGCACCAGGAGTCCGAACAGCAGGTAGGCCAGCCATTCGGCGCTGATCGACCACGCGGGCCCGTCCCAGCTGGAGTTGTCGAAGAACGGCTGGAACCACAACTGGACCATCAGGACCTGGCGCACGTAGCTGATCGCGGTGAAGCGGTAGATCTCCTGGGACGGCACGTGACCGACGTGCAGCGTGAAGATGACCCACAGCGCGGCCAAGTGCAAGGTGACCAGATACACCGGCCACACCCTGGCCAGTCGCAGCCAGAGGAAGTGCAGGGTGGCGCGCGTCGACCAGGACCCGCCCATCCGATCGAGGTAATTCCAGGTCAGCACGAACCCACTGAGAATGAAGAACAGATCGACACCCTGGGCGCCGCAGTTGAGCACCGGCGTGAGCGCGTCACGAAACCCGGGAATCGCATCGCGGAGCAGCGGACGGAAGTGGAACAGCACGACCCAGACGGCGGCGACGATTCGAAGTCCGGTGAGGGCCTTGATTTCTCCGCTGCGCACAAGAATCTTTCCGTGAGATCACAAGCGTTTCGTTCGCCGCTGCGCCGGTTACTACGGCGTTGGCAGGGTATCAGTGCACCGAGGTGATCGCGAGTCGCCCGCCCGGTGCGCCTCGCAGCGAATTCGCAGGCAGAGACATGGAAGTGAGCATTCCCCGGGCGCGTTGACAGGGCTAGCGTCAGCACCGACTCCATCGCCCCGACACTCAGGAGAGGCCGTGCCACAGTCACCCGTCGATCGTGCCGAGAGCCGAGGATGAGGACACGCCTCACCGAACGCTTCGGTATCGAGCACCCGATCGTCTCGGCGCCGATGGCGCTCGTCTCCGGGGGCAGGCTCGCCGCGGCAGTGACCTCTGCCGGTGGACTGGGTCTGATCGGCGGCGGCTACGGCGACGCGGCCTGGCTGAAGCGCGAGTTCGGTCTGGCCGGCGGGGCGCGGGTCGGGTGCGGCTTCATCACCTGGAGCTTGGCGCGCACACCCGCTCTCCTGGACGAGACGTTGGAGCGGCAACCGGCGACGGTCATGCTGTCGTTCGGCGAACTGCACCCGTTCGCGGAGCGCGTCCGTGCCGCGAGCGTTCCGCTGATGGCGCAGATCCAGACGCTCGAGCAGGCGCGCCAGGCATTGGACGCGGGCGCCGAGATCGTGGTGGCCCAGGGCGGTGAGGCGGGCGGACACGGCATGACGGCACGGTCGACATTCACCCTGGTTCCCGAAGTGGTCGATCTGGTCGCCCGACGCGCGCCGGAAACGCTGGTGCTGGCCGCTGGCGGAGTCGCCGACGGTCGCGGGCTTGCGGCGGCTCTGATGCTCGGCGCCGACGGAGTGGTGGTGGGGACCAGATTCTGGGCCTCCCCCGAGGCGCTGGTGTCGCCCGGTGCGCACGCGCGGGCCATCGGCACCAGCGGTGACAGCACCTACCGCACCCGGGTCTACGACTACGTGCGGCGACTGGACTGGCCGTCCGAATACACCGAGCGGGCGTTGAGCAACCCGTTCGTCGACGAGTGGCATGGCAACGAGGCCGAACTTCTCGCGTCGTTGTCCGACGCGGTCGACACTTTCGAAGCCGGCGTGGCCGCAGAGGATTTCGCGGTCGCTGCCATCCTGATCGGCGAGTCGATCGGCCTCGTCGACGCGGTCCGGCCGGCCGCGGACATAGTTGCCGATATCGTGTCGCGCGCCGAGCTCGTCCTCGGCCATTCCGCCGACTTCGTGAAGAGGGGTTGACCCGTGATGGATCTGGCATCGGTCGACGAATTGCTGACCACCACCCGCTCGGTGCGTCGACGTCTCGACCTGACCCGACCGGTCAGTCGGGAAGTGATCATGGAGTGCCTGCAGATCGCGATGCAGGCGCCCACGTCGAGCAACGCGCAGGACTGGCGGTGGCTGGTGATCACCGATCCCGGCAAGCGCGCGGCGATCGCCGAGATCTACCGGAGCATCGGCGAGCACTACCTGCCGCGGCTGGCGGCGTCGGAGTCTGATCCACAGACTCAGCGGGTGCTGCGCAGCGCGCTGAGCCTCACCGAGACACTCGCCGATGTGCCGGTGCTCGTAATTCCTTGTCTGCAGCGCCGGTTCGACGGCAACGATCTGGTCGTCGCCTCGTCGGCGTGGGCGTCGATTATTCCGGCCGGTTGGAGCTTTCTGCTCGCCCTGCGTTCCCGTGGTCTCGGATCCGTCTGGACCACAATGCATTTGGGCAGGGAACGAGAAGTGGCCGAATTACTGGGCATCCCCGACACGGTCACTCAGGCCGCGTTGTTCCCCGTTGCGTACACGATCGGCAGCGAATTCCGGCCGGCCGCTCGGCCGCCCGCCGAGTCCGTCACGTTCTGGGATGGCTGGGGCGAAAGCTGACTTAGCCCGGTTATGTTGCGGGCCGGTGAAATCGTTTCTTAGCAAAGTATTAAAGGCTGCACCCAGTGACCTTAGAGTAGGCAATTAGCGTCTCAAATAGATCGGGGTCGTCGCAGATCCTGACATCGCAGTAGCAGTGTTTGAGATGGGGGAAGTGTTGATGAAGGACCCGATTATCACGCCAGCTTCGTATTTGGCGCCGCGACACGCCCATCTTCCCGTCAATTGCCACGGCGCCGCTGTGCGCGCGCAATGCCGCCACCTCGCGACGGTGGTCACGATCACCGGTGCCGTGGACGCCAGCAACGTCGATCAGGTCATCGATTACGCCCAGCGCTTCAATCTTCCGGACAAGCCGTTCGTTCTCGACCTCACGGGTCTGGAGACTTTCGGTCCGCAGGCCGTGCGGCTGTTGTACGCGGTCGACGCCGCCTGCGCCGCCGCCGGTTTGGAATGGGCGGTCATCCCCAGCCAGGCAGTCAGCCTGACGCTGCTGGTGACGCACGAGGACGTCAGCTTCCCGACCGCGGCAACGGTCCACGAGGCATTGCAGTACTTCGCCGACGCCACCAGTGCCCGTCGTCGTCTACTGCTGCCGCTCTTCAACAAAACCGCTTAGTCGCGCGTTCGCGCGGCGACCTACGGTTCGCAGAGTCCGTATGCTGCTATGTGTGACGTCTAAGTCGGCTCTTGCCACCGCCTCGGTGCTGACGGCTCTGGCATGGGGTGCGTCGGTTGGCACAGTCGCCGCCGACCCCACCCCCGCCCCGCCCGGACCATCCCCGGCTCCCGCACACGCGGGCGCCCCAGCCGCAGCTCCAGCCGCCCCGAAGACGACCATCGACCACGACGGGGTCTACAACGTCGGCACCGACATCGTGCCCGGTGTCTACACGTCGGCCGGTCCGGTCCCGAACAGCGTCTGCTACTGGAAGCGGCTTGGCGAGGATGCCAAGCAGCCGCTGGACAACGCGATGAGCAAGAAGCCGCAGATCGTGCGGATCGAAGCCACCGACAAAACGTTCAAGACGACCGGCTGCCAAGCCTGGCAGAAGAACGACGCTGCGGTCCCCGACCCGGGCAAGCCGCCGGAGCAGGCCGGCTTGTCGCTGGGCATTCTCAACTCGTTGATCGGCGGCGGTAACACGCCGCCGCCGCCTGCCGGCCCGGCGCCGGCGACACCGCCGAAGTAGTTCCGGGGCCGTTCGAAAACATATGGAGACCGTCGAGTACACCGCCGGTCGCCTGGCGGACATTTTCGGCCAACCGTCGCAGCCCGCTGTGTTGCTCTGGCACGGGCAGCAGGCCGACGCGCGTTCGTCGGTGCGGTCTCTCGCCGAATTGATTGCCGCGCAAGGACGCTGCGTGGTGGCCGCCGATTGGAATTCGCACGCCGCCGACGGTGGCCGGTCCGATCTACTGGCTTCGCTGCAATTCACCCGGGACCGCGTTGCCGAGCCTGACGCTCTGGTGCTCGTCGGCTGGTCGATGGGCGGTCTCGCGGCGGCGGCGCTGACGATCAGGGCCTCCGAGCTCGGCGTCACCCTCGCCCACACCGTCTGCCTGGCCGGCGCTTTCATGGTGCCCGACCCGATCTTCCACGAGCTCCCGGCAGCTCAGCTCCGGGACGCTGCGCAGCCGACCCCGTTCACGCTGCTGCACGGATCAGCCGACCGGGTGATCCCCGTCTCGGTGGCCGACGACTTCGCCGCGGCACTGCGGAGCTCCAACTGGCCGGTGAGCGTGGTCGAGATGGCCGCCGACCACGGGTCGATCGCCGGCGCGGCGTATGACTCGGAGGCCGGGAGCTATCACGCCGCGACCGACGCGCAGTCGCTAGCCGTCGCCGCCGAGGTAGCGGGGCGTATTGCCGATGCCGGCCGGCAGGGCGACTGACTGCGACAGCCAGTCGTGCAGCTTCGCGTACACCAGCGGGTGGTTCAGTAAGTCGAAGTGATTCAACCCGGTCAGCGTCAATCCCTGCTCCGCCGCAAACGGGATGTGACGCGATCTGCCAACGCCCGCAGCACTTTTCGATCGAACGAGGTGGTCGCCGGCGAGCAGCCCGAGCAGCCGCGGGGACACGGTGGTCGACACGTAGTGATACGTCGCGTGCGGCAGGAACGGCGCCTCCTGGCAGCGGTCCCGCAGGAATTCGTCGGGATCGGCGTCCAGCCAGTCCTCGTCCAGGCAGGCGCCGAAGCGCAAATCCTTCACCCCATCGCTACGGGCATTCAGAAAGTTCGCAATGGCCCGGGTTTCGGGCAACTTGGCCAGGGCCCACGCGGCGATGTTGACACCTTTTTCCAGGTCGGCTCCCAGATGTGGCGACCCCAGGCACACCACCCGGGTCACCTCGTCGGCCCAGGCGTGCTGTTGGGCAGCGCCGTAATGGCACGCACTGCGCACGACCAGTCCGCCCATCGAGTGGCCCACCAGCACGAGCTCGGTGATGGGGACCGGCCACTGCGCGTGCAGAAGGTCCAGAACGCCGGCCATCGTGCGGCCGTTGACGGAGATGTGCAGTCCGCTGTTGTAGCGCAACAGGATTGGGCTATACCCGAGTTCGTCGTGCAACCGCTGACCGTAGCTGCGGCCGTCGTCGGTTTCGCGTGGCGCGCGTGACCACGCCCGTTCGGTCATGCACCAGCCGTGCACGAAGACGACCACCCGCCCGGTCGCGTCCGGATACGCCGCCGCCAGGGCGTCGCTGGTCAAGGCAACCGATTTGCCGTCACAGCGGACCACCATCGCGCCGGCCAGCGGGTTCTCGTGGTCGGCCAGCTCGTCGCCGTAGATGCCGTTCACCGCTGCCAGTGCCGCGCCGATGGAGTCGCCGCGGGACTCCAGCGCCTCGTCGACCTCGTTGCCCCAGAGCTCTGCGGCCACCAGACCCGCGACGCGGCTAGCGCCACGCAGTCCCCGGTCCACGCCGGTGTAGATCGCGCGGGACAATCCGTCGTGGATCGCCCTGGTCGGAGCCGCGGTGGGTCCGATCGAATCGAACACGCGGGTCGCGATGCCGGAGTGCATTCCGCGCACCAACGCCGTCAGCACCGTCGAGGCCTCCCCCGCCAGGTCGCCGACGGCACGGATATCGCTGCGCTGCATATGACTCCCTCTTGGGTCGACAGATGTCAAAATGGCCTGGCAACCCTCGCTAGCTGCTCAAACCCTGACCTGGATTCTTCCCTGAGCTGCCGGTTTGTCCGCTCAGTATACAAACGTTTACTGTATTTGCCAGTGGCTGAACTGGTTGGCCGTGACCTGGATGCGGGCGTAACGCCTGATAGGAGCCTGATGGACGCGACCTTCTCGTTGGAACTGCCGGACGAAGTAGTGCAAGTTCGCGACTGGGTGCATGAGTTCGCCGACACGGTGATCCGGCCCGCGGCCGCCGAATGGGACGAGCGGGAAGAGACACCGTGGCCGATCATCCAAGAGGCCGCCAAGGTCGGGCTCTACACTCCGGATCTGTTCGCGCAGATGGCCGGCGAGGCCAGCGGGCTGGGCATGCCGACGGTGTTCGAGGAGATGTTCTGGGGTGACGCGGGCATCGCGTTGTCCATCATGGCCACCGGCCTGGCCGCGGCGGCCCTGGCGGCCAACGGGACGCCGCAACAGATCGGCGAGTGGCTACCGCAGATGTTCGGCAGCCCCGGTGACCCCCAACTGGCGGCGTTCTGTTCGTCGGAGCCCGGCGCCGGCTCGGACGTCGGCGCGGTTCGCACCCGGGCCAAGTACGACGAGGCCTCCGATCAGTGGATCCTCAACGGGACCAAAACGTGGGCCACCAACGGTGGAATCGCCAACGTCCACGTCGTGGTGGCGTCGGTCGAACCCGAGTTGGGCACCCGAGGTCAGGCGACGTTCATCGTGCCGCCCGGGACCAAGGGCTTGTCGCAGGGGCAGAAGTTCAAGAAGCACGGCATCAGGGCATCGCACACCGCCGAGGTGGTGCTCGACGACGTCCGCCTGCCCGGTGAGCTGATCCTGGGTGGCCGCGAGAAATTCGAGGGCCGCATCGCCAGGATCAAGGAGGGGCACCGCACCTCGAGCCAGGCCGCGATGATGACCTTCGAGCGCACTCGACCGACAGTGGGCGCCATGGCACTCGGCATCGCCCGCGCCGCCTACGAGTACGCGTTGGAATATTCGGGTCAGCGCGAGCAGTTCGGCCGCAAGATCGCCGAATTCCAGGCTGTTGCTTTCAAATTGGCGGACATGAAGAGCCGTATCGACGCCTCCCGGATGCTGGTGTGGCGGGCTAGCTGGATGCAGCGCAACAACAAGGCGTTCACGTCGGCCGAGGGGTCGATGGCCAAGCTCTACGCCAGCGAGACCGCGGTGTACGTCACCGACGAAGCCATCCAGATTCTCGGCGGCAACGGTTACACCCGCGACTATCCGGTCGAGCGGATGCACCGGGATGCCAAGATCTTCACGATCTTCGAGGGCACCAGCGAAATTCAGCGTCTGGTGATCGGCCGGGCCCTGACGGGTCTGCCGATCCGGTGATGCCGGCCGCTAGTGAGCGGCGTGCGCCTCCTCGCCGGCGCCGTTGAGGGCCAGCGCTTCATCCCACTCGGTGCCTTCTTTGGCATGCTCCTCGGCAGCCGGCGGCTCGGCCTCGAACTCGCCGTCGTCCAGCCCGGCCACCACCCGGATCGCCGCAATCAGCTGCTCCACCAGCGGCGTCTCCGCAGCGGTGGGCGTGCCGCCCGCTTCGAGCTCGTCGGGCAGTTCACGCCGAAGCCCGAAGCCGTTGGCCGCCTCGTGCGAGGACAGCTTGGCGTGCACGCGGGCGTTGTAAAGCTGTTGTCCCAGAGTCGATCCGGGGGCATCGGCCGCGCGCTCCATCAGGTCGTCGTAGCGGCGACGGACGTCGCTGAGCGCCATCATCACGGTCGGGGTGGGCCTGCTGTGGCTGGCCGCCTCGGTCAGAGCGGCCCGCAGCTTCCGCATGCCGGAGAGCACGATTTCAGCGCGCTTGTGGAACTTCTTGTCTTCCGGAAAAGGCAGCGAGTCGATCGCCGCCCGGTACATGTGCATCGCCGCGTCGGCGAGATTCACGATGGTCTGCGCTTCGCCTTCGTGCTGATCGAATTCGCCCATAACCCCTCAACTCTTCGACGGTGGTCGCTCAGTCCGCGACAGGCTGCCACCGCTTCCGCTCCGACGGCTGCTCGGAAGAGGTTATGGGTAACAGCGTTGACTCGACAACAGTAGTTCGCTCCCAGTTGTCCGGCAGGTCTACCTCGGTGAGTGCCAGAACGCGGGTAACCCGAATCAGTGCGGCGGGCCCGTGTAACACTGCCGTAATGGCATATTCGATTGCTCGCCCCAAGCTGGAGGGCAACATCGCGGTCGGCGACGATCGGCAGCTGGGGTTTGCCGAATTCGGCGATCCGCAGGGGCGGCCGATCTTCTGGCTGCACGGCACTCCCGGCGCCCGCCGACAGATTCCGGCCGAGGCCCGCTCCTATGCCGAGGACAACCACATCCGGCTGATCGGCATCGACCGGCCGGGCATCGGATCGTCCACCCCCCATCAATACGAGAACGTTCTCGCCTTCGCCGACGATCTGCGGACCGCCGCCGACACTCTCGGCATCGACAAGATGACGGTGATCGGCTTGTCCGGGGGCGGTCCCTACACGCTGGCGTGCGCCGCGGCGATGCCCGAGCGGGTGATCGCCGTCGGTGTGCTGGGTGGGGTGGCCCCGACTGTCGGTCCCGAAGCCATCGGCGGCGGGTTGATGGCGCTGGGCTCCTACGTCGCGCCGTTGTTGTCCGTTGCCGGGCTTCCGATCCGGCTGGCTGCGGCCGGTTTCATCCGGCTGCTGAAGCCTGTCGCCGAGCCCGCGCTGTACCTCTACGCCGGGGTATCGCCGGTGGGTGATCGCCGGCTGCTGGTGCGGCCGGAGTTCAAGGCGATGTTCCTCGACGATCTGCTCAACGGGTCGCGCAAACAGCTGGCGGCACCGTTCGCCGACATCGTTGTGTTCGCCAAGGACTGGGGCTTCCGGCTCGACCAAGTGAAGATCCCGGTCCGCTGGTGGCACGGCGACCGCGACCACATCGTGCCGTTCGCCCATGGACAGCACGTCGTCAGCGGGCTGCCTGACGCCGAGTTGTACACGCTGCCGGGTGAAAGTCATCTCGCCGGACTCGGTTTCGCCGAGGAAATCCTGCGCTCGATGATCGAGTTGTGGGACAGCATCGAAAAGAAGTGAATTCCCGCGTGCGAGTCACGCTGTCGCACGCCATGTGGTAAACGGTGCGAGTGCCTGCCAACCAGCCGCTCACCAAAGACCAGCGCAACTCATTCATCGCCGCACTGCTGGGCTGGACGATGGACGCCTTCGACTACTTCCTGGTGGTTCTGGTCTACGCCGACATCGCAAAGACGTTCCACCACACCAAAGCCGAAGTCGCGTTCCTGACCACCGCGACGCTGCTGATGCGCCCGGTGGGTGCCTTGCTGTTCGGGCTCTGGGCCGACCGGGTCGGTCGGCGCCTTCCGCTGATGGTCGACGTCATTTTCTATTCGGTGGTCGGTTTCTTGTGCGCATTCGCCCCGAACTTCACCGTGTTGGTCGTCCTGCGACTGCTCTACGGCATCGGGATGGGTGGCGAATGGGGCTTGGGCGCCGCACTTGCGATGGAAAAGGTGCCGGTGGAGCGCCGGGGATTTTTCTCCGGCCTACTGCAAGAGGGCTACGCGTTCGGGTACCTGCTGGCAACGGTGGCGTCGCTGCTCGTGGTCGATCAGCTCGGGCTGTCCTGGCGCTGGCTGTTCGGGCTGAGCATCATCCCGGCGTTCATCAGCCTGATCATCCGCTACCGGGTGCAGGAATCGGAAGTCTGGGAAGCTGAGCAGGACCGAATGAAGTTGACGCGCACCCGGATTCGCGATGTGCTCCGGAACGCCGCCGTGGTCCGGCGGTTCGTGTATTTGGTGCTGTTGATGGCGGCGTTCAACTGGATGAGTCACGGCACCCAGGACGTCTATCCGACGTTTCTGTCCGCCACTCACGACGCGGGCGCGGGACTGTCGCATGCGACCGCGAAGTGGATTGTGGTGACCTACAACATCGGTGCGATCATCGGCGGGCTGATCTTCGGTTCACTGTCGCAGCGCTACGGGCGGCGCCACACCGTGGTGTTCTGCGCGGTGCTGGGGTTGCCGATCGTGCCGCTGTTCGCCTACTCGCATTCGGCCGCGATGCTGTGCCTGGGCTCGTTTTTGATGCAGTTCGCCGTGCAGGGCGCCTGGGGTGTCATACCCGCGCACCTGACCGAGATGTCGCCGGATGCGATTCGCGGCTTCTATCCCGGTGTCACTTACCAGCTGGGCAACCTGCTGGCGGCGTTCAACCTGCCGATTCAGGAGCGGCTGGCCGAGACGCACGGCTACCCCTTCGCGTTGGCCGCGACCATCGGACCCGTGCTGATCGCCGTCGCTGTGTTGACGGCGATCGGCAAAGACGCCACCGGAATCCGGTTCGGCAGTGGCGAAAGTAGCGCGACCGCGGTGGTGGACGGCCGATAGGCTCAGCGGTATGTCCGGCGGGCTCACAGGCTTCATTCGCGGCGAACTGGCCGCGCTGAAACTTCCGCAGTTGTGGCACCTGGTCGCGGGTGCGGTCATCGCGGTGGCCGCACTGTTCGGCGGCCTGGATGACGTGGAAGCCAAACCGATCGTGTTCAACGTCGGCCAGTCCTACAGCGACGGCGAGTTCACCCTCACGGTCAAGAAGGCGCTGCTGTTCGACGAGATTCGCGCGGGCAAACACGTGGTCGCAGCGGCCAAGCCCGGATACAACTACCTCGCGGTGGCGAGCACCGTCCGCAACGACGGACCGATCCGTGGCGGACTGAGCATGGGCGCGCGCGACGAAGAGTTCGACCTGCGGGAGCCGCACAAGGAGTACGTCGGGGCATTCCGGATCGCCGACGCGTCGATCGTCTCGTCTCTGGGCCCCAAGATATCCGACGATCTGTTGTTCGTCTGGAAGCTGCCGAACGGTGAGGTCAAGCCCGGTTCCTCTGTGACACTGCGGGTTTGGAAGAAAGAATTAAGGGAGATGATCGTCACGTACGGCAAGGACTGGTTGTCCAGCGAGACCAGCTACGCGCAGATCACCTTGCCGGTGGTGAAGCGATGAGCAGCGTTCGCGACAGGATCGCGCGGCGGGCGGTGTTGCCGCTGACGGCGGTACTGGTCGCCGCTGCCGCGATGTTGTGGCACCACCTGCCGGTTCCGACCCAGATCTACGCGCCGTTCGACGTACACGGCAAGCTGGGTAGCCAGGTGCGGGGGCGCGCACTGGCCGTCACCGCCACCGATGTGCGGATTGCCCCGAAGGCCAAATTCCCGCTCGGACCGCATTCGACGACCACTATGTCGGCGGCGGGACTGTGGTTGGTGGTCGAGGCGACAGTCTCGGCGGACAGGTCGTCGACCCTGGTCTCGGCCGATCTGGTGCTGGGCACCAACACCTATTCGGTGTCCCTGCGCCCCGCGGCTGGCTTCGCTGTCCGGATCGACCCGGGCCTACCGCAGCACGGCTACTGGGTGTTCGAGGTGGCGCCCGAGCTGATCCAGCCGTCGGTTGCCAAGCCGTTTCAACTGCGGGTGTGGCCCGACGCTGAGGAACGGCTGACCAGTCGCATCGTGGTCGATCTCGACAGCCAACCCCCGGCCCGTGCTGACTTCGTCACCGTGAAGCCCTCCGTGATCGGTACGGCCGAATGAGCCGACTCTGGGTCCGGAACCTGATCGGTCTCGCGGTCGTCGTCGCCGCGCTGGTCGTGCTGTGCGTGGTCGAGCTGTACCCGGAGTGGTCGTCGTATCGGCGAACCGTCGAGCCGGAGCGCGTCATCGGACGCGGCGGCAGCGCGGAACTGTCCGGGCAGTCCTGGCATCTCGGTGCGGTCCACCGCACCGGCACCCTGCCGAAAAGCCTCTACAGGCCGTCGATACCGAAAGGCGCGGTGCTAACCGTCGTCACGATCGAGCGGACGGGTAGCCCCGGCCCCCGACTGTGCGTCGGTTTCCTCACCGACGGGCGGCGGCGGTGGAGAGACCAGACGAACTCCGGGGTCTCCTACCCCGTCAGCCGAGGTGCCACTCCATTCTGTAGCCAGCCCGGCCCGGTGCAGTTCAACTTCCTGCTGCCCAGCGACGCCACCCCCACCGCCGTCGACATCACCGACGCGAACTCGGCCATCCTGCTGCGCATCACCCTCTAGGCGCGCGTTCTGCTCGGCCAGCTGCGCCCGGGTGGCATGTGTCCAGCAGTAGCCGAAAGCCGTGGCAATCAACGCTATTCGCAGAGGCACCACAATGAGTTGGGATATCAGGTCGAGGGTCGGCATGAACGCCGTCCAAAACCCCCAATCGTGCGGGCCGATCACCCATTCCATGCCGCGGACCAGGTAGCCGTGATTGTTAGAGGGGCCGTAAAAGCTGCCCACCACGTCGAGCCAGGCCAGCACCACATACGCGAGCACGTAGCACGCCAGCGCGATCGGACCGCCGTGCAGGATCAGCTTGGCCGAGTCGACAATCGGCTGATACCGCCCGGTCTTCGACTTCGCGTAATCAGACACTTTGCCGCGCAACGACGTCGGCATGCCCGACCAACGTCGCTCGAACCGTCGCGCCGGCAACATCCTCTCGAGGAATGCCGTGCTCCGCTCGCCCACCGTTCGGCGTGCCGCGGCGCGCCAGTCGGCTTGCGTCGAGACCCCGTAGACGATGCCGATGACGGCCAGCCACATCAGCGGCACCCCGGCGCCGCCGAACGCCGTCTTCACCGCCCAGGTGAGGCCGTGCCAGCCGACCTGCAGCGGCTTCACGTGGCTGAACAGCTCGGCGCGGGTGCTGGTGAACCACACGACGATTCGACGTTTGGCCAGCCAGCCGGCCGGGTTGACCAAGAAGGTGAATCCGGCCGAGAGCGAATAGCTCAGCACCAGGAAGACCCAGAGCGAGTCGATGTAAAGGCGTACCGCGGTCAGCCAGCGCGGTAGCCGGCCGGCAAAGTAGCGCAGCGGGTAGCGGACGATCAGTGCACCGCCGATGACGAAGAAGGTGGTCTTGGGCACTTGCAAGGCGTGGGTTGCCACGCCGCTGAACGCCTCTTCTATCTGGTAGTCGAGCGAGCGCGCCATGTACGCCAGCCAGTCCTCCTTGAACAGCTGCCACGCCAGGTAGATCGCGAAGAACGGCGCGACGATCGACGAGAACAGCTCAGCGCCGCGAAGCGAGGGGCTCGGCAGATCGGCCAGCACCGGCACTCCCCGGCGGACCACCAGGAACATCGCCACGTACGACCCCAGCGTGGCCAGCCCGGCGAACGGCATGATCATCGCGGCCCAGAACGCGTGGTCGTGGCCGACATAGGCGGCCCACTCGACCGCACCCTTACGGACCAGCATCCCGACCAGATAGCACGCCGCTATCTGCGGCCAATACCTCCACGCCAGCGCAAATGGCCGAAGCAGGTAGGACACTCGGCCATGTTAACGGTGTCCGGCGGCCTTACTCAGCGCTTCTCTCAGCAGATGCATGGCGACCGTCGTGGATCGTTCCCGGATGTCGTTGCGGTTCCCCGGCAGCCGCAGTGTTCGGGTCGTGGGGGCGCCGCCCGCCAGCGCGACAGTGAAGCAGACGGTGCCGACCGGCTTGTCCTCGGTTCCGCCACCCGGCCCGGCGATCCCGGTGATCGCCACCGCGGTGTCGGCCTCGAAGCGGTGCAGCGCTCCCGTGGCCATGGCCTCGGCCACCGGTTCGGACACCGCGCCATGCGCCTCGATCAGTGCTGGATCCACCCCGAGTAACTCGGCTTTCACTTCGTTGGCGTAGGCCACCAGTCCCCCGGCCACATAGACCGAGGAGCCCGGCTGTTCGGTGAGTCGAGCCGCCAGCAGGCCTCCCGTGCAGGACTCGGCCGTCGCAATCCGGCGTCCGGTCAGCAGTTGGGCGATCTGGTCGTCGACCCGCGCGCCGTCCTCCGAGAAAATCTGCGCGCCGTGACGCCCGCGAAGCAGCTCGATCAGTTGCCGGTAGGCGTCGGCGGCGCCGGGCTCGTAACGGGTCACCATTTCGATTTCGCCGCGGCGCAGACAGGTGGTGATCTCCAACGCGGCGAACTCGGGCACATCGTGTGCGGCCTGCCGCAGGGTCTCGGCCAGTCCGGACTCCGGCAGTCCGAACATTCTGACGGTGTCTTGGCGGTAGACCGTGCGGCCGGCGATCGCCTGCTGCACTTCGGGGACCTGGACGGCGGTCTTCCACATCGGCTGCAGTTCGCGCGGCGGACCCGGCAGGACGACGATGGTTGGTGTGCCGGGAATGACGACGCCGGGCGCGGTGCCGACCGGTTTCATCACCACGGCGCCGACGGGGACCATCGCCTGCTTGCGATTGGCGGCGCGGATCGACTCGAAATCGCCGGAACCCAGGCGGGACATCAGCTTCTTCAAAATCTCGGCGATGGTGTTTTCCAGCTCGACGTCCAGCGCCAGTTCGCGCCCGCAGAACCGCGCGACCGTGGCGACCGTCATGTCGTCGGCGGTGGGTCCGAGCCCGCCACTGGTGACGATCAGGTCGACACCCTCGTCGGCCAGGAAGCGCAGCTGAGCCTCGATGTCGGAGGCGCGGTCGCCGCAGATGGTGATGTGGGCGAGCTCGACGCCCAGCTCGAGCAGCTGGTCGGCAAGCCACGGACCGTTGAGGTCGGCCACCCGCCCGGTCAAGACCTCGGTTCCGGTGACGACAATGCCTGCGCGTGCGCTCACTGCTACGACCTTAGGCGCGACCGTCCGGTTCCGTGGCCAGGTGCCGCTCGACCGTCGCGGCCTTGCTCGTCATCGCATCGCTGACGCCGGATCGCCAGTCCGCCTTGATCACGACGCTCACCCGTTCGGCCCGGGCTTTCACCGCCTCGACCGCGCGCTCGACGACGGCCATCACCTCACCCCAGCTGTCGCCCTCGATCACGGTGAACATCGAGTCGGTCTTGTTCGCCAGCCCGGAGGCCCGGACCACCCGGACGGCTTCGGCGACAATTTCGCCGACACCCTCACCGACTCCGAGCGGCGTGACCGAGAACGCGACCAGCACAGACATCAGGCGAGCGTACCCACGGCCCCGCGGTGCGGGTCCCATGGCAGCATCGGGCCATGCGGGTTCTGGTGCAGCGGGTCGCATCGGCAAGCGTGTCGGTGGACGGCCGGGTGGTCGGCGCGATCCGGCCCGCCACCCAGGGCCTGCTGGCACTCGTCGGGGTGACGCATGACGACGACGCGGCCAAAGCTCGCCGGCTGGCTGAAAAGCTCTGGCAACTCCGAATGCTCGACGACGAGCGGTCCGCCTCCGACATCGACGCGCCGATCCTGGTGGTCAGTCAGTTCACCCTCTACGCCGACACCGCCAAGGGCCGGCGACCGTCGTGGAACGCCGCCGCGCCGGCAGCGCTGGCCGAGCCGCTGGTCGAGGAGTTCGCGCGGACGCTTCGGGGTCTGGGCGCCCACGTCGAAACCGGGCTCTTCGGTGCCGACATGCGGGTCGAACTGGTCAACGACGGGCCGGTGACCGTTCTTCTCGAACTGTGACAAGGAGATTCGATGACTGACAAGTGGGCAGGCGACCGCACCGACGACGACACCTGGGACATCGTCACCGGCGTGGGTTACACCGCATTACTGGTGGCCGGGTGGCGGGCGTTGCACGCGGCCGGCGACCGGCCGCTGGTGCGCGACGACTACGCGAGGCATTTCATCGTGGCGTCGGGCGACTCGTTTCTCAACAACGCTCTCGCCGACCCGGGCCCTTCCGAGGGCGCCGCGACCTTTCCCCGGCTGTACGGAGTCCAGACGCGGTTCTTCGACGAGTTCTTCGACGCCGCCGCGCACCAAGGCATCCGGCAGGCGGTGATCGTGGCGGCCGGCCTCGACTCGCGGGCTTATCGACTCGAGTGGCCGGACGGCACAACCGTATTCGAGATCGATCAGCCGAGGGTCCTCGAGTTCAAGGCTCGGGTGATGAAGGAACACGCGGTAAGGCCCGCTGCCGAGCGGCGGGACGTCGCCGCGGACCTGCGTGGTGACT
Source organism: Mycobacterium sp. IDUB_36 (assembly GCF_055419225.1). Lineage (NCBI taxonomy): Bacteria > Bacillati > Actinomycetota > Actinomycetes > Mycobacteriales > Mycobacteriaceae > Mycobacterium > Mycobacterium sp. IDUB_36. The sequence goes on along the minus strand of NZ_JBVAXH010000002.1, from coordinate 202,274 downwards.
GGTCGATACCGTTGCGGCAACAGGGTTTCGACGCTACCCAGCCGAGCGCCTGGTCGGTGGAGGGCATCTTGCCCTACCTGACCGGCGATGCGCAGGACACCCTGCTGCGCCGCATCACCGAACTCTCGGCGCCGGGCAGTCGGGTGGCGATCGGCGCACTGGGCTCCCGCCTCGACCAGGAACGGCTCACGGCGCTGGAGGAGAGCTATCCCGGGCTCAACGTTTCCGGCGACGTCAACTTCTCCACGTTGACCTACGACGACACCACGAAAACCAGTCCCGCGCAATCGCTTACCGCTCGAGGCTGGGCGGTCGATCCGGTGCGGACCAACCCGGAACTGCAACGCGAATACGGCCGCACGCCGTCTCGCGTCGACATGGAACTCGACGCGATCATGCATTCGGAGTACGTCAGCGCGACCCGTTCGGCATCGAGAGGTGCCTGATGCAATTCTGGTCCGGCACACCGTTCATGGACACCGTCGACGCGTTGGCGATCGCCCGAATGCTCGACGAGTCCGGCTACGACGGGGTGATTTGTGCCGATCACCTGATCTACCCACGCAACCTGGCCTCGCCCTACCCGTCACCGGCCGGGGTGCCGCCGTGGCAGCCCGAAACGGCGTGGCCCGATTCGTGGATCATGATCGGTGCGATGGCGTCGACCACCAGGCAATTGCGCTTCTCCAACGCCATCTATGTCGCGCCGTCCAGACCGCTCGTCGAAGTGGCGAAACAGGTGGCCACCGCATCGGTGATCTCCGGGGGCCGAGTGTCGCTGGCCGTCGGCGCCGGCTGGATGCGCGAGGAATTCGACCTGCTGGGGCAAGATTTCGGCAATCGCGGCAAGCGGCTCGATGAGATGATCCCGGCGCTGCGGCAACTGTGGCGGGGTGGCTGGGTGTCGTGGAGCGGTGACTACTACCAGGTGCCCGAGCTGATGCTCGAGCCCCATCCACCGTCGCCGGTACCGATTCTGTGCGGCGGCGAATCGGAGTCGGCGCTGCGCCGCGCCGCGCGGTTGTGCGACGGCTGGGTCGGCACCGCCTACGGGTGGGACGACGCGGTCCGCTACGTGCAGAAGCTGGCGGCGCTGCGGCGCGAATACGGCCGCGGCAGTGAGCCTTTCGAGATCATGCTGGCGCTGCTCGAGGTGCCGTCCGTCGACCTCTTCCGGCGCGCCGAAGATCTCGGCATCACCGCGGTGATGTGTGCTCCCTGGATCGGCGACGGCGTCGAGCCGGGCAACCGGGACGGCTGCCGCGCCGCCATCGAGCGGTTCGCCGACACCGTGATCGCGAAGTGCCGCTAGTCGGCGGTCAGAACTTATGCGGGACGTCGTTGACCAGGCCGCCGTCCATGACGAACTCGGCGCCGGTGGAGTACGACGACTCGTCGCTGGCCAGGAACAGGACGAAGCTGGCGACTTCTTCGGAGACACCGGGGCGGCCGAGCGGCACGGTGACCATGTCGTCCGGGAAGTGCTTGGTCATCGGGGTGCGGATGAACCCGGGGTGGATCGAGTTGACCCGGATGTTCTGCGATGCCAACTCCAGGGCGGCGGATTTGGTCAGTCCCCGGACGGCCCACTTGGACGCGACATAGGGATGCACCATGACGGCGCCGCGGAGTCCTTCGATCGACGAGACGTTGATGATCGAGCCCCCGCCCGCGGCCTTCATCGGCTCGACGACGGCTTGGATGCCGTGGAAGGTGCCGTTGAGGTTGACGTCGATCACCTTGTTCCACTTGTCCACATTGAACTGGCCCAACTGGCCCAGCGCGACGATGCCGGCGTTGTTGACCAGGACGTTGAGCTTGCCGAAATCATTGACCGCGGTGGCCACCGCAGCTTCCCACTCGTCGGGCTGGGTGACGTCGAGGTGGACGTAGCGTGCGGCCTCGCCGATCTCGTCGGCGAGTTTTTTGCCGTCATCGTCGAGAATGTCGCCGACGACGACCTTGGCGCCTTCGGCCACCAGGGCCCGGGCGTGGGCGGCGCCCATCCCCCGAGCGCCACCGCTGATCAGTGCAACTTTTCCGTCCACGCGTCCCATGCCGCGTCACGCTACAGCAGCCGATTCGGCGGTTAGAACCTGTTCCACCTTCGGGCAATCAGGTCCCGGTAAATGCTCACTTTCACCCGGGTGGTCCAGAGAGCCGGTTCCGTACTAAACTAGAACACGTTCCAGTTCGCCTACGCCGCTGTAAGCAACCAGGTAAGGATCTCGCGCATGCACACTTCCCTCTGCGACGAACTCGGCATCGAGTTTCCGATCTTCGCGTTCACGCACTGCCGCGATGTCGTCGTCGCGGTGAGTAAGGCCGGCGGTTTCGGCGTGCTGGGCGCGGTCGGATTCACCCCTGAGCAACTGGAGATCGAGCTCAAGTGGATCGACGAGAACATCGGCGATCACCCTTACGGTGTCGACATCGTTATCCCGAACAAGTACGAGGGCATGGACTCCCACCTGTCCGCCGAGGATCTGGCCGAATCGCTGCGCAAGATGGTGCCGCAGGATCACCTGGACTTCGGCAAGAAGATTCTCGCCGACCACGGTGTGCCGATCGAGGACAGCGATGGCGACAGCCTGCAGTTGCTGGGCTGGACCGAGGCGACGGCCACCCCGCAGGTCGAGGTGGCGCTGACACACCCCAAGGTGAAGATGATCGCCAATGCGCTGGGCACCCCGCCGCCGGAGATGATCAAGCACATTCACGAAGCGGGACTCAAGGTCGCCGCGTTGTGTGGCTCTCCGTCGCAGGCCCGCAAGCATGCCGACGCCGGCGTCGACATCATCATCGCCCAGGGCGGTGAGGCCGGTGGTCACTGCGGCGAGGTGGGCTCGATTGTGTTGTGGCCGCAGGTGGTCAAGGAGGTCGCGCCGGTCCCGGTGCTGGGCGCGGGTGGCATCGGCAGCGGCCAGCAGATCGCCGCGGCGCTGGCGCTCGGTTGCCAGGGTGCGTGGACCGGCTCGCAGTGGTTGATGGTGGAGGAATCGTCGAATACCCCTGTGCAGCAACAGGCTTACGTCAAGGCCGGCAGCCGGGACACCGTGCGCAGCCGCTCGTTCACCGGCAAGCCGGCCCGGATGTTGCGCAACGACTGGACCGAAGCGTGGGAGGCGCCGGACAACCCGAAGCCGCTCGGAATGCCGTTGCAGTACATGGTTTCCGGGATGGCGGTACGGGCGACCAACCGCTACCCCAACGAGTCCGTGGACGTGGCGTTCAACCCGGTCGGTCAGGTGGTCGGGCAGTTCTCCAAGGTCGAGAAGACGTCGACCGTCATCGAACGCTGGGTGCAGGAGTACCTCGAAGCGACCAACAAGCTCGACGAACTGAACGAGGCCGCGTCGGTCTGATTACTCGTCGTCGACGGCGCCGGTGATGACTTCCTTGGCGCGCTCGACCGCGTAGGTGGCGATGTCGATCGAGTTGTGCACGATGTCGCCGGCACCGCCGGCGATGTCGCCTTTGATGATGTGGCCGGCGTTTTCGACGATGTCCGCGGACCGCTCGACCGCGTTGGTGACGATGTCGCGGGCGGCGTCGATCGCATCTTTCGGCCTGATGGCCATGGCTGTCTCCTGAGTGTTTAGGGGAAGTGCGTGATGCTCGTGTCGGACGGGAACCCGCCGCCCTGCCCGTTGGGGGCCCCACCGCCGGTCAGCTGACCGATCTGCCACCCGTGCTCGGTGCAGAGCATCGGCTGCCCATCGGGGCTCTGAGCCGAGGACCCGCGCGGGTTGTCGCACTTGGCGCCGACCTGTTGCACTCCGTAGAGCGGGTAGGTGATCACCCAGTATCCCGTCTGCGCTGCCGGGAACTGGTTGATGATGAAGTGGCACGCCTCGGCCTGGCCGCCGGGGCCGCGCCCGAAGATGAACCGCTCGTAGTTGTCGCAGGGCGCGCCGAGCGTCGCGTCGTAATTCATCCCCGGCACATCGCCGTCGAAGTGCCCGTTGTCGGCCAGGGCAACCGGGACCGAGCCGACGGTGGCGCCGGTGATCGCAGCGGCGACGAACAGTTCGCGAATCATGACCCACCTTCGGTGTTGCGTCACCGGGCCATTCCGCGGGCCCGCGACTGGACGCAAGCATAGTCAGTACCCCGGGTGCCACAAGGCCGTTTCGCGCGACGGTCCGCTCAGCGGCGAGAGGGCCGGTAGGTGCAGATCAGGACGCCGGTGGCGGTGGTCGTCGTGGAGACCAGCTCGAGCGCACGGGCGGCGCCGTCGTCCGGGAAAAGTCGTTTGCCGCCACCCAGCAGGATCGGTTCGATCATCAGCCGGTACTCGTCGACGAGGTCGTCCGCCACCAATTGCGCGGCCAGCGACGGGCTGCCCATCACCTGCATCACTCCGCCGTCGCGCGCCCGGAGGTCGCGGATGGCGCCGATCGTGTCGTCGGCCGGAAGCAGTGTCGAGTGGGGCCAGCTCAGGTCGTCGTCGCTCAACGTCCGGGACGCGACGTACTTCGGGATCTCGTTCATCCGGTCGGCGAACGGGTCACCCGCCCGCTCCGGCCATGCCGCCGCCATCGCCTGCCAGGTCCGTCGGCCGAACAACAGCGCCTCGGTCGCGTCCATCAGCTCGCCGACCGCGGGACCCATGGTGTCCGGGTCGAAGTACGGCATCGACCACCCGCCGTGCCGAAAGTCGCCGTCGTCGTCCTCCCCCTGACCGCCGGGTGCCTGCACCACTCCGTCGAGGCTGATGAAGTCGCTGATGACTATGCGCATGCGTGCGGCCTTTCCTGGTCTTTACCCGGCAGTAACTCAGACCGCGAACCGAGTCGAAAGTCATCGCAGACGGTTACGAGAACACGTTCCAATCCATCCCTCGGCAATCGGCCGAGAGCCGTTCCGTCTCGGCGGTCACGGTGCTTTACTGAGCCAGAACGCCTCGTATCGCAAGCCGTTCTCACCCTAGGAGTGCCACCGATGCCGACTCCGAATCTTCCGCACGGATTCGATTTCACCGATCCCGACGTCCATGCCGAACGCCTCCCGGTCGAGGAGCTGGCCGAGCTGAGACGGACCGCCCCGATCTGGTGGAACGAGCAGCCGGTGGGCGCGGGCGGATTCGACGACGGCGGTTACTGGGTGGTCTCCAAACACAAGGACGTCAAGGAGATCTCGCGGCGCAGCGATGTGTTCTCCAGCCTGCAGAAGACCGCGTTGCCGCGCTACAAGGACGGCACGGTCGGCGAGCAGATCGAGCGGGGCAAGTTCGTCCTGCTCAACATGGACGCACCGCAGCACACCCATCTGCGCAAGATCATCTCCCGCGGCTTCACGCCCCGGGCGGTCGAACAACTCCGCGACGACCTGCGCGAGCGGGCCCACCAGATCGTGCGGAACGCGGCCGCGCACGGGTCCGGCGATTTCGTCGAACAGGTGTCGTGCGAGCTGCCCCTGCAGGCCATCGCCGGATTGCTGGGAGTGCCGCAGGAAGATCGGATGAAGTTGTTCCACTGGTCCAATCAGATGGTGGGCGACCAGGATCCGGAATTCGAGAGCAATGACGCGATCACCGCGTCGGTCGACTTGATCATGTATGCGATGCAGATGGCCGCCGACCGTGCCGAGAATCCCGGCGAGGACATCGTCACCAAATTGATCGAGGCCGACGTCGACGGCCACAAACTCTCCGACGACGAATTCGGCTTCTTCGTCATCCTGCTGTCTGTCGCCGGTAACGAGACCACCCGCAACTCGATCACCCAGGGCATGATGGCCTTCACCGACTTCCCCGACCAGTGGGAGCTCTACAAGAAGGAGCGTCCCGCGACCGCCGCCGACGAGATCGTGCGCTGGGCCACCCCGGTCACGTCGTTCCAGCGGACCGCGCTGCAGGACTACGAACTATCCGGAGTGCAGATCAAGAAGGGCCAGCGGGTCGTAATGGTCTACCGCTCAGCCAATTTCGACGAAGAGGTGTTCGACGACCCGTTCACCTTCAACATCCTGCGCGACCCCAACCCGCATGTCGGCTTCGGCGGGACCGGTGCGCACTACTGCATCGGGGCCAACCTGGCGCGCATGACGATCGACCTGATGTTCAACGCGATCGCCGACGCGATGCCCGATCTGGAGTCGGTCGGCACACCGGAGCGGCTGCGCTCGGGCTGGCTGAACGGGATCAAACACTGGCAGGTCGACTACCACAGCGATGCCGCGGCCAAACACCCTGTCGCGCACTAGGCTACGGATATGCCGTCACACAAAGCAGTTCACGTCAAATCCGCGGGCGCAGCGTTGGAGCTCGCGGAGGTCGAGACAACACCGCCGGGCCGCGGCGAAGTGCGCATCAGCGTCAAAGCCTGCGGAATCTGCGGGACCGACGCCCACTTCGTCTCCGGTGATTTTCCGGGCTTGTCCTGGCCGCTCACCCTGGGACACGAGATCGCCGGCACCATCGCCGATATCGGGCCTGATGTCCAGGAATTCGCCGTCGGTGACCGTGTCGCTGTCGGCTGGTTCGGCGGCAACTGCAACCACTGCGCCCAGTGTCGTAAGGGCCAGTTCATCACCTGCCTGAACGGCAAGGTGCCGAGCTGGCACTACCCCGGCGGATACGCGGAGTCGGCGACGGTTCCCGCCACCGCGCTGGCCCGCATCCCCGCGGAGCTCTCCGACGCCGAGGCCGCGCCGATGGGCTGCGCCGGTGTGACGACCTACAACGCGCTGCGGCACACCAAGGCGCTGCCGGGCGACCGGGTGGCGATCCTCGGTGTCGGCGGTCTCGGCCACCTGGGGATTCAATTCGCCCGCGCAATGGGTTTCGAGACCATCGCGATCAACCGCGGCACCGCGAAGCAGAAGGATGCGCTCGAACTCGGCGCGCACCACTACGTCGACGCGACCGACGGTGATGTTGCCGAGGCGCTCAACGACCTCGGTGGCGTGGCGGTGGTGCTGGGCACCGCCGGAGCCTCGAAGGCGATGGCCGCCACCGTCGGCGGCCTACTTCCCTTCGGCGAGCTCATCACCATCGGTGTCACGCCCGAGCCGTTGCCGATCAGCCCGCTGCAGCTGATCACGCCGGGGCTCAGCATCGTCGGTCACCCGTCGGGCACTGCCAGCGAGATCGAGGACACCATGCATTTCGCGGTGCAGACCGGGGTGCGGGCCTGGATCGAGGAGCTTCCGCTGTCGCAGGCCGCCGAGGGGTACGCGGCGCTGGAAGAGGGTCGCGCGCACTACCGCACGGTGCTGACGGTGTGACCGAAGGCGTCCCCAACGTCGAATGGAGCCTCGACGGCTCCGACGGCGACCTGCTGATCCGCACCGGCGTCGCGGGCCCGGCCGCCGCGATAGGACATCGGCTGACGCTGACGATGCGGCACTGGCGCGCGACGGCGCGGTGGGCGGCCGACGAGCTGGTGGGCGCGGAATTGACCGTCGAGACCGCTTCGCTGGCGGTCGTCCGCGGCAAGGGCGGTGTCACCCCACTGTCCGGGCCGGAGAAGATCCTGGTGCGCAAGAACGCGCTGCGATCGATGGACGCGAAACTTCATCCTCGAATCACGTTCGAGGCCAACACTATTGACAAGACCGGAGACGGCTACCGGTTGACCGGAACGCTGACCATCCATGGCACGTCCCGCGAGCAGGTCGTCGACGTGCACACCGACGACCAGGGAGTCAACTGGTGGCTGTCCAGCGAGACTTCGGTGCGGCAGTCGGATTTCGGGATCAAGCCGTACTCGCAACTGCTGGGTTCGCTCAAGGTCGCCGATGACGTCGTGGTGGCCCTCACCGCGAAACGTGCCAAGCGGGCGTGACGGAAGGGGATCTCGATGCGGATCGGAGTGGTGTTCCCGCAGACCGAGATCGGCGCCGACGCGGGCGCGGTCAGGGCGTACGCCGAGCAGGTCGAGGGGCTCGGGTTCGCCCACCTGCTCGCCTACGACCACGTGGTGGGTGCCGATACGTCGGTGCACCCGGGCTGGACCGGGCCGTACGACATGCACGACACCTTTCACGAGCCGCTGGTGACGTTCGGTTACCTCGCGGCGGTGACCAGCACCCTTGAATTGGTCACCGGAGTCGTGATCCTGCCGCAGCGTCAGACCGTGCTGGTTGCCAAGCAGGCCGCCGAAGTCGACCTGCTCAGCGGCGGACGACTGCGCCTCGGTGTCGGCCTCGGCTGGAACGCGGTCGAGTACGAGGCTCTGGGAGAAGACTTTTCGACGCGCGGCAGGCGCTGCGACGAGCAGGTCGAGCTGTTGCGCAAGCTGTGGACCGAGCCGAGCGTCACCGTCGACGGCCGCTATCACCAGGTGACCGGCGCCGGTATCGCGCCATTACCGATCCAGCGGCCGATTCCGGTGTGGTTCGGGGCCTCCTCACCGCGGGCGTTCCGGCGGGCCGGCCGACTCGGCGACGGCTGGTTTCCGATGGTGGGTCCCGGACCCAAGCTCGAGCAGGCCCGGCAGCTGGTGGCACAGGCGGCGACCGAGGTGGGCCGGGACCCTGCGCTGATCGGTATGCAGGGTCAGGTTTTGTGGAACGGCCGCACCGAGGATCTCGCCGAGGGCCTGCGGGCGTGGGCCGGCGCGGGCGCTTCGCATGTCGCGATCAACACCATGAACGCCGGGCTGGCCTCGGTCGACCAGCATCTCGGCGTGTTGACCGCCGCGGCCGACATCGCCGCGGAATTCCCGAGTTAGGGAGCCGGTGCTCCGGGCGGCGGAGGCGGCTGCTGGTCTGGGTCCTGTCCATGTAGGCGTTGCAGCAGCTTGGTGAGCAGGGGGTGCGGGTTGGGCTGCTCGGGCGGCGGCGGTGCCACCGGCGGCGGCACGGGCGCAGGCGCAACCGGAGCCGGGACCTGGACCGGCGCCTGCGCTACAACCGGTTGCTCGACGACCGGCTCCTGCACGGGTACCGGCTGCGGCGCCGGGCGGGCGGTGGGTTTGGGAAGTGCGGCCGGGGGCGGAGCGGGAGCCTCGGCGATCGGTGCGTGAGCGGCGTGCGCCACCGGGCGGGCCGGGTCTGATGCGTGGCGGGGCACCAGGTGCGGGCCCAGCGCCAGCGACAGCGATGCCACGAACGTGACTGCGCCGGCGGCCAACATCGTCACTGCCCCGGCATAGGAACGACGCCGGGCCGCCTCGTGGTCCTGCCGCCAACTGTTGACGGTCTCGAGCATTTCGGTGTCGGTGAACTCGGTGCTCTGCGCCGACACGAGCGCGGCTCCCCGCGCCAATGCCAACTCGGCGCCCACCTGGGTGATCACCGGAACGGGCAACGACTGCAGTTGCGCCGACAGCGCGCCGACCTCGTCGCCGGCGCCGACGATCACGACGCCACCCGGCTGCCAGGAGCTTCGGTCGAACAGCGCGTTCAGCCAGTGGATCAGATGCCCGGGCCCGCCGCTCAACTGCTTGATCGCCGTCTGCGGCTCGCCGTCTTCGGCGTCGACCATCACCACGATCGTCGAGTCGCCATCCAGGACGCACACCGCAGCCTGGTCGTAGCCGACGACCGGGGCGATGGCACGGGCCAGCATGTCGCACGCATCGTGCAAGCGGACGGGAACGATGTTGTCGAATCCGGCGTCGGTCAGCGACTCCACCAGCAATGCCGCCTCGGCGGCGGATTCATCGCTCCAGGTCACGCCAACGACGTGCAGGTGTTGGTCCAACCCGGCGGCCGCGGACTGCGCGTCCAACACCGCGGCGCTGGCCTGCTCGGAGGTGTACACCGCTTGTAAGCCGGCGGTGGGGTGAACGTCGAAGTCGTCGTGGTCGAGGATGGCGCCATCGGCCTCGTGGCCGTCCACCAAGACCCATCCGACTGACGTCGATGTCAGCGACAGTCCAACTACCGTATCCAAATCTGCACCTCAATCGCGGCCCGAAGCCCGAGCGCCGCAGCCGGCGACCATGAGAATCAAAACGCTGGCTCGCGGGCGGCGGAAGGACCGGGACTGCGTGGTCTCGTCGGTCTAACCTCGGGTCACCCTACGCGGTCAACACGGGCTTTTGCGACCCGGGGACCGGGGGCTGAACCAGGGCCCAGTTCCGTCGAGTGTTGCCAGAACGGACCGATTTTCGCCGCTGGCGCGGGCTCTGCGCAGGTCGCGCGCGTTGCTGCGAATCCGCCACACCTTTGCGTCCTGATCGACATATCGACAGCCGCACTGTAAATTTCGCCGTAGTGCGTGACGCCGTCGACAAGGGGCCTGATATGGCATATGTAAGCGACAAGATGCGCGGCTGGGCGCGACGACTTATGGTCGCCGCCGCAACAGCAGCCGCCCTACCAGGGCTGATTGGCCTGATCGGCGATTCGCCGACGGCCAGTGCATTCTCCCGGCCCGGGCTTCCTGTCGAGTACCTGCAGGTTCCATCGGCATCGATGGGTCGCAGTATCAAAGTCCAGTTCCAGACTGGTGGCAGCGGTTCGCCGGCGGTGTACCTGCTGGACGGACTGCGGGCCCAGGACGACTACAACGGCTGGGACATCAACACCCCGGCCTTCGAGTGGTACTACAACTCGGGCCTCTCGGTCGTCATGCCGGTCGGTGGTCAGTCCAGCTTCTACACCGACTGGTACAACCCGGCCTGCGGAAAGGCCGGTTGTTCGACGTACAAGTGGGAGACGTTCCTGACCAGCGAACTGCCGGGATATCTGTCCGCGCAGAAGAGCGTGAAGGCCAACGGCAGCGCCGCGGTCGGCATCTCGATGGCGGGGTCGTCGGCGATGAACCTGGCGATCTACCACCCGGGGCAGTTCATCTACGCCGGTTCGCTGTCCGGTTACCTGAGCCCCTCGACCGGGCAGGGCGCGATCGGTCTGGCGATGGGTGACGCCGGTGGTTACAAGAAGGAAGACATGTGGGGGCCGGACAGCGACCCCGCGTGGCAGCGCAACGACCCCACCGTCAATGTCGGCCAGCTGGTCGCCCACAACACCCGGCTCTGGGTGTACTGCGGCAACGGCACGCCGAACGAACTGGGTGGCGACAACCTGCCCGCCAAGTTCCTGGAGAGCAACTTCATGATCGGCGGCAACAAGAAGTTCCAGGATGCGTACACCGCGGCCGGTGGTCACAACGCCGTCTTCAACTTCCCGCCTTCCGGCACACACAGCTGGGAGTACTGGGGCCAGCAGCTGAACGCCATGAAGGGTGATCTGCAGGGCACCCTCGGGGCGCACTCCAGCTAGACATCTGACAAATACTGCGCCCGACGGAATCCCGTCGGGCGCAGTATTTTGTGTGGAGCAGCTCAGTGCAGGCGGTCGGTGACGTCGGTCCACCCGGCTTTCGTGCCGCGGTGATCGGTGACGTCGCGACACCGGCCGTAGATGCGCGCCACACCCCGGGTCGGAGTGTCGGCATCGGAATACAGGATCGCGTTGACGCCGTCCTTCGACAGGTTCCGTTCGACGAGGTGCTGATTCGACGGCCGTCCCTCCCGCCAGCCATGGGCGGCCAGCGCGGCGGATGCGGCGCGCAGGTACTGGTCGGCGGTGACGTCGGACGGTAACTGGAAGTTCATGTAGACCGCGCCCTGATACGGCGGATCGTCGCGGTTCTTGCACGACATCAGCAGGTAGCCCGCCGAGGGCAGGCGCAGGTCGGTGATCGCCACCACGTCGCGAGCCTGCTCGACGACTTCGGCTTGGGTTTGCGCGTCGCTGGCCGGCGGGCCGGGGTGCTCGACGGCGTCGTTCGCCGAGGCGTGCAACCGGTCGATCGCCAGGTACACGCCGCCGATGAGCACGGCCGTCGACAACAGGGCGACGGTCAGGGCCCGTCCTGCCGGTGAGCGCGGTTCCGACGGCGGGTCATTCATGGTCGGTCCCGCACCGGGTGAGCGCCGTGCCGGCCTCAGCCCCCGAGCGCCGCGAGCAGCTCTTTGATCCGGGCGGCTTCGTCGTCGGTCGGGGTTTCCTCGGCCTCGATGGCGTCGAGGAGCTCGGGTGTGAGCCCGGCGCCGTTGGCGGTCTCCTGTGCAGAAAGCTTCGCCCGCCGCCGCACGACGTAGAGCTGCTGACCCAAGGTGGCCCCCGGCGCCTCGGAGGCCAGCGCCATCAGGTCGTCATAACGGGTCCGAACTCCGCTGAGCGACACGATGACCGACGGTGTCGCGCGACCGCGCGTCGCCGCCTTGGTCAGTGCGGTCTGCAGCTTGCGCAGACCGGACAGGATCACGTTGGCGCGACCGGTGAACTCCGGGTCGCTGGTGTCGGGCAGTGCGTCGATGGCGGCGGAGAACATCTGCATCGCCGCCTCGACCAAGCTGACGATGACGGGCGCTTCGCCGTCATCCGGTCCGCCGTCGTTCTTGGACCGCTTCGTGCTGTGGTAATCGTCGATGGTGATCACTCCGTCTGAACGGTGACTGTGAAGGCTTCGAAACGCTAAAACGCTAGCGCGGATCGATCCTCCGGACAAGGTTTCGCCCTTGTCACAACACCTTGACCGGCAGCTGAGACCAGCCGGCCTCATTCGACAGGTTCATCCGAACGCAGTCGTCCCAGATGACGTCGTAGCGCGGCATGAAATCGAGAAGGTGATCCAACGCGACGGCGGTTTCCAGTCGCCCGAGGGCGGCGCCCAGGCAGCTGTGCACGCCGTATCCGAGGCCCAGATGCTGAGCCTGGGTGCTGTCGCGGTCGATGTCGAAGGTGTCCGGGTCGCTGAACGCCTCGGGATCCCGGTTCGCCGCGGCGTTACAGAGCAACACCGGCTTGTTCGGCGGAATCGTCACCCCGTGCAGCGTCACCTCATTGAGCGTGCACCTGACGTTGTAGAGAATGGGTCCGTCGAACCGGAGCCCCTCCTCCACCGCCGCACCGATCTTCGAGCGGTCGTCGAGCAATCGCTGCCACTGGTCAGGGTTCCGTGCCAGCAGCGCGACCATGCTGCCGATCAGCTTGGTGACGGTGACGGCGCCGGCGCCGCCCAGCAGCATGACGAAGCTCGCGATCTCGAGGTCGTCGAGATTGCTCACCTCGCCGTTGTCCCGCGTCACCTCGGCGCCGATCAGGGTGCTGATCATGTCGTCGGCAAGCTGCAGCCGGCGTTCCTGAACGAGATTGTGATAGAAGCCGAACACCTCCAGCAGCGTTGTCGTGAAGTCCTCGTCGCCTGCGCGAGAACTCATCGTCTGTTCGGCCTGCAGCCGCACCCGCTGCGCCGACTCCGCCGGGACCCCGGCCATCTGGGTGATGACTTCCGCCGGAAACGGCGCGGAGAAGTCGCGGACCACGTCGAATCGGCCGGGCTCCGCGGCATCGAGGTATTTCCGCACGATGCCGACGACCGCCGCACGCAGGTTCGAGATCGCTCGCGGGGTGAAGGCCCGGTTGACCAGCGCACGCATCCGTCGGTGATCCGGCGGATCCATGAACAGGATCAGATTGGGCGGCACCTCGCCGGACTTCACCATGGCGAGGTCGTAGCCGCGTGCGGACGAGTAGGTGCCGTGATCGCGGTAGGCCTGCGCTACGTCGGCGTGGCGGGTGAGTGCGTAGAAGTCGAGCTCGGAGTTGTAGTACACCGGCGAGTCGTTGCGGAGCTGCCGGTAGACCTCGTACGGGTCGGCCAGGAACTCAGCTGAGTACGGGTCGAAGTCCAACTCGCACTTCCCATCTCAATCGTCAGTGGTAGCTAGTCCGCGATGGTGCCATCGCGCAGGGATCCGTGCCGCGGCAGGCCGAGCGACAGCCGGCCCACCTGGTGCAACAGCGGCACCGGCAGCAGCCGGTTGACGATCAGATTCGTTCGGGCATCGAGGCCGACGCCGTGCCGCGCGAACGGGGCAGTCTCGGTGAGGGCGTGGGCCAGCCGTGGTGCGAATCGCCGAGGGTGCCGCTTGAGCAGCCGGACGGCACGGCGACCGTTGCGGTCGATCCGGACGTGCAGGTCGGCGTAGGGCCCGGTCTCGTCGCGATACACCGGGCTCGCGTCGGTGACCATGTCGGTGTCGAACGTTCCCGCCACCAACACCGTCACGCCCAGGCCGAACGGAGCGATCTCGTTCGCGAGCCCCTCCGCCCAGCGCTCCAGCGCGCTCTTGGCGGCCGAGTACGGCGTGGTCTCCGGCAGTCCCCGTGCCCCGGCCTGACTGGAGACCACGACGATGCGACCACGCCCTGTTGCGCGCATCCCCGGCAGCAACTCAGTGGTCAGCGCCACCGGCCCGAACACATGCGTGGCGAACATCTGCTGCCACACCGCCATCGGCAGTTCTTCGGAACATCCCGCGGCGGCGATGCCCGCATTGTGGACGAGGCCGTCCGGCGGGCCCACCGCCGCTTCGATGGAACGGGCGGCGGCAACGATGGTCGGAGCGTCGGTGAGGTCGAGGTGAACGACGCTGATGCGGGGGTCGTCGCTGCGCGCGCCGGTCGCTGTTTGCAACGCCGCACGTGCGGCATCCGGTGAGCGGACCGCGGCCACCACGCGCCACCCCAGCTGGTACATGTGGACAGCGCAGGCCAGGCCGATGCCGCGCGACGCGCCCGTGATGACGACGCTCGGCGGTTGACTCATCGCCCGAAGCATACTTCGATTGGTAGTCGGACTAGCCGACAATCGGGGGTGGACGTGGGTCACGGCGTCGCGACGGATCCGGCGCGTTTTCCGGCGGGTCCCGGCGCGCCAAAGCTGGTGCAGGGCCTCGTCTTCGTGGCGGGCCGGCACAAAGCGCTGGCGGCGGCGCACCGGCGGTACGGCCCGTGCTTCTCGGCGAACGTGCCGGTCTGGGGCAAGGTGCTGGTGCTCGGCGACGGCAAGCTGATCAAGGAACTGCTGTCCACCAACAGTGAGCTCGTCGACAATTCGTCGGGTCTGGACACGGTGCTGCCGGCAGGTTCGATGGTGCGGCTCTACGGGGACGAGCACCGCCGGCGGCGCAAACTGCTCGCCCCCTCGTTCAACGGACGCCGCATGCGCAATCACGAGGCGATGATCGAGGAAGAGGTGCTGCGGGAGATCGCCGCATGGCCGCAGGGCCGCGAATTCGCCTGTGCGCCCTCGATCAGACGACTGACGTTGAATGCGTTGCTGCGGGCCGTTTTCCACGCCGAAGGTGGCGATCTCGACGAGCTTCGAGAGATCATTCCCCGGCTGTCACTCTGGACGTCGCGCCTTGCGGTCATGCCGCCCGCCGTCCGCCGCGATCTCGGACCGCGCAGCCCATGGGGCCGTCTGCAGAGGGACAAAAGACGTTACGAGGAGATCATCGCGTCGCTGACCGCATCGGCCCGCCGCGATCCCGGCCTGACGGAGCGCAGCGACGTAATGGGCACGTTGCTGCAGGCCCGATACGAAGACGGCACTCCCATCGAGGATGCGCACATCGCCGACGAACTGTTCGCGCTCCTCGGTGCGGGGCACGAGACCACTTCGGCCTCGATCTCCTGGGCGGTGGAGCGGTTGCGTCGGCATCCGGATGTGCTGGCCCGGCTGGTGGCCGAAGGCGACGCCGACGGCCACGAGTTGCGCCAGGCGACGATCTGGGAGGTGCAGCGGACGCGTCCGGTGATCGAGATGATCGCTCGCACCACGCTGGCTCCGATCACGTTGGGCGACTGGGTGATTCCGGAGAACTCGATGATTCTGGTCGACATCGCAGGCGCACATGCTGCCGAGCGGAGCTTCCCCGACGCCGAGAAGTTCGACCCGGACCGGTTCGTCGGAAGCCCGCCGGAAAGCGTTTCGTGGCTGGCCTACGGTGCCGGAGTCCGGCGATGTGTGGGCGCGGTGTTCGCCAACATGCACCAGAACGTGACACTGCGGGTCTTGTTG
This sequence comes from Mycobacterium sp. IDUB_36, assembly GCF_055419225.1. Classification (NCBI taxonomy): domain Bacteria; kingdom Bacillati; phylum Actinomycetota; class Actinomycetes; order Mycobacteriales; family Mycobacteriaceae; genus Mycobacterium; species Mycobacterium sp. IDUB_36. Next base: position 186,502 of record NZ_JBVAXH010000002.1, on the reverse strand, counting down.
CGTGAGATCAACATTCGCGCCTCCACCGCGCCGGACGAGGGTCGTCGCTATCGGGGAATCACCCCCGAGCCGCGCCGGGGTGCGCTGCTGGAGATGGAGCGACGCCGCGGATGAAGACCACGACGCAGCGCCTCAGCGGTTTCGATGCCAGCCTGCTGCACCTTGAGACACCGGACGTGCCGATGAATGTCGCGGGGGCCATCGAGGTGGACACCACGACGATGAAGGACGGGTACAGCTTCGAGCGATTCCGGGATCACCTCGGGCGCCAGCTCACGGCGATCCCGGAACTCCGCGCGAAGCTGGCCGACAGCAGGTTGAACCTCGGCACTCCGGTGTGGGTCGAGGACGGCGCGTTCGACATCGACAACCATCTACGGCGCGCTCGCATACCCTCGCCGGGCACGCGACGCGAAATATCCGCTCTTGCAGGTGAACTCATCGCGACACAGATGGATCGAGACAAGCCGCTGTGGCGCATGTGGGTGCTGGAGGGCGTCGCGGATGTCGATCCGCGCGACGGCGGTGCGATCGTCGTGCTCTTCGAAATGCAGCATGCCGTCCTCGACGGAACCAGCGGGCCGGCGATGTGGTTGCGCCTGAGCAGCGATCAGGTCGATGCGCCCGATCCGCAGCCGCTCCCCGGCTTTCCCCAGATCAGTCGACGCGACATCGTGCTCGACGGCTTGCTGAGGTTTGTGCTGCGACCCTGGTACCTGCTCACGAAGGTGTTGCCCGCACACTTTCGGGTTGCCGCCCAAGCCATTCGACGCACCGCGTCGGGACGGGCGATGCCGCGCACGTTCACCGCACCGAAGGCCTCGTTCAACGGCAAGGTGCACGGCCCCCGCAACGTCGGCTACGTCAAGCTCGACCTCGCGGATGTCAAGACCGTCAAGAACTCGTTCGGGGTCACCGTCAACGACGTGGCGATGGCGGTGGTCTCGGGCGCGGTCCGGAAGTACCTCGTCGAGCGCGGCGCCCTTCCCGAGCAGTCACTGATCGCCATGGCGCCCATCGCGGCGGTGTTGGAGACGGCCGACGACATGGGCCGCAACAACATGACCGCGATGTTCACCCCGCTGCACACCGAGATCGCCGACCCGGCACACCGGTTGAAGGCGATCGCCGAGGCCGCCTCGATCGGCAAGGAGCACGGCGCGGAGCGCCGCACCACCCTGCTGCAGGACTGGGCAAACTACGTCGCGCCCGGCGTTCTCGGCACGATCATGGGCCTCTACGCGCGCAGCGCACTCAGCGAGCGCCGGCCGCCCTACAACATGTCGATCTCGAACGTGCCGCTCTCCCCTGTTCAGCGATACCTGATGGGCGGCAGGATCATCGCGATGTACCCGCTGGGGCCGCCGTTCAACGGAGTCGGGCTCAACGTCAGCATGATGTCGCTCAACGGCAGCCTCGACATCGGCTTGGTGTGCTGCCCGCACCTGCTCCCCGACATCTGGGACCTGGCCGACAACGTGCCGGCCGCCCTGGAGGAGCTGCTCGCAGCGACCCGCTGAACATCGTCGTTTCCGCGCACCGCCGGCCCGCGGACATGCTTGGATCAGCCCATGCAGGGTTCTGCGACAGTTCACATGGCGGCACCGGCGGATCAGATCTGGGAACTGATCACCGACGTTGACAGCATCGGCCGCTACTCCCCCGAAGTGTTCGAAGCCGAATGGCTGGACGGCGCCGGCGGACCCACGCTCGGCGCCCGTTTCCGCGGCCACGTGAAGCGCAACGAGCTCGGCCCGGTGTACTGGACGGTCTGCCGTGTCACCGCCTGCGAGCCCGGCCGCGAGTTCGGCTTCGAGGTGCTCGTCGGCGACCGGGCGGTCAACAACTGGCACTACCGGCTGGCGCCCGCCGGTGACGGGACCGATGTCACCGAGTCGTTCCGGATGGCGTCGTCGCCGTTCGTCGGCGTCTACTACTGGCTGTTCGGCGGCTGGCTGAGGCAGCGGCGCAATGTGCGGGACATGACCAAGACGTTGAACCGGATCAAGGACGTGGCTGAGGCATGAGCGGACAGTGGTCGCGCGAGGAGATCGACTCGGCGTTCGAACACCACAAGCAAGTCGTCGTCGAGATCGGCTCCAGCTGGGACTGGTCGCGGTTCGCCGACCAGTTCACCGAGGAAGCGACCTACGTCGAGCACACCTACGGCACGTTGCACGGCCGCGAGCAGATTCGCGACTGGATCGTGTCGACGATGAGCGTCTTTCCCGGTAGCGAGATGCCGTTCTACCCGACGTCCTGGCACTCCATCGATGTCGACCGCGGCTGGGTGTTCTGTGAATTCCAGAACCGGATGCGCGACCCCGGCGACGGCAGCGTCCACCAGGCGGCCAATCTGTCGGTGCTCAAATACGCCGGCGACAACCTCTGGAGTTACGAGGAAGACGCCTACAACCCGATGAACTTCCTGCCGATGGTGCGCTCGTACGTCGAGCGCAGTCACGCAATGGGCACCGCCACCGACGACGCCCTGGCGTTCGCGAACACCATGAAGTGGGAGCTGGGCTGACGGCGCACCGCCGCGCCGGGTCGTAGGCTGGGCGCCAGCACTGCCCGAACGATGCGGAGGCCTGACCGTGGCGATCGAACTGAAACAGAGATTGCATTGGCTGTCGCTGCACGGCTTCGTCCGCGGTGCCGCGTCGCTCGGCGCACGGCGGGGTGATCTGCAGGCCCGATTGATCGCCGACCCGTCGGTCAAAGCGAATCCCGTGCCGTTCTACGAGGAGGTGCGGTCCCGCGGCCCGCTGGTGCGAACCCGCCTCGGCCACATCACCGCGGACCACGCGATCGGGCACGAACTGCTGCGATCCGACGAATTCCGGGTGGTCTCGATCGGGTCGAATCTGCCCACGCCGCTGAACTGGCTCGAGCTGCGAACCCGCGACCAACTGCTGCACCCGCTGCGCCCGCCGTCTCTGCTGGCTGTCGAGCCGCCCGACCACACCCGCTACCGCAAGACGGTGTCGTCGGTGTTCACCCATCGGGCGGTGGGCGCGCTACGCGACGGGGTCGAACAGACCGCCGAGTCGTTGCTGAACGAGCTGTCTCACGAGCCGGGTGTCGTCGACATCGTCGACCGGTATTGCTCGCAGTTGCCGGTGGCGATCATCAGCGACATCCTCGGCGTGCCCGAAGTCGACCGGCAGCGCATTCTCGAATTCGGTGAATTGGCAGCGCCCAGTCTGGATTTCGGACTCCCCTGGCCTCAGTATCAGCGTGTGCAACGGGGTCTCATCGGGTTCAACTTCTGGCTTGACACGCACCTGGACAAGCTACGTCGCAACCCCGGCGACGACCTGATGAGCCAGCTGATCCGCAAGGCCGAAAGCGGTTCGCCGGAGACCTATCTCGACCATGACGAGCTGCGAGCGGTCGCCGGTTTGGTGTTGGCGGCAGGATTCGAGACGACGGTGAACCTGCTCGGCAACGGAATCCGAATGTTGCTCGACAAGCCTGAACACCTACACACGCTCAGCGAGCGCCCCGAGCTGTGGCCGACCGCCGTCGAGGAGATCCTGCGGCTGGAGTCCCCCGTCCAACTCACCGCGCGAATAGCGCTGAGCGACACCGAGGTTGCGGGCCGACCGGTGGGCCGGGGCGAGCTGGTGATCATCTACGTCGCCGCGGCCAACCGCGACCCGGCGGTCTTCGCCGATCCCAACGCATTCGACATCGAACGGGACAACGCCGGCAAACACCTGGCGTTCTCCGGTGGTCGGCACTTCTGCCTGGGTGCGGCCTTGGCGCGCGCCGAAGGCGAAGTGGGGCTGCGGGCGTTCTTCGATCGCTTCCCCGACGTGCGCTCCGCCGGGGCGGGCAGTCGACGCGACACCCGGGTGTTGCACGGCTGGTCGGCTCTGCCGGTCGCGCTGGGGCAGGCCAGGTCGATGGCCGCGCGCTAGCCGCTCTTGTTGCCGCCGAAGTAGCATTCGAGCGCCGTGGTGCACACCAGCTGGCCGTTGCGGTTGAACATGGTCCCCTGCGCCAATCCGCGACCACCGATACCGCTGGGTGAATGCTGTTCGTAGAGTAGCCAATCCGACAGATCAGGCGGATGGTGAAACCACATCGCCAGATCCATCAGGGCTGAGAAGCCCGGTCCCAATGGTGTGGTGCGGCGTGCGATCATCGCCGACTCCAACAGCGTGCGACCCGCGACGAAGGCGGCCAGACAGTCGGCGACCACCGGGTCTGCCGGGGCGACCCCGTTGGGACGCCACCACATTCGAAGGCGCGCGGGCGGCGGCTCATCGACGTCCGCGGCGAGGCGGGCCGACGGGTCGACGTACCGGTAGTCGATCGGTTGCTCCCGGACCCACCAGCCATCGCGCTCGTCTGCGATGCCGCGGTGTTGCTCGGCGAAGTCCGGCACCGACTCAGGATCCGGAAGATCCGGCGGAAGCTGCTGGTAGACAATGCTTTCGACGGATTTGCTGAACGATACGACCCCCTCCAGCAGGATCGAACCGAACTGGCGTGCCGTCACCCGTCGCGCCGAGAACGTGCCGCCGTCGTGCAGCGTGGTGACCTCGAAGTCGACCGGCCGCCGGGCGTCGCCGGCCCGCAGGAAATACATGTGCATGCTGTGCGGCAAGCGGTCGGTCACCGTTCGGCCGGCCGCCATCAGCGCCTGAGCCGCGATGTGCCCACCGGAGATGTGGTGCGCGATCTCGTCGAGTTGCTGTCCGACGAAGAACTCCGCGTTGACTTGCTCGAGATCGAGCGAGTCGAGGATCTGGCGCAGCGTGATGACGGGCGGAGAGGTCACGCACGCATCATGCCGCTAAGACAGATAGCGACCAAACCACTCCAGCACCCGATGCCAGGCGTCCGCGGCCGCGGCGGCGTTGTAGCGCGGTCCGCCGTCGTTGAAAAACGCGTGGTCGGCGTTCGGTTCGATCACGATGTCGTGGATCAGGCCGGCGCGCTCGAGCGCGGCCCGTGCCGTCGGCTCCGAATCGGTGACGCGTTTGTCTCGCGCGCCGTAGAACGCCAGCACCGCGGTGGCTTTGTCGCCGCTGAAGTCGGGGCTGTCGGGCAGCGGGCCGTAGAACGGGACCGCCGCCGACAGCCGGGCGTTGTGGGAGGCCAGCAACTGCCACACCAGCCCCCCGCCGAAGCAGAAACCGACGACCGCGATCTTGCCGCCCGGAACGCGGTTCTGCAGCTCCGTGATGCCGGAGTTCAGGTCGGCGAGGAATCGGTCCTGCGGCGCGGCGGCCAGCGCCGCGGTGGCCTTGGCAGGATCGGTGAACGTGCCGGTGCCACCTTCTTCGGACAGCAGGTCGATGGCCAGCGCCGAGTAACCCGCCCCGGCGAACCGCTCGGCGACCGAATGGACCCAATCGGTGAGGCCCTTGTTCTCATGGATCACCAACACTCCGCGGCGGGCGTTGTGCGACTGCGCCCACGCACCCCGCAGTTCTCCGCGGGGTCCGTCCCAGGTGATCGGCTCGGTGGGCAGCGCCTGTTTTGCTCCCGGCGCCTCGATTCCCTCGGCGGAACTCGAATGCAGCGGTCGGGTTTCGTGATCGGTGCAGCCGGCGATCAACGCGGCCGCGGCACTGCTGCCGAGCCCGAGCAGTGCCAGCCGGCGCATGGCTTCGCGTCTGGTCAGCAACCCATCGACGTGGTCGGTGGCGATCTCTTCGGCGATGTATCGCTGTAGTGACGTCATCAACGCGAGTATGCGCCAAAACCTGCCATCGCGCGCGGATGACGCTGCCGCACTGCGTCAGTCGACGCCGCTCGGGTCGGCGACCGGGACCAGCAGATGCGACGGCGTCGCGCCGCCTTGGTGCAGTCGGTAGGTGCCTCCCGCCAGGGCGCGGCGCGCGGGCACGGTCGGCACGAGGTGCGGAAAGTCGAAAGTGGTGACGGTCAACCGCAACCGGTGACCGGATTCGAGCATGGCCGCGGTCGGGAAGACTTCGATGTCGTACCGCGTGAGCTCGCCTGGGACGACGGGTTTGACCGCAGCGCGAGTGCTGATGTGATGCGGCTTGAGAACCGTGCCGTCGGGTAGATACCAGGTGCGATCCGGGTCCAGCTCGCGATGCGAGCCCAGCAGCGCGCCCTGGGTCAGCGGTCGCGAGGAGCCGTCCGGTGCGACGTCGTCGATATGGGCCACCCACAGCGACTCGGAGGTGTCGGCGGTGGCGTGCAAGGTCAGGGTGATCGGCCCGGCGATCAGCGTCGGCGTCGCGAAGACCTCGGTGGTGTAGGTGAGCGCGCCACGCTGCAACCGCCGGTTGTCCTGGTCGTAGCGGATGTTCTTGCCTCGTTGGCTGCGGATGAAGCTGGCCATCCCGAGGGTCCACTGCTCCACGCTCCGGCCGGCCACCGGACCGCGTCCGACGTATTTCACTGTGGCCGTAGAGGTTTCCGCCGAACTGTCGGCGGTGAGGTGGCCCCCCTCGGACAGAAAGAACCGGGTCGGGGTCGCCTGGTCCAACGGATAGTTGCGGACGTGGAACCAACGCGAGCTACCGACGGGCTGGAAGGTGAAGGGAGCGCCGGAGATCTCCGCATCGGCGTCGTCGTTCAGCCAGTGGTCGAACCAGCGCAACTGTATCGACTGGAGATGCAGGCCACCGTAATTGGAAACGTGATACCAGGGGCCCATCAGCAGCCGCAGATTCTCCGAGACCGGCTGCCCGGGTTGCATCGGCTGCTCGTCGGGATGGCCCGCGAAGGCGCGCTGCAGCGCGGCATAGTTCAGCGGAACGCCGCGCTGAAAAGCGTCATGCCAACCGCCGACCAGGAAGACCGCCACCTTGTTGGCGACAATCTGCGGGAGCACCGTGGCGGGCCGCAACGCCTCCCAGAATTCCTCGTCGAACGCTGTCTCTCCGCCGGCGACCGCGTCGGCGATCAACGGGCGGAAGTAACCGCGCTGCGCGCGTCCACGCCGGCGAACCCCGGCGATACCGCCAGCCCGGGGCCGGGCATGCTTGCCGCGATTGATCACCTCCAGCGCCGGGTTGACGACGTTGAGCAGCCGGTACACCCCGCCGTAGGCACGTACCGTGCGCAGGTGCGGCGCTCCGCCCATCGCGGCCGCGTCGCGGTAGAAATCACGCGCGGCCATCACCGGGAAGATCGCTTTGAGCGGCGAATTCGGCCCGACAGCGGCGGCGGTGAACAGCTGGTTGATCCCGAGATAGGACACCCCGAACATGCCGACCCGTCCGTTGGCGTTGGGCAGCTTCGCGGCCCATTCGACCAGCTCTACCCCGTCCTGGGCCTGCCGTTCGCCGAACATCTGGAACGCGCCCTCGGAGACGCCGCAGCCGCGGACGTCGACCATCACCTCGATGTAGCCCCGCTTGATCAGAAACGGGGTCGGGCCACCGCCGATCTGGGCGGCCGGCGGCGGGGCCTTCTTGCCGTACGGGGTCAACGACATCAACACCGGGAACGGTCCGGACGCGGGCTCGCCGGAGTCGCGGTCGGTGGGGTAATGGATGTCCACCCGCAGCTGGACGCCGTCGCTCATCGGCACCGCGACGTTGTGGCGGATGCCCACGCCGTAGTGCGCCGCTCTCGGTGTCCAGTCCGGCGAGAACGGCGACGCGCTGGTCTCGCGGGCTCGTCTGCGTCGTGATCGCAGCCTTGGCATCCCTACCTCCTGGCGCGCCTCGTTGCCTGGGCAGACTGTAAAGAGGCGCGAATCCTTGCCTGGCACGGGGGTTGCCTGTCAGCCTTGGTTCATGTCGGTCGACGAAGCGGTGCTCGGTCTCTGGAAAGCCCTCTCGGGCCGCGACTGGGACGGAGTCAAGACGTACTTGTCCGATGACTGCGTCTACGTCGATATGCCGGTGGGGCCGACGCTGGCCGCGCGCGGACCCGACGACATCGTCAAGCGACTCAAGGTCGGGCTCGAACCGCTGGCCGGATACGAGAACCACGACGGTGTGCTGCTGTCCAACGGCTCCGACGTGATGTACGAGCATTCCGAGACGTGGAACTGGGCCAGCGGCGAAACCGCTGTGCTGCAATTCGTTTCGGTGCACCGGGTGGATGGCGGCAAAGTGACGCTGTGGAAGGACTACTGGGACATGGGTGGCCTGACCAACCACGCCCCCGCGACGTGGATGGAAGACCTCGGGAAAGCGGACACGTCCTGGATCTTCGACGCGACCGGGCTGATCTGAGCCTCAGCCGAACCGCGGGCTCACGGATGAGTGACGCAATACGTTTCGTTGGCAAGGCCCTTGGAGAGGTCTTCGATCCTGAATGGCCGGTCCAGTCGTGCGCGTAAAGCGACGGGGTCTATCAGCAGGCTGATTTCCGCGGTCTGGCGGGCGAAAAGCCTTCCGATGTAGGGATATATCCGCCGCATGGCCGCCCGCTCCGCGGCGGTGCAGCGTGAAGCGCAGTAGCCCACGTGTCCGATTTCGTCGGTGAGGATTTCGCTGTAGAGCAGTTCGATGCGCTCGGAGACCGCCGGCTCGTCGGCGAACAGCCTGAGGCCGACGCGTCGCAATTCGTCGAACATAATGCAGCCGGCCATCTCTGCGGCCCCGACGAATAGGAACCCCAGGCGCGGCGGGATGAACACGCCCGTCTTGACGAATTGCCGCATCACAAACGGCGGCGGCACTACCTGAAAAGTCAGATCGAAGACGTCGAGCGCGTAGGCCAGCAGACGGGTGTGGTAATGCTCCTCGAGCTCCAGGTAGACGTTCTCCGGCGGCAGATTCTCGTCGCTGTTACGTCCGTAGGTCTCTCCGAGTCCGACCCCGAACCGTTCGGCCTGATTCAACTTCGCGGTCGCCAGCAGGAACAGCATCTTGTCGTCCAAGCCGGACTCGGGTCGGCGGCGGCGCAGATTGCGTAGGAACACTTGCCGGTCTGCCGGACGTGCCGAACGGACTGGGTTCGCCTCGAGGTCGTGAAAGAATTGCTCGCGGTTGGCCAGTTGCCTGTTGAGTAGATCGGCTTCCCCGTCGCGTTGGGCAAGAAACTCCCGGTAGCCTTCGACCGTGCCGTTCATCGGTTCTCCATTCCTTTGACAATCGTTGTCACGTAACGACTTAACAGCGCGGCGTCATCGACGCCGGTGGCCAGCAACGCGAAGAGCCCGGTAAGGAAGAACGTCGCGAGCTCCCGCGCATCCGCACCGGCGTCGATTTCGCCGGTCGATCGAGCGCGGTCGAGGACCTCGACCAAGTGCTCGGCAAGCGGGTGCTGGGCCAGCTCGTCTTCGCCGGGACGCGTCGAGGAGAAGTGCAGGCCCAACATGTCCTGAAAAACGTTCGGACCCAAGCGGTCCTGAGCGCTGAGCACATGACCTATCAGCTGTGACAGCACCGACGTCAGGTCGCCGTCGGTGTCGCCGAGTTCGGCAACGATGCGGGCCTCTTCGTTGCGCTCCAACTCGACCAAGACGTGCTCCTTGGTCGGGAAATGGAAGTAGAACGTTCCCCGAACCACGCCCGCAGAGGCCGCGATGGCAGCAACATCGGCCATGGCCAAGCCGCGCCGCGAGATCTCGGTCAGCGCGGCATCGAACAGGCGTCTCCGGGTTTCACGTCGGCGCACCTCGCGAACGCCCGACGCGGCGGACGACTCGGCCGTAGGCGACGCGCTCGAGGTGGGCACGTGGTCACGCTACGCCCAATTGCTGACGATCGTCAATGACGGTCGTCAGCAAATGCTGATGAACTCTGGAGCGGGTCAAAGCTGGTGGCTGGAGCGTTGATGTGCTGCGCGCACCTGATCCGCAGCTGAATCGATCGTCGACCGGTGCGGTCGTGAAGGCGGACCAGAATCGCGGCGGCTCCCCCGCGATCGGTCTAGCCGCCGAGTTCGGCGATCTGTTTGAGCCGCTTGAGCGTATCGCCCACGATCCGGTTCACCTGTCCCACCGCAACCCGGTCGGCGATGTAACCCCAGATCCCACCCGGCGCCTGGTAGGACAGCCGGAACGTCACCTTCGTCTGGCCGTTGCCCGCGTCGCGCAACCGAATTCGACCGCGCAACGTGATTCCGGTGATGCCGACCCAGGCGAGGTCGCGCCGCTCGTCGAACTCCACCACTTCCATGAGGCCACCGACCGGCACGGAGCCGATCTTCCAGTGCACGTTGTAGCGGGCACCGATGCCGAGCGCCTGATCATTGGCGCTCTCCCAGCGCTCCAGTCGAGCCATGAACGACGGATAGCGGTCTGGATCGCTGACGATCTTCCACACCACGTCACGGTCAGCAGCGATGACGCTGCTGCGGTCGACGCGCATCAGCCGATCACCGGGAATCGCCGCCGCGAGGCGAGCCGGTCGACGCCGTCCTGCAAGCTGGCCATCACCTTGTCGTGCACCGCCTGGTCGTCGCCGTCGACCTCGATGGGATGCTGCACTTCGATCGCGATCTTGGTGGGCAATGGGATATGCCCGGCCAGGTCGCTCACGTTCAGGCCCCACGGAAATGCCAGCGAGATCGGAATGCTCTTGAGCCGCAACAGCTTATCCGCCATCAGCAGCTTCGCCAGCCACTGCCCGCGGGAGATGAACAACGCGGCCTCCTGGCCGCCGACGCTGGCCACCGGCACGATCGGGACGCCGGCTTCCCGGGCCAACTTGACGTAGCCCATCCGCCCGTCGAAATCGACCTTGTGGCGTTCCCACGACGGTCGGAAGACCTCGTAGTCGCCGCCGGGATAGACCAGCAGGGCCGCCCCGGATTCCAGCGCGAGTCGAGCGTTGTCGGGGTTGGCGGCGACGGTGCCGAATTTGCGCAACCACCCCAGCGGTGGCGCTGAGACGACCAGGTTGTGGGCCAACTGATAGAACGGCCGCTCGACACCGAAGTACGAGCAGAACGCCAGGGTGAAGACGAAGGTGTCCGGCGGGACGTTGCCGCCGCTGTGGTTGCCGACGAGCAGAACGGGACCCTCGGCAGGGATCCGATCCAGGTGCTGGACGTCGGCGCGGAAGTACAGCGAGGCCAGCAGCCACGTTCTGGGCAGCTGATCGCGAATGTAGTCGGGGTCGCGTTGGTCCAGGTCGGCTTTGGGGACGCGGGACGCGACCTGCTCTCGCACCCAGTCCTTGATCCCGCCCAGCGTCGTCGCCATAGCGCGGCTGTACCCGGATTTGACCTGCGTCACACCTCGCCGAGGCGATAGATGCGGTTTGACGTCTCGTGAGCGATCAGGTCGACGACCCGGATGGCGTCGTGGAGACTCCACTGCCCGTTCTCGATGAAGCCGCCCAGCACGCGGTGAATCCCGTTGCGCCACAATGCCGCGCCGAGATAATGCAGTTCGGCCGGGCCGAATCCGTCCGAGGAGTACACAATCTTGCGAAACGGGGCGAGTTCCAGGAATCGAGCGATGAGTTCCGGTGCCCGCGCGCCCAGGTGATTGATGCTCAGGCCGGCGTCGACGTAGACGTTGTTGTACGCCTGGGCCAGATAACCCGCCTCGCGCTCGTAGGGATAGCAATGCAGCAAGACGATCGGCGTCTGGCCGGAGCACTGCAGAAATTCACGCAGGTGCAGCGGATTGGCGTCACGCAGATCGCAGTCCCGGTCGCCGAAGCCGACGTGGAATTGCAGCGGCTTGCCCACGCGCAGCGCCTGGTGCAGGCCGAAGCGCAGCAGCACCCGGTCGGTCAGTCGCACGCCGCCACTGTCGCGCCAGCTTGCCGCAGCAGTGGCGACCTCGGCGCTGGTCGGCTCGCTCAGGTCGCCGGCGAATCCGCCGCGGTAGGCCAGTATTGATTTGGTGCCGACCGCGTCGGCCGTTCGCCGCTGCAGGATGTTCTCAAATGACGACGCGTAGTCGCCGGGTGCGGCCGCGGCCTGCTCCGCCACCTGTTCCAGTCGGACTATTTCGCGGGCACGGTTGCCGGACCACTCGCAGACCTGCGCGACGTCCGCGACGCCGTCCGCGTAGCCGGTGTCGACCAGCCAGGCGCCGACGCCCGCCGCGCCCAGGAACAACCGGGCCAGCTCCGCCTCCGTGTGCTGGCTCCGGTGACGCCAGTAGTCTTGTGCTTCAGCGTGTTTGGGCAGACCCAGCAACGGCGCGCAGTGTGCGCGGATGGCGAAGCCGAGTTGTGTGTCGAATCCGGAGTCGAACTCGGCCAGCGGTTCGGTGTTGGCTTCGTTGAGTGCGTTCTCGAACCGACGGCGGTCCCCCGACTCCGTCCAGCATCCGTGCGTGTGCTGGTCGATCAGCGTCACGGCCGCGATGTGCCGCGCCAGTGCCGACTCCACTACACGCTCCACGCCATCCGGAACTTGTCGGCCAGGTGTTCGCGGTTGAGGTGTGCGTAGTGCTCCTGCTCGAAGCGGCGTACCGCGACTGTGGCGTCGACGGCAGGGTCGCCGAGGATGTCACGTAGCCGTCGGGATTCGTCCAGCGCTGCAATGGTGTGCGCCTGCGACGTCGACAGCGACGCGAGGCCGGCGCGGCGTCGGTCGTTCTCGCTCCAGGTCGCTGGATCGACAGTGATCTCGGTTGGCAGCGGCAGTGTGGCCCGAATACCGTCCAGCGCCAACCCCAGGATGGCGGCGGTCGCGAAGTACGGGTTGGCTGACGGGTCGACAGCTTTGACCTCTACGTTGCCGCCGTGCGGGTTGGCCGGACCGCCGACGACGAAACGCAGCGCCGCTTCCCTGTTCTCGGTGCCCCAGCAGACGTAAGTGCCGGCCCAGTTGCCGGGACGCAACCGCAATCCGGACACGATCGAACCGCACAACATGCCTTGGGCCTCGGCCAGACCGCGTACCAATCCGGCGACCGCGCTCTCACCCTTGCTCGTCATCCCGCGGGCGCCCGCACCGCCGGAGAATATCGGCCCGGCCGCCGTTGTCATCGAGAAGTGTTGGTGGGCGCCGCATCCGGCGCCGTCAACGAACGGCGCCGGGGAGAAACTGACCCGCATCCCATAGCGCCGGGCGACACGGCTGACGACGATCTTGGTGAGGATCAACTCGTCGACTGAGGCGACCGGTGATTGCGGCCCGAGTGACATCTCGAACTGGTTGGTCCCGTACTCGGGGTGTAGTTGTTCGAGCGCGATCCCGGACAGCGACGTGGCGGCGATGACGTCGCGCACGAAGGCCTCGTGCTCCAGCACACCGGCCAGCCCGTACTGGGACCAGACGGTCGGGGGCAGCCGGTGACCGTTCGGTGCGACGAGCAGGAACTCGATCTCGTGGCCGACCATCGCCTCGAGGCCGGCCGCGGCGAGTGCGGTTTCGATGCGCCGCAGCGTTCCGCGGCTGCACTCCGGAACTTCCGTGCCGTCCTGATCGAAGAACGAGCCCGGCGCCCACGCCAAGCCGTCTCCGAGACGACGCAGCGCGGACAGGTCGATCCGGATGCGCTGATCGCCGACGACACCGAATTGATCGGTGAACGCGATACCGGTCTGGTCGATCGCGAAGGCGTGCCACACCGGGCTGGCGCCCAGGCCCGGATCGGCGAAGGCGTTGGTGCGGCGGATCGGCACGGTCTTGGCCTGGGTGAGGCCGGCCGGATTGACCACCGTGCCGATGACCGCGTCGACCCCTTCGGCCTCCAGTTCGGCGATGGCCGCCGCGGCCGGCGGTGTGGTCGTCATGTGCCGTGCGACGAACTGCCGCGGGCTATCGAAGTCGGTCGGTCATACCCGGCTGGGCAGGGTCAACTTGCAGGATTGGCCGATATCCAGGGTGCGCAGGACGCGGCCCATACCCACCCACATCGCACACGACAGCGCCAGGTCGGCGAGCAACTCCTCGGAGAAGTGCTCACTGGCCCGGGCCCAGAAATCCTCGTCGTCGCGCAGCGCTGTGTGCTCGGTGGCGAACCGGTAAGCGAACTCGGCGGCGAGCCGCTCTTGATCGCTGTAGCCGGTCCAGGTGCGCCACTGGTCGGCGTGAGCGTAGAGATCCTCGTCGACTCCGTTTGCCGGACCGTCCCCGTCGCGAGTGTTGACGCACACTTCGCACTCGTTGCTGTGCGCGATCACGATTCGGGCCAGTTCCCTTGTGCGCATTGGCAATCGGTTACGGTTGTACACCGCGTCGCTGAAGCCGGCCATCGCGCCGCCCAGTTCGGGTGACTTCAGGATCCAGCCGGCAAGGTCGTCATCTGGGAAGGTTCCGATTCGGCTCATGGCGTGATGTTACGCCGGGGCGAGGTCCGGGAAGCCCGACCGGAAGTTTCTGGGTGGCAAGCTCAGAAATGTTTGACGCGTCGTCGTCCCAGTCGGGTTGAGTGACGATCCGGTGGGTGATCCGATTCAGCGCCGCCTCGACCTGAGCGCGGTCGGGGCGGATCTCGAAATTCGTCGAGCGGGTGAGCTTGTCGACGATCCAGTCCTGGAGCAGCGACGAGACGAAGTCGACCTCGCGACCGCCGGCCGGGGTAAGCCACAGCCGGTCGATGTCGCGTTGGGCGTATCCGCCGCGGACCAGCCGGTCGAAGGTGGGTTCGAGCACTTCGTACGGAATGCCGAGCTGCTCGCCGATGTCGGTGATCCGGGCGATGCCGAAAGCTCGCTGGTAGCGGTTGATCCGCAGCAGTGCCCACAGCTCGGCCACGTCCAGCCGACAGTCGGGCCGCAGCGCGATGCTGCGCAACCGCATGCCCGGCTGGCCCCGGGTGAGGCGCCCGATCGCGGTTTCCAGCAACTCCTCCGGCGTCTGGGTGCTCGGCATGGCGAACCCGTCGCCGAGGTCGGCAGCGTTCTGACCGATATCGCGCAACGGCACCTCGCGCAGGAACAGCGCCAGCACGAATCCGACCAGTGCCACCGGGATCGCCCAGAAGAACACCTCGGTGAGCGACGCGGCGTAGGCATCGACGATCGGCGCGGCCTGGGCCCGGGACAGTCGGTGCAGTGCTTCGGGTGAATTCGCCGCCGCAGCCGGCGCACCAGATGCCGCCAGTGCCGGTCCGATGCGGCCGTGCAGGAAGTTGGTGAACAGCGAGCCGAAAATCGCCGCGCCGAACGAGCTGCCGATGGTCCGGAAGAAGGTGACCCCGGAGGTCGCGACGCCGAGGTCTTCGAATTCTGACGTGTTCTGCACGATCAGGACGAGCACCTGCATGCACGACCCGATACCCGCGCCGAGGATGAAGAGGTAAACCGATTGCAGCAGAGTCGAAGTCGACGGGTCCATCCGCGACATCAGCAGGAACGCGAGTGCCATCACAGCCGTGCCGGCGACGGGGAAGATCTTGTAGCGGCCGGTGCGACCGACCACGACACCGCTGCCCATCGACGTCGACAGCATGCCCGCGACCATCGGCAACGTCCGCAGGCCCGACGTGGTGGCCGAGACTCCGTTGACGAACTGCATATAGGTCGGCAGAAAGGTCAGCGCGCCCAGCATGGCGAACCCGACCACGAAGGAGAGCACACAGCACACCGTGAACACCGGGTTGGCGAACAGCCGGGTCGGCAGGATCGGCGCGGAATCAGGCCCAGACGACCGGCTTTCGACCCAAATGAAGACCCCGAGTGACGCCGCGGAGGCGACGAACAGGCCGATGATCGTCATCGATCCCCACGCATAGGTGGTGCCGCCCCAGCTGGTGGCGAGCGTCAGGCCGGTCGCGCCGAGGCCGACGAACACGATGCCGGCGTAGTCGATCACCGGCTTGGCGCGAGCCGTCAGCGACGGAATGGCCGCCGCCGCAACGAAAAAGACCACGACCGAGACCGGCACGTTGACCCAGAACGCCCAGCGCCAGGTCAGGTGATCGGTGAAGAAGCCACCGAGTAGCGGGCCGATCACGGTTGTTACACCGAACACCGCGCCCAGCGCGCCCTGATAGCGACCGCGATCCCGGAGCGGAATCACCTCGCCGATCAGCGCCGTGGCCGTCACCGCGATGGCGCCGCCGCCGATGCCCTGCAAGGCCCGGGCCCCGACCAGCATGGCCATCGACTGCGACAGCCCACACAGCACCGAGCCGCCGACGAAGAACAGAACCGCGGCCTGGAAAATCTTTTTGCGGCCGAATAGGTCACCGAGCCGGCCGACCAGAGCGGTCACGATCGTCGAGGCCAGCAGGTAGCTAGTGACCACCCAGGACTGATGCCCTGCCCCACCGAGATCGGCGACGATTGTCGGCAGCGCGGTGGCGACGATGGTCTGGTCGAGCGCGGCGAGCAGCATTCCCAGCACGATCGCCAGGAAGACGAAGTTGCGCCGCTGCGGGCTGACCAGCCCGCCAGTGAGTTCCGGATCCGGTGGGGCTGCTGTCTGTGCGCTGGTCATAGACGGCAGCTATACCCGCTCAACCGCCGGCTTGCCCCGTCGACGGTGGACGCGAGACGCATTGCGCCGAGTACAGCTCCTCGCCGAGCTTGTCCATCAACTCGAGTTGGGTCTCGAGGTAGTCGACGTGGTTCTCCTCGTCGGCGATGATGCCCTCCAGCAGGGTGGCACTGGTCGAGTCCTGCTTCTCGCGGCACATGACGACGCCCGGTCGCAGCCGGTTCAGCACGTCGTACTCGATGGCCAGATCGGCTTCGAACTGCTCCCGCAGGGTCTGGCCGATGCGTAGCGAGAAAAGCCTTTGGTAGTTCGGCAGTCCGTCGAGCAGCAGGATGCGGTCGGTGATCGCCTCGGCGTGCCGCATCTCGTCGAAGGATTCGGCGCGGGTGTGACCGGCCAGTTCGGTGAATCCCCAGTTCTCCTGCATCTTGGAGTGCAGAAAATACTGGTTGATCGCGGTGAGCTCGCTGGTCAGCTGTTCGTTCAGAAGGCGCAAAACGTCGGGATCACCTTGCACGGTCGCTCCTTAACTCTCCCCTGGGCACACTTCGAGTCGCGGCGAATGACGATGGAGTTGGGCTGTAACGCCACCGCCCGCCAGGTCGAATCTAGTGCAAATCGCCGACATCGGCGCGTTGATTTGGACGGCGATTTCACCAAAAGCGCTGGTCAGAGGCTATCCTAAGTAAGGATAGCCTTGGCGAACCAAGTTAGGTTAGACTTGCCTACATGCGAACGGCGCGGTCACCGAAGACCCGGATCGACGGGGTTCGCTGATGTACGTCTGTCTCTGTGAGGGTGTCACCAGCCAGGTGGTCTCTGACGCGGTCGCCGAAGGCGCGTCGACATCGAAGGAAGTCGCCGCGAAGTGCGGTGCCGGCCTGGACTGTGGTCGTTGCCGGCGCACCGTACGAGCGATCATCGAGGCGGCCGCGCAGTTGCAGCCGACCGGCAGCTAGTCGTCACTCGCCTCGTTTGGCAGTGAAGTCCGCCAGCGCCGCAGCATTCGCCTGACCCCCCAAAAGCTCCGCGAAATGTGCATTTTCGCGTTCGGTGGCTGCGGCGATGTCCGGCCGGATCGGTTCGACGATGGATTGCTTGACCGCGATCAGGCTCGGAATCGAACGGGCGGCAAGGATTTCCGCGTGCCTGCGAGTCTCGGCCAGCAGGTCCTCGGGTTCGCACACTTTCCACACCATGCCCATGGCCTGTGCTTCCTGCGCGCTTACCCATTCCGACGACATCAGCAGCCAGGCGGCGTTCTGCCGGCCGATCAATTGTGGAAGCAGATACGACGAGGCGGCCTCGGGTGCGACACCGAGGCTGGTGAAGGGGCACTTCAGCCGTGCCGTCGACGACATGAAGGCAAGATCCGCATAACCCAGGATCGTGGTGCCGATTCCGACGCCGACGCCGTTGACGGCACAGATCAACGGCTTGGGGAACCGGGTCAGCGCATCGATCATCGTGGTGAAATGTGAGCCCTGGTTCGCCATCGCGGGATCGGTGATGCGCGCTTGCATCTCTTTGAGGTCGTTGCCGGCGCTGAAGGCGCGGCCGGCCCCGGTCAGCAGTACCACGGCGATGTCGGGGTCCTCGGCGGCCTGCCGGAGGGCCTCGCCGGTCGCTTCGTAGAGCGCCTCGTTGAAGGCGTTGAGCGATTCCGGCCGATTGAGGGTCAGGGTGCGCACCCGGTTCTGATCGTCGATCTGCAGTATCACCGGCGTCTCCTCAGGCCTGGAAGGGTGTCTTGAGCACGTAGCGGCTGGTGGGCACGGTGTCGATGTTCTCGTTGGCGCCGAACGCCGACGTGCTGGCGATCATCTGGGACAGTCGCTGCTGCAGATCGGCGTCGTCGGCCGCGCCGAAGAATGCCCGCAGGTCGGTGACCGCTTCGATCGGGAACAGTTCCTCGACGATGCCCGCCAATTGCGGCGCGTCGGGCGTCAGAGCGCGGACGACCGCGTTCTGGGTGTACCCGAACGTCGACTGCGTCTCGATCGCGACCGGCGTGTGGTCGTGCTGCCAGCGGTGCAGCCAGGTCGCGTAGTCCAGCTCAGCCGGCTTACGCAGCAGCGCCACATTCGCCAAACCTGTTGTCCGCTGGCCTATTTCGGCCGGGGCTAGCAGCGGATTCGATTCGGTGACCAGGTACGCGGCGAGCTGGTCGCATTCGGCTGCCAGCAGTCGCAACGCCTGGGCGACCTGATCGCCGTAGCACTGCGGGGTCCAGATGCCCACGATCGCGCACGCAGGCGGATCGAGCGTCGTCAACGTCATCAGGGACTCGCTGACCGCCGCGTCGCGCACGTTGACGGTCAAGCCGGCAACGCCGAGCGCCAGGACCGCGTCGGCGACCGGACCCCGCAGTCGTTCGCACCAGTCCTCGTCCCGGTCGGTGGCCCGCAGGACTGCGACTACCTTTTCCACCGTCGTCACCTATTCCGAACGCTCGCGCGCCCAGCGCGGCTGGATGAACACGCCTTCTGCTTCGACGGTGGTTCCGTCGGCGTCAGCGAGGTGGCCGACCGCATAAGTCTTGACCCCTTCGGTGCGGGTGATCCTCGCCTCCGCATGCAGGTCGCCGAGCCGGGTGGCACGCACATAGCGAAAGCTGATCGTGCCGGTCAGGCGCGGATTGATGCCGTCGCTGGCGGCCTCCCCCAGCAGATGGTCGAGCACCAGCGCTGCGACGCCGCCGTGGACATGACCGGGCGGCCCCTCGTAGGCGGCGCCGAGATGGAAGTCGCACACCGACGTGCCGTCGGTCGCGCGGTGGATCTGGATCGGAGGCGCGATCGGGTTCCGCACGCCGATGACGGCGTTGCCCCACGCCATCCGTTCGCCGGAGGCCAGGTAACGCACACCGAAACTGCCCTCGGTTTGCTGTTGTCGCAAACGTGCTGTGGCGGCGTCGATCTCGGCCTTGGCTGCGGCCACGGCATCCGCCTCCACCTCGGTCCTGACCGTCGCGTCGATCAATTCCCGAACGGACTCGGCCAACGGCTGGTAGATCCCCCGCAGCCGTTCGACCTCCTCGGCGCTGATGTTCTCCAGCGTGAAGTTCAACATCACGCGAAACTAGAACACGTTCACTTCGGCCGGTGTGCTGGGGTGCCCATGGCTAGTGCACCGGCCGTACTTGCTGGTCGTCGGCGAGCAGGTCGCCTATTTCACCGGCCAGACGTCGATAGGGACCTTCACGTCCGCTCGACGAGCGGAACACCAGCCCGATCCGGCGACCCGGCCGGGGCGCGGCGAAATAGGCCAGCTCCAGGTGGCTGCGCACGCTCTCGACGGAGACCGCGCTCTGCGGGATCAGCGTCACGCCCAGCCCGCCGGCGACGCACTGCACCGCCGTGGCCAGTGACGCGGCGCGGGTGTTGTCCAGGTCGACATGCACGCCCGCCCGGCGACAGACATCGAGCGCCTGATCGCGCAGGCAGTGGCCTTCGTCGAGCAGAAGCAGAGGCAACTCGGCCAATGTGGTCGGCGGCACCCGTCGCTTTCCGGCCAGCGGGTGACCCGGTGGCAGTGCCAGCACGAAATCCTCGTCGTAAATCGGGATCTCGGTCATGCCGCCCGCATCCGAGGGCAGTGCGACGAGCGCGGCGTCCAGCGACCCCTCACGAAGCCCGGTCAGCAGCCGTTCGGTCTGGTCTTCGATCACCCGGAGGGTCAGATCGGGCAGTCGTTCAGCCAGGCCGGCGAGCAGGGTGGGCAACACGTACGGCGCGACG
Organism: Mycobacterium sp. IDUB_36; assembly: GCF_055419225.1. Taxonomy (NCBI): domain Bacteria; kingdom Bacillati; phylum Actinomycetota; class Actinomycetes; order Mycobacteriales; family Mycobacteriaceae; genus Mycobacterium; species Mycobacterium sp. IDUB_36. The sequence goes on along the minus strand of NZ_JBVAXH010000002.1, from coordinate 166,514 downwards.
GTGGGTATCAGGCCCAACCGGATGCTGCCCTGCAACGGGTCGGCCGAGCCTGCCGCGGCCGCGCTGAATCCGGCCATGGCCTCGATCACCGACTGGGCTTGAGGCAGCAGAGCCTGGCCTTCCGCGGTCAGGAAGACTCGTCGCGTCGATCGCTCCACGAGCTGCACCCCGATACCGCTCTCCAGCGCCGACAACGCCTGCGAAAGTGTTGACTGACTGACGCCGAGAGTTGTTGCAGCACTACCGAAATGTTGTTTCTCGGCAATGGCGACGAAGGCCCGCATGCCGGCGATGGTGGGCTGATAACTCTTATCGGTCATGCCTATGAGTGTAGTGGGAAACATCACCTTTCATTCATAGTCCGGCTCGGGCAGGATGGTGACAACGGAATACTTGACTAAATCCAATTTGACGTGAGGAGCGACATGGCATTGCTGACTATCGGCGACCAGTTCCCGGCCTACGAGTTGACCGGGTTGATCGGTGGAGACCTGTCCAAGGTCGACGCGCAGCAGCCCGAGGACTACTTCACCACCATCTCCAGCAACGATTTCGCGGGTAAGTGGCGCGTGGTCTTCTTCTGGCCGAAGGACTTCACGTTCGTGTGCCCGACCGAAATCGCCGCCTTCGGCAAGCTGAACGACGAGTTCATCGACCGCGACACCCAGGTGCTCGGCGTGTCGGTGGACAACGAGTTCGTGCACTTTCAGTGGCGCGCCCAGCACGATGACCTGAAAAAGCTTCCCTTCCCGATGCTTTCGGACCTCAAGCGCGAGTTGGTCGAGGCCACCGGTGCACTCAATGCCGATGGTGTCGCCGACCGCGTGACCTACATCGTCGACCCCAACAACGAAATCCAGTTCGTCTCGGTGACGGCCGGCTCGGTCGGCCGCAACGTCGACGAGGTGCTGCGGGTGCTCGACGCTTTGCAGTCCGATGAGCTGTGCGCATGCAACTGGAAGAAGGGCGACCCGACGCTCGACGCCGGCGAACTGCTGAAGGCATCTGCTTAATCGCAGCTCTAATCGGAGGAACGAGCATGGGTATCGACAACCTGAAAGAAGCACTGCCCGAGTACGCCAAGGACCTCAAGCTCAACCTCGGCTCAATCAGCCGCACCACCGTGCTGAACACCGAACAGCTCTGGGGCACGCTGCTGGCCAGCGCGGCTGCAACGCGAAACCCGCAGGTGCTGAGCGAGATCGGTGGCGACGCGGCCGACGAGTTGTCTGCCGAGGCTTACCAGGCGGCGCTGGGCGCCGCGTCGATCATGGGCATGAACAACGTGTTCTACCGCGGCCGTGGCTTCCTGGACGGCAAGTACGACGACCTTCGCCCGGGCCTACGGATGAACATCATCGGAAACCCCGGCGTGGACAAGGCCAACTTCGAACTGTGGTCGTTCGCGGTGTCGTCGATCAACGGATGTGGGCATTGCGTGACCGCACATGAGCACACCCTGCGCGAGGCGGGCATCGACCGCGACGCGATCTTCGAAGCTCTCAAGGTCGCGGCGATCGTGTCGGGGGTCGCCCAGGCGATCACGACAGCCCAAACGCTGGCGAACGCGGGATAGCTCCCGCCCGTACACTTCGGCGTTGTGGTCGTCACCGACGTCGATCGGCAGCACCTACGGCGCTGCGTCGAGCTCGCCCGCACCGCGCTGGAGGCCGGACACGGCCCGTTCGGCGCGGTGCTGGTGGGCGGCGACGGTCGGGTGCTGTACGAGGACCACAATCGCGTTACCGACGACGACCAGACGTTGCACGCCGAAACCGGCGTCATCCGGTGGGCGGTGGCGAATATTGCTCCGGTGCAACGTATTCGAAGCACCCTGTACACATCGTGTGAGCACTGTCCGATGTGTGCCGCCACCCATGCGTGGGCCGGGCTCGGACGGATCGTCTACGCGACGTCGAACGCGCAACTGACCGGGTGGCTGACCGAATGGCACACGACCCCACCTCCGGTAGCCATGCTGCCGATCGCGACGGTGGTGCCGCGGGCCGTGTTCGATGGCCCCGCGCCCGAACTCGAGGAAGAGATGAGAGCCCTGTACGAGGCCAGGTTCCGACAATGAGCTGGGTCGAGCATGTGATCTGGTGGCAGATCTACCCGCTGGGGTTCGTGGGGGCTTTCCCATCGGATACGCCGCCCGTCGCAGACGAACACCGGTTGCGGCGGATCGTCGACTGGTTCGACCACGCCATCACCCTCGGCGCCTCCGGAATTGCGCTCGGGCCGATCTTCGCGTCCCGCACCCACGGCTACGACACCACCGACCACTACCGCATCGACCCGCGACTCGGTGACGATGACGACTTCGACCACCTGATCGCCGAGGCACGCCGGCGCGGGCTGCGGGTGCTGCTCGACGGCGTGTTCAACCACGTCGGTGCCGATTTTCGGCAACATCGCGATGCCGGCGACGATGCCGCCGCCGCGCACTGGTTCCGCGGCCGGCCGGGCCGGTTTCACACCTTCGAAGGCCACGACGGTTTGCTCACGCTCAACCACGACAATCCCGAGGTCGCCGACTACGTGGCCGACGTGATGACGCATTGGCTGGGCCGCGGTGCCGACGGCTGGCGACTGGACGCCGCTTATGCTGTCCCGCAACACTTCTGGCAGTCGGTCCTACCGAGGGTCCGGCAGAAGTATCCGGATGCGTGGTTTGTCGGCGAGCTGATCCACGGCGATTATGCCGCGACGGTCCGCGAGACCGGATTCGATTCCGCCACTCAGTACGAGCTGTGGAAAGCAATCTGGAGTGGACTGAACGACGCCAACTTCTTCGAGCTCGATCATGCGCTGCAGCGCCACGACGACTTCCGGAAGACTTTCGCACCGCTGACGTTCATCGGCAACCACGACGTCACCCGCATCGCGAGCCAGCTGAAACGCAGGGAACACCTGGCTCATGCGCTCGTCGTCCTGATGACGGTCGGCGGAGTGCCCAGCATCTACGCCGGCGACGAGCTCGGCTTTCGCGGCGTCAAAGAAGAGCGCTTTGGCGGCGACGACGCCGTTCGGCCTGAGTTCGGTTCTCCCCCAATCGAGCTCGATGATGCCGGGGTCGAGATATGGTCGCTGCATCAGTACCTCGTCGGCCTGCGCCGACGCCACCCGTGGCTGTACGCCGCGTCGACCACGGCGCTGCGGCTGGAGAACACGCAGTACGTGTACGAGGCCCGGCACGGTGACGACGCGTTGACCGTGGCGCTCAACATCGGTGACAAGCCCCTGCGCTTGTCGCTGGACTCGCGACGCGCGGAGATCATCGCCGGCAGCGGGGCGCCGCCGCCCGCGATCGTCGAATCGGTGACGGTCGAGCCGCACGGCTGGCGGATCCTGCGGCAGGTCTAGCCGAGGCGCTGCAACGTCAGCGGGTCCTGCTCGCCGTCGTAGTAGCGGTCCAGCAACGCGACGAAATCGCCGTTGTCGCTTGTGGCATGGGCGAACAGCGTCATCGACGAGCGGACCTTCACGTCGTCGGGTGAACCGAAGATCTCGCCGATCGAGCGATGAGCCACGGCGTTGACCAACCGGGTGCATTCGTACAGCCGCGGCCCCAGCACGTCATGGTGCAGATATGCGCGGGCCTCGTCGAGCGACACGATCGCATACCGGGCGGCAGTGGGGCTGCTGCCCAGGCCGGCGATCTGTGGGAAGACGAACCAGATCCAGTGGGTGCGCTTGCGGCCGGCCCGCAGCTCATCGACGACGCGTGGATAGGCGCCCGCCTGCGCGTCGACGAACCGTTGCAGATCGAAGGGTTCGCTTGCGGATTCCATATGTCCTACGGTGGCACAGTGGTCAAACGGCGGATGCCGAGGGCGCGTGATCTCGCGCCATTGATCCGTTTTCGCAAACCCCGACTCGATCGTGTACAGCGCCGGCTCGACGATGCGCTGACGATCGACGATCTGCGGCGGCTGGCCAGGCGCCGAACCCCGCGGGCGGCGTTCGACTACACCGACGGCGCGGCCGAGGAGGAAATCTCGATTCGGCGTGCGCGGCAGGCATTTCGCGACATCGAGTTTCATCCGACGATCTTGCGTGACGTCAGCAACGTCCGGACGGATTGGCAGGTGCTGGGCGGACCGGTTGCGCTCCCCCTGGCCATCGCGCCGACGGGGTTCACCCGGCTGATGCATACCGACGGTGAACTCGCCGGGGTCCGCGTTGCCGCCGCGGCGGGCATCCCGTTTTCGCTGTCGACTCTGGGAACCGCGTCCATCGAAGACGTGGCGACCGCGGCGCCGCAGTGCCGCCGGTGGTTTCAGCTGTACATGTGGCGTGACCGGGAGCGGTCGATGGCGCTGGTGCAGCGGGCCGCGGACGCCGGTTTCGACACGCTGCTGGCCACCGTCGACGTACCGGTCGCGGGTGCGCGACTGCGCGATGTCCGCAACGGGATGTCGATCCCGCCGGCCCTGACACTGCGCACGGCGTTCGACGCCGCGTTGCGGCCACGCTGGTGGTTCGACCTGTTGACCACCGAGCCGCTGTCGTTCGCGTCGCTGGATCGCTGGTCGGGCACGGTCGGTGAGTATCTGGACTCGATGTTCGACCCGAGCCTGACCTTCGATGACTTGGCGTGGATCAAAGCGCAGTGGCCGGGCAAGCTCGTCGTCAAGGGCATTCAGACGCTCGACGATGCCCGGGCCGTGGTCGATCTTGGGGCCGACGGCATCGTGTTGTCCAATCATGGTGGCCGCCAACTGGATCGAGCTCCGGTACCGTTCCACCTGCTGCCCACCGTTGCGCGTGAGCTCGGCGCCCACACCGAAATCCTGGTCGACACCGGCATCATGTCCGGCGCCGACGTCGTCGCCGCCGTTGCGCTGGGCGCCCGCAGCGCCCTGATCGGTCGCGCCTACCTGTACGGACTGATGGCCGGCGGACACGCCGGGGTAGGCCGCGCCGTCGACATCCTCTCGACGGAACTGGTACGCACCATGAAGCTGCTCGGCGTCACCTGTCTGGAGGAACTCTCGCCGAAACACGTCACGCAGCTACACCGGCTTGTTCCTAATGCCCGGTCGACATGAACAGGTAGTAGCTGACGTAGACGACCACGAAGCCCGCGACCAGGATCGCGGAGGTGGCTCGTTGGCTGTTGGTCTGCGCGCGGTGGTTGGGTGCGCACGTGGTGACTGGAAAGCCAAGCGCAGTAAGGATTTCTGCGGCCGGACCCTGGCCGCCGGGGTCGATGTTGACCTGACCGCGGCCGCGCACCAGGAGTTCGATGGTCAGGGGATACGAGGGTGGCTCGACGTCGTAGCCGGCCGGTGCGGTCCCGCCGTGATTCGCGTGGCGGCGGGCGTGGCCGGCCGGCGCTGGCCTGATGTAGGCGTGCTCGATGTCCCCGCGTAGCGCGAGCGTCGCGTTGTCGGCGTAGACGCCGTTGTGATCGACATACAGATCAACGGGGGCCCGGTGCGGGGTCAGTGCACAGGACAAGGCGCGCGGGTAGATCGTGATGAACCCGACGAGGATGATCGCAGCGGCGATGAGCTTGGTCGAACCGGGCAGCAGGACGATAGCGGCGACCAGAAGGAGCGAGGCTGCCACCGACCCACCGAACACGGATGTCACGCGGGCGTTGGCCCGCATGAGAGTCGCACGTCCGCGAAACATGAATCATGAACCTACGCCTCTCGACCATGGCTTTTGCGGATTTCGCGGCTCAGGCCCAGGCGGGAATCTCGGCAGGCTGTGGCGAGGAGGCCGCGGTGTCATCGCGCCGCTCGCCGGCCAGACGGCGCCAGGCTCGAACGGCCTGACCGGCGAACGTGGTGATGCTGCCGGCTCTGTTTTCGGTGTTGGACGCCATCGCGTGCACGTTCTCCGCGTGCGCGATCACCCGGTCCAGCGACGTGAGAAGCTCGCCGTCAACGAACCTGGTCGACTCGAAAGCCGCACGCACAGCACGATTACCGGCCCCATCCAGCGTCGAGGCCACCGCCAGGGCGGCCCTGGCCGCCGCGTCCCACTGGGCCACCGACGGCATCTCCCCCGCCGCCGCCGAGCGATGCAGGGTGGCGATGTCGCGGATCGCCTTGTGCGCCGTGAGTTTTGCGAACCGCAGCACGCCCCAGTCGTCATCGGTCAGCAGCTCGGCCAGCCAGCTGTGCACCACCGACTGCGGAACGTCGGCGGTACCGACGGTGAGCCAGGCCAGGTCGAGTGCGAGCACACTGTTTTCGGGCGACAGGTAGCCGTCCGGTCCGGCGAGCAGATCGTTGGCCGACTGCACCAGCAGACTCAGCGGCCGCGCGGAGCCGACCGGGAAATCGGTGACGTGCGGGTCGCCGTTGATGTAGGAGATCACGTTCATCGCGCACCCTTTGCCCGTGCCCGGTTGGTGTGATCCTCGGGCCAACCTCAGCGGGTGGGTGATGCGGTCGAGGTCCATGTCATCGGCTCCCTTCGCCTTCGCTACCCGTAGACACGAACGAACGGGCCAGCTGGTTTCTCGTCTGAGTCTGTAACCATTTCAACCGGTTACTTATTGCCGCCTTCGATGAAACCTGTCAAAGTGGTTACTCATGACATTCGTCAACCTGGGCGGCCGGCGATGCCTGAGCTTCGCTGGAACCATGAAGCGGCGGGACAGCACGCGAGAGGAACTGCTGACCGAACCGGAGTCGTTGTCGGACTGGGCTGTTCAGGCCGGGTTGCTGGACGCCGCTATCACGGTCACCGCCGACGACCTGGTGGCCGCGGTCGACCTGCGCGAAGCGATCTACCGAACGGTGGTGGCCCGGCTCGACCACCGCCGACCGCGGCCTGCCGATGTCGACCTGCTCAACGAATGGGCCGCCCGGCCTCAGCTCACGCCTCGGTTACTGCGGACCGGGAGCACCAGGCGCGAGGGCACCCCCGACCGGCTGCTGGCCGGCGTGGCCGCGGACCTGCTCGATCTGTTGGGCGGTGCGGACATGGAGAACGTCAAGCGCTGCGCACACGAAAACTGCACTCGTCTCTACGTGGACTCGTCGAGGGCCAAAAATCGCCATTGGTGCGGGATGGGGACGTGTGGCAACAAAGCCAAGGTCCGGGCCTTCCGGGAGCGTCAGCGCGCCGCCGCAGCGGGGTGATTATTGCCGGTGCGTCGCGCTGCGCAGCACGATGTCGACCGCCGCCGCTATCACTTGGTCGTCTGGCACCGTGCCGAACATGATCGACGGGCAGGCCACCACGCCCGTGAGCATTGACAGGGCCGCCTCGAGCTCGGCCCCGTCGAGGAATTCCCCGAGCATGGCGCGCATCTGTCCCTGGCCGGAGTTGTTGATCTTGTCCCGGATCTCCCGCATTTCCTCGAACGACGCCCACTGGGCCATCCCGGTCAGGATGCGGTCCAGCCGCATCTCGGTGATGCCACCACGGAACGCCCACAGCTCGCCGACGATGTCTTCGCGAAGGTCCCCGGTCCGCTCGTGGTGCGGCAATTCGCCGAGGGCGTCGAGGGCGAGCGCGACCAGATCGACCCGGGACGGCCAGTGTGTGTACAGGGTCGTCTTCGAATAACCGGCCAACTCGGCCACCCGTGCGTGCGTCACAGCGTCGGAACCTTCGTCGGTCAGCACGCCGAGAGCCGCGCGCGCGACGTCGGCGCGGGTGCGAGCCACCCGCGCGTCCTCGCCGGAGCCGGACGCTTTATCGCCCGAGCCGGGTGTCATCTGTGCACTCCACCTTTGCGCTGGCCTTGCCTGAAGTCGAGCCGCCTCAGAGAAGTTAACCGATCATGACCTGTTTCTGTAATGAAAGATCCTGTCACTAATGTACGTTTAGACCAATAGTGTACTGGGAAGTGGTTACCGTACGGGTTGGCCAGATGGCTGACCCGGCCCGATAGCCCATTTCATGAGAAGGAATTCCATGTCTGCCATCCTGTTCGGTTCGATCAGCACCCTCGTCGACAGCTCAGAACTGCAGCGCCGAGCGTTCAACGAATCCTTTGAAGCCCACGGTCTCGACTGGCAGTGGTCGCAGCCGGATTACGTGTCGATGCTCGACTCCAACGGCGGGGCGCAGCGAATCGCCGACTACGCCGAGTCCCGGGGCGACGACGTCGACGTCGAGGCGGTACACGCCACCAAGTCGCAGATCTTCCAGGATCTGCTGTCGACAGCTGGACTCAAGGCGCGGCCCGGGGTGCTCGAGACGGTCAACGAAGCCAAGCGCCGCGACGTCAAACTCGGTTTCGTCACGACCACGTCGCCGGAGAACATCTCCGCGCTGCTGGAGACGCTCAGCCCGGACATCGACGCCGACACCTTCGACCTGATCGTCGACCGGGACTCGGTGGCAAGCCCGAAGCCTGACGCGGCCGCGTACCTGTACGCGTTGGAGCAACTCGGCGAGACGGCGGAGTCCGTCGTGGCCATCGAAGACAACGTCGGGGGCGTCACCGCGGCCTCCGCCGCAGGCGTCAAGTGCATCGCGTTTCCCAACGACAACACCGTCGACGGCGACTTCGGCGGCGCCGAAGACACCGTCGACTCTCTCGACGCAGAACGGCTCGTGGAGCTGGTCGCATAGCCCTGCACCGCAGCGCCCGTCTTCCACTCGTTCGACAAACAAGGACATCAAAATGAGCGATATGCAAGCACGAGTTATCACCAGCCCCAGGGCTTTTCACGTAGAAGGCTACGAGAAGATCCAGTACGACCTGATCTACGTCGATGGCGTGTTCGGTCGCGACAACCCGGAACTGGCCGAAACGTACGGCCCCTACGGTCGCACCCTGATGGTGGTGGACGAGACCGTGTACGACCTCTACCGCGACGAGATCCATGCGTACTTCGACCACCACCAGATCGCGCTCACCGTTGTACCGGTGCAGATCCGGGAGACCGCGAAGTCGCTGGAGACGTTCGAGCGGATCATCGCCGAGTTCAACAACTTCGGACTGGTGCGCACCGAACCCGTGCTTGTCGTCGGTGGTGGCCTGACCACCGATGTCGCGGGATTCGCCTGCGCGAGCTATCGCCGCAGCACTCCCTACATCCGCATCCCGACCACCCTGATCGGTCTGATCGATGCCAGCGTCTCGATCAAGGTGGCCGTCAATCACGGCAAGCACAAGAACCGGCTGGGCGCCTACCACGCGTCGCAGAAGGTGCTGCTCGACTTCTCCTTCCTCAAGACGCTGCCGGAGGACCAGGTCCGCAATGGAATGGCCGAGCTGATCAAGATCTCGGTGGTCGGCAACACCGAGATTTTCGAACTCCTGGAGCAGTACGGCGAAGACCTGCTGCACACCCGGTTCGGATACCTGGATGGGACACCGGAATTGCGTTCTGCCGGTGAGCGACTGACCCACCAGGCGATCGCCACGATGCTCGAACTCGAAGTGCCGAATCTGCACGAGATCAACCTCGACCGGGTGATCGCATTCGGACACACCTGGAGTCCGACGCTGGAGCTTTCCCCGCCGGATCCGTTCTTCCACGGCCACGCGATCAACATCGACATGGCCCTGTCGACCACCTTGGCCGAACAGCGCGGGCTCATCTCGGTTGAGGAACGAGACCGGGTGCTCGGGCTGATGAGCAACCTCGGTCTCGCGCTCGACAGCGAACACCTGACTCCGGAGCTGCTTGCCGCGGCCACGGCGGCGATTCTGAAGACCCGCGACGGGATTCTGCGTGCCGCCGTTCCGGCACCGATCGGAACTTGCCTGTTTCTCAATGACCTCACTGTCGACGAACTCGCCGAAACCCTTGTGCTGCACCGAAAGGTCTGCCTGAGCTACCCGCGCAACGGAGACGGCGTCGACATGTTCACCTCAGCGGCGTAGGGCTCCGCGATGCACGAGGTTGTACCGCTGCGTAGTTCGTCGCATCGTGGCGACAGCTACGCAGCGGCGTGGCCGGAGCGCCGCCGCCGGGCGAATACACTCCGAACGCTGGTTACGCTGCTCGGTTTACTGATCACGCTGCCGGTCGATGCGTTGGTGGTGGCGATGGCCCTGATCAGCCGGCCGCAACCGCCGAGGGCCACGCTGCCCGGGGCTGCCCGTCGCACCGTATTGCTCACCGGCGGCAAGATGACCAAGGCCCTGCAGCTGGCCCGCTCGTTCCATAGCGCGGGTCATCGGGTGATCTTGGCCGAAACCGCCAAATATCAGCACACCGGGCACAAATTCTCCAATGCCGTGGATGCGTTCTACTGCATTCCCGAACCGGGTGACCGCGACTATGAGGACGCGCTGTACGAGATCATCCGGTACGAGGCGGTCGACACGTTGATCCCGGTGTCGAGCCCGGCCGCCAGCGTGCACGACGCAAGGGCGCGCTACATCCTCGACGGGTACTGCGACGTCGTGCATGCCACCGAAGACATCGTGCGCATGCTGGACGACAAAGCGGAGTTCTCCAAAGTGGCTGTCGCACTAGGGCTTCGGGTCCCCGACTGGGTGCGGATCACCGACCCGCGTCAGATCGTCAACTTCGATTTCCCCCGTGGTCGTAGCTACATCCTGAAGCGGATCGCCTACAACCCGGTCGGCCGCCTGGATCTGCCCCGGTTGTCCAGGAAGACGCGGCAGCGCAATGCGGCGTTGGCGCAATGGCTTCCGATCTCCGAAAGTGACCCCTGGATATTGCAGGAGTTCATCGAAGGCCGCGAGTACTGCACCCATGGCACCGCCGTCAACGGACAGCTGCAAGTGCACGTCTGCTGCGAGTCGTCGGCCTCGCAACTGAACTACGCCATGGTCGACAAGCCCGACATCCGGGCGTGGGTCGAACACTTCGTGGACGCGTTGGGTGTCACCGGACAGTTCTCGTTCGACTTCATCGAGGCGGCGGACGGCAAGACCTACGCCATCGAGTGCAATCCCCGCACCCACTCGGCGATCACGACATTCCACAATCACCCCCAGTTGGCGTCGGCCTATCTCAAGGACGGGCACCCGACCATCACACCGCTGGACGGCGCCCGACCGACGTACTGGATCTATCACGAAATGTGGCGCCTGCTCACCCAGCAGGGCCGGCTGGCGCGGATCAAGAGCATCCTGAGTGGCAAGGACGCCATCTTCGCCTGGTGGGATCCGTTGCCGTATTTCATGGTTCACCATCTACAGATCCCTGCGCTGCTCATCGACAATCTGAAGAACCGACGCGGCTGGCTGAAGATCGACTTCAACATCGGCAAGTTGGTCGAACCGGACGGCGATTGAATGCCCCTCGACAGTCCGCTGCGGCTTCTGCATCTGGTCGGCTCCCCCTCCGACGACTTCCACGACGAGCTGTCCCGGCTCTACGCGGGCGCGTGCCTGGATGCGCTCGCCGGCTCCGGCCACGTCCACCAGATTGCGTGGGTTTCTCCTGGCGGGGTCTGGCGGTTCCCCGATGCGCTGAGCGCCGGAGCGCTCGGACAGGCTGCGGCGCTGGACTTCTCCGACGCCGTCAGCCACATCCGCACGCTCGACATCGACGCCGTGCTTCCGCAGATGTTCTGCATTCCGGGCATGACCGCCTACCGCGCGCTGTTCGACGAACTCGGGATCCCCTACCTCGGGAACCCCGCGGACGTGATGGCGATCGGCGTCGACAAGGCCCGGGCGCGTGCCGTGGTCGCCGCCGCCGGAGTCGACGTACCCGCGGCCGAGGTCCTGACTGCCGGCGAACGGCCCACGCTGCCGTACCCGGTCGTGGTGAAACCCCTCGACACCGACAACTCGGTCGGAGTCTCGCTGGCACGCACGACGGGTGAGTACGACGTCGCCGCCCGCTCGGCATTGCTGCACGGCGACACCGTTCTGGTGGAGTCCTACGTCGAGCTCGGCCGAGAAGTGCGCTGCGGCATCATCGTTCGCGACGGTGAGCTGATCTGCCTGCCGCTCGAGGAGTACGCGATGGACCCGGCGGCCAAGCCCATCCGCACGGGCGAAGACAAGCTGGCCCGCACTGACAGCGGCGATCTGTACCTGGTCGCCAAGGATCCCGCGCGCGCGTGGATCGTCAGCGACGACGAAGTGCTGACCGAGCGGGTCTGGGCCGCTGCCCGGCAATGTCATCGGGCCCTGGGCTGCCGGCATTACAGCCTGTTCGACTTCCGCATCGATCCAGCCGGCCGGCCGTGGTTTCTGGAAGCCGGCCTGTACTGCTCGTACTCACCGGGCAGCGTGATCGCGGTCATGGCGTCGGCGATCGGTCTGGACGTGCCTGAGCTGCTCGACATCGGACTAGCAGAACTGAAACACGAAGGGGCGCAATGCTTGACATCATCAGGATGAACCCTGTCGGCGCCCGGCTGACCGGGCTGCGGGTCGACGCCCTCGACGAGGCCGAGGTCACCGACGTCCGCTGTCTGCTGGCCGAGCACGGCATGATGGTGCTGCCCGGACAGTACGTGGACGACGCGGCGTTTCTGCGATTTCTCCGCAGCTTCGGCCCGATCATGTTCACCGTCGGTGAAACCCCGGTGCCCGAATGCCCCGACCTCAACGTGGTGAGCAATCTGGGCAGGACAGGGCCCGGAAAGCGGGCGCCGCGATCGACGTTCCACACCGACACCAGCTACGTGCGACAGCCCCCGGCACTGACCGCGTTGCGGGCGGTGACGGTGCCGGACCGGGGCGGGCACACCATGTTCACCAATCAGTACGCCGCGTACGCCACACTGCCGGACGACGTTCGTCGTCAGCTGGACGGACGCGAGATCACGCACGTGATGACCGGCCTGCAGCTCGGGCCGGACGCCGAGCGGTCGGCCGCGCATCCGGTATTCGGGGTGCATCCGGTCTCGGGACGCACGTACCTGTATCTCTCCACCCCGGAGCGATGCGTGCACGTCAGCGGCATGTCGCGGGAGCACGCCGCCGAGACCATCGAGTTCCTCTTCGCCCACTCCACCCGCGCCGACAACGTGTATCGGCACACCTGGTCGCCCGGCGACGTGGTGATCTGGGACAACCGGTGCGTGCTGCACCGGGCCGACCACAGCGGGGTGCTGGGCGACCGCGTCATGCACCGCGGCATGGTCGCCGACGAGAACCGGGGAACAAATCAGATGGGGTCCAGGTTGAGCGCATCAGGCTTAACTTTGGAGGAATGATGGCTGAAGCCAAATCAGTGCCGGTGTTGTTCGTCAGCGACCCGGTCGTTCTGCCCGGAATGGTCGTGCCGATCGCGTTGGACGACGCCGCCCGTGCCGCGGTCGACGCTGCGCGGGCCACCGAGACGGGCACGCTGCTGATCGCTCCCCGACTCGATGACCGCTATCCGTCCTACGGCGTTCTCGCCACGATCGTTCAGGTCGGGCAGATACCCGGCGGAGGTACCGCGGCGGTCGTGCGCGGTGAGCGCCGGGCCCACATCGGCGTCGGCACCAGTGGGCCGGGCGCCGCGTTGTGGGTCGAGGTGACCGAGATCGCCGACCCCGAGCCCACCGACGAGACACGCAGGCTAGCAGGTGAATACAAGAAGCTGCTGCTGGCCATGCTGCAGCGCCGCGAGGCCTGGGAACTCGTCGACGTCGTCAACAAGCTGACCAATCCGTCGGGGTTGGCGGACATGGCCGGTTACGCGTCGTATCTGACCGACGTGCAGAAGCGGCAACTGCTGGAGACCGAGGACGTCGGCGAGCGGCTGCAGGCGCTGATCGACTGGACCGGCGAACACCTGGCCGAGGTCGAGGTCAACGACAAGATCGCCGAGGACGTCCGCGACGGCATGGAAAAACAGCAGAAGGAATTCCTGCTGCGCCAGCAGCTCAATGCGATTCGCAAGGAGCTCGGCGAAGGTGAGCCCGAAGGTTCGGACGACTACCGGGCCCGCGTCGTGGCGGCCGACCTGCCGGACAAGGTCCGCGAGGCTGCCCTGCGCGAGGTCGGCAAGCTGGAACGGTCCAGCGACCAGAGCCCCGAGGGTGGCTGGATCCGCACCTGGCTGGACACCGTTCTCGACTTGCCGTGGAACACCCGCACCGAGGACTCGACCGATCTGGCTGCCGCCCGCGAGATCCTGGACGCCGATCACCACGGATTGGACGACGTCAAGGATCGCATCGTCGAGTACCTGGCGGTGCGCGCTCGTCGCGCGCAACGCGGTCTGCAGGTCGTCGGCGGACGCGGCTCCGGCGCGGTGATGGTGCTGGCCGGCCCTCCCGGAGTCGGCAAGACCTCGCTGGGCGAGAGCGTCGCGCGCGCCCTGGGCCGCAAATTCGTTCGCGTTGCCCTGGGCGGGGTGCACGACGAAGCCGAGATCCGTGGCCACCGTCGCACCTATGTCGGCGCGCTGCCCGGCCGCATCGTGCGTGCCATCGGCGAGGCCGAGTCGATGAATCCCGTTGTGCTGCTTGATGAAATCGACAAGGTGGGTTCGGACTTCCGCGGTGACCCGAGTGCGGCGTTACTGGAGGTCCTGGACCCGGCCCAGAACCACACCTTCCGCGACCACTATCTGGATCTGGATCTGGACCTGTCCGATGTGGTGTTCCTGGCCACGGCGAACGTGATCGAGAACATCCCGTCGGCGCTGCTGGACCGCATGGAGCTGGTGCAGATCGACGGCTACACCGAGGACGACAAGGTCGCCATCGCGCGGGACTTCCTGTTGCCGCGCCAGCGCGACCGCGCGGGTCTTACCGACGACGAGGTCAGCGTGAGCGACGCAGCGCTGCGCAAGATCGCCGCCGACTACACCCGCGAGCCCGGTATGCGCCAGTTCGAACGACTGCTGGCCAAGGCTCTGCGCAAGGTGACCACCACGATCGCGCAGGACCCGGTGACCATCGACGAGCCGGACCTGGTCGACTACCTGGGTCGGCCGCGGTTCACTCCTGAATCGGCCGAACGCACCGCGGTGCCGGGCGTGGCGACCGGCCTGGCCGTGACGGGGCTCGGCGGCGACGTCCTCTACATCGAGGCGGGCGCCAACGATGGTGAGTCCGGATTGCAGTTGACTGGTCAACTGGGCGACGTGATGAAGGAGTCCGCGCAGATAGCGCTCTCCTACGTGCGGGCGCACGCCGCGGAGTTGGGCGTCGACCCGGCCGCGCTGAACCGGCGGATCCACGTGCACGTTCCGGCCGGCGCGGTCCCGAAAGACGGTCCGTCAGCCGGTGTCACGATGGTGACCGCCCTGGTCTCGATGGCCACCGGGCGACAGGTTCGTGCTGACGTCGGGATGACCGGCGAGGTCACCCTGAACGGTCGGGTACTGCCGATCGGCGGCGTCAAGCAAAAGTTGCTGGCCGCTCAGCGGGCCGGGCTCACGACGGTGTTTATCCCGCAGCGCAACGAGCCTGACCTGGACGATGTGCCCAGCGAGGTCCTCGAAGCCCTGGACGTCAGGCCGATGACCGATGTGGCTGAGATCGTCGCCCAGGCACTGGAGCCGGTGTCGCACGGGGTGACCGCCGCGGCCTGATCTGAGTTAGCCTGCGGTCATGCCTGATCTGCAGCAACTCAAACGGAGCGTTGTTCACACGGCTCAACGCCTGGTGGTCAATCCGATCGGTCGTCGGTCACCGATGACGATGTTGGAGACCACCGGGCGTAAGTCGGGCCAGCCTCGTCGCACCGCGATCGGCGGCCGGTTGGTCGGCGACGAGTTCTGGATGGTGTCTGAGCACGGCGAGCATTCCCACTACGTGCTCAACATCAAGGCCAACCCGGCGGTGCGGTTGCGGGTGGGCGGTCGGTGGCGAACCGGAACCGCGCATCTGCTGCCCGACGACGACGTCAACGCGCGGCTCAAAGATCTGCCGGGAGTCAACAGTGCGCTGGTCCGGCTGATGGGCAGCGACCTGCTCACGATCCGGGTCGACCTGGACTGAGCATGGCCTACGACACCGACCTCGCCGATCGCGTGCGCGAATTGCTCGGAACGGTTCGCGGCGTCGACGAGAAGCGGATGTTTGGCGGCCTCGCTTTCCTGATCGACGGCCACCTGGCCGTGGCCGTCAGCGGGCAGAGCGGACTCATGGTCCGGGTGCCGCCCGGGGAGACCGACAAGCTGCTCGCCCGAGCGCATGTGAATCCCATGGTGATGGCCGGCCGCGAAACCCGAGGCTGGGTTCGCGTCGATGCCGCCGGCGTCACGACGAAACGGCAGCTGACGGAATGGGTGACCCGCGGGGCCGACTACGCCCGGCAGTTGCCGCCGAAGTAGCCGCCGGGGTTTGCGCACCCCGAAAATGCGGGTACGCCCTCGCCCATGGCCGGGCACAAGCGGGTGGTTCGCCCAGCGCTGCATGCTGCGGGCACCATGTTCGCCGACGAGGCAGGCATCCGTTTCAGCGCCAGGCTCGCGCCCCTGTTGCAGCCTCTGCTCCCCCGGGCGGCGACGCCCGGTTGGCGGCGGCTCTGGTCCGGATAACGCTCGACGACGACCTGCGCCGGCAGGTGGCCGAATAGATAGGAGCAATTGTGGCTGACTCGAAAACCTTTGTCATCGTGGGTGGCGGGCTCGCCGGAGCCAAGGCGGCTGAAGCGTTGCGGGAGAAGGGTTTCAGCGGCAAAATCGTCCTGCTGGCTGATGAGGAGCACCTCCCCTACGAGCGCCCCCCGCTATCCAAGGACTTCCTGGCGGGTAAGAAATCGCTGGGCGAATTCACGGTGCACGACTCAGAGTGGTACCGCAACAACAAGATTGACCTCAGGACCAGCACCGAGGCAGTCTCGATCGACGCGACCGCTCACACGGTGACGCTCTCCGACGACACCACCCTAAACTACGACAAGCTGCTGCTGGCCACCGGATCGCGTTCGCGGTGGCTGACCATCCCGGGTGCCGAGTCCACCGGAGTGCATTACCTGCGAAAGTATGACGACGCATCCAACCTGGACACCACCCTCAAGGAGGGCACCTCGCTGGCGGTCATCGGGGCCGGGTGGATCGGACTGGAGGTGGCGGCAAGCGCCCGCGCGCGCGGAGTCGACGTCACCGTTGTCGAAAGCGCCAAGGTGCCGCTGAGCGGTGCGGTCGGCGACGAGGTTGGCAAGGTGTTCGCGCAGCTGCATCGTGACCACGGCGTCGATCTGCGGCTCGATACCGAGGTCAAGGAGGTCACCACCGAGGACGGCAAGGCCACCGGCCTGAAGTTGGGCGACGGATCGACGATCACCGCCGACCGGGTGCTGATAGCCGTTGGGGCACAGCCCAACATCGAGTTGGCGGAGCGGGCCGGTTTGGCGACCGAAGACGGCGGAGTGCTGGTCGACGCGTCGTTGCGGACCAGCTCGCCGGACATCTTCGCCGTCGGCGACATCGCCGCCGCGGAGCACCCGCTGTACGAGGAACGGATCCGCACCGAACACTGGGCCAACGCACTCAAGCAGCCCGAGATCGCGGTGTCCGGAATGCTCGGTGACCCAGGCGAATACAAGGAACTTCCGTACTTCTTCACCGATCAGTACGACCTCGGCATGGAATACGCGGGCCACGCGCCGGACTACCAGCGGGTGGTGTTTCGGGGCGACAAAGACAGCCGCGAATTCGTCGCGATCTGGCTCGATCGTGAGAACCGCGTACTGGCTGGAATGCAGGTCAACATCTGGGATGCACTCGACGACATCAAGAATCTGATCCGCAGGAAATCGCCGGTCGATCCGGACCGGCTCGCCGATCCCGAAGTGTCGCTGAGCGACGCGCTCAGCTGACCGTGACGACGTCGGGAAGTCGCAGGCTCTGAAACCGCTCCCGTTCGGCGCGCCGACGCTTGATTCGCAGCCGAGCATCGGACGGTAGCGAGACCACCTCGTCGCTCGTCAGGTAGAAAATCTCGCCGGCCACGTCGATGAGTTCGGCCGCGACAAAGCGAGAGCCCAACTCGCGCAACGTTACCCGTAGCTCGTGAGTGAAGCGGATGGTGGTGTCGTACGCCAGCTCGCGAGAGGCTCGTGCGCTGGCGGCCAACCGTTCGGACAATTTCTCAGCCGATCCCGCAGACGGTATCCGCGCGGTGGGCTCGGTCGCCACGCGGCCGGCCGCGGCAAGCAGGATCGACGGGTCGTCGCCGATCATCAAATTGGCCAGCTCGACCTCGGCAGGTCCGCGATGCCCGATCCGGCCGATGGCCGCGGTGAAAGTGGCTGCCGCGGTGTCCGATCGAGCACCGATGCCGGTCAGGTCCCCGTCGATAGCCGACGCACACATCTGCGCATCGTTGCGGATCAGCGAAGCCAGCGCTGACGTCTCGGTGCTGACGGTGTCGCTGTCCAGCAGCGCGCCCACGCCGGTGACGGCGATGCGCACCCCGCGGCGCTCCACCGTTGCCGCGGTGACGCCGCTGTCGATGAGCCACAGTCCGGTCAACGCCCAGCCCTGCTGAATTCGATCGCGCAGCAGCCGGACGCGTGCCTGAAGTTGCGCATCCGACAGCGAATTCAACTGGGCCGCAGCCCTGTGCTCGGTTCCGGCGGCCGCAACGTATGCCTGGGATTCGCTCTTCAGATGCCGCAGCACGGCCAACGCGCGTTTGAGCACCACCGCCTTGGCCGTGGCGGAACCGAGCAGCCCGCTCTGCGGCGGGCGTCCGAGCGGGAACAGCGAATCCACCGCAGCGGAATCGCCCAACGACGTCCGCACCACGTCGACGACGTCCCAGCCGGGCAGTTGTTCTGCTGCCAACGCGCCGGCGGATACGCCGACGTACGGCCGGTGGCCGAACACCGCGACCGCCCTGCTGTTCCACTCGGACGCGGTGATGTCGTCACACGCCAGCACCGAACCGATCGTCCGTGCTGCGGCACGCAAGCCGCCGATCTGCACGTCGAGGGTCATCGGGGTCAACGGACCGGGGAGCTTCTCGCCCAGCGGGACGGCGCTGAACACCGGAAAGCGCGGGTCGGCCCGGTCGTCGAATTCACCCTCCTGCTCGTCCGACGAGGCTGTCAGCAGCGGCGCGCCGTCGATGGGTTCGGTCGGCAGAGCGATCTCGACCGGCAACGGCGAATGACCGGGCAGCGTCGCCGCGCCGTCGGCGGACAGCTTACGGCCCGCCAGGCCGCGACCGGTGTCGGCGATGGCATCGGCTGCCGGCCAAGCAAATTCGAACCGCCAGCCATCGCGCAATGCGGCCAGATCGAGATCGGGTGTCAGCCGGTCCCAGACTGGCGGACGTGGGCGCCGTGACTGGCCGGCGACCCGCAACAGGGTGCGGGCAGTGGCCACATCGACGGGGTCGGGACTTGCCAAGTCGACTGTGCCGGTGCGGTTGGTGGACACGGCAAGCACCAGAAACCGAAGCAGGTCGTCGAAATGAAGCACTCGGACCGGGTCGGCGGCAGCGCCGCTGTGCAGCAGCGACGCGACCGTGCGGCAGATCATCCAATCGAGTTGGCGGCCCACCGGCGGGGCGATTCGCACCACAAGGCTTGGTGCCCAGCCGCTGGACACCAACGACTCGGCATGCCCGTAGAGGGCCGGAGACCCGGCTGCCGCGGACACGTAGATCAGCCGGGCGCCGGCGCGTGCCGCCGCGTGCGACACCCGGACCAGTCCGTCGATTCCGGCACTGCCGGGCACACCCGGCTCGATCGACGCGAGGTGCAGCACGACATCGGCGGCGTTCGCGAGCTGCTGCAACCTTGGGTCGCCAAGCGACGCGCCCACGAAATCGACATCAGGATGCAGGTTCTCGTGCGGATGCGACGAGATGCCGGTGACGGCATGCCCGGCAGCAACCAGCTGACGTGCCACTGAACGCCCCAGGAGGCCGGTGACACCGGTCAGCAGAATCCGCATGCCCGAGCCACCTCCCCGGCGTCTAGTCGATTGAAAGACAATAGTCTCGCGGGGGCCTTCCCGGTAGCCTTCAGCTAACCCCGTTAACTCACTGCAACGTGGCGGAACCGTCGGAGTGGACGGCGACCTTGGCCCCGCCGATGTCCTCGTTCACCGTCTGCGCGGCGGCCGACGGGTCGCTGATCAACGCCAGCGTCCGACGTTTGTCAGGCGTGCGGATCGACAGAAACGCCTTCTCGGGCTGACCATCCCGGTCGAACGGTGTCGTCCAGGCTTCCACGGTGCCGGTGCCTTCCCATTCCACCGCAGCGGTCCGGGTCGGCTCCCGGTCGACGGCGGATTGGACGTCCTCCCAACGGAATTCCGACGTCGGCGGCTCGGTGCCGTAGACGCCGAAGCTGTGTTTGGTGAGATAGCCGCCGTTGGCGGTGATCAGACCCCGGCGGCCCGGGTTCGACGTCAGCAGTCCGGCCATGGTGGCGATGGAGTGGGCGACGTAGTTGTTCCACGGCCCGCCCGCGAAGGTGAGTCCGCCGGTGACGGTCAGCGGCCGGGCCGGATCGTCGACCGGGAGCCCGAGTTCGGTGGCCGCGACCTGAACCGCGGACGGGAAGCACGAGTACAGATCGACGTAGTCCATGTCGTCGATGCCGAATCCGGCCAGCTCCAGCGCGCGTGCCCCGCCGATCCGGATCGACGGCGACCGGTGCAGTTCGGCTCGTTCGCTGATCGAATAGGTGTCGTGCGCGTCGGTGCCCGCGTAGGGATACACCCACTGCTCGGAGGGGATCTGCAAACGGGTCGCGGCCTCCACGGACGTCAGAATCAACGCCGCGCCCTGGTCCACCATGTTGTTGGAGTTCATCAGCTTGGTGTACGGCCAGCTGATCATCCGGTTCGACGGGCCCGGCTGCGAAATCTCCTCAGCGGTAACCGGTTTGCGAATCCAAGCGTGCGGATTGTGCACCGCGACCTCGTTGAATCGCGCCCACAGCTCGCCGATACGGCGCCGGTGATCGTCGACCGACTCCCCCGTGCTGACGCGCAGCGCCTGCTCGAACATCGGGTAGATGTACGCCGGGCGGTCGAGTTTGATGCGGATTTCGGCATCGCCGGCCATCGGCACGTTTTCGTCGCTGCCCTCCGGCAGTGGAATCGAGTTGTCCTGGTCGGTGGACGCCAGCCGCTGCCCGTCGGCGCGCCGCTGGGTGCGAGTCCGCCACATCTCTGCGCCGGCCACCAGAACAACGTCGGCGCGGCCCTGTTGAATGTCCGCGCACGCCCGGTTGACCAGGGTTTGCGGCACGTTCCCGCCGATCCCGCTGTATTTGGTGGTGAATTTCGCGGCACCGATGCGCTCGCCGAGCAGCAGACCCGGGTCGCGGTAGTACACCGACAGCAGGTTGACCACCCGGATCGAGTCGATCGCCTCGAGCACTCGTGCGTCGGCGGCTTCGCGGGCCGCCGCAGCCATCAGGTCGACCGGTTCGAGGGTGTTGTCCTGGGCCGCCTCACGGTGGTTGACCTGACCGTGCGCGACAAGCACCGGCGTTCTGGGGTTGACCGTCATCACGTGAGACCTTCCGCGGAATCGGTGGATGCGAACAGCACCCCGTCATGAATCAATTGCTCGGTTTCCTCACTGCTCATGCCGAGAATCTTGAGGCAGATCTCCCGGGTGTCCTGCCCGGGCAGCGGGGCCGGGCGTTGCGGTGCCACCGGAATGTGCCGAAACGGTGCGGGACCCGTCTCGGCCGGCAGCACATTGTCGAACAGCGGATGACGCATGTCGCTGAACAACTTTCGTGCGCGCAACTGCGGATCTTCGAGGATGTCGGGCGGCCGGCTCATCTGCCCGGCCGGAACACCGGCGGTTTGCAGCGCGTCCGCAACCTGTTCCGGCGTGCGTTCACACGTCCACGCCGACACCAGCTCGAGCAACTCGACGCGATGCGCGGTACGCGCCTCACCGGTGGCGAACCGCGGGTCGTCGGCCAGTTCGGGTATCCCGAAAACCGCACTGGCCGAACGCCAGTCGTCGTCATCGCGAATCGAGATCACACACCACTCGTCGTCACCCGCGCACGGGAGGACCTCGTGGACGCTGGTGTCGTCGCGAAGTTGAGCCTCATCGTCGTCGCGTGCCGTGTCCGTGACGTAACGGGCGTCGAGTTGGTTGACGACGGCTTCGGCTTGCGAGACGTGCACCCGGGCCCCTGTGTCGGTGCGGTCGCGATGGATCAGCGCGGCCAGCGCCCCGATCGCGGTGATGCGTCCGACCACGTGGTCGGGGAAGACCGTCGTCGCATCGTAAAAGCGGTGCCGGGAGTCGGATTCGTCGGATTGCGAATGCGGGTCGGTCCACAGCTTGCTGACGCCCGCGGTGGCGCGCACCAGCGGTCCATACCCCAGCCGGTTACTCCACGGCCCGCGGTCGCCGAAGGCGCTGCTCTCGGCCAACACCACGCGACGATTCAATGACTGCAGGGTGTCATAGGGAAAGCCAAGTGCGACAAGCGTTCCCGGTTTGAAGTTGGCAAAGACTGCGTCGGCGTCGGCGACCAGCCTGCGGAAGACCCGTTTACCCTCGTCACTGCGCAGGTCGAGGCCGAGCGCCAGATTGTTGCGATGTGTCCAGGCGAATGACTCGCTCATGGCGTCGCCGACGCGGGCCTGTCGCAGCCCGTCCGGGTAGGCCGCACTTTCGACTTTGATCACCTCGGCGCCGAGATCGCCGAACAGCCGGCTGAGTTCCCCGCCCGCGACGATGATGCCGAGGTCGATGATCCGCAGTCCGTCGAACGGACGCGGGCCGGCCTTCGCGGGTGCGGCGATGGTCGGCGGGTCTGCGGTCCATTGCGGATCGTGTGCACCGGCGCGCGGAGCGGGTGCGCGGAAACCGATGTGCCGGCCGTTGACCGAGTAGTAGCCGGTCGGGATGGTGCTGTGCACGCCGGGAACGAGTTCGGCACTGGTGACGGCGCCGACCGTCTGGAAGTGCTCAGACGCCAGGATCTGCGCAGGATCCAGCACCGCGGAAATAGCGACACCGTGTGACTGTCCTTGTGCGACGAGGTCTTTCATCGTCTGATCGGCGAACAGTCGCTGGACCAGCACGCCGATCTGCGGCCAGGCCTTGAAGCGAGCCGCGATGACGTCGTATCGAGGGTCCTGGAATTCCGGCGGCTCCCCCAGCCAGCGACGCAGCCCGTGCCACTGCCGGGGCGACATCACGCAGAGCCGAACGTGGCCGTCCCGGCAGGCGTAGATCGGGTAGGCATCCTGGTTCTTGGGGCGCCCTCGCCACCGGTCGGGCCGGCGGACGCCGGCAGCGGCCTGGCCGTGCGCCCCGAACGCGGGATCGAGTGCCATCACGACGGCCTCGAACCGCGAGAAGTCGATGTAATCGCCTGTGCCACAACGTAATCTGTTGTAGTAGGCGACCAGTGCGGCCCAGGCGGCCTGGACCGCGGCGGTGGCTGAGGCGATGCCGTCCGGCGGCGGAACCGGTGTGCCGGTGGTGGGACCCGAGCGGGACAACGCGCCGGAGAGCGCATAGAGCACCTGGTCGGTCGAGCGCCAAGCGGCCCGTGGCCCCGTCCGGCCGAAGTCGGTGACCGACAGGGCGACCAGCTGCGGAAACCGATCGGCCAGTTCCTCACACGAGGTCCCGTAACCGGCCGCCTGCCCCGGCGATCCACTGTCGACGACGATGTCAGCGCTTCCGGCCAGCTCGACCAGCCGCTCGCGGTCCCGCGGGTCCGACGGGTCGAGCACCGTGCTGCGCTTGTTCGCGTTGTGCAGGGCGAAGCGCACTCCGGTGCCCCGCAATGTCGGTCGCTGGGTCCGCGCGGGGCTGCCGTCCGGCGGCTCCACCTTCAAGACGTCCGCGCCCAGGTCGGCCAGCAATCGGGTGACGGCGTCGCCGTCGTCGTCGCACAGGTCGAGCACCCGTAGCGACGCAAGCAGGTCGTCAGGCATCAGGTCAGCGTAGTTGGCAGGTGTCAACTTTGATCAGCTGCCCGGCCGCCGCCGGTAGCCTGGTGTGATGTCTGGGTTCGAGAGCGCCGCGGCGGAACCGCACCCGCTGCTCGCGCAGCTCTCGGCGCTCCACCAGTTCCGTATTCAGGTCGACGTCGCCGTCGTCGTCGTCGTGCTGACGCTGACCAATCTGATCGCGCACTTCACCACGCCCTGGGCGAGCATCGTGACCGTCCCGGTCGCGGCGGTCGGACTGGTCGCCTGGTTGCGCGCCACCGGACTGGGCTGGGCCGAGCTCGGCCTGGGGCGCGAGCACTGGAAGTCCGGTGCCGTGTACGCGATCGGCGCCATCGCGTTGGTGGTCGCGGCGATCGCGGTGGGTGCATGGTTGCCGCTCACCCGGCCGATGTTCATGAACCACCACTACGCGACGATCTCCGGTGCGCTGATGGCCTCGATGATCATCATCCCGCTGCAGACCGTCATCCCCGAGGAGCTGGCGTTTCGCGGCGTGCTGCACGGGGCGCTCAACCGGGCGTGGGGATTTCGGGGGGTGGCGCTGGCCGGCTCGCTGCTGTTCGGCCTCTGGCACATCGCCACGTCGCTGGGATTGACCACCAGCAATGTCGGTTTCACCCGGGTCTTCGGCGGTGGATTTCTCGGCATGCTGGCCGGGGTGGTGCTGGCCGTGATCGCGACGGCGGGTGCTGGTTTCGTGTTCAGCTGGCTCCGCCGGCGCAGTGGCAGCCTGCTGGCGCCGATCGCGCTGCACTGGTCGCTCAACGGGCTGGGTGCGCTGGCTGCCGCGCTTGTCTGGCAGATGTCCGGCTGACTCAGACGAGCACGGTGGCGGCTCCGGAGATCCGGTCCGCGCAGAGATCCGCCTATGCCCGATCCACGTGGCGCCGTGGCGATTCCGGTGGTGTCAGGTGCGGGACCTGGCCGCCTTGTAGATGAACAGCAGCAGCACGGCGCCGACCAGTGCTCCGAGGAACGAGTGGTTGATCGGCGGAGTGACGGTGAACTTGTGTGGCGGGAACACGAGACTGCCCAACGTGCCGCCGACGTAGGCGCCCACGATGCCGAGCAGGGAGGTCGCGATCAACCCCAGTGGTTGACTGCCGGGAACGATCAGTCGGGCAATCAGACCGACGATCAGGCCGAGGATGAGCATCCAGATGATGTGCAGAATCACGACCGGCTCCTTGCGTATTGATTTGTGTGCAGCCCACTGCCGGACTGTCTTGGTATCCCGACAAGCCTAACGAGCCGAGGGCTTGCTATAGGGCTTGTTCGGGACCTCGCGGTCAGGTCGATATCGCGCCGGGAGCGGGATTCGCGCCGTTTCCGCCGGCCGGCTGCGGTCCGCCGGGCGCGGGCCCGGCCGGGGCGGGAGCGCCCGGACCAGCGGGAGCGGGAGCGCCCGGACCGGCCGGGGTAGGACCGCCCGGACCAGCGGGAGCGGGAGCGCCCGGACCAGCCGGGGCGGGACCGCCCGGACCAGCCGGCGCAGGACCGCCAGGGCCAGCGGGAGCAGGACCGCCGGGACCAGGTGCCGGACCGGTCGGACCAGGACCGGCCGGCGCGGGTGCCCCCGGAGCAGGAGCGGCCAGCGGGCGGACCGATTCAGCCAGCGTCTTGGCGCCGGCTTTGTCGACCGGGGTGTTGCCGGTACCGAGCCACACCACGAACCAGCGCTGCGCCGCCGCGCCTGCCGGACCCGGCGCGCTGACCACGCCCGCCCAGATCTGGCCGTTCGGCTTGGTCGCGTCGCTGAATTTCACCTCGTAGAACGACGCCCCACCGGCGGCGCCGTTAGCGCCGAGCGGAATGGTCTCCTGGTTCACCCGGGTGCCGGGATAGGGCATGAAGAACTCCCCCATGTCCGACGCGAGCCGGGCCGCGGCCTTGGTGTTGTCGGCTTCGGCACTGGCGTAGAGCTTCTGGTCCAGCTTTCCGAGGACCACGCGGGTGTCGTTGGCGACTGGCGGAGGCTGACCGGGGTTGGGCGCTCCGGAAATTTTGCTGAGCAGCGCCGATCCGTAGTCGAGGTGTGTCGCGTCGGACTCCACCCAACCGGCGGGCAGGACGAAGCTGAATCCGCCTACCGGGTTGTCGACCCGCCCCGCGTTGGGGTCGACCGGAATCGGATTGGCGGGATCGGTGGCCGCCGGCCCCGGGATCGGACCGACGCCCTGCGGCGCCGCGCCGGGACCGCCGGCACCGGGCACCGCATCCGCCGCGGGTGTTCCGGGTGCGGGCGCGGCCGGTGCCCCGGGGTTGGGTCCGGCGGGGGCGGGAGCGGCTGGGCCTGGAGGCGGGTTCACCGGATCCGCGCCGGCCGCTGCGGGCAGCGCGAGGGCGATGGCACCGGCGCCGCCGACCGCGGCGATGGCCCGCATCATCCAGCGCGCTGTGGCCCGTGACGAATAGCGCTCTACCTCGCTCATAACCAAAAAGCTACCGTGTTACACCCGTGACGCAAGTGTGAACAGCAGTCGTTTTGCCTGGTTTTTTCCGAGTCGGCGGCGGTCGCCCGACCTACGTGCAGCTCATCGGTCGAGCGATCTCTCGGTGACAATTCGCTAACGCTCGCGCCGTCGGGCGCGTCACTTCTCAGGGACTGGCGAAGCCGGCCTGAGACAGCACCTGGCGCCCGGTCGGACCGACGACGAGATCGACGAATTTCTGCGCCAGCGCCGCCTGGGTTGCGTTCCTGAGGACGACGATCGGATAGGCGTTCACCGCGTCGGCGGATTCCGGAAATCTGACGGTGTCGACCGCCTCGGCGGCGTTGTGCGCGTCATTCATGTAGACCAAGCCGGCGTCGGCATCGCCGGCGGTGACGCGGGCGAGCACCGCGGACCCGATGGGCTCCTCGTGCACCGGGCCGGGGTGTACACCGGTGGTGTCCTCGATGCGCTGCACTCCTGCCCCGCACGGCGCCGACGCTTGGCAGACCGCGACGCGCACGTCGGGCCGGGCGAGATCGGCGAACGATCGAATCTGCTTGGGATTGCCCGGGGTGGTCACGATGACCAGCGTGTTGGACGCGAAGTCGACCGGTTCGCTGCTGGTCAGGTCCGCCTTGAC
The DNA here is from genome assembly GCF_055419225.1 of Mycobacterium sp. IDUB_36. Taxonomy (NCBI): domain Bacteria; kingdom Bacillati; phylum Actinomycetota; class Actinomycetes; order Mycobacteriales; family Mycobacteriaceae; genus Mycobacterium; species Mycobacterium sp. IDUB_36. Next base: position 139,728 of record NZ_JBVAXH010000002.1, on the reverse strand, counting down.
GACGGTGTCCATCTGCGCGCTGTCGGCCGCGGCGAAGACGTCCGCGTGGCCGCCCTGGGTCAACTTGTCGGCGAGCTCGGCTGACGTCGCGAACACGAAATCGACTGTGGCACCCGGATTTTCACCCTGGAATTTGCCGGCAAGCAAGGTGAAGGCCGGCTTCAGCGGCAGGGCGGCGAACACCCTGACCGGGCCGGCCGGTGGGTGCGCCGACGGCGAGCCCGCCGGTGTGGGCGGTTGCGGCTGCTGTCCGCATCCGACCAGGTTCGCCAGCACTGCCAATGTCAGAAACCACGCCATCGCAGACCGGCGCGCAGCGCCGCGGGATGACGTCACGAGGCTCAGCGTTGTCCAAAAGGTGACCTCGCCGTGCCGGATTTGGAGTTTCATATCTAGCTACCGTCCAGTAACATAAGGAAACGTTAATGCCATACACGCCCTGAAATCCCAGGGACCGGCGTTGCGGTGTGCCACCATCGAAGCATCGGAAGACCGTTGCTCTAGGCGGAAGCCGCGGCTGCTCTCAACGAGCCGGCACCTGGATTCAATGCTGAATACAAGGAGGTCATGGCGATGGAGGTACTGGTCACCGGTGGCGACACCGAACTGGGTCGCGCCGTTGCTGAGGAGTTCCACAACGAGGGCCACACGGTCACGTTGCTGGGCGCCCGCCGCGACGACCTCGAGGTAGCCGCCAAGGAGATCGAGGCGGACGCGATCGTCTGCGACAACACTGACCCCGCCGCTCTCGCGGAGGTCCGCCACCTGTTCCCCCACCACCTGGACACCATCGTCAACATTCCGGCGCCCCGCTGGGACTCCGGTGACCCGCGCGCGTACTCGCTGTCCGAGCTGGCCGCCGCATGGCGCCGCTCGCTGGACGACACCGTGCTGTCCTCGGTGCTCACCCTCGAGACCGTGGGTGACCATCTGCGTTCGGGTGGATCCATCATCAGCGTCATGCCCGAGAACCCCCGCCCCGGCAGTGCCGAGGCCGCGGTCAAGGCCGCCCTCGCCAGCTGGGTGGCCGGCCAGGCGACCGTTTTCGGCACCCGCGGGATCACCGTGAACGCCGTCGCAATCGGGCGCAGCGCTCAACCGGGCTACGAAGGTCTGTCGAGCACGCCGCCGTCGGTGGCCGCCGAAGTCGCGCGGATGTCGCTTTTCCTGACCAGTCCGGCCGCCCGTCACATCACCGGGCAGACGCTGCACGTCAGCCACGGCGCCCTGGCGCAGTTCGCTTAACGCGTAGTTCGCTTCAGCGTCCGTCGCCGTCACGCGTCGGTCACTAGGGTGGATTCGGTGACCATTCGACTTGGCTTCCAAATCCCCAACTTCTCCTACGGCACTGGTGTCGAGCAACTTTTTCCCACCGTCATCGCGCAGGCGCGCGAAGCCGAATCAGCAGGCTTCGACGCACTTTTCATGATGGACCACTTCTATCAGCTGCCAATGCTCGGCTCTCCCGATGAACCGATGCTCGAGGCGTACACCGCCCTTGGCGCATTGGCGACGGCGACCGAGCGAATCCAGTTGGGCACCTTGGTGACTGGCAACACCTATCGCAATCCCACCTTGTTGGCCAAGGCCATCACCACGCTGGACGTCGTCAGCGCCGGCCGCGCGATCCTCGGTATCGGCACCGGCTGGTTCGAGCTCGAGCACCAACAGCTCGGATTCGAATTCGGCAACTTCAGCCAGCGATTCGAACGGTTGGAAGAAGCTCTGCGCATCATCGATCCGATGATCAAGGGCGAGCGGACGACCTTCTCCGGAGACTGGTATCGGACCGAATCTGCCTTCGCCGAACCGCGCTACCGCGAACGCATTCCGATCCTCATCGGTGGCAGCGGCGAGAAGAAGACCTTCTCCATCGCTGCGCGGTACGCCGACCACCTCAACATCATCGCCGGGGTCGACGCGCTGCCCGGCAAACTCGAGGCGTTGGCCAGGCGTTGCGACGAGGCCGGCCGGGACCGCTCGACCCTGGAGACCAGCGTCCTGTTGACGGTGTCGGTGGACGACAACGCCAAACCCGACGAGAGCGGACGCCGGCTGGTGGGCAGCGTCGATTACATCGCCGAGCAAGTCAAAGCCAATGTCATCGACGTCGGCATCGACGGCGTGGTGATCAACATCCCGCGCTACACGCCGGGAGTCGTCGCTGCGGTCGCGGAAGCCCTGCGCCCCGTTGTCGCCTGACACCAGCGACGTGCGTCACGTGCGACGTCGCGGGTGTGTGTGATCACACGCGCTTACGTCGAAAATTGCAGGTCCGGGCGGCTATCGTAGAGCTGAACCAGTCGCCGCTGAGGAGCAATGACGCCCATGAACGCCCAGCTCGAAGACACTGCACTGAATCATCGACACCGGGTAGTGGTCATCGGCTCGGGATTCGGCGGCTTGAATGCGGTCAAGAAGCTGAAAAGGGCCGATGTCGACATCAAGTTGATCGCCCGCACCACCCACCACCTCTTCCAGCCGATGCTGTACCAAGTGGCGACCGGAATCGTCGCCGAAGGTGCGATCGCTCCCCCGACACGGATGATCCTGCGCGGGCAGCACAACGCCCAGGTTCTGCTCGGCGACGTCACTCACATCGACCTCAAGGGCAAGTTCGTCGTGTCCGAGTTGCTCGGCCACAGTTACGAAACACCGTTCGACAGTTTGATCATCGCCGCCGGCGCCGGACAGTCCTACTTCGGCAACGACCACTTCGCCGAATACGCACCCGGCATGAAGTCCATCGACGACGCGCTGGAACTGCGCGGTCGCATCATGAGCGCGTTCGAGGCGGCCGAGCGGTCCGGCGATCCCGAGCGGCGTAAGAAGCTGCTCACGTTCACCGTCGTCGGCGCAGGTCCGACCGGTGTCGAAATGGCCGGCCAGATCGCCGAACTCGCCGACTTCACGCTGAAAGGCACGTACCGCCACATCGATTCGACGAAGGCACGGGTGATCCTGCTCGACGCCGCGTCTGCGGTACTTCCGCAAATGGGCGAGAAGCTCGGCAAGAAGGCCGCTGCGCGTCTGGTGAAGATGGGTGTCGAGATCCAGCTGGGCGCGATGGTCACCGACGTCGACCGCGACGGCATCACCGTCAAGGATGGCGACGGCACTCTCCGCCGTATCGAGTCGTCGTGCAAGGTGTGGTCGGCCGGTGTTTCCGCAAGCCCGCTGGGCCGCGACCTGGCCCGCCAGTCGGGTGTGGAACTCGACCGCGCCGGACGGGTGAAAGTCTTACCTGACCTGTCGATTCCTGGGCATTCGCACGTTTTCGTGGTCGGCGACATGGCCGCCGTAGACGGCGTGCCGGGCGTCGCTCAAGGCGCTATCCAGGGCGGCAAGTACGCCGCCAAAGCGATCAAGGCCGAGCTGGCCGGGGCCGACCCCACGCAACGCGAACCCTTCCAGTATTTCGACAAGGGCTCGATGGCCACGATCTCCCGGTTCTCCGCGGTCGCGCAGGTCGGTCCGGTCGAGTTCGGCGGGGTCATCGCGTGGTTTGCCTGGCTGCTGCTGCACTTGGTCTATCTGATCGGCTTCAAGAACAAGGTCACCACCGTCTTGTCGTGGCTGGTGACGTTCTTGAGTGGCCGACGTGGTCAGCTCACGATCACCGAGCAGCAGGCCTTTGCCCGCACCCGGCTCGAGCAGTTGGCGGTACTGGCCGCCGAGGCGCATCAGGACGAGACGGCGAAAGCCGCCAGTTAGCCTTCGGCTTCGAGGTTCTGCAGTCGTACCTGGCCACGCGCCACCAGGCGCTCGTCGGAGTCGACGATAGTGACCAGCCACAGTTGCTGACGCCGTCCGCGGTGGATCGGAATCGCCGTGCCGTAGACCGTCCCGCTGCGGATAGCGCGCAGGAAATCGGTGTTGTTGTTGACGCCGACGACGCTGCCGCCGCCGTTGGCCTCGATCCAGGTGTAGGCGGCCACGCTGGCCAGGCTCTCCACCACCGAGCACCAGACGCCGCCGTGCACGATTCCCATGGGCTGCAACAGTTTTGGTGCGACGTCCAAGTGCGCACGGGTGCGGTCGGGGCTGATTTCGGTGAAGGTCAGCCCTAATTCCTTGTCGAACGGTGCTTCCGCTAGCGGCTGCATGGTTCCCCTTCTGTCGCGCCACGGGCTACGAGGCCCCCAACGGCGAAGTATTGCGCGGTATGTTCTCAGCCTTGTATGATTATTTTGGAATGTAAAACCTCCGCAAACATACTCTCGGAAGGCGCGACATGGCGACGGCGACGATGGACCCGGTGCGGCTGCCGCCGGGTCCGCGTGCTCCGAAGCTGATCCAGACCACGGCCTTCTTGATGTCGAGCCACGCTATGTTCGCGGCGCTCGCTAGACGGTACGGCAGCGATGTGGTCCGGGTGAACCTGCCGCGCAACAACGATGCGGTCGTCATCTGCGACCCGGTGTTGGCCAAGGATCTGTTCACCACCGGCAGTGACCTCGTCGAGCGGGCGCCGTCGGGCGCCGGGGCGATCGGCGCGGTATTCGGTCCCGGCTCGACGTTCAGTTTGGCCAGTGACGAGCATCGCGAGCGTCGAAAACTGCTGACCCCACCGTTCCGCGGTAAACGGATGCGCGGTTACGAGCGCATCATCGAAGAAGAAGTGATGCGCGAGATCGCGGACTGGAAGCAAGGCCGCGAATTCTCCGCGTTCGAGCCGATGCTCCGGATCACTCTCGGCGCGATCCTCCGCGCGGTCTTCGGCGCCGACGGTCCCGCGCTGAAGGAACTGCGCGAAATAGTTCCCCCGATGGTCACGCTCGGCTCGATGCTTGCGGTCTGCCCGCCGATCGTGCAGAAGGATCTCGGCCCGTGGAGTCCGTGGGGCAGATTCCGGCGAGCACGCCGCCGGTTCGACGCGATCATCGCTTCCTTGATCGCCGCCGCCCGGGTCGATCCCGCACTCGAGGAACGCGCCGATGTTCTGGCGCTACTGCTGCAGGCGCGCTATGAGGACGGCGAGCGGATTTCCGACCAACACATCGCCGACGAGCTGCTCACGCTGCTGGCCTCCGGCCACGAAACCACAGCCGCGTCGCTGGCCTGGGCCCTGGAGCGGCTCAGTCGCCACCCGACGCTGCTCGCCGAGTTGGCCGAGGAAGCCGATGCGGGTGGCTCCGCCCTGCGGCAAGCCACGATCTGGGAAGTGCAGCGCACCCGGCCGGTACTGGACGGCACCACCAGGCGCACCAAGGCGCGAATTCGGCTGGGCGAGTGGGTTCTTCCCGAAGGTACGAACATCATCATCAGCATCAAGCTCGCGCACGAATCCGAAGACGACTTCGCCGACGCGCAGTCGTTCGACCCGCACCGGTACCTGCATGCGGCGAGCAAGCCGGCCGCCTGGATCCCCTTCGGCGGCGGGGTCAATCGCTGTGTCGGCGCGGCGTTCGCCAACATGGAATTGGACGTCGTGCTGCGCATGCTGCTGCGTGAATTCCACTTCGTCACAACCGATGCGCCCGATGAGAAGGCCAGGTGGCGTGGTCTGGCGACGGTGCCGTCCCAAGGAGCGAGGTCGATGGTCTACCGGCGAAACACCAGCGTGCCCAGCGATGCGGGGTCGCTATCCGCGGCAGGTCAACGATGACCGGTCCAGGCGCCGGAGTGCGCGCACCGGCCGGCGGCTCGCGCCGGTACGTGAGACCGCTCGGCAGTTATGCCTGGTTCAAGAAGGCAATCAACAAGTACTGGTATCCCTTCGTCACCCGCAGATGGGACCAGGACGACGTGGTTTTCCTCAACTGGGGTTATGAGGAAGACCCACCGATGCGCCTGCCGCTGTCGTCCGAGGACGAGAAGAACCGGTACGGCATCCAGCTCTATCACCGCACGGCAACGCAGATCGACCTGGGCGGCAAGACGGTGCTGGAGGCCAGCTGCGGGCACGGCGGTGGTGCCGCCTATCTCATGAGAACCCTGCGGCCCGCCTCCTATACCGGTCTCGACTTCAACCCGAACGGCGTGGAGTTCGCCAAGCGCCGTCATCGCCTGCCGGGGCTGGACTTCGTCCACGGCGACGCCGAGGATCTGCCGTTCCCTGCCGAGTCGTTCGACGTGGTGCTCAACGTCGAGGCGTCGCACGCGTACCCGCGTTTCGACCGCTTTCTCGACGAGGTGGTGCGGGTCCTGCGTCCCGGTGGGCACTTCCTGTACGTCGACTTCCGCGGATTCCTCGAGTACGACGAATGGGACGCGGCCCTGGCCGCGCTGCCGCTGCGGATGGAGTCCAAGCGCGAGATCACCCCGGACGTTCTACGCGGCCTCGACAACAACGCAGAACGCTACCTCGAGCTGGTCGACAAACGGTTGCCCCTGTTCTTGCGCCCGTTCGGGAAATTGTTCGCCGGTGCGCCGGACACGTTGCTGTACAAGGAGTTGCAGCGTGGTCGGATGTCCTACCGGCTCCATCACTTCGTCAAGGACTGATGCCTCCGCAATCCGTTCTGGCCAGCCCTCGTTCTGCCCGAGCGCGACCGCTTCCCGTATAGAGTCCAGGTAATCGGACTTCAGGGCTGAAACAACGCTCAGACGATTGCGACCGGTACTGTGATGTGCGGCGCGGCGACCATGGCGGCAGCGATACGGGGAGTGGGCGACATGCTGACGGTGACAACCGAGCCGGTGCGGCTACCGCCGGGCACGCGGCTACCGAAGGCCGTTCAGGGCTTGTGGTTCTTGCGCGAATACCACCACATGTACGGCGCTCTCAGTCGACGGCACGGCCCGGTTTTCCGGGTGAACATGCCGCGGCTGGGCCGTGCGATCGTGGTCCGAGACGCGGCCCTGGTCAAAGAGGTGTTGAACACCAGCACCGATTTGCTGGAGCGCGCGACTACGGGAACCGCCAGCCTGGGTGACGGCTTCGGCGCAGGTTCGACGTTCGCCCTCGCCGGAGATGAACTCCTCGAGCGCCGCAAGCTCGTGCTCCCCCAGTTCCACGGTAAGCGGATGCGCAGCTACGAGCCCGTCATCGAAGAAGAGGTCTTGCGCGAGATCGCGAAGTGGCCGGAGGGCCAGGAGTTCGAGACGCTGCCGTCGATGACGACGATGACCCTCGGGGCCATCCTGCGGGCCGTGTTCGGCGCCGAGGGCGACACGCTCGACGAACTGTACGACCTGATTCCCCCGATGGCCGACATCGTCGGCGTATACCTGACACTGCCCACGAGCCTGCGGCGTGACCTGGGCCGATGGAGTCTCGGGGGTCGCTACATGCGATACCGGCGCCGCTTTGACGCTGCGATCTTTTCGCTGATCGCGGACGCGCGGGTCAATCCCGCGCTGGACGAGCGCAGTGATGTGCTGGCGCTGCTGGTTCGGGCGCGCTACGAGAACGGTGAACCGATCACCGATCAGCACATCGCCGACGAGATGCTGACCTTGCTGGTGTCCGGCCACGAGACCACGGCCGGATCGCTGGGCTGGGCGGTGGAGCGGATGACCCGCCACCCGGAGTTGCTGCAGCGGCTGACCGACGAAGTGGACGCCGGCGGATCGGAGTTGCGTCAGGCCACGATCGCGGAAGTGCAGCGCACGCGGACCGTTCTCGACTCCACTGTGCGATGCACCAAAGCGCGTCTTCGCCTGGGGGAATGGGTTATTCCGGAGAACACCAGGATCGTGCTGAGCCTCGCGCTGGTCCACGATTCCGACGATGTCTTCGACGACGCGATGTCGTTCAACCCGGATCGATTCCTCGGCAGTGCCGCCAAGCCGAAAGGGTGGATTCCGTTTGGCGGCGGGGTCAATCGCTGTGTCGGCGCTGCGCTGGCCACCATGGAGATGGACATCACCCTGCGCCTTATTCTGCGGGAATTCCGGTTCACGCCAACCGATGCGCCGGACGAGCGACCACACTGGCGCGGTATCGCCTACCAGCCGGCGCAGGGCGCGCGAGCGACGGTTCGCCGGCGAACCGCGACGGCTTCGCAAGCTGCGGACTCCGCTCTGGTGGCCGATCGCACCGGTACGTAGAAAAGCCTGGCATACTCGCCGCTGTGCCAAACACACTCCAGCGATACCTCAAGCCCGTCGACCCGCTGCCATGGCTGAAGCTGGCCATGAACAAGTACTGGTACCCCTTGATCACCCGCCGGTGGGAAAGCGACGACATCGTCTTCCTCAACTGGGGCTACGAGGAAGATCCCCCGCTGGGGCTGGGGCTGGCACCCGAGGATGAGCCCAACCGGTACTCCATCCAGCTGTATCACAGCACCGCTTCGCAAGCGGATCTCAGCGGAAAGAAAGTGCTGGAGATCAGCAGTGGTCACGGCGGGGGCGCCGCGTATCTGACGCGGACCTTCAACCCGGGCTCCTACACCGGGCTCGACTTCAACCCGGACGGTGTCGCTTTCGCCAAGAAGCGCCACAATCTGCCGGGCCTCGACTTTGTCGAGGGCAACGCCGAGGGCATGCCCTTCGCGGATGAGTCGTTCGACGCGATCGTCAACATCGAGGCTTCGCACACGTATCCGCACTTCGACCGCTTCCTTCCCGAAGTGGCGCGGGTGCTGCGCCCGGGCGGTCATTTCCTCTACGCCGATTTCCGCGGGTACCTCGAGTACGACGCCTGGGACGCGGCGCTGGCCGCCATGCCGATGGAGATGGCCTCGAAGCGCGACATCAGTAAAGAGGTGCTGCGCGCCAGAGACAAGAGTGCCGAGGTCTTCCTGGACCTGAACACTCGCCACATCCCCAAATTCCTGCAGGGTTTCGGCAAGATGTTCGCCGGCGCACCCGGAACCCTGGCCTACCGGCAGATGCAGACCGGCAAGGCGTCGTACCGGATGTACCACTTCATCAAGAACTGACCGAGCCTCAGATAGCAGCGAGCCCCGTGCACAATGCACGGGGCTCGCTGTATCGAGAGACCGGGGGTCACTGCAGCCCTCAGGACACCGTCTCGGTCATTTATCGCTCGACGCCAGAAGCATAGGCAAGGCTGCCCTAATTTTGCAAGAGGTTCCTCTGGCGCGTGTCCGCGTCGCCGAAAGGCCGCGAACCGGCAACCCGAACCCGACCAGCGCATCCAGCACTGCCTGACCGCGGCGCATCGCGGCCAGCTCGTCGGTGCTCGCCAGCTGGGGCACCTGGGTCGCGGACGCCACCACCATCGATCCGACGATGTGCCACATCGCCGCGACCGACAGCGCGCCCCCGCTCACCGCATGCAGCTTCGTGAACAATGGCTCGAGCGTGCGGTGGCAGCGGTGGGCCACCCAAGTCGTCAGGGCCGCCTCACTCGGCAGGCGAACCACGCCGTCGGTCAGTGCGTCCGCGGCGCATGCGTCGTCGGGCAGCACCCGGACGGTGGGATCGACTACGCCGGCCCAGTCGATGACGCCGTCGGAGTCGACGTGCACCCACAGGTTCTCCAGCCCGGTGTCCCACGCCCTGGCTTCCAGCACGACCAGCGCGACCACTCGGCCGATCACGGTGTGGACCAGAGTTGCCGCCAATTGCCTTGCGGCGCTTCGACGGTCCATGTCGACCGCGGCGGCGTCGAACATCGTCTGCAGCCGGTCGGAGCTGAGCGCCGAGGTCAGTGGCCACCACCGGCGTACCGACACATCGCCGAGCACCGCGACGCCGTAGACCCGCGGGCACTGCGGATACAACTCGCGCAGCCGCCTGCTGGACTCGTGCAGCGGCAGCACACGGTCAATGGACATCGCCGCGATCAGCGGGTCGTCGATCACTATCGTCACGGTCACCTCCGGTTGTAAGGTTAGCCTAACCATATGATTGACTTCGAATCTGTGGGGACCCTCACAAGCACTCGCCGCGCTGCGGTCGACACCAGAGGTTTCGACGCCCGCCAGACTGCGTCCGGTGGGAGAGGTACGACAGGCAGTAGTAAGCGCGGGTACGCTAGCGGCATTGCCAAGGAGATGAGCAAACATGGCTAAGCTGACGCGGCTCGGGGATCTCGAGCGCGCGGTGATGGATCACCTGTGGTCCACTCCCCAGCCGCAGACTGTCCGCCAGGTACACGAAGCGCTCTCCGAGCAGCGTGATCTGGCCTATACGACGGTGATGACCGTGCTGCAGCGGCTGGCCAAGAAGAATCTTGTGTCGCAGATCCGCAACGACCGCGCCCACCAATACACCCCGGTGCACGGGCGCGACGAACTGGTCGCCGGTCTGATGGTCGATGCGCTCGACCAGGCCGCCGATACCGGAAGTCGCCATGCCGTCCTCGTGCACTTTGTCGAGCGCGTCGGCGCCGACGAGGCCGAGGCGCTGCGGCGCGCACTCGACGAATTGGAATCCGGTCATCGGAAACCCTCGTCTGGTGGCGCGCGGCCGGAGGACTGAGAGACACTGGGACCATGTCCGGGCTGGCTTTCACCGTTCTCGCGGTGATGCTTGTCGGCCCGGTGCCCGCACTGCTGGCCCGAGCCACCTGGCCGTTGCGCGCTCCCCGGGCGGCGATGGTGCTGTGGCAGGCGATCGCCGTCGCGGCGGTGCTGTCGGCGTTCAGTGCCGGCATCGCGATCGCCAGCCGCTTGTTCGTACCGGGCGCAGACGGCCGCCCGACCGCCAGCCCCGCCGCCGAAATCGGCCGGCTGGGTTGGCCGTTGTGGCTTCTCGACCTCACCGTCTTCGGGCTCACCCTGGTGATCGGCGCCAGGTTGTTCGTAGCCGTCGTCCGGGGTGCGATCGCCACCAGAAGGCGACGCGCCCACCACCGCATGCTCGTCGACCTGCTCGGCCTGTCGCCCGACCTGGTGGCCGCACGGGCCAGCGCCCGCGGACGCCACCTGCGCGTCCTGGAAGTGGCGCAGCCGCTGGCCTACTGCCTGCCCGGTGTGCGGAGCCGGGTGGTGGTCAGCGAGGGCACGCTGGATTCGCTGACCGACGACGAAGTCGCTGCCATCCTCTGTCACGAGCGCGCACATCTGCGCGCCCGCCACGACCTGGTGCTCGAGGCCTTCACCGCCGCTCACGCCGCGTTCCCCCGATTCGTCCGCAGCGCAAGCGCTTTGGACGCGGTACAGCTGCTGGCCGAGCTGCTGGCCGACGACGCTGCGGTCCGGGTGGCCGGCCGTGCTCCTCTGGCCCGCGCGTTGGTCGCCTGCGCGTCCGGACGCGCTCCCCTCGGTGCGCTGGCCGCCGGCGGCGCGCACACCTTGCTGCGGGTGCGACGGCTGTCGGGTAGCGGTAACAGCGTCTGGCTGGCAGCGGCGGCCTACCTGGCCGCGGCCGCGATTCTGGTCGTGCCGACGGTCGCACTCGCCATTCCCTGGCTCACCGAGTTGCACCGGCTGTTCACCGCTGCCTGACCCGGCAACCGATCTCTCACCGCACTATGGCGATACCTTGCACAGGCATGAATCCTGCTGTGCCACAGTGTTCGGTGCAGGCCTGTAGCCACGAATCGAGAAGGGCATTCCCATGAGCTCGTCGAAGTCAACCACCGGAACCGCGCAGATCGGCGTGACAGGCCTGGCGGTGATGGGCTCGAACCTTGCCCGCAACTTCGCCAACCACGGCTATACCGTGGCGCTGCACAACCGGTCCGTCGCCAAGACCGACGCCCTGCTGAAAGAACATGGTGGCGAGGGCAATTTCGTCCGGTCGGAGACCATTGCAGAGTTCCTGGACGCGCTGGAGAAGCCGCGACGGGTGATCATCATGGTCAAGGCGGGCGAACCGACCGACGCCGTCATCAACGAACTCGCCGACGCGATGGACGAGGGCGACATCATCATCGACGGCGGCAACGCGCTCTACACCGACACCATTCGCCGCGAGAAGGCCATCAGTGAGCGAGGACTGCACTTCGTCGGCGCCGGCATCTCCGGCGGTGAAGAAGGCGCACTCAAAGGTCCGTCGATCATGCCGGGCGGGCCTGCCGAGTCGTACAAGTCGCTGGGTCCGCTGCTGGAAGAGATCTCCGCCCACGTCGACGGTGTCCCCTGCTGCACCCACATCGGCCCCGACGGCGCCGGCCACTTCGTGAAAATGGTGCACAACGGCATCGAGTACTCCGACATGCAACTCATCGGCGAGGCCTATCAGCTGCTCCGTGACGCCCTCGGCAAGAGCGCCCCGGAGATCGCCGACGTATTCGCCGAGTGGAACTCCGGCGACCTGGACAGCTTCCTGATCGAGATCACCGCCCAGGTGCTGCGCCAGACCGACGCCAAGACCGGCAAGCCGCTCGTCGACGTCATCGTCGACGAGGCCGAGCAGAAAGGCACCGGCCGCTGGACCGTCAAGTCCGCGCTCGACCTCGGTGTGCCGGTGACCGGTATCGCCGAGGCGGTGTTCGCCCGCGCGCTGTCCGGCTCGGTGGCCCAACGCAAGGCCACTACCGGGCTGGCCTCCGGAGACCTGGGTCAAAAGCCAAGCGACGCTGCGCAATTCATCGATGACGTCAGCAAAGCGCTGTACGCATCGAAGATCATCGCCTACGCGCAGGGCTTCAACCAGATCCAGGCCGGCAGCGCCGAATACGACTGGGATATCACCCCGGGCGACATGGCCACCATCTGGCGCGGTGGCTGCATCATCCGGGCCAAGTTCCTCAACCGGATCAAAGACGCGTTCGACGACGACCCCGACCTGCCCACGCTGATCGCCGCACCGTACTTCCGCAGCGCGATCGAGTCGGCCGTCGACAGTTGGCGCCGGGTAGTGGTGACGGCCACCCAATTGGGTATCCCCGTTCCGGGCTTCGCCTCGGCGCTCTCGTACTACGACGCGCTGCGCACCGAGCGGCTGCCCGCCGCGCTCACCCAGGGACTGCGGGACTTTTTCGGCGCACACACCTACGGACGGACTGATGAGGACTCGAGCAAGAAGTTCCACACGCTCTGGAGTGGAGATCGCAACGAAGTGCCTGCCTAGCGAGGCGCGATGAAGTTCCTGGACGGGCAGCGCCCCGCGTACGACCTGACCTACGACGACGTCTTCATCGTCCCGAACCATTCGGACGTGGCGTCACGTTTCGACGTCGACCTGTCCACCGGCGACGGCTCCGGCACCACCATCCCGGTGGTCGTTGCCAACATGACCGCGGTGGCCGGCCGGCGGATGGCCGAAACGGTGGCTCGCCGCGGCGGCATTGTCGTTCTGCCGCAGGATCTTCCGGTGACCGCGGTCCAGCAGACGGTGGATTTCGTGAAGAGCCGCGACCTGGTGGTCGACACCCCGGTCACGTTGGAGCCAGACGACTCGGTCTCCGACGCTCTGGCGCTGATCTCCAAGCGGGCGCACGGGGCCGCGGTCGTGACCTTCGAAGGACGACCGATCGGCCTGGTGACCGAGTCGTGCTGCGAGGGGGTCGACAGATTCGCCCGGGTACGCGACATCGCGATCACCGACTTCGTCAAAGCGGCGGTGGGAACGGACCCGCGGACGGTTTTCGATCTGCTCGAGCACGCCTCGGTCGATGTCGCGGTGATGACCGCCGACGACGGCACCGTGGCCGGCGTGCTGACCCGGACCGGCGCCATCCGGGCCGGCATCTACTCACCCGCGGTCGACGCTGCCGGCCGACTGCGGATCGGCGCCGCCGTCGGAATCAACGGCGATGTGGTCGCCAAGGCGCAGGCGGTCGCCGAGGCGGGCGCCGATCTGGTGGTGGTCGACACCGCGCACGGTCACCAGGTGAAGGCTCTGGACGCGATCAAGTCCATCGCATCCCTGGATCTGGGTGTGCCACTGGTCGCCGGCAACGTGGTCTCGGCCGAGGGCACCCGCGATCTGATCGACGCCGGCGCGTCGATCGTCAAGGTCGGCGTCGGCCCGGGGGCGATGTGCACCACCCGGATGATGACCGGCGTGGGCCGGCCACAGTTCTCCGCTGTCCTCGAATGTGCAACGGCGGCAAAGCAACTCGGCGCGCACGTGTGGGCCGACGGCGGTGTGCGGCACCCGCGTGATGTGGCGTTGGCGCTGGCTGCCGGCGCGTCCAACGTGATGATCGGCTCGTGGTTCGCCGGAACCTACGAGTCCCCCGGCGACCTGCTGCACGATCGCGACAACAAGCCCTACAAGGAGAGCTACGGCATGGCCTCCAAGCGTGCTGTGGTGGCCCGCACCGCCGCCGACAGTGCCTTCGAGCGGGCCCGCAAAGCGCTGTTCGAGGAGGGCATCTCGACCTCGCGGATGGCACTGAATCCTGCCCGCGGCGGCGTCGAGGACCTGCTCGACCACATCACCTCCGGGGTCCGCAGCACCTGTACCTACGTCGGTGCGTCGACGCTGGCCGAATTGCACGAGCGCGTCGTGGTGGGCATTCAGTCCGCCGCCGGCTTCGCCGAAGGGCATCCGCTGCCCTTCGGGTGGTAACCCGGGGCGTGTCGGCACGGCAACGAGGACTCGGGCGCGTCGCTCCTTCGCTACCATCGGAGTTCACTCCATCAGTGGATACATCGAAGAAAGGGTCCCCGTGCCGCAGGCACCCGCGCCGACCGGCGTGCGTGACGCCGACCCCGAGGAGCCTCCTTCTCGCGGAGTGATCGCAAGCGCGGGCGTAGCCCGGGTGAAGCGGGTCACGACGGTTGGGCCCGGAGTGATCGCAAGCGCGGGCGCAGCCCGGGTGAAGCGGGTCACGACTGGTGGTCGGTGGCCCCGATGAATGTGCTCGTCATCCTGCTCAGCCTGCTGGCGATCGTCGCACTCACCGCTGGTACCGCCCTCTTCGTCGCTGCTGAATTCTCGCTGACCACTCTCGAACGAAGCACGGTCGACGCCAACGCGCGCACCGGAGGCCGTCGCGACCGCTATGTGCAGCGCGCGCACCGCAGTCTGTCGTTCCAGCTCTCCGGAGCGCAGCTGGGGATCTCGATCACCACTCTGATCACCGGCTATCTGATCGAACCGCTGGTGGCCCAGCTGCCTCATCCGGCCATGGATGCGGTCGGGATGCCCAACCGGATCGCCGATGCGGTGATCACCTTCGTGACGCTGCTGATCGTCACCTCGCTTTCGATGATCTTCGGTGAACTGGTCCCGAAGAACCTCGCCGTGGCCCGTCCCCCGGCGACCGCGCGGGCTGTCGCCGGCATCCAGTTGCTGTTCTCCTGGGTGATGACCTTGCCGATCCGGCTGACCAACGGAGTGGCCAACTGGATTCTGCGCAAGCTCGGGGTCGAACCTGCTGAGGAGCTGCGTTCGGCCCGTTCATCCCAGGAGCTGGTCTCGCTGGTCCGCAGTTCGGCCCGCAGCGGGTCGCTGGACCCGACTACCGCCGCACTGCTGGACCGGTCGCTGCACTTCGGTGAGCTGACCGCCGAAGAGCTGATGACGCCGCGGTCGAAAATCGTTGCGCTACAAGTGGATGACACCGTCGCGGATCTTGTCGAAGCCGCGGCGGAGAGCGGCTTCTCCCGCTTTCCGGTCATCGACGGCGACCTCGACGAGACGGTCGGCATCGTGCACGTCAAACAGGTCTTCGGTGTGCCGCCGGCCGACCGTGAGCTGATGCTGGTCACTGCCGTAGCGCGGCCCGTCGCGAAGGTTCCCTCCACGCTCGACGGCGACGCTCTGATGGGGCAGATCCGGGCCAACGACCTGCAGACCGCGATGGTCGTCGACGAATACGGCGGCACCGCCGGAATGGTGACCGTCGAGGACCTGATCGAGGAGATCGTCGGCGACGTCCGCGACGAGCACGATGACGCCGCCCAGGACGTGGTGGCCGTCGACAGTGGCTGGCGGGTATCCGGTTTGCTGCGTATCGACGAGGTCGCCGCCGCCACGGGCTACCACGCACCCGAAGGTGAGTACGAGACGATCGGCGGGCTCGTTCTCGAGCAGCTCGGCCGCATTCCGGTGATCGGTGACGAGGTGCGCCTGAGCGGACACGAGCTCGACGGCGTCATGCACGCTTCCGCCTGGCGGGCCAGAGTCCTGCGGATGGACGGCCGCCGGATCGACCTGCTCGAACTGACGCAGCTCTCCGAGCGCGCCGACTCCGCTGCGACGCGAGGCCGCTGATGGGCGACGTGTTCCGGCTGCTGGCGACCTTCTTCCTGGTCGCTGTGAACGCATTTTTCGTGGCCGCGGAGTTCTCGCTGATCTCGGCGCGGCGCGACCGCCTCGAAGCGCTTGCCGAACAGGGCAGGTCGGGTGCGGTGACCGTGATCCGGGCCGGCGAGCAACTGCCGTTGATGTTCGCCGGGGCCCAGCTCGGTGTCACGGTGGCGTCGATACTGCTCGGACGGATCGGCGAGCCGGCCGTGGCCGATCTGCTGCGGCGGCCGCTCGGCCTGCTCGACGCCTCGCCGACGCTGCTGCACACGACGTCGCTGCTGGTGGCGTTGGCGATCGTGGTGTCGCTGCACCTGCTGCTCGGAGAGATCGTCCCGAAGAACATCGCGATGGCCGGCCCGGAACGTGCGGCGATCCTGCTGCTTCCGGCCTACCTGCTCTACGTGCGCGCGGTCCGGCCCGTCATCGACTTCTACAACCGGTGCAACAAAGCCATTCTGCGGCTGCTGAGAGTGAGCCCCCGCGACGAGCTCGACGTCACGGTCTCCACCGTCGAGCTCAGCGAGATGATCGCCGAGTCGGTCTCCGAGGGTCTGCTGGATCCCGAAGAGCACACGCGGCTCACCCGGGCGCTGCAAATCCGCAGCCGCACGGTCGCCGACGTGGCGGTGCCGCTGGCCGACATCCGGGCGGTTCCGGTAGCGGCAGCGGGCTCGGGGCCAACCGTCGACGCCATCGAAAAGGCCTTGGCCGCAACGGGTTACTCGCGATTTCCGGTGGTCGACGTGAACGACGTCTTCATCGGTTACCTGCACATCAAGGATGTGCTGTCGCTGGCGGACGATCCGCATGCCGTGGTCGATCTGGCCAGAGTCCGCCCGCTGCCCCGCATTCCACAGTCGCTGGGTGTCCCCGACGCGCTGTCGCGGATGCGCCGCAGCAACAGTCACCTGGCGTTGGTGACCGCGCGGGACGGCGTCTCGGTGGTGGCGATGGTCGCCCTGGAGGACCTGGTGCGCGACTTGGTCGGGGTCGTGCGCGACGGGACAGGGCGTGCCTGACGCCGCCCAGCAACACCGCCACACGGCCGGCCGGCGACCGGACGATCAGGCGGCCGTCCGGCTGGATGCCGACCAGTGGACGCTCCGCGCCCGCGACCACGCGGTGCGGGTCGATGGGTTCATCGGGCCGCACGCAGAGCGGGCCCGCGCAGGTCAGTCACATCCGGTGTGGGATTTTCTGTTCAGTTACTACAGCCTGCGGCCCGGGCAGCTGCGCTGCTGGCATCCCGGTTACGGGGTGGTGCTGGCCGGCGATGAGGCGGTCCGCCGCTACCGCGATCGCCGTGGCTACGCCGTCGACGTGGCCGGCGTGACGGTCAGTCGCAGCCACCTTCTCAGCCGGCTGGAGACCATCTCGTTCATCGCACGGCTGCTGCGCGCTACGGCTGAGCGGCCCGCACAGCTGAACTGTTTCGGCCTGCACGAGTGGGCCATGGTCTACCGCAGCGGTGATGTCCGCCACGACCGGGTTCCGCTGCGGCTGGGTGCCGACGGCACCGACGCGGTGGTCGAACGGGAGATCGCAGGGCCGTTGCGCTGCAGCCACTTTGACGCTTTCCGGTTTTTCAGCGCCGAGGCCGCGCCGCGTAATGCGGGCTCGCTTAGCCGTGCCACCCAACACGATTGGGAGCAGCCCGGCTGTCTGCACGCGAATATGGACCTGTACAAATGGTCCTACAAGTTGAGCCCGCTGATCGACTCCGAGACGCTGCTCGACTGTCTGGAACTGGCCGCGTCCGCGCGTGAGATCGACATGCGAGCCAGCCCGTATGACCTCAGCGAGTACGGGTACACGCCGATCGCCGTCGAAGACGCGGCGGGCCGCGCCGAGTACGTGCGATGCCAGAAGGCCGTCTCCGCCCGCGCTGAACCATTGCGGGCGGCGTTGCTGGCGCGGTGTGACCTGCTGCTGCGGGCTGCCGGTTGCCAGTAGGCGCGCTGTTGGCCGGTAGGCTGAGATGTGATTTCGACAGGTGAGTGCGGAGGAAATGATGACTGATCGCGTGTCGGTGGGGAACCTGCGCGTCGCCCAGGTGCTGTACGACTTCGTCAACAACGAGGCTCTGCCCGGCACCGACATCGACCCGGATAGCTTCTGGGCCGGTGTGGACAAGGTCGTCACCGACCTGCAGCCGCAGAACCAGGATCTGCTGGCGCGCCGCGACCAACTGCAGGCGCAGATCGACAAGTACCACCGCCAGCACGTCATCGAGCCGCTGGACCCCGAGGGATATCGCGAGTTCCTCACCGAAATCGGTTACCTGCAGCCCGAACCCGCCGATTTCGCCATCACCACGGCCGGCGTCGACGACGAGATCACCACGACAGCCGGCCCGCAGCTGGTGGTCCCGGTGCTCAATGCGCGGTTCGCGCTGAACGCCGCCAACGCCCGCTGGGGTTCGCTGTACGACGCGCTGTACGGCACCGATGTCATCCCGGAGGACGACGGCGCCGAGAAGGGCACCAGCTACAACCGGGTCCGTGGCGACAAGGTGATCGCCTACGCGCGCGACTTCCTGGACCAGGCGGCCCCGCTGTCATCGGGCTCCTGGTCCGAGGCGACCGGGCTCAGCGTGGAGGACGACCAGCTGAAGGTCGCGACCGCGGGCGGATCGGTCGAGCTGGCCAATCCGGAGAAGTTCATCGGCTACACCGGCGAGCTCGGCTCCCCCAACTGGTCAGTGCTGCTGGTCAACCACGGTTTGCACATCGAGATCCTGGTCGACCCCGAGTCGCCGGTCGGCAAGACCGACGCCGCCGGCATCAAGGACGTCGTGCTGGAGTCGGCGATCACCACGATCATGGACTTCGAGGACTCGGTCGCCGCGGTCGACGCCGACGACAAAGTGCTGGGTTATCGAAACTGGCTGGGTCTGAACCGGGGCGACCTGTCCGAAGAGGTCGACAAGGGTGGCAAGACCATCCACCGCGTCCTCAACCAGGACCGCACCTACAAGACGCCCGACGGTGGCGAGCTCACCCTGCCGGGACGCAGCCTCTTGTTCGTCCGCAATGTCGGTCACCTGATGACCAACGACGCGATCGTGGACGCCGACAACAACGAGGTGTTCGAGGGCATTCAGGACGCGCTGTTCACCGGCTTGACCGCGATTCACGGCCTCAAGACCGGTGACGGAAACGGGCCGCTGACCAACAGCCGCACCGGATCGGTCTACATCGTCAAGCCCAAGATGCACGGCCCCGAAGAGGTCGCGTTCACCTGTGAGCTGTTCAGCCGCGTCGAGGATGTTCTCGGCCTGCCGCAGGGCACGCTGAAGGTGGGCATCATGGACGAGGAACGGCGCACCACGGTCAACCTCAAGGCGTGCATCAAGGCCGCCGCAGACCGGGTGGTGTTCATCAACACCGGCTTCCTGGACCGCACCGGCGACGAGATCCACACGTCGATGGAGGCAGGCCCGATGATCCGCAAGGGTGCGATGAAGAGCACCACCTGGATCAAGGCCTACGAGGACAACAATGTCGACACCGGCCTGGCGGCCGGCTTCAAGGGCAAGGCGCAGATCGGTAAGGGCATGTGGGCCATGACCGAACTGATGGCCGACATGATGGAGCAGAAGATCGGCCAGCCCAAGGCCGGCGCCACCACCGCGTGGGTGCCGTCGCCGACCGCGGCCACGCTGCACGCGATGCACTACCACTATGTCGACGTCGGTTCGGTGCAGGAGGAACTCGAGGGCAAGAAGCGTGCTTCGATCGACGAGTTGCTGACCGTGCCGCTGGCCAAGGAATTGGCCTGGGCGCCGGAGGAGATTCGCGAAGAGGTCGACAACAACTGCCAGTCGATCCTGGGATACGTCGTGCGCTGGATCGATGCCGGTGTCGGTTGCTCGAAAGTTCCTGACATCCACGACGTCGCATTGATGGAAGACCGTGCCACGCTGCGGATTTCCAGTCAGCTGCTGGCCAACTGGCTACGGCATGGCGTCATCACCGAAGAGGATGTGCGCGCTAGCCTGGAGCGGATGGCTCCGCTGGTGGACGAGCAGAACGCCGGTGACTCCGGCTACCTGCCGATGGCTCCCAACTTCGACGACAGCATCGCGTTCCTGGCTGCCCAGGAGCTCATCCTGCAGGGCACCAAGCAGCCCAGCGGTTACACCGAGCCGATCCTGCATCGCCGCCGGCGCGAGTTCAAGGCTCGCGCTCAAGGGTGACGTCGGTTCGGGATCCCTGGGCCATACCGATGACCAGCGGTTGCAGACACCTCCGGCGCTCAGGAGAGGACCGGCATGGGTAGGCACAGAGCTCCCGACGACGACGAAGAGCCGATCGACGAGGCGTCGGACGACTCCCCGGAGTCAGACGACTTCGCTGACCCCGTCGGCGATCGGGAACCGCCGAGCTTCGCCGCCGACGAGCCGCCTGACTCAGGATCTTTTTCGGCGCCGCGCTATCCGAGCCGACCGTCTGACCAGGTTCCTCGCGAGTTCGACGATGACGCAAGGTTTTTCGGTTTCGACGAGCCGGAAGCCCGCCCGGGGGGTTTTTCGACCCCGGAGCCTCCGCAACAGGACTTCCCCCCGGCGGACATCGATGCGCCGGACGACTTCCCCGACTTTCCCCGACGTGATCCGGATCCGCAGACTCCGCCGCCGTCCGACCCGCCGACCGGCGGGCACCGCGGCCTGCCCGGTTTCAGCGGTGGTCACCGCAACGAGGGTGGGCGCCGCGGCGTCAGCATCGGCGTGGTCGCGGCCCTGATCTCGGTCGTCGTCGTGGTGGGCGTGGTCATCCTGTGGCGCTTTTTCGGCGACGCGCTCTCCAATCGCTCGCACAGCGCGCGATGCGTCGGTGAGAAGCAGCCGGTCGCTGTGATCGCCGACTCCTCCATCTCCGACGAGGTGCAGCGCCTCGCCGAACGATTCAACTCCATTGCCGCTCCGGTCGGGGACCACTGTGTCGCGATCGGGGTGAAGTCGGCGGGCTCCGACGCCGTCGTCGACGGCTTCATCGGCAAGTGGCCCGCCGAGCTCGGCCAGCGGCCCGCGCTGTGGATACCAGGTAGCTCGGTGTCGGCGGCCCGCCTCACCGCGGCGGCCGGCAAGGAAACCGTCACCGACAGCCGCTCACTGGTCACCTCGCCGGTGGTGCTCGCCGTCCGGCCGGAACTCCAGAAAGCCCTCGGTGACCAGAAGTGGGCGAATCTGCCCGATCTGCAGGTCAAGCCAGACTCGATGGCGGGCCTGCAGCTGCCGTCGTGGGGCACGCTGAGGTTGGCGTTGCCGCTCGCCGGAAACAGTGACGCGGCCTTCCTCGCGGGTGAGGCGGTGTCCGCCGCGTCCGTGCCGCCCGGAGCGCCGCCGACCGACGGCGCCGGTGCGGTGCGCACGTTGATCGGAGGCCAGCCGAAGCTGGCCGACAATTCGCTCGGCGAGGCCATGAACGCGCTGCTCAAGGGCGGTGATCCGGCAACCGCGCCGGTGCATGCGGTGGTCACGACCGAGCAGCAGGTGTTTGCCCGCGGACAGTCGCAAACTGATGCCGGAAGCACGTTGAGCGCGTGGCTGCCGCCGGGTGCCGCGGCGGTTGCCGACTACCCCACGGTGCTGCTCAGCGGATCGTGGTTGTCGCAGGAGCAAGTGACAGCGGCCAGCGAATTCGCCCGCTTCATGCACAAGCCCGACCAGCTGGCCGAGCTCGCCAAGGCAGGCTTCCGCGCCGAGGGCACCAAGCCACCGAAGAGCGATGTGGCCGGCTTCCCCGCGCTGCCGTCGACGCTGTCGGTCGGTGACGAGGCAACCCGCGCCGCGCTCGCCAACGCGGTGTCGGCGCCTGCCAGCGCGCCCGCGACGACCATCATGCTCGAGCAGTCGATGACCGCTGACGAAGGCGGCAAGACCCGGCTGGGCAATGTGGTCAGCGCGCTCGATGACCGGATCAAGGCGCTCGCCCCCAATGCGGTGATCGGGTTGTGGACCTTCGACGGTAAAGAAGGCCGGTCTGAGGTTGCGTCAGGCCCGCTGGGCGATCAAGTCGACGGCAAACCGCGCGCTGAGGCGCTGGCCGCCGCCTTGGACAAGCAGCACGCGTCCTCGGGTGGAGCGGTGTCATTCACCACGCTGCGACTGATCTACCAGAACGCGCTGGCCAGTTTCCACCCCGGACAGACGAATTCGGTCCTGGTGATCACCGGCGGGCCGCACACCGATCAGAGCCTGGGCGGCCAGGGCCTGCAAGATTTCATCAAGCAGAGTGTCGACCCGGCGAAGCCGGTCGCGGTCAACGTCATCGATTTCGGGTCCGACTCCGACCGGGAGACGTGGGAGGCCGTGGCCAAGCTGTCCGGTGGCGGCTACCAGAACCTCGCAACGTCCGCCTCGCCGGATTTGACGACCGCGGTCACCAACTTCCTCAGCTGACGACTCGTCCAGTCGCTCGGATATAGCTCAGCTTGCTCACGGGCGACGTTCGAATTCTGACGTGCAAATCTCGAACGCAGCCTGAGCGTCTGCTCACTATATGCGTCGTGCCTGATGCCCATAAGTACTGCGAGTGCGCAGAAGATGCGACTAAGGGCTGTTCAGCCGACGAATCAGTTAGTGAATCGATTCACATTAGAGTTTCGTCCAATTACTCAGACGAAGCTCAGGTAGAGTTCGGCGTTGTCGAGCCGTGTGACCTGCACCACAACGCGGTATTGGAAGAAGGAGACGTCTGCCATGCAATACGCCCTGCGCCCCTACGCCACCGCCGGAGTCGCCCTAGTCGGCGCCAGCATCATCGCGGTCACCCCGGTTGCCGTGCCGCTGCCCGAGGTCCAGACGCGGTCGGTGCAATTGGTCGACGCGTGGTCGGACCTGATCTCCGAGACCACAACAAACCTGACGAGCATTGCCAACAATGCCGACATCGCGGGCATCACCGCGGTGTTCAACGCCTTGGCCACCAACCCGCTCGGCGTCCTTCAAGCACTGACCGATCTGACGCCGACCGTCTCCGCCGAACTGGGCACGTTACCCAGCTCGGTCGACATCGAGTTACCGCCCGGGCTGGCGCTTCTTTTCGCGCAGATCAGCGCCGAAGGTGCGGGCCTCGGTGCGATCAACGACGTGGTCGGGCAGTTGGCGACCAACCCGGCCGGCGCGTTCAACACGCTGCTCGAAGCACCGGCCGTCATCGCGAACGCCTTCCTCAACGGCAGTGGCGACCTCGACCTGCTCAACGGCCTTGTCAACATCACCGGCTTCAGCGGGCTGCTCGCACCGCTGGGTGACGTCAGTATCAACCTCAACCTAAGCGGTCTGTTAGATGCGCTTGGCGTCGGCGACTTGAACCTGAATGTCCTCGGCGTCAACCTCAGCGACCTGCTCAGCCAGCTGGGGCTGGGTGACAACCTCGATCTCGGCGGACTGATCGACGCGCTCGGACTCAACGACGGCGTCGGCTTGGGCACCCTGCTGGGTAACCCGACCCTCGGCTCCCTGCTCGATGCCTTCGGGCTCGGTGGGCTGGGCCTGGGCGGCCTAAATCTCGATAGCGTGTTGAACACGCTGGGGCTGGGCGGACCGCTGGACGGCCTGTCCCTGGAGACGCTGCTGTCGGCGGTCGGCATCGACGGAAACATCAGCACCGGCCTCACCGGACTGCTGGAGAATCTGGGGCTGACCAGCTTCCTGAACGAAGGCCTCGGCACCGTCCTCACCTCAATCACGGGTGAAGATCTCCTAGGCCAGATCTTGAACCCATTGAATGGTGTGCTCGACGACCTTCTGGCCAACATTCCCCTCCCCCTCGGCCTCGGCACGATAGGGCAGCTCTTGACCGGCCTCGGCATCCCAATCGGCGATCTGTTGGACACCGGCAACTTGGTGGACGCGCTGAACAACGTGTCTGTCGCCGATCTGCTAGGCGATCAGACGATCACGCAGAGCATCAGCGGCCTACTCGGTGCCCTCGGGGTCGACGCGCCGCAAAGCCTGACGCTGGGCGGCATCCTGGACGGCCTCGGGTTCCCCGACACGACCGGCGCGCTGAGCCTGAGTGACCTCCTCGGCGGTTTCAGCCTCGACAACCTCCAGCTCGGCGACTTCCTGAACGGCCTGACGCTGAACCTAGGAGACCTGCTAGACGGGCTCAATCTGTCTGGTTTACCGCTCGACCTGACCCAGCTGGGCGACCTCTCTAACCTGACCCTGGACGGCCTGCTCGGCACCCTGGGTCTGGGAGACCTGGCCCAGATCACCATAGATCCGTTCGGCGGACTGGTCACCCAGCTGGCCGAGACCATCCCGCAGCAGATTCTCACCGCACTGGGCGGTTAGGCGTAGGACTCCACCGGCGGGCAGGAGCACACCAGGTTGCGGTCGCCGTAGGCGCCGTCGATGCGGCGCACCGGCGGCCACACCTTCGGCCGGAAGCCCTTGCCCAGCGGGTAGGCGGCGACCTCGCGGGTGTAGGGGTGCTCCCACTTGTCCACCAGCAGGCACTCGGCGGTGTGGGGTGCGCCGCGCAGCGGGTTGTCCTCTACCGGCCACTCACCGGCGCCGACCTTGTCGATCTCGCCGCGGATGGCGATCATCGCGTCGCAGAACGCGTCGACCTCGGCCAGGCTCTCACTTTCGGTCGGCTCGACCATCAGCGTGCCGGCGACCGGGAAGCTCATGGTCGGCGCGTGGAAGCCGTAGTCCGCCAACCGCTTTGCGACGTCGTCGACGGTCACTCCGGTCGACTTGGTGATCGGCCGCAGGTCCAAGATGCACTCATGGGCCACCATGCCGTTCTCGCCGGTGTAGAGCACCGGGTAGTACTCGTCGAGGCGTCGGGCGATGTAGTTCGCCGAGGCGATCGCGGTCAGCGATGCGGCACGTAGCCCCGGTGCGCCCATCATCCGGATGTAGGCCCAACTGATCGGCAGGATGGACGCCGAACCGTAGGGCGCCGCCGAGACGGGCGGGCCGGCCGGCAACTCCGGCGCGTACGGGTGGCCGGGCAGGAAGGGTGCCAGATGCGACCGCGCCGCAACAGGTCCGACACCGGGGCCGCCGCCGCCGTGCGGGATGCAGAAGGTCTTGTGCAGGTTTAGATGGCTGACGTCGCCGCCGAACTTGCCCGGCCGGGCCAGCCCCACCAGGGCGTTCAGATTGGCGCCGTCGATGTACACCTGGCCACCGGCGTCGTGCACCGCGGCGCAAACCTCCTCGACGTCCTGCTCGTAGACCCCGTGCGTCGACGGGTAGGTGATCATCAGCGTCGACAACCGATCCGCGTGCTCGGCGACTTTGGCCCGCAGGTCGTCGAGATCGACGTCGCCGTTCGACCGGCAGGCCACCACAACGACTTTCATGCCGGCCAGTGCGGCGGACGCGGCATTGGTGCCGTGGGCGCTGGACGGGATCAGGCAGATGTTGCGTTCCGACTCGCCACGGCTCGCGTGGTAGGCGTGGATAGCCAGCAGGCCGGCGTACTCCCCCTGCGATCCCGCGTTGGGCTGCAACGACACCGCGTCGTACCCGGTCAGTTGCACCAGCCAGGTTTCCAGGTCGGCGATCAACCGGCGCAGACCCTGGCTGTCGGAGGCCGGCGCGAACGGATGCTGACGCGCGAATTCCGGCCAGGTGACCGGCTCCATCTCGGCCGCCGCATTGAGCTTCATCGTGCACGAGCCGAGCGGAATCATCGTGCGGTCCAACGCGAGATCTTTGTCCGACAACGCGCGCAGGTAGCGCATCATCGAGGTCTCGGTGCGGTAGTTGACGAAGGCCGGGTGGGTCAGGAATTCCGATGTGCGCGTGGCGATGTCACTCGACGAGGTCTCGGTGGCATCGACGCCGAACGCGTCCAGCACCGCCGCGACATGGACGTCGGTGGTCACCTCGTCACACGTCACCGACACGTGGTCGTCGTCGACGCGCCACAGGTTGATGCCGCTAGCCTTGGCGGCCGCGATCACCTCGTCGGCACGGCCCGCGACCGTGCCCACGACGGTGTCAAAGAACTTGTCGTACAACAACTTGTCGCCCAGCGCGGCGGCGATGGCTCGGGCGTGGCCGTGCACCCGCTGTGCGATACCGGTCAGCCCGTCGGCGCCGTGATAGCTGGCGTACATAGCGGCCATCACCGACAGCAGCACCTGGGCGGTACAGATGTTGCTGGTGGCCTTGTCACGACGGATGTGTTGCTCGCGCGTCTGCAGCGCCAACCGGAACGCGGGCGAGCCGTCGGCATCGACGGACACCCCCACCAGCCGGCCGGGCAGCTGGCGGGCGTGCTTCTGGTGCACCACCAGGTATCCGGCGTGCGGTCCGCCGAATCCCATTGGCACACCGAAACGTTGAGTGTTGCCGAATGCGACGTCGGCCCCGATCTCTCCGGGCGGCGTGATCACGGTCAGCGCCAGCAGGTCGGCGCCGACGGCCACCAACGCGCCGCGGTCGTGTGCCTCGGAGATCAATGCCGACCAGTCGGTGACCCGGCCACTGGCGCCGGGCAGTTGGGTGATCACACCGAAGAATTCGCCGTCCGGCAGGCCGTCCCGCAGGTCGGCGGTGACGATCTCGATGCCCAACGGCTCGGCACGGGTGGCGAGAATCGCGGCGGTCTGGGCGAATACGTCGACGTCGACCGCCAACCGGTTGGCGTTGCCGCGCACGGCCCGGTGCATCAGGGTCATCGCCTCGGCGGCCGCGGTGCCCTCGTCGAGCATCGACGCGTTGGCCACCTCGAGGCCGGTCAGATCGGCAACCATGGTCTGGAAGTTCAGCAGCGCTTCGAGCCGGCCCTGGCTGATCTCCGGCTGGTACGGCGTGTAGGCGGTGTACCAGGCCGGGTTCTCCAGGATGTTGCGCAGCAGAACCGGTGGTGTGTAGGTGTCGTAATAGCCTTGGCCGATCATCGACACCGCGGTGGTGTTCTGATCGGCGAGCGACCGCAACTCGGCCAAAGCCTCGGCCTCGCTGGCCGCCGGCGGCAGCTGGTCCAGTCCGGGCGCGTCGCCCGACTCGGTCAGCGCGTCGAGAATGCCCGCCGGCAGCGCGCGCCTGGCCAGCGCGTCGAGCGAGTCGACGCCGATGACCTCGAGCATGGCCGCGACGGCAGTGCTGTCCGGACCGATGTGCCGGTCGGCGAAAAGCGGGTTGGTGTAGTCGGACATTGGCGGACTCCAGACGAGAGGACTGGTCCTCCCCCTCTGTCGTCTACCCGTACCGGGCGCCTGAGAGATTCGACATCGAGATGTCTTTCCCCATGGGCGGGCGACCCGAGGTCACCGCTTTCCAGAGGCATCGGGGTCCGGCGCGGTCCGGGTGCCTGAGAGGTTGACGGAGAGGTATTGCTCCTTCGGCGTCCGTGGCTGGCAGCCACGGAACTCTCCCGCGCAAGAACGATGCGTCTACGAGTTTACCGACTCAACGCCGGCGGCACCGCCGGCGGCACCGAAATACGAGACCGGGATCAGCCGATCTTGCGGTCGCGATGCTTGCGACGCGAAGCCAGCTCGTCTTCTGGTGCAGCGATCGACTCGCCGCCGTCGGCCCGTTCGCCGGGGAAATCGGCGATGGCACCGGTCAGTTCGCGCATCGCGCCGGAGACGGCGATGCCGAATACGCCCTGACCGCCTTGCAGGAGGTCGACGACTTCTTCGGCGGATGTGCACTCGTACACGGTGGTGCCGTCGGAGAACAGCGTGATGTTGGCCAGGTCCTGCACCCCGCGCTGGCGGAGGTGGTCGACCGCAACGCGAATGTTGTGCAAGGAGATGCCGGTGTCGAGCAGGCGCTTGACGATCTTGAGCACCAGGATGTCTTTGAACGAGTAGAGGCGCTGACTTCCCGAGCCGGCAGCGCCCCGAATCGAGGGCACGACCAGCGAGGTACGTGCCCAGTAGTCCAGCTGCCGGTAGGTGATGCCGGCGATCTGGCATGCGCTGGGACCGCGGTAGCCGACGAGTTCGTCGGGCACCGAATCGTCGGGAAACAGGCCGCCCTGGACGGGTTCGGCCGACACGTGGATTGCTGGATCGGGGTGGGGCGCCGCACTGTCGTCGAGCGTTGTCACGGACTCGAGATCCAGTTGATCCTGACGTGGCTGATCTCCCACGGGGGCATCCTCTCGCCGATCGCGCTCGTTACGGGCTGCAGGTTTCCGCGTTTGCTCAATCGAGTGCTTGTGAGCATACGCTTTTCGACCCGTTGCCGTGCTTGTAGAACTGTTCAGTCGAAGGAAAGTATGGCGGTGGAGGCCGGGACTCCACGCTATCCAATGGGCGTGTCGAGGTCGAACTCGCAGATGAGACGGATCCGTGATGTTGCCGATTCAGATCTGCATCGCGCAATCGCGGCACGCCGTAGAAATGAGCCGGCACCCGCCGGTCAGCGTGCTAAGTGGCTTTGAAATCGTCGGGCGAGACGCTGTCGAGAAACTCCTTGAACTTCTCGACCTCGTCTTCGCGGACAGCTGTCGACGGTTCTTCGTCGTTCTCGTCGGGAATCAGCAGGCCGGCTTCGGCCAGCACCGCTTCCTCGACGAAAATCGGCACGCCCACCCGCAACGCGATGGCCACCGAATCCGACGGCCGCGCCGAGACGGTGATATTGCGGTCGAAAATCAGGTCTGCGTAGAAGGTGCCCTCTTGCAGATCGACGATTCTGACCTCTTTGAGCGAATGGCCAAGTGCGGCAATGAGATCACGGATCAGGTCGTGAGTGAGCGGGCGCGGCGGCTCGACGCCCTGCTGTTCGAGGGCGATCGCGGCGGCTTCGGACTGGCCGATCCAGATGGGCAGGTAACGATCACCGTTGGCCTCGCGCAGCAAAAGCACCGGTTGGTTCTGCGGCTGCTCGACGCGAATGCCGACGACGCGAACTTCACCCATCTGTGTCTGCCCTCCGCACGTGCTGCCGTTACGACTCAGACCTGCCCCGGGCGTCGCGATGCAAACACCAAGCCGCCGTACGCAAGCTGTGGTTCTGAAGTCTAGTCCTTCAGCGGTGGAGAACGTCGCGCACTGCGGACTTGATCAGTGAGGTGTGCAGCGTGATAGCGAGGGCGGCGACCTCGCGTGCCAGGTCGTCTGCGCGGTCGCGGGAACCCGCTTTGCCGGCCTTGCCGAGGGGTCCGGCGATCTGTGCGATCAGGTCGGATTGTCGATCGGCGGCCGAGCGAAATGCCCGTAGGTGGCGTGGTTCGACTCCGTAGTCGGCGAGCGCGCGGGCGCATTGCAGGATCACCACGGTGTGCTCGTCGAAGAATCCGCCCGGCCCGGTGGTGATCACCCCAGCTTTGAGCAGCGAGGTCAGCAGATCGTTGTCCACGCCCGAGCGGTCCAGCAGGTCCTCGCGGCTGAGCCGGACGCTGGCGGTGGCCGACACCGTGTCCGCATCGGCCGGTGGCGCGTCGCCGACCGTCACCAATCGCGGTACACCGTAAGGCGATCCGTTCAGTGGCAGCTCGCCGTCCGGTTGAGCATCCAGCTGGGCCTTGATCACTTTGAGCGGAAGGTACTGGTCACGCTGCGCGGTCAAGATGAAGCGCAGCCGAGCGCAGTCGTACGCGGTGAACCTGCGATAGCCCGACGCGGCACGTTGCGGCGTTACGAGACCCTCGGCCTCCAAGAATCTGATCTTGGAGATCGTCACATCCGGGAAGTCCGGCCGAAGCAGGTCGAGGACCGCTCCGATCGACATTCCGCTCAGTGCGGAGGTCTCGGGCGCGGTCACTAGCTTCCGGGCCCTCCGTCTTCACCAGCCTTGGGTCCAGTCAGGAAGACCAAACGGAATTTGCCGATCTGGACCTCGTCGCCGTTGGCCAGCACCGCCGAGTCGACCGGCTCCCGGTTGACGTAGGTGCCGTTGAGGCTGCCGACATCGACGACATGGAACTCGTCGGTTTCCAAACGGAATTCGGCGTGCCGCCGACTCACTGTGACGTCGTCGAGAAAGATGTCGCTGTCCGGGTGGCGACCGGCCGAGGTGGTCGGTTGATCGAGCAGGAAACGGGAGCCGGCATTTGGGCCCCGTTTGACGACCAGCAACGCTGAACCGGCCGGAAGTCCCTCGACACCCGACACCGTGTTTTCGGTACCGGTCTGCGGAGGAGCATCCAACTCATTGAGAAAATCGGCGCGGAAGACAGATGTCGTTTCCACGGTGACTTCATCAGATGTCAAGTCGTTGTCCTTGTCCGTCACCCGCTGCTCCTCACTAGCCACTTCTGCGTTGTCTGGTTGGGTCCGGTCGACCGGCTTCCCACCCGCAGTGACCGTCGATGTGACGACCGTACCGCGCACGGGAGCCCAATGTGCCGTCCCCCGCCGGATCGGCGGCTACATCCGATAGCCGCGCGACTTCCGCCCCGGTGCGGCCCGCGTTGTCGCCGGGCGCAGGGAACGATAACAAGGGTCATTCGGACAGCGAGGCGCGGTATGTCCCAGCGTCCAGCAGGTCGCCGAAACTCTTCTCCAGGGCTGCGCCGTCGACCTGAAGCTCGACGAGCCAGCCGCCACCGTACGGCTCGGAGTTGACCAGATCAGGGCTACCGTCCAGATCCTCGTTCACCGCAACGACTTTCGCCGACACCGGCGCGTACAGGTCCGACACGGACTTGGTGGACTCCACCTCGCCGAACGCCTCACCCGCGGTCAGCTCGTCGCCCACGTCGGGCAGTCGGACGTACACGACGTCGCCGAGGGCCGACTGAGCGAAGTCCGTGATGCCCACCCGGACGGTGTCGTCACCGGTGCGCCGAACCCACTCATGGTCGGTGGTGTAGTGCAAATCTGGCGGGATTTCGCTCACGGTGTTCCTGTTCTGGTTGCTGACTATTTGACTGGCTGAGCGTATTGGCGCGGTTTTGGTTGCCGCAAGGCGGTGATGCTCACCTTGTCGGCCTGCTGCACCGACATGGTTCCGCCGACCCGCTTCACGCTGTCCACCGCACCGCCGGGGATGTTCATCGCCGCGGCCAGGGTGGGTGGATCTCCAATGGCAACAACCGAATACGGCTGCGTCAGCGTCTTACCGTCGACGGTGAGGGCCCCGGGAGCGCCGACGATCCAGGTGTCGACGCCGGTGCGCACCGCGTCGTGTCGATCGCTGATCTGGATGGCCTCGGCCCCCGCCGCCCGCAACTCGTCGAGGACGTCGAGCAGCGCCTGCGGTGCCACCCCGGGTCCGGGATCGTCGATGCGGACGTTGACACCGGGCCCGGTGGCGCCGACGGTGCCGATCAGGATCGACAATGCCGCCAGGCGGGCCTGGGCGTTCTGAATGGCGGTCTGGTCGTTGCTGCCCGAGGCCTGCAAGGCGTTCAACGAACGCTGTAGTTCGGCGACCTCGGTGCTCAGCGTGGCTTCGCGTTGGCGCAGCGAATCCAGTAGCACCAGCAGGTCTGCCGGGCGCGCGGTGTCCAGCGAGTCGCCGGATGTGGTCTGGCGCACCTGAGTTGCGATGGCCACGCCCAGCAGCAGGCAGAGCATCAACGCCAGCGTGCCGAACACCGTGCGGCCGCGTCGGAGGAAGCCCCGGGGCTGCAATTCGCCGATGTCCGGTTTCGGCTCGTGCGGCGCCAACTCGTGTCGTCCGTGGTGGTCCTCGTCGTCGGCGACGTGCTCGAGCTTCTGAGTCGCGTCGTCCGGGTCGGGATCGGTGTCGCTCATGTGGGCCTCATACCCGCTATGCCCCGAACAGCCTGCGGCGCAGCGCAGCGGCGTTGCCGAAGATGCGGATACCCAGGACGACGATGATCGCGGTTGACAGCTGCGTGCCGACGCCCAGCTGGTCGCCGACGTAGACCACCAGCGCCGCTACCAGGACGTTGAACACGAACGACACCACGAAGACCTTCGGGTCGAAAATCCGCTCCAGGTAAGCCCGCAACCCGCCGAACACCGCGTCCAGCGCGGCGACGACGGCGATCGGCAGGTACGGCTGCACGATTTCCGGCACATTCGGGTGGAAGACCAGGCCGAGGACGATGCCGACGGCCAGGGCTGCGATACCGATCACCGATGCCTCACTTCCACGACCTCAACCTTTCGCGCTGCATTGTGCCGCACTACGACGGACCAATCTGTTTGGCAAACTTCACGTTTCGCACCGCCCCGGCGGGCAGTGTCAGGTTGTCCTTGGCGCTGACGTTGACGCCGACCCCGTAGGAGGTTTCCAGGAGTCGCAGCCGGCGCAGCGCCGGGCTGTTGTCGAACACATCCTGCATGGCGTGTGGCGGCCCCACCGCGAGCACGGCATACGGGCTGCTCGTCGGGTTGTTGTCGACCAGAATTGCGCCGCCCGCCTGCCTGATCGTCACATTCGGCCCGATCCGCACGCCATCGACCGAGATGGCTTCAGCGCCACTGGCCCACAACGAGTTGACCACCAGCTGCAGGTCGCGGTCGAGGATGATCTGCTGACTGCCGGCCACCCGCTGTTTGGACACATCCGACAGGTTCGGTCCGACGCCGGGATCGGTCACCGTCACGCTCAGGCCCGGACCGGTGACCGGGGTGCTGGCGGCCGCCAAGCTGAGCCGGTCGAGGCTGGCGAGCAGCCTTCGTCCCGCGGCGTCCTCGGCCAGTGCCCGTCGTTGCACGTCATCACGTTGCGCCGCAAGCGTATTGCGCTCCCGCGTGAGTTGGCCGGTGGTCTTCTCCTCCGAGCGCACACCAGTGGCCAGTACCCGCTGAGCCGCGCTGACGCCGGGCGCCACCAGCCGGGCCTGGGCGACAGCGGCGGCGAAGACCGCTGCCACCAGAAACGCGGCCACCGCCTGCCAGAACCAGCCCTGGATGCGCGCGTGTGCGCTCGGCTCGTCGGCATTGGCCCGCTTGGCCGCCGCGGCTGCGTAACCGGGGTCGAGGTGCTCGGAAAGCAACGCGCGCAACAGCGATGGCACCGGGATGCGCTGCACCCGTCCGGCCTCGTGGGCGCTGAGACCCGCGTAGGGCTCGTAACCGCCCAGCGCCTGGTCAGGCATGGCGGACCCGCACCGGAGGCATCCGGCGCAACACGATGATCACCTGCCAGGCGTACACCACGAAGGACCACAGGTACATGTAGATGCCCCACACCAAAAATGCCCAACCGCAGGCCAATACGACGCGACTCCACTGCGCGTCCCCCTGACCGAGCAGGATCAGCGGAAACGCCGACATCAACGCGAACGTCGCTGCCTTGCCGATGTAGATCACCGGCAACACGGTGATCCCGCGGGTGCGCAGCAGCGGCAACTCGGCCGCCAGCAGCACGTCGCGACCCAGCAGTACGGCGACGATCCACCACGGGATGATGTGGTCCAGCCCGAACGTGACCGGAACAGTCACCATGTACAGCCGGTCGACGAATGGGTCGAGGTAGGCGCCCAGCTTCGAGGACTGGTTCATCAGCCGGGCGATCTTGCCGTCGGCCCAATCCGACGCGCCGCTGAACATCAGGATGGCGACCGCCCAGCCGTCGGCGTGTGCGAACAGCAGCAGGTAGATGAAGACCGGAATGAGTGCCAGACGAAGTCCGCTGAGCACGTTGGGCACCGTCAGGAGCCTGTCGTGGGCGGGCGGTCGGGCGGCCATCATCTGAAGATGCCGGGCAGGCTCAGCGCGGAGAGCGAGTCGTCGGACAACGGGTTGTCGTGCACCATGTACGTCCACGTCGAGGTCGGCCGCGCCAGCTTCGACAGATCGACACCCGGCTCGCTCTCGATCGCCGGCGAGGTCTCGAAGGTCTGCTGGGCGGCTTCGATCGCATCGGCCGCCAGCGACGCGAACGCATCGACGGCCATCCGGTGGAATTCGTCGAGCGGGTTCTGCCGGCCCAGCGCACGCAGGTGGATACTTTCCCGGATGTCGGCCAGATAGGCGAGGTGGTCCGCCCAGCCGCGGTCGAGGTGATACAGCATGATCAGTCGGCAGATCTTCTCCAGCTGCTCCTCGGAAAGCTGTTCGGACAGTTCCTCGTATCGGTCGGGCGCCAGCTCCGCCAGCTCGTCACGCGCGGCGGAGGTGCTGAGCAAGTTGTTGCGCCGCTCGACGATGATGGCGCGTTGCTGGGCGGTCAACTGGTTGTACCGCCAGGTGTTGGCATGTACGTCCAGCAGGCGTCCCTCGGCGACGCGCTGGGCGTGCTCGAGCAGGCCGGCGACCTTGTTGCTGACCACCCGGCCGTCGTCGTCGGTCTGGGTGGGCAGTTTGTTGGGCTCCAGGTTGGCTGCGGCGACGTCGTCCTCCCAGCTGGAGAAGAACACCGACGAACCGGGATCGCCCTGGCGACCGGCCCGGCCGCGCAGCTGATTGTCCAGTCGCTCGGTGTGGTGTCGGCCGGTGCCGACCACGTGCAGGCCGCCGAGCTCGACCACCTTGTCGTGATCGGTCTCCTCGGAGCCGCCGAGCCGGATGTCGGTGCCGCGGCCGGCCATCTGGGTGGACACCGTGACTGCACCGAGCTTTCCGGCCTCGGCGATCACCTGGGCCTCCTCCGCGTCGTTCTTGGCGTTGAGCACCACCGCCGGGACACCGCGGCGCTGCAGACGCTCGTGCAGCTCTTCGGATTCGGCGACGTCGTGGGTGCCGACCAGGACGGGCTGCCCGGTCGCGTGCACATCGCTGATGTGGGCGAGGATCGCGTCGATCTTCGCCGCCGCGGTGATGTAGACCCGATCGGTCTCGTCCTCGCGGACGTTCGGGGTGTTCGGCGCAATCGGCGAGACCCCGAGCTTGTAGAACTGACGCAGCTGTTCGCCTGCGGCCAAAGCGGTTCCGGTCATGCCGCAGACCGTTGGGTAGCGGTTGACCAACGCCTGGACGGTGATGGTGTCGAGCACCTCGCCGGTCTCGGTGGTCTCGATGCCCTCCTTGGCCTCGACCGCCGCCTGCAGGCCGTCGGGCCAGCGTTGCAGCTGCGCGATCCGGCCGCGGGACGAGTTGATCAGGTGCACGGCGTCGTCGCGGACGATGTAGTGGACGTCGCGGTGCAGCAGGTTGTGCGCGTGCAGGGCGACGTTGACCTCGGTGAGCGTGGTGCCGACGTGCTCCTCGGAGTACAGATCGATTCCGCCGAGCTGCTTTTCGAGTTTGTGGGCGCCGGCATCGGTGAGGTGGACGTTGCGGCTGTCGGAGTCGGTGTCGAAATCCTCGCCGGCCTGCAACCGGCCCACGAGGCGGATGATCTCCAGTCGCGGCTGCTCGCGGTGGCTGGTGCCGGCCAGCACCAGCGGCACCAGCGCCTCGTCGACCAGCACCGAGTCGGCCTCGTCGATCAGGGCGACGTCCGGGTTGGGCGACACCAGGTCCTCGACGTCAGTCACCAGCTGATCGCGCAGCACGTCGAAGCCGATCTCGTTGATCGAGGCGTAGGTGACGTTGCTCTGGTAGGCCGCGCGCCGCTCCTCGGCGGTCGACTCGCCGGTGACCCAGCCGACGGTGACCCCCAGCGACTCCAGCAGCGGACCCATCCATTCGGCGTCGCGGCGGGCCAGATAGTCGTTGATGGTGACGACGTGCACGTGCCGCCCACCCAGTGCGTAACCGGCGGCGGCGATCGCCCCGGCCAGCGTCTTGCCCTCACCGGTGGCCATTTCCACCACGTCACCGGCCAGCATCCGCAGCGCGCCGAGGAGCTGGACATCGAACGGCCGCAGCCCGGTGGCCCGTTCGGCCGCCTCGCGCGCGATGGCCAGGAACTGCGGGATGTCGTCGGCGTCGGCCAGATCGGCCAGGTCGAGCAGGCCGGCGGCTTTGCGCAGCTGCTCGTCGTCGAGCCCGGCCGCCTTCTTGTCATACTCCGCCGATGCGGTGACCTGGGCCAGCGAGCGCCCCTGGTTCTTTTCGGTGCTGGCGCCGAGCAGGCGCCAGAAGCGGCCGCTCAGGCGCCCGGACGAGGAGCTGGTGGTCTTTGGCACAGGTCAACGGTACTAGCCGCCGGCGGCGATGCAGGGCGGGACGCCCTGAGAGGAGCCGGATCATCACGATGGCCGCGACGACCCGGAGCGGGACACCTGGCGAAGGAGTTGGGCGCGGAGCCAGAACCGGCGTCAGGCCAGATTCGACCGGCGCGGATAGGCGACGTCGGGATCGGTCAGCACGTTGACGACGGCGGGTAGGCCACTGTCGAAGGCGCGCGTCAACGCCGGGCGGAGTTCGGCCGGTGTCGAGACCAGCTCGCCGTGTCCGCCGAGGGCACGCACCACCTCGTCGTAGCGGGTCTCCGGCCGCAGTTCGGCCACCACCGAATAGCCGTACAGCGCTTTCATCGGGTGATGCTCCAGACCCCAGATTCCGTTGTTGCCGATCACCGACACGACCGGAATGTTGTGCCGTACCAGCGTGTCCCATTCCATCCCGCTGAAACCGAAGGCTCCGTCGCCCTGCAGTAGGACCACCTGACGCTGTGGGCGGGCGAGCTTCGCGGCCAGTGCATACCCCGGTCCCGATCCGAGGCAGCCGAACGGCCCGCTGTCCAGCCAGGCACCCGGGACGTAGCTGTCGATCACCCGGCCCGCGTAGGACCCGAAGTCACCGGCGTCGACGACCACGATCGCGTCGCGGTCCAGCATCGGCGCGAGTTCGGCGTAGACCCGCATCGGGTGCAGCGGGCTGCGATCGTCGGCCAACTCCTCCTGCTCGCGTTCTCGAGCAGCGGACTCGGTGGCCCGCAAGGCGGCAACCCACTCCTCGTGACCTGTTTTCTCGGCGCGCGGTGTTTCGCTCAGGACTGTCAGCGTCGCCGACAGGTCGCCGTACAGCCCGGCCGCAATCGGCCGTGGATGGTTGCGTTCGGGCTGCACGCGATCGGCGACGATGAGCGCGGTGTCTTCGCCGAACACGCCGCCGAATCCCAGCCGGAAATCCATCGGCACGCCGACGACGATCGCGACATCGGCCTCCCCCAGAGCTTTCGAGCGGGCCCGCGAGAACGCCAGCGGGTGGTCGGCGGGCACGGTGCCGCGGGCCATCCCGTTCATCAGAACCGGGATCCGGCGCTGTTCGGCAAGCCGTAGCAGCGCTTGTTCGGCGTGCCCCCACCACACATTGGTGCCCGCCATGATCACCGGCCGCTGCGCCTCGGCGAGCAGGCTGACGGCGCGGTCCAAGGCATCGCCGTCGGGCAGGGCTGGGGCGGGTGAGGTGGTCAGCGCCCCGGGCCCGCCGGTGTCGGCAGCAACGGAAAACGCGTGGTCCATCGGGATATCGAGGAACGCCACTCCCGACGGCGCGTCCACCGTGGCCCGCAGCGCTTCGTCGACCAGCCCGCTGACAGCGTCGGCCGACGGCGCCGTGGCGGCGAAGCGGGTCAGCGGTGCCACGAACGGGACGTGGTCGATCTCCTGCAGCGAGCCCATCCCCCACCGCCCAGCGGGTGCCCTACCGCCGAGAATCAGCAGCGGCGACGAATTCTGTTGCGCGGCCGCCATGGGACTCATCCCGTTCGTCACGCCCGGCCCCGCAGTCAGCGCCGCGACCCCCGGCTGCCGCGTCACCTTGGACCAGCCTTCGGCGGCGAACGCGGCAGTCTGCTCGTGGCGGGTGTCGATCAGCCGGATGCCCTCGCTGCGGCAACCGTCGTAGAGCGAGAACAGGTGGCCGCCCGACAGCGTGAAGATGGTGTCGATTCCGCTGGCTCTCAACCGCCGGGCGATCAGTCGTCCGGCGTGAAAGGCTTCGTTAGCTGCGTCGTCGGAGCTCATCCCGGCAGCTTATCCATCACCCCGTGAGGAGACGCCGTGCCTGTTCTACAGCCGTTCACCCCCTCGATCGACTGGGGCCGCGCGGCGCCGGAGTCGCTGGAGTGGATCGCCGGGGCCTGGCTGATCAGCGCCGTGTCCGTGCTCGTCGTGTGCGTAGTCCTCTGGCTCAGCATGGAGTGGGCACGCCAGTATTGGCGGATCACCGGTGACTATTTCTCCGGTCCGGGATCGGCCAGAGTGTGGCTGACGCTCGGCGTCCTGCTGCTGTTGGTGGTGACCACCGTCCGGGTCAACGTGTTGTTCAGCTTCTTCAGCAAAGACCTGTACAACGCGCTGGAGACAGCCTTCACCGGCTCAGGGGCGCAGAACAACATGGTCAAACAGTCTGGGATACACGGTTTTTGGATGGCACTGACAGTGTTCTGCATCCTCGCCGCGATATTCATTGCCCTGGCGATGGTCGACCTCTACCTGATGCAGCGCTTCATCATCGGCTGGCGGGTCTGGCTGACCGAGCACCTCACTTCCGACTGGCTGACCGGACACGCTTACTACCGGTCCAGATTCATCGACGAGACGATCGACAACCCCGACCAGCGGATCCAGCAGGACGTCGACGTCTTCACCGCCGGAGCCGGCGCGACTGCCAATGTCCCGACGATCGGCACCAATCAAACCCTGGTGTTCGGCGCCGTGCATGCGGTGGTGTCGGTGGTTTCTTTCGCTGCGATCTTGTGGAACCTCTCGGGCCCGCTGACGGTTCCTCTTGTCCACGTTGACATTCCGCGCGCGATGTTCTGGAGCGTCTTCGTCTTCGTCCTGACAGCGAGCAGTATCACGTTCTGGATCGGTCATCCTCTGATCGCGCTGAGTTTCGCCAACGAAAGGCTCAACGCCGCGTTCCGCTATGCCTTGGTACGCCTGCGCGATGCCGCCGAAGCCGTCGGCTTCTATCACGGTGAAGAGGCCGAACGCTTCCGACTGGGCCGGCGCTTCACGCCGATCATCACCAATTACCGTCGCTACGTCAGCCGCACCATCGGGTACTTCGGGTGGAATGTGTCGGTCACGCAGACGATGGTGCCGCTGCCGTGGCTCATCCAGGCGCCACGGTTGTTCGACGGGAAAATCGGTCTGGGCGGCGTCGCACAGACCGCGGCCGCGTTCGGCACGATCCAGGATTCGCTGTCGTTCTTCCGCAACCGCTACAACGAATTTGCGGCGTTCCGCGCCTCGATTCTCCGGTTGTACGGCTTGATCGACGCGAACGCACGGGGCCGGGAACTGCCCGAAGTGTCTGTGGTGCCGAGCGAGAACGGGTCTGTCGACATCGCCGCCGTCGAGGTGCGCGCGCCCGGTGGCGAGCAGTTGATCGACCCCCTCGACGTCCGCCTCCGCAGCGGTGACGCACTCGTGGTCACCGGGCGTTCGGGGGCCGGCAAGACCACCCTGTTGCGCAGCCTGGCGCAGTTGTGGCCCTACGCTTCCGGCACCTTGAGCCGGCCCGCGGGCGACCACGAGACCATGTTCTTGTCGCAGCTGCCCTACGTCCCGCTGGGCGACCTTCGCGGCGTGGTCTGCTACCCGAATGCCGCGGCGGACATCTCCGACGCCGCGGTGCGGGAGGCGCTGGCCAAAGTTGCGCTCGCCCCGCTGGCCGCCCGGCTCGACGAAGAGCGGGACTGGGCCAAAGTGCTGTCTCCCGGCGAGCAGCAGCGCGTTGCCTTCGCCCGGGTCCTGCTTGCCCGCCCCCAGGCGGTGTTCCTGGACGAGGCGACATCCGCGCTCGACGAGGGTCTGGAATTCGCGCTGTACCAGCTGTTGCGAAGCGATTTGCCGAACTGTGTCGTCGTCAGCGTCAGTCATCGCCCGACGGTGGAACAGCACCACGATCAGGTGCTCGAGCTGCTCGGTGGCGGCAAGTGGGAACTGCGCCCGATCGAACGGCAGCCGGCCAACGTGTGAGCGGCCATCGAGCTTCTGCGCGTCGGCACCGGTTTCGATGGCAAGATCAGGCCCAACAGCCCAGACATCTTGCTGCCGCGGTGTCCGGGTAGCTTCGCGGGAGGGTCTGTCGGGCCGGGCGCTCGCTCAAGCCAGGCCGAGCAGGTTGCAATCTAAGGAGTAGGCGCACGGTGGAACTGTTCAAGCCGTCTATCGAGTGGGGCCACGCGCTGGCCGAATCGGTGTCCTGGATCGCCACGGCCTGGCTGATCAGCGCGGTGTGCTTGCTCGTCGTCCTGGTGACGCTTCGTCTGGTCACCACCTGGGGGCGCCAGTTCTGGCGGATCACCGACGGCTATTTCACCGGTCGGCACAGCGCGCGGGTGTGGCTGATGCTCGGAGTGCTGCTGTTGTCGGTCGTCATCGGGGTGCGGCTGTCGGTACTGCTCAGCTATCAGGCCAACGATTTGAACTCGTCCATCCAGACCGCTGTTCAGGGCCTGGCGACCCGTGACGACGTCGTCAAAGCGTCTGGCGTGCACGGATTTTGGATGTCGATCTTTCACTTCTCGATCATGGCGGCGATATTCATCGCGCGCATCGTGCTCGATGTCTATCTGACGCAACGGTTTATCGTCGCCTGGCGCATCTGGCTCACCGACCGATTCACCGGCGACTGGCTGGAGGGGCGCGCCTACTACCGCGCCCGATTCATCGACGGCACCATCGACAACCCCGACCAGCGTATTCAACAAGACATCGACCTGTTGACCGCCGGAGTGGGCGGCACCCCCAACGTGCCCTCGAACGGCACCGGCAATGTGCTGGTGTTCGGCGCGGTGCAGTCGGTGTTGTCGGTGGTCTCGTTCACCGCCATCCTGTGGAACCTGTCCGGCACCCTGACGCTGTTCGGCGTCAGCATTCCCCGGGCGATGTTCTGGATCCTGATCGTCTACGTGCTGGTGGCCACCATCGGTGGGTTCTGGATCGGGCGCCCGCTGATCGGGCTGAGCTTCCGCAATGAGCTCACGAACGCCGCCTTCCGATACGCGCTGGTCCGGGTGCGCGACGCCGCCGAGGCGGTCGGCTTCTATCGCGGCGAGAGTGCCGAACGTGTGCAGCTGACCAGACGCTTCCGGCTGATCATCGACAATTATCTGCATTACGTGAACCGCACCATCGGCTGGTTCGGATTCAACATCTCGATGAGCCAGTTGATCGTCCCGCTGCCCTGGGTCCTGCAGGCGCCGAGGTTGTTCGCCGGGCAGATCAAGTTCGGCAGCGTCACGCAGACCGCTGCGGCGTTCAACGAGATCTCCGACGGACTGTCCTTCTTCCGCAATGTCTACGACCAGTTCGCGAGCTACCGCGCCGCGATCATCCGATTGCACGGCCTGGTGGTGGCCGACGAGAAGGCTCGTGAGCTGCCCGAGTTGCTGGTCAGGCCGAGCGTCGACGGCGCCGTCGATATCGAGGGTGTGGAAGTGCGCACGCCCGACGGTGACCAGTTGATCGACTCGCTCGATCTGCACCTGTCCGAGGGCGAGGCGTTGGTGATCACCGGCCCGTCCGGCAGCGGCAAGACGACGCTGCTGCGAAGCCTCGCCCAGTTGTGGCCATACGGGTCAGGCACTCTGCGATGCCCGGAGGGGCCGAACCAGACGATGTTTCTGTCGCAGTTGCCCTACATTCCGCTGGGCGATCTGCGGGCGGTTGTGTCGTATCCGGCGGCATCGGGTGACATCTCCGACGATGACCTCGGCGAGGTACTGACGAAGGTGATGCTGCCGCATCTCCACGACCTGCTCGACGAGGAAAAGGACTGGGTCAAGGTGTTGTCACCCGGTGAGCAGCAGCGTGTCGCGTTCGCCCGCGTGCTGCTCACCAAACCGAAGGCGGTGTTCGTCGACGAGGCCACCTCGGCGATGGACGAGGGCCTGGAGTTGACGATGTATCGACTACTACGGGCCGAGTTGCCCAGTACCGTCCTGGTCAGCGTCAGTCACCGCAGCACCGTCGAGTCGCATCACCAGCAGCGACTTCAACTACTCGGCGAGGGCCGGTGGCAGCTGGGGCCGGTGGGCCAGGAGCC
Organism: Mycobacterium sp. IDUB_36; assembly: GCF_055419225.1. Lineage (NCBI taxonomy): Bacteria > Bacillati > Actinomycetota > Actinomycetes > Mycobacteriales > Mycobacteriaceae > Mycobacterium > Mycobacterium sp. IDUB_36. The sequence continues at coordinate 98,034 of NZ_JBVAXH010000002.1, read as the reverse complement.
GGCCGAGGTCTAAAGCGCTTGCGCGCCTACGGCTTTGGCGGCGGCGTGCGTTCCGGCGCGACGCCCGAAGAAGGACCCCTCGCCGAGCTGTGTGCCGCTGGCATAGCCCTTACCGTCCTGGGCGATGTTGGACGCGCACGCGCCCACCGCGTACAGGCCGGCAACCACGCTGCCGTCGTCGCGCTTGACCTCACCGTCGACAGTGACCGCCAGACCACCCATGGTGAACCCGGAGTACATCGCCCGCCCGAGTGACAGGTCGAAAACCGCCCACGGCCCATTGTCCTGCGGCGCAACGTAATCCGACTGCTTGTGAAAGTCCGGATCTTCACCTTTGGCGGCGTACTCGTTGTAGCGGTCCAGCGTCGCGGCGACGTTGCCGGACGGGATGCCCAGCGCCTCCTCGAGTTCGGCGATCGTATCGTAGCCGTCGAGGAACATGATCAACGGCATGGCCGGCATCTCGGTGTGTGCTTCGTCGACGATCAGGTACGCGGTCTGCTCCGGCTGCTCGAGTACGAATGCCGATGTGCGCGAATGGTAGGAGTCCTCGGCGACGAATCGCTTGCCTTCCTTGTTGACGATCACGCCCGTCAGCAGGACCTCGGGCGGGTACGCCGCCGCGGTGATGAATTTCTCGTCCATGTTCTCGGCAACCCCGCCGGCCGATACACCCATGCGAAGGCCAAGGCCGTCGTCGTTGGGGTTGCCCAAGATGTAGGGCGCCACCAGCCCGTGGTGTTTGGTGCGTCGCGGCTGGCCCAGCTCGGGCGTGTATTCGGCAACCATCTCCGGGTTCATCGCGAAACCACCGGCAGCGATGACGATCGATTTGGCTTGTACCGCACCGGTTTCGGTGAAGTGCTTCCACGCGACGCCGACGACGGCGTTATCGGCGTCCAGAATCAGGTTCGTGGCACCGGTTTCGTAGCGGAATTGCACACCCAACTCGTCGGCGCGTTTGACCAGCAGATCGATCACCATGGCTGCGCCGCCGAGCTCACCCGGCACCGGGACCGAGTGCCCGCGCGGTGACGGGACGGCTTGGTCGCAGAAGGGCCACACCTTCTCGTTGCCGGTGTAGCTCAAGCCTTCAGTACCCGGCGGAACGACCACCTTGCCCGGGTAGAAGCTGCGCTCGAACTCAAAACCCAAGTCTTCCAGCCAGTTGAAGTGCTCGACGCTGCCGTCGCTGTAGGCGCGGATCTTTTCGTGATCGGGGTCCCGTGACACCGCCACCAGGTACTTGTACATTTCTTCGGCTGAGTCGGGATGCCCGGTCGCTTCCTGGACCGCGGTACCGCCGCCGAGATAGAAGTGCCCTCCGGCCATTGAGGTGGTGCCGCCGGCGGCGGCGGCACGTTCGAGCACGAGCACCCGCGCGCCTGCGGCGGCCGCGCTGACGGCCGCGCATCCGCCCCCGATGCCGAAGCCGAGCACGACGACGTCCACTTCGTCGGACCACTCCGTCACGTCGCCGACACTCAAAGTTGTTGGGATGTCAGTTTTCACGGTCGCCACTCCTCCTCATCGCTTCGCTCTGCATCGTCGTCGGCGGGTTCACAGTCGCTGCTCCTGCTTGATGTAGTCGAAGAACTGACGCATCTCGGCCGAGAAGTGCGCGATCTCCAGATAGGGAACCCCGTACTGCGGTGCGGACACATAGGCGAATCGCAGCCCGCCGGGCATGGTGCCCCGCTGCGGCACCGAGGCCCCCTGCGCGGCCGCTGCAGCCAGCGCGGCGTCGAAGTCCTCGGGGGTTTCGGTCTCGACGCAGATGTGGTGCAGACCCGGGCCGCTGCCCTGCAGAAAGTCACTATAGATATTAGGCCCGCGGACCGGCTGGATCAGTTCGAGCTGCATGTCGCCGAGATAGCTCAACGAGATGTCGGCGACGAAGTCCGCGGGGGCGTCGCGGTAGCTGCAGGCGTCCGGCGCGAAGTGCACATCTGGCAGGCGTACCCACTTCTTCACGCCTAACAAGCCGGTGAGAGCCTTTTCCGTGCCGTCCAGGTCGTTGGTCACCCAGGCGGTTTGGACCGGCGATCCAAAAGAGAGGCTCATCGCTTCGCAGAATAACCCAGTGCCGGCCACGCCAGAAACTGCCGGATCGATGTTGCCGTCATCCGGCACAAACCGCGTCGCAACGTACAGGTGAACACGTTCTAATTCTTGCCGCCCGGGGCCGTCCCTTAGATCGCTGGACCGCCGACGCCGACGTCCTGGCGGATCTGCTGGGAGGTCGACTGCCACGACACCGCCGCCGGGAAATTGCCCCACACGCTGTTGAAGATACCGACGATTCGAGCCGGCCCGGGGCCGTTGGTGAGGTACACCGGCCCGCCGGAATCGCCCTGCTGGCTGACAGCGCCGTGGCTCATCGTGAACCAGCCGTTGTTGACGGCCTCGACCGTTCCGCAGCTTTCACCGCTGACCACCCCGAAGTGGCAGATCGGTTCGCCGGGAGTGACCACCAAACCCGGGTCGGACTGCAGGACGCGACCGACCGGCAACACGTCGTTCACCGTGACGTCGGGAGCCAGCACGATCGACTCGTAGTCGGCGATCTGCTGGTCGGTGTTGACGAATGCGCCGTTCGGCGTGTTGTCGCGGAACGTGGCCACTGTGCCGATGACCTTGTTGTCCTTGTCGAGCACCGGGCCGTCGCTGTGACAGTGGCCGGCGCTGAACGCCACCCGCAACGCGGGGTCGACGTAGCCCAATGTGCACAGATGGGGTCCCTGATGGATCTCCATCCCCGGGAAGACCGCAACCGGGTCCGCCCGTGCGCCGACAGGGTTGCACACCGCGGCAACGACAGCGGTGACTACCGCGCCTATGGCGCGAATTGTCGGACCCCCCACCGGTCGACTCCGATCCATCGAGACCGACGCCCCACCGGCCGGCCTTTAGGTTACCTAGCCAATGCTAAGCGAAATAGCGCGAGAAGCGGTTCGAAAGAGAAACGCGCCGACCGTATTCCCGGCCGGCGCGTTTCCCTGTGCGATCAAGGAATGGTCAGGACCTGACCCGGCTGAATTAGATCCGGGTTGGGAATGCCACTGGCGTCGGCGATGATCTGATACTTGTTTCCGTCGCCGTAGAACTGCTCGGCGATCGCCCACAGCGTGTCGCCGGATTCGACGGTGTAGGTCCGGGCGGCCGGCTCGGGCTCGGGCGCCGGAGTCGGGTCCTGCTCGGCGGCGTTCTCCGCGTGCGCCTCCCCTGCCGGTGCGGCTTCGGCTTCGGGTTCGGCCGGTGGCGGCGCGTCGGTCTCGGTTTTGGTCGACCATGCGGCGCCGTCGGCCGCGTACAGCACCAGGTTGCGGTCGTCCTGCAGAACGAGACGAACGTTCTTCTTGCCCTTGGTTTCGGTGTGCCACACCGGCTTGTCGCCGGTGTAAAGGACGAAGTTGCCATCGGTCTGGACCTCAGCGCGCACAATGTCTTCGCCGTTGGTGCCCGACGACCAGATTGCATGACCGCGTGATGCCAGGACCAGGTTCCCGTCGTCCTGCAGCGTCAGGGTGTAGGCCCCATTGCTCGACGTCAGCGATTCACCTTTGACGAGCTTTTGCCCCTCGGTGAGAGTGTCTCCCACAGCAATTCCCTTCTCGTGGTGACGGCAGGCGGATACCGGCCTCGTCATCGAACTTACTGATCGTGGCTCAGCAGTGGGGGCTTTCGGCTCGCCGCAATAAAAACGGCGGGTGAATACCGGCGGATCGCTGCGCCGGCGACTAGCGCGACGACGGCGTCAGCGGAGTCGACACGTCACCGCGCACGGCCGACGTGGGTTGCCATCCTGGCGGGCCGAAGACGTAGCCGAGCCGGTCGCGCAGGCGCGTTGCAGAGCGGAAATCTCTGGCGATAGCCAGATATTCGTGAGTCTGCAGTTTCCAGACATTGAAGGTGTTCACTTGTTTGGTGAGTCCGTAGTGCGGGCGAAACGTTTCTTTGCGGAAGGTGCCGAAGAGCCGATCCCAGACAATGAAGATTCCGCCGTAGTTCTTGTCCAGATAGTCGGCGTCCATCCCGTGGTGCACACGATGATGCGAAGGCGTGTTCAAGATGAATTCGACAGGCGCCCACATCCTGCCGATTCGCTCGGTGTGCACCCAGAATTGGTAGATCAAATTGACCGAGAAACTGCAGAAAACCACCCACGGTGGAATCCCCAAGAGCGGCAACGGAATCCACATCAGGATCTCTCCGCTGTTGTTCCACTTCTGACGCAGCGCGGTGGCGAAGTTGAAATACTGGCTCGAGTGGTGCGCCTGGTGGGTGGCCCACATCAGCCGAATACGGTGTGCGCTGCGGTGATAGAAGTAGTACAGCAGGTCGACGCCGAGGATCGCGATCACCCAGGTGTACCAACGCGTCGCCGCCAGGTGCCAGGGTGCCACGTATGCATAGATCGCGGCGTAGCCGAGCAGTGCGATGAATTTCCAGCCCGCTGTGGTGGCCACCGAAATGAGACCCATCCTGATGCTGGCCCAGGAATCGGCTGCGAGATAGGCGCCGGAGTCCGGACGGTCGGCGTGCACACCGACTTCGCGCTCGAGGGATTCGAGCTTGCGGGCCGCGGTCCACTCCACGATCAACAGCAAGAGAAAGAACGGAACAGCGAACAATACCGGGTCCCGCATCTGCTCAGGCAGAACAGAGAGGAAACCGGCGATCGCGTTCACATCCCACACCCTACGACGACGGATTAATGTGCCGGCGGCATCCGGTCATCTTGATCGCCGGCATACCAATGCACCGCCTGGACGCCTTCCTGCAGGGACAATTCCGCGACCAGCTGCTCCAGCCGCGACGGCGCGTGGCCGTCGCTCAGCAGATAGGCGGTCAACGTGACGCTGTCGTCGGCGTTGCGGCCGGTGTGAATCCCGCGCAACAGCAGCCGGTCTCCGCCGAACCCGGTGCGCTGCACGATCTGAGCGCGGGCGTACTTCTCCGACTTGGGCCGACAGATCAACTGCAGTTGATACGGCTGGTCGTCCTCGTCCTCCTCGACCACATTGTCGCGGTCGATCAAGTGACCAACCGGGCGTCCCAGCAGGTGAATCATCACGATGGTCCCAGTGGCGATCAACGCGAACACCTGATGTCCACCGGCGGCGAGGACGCCGACCGCCGCCGAGCACCACAAGGTCGCCGCGGTGTTGAGCCCACGGACATTGAATCCTTCGCGCAGGATCACTCCACCGCCGAGGAAACCGACCCCGGAGACCACGTAGGACGCCACCCGGGTCGGGCTGCTGTCGTTGGTGGCCACCGAGTACAGCACGAACAGCGTTGCGCCGGTGGCGACCAGCGCGTTGGTGCGCAGCCCGGCTCGTCGGGCCTGCCACTGCCGTTCGATTCCGATCAGGGCACCGCAGCCGACGCCCACGCCGAGCCGCAGCGTGAATTCCGCGATCGTCAGCGTCTGCATGAGCGGGTCTCCTTTCCCCTGGCCGAGATGCCACCAGTGTGGACGATGCGCCCGCCGGTCGACGGGCACATCTCGAAATGGTTGTGCTGCTTACCCGACCGCGGCCCACGACGGGACCATCGGGGGCCGGGTCAAGAATCGGTTGTCCATGATGCCGCCGGTCGCGCCCGCCCGGGCGCCGATGCCGGCACCGGCCGGGGCGACGCCGGGAACGCCGGCCGCAACCTCCGGCGGCGCGGCCAGCGGTGTACTGCCCAGCGCCGAGCCGGCCGGCGCCGTCGCGGTGGGAGCCGCAGAGGTCCAGCCGGGTGGCACGGACAACGGTCCGATGGATGCCGCCTGACCGACGCCGGCCGACATCGAGGAGCCGGTTGCGCCCAGTCCGGCGACGCCCGACATTCCCGGCGTCCCCGAGCCCAGGCCGGCGGCCACGCCGAGCGGCGAAAGTCCGCCCAGGCCCTCGCCACCCGTCGCCGCGCCGGCGGCGCTGGGACCCAGGAAGCTGGCGCTGGTGACGATCTGCGCCGCCTGCAGCGGGTTGATGGCCCCGGTCGAGGTCACCGTGTTCCAGAAGTTGGCGTTGGGTCCCCACGTGCTCCAAAAGCTGTCGAGCTGGGAATTGCCGGACGACCCGCCGCTCAGCAGGCCCTCGAGTTCGGACAGCATCGACGTCGACGTCGTGGAACTCGCGGCCGGCGACGCCATCCCCTGCAGCGTGTTGGGGACCGCGGATGTCAACTGCGACAAGGCCGCCTGCGTGCTGGTGCCGGTGGCCTGACCCGTGGCGGCGGCCTGCCCGGCGAGCGCATCGGGAGCCGTGGTCTGGGGGGCCGTGGTGAACGACGGCACCTTGGATGCCGCCGATGCCTGGGCCGCATAGCCGTACATCGCCGCGGCGTCTTGCGCCCACATCTGGCCGTAGTGAGCTTCGGTGGCCGCGATCGCCGGACCGTTCTGCCCCAGCAGATTCGTCGCGACCAACGCCGCCAACTGGGTCCGGTTGGCCGCGATCACCGGTGGCGGCACGGTCATCGCGTATGCCGCCTCGTAGGCAGCTGCGGCGGCCGTGGCCTGTCCGGCCGTCTGCTCGGCCTGCGCGGCGGTGGTGTTCATCCAGGCGGTGTACGGCGCGGCGGCGGCCGCCATCGCCGTCGAAGCCCGGCCCTGCCAGCCGTCGGAGGTCAAGTTCGTGACGATGGAACCGTAATTTGCCGCCTGCGAACGCAATTCGGCTGCCAGGCCGTTCCAGGCCGAGGCCGCAGACATCATCGACGCCGATCCTGGACCGGCGTACATCTTGGCGGAGTTGAGCTCTGGTGGGAAAGCACCGAAGTCGAATGCTGCAGTCATGGTGGCACTCCGTTCAGATTGCTGAGCTTGCGTTTGCGGCCTCGGTGGCCTGGTAGGAGTCGGCCAGCAGGCCGGTGGCCGCGGCGATCAGGTCGGGCTGTGTGGTCACAAAAGTCATCGGTTGCTCCTTCACGAGGGCAGCTGAGCGCGCCGCGTCAGGGCACGTCGAGGGAACGCAGGCATGAAAAATCAAGCGCGCGTTGATATTCGAAGCGGCGTGAGCCGGTTCAGGGAGTGATGCGGGCGCCGAGGCCGGATACGGGCGAAACGGCCATCGGTCTCGGATACGGACCGTCGCTGGGACTCACTTCGCCTCACCTCCTCGCGGCCAGGGCACACGGGGGTGCCGACACGGTGCACGCGGGACGTAGCGAATACGGCCAGGTCAGCCGGTCGCTGCACCCCTCTCGACAGAGCTTTGGCACTGCACGGCGTATCCGGGAAACCCCGGAAGCCACTTGGGCTCAACCCTTAAGCCGGGAGGAGCTGTCCTGACCCTGGGCGTCTTTCGACATTTGAGGTCAGTGGCCTATATCCGTGCAGACGCCTCACCTAGCGAGGTGCTTGCTTCGGTCATAGTTCCACCAAGATCGGCGAGAGTCAACTCGCTCTAGGGGAAACTCAAATGTACGGCGAACCAAACTTTCGAGATCGCCGCCGGTCAGTTTCGGTTCTCGCCCAACAGATTTGGTGCAATTAGTTCGAAACCTGTTGCACCCCAGCGGGTTTAGTCGCTCTTCTTCTCGGCTACGGCTGCACTCAGCCCTTCGGCGAGGTCATCACGGGTCAATTCCTTGAACCGGCGCAGCTGGTCGTCGCTGAACTCGTCGAAGTCGCTCGCCAGCACCGCGTCGAGGTCTTCGTCGTCGAGGCGGAAGCTCCGGTGGTCGCGGGCCTTCTCCACCACGTTGCGCACGAATCCGGCATTTCCCAGGGTGTCGATACCACGGATCAGATCACCGTCCTGAGAGATCGTCTCGTCCTCGTAGAACCTGGTGTAGGACGGCAGCAACCCCGCGACCGCGTCGTCGGTGATGACGTCCTCGTTCTCCTTGCCCATCAGCTGGGTCAGCGCGACGAGCTCCTTGGGGTTGTAGCTGAAGAACTCGATGACAGTGGAGAACCGGCGCCGCAGACCCTGGTTGACTTCGAGCATCTTGTCCATGGCCTTGGCGTACCCGGCTCCGAAGACCACCAGCTCGTCGCGGTGATTCTCCATGTACAGCAGCAAGGTGTTGATGATGGCGTTTCCGTAGGCGTCTCCGGTGGAGTAGCCGCTCTCGTGCAGGTTGTGCATTTCGTCGAAGAAGACGGCACCGCCCCGCGCTTCCTCGAGCATCTCCTCGGTGTTCTTTTCCGCGTCGGCCATGTAGCGGCCCAACAACTTCGCGCGGCTGGTCTCGACGACCAGAGGTTTGCGCAGTACGGTCAGGCCGCACAGTTGCTTCGAAAATGCCCGTGCCACAGACGTTTTGCCGGTGCCGGGAGGTCCGAGCAGCAACGTGTGCCGCGAGGTCACCGGAACCGGAAGGCCCATCTTCGCGCGGGCGAGATTCACCTTGGTGGTCGACTTGATCAGCTTGATTTCCCGCTTGGCCGCATCCATGCCGAGCATCGCGTTGAGCGCGGCGTCGCCTTCGTCGAGATACTTCTTGGCCATCTCGGCATGCCGGGCGGCCTCGGCCTGTTCGCGGGTCGGCGCGCTGTCTGCATCCCACGGATCCGTGCGCGCCTCAATGGTTTCCGGGTCGGTCAGCACCAACCGGTAATTGGGGTTGTCCAGCGCCTCGCGCGCCGGCGTGAACTTGGCGTCGCGTGAGTAGACCCGGCGCAGGCTCTCGACGGCGTCCTCTTCCCGGCCGAGGTGCCGGTAGCACATCCCCTGGGTGTACATCGCGACGTTGGCCGCGCTGGGCACGCGGTCGCCCTCGATCGCTTCCTGGGCGCGACGGGTGGCCTCCTCGAACACACCCAGCGACGCCAGTGCGGTCGTGGCCATCGCGGCGCCGGCGGCTTTCAACTCGGGGTGCCGCCAGCCGGCCCCGGGCGGGAACTGCGCCAGCACGTCCGACCAGCGTCCGGTGCGGAAATGCAGCAGTCCGCGCACGTACTTGACCAGCTCCTCGTCGGAGGCATGGCGCGGCGTGATCGAATCCAGCAGCTCGGCCGCTTCGGCGTACCGCTTCGCTTCGGTGAGGGCGGCCGCATAACCGGCGGCCAGCGACTCGACGCTGGTGACCGCGAGCTTCAGGAACATCCCGTCGGATATCTCGGGACGGAATTCCAGCTCCGTCAAGCCGAGTCGGCGCATCTCCCAGCCGAATGTCTTTACCGAATTCCATGCGCCGCTGAGCACCTCGATGCTCTGCTCACCGGCCAGCACGCGAGCCAGCCAGGCGTCGCACATCTGCGGGTCGAGGCTGGTGGCAGTCGCGAACATCCGCTGAGCCACCTGCGGATTGTGGCTGGGCTGAAGCCCGTTGACCGATATTCCTGACGCCAATAGCCCTGCGACCATCGCGTTGCGGGAATCCGGCGCGTTGGTCTGCGGTCGCGTCATTCTTTCATCGTAAGGCTTCGAAACCGCTCACCTATTGCCCAGCCACTGCGCCGACCGGAACCAGGATGTCCTCGGTGTGACCCAATGTGCGGCTCGGCATCGGCAGCGGACGGCGCGATGTCGGCGCCGGCAGGCTGGCAGCCACCGCGCCGAGCTGGCGTCCGGTGAGCCGGTTCAGGCCGCTGAACGCTTCTTTGCGAAGGCGCTTGTCGCTGTGGTAGCGGACCCACACCGAGACGTCGGCGTCGTGGCCCTCGGCGATGATGCGGATCGTCATCACGGTGGTGTCGGCGTCGGTGAGCCACAGCTCCTCCAGCGTCTCGCTGGTGATGTCGCCGGGTGAGACCCAGAAGCTGGTCACGTAGCCGTCCGGGGTCTTCAGGTAGCGCCAGAACGGACGGACGTGCGCCGGTTGGAGTCCGGCCAACACGGCGTCGTCGACGTCGACGATCTCGTCGGCGGTCAGCGGCCGCGCGACACAGTTGCGCCCGTCGAGGTCGTTCGCCAGCCGCTCGGTGGCGGCGGCCAGCGTGCAGGCCACCGAGTCGCGCGCTGCGACCGCGCTGACGTTGTGCTGCGGGTCCATCCGCAGCACCAGCCAGGTGTGGCGTTCCTCGATGGGTCGGCGGTCCTTGCCCGCGCCGAAGTCGTCGCGAACCGCGGACTGGACGCCTTTGTTGGACTCCCGGGTGCCTACCGAGATGATGTCCACGCTGTCGAGGCGAACATCGAACTGCCGCAACGACGTGATCACCGCCTCCAGGGGAATGGTGGTCGCGAGTGCGTCGCGGTGGCGGTGCCGACCGGCCTCCCCGGCTCCGTCGACGGCGATCACGGCGATCAGTTTTCCGTCGTGTTCGCGAATGCCCACCGTCTCCCGGCTGAACTGCCGGCGGTGGTCGATCGCCGGGGTGCAGCCGACGGTGAGTGCTTCGGGGTCGGCATACCAGTTGCGGACCCGGGCAATCGGGGCCGACGACACCGGTACTCCCCCATTGGTCAGCAGAGCGACGACGGTGATGATCACCGCCAGCCCGACACCGATCCAGAAGGTGAGGTTGCGACCGGCCTGCCAGGAGTCAGGAAGGTGGCTCGCGATCACCAGCAGCGCAACGTCGATCAGGAACACCGTGGTGACCCGCGCCCACGAGAGGGACAGCCCGTACTCCCGTTGTGCCTTCATTCCTGTCTCCCTGTTGTTTTTCTCATCAAGACGGCTCCGCCGAAGATGAGACCGGCTATCAGCGCCGCGGCACCCATGCCGGCGGCGGCAACCCAGACCGGCGTCATGTTGCGCGGGGCGGGGGCCGGAGGCAGCTTCAGCGGCTTGGCCGAATCTTTCGGCAGGACAGATCCATCGGGTACATCCCAGGTCAGCGCCGCGACCGGATCGACGACCCCGTAGCCGATCTGGTTGTCGACGCCGCGAGCAGGTGCGCGCGCGGTGCGTGTCAGACGGTTGATGATCTGGTGCGCGGACAACTGTGGATACTTGGCCCGCACGAGGGCGGCCACCCCGGACACGATCGCCGTGGAGAAGCTGGTTCCGGCCGGCACCAGCAACGAGTTGTCCGGACCGTCAATTGCGTTGACCAGACTGTCATCTCGCGGCGAGAGGCCGATCACGTCGGTACCCGGCGCGGCAATGGACACCCACGGCCCGGCCACGCTGAGTTTGTCCATCGGTGTGCCGGAGGCATCCACTGCACCGACGGTCAAGACGTAATCGCTGTACCAGGAAGGCGTGACCACCGTGGTGACACCGCCCCAGTCCCGAGAATCGTTGGGGTGCAACGGATCGACCAGTGGATTCTCTTTGCAGTCGCGCTGACTGGTGTCACCGGCGGCGGCGACGATCACCGCATCCTTGTCGACCGCGGCGTAGCGCACCGCGGCACCCAGGTCGGGCGCCTCGATGAGGCTACGTGCGCTCATGCACATCACCTGCGAGATGTTGATGACCTTCGCGCCCAGGTTGGCCGCGTGAACGATCGCGCGCGCCATGGTGAAGATGTTGTCTCGCTTTTGCCGGGTTTGCGGATCCTCGTCGCCGGTGTAGGCGTCCTTGAGTCCAAAAGCCTGGCTGGACTGGCGGATTGAGATCAGGTCCACATCGGGTGCCACGCCGCTGTAGGCGTCGCTCGGGGCGGGCGCGGGCGGCGGGTCCAGCGGCCGTTGCGGCGCCGCGGGAAGAGGACGCGGATAGTCCACCGAGACCACTTGGCCGTGCCGGCTACCGGAAAGGCCGGGCAACACGAACTTTCCGCCGTCGTGGTTGGCAGCGCCGCCGGCCTTGCTGCTCGGCGGGCACCACGGACACGCCTGAGCGTCCTCCTGCTGCGGTGGTGCCGGCGGGACCAGGGTGATGGTCTGCGGCGGAGGTGGTGCCACGCTGATGGTCTGCGGTGGCGGAGCCTGGGGCGGTGGTTCCCTGGTGGGAACGGGCGGTGGCCGCCGCGGTCCCGGTGCCTCCAGGCCGCCTGCCGACCCTGGCGCCGCGGCGATCATCGACGCCACCAGCGTGCCGTGGGCGTCGCAGTCGGAGAGTCCGTCCCCGCCGCCCATCACGTAGTCGCCGCCGGGTATCAGATGCGGCAGTCTCGGGTGCGGGGTCACACCGGTGTCGATGACCGCGACCCGCACTCCGGCCCCGCGGCCGAACTTCCACGCCTCGGACAGGTTCAGCATGTCCATGTACTTCGGCTGTACGCGGAAGTCGGTGCCCGGCAACACTCCGACCTCGGTGCAGTACGAATTCTGCTTCATCGACTGCGAGGGGCCCGGTGCGCTGTCCGGAGGCGTCGCCCCCGGGTCGACGCCCGGAGGGTTGACGGCGTAGGCCGGTGACCCGGGTAGGGCTACCGTCGCCACGATCAGAGTGGCGGCGGTGACTGCGGCCGCACGAAGCGGCCGCAGTCGACTCCTGTGCCGATCCGCTGCGCCCGGCTTCGCCGCACTTGCGATCGGCACGCCCCCACTGTGCCGACCCGCTACGCCCGGCTTCGCCGCTCTTGCGATCGGCACGCCGCTAGCGATAACGGATCGCTGCATAGACATTCATCAACCACAATGCCAGCGGGAAAATCGGCATCAGGCAGAGATATTCAACCCACTCGACGAGCTTGCGGAACAGCGGGCTGTAGATCGTGTTGGGCACTGTCACCGCCGCGGTGAGTCCGGCAGCGGGCAGCAGCACCGCCAGGCCTGCCGTCACCGACACGGCTGCGGTCGAGGACAGCACCAGCGAGTAGCGCACCACCACGGCCGCCACGATCAGCACCGACGTCACCGCGAGAGTGATTGCCTGCCAACGGTCTACGTACGAGCGGCCGCGCAGCATCAGGAATCCCGCGGTGGAGGCGACCAGCAGCAGGGGCAGCCACCGGTCATGCGTGCGAGGGTCCGACACCCCGGCCAGCGAGACGATAGTGAGGACGCCGAAGCCGACCAGCAGTCCGGTCAGGAACGAGCGGGCCCGCTCGGCGCGCAGCACCACGTCCTGGATGGACGCGGGGCCCTCCAGGGTCGGCCGGCTGCCGTCGACGCCGTGCGCCACGGTGGTCGGCAGATCGGGACGGGCTTCGAAGACCCAGCGGCTGGTGGCCGACGGGAAGACCGGCAACCGGATGCCGGACAGCCAGCGCGACATCGCCGGAGCGCTGTGGTAGCCGAAGACGCAGACCAACAACGTGGTGGTCAGCAGCGTCACCGCTCCGGTGTCGAAAGCCATCCGGGCCAGGCTGCCGATGGTGGCGATCAGCGAGATGGTCACGATCGCGGTACCGGTGCCGAGGCGACGCCCGGTGAAACGCATGATCAGCAGCGCGCCGACAGTAGTCACCGCAAAACCCAGCAGCGCATGCGGCGAGCCGACCGGCCCGGGAGGTGCGGACGCCGCCGAGACCGCCAGCGGGGCGAGCCCGCTCCAGAGCAGCATGTCGCCGGCGCGACGGTTCTGCACGGTGTGGGACCGGCTCAGGATCACCAGCGCCACGGTGAACACGAGCACCGCGATGACAGCGGCATACGGCGCGGGGACCCACGAGTCGTGGTGCCAGCGGAACCAGCCGAGCAGGAACGCGCCGAGCACCACTCCGGCGCCGACCATTCCGGCGCCGACCTGGACTGCCACCGTCGGGTTGACCGAGGAGAACCGCTTGCTGAGGTTGACCGACACGGCCGTCGAGATGTGCTCGATGACCTGGGAGCGGTGCTCGGTGTCGTCGACGAACCGCAGCCACAGCCGGTCGCCGTCGTAGACGTCCTGTTCGGTCAGCGACTGGGTGGCCCGCAGCGGGGATCCGTCGACCAGGCACAGGGCCCACCGGCCGCGCTGCTTTGCTTCCAGCGCTGCGAGGCCGAGCTCCCGGAGCCGAACGTTGACGACCTTCAGCAGGGGGTCGACCATCACCGATACCGGGGCGTTGGCGTCGAGCAAGACACCGATCTGCACGCCCTCGCCGGCAATGATGCCGATCACGGCGGATTGAGGCGTCGAAAGTGCCTCTGTGCCAGGCTGTGACGCCTCAGCTACTGCGGTCATCGCTGCACCCCTCTGTCGACGAATTGTGGGTCCATCTGTCTAGCCTCGCTATGTGGTAATTGCGACGTCGCGTCGCAATTGCTTGAGCAGATTCTAAAAGCAACCAGCGGCATCCGCATCTTTGCTAAATGCTGCATCGTAAATCTCTGGCGTGCGCTGTATCTGCGTGAAGATTGGTTAAACTCTGCTGTGCGTCTTCCACTCGCCGTAGGGAAGGGTTTCCAGGACGGTCTTCACGCCGACCTGTACCAACTGCGGAGTGGCTGGGCAGATCGCGAGCCAGGCCTCGTTCGAGCCGGCGGTGCGCGCCTGTTGGTACATCGCGATTCGGCCGCCCGATCCGTCTTTCAAGGACAGCACCGAGGCGCTGGGAGCCTTGTCGTCATCGCGGTATTGACGGGCGTAGACCGCAGCTTCAGCGGCCGGGTCTGACAGCGCCTGGCCGAGTGCGGCCACCGTTGCGGCGCTGATGCCCAGCCGGCGCAGATCGCCGCCGGAGAAGACGTTGAACCCGGAACTCTGCCAGGCCTTGGTGATTTCGAGCATTTCGTCGAGCGGCACGTTGACCGCGTTGATCGCGGCGGGCTCGGCGTGGTGGATCGACTCCAGCGCGTCGAACACCAGGGTCGCGATCGAGGTGGTGTCGGCGATGGCCACGTCGTCGACGGTGATCTCGTCGCCGACTCGAACCGCCGATACCCAGTGCTGGCCGCGACGGGCCAGCAGAACCCGGAACTCGTTGTCCGGAATGTCACGCGAGCCGACCTGTTCCTCTTCGCCGGTCTCGTCTTTTTCTTTGACGCCGTAAAGCAATTTCCCCCGCGACAGCAACGACACGATTTCGAGGTCGGGTGCGGCTAGCACACGCATTCGAGCCGCGACCGCCTCGTTTACCGTCTCGCCGTCCACGATGCCCTGTTCGCGCATCACCGCCATGCCGGGATGTTCGTTCAGCCAGTCCATGGAATCGGTGGACACGAATGGGCGACATCGCAATTCCGGCGCGACGTGTCGAATGTCCAGCAACGCCTGCAACATCCAGAAACCCTCGACATTGACGGTGATGTCCGTGCGTGTGCTCTGATCCATCGCTTCTCTCGTGTCTCGGGTTTTCTCGGCTATCGCACAACGCGGCAGCACACCTGTATCGGTGTGCTGCCGCGCCCTGCGTTGACTGTCAGGCCCAGCTACCGCCGACGGCGGCGTCAGTGCTCGACATGTTGTTGCCGGCTGTCTGCACCTTCTGGCCGTGGCTGTTGGCCTGCTCGTAGATCACCTGGAAGTTGCGACCCAACGAGGTGATGAACTCCTGGCAGGCCACCGAACCCGAGCCGCCCCAGAAGTCACCGGCAGCCAGCACATCGCGAACGATGGCCTGGTGCTCGGCCTCCAGAGAAGCGGCCTGGGCGCGGATCAGCGCGCCGTGGGCATCGACATCACCGAACTGGTAATTGATCGACATCTATCTGTCCTCCTGTGTGTGAAAGCTTACGCTGGTCAGAGAGCTAGCTGCTCAGAATCTGCTGAGAGGCCTGCTCTTGGCTCTCGTAGTTGTTGGCGTCCCGGATCAGACCGTCGCGGACCCCGTGCAGCATGTTGACGATGTTGCGGAAGGCCGTGTTCATCTGGCCCATGGTGTCGTACGAGGTGGCCTGAGCGGTACCGCTCCAGCTCGCACCGGCGATGTTCTGGCTCGACGCCCACATCTTGCGGGCCTCGTCCTCAACAGTCTGCGCGTGCACGTCGAAACGGCCCGCCATTGCCCGCATCTCGTGCGGGTCGGTCATAAAACGCGTAGGCACTTTCCTGTCTCCTTGTATTCGAGTGGTTACTGACTGGAATGAACGTGGTAGTCGGATCGGTTACCCGGGGCAACCGCCGACTTGCAACACACGGCTGTTCCCCCCTTCCCCGCGTGATGGCTGCCACCGGCTGTGGCGCCACAGTGGGATGGCTTTCATCGGCGACACTCAGCCCGCAGCGGCTGCGTTGGCAGCCTCGGTGGCTGCATAGGAACCGGCGCTGGTGCCCAATGTGTTGACGAACGCCTCGTGAATGGCTGCCGCCTGAGCGCTCACCGCCTGGTAGAGCTGCGCATGCGCGGCGAACTGCGCTGCGGTCAGGGCCGAGACCTCGTCGGCCGCGGCCGGAATGACGCCCGTCGTCGGAGCCGCTGCAGCCGCATTCTGGGCGTTCATTGCTGAACCGATGCCCTGAAGGCTGGTGGCTGCCGCCGACAGCGCCTCCGGCTGTGTGGTCACGAAAGACATTCCGGCGTCCTCCTGAATCGTGTCCTGGCAAACTGTTCGTGCACGAGACTAGACGTGCGCATCGCTCCACGCCTCGGCTGAAGCTGCGAGTTTGCAACTGTTCACCCGACAGCAACAAGAGTTCATCTTGCGTAACAGCCGGGTAACAGCGCCGGCCCCGAGGCGCCGCCCTCCTCGTTCCCGGGGGCGGTTGACGTGCGCGTATATCCCGGCTCGGCACGGGCCTCCGCCGCTTTGGCGCGGGCTTCGACGCGCAGCGCGGATGACGAGTCGATGGTGTGAAACTCGTGTGAATCGAAAAAATCTAGTCGCAAATAACGCCGCCGGCGAGTTTCATATAGGCCTTCAGCTGCGGGTATGCCTCTGGATACAACGCGGGCGCGGGGCGAGCGGGCAGCGCTGATCGGGCTGCAGCGGTCACCGGTTTCGTGGGGTGCCGCCCAGCCGCGGGCGTGGTTAATATCTGCCCATGCCGGTCACCAGCGGCTCTACTTTCAAGGGATACAGCGTCCTGCGCTTCCTGGGCCGCGGCCACACCGGCGAGGTGTTTCTCGCGCAACATCCCCGGTTGCCGCATTGGAATGCGCTGAAAGTGTTGTCTCCCGCGTTGACTGACGACGACGATTTCCGCGACCGGTTCATGCGCGAGACACCGATCGCCACCAGCCTGTACCACCCGCACATCCTGGGCGTCGAGTATCGCGGTGAGTTCGACGGCCGGCTGTGGGTCGCGATGGATTACGTCAACGGCACCGACGCAGGCGCCCTGATCGAGAGCCGTTATCCCGAAGGACTGCCGCCGGGCGAGGTGCTGGCGATCGTGACCGCCGTCGCGGATGCGCTGGACTACGCCCACGGGCGGGGCATGCTGCACCGCAACGTGACGCCGGCCAACATCTTGTTCACCAATCCGGCCGACGGCGAACAACAGATACTGCTGACCGACTTCGGCCTCGCGCGCCAACTCGGCGATCCCGATGGACCCGGCTCGCCCGAACTGACGGCCGAGGCGGTGGCCTACGCGTCGCCCGAGCAGCTGACCGGCTCGGACATCGATGGACGCGCCGACCAGTATTCGCTGGCGGCCACTGCGTACTACCTGCTGACCGGCCGGCCACCGTTCCAGCAATCGAACCCGGTCGCGGTGATCAGTCAACACCTGACCGCTCCGCCGCCCAGCCTGCGCACGCAGCGCCCGGAGGTCGCCCGCCTCGACGATGTGTTCGCTGTGGCGCTGGCCAAGGATCCGCATGATCGATTCGCCGATTGCCGTGCCTTCGCGGACGCCCTGAGTCACGGTGCCGGTGCGTGGAGCGGTGACCGAAGTCCCGAGGCCTACCTGACCGTCGTCGACTATCCCGAAGACCCCGACGCGCCGGTGCCTGGACTGGCATCGGACGGATCTCGGGACTCGGCTTCCTTCTTTCCGACGTGGGCCACAACGGTGCGGGGCTTGGCGAAACATCACCAGGAGATCGCCGAGAAGTCGGAGGCCGAAGGCCCGGCCACGTCGCCGACGTCCCGCCGCAACCGGTGGCCCTGGGTGATCGGACTGGGCGCGGCAGCAGCGTCGCTCGGTCTGGGCCTGGTCGCTGTCGGTGTGATCATCGGCCGCGACGACAACACCGGCGCCCAGCATGCGGCCGGACCGTTGGCGCCGGTGCGTGGTCCGGCGCCCAAAGCGGCCCCGCCGGTCGCCAAACGCGACTTCCCCGGGCCTGGTGAGGCGCTGGACGGCGCGTACCGCATCGATGTCAACCGCGAACAACAGACCTACAACGGCAGCCCCGACCCGCAACCGCCGAATGTCACGACCTGGTGGGCATTTCGGACGGCCTGCACGCCGGCATCGTGCGTTGCCACCGGTGCCATGCTGGACGACACCGGCCACCTGCAGCTCAGCGAGTCCGGGGGCAGCAAAACCGTCACCATGGACTTTCGCAACGGTGGGTGGCAATCACGGCCGGACACCATGCCGTTCGCCTGCCTCGGGCCGGACAATGCGCCGGCGAATCAGAATACGACGCAGGCACTTTCGTTGCAGAAAGATCATGACCACTTCCACGGCACGATGACGGTCACGGTGGAGAGCAACGAATGCGGCCAGCAGGGCGCGACGATCGACATTCCGACAGTGGCCGCCCGCGTCGCCGAGGTCCCGCCCGGCGTCGAAGTGCCGACCGTGCCGAGCGCCACTCCCCCGGCATCCGCCCGGCCTGGCCCGCCTCGCTGACCAACCTGGCCTCGCGTCAGAACCGCAGCGGCAATTCCGTCAGTGCGAAAGTCTTGCTGGGGAACTTGATCACGGGCTCGTAATCCGGCGCTGTGTCGAACTCGGGGATTCGCTTGAGCCACTCGTCGACGATCACCGTCAGCTCCATCCGTGCCAGGTGCGAACCGAGGCAGCGATGCGGTCCACCGCCGAATCCCCAGTGCCGGTGCACTTTACCGTCCATCACGAGTTCGTTGGTGGACGTCGAGTCGCTGTCGTCGCGATTGACGGCGGCCATGCACAGGAACACCGGAGATCCCGCGGGCAGCGTCATGCCACCGACCACCGTGGTCTCGGTCAGCACTCGCGGAGCCACTGGCGCCGACGGCTCCAAGCGAACGATCTCCTCGATGAAAACCCGTATCTGCCGTGTGTCGTTGTGTAACTGAGCGCGCAGTTGTGGTCGCCGGGCCAATTCCAGCAGCGCGAAACCGATTGCGGCAGTAACGGTATCCAGGCCGGCCAGGATGAGCAGATGGCTCATTCCAAGCAGCTCGAGGTCGGAGAAGTCGCCATCGCTGGCCATCACCGCCGACAGCATGTCGTTGCCGGGCTTGTCCCGGCGCTGCCGGATCGCGTCGGTGAGGTACTGGTAGAGGTCGTGGGAGGCAGTCGCGTCGGCTTCGGTGAGGTAAAGGTTGTCCGCCATCACGGAGTCTTTCCAGCCGATCAGACGGTCGCGGTCCTCCAGCGGCAGGCCGTAAAGATCGACGAAAACCTGAAACGGGTACAGCCGCGCCAGATCTCGCATTGCGTCGCAGTGACCGCGGCCGGCGATCGCATCGATCATGTCGGCGGCGTGGCGGACCAGTACGGGCCGAGACTTGCTCAAGCCGTAAGGACTGAAGAACGGCTGCAGGATGCGGCGGTAGCGGGTGTGCTCGGGCGGGTCGAATGCCAAGGGCAGCACCGGGATCGGGCTACCGGGAGGCTGAAGCGCCAATCGGGACGAGAACACCGTCGGATTGCGCAACGCTGCCAGCACGTCCTCGCGGCGGGTGATGTAGTAGTAGCCGTTCATGTAGACGACAGGTCCCGCCTCGCGCAGCACCTTCCACCCGGCGCCGCGATCCGCCGTCATCGGAAGCTTGGTGTATTCGAGCCGGGGAAGATGAAAGCCGGTGCCGTACAGGCTTTCATCGATGATGCCCATGCCCGCGTTCTTTCCTCGTCAGCTCGAGTGCTTCACCAGCGTGACCGCCCCGATGGCGTCAGTGTCCATCGTAGGTGTCCCGGTGGGCAGGGACTGCATCGGTTCACGAGCACCGGCGACGATGTTCGTCGCGTCTTCTAGAATTGCAGGCGTGTGCAGTCGTCGCAGGTTCGTCCGATGAAGGTCCGGCTGGAGCGGTCGCGGTGTGTAGGGCACGCGCAGTGCTTCGCTGTCGATCCGGATCTCTTTCCGATCGACGAGGCCGGCAACTCCGTCATGGAAGATCATCAGGTTGGCCCCGAAGACGAAGACGTGACTCGCGACGGCGTCGCGTCATGCCCGGAGATGGCGCTCGTACTCGAGGACGAATAGCTGCGTAATTGCCCTGCACCGCAGGCCAATTGATGTGCGGCTATGGGCCGGGGTCAGGAGCGGAGTCAGGAAACCGGCCCTGCAGCGCCCGCAGCAGCCCGCGAATCTCACCGAGGCGGGCGCGAACCTGCGTCAGGTCGTCCCCCGGCGCGCCGGCGTCCGATCCGGCCGGACGGTCGGCGGTACGGGCGATGCGATGAGCGAGTTCTTCGAGTTCGGCGCGCTCGGCCCGCAGCAGCCTTTCGAAAACCCGCGCCTGGGCGATCTCGGCGGATTGGGCCGGGTCTATGACGGCTGTCGTGCGCAGCGTCCGGCGATCGTCAGCGGTTTTCGGCGCAGCGCCCGCGGCACTCGTCGGCCGTAGCGACAACGCGAGCGCGCCTGATGTCTCCGACTCTTGCGTCATGCCGCCCCTCCTGCCCGAACACCCCGCTGTTCACCAAGAGGTAACCTACGCCACGACTTTCGCGAAGCTCCAGCCCTTCTGGGGGTCAACCAATTGTTCATGTGGACGACGCCGAACATTCACCGGAGATCACGCGCTGATCCGCCGCACACACTTGGGGCGCCCCGCAACCGCGAGGCGCCCCAAGGCGTGGCTAGCTCTCTGACGATCAGCCGGCGAACGGCGGGCGCGCCATCACGGTCGGCTTGAATCCATAGCGAGGTCCTGCGCCGCCACCGAAGCCCCCGGCCCCGGCCCCGGCCAGCGGCATACCGCCGAGCAGGTTGCCGCTACCGGACTCCGGGGCGGCACTGACGCTGCTGACCGGTAGAGGTGCGTGCGGAGCCGCCAGCGGAGCTCCACCGATCCACGACGGTGGTACCGCCAGCTTGCCGACCGCTCCGGCGCCGCCCAGGTTGGCGGCCACCCCGCTGGGCACTGACGCAGCTGCGCTGCCGCCTCCGAGCATGCCGCCCAGTCCACCGAGGCCACCGGTCGCGGCACCAGCACCGGCCGCCGCAGGAGCAGCGCCGTTGAGTACCCCGAGGGTCTTGGCGATCTGGACGAAGTTGTTGCCCATACCGATGCTGAAGTACGGCAGACCCTCGGTGTTGTACAGGAAGCCCGCGTAGGGCGAGTAGGCGTTGACGAACGCCTGCAGGTTGGTCGGCAGCACAGAGCTTCCGAAGAAGAATCCGTACAGCGTGGACTCCAGCGACGCCGGACTGCCGAACGCGCTGTTGAAACCGGCCGGCGTGAACCACGATTGAATGTTGCTGGGCAGCAACGCCAGTAGCTGCTGCAGGATGTCCTGCGAGTTCGTCGCCGCGGAGGTACCCGTTGCCTGGCTGACCGCAGCGGCCTGGGCCGCCGGACCTTCGGCGGTGGTGCTCGAGGCCGGCGCCGCGAACGGCGTCACCTTCGCGGCGGCCGCCGACTGGCCCGCGTAGCCGTACATGGCCGCGGCGTCTTGCGCCCACATCTGGCTGTACTGCGCCTCGAGTTGCGCGATCAGCGGCGTGTACTGACCGAAGACGTTGGCCTGGGTGGCCGCCGCGGTCTCCGCTCGGTTGGCCGCGATGAGGGGCGGCGGCACCGTCGCCGCGAACGCCTGCTCGTAAGCCGCGGCTGCCGCCCGGGCCTGCGTCGCGGCCTGCTCGGCCTGTATTGCGGTCTCCTGCATCCAGGTCACATAGGGCTGGGCTGCGCTCGCCATCTGCGCCGAGGCGGGTCCCATCCACTCGTCGCTGGAGAGTTGAGTGATCACCGTCTCGTAGCCCTGGGCGGCCGATTGCAGCTCGGCCGACAGCGAGTTCCACGCCGACGCCGCCGCCTGCAGGGATGACCCACCGGGGCCCGCATACATCCGGGCCGAGTTGATCTCGGGCGGTAACGCCCCAAAATCCACCATGAAAAAGCCTCCTAGCCGGCCGCAGCCGCGTTGGCGGCTTCGGTGGCTGCGTAGGAACCGGCGCTGGTGCCCAACGTGTTGACAAATGCTTCGTGGATTGCTGCCGCCTGCGCGCTGACCGATTGGTAGAGCTGAGCGTGCGCGACGAACTGTGCCGCTGTGAGCGCCGAAACCTCGTCGGCGGCAGCGGGAACCACTCCCGTGGTCGGTGCCACCGCGGCGGCGTTCTGCGCGTTCACCGAAGATCCGATCCCCTGCAGGCTGGTGGCCGCTGCCGACAGTGCCTCCGGCTGCGTGGTTACGAACGACATCCGGTTTCCCTCCTCAATAACCGTAAGCGTCTTCGACCTTGGGCAAGGTCGTCGATTAAAAGGTTAGATGGTCACGCGGGCGTCACGCCCGTGCCGAGCCAACTGTTCATGCCTGATCGGTGAGAGTTCATCCCCCGATATCCGTTGTTCACCAAGCGTTTTACTTCTCTTCCGGCATTGGTCACTTGACGGCCTCCGCCCGCCGGCACGACGCGCGCCCGTCGGCGGTCGCTCGTCGCGAACCGTGCAGAGTGCAAATCAATTGCGCGACAGAAGATTTGAGATCTCACCGGGCTACCCTGCCGAAGGAGGCCGCGGCATCACCGCGTGCCGGAATCCGTATTTGACGACGTAGCCCGCGCTGCGTCGCCCGGTGGTGACGGCGTTGGCCATCGGCATCCCGTTGAGCATCGCGTTCTCGGTCGGCGCTGCGATGGGCCGGAAGGCGCTGGCGAGCTCGGCCTCTTCCATCGCCGCGGGCGTCGCTCCCGGCCAGTTAGCCGGCACCGAGAGCCGGCCAAGCGTGCTGGCCTGTCCAATTCCCGCTGACACCGGCGCGCCGCCGGTGTGGCCGAGAGCCAGTCCGGCGAATTGCGGTGTCGGATACCAGGCACCGCCCGAGCCCGCCGTGGTGCCGGTACCGAACGTCAGCTGCTGAGCGATCGAGGCGCTGAACTGGCCCAGACCCACCCCGAAATAGGCCTGCAGGGTCTGCTTCAGCACCGCCGTCAAGGTGGCGGTGTTGAAGTTGAGGCCGAGGCCGCCCGTGGGGAAGTCGTTGTAGGTGTTGTAGATCAACTGCTCGAGCCAGGCGAACGGCCCGGTGAACGTGGGCGGCGTCGCCGCAGTGCCCGCGCCGGTGCCGGTGGTCGCCACGGGCACGGTGGCCTGCGTCGAGGTGGTGGGCGCCGACGCGACGGCATTCTGCACCGCGGTCGCGGCCTGGCTGGCCGGTGTCGCGGCGGCCTTGGCCACCGCATCGGCCTGGTTGGTCGCTCCCTCGTCGGTCGCGGTCTGCGGCGGCGCGGCGAACGGCGTCACCTGGGACGCAGCTGCCGAGGCGCCCGCGTATCCGTACATCGCCGCCGCGTCTTGCGCCCACATCTCGGCGTACAGGGCTTCGGTGGCCATGATCGCCGGGGTGTTCTGGCCGAAGAAATTGGTGGCGATCAATGCCATCAACAGCGCACGGTTGGCCGCGATCGCCGGCGGCGGAACGGTCATCGCGAACGCCGCTTCGTAAGCGGCGACCGCCGCTCGCGCCTGGTTCGCGGTCTCCTCTGCCTGAGCGGCAGTCGTGCTGAGCCAGTTCACGTACGGCGTGACCGCGGCCATCATTGCCAGCGACGTGGGACCGATCCAGGTACCACTCGTCAATTCCGTCAGCGTTGCTGCGTAGCCGGAGGACGCAAAGCCCAAATCGGCGGCCAGCCCGTCCCACGCCTCGGCAGCGGCCAGCATCGGACCCGGTCCGGGACCCGTGTACATCCGGCCGGAGTTGACCTCCGGCGGTAGCAGTCCGAAATCCAGCACTAAACCCCTCCGTCAACAAGCCGGAATCGCGTTGGCCGCACCGCTCGCCATGTCGAAACGGCGGCGTGCAGCACTTTCGGTGTCGTCGCGAGCTGATCGGCAATCGGTGCGCCCAAGCGGTATGCGGTCACAGACGAAGCGCTTTCTTCCCTCGGTAACGCAGGCGCATCAACAACATTGAGCTCCAGTGCTCATCACTGACCAGTCGCTGCCTGAGACACTAGAGGGCGCCACGAGCGATCCAAAACGATGACGCCGACTATTCATTCGCTTTGAGGCAGTGTTCATCCGCCATCAACTGCTGTTCACCCAGAGTTGGGTTTTCCGCCACCGGGGCGACGGCTAACCGCCGGCTGGACTGAACGGTACGACGGTCGAGCGGAGCTCGAAGCGGGGCGCGGCCTGGGCGGTCGGGCGGCCACCCATCGAGGTGATCGGCATCATCGGCGGCATGCCGGAATGCGCCGCAACCGGTGCTGCGGCGAGGGCGCCACTGGCCGGGATCGCCGCCGTGGTGCTCGCGGCCGGTGTCATGCCGGCCCAGGCGGTCGGCACCGACAACGCGCCGGCTGTCGTTGCATGACCCATCCCTGCCGAGATGGCCGGGGCGCCGGTGCCGAGTCCGCTGAGCCCGGAGAGCGTCAATACCTTGGCACCCGAACCGATTCCGGCCGATTGGACAGCCCCCAGCTCGTTGGCCGCGGTTGTCGCAGCCTTGGCGGCGGTGGCTGTGCTGCCCGCGGTGAACAGCTTGGACAGCATGCTCATCGGCATCGAAGCGAACTTCATCGGCATGCTGAGTGCGTTGACCAGTGACGAGGTCGAGGTCGCCGTCGATGACGACGACGAGTCGGTCGCGGTCGACGCGATCCCGCCCACAGCCTGCGGTGACGACAGACTCTGCAACGCCTGCGGCATGCCGGAGATGAGTTGCGGGCCGGACGACATGATCGTCTCGGCATCGGTCCCGGCGGAGGTGCCCGCGGCTTGCGCGGTCGCTGCCATCTGGGTACCCAGGCCGCCGGGATTGGTGGTCTGCGGGGGCGCGGTGAACGGTGTCACCTGGGATGCGGTCGACGACGCACCGGCATAGCCGTACATGGCGGCGGCGTCCTGGGCCCACATTTCGGCGTAGAGGGCTTCGGTGGCGGCGATCGAGGGTGTGTTCTGTCCCAGGACGTTCGTCGCAACCAATGTCGCCAGCAGACTCCGATTGGCGGCGATCAGCGGTGGCGGAACTGTTGCGGCATAGGCAGTTTCGTACGCCCCAACGGCGGCGCTGGCCTGCGTGGCAGCTTGCTGAGCCTGATCGCCGGTCGCGCTCAGCCACGTGACGTACGGCGCGGCGGCAGCGGCCATCGCCGTCGAACTCGCGCCCGTCCAGGGTCCGCTTGTCAACGTCGACAGGATCGAACCATAGCTTGCCGCAACAGAACTCAGCTCATCGGCCAATGACTGCCAGGCCGTAGCGGCGGCCAGCATCGAACTCGGTCCGGGGCCGGCATACATACGGCCGGAATTGATTTCTGGCGGCAGAGCGGCAAAATCCAACATGGTGCCGCTTGCCTAGCCGGCCGCAGCTGCGTTGGCGGCCTCGGTGGCCGCGTAAGAACCGGCGCTGGCGCCCAGAGTGCTGACGAACAACTCGTGGATCGCCGCCGCTTGGGCGCTGACGATCTGATACATCTGCGCATGGGTGACGAACTGCGCCGCCGTCAGCGCGGAGACCTCGTCCGCAGCGGCGGGCACCACGCCGGTCGTCGGCGGTGCCGAAGCGGCGTTCTGCGCCGTCATCATCGATCCGATGCCCTGCAGATTCTCCGCGGCGGCCGTCAGCTCGTCCGGCTGAGCGCTGACAAACGACATCTGGCACTCCCTTCACAACAGGACCCACCTGTCACTAGTTAGAGACGTTAACTAGGAAAGATGGGCCGCCGACATGCCGAAGCTATGTGCCGGCTATGAAGTGTCTGGCAGGCCGAGGCGGTGGCGAACGCACCCGCTCCCCCGCGCAAAAAAGTCCCCCCGCCGCTTCCGGCAGGGGGACTTCCTCAGAGATCGTGTTAGCGCCGCAGTTCGGTCGCCGCGACCTGGACGAAGACTCCGGTGTCCTCGGCCATCAGCAGACCACGACCCCGGGGCAGTGGCCCACCCTTCATCTTGCCGCGGATGAAGCCCTCGTCGGGGTCGGCGTCCATGACCAGAAGCGGCGCGTTGGCCTGAGCCAGTGCCCGCAGCATCGGGTCGCTGCCGGCCGACGACCATCCACCGAAGGTGCGGGTGACGATCACGTGCAGGCCGACGTCGGCTGCCCGGGTGACCCACGGTGCCGCCTTCTGCAGCGGTGAGTCGAAGCCGGGCGGCAGCTGCTGGACGTCGTCGATGATCAGGAAGATCTCGGGTCCGGTCCACCATGCTCGGGACAGCAGCTCTTCGGCGGACAGACCTGGCGGCGGCTCGCGCCGAGCCAGCACCTGACCGAGCTCGTCCATCATCGCCGCGACGCCGTCGAGGTTGTAGGCGAACCTCTCGACGTAGTCCGTGCCCAACGTGGTCAGCAGCTGACGACGTGGGTCGGCGAGCCAGACCTGCGCCGACGGGCGAGTGGTCGGTTGCGCGATGCTCGCGCCCGGCGCGTAGACCCGGCCGATCTCGGCCATGATGGTCGCCAGCGTCGTGGTACGACCGCATTCGCGTCGACCGGTCACCATCAGGTGCGCGTTCTCGGCGAAGTTGAGGTACACCGGCTGCAGGTCCAATTCGTTGATGGCCCAGGCGATCCCACCGACACCGACGTTTTGGCGCTGATCTGCCTGCGCCAGCGACCGCACCTGCTCGAGGCCGAACTTCGCCGGGAGCCGGCGCACCGGGGGCGCGTGACCGACCGCGATCTGACTGACAGCCGCCGCAACGCTCTCCGAGGAGAAGTCGTTGTCGGGAGTGCCGGCCATCGCCGGCCGGGCCACCAGTGTGTGCAGGCCGGATTGCGGGTCGCTGTCCAGTCGGACGTAGTTGACCGCGACCATGCCGCGCCCCGGCTTGACCGGCACGTCCTTGGCGAACCGCGAACGCACCAACTTGGCGTCTTCCACCGCGGCCAGCCGGAGCTCGATGCGGGATCCGAACCCGCTTCGCACCGGTGGACGCAGTTCCGACTCGCGATCAGCCGTCGCCATCACGTGGATACCGAACGACGGACCCTGGTTGATGATCTGGTTGACCTGCTCGATGAGGACTTCGTTCTCCTCGGCGAGCGCGCGGTAGTTGTCGATCACCAGGAAGATGTCGCCGAAGCCGTCGTTGGGCACCCGGCCGGCTTCGCCACCGAACTTGCGTCGACGGAAGACCTCCATCGACGGCACGTCGTATTCGAGGAAGGTGTGCTTGCGCTGCCGGAGCAACGCCAGCAGTTCTGCCACCGTGCGGCGGACGCCGTACGGGTCGGTCGGACCGACGACCTCACCGACATGCGGCAGCCGGGCCACCGTCGTCAGCGCGGTGCTGCTGTAGGCCAGGACGTAGAACTGCACCTGCTCGGGCGTGTGCGTCAACGCGGCCGACGTGATCAGTGTCTGCAGCGCGGTGGTCTTGCCCGACCCACCGGCGCCCAGGATCAACACGTTGGAGCCAGGCCCGGAGGTGTCCACCGTCCACGGCGGCTGATCGTGCTTGAACGGCCGGTCGATGATGCCGACCGGGAAAATCAGGTCGGTGCTCGCGCCGTACTGCTCCTGCCACGGCTGGTCCAGGAAGCGATTGACCAGGTCTTCGATGGACACCGGCCGGTCGAGTGGTGGTTGCCACAACCGATACGGCTGGAAGTCGATTCGGCGGAGCTGGTCGATGATCACGGTACCGACCTTCGGGGTCCGGATCGCCTCCTCTTCCTCTTCTTCCTCGACCACGTCGGCGGCGAAGCTTCCGAAGGCCTCGCCGTTGCCGCTGTCGCCGTTGGTCAGGGCGTCGAAGTCATCGGGCCCTGTCACGTCGACCTCGATAGGCGTGAATCCGGTCGTGAAGAGTTGCGGCCGAATGTAATCGACCGAGTGGGTCAGCATCGCCGGACCGCCGTCGTCGAGCGAGACTCCGCGGCGGTAGTCACGCCAGAGGAACTCGGCCTGGAAACGGACGATTTCGTCGAGGCTCTTCCGGAAGTAACCCAGACCGGCCTGCGCGGGCAGGTTGACGGCGTTGGGGACACCGGCCGCCTGGGCCGCACCGGCGGTGCGCGCCTTCAGCACCAACCGGTAACCCATGTTCTCCATGAGCTTTTCGGCCCGGCTCTCGATCGTCTGCGAGGCCATCATCAGGTGGATCCAGTAGGCGCGACCCTGTCGGCCGATGGAGTCCAGCACGTCGACCGCGGTCGGCATGATGCGGAACCACTCGTAGAACTCGTCGATCACGACCACCAGCATCGGCAGCGGCGGAATGTCCTGACCGCGTGCGCGCATCCGGGAGCGCATCTCGTTGTATTCCTTGGCGTCATCGACTCCGGCGTTGTCGCAGACCGCCTTGCGGCGCGCGATCTCACCCCACAGCGAGTCCAGGAACCGCTCCATCAGCGCCTGGTCCTCTTCGAGGTCGGTGATGATGCGCGAGACGTGCGGCACGCCGCCGAACGGCTTGACCGCGGACCCACCCTTGAGGTCGGCGAGCACGAACTGCAGCTCGTCCGGCGGGTGCGACAGCATCAGCGATTCGAGCACGGTACGCACCAGAGTCGACTTACCCGAACCGGTCGTTCCGGACATGACGCCGTGCGGACCGTCGCCACCCTCGTCGAGGGATTTCATGTCGAGGAACAGCAGCTCGCCGTTGTCGGAGCGGTTCCCAAACGGGATCCGAAGTCGGGAGCGACTGGTCAGCGCGTCCCGCCGGCTACTCCACAGCGCCTCGAAATCGATCTCTGACGGGTCGTCGATTCCGTAGTACGACAAGATGTCTCGGGCGCCGATCTGGGCTACCCGCTGACCGATCTCCTCATAGGCCTCGGCCAGCCGCCAGCGCGCGACCCGCTGGGCGAACTGCTCGGCTTCGGGCTCGGTGACGTTGTCGGCCAGCGCGAAGAACCACCGGTTGTCGTCGATCACCATCCAGGTGTCGCGGTCGCGGGGCAGCGCCTCGATCACACCGACGTCGTTGGTGAACTTCAGCACCCGCTCCGGGTTTCCGGTCCACAGCGCAGACCCGGTCAGGTCGAAGAACGTCACCCCGTCGACGCCGTCGACGCTGATCACGTATTCCCACTGGGCGTCGTCGACGTCGGCGATGATCACATGGTGCGGGGTGGGCGTCTCGGCCGACGAGCTCGCGTGCCGGGGCGTGAAAGATCCACGCCCGGCGAACAATTCAGCTTGGTCGGCAGCGAATTCGCGCACCGAGGCGTACACCATCCGGGCGTTTCCGGCGGCGTCGCGGCGGCGCGGGTCGCCGAAGTGCGGCAGCCACTTGACCCAGTCCCACTTACTCATGTCGGACGTGACCACGATCATCTGCAGATGGTCGGGTCCATGCGAGAAAGCCAGCTGGCAGATGATCGCGCGCATCATGCCCAGCGTCTGCTCACGGTTGCCGATCAGCGCGTACCACGGCTCGACCAGCAGCGAGACCATCTTGGGCAGGTTGTACACGACACTCTGGTAGCGCCCGAATTCCTGCAGTGCCTTACCGGTCACCGGCTCGAGTTCGATGTCGGTCGGCATGTTCTGAGGCTCACCCCAGGTCACCTCGGGACGGGTCATACCCACCCCGATACGGGCGACACCGAAGTTGAGGTCCTTGCCGTCGGGCTTGCGCTCCCACATCCGGGACGAGCCCACCGCGGCCGCGAGCGTCGTCGGCTCCGGGTGGAACCACCGGTAGTTGGCGTCCATGCTGTCGGCGGACTCGTTCGCGGTCTCCCGCAGCATGTCCAGCATCAGCATGAACTGGGCGCGCATGGCGTCCAGCTTCGGGCGACTCATCTGCTGCTGGCCGCCGAATCGGCCACCGAACATCATCATCGCGACGCCGCCGATCATGAAGATCGGGAAGATCGAGCCGGCACCCAGGAACATCCGTGAGCCGTTGGCAACGGTCATACCGACCATGCCGACCAGCAGGCCGACGACCAGCACGCCGACCACGATCAACCACCACGGCTTGCCTTCGGGCGGCGGAACACTCAGCGGTGTCGGCAGGACGATGTTCTCCGGCCGGACGGCCGGGGCGCGCTCGGGCGTCGGGCGTGCGAAACCTTGCTTCACTTGGGTACCACCAACTCTGCGGGGTTCATATCGGTCGGAAGGGTGTCGTGACGCACCAACGCGTCGGCGCGGGACAGGGCCGGGCCGGGCGCCAGCAGACGCAGGGCAACCCACGGCGCCGGCGACGGCTCAGTGGTCAGCCCCAGTGCGGAACGGGAATCGCGGGTGTTCTCGACGCCGAAGCGCGCTCCAGAACTGGTGAGCCACCACAGCGACTCCGATGTGCTCGATCCCGGGTCGTTGCCGGTGACGACCACCCAGTTGCCGGATTCGGGGCCGAAATAGACGCGGTCGGCTTCCCGGCCCGACGTGTCGGCCTTGACCAGCGACACCACCTTGTCGGTGGAGCTGTTGGGCACCGGGATGGTCGGTCCGGAGATCACCTGAATGCGGGCGCGCTCCTCGCCGGCGGTCTTCTGCCACCACCAGCACGTTGCGGGGTTCTCCTTCAGGTCCACCGGGCTGAGCGGAGCTTCGGGGTAGGCCGACAGGTCCAGTCCGTTGACCACCGGCATCTTCGCCAGCGAGGCCGGCGCCACCACCACCGGTGAGTTGCCGGCCGGGGTGCCGGCGTTCTGCAGAATCTGGGCCACCACCGGGTTGACCGTCTGGACACCGTCGGCGAGCACCACTGAATACTGTTGCGGCCCGCTGATTTGCGGGGTCACGATCACGGTGCCGATCGGGCCGGGCGCGTTGGCGAACTCGGCCGGCTTGCCGGCGTCCGGCACCTTCGGCACCGACAGCTCGGGGCCGACGGGCAGTGAGTCGTACAACGCCCGGCTCATCGGGTGTGCCTGGCTGACGTTCTCCGGGGTCAGGCCCAGCGGAAGCAGCACGGCACGGTTGGTCGAGTCGATCCGGGACCGGCGGCTCTGCCGGATCACGTAGGTGTCCTTCTCGTACTTCAGCACGATGGCGTCGGATCCGTTGAGCACGCGGCGACGGTTCGTCAGGTCGGGCGTGCCGTCGATGACGGTGACCGTCACCGGTGACACCGCACCCACGCCCACGGTCGGCGTCACCGAGTCGCACACCAGCCACGACGATGTCGCGGGCGTGGTCGGGGAGAATTCCGACGGCGCTCCGGGGATGCCGACGAGCGGTCCGTGCGGCTGCTGGGCGATCTGGCTTCCGCGCACCTTGTGCGGGTTGTCCGCGCGTCCGGCGATCAGCCGGGCCGACGCCAGGTTCAGCGCGGGGTACAGCTTGTCGCCGACGCGGACATAAAGGGCGCCGGAGTCGCGGTCGGCGATGATCGGCGACTCGTTCAGCTGTCCGGAGGGGCTGATGAACGAGTACAACAAGGCGCCCAGGCAGCACACCAAGGCGGCGGACACCGAGGCCACCACGGCCAGCGTCTGGCGCCGGCCGGGCTCGATTTCCATCCGTACCCGCCAGCGCGTCAGCGCCATCGCCGTCCGGCGGGCCAGGAACTGGTAACCGGTTACCTGGGTCCGGGTGGACAGTCCGAGGCCGTAACCCGAACCCCGCTGCTGGTCACCGGCCATGTTTGCTCACACTCCAGTCAGACGCAGAGACCGAGGCATGCGTAGTCCCACGATTCACAGGGATAACGGTAGGGCACCCCGCGCGACCTCGCCACGCGAACGTTTGACCGTGGGCGAAGTTTGTCTCTGCGCCACTCGTGGTTTGCGCCACAGTGCTTTCACCTGCCAGTTGGTAGGAGGGAGATGTTTCGTAGGAGAAGGATGTGCGGGACATCTTCATTGCGCATGGTACGGCCACGAGCAAACTCAGCCCGCCGATAAGACGACAGCGAGGTGAACACTCGGGTCGCATCTTCGTCATCTCGCCAAGCAAGATGTCGGTATGAGCCTGATGGCCCCGTCACTGGTTGAACTCGCGCGTCGATTCGGCGTCGCCACCGACTACGAGGACTGGAGTGGTCGCCGGATCGATGTCCCGGAAAGCACGTTGGTGGCGGTTTTGGGTGCGCTCGGGGTCGCGGCCGCCGACGAGGCGGAGCGCAATGCGGCGCTGGCCGTCCATGAGCGCGCGCACTGGTCACGGGCGCTACCGCCGACCATCCTGACCCAGGCCGGTGCAGCCACGAAGTTCTGGGTGCACGTGACCGATGGTCAACCGGCCGACGTCTCGCTCGAGCTGGAGGACGGAACCGTCCGCGCCGGGGTACGTCAGGTGGACAACTTCACTCCGGCGTTCGACTTGGACGGGCGACGGATCGGGGAAGCCAGCTTCGTGCTCCCCGATGATCTGCCGCTCGGCTACCACCGGGTCCGGCTGCGCTCCGGGGGTGACGAGGCCAGCGCCGCGCTGATCGTGACGCCGGCATGGCTCGGTGTGCCCGAACGTCTCGGCGCACGTCGCATCTGGGGGTTGGCCACTCAGCTCTACAGCGTCCGATCCAGACAATCGTGGGGTATCGGTGACCTCGCCGATCTGGTGGATCTCGCAGTCTGGTCGGCGTCGGTGCACGGAGCCGGTTACGTCCTGGTCAACCCCTTGCACGCGGCGGAACCGACATCGCCCATCGAGCCCTCGCCGTACCTGCCGACCTCACGCCGCTTCGTCAACCCGCTCTACTTACGGGTGGAGGCCATCCCGGAGTTCGCACAGCTGTCCAAGCGCGGTCGCGCGCAGCGGCTGCGTGACGGCATTCAGAAACACGCGGCCGCGCGGGATGCAATCGACCGCGACAGAGCGTGGACGGCGAAGCGGGAAGCGCTGGAGCTGGTCTACGCGGTCCCCCGCACCGCGGGCCGCGAACTGGCCTTCGCGGCATACCGCGCTCGCGAGGGTGCGGCTCTCGACGACTTCGCCGCCTGGTGCGCGCTGGCTGAGAAGCACGGCAGTGATTGGCGTCGATGGCCCAAGGCGGTGCGCCATCCGAATGCCGACGGGGTCGCCAAGTTCGTTCAAAAGCATTCGGCGACAGTCGATTTCCATAAGTGGCTGCAGTGGCAGCTCGATGAACAGTTGGCCGACGCCCAGACCCGCGCGCGGTCGGCCGGAATGCCGCTGGGCATCGTGCATGACCTGGCCGTCGGCGTGCACCCCAACGGAGCTGACTCCTGGGCGATGCAGGACACGCTGGCACTCGGAGTGTCGGCCGGTGCGCCGCCGGACGAATTCAATCAACTCGGTCAGGACTGGTCGCAGCCGCCGTGGCGGCCGGATCGCCTCGACGAACAGGAGTACCGGCCATTCCGCGCCCTGATCCGCAGCGTGTTGCGGCATGCCGGCGGGGTCCGGATCGACCACATCATCGGCTTGTTTCGGCTGTGGTGGATTCCGCAGGGCGAGTTGCCGACCCAGGGCACCTACGTGCGCTACGACCACGAGGCGATGATCGGCATCGTTGCGTTGGAGGCCTACCGCGCCGGGGCGCTGGTGGTCGGTGAGGATCTCGGCACGGTCGAACCGTGGGTCCGCGACTACCTGCGCGCCCGTGGAGTGCTGGGGACGTCGATCCTGTGGTTCGAACTCGATCGCGACGGTTCCGGCGGTCCACTTCCGGCCGACCGGTGGCGCGAATACTCTCTGTCGTCGGTCACCACTCACGACCTGCCGCCCACCGCGGGGTACCTGGCGAATGAGCATGTGCGACTGCGTGATTCGCTGGGCTTGCTGACCCGACCCGTCGACCAGGAACTCGCGGCCGCCGAGAAAGAACGTGCCGCCTGGCTGGCTGAGTTACGCCGGGTCGGGCTGCTGTCCAAACACGCCGATGAAGAGCAGACCATATTGGCCCTGCACTCCTATCTCGGCCGCACTCCGTCCCGGTTGCTCGGCCTCGCGCTCACCGATGCGGTCGGCGACAAGCGAACTCAGAACCAGCCCGGCACCACTGACGAATACCCGAACTGGCGCGTCCCGTTGAGCGGACCCGATGGTCGACCGATCCTGCTGGAGGACGTTTTCACCGACCACCGCGCCGCCGCGCTCGCCGAGGTGCTGCGCGTGCAGACAGCCGGTGGGCCTATCGAGAACACCTGTTAGCTTCGGTTTGCCATGAAGACACTGAAGTTCGGTGTGGTCGCACCCGTCGCCGCCGGGGTCACTGCGGATCCACATTGGATGGCGGCTTTCGCGCGGCACGTCGAATCGTGTGGCTTCGAATCGATCGTCGCCGTCGAACACACCGTGCTCGCTACTCATTACGACAGTGTGTATCCCTATGACCCGTCGGGCCGGGTGGAGCTGGAGCCCGACTGTCCGGTCCCGGATCCCCTTGACCTGCTGTCGTTTCTGGCCGCGCACACCGATCGCCTCGAGTTGGCGACTGGCGTACTGGTGCTGCCCAACCACCATCCCGTTGTGCTCGCCAAACGCGCAGCCACGGTCGACGCCCTGTCAAACGGGAGACTCCGGCTGTGCGTTGGTGTCGGTTGGCTGCGAGAAGAGATCGAAGCCTGCGGCACCGACTTCTCCTCGCGAGGCCGACGCGCCGACGAGCAGCTGGCGGTGCTGCGGGCGCTGTGGGGTGAAAATCCCGACGGTGTCACCCACCACGGTGAGTTCTTCCAGTTCTCCAACGTGGTTTGTAACCCGAAACCATCTGCGGGAAGGCGTCTTCCGTTGCACATTGGCGGACACAGCAAGGCGGCGGCTCGGAGGGCCGGGCAGCTGGGCG
The DNA here is from genome assembly GCF_055419225.1 of Mycobacterium sp. IDUB_36. NCBI lineage: Bacteria > Bacillati > Actinomycetota > Actinomycetes > Mycobacteriales > Mycobacteriaceae > Mycobacterium > Mycobacterium sp. IDUB_36. The sequence continues at coordinate 63,508 of NZ_JBVAXH010000002.1, read as the reverse complement.
ACGGCTTCCAGCCGCTGGGTGTGGCCGGCGAACAGCTGGCCGAACTGCTCAGTTTGATGCGCGACGAGGCGGTCGCGGCCGGACGGGATCCGGCCGGTATCGAACTGACGCTGGGCCATTCGGTCAGCAAGATCGACGCCGGGCGCGCCGAGCGGCTGGCCGCCCAGGGCGCGGACCGGGTGGTCCTGGCGATGCCACCGGTGCACGACCTCGACCAGGCCAGGGACGAGCTGTCGGCGTGCGCTCAACGGCTGTCGCTGTCCACGTGACGCTCACCGGAGACGATCGGGCAGCTCTCAGCGAGCTGGTGCATCGTTACGCCGCTTCCGTCGACGATCGCCAATTCGGCTCCGTCACGGACCTTTTCACCGCGGATGCTGAACTGTGGCTACCTGATCCCCCGGCGGCTCTGGAGCCGACTCGCCGCCGCCACGGCCACGCCGAAATCAGCGAAGCGGTCGCCGCCGTCGCCGCCACGCTGCGAACTCAGCACGCGATCATCGGTGAGGTGTACGACGCATCGTCGCAACCCGGCACCGCCCGCGGCCGCATCGCCGGCGTCGCGCACCACTGGATCCGTCACGGCGATCAGATCCGCGATGTGATCTGGCATCTGCGCTACGACGACGAGTATCGACGAGTATCGAGTAAGCAATGGCGAATTCACCGCCGAGCGTTGGCGATCGATGCGATCGACACCACCACGATCAAGCAGGTTCGCCCCGCCGACGAGCAGTGAGCCGTCAGTCCCGGCGGCCGAGCATCGCTGCGTCTTCGAGCAGATCAGCGGCCCGTCGGAGACTTTCGGCCGGAGCGGTCATCAGTTCGGCGACCTCCCTGGCTCGGACGGCGTACCGCGGCTCGAGGATGGCGTGCAGGTCGGCGACGAGAGAATCCAGAGTCGACTCCAAAAAGCGGCGCCCGAAACCGGTTTCGAGGTGTGCCACTGACGCGGCCCACACCGGCTGGTCGAGCCCGTTCCAGAGCACCAGGGCGGGGACCCCGGCCCGCAAGACTGCCGCCGTGGTCCCCGCTCCGCCGTGATGGACAACTGCGCGGCAGACGGGAAAGACAGCGGAGTGTTTCACGTCGCGCACGACTTTGACCCGATTGTCATCCGGGGCGTCGTCAAAGTAGTTGGGACCCAGACAGATCAACGCGCGCACGTCGAACCGCGCGCATGCCGCGCCGATCACGGCGACCATGTCCTTCGGCCCCGGCACCGGCATGCTGCCGAAGCCGAAATACACCGGTGGTGCGCCGGACGATATCCACGACAGGATGTCCGCATCGGCGTCGGTCGCCAGCTGCAGGGTCAGAGCTCCGACGAACGGTCGCCGGCCGGCGCTCCCCGCCCACGAGGCGGCCAGGTCGGGTACGCAGATTTCGTCGTAAGCCTGAATCTCCATTGACCCCAGGGACGACGGGTCTCGGCGTGGTGGCTGATCTGTCGATGGGCGCGACGGCAGGATCTCGGACGGGAAGAAGTGCAGGACGGCCAGCGGAATGCGTTGCTGTTCGGCGACTTTGGCGGCAGTCTCCTGCTCGGTCATCCCGGCCACCAGCAGGTCTGCACCGGCCGCCAACGACGTCAGGGTCGCCGTTTTCTCCGCCCCGACCTGAGCGACGTACTCGACCGCCTGTGGAATCGCGCCGATCGGGTCCCGCAGCATGCGGGTGAAGTCCTCGTCGCCCAGCAGCTCCTGCCAATGCCGTCCGTACGGCCGGACCACCAGGCTTCTCGACTCGACGTGAGCCCGAAGCTCCGGCGGAACCGTCATGGCCGTCACCACCTCGTGGCCGCGGCGCTGCAACTCCTCAGCGACCGCGATGCACGGCTCGGTGTCGCCGCGACTGCCGTACGCGGCGAAGACGAACTTCACCGGCACAACCTAACCCGCGAGTGAGGCGTTGCGTCCGCGAGGTGCCGAGGGCGCTGCCCTCAACCGGCTTCCGGCAGCGGAATGCCTTCGCTGGTGGAGAACTCGGCATCGTTGTACGACGCCAACCCCAGTGACACCACCGAACGGGTGGAGAACGCGTCGACCAGATACGCCAGCGTCACCGCCCAGCGATTGACCCCGCGCGGGATGGCGAACAGGTGATAGGCGCGGGTGACCACTTTTGCCGGGAAGCCGGAAAGCGGGATCTTCAGCGGATTCGCGACCGCCTTGTGCGGACCGAGATCGACGACCAATCCCATGTCGTGGTGCTTGTACTCACGGGTTTTGCCGTGCCCGAGGCTGGCGGCAACATTTTTGGCGAGCGTCTTGCCCTGTCGCGTTGCGTGCTGCGCGGTGGGTGGCGTGATCTTTCCCGGCTGCGTCACGTCGGGCACTGCGGCTGCGTCGCCGGCGGCGAACACGTCGGGATGATCCGCAACGGAGAGGTCGGTCTGCACCTTCAGCCGGCCTTTCTCGGTGGGCAGGCCGAGTGTCTGGATCAGTGGCGCGGCGGTCACGCCCGTCACCCATGCGACGGTGTGGGTGTCCACCCGCGAATCATCGCTCAGCACAACATGGTCAGGGTGAACCTCGTTGAGCGTCAGCCCCAGCCGGACGTCGACGCCACGCTGCCGGAGCACTTTCTGCGCGCGCGCCCCCAGCTTCGGCCCGACCTCAGGCATCACCTGTTCGGCCAAGTCGAGCAGCAGAAACCGCACCGAATCCGGGTCGAAATTCATCTGTTTGGCGGCGGCCTGGGCGAGCGCTCGAAGCTGCAGCACGAGCTCGGTGCCCGAGTACGAGGCACCGACGACCACGACGGTCCGTCGAGCCTGCGCCAGGGCCGGATCCTCCTCCAAAGACGCCAGCTCCAGCTGTTCGAGAACGTGATCGCGGAGGTAGAGAGCCTCCGCGGTCGACTTCAATCCTCTTGCATATCGGGATAATCCAGGAATGTCGAACAGCCGGGTCACCGAGCCCGGAGTGAGCACGAGCCGGTCCCAGGACAATTCGCGGGTGCGCTGTTCGAGATCGGTGAAGCGCAGACGATGCTGTTCGAGGTCCACCTGGTCGACCCGGCCGCGGATGGCTCGAACCCCTTTCAAGGTGCCCGCCAGGGGAATGGCAACAAAGCGGGCGTCGACCACTCCGCCGGCCACGTCTGGCAGCAGCGGCGTGTAGAGCATGTAGTCGACTGGCGAGATGATGGTCACGTCCACATCGGTCTTGCGCAGCTTGCGCGCCAACCGCCGCGCGCACTCGAACCCGGTGAATCCACTGCCCACAACCACTACCGACGTCACCCTGTGACTGTAGCCATGAACCGGTGCGCTAAAACCGTTCGCCGTACCCGATCGTGGGCGGCCCTCCGCGCTGTTTTCGCCGCAGGTGATCTGGGTAGCCGGACCGAATGGGAGATATGGCTATGGACACCGTCAGCGCTGACAACTACGCGCACTCTTCCGATGCCACTGCGGGGTCAAGCGCTTCGGTTACCCCCGGCCTCATCCTGGCGGCGACAGTCGCGGTCTCGTTCATCGTCTGCCTGGCAGGCTTTGCCGCCAGACAGATCGGCGTGGGGCTCGGCGCAGCGTGCGTCATGCTCCTCGCCAGCGGGCTGACCTTGTCGTGGCTGACGTCCGAGTCGCGGCGTGTTCGCGACGCTCAGCGCACGTCTGGTCCCCGCGTCATTCACTGAGCCGCGCTGGTGTCATTCCAGAACGGCGAGATTGCCCACTGATTTGCGGACGTCCGATTTGATGACTTTCGCCACCAGCTTTCCGAGCGGACCGTTGAGTAGTCCGCCGTTCAGATCCGCGGTCAGGTCGAATGTGGAGCCGGGTTGGTTGTCCTGCACTGACATGGCGACGGTGATGCCGACTCCCCCGCGTCCGCGGCCGGTCAATTCGATCTGATGGGGCTCGTCGTATTTCGTGACTTCCCAGTGGATGACGTTCCGGAATCCCTTGACTTTGATCAGCGACGAGACCTGGGTGCCCTTGGTGATGGTCGAGGGGACCTCACCGCGCCAGCCACCGAAAATCGTCATCCAGTCGCCGAAGCGGCCCAGATCCGATGCGAGCTTCCAGGCCGACTCCGGCGAGAGATTCGACGTCGTCGAAACGTTGACTTGTGCCATGTCGGCTGACTCCCTACGGCGATGATGAGTGTCCGGAACTTGCGTCGGCTGCACATACCCTGACCTGCCGACGGGATAAACCGGCCTCGAAAGGCTCAGATACCCGTCCAGGTCTGGTCGAGCTGCTCGGCGACGTCGATCACTTGCGCGGCTTGCGATTCAGGCGCGTCGATTTCGTCGTTCACGTACTGCGCGATGAACCGCCGGATTTCGGCGTCCACGCCACCGATGACGCGCACGATTTCGCCACGGAGGCTTTTCGACGACACGTGCACGGCGATGTCCGACGGACGTGGCTTGGCCACATCAACGATAAGTAGTAGCGGCTGAGCGGCGCGCGCGGTCGCGCTGAGGGCGATGTCTCCGTCGACGGTGAATCTCTGCTTGTCGATTCGCAGGTCGACCAACAGGTCGATCAATAACGGAATGTGGATGTCAAATGTGATGGTGTCGCTGATATTCCGCGTGACCTTGGGCTGCTTGATGGTCACAGCGGCGCTGACCCTGGCGAATTTACCCGGTCCCTGAGCCATCGGCGGCATCTCGAATTGACTGCCGGCAATCGCGGCGAACGCAGCGCCAACCCGTTCTTCGGTTACCGCCACCTCGAAAAAGCGCCGACCGAAAGTCTCGTAGCTGACGTACTCAAAGCCCTGCATGAGTAAATACCGTCTCATGCCGACTCGCGTGACGACGACTGATCCGGTCGTGTCGCGCGGGCTGCGGCGTTACTGCGATTCTTCATCTAGGTAACCGGCTGCGGGTGGATACGCAGCGAATTCGACACGTGGGGTGGCCAGGCACCCACCCGCGTGCGCGTCATGCGGACGCGGCGCGATGAGGCTCCGCAAGAGCGCGGTGGGTGGGCCCGGACTGCACCGGGTCCGCCGCGGTCGTGGCTTCTCCTACGTCGACGACGACGAGAGTCGTATCGCCGACGACGAGGTGCTGGCGCGGATCGAGGCCCTGGTGATCCCACCGGCGTGGAAGAAGGTGTGGATCTCCCCGCACCCGAACGGCCACATCCAGGCGGTGGGTACCGACGCAGCTGGTCGCTGCCAGTACATCTATCACGAGCGATGGCTGGCCGAGCGCGCAAGCGAATCCCTGAGGCGCGGCGCGAAGCAATCGAGCAGGCAACCGTGCGTATGATAAGACGCGTCAGTCGGAAGTAGCTGTCGGACATCATCATTCGCCGACTGAACGTCAAAAGAGCTGACTTCAAACAGTTTTGAGTTACCGGATCGCTGACGATTGGCGTCGACACCCGCGGCGGGCTGTAGACAACGTATGGCGTCCGAAGTGGGCAACAACGAATGGTTTAGGTGCGCCCCGATGTTGGCGGAGCGCTCAGCGAAAATCCGCGCACCTCAAGGCGGTTTTGATCCCGGTGACGAATAACACTTTGCTAAACAGGGCTTTTGGCCTAAAGTTGCTGCATCTGGCGCTTTGATAGGCGAAAAGTCAAGAACGAGTTACTCTTCCACGCGTGTTCAATTGACTTTGTGTCACCCCTATTCACCTGGTCTTATGTCGTGCGAATGAGATCCACGTCATGTTTTCCGCGCAAAAGTGATGGCGTGCACAAAGTTTGGTTGTCTATGGATCTTGTCAGTACCGTCCCGGCTCATGTTTGTTTTAGCGACGCTGATGACCCTGCTTGAGCAGATGTCAGGCACGCCGTACATCACCGGTGGGAACTCCCCGGCGGGAACGGACTGTTCGGGCCTGGCTTCTCTGGTATCGAACGTGGCAACCGACCGGCCGGCTTTCAGCGGCCGGTTCAACACCGGTGACGAAGAGTCGGCTCTGCTGGCTCGCGGCTTCAAGTACGGCACTGCCCCGGGCGCGCTGGTGATCGGCTGGAACCGTGGTCACACCGCAGTGACGCTGCCCGACGGCACGCCGGTGTCCAGCGGTGAAGGCGGCGGTGTCCGGATCGGCGGTGGCGGCGCCTATCAGCCGCAGTTCAGCCATCACATGTACCTGCCCGTCGACCCTGACGGTCCTCCCGACGCCCCGCCCGTTCTGGTCAACGTGATCGCTCCAGAACCGCCGCCGCCGGGCCCCGAGCCCGCGCCGCCCGCACCGGCGCCCGAAGCGGTGCCGGCGGCCGATGTGCCTGCCGACGCTCCGGCGCCTCCGCAACCCGCCTGACCGACCGTCAGACTGAGAAGCGTTCTCGGTATCCGGTGAACCGGGCGGGCAGCTCGTGTTCGTCGAGCCCGAACATCGCGGCCGACGTTGCAATGCTGCCCATCCGCCCGCGCGGGTGACTTTCGAGGTAGCCGATCATCGCCGCGCGCGCCTGCTCGGTCAGCGCTTCTCCGGCGACGTGGTAAATCTGCTCGACGGTGCCGATCTCGTCGGCCATGAAGTCGTCGAAGCGGACGTCGATCGACCGGTCGGGCGGTAGGAGGTCGCGATCCCGCACCAGCGCCTGCAACATCTGCGCCAGGCGGTGCGACCACGATTCCGCGATCTCGTGTACCGGCACCGGTGCGCGGTGCATTCGAGCGGTGTAGGTGAGCATCGCGAGCATGGACAGCACCACCGGCACCGGGTCGCGATGGGTGAACACCACGACGACGCCGGAAAAAACCGCGCGCAAAGCCGGCAGTTGTTCCAGGTGCTGGGGTGACTTTCAGCAGCCAGCGTCGGCCGCCCCGGAGGAATTGGAGCGCCTTCAATTGCAACTTCAGGTGCTGGTACGACGGCGTCTGATCGTGGGCCAGGTAGTAGTCGCGCCACCGTGGCACGTGGGCGAGAGTCTCGAAGAGCATCGTGGAGAAGTCGTTGGCCAGCAGCTGGATCTCTTCGTGAGCGTGCTCGGTGGTCATCTCGTGCATCAGCGCAAAATGCGGCATCGAGGCATTCATGAATTCGACGGCGGCGTCCATCCGGGCCCTGCGCGGATCCGGCTCAATGCCCCGCTCGGCCGGTAGTGGGAACGGCTCCACGCTCTCCCAATACGGCAGAGACCTGAAGGTGGGCCCAGCTGCCAGCACATTGTGCAGGTGGGTGGTGCCGGTGCGGGGCAGACCGGCGATGACGACCGGTGGTACTAACTCGATCTGATGGATCTCGGGATGACGCGCCAGCAGGTCGTTGAGCAGCAGCCGATTCTTCAACGCCTGCAGCGCCTGCGCGTGAAAGTTGACGATTCCCGCACCGTGCAGGCCGTCGATCTCGCGGAGGGCGGCCAGATAGACCTCGAGGCGCTCCCGGTAGTCGTCGGGTCCGAAGTCCGTCAGCCCCGTCTCGGCCGCGGCCTTGGCGTGCAGTGCCGCGCTGTCCAACGGGCACTCCGGCGCCATGCCGGCCATCAGCTGATGGAGCTGATCGATCTCTGGGCTGAACCGCGGTGTGTCGAGGTCATCGAGATGCACCGGCACCGGAGCGGCTTCTGTCATGGCTAATTATGTTACTCTGAGTTCCGTAATGACGACGGAGCTTGGCCGACCACGTGACAAACGGATCGACGGCGCGGTGCTGCGCTCGACGGTCGAGCTCCTTGCCGACACCGGCTACGCCGGCCTCTCGGTCGACGCGGTCGCGCGTCAGGCCGGCACCAGCAAACCCGCGATCTATCGCCGCTGGGCCAGTAAGGCACACCTGGTCCATGAAGCGGTCTTCCCGATTGGTGATGCCACCGCGCTGCCGGACACCGGTTCGCTCGCCGGAGACGTTCGCGAGATGGTCCGCCGGACCGCCGCCCTGATCACGACTCCAGCAGCTCGGGCCGCGCTGCCCGGATTGGTCGGCGAAATGGCCGCCGACCTGACTCTCCACGCGGCTCTGCTCGAGCGTTTCAGCGACATCCTCTCGCGCGGGTTGACCGACCGCCTCGCCGATGCGGTCGCGCGCGGCGAGGTGCGGCCCGACATCGTGGCCGCCGATGTCGTCGAGGTCGTGGCCGGCGCCACCTTCTTGGCTCTGCTCACCCGCGGCGACACCCTCGATGACACCTGGGTGCGACGTACGGCCGACTTCATCACGAGAGGAATCAGCGGATGACGCACGCCGCGCACGCATCCACCGCCGCATGGCACGAATTGCTGGACACCCTGGGCGGCCTGGACCGGTCGTTCCTCGAGGGCGAGCGCGCTGTTGCCGACGACCAGCAGATCGCCGACGGCTACCGAATGCTGGCCACCACACTGGGGGTGGCTCTCGACACATACCTGTTCGGGGAGCCCAGCCGGCCGGTGTTCATGGCGATCAACACTCCCTTCCGCCGGGACCTCCGCTGGGGAGGGGACAACACCGACGCCTATTACTACATCTGTCCGGTGGACCCCCGCCGCCGCTATCGCATCAGTGGAAACCGAGGCGACAGCGTCTATTTCTCCCTGACCGCGTACAACGAGCCGACGCCGGGGGCCTGGTCGGATCGCATCGTGGCGATCGTCCGCGACGACGACCTCGACATCGACGCCGACGGCAACTTCTCGTTCGACTTCGGGCCGGTCCCCGATGCCGCGGTGTTGATGACCCGCGACTACCAGGCCGACCCACAGACCGGGCGCCGGGTCCGCTGGCGCATCGAGTCGCTCGACGAACCCGGGATCGTCCGGCACGGTGATACCGAGACAGCGGCGAAGCTCCGGGCGACGGCGGCCTGGATGCGCACCATGTTCGCGATCGTCCCTCTCACGGTGGGTGTAAGGGGCGACGACACCCATGCGCTCGGCCATGAGATCGACCACGCAGCAAACCAATTCGCGGAGCCGTACCAAGTGCCCGACGCCAACTTCGGCTGGTCGGCCCGCGATGCCTGTTACTCCTATGGCAGCTTCGTCCTGAACGACGACGAAGCGTTGGTGATCACTCACCGCCCACCCGACTGCCGGTTCTGGAATCTGGTGGTGTGGAACCAATTCATGGCAACCCACGGTGTCAGCGACGGCCGCTGCTCGGTCAACGGTCACAGCGCGGTACCCAATGCCGACGGCTCGGTGACGATCGTTCTCAGCCGAGGTCTGACGGCACATCCGAATTCGTTGACCACGCTTGACTACCCCCGCGGCAACCTCGCATTTCGCTGGTTTTTGGCCGACGCGGTGCCGGCGCTGCCACGCGCACAATTGGTGAAAGTGGCCGATGCGCCCACCGGCATCGACGGCGATTCCTGAAACACTCTGTCGCGCTGCTCAACTGGCCGGCGGCTCGACCAGGATCCCCTGCTGTCGGCGCGCAGCCGCAAGCTCAGGCTATACCCAGATATTTCTTAGTTTGGACCTGCATTCGTATGGGAATCTTCTGCGTCATGAATGCGCGTCGAGTCAATCGTTCAGCTGGTGCCGTACTGATTGCGCTGTGGGGGCTCGGCGCCTCCGCGCTTCCCGTCGGCACAATCCCCTCCGCATCCGCCCAACCATGTCCTGATACCCAGGTGGTGTTCGCCCGCGGCACCGGCGAAGAGCCCGGCGTCGGCCCCACGGGTCAGGCCTTCATCGACGCCCTTCGGACCCGTATGGGTAGCAGGTCGGTGGACGTCTACCCGGTGAACTACCCGGCCAGCGACCAGTGGTCGACGGGTCTGGACGGTATCCGGGACGCCGGCGCGCACGTGGTATCCGAGGCGAGCGCATGCCCCAACACCAAGATGGTGCTCGGGGGTTACTCCCAAGGCGCAGCGGTCGCGGGCTTCGTCACCTCTCCCGCTGTTCCGGACTCCGTGCCGAAGGACGTCGACCCGGCGACCATCCCGAAGCCACTGGATCCGGCCGTGGCCGATCACGTGGCCGCGGTCGTGCTGTTCGGCACGCCCAACGTCCGGGCAATGGACTTTCTCGGTCAACCGCAGCTGGTGATCGGGCCGCTCTATCAGGCCAAGACCATCGAGGTCTGTGCCGTCGAAGACCCGGTCTGCTCGGAAGGCGTGAACTTCTCCGCGCACAACAGCTACGTCGACGACGGCAGCGTGATCGCGCAGGGTGCCGACTTCGCCGCCAACCACTTGCAAGGCCCGGGTGGCTCACCGGCACCCCGGGCGGCTCAGCACGGCGGCTTCGGTAGCTGACGTCGACCGGGCTGTCGGCAGGAGACGCCCGGGCGCTGCGGGAGCACACCTGAGCTGATCCGGTGCCGCCGACGATTCGTCGCACCGACTATCTCCGTGAGCTAGCGTCGAGGACGGTCTTTCGCGCGCAGTTCCGGACGGAGAACATCGATGACGATACGAGTCGCCCACGTCGGTACCGGGAACGTTGGACGGCTGGCGCTGATCGGACTGATCGAGAACCCACTGTTCGAGCTCACCGGAGTCTGCGTCTCGACGCCGGCGAAGGTGGGCAAGGACGCGGGTGAGCTGGCCGGCCTGGACGTCACAACCGGGATCAACGCCATCGATGACCTCGACGCCTTGTTGGCCGCGAAACCGGATTGCGTTGTCTACTGCGCGATGGGCGACACCCGTCTGCCCGATGCAATGGCCGATGTCATGCGGATCCTTGCCGCCGGGGTCAATGTGGTCGGGTCGTCACCCGGATTGCTGCAGTATCCCTGGGGCGTGATGCCCGACAAGTACATTCAACGCGTCGAAGATGCTGCGGTACAGGGTAATTCGAGCCTGTTCATCACTGGTGTCGACCCGGGATTCGTCAACGACCTGGTCCCGTTCGCGCTGGCCGGCACCTGTCAGCGCATCGAGCAGATCCGCTGCATGGAAATCCACGATTACGCGTCCTACGACGGCGCAGAGGTCATGCATTACATGGGTTTCGCGCGGCCCCTCGGCGACATTCCGATGCTGTTGCAGCCAGGGGTCTTGAGTATCGCGTGGGGTACCGCGATCAGGCAGTTGGCGGCGGGCCTCGGTCTCGAGGTGGACGAAATCACCGAGTCCTATCAGCGTGAGCCCGCACCAGAAGACTTCGACATCGCGGTCGGTCACGTAGCCAAAGGAACGTTGGCGGTCTTGCAGTTCGAAATTCGCGGCATGGTCGATGGCCACCCGGCGATCGTCATCGAGCACGTCACCCGGTTGCGTCCGGATCTGCGGCCCGACCTGCCGCAACCCGCTGCGGGCGGTGGGTCCTACCGCATCGAGATCACCGGCGAGCCTTCCTACGCGGTCGACATCGTGCCGAGCAGTCGGCACGGTGACCACAATCAGGCCGCCATCTGTGGCGCGGCCGGCCGGATCGTCAACGCCATTCCGGCAGTGGTCGCGGCCACACCCGGCATCAGGACGACGTTGGACCTCCCGCTGATCACCGGTAGCGGGTCGTACTCCCGCAGCGAAGTCGCCGCTCGCTAGTTTCAAAAGTTGTTGAGCGCAGTGATATTTCGCCCCTTCGCGGCGCACGTCGATGGGTGCCGGTTCCAGGAGTTGCGGTAGCCGGTCGCCGATGAGATACGGTTTCCGTCATCGGAGCCAAAAGGAGAACGGTCGATGAGAATTCCCCCGGCAGTAATTGCCGCCGCGGCGATCGCGGCGACTCTGGCGGGAGTGTCGGCCTGCGGGAACGACTCCCAGTCGTCGAAGGCGACGTCGAGCTCGAGCACCACTCCCCGCCCGGCGATCACGGACTACACGACCCTGTTGATCAAAGCCGGTGACATCAAAGCACCCGATGCCTTCACCGCCGGCCCGGCGACGAAGAACCCGAATGGTCAGCAGGGCGCCACGGTCACGTTCACCGACCAAGATCACAGCCACGCCATCATCGACACCATTGATGTCTTGCCGGACGTCGAAGCGGCGGCCGCCGCATTGGAATCGGCGAAGGCCACTCACCGGGAAACCCTTCTCGCCAAGTCGCTGAACGCCGAGGTCGGGGTCAGCGGCGCGACGATTTCAGGATTGTCGCCGGATCACTCCAAAGGGGTGACCGTGCTGGTGTTCACCCGGGACAAGGCGTTGGTGACGCTGGAATTCGACGGTCCCTCGTTCGCCCTGGCGCCGCAGGAGTTCATCACCCAGGTCGGACAGAAGCAGGATGAGGCGATCAAGGCGGCTTTCGGCGGCTGACCGCCACCGTTCAAACCGATTCTCGGTCAGCGGTTCTCGCGAGGATTCGCCGGCCTTCCGGTAAGGATTGCGGTACGTTCGTGGCCGCGGAGTCCATCCGCCTCCCGGCAGCGAAATCAGGTATCAGTCGTGTATTCGATGCGGTTCGATATGCGGGCGCCCGATTTCGGCGCACCGGCAGTCGACTTGTACGCGGCGGCCGTCGACATGTGCGAATGGGCGGAAACGCGAGGATGCCTCGCGACGGTGATCTGCGAGCACCACAGTTCGCCGGACGGGTACCTGCCGACGCCGTTGCTGCTCGGTAGCGCCATCGCCGCGCGCACCAGACAGCTGATGATGACGCTCATCGTCATCCTGCCGTTCTACGACCCCGTGCGTCTTGCCGAGGAGATCGCCGTGCTCGATCTCATCAGCAAGGGTCGGGCCGCCTACGTGTTCGGGCTCGGCTACCGCCCGGAGGAATATCAGCATTTCGGTCTCGATCTCACGTCGCGTGGTCGCATCGCCGACGAGAAGCTCAGCCTGTTGCGCCGGCTGCTGGCGGGCGAGGTGGTGCAGCAGGAGGGGCGGCGAATCACGTTGTCGCCGTTGCCATTGTCGCCTCAGGGGCCGTTGATGATGTGGGGCGGTGGCAGTGTGGCGGCGGCGCGACGGGCGGGCCGCTACGGGCTGGGATACCTTGCCCAGGGCGACGCCCCCGGATCGCTGGAAGCGTACGAGGACTCCTGCCGCGCACACGGTTTCGAGCCGGGTATGACCCTGTTGCCCAATCGCGATACCCCGTCTGTCTGTTTTGTCGCACCCGATGTCGACGCCGCGTGGCAGGAGATCGGTGCACACCTTCTGCACGATGCGCGCATGTATGCGCAGTGGAATCCCGACAATCAGACCTCGGCCGGAATCGCCGATGTCGCTGATGTCGACGAATTACGGGCGACCTCGCGAACTCATCGGATCTTCACCGCCGACGAGGCGGTGGCGCATGTCCGCGGTGGCGGCATGTTGACACTGGCACCGTTGTGCGGTGGCCTTCCGCCCGACATCGCTTGGAACTACCTGCGTTATGTCGACGACGCGGTGATGCCGGCGCTGCGGGGCGGCAACGATCAGGCCTCCGAAGCACTCAACCGCCACCAGTAGCCGGCGACAGGTTCAGAATGCTTCTGGATCCCGTTGCACCTCGACCGGCACCGGGTGGTTGTAAAGCCGGGAAGCGTTCTCCCAGGTGAACTTTCGAATCAGGTGCGCGGGCAGGTCACCGATCTGCTCGTGCACGGTTTGCTGCGTGTGCGGCCATGTCGAGTCGCAGTGCGGGTAGTCGGCTTCCAGCATGATGTTGTCGGCGCCGATCCGCTCGTGCTGCACGAACGACGACTTGTCTTCCACTGCACAAAACCAGAAGTTGCGGGTGAACACCTCGGCCGGCGTCAGCCTCTCACCCAGAGCCGCCCACGTGCCGTACATCTCGTGATAGCTGAGCATGTGGTCGAGCCGGTCCAATAGTCCAGCGACCCAACCGATTCCGCCCTCGGACAAGCAGATCTTCAAATCAGGAAACCTGCTGGGTAGCCCGGAGTACAGCCAATCGACGGCCGCGGAGATGGCGTAAGCGAAGAACAGCACGCCCTGTACGTCCGGTGGCGCGTCGTCGGTCGTCGAAGGCGACGAACCGGAGGACCCGATGTGCAGGTTCACTACGGTCGACGTCTCGGCGCAGGCGGCCATCATCGGATCCCAGTGGCCCGAGTGGATACTCGGCAATCCCAGCATCGACGGGTTCTCGCTGAAGGTCACGGCGTGGAAGCCACGTTCGGCGTTCTCGCGGATCAGCTGTGCGCCGAGTTCGGGGTCCAGCAGCCACGGCAGCTGGCACGGAATGATCCGCCCGGGGTGCGAACCGGCCCACACGTCGTGGTGCCAGTCGTTCCAGGCCCGCACCGAAGCTAACGCGAGGTCGCGATCGTTGGTCACCTGTTGCAGGCGTTGGCCGGCGAATCCCGGCAGGAATGAGGGGAAGTTCAACGATGCGTAGATCCCGTTGAGATCCATGTCCGCGATTCGATCGTTGATATCCCACGCACCCCTACGCATTTCGTCGAATCGGACCGGCTCGAAACCATACTCGGAGACTGGCCGTCCGACCACGGCGTTGAAGCCGACATTCGGCAGTACCTGGTTGTCGTACACCCAGGTCTGACCTCCGTCGGCGGTGTCGACGACTTTGGGGGCGCGATCAGCGAGGCGCCGCGGCAGGCGTCCGGTGAAGGTGTCCGGTGGTTCGACGATGTGGTCGTCCACGGAGATCAGCGTGTAGCGGCGCGGCGCCCGCGGCGGATCCGGCAGGAAAGTGACCGAGCGGTCTTCACCGGTCTTGGCGGTGGTGAAGTTCAGGTTGGCGGCCAGGTCGTCGATCGATTTCATCGCGACTCGCCCAGTCCAGCACCGTTGGTCTCGATCTTGACCCGAATATCCTCGCGCAGTTGACCTTTGGCGATCTTGCCGCCCGAGGATCGCGGCAGTTCGTCGACCACGATGAGTCGCTCGGGCAGTAGCTCCTTGGAAACTCCGGCCGCCACCAGGAAGTCGATCAGCTCGGGCAGGCTGATCGTCCGTGATTCGACGAGTTCGGCGTAGAGACAAACCTTTTCGCCGAATACCGGATCGGCCATGGCGACCGCCGCAGCGACAGCGATCGCGGGGTGCGTGATCGCAGCATCCTCGACCTGGGCGGCGCTGATGTTCTTGCCGCCGCGCAGGATGAAGTCCGACGTGCGACCGGTGACGCTCAGATATCCGTCGGCGTCGATCTCGCAGATGTCACCCATCCGCATCCAGCCGTCGCGGGTGAAAAGCTTGTCGTGGTCGGTGCCGCCCAGGTAGCCCAGGCTGGTCGCCGGACCTCGACAGGCGGGCTGTCCGCGGCCGAGGGCGGTGACGTCCCGATCGCCGTCGAACAGTCGTACCGACATCTCCGGCACTGTCCGTCCCCCCGTCCGCAGCCGGTGCGGCTGCGAATCCTCCGTCGTGGTGGCGCTGAGCAGACCGGTCTCGTTCGAGCCGTAGAACTGGAGAATCGTTGCGTCGGTCAACTTCTCGAATTCCACGGCAGGCCGGTACGGCAATGCCTCGCCGCCGGTGAACACCACCCGCAACGAGCTCAGGTCGTACTCCCCCGATGCGCTGTCCGCGATGAGCATCGTCAATTGGGTGCTGACGCAACAGAGCACAGTGACGCGGTGCTCGGCGATCGCCTGGCACGTCGCTCTGGCGCTGAAGCGTTCCAGCAGAACGGTGCTCGCGCCCAGCAGGATCGGGGTGGTGTGGCTGGTCCACAGTCCGAAGCCGAATGGCGTGGGAATGACCGGCAGAAACACATCGTCCGGCGTCAGGTGTCCGTTCGCGACGGCCTTCTGATGGAAGTAGAACCAGCGGTTCTGGGTGTGCACCACGCACTTGGGCAATCCGGTGGTGCCGGACGTCGAGTTGATCAGAAACGGGTCGTCGGACCGGATCGCCGCGCCCACCGACACTGCCGCCGGTGCGGCTTCGAGGTCCAGTCGCAATCCGGGCGTGAGCGACACCACCGGCACGGAGACGTCGGTCACGCCCGCCACGGCGTGGATCGCGGCATCTTCGCGTGGTGCGTCGCTGATCAACATGGTCGGCCGTGAGCTGCGCAGTATCGCGGTCACCTCCCGCGTGCCGGCTCGCGCGCCGATGCCGACAACGATCCCGCCGCAGCGTTCGATGGCGACGAACAGTGCGTGGATACCTGCGGAGTCGCCGTGCCATACCGCGATCCGGTCGCCCCGCAGAACGCCGACACCGGTCAGCTGCTCGGCCAAAGCAGTTGCAATGTAATCGAACTCGCGCCACGTCAACGACGAGCTGTGGTGGTCGGTGTAGGCCACCTGGTCCGGATTCCGCTGAGCGTTACGGCCCACCGCGGCGGACAGCGTCAGGTCCGACCACCAGCCTGCGGCGCGATAGCGGACGGACTCCTCGTCGGTGAAGGCCGGCGAGCCCACGGTATCCAGCCCGCCGGTGCCCATCATCCGATGATATGGCGACGGGCTGCCCGCACGACCGGCATTGGTCGATCAGCTCGGCTGACGGAGCGGCAGGCCGGCCGCGCGGTAGATCGCATCGATGACCGCCATGTTCTCGATGGCATCCTCGGGCGAGGTCAGCACGGGTCCCCCGCGCAGGACCGCGGCGGCGAATGCGTCGAGCTGGTAGGCGTAGGACGGGCGGCGGGAAAACCGCTCGACCCGCTTACCCTCCGGCACACGGATGGCCAGCCGGTGGATGTAGTGCGGCGTCACCGGGTTGAACAGCGACAACTCACCTCGCTCGCCGATCACTCGAGTGCTGGTCTCGAGCAGCCGAGCAGACCAGATGGAGCAGCGCACACGGCCGGTGTGCCCCTCGGCAAACCTCAGCTCGGCCGTCATCGCGCGGTCGATCTGCTGGTCGTGGAGTTTCGCCTCGGCCGAGACGACCTCCGGCGTCGATCCGCCGAAGGTGCGGACCATGTGGACGGCGTAGCACCCCGCGTCCATCAGCGCGCCGCCGGCCAGCGGGTAGCTGTAACGGATGTCGGAGAACACGGGCAGCGGGAAGCACAACGTCGCCTCGATACGCTGCAGTGTGCCCAAAGCGCCGGAGGCGATGATCTGCTCCGTCCGCAGCGCCAGCGGGTGGTAGCGGTAGTGGAACGCCTCCATCGCCACCCGATCCGACTTCGCCGCGGCGTCGGCGATCTCCTGTGCTTCGGCGGCGTTGGCGGTGAACGGCTTCTCGCACAACACGTGCTTGCCGGCGTCGAGGGCGGCACGAGTCCATCTGCCGTGCAAGCCGTTCGGAAGTGGGTTGTAGACGGCATCCACCTCCGGGTCGTCGATCAGCGCCTCGTAGCTGTCGTGTACCCGGGCGATGTCGTGTTTGGCCGCGAATGCCTTTGCGCGGCCGACATCGCGCGCGGCTACCGCGGCGACCACGACCTCGGCATTGTCCCGTGCCGGCTTGATCACCGCGGCGGGGGCGATGCGGGCCGCGCCGAGCACGCCGAGACGTAGCGGCTTTCCCTGCGCAGGCACGCAGGGAAAGTTAACACTTCGCCGCACGGGTAGCCCGCGAAACATAGGAATGCTCAATTTCTTTCACGCCTACGGCGGTGCCTCCTGCTGAATTTTTCTCAGCGAGTCCATCTGATTTATTAATGCCGCACGCAGGGATGGCGCCTAGGTTCTCGGTATGCCCGCGGTCGGTGAGCTCATCTGCTTCTCATCGGGACCCGGGGCGCTACCGCTGCACTGTTGCCGCGGTTGTCAGCCGAGTTCTCGCAGTCAGCGTCCGAGCTGGCGATGTCATTGTCGTGCAACGACTTCCATTCAGAACTAACCGATGTTCGCCCACGCGTGGCCGATCGGCGTGTGCGCCATGAAGTCTCGGACGTAAACGCGATGTCAATGTCTCGTAAATACAGCCCGCGCCATCTCGCCGACCGGCTAACGAGCTGCGACCATTATTCGATTGCCGGGCTACCCGCCCGACCCGCTCGAGGGAGAACGTCATGATCCCTGTTCAATCCCGCCTCGAAGATGAGCTCCGTAATTGTGCAGTCGAGTTGCGCCAGCTCGCCTACACATTTCAGAACGGCGTCGGCGAACACGATCTGCTCCGAATGTCGGAGCGGATGCGGGCCGCTGCCGACTCGGTTGTCCGAGGTGCCGTCTAATTCCCTACTGCGCCAGGCGGTTTCGGAGGGCGACCTTCGCCGGTCAGGTACTTCGGGCAATACTCGCCGGCCGCCAGGGTGATGAACTCGGCCGCGCCGTTGCCGGTGAATGACGGGTTGCGGAGCTTCAGGTTCTTCTCGATGTCGGTGTCGGGTGTCCCCTTGTCGACCAACTTGCACACCTCTTTGGCCACCGCAACAGCCTGGGCCGGGTCCTGATAGGTGAGCCCGGCCGCGGTGAGCTGTTTGAGAAAGTCCGCGTCGTTGTTGGGAGGTGGATCGGCATAGGCCGGCCCGGACCCGACGAGCATGCCGGCGGCACCGAGCACGATCAGCAGACTTCTCATGAGGCCCGAGTCTTGCAAAGTGGCGGGCCGAGCGCAGCCTAGCCCGGTCATCTCCACCGGTGAATCGCGCGAATTCAGCGAGCGTTTACGCGTTTGTGGCTCGCGTGTTGCCTTCAGCGCTCGCCGGATTCCCGATCGCCCTCGGCGTCCGCCACTGTCAGCGGAAGCGCCAGTTCCTCGAGCGGACGCTGCTCGGCATCGATTCCGAGCCACAGCTCGACCAAGCCTGCGAGTGCCATGACCGCCGCCCCGATGAAGAAGGACCACATCACCTGACTGCGCTCCCCGGAAGCGATCAACTGGCCGAACAACAGCGGGCCGCTGATGCCGCCGATCGCAGTGCCGACCGCGTAGAAGAACGCGATGGCCAGTGCCCTGGTCTCCATTGGAAAGATCTCGCTGACGGTCAGGTAGGCCGCGCTCGCACCGGCCGATGCCAGGAAGAACGTGACGGCGAGCACGAGAATGAAAGCCCAGACGCCACCGGTTTGTTTCAAGAACAAGATCGCGAGCCCGCTCGCCACCACCGCCGAGCCGACGTAGGAGATGGTGATCATGGTTTTTCGGCCGACGGTATCGAAGAAACGGCCGAGGATCAGCGGCCCGGCAAAGTTACTCAGCGCCCACAGCACATAGAACTGCGGGACTTTGCCCGCGTCGACGCCGTAGAAACCGCTCAACAACGTGCCCAGGTTGAACGTGACACCGTTGTAGAGAAATGCCTGCCCGATGAACAGGGCCAAGCCCAGGACGGCACGCCGCGGATAGAGTTTGAAAGCCACCCGTGCGATCTCGACAAACGAAATCGTTTCGCGTTGGCGGACTTTGAGAGCCTTTCCCTGCGGCTCCGGAAGTGGCTCGCCCGTTTCGTGCTCGACGTCCGCTTCGATCTCCCCGACGATCCGCTCGGCTTCTGAATTGCGTCCGTGGATGAACAGCCAGCGCGGGCTCTCCGGGACGTTGCGTCGGACCAGAAGCACGAATATTCCGAAGATGGCACCGATCCCGAACGACAGGCGCCAGCCGATGTCGGCCGGGAAGGTCGACGTGTTCAGCAGGATGAGCGCCGCGCCGGCGCCCGCGGCCGATCCCAGCCAGTAGGTCCCGTTGATGATCAGGTCCACCCGGCCGCGCACCCGAGCGGGGATCAGTTCGTCGATGGCTGAGTTGATGGCCGCGTACTCGCCGCCGATACCAGCCCCGGTGAAAAATCGGGTGAGGAAGAAGTACCACGGGGCGAAGGCGAATGCGGTGGCCACACTCGCGGTCAGATACACGGCAAGGGTCAGGATGAAAAGATTGCGGCGCCCGAAGCGGTCCGTGAGGTGGCCGAAGAACAAGGCGCCGAGGCATGCCCCGGCGATGTAGAACGCAGCGGCCGTGCCGATATCCGCTGGGGTGAGGGCGATTCCGCTGCCCCGCTCGGTGAGGCGCGACGACACGTTGCCTACCATCGTCACCTCGAGCCCGTCCAGCACCCACACGCCGCCCAGGCCGACCACGACGCGCCAGTGAAATCGCGACCAGGGCAGCCGGTCCAGGCGCGCCGGGACTTTCGTGGTGATGGTTCCGGTGCTCATGCCGCCAGTCTTCCAGTCCGCAGGGTGGCCGGTGCCGGTGTTAGGTTCGATTGGCAAAGCAAAGGAGTTGGGTGTGAGTACGTATTTCTGGGGTCTGCTCGCGTTGATCGCCTTGGCAGTGACGTTGCTCCTGCTGACGATCGCGACCATCTACGTGCGGCGTCTGGAGCGCACGCCCACGCTTCCGTTCAGCGAGCAGATCGGCGCGGCGCCGCATGTCATCAAGAAACTGCGTAAGCGCGAGTCCATGACGCCGGAGGAGTTCGAGTACGCGCAGCGCATCGTCGCCATCCGCGGTAACCCGATGGCCTTCTGCATCCCGTTCACGTTGTTCGCGCTGTCGACGTACTACGTCTTCGGATGTCTGGAATATCTGCAGGGGGCCACGCCGTCCGAGCGGTCGTTCCTCGGCGTCATTCCGATGTTCACCTCGACAAATCTCGCGATCCAACTGCTACGCGCGAAGCGGCTCAAGGGTCGGCTGCGCACCACGGAAGTGGTGGCTGTGGAGCCGCAGTTCCGCGCTGCCGAGCCCGTGGGCTAGTGATAACGTTCCGCAAGTTGTAGTCGTTGCCGTTCTGTACTGGTAACGTCATAACGAACCCATATCAACCTGGTTGATATGAGTTCGCCGACGATGGAGTCGGTCAGAGCACGGGTCTGGGGAAGCGCGTTCCGAAAGGTGATCGAGTGAGTCCTCGTCCAAAAGGACGGGCTGTCCTGGCAAGAATCTGGATGCCAATGGTCGCCGTGATCGCCGTCGGCGTCGGCCTGGTGTGCATGTACAAGGTGCACCAATTCTCCGAGCCGGAGCCGGTCATCACGGTCAACGGTCCACAGGCGCCGGAGCAGTTCAACGTCAAAAGGCTGACGTATCAGGTGTTCGGTCCCGCCGGAAAGGCCGCGAAGATCGTCTACGTCGACATCGAAGGGCACCCGCATCCGGTCGACGTCACCTTCACGAAGGAGCCCTGGACCCACGACGAGACCACCACTCTGACCGTCGCATCCGGCGCCGTCTCCGTACACGTCCACGGCGGTCCGTTGCGCTGCCGCATGCTGGTCAACGGCGTGCCACCGCCGCCGGAATCCGGCGTCCCCGAGGCTTCGGACAATCATCCGGACGCTGACGTCGAGTGCAGGGTGAAATCCGCGTGAGTGAACACCGACTGGATGAAGCTCGGGTCAAGCGTCCATTCCTTCCCAGAATGGTGCGTAGATTCGCGATCCCACTCATCTTCTTCTGGGGCTTTTCCGCGGTCACGATGACCGCGTTCACACCCAAGGTGGAGGACGTCGCCGAAGAACTCGCCGGGCCGATGGTCCCGCACTACGCGCCGTCGCAGCGGGCCTTGCTGCACATCGGCGAGAAGTTCCACGAGTCCGACTCGACGAACCTGACCATGGTGGTGTTCGAGGCGCAGAACCGACGGCTGGGCGACCAGGATCACGCGTACTACGACGACCTGATGAAGCGCTTCCAGCACGACACCACACACGTGCAGTACGTGATGGATCTGTGGGGCAAACCGTTCACCGCTGCCGGTGCTCAAAGTGTGGACGGCAAGTGCACCTACGTGTTGCTACGTCTGGCCGGCGACATCGGCCAGATGCAGGCCAACGAGTCGGTCAACACGGTGCGCGACATCATCGCCAAAGACCCGCCACCGCCGGGACTCAAGGCTTACGTCAGCGGCGCGGCGCCGCTGGCCTCGGACACCTTGAGCATCGCCAACTCGAGCCTGAACAACGTCACGATCATCACCATCCTGCTCATCCTGGTGATGTTGATTCTCGTCTACCGTTCCCCGCCCACGCTGTTGCCCGTGCTGCTCGGCGTCCTCATCGAGATGCTGTTCGCCAAGGGGCTGATCTCCTTCCTCGGGCACCACGGATGGCTCGAATTGTCTTCGTTCGCAGTCAATATCGTCATCGCGCTGACCCTGGGGGCGGGGACGGACTACGGCATCTTCCTGATGGGCCGCTATCACGAGGCACGCCAAGCCGGAGAGAGCCGGGAAGACAGCTTCTACATCGCCTACAAGGGCGTCACGCCGATCATCATCGGATCGGGGTTGACGATCGCCGGCGCGTGTTACTGCCTGACGTTTGCGCGCTTGAACTACTTCCACACCATGGGCCCCGCTGTCGCGCTCACCATGCTCTTCACCATCTGCGCAGCGCTGACGCTGGGTCCCGCGATTCTGACGGTGGGCAGCCTGTTCGGGATGTTCGATCCGCGACAGGCCGCCAAGGCACACGTGTACCGGCGCATCGGCGCGAGCGTGGTGCGCTGGCCGGTGCCGATCCTGGTCGCCAGTTCGGCCATCGTCATGCTGGGTGCGATCTTCGTGCCGAGCTATCGGCAGAACTACGACGATCGGCAGTACCAGCCGCACGACTCGCCCTCGAATCAGGGTTTTCAGGCCGCCGACCGACATTTCCCCAAGAGCAAATTGTTCTCCGAGATGATCATGGTCGAAAGCGACCACGACATGCGTAATTCGGCGGACTTCATCTCGTTGGACCGGGTCAACAGAGCCTTGATCCGGCTGAATGGTGTGGCGATGGTGCAGGGCATGACCAGACCTCTGGGCCGGCCGCTCGAACACGCCAGCATTCCCTATCTGTTCACCACGCAGGGCAGCGGCAACGGTCAACAGTTGCCGTTCAACAGGGAGCAGAACACCAACACCGACTTGCAGGCAGAGATCCAGTCGCACTCCGTCGAAGTGTTGCGTAAGGAAATCGTGTTCTTCCAGAAGGTGTCCGACGAGCTGCATCAAACGGCGCTCACCATCGCGGATCTACAAAAGGTCAGCGAAGACGTGCGGGACGACGTGTCCAATCTCGACGACTTCTTCCGCCCGATCAAAAGCTATTTCTATTGGGAGAAGCACTGTTTCGATATTCCGATCTGCTGGACGTTCAGATCGGTATTCGACACGGTCGACCAGATCGACAAGCTGGCTGAAGACATCAACTACGCGCGAATTTCGATCGAGGAAGTCGACAAGACATTCCCGAAGATCATCGCGCAACTCAAAGCCACCGCCGACGACACCGATGCTTTGAAGGCGAAGCTGGTCAACTCCTACGGTTCCGCCGATCTTCAATCCCGCGCGACCGAGCAGACCTACGACGACTCGATCAACGTCGGCAACGACTGGGACAGATCCCGTAGCGACGACTTCTTCTACATCCCGCACGAGGGATTCGACAACGAGGACGTCAAAACCGGCGAGAAACTGATGATGTCGCCGGACGGCAAAGCCGCCCGCTTCATCGTCACCCACGAGGGTGACGCGATGGGCCCCGAAGGTGTCGAACACG
The DNA here is from genome assembly GCF_055419225.1 of Mycobacterium sp. IDUB_36. NCBI lineage: Bacteria > Bacillati > Actinomycetota > Actinomycetes > Mycobacteriales > Mycobacteriaceae > Mycobacterium > Mycobacterium sp. IDUB_36. The sequence goes on along the minus strand of NZ_JBVAXH010000002.1, from coordinate 40,444 downwards.
TCGAGATGTTCCCGGATGCAATCAAGACGATTCTGAAAGAGACGTCGCTGGCGGGCGCTCGCGTCTACATCGGCGGTTCGGGAGCCACCGACAAAGACATCAAGGGATACGCCGCATCGGATCTGCTCATCGCGGCGATCGCGGCCTTCGTACTGATCTTCTTGATCATGATGTTCATCACGCGAAGCTTGGTGGCCGCGTTGGTGATTCCGGCCACGGTGGCGTTCTCGTATGCCGGTGCGTTCGGGTTGTCAGTCTTGCTCTGGCAGCACCTGATCGGGCTGCCGTTGCACTGGCTGATCTTGCCGCTGACGTTCATCATCCTGGTGGCGGTGGGATCGGACTACAACCTGCTGCTGATCAACCGGGTCAAGGAAGAACTGCACGGCGGATTGCACACCGGTCTGATCCGCGCACTCGGCAGCACCGGCGGTGTCGTCACGTCGGCCGGCCTGGTGTTCGCGTTCACCATGCTGGCCATGCTCACCAGCGGCCTGCGGACCATCGGTCAGATGGGTTCGACCGTCTGCATCGGTCTGTTGCTCGACACGCTCATCGTCCGGTCGTTCGTCGTGCCGTCCATTCTCACCATCCTGGGTCCGTGGTTCTGGTGGCCGACAGTGGTGCGCCGGCGGCCCGGGGATCCGCTTCCGGTCAGCACCTAGTCGTCACCTCCTCGTAAGAATTACTGGGCAGAATTAGAAGTTATGCCGACGCCATCTAGCCGGGTGCTCCAATTGCGGGCAGTCGATCTCACGAACCGCTTGCCGGGCTACCAACTCCGTGAGCATGGTGAAGGCGACGACGCATGGAAGCGGGTGAAGACCCGGGTCGTCTCGGAATTGGCCCCACACGACGGCACTTTTCTGCCGGAAGTGTGCACGGTGAAGTTCACCGACGGATCCGAGCGCTATTTCAATCCCAGCGACCTGGTGGAAATCAGGCCTTGATCGACCGGTCGGGAATCGCGACGGCGAAAAGACTGTAGGTCCCTTGCAGGCCTTTGAGTTCGGCCTCACGCGGCGCGCCCAATTCGATTCCGGCCGCACCGTCGACGGCGTCTCGTACCGCTTCACTGATCAGGATCTCGCCGCCCACCGCCTGCCCGGCGATTCGGGCGGCCATCACGACGTTGCGACCGAACAGGTCGTCTCCGCGTCGGACCGACGGACCGATGTGGATACCGATCCGGACGCGGATTCCGCCCCATTGTTCTGCTTTGTCGAGCAGGTCTCGCTGCACACCGATCCCGCACGACACGGCCTGCTCGGCATCGGCGAACGCGATCATGAAACCGTCGCCCTGGGTCTTGATGACGTGCCCGCTGTGTTCGGCGACGCGCTTCTCGATGAGCCGGTTGTGGCGCTCGAGGAGCTTGACCCAGTCCTGGTCCCCCAGTTCTTCGTTGTGGAGCGTGGAGTCTTCGATGTCGGAGAAGACGATCACCACGTCGCCGTTCGCGGTGAGCCGTGCCAGATCGGGACGTTCGACCTGTGCCCAGCCGGCCAGATCCTCCACCGAGTTACGGACAGTCGCGCCAATACCTTTGGTCATCAGTGAGTCAGCCGTTCGCCACGCCGTCCTGATGGCGAACGGGGCGAGCCCGGGACGCCGCCGGCGCCGGCCGGTCCGCGGTTGCCGAGCGCGTTCGAGCTGTGCTCTGGTCTCTTTCAGCTGGTGCCGAGACACCGCCAGCAGAACGCCCAGGGCAATGAGCCCGCCGAGTTCGATGACGGCGGCGCCGAATGTCAACGCGGCCGCGGTCATCGACGGCCGACCGGTGAAGTCACGGCTCGATTATCCTCAGGTACCTCAAAGTAACGTCGCCTACCCTGACTGCTGTTGATACTCAGGAGGTTTGACCGATGGCTCGTGCCCGCGTCCTGATCGCCGCCGGTGCCGTTCTGATCGTGCTGTCGTTGTTCGTGAACGTGCCGCTGCACGGGGCGGTCGGTCTGGCTGCGACAGCAGTGGCGTCCATGGCGTTGCTGATTGCGGGTGTCGCCGCTGCGGCCAACGGCGCGGTCCAGTTGCGTCGCTACAAAGGCCACTAGGCACTGTCATCGACTGTTTCGGCTCGGGTCAGATGGCGCCGACTCGACCGTCGCAATGTCGCTGAGACCGGTGATCGACAGCACGCGCACCAGCAGAGGGTGGACGATCAGGTGCAGGCTGTCAATGGCGTCGGCGTGTTTGAACAAGACGTTGACGCCTGCGCTGTCCAGATATTTCACCGCGCTCATATCGACGGTGATCGGTTTGCTGTTGCCTTCGCTGGCCGCGGTCAGCGCTTCGGTGAACACGTGAATGTTGCTGATGTCGATCTCGCCCGCCGCCGTCACTCGCGGCGTCCCGTCGACGCCACGGTCGGTGTTGAGGGTGAGCGGGGTCATCATCACGTGATCCTTGCGTACATGTGAACCGTAGTTCCTGCCTCACTGGAGTGAATGCTCAAGTCGTGGACCAAACATCGCATGAGAGTGAGGCCGCGGCCGCGATATTCGCTGGGCACCTGTCGCGGAATCTTCCACACGCCACTGTCGACGACGCTCACATGTAGTCCGTCCACGACCGCGGTCGCGCGCAGTGAAATGATGCCCTCGGGCCGGGTGCGGTGACCGTGTTCGATCGCATTGGCGACCGCTTCGCCGGTGGCGACGAGCATGTCCTGGATTTGCTCTGGATCGACGCCCACGTCGGTCAGCCAGCTGCGCAGAGCCGCCCGACTGGGCTCGAGATTCCGTACGTCGGCCGGGAAATCCATTTTCAACGGCGCCGGCTGGCGATACAGCAGGATGGCGACGTCGTCGGGGTAGCCTCCGGTGGGCTCGAGACCGGTCATCAGTTCGTCGGCGAGTTCGTCGAGTCCCCGCGACCGGCCACTACCGACGAGGTCGGCGGCGCGAGCCATGCCGTCTTCGAGCGAGTCGCCGCGACGTTCGACCAATCCGTCGGTGTATAACAGCAGCGTCGAGCGGGCCGGAATGGTGACACGGCCCTCGGGACGAGTCTGATGCGGACGAATCGTCAGCGGAAAGCCCTGTCCGTCCTCGAGTACCTCGGTGGCGCCGTCGGCGTGCACGACGATCGCCGGAGGATGGCCCGCACTGGAATACACCACCTCGCCGGTGGCGACCGTCAGCACCGCGCAGAACGCGGTCGTGCAGTCGGCTCCCGGCAGCCGTGCCGCGAAGCGATCGAGCCCAGCGAGAACCTCGCTCGGGCTGGATTTTTCGAGCAGCAGGGCCCGGCATGCGCTGCGGAGTTGCCCCATCACGGTGGCGGCGGCCAGCCCGTGGCCCACGCAATCTCCGACGATCAACGCGACGCGGCCCGCATCCAGGGTGACGGCGTCATACCAATCGCCGCCGACCTGCAACGGCCGGCTCGCGGGTCGGTACCGGACGGTGAAGCCCCCGGGTAAATTCTCCGGCCCGAGCATCGCGTGTTGCAGTGCCACCGCGGTTTCGCGCTGCTCGTCGACCTCATGGGCACGTTGCAAACCCTGGCCCAGTCGTCCGGCGAGCACCGTCAGAAGTGTGTGGTCTTCAGGGGTGAAAGGTCTCCTTTCGGCCAGCTCTACCCAGAACACCGATGTTCCGCGGGCGTGGTGCAGGGTGATGCCGGCGGCCCCCGGCTCCTCGGCGACGGTTGTCAGCACGTCGGCGTCGCGCAGAGACTCGATCAGATGCCTTGTGTGACCGGACAACTCAGCCCAGCCCGCCGGATCGCCCGCACTGATCACGTCCGGCGGTGCGGTTTCATTGTCGCCGGCGAACGTCACGGCCAGGACGCGATGCGCCAGCCAGACGCGCCGCAGTTCCTCGGCCGCCCCGTGCAGCGCGTCGTCAACGGTATCTGCTTGCGCCAGTTGCTGATTCAATGCCGCCAGTGCTGTCTGGCGCTGCACGGCGTAATGCTCGGCCGTCACGTCTCGCATCGTGCCGACCATCATCTGCTGGCCGGTCTTGGGATCCTCGGCATGGCTGAAAGTGGCCGCAACCCAGATCCGGTGCCCGTCTCGGTGATTGACCGGAACGGTGAAGCTGCCCTGTGTGCTGCCGAGCATTTCCGCGAACGCTTCTTCCACCAGCCGATGAGCCTCGGGGTCGGAATCGGCGTCGGGCCACCATGGATGGGTGGCCGGATAGGGCAGCTGGTCGGACCCGTAACCGAGTATCTCGGTGAACGCATTGTTGATCTCGATGACGGCGCCGCTGTGGTCGCAGACGAAAAACGCCTCCTGCAGAGAGTCCACCATGGCGGTACGCCAGCGTGCCTGGTGATTTCGGAGCCGCGCCATCTCGATGTTGGCCCGCACTCTGGCCAGCAGTTCCGCCGCCGCGAACGGCTTGACAAGGTAGTCGTCGGCGCCGGCCTGCAGGCCTTCGATCGACGCTTCCTGCCCCGCGCGGGCGGACAGCAGCAGCACCGGGACCGCGGCTGTCCGCGAGTCTGCGCGCAGCGCCGCGACGAGCTGCAGGCCGTCCAGTTCCGGCATCATCACGTCGCTGATCACCAGGTCGGGCAGATCTGCGCGAACTGCATCGAGTGCCTGCTGTCCGTCGTTGACGACGGCAACGTCGTAGCCGGAGTTGCTCAGAAGACTGGTCAGATACTCGCGCATGTCGGCGTTGTCGTCGGCGATGAGCACGCGGGAGCTGTCCCCGGTCCCGGCGGCCGGAGTCACGCTTGCGGTGGTCGCGTCGGCCGGCGTTGTCGACCCGCGTTCGCCGGGCAGCCAACGCAGCGCCTCCTGCACGTACGGGTCCGCGGTCACCCCCGGGCCCGGGCGGCTGCCGGGCGCCGGCGAGGGCTCACCGGCCGGCGGATGCGCGGCCTCCAACGGCAACCGCACGACGAACGTCGTGCCCGTGCCTTCCTGGCTGTCGGCGGTGATGGTGCCGCCGTGCATGCCGACCAGTTCCTTGACCAAGGCCAAACCGATCCCGCTGCCCTCGGTGGATCGGGCCCGAGCCGTCTCGACCCGGTGGAATCGCTCGAACAGCCGCGGCATCTCCGATGCCGGTATGCCGATACCGGTGTCGGCGACGGTGACGACGGCATCGGTGTCGTCGCGGTCGACCGCGACCGTGATGGAGCCGTCGAAGGTGAACTTCAGCGCGTTGGAGAGCAGGTTGAGCATGACCTTCTCCCACATCTCCCGGTCCAGATGTACCGGACGGTCGAGCGGCGGACAGTCCACCGTGAAGGTCAGGCCGGCCCGCTCGACCGCCGAGCGAAACACGCTGGCCAGGTCAGCTGTCGCCGAGGGCAGATCGGTCGGCTCGAAGTGCGCCTGCATGCGCCCCGCCTGGATGCGCGAGAAATCGAGCAGAGTGTTGACCAGCTTGGTCAGCCGGAGGCCGTTGCGCTGGACGAGTTCCAATTCCTGCCGGGCCCGTTGGTCGATCCCCGTCGACTGGCCCAGCAGTTCACTGACCGGCCCCAGGATGAGTGTGAGGGGCGTACGGAATTCGTGGCTGACGCTGGAGAAGAAGGTGGTCTTCGCCGAATCGAGTTCGGCCAGGGCCTCGGCCCGTTGCTGCTGAGCCTGGTAGCTCCGGGTCGTCGCGACCCCGGCGGCGATGTAACCGGCGACGAGTTCGATGAAGCCGCGATAAGCGTCGTCGAACGGGCGATACCGATTCAATGCCGCCACGAAGAACCCCTGGGGTTCGGCGCCCTGTTGCAGCAGGGGCACGACGAGCGCACGCTCCGGCGGTAGATCCCACGCACCGCCGGGTAGGTCCGGCAGCGCGTCGAGCTCGACCAATTCGGACTCACCCGCAGCGGCCTTCTGCACCGGCCACCGCGTGGCCGCCCCCGGCGTCAGGGTCGCCGGAGCAGCGGGATGCCCCGGCGCGATGCCACTTGCGCCGGCGAGATGGGCCGCACCGTCGTCGCCGAACAAGTACGTCAACGTGAACGGCAGGTCGTAGGGGTTGTGGGCGAGTTGGTCGGCCGCGAAGTCCAGCATCTGTCGCTCGGTGCGCACCACGCTCGGGTCCGAGCCCAGGTTGCGCAGTGTCGTCATCCGCCGTTCGCCGACCACGCGGTCAGTGTCCTCGCTGACGACGCACAGCATGCCGACGACGTTGGCTTCATCGTCGCGCAGCGGACTGTAGGAGAAGGTGTGGAAGGTCTCCTCCCGGTAGCCCGAACGCTCCAGGAGCAGCATCAACGCCTCGTCCCAGGTCGCGGTCCCAGTTGCCAGCACGCTGTCGACCCGCGGCCCGACTTCGGGCCAGATTTCGGCCCACACCTCGTCGGCGGGCCGGCCCAGTGCCCAGGGGTACTTGTCCCGGAGGGAGTCGCGGCGGTAGGCGGCATTGCAGAAGAAGGTCAGCTGCGGGCCCCACGCCATCCACATCGGAAAGCGCGACGAAAGCAATATGTCGACGGCGGTTCGAAGGCTCTGCGGCCAGCCCTCGACAGGACCGACAGGTGTCGAAGCCCAATCGACTGCAGCGAGATCGCGACCGATCTCATGGTCTGCGCGGAAGACCACTGGCATCCTTTCAACCGGTGTGACGCGTCCTCAGAACATGCACGTTCTATTTGCTCTGCTCAGACAATCATTCCTTCAGACCATCACGCCAGCCTCGGCCGCTCCACAGGCCTCGCCACCGGGCCTGACCAGGCGAACGTCGAGCCTCGGTGGAGCGGGATTCCCATTTTGCTCACGATTTATGCCGTTGGGCCGGCCACCGGGTTTCAATCGCGCGCATCGTGGCAATGTGGCGGTAGTCGCGCAGCTGCAGACGGACCACCATGTGTGCCCGCAGTCGCACCACAGGACTTTCGGGCGAAGGAGCAGGCAGTGGCCGAGGATGCCGTCGACGTATTGGTCATCGGCGCGGGACTGGCCGGCCTGCGATGCGCCGGACTGATCGCCGCTGCGGGCCGCGACGTCCGAATCTGGGAACAGGACGCAGAGGTCGGCGGCCGGGTCCGTACCGATTCGGTGGACGGGTTCCTCTGCGATCGCGGCTTCCAAGTGCTGAATCCGGCGTATTCCGAGTTGAAGCGCACCCTCGACGTGACCGCGCTCGATCTCCAGCCGTTCGCCGCGGGTGTCGCGGTGCGGCGACAAACCTCGTCGGCGGTGCTGGCCCATCCCCTGCGCGCACCCACGCGCGTGCCGAAGATGCTGACCTCCGGCGCCGTTCGGCCCGGTGACGTCGTCGCCGTCCTGCGATGGATCCTTCCGGCGCTGCGTCCCGGCGCGCTCAAATCCCATACGGCGGACGACGTCACGCTGAAAGCGGCGTTGGACAAAGCCGGGGTGGGCGGCGAGTTGCGGCGTGTGATCGACCGCTTCCTCGCCGGAGTGGTCCTCGAGGACACCGGAAGCACGTCCAACGCCTTCGCGCTGCTGCTGGCTCGCGTTTTCGTGCTCGGGGTGCCGGCTTTGCCTGCAGCGGGAATGCAGGCACTTCCGCGACTGATGGCGGAGCGTCTGACTGGTCGAATCGTGTTGAGCAGTCCCGTCAGCCGGATCGAACGCGGCGGTTCGGGGTGGCTGGTGTCGGGGCCGGCCGGCAGTGTGCGCGCGAAGGACGTCGTCGTGGCGACTGATCCGGTGGCCGCCGCCGCGCTGACCGACTCGACTCCCCCGGCCACGCACGGCGTGGTCACCGAATGGTGGTCGGCCGACGAGGCGCCGACCACGGAACCGATGTTGTGGGTCGATGGTCGCGATCCCGCGCCGGGGCCGGTGCTCAACACCGCGGTGATCAGTGCCGCCGTGCCGAGCTACGCCCCGAGCGGACGGCATCTGGTCGCCGCTTCGGCTCTCCTGACCGCCGACGGGTCAGCTCCCCCGGAGAGCGAAACGCGCAGGCACGCAGCTGACATCCTGGGAGCCGACGGCAGACCGTGGAAACTGTTGACCCGCAACATCATCCGCCACGCGCTTCCGGCCCAGCCGGCACCGCTGCAAGTGCGTCAGTCGGTGGCCGTCGATGATGGCCTCTGGTGGTGCGGCGACCACCGGGACACCGCGTCCATTCAGGGTGCCCTGGTGAGTGGTCGACGGGCGGCCGAACAGCTGCTGGCCACCCGGTCCTGATCAGCGACGGTCCGACCACCGGAACACCGCGAGACAGGCTGCGAGACCGCCGATCGTCCATGCGGACAGCACGAAGAAGATGTGCCAGTGTTCCCAGTTGCCGGCCGGCTCGAAGGCGGCCATCTTCGGCGGAAGCAGAACCGATCGAAAGCCTTGCGCCATCCACTTGACCGGAAATACTGATCCGATGACCAACATCCACGTCGGAAGCACGACGAGTGGGACGTAGGTGCCCGACACGAACTGCAGGCCCACCGCCGGTCCGTTGGTGACGACAGCGGCCGCGACCGCGTTACTGGCCAGATTGCTGATGAAGATGCCCAGCAACGAGCAGCTCACGGTTCCCAACAAAAACACCCAGGTCAGCGTGAACCAGCCGAAAAGGGTTGTCGGTAGGTGCAAGTCGAAGAAGAGCAATCCCACGGCCATCAGCAGAAAGGCCTCCGCGAGGCTGACGATCGCGACCAGACAGATCTTTCCGACGAAATAGGACAGCGCGGTCGTGGGCGTCCCCCGGAGCCGCCGCAGCGCACCGGTGTCGCGATCGGCGGCAATGCTGATGCCGAGGTTGATGAACGAGGTGGAGAGGATTCCGTAGGCCAGCATGCTGGCCGCGATCACGGCACCGGTGCTGGTCTCGGTGTTGGGGAGCTTGGTCGAAAAGATCGAACCGAGCAGCACACAGATCACCGCCGGCAACGAGAAGGTCAGCACCAGCTGCTCGGGACGGCGGTAGAACATCTTCAGTTCGGGGACGACCCGCGAGAAGCCGATCCGCACCGGCGTCGGGAGTGGCGGCGCCGGCTGGGCGTGTCGCCGACGGGGCGGTGCGACCACGCGATCGGCGTTCATCAGCTGCGCCCGATCAGCTGAAGATAGGCGTCTTCCAGCGTCGGCCGAGAGACCGTCAACTCGCTGAGTTCGGCGCCGTCCTGGGACGCCTGCCTGATCAGTTCTGTCGGTCGGTCGGTCACCCGCGTCTGGATTTCGCCGCCGGCGCGCCACCGGACCGTCGCCGATGAGCTCACGTATCTGATCAGGTTGTGCGGCGAGTCGACCGCCATGACCTGGCCACCGGCGATGACGGCGACCCGATTGGCCAGCGCGGAGGCTTCCTCGAGATAGTGGGTGGTGAGCAGGATCGTCGTGCCGCCGGCGGCCAGGAGCCGGATGAGTTCCCAGAACTGCAGTCTCGCTTCGGGATCGAACCCGGTGGTCGGTTCGTCGAGGAAGAGCAACTTCGGGACATTGATGATGCCGAGCGCTACGTCGAGCCGACGCCGCTGGCCCCCGGACAGCGTCCTCACCTTGGACTCGGACACCGAGCCGAGTCCGACGAGTGCCAGTACTTCCTCCGGGACACGGGCCTTGCCATAACATTTCGCGAACATTCGGACGGTTTCAGCGACCGTGAGCATGCCGGCGTCACTGACCTCCTGCAGAACGATGCCGATTTCAGCACGCCAGCGTCGACCCGCGGTTCCCGGATCCTCCCCCAGCACGCTCACGTGACCGGAGTCGCGCTTGCGGTGCCCCTCGAGGATCTCGATGATCGTCGTTTTGCCCGCTCCGTTGGGACCGAGAATCGCGAAGACCTCGCCGTGTCCGACATCGAGGTCAACATGCCGGACCGCCTGCAGCCGGCCATAGGACTTCGCCAGACCGCGAACGTGGACCGCCAAGGTCACGACCGTGCCTCGTCCTGCTTCTCGAGTTCGGCCAGCATGTCACGGAGTTCGGCCTCGGAGAGTTGGTCGATCACGCTCTCGATGTCGCCGTCGGCATCGGTGGGCTCCGGTTCCTCATCGGCGGCCGCCGGGCCGGCGCTCGTCAAGTGCAGGTCGCGGAGGATTCTAACCGCAAGTGTGTTCACGCTGACGCCTCGAAGGAGCTCGAGGAGCGGAAGGTCGATCGCGAACACGGCATTGACCCTGAGTCGAAACTCCATGGCCATCAAGGAGTCCAGGCCGATGTCGTCGAGGGTGTCGTCCACGCCGATGTCATCGACCGCGAGCTCGAAGACGGCGGCGGCGATCTGTCTGACGTGGCCGGTGACCACGGCGAGCCGGTCGGCTTCCGGGCACGCGGCCAGATGATCGAGCATGGACGAGTCCGAATCGCCTGTCTCAGCGGAAGTCTCGGCGGCGCCCAGTTCGGAGAACATCGGCGGCAACTGCCCGGTGAGGCCCGCGCGGCGGGCCTTGATCCAGTCGGCGCTGATCGCGATGACGTGCGGGGTCTTCTGGCGGATCAGCCGATCGAGGATGCGCGCGCCCGCGGCGGGAGTGATCAGCTCGATTCCCCGCTGTGCGTAGGTTTTCTCGAGTTTGAGTTCCTCGACCATTCCCACTGACCACGGGCCCCAGCCGATGGTGAGGGCGGGTAGACCCTGAGCCTGCCGATAATGCGCGAAGGCGTCGAGGACCGCATTCGCCGCGGCGTAATTGCCCTGCCCGGGTGACGCGACCACTGACCCCGCGGACCCGAACATCACGAAGAACTCCAAGTCCGTGTCACGGAATGCGTTGTGCAGCGCCCGTGCACCATCGACTTTCGGCGACAGCACTGTGGTGAAGTCGTCTTCGGTCATGTTCACCAGGAGACGGTCTTCGACGGATCCCGCGGCGTGGATGACGCCGCGCACCGGACGATTTCCGGCGCGCTCCAGTCCGGTCACCCAGTCCTGTACCTGGCCGGGATCGGTGATGTCGACGCTTGCGGTGGTCACCTGGGCGCCGAGTTGTTCGACCGCGCGGATGGCGGCGACCGTCGCGTGATGCCGGTGATCGTCAGGCAGCGTCGCCCATTGGTCCCGCGGCGGGATCTCGCTGCGCGACAGCAGGGCGATGTGACGGGCTCCGCGCTGAGCAAGGTACACAGCGACGACGCGGCCGAGGGCTCCGGTTCCACCGGTCACGACGTAGGTCGCATTGGGTGTGAGTTTGGTGGGGAAGGCTTGCGTCAGGCTGCTGGCCTGACGAAGACGCGGAACGAAGACGGTGCCGCCACGGATGGCGATCTGGTCCTCGGAATCGGCGGCCAGGATGTGCCCGCAGACACGAGCAGCGGTCTCGGCTTGGTCGTCGGCGCCGTCGATGTCGATCAGCCCGCCCCATCGGTCGGCGAACTCCTGATGGCCCACAACCCGTCCCAGGCCCCACACGGCAGCCTGCTCGACGGCGAGCGGCTCGGTACCAGACGCGGGCTGGGCATTTCCGGTTATCAGATACAGCCGCGCCGCGGTGTCGTTCTGCGCGAAGGCTTTGGCGAGGTGCAGGACCGGGAAAACGCCGAGGATTTCGCTCCCGTCGTCGTCTGCCCTGGCATGCCGGCCGATGGATTCGGTGCCGATGTCCAGTGGCCAGCAGTTGATGATGCCGGCGAGGTCACCCTCGTTGGCGAGATGCGTTTCGATCAGCTGCTGCAGGTGTTCGGGTTGCCGCGGGTTCACCGCGTATCCGCCGTCGACTTTCGTCAGCTCGTCGACCGGCTGGTACAGCACTCCCCGGACGCGGTGGCCGCCGCGGCGGAGCTGGTCGGCGAGTGCAGCTCCGACGCCACCGGTGTCGAGAAACACCAACCAGGACAAGCTCTCTGGCGGAGCCGGGATCTCGGCCTGCTCAGACGACATCTCAGGGCGGGCGACCCAGTCGATCTCGTAGAGTCCTTTGTCCACCCGCTCCGGTGACATGCGCGACGAGGCACCCAGCGACTGCAACGTGAAACCGGTGAATACGGCCAGCGGCGCTCCATCGGCGCCGAGGAGGGTGATGTCGCTTTCGATCTCGTCTCTGGTGGCCGACACCACCGTGACTCGGGCCGTCATGTGCGGTTCGGGTGCCCGGTAGATCGCGCTGCGCCGCACTCGGGTGGGAAGGTAGGCGTCTTCTCCGCGATCGTCGGTGAAAAGAGTTGTCCCGATCAGTGTTTGGAAAGCGCCGTCGATGAGCGCCGGGTGGAATCGGTACTGATCGAGGTCTTCGCCGATCTGTTCCGGAACCACGATCTCCGCTGTCGCCCAGCCATCCCCGGACGTGATGCCGGCAATACTCTGAAAAGCCTCGCCGTACTCGAATCCGACCGCGCCGGCGCGGGTGTAGAACTCGTCTCGGTCGATGGTGGTGACGGATGCTGCGGGCCGCGCAGTCTCGGCGAGCTCAGGGGCGGGCGCCAGGATGTTGAGTTCCGCGGTCGCCGTCACAGTCCACTTGACCTCACCCCCGGAAGTGGCGGTCAAGGCGGCGAATTCCAGGCTCCCCGTCTCGCGGTGGAGGGTGGTCCGCAGAACCGGGTCACAGGTCTCGTCGAGGATGACGGCTCGCAGCAGCTCTAGATCGTCCACGCTGTAGTCGGTGGACCCGTACACCTCTTTCGCTGCGGCCAAGGCCATTTCGACGTACACCGCGCCGGGTACGAGGACGCTGCCCTGCACCCGGTGGTCGGCAAGGAACGGGGCGGTGGCGGCGTTCAACTCGACTTCCCACGTCGGGTGGATCCCGCTGACCGGCTGCCCCAGCAGCGGGTGTATCGGTTTGTAGTGCAGATCCTCGGCGGCCTCCTGGGTTTCGTTCCAGTACCGCTTGGATTGCCACGTATACAACGGAAGCTTGAGCAGTCTCGCTGCCTGGCGCGGATAGAGCGCGTCCCACGAAACCTGGTGGCCGTGGCAATGAAGTGCACCGAGGCAGTTCATCAGGGTGCGGGCGTCGTCGTCGTCACGTCGCTGAGCTGCCAGCACAACGGATTCCGTTTGCCGGTTCGCGGCCACTTCGTACAGTGATGCGGCCAGAACCGGATGTGGCCCCAGCTCGACGAAGTGCGTGTAGCCGTCGTCGAGCATCCGGCGAACCGCCGGCTCGAACAGGACGGTCGCCCGGGTGTTCTGCCACCAATATCCGCTGCCGTCGGCGTAGCCGTCCAGCCGCTCACCGGTCACCGTCGAGTACAGCGGGACGGTCGCGGTGCCTGGCTTGAGATCCGTTAAGGCACAGACCAACTCGTCCCGGATGGCCTCCATGTAGTGGGTGTGGTAAGGCACTCGTCCGTTGAGGAAACGGTTGAAGATCTGACGATCGTCGAGTTGGCCGGCGATGTCCGCGAGCACGTCGCTGTCGCCGGCGACGGTGACGGTCGACGGCCCGTTGATCGCGGCGATCGAAACCCGGTGTCCGATGGCATCGCGTGTTCGGGTGTCGATTGCCTGCATGAACGCCTCGGCGCTGAGTCCGACCGCGAGCATCCGACCGAGGCCGCTGGTGCGCTGCTGGAGCCGACTGCGGTGATACGTGACAAGAATCGCCTGTTCGAAGGTGAGAACTCCGGCCAGATAGTGGGCGGCCATCTCGCCGGCGCTGTGTCCGATCACCCCGTCCGGGGTGATCCCGAACGCTTTCAACTGCTCGGCCAGCGCGACCTGGATGGCGAAGTTGGCGGGTTGCGCGAACTCGGTTTCGGCCATCCGAGAGTCGATTTCGTCGGCGCGTAGCTCGTCGATCAATGACCAGTTCGTATAGCGAGACAGCTCGCGGTCGCTTCGCATGATGCTCTCGGTGAACACCGGATACACGTCGAGCAGGCCCCGGCACATCCGCCACCACTGCGGCCCCATGCCGGTGCAGACGAAAGCCAGCTTGGACGCCGACGGGCCGGTGCGGCTCGCCGAAAGGTGACCGCCGTCCGCGAGAGCCCGAAGTTGTTGTCGGGCATCGGCGATGCTGTCTGCGACCAATGTCCGGCGGTAGTTCAGGTGGGAGCGGCGCTGTCCGAGTGTGTAGCCCAGATCGAGCAGTGTGAGGTCGTCGTGTGCACCCAGATGGTCGGCCAGTCGACGTGCGGTGGCCATGAGCGCGTCCTCGGCGCGTGCCGATATCGGCAGCAGGGCGGGCAAAGGCTGCGACGGCGGGCCTTCAACGCGGGCAACCGGCGGTGCGGGTGGCTCCGCGAGCACGACGTGGGCATTGGTGCCGCCGAAGCCGAACGAATTGACCCCGGCGATGCGCCGGTCGCTGTCGGGAAACGGGCGGCCGGTTCGAGGGATGTCGATAGCCAAGTCCCCCAGCGGAATCTGGTCACTGGGTTCGCGGAGATGCAGGTTCGCCGGAATGTAGCCGTGCTTGACGACCAGCGCTGCCTTGATGAGTCCGGCAACGCCTGCGCCGGCCTCGAGATGGCCGATGTTGGTTTTCGCCGACCCGATCAACAGAGGCTGAGTGGCCGGACGTTCGGCGGCGAGTGCGCTCGCCAGGGCCTGGACTTCGATGGGATCGCCGACCGGAGTGCCGGTGCCGTGGGCCTCGACGTAACCGACTTCATTGGGATGAATGCCGGCTCGGCGCAACGCATGTGTGATCGCGGCCTGCTGCGCATCGGCACTCGGTACGGTGATCCCGTCGGTATGGCCGTCCTGGGACACCGCGGTGCCGAGGATTTGCGCGTAGATGTCGTCGCCGTCGCGCAGTGCCTGCTCCAGGGTCTTGATGACGACGATCCCGCCGCCCTCTCCCCGGGCGTACCCGTCAGCGGATTGATCGAAGGCCTTACATCGGCCGTCCGGGGCGAGAAACCCGCTCTTGGATTCGGCGATCGCCGTGTTGGGACCGATCATGATGTTGACGCCGCCTGCGAGTGCCAGATCGCACTCGCCGTTCCAGATGCTCTGCGCGGCAAGGTGTACCGCGACCAGCGAGCTGGAGCATGCGGTGTCGATGGTCATGCTGGGACCGCGGAAATCGAACGCGTAGGAGATGCGATTGGCCAGCATCGTCATCATCATTCCGGTGGCGGAATGGGTCTTGAAGCGATAGCGGCTGGTGCGGCCCTGATTCTGCAGCAGTTGATAGTCGAGGGTGAAACCGCCGACGAATACGCCGACATCGGTGCCGGCCAGACTCTCGGCGGAGATGCCGCCGTCCTCCAGGGCTTCCCAGGTGGTCCGGAGCAACAGGCGTTGCTGCGGATCGATGAGATTGGCTTCCCGGGGTGAGATACCGAAGAACTGAGGATCGAACTGATCGATCTCGTGGAGGAACCCGCCCCGGCGGGTCACCATCTTCCCGACTTTTTTCGGGTTGGAGTCGTGGTATTTGTCTGCGTTCCACCGCGTTTCGGGGACGTCACGGGTCGCATCGACACCGTGGCGCAGCAGATCCCAGTAGCCGGCCGGTGTGAGCGCGCCGCCCGGAAAATGGCAGCCGACGCCGACGATGGCGAGCGGCTGCTGCGTGCCTGGTTCGACCGGCAGGTTCATCGGCACACCCTAATGACCTGTGGTGCGTAAGAGCGCACGCCGTTCACCAACTTTGATCCGTGCGTGCTCAACTGAATTCGAGTGCGGGTGCGGTCCGGACGATCCACTCCCGGCTGAGCGGTTCGGCATCCCGACCCTGGCGGTAGACGGATCGGAGCTCCTGTAGAAACGAGTCGCGCTGCCAGGCTTGCACCTGATGTACGACGTCGTCGTCAGAGAAGTCGGCGCACTTGTCGGTGAGGATCGTTTCGATCAGCTGGCCGGCAAGTTGCCGGAGTAGCAGGACGTTCGCATCGAATTGGCTGGCGAAGTCCGGGACCGTACCCATCATCGCGGTGTGCAGCGTCACCATGAAATTGTGCTGCGAGTACAGGTCGACGAAACGCGAAGAGGGACGGGCATTCTCGACCGCGGCCCACTCGCGGAAGAATTGTTGCATCCGATTGCTCAGCTCGATGAGACCCTCCAGGTGCGGGACCACCCCGGGATCGTCGGCGACACTGACGAATCGGCCGTTGCTGTACATCAAACCCAAAAAGCCCCAGTAGAAAGCGATGTCCCAGATGACCTTCGCCGACATCACCGCGGGCGAGCCCATGAGCGTGTACTGGTCGCAGTAGATGTTGAGCCACATGTCGGTCAGCGAACGGAACAACGAGTCGTCTATCGCGGACCGTGCGACGACGTTCTCGCCATCGAGTTCACGGGTGATCATGTCGGTGATGAGTCCGTTACCGATCGCGACCAGGTCCAGTCCGGACGAGTACAACGGGTCGAGGAAGACGCCGGAGTCACCGGTCAGGCACCAACGATTCTGTGCGTCATAGACTTTGGTGGAGCTGTGACTGTACTTCTTCATCACCCTGAAGTCTTGGATCAGGTGCTCACTCTGTTGCAGTACGGCGGCGCACTGTGGCTCGTGTTCGGCCAGCCAGGACTGGGCCTTGGCCAGGGTGTTGAAACTGTCGAAGTCGTGGAACGCCGGGTCGGCGACAATACCCACGCTGGTCGAACCAGATGCGAGTCGGATCAGCCACACCCAATAGCCTTCACCCATCAGGTGATTGGTGGACATCGCCCGATCGCCTTCGCGAAGGCGCGCCTGCCAATCGGGATCGTCACTCCATTGGCCGATGTCTATTTCTGTCGCGACGCGAAGCCAGACGGCATTGCAGTGGTGCTCGTTGGAGCGCTTCAAATCCAACTGTCGAGGCAGCGTCCGGTTGCGGCCGGATGCGTCGACCACCCAGCGGGCAGTGGTGACGCTGGTGTCCTCGTCCTGCTGGATGGAGATGGTGTGGGGATGCCCGCCGTGACCGAGTTCGACGGATGTCACCCGCCCGGCGGTGATCTCGACTCCGCTGGCGAGACATCGCCGGTTGAGTTCGTTTTCGAGCCTGCCGCGGTCGATCTGATAGGTGACTTGTGGGGTGAAGGACGAGCTGCCCAGCTCCATCCGCTGGGAGATGTCGCTGTTCGCGCCGTGGGTGAAGAACATCCGCAGTCCCATCTTGCGGAGCTGGGCGGTGTTCAAGTGGTCGGCCAGGTCGAGGCGATCGCGCAGATATTGCGCGGCGATCTCCACCGTCGACTCACCGACGGTGTGAGTGACCTCGGGCACCGGATGCGCCCGCGGCTCGACAATGAGAACGCGGGTGCCCGGTCTCGCGAGACGCAACTCCATCGCCAGGGTCAGAGCCGCTATTCCACCGCCGACGATGGCCACGTCGTGAGCCGGGCCGGCGCTGTCGTTATCGCTGTCCACCAGTCGCGTCTTGATCTTCTGCATCAGCGCGGCCCGCGCATCCGGGCTCAGTTGTGACAGCTGTGCTTGCACATCCATGAGTCCGCTCCCGCTGTTCGGATAGGACAGTTACTTAACATTTAAAAAGCTACACTAAAGCAGGTTTCTGGCAAGCCGAAAAGGAGGGGCTGCCAGGGGGCTCCCGCCGCTCAACGAGCGTCATCGGATCCGCGAACCACGAGGCGAGAGCCCGCGAGCCGACGCTTTACTCCTCGACCCAGAAGGATGTCGGCATGCCCGCAGCAACCGCGGTCCATTTCATCCTCGAACTGGCGATCATCCTGATCGCCTGCCGACTCACCGGGTTGGCGGCTCAGCGACTCGGGCAGGCGCCCGTCGTGGGCGAGATGATCGCCGGTGTCCTGCTGGGCCCGTCGCTGCTCGGCCGCATCGCGCCTGATTTCCAGCACCATCTTTTTCCGCACGGCCCGGCCAATATCGTGCTGTACACGACCGCCCAGATCGGTCTGGTGCTGTACATGTTCCTGGTCGGGCTGAATTTCGACGTCAACTTGATCAAACATCGCATGGGCACCGCAGCTGCGGTGTCGGCGGCCGGAATTTTTTTTCCGCTCGCACTGGGGGCGTTGATCGCGGTGCCGATGTTGTCCAGCGGCATCTTCTTCGACAAGAGCGTCACCCTGATCATGGCAATGATGTTTCTGGGCGCCTCGATCGCAACAACCGCCTTCCCCATGCTCGCCCGGATCATCTACGAAAGACAGCTATCTGGAACAGTTTTGGGCACGCTTGCGCTGGCGTGCGGCGCAGTTGACGACGCGCTGTCCTGGTGCCTTCTGGCGACGGTGCTCGCCATCCACCGCGGCAGCGCCTCGGTGGCGGTCATCGCGATAGTCGGTGGCATCCTGTACACGACGCTGATGCTCACGTTGGGGCGCAGGGTATTTCGCGTCTTCGGGACGCTGTCGGAGCGTCGTCAGGCGGTCACCCCTCCGGTGCTGAGCACGGTCCTGATCCTGCTGATGACGTGCGCCTGGTTCACCGACACCATCGGCATCTACGCCATCTTCGGCGCGTTCATCCTCGGCGTGGCCATGCCGGCCGGATTCTTCGCCGAGCGTCTGACGGTCAACCTCGAACCGCTCGTCACCACCTTCCTGCTGCCGCTCTTCTTCGTCTATTCAGGCCTCAACACGCAGATCGGGCTGGTCAACACGCCCGCGTTGTGGGGTGTCACGATCGGCATCCTGGTCGTCTCGATCGCGGGCAAGGGAATCGCGTGCACAGTGGCCGCTCGGCTCAACAAGGTCCCACGCCGCGAATCCATCGCCCTGGGTGCGTTGATGAATGCCCGCGGCCTGATCGAGCTCATCCTGCTCAACATCGGCCTCGAGGCGGGCATCATCACGCCGACGCTGTTCACCATTCTGGTCCTGGTCGCGATCGTCACCACGCTGATGGCGACCCCGGTGTTCGAGCTGGCCTACGGACGCCACCGAAAGGCATTGGCGGACAGCGAAACCGAGTCCGCCGTCGCGCCGACGGTCGCCGAATCCGGCGCAGTTCCGACCCCGGCGACCTGATCGGTCGGCCATCACCGCAGCGCCCCGCGGAATAACCGCAGGTGCGGCCCGCGACGCTACCCACGCCATCTAGCAGCCCCGATGTGCTTGAGTGAACACTTGTGCACCGGTATAGTGATGGCGGTCCGATGCCGGCCGGCAGGCGGACCCACAGCATCAACGGTGATGGGAGTGAAGAGCGTGGCGGATTACAAGGTCATCCTGGTCGGAACCGACGGGTCCGAGACGTCGCTTCGGGCGGTTGACAAAGCCGGCGAGCTCGCGGCCGAGTCGGGCGCGAAGCTGATCGTGGCGTCGGCGCATTTGCCGGCTGACTCCGGCTCGGGCGGACCCGATCCCGATCAAGCATCCGGCGAGGGTTACCGGACCGAGGGCAACGCGCCCGTGTACGCGATGCTCCGTGACGCGAGCGGCCGGGCCAAGCAGGCCGGCGCGCGTGACGTCGAAGAAAAGGCGATCGAAGGCGCCCCCGTCGACGCCCTGGTCGAGCTGGCGAAGGACGTGAATGCCGATCTCATCGTGGTCGGCAATGTCGGAATGAACTCGGTGGTGGGGCGCCTGATCGGATCGGTTCCGCGCGCTATCCGCAATCGCGCGAAGACCGAGGTGCTGGTCGTCGACACCAAATAGCGGTCGGTGACTCTGCTGAGTCGGGCTGACAGGATTTGAACCTGCGACCACTTGACCCCCAGTCAAGTGCGCTACCAAACTGCGCCACAGCCCGAAGCCGCCGTCCTCATGACCGGCAGCAGGTGAAGAGCCTACAGGAGACCGTAAAGGCGGCCGCAATCCAAGCCGTCAGCTCGTCGTCGGCTCGCTGAGCTTGACCAGCATCTTGCCGATGTTCGCTCCGGTGAAGAGCCCATTGAGCGCATCGACGCAGGACTCGATGCCGTCAAAGATGGTCTGGCGGGACTTGATTCGGCCCTCATGGCCCCACTGCCGCAGCGCGGCCGAGGCCTCGTCGAAGCGGCCCCACTGGTCGAGCGCATTGAATCCCTGCATGGTCGCCGTCTTGGACAGCAGGTTGACGTAGTTGACCGGGCCGGGGTGATCGCCGCTGAGGTAGCTGGAGATGATGCCGCAGAGCACGACTCGCGCGTTCATGGCCAGCCGGCCCAGCACCGCGTCCAGGATCGGACCGCCGACATTGTCGAAGTACACGTTCACCCGATCGGGACAGTGCTGCTTGAGGGCGGCGGGCAGGTCGTCGTTCTTGTAATCGATGCATGCGTCAAAACCGAAGTCCTCGACCACCGCCCGGCATTTCTCCGGGCCGCCCGCGATGCCCACGACCCGAGCGCCGGCGATCTTGGCGATCTGCCCGGCGATCGAGCCGGTGGCGCCGGCGGCAGCCGACACGACAACGGTGTCGCCGGCTTTCGGTTTGCCGACATCGGTCATCCCGATGTACGCGGTCGCGCCGGTCGGTCCGTAGACCGACATGATCGCCAGCTGATCGCTCTCGCCGGGGATCGGCGTGCTGAACACGTCGTCGCGGATGATCACGTACTCCTGGAAGCCGGTGAGTGTGGTGATCACGTCGCCGACCGCGTAGGCGTCACACCGCGACGACACCACCTCGCCGATCCCGGCCGCCCGGATCACCTCGCCCAGCTGGACCGGCGGCAAATAGCCCTGCTGGTCGTTGAGCCAGGTCCGCACCGCAGCGTCGAGGCCGACAAAGGTGGTGCGGACCAGCGCCTCACCCTCGGCGGGCTGCGGGGCCGCGGTGGTCACGAGTTCGGTGTCCCCCGGCTCGACCAGCCCGGTCGGGCGGCGACGCAGCAGGACCTGGCGATTGGCTAACTCCGGCACGCTCCAGAAACTACCGAATGCGAATGCCCCGTCAGCGATGTTCGTGGTATGCGAGCATCGGTCAATGAAATCCGAGGATGATCCAGAAGCCCGTATCCGGGAACTGGAACAGCCGCTGGCCGACGCGGCGCGCGCCTCCGAAGCCGCGGCGGATCAGTCGCCCAGCAAGTGGGCGCCGCCATCCGGTCCCCCGGTGCCGCCACCGTTACCCCTGGACTACGGCGGATCGTTCACCGGCCCGTACACCGGAACGCCCACACGAGGGCAGCTTCGCTGGATTCTGGTTGCGCTCTTCGTGATTGGCGTGCTGTGTCTGCCCGTGGCGATCTTCCTGTTCGGCGCACACCAGGTCTCGCGCAGTGGATTGCCTTCCATGCTGCCCATTCCGAGTGTGTCGTCGACGAGCCCCACCGCGTCGAGGAGAGCTCCGACCACGCCGGGTCTGGCGACACCGACGCCGGGTACCTCGGTGACGACGGCGCCGGCGGGTGAGAACGTCACGGTCTCCGGCATCAACGAGGTCCGGACCGTCCGCTGCACCGGCGGCGGCGTGAGCGTCAGCGGAATCACCAACATCGTGACGATCACCGGCCAGTGCGCCAGCGTCAACGTCTCCGGTATCCAGAACCAGATCACCCTCGACGCGGCTGACGCGATCCAGGCCTCAGGTTCGGGCAACCACGTCACGTTTCACACCGGAAGCCCGAAAATCAGTAAGTCCGGTTTCGACAACGTCGTCCAGCAGGGCTGAGGCTCAGGGGGCCAGCAGGCGGTACAAGCCGATCAACCCGACCACGACGATCGTGGCTCGCAGCGCGTTCGGCGACAGTCGACGGCCGTAGTGCGCGCCCAGCCAGCCGCCGATCAGCGAACCTCCCGCGATGAGCCCGGCCGCCGCCCAACTCACCCGATCGAAGGCGGTCACGGTATACGCCAGCGCCGCAACGATATTGACAATGAGTGCCAGCAAGTTCTTCGCGGCATTGGTTCGCTGCACCGGTTCGGGAAGCAGCGCTCCCATCGCGCCGATGAGCATGATTCCCTGCGCGGCAGTGAAATAACCGCCGTAGATGCCGATGAGGAAGGTGCTGGCCACCAAAGCGGCCATTCGGCGTGGCGACACGTGGTCAGCCGACTGACCGGAACTCTCAGCCCGCCGACGAGCCCACGACTGGATCCGCGGTCCGACGATCACCAGGATCAACGCCGCGACGAGCAACACCGGCACCACCTGGATGAAGACCCGGTCAGGCAGGTGTAACAGCAGCCAGGCGCCCAACCCGGCGCCGACGATCGACGCGGGTATCTGCCAGCGCAGCCGATCCCACTGTCCGCTCAATTCGCGGCGGTAGCCCCACGTTCCCGAGACACTGCCGGCCACCAGGCCGACGGCGTTCGACATCGTCGCCGTCACCGGCGGGTAGCCCATGGCGACCAGGGTGGGAAAGGTGATCAAAGTGCCCGAGCCGACGACGGCGTTGATGGCACCCGCGCCCAGACCCGCGAGAAGGACAAGAACTGCGTGGCTCGTCGACACGGAATGGACTGTAGCTGGCCCGGTTTCGGCGCCTACGTCACAGTCAGTGGGACTTGGGTTTGCGCTTCTCGCGCATCCGCACGTTGATGCGGATAGGACTGCCCTCGAAGCCGAAGGTCTCACGCAGGCGTCGTTCGAGGAACCTGCGGTAGCCGGCCTCCAGGAAGCCGCTGGTGAACAGCACGAAGGTCGGCGGGCGGGCGGTGGCCTGGGTGGCGAACAGGATCCGCGGCTGCTTGCCACCGCGCACCGGCGGCGGCGTCGCCGCGACGACTTCCTTGATCCAGGTGTTCAACCGGCCGGTGCTGATCCGGGTATCCCAAGCCGCCAGCGCGCCCTCCAGGGCCGGGACCAGTTTCTGCACGGCGCGACCGGTCTTGGCGGAGATGTTCACCCGCTGCGCCCACCGGATCTGGACCAGTTCGCGATCGATCTCCTTGTCCAGTAAGTACCGTCGATCTTCGTCGACCAGGTCCCATTTGTTGTACGCCAGCACCAGCGCCCGGCCGGCCTCGATGACCATCGACAAGATCCGCAGGTCCTGTTCGGTCAGCGGCGCCGATCCGTCGATCAACACGATCACCACTTCGGCGGCATCGATCGCCCCGTGGGTGCGAACCGAGGCGTAGAACTCATGACCGCTGGCCTGACCGACCTTGCGGCGCAGACCGGCCGTATCGACGAATCTCCAGATTTTGCCGTCCAATTCGATCAGCGAGTCAACCGGATCGACGGTGGTGCCGGCGACGTCGTGCACCACCGACCGTTGATCGCCCGCCAGCCGATTCATCAGCGAGCTCTTGCCGACGTTCGGCTTGCCGACCAACGCCACCCGTCGCGGACCGCCCTTGCCGGAGGCCGCTTCGGCAACCTCGGGTAGCACGCCGACGACCGCGTCGAGCAGATCACCGACGCCGCGACCGTGCATCGCGCTGATCGCATGCGGCTCACCGATTCCCAGCGACCACAGTGCCGCGGCGTCGGATTCCGCTTTGTCGCTGTCGACCTTGTTGGCGGCCAGGAACACCGGCTTGCCCGAGCGGCGCAGGATGCGCGCGGCGGCCTCGTCGCCGGTGGTCGCGCCGACCACAGCGTCCACCACCAGGATGATCGCGTCGGCGGTACGCATGGCCACCGAGGCCTGCTCGGCGACCAGCTGCTGCAGACCCTTGGCATCGGGTTCCCAGCCGCCGGTGTCCTGGACGACGAATCGGCGCCCGATCCAGAGCGCGTCATAGGAGACACGGTCCCGGGTCACCCCGGGAATGTCCTGAACCACCGCTTCCCGGCGACCCAGAATCCTGTTGACCAGGGTCGACTTGCCGACATTGGGGCGGCCGACCACCGCCACCACCGGCGGAGGTCCCGCAGCCAGTTCATCGACGATGTCTTCGAATTCCGCCGACTCCCAGTCGCTTTCGTCGACCCACGTGCCGTCCTGACTCATCTGATCGTCTCGCTTCGCTGCTGGACCAGATGCAACAGGTGATCGATCACCTGGGACTCGGTCATCTCGCTGGTATCGACGATCACCGCGTCGTCGGCTGCGCGCAGCGGCGACACCGCGCGGGTGGAGTCGATGTGGTCGCGGCGGCGGACATCGGCGAGCACGCCGTCGTAGTCGTCGGGAAGACCGGACGCGACGTTCTGGTCGTTGCGGCGCCGGGCCCGGGTCTCGGCCGAGGCCGTCAGGAAGACCTTGAGGTCGGCTTCTGGCAACACCACGGTGCCGATGTCGCGTCCTTCGACCACGACGCTGCCCGGCCCGTCAGCCAGAGTGCGCTGCAGATCGACGAGCCGGGTGCGTACCGCAGGCACCGAGGACACCGCCGACACGGCCTTGGTGACCTCCTCGCCCCGGATCTCCGACGAGACATCCTGACCGTCGAGGTAACTGCGGCTGTCGTCGGGATCGTGGCCCACCGACATGTCGGCAGCCGTCGCTACGCCCTGCACGGCAGCCGGGTCGGCAAGGTCGATACCCGCGCGCAGCACGGCCAGGGTGGCGATGCGGTACATGGCGCCGGTGTCCAGGTAACGGGCATCCAGCAGTCGCGCCAAACCTCGTGACACGGAGGACTTTCCGGTGCCGGCCGGACCGTCGATGGCGACAACCGCACCGTTGGTTGCGCTCACAGTCCGACCGCTTTGTAGAGTTCCCCGATTTCGTTGCGGCGCAACGCCCTGATGCTGCCCGGACGCTGATCCCCGAGCGTGACCGCCCCGATGTCGGTGCGCACCAGAGTCTGTACCGGGAAGCCGGCCGCTTTGAGCATCCGGCGCACGATGCGTTTGCGCCCCTCGTGCAGGGTGACCCGGATCATCGTCTTACCGGGGATCGCGTCCACCACCGCGAAATCGTCGACAGCGATGGGGCCGTCCTCCAGTTCGATGCCGGCGCGCAGCTTCTTGCCGAGGCCGCGCGGCACGACGCCGTTGACGGTGGCCACATAGGTCTTGGGGATCTCATAGGACGGGTGCATCAATCGGTGTGCGAGTTCGCCGTCGTTGGTGAGCAGGATCAGCCCTTCGGTGTCGGCGTCCAGGCGTCCGACGTGAAAGAGCTTCTTGTTGCCCCTGACTCGATGCTCGATCAGGTCGCCGATGCACGGACGGCCGCGATCGTCCGACATCGTGGAGTGCATGCCCTGCGGTTTGTTGAGCGCCAGGTACACCATCGAGTCGTCGAGTATCACCCGCGCACCGTCGACGCGGATCTCCGAGGCGTCGGGGTCGACCCGGGTGCCCAGCTCGGTCACCACCCGACCGTCGATCTCGACGCGCCCGTCGATGATCATTCGTTCGGCGACTCGTCGTGATGCAATTCCGGCCTGGGACAACACTTTTTGAAGGCGAACCCCTTCGGGCTCGCCGGCGGTCGCCATCATTCGTGGTCCACGTCGAACGACAGCGGCTGGTCGTTGGCGACCGGACCGCCCGCGAGCTTCGCGAAACGTGGTTCAGCGTCCAGGGATTCGCTGAGATCGTCGATCATGTCGACGTCGGGAAGCAATGGTGCGATGTCTGGGAGATCGGTCAACGACGACAACCCGAGACGTTCCAGGAACAATTCGGTCGTGGCGAATGTCACCGCGCCGGTGTCAGCGTCGGTGCCGGCCTCGGTGATCAGGCCCCGGGCCAGCAGCGTGCGCATCACCGCGTCCACGTTGACCCCTCGGACCGCGCTCACCCGCGCGCGGGTCACCGGCTGCCGATAGGCCACCACGGCCAAGGTCTCCAACGCGGCCCGGGTCAGCTTCGAGCGTGACCCGTCCAGCAGCAGCCGCTCCACGTAGGGCGCAAACCGGGCCCGGGTGTAGAGCCGCCACCCCCCACCCGCCTCGCGCAGGTCGATGCCGCTGTCCTGCTCGGTGAGCTCATCGGCCATCAGCCGGAGCTTCGCGGCGATCCGATGGGCGGGCTGCTCGGTGGCCGCACCCAGCTGTTCCACTGTCACCGGGGTGTCGACGACCAGCAGCAGGGCCTCCAGGACGGCACCCAGCTCGCCGTCCTCGAGCTCGGGTGCCGTGGCGACGTCGATACCCAGATTCGCGCCGGCGTCGTCGAGATCGGAGTCCGAACCGGACGCGTCGACGGGAAGGTCGTTCGCGGGTTCGTCGATGGCCGGCCCCGGCTCGTCGTAGGGCGCTGCATCGTCGCCTGCACGGCTCATGAGTATTCGTCCCGCAATTCTGCGCTGGTCGGTTGTTCTCCGGTCCACGAAACCTGGAGCACACCAAGCGGTTCTGACTGGTCGAATGCTACCGCTCGGGAGCGGAACAGCTCGAGCAGAGCCAGGAAGCGACCGACGATCTCGATGGGTTCGCATTCGGCGACGAGGTCGGAGAACGACGCCCACTGCCCTACCCCGCGCTGTTCCAGGAACCACAGCAGCCGCTTGGCTTGTTCCGGGACCGACACGTAGATCTGGTGAAGATGCTCGGTGCCCACCGTGGGTACCGGCCGGGGGGTGAAGGCGGTCGCGGCGATCTCCGCGAACGTCTGGGCGTCGACGCCGAGCATCACTTCGGGCAGCAGGTCGGCGAACTGCTCCTCCAGCGACACCGCGCGCGGGTAGCTTCGCAGCGCGGCGGCTTCGAGCTCGCCGAACATCATCGCTACGTGCTTGAACGCCCGGTACTGCAGCAGCCGCGCGAACAGCAGGTCGCGGACCTCCAGCAGCGCCAGGTCTTCCTCGTCGCTCACCTGACCGGACGGCAGCAGCCGGGCCGCCTTCAGGTCGAGCAACGTCGCGGCGACGACCAGGAACGCCGTGGTCTCCTCGAGCTCCAGCGCCCGGCCGATGGCTTTGGTGTAGGCGATGAAATCGTCGGTGACCTGGTGCAGCGCCACCTCGGTCACGTCCAGGCGGTGAGCGAAAATCAGCTGCAGGAGGAGGTCGAAGGGGCCCTCGAAATTCGTCAGCCTGACCTGGAAGCCGTTCTGGGGTGGTGCCTCGCTGGTCGCGCGAGCGTTCACGCGCCGAACCGGTCGATCACCTCGCGGGCCAGCGATCGGTAGGCGAGAGCGCCGCCGGATCTCGGTGCCCACGACGTGATCGGTTCGCCGGCGACGCTGGTCTCCGGAAAGCGGACCGTGCGGGTGATGACGGTGTCGAACACCAGATCGCCGAAGCGCTCCACCACCCGGGCCATCACCTCGCGCGAGTTGACCGTTCGCGGGTCGTAGCGGGTGATCAGGATTCCGCTGATGTCCAGCTTCGGGTTGAGTCGGTCGCGCACCTTCTCCACGGTGTCGGTCAGCAGCGCCAGACCACGCAGCGAGAAGAACTCGCATTCGGTCGGGATGACGACGCCGTCGGAGCATGCCAACCCGTTGACCGTCAGCAAGCCCAGCGACGGTTGGCAGTCGATCAGGACGTAGTCATAGCGGTCCAGCACCGGGTGCAGCGCACGGGACAGGGTCTGCTCCCGGCCTACCTCGTTGACCAGCTGGATCTCTGCCGCGGACAGATCGATGTTGCTGGGCACCAGATCGAGGTTCTTGACCCGGGTGTGCATCAGCACGTGGTCGAGCGACACCCGCGGCTCGACCAGCAGGTTGTGGATCGTGTGTTCCAGCTCGTAGTGCGGCACGCCGAGCCCGGCCGAAAGCGCGCCCTGCGGGTCCAGGTCGACCAGCAGCACCCGGCGACCGTATTCGGCCAGGGCGGCACCCAGATTGATCGTCGACGTGGTTTTTCCCACGCCACCTTTCTGGTTGCACATCGCGATGACCTTGGCCGGGCCGTGTGAGGTGCGTGGCTTCGGTTCGGGAATTGTCCGGGGCACCCGCCCGGTCAGGCCGACCTCGGTGCCCTCGGCATCGTCACTCATCTGCGCCGCTCCTCGGCATCGCTGCGCTCTGCATCGTCGCCGGCGGTGCTCATGACTGCCGCTCGTATGGCGATCGGGCAACGGCGGGCATGGCTCGAAAGTCTAACGGGTATGTGCGCCCGCGCCGGAAGACCCGCAACAACGTCACCTGCGAATTTGACGTCGTCGCCGGCATTGCCCGGCGGTCTAGGGTGGCGGTCATGAGTCTGAAGCAGCGCATCCCCTTGCTCCGGTGGTCGTTCTGGCGGATGGCGACCGGCGTGCGAAATCTCACAACGACAGGCCAGATCGGCGACGGGCGCGAAGCGGCTGCCGTCGAATACGTGCTCAGCCACGCTCGCGCGGGCGATATCGACGACGTCCTGGCGGCGATCGACCGGTTCGCCTACGAGAAATCGCTGCTGATCAATGTCGGCGACGAAAAAGGCGCGTTGCTGGACGCCGCGGTTCGGCGTGCCGAGCCGACGCTGGCGCTCGAACTCGGTACCTACTGCGGATACAGCGCGCTGCGCATCGCCCGGTCGGCGCCCGGTGCCCACGTCTATTCCGTCGAACTTGCCGAGGTCAACGCCGCCAACGCCCGTCGGATCTGGGCGCACGCGGGCGTCGCCGACCGGATCACCTGCGTGGTCGGCACCATCGGCGATGGCGGACGCACGCTGGACGCACTGGCCGGCCAGCCTGGATTTGATTCTGGCGCTGTGGATTTCGTATTCATCGACCACGACAAGGACGCTTATCTCGTCGACCTGCAGAGCATCCTCGACCGAGGCTGGCTACACACCGGCTCGATCGTGGTCGCCGACAACGTCAAGATGCCGGGCGCCCCGAAATACCGCGAATACATGCGTCAGCAGCAGGGCGCGCTGTGGCAGACCGTCGAGCACAAGACACACGTGGAATATCAGAGTCTGCTCTCCGACCTGGTGCTTGAGTCGGAGTACTTGGGCGGTTAGCGCGCCCGCGGGTGGGCTTCCGCCCAGACTTCGCGCAGCGCGTGCACGGTGACCATCGTGTAGATCTGCGTGGTGGTCACCGACGCGTGTCCCAGCAGTTCCTGCACGACGCGGACGTCGGCGCCGCCTTCGAGCAGGTGGGTCGCGAACGAATGCCGCAGCGTGTGCGGCGAGACGCCTGAGGTGATACCGGCCCGGTCGGCAGCATCCTGCAGCACCTGCCACGCGCTCTGACGGGACAAGCGGCCGCCACGGGCGTTGAGGAAGATCGCCGGCGTACCCCGGCCGCGACGCGCCAATTCGGTCCGCCCGCGGACCAGATAGGCCTCCAAAGCCTGGACCGCGGGTCGTCCGATCGGAACCAGCCGCTGCTTGCCGCCCTTTCCGCGCAGCAGCACCGACCGGGCTTCGGTGTCGACATCGTCGACGTCGAGGCCGACCGCTTCGGAGATGCGCGCCCCGGTGGAATACAGCAGCTCGAGCAACGCGCGATTGCGGAGCGTCAGCGGGCCGTCGGACGGGCTGTCGCCACCCGCGCCGGCCAGCAAGGCGAGCACCTGGTCGAGGCTGAGGCTCTTCGGCAGCCGCCGGCCCGGCGTCGGTGGCTTGACGCCCTGCGCGACATCGAACTCAGCCAGGCCCTCGGCGGCGGCGAACCGATGGAATCCGCGCACCGCGATCAGGGTTCGTGCGGCCGAGACCGCCGACAGCGGCGAAATGCCGGCGTCCGGATCTCCTCGGCGCAGTGCCACCAGGAACTCGCTGACGTCGTCCTCGGCGACGTTCGCCAAGTCGTCGACACCGCGGGTGGTCAGATGCTCGAAATACCGCCGCAGATCTCTCCGGTAGGAGCTCAGGGTGTTCGCCGCGACACCGCGCTCGATCGTCAGATGGTCGAGGTACCCCTGAAGCTGACCCTCCAGTGGCTGCGCCAGCGTCGTCACTGGGCACCATCCAGACGGGCCTTCCGCGCGCGGAAGGCCGTCGGCCGGTCGATCCACGGCGCGTCCACCGGCCGGGCCGGGGCGACGCCCCCGGTGACCGCGTGAGCCGCCAGAATACCGCTCACCGCAAGGGAATTCGTGATCTCACCGCTGAAGATCCGTTGCACGGCGTCGGCCAGCGGGTACCACTGCATCGTCATGTCCGCTTCTTCGTCGTGCGGCGTCGGCCGCTCGACTTCGGTCAACCCGGTGGCCAGGAACACCCGCACTGACTCGTCACTGAAGCCAGGCGCGGAATCGAGGTCCGCCAACACCTGCCAGTGTTCGGCGCGCAGGCCGACTTCCTCCTGGAGTTCGCGTGCCGCGCTGCGCTCCGGCGCCTCGCCCTCGATGTCGAGCAGCCCGGCGGGCAACTCCCACAGGCGACGGCCGAACGGGTGGCGGTATTGGTAGACCAACGGAATTCGGCCGTCGTCATCCAGCGCCACTATTGCGACCGCGCCGAAATTCTCGACGACTTCACGGGTGGCGACGCCCCCGCCGGGCATCCGTACCTGGTCGACCCGCAGCGCGAAAATCTTTCCGCTGTGCAGCGTTTCGGACGACGTCGTCTCGAAGATGTGCTCACCCACGGGTGACGGGCTCGGGCTCGGGCAGTGCCGACTCGGCCCCCTCGTGCTGCTCGCTGCCGTTGGCGCGTCGCTCCGGCATCTCGAGAGACAGCCGCTCGGCCGCTTTGTACTCGATGGCCGCGCCGATGAAGCCGGTGAACAGTGGATGCGGCCGGGTCGGTCGGCTCTTGAGCTCAGGGTGAGCCTGCGTGCCGACTACGAACGAGTGCATCTCCGGTGGGTACTCGACGAACTCGACCAGATGCCCGTCCGGCGACGTGCCGGAGAACTTCAGCCCGCTCTCGGCTATGCGGTCCCGGTAGGCGTTGTTGACCTCATAGCGATGCCGATGCCGTTCGGACACCTCGGTCGACTGATATGCCTGGGCGACAATGGAATCCGGCTCCAGCACGGCAGGGTATGCGCCGAGCCGCATGGTCCCGCCGAGATCGGCTTCGCCGGCGACGATCTCTTCCTGATCGGCCATCGTGGAGATGACGGGGTCGGCCGTCTCCGGGTCGAACTCGGCAGAGTTGGCATCGGAAAGTCCGACCGAGCGGGCGGCTTCGATCACGATGCACTGCATGCCGAGGCACAGGCCCAACACCGGCAACCCACGCGCGCGGGCATGGGAGATCGCGCCGATCTTGCCCTCGATGCCGCGGATACCGAACCCGCCCGGGATGAGCACGCCGTGGACGTCCTCGAGGACCGCGGCCGCTCCGCTCGCGGTCTCGCAGTCATCGGAGCCCACCCAGCGGATCTCGACCTTCGCGCGGTGCTTGAAACCGGCTGCCCGCAGCGCCTCGCTGACCGACAGATAGGCGTCGGATAGGTCGATGTACTTGCCCACCAACGCAATTCGCACGGTCTCCTGCGGATCGTGCACCCGGCGCAGCAGGTCGTCCCACTCGGTCCAGTCGACGTCGCGGAACGGCAGGTTGAGCCGGCGCACGACGTAGGCGTCCAACTCCTCGCGATGCAGCACCTTCGGGATGTCGTAGATCGACGGCGCGTCCGGCGTGGAGATGATGCCGTCGATGTCGACGTCGCACATCAGCGCGATCTTGTTCTTCAACGGCTCGGGGACGTCGCGGTCGCAGCGCAGAATCAACGCATCGGGGGTGATACCGATGCTGCGCAATGCGTTCACCGAGTGCTGGGTCGGTTTGGTCTTCAGCTCGCCCGACGGTGCCAGGTACGGGATCAGCGACACGTGCAGGAAGAAGACGTTCTCCCGGCCGATGTCGTGGCGCACCTGCCGAGCCGCTTCGAGGAAGGGCTGCGACTCGATGTCACCGACGGTGCCGCCGATCTCGGTGATGACGACGTCGGGGCGCTTGCCGTCGGCGTCCGGCTCGGCCATCGCCAGGATCCGGCTCTTGATCTCATCGGTGATGTGCGGGATGACCTGGACGGTGTCGCCGAGGTACTCCCCGCGCCGCTCCTTGGCGATCACCGTCGAATACACCTGTCCGGTGGTGACATTCGCCGAGCCAGACAGATCGCGATCGAGGAAGCGTTCGTAGTGGCCCACGTCGAGGTCCGTTTCGGCGCCGTCCTCGGTGACGAAGACCTCGCCGTGCTGAAACGGGTTCATCGTGCCCGGATCGACGTTGAGATAGGGATCGAGCTTCTGCATCGTCACCTGCAGCCCGCGGGCGGTCAGCAACTGACCCAAGCTGCTCGCGGTCAGTCCCTTGCCCAGCGACGAGACGACTCCGCCGCTGACGAAGAGATGCTTGGTGGCGGTCTGCGGATGCTTACGCAATGTGGCGACCTCCGTGAAGACGGCGCAGGGCTAGCCTCTGATGAAGGCTGTTTTCCAG
Source organism: Mycobacterium sp. IDUB_36 (assembly GCF_055419225.1). Classification (NCBI taxonomy): domain Bacteria; kingdom Bacillati; phylum Actinomycetota; class Actinomycetes; order Mycobacteriales; family Mycobacteriaceae; genus Mycobacterium; species Mycobacterium sp. IDUB_36. The sequence goes on along the minus strand of NZ_JBVAXH010000002.1, from coordinate 8,745 downwards.
CTTGGGGGCCTGCCGACCCACGGAAACTTACCCTAACAAACACTCCGCCAACCCGTCGCTAACACGCCCGGCGACGATGCCGGCGAGCTCAGGTCGCGACGGTGAGGCCCGTGCTGCGGTGGCCCGTTCCGTACTGACCTGTCCTGCCGCCGTTGATCAGATCGGCCACCCCCAGGACCGCGGTCACCCGGCCGGCCTCGGCGTCGAGATTGTCGACGGTGCTGATCACCGGGGTCATCGCGGCGTCGGCACGGGCAACGCCCACCGCGGCGGGTCCGTCGGACGAGCCGCCGCGTCCTGCAAGCAGCACCCCGGTGCCGTGAGGCGCCAGTGCAGCGGCGAAATGAGCGACGCTGACGCCCTGGTTGCCGGCATCGTTGCTCAACGATCCGCCGGTGATCACCACGGCAGCGTTCGACGCACCGAGATGTTGGTTGCCGTAGCCGATGAATCCGGTGTCCCGCAGCGCGGCCAGCACGGTGTCGCGTTGCGCGTCGTCGACCGGCGGGACGGCGGGGTCGCGGTTGATCAGCAGCGCGATGCCCAACAGGTCGCCGGCCTGCGACCCCTGATCGATCAACTTGGTGCTCAGTTGCGCGCCGGCAGGCAGAACCGACGAGTTCACCACCGAATGCATCTTCTCGGCCGAGTTCGCATCGACGAACTCCTGCGTCAGCGACACCGTTCCGGCGACTGCTCCCCCGGCCTGGGCAACGACCTTCGACACCGCGTCGACGTCCTCGTCCCTGGCGTCGGGGGCGCGAAAGATCACGAGCGACTTGCCGTTCAGCGCATCGTGAACCATTCGGCCCGCCATCTGCGTGTCGAAAGCATTGGCGGAGTTGAGCTTTGCATTCAAGGCGTTCTTGTCACCGTTGAGCGCGTCGACCTGGCTGTGCAGGCCGCGGGCCTCGTCACGCAACCCCGACATCATCGAGTTGGACAGTAAACCGGAGCCGAGGATGACTCCCACCGCCAGGGCCAGAAACACCGCGGCCAGCGAAATCGCGTGCTGACGAAGAGATATCACGTCGCCGTCCTAATGGATCCAGTGCTGAAACCAGAGGATGAAGTGATTCCAGTACGTGGCGGCCCAGTGCAGAACCACCGTGTCGGTACGCGACACCCACAACGCGGCGATGATGGAGACCAGCATCGTCATGATCAGCAACGCGATCGCGCCGCCGGAGATTCGATTGTGATACAGCGTCGCAACGGCTTTGGCGTCCACGACCTTTTCACCGACCCGCAGCCGAGTCAGGAATGTCGATGGGTTGCTGTGCTGACGGGTCCGATCGAAGAACGTCTCGATGTTGGCGCGGTGTCCCGCTGTCACCAGCAATGCGGCGCCATGGTGGTCGGCCAGCAGCAGTGCCAGATCGGCGGGGGAACCCGCGGCGGGGAACGTCATCGCCCCGACGCCGAGGTCCTGGATCCGCTCCAGGCCGGGGGCGTGTCCGTCCGCGTCGGCCGGCAGGACGACCTGCGCTCCGCACTTCAGCACCTCGGTGCTCAGCTCGCTGGGGTCGCCGACGATCAGCTGCGGTCGGTAACCGGCCTTGCGCAACACATCTGCGCCGGAACCCACGCCGATCAGGACCGGCTGGTACTCCTTGATGAACGGCTTGAGCCGTTTGAGGTCGTCGGCGGCATCTTCTTCGTCGGCCACCACGACGACGTGACGACGCCGCAGCTCGATGTCGACGTCGGGAATGCCGATACCGTCGATCAGCAGCGGGCTCTCGCTGCGGATGAACTCAATGGTGTTGCCGGCGAACGCTTCCAGGTGGGCGACCAACCCACTCTTGGCTTCCTGCATCAGGTCGGCGATTTCTTCGTCGGTGCGCTCGGTGCCGCGAATCAGTCGGCGATCTCCAGCGTAAACGCCCCCGTTGTAGAGGCGGACCTTCGACCCGTCTTTGATCTTCTTGAAGACGTCGGTCCCGGTCTCGTCGATCAGCGTGACACCGTTGGCGAGCAGCACCTCGGGTCCCAGGTTGGGGTAGCGACCCGACACCGACGGGGACGCGTTGATCACGGCGGCGATCTCGGCGTCTACCAGCGCATCGGCGGTGATGCGGTCGAGGTCCAGCACGTCGAGGACGGCGATGTCGCCTGGGCACACCCGGCGCAGCAGCCGGTCGATGTCGCGGTCGACACGGGCGGTTCCGATGAGCCCGGGCCGCGAAGTGTTGCGGGACAACAGTGAGGACAAGGTGGTGGTCACGGTCATGGAGGCGATTCTGTCGGGGAACCCGAGACCGAGCGGGGAGGCGCGCCGTAACAAAAGCCTCAGAAGTTATATCGTGTCACACCTGTCACAGGCCACGTCGCGCTTTTCAGGTCGCAATACGGTCACAGTCCGCTGCATCGAGGAGTTCCCGGGCGTGGGCGCGAGCGGTGTCCGAATCACCCAGTCCGGCCAGCATTCTGGCGAGTTCGGCGACCCGGTCGTCGCCGTCGAGACGGCGGACTCCGCTGGCGCCGTTCTTTCCGTTGGTGTCGACCATCAAGTGGATGTCGGCGTAGGCCGCCACCTGCGGCAGATGCGTCACCACGATGACCTGCCGGTTGCGGGCCAAGCGCGCCAGCCGTCGGCCGATCTGCACCGCCGCGCGGCCGCCGACACCGGCGTCGACTTCGTCGAACACCATCGTGGTGCCGGTGGTCGACGCCGCCAGGACCACTTCGAGGGCCAGCATGACCCGGGACAGTTCCCCACCCGACGCGCTTTTGGCCAACGGCAATACGGTCATCCCGCGGTGCGCGGCGAAGCCGAATTCGACCAGGTCGACGCCGTGGCCGCCGGCGTGGGCCTGGGTGCCGGAGGCCAGTGTCAGTGCCGCCGGATCGTCAGCGGTCGCCGGCATGGTCGACACCGTGATGGTGAATTCGGCGTCGGCCATGGCCAGACCGGCCAGCTCGCCGGTGACTTCCTTGGCGAGCCGTTTGGCGGCCTGTCTCCGTACCTTGCTGAGTTCCGCTGCGGCAGATGCTAATTCGACAGCCAATTCATCGACCCGCCGTTGCAGGCCGGCCAGCGCCTCCTCGGAGACGTCGAGTTGCGCCAGCCGGTCACGGGCTTCGCGCGCCCACAACAGCACGCCGTCAATGTCGGCGGCGTACTTCCGGGTGAGGGTGCGCAGCTCCGCTTGGCGAGCCAGCTTGCCGTCCAATGTGCTGGCGTCCGAGGGTAATTCGCTGAGGTAGCCGCCGAGTTCCCGGGCGGCGTCGCCCACCACCGCAAGAGCTTCCTCGAGCTGCGTGGCCAATGCCCGCAGCGTCGAATCCTCGGTCGACTCCAATGCCGCCTTGGCCCGCGCCAGGCAGTCCGCCGCGGATGCGATCTGCGCGGACGGGTCGGCGGTTGCCTCATCCCGCGCGCCGGTCAGTGCACTGCGCGCATCAGATGCGGCCTCGCGCAGCGCATCCAACTCCGAGAGCCGACGAATGTCGGCGACCAGGGACTCGTCCTCACCGGGGCCGGGATCGACGGTGTCGATCTCGTTCAGCGCGAACTTCAACCGATCTGCCTCTTGGGCCAGTTCACGCGCCCGGTTGCTGCGGTCGACGAAGTCACGCCTGGCGTTCTGCCACGCTTCGCGCACCTTGCGGTACTTCTCCAGACGGGAGTCGACGCCGGCGAACCGGTCGAGTGCGCCGCGTTGCTCGTCGGGCCGCATCAAGCGCAGCTGGTCGTTCTGCCCGTGCAGCGTCAGCAGTTCCGCGGTGAACCCGCTCAGTGATTTGGCCGGCACGCTCCGGCCGCCGAGGTACGCCCGCGACGGGCCCTCCCGGCTGACCGAGCGCAGCGCGATGATGCTGCCGTCCTCGTCACGCTCGGCTCCCGAGCCGTCCAGCAACTCGTCGAGCAGCGCGGCCGCTTTGTCGTCGAGGTCCGTGGTGGTGAACCGACCCTCGACGACGGCACGTTCAGCGCCCGAGCGCACCCGGTTCGCGTCGGCGCGGGCTCCGCCGAGCAGATGCAGACTCGTCACCACCATGGTCTTGCCGGTGCCGGTCTCCCCCGTCAAAACGGTTAAGCCACTGTCGAATTCGGCTGTCGCGACGCTGATGGCGCCCAGTGACTCGATCCGAATCTCGGAGAGCACCGCTACCGTCCGCGCCAGCCGGTGACAGGCAGCCGGAATTTGCGCACCAGCCGGTCGGTGAACGGAGCGCTGTCCAGTCGGGCCCACTTCACCGATGCGTCGCAGCGTTGGATCTCCAGCCGCGCGCCGGCGGGCACCCGCATCTCGCGGCGGCCGTCGCAGAACACCAGGGCGTCGTGCCCGTCGGCCTCGATTTCGATGGCGATGCGGGCATCGGGGCTGGTCACCATCGGACGGGCGAACAGTGCGTGCGCGTTGTTGGGCACCACCAGCAGGGCCTCCAGGTCGGGCCACAGGATCGGGCCGCCGGCGGAGAATGCGTAGGCGGTGGACCCGGTGGGCGTCGACACCAGAACGCCGTCGCAGCCGAATGTCGACACCGGGCGTCCTTCCACTTCGAGGACCACACCCAGCACTCCGAGCCGCGGGCCCTTCTCCAGGCTGGCCTCGTTGAGCGCCCAGCCGCGCGAGACGACGTCGTTCTTGACCCGCACCGTGACGTCCAGCGTCAACCGCTCCTCGAGTCGGTAGCTGCGGGCAACCACGTGCTCGAGCACGGTGTCGATGGCCTCGGTCTCGGCCTCGGCGAGGAAACCGATGCGGCCCAGATTGATGCCCAGCACCGGCACGTTGGCGTTGCGGGCCAGCTCGGCCGCCCGCAGGAAGGTGCCGTCGCCACCCAGGCCGATGACCAGCTCGCAGCCCTGCGCGGCATCGGGATCGGCGTCGATCAGCTCGATGTCGACGCCCAAGTCGCGGCCATCGTCGGGTCCCAGCGGCACGGGTCCGCGATCGACTGCCTCAGCCGACACCACTCGTAAATGAATGTTGTTGTCGCTCAATACTTTTTCGACCCGGCAGGCGGTTTCGGTCGCTTCCTCGCGGCCGGTGTGCACGACCAGCAGAACGGTGCGCTCACTCGTCATTGCGGGCCTGCCTCAACCGCATCGCGGACCGCACATTCCAGCTCATCTCCAGACAAACCCCGATCGGTCTCGGCGCGTAACCACAGGAAGTATTCAACGTTGCCCGAGGGGCCCGGCAGCGGGCTGGGGGTGACTCCCACGGCGTGCCAACCAAGCTCACCGGCGCGACGGGCGACACCAAGGACCGCGCTCGCGCGCAGGTCCGGGTCGTGAACGACGCCACCGGCGCCCACCTGCCCTTTGCCCACTTCGAACTGCGGCTTCACCATGGGAACGATATCCGCGCCGGGCACGGCGCAGCCAGTCAGCGCGGGCAACACCGTGGTCAGCGAGATGAACGACAGGTCGGCGACGATCGTCTCGGCTTTGCCGTCGATCGCCTCCGGCGTGAGTTCTCGCACGTTGGTCCGTTCGATGACCGCCACCCGGGAGTCGGATCGAAGCGACCAGGCCAGTTGTCCGTAACCGACGTCGACCGCGACCACTTCACGGGCACCGCGATCCAGCAAGACCTCGGTGAACCCGCCTGTCGACGCTCCCGCGTCCAGACAGCGTCGGCTCTCGACGTCGATGCCGAAAGCGTCGAGCGCGCCGATCAGCTTGTGCGCACCGCGGGACACCCAGCGACGTTCGGCATCCTCGGCGACCCTGAGCGCTGCAGTGGCGGCGACAGCGGTGCCCGGTTTGACCGCGGGCATGCCGTCGATGCTCACCTTGCCGGCGTCGATCAATTCCGCGGCTTGCTGCCGTGATCGAGCCAGCCCGCGACGGACCAGCTCGGCATCAACACGGGTACGCCGCGGCACAGCGGTCTCAGGCTCTCTCCGCCGACTCCAGCGCCCGCACGAGCATGTCGTGCGCCTCGGAAAGCTGGCGCGCGAGGTCTTCGAGATCGGCTTCAGCGGGCATCTTCTCGGGATGATCGGGATCCGGCAATTCGGCGAGAATGGCGTCGATCCGAGCGCGAATTTCTTCAGGGTCGGTAGTCATCGCTGTTCCACGCTATCGGATTTATGTCAGCGACCACTGTTCCAGGGCCGCGTATGCGGTGTCGTCGCCGGCCGTGACCGTTGTGGCCTGGGTGGACCACACCGCGTGAGCCACCGCACGAACGATCGAGAGCCCGTCACCGTCATCGGCCTCGGCACTTGTCACGGTGACCGTGCCGTCGGTGGAGTCGATCTGCCAGGACGGTTGTGGGCCGACGGCGAGCTCCTCGGCATCCTGGTGCAGCGACCGGAGGTCGCGGCCGATGAAGGTCGGGTGTTCCTCGGCGCCGGCGTACACGGCGTCGCGTGCCGAGTTGACGCCGGTGAGCACCATCAGGCTGGGTAGCTCGGCGGCGTCGGCGCCGGCGATGTCGGTGTTGAGTCGGTCACCGACCACCAACGGTGTCTCGAACTCGCCGCGCGCCAAGGCATCTCGCAGCAGTGTCGGCGCAGGCTTACCCGCGACCTGTGGTTCGGCGTCGGTGGCGGCTCGCAACGCGGCCACCATCGAGCCGTTGCCGGGCAGGAGTCCGCGTTCGGTCGGCAGAGTGGCGTCGACGTTGGCGGCCACCCACAGCGCACCGGCCCGGATCGCCAGCGCTGCTTCGGCCAGGATGGCCCACCCCGTCTCCGGCGAGTGGCCCTGCACGACAGCATCAGGGTCGTCGTCGTAGCTCCGTACCGGTGTCAGCCCGGCCGCGGTGATCTCCGCGGCCAGCGACTCCGTGCCGATGACCAGCACCCGAGATCGCGGCGAGAGTTGCCCAGCCAGGAGGTGGGCCGCACTTTGCGCGCTGGTGACGACGTCGTCGGCGACGGCCCGTAGACCGAGATCAGTCAGATGCTGAGCTACCTCCTCGGCACTTCGCGAGGCGTTGTTGGTGACGAACAGCGCCCGGCCTGTCGCTTTGTCCAGCGCTTCGGATGCGCCTTCGGTCAGCTCGTGGCCGCGAAAGACCGTGCCATCCAAGTCGAGGAGCAGGCAATCATGGTCCCGGGCAAGCGTTCCCACGTCAGCCGAGCTCGCTTACACGGTCTTCTGCGTCGGTGGCTCCGTGGATGTCGGCCTCGGCGGCGTGCAGGAACCACTGCAGCGCCTCGTCGCCACGATCCAGCGCCAGCAGCGTCTCGGCGTAGGCATAGAACAATCGGGCCGGGATCGTGCCGGTGCGGCTCGGGTCCAATTGCGGAGTCGACAACACCGTCAAGGCTTGTTCGAGCTGGCCCAGGTCGGCACGGGCGCCGGCGATGACGATGCGCATCTCGTCGGCTTCGTCTCCGGTGAGTTTGCCGGCCTCCTCGCCACGGGCGAGCTCGAGCGCCCGTTCCGGCCGGCCCAGCCCGCGTTCGCAGTCCGCGATCAAGGGAAGCAGCGGCGACTTGCTGCCCATCCGGCGGGCAGCCCGCAGTTCAGCGATGGCCTGCGCCCAATCCCCGCATTGATAGGCCGCGATGCCGACCGCTTCCCGCACGGCGGCGATCCGCCCGGAGCGGGCCCGCGCGGCGCGGGCGTGATTGAGCGCCGCCTCGGGATCGTCGTCGAGCAACTCACCCGCAGCGACCAGGTGACGTGCCACGGCGTCGGCGTTTGCCTTGTCCAAGGTGCTGAGTTCCCGGCGGACATCGGGTGCCAGTTGCTTGGCCTCAATCTCTCTCGGGATCGGCGGCTCGTCGCGATCGTTGTCGGACGTGCCACGCTGAGGCTGGTCTCTACGGTCGCGGGTGGGTCGCGAATTCGACGGCTGAGGGCGTCCTCCCCGTTGTTGCTGACCCCGAGATCCGTTGCCGCCCGCACTGCGGGGCTGACGACGTTCGCCACCTGTTTTGTTGTCGACCACTGAAACCTTTCGCCACAACGCCTCGTGTCAGGATACGGGCCACCGGATGCAGGGCGGACCGGCGACCACCTTCCTCGGTGACGCCGGTTGGTCGGGGTAGCCCCCGTGCTCGGGACGGCCTTGTCCGGCGCTCCGGCCACAGCCGGTAGCCTCGCGACCGTGCTCGACTGGGATCACAACGCCTACTACCACCAGATGCTGCTCCGGGCATTACCGCCGCGCAGTCGCCGGGTGCTCGATGTCGGTTGCGGTGCTGGAACATTCGCGGCCCGGCTGGCACGTCAGGTGGAGCAGGTCGACGCGATCGACCGTTCGCCGGCGATGATCGATCTAGCCCGCCGGCGCACACCCGGCAACGTGACATGCGTCCTCGACGACGTGATGACGTGCGCGCTGCCCGAGAACGGTTACGACGCGATCTTCTCGATATGCGCTCTGCATCATCTCGACCTGGAACGGGCATTGCGGCGCTGCGCGGCCCTGCTACGGCCCGGCGGAACGCTGGCCGTCATCGCCTTGCCGCGAAAGGATCTGCGACACGACCTGGGCGCGGAAATCATTGCCGCACTGGGACATCGACTGTTCGGAGCGGCTTTCTCGATTGCCCGGGCGCTCGGCCGCGGCGAGTGGTTCGCCAAGGACCCGACGCATTCGGCGATGCCTGTCGTCTTGGCCCCGGAACTGACCATCCGCGAGGTGGCCGAACGGGCGGCCGCGGTATTGCCCGGTGTGCGGGTGCGCCGACTTGTGTTCTGGCGCTATTGGCTGCGCTGGGACAAGCCTGCATAGTCGTCCTGAAATACAAATGCCCGTGCCCCCCAAGGGTTTTGGGGGGCACGGGGTGTGTTGTGTGTGTTCGGCGGTGTCCTACTTTTCCACC
>NZ_JBVAXH010000001.1:3510151-3727353 GCF_055419225.1 Mycobacterium sp. IDUB_36 | reverse complement strand
AAGTCAGAAAGCATGGCCAAAAAACAACAACAAAAACAAAACCACCAAACACACTATTGAGTTCTCAAACAACACCCGTTTTCGGGCAACCCTGCAACTGTACTCCATCGCAAAAGCGCCGTCAAACTGCACCATCTCCTGCTCTTCAGCAGGCGTGCGGACTACTTACCGACCTACTCTACCCTCTCGATCTCCGCGCCGAGACTCACCAGGTTCTCCACGAACAGCGGATAGCCGCGGTCGATGTGGAAGACGTCGTGCACCTCGGTGTCCCCGTCGGCGACCAGGCCGGCCAGCACCAGGCCAGCGCCGGCGCGGATGTCGGAGGACCACACCGGCGCACTGGACAGCTGCGGAAGACCGCGCACGACCGCGTGATGCCCGTCGGCGCGGGCATCGGCGCCCAGGCGGATCATCTCCTCGACGAACCGGAATCGAGCCTCGAACACATTCTCGGTGATCATCGAGGTGCCGTCGGCGATCGAGGCCAGCGCGATCGCCATCGGCTGCAGGTCCGTCGGAAAGCCCGGATAAGGCAAGGTCGCGACGTTGACGGCCTTCGGACGCTCGTACTGGGTGACCCGGAAGCTGTCCGGCGTCTGAGTCACGGTGGCGCCGACGTCGTGCAACTTGTGCAGCACCACCTGCAGGTGTGCCGGGTCCACGCCGGTGACGGTGACGTCGCCGCGGGTCATCGCTGCGGCGATGCCCCAGGTCGCGGCGACAATCCGGTCGCCGATCACCCGGTGTTCGGTCGGGTACAGCCGCGGGACGCCGGTGATCGTCATCGTCGGCGATCCGGCACCCTCGACGTGCGCACCCATCTGGTTGAGCATCGTGCACAGATCGACCACGTCGGGCTCGCGGGCCGCATTGTGGATCGTCGTGACGCCTTCGGCCAGGACCGCGGCCATCAAGATGTTCTCGGTTGCCCCGACCGAGGGGAATTCGAGCTGAATCTCCGCGCCGTGCAACGAATCCGCCTGCGCCACAACGCAACCGTGCTCGATATTGCAGACCGCGCCGAGCTGCCGCAGCCCGGCCTGGTGCATGTCGAGCGGGCGTGAACCGATCGCGTCCCCGCCGGGCAGCGCGACTTTGGCGCGCTTGCATCGCCCCACCAACGGGCCGAGCACGCAGACCGACGCGCGGAACTGGCGTACCGCTGCGAAGTCGGCGTCGTATTTCAGTTCGTCCGGTGAGGTGATCCGCACGGTCGCGCCGTCGAGCTCGACATTGGCGCCCAGACCGCGCAACACCTCGGCCATCAACGGCACATCGAGGATGTCGGGGCAGTTGGTGATCGTGCTGGTGCCTTCGGCCAGCAGCGCCGCGGACATCAGTTTGAGGACGCTGTTCTTGGCGCCCCCAACAGCGACTTCGCCTGCCAACCGGCTTCCACCGGTCACTACGAAACGCTCTGCCACGCGGGCCAGTTTAGTGAAGCAGTTTCGCCCTGTCAGTCGGCTAGGTACGTTCGTGTCATGGCCGTTCACCTGACGCGTATCTACACCCGGACCGGTGACGACGGAACGACCGGTTTGAGCGACTTCTCCCGGGTCTCCAAGAACGACACCCGACTGGTGGCATACGCCGACTGCGACGAGGCCAACGCGGCGATCGGCACGGCGATCGCCCTGGGCGCCCCGGATCAGCGGGTGGCCGACGTGCTGCGACAGATTCAGAACGATTTGTTCGACGCGGGCGCCGACCTCTCGACACCGGTGGTCGAAAATCCGGAACACCCACCGTTGCGCATCACCCAGGAGTACGTCGACCGCCTCGAAAAGTGGTGCGATGAGTTCAACGAAGCCCTGCCGCCGCTGACTTCGTTTGTGCTGCCCGGCGGTTCACCGCTGTCGGCGCTGTTGCACGTCGCGCGCACGGTCGCCCGTCGCGCCGAGCGGTCCGCTTGGGACGCGATCGACGAGCATCCGACAGATGTCAATCCACTGCCGGCGAAGTACCTGAATCGCTTGTCCGACCTGTTGTTCATCCTGTGCCGAGTGGTCAACCCGGACGGCGACGTGCTGTGGCGGCCGGGTGGTGGGCGCGGCAACTAGCCGGTCAGAGGCTCCGGCGCCGTGCCCGCGGCGATGGACGCGATTCCAGCCACGACTGAAACGCAGTCAAAGCCCCTCGGTCCAGCGCGATTTCGTAGTCCGTCTTGCGATCCTGCGTGGTGTCGCGCAGCTCCAGCACGATGATCTCTTCGGTCATGATGTCGAATTCATCGCCCCGTGGCGGGCGCCGCGAGACGACCTCGACCCCGCGCCTGTTGATTTGGCGGTCCGGCCACAATCGGACGCTCGAGAGTCGATAAAAAGCGGCATCGCTTCCACGGTAACGGATTACACCGTGCCGCCAACCGTGGCCGCCGACCGCCGGAATATCCCGCATGATGGCTGCCGTCCCGCCTTGGCGCAGCTTCCACAACCGGTAGCTCAACGCGCCGACCGCGACAGCCAGCACAGCGACGAGCGCGGCCATGACCGTCATGAGCGCGCTCACTGTAGCGACCCGTCAGTCGAGTGCGCCGACGGCGCGCAGTCTGCCGCGTCCCCTGGCCGCGATGCGCGGGTCGTCTGACTCCGAATCCTCTTTGGCCGCAGCCTCGTCGATCTCCGATTCGAATTGCGCAGACTCGGCCAGAATGCTGACGCTCTCCTCGGTCACCGACAGGAAGCCGCCCTCGATCGCGACCCGCAGATCGTCTTCGCCCTCACGCTCGACACGAACCATGGCGTCGTCGACCAGTTGCGCGACCAGCGGGATGTGACTGGGCAGAATCCCGATCTCCCCCACCGTGGTACGGGTGAACAGGAACGACGCCTCACCCGACCAGATCTTCCGATCGACGGCAACGATATCCACATTCAGCGTTGCCATCTCACACCTGCCCTTCCACGCTCAACTCTCGCCGGCGACAACACATCACAGCTTGGCGCCGAAGCTTTCGGCCTTCTTGGCCAAGTCGTCCAGCCCGCCGATCAGGAAGAACGCCTGCTCGGGGATGTGGTCGAATTCGCCCTTGGCCAGCTTGTCGAACGCCTCGATGGTCTCCTTCAGCGGAACGGTCGATCCCGGCTGACCGGTGAACTGCTCGGCCGCCATCATGTTCTGCGACAGGAACCGCTCGATGCGACGGGCCCGGTTGACCTGCTGCTTGTCCTCTTCGGACAGCTCGTCGATACCCAGAATCGCGATGATGTCCTGAAGGTCCTTGTAGCGCTGCAGGATTCGGATCACTTCTTGGGCAACCCGGTAGTGCTCGTCCCCGACGATCGCGGGGTCCAGGATGGTGGAGCTCGACGCCAGCGGGTCCACCGCCGGGAAGATGCCCTTGGAGAACACATTTCGCGAAAGCTCGGTGGTGGCGTCCAGGTGGGCGAACGTCGTTGCCGGCGCGGGGTCGGTGTAGTCGTCGGCGGGCACGTACACGGCCTGCATCGAGGTGATCGACTTGCCTCGGGTCGAGGTGATCCGCTCCTGCAACTCACCCATCTCGTCGGCCAGCGTGGGCTGGTAGCCCACCGCCGAGGGCATCCGGCCGAGCAGCGTCGAGACCTCGGAACCGGCCTGGGTGAACCGGAAAATGTTGTCGATGAACAGCAGCACGTCCTGGCCCTGCTCGTCGCGGAAGAACTCGGCCATCGTCAGGGCCGACAACGCGACCCGCATACGCGTGCCGGGCGGCTCGTCCATCTGACCGAACACCAACGCGGTGTCCTTGAGCACGTCGGCGTCCGCCAGCTCGACCCAGAGGTCGTTGCCCTCACGGGTGCGCTCCCCGACGCCGGCGAAAACCGAAGTACCACCGAAGTTTCGGGCGATACGGTTGATCATCTCCTGGATCAGAACGGTCTTACCGACACCGGCACCACCGAACAGGGCGATCTTTCCACCACGCACGTAGGGCGTCAGCAGGTCGACGACCTTCAGACCCGTCTCGAGCATCTCGGTGCGCGGCTCGAGCTCGTCGAAGGGCGGCGGCTTGCGGTGAATCGCCCAGTGGTCGAAGTCTTCTCCGTAACCCGGCTCGTCCAGGCAGTCGCCCAGGGCGTTGAACACGTGGCCCTTGACACCGTCGCCGACCGGAACGGAGATCGCCTTTCCGGTGTCGGTCACCTCGACGCCGCGGACCAGCCCGTCGGTCGGTTGCATCGAGATGGCGCGCACCAGGTTGTCACCGAGGTGCTGCGCGACCTCCAGGGTCAGCGTCTTCGCCAGGTCCTCGTAGGTGATCTCGGCGTGCAGAGCGTTGAACAACGCCGGCACGGAGCCGCGCGGGAATTCGACGTCGACAACGGGCCCGGTGATCCGCACCACGCGGCCGTTGGTGTCGCCGCCCTTCGAGTTCGTCGACTTCTCAGCCTGTTTGGTGGTAGCAGCCATATCCTCTTCGCTTCCTGATGGGGCCTATTGAGCGTCGGCGAGCGCGTTTGCGCCACCGACGATTTCGCTGATTTCCTGGGTGATCTGAGCCTGCCGCTCGCGGTTCGCCTCCAGCGTGAGCGACTTGATCAAGTCGTCGGCGTTGTCACTGGCCGACTTCATCGCCCGCTGGCGGGAAGCGAGCTCAGACGCGGCGGACTCGAGCAGTGCCGTGTAGACGCGGGTCGCCACGTAGCGCGGCAGCAACGCGTCGAAGAGCGTCGTTGCGTCCGGTTCGAAGGAGTACAACGTCTTGGGCTCGTCGTCGTCCTCGACGTATTCCACGTTCATCGGAGCCATCCGGTGCGCTCCGACCGACTGCGACATCATCGATTTGAATTCGGTGTAGACGATGTGCAACTCGTCGACGCCGGCTTCGTCCGATGACTCCTCGTCGTCGCCGGCCCCGGCCATGAACGCACTCACCAGAGTGTCGGCCACCTCTGCGGCATTCTCGTAGCTGGGCCGCTCCGAGAAGCCGGTCCACGACTCGCTGATTTCCCAGTTGCGGAACTTGAAGTAACCCTGCGCTTTACGGCCAACCGTGTAGAGCACCGGCTTCTTGCCGTCCTCGCGCAACCGCGAGAAGAGCTCCTCGGCCCTGCGAAAGGCGCTGGAGTTGTAGGCGCCGCACAGCCCTCGATCTGACGAGACGACCAGCACGCCGGCCCGTTTCGGCGAGGACTTCTCGACCAACAGCGGATGGTCGAGCGCGGCCTCCGATGCGAGCGTGGTGAGCACGCGGGTGATCTCGTCGGTGTAGGGCCGGGCCTCTCGAAGCCGGGCCTGCGCCTTGCCGATGCGCGAAGTCGCAATCATCTCCTGGGCCTTGGTGATCTTCTTGATCGACCCGGCGGAACGTATGCGACCCCGCAGTTCGCGAAGTGTGGCAGCCATTTTCGATTACTTCTTCTGCTCCGGCGGTGCCGGCTTGTGGACCTGCACTGCTTCTTTCTCAACCTTGTCTTCGTCGAGCGCCTCGACGTGCTCGTCGGGCACTACCGACCCACCGCCCGTGGCCGCGAAGCCCTTCTTGAACTCCTTGATCGCGTCGACCAGCTTCTTCTCGGTCTCTTCGCTGAGCTTCTGCGATTCCTTGATGTCGGACAGGATTCCGTCCTTGGCGCCGCGGATGTGGTCGAGGAATTCGGTCTCGAACCGGTGCACGTCCTCGGCCGGGACGGAGTCGAGGTGGCCACCGGTGCCGAGGAAGATCGAGATGACCTGCTCCTCAACGGGTGACGGCCGGTACTGCGGCTGCTTGAGCAGCTCCACCAAACGCTCACCGCGATCCAGCTGCGCCTTCGACGTCGCGTCCAGGTCGGAGGCGAACGCCGCGAACGACTCCAGCTCACGGAACTGCGAGAGGTCCAGCCGCAATGAACCGGCCACCTCTTTCATGGCCTTGATCTGCGCGGCACCACCGACACGCGACACCGACACACCGACGTTGATCGCCGGTCGCACACCCTGGTTGAACAAGTCGGACTCGAGGAACACCTGGCCGTCGGTGATCGAGATGACGTTGGTCGGGATGTAGGCCGAGATGTCGTTGGCCTTGGTCTCGATCACCGGGAGGCCGGTCAACGAACCGCCGCCGAGCTCGTCGGACAGCTTGGCGCAACGCTCGAGCAACCGCGAGTGCAGGTAGAACACGTCACCCGGGTAGGCCTCGCGACCCGGCGGACGACGCAGCAGCAGCGAGATGGCGCGGTAGGCCTCGGCCTGCTTGCTCAGGTCGTCGAAGACGATCAGGACGTGCTTGCCGTTGTACATCCAGTGCTGGGCGATGGCCGAACCGGTGTACGGCGCAAGCCATTTGAACCCTGCGGCATCGGAGGCCGGCGCCGCGACGATGGTGGTGTAGTCCATCGCGCCACCTTCGTCGAGGGCGCGACGCACGGACGCGATCGTGGTGCCCTTCTGGCCGATGGCCACGTAGACGCAGCGGACCTGCTTCTTCTCGTCGCCGCTCTCCCAGTTCTCGCGCTGGTTCAGGATCGTGTCGACACACACCGCGGTCTTGCCGGTCTTGCGGTCGCCGATGATCAACTGGCGCTGGCCACGACCGATCGGCGTCATGGCGTCGATGGCCTTGATGCCGGTCTGCAGCGGCTCGGAGACGCTCTGCCGCTGCACCACCGACGGAGCCTGAATCTCCAACGCACGGCGGGTCTCCGCCTTGATGTCGCCCTGGCCGTCGATCGGCTCACCGAGCGGGTTGACCACCCGTCCCAGGAACTCGTCGCCGACCGGCACCGAGAGGACCTCGCCGGTGCGCTTGACCTGCTGACCCTCCGCCAGCTTCTCGGAGTCACCCAGGATGACCGCGCCGACGCTGTGCTCGTCGAGGTTCAGCGCGACACCGAGAACGCCACCGGAGAACTCCAGGAGCTCCTGGGTCATCACCGACGGCAGACCCTCGACGTGCGCGATACCGTCACCGGTGTCGACGACGGTGCCCACCTCTTCTTTGGTGGTGTCGGAGGAGAAGGAGCTTACGTACTCCTCGATCGCGCCCTGAATGTCGTCAGCCGAGATTGTCAACTCTGCCATGGCTTTTCGTTCTTCCTGCTTGTCGATGTGTAAGGGTCAGTCGGGCAACTGGGTTTGGGCCGCGGCCAGACGCGACGACAGCGTGCCGTCGATGATCTCGTCGCCGACCGAGATTGCGAGCCCGCCGAGAAGCTCCGGGTCGATGGAAACCTGCGCTGTGACCGGATGGCCGTAGATCCGGCTCAGCACCTCGGTGAGACGGGAGTACTGCTCGTCGCTGAGTTCGGCCGCGGCGTTCACCTGCGCGACGATTTCGCCGCGTCGCGCCACCGCTACTTCGGCCAGGTTCTGCACGGCGACTTCGGCCGGCTGTCCGCGGAGTAGCTCGACCGTCTTGGAAAGCAGATCGGTCGTGATCTCGTTGACACCGGAACCGGAGCCGCCGAGGACGTTGCGCAGCAACTGAACTCGCGTATCCGCGGCGACCTCGTAGTTGCCCAGCAGGATCGCGAGTCGCGGCTCGGCGTCGAGGACGCGGGTGAACCGGAACAACTGGTCCTCCACCTCGTCGACCTGCTCCGCTTTCTCGGCACGGATCAACGAGGCCTGCCGTGACGCCAGTTCGATGGCGTCGACGAAATCGCCTTCGGCTGACCAACGTTCGGCGACAGCCGCCTTGAGGACCTCGAGGGCGGGGTCGCCGACCTTGCCCGAGACGAGTTGCTCGACGAGCCGGACGCGCGGTGCGGCGTCCTCGGCCGGCTGCGTCAGGTAACGGGTGACCACGCTCTCGCGAATCAGCAGCGCGGCAACCGACGTCAAATCATCGGCGAGGGTGGACAATCCCTTGTCGTCGAGACCGTCGGCGATTCCGTCGAACTTCTCCAACAGACCCGTCAGCGCCAGCCGGCTGGCCGAACGCATCTTGTTGGCCACCGGGTATTGGACGTCGGCGGTGGAGGTCGCCATCTCGTCGAGATCAGTCAGGAAACGGTCGACGGTGGCCGACTGCTGACCCGGTTCGGCGACGTAGCCACGCACCAGTTCGGTTGCCCGCCGGACGGATTCAGCACCGATGTCCTGGCGAAGTTGACGGATCACCTGTGAACGCATCAACTCGGCCTGCTTGACGCCCTGCTGCTTGATTCGCTCGGCGTCGCTGTCGGCCTGGGCGCGGAGCTGCTCACCGATGCGCTCGGCGTCCGCCTGCGCTTCCTCGGTCAGACGCTGCGCCTCGGCGTTGGCATCTTCCTTCGCCTTGGTGTGGGCGCGGCTGGCCTCCGCCAGTCGATCGGCGGCGGCCGAGGAGTCGGCCAGCTGCTGACGCACACTGTTCTGCTGGTCCGCCATCAGCTTGCGCACCGGCGGCACCACGAATCGCCAGATCACCGCGACGATGACGGCGAACCCGACGAGTTGCCCTATAAATGTCGACATTTCGCGCTTACCGCTCCGAATCTGTCGCGGAGGCCGCTGAGACTGAGGTGGTGATCTCGACGCCGAGGATGCGGCTCGCCAGCGTGGTGGAAATGCTCTCCACTCGCGCCCGGAGATCCGCAGCCACGGCATCACCCTCCCGCTTGAGTTGCTCGGAAGCGTCTTGCAGCGTCGAGGACACCTGCTCCTCGGCACGTCCGCGCTTTTCGTCGATGACCTTGCGGCCCTCTGTCCGAGCCTCGTCGCGAGCCGCCGATGCCGAGACCCGAGCGGCGCCCAGCGCCTTTTCGTAGTCTTCCTCGGCAGCGGCGAACTGCTCGGCCGATTTCTTGTTGTCAGCTGCCGTCTTGGTGACCATGTTGTCGCGCTCTTTGAGCACCTTCGAGATCGGCGGAACCACGAAGGCGCCGATCACTCCGAGCACGATCAAGAAGATGACCAGCTCGACGACGAAGGTGCCGTTGGGCACGAGGAAGTTTCCCTCGGCCTGGCTGCCCGCAGCCAGGACTACAACATTCATGTCACCCATATCGACGGATTACTTGACCGGGGTGGCGAAAACGAACAGCGCCATGAAGGCCAGGTTGATGAAGTACGCGGCTTCGACCAGACCCACCGTGATGAAGAACGGTGTGAACAGGCGGCCCTGTGCCTCGGGCTGGCGGGCGATGCCGGCGATCAGCGCGTTACCGGCGACACCGTCACCGATACCGGCGCCGATCGCGCCACCTGCCATGATCAACCCGCCGCCAATGAGGGCGCCGGCAGCGATTGTGGGGTTCATTGCTTATCCTCCTTGATATTTGGTAGCGGTCTACCAAGTTCGTCGTGATGTTGGAGCCAGAGATCGTGGTGCGGCGTTACTCGTGTTCCCCCTCCAGCTCCATCGCTTGACTGAAGTACAAGATCGTCAGCAGCGCGAAGATGAAGGCCTGAATAGCGCCGACGAACATATCGAAGGTCTTCCAGACCGCGTTCGGCGCCCACATGATGTACGGCGGGAACAGCGCGATCAGCCCGACCAGGATGCCACCGGCGAAGATGTTGCCGAAAAGTCGGAGCGACAACGAGATCGGCTTCGCGAGCTCTTCCACCACGTTGATCGGCGCGAGGACCGCGACGTGACCCTTCAGCACGGCCAGCGGGTGTCCGATGATGCCCCGGCGCCAGACGCCGGCCGCGTGGTAGCAGACGAACACGAACAGAGCCAGCGCCAGCACGTAGTTGATGTCCGCTGCCGCCGACGTGAGCAGCTCGGTGGCCTTGCCCTCGTGATCGGTGTACTGCAGCGGCAGTACCGACAGCCAGTTGGAGATCAAGATGTAGATGAAGAGCGTGACGGCGAGCGGCAAGACGAACGGCGCGATGCGCATGCCGATCGCGCTCTCGATCTGGTTGCGCATCTGGACCGTGATCGCTTCGAAGAACAGCTGCACGCCGCCCGGAACGCCGGTCGAGGTGACCTTGGCCCGCAGGAAGAACGCCAGACCGATGACGATGACGGCCGCGATGGCGGACGACGTGATGGTGTCGACGTTGACGGTGAAACCGAACCACTCGGCGGTCTTGTGGTGACCGACCTCGATCGCGCCCTCGGCCAGAAACGCCTCAGTCATCGCTGTTTCCCGTCCCTTCAAACGCCATGTCCGTGCCCTCGCGCAGCTTCTTCACAACCGGCAACGCCGTCGTCAGCACCAGCAGCACCTGGAAGAGCGCGAGCCCGAAGACCACACCCAACCCGGCCGGCCGGAACACGAAAGCAATAGCCAATCCGACCGTGGTTATAAACAGCAATCGGGTGGCGGAATTCAACGCCATCTTCTTCTTCAAGGGATGCGCGTTCGCGGTGATCGATTCCACCGACCGCTGCACGCCGAGAGCGTTGAGCAAACCCAGCATGAGGCCTACGCCGAAGAAGACACCGACCTTCGGAGCGCCGAGTGAGGCGGCGATGGCAAGCGCGGCGGCAGTCAACACCAGCGAGATGACGAACAGTCGAATTGGCCGAAACGCAACGGAGGGGAACACCAACGGCGCGTCTTGCGCTGGTGTAGTCACTGCAGCACCTCAGTCCTCGTTCGGGGGGAGTTGCCTTGTTGCTCGTTGCGTGGCCCGTTGAGCGTATCGGAGCGCATTTGCTGCACTCGCATCACCCAAGGGACAGCTCCCCTTTGTCGGTCGTTAGTCGGCAGGATCGGAGCTGACTCCGACTGCCGGTGGCCGGCAACCCGCGAGGTCAATTCGGGTTCTACCAGCACCGTACCACATCGGCGAGGACTCTACTACTCATCGTCGTAGACGTCGGAGGCGCGTCGGAAAAGCGGGATAATCGTCGCGAAAACGGCAATCGCCATCGCCCCCAACATGACTGCGGCGGTGTCGCGCGGATTGAAGAAAATGGTGCTTGCGGTGCCGAACGCGACGATGCCGACCCACAGATAAATGATCAGCACGACGCGCCGGTGTGAATGACCGATCTGCAGCAGGCGGTGATGCAGATGCATTTTGTCGGGAGTGAATGCGCTTCGGCCGGCCCGGGTCCGGCGCACGATCGCCAGCAGCAAGTCGAGCATCGGCACGAACATGACCGCCACGACCAACAAGAACGGTGACAGCAGAGCAAACACATCGCGGGCACCGTAGGCGGTCTGCGAGATGGGTCCGGCGGCCGTCGTCGACGCCGCGGCAAGCATGAGACCGATCAGCATCGAACCCGAATCGCCCATGAAGATCTTCGCCGGATGGAAGTTGTGCGGCAGGAAACCCAGACAGGCTCCGGCCAGCACCACCGAGATGACCGCCGGCGGGTAGAACAGCACATCGCCGCCGTGATCGCGCAGCAGTCCGACGGAGAACATGCAGATGGCCAGCGCCGTGATGATTCCCAGCCCGGCGGCCAATCCGTCGAGACCGTCCACGAAGTTCATCGCATTCACGATCGAGACGGTCAGCGCGAGCGTCAGCAGGATCGACGACACCTGATCCAGCACGATCGTCCCGACTCCGCCCAGCGGAATGTAGAGAACGCTCCACGCGACACCCATGGTGACCAGCACGCTGGCCGCGGTGATCTGGCCGGCGAACTTGGTCAGCGCGTCCAGGCCCCAGCGGTCGTCGATCAGGCCGATGCCCATGATCAGCCCGCCTGCCAGCACCACCGCGGGCATACCCGTGGAGTAGACGAAACCACGGGTGAGCGCGGGCAGCTGCGATGCCAGGAAGACCGCGGCGCCCACACCGATGTACATCGCCAGCCCGCCCATCCTCGGCGTCGGCTGTACGTGCACATCACGCTCGCGGGGGTAAGCCACTGCGCCGAGCCGGGTCGCGAGCTTGCGGACGGGCCCGGTCGCGAAGTAGGTGACGATCGCCGCGGTCAGGCCGACGAGGGCGAGCTCACGCAACGGGACCCCGGCGCCGCGATCCGCCAGAGCGAGCAGACCGCCGGCCGGGTTGTCGGCACCGCTGAGCATCCGAAAAACCGTACTGCACTGCCCTGAGATCGAACTGAGCTGCCCGATCGGTCAGCCGGTCAGGCTTTCGGCGTCCAGGCCGAGGACTTCGGCGATCCGATCGGCGCTGACCGGGCCGGATCGCAGGATCCGCGGCTCGGGGCCGGTCAAGTCGAGAATGGTCGAGGCGGATTGCTGGGCCGCGGGTCCGCCGTCGAGGTAGACGTCGACGAGGTCGCCCAACTGCTGGCGCGCGTCGTTGACGTCCACCGCCGGCGGGCGCCCCGAGATGTTCGCGCTGGAGACCGCCATCGGCCCGACCTCCCGCAGTAATTCGATGGCGACCGGGTGCAGCGGCATCCGCAGCATCACCGTGCCGCGCGCGTCGCCGAGATCCCATTGCACCGATGGCGCTTGGCGGACCACCAGGCTCAGCGCGCCGGGCCAGAACGCCCGAACCAAGTTGCGCATCGAGGTGGACACCGACATGGCCAGGCCGTCGATGGTGTGCCATGACCCGACCAGAACCGGCACCGGCATGTCACGGCCACGACCTTTGGCGGCCAGCAGCGCGGCCACCGCCGTGCCGTTGAACGCATCGGCTCCGACGCCGTAGACGGTGTCGGTCGGGAGCACCACCAGACCGCCGTTCTTCACTGCGGCTGCCGCCGATGTGATTGCGCGCGAACGCTGTTCAGGATCGGTGCAGTCGAACGTGTCAGTCATTGCCTCCCCCGATCCGGCGGGCGGTGACGAATCGCGGTCGGCCGGTGAGATCGACGCGTGGTGTGATGTCCTCGAAAGAGGCTGTCTTGGAAAGGGATTCGACCGTCGACCCCGACGTGGTGTCGTCGTGCTCGACGGCGAACAGTCCACCGGGGCGCAGCAGCCGCCCGGCCAGCCCGACGAGGGCGGCGATCACCACCATCCCGTCCTGGCCGCCGAACACGGCGTGGGCGGGATCGTGCTCGAGCACCTCGGGTTCGAGGTCTGCGCCCTCCGGAACATAAGGCGGGTTGGACACCAGCAGATCGACCTGTCCGTCGAACTGGCTCAGCACGCCGGGCGCAGTGACGTCCGCGTGCAGCAGCTCCACCGTGGTGCCGGCGGCATTCGTGCGGGCGTAGCCGAGGGCGTCTTCGGAGTCGTCGACCCCGACCACGCGAGCCGAGGGCCGGTGCCGCGCCAGCCCGAGCGCCAGCGCGCCTGAACCGGTGCACAGGTCGACGATTGTTGCCGACTCCGGAAGCTGCTGCGCGGTCGCCCATTCCAGCATCGCTTCGGTCTCCGGGCGCGGAATGAACACACCGGGCCCGACGGTCAGTGTCAACGGTCCGAACGCGGCTGTACCGGTCAGGTGTTGCAGCGGAACTCGGCGTGACCGGGCGGCCACCGAGTGCCGGTAGTGCTCGAAGAAGGCCTCATCGGGTGCGGTGAGCATCGCCAGACGTCCGCGCTCGGTGCCGGCCAGGTGCGCGGCCAACTCCTCGGCATCGAAGCGTGCCGAATCGATGCCGGCTTCCGCGAGCAGCGTTGTCGCCGAATCGATCGCGCAACGCAGGCGGGTTTTCATGCCTGCTGCAGCCGGGCTTGCTTGTCGGCGGCGGCCAGCGCGTCGAACAGTGCGTCGACGTCACCGTCGAGCAGCTGGTCGAGGTTGTGTGCCTTGTAACCGATTCGGTGATCCGTGACCCGGTTCTCCGGGAAGTTGTAGGTGCGGATCCGTTCGCTGCGGTCGACCGTGCGGATCTGACTGGCCCGGTCGGCCGACGCGTCGGCTTGGGCCTGCTCCTCGGCCAGCGCCTGCAGCCGGGCCGCGAGCACCTGCAACGCCCGAGCCTTGTTCTGCAGCTGTGACCGCTCGTTTTGGCAGGTGACCACGATTCCGGTGGGCAGGTGGGTAATTCGCACCGCGGAGTCGGTGGTGTTGACACCCTGTCCGCCCTTACCGGACGACCGGTAGACGTCGATCCGCAGATCCGATTCGTCGATCTGCACCTCGCCCACTTCTTCGGGCTCGGGGTACACCAGCACACCGGCCGCCGAAGTATGCACGCGGCCTTGGGATTCGGTGACCGGAACGCGCTGCACGCGGTGCACGCCGCCCTCGAACTTCAACCGCGACCACACGCCGTCCGCCGAATCGCCTTTGCTCCCGATCGTCAGCGTGGCGTCCTTGTAGCCGCCCAGGTCGGAGTAGGTCTCGTCCAGCACCGTCACGGTCCAGCCGTGCCGCTCCGCGTAACGGATGTACATCCTGGCCAGGTCCGCGGCGAACAGCGCCGATTCTTCGCCGCCCTCACCGGATTTGACCTCGAGCACCACATCGTCGGCATCGTGCGGATCGCGCGGGGCCAGCATGTCGGAGAGCTTGGTCTCCAGATCGTCGACCCGCGCTACGAGTTCGGTGACCTCGTCGGCGAAAGAGGCATCGTCGACGGCGAGTTCGCGCGCGGTCTCCAAGTCGCCGCGTGCCGAGGTGAGCTGACGGTGAGTCGCCACGATCGGGGCCAGCTGTGCGAACCGGCGGCCCACCTTGCGCGCGTTCGCCGCGTCGCTGTGCAGCTCAGGGTCGGACAGTTGGCGCTCGAGGTCGGCATGCTCGGCCACCAGCGTGTCAATCGCCTGCGGGGCCTTCGCCATGCTCACCTCCTCGGAAGAACTCTCCTACACATGAATCGACGCCCGTCCTGCGCGATGATCGCGGCAGTCCGGGCGTCGATCGTGCTACTTGTCGGCCGAAGCTTCCTGCTCGGCGCCGGCCTTGCGCTTGCCGTAGCGGCGCTCGAAGCGGGCAACGCGGCCACCGCTGTCCAGGATCTTCTGCTTGCCGGTGTAGAAGGGGTGGCACTGCGAGCAGACCTCGACCACGATGTGGCCGCTCGCTTTGGTGCTGCGGGTCTGGAACGTGTTTCCGCAACCGCAGACCACAGTGGTCTCGCCGTAGGCGGGGTGGATGTCAGCTTTCATGGTGTCCTCTTCACTAGTCGGTCGCCGGGTCGCCAGATCGTGCTGAAGATCGGACGTGAACCGGAACCTGAACGTCGGCTGTTGATTATGCCAGCTCAGCCGCTATGCCCCTAAACGCGCGCCCGCGCTCGTGCATTCCCGGGGCTAGGAGGAGCTGACCTGGACTTTCGCAGAACGATCGGCGACGGTGTAGCTGGTGTCGCGGCCGGCCCGGGTCCACAGCAGGCCGCCGGGCGGCGTACTGCCGTGCGCGCTGAGCTGGCGTTTGAGGATCTTGTTGGTGGCGGTCGTCGGCAACTTCTCGGTGATCCAGACGTGCCTCGGCCAGGCTTTCGGCGAGAGATCCGGCTGGCCGGCCAGGAACTCGCTGAACGCGGACGGCGACAGTTCGGCGCCGTCGACCAGTACCAGCGCGGCCATCACGTGGTCGCCCACCTGCGGGTCGGGCACCGCGTAGACGGCGACCTGGCTGACTGCGGGCAGCCGCTGAAGGATGCGCTCGATGGGCGCGGTGGTCATGTTCTCGCCGTCGACGCGCAGCCAGTCGCCGCTGCGCCCGGCGAAGTAGATCCAGCCGTCGGCGTCGCGGTAAGCAAGGTCGCCGGACCAGAACATGCCGTTGCGCAACCGCGCGTCGGTGGCGTCCTGGTCCTTGTAGTAGCCCGCGAACAATCCCGCGCCGGTGGTGTTGACCAGTTCGCCGATCGCAGCGTCGGGGTTGACCAGAGTGCCGTCGTCGTCGAATTCCGCGACCGCGCATTCGGCGAGTGTGTCGGGGTTGTAGACACCGACGCCCGGAAAGCCCTGTCCCAGCGAACCGGGCGGGCAGCCGTCTTCGCGAGTGATGATGATCGCGCCTTCGGTCGAGCCGAAGCCGTCCCACACTTTGCAGTCGAAACGCCGGCTGAATTCCGCGATGTCGCGGTCGCTCGCCTCGTTGCCGAAGGCCACCCGCAGCGGGTTGTCCGCGTCGTTGGGTTGTTCGGGGGTGGCCAGCACGTAGGCCAGCGGCTTGCCGACGTAGTTCATGTAGGTGGCGCCGTACCGGCGGAGGTCGGCCAGCAGCCGCGACGCCGAGAAGGTGGCCGGCACCATCGCCGCCCCCGACCCGACCGCCACGCTCCACCCGGCCAGCAGCGCGTTGGAGTGGAACAGCGGCATGGAAAGGTAACAGACGCCGGAGGATTCGACGTCGAAGCGGCCAATCAGGTTGGCGCCGGCGAAGATAACGGTCAGATGAGTGACCTGAACGGCTTTGGGTTCGCCGCTGGTGCCTGAGGTGAAGATCATCATCAGCGTGTCGGTCGGAACGACCTCTTTGTGCGGCACCAGCGGTCCGGCCGACGCGAGCTGGTGCGACCACTCGTCGCTGCTGACGTCGATCACCCGAACGCCGGGCAGATCCAGGCCGTCGAGCAGCGCGCGGTGGGCGGGATGGGTGAGCAGAATCTGACAGTCGGCCCGGATGATGTCTTTGGCCAGCGCCGCGCCGCGACGGGTGTCGTTGATGCCGCACAGCACGTAGCCGCCGAGCGCGGCGGCCGCCATCGCGGTGAGCATGTCGGGCGTGTTGCCCAGAAGCGCGCCGACGTGCAGTGGGCGCTCGGGGTCGGCGATGCCGATCAGGGTGGCGGCAGACGCCGACGCGTCGGCGAGGTGCTCACGCCAGGTCCAGACCCGGTCTTCGTGTTTGACCGCCGGCGTGGAGTCGCCACTGCGCGTGCGCAACAGTTGTTGAACAGTGTCCGCCACGATTCACCGCTTTCCCCGTCGGTTTCCGACAAGGCGCAGGTTACCGTCGCATCAACGGTAGAAACGCAAGACGGCCATGTCGGCCGCCCGCGGCGGTGTGCTAACCGATTTAGTCGTTGTCCATGCCGGGTGTCGTCTTGGACACCTGAACCAGGAACTCGTAGTTGTTCTTGGTCTTCCGCAGCTGCGACATCAGCAGATCGATGGCCTGGTGAGAGTCCAGACCGGACAGCACGCGACGCAGCTTGTGGACCACCGAGAACTCGTCCGGCGAGAGCAGCAGCTCGTCCTTGCGGGTACCCGACGGGTTGACGTCGACGGCGGGGAACACCCGGCGTTCGGAGATCTTGCGGTCGAGCTTGAGCTCGGCGTTACCCGTGCCCTTGAACTCCTCGAAAATGACTGTGTCACCGGTGGATCCGGTCTCGACCATCGCGGTGGCGATGATCGTCAACGACCCGCCTTGCTCGATGTTGCGGGCCGCGCCGAGGAAACGCTTCGGCGGGTAGAGCGCGGTCGAGTCGACACCACCGGACAGGATGCGGCCCGAGGCCGGCGACGCGTTGTTGTACGCGCGGCCCAGTCGGGTGATCGAGTCCAGTAGCACCACAACGTCTTTGCCCTGTTCGACAAGTCGCTTGGCCCGCTCGATCGCGAGCTCGGCAACCGCGGTGTGATCCGTCGGCGGCCGGTCGAAGGTCGAGGCGATGACCTCGCCCTTGACCGAACGCGTCATGTCGGTGACCTCCTCGGGCCGCTCGTCGACGAGCACGACCATGAGGTGACATTCCGGGTTGTTCTTGGTGATCGCGTTGGCGATGTCCTGCAGGATCGTGGTCTTACCGGCCTTGGGCGGCGACACGATCAGCGCGCGCTGTCCCTTACCGATCGGCATGATCAGGTCGATGATGCGGGTGGTCAGCCGGTCGCCGGTGGTCTCCAGGCGCAGGCGCTGGTTGGGGTACAACGGCGTCAGCTTCGTGAAATCGGGCCGGTTCTTGGCATTTTCGACCGGGCCGCCGTTGACGGTGTCCAGTCGCACCAGCGGGTTGAACTTCTGCCGCTGGTTGGGCTGTTCGCCGTCTTTGGGCACCCGCACCGCGCCGGTCACCGCGTCGCCGCGGCGTAACCCGTTCTTGCGCACCATGTTCATCGAGACGTAGACGTCGTGCGGGCCGGCCAGGTAGCCGGAGGTGCGGACGAAGGCGTAGTTGTCCAGGACATCAAGGATGCCGGCCACCGGCTGGACGACGTCGTCGTCACGCAGTTCGGTGTCGTTACCGCCCCCGCCACCACCGTCGGGACGATCGCCGCGGCGGCGACGCTCGCGGAATCGGCGTCCGCGGCGACCGCCACGTCCGTCTCCGTCGTCGTCCTGCTGGTTCTGGTTCTGGTTGCCACGGTTCTGCTGGCCACCGGAATTCTGCTGGTCGCCGCCTGAGTCGCGGTCCTCGGACTTGTTGTCCTGCTGGTCGCGGGCGGGCTTGTTATTGCCGTTCTGCTGCTTGTTGTTGTTCTGTTGCTTGTCGTCGTTCTGTTGCTTGTTGTCGTTCTGCTGCTTGTTGTCGTTCTGCTGGGCCCGCTTGTGCTGGTCCGCATCCGGGTGGTCGAACGGCCTGTC
This sequence comes from Mycobacterium sp. IDUB_36, assembly GCF_055419225.1. Classification (NCBI taxonomy): domain Bacteria; kingdom Bacillati; phylum Actinomycetota; class Actinomycetes; order Mycobacteriales; family Mycobacteriaceae; genus Mycobacterium; species Mycobacterium sp. IDUB_36. The sequence continues at coordinate 3,709,191 of NZ_JBVAXH010000001.1, read as the reverse complement.
ACGAGCGTCGTCGTGCTTGGCGCTGTTCTCCGCGGCGGGTTCGACGGGCGCCTGGGTGGTCTTGAGGTCGTGGTTGTCCGACCCGCCGCCGTTGGTCGCTGCGCCGTTGGACTGGCCGCTCTGACGGGATTCGCGGATCGCAGCGATCAGTTCGCTCTTGCGCATTCCCGAGGTGCCCTTGACGCCGGACCGGCTGGCCAGGGCGCGCAGTTCGGGAAGCACCATGGTGGCCAGCGAGCCGTCGGACACCTTTGCAGGGGCGGCGCTCTCGCTGGAAACTTCTGGAGTCACGGGGTCCGACAGCTTGTCATTTTCGGTGCTGTCGCCAGCCGTAACGAGGTCCGTATCGGTCACGGATTTCCTTTCTCTCCCTCACTGATCGAATCAAGCGAGGGGTTCGTTGCGCTCAGCAAATTCGCCGAGTGCTGCCAAAGGTCGACTCTGAAACGGTGATTGCCAAGATTGGCGATGTGTATGGCTAACCATCGTCCACGAGAAGAATTTGGTATTCGTCCTAGTGTTCGCGCAATGTCTGCGCATGATGCAGCTGACTGCGATTGCTGGACGGATCCGAGGATAACGTGCTTCGATGCCGGAAGCAAGAAGCCTCTTCGCCGCGTCTGGCGACGCTAGCTGGGGACAGCCACTCCGGAACTCCAACGGACCCCGTCGCCGACCGCCATCTCGGTGACCGCGAAACCGTTTGCAGCGGCGTATTCGAGCACCTCGGCGGGTAGTTGGGGTGCCGTCGTCAGCGCTATCACCGCAGGACCGGCGCCGGACAGCACAGCTGCCACGCCACAACGGCGCAGGAGCTGCAGGTATTCCCCTGACGCCGGCATGGCGGGCGCGCGGTGTGGCTGGTGCAGTACGTCCTCGGTGGCGGCCATCAGTAGGTCCGGGCGCTCGGTCAGCGCCACCACCAGCAACGCGGCGCGGCTCACGTTGAAACGGGCGTCCTCGTGACTGACCTCGGTCGGAAGCAGCACCCGCGCCTCCACGGTCGACGAACGGTGCGTCGGGATCGCGGGGAAGAGCCGGATGTCGGGGTGCAGGCGCACCTGTGCGGCGGAGTATGCCGGCGCTCCGGCGCCGTTGTCGGTCCACGACACGACGGCGCCACCCAGGACCGCGGCGGCCGCGTTGTCGGGATGTCCCTCGAATTCCGACGACAGCTGGATCAGCTGGCTCTGACTCAACGGCGTCAACCCCGCTTGCGCGAGAAGGCCGTTGACCGCGGCCAGGCCACCGACCACGGCGGCAGCCGACGAGCCGAGGCCGCGCGAGTGAGGAATTGCGTTGCGGCAACGGACTTTCAAGCCGGCGGCACTGACTCCGGCGGCCTGTAATCCGTGCTGGACGGCGCGCACGACCAGATGGCCCTCGTCGAGCATGAGCTCGCCGGCACCCTCCCCCTCGACCTCGATGACCAACTCGGAATCGGTTGTCTCGACCGTGATCTCGTCGTAGCGGCTCAGCGCCAGCCCGAGGCTGTCGAAGCCAGGACCGAGATTGGCGCTGGAGGCCGGAACTACCGAACTGCCCAGCAGCCCGGAAGCCAGCACTACGCCAGCCCCAGTTTGGCGACGACGGCGACCGGGTCGACCGGGACGGGCTCCACTGTCGGCATGTCGCGCAGCGCGGTGTCGGGGTCCTTGAGACCGTTGCCGGTCACCGTGCACACCACGGTCGAGCCCGGCTTGACCCAGCCGTCGGCGACCGACTTGAGCAGGCCGGCGACGCTGGCCGCCGACGCCGGCTCCACGAAGACGCCTTCGGTGGCTGCGATCAGGTGGTAGGCGGCCAGGATTTCCTCGTCGGTGGCGGCCAGGAAGCGCCCGTTGGACTGCTCCTGAGCCGCGACGGCCGGCCCCCAGGACGCGGGCGACCCGATCCGGATCGCGGTGGCGATGGTCTCCGGGTTTTTCACCGGTTCACCGGAGACCAGCGGCGCCGCGCCGGCGGCCTGGGTGCCGAGCATGCGCGGCAGCGAGTCGATGACCCCGTCGGCGTGATACTCGGTGTAGCCCTTCCAGTACGCGGTGATGTTGCCCGCGTTGCCCACCGGCAGCGCGTGAACGTCGGGCGCGCGGCCCAGCACGTCGACGATTTCGAACGCCGCGGTCTTCTGGCCCTCGATGCGGACTGGGTTGACTGAGTTGACCAGTGCGATCGTCGGGAAGTCGGCCACGATCTTGCGGGCCACCTCGAGGCAGTCGTCGAAGTTGCCGTCGACCTGGATGATCTTGGCGCCGTGCATGACGGCCTGTGCAAGCTTGCCCATCGCGATCTTGCCCTGCGGGATCAGCACCGCGCAGGTGATGCCGGCGCGGGCGGCGTAGGCCGCGGCCGAGGCGGACGTGTTGCCGGTCGATGCGCACAGCACCGCCTGCTGGCCGCGGGCCACCGCATCGGTGACGGCCATCGTCATGCCCCGGTCCTTGAACGAGCCGGTGGGGTTGAGGCCTTCGACCTTCAGGTGCACGGTGCAGCCGATCTCGGCCGAGAGTCGCGTCGCAGCGATCAGCGGAGTGCCGCCCTCGAGCAGCGTGACCGGCACCCAGTTGTCGCCGACCGGCAAGCGGTCCCGGTAGGCCTCGATCAATCCCGGCCACTGGTGATGAACGGCGGTCTTGGACGGGGTCATGTGTTGGTTCCTTCCAGCCGCAGGACGCTGGCCACACCCTGCACCACGTCGAGTTCGGCCAGCGCATCGACGGTTTCGGACAGCGCGGCGTCGGTCGCGGTATGGGTGACCACCACGACGCGGGCCCCGATCCGCTGACCACCCTCGCCGACGACGCCTTCCTGACGGACTTCGGCGATGCTGACTTCCCGCTTGGCGAATTCCGCTGCGACGGTTGCCAATACACCGGGTTTGTCGGCGACGTCCATGCTGACGTAGTAACGGGTCTGGATCACCCCCATCGGGGCGACCGACAACTGGGCATACTTCGATTCCTTGGGCGCCCGGCTGCCCAGCACCCGGTTGCGGGCCGCCATCACCAGGTCGCCGGCGACTGCCGACGCGGTCGGCTTACCGCCGGCACCCTGTCCGTAGAACATCAGCCGGCCGGCGGCTTCGGCCTCGACGACCACGGCATTGAATGCACCGTTGACGGTGGCCAGCGGGTGCTTCAGCGGCACCAGCGCGGGATACACCCGGGCCGAAACCCGCTGCTGCCCATCGTCGTCGGTGATCCGTTCACAGATCGACAACAGCTTGATCGTGCACCCGAGCGCCCGCGCGGAGGCGAAGTCCTCCGGGCTGATCTTGGTGATTCCCTCGCGGTAGACGTCGTCGGCGGTCACCCGGGTGTGGAAAGCGATCGACGCCAGGATCGCGGCTTTCGCCGCGGCGTCGAAACCCTCCACGTCGGCGGTCGGGTCCGCTTCCGCGTAGCCCAGCGCGCCCGCGTCGGCCAAAGCCTTCTCGTAACCGGCACCGGTGCTGTCCATTTCGGACAGGATGTAGTTGGTGGTTCCGTTGACGATGCCGGCCACCCGCTGCACCGTGTCGCCGGCCAGGGACTGGGTCAACGGACGGATCACCGGAATGGCGCCGGCCACCGCAGCTTCGAAATACAGGTCCACCCGGGCCTTTTCGGCCGCCTGCGCCAGCTCGCCGGTGGCCACCGAGAGCAGCGCCTTGTTAGCCGTCACCACAGACTTGCCGTGCTCCAGAGCCGACAGGATCGCCTTGCGGGACGGCTCGACCGGCCCCATCACCTCGACGACGATGTCGACGTCGTCGCGGGAGACCAGCGCGTCGATGTCGTCGGTCAGCAGATCGGCCGGCACACCACGATCGTCGGCCACCCGGCGTACCCCGATGCCGCGCAGCACCAGCGGTGCACCGACGCGGGCGGCGAGGTCGTCGGCGCTCTCCTCGATGATGCGGACGACCTCACTGCCCACATTGCCCAGCCCCAATACCGCTACACCGACCGGCTTTTCCGCGTCACTCACGGCTCACCTCACTTCCAGACTCAGCAGATCGTCGACCGTCTCCCGGCGCAGGATCAGACGGGACGCTCCGTCGCGCACGGCCACCACGGCGGGGCGGCCGATCAAGTTGTATCGACTCGACAGCGAATAGCAGTAGGCACCGGTTGCCGCGACCGCGACCAGGTCGCCGGGCTCGATGTCGTCCGGCACCCAAGCATCACGCACCACGATATCGCCGCTCTCGCAATGCTTTCCGACGACACGGCCGAGTATCGGTCCAGCATCCGAGGTGCGTGACACCAGCCGCACGTCGTAGTCCGCGTCGTAGAGCGAGGTACGGATGTTGTCGCTCATGCCGCCGTCGATGCTGACGTAGCGGCGATTCGCCGTGGCGCTGACGCCGACATCCTTGACGGTGCCGACCTCGTAGAGCGTGATGGTTCCGGGGCCGGCGATCGCGCGGCCGGGTTCGACGACCAACCGGGGCGCCGGCAGGCCCACCGCCGCGGACTCGTGACGGACGATGTCGCTGAGTTTGTCGGCGAGTTCGCTCACCGGTGGTGGGTCGTCGTTGGGTAAGTACGAGATGCCAAGGCCCCCACCGAGGTCGACGCTGGAGATCTGCGCTGTCTTGTCGACGCCGAACTCGGCGACCACGTCGCGCAGCAGCCCGATCACCCGGTGGGCAGCGATCTCGAAACCGCCGACGTCGAAGATCTGCGAGCCGATGTGGCTGTGCAGGCCCACCAGTCGGAGGTGGTCGGCGGCGAACACCCGACGGATCGCGGCCATCGCGGCGCCGTTGGCCAGCGACAGCCCGAACTTCTGGTCTTCGTGCGCGGTGGAGATGAATTCGTGGGTATGCGCTTCCACCCCGACCGTGACGCGGACCAGCACGTCCTGCACCACACCCGCGTCACCGGCGATGGCATCCAGGCGCTCGATCTCGATCATCGAGTCGACAACGACCTTCTTGATCCCGGTCTTGACGGCGGTGGTGAGTTCGGCGACCGATTTGTTGTTGCCGTGCAGTGCGATTCGCTCGGGCGGAAAGTCGGCGTGCAGCGCAACTGCCATCTCGCCGCCGGTGCAGACGTCCAGCGACAAACCCTCCTCGTCGATCCAGCGGGCGATCTCACTGGACAGGAAGGCTTTTCCGGCATAGTGCACGTTGGCGCCGCCACCGAAGGCGGCCGCGATCTCGCGGCAGCGTGACCGGAAATCGTTCTCGTCGATCACGAACAACGGGGTGCCGTAGTCCTGGGCCAACGACTGCAGGGAGACACCGGCGATGCTGACGACGCCGTCCTCACCGCGAACGGCGTTACGCGGCCATACATTCGGCGCCAGGCGCAGAAGCTCTTCGGCGGATTCCGGTCGCGGCGGCACACCTGAGTGGTGGAACTCCTCGGCGTGACGGGGGCCGGCTGGGTGCGCGTTCACATCCGCTCCGGAGCGGTGACACCGAGGATGGCGAGGCCGTTGGCGATGACCTGACGGGTCGCTTGGCACAGCGCCAGCCGCGCAATGTGCAGTTCGTTCGGTTCTTCGTCGCCCTGCGGCAGTACCCGGCACGCGTCGTAGAACCGGTGATAGTCGCCCGCCAGGTCTTCGAGGTAGCGGCAGACCCGGTGCGGTTCGCGCAGTGCGGCAGCAGTTTTCAGCACCCGGGGGAATTCACCGAGGTTGCGGATCAGCGCACCCTCTTTGTCGTGGGTAAGCACGTCGAGGTGGGCGGTATCGGGGATCAGACCGAGTTCGGCGGCGTTGCGGGCCAGCGCGGAGAGCCGCGCGTGCGCGTATTGCACGTAGTAGACCGGGTTTTCGCTGGACGCCGACGACCACAGCGCCAGGTCGATGTCGATCGGGGTGTCCACCGAGGAGCGGATCAGGCTGTAGCGGGCGGCGTCGACGCCGATCGCCTCGACCAGGTCGTCCAGGGTGATCACGGTGCCGGCCCGCTTGCTCATCTTCATCGGCTGCCCGTCGCGGACCAGGTTGACCATCTGACCGATCAGCACTTCGACAGTGCCGGGGTTGTCACCGAATGCTTCGGCGGCCGCCTTCAACCGGGAGATGTAGCCGTGATGGTCGGCGCCGAGCATATAGATGCACAGGTCGAATCCGCGGCTGCGCTTGTCCAGGTAGTAGGCGAGATCGCCGGCGATGTAGGCGTGATTGCCGTCGCTCTTGATCACCACGCGATCTTTGTCATCACCGAAGGCGCTGGTGCGCAACCAGGTTGCGCCGTCCTTCTCGTAGATGTTGCCGTTTTCGCGCAACCGCTCGATCGCCTGGTCTACGCGGCCGCTGGTGTGCATCGAGTCTTCGTGGGTGTAGACGTCGAAGTCGGTGCCGAAGTCGTGCAGTGACTTCTTGATGTGGGCGAACATCAGGTCGACACCGATGCGCCGGAACGTCTCGTGCTGCTCGGCGTCGGGCTGGCCCAACACGTCGGGCACCTGCTGCAGGATCTGCGCGGCGATGTCGGCGATGTAGTTGCCCGCGTAACCGTCTTCGGGTGTGGGCTCGCCCTTGGCCGCGGCGATCAGCGAGTTGGCGAACCGGTCGATCTGAGTGCCGTGGTCGTTGAAGTAGTACTCGCGGACCACGTCGGCGCCCTGGGTGGTGAGCAGCCGGCCCAGCGCGTCACCGACGGCGGCCCAGCGGGTACCGCCGATGTGGATCGGGCCGGTCGGGTTGGCCGAGACGAACTCGAGGTTGATCTTGTGGCCGGCCTCGGCGTCGCCGTGGCCGTAGCGGTGGCCGGCGTCGATCACGTTGTTGACGATCAAGCCCTGCGCCGAGGCGTCCAGCCGCAGGTTGATGAAGCCCGGCCCGGCAACCTCCGCCGACGAGATCCCGTCGGCCTGCGACAGCGCGTCGGCGAGCCATCCGGCCAGTTCGCGGGGGTTGGCGCCGACTTTCTTGGCGACCTGCAGCGCCAAGTTGCTGGCGTAATCGCCGTGTTCTGGGTTGCGTGGTCGCTCGACGGCGATCACCGCGGGCAGCGCGGTGATGTCGAGCGCATGCTGGGTCAGCACCGCGGTGGCGGTGACCTTCAGCAGCTCGGCCAGATCGGCGGGATTCACGCAGGCCATCCTATGGTCTGAGGTCCGCTGGCTTCGAATCCATTCCGATGCTCGGCCGGACGCTGTGATGCGTTAGTCTGTCGTGGCCCGTTGGCGCAGCAGTTTTCGCGTGCGCCCCCGTAGCTCAGGGGATAGAGCGTCTGCCTCCGGAGCAGAAGGCCGCAGGTTCGAATCCTGCCGGGGGCACCAGAGTTCTAGCAGGTCAATCGCTTTTCCGGCCACCTCGCCGATTCACAGGCTTCGAATGCGTGCCTGGCCGCATGACCGCAGAGCAGATCAGTCGCGCTAATGGTCCGCCACGCAAAGGGTTCGTTTCGCCGATTCGGCCGCCAATCGCGCCTCGGGCGGATACATTCGGCCCGCAACTCGGGCTCGACATCTGGGGGACATTCCGTGATTCGTACGTTGCTGGTCGCTGCCACTGCGGCCTTGGGCATTGTCGGAGCGGCTGCGGTCGCGCCCGCCGCATACGCCGGCGGACCGTATGACAACTGCAAGCAAGCGCACGCCGACGGCCGCTACAACATTCCCAAAGGCGACCCGGACTACCGCAGCAAGCTCGACCGTGACGGTGACGGCGTCGCCTGCGAAGGCTGAATCGCCCGGCCTCGTCCGGCCGTTGGTGTCAGGCCGCCAGTGTGACGGGCGCCTGCGTGACCGTCACGCTGCGGAAGTGCTCGATGCCGTGCTCGTCGGTCAGATCCTCGATGATCTCAGCGAGTTTGGTCCTCACGTCCGACGGTGACGAGTACTGCGTGATCGCCCGCTGCCCGTCGTCGAACTCGATGGTGACCAGGTAGTTGCTCATGGTGGGCCTCCTGATGCTGGTCGGTTGGCTCAACGCTAACCCGTCACCATCAGCGCCGCCCGTTGAGCAGCTGTGAACCCGCTGTGCGTCTCGCCCGGCGCTTGGTGGCATTCCAGCCGCGATGTGCAGCGGGGGCAGTGCTCGGACGTAGCGAAACCTGATGCGGGAGAACGCTTTCGCCGCGCCACCCAATGCTCACACCGTCGGGACCGAGCCGCCGTCCACGGTGATGTCTGCCCGCTACTGGCAGCTTCCGGGAGGTGCCGGCACCGGGCCCTGGTTCGCTGGGGCGAACAGCCCGGTGGGTGCCGGCTTGACGCACTGCACGACGACCAGGGCGGCCGTTCCCGGGGCGCCCCGGTTGATCGCGCGCCAGTAGGAGCCGTCGTCGTAGGGCACACCGTCGCAGGACGGCTCTGCGGGCGACATCATGTCCTGCGTTCCGCCCCCCGGGCAGTAGTGGGCCCCTAGGTCGGGTTTGTGCGGGTCAGGATTGGCATGCCCGATCGGCGCGGTCAGTAGCGCGGCAGCGATCAGCGCTCCGGTCATTACGTGCTTCATTCTCTGCATTCTATTTCGCCCTCTCGCCGTCGCGCGACACCCGTGCAATTATCCGCACATGACCTCCGCGCTTCTCCTTCGCGACTTGGTGCGCTGTTCCCGGCCCACCAGCATCATCGACATCGGCGCCAACCCCATCGACGGAGATCCGCCGTACAAGGAAATGCTCGGTTACGGCTTGTGCACGGTGACAGGATTCGAGCCGCAGCAGGGTGCGCTTGCAGTGCTCGAGCAGCGCAAAGGGCCGCTGGAGAAATATCGACCGGAAGTCGTCGCCGACGGCCGCGAGCATCGACTGACGATCACCAAGTCGTCGGGCATGACCAGTCTGCTCACCCCCGACCACAATCAGCTCCAGTTGTTCACGCCGTTCCTGGACCTTGCAGCGGTCGTCGAGCGCCACGACGTACAGACGCATCGTCTCGACGACCTCGACATCGACGACTTCGACCTACTCAAGATCGACGCTCAGGGTTCGGAACTGATGGTGTTTCAGAACGGTCGGCAGCGGCTCGCCGGCGCCGTGGCGATACACACCGAGGTGTCTTTTGTCCCGCTCTACCAGGGGCAGCCAACATTCGGCGACGTGGACAACGAGCTGCGATCACAAGGTTTCATGCCGCACTCGATCCCCGACATCAAGCGGTGGGCGATCGCGCCGACGGTGTTCGACGACAACGTCTACACGCCGGGCAATCAGGTGCTGGAGGCCGACATCGTCTATGTCCGCGACCTCGCCCACCCGGAACGGATGACCAGCGAGCAACTCTCACACCTGGCGATGATCGCGTTCCACATCTACGGCTCTGTCGACCTCACGGTCTACTGCATCCTCCAACTCCAGCAGCGTGGACGGGTGGCCGACGACGCCGTCGAGCAGTTGATGCAACTCTTCGCCTGATCGGCGTCATACGACGTCCGGGCACGGCAGTCGCTACAGACCGCCCAGATCATCGGGCACGTCAACGGCATGCTCCCGCAATGCCTTCAGCGGCACGATGTCGAGCGTCCGCTCGTGGGTGGATGCCAGGACCACCGGGGCGGCGAAGCCTTCGCGGTAGGCCAGCAGCCAGTTGTTCGCGGTCACGCACCACCGATCACCCGGTACCAGGCCGGGAAATCTGAACTGCGGCATGGGTGTTGAGAGGTCGTTGCCGATGGCCCGTTGGTGCTCCAGGAATTCGGCGGTCACCACCGCGCAGATCGTGTGCCGGCCGATGTCCTCCGGTCCGGTCGAGCAGCAGCCGTCGCGATAGAACCCGGTGAGGGGTTCGCTGCCGCACGGTTCCAGGGGGCCACCCAGCACGTTGCGCTCAGGCATCGAATGCGCTCGCGATCTCCGCCGCCCGACGGAGCTGATCGAGGTCGGAACTGGTTGGAATGAGCTGGATTTCGTCGGTGCCGATAGCTTCGAATGCGCGCAGCACTTCGATCAAGTCGTCCTCACTTCCGGCGAAGCCTGTGGTTGGTGCCATCGCGTCGACGTACTCGACCGGTATCCAGTTCATGTAACGGCGAAGGTGAGTGTGCACCTGCTGCCGGGCGTCGTCGGCGGATCCCAGCGCAAACCAGAACGAGGTGGCCAACAACGGCGTGGGCTTGTCGGCCCGGGCCCAGGCCTCACGCGCGACGTCGAACAGCTCGTTCTGCTTGGTGACGTCGAGGTCCAGCGTGGTGCCGGCCAGGCCCTGCGCCCACGCCGCGGCGCTGCGCAGCGTCTTGGGGCCAATCGTCCCGACCAGCAGCGGCGGACCGCCCGGCTGAACCGCAGCGGGCCCCACCGGCAGCACCGACTCGGTGACCTTCTCCCCGGCCCACACCCGTTTCATGACGGCGACCCGCTCGGCCATCCCGCGGATCGTCTGGGTGTCCGGGTCGGCGCCCACCGCCAGGTAATCCTCGACGCGGCCACCGACGCCCAGACCGACGGTCAACCGCCCATTGCACATCATGTCGCCGGTCGCCAGCGCCTTGGCCAGCATCACCGGATCGTGCAACTGGGGGACGATCACCGTGGTCACCAACCGAACGCGCTCGGTCCAGGCCGCCAAAGCGCCCATCAGCGTCAAGGTTTCCGGGTTGTCGAACGCCATCCGCTCGCCCCAGCACAACGACGAGAACGGGCCCTGGTCGATCGTGCGGGCCCAGTCGCGCAGCATTTCGGCGTCCAAGTCCGGCTCCATCACCGGCATGGTCATCGCTACCCGCACGAACGCGATTCTGGCACGCAGCCGTCGGCGCAGCGTCATCGACGCGGCAACAACACAGGCTCGCCGCGATCGACGGCCGGGTAAATTGGCGGCACGATGTCGATCGCGTTCAATCACACCATCGTCGCCGCGCACGACAAGCGGAAGTCCGCCGAGTTCGTCAGCGAGCTCTTCGGTTTACCGAGCCCGCAGCCGTTCGGTCCATTCCTGGTCGTCACCCTCGAGCACGGCGCGAGCCTGGACTACTCGGATGTTCCCGAAGACCGGGAGATCGTCTCGCAGCACTACGCGTTTCTGGTCTCCGAGGCAGACTTCGACGCGATTTACGGCAAGATCTCCTCGCGCGGCCTGCCGCATTGGGCCGACCCTTCCGGGCGGCGGCCCGGCGAGTTCAACACCAACGACGGCGGACGCGGGGTCTACTTCCGCGACCCCGCCGGTCACTACCTGGAGATCCTCACCCGGCCCTACGGCTCGGGCGGTTAGCTGGCGCTACGGGGACCGCGGCGGCGCGTTTCCTGAGCGCGGTAGTCGTCGGCCATCCGGGCGACGTGGTCGGGCAGCGCACCGGACGCGACGTCGGCCAGGCTGGTCTCCTCCAACACCGCCCGCATGCTGGCCCGCAACGCCCGCCAGACGTCGGTCAGTGCAGCGGTGGCCCCGGAGTACGGCAGATCGCCGAGCCCGATGTCGCGAACGCTGGCCAGCGGCCCATCGATACACCGCAGTACGTCGGCGATGCTGATTTCGGTTCCGGGACGGGACAATTCGTATCCGCCGTCGCGGCCGCGATGGCTGCGCACCAGGTGGTCGCTTCGCAGCGCGGAGAGGATGTCGACGAGAAACTGTGGCGGAATTCCCTGCGCGTTGGCCAGTTCGTCGGTGGTCACTCGCACGCCGTCGTCGAGGGTGGCCATTTCCACCATCGCCCGCACCGCGTACTCCGCCTTCGCCGACATCCGCATGGAATGAGATTGTCCCACCGGTAGCGGATCAGCCGGTAATCGCGAGCACCGCGTCGGCGTATTCCGGACGACACACGATCAGGTCGGGCAGGTTCGGATCGGCGCGGTTGTACTCCAACGGCGATCCGTCGATGCGCGAGGTGTGCAGCCCGGCGGCGCGGGCCACCGCGACCGGAGCCGCGGAATCCCATTCGTACTGTCCGCCGGCGTGGACGTACACGTCGGCCAGCCCTTGGACCACCGCGGCCACCTTCGCGCCGGCCGAGCCCATCGGCACCAACGTGCCGTTCAGTTGTTCGCGCACCGTGAGCGCGATCTCCGGTGGCCGGGTGCGCGAGACCACAATCCGTGGTTGGCCCGAAAACACCGGTGGCGGAACCGGATCGGGCGTGGACAACGTGACGCCCTGGGCGGGCAGCGCCACCGCACCAGCCACCAGCGCGCCGGACTGCCAGAGCGCGACGTGCACCGCCCAGTCGTGGCGACCGAGTTCGGAGAACTCCCGGGTGCCGTCCAGCGGGTCGACGATCCACACCCGCTGTGCGGACAACCGAACCGGATCGTCGACGCCTTCCTCGGACAGCACCGCGTCGTCCGGGCGGTCCCGCGCCAGCGCTTCCATCAAGTAGTCGTGGGAGCGCTTGTCCCCCGCCGCTTTTCGGTCCGCTTCGGTCGCGTCGGCGAGTTCGTCGCGCACCGTCAGCAGCAGCTGGCCCGCTTCGGTGGCCAGTCGCGCGGCCAGCTCGTGATCGTTCTCGTCACCGTGGTCGCTCAATTCCGCCCCTCGATCAGCTCGACGACTTGCTGCGCCATGTCATCAAGACTGCGATCCGGCGTGAGTCGCAGGTCCGGATTCTTCGGTCGCTGGTATGGGCTGTCGATCCCGGTGAAGTGCGTGATCTCACCCGCCCGCGCTTTAGCGTAGAGGCCTTTGGGGTCGCGCCGCTCGCAGTCCTCCAGCGGGGTGTCGCAGAACACCTCAACGAAATCCAGGCCCGTAGCGGCGTGCACTCCCCGCGCCAGCTCGCGATGCTCCGCCAGCGGACTGATCGCCGGCACCAGCACGGTCTGTCCGGAGTCCGCGATGAGCGCCGCTACGTGCGCCAGCCGGCGCAGGTTCTCGGCCCGGTCGGCCATGCTGAAACCCAAGTCGGCATTCAACCCGTGTCGCAGGTTGTCGCCGTCGAGAACGAAAGCGGGAACGCCCATTTCGAGCAGCTTGCGCTCGACCAGCATCGCCACCGAGGACTTGCCCGAAGCCGACAGACCGGTGAACCAGAGGGTACGGCCGCGGGTGAGCCGATCTCTGGCCGTCACCAAAGAGGCATGCCGAACCGTGTTGGGACTCGCCGACAGCGGGGCGGCTTCGCGCAGCACCATGCCCGCGGCGACGGTGCCGTTGGTGTTGGGATCGATCAGGATGAAGGAACCGGTGCTGGCGTTGCGGGTGTATTCGTCGAGTAGCAACGGAACTTGCGAACGCAGCGAGATGCGGCCGAGTTCGTTGAGCTGCAACGCCGTTGCGTCTTTGTCACGACGCAGCGTGTTGACGTCGAGCCGGTAGTCCAGTGCGGTGACCTTGACCCGGGTGGTCCGGGTGGTGTGCTTGATCAGGTAGTCGCGCCCGGGTGCCAGTGCCTCGGCATCGGCCATCCAGCACACCGTCGCATCGAATTCCTGGGCGACCCGGGGGGCGTTCGCGGGCCGGGCGATCATGTCGCCGCGGGATATGTCGATGTTGTCAGACAGACTGACCGAGACGGCCATCGGCGGAAAGGCCTCGGGCACTGGGCCGTTGGGACCCTCGATGGCGGTGATGCGGGTGGGCTTGCCGGTCGGCAGCACGACGACGTCGTCACCCGGGCGCATCACACCGCTGGAGACCGTGCCGGCGTAGCTGCGGTGGTCCTGGTGCTCGCGGGTCTGCGGGCGGATGACGTATTGCACCGGGAATCGGACGTCGACGAGGTTACGATCAGCCGCGACATAAACCTCCTCCAGATGCGACAGCAGCGCGGGCCCGTCGTACCACGGGGTGTGCCGCGACTTGGTGACCACGTTGTCGCCGTGCAGCGCCGACATCGGGATGGTGAGCACGTCCTGGACGTCGAGGCGGGTGGCGAAGGCGTGGAATTCGTCGCGAATCGCCTCGAAAGTCGCTTTGTCCCAGTCGATGAGGTCCATCTTGTTGACGGCGAGCACGATGTGCTCGATGCCCAGCAGCGACGCCAGGAAGGTGTGCCGGCGGGACTGCTCCAGCAGACCGTGCCGGGCGTCGACCAGCACAATGGCCAGCTGGGCGGTGGATGCTCCGGTCACCATGTTGCGGGTGTACTGGATGTGCCCCGGAGTGTCGGCGATGATGAATTTGCGCTTGGGCGTTGCGAAGTAGCGGTAGGCGACGTCGATGGTGATGCCTTGTTCCCGCTCGGCGCGCAGGCCGTCGGTGACCAGCGACAGGTCGGTGTACTCGTGACCGCGGTCCTTGGAGGTGCGCTCCACGGACGCCCACTGGTCGTCCATGACGGCCTTGGAGTCGTAGAGCAGTCGCCCGATCAGCGTCGACTTGCCGTCGTCGACTGAGCCGGCGGTTGCGATGCGCAGCAGCGTCGCCATCAGAAATACCCCTGCCTCTTGCGATCTTCCATGCCGGCCTCGGAGATCCGATCGTCGGCCCGGGTGGCGCCACGTTCGGTCAGCCGCGAAACCGCCGTCTCGGCAACGACTTCGGTGACGGTGGCCGCCTCGGATTCCACGCAGCCGGTGCACGTGACATCGCCGACGGTGCGGAACCGGACCGTCTTCTCGACGATCTCCTCGTCGGGGCGCGGCTGCAGGTGCCGGTCGACCGCGAGCAGCATGCCGTCGCGCGAGAAGACTTTTCGCCGGTGGGCGTAATAGATCGACGGGAGCTTGATCTTCTCGGCGCCGATGTAGGACCAGATGTCGAACTCGGTCCAGTTGGACAGCGGGAACACCCGGATGTGCTCACCCTTGTGGTGCCGGCCGTTGTAGATGTTCCACAGCTCGGGCCGCTGCGCCTTGGGGTCCCACTGCCCGAACTCGTCACGGAAGCTGAACACCCGCTCCTTGGCGCGAGCCTTCTCCTCGTCGCGCCGGGCGCCGCCGAACGCGGCGTCGAAGTTGTTCTCCCGGATGGCTCGCAGCAGCGTCACCGTCTGCAGCGGGTTGCGCGATGGAATGGTCTCGACGACCCGGCCGGCGTCGATGTCGTCCTGCACCTTCGCGACGACCATCCGCACGCCGGTTTCGGCGACCAGTTCGTCGCGCGTCGCGATCACCTCGTCGAAGTTGTGGCCGGTGTCGACGTGCATCACCGGGAACGGCAGACGACCGGGCCGAAACGCCCTGATGGCCAGCTGCAGCATCACGATCGAGTCTTTGCCGCCGGAGAACAGCAACACCGGGCGCTCGAATTCGGCCGCCACCTCACGGATGATGTGGATCGCCTCGGCCTCGAGCGACCGCAGATGGCTCAACTCGTATTGCCCGGCTGCGGGTGCTTCTTGGCTCGTCATCAACCCTCCCTATCTTCGGTAAAGTTGGTTGATTTGGTCAGGATTACAGACATTACCGAGTATGAAACCAGCCGACCGCGCGGGTTGTCAACGAAATCGTGATGTTCGGCAGGAGCTTGGGGGTTCGATGTGCCCACCTCTGAGCGACAAACGGCCCGGCGATGTCAAAGGCGCTGACGAAACGGAAGAGAAGCCGTGTCCAGCTCAGTGACGGCAGGGGCGGGTGGGGCTCCATGGCACACCCGGCATCGCTCGATGGCACACCCGGCGCAACCAGCGTCGCCGAACGTGCATTCACGGCGAGATTCCGGCCGATTCTCCGACGTGATTACACGTTCGGCGCGATGAAAGCGTCAGAGCCCTAGAGCGTGACCTCGTCGAGCTTGCCGGTGGCGACGTCGAAGATGAAGCCGCGAACCGACGTGTGCTTGGTGACGAACGGGCTGTTCTCGATGCGCTGCAGCGACTGCCGGACGTCCTCGGCGAGATCGCTGAACGCCTCGGCCGACCACGGCGGCTTGACCCCGGTCTCGTCCTGGATCGTGCGCTTGAAGTCGTCGTCGGTGAACGTCAGCATGCCGCAGTCGGTGTGGTGGATCAGGATGATCTCGGTGGTGCCGAGCAGGCGCTGGCTGATGGCCAGCGACCGGATCGCGTCATCGGTGACGACGCCGCCGGCGTTGCGGATGACATGCGACTCCCCCTCGTTGATGCCGAGGGCGCGATAGACGTCGATGCGGGCATCCATGCAGGCCAACACCGCGACGTGCTTGCTCGGCGGCAGCGGCAACGGCCCGTCGAAGGACTTCGCGTATTCCGCGTTGTTGGCCAGATAGCTGTCGGTCACAGTCATTGATCCGACGTTACGACTCGACGGCCGTCGGTTCACCGATCCGAATCACTCCGATCGCAATGTTGCCTGCGCCGAGCGGCCGCACGTCTCCTAGTCTGTGCGAATGCGACAGGGGCGAGGCCGGTAGCCATGACCCGCTTCCTGGCACGTCGCGTGCTCAACTACGTAGTGCTGCTGGCATTGGCGTCGTTCCTGACCTTCTGCCTCACGGCGGTGGCGTTCTCGCCGCTGGAAAGCCTGATGCAGCGCAGCCCCCGCCCGCCGCAGGCGGTGATCGACGCCAAGGCCGCGCAGCTCGGGCTGAACAAGCCGATCCCGCTGCGCTACGCGGACTGGGCCTCGCACGCGGTGCGCGGCGACTTCGGCGCCACCATCACCGGGCAGCCGGTCTCCGGCGAACTGTGGCGACGCATCGGTGTCAGCCTTCGGCTGCTACTGATCGGCTCAGTCGCCGGGACCCTCATCGGTGTCGCGCTCGGCGCCTGGGGGGCGATCCGGCAGTACCGGATCAGTGACCGCACCATCACGATGCTGGCTCTGCTGGTGTTGTCGGCGCCGACGTTCGTGATCGCCAATCTGTTGATCCTCGGAGCGTTGCGGGTGAACTGGGCGTTGGGTTGGCAGCTGTTCCAGTACACCGGGGAAACCTCGCCCGCCCTGATCGACGGCGCGACGAGCCGGTTCGTGGATCGGTTGCAGCACTTGGCTTTACCAACGCTCACCCTGACGCTCGGCACTGCCGCCGGATTCAGCCGCTACCAGCGCAACGCGATGCTGGACGTGCTCGGTCAGGACTTCATCCGGACCGCGCGCGCCAAAGGGCTGACCCGCCGTCGCGCCCTGATCAAACACGGACTGCGCACCGCCCTGATCCCGCTGGCGACGCTGTTCGCCTACGGTGTTGCCGGATTGGTGACCGGCGCGGTGTTCGTCGAGAAGATCTTCGGCTGGCACGGCATGGGCGAATGGATGGTGCAGGGAGTCGCGACCCAGGACGCCAACATCGTCGCGGCGATCACCGTGTTCGCCGGCGCGGTGGTGTTGCTGGCCGGATTGCTGTCCGACTTCATCTACGCCGCGCTCGATCCCCGGGTTCGGGTGTCATGACCGCGACGATCACCCCGGAATTCGTCTCGCGGCGCACGCTGGTGCTGCGCCGCTTCCTGCGCCGCCGATCGGCGGTGGCGTCGCTGCTGGTATTGCTGGTGCTGTTCGTCGGCTGCTACACGCTGCCGTCGTTTCTGCCGTACTCCTTCAGCGATCTGGATTTCGATGCGCTGCTGCAGTCGCCGAACGCCCGGCACTGGATGGGCACCAACGCCCTCGGCCAAGACCTGCTGGCCCAGACATTGCGGGGCATGCAGAAGTCGATGCTGATCGCGGTGTGCGTGGCGCTGATCTCCACCGGCATCGCGGCGACGGTCGGCTCCATCTCCGGGTACTTCGGCGGCTGGCGGGACCGCGTGCTGATGTGGTTCGTCGACCTCATGCTGGTGGTGCCGGCGTTCCTGTTGATCATGATCCTGACGCCGCGCACCAAGAGTTCCGGCAACGTCATCGTGCTGGTGCTGCTGCTGGCCGGCTTCGGCTGGATGGTCAGCTCCCGCATGGTCCGCGGCATGACGATGAGTTTGCGCGAGCGCGAATTCATCCGTGCCGCACGGTATATGGGTGTGCCGAATTGGCGGATCATCGTCCACCATGTGGTGCCGAATGTGGCCTCGATCCTGATCATCGACACGGCGTTGAACGTCGCCGTGGCGATCCTGGCCGAGACCGGTTTGAGCTTCCTGGGTTTCGGTATCCAGCCTCCGGATGTGTCGCTGGGAACGCTGATCGCCGACGGCACCCAGTCGGCGACGACGTTCCCGTGGGTTTTCCTGTTCCCCGCCGGGGTGCTGGTGCTGATCCTGGTGTGCGCCAACGTGACCGGTGACGGTCTGCGTGACGCCCTCGATCCCTCGAGTTCGGTACCGCGGGGCGGCCGCCCGTGAGCCGGTTGCTCGACGTGCGAAACCTGGCGGTCAGCTTCCCCACTGAGGGTCCGCCGCTGAAGGCGGTGCGCGGCATCGACTTCCACGTCGACGCCGGCGAGGTGGTGGCCCTCGTCGGCGAATCCGGGTCGGGCAAGTCCACCGCGGCGATGGCGGCGGTGTCGCTGCTCCCGGAGTATGCCGATGTCCGGGGATCGGTCCGGTTGCAGGGCACCGAGTTGATCGGATTACCGGATCAAGCCATGTCGCGCTTTCGCGGCAACACGATCGGCATGGTGTTCCAGGACCCGATGTCGGCCCTGACGCCGGTCTACACGGTCGGCGACCAGATCGCCGAGGCGATCGAGGTACATCAGCCACGCACCGCAAAGCGCGATGCCCGTCGGCGCGCGGTCGAGTTGCTCGAGTTGGTCGGCATCCAGCAACCCGACAAGCGCGCCAAGGCATTTCCGCACGAGCTGTCCGGTGGTGAACGCCAGCGAGTGGTGATCGCGATCGCGATCGCCAACGATCCCGATCTGCTGATCTGCGACGAGCCGACCACTGCCCTCGATGTCACCGTTCAGGCGCAGATCCTCGAGGTGCTGAAAACAGCGCGGGATGTGACCGGCGCCGGGGTGCTGCTGATCACCCACGACCTCGGCGTGGTCGGCGAATTCGCAGACCGCGCGCTGGTGATGTACGCCGGGCGGATCGTCGAATCCGCGGCGGTCAACGACGTCTACCGCGATCGCCGGATGCCGTACACCGCCGGGCTGCTGGGATCGGTACCGCGGCTGGACGCCCCGCAGGGCACCCGGCTGGTGCCGATCCCGGGCGCTCCCCCGTCGTTGACGGCCCTGGAGCCGGGGTGCCCGTTCGGACCGCGCTGCCCGCTCGTCGTCGACGAATGCCGCACCGCGGAGCCAGAACTCGTGTCGGTGGCCGCCGACCATACTGCGGCCTGCATTCGCACCGAACACGTCGCCGGGCGCAGCGCAGCGGAGGTCTACGGGGTCAGTACGACGCCCGAAGCGGCCCCGGCCGACGAACGAACGGTCGTCGTCCGCGTTCGGGATCTGGTCAAGACCTATCCCTTGACGAAGGGGTTGCTGTTCCGCCGTAACGTCGGCGAAGTCCGCGCGGTCGACGGCATCAGTTTCGAACTACCGCAGGGCCGCACGCTGGCGATCGTCGGCGAATCGGGGTCGGGTAAATCGACGACACTGCACGAGATCCTCGAACTGGTTGCTCCGCAATCGGGTTCGATCGAGGTACTGGGGTCCGACGTGGCAACCCTGACCTCGGCGAGCCGCCGGGAGCTGCGCCGCGACATCCAGGTGATCTTCCAGGACCCGGCGGCGGCCTTGGACCCGCGGTTACCGGTCTTCGATCTGCTGGCGGAACCCCTGCGCGCCAACGGCTTCACGAACGCCGACACCCAGACCAGGGTCGCCGAGCTACTCGACACCGTCGGCCTGCGGCATGCCGACGCCAGCCGTTACCCGTCGGAATTCTCGGGTGGACAGAAGCAGCGCATCGGGATCGCCCGGGCGCTGGCGCTGCGGCCCAAGATCCTCGCCCTCGACGAACCGGTCTCTGCGCTCGACGTGTCGATTCAGGCGGGCATCCTGAATTTGCTGCTGGATCTACAGCAGGAGCTCAGTCTGTCCTACTTGTTTGTCTCACATAATCTTTCGGTGGTGAAGCACATGGCCCATCGGGTCGTGGTGATGTTACGCGGCGCGATCGTCGAACAGGGTGACAGCGAGGAAATATTCAGCCATCCGCAGCACGAGTACACCCAGCGCCTGTTGGCCGCTGTGCCGCAACCGGACTCGGCCCATGGGTAGCCTGATGACGACGATGCGGTTCAAGCGCGCGCTGGCATTGGCGTTCGCCGTCCTCGTGGTGGCCGGCTGCTCGTCGGGCGGCGACTACCTGCCCGGCGGTCCCGCCACCGCCGTCGGCGCGACCAGCGACATCAATCCGCAGAACCCGGCGACGCTGCGCAATGGCGGCGACCTGCGACTCGGCCTCTCCGAATTTCCCTCCAACTTCAACACTTTGAACATCGACGGCAATTCCGCCGACGTGGCCAGCATGCTGAAAGCCACCATGCCGCGCGCCTTCGTGATCGGGCCGAACGGCTCGACCACGGTCAACACCGAATACTTCAGCAGCGTCGAACTCACCGGCACCAACCCGCAGGTGGTCACCTACACGATCAACCCGAGGGCGATCTGGTCCGACGGCACGCCGCTCAGCTGGGAGGACATCGCCAGTCAGATCCACGCCACCAGCGGAGCCGACAAGAACTTCGCGATCGCGGGCACCAATGGCAGCGAGCGGGTCAAGTCGGTCGACCGGGGCGTCGACGACCGCCAGGCGGTGATCACCTTCGCCAAGCCCTACGCGGAATGGCGCGGCATGTTCTCCGGCAACACGATGCTGCTGCCCAAGAGCATGACCGCGACCCCGGATGCGTTCAACAAGGCCCAGCTGTCCGGGCCGGGTCCGTCGGCGGGTCCGTTCGTCGTCTCCGAGCTTGATCGAACCAAGCAGCGAATTGTGTTGACCCGCAACTCCAAATGGTGGGGCGAGCGCCCCCGGCTGGACCGGATCACATTCCTGGTGCTCGACGATGCCGCCCGCTTGCCGGCGCTGCAGAACAAGGCGATCGACGCGACCGGGCTGGCCGGATTGGATCAGATGACGATCGCCCGGCGCACCAAGGGCATCTCGATTCGGCGGGCGCCGACGCCGAGCTGGTACCACTTCACCTTCAACGGCGCGAACGGCTCGATCCTGGCCGATCCGCGGTTGCGCCGCGCGGTCGCCGAGGGCATCGACCGCCAGAGCATCGCCGCGGTCAGCCAGCACGGGCTCAACAGCCATCCGGCCGCGCTGAACAACCACATCTACGTCGAGGGACAACAGGGCTACCAGGACAACAGCGCTGCGGTGGCCTACGACCCGGAGAAGGCCAGACGTGACCTCGATGCGCTGGGCTGGAAACTCAACGGTCGAGTCCGCGAGAAGGACGGCAAGCAACTCGTCGTGCGCGACCTGTACTACGACGCGCAGACCACCCGGCAGTTCGGCCTGATCGCGCAGCACAGCCTCGCCGCGATCGGCGTCAAGCTCGAACTGATGGCCAAGGCCGGCAGCGGCTTCTTCACCAATTACATCAATGTCGGCGCGTTCGACATCGCCCAATTCGGTTGGATGGGTGATGCTTTCCCACTATCGGCGTTGACGCAGATCTACGCATCCGGCGGCGAGAGCAACTTCGGCAAGATCGGCAGCGCCGAGATCGACGCGAAGATCGAGCAAACCCTCGAGGAGCTGGACCCGGACAAGGCCCGGGTGCTGGCCAATGAGGTCGACAAGCTGGTCTGGGCCGAGGGATTCAGCCTGCCGCTGGTGCAGTCCCCCGGCAACATCGCGGTCAACAGCTCGCTGGCCAACTTCGGTGCGGCCGGGCTGGCCGATCTGGACTACACCGCGATCGGATTCATGCGCTGACCTTACGCGCACAACTCGATTCGCTGCGCATCCTTGACGCCGTCGTATCGTGCCGGTGTGCAGGTCAAGACGATGACCTGCCCACGTTCGGCCAGAGTGTCCAGCACCGCGGCCATCCTCACCAGCCGCTCGGGATCGGTGAAGCCGAGCGCATCGTCGATCAGGATCGGGACAGCGTCTTCCTTGGCGACCAGTGCCGCGCCGGCCAGCCGGGCCAGAATGCCGAGCTGCTCCTTGGCTCCACCGGACAGCGACTCGTACGGCACGGTCCGGCCGTCGAGGGTGCGGGTGCGGATGCACAGGTCGCTGTTGATGTCGACCTCGAAGCTCGGCCCGAAGACCGGCTTGCCGAGGCGCTGCAGCTCGGCGCGGAACGGCTCGACGTAACGCAGCTTCGTGATATCGCGGTGCCGTGTCATCACCTCGCGCAGCATCTGCACCGCACGTGCTCGATGACCGACCCGGTCGTGCTGCCCGCGGGCGTGCTCGCGGGTGGTCTCGGCGGCGTCGAGCTTGCCCTTACGGCCCTCGGTCTCGAATACCGAGAGCTGCGCGGCGATCTCGTGCAGACTGCGCTGAACCTCATCGCGACGCGCACGGATCGCCTCGGCCGCCTCGACGGCTTCGGCGAGCTCGGCGGCCACCACCTCGGGCGCCTGCGCGGCCAGCTTTTCGGCCAGCTCGGCAACGCCGGCGGCGGCGGCCTGCGCCGCGGCAGTATGGGCGTCGACGGTGGCGGCCAACTGCTCATCGGGCACGGCGGCCCGCTGTTCGGCCAGCCGATCCGCGACGGTGACCAGCTCAGCCCGTTGGGTGACCAGCTTGTCCTGCACGCGGGTTGCCTGCGCGGTGATGTCGTTCAGCTTCTTCACCGCCAGCGCCGCTACCTTGCGGTGCGTCTCACAGTCCACCTCGGCCTGGGCGCGGGCCGCGACCGCCTCGAGGAGTTCGGCGCGCGCGGCGCCGGCATCCACATCGTCGGGAACCGCCGGCTGGGCTTCTAATTCCGCGAGCTGAGAGCGCAACTGCTCGATGTCGTCGTCACCGGACAGCCCGGCCAGCGTCGCGGTGAGCTGGTCCTGCGAGCCCTGCAGTTCGCGGCGGCGCAGTTCGGCCTCGCGGGCAGCGGTCAGGTCAGCGACATGGCCCGCCGCCAGCAACGCCGCGAGCTTCTCCACGGCGACAGCGTGCTTCTCATGGATGTCGAGTGCGGACGCGCCGGGCGTTACGCGGGCGGTCACAAGTCCGGGGATCGCGACCTCGGTCTCGGCGTTCGCGACTGTCGACCAGCTGTGGCCGGCCGACAGCGATACACGTTGATCACCGACGAGCAGTTCGATATCGGTGGCGGCGACGAACTCGACTGTTGCCGACACCAATTCGAGCTGACTTTCGGTGCGCTCGACGGCGGCAGCGGCCTGTTCGATCTTCCGCAACAGCTCATCGGTCACGGTGATGGTCGAGAGCTCCTGGCCGATCTCGTCCCGTTCGCGCAGCGCGGCATCGATTTTCGCGAGCTTGGTGGTCAGTCGCTGCGTCTGCTCGCGGCGGGCGAGGTTGTCGACGAGCTGCCGCGCGGTCTCGGCGCGTTGCCGGGCGGCGACCAGACTCTGGTCGGCACTCTCGACGGCCGCGTCGGCCTCGACCGTCACGTCGCGGGCCAGTGCCTGCGCTTCGGCGGCCTTGCCTGCCTCGGCTTCCAGCGCGGCGATTGTGGTTGCGCGCGCACCGTTCTCGGCGAGTAGCCTGGCCCGTTCGGCGTGGGCGGCGGTCGACGCGGCGCTGGTCGCGGTCGCGGCCGCGGCGACCAGCTCGGCCTCACGCAGCTGTTCGACCAACCGGGCGATGGCATCCGCGGCGGCCTGCGCCGCAGACCGCCGGGATACGGCGAACACCTGCTGCTCGGTCAGCCCGGTCAGCTCCACCGACAGCGCGGCATGCCGCTGCACCCGCTCCTCGACCTCGGCGACGGCCGCGAGGCATCGGTCGACATCCTGATCGGCCGCCTCCAGCGCCTTGATCGCCACCGTCCATTCGCCGGTGGGACGGCCGGTCGGGGTGAAGTAGCGGGCGTACTCGCTGTCGATCCGTTCGATCAGCAACGGCTCAGTGCCCGAGAGCGCTGCCGTATCCCCGGCGGCGACGTCGAGCGCCCGGGTCAGCGCATCGCAGCCGGACAGATTCACCGCATCGGTCGACGCGGACTGCAGAACCTTTTGGGCATGCCACAATCCGGTGTCGACGGTCTCGGCCAACATGGCCTGCACCCGGTCGTGCGCCTCGTCGCCGCTGTGCTGTTCGCGGCGCGGCTCCAGGACCGTCAGCTGCGTCTCGCACTTCTTGTGGAACCGCTTGTGATACACGAAACGGTAAGCGCCCGCGCTGATCTCGGCGGTCACCTCCGCGCCGACGTCGGCGTGCGTCGGCTTGACCTGTTTGACTTCCTTCTTGTTCGACCGGTCCCTGGATTCCAGCAGCAGGTCGAGCGCCTCGACCATCGACGACTTACCGATCTCGTTGGCGCCGGACACCACGACCACCCCGTGGTCCGGAAAGTCGATCTCGCGGTAGGCGATACCGCGGTAGTTCTTCAAGACCAGCCGATGCAATTTCATGCCGCACCCCGACCCTGCTGACCGTGATCGGTCAGCCGCAACAACAAGGCGAGTGCCGCCTGCGCGTCACCCGCGGTCTGCGCGTCGCCCGCGCGGGCGACCTCAACCAGCTCCTCGACCGCAGCGGCGGCGAATCCGCCTATCCCCAGGTCGCTGAATTCGCCGTCGGCCGGCAGCACTGCGAGGTCACTGTGGCTGTCCCACACCCGCAACGAGGCGAACAACCGGGAGTACTTGTCCAGGCAGGCGTCCAGCCCGGCGCGGTCGGTAACGGTCAACGAGCCGATCAGGGCCAGCCGCAACACAGTTCGGTCCTTGTCCGGCATCAGGTCGAGGTTCATGTCCAGATCGGCGATATCGCGACTGTTGTCGACGTGGCGGTTCAGCGTGCTGAACCGCCACCGGCCCACGCGCGTGGCATCGACCGTCACCGGATGCTGGGCAACGTCCTCGTCGAGGTCGACAATCAGCACATGGCCGGGATCTGCCTCGACATCGTCGTAGTTGGTGACCTCCGGTGAGCCCGAGTACCAGATGCGTCCGGTGCCGCCGACGTCGGTCAGCGAGTGCTTGTCGCCGAGCGCCACGTAGTGAATCACACCGCGCGACAGCGCATCTTCCACCCCGGCAAGCCGGATCAGCGACGGCTTGGTGGGATCGGGGTCGAGCGCGTCGACACCACCGTGGGCGACCAGAACGCGGATGACTCCGTCGTTCGGTAAGTCGGCCAGCACGTCGGCAACCAGGTCGGTGGTCGGCGCCTTCGACTTCCACGGCGCCGCCACGATCTGCACGCCGGGCCGGACCTCGTGGACGCCCGGGCGATCGAGCACTCGGACGTTGGCTGGGCGTTCGGCGGTAAACAATGCACTGGTGTAGACCGATGCCGCGTTCAGCGGGTCGTGGTTGCCGGGCAACAGGTAGACGGGAATCCTGATGGCGCGCATGGCTTCCAGCGACTGGCTGATGACGGTCGGGTCCAACTGGTTGTCCTCGAAAACGTCACCGGAAACCACGACGAACTCCGCGCCCGCCCCGGCCGCCAGCGGACCGAGCCCGGCCACCGCATCGCGCCGGGCCGCCGAGTAACGCGGCTGGGCCTCGCCGGCGAGGAAGTGACGGGTCATGCCGAGTTGCCAGTCGGCAGTATGCACGAATCGCATTGCCATCCCGTCCTTTCTGCTGGTGTGCGGCCGTGGTGAGGAGGCCACCGCGAAGTTTAGGACGGGCCGCCGACAAGTCCGGGACGTCGATCGGCAGGTCCGGCGTGCATCGAGGCGACCGAACCTCACCGATACGCAGGTGTCACGTCAGCCACACCGGTCTCGCGGTCGGGCCGGGTAACGTCGACCGGATGAGCGACCACGACCGCATCCTGGTGTTGCTGCGGCACGCCAAATCGGCCTACCCCGACGGCGTCGCCGACCACGACCGACCGTTGGCGCCGCGCGGTAGACGCGAAGCCGGCCTGGCCGGCGACTGGCTCCGCGCCAACCTGCCCCCGATCGACGCGGTGCTGTGCTCGACAGCGACCCGCACCCGTGAGACGTTGGCGCGCACCGGCATTGACGGTCCGGTCGACTACGACGAACGGCTCTACGACGCCACGCCGGGCACAGTGATCGGCCGGATCAACGGCGTCGGTGCCGACGTGTCTGCTCTGCTGGTGATCGGACACGAGCCCACCATGACGCAGCTGGCGCTCGGATTGGCCGATCCAGCCACCGCGAACACCGATGCCGCCGAACGCATCTCGACGAAATACCCCACGTCGGCAATGGCCGTGCTGCGGGTAAACGGCAACTGGGCGGACCTCGAACTCGGGTCCGCCCAGCTAGCCGATTTTCACGTGCCGCGCTGACCGCGGCGTCGAAGGTTTACTTGCAGATCTCGACGATCTTCTTGATCTTGTCGTCGAGGTTCTGCCGCAGCTCGTCCTGGGCGAAGTCCTGTGCGCCGGCGAGGTAGCCGATGCTGAGCTGTTGGAGTTGAGTTCCCAGCGAGGTGGAGTTCTCCGCCAGGTCTTTGGGAGTCGCAGGCTCCGCGGCGACCTGATCCTTGAGGAAGGCGCCGCCGTCGTAGAACGCGAACCGCTGGGCCGTCGCGACCGACAGCGCACCGATCGGTCCGCCGTTGTCCGGGTTCTTCAGGTGTGAGTTGCGGACGACTGCGCGGTCAACGATCTTGAAGGTCTCACAGATGTGCTTCTTGGCGTCGTTGCGCTGGCTGTCGCTGTACTTTCCAGCGGCCGCCGCGCTCTCGTTCGGGAAGAAATACCCATAAGCGGCACCCGCGACGGCAAGGATCGCCAGCACCAGGGCCGCCACCGTGCCCCACTTGGCGAACTTCGACGGGCGCGCCACGGGCGTCGTCGTCGTTGTCGCTGCGGGCGCGGGCGTCGGTGCGGCGACCGACTCGGTGACGTCCGCCGGAGCGGACGATGGCTCGTGTGAGGGTGTTTCAGACATTCGTCGATCGTATAGGCCGCAAGTATTGGCCGGTAACCCTTTCGCGGGTCAATTAAAATTAACTCTCTCAACCGCTTTGGTGGCGATATCCGCATATGAGACGCGAAAACCGATGCGACGGCGCGGTTAACCAGCGCACCGAGCGTTCGGAGTTCGAGATCAGGAATTGGTGGAGAGCGTGAGCTCCATTAGCTTGAGGGCCTGCGCACACGCGTCTATCCCCGGCACCTGCGGGTTGACCCACCACCCGACCACACCGGCGGCGTCGCTGGCCACACCGCACGCGCCGTTCGGATCGTCGGGCTTCATCACGATCGATGCCACGCCGGCGATCGTCTTGTTCTCGATCTTGTACTTCAGGAATTCGGCGACCTTGCGTTCGTTGGCCAGGCTGCCCTGCTCGAACCACAACCGGGTGATGTCGATCAGACCTCCGGGATTGGCCGCCTGCCAGCGGCAGATCGCGCCGACGAAGGTGCTCTGGATGTCCTGTGGGTCGGCGCCCACGGTCTTCGCGAGCACGTCGGTGGTCAGGACTTCGCATTCCTTTTGCAGGTTCGGGTACTGCTGTTCGGAATTGTTGTTGCGCTGGGTGTCGCCGGCGCCCGCTTTCTCCGCTGTACCGCCGACCGATTTGGTGCAGCCGGTCGACATGGACAACGCGGTGGCCAGCACGGCCACACTCACCATAATTCGACGACGCATGCCGTTGCTCATTTGCCGTTCGCAATCGTCTGACGCGCCAGCTCTTTGGCGATGTTGCAGGCGTCGGGGAACGGCTTCTGGTTGAAGTTCACCGACCATTCGAAGAAGTCGTCGTTGAATTGGATCCCCACCTCGCACAGCGAATCACCCAGTTGGGGGTCGTTTCCGACGGCGATGAATCCCCCGTGACCGCTGATGTTGATGTCCTCCACGCTGGAGCGGGACAGTTCCTCGGTCTTGCGCTCGCGGCCGATCGGGCTGCCGCGGTACCAGGAGAAGGAGAAGTGCGGGCCGAGGATCCCTCCGCCGGCCAGCCACTGGCAGCCCACCGAGTTCTTGGCGGTGTTGACCAGCCCGTTGATCTGCGTCAACTTGTTCACTGTCTC
This sequence comes from Mycobacterium sp. IDUB_36, assembly GCF_055419225.1. Classification (NCBI taxonomy): domain Bacteria; kingdom Bacillati; phylum Actinomycetota; class Actinomycetes; order Mycobacteriales; family Mycobacteriaceae; genus Mycobacterium; species Mycobacterium sp. IDUB_36. Next base: position 3,681,540 of record NZ_JBVAXH010000001.1, on the reverse strand, counting down.
GTCGCTGACGCCGCCGCACTGCGGAAACGACGGTCCGTGGCTTCCGTTGCCGGACGAGGGTGCCGTCGACCCGGGAGCCTGGGATTGGTTGGAGCCGGAATCAGAACACGCGGACGCCATCGGTATCAGAGCCGCCGCCGCCAGGGCGAGCACCGCCAGGTTATGCCGCACAGGATGCACTGTAGCGGCACCACCTTTGGGCAACCATCGCACACGCGGTGAGCTGTGCTTTCTTGTATGCAACAGTTACCAGATGCTCGTGGCACTGCTGCGCCAGTTCGTGCGGCCGTACCGATGGCCGGTCGCGGCGGTGATGGCATTGCAGTTGGTCAGCACCCTCGCCTCGCTGTACCTGCCGACAGTGAACGCCACGATCATCGACGACGGGATCGCCAAGGGCGACAGCGCCGCGATCGTCCGACTCGGTGGCCTGATGTTCGCTGTGACGGCGCTGCAGGTGCTGTGCGCGGTGGGTGCGGTGTACTTCGGTTCCCGCGCCGGAATGGGCTTCGGTCGCGACCTCCGCGCGGCGATGTTCCACCACGTCACGACCTTCTCCGAACACGAAACCTCCCGGTTCGGCGCAGCGACGCTGCTGACCCGCACCACCAACGACGTTCGCCAGATCCAGTTCCTGGTGCAGATGGGCTGCACGGTGCTGGTGGCCGCGCCGATCATGTGCGTCGGCGGAATCGCAATGGCCATCCATCAAGACGCCGGGCTGTCATGGCTGCTGGTGGTCAGCGTCCCGGTGCTGGTGGTGGCCAACTATTGGATCATCGGCAAGACCCTGCCGCTGTTTCGCAGCATGCAGCGGCTCATCGACAACATCAACCGGGTCATGCGCGAGCAGTTGTCCGGTGTGCGGGTGGTGCGCGCCTTCGCGCGCGAACCGTTCGAACGCCAGCGGTTCGACGAGGCCAACGTCGCACTGTCGACGACGACGCAGGACGCCGGCAATTGGCAGGCGTTGCTGTTGCCGGTGACCACGCTGACGATCAACTTCTCCAGCGTGGCGCTGATCTGGTTCGGCGGCTTACGAATTGACCGCGGCCAGATGCAGGTCGGCTCGTTGATCGCGTTCCTGGTCTACTTCGCCCAGATCCTGATGGCCGTGGTGATGGCGACGATGACGATCATGGTGTTGCCGCGGGCCGCGGTCTGCGCCGAACGGATCACCCAGGTGTTGTCGACGACCCCGTCGGTCGGCAACCCGGACACTCCCCTGCACCCGTCGCCCGATGCGCGGGGACTGGTCCGGCTCGACCACGCGGCGTTCCGCTTTCCGGGCGCGGATCGTGCTGTGCTGCACGATATCTCGCTCAGCGCACGGCCCGGATCCACTACCGCCGTCATCGGCAGCACCGGTTCAGGGAAGTCGACGCTGGTGGCGCTGATCTGCCGGCTCTACGACGCGACAGAGGGAACCGTCCAGGTCGGCGGCATCGACGTACGCGACCGCGACGTCGAAGAGTTGTGGTCGACCATCGGCCTGGTACCCCAGCGCAGCTACTTGTTCTCCGGGACAGTCGCCGACAATCTGCGCTACGGCAGAGCAGAAGCCAGCGAGGACGAGATCTGGGAAGCACTGCGCGTCGCCGCCGCTGACGACTTTGTCCGGGCGCATCCCGACGGCCTGCAGATGCGCGTCGCCCAGGGTGGGATCAACTTCTCCGGCGGGCAGCGGCAGCGCCTGGCGATCGCCCGCGCGGTGATCCGACGCCCGGCGATCTACGTGTTCGACGACGCGTTCTCCGCACTCGATGTCCACACCGACGCGCTGGTGCGGGCCAGGTTGGCCGAGATCACACCGGATGCGACAGTGATCGTTGTAGCGCAACGTATTTCGACCATCATCGACGCCGACCAGGTGATCGTCATCGAGGACGGTCAGCTGCTCGAGACCGGCACGCATGAGTCGCTGCTCGGGGATTCGCCGACCTACCGGGAGTTCGCCGAGTCGCAGGCGCTGGACGCCGAAGTGGGTGGCCCGCGGTGACGTCAGCGACGAAGCGGACCGCCGCTCCCCCGGCCATGCGGCCACGAGACTTCGCGGGCTCGACCGTGCGCCTGGTGACGTTGCTTGCGCCGCAACGGTACACGGCTGCCGCGGTGATGGTTCTGAGCGTCCTGGGCACGGTGATCGGTGTCGTGGTGCCGCGCATCCTGGGTCACGCCACCGATCTGCTCTTCAACGGCGTGATCGGTCGGCGCCTGCCCGCGGGCCTCACCAAGGACCAGGCGGTCGCCGCGGCGCGGGCGCGCGGCGACAACGCTTTCGCCGACCTGCTCTCCGGGATGCACGTGATCCCCGGCCACGGTGTCGACTTCGGGGCGATCGCCCGCACGCTGGCATTGGCGCTGGGCATGTATCTGGTTGCCGCAGTGATGATTTACACGCAGGCCCGGCTGCTCAACGTGACCGTGCGACGCTCGCTGCAGGCGCTGCGCACGCAGGTCGAGGACAAGCTGCATCGACTTCCGTTGGCATACTTCGACACCCGGCAGCGCGGCGAGGTGCTCAGCAGAGTCACCAACGACATCGACAATCTGCAGACGTCGCTGTCGATGACCATCACCCAACTGCTGAGCGCCGTGCTCACCGTCGCGACAGTGCTGCTGATGATGCTCAGCATCTCGCCGCTGCTGACCGGTCTCGCTCTGCTGACCGTGCCGCTGTCGGTCGTGGTGACCCGCGCTATCGCGCGGCGTTCCCAGCGACTGTTCGTCGCCCAGTGGACCAACACCGGGCGCCTCAACGCCCACATCGAGGAGAGCTACAGCGGTTTCACCCTGGTGCGGACGTTCGGCCAGCGCGCACGGATCGAAGACGAGTTCCGCCGGCTGAACGACGACATGTACCAGGCGAGCTTCGGCGCCCAGCTGATCTCGGGGATGGTGGGGCCGGCCACCACGTTCATCGGCAATCTCAGCTATGTCGCCGTCGCGGTCGTCGGCGGCATCCAGGTGGCGACCGGGCAGATCACCGTCGGCAGCATCCAGGCGTTCATTCAATACGTGCGGCAGTTCTATGCGCCGCTGAATCAGGTTGCCTCGATGTACAACACGCTGCAGTCCGGGGTGGCCAGCGCAGAGCGGGTGTTCGAGTTGCTCGACGAGGTCGAGGAATCGCCGGACCGTTCCGAAACACTGCCGTTGCCCGTCGGCGACGGCTCCTCGGGCCGGGTGGAATTCGAGCATGTCAGCTTCGGCTACCAGCCCGGTGTTTCGGTGATCGACGACCTGTCGTTCGTCGCCGAACCGGGCAGCACCGTCGCCATCGTCGGCCCGACCGGGGTGGGCAAGACGACGCTGGTGAATCTGCTGATGCGGTTCTACGAGGTCGACGCCGGACGGATCCTGGTCGACGGCGTCGACATCACCACGATCAGTCGGCATTCGCTGCGGTCACGTATCGGGATGGTGCTGCAGGACGCCTGGCTGTTCAGCGGCACGATCGCGCAGAACATCGCCTACGGGCGGCCCGACGCCAGCGACGACGAGGTCATCGAGGCGGCCACAGCGGCCCACGTGGACCGGTTCGTCCACACGCTGCCGAACGGCTACGACACCCAGGTGAACGACGGCGGGAGCAACATCAGCGCCGGGGAACGGCAGTTGATCACGATTGCGCGGGCGTTCCTGGCCCGGCCGCAGTTGCTGGTGCTGGACGAGGCGACGAGTTCGGTGGACACCCGCACCGAGTTGCTGATCGCCAAGGCCACTCACGAGCTTCGCCGCGATCGCACGAGTTTCATTATCGCTCATCGTCTTTCGACGATCCGCGACGCCGACGTGATCCTGGTGATGGAGTCAGGCAAGATCATCGAGCAAGGCGACCACGGCGAGCTGCTGGCCCGCCGTGGCGCCTACTACCGGATGACCCAGGCCTAGAGCTCAGGGCCTTCGGCCCGCAGGTCGTCGACCGCGGACATCGCGTCGCGCAGTTTGGCCAGCCATTCCTCGGTGTGCTCGCCGACCAGCTTGACCGACCAGGCCAGCGCGTCGGACCGGGACCGTGCGACGCCCGCGTCGACCAGGGTGTCGAGGACCTGACGCTCCGGCTGCTTCAGCCGCGTCATCACAGGGACTGCGATGTGGGTGAACAGCACCGGCTCGCCGGCCACCTCCACACCCCAGGACACCTTGCGGCCATAGCGGCTCTGCGCCTCGTCGGCGATGTTCATCCGCTCGGAGCGTGTCTCCTCGCGGAAACGCGAGGCCCGGCCCTCGGCGTGGGCTGCGCTCTCGGCGCTCTCCGCGCCGTCCGCGTCCGGCAGTGTGCCGATGACGGTGATCTCCTCGCGGTCGACGACGACGGTCGGGTCGCCGTCGAACCAGGTGTCGGGGAGTCGACCGGCGAACCAGTCGGCCGCGTCGCCCGCTTCGGGTTGGCCGGCCTGCTGCCAGCCGCCGGGGCGACCGTGCCGCCGCCCATGTCCATGATGTTGTCTCATGCTTACATGATTACAGCGTTACAACCGTTGTCACAGGCTTTTCACTCGCGGCGAAATCAGTCCTCGGCGTCGCCGCGGCGAGCGCGGAACAGCTTCGTCTCACCTTTGATGCCTTTGAGCCGCCGCGCGCCGGCGAACGACCAGCTGAAGCCGGCGTCGTCGCCGAGTTCGTCGTGAACCGACTCGGCGACCAGCACCGTTCCCGGTCGCGCCGCGGCGGTGACCCGGCTGGCGGTGTTCACCGGGCTGCCGAACCAGTCACCGGCCCGGCTCACCGCCGACCCGGAGGCCAGGCCCGCTCGTAGCCGCGGGAAGTTGTCGTCGCCGTCGGTGATGTCGACGAGCTTGATGATCGCGTCCAGCAGCGGCGCCGGTTCGGTGCAGACAAACATCACCTCGTCACCGATCGTCTTGATGAATCGAACCGGTGGCACGGCTACATCGCGGGCCAGGTCGGCGAGCCGACTGGCCAGCTTTCCGAGTTCCTCGGCCGGCACCTCTTCGCCCAACCGGGTGAATCCGACCAGGTCGGCGAATGCGACGCAGATCTGTCGCGCGCCGGGCAGCGGAGCCCCGGCCGCGCGCTCGCTGGCATTGACGGCTTCGGTCTCCATCTGATGCCGCAACTGCATCAACAACATGTCTTGAATCATCGGGCCCAGCAACGGCGCCAAATGCCCAACCAGTGCTTGCGACGCCTGGGCGATCTGGAGTTCAGTCGCACCGGGACGCATGATGGCCGACAGCCCCGTATAGCGCATCACCTCCGCGGCGTGTGAAAGTCCCTCCGCGAGAACGCGAACCACCTGCACGATCTGATCGGGGTCGATACCGAGGTCGAGGAAGTCCTTGGCGTGCGCGGCCGCGGCGCCGTCGGCGCGCAGATGAATCGCCGCGTCGGGGTCGTCGACCCGTACCAACCCGATCGCGCGCTGCACACGTTGCAGGAGTTCGATGTCGATACCGTTGGCCTCACTGATCTCGCGCGTCGAGACGTAATTGCCGTCGTCACCGATCAGCCGCCGCGACGCCACCAGCATCGGCACCGGCGAGGTGCGGATCTCCTCGGCGGTGATGCCCTGCTCCAGCAGCCACTCGACCAGTTCGGCCCGCTCGGTACGCGCGTCGCCGTCGAGGCCATCGAGCAGCTTGTCGATCTCGGTGTCCGTCACGTGGTCAAGCTATAACGCGGCAGGGCATCATGGGTATCCGATGGTCACACCGCTGCTGCAGGGATTCCCGCCGGTCATCGACGGCCGCGCCACGTTGCTGATCCTGGGGTCATTCCCCAGCGTGCTGTCCCTGTCCAGCGGCCAGTACTACGGCAATCCACGCAATGCGTTCTGGCCGATCACCGGCGAGCTGTTCGGTTTCGACCCCTCAGCGTCCTACGAAACCCGTTTGGCTGCACTGCAATCGGTGGGAGTGGCGCTGTGGGACGTCCTGCACAGCTGCCGACGGCAGGGTAGCGCCGACGCCAAGATCGAACCGAAGAGTGTGGTGGCCAACGACTTCGGTCGACTATTCACCGACTACCCGTCGATCGAGCGGGTGTACTTCAACGGCACCGCGGCGCAACAGCTTTACGAACGACTGGTCGACGCCGCAGTCGACTGTGAACTCCTACCCTCGACCAGTCCCGCGCGCGCGATGCGGGCCGGCCAGAAGCTACAGGCCTGGCGGGTCATCGCGCCGTCATGACACCGGCGGGCGGCGCTGCGCCCACGGCCGGGCGGCCTCGATCTGTGCGCCCAGCGACATTAGCGTCGCCTCGTCGTTCGGGCGGCCGACCAGTTGGATCGATACCGGAATCCCGTTGTCGTCGAGCCCCCACGGCACCGACGCGGCGGGCTGACCGGTGAGATTCCACAGCTCGAAGAAGGGCACCCGCTGCGACACGGCCAGCAGGGTCGAGATGCCGCCGAGCCGTTGATAGGCACCGATGCGGGACGGCCCGGTCACGTTACCGGGCGTCAGGACCACGTCGACGTCGTCGAAGATCGATTGAATCCGATCGGCCACAACGGATTCCGCGGCGCGGATCTTCGCCATTCGCCCCTCGGGGATCAGCGACCCGATGCGCGCCATGTTGCGGGTCCGCTTCTCGAGCCGGTCCTGCAGCAGCATCGTGCGGGCGTCGTTGTAGATGCCCCGGAAATAACGAGGCAGGAAGTGGCCGTACACCGCCGACGGCGGATAGTCCGGGTCGCGGCGCACGACGTCGTGACCGAGGTCGCGCAACAGTGCGCCGGCCGCATCGACCGCCGCTCGCTGCTCCTTGCCGATTCGGGCGATCAGTGGCGGTGGAACCTTGGTGCTCAACGCAATTCGCAACCGACCCGGTGGCTTGGCGGCAGCGGCGACGAAGCCTCCGTCCGGAGCGGGCAGCGTCGTCGTCACGTCCAGGAACAGCGCGGCGTCTTCCACTGTGCGAGCGAGCGGCCCGTTGACGGACAACCCACACCAGGCGTCGTCGTGCGGCGCCAGCGAGACCCGGTCGCGCTGCGGTTTGATCCCGAACAGCCCGCACCAGCCGGACGGGATGCGGATCGAGCCGCCACCGTCGGAGCCCAGCGCCAGCGGCGCCAGGCCTGCGGCCACCGCGGCCCCACTGCCGCCGCTGCTACCGCCCGGCGACAGCGCGGTGTCCCACGGGTTGCGGGTAGCGCCGAACGTCACCGTCTCGGTGAACGGAAAGATCATCAGTTCCGGCACGGCGGTTTTGCCGAGGATCACCGCACCCGCCGTGCGCAGTCGGCGGACCACCTCCGCGTCGTGCGTCGCCGGCGTCGTGACCGCGCTGCTGCCGCAGGTCGTGAGTTCACCGGCGACGTCGTTGTCGTCCTTGATCGCAACCGGCACACCCAGCAGCGGCAGCCGCTCGCCCGCGTCGAGGCGCCGCTGCGCCTCCAGCGCCTCCCGGCGCGCGGACTCGGCCAGCACCACCCGGAAGCTCCGCAACTGGGGGTCCAGCCGCGCGATGCGTTCCAGATAGACCTCGAGCAACGCCGGCGCGGTGATGGTGGCCGCGGCCAGCATCCTCGCCTGTTCGGCGGCACCCGCGAAGGCCAGCTCTGTTGCGTCCACGTCGAGGCAGACTACTCACTCGGCCACCCCGGCGGACCGCTACCGTGACGACATGTCCTGTGTGTTCTGTGCGATCGTCGCCGGCCAGGCCCCGGCCATCCGGATCTGCGAAGACGATCACTTTCTGGCCTTCCTCGACATCCGCCCGTTCACCCGCGGCCACACCCTGGTGGTGCCCAAACAGCACTCGGTGGACCTGACGGACACGCCCCCGGAGACGCTGGCCGGCATGGCGACCGTCGGGCAACGGATCGCCAAGGCGGTCCGCTCGACCGAGTTGGCCGACGCCACCAACATCGGGATCAACGACGGCCAGGCCGCCTTCCAGACGGTCTTCCACATCCATCTGCACGTGCTGCCGCGGCGCAACGGCGACAAACTGTCGGTCGCCAAGGGGCTCTTACTACGCCGCGACCCCGATCGCGAGTCGACCGGCCGGATCCTGCGGGACGCGCTGGCGCAGCTCGACGCCGCGGGCTGATACTGGTCGCATGGCCATTCCGTTCGAACAGACCTTGCTTCCGAACATCGTTCGAGTCCACGACATCGTCTACCAGAAGACCAATGGCTGGATCGGGCACCACCTGCTGCTGGTGCCCAGCCTGTTGCTGCACACCGTCGGCGCCAAGACCGGCAAACCGCGCACCGCGGCGCTGAGCTACGCCCGCGACGGCGACGACTACCTGGTCGTCGCGTCCAAGGGCGGCGATCCCAAAGCTCCGGGCTGGTATCACAATTTGAAAGCCAACCCGAGCGTCGAGATCAATGTCGGGCCAAAGCGTTTCCGTGTCACCGCACAACCGGTGCTGCCGGAGGACGCGGACTACAAACGGCTCTGGGAGATCGTCAACAAGAAGAACAGCAACCGCTACGAGGCGTATCAAGCCAAGACGACGCGACCCATTCCGGTCGTCCGGCTCAAGTCCGCCTAGTTCCGCTCAGAACAGCTCCTTGGCCAGCAGCTCCAGCGTCGTCTCGCGAGCGGGGGCAGTCGCTGGATCGGTGCCGCGATGCGCCGAGGCAACCGGGTGCACCATCACTTCATCGACGCCGAAACGTTGCGCCAGCGCGTTGATCTGTTCGGCGGCCTCGGCGGGAGACCCGACGACGGCTCGCTCCAGACCGCTGTCGACGATGTGCTGCTGCTGCGGCGTGAGTTGTGCGCCGCGGACATCTTCGACGAGTTCGACGGGGCCCAGCGGCTGACCGGTCCGCAACCGGGCCATCATGTGCAGGTTCGGCAGCATCAAAGCCATTGCCTCGTCCCGGGTTTCGGCGACCGCGGCGTTGACGGTCAGGAAGGTCACCGGCTCGGACGTCAGCTCGCTGGGGACGAACTGCGACCGGTAGAGCTCGAGTGCCTCCTCGGTGCCCTGACCGGAGAAGTGATGGGCGAATACGTAGGGCAAGCCCTTCGCGGCGGCCAGTTGCGCCGAATACATCGACGACCCGAGCAGCCACAGCCGCGGCTCGCCGGCCGCCGCCGGGGTGGCTTTGAGGATGTAGTCACCGTCGCGCAGCTGCACCGGCACGCCCGTGGCGCTCATCATCGCGCGCACGTGGTCGAGGTAATTCGGGAACTGGTCGATGTCGCGGTCGTCGCGGCCCGCGGCCCCGCGCAGCAGTACCGACGTCACCTGATCCGAGCCGGGCGCTCGGCCGATGCCGAGGTCGATGCGCCCCGGGGCGGCTGCCTCCAGCAGTGCGAACTGCTCGGCTACCGCCAGCGGCGCGTGGTTGGGCAGCATCACGCCGCCGGAGCCCAGCCGAACTTGGCTGGTCTGCGCCGCGAGATAGGCCAGCACCACCGGCGGGCTGGTGGCAGCGACCGACGGCATGTTGTGGTGTTCGGCGACCCAGTAGCGGGTGAAACCCAGGTGGTCGGCGGTCTGCGCCAGACGAACCGTGGCGGCCAGCGCGTCCGCGGTGGTCTGGTCGGTGCGGACGGGGATGAGATCGAGGACAGAAAGCCGCATGAGGGGGTCAACGCCTTCCGTCTGCCGTTCGTTCCCGCGCCGGAGTCAGCGCAGGCCCGCCTCCTTCTTCGCGGTGGCGAAGATGTCGTCGAGCATCGCAGGGGTCAGCTTGCCGGTGAAGGTGTTCTGCTGGCTGGGGTGGTAACAGCCCAACAAGACCACCTCGCCGTGGGCCGCCCGCAGGGTCGCGGTCGCGGCGTGACCGAACTTCGGCTGCGGCCGGGGCACCTGCCCACCGCCGGCGCGAACCATGTCCAGCGCAGACCGCCAGCCGAATCCGCCCAGCGCCACGATCACCCGGGTGTCGGCGCCGACCAGACGCCACTCGGCATCCAGCCACGGCGCGCAGGTCGAACGCTCGGCAGGGGTGGGGGCGTTGGCGGGCGGCGCGCATCTCACCGCGGCCACCACCCGAATGTCGTTGAGCTGCAAGCCGTCCGCGGCGTCGACGGCGATCGGCGAATTGGCCAGGCCGGCTCGATGCAGCGCCGCGTACAGGAAATCGCCGGACCGGTCACCGGTGAACACCCGGCCGGTCCGGTTGGCGCCGTTGGCCGCCGGGGCCAGGCCCATGACGATGATGCGCGGATTGGCGTCTCCCCAGCCCGGGACCGGCCGGCCCCAATACGGCTGGTCGGCGAACGACTTCCGCTTGGTCAGGGCGGACTCCTCGCGCCATTCGACCAGCCGCGGGCAGGCCCGGCACACCGAGATCTCAGCGTCGAGCCGCTCGAGCGAACCGGCGGCCCGGGCCAGCTCGACCACCTGCGCCGGGGTCGCCGCGGCCGCCGTGCGAGCGGTCGCAAGATCGCCCGGCCAACCGCTACCCGGCGGCACCGGCGAGCCGAACGACACACCGGTACGTGGGTGGGCGAAGTTCACCGCTCCACTGTGCACGAGCGTCGCGACGGGTGTCCGTAGGATCGCCCCCATGGCCGCAGATGCGCTGGCCGGCCTGATCGCCGAGCTGCCCGAGGGAATGGTCGTCACCGATCCCGCGATCACCGAGGGTTACCGGCAGGACCGTGCCCTAGACCCGACGGCGGGAAAACCCCTGGCTGTCGTGCGGACGCTGCGCACCGAAGAAGTGCAGACCGTGCTGCGCTGGGCCACCGCCCACCAGGTCCCGGTGGTGACCCGCGGGATGGGCACCGGCCTGTCCGGTGGCGCCACCGCGATCGACGGCGGCATCGTGCTGTCGACCGAGAAGATGCGCGACATCGTGGTCGACCCGGTCACCCGCACCGCGGTCTGTCAGCCCGGACTGCTCAATGCCGAGGTCAAGAAGACCGTCGCGGAGTACGGCCTGTGGTACCCGCCGGACCCGTCCTCGTGGGAGATCTGCAGTATCGGCGGCAACATCGCGACCAACGCCGGCGGATTGTGCTGCGTCAAGTACGGCGTGACCACCGACTACGTACTCGGTGTGCAGGTGGTGCTGGCCGACGGGACCGCCGTCCGACTCGGCGGCCCGCGCCTGAAAGACGTTGCCGGACTGAGCCTGACCAAGCTGTTCGTCGGCAGCGAGGGTGCGCTCGGTGTGATCACCGAGGTGACGCTGCGACTGGTGCCGGCCCAGCAGCCGTTGGCGACGGTGGTGGCCTATTTCGCGTCGGTCGAAGCCGCCGCGAACGCCGTACTCGGGGTCACGTCACGGTTGCGCCCGGCGATGCTGGAATTCATGGACGCGGCCAGCATCAACGCCGTCGAGGACAAACTGCGGATGGGCTTGGACCGCACCGCCGCCGCCATGCTGGTCGCCGCATCCGACGAACGCGGCAGCGCGGGCAGTGAAGACGCCGAACTCATGGCTGCGACTTTCGCCGAATACGGCGCGACAGAAGTGTTTTCGACCGACGACCCCGCCGAGAGCGAGGCGTTCATCGCCGCCCGACGGTTCGCCATCCCGGCTGTCGAGGACAAGGGACCGCTGCTTCTCGAGGACGTCGGCGTGCCGGTGCCCGCACTGGCCGATCTGGTCGGCGGGATCGCCCGCATCGCTGAGCAGCGTGACCTGTTGATCGCGGTGATCGCACACGCGGGCGACGGCAACACCCACCCGCTGATCGTCTACGACCCCGACGACGTCGCGATGACCGAGCGCGCCCAGTTGGCCTACGGCGAGATCATGGACCTCGCGCTGGATCTGGGCGGCACGATCACCGGCGAGCACGGCGTCGGCCGGCTCAAGCGACCATGGCTGGACGGCTACCTCGGCCCGGAGGCGATGGCGCTCAATCGCCGCATCAAGGACGCGCTCGACCCGCAGGGTCTGCTGAATCCCGGTGTCGGCGTCTAGAACGTCACGTTTCCCGACGGTTGGAGCGCGAAGCCGTGTTGTCCGAGGCTGCTGTCCAGGCAGGCGACCAAACCGTCGCCTCCGACTGCGCACGTGACATTTTGGTACGTCAGCTTCTGCCCGACGCCCAGCGGTGCGCCGGCGTTGAACGAACCGACGGGACAGCCGCTGAGCTGTCGTTCGACCCGAAAGCCCGCCGCGCCCATGGAATTGACGACGCCCGACGCGCACGATTCGGTGATCGACGGACCTGACGCGACGCCCGGAATGTCGCCCTCGCAATGGACGGCTTGGGACTTGCCGGCCGGTAACGGATCGACGGTGGCGGTGAACCCGCACTGGATGTTGTAGGGGGTCGAGAAGGCCACGAATCGTCCCGGGCCTTTGGGTCCAGTCGCGATGTAGTCGTCGACCGCAACCGGCGCGAAGCTGTCGAGGTCGGGGAACCCGGGCGGCAGGGCGGCCGCGCGCTGCCCGCAGCCCAGCAGGCTCAGCGCCGCGCCGACGACGGCGGCGGTCAACATACGCATCGGGCTCACTGCGGCGGTGTTCATCGCGTTCTCCTGGTCAAGGGTTGATGTCGAATGTCGAGGTGTAGGTGCGGGGATGGTAGGGCACCGGCGGGGCACCGGGTCCGGTCGGCCAGCCTTCCGGGGCCGGCCAGGTACTGGTCCGCAGCGTGACTTGTTCCTGCCCGTTGGGCAGGACGTCGATCTTGGTGACGGTCGGTCCGTACGGTACGCCTGCTTGCATGCCCGGGCCGCTGGGAATCGATGCGGGAGTGAGGGATTGAGGTGCGGCGCCGAGCAGACCGTCCGGGGTGGCGGCGGTCAGGCCGACCACCGGCTGCCCGTTGCTGGCGCTGGTGAGCAGATAACCGCCTTGGGGCAGACCCACGATCTGGTTTTCCCGGTCGCCGGCGCCGACGTTGGTGAAGGTGCCGGTCTGATGCATGTTGTTCATCCATGCGTTCGGCGCGTCACCGGGTTTGATCGGATCGGACTGCCACAACGCGCGCTGTCCGTCGGCCCCGATGTTGCCGACGATGACCATCCGGTTGGTCTTCGGGTCATAGACACCGCTGGCTTGCGAAATACCCACCCGTTGACCGGAATTGAGCATCGTTCCCTGCAGCGGCCCGAGATCGCGGGTCGGGTCGGCAAGGTCTTGCACGTGCGACTCCGGTGCGATGAAGGCACTCGGGTCGGTCCCCGGACCGTAGGGCTTGACGCTGTAGAACGCATACTGCCGGCCGTCGGGTCCGACCGCGGTGCCGGTGGGCAACGGTCGTTGACCGTCGGGAACCGGAAACGGGTTGTCGCCGTTCCACTGTGTCCCCGGGATGTGCAGCTGCGGGTGGCCGGTCTCGGGGTCGCCGGTGATCACGATGCCCGTCCCCGGAATCGTCACGCCCAGGTCGTAGGGCGAGCCGGTCTGGTTCTCTTGGGTCGGGTCGGTTCCCGGTCCGACGATGGTGGGATCGTGCTCGCCGGGATCGTCGCCCAGCCCGCCGGCGCCCGGACTTTCTTTGAAATCCAGCATCCCCCATCCAGCCGACATCGCCCGCAGCTCACCGTTGATGCGGTGTTCGTTGCCGACGAGCATCGTCACGCGGTGACCGATCAAACCGGCATGCGCCTCGGCCTGCTCGAGTCGCTCTTCGTATTCCTCTTCGGTTTCGGCCTCGTAGGTATCGCGGACCGTGTAGTCCTCGCCGACTTCGAAGCCGTCGCTCTCGGCGTCGTGAACCGCGTCCAGTGCGCTGCGGGTCCCGGCTTCCAGTTCACCCTGCCAACGTTGGGTCGAACCCGCCACGTCGTCCCAACTCCAGGTGAAGGGACGCACCCTCGACACGTCGGAACCGGCGGCCGCGATGGCCGCGTCGGCGGCTCTGCCTTCCCACTCGGCGCCACCGGGGTGCTGCACGTCCTTGGCGAACTGATCGACGGCGCCCTGCACCTTCGGTGAAATCTTGTGCAGGTAACCCCCCAACTGGCCGAAGTAGGAGTAGTCGGACGCCCGCAGCTGCGACAGCGTCGGAAATCCCGTTGTCGCGGCCATCAGCGCCCGACCCGACGTATGCGGTCGGCGCTGCGGGCTTCGTGGTTCGTGATCGCCGTACCGGCGGCGTTGAACCACGCCGCCCGCTTCTCGATGTGCGTCGCGACCGCCGATACGTCTTGGCCCACGCGCTCGGCCAGTACCCGCGCCGTCTTCGCGCTCGACTGCCACCCCGATACCGACATCGACGGCGGCGCGGCCTCCGCGGCCAGCTCTCCGCTGAGCTTCTCGCACGCCCGGGCGAGCTGATGCAGCCCATTAGCCAGCACCTTTACCCGAAAACCCGGCGTCTGCGCCATGGGCAAATTTTAAGCGAAACCGCACGAGTCCGATTACGCAAACTTCGGCGGGCGGCGGCGGGTGGGTCAGCGGTGCGGAAAGCACGCCGCGAACACGGCGGCGTCATCGAGCGCGAGGGTGACGGCGTGCACGCTGGAAGCGGCCGCACAGCAGCTGCCAGCAGTTTGGTAGGTGTCGCTGCTGGCGCGGGCCGCATCCCCCCCGCACACTGGCAAGCATGCGGATGGCCGACGCCGACAACCTGATCGCAATCGACTGCTTCAATGTCGCCCAGTCCGCCGGCGAACCCGTGACCAAGACGCTCGCACGGCGGGTCATCGACGAATTGCTCACGCATCCGAGCGAGTGCGACTGCGGGCACTGTGAAGCGGCGGCAATCGCGCGGATCGGCGACGTGTGCATCATCGCCGCAAGCTGGCAAAGAGTCGTCGCGGCGGTCCCGCGTCGAGCCGCACGCTGATCCCGCTGTTCAGTCGCCGGGCGCGACGCCGCACTAAGCCTGCACGGACTCCCGGCGCGTGCCGAGCCCAGCAACCGCGCGGCCCACGTCAACCCACATAGCGCTACCGGCGGCCACGGTGACACATAACAGGGCCGGAGCCACCAATGCGTAACCGCCCCACCGGGCTCCGGCCACCAGTCCGGCCGCGCCGCCTACCAAGAACAGCAGCAGCGTCAGTCCTAACGTCCAGGCTTTCCACGGATCGATCTTCTTGACGCGGCTGCGTCCGATCATCAGGCCCAGGTCGGTCACTGTTCCGGTGAAGTGGGTGGTGCGTACCGCCATTTCGCGGAAGCTCGATGTCAGTCCGTTCTGCAGGCCCAGCGCCGAGGCTGCGAAGAGAGCCTGAACCGCTTGGGTCTCAACACCTGTGCCGTCGAGGATGTCCCGGACGAACGTGTCCTCTACCGCGGCCGTGGCCAGGAGCAGCAGGACAGCCTCGCCCACCAGGACCGCCGCTGGTCGGATCCCCGCCATGATCGGCTCCGCGGGTAAGACCACACCGGCCGCCAGGGCGCCGAGAAAGAATCCGGTCAGCACCGCCAACAGCACGTGCCCTTCGTAGAGCCAGGGGTTGGCGGTCTTCATTCCGAGCTGGGTGGTGACCGCGGTGAGATTACCGACCGGCAGCGCGAAGATGAGCAACGCGACGGCGTTGACGAATCCCGCCGTCAGCGCCAACACTGTGCTCGCACCGAGCACGATCCCGCGGGCGGGCAGCCGTGGGCCGGTGTGGTCGTTAATCGGTTGCATGCGTGTCAGATTCACCTTCGGCGGGAGTAGCCCCGAGCCTAATGACCGCGCCGCTGGACGGCATGGTGGAAGTTGCCGTGCGCGGTCGGCCAGCGCCCCCTCCGCTGCACGTCCGGTAGGCACCGTCCCTGCTCAACCGGCTGATGAGGCACCGCCCGGCACGACATATGGATTTTCGATGAGTGCGCGAGGCCGGTTCGACTCCCGGGCTGGCCGGGCATCGTAAACAGGGTGTCTGTCAGACGGCGGTGAGGAGTCCACCGTCGATGCGGAACTGAGCGCCGGTGAGAAAGCTGGCGTTGGGTGAGATCAGGAATGCAACCAGTTCGGCGACGTCCTCCGGTGCCCCGGCCCGGCCTAAGGGGCCGAGTTCGTCGGCCAGGCCGGCTTGGAGTTGTGCGACGTCAATACCTTGCTGGTCGGCCATCTTCTGCAAGAACGCCGATGATCCAGGGGTGTCGATCATGCCCGGCACGACGCAGACGACACGCACGCCGGCGGGGCCGACTTCGGTGGCGAGCTGGCGACTGTAGACATTGAGTGCGGCTTTGGCGGCGGCGTAGGCGGCCTGGCCGGTTCGGGGTTGACGGCTCAGGACCGAGGAGACATGCACGACGACACCCGAGCCTTGCGCGATCATGCCAGGGACCAGCGCACGGTCCAGGCGTACGGCGCTCAGCAGGTTGAGGTCCAGGGTGTCGCGCCAGTTGTCGTCGGAGGTGGCCAGTGCCGTGGCCAGTGCCCCGGCTGCGCCGGCGACGTTGATCAGCACGTCGACGCCGCCGGCGGCGTCGGTAACCTGCTCCGCCAGCTGGGAGACTCCCTCGGCGGTGGACAGGTCGACGCGAAATGCCATCGCGGGCAGATCTTTTGGAGCACCATCGCGGGCTGCGACGAACACTGCGGCGCCTGCCAAGGCCAGTCGCCGGGTGATGGCCTCACCCATGCCTCGGGTTCCGCCGGTAACCAGAACCCGCTTCCCGGCGAACTGTGCGTCGTGGGTAGTCACTGCTTCTCCTCATAGTCAACAGATTGACGTCGTTGCGTCGCGGCTTTCGCCCTTCGAGATCAGCGTACATCATGATGAGACATTAATGTCTCATCATGAGCCAAATAGTTCTCGGCGCCTCGACGTCCGGCTGGACGCAACTATCAGCGTCGAGACAGGAATGTCTCACTATGAGACGTAGGATGAGAAACATGGCCCGCGAAGACGCAACCGAGCGCACCAAACGTGCGATCCTCGACGCCGCGGGACGGGTACTAGGCCGTAAAACCGACGCGGCGATGAGCGACATCGCCGAGGAGGCCCGCGTCGGACGAGCCACCCTGTACCGACACTTCCCTACCCGTGAGTCGCTCATCCGCGGGGTTCAGGATGTCGGCGTCACCGAACTGCTCAATGCCCTCGACGCAGCCGATCTCGCCACCCTCCCCGCTGACCGGGCCATCGCCCGCATCACTCACGTCTTCCTGCGCACCGGAGCCAAGTACGCCGCGGTGGTCAGCCGGAACGACGCACATTCCGAGCACCCGCCGCACGAACGCGC
Organism: Mycobacterium sp. IDUB_36; assembly: GCF_055419225.1. Lineage (NCBI taxonomy): Bacteria > Bacillati > Actinomycetota > Actinomycetes > Mycobacteriales > Mycobacteriaceae > Mycobacterium > Mycobacterium sp. IDUB_36. Next base: position 3,664,555 of record NZ_JBVAXH010000001.1, on the reverse strand, counting down.
CATCGCGCCGGTGCGCGAGGCCATCGAACGCGGCATACGCAACGACGAGTTGCGGGCCGATTTGCCCGATGGAGCGCTCTTCGCCATGTATGACGCACTCGTCGGCCGCGCTTTGGTGCTCGCGGTGACCGGGCAACTGACACCTGAACAAGCCGCAGATGCGGCCGTCGAAGTCTTTATCAAAGGCGCCACACCCGCCTGACCCAGTCCCGAGCCCTACATTCGTGGACCCCATCGGCGGTGGACGCCCACCGGAGTCGTGGAGTTCCGGTGCGGCGGCGGGTGATGCCGAGGTGACGTTCGCGGACCAGTCGGCATGTACGCGAGGTGGGCGAAGTATGCCATCGCCGCGGGCATCGAGCGCGCGATGGGCAGAGCGCTTCTCTGTTGGCTGTATCGCAGCATCTGCTGGACTACGTCGCCGGCGACCAGGGCCCACGGGATTCCGGTTCGACGGCAGGCGTCTTGAGCGGCGAACAGCACGGAAATTCCCTGCACCGCAAAGAACGTCACGCCGCTGAGATCCAGCAGCAATGGGTTGCCCAGTAAAACGGAGCGGGTGACGAAGGCGGAGACGTCGTCGAGGTTGCTGATGTCGACTTCACCGCTGATGCTGACCACGGTCACGGTTCGACTACCCCGGGCCGAGACCGTGACTGCGTCATTCACGACCTGCTCCAACGAAGGTCGTTGTGACACAGTGATTTCGGACCTGTCACACAGTTCCGCATTGGTTCGGCGATCGGGGATCGGTAACAAGCAGTGATTGACATGTGCGGAAGCATTCGATGCCAGGAGAGCCAGGTCAGAAACTGGGCAGTGTCACAAGTTCCTCTGTGCCGCAACAGATTTCTCGACGGCGCCCCCAGGCCAGCTGCATTTTCAACTGAGCCAAGCAAACCCCCGACCGACCGGTTGTCAAACGCGGGTGCGAGGTCGGTGGGCGCTGGCATGGGTCAAGTCTTGATGGCGCCTTGCTCCTTCAGGAACGCGGCTGTGTCGTAGTAGGTGCGGAACGCGTCGATGGTGTCGCTGTGTGACTCGAGGACGCTGACACCGTCGTAGCTGATCGCGGTGCCGTTGCTCAGCGTGCCCTTCGACGTCCACTCCAAGAAGGCGATCTCGTCACTGTCGAACTGGTGTCGAAACGATGCGTCGATGACGCCGAACACGTCGCGGTACTGCTCCCAGAAAGTTTTCGCGCCGTCCTTCCCCTGTTCACCATGCGGCATCCCGGCTTTGTCGAGCGTCGCCTCGTCTCCGAAGAGGGCTACCAGGCCATCGACGTCGCGGTGTCGGTGCAAGTCGTCGAGGGCAGCAATGAACTGCTGCGTCATATCTTTCATACCGGTGTGGATACCCCGCATCACCGTGATCACACCCTCGGATGCGAATGCCTCAGAACCTAGGGCAGCGATCGCGAGAAGCTTTGCGTGTCAACTGGCTTGGTCTTCATCCCGAACCTGCGCCGGTTGTGTAGACGAATCCCGTCTCAGCTCTCTACCGTTGTCCCGGCCGTGAGCGCACTGGCGGTGTGACCAATCCACGCGAACAACAGGAGCGGAATTCCCCAGATGACAAGGAAACCCTGAAGAGACAGCGGACCGGTTGGGGCAATGAACGCGACGAGAAGCAAGGCGTGCGCGACCGCAGCGACGACCGCGATGTGTGCGGTAGATCTTCGCATCACGTGGTGGCGATAGACCGCTGTCGCGAAACAACCCAACGCAACGGCAGCAGGAATTCCGGACATCGCCAACATCGCGAACGCGAGATCGTAGAGAAGCGTTGACAGTTCGGGGCTGCGAGGCCGGTATATCTGGACGTCGAAAACTGTGAATCCGCCGAGGATCAACGTGACGAGACCAACGAAACCGACGCCGAATCCAGCTGCGAGCGGTGACCCGGTCGGCAGTCGGTTTCGAAGATGCGTCCATACCGCCGCGCCGAAGACCAGCCAGAGTCCGACGCCCAAGGTGTAGAGCAGTTGCGTGACGACCAAACGGTCACGGTGGGCCGAAGCCCAGAGCGCGATCTCGGCGCCGGATGTCTGGGTCGAGGGGAAGAACCAAATCGGATAGATCGGAATCGCGACGGCTGGGATGAGCACACCGAGGATTCCGGCCCACCGAGCGAGCAGGGCTGAGTTCCGTCCGTCCGTCGTGGTGATCGCGTATTCATTGCCCATCAGAGTCCCCTGGCCTGCATTCTTACCGGTGGATAGATATCTACTGTCGACCATTCTGCGTCACGGCGGAGAACTTATCAATGGTTAGATCGGGAGTAGACTGAGTCGCTGTGACCGGAGGACCCGCGAAGCGCTACCACCACGGGCAACTCGGTCGCGCAGGTATCGACGGTGCTGTCGAAGAAGTGGAAACCGTGGGGGTTGCCTCGGTGAGCATGCGTCGCATCGCGCGTCGTGCCGGGGTGTCGCATGCCGCGTTGGCCTACAAGTTCGGCGACAAGGCGGGCATTTTCACCGCGGTGGCCACCGAGGGATTTCGCCTCGCCGCCCAGATGATCGGTGCCGGCGCGCAGGGCCCCGACGGCTTTGTTCGAGGCGGCGAAAACTACGTTGCCTTCGCGCTCACGCACCGCGGCTACTTCGAGGTGATGTTCCGCCCCAACCTCTACCGCAGGGACGACCCGGATCTGGTTGCCGCCAAGGCTGCCGCCTTCGACGTGATGTACGGCAGCGCCAGGGCCAGCCTCGAGGCGCATCGCCCCGGAGCTGCCACCGACGAGGGCGTCGAAGGCCTGGTCTTGGCGGGATGGTCAGCGTCGCACGGCCTCGCGACGTTGGCACTGAACGCCAACCTGTCCGAACACCTCGCTGCCGATCAGGCCACACTCACTGCGCAGGTATTGCGCGGCATCGTCACCATGGGCGACTTGACCCGGCAGGCCGAGTCCGGGTAACAGCGCAATTCCGGTGGCAGAGCGAATTTCGTTGCGCGCCATCGGTTGTCATCTGGAGATCCTTCGACACCAGCACCCAGCGGGACGGTGACGGCAGCAGCGGCTGTTGACATATCACTTTATCTGTCGTAGCAATAAGACATGACGACGACTTTGTCTCACTCGCCTCGGTTTCAGCTGGCCACCGCTGCGACGTGGGCGGAGCCCTGGCCGATGTACCGGGCGCTCCGCGACCACGACCCGGTGCACCACGTGGTGCCGCCGCACAAGCCCGAGGACGACTACTACGTGCTGTCCCGGCACGCGGACATCTGGGCGGCGGCAAAGGACCACGAGACGTTCTCCTCGGCGCAAGGCCTGACGATCAATTACGGCGACCTGGAAATGATTGGGCTGCAGGACAACCCGCCGATGGTGATGCAGGATCCGCCGGTGCACACCGAGTTTCGCAAACTGGTCGCCCGCGGGTTCACCCCGCGACAGGTGGAGGCGGTCGAGCCCAAGGTCCGCGACTTCGTCGTCGAACGCCTCGGCCGGCTGATCGCCGACGGCGGAGGCGATATCGTCACCGAACTGTTCAAGCCCCTGCCGTCGATGGTGGTGGCGCATTACCTCGGCGTTCCGGCGGAAGACCGTGGCCAATTCGACGGTTGGACCGAAGCCATCGTCGCGGCCAACACCGCCGAAGGTGGTATCGCGGCCGCGCTGGAGAGCGTGGGTGAAGCGGTCGGATCGATGATGGCCTACTTCGGCGAGCTGATCGAACGCCGGCGGGTCACACCCGAGGACGACACCGTTTCGCATCTCGTCGCCGCTGGTGTCGGCGCTGATGGTGACATCGCCGGCACGCTGTCCATCCTCGCGTTCGTCTTCACGATGATCACCGGCGGAAACGACACCACCACCGGCATGTTGGGCGGGGCCGTGCAGCTGCTGCATCAGCGACCCGATCAGCGGCGTCTGCTGGCCGACAACCCGGACCTGGTCCCGGGCTCGGTCGACGAATTCCTGCGGCTGACCGCGCCGGCGCAGGCGCTGGCCCGCACGGTGACCCGCGATGTGACGATCGAAGACACCACCATCCCGGCGGGTCGGCGCGTGCTGCTGGTCTACGGCTCCGGCAACCGCGATGAACGTCAATTCGGCCCGAACGCAGGCGAACTCGACGTCGAGCGGCACCCGCGCAATCTGCTGACCTTCAGCCATGGCGCGCATCACTGCCTCGGGGCCGCCGCCGCCCGGATGCAGTCACGAGTCGCACTGACCGAGTTGCTCTTCCGCTGCCCCGATTTCGAGGTCGACGAGGACGGCATCGTCTGGGCTGGCGGCAGCTACGTGCGACGCCCATTGTCGGTACCGTTCCGGGTCACGCCCTAGATGTCGGCCAGCGACTGGCTCGCCGAGCGCCGCGGTGAAGTCGCGGCCGACCGCATCCTCGATGCCGCCGAGGATCTGTTCACCCGCCAGGACCCGGGCTCGGTGGGTATGAACGAAATCGCCAAAGCCGCAGGCTGTTCCCGCGCGACGCTGTACCGCTACTTCGAGAACCGCGAAGCACTGCGCAGCGCCTACGTGGCCCGCGAAACCCATCGACTCGCCGAGTCGATTGACGTCGACGACATCAGCGATCCGCAGGAGCGACTTGTCGTCGGCATCATCACCACGCTTCGGCTGGTTCGCCAAAGCCCTGCGCTGTCAGCCTGGTTCGCCACCACGTCGGGCCCACTGGGCGCCGAAATGGCCGAGCAGTCCGACGTGATTACCGCGCTGGCCAACGCATTCGTCACCTCGCTGGGCGACGACCATCCGGCCAACGTCGCCGGCCGCGGACGATGGCTGGTCCGCGCGATCACGTCACTGCTGATTTTTCCCGGCCGCGACGAGGACGACGAGCGGGCGATGCTGACCGAATTCGTGGCCCCGGTCGTGGTACCCGCGGACAAGGTCAGTCGCGCACGCGGGTGAATCGGTGCAGCAGCCAGGCCAGCGGAATGGTGACCAGCATGGTCACGAAGAACAGCCCCACCATCGATCCGGTGTAGACGTGGTCGCGCATGACGTAGACCATGGCGAAATCCATGACTATCAAATGGATGAGAAATATTTCATAGGAGATCTCGCCCAACCACACCACCGGCCGGCTTGCCAGCAGTCGAGCGTAAAACCCGCGGTTGCCCAGCGCCAACGGTGCCACCGTCAGCGCTGAGATCACCGCATACAAGATCGCTTTCCAGATCGCCTGCGACAATCCGAGCGGCGAGGTGGTTGGATCGCCCGCCAGGGGCGTCGACGCGATGAGGTAGCAGATAACGGCCAGCGGCAACACGACAAATCCGTATACGCGCACACCCATCGCCTCGAGCACCGTCAGCGCCATGCCGGCCAGAAACCAGATCAGGTAGGTGGGCAGCCACAGGCGGGTCCCGCTGAACACCGACGTCAACAGGTGTGTGCCGACCAGCCAACCCGGCGAGATCAGTGCCAGTGCGGCGATGCCCCCCAGCAACAGCTTCGGCCGCCACTGCCGTCGGCACAGCACCACCATCAGCAGGTAAGCCAACAGCGGAAGGGCTACGTAGAACGAAACTTCCACCGCCAGGCTCCACAACTGGGTGAGACCTTGATGGATGTAGGCCCGCATGTAGTTGAACGTGTAGATCTGGGTCAGCGTGAGGTTGCGCAGCAATCCAAACCAGCTGTGCCCGTTGTTCGGCATGGCGTGCCGGAAGTGGTAGATGACAAAGGCGACCAACACCGTCACGACGTGGGCCGGCATGATGCGACGCACCCGGTGCCTGGCGTAGCGGGCGACCGAGGGATCCGGCGCCCCCGTCACCGCCGCCTTGACCCACGGCCGGAACAGCAAATAGCCGGACAGTACGAAGAAGATGGGGACGCCCATCTCCATTCGAGAACACAACAGACCGAAGTAACCGTGGCTGTACTTCCCGGTCGCGTACGCCGCGTGGGTGCCCACCACCAGGGTCGCGGCGAGGGCACGGACACCGGTCAGCGACGCGATTCGATCCGGTCCTGAGACCTGTTCGAGTCCGCCCTGATCCGCGGTGTCGGTATCGGTCATCCCTTGTGTTCCCGCCGCGGGGCGCCGCGAGCCTCGCGGCGACCCTTGTCCGGAGCCCGATCGGGCTGCAGGTTGATCAGCACACCCGAAATGCGGGTCTTCTCCAGCTTTTTCAGTGTCTCGCGGGACAGCTTGGCAGGCAGTTCCACCAGCGAGAAGTCCGGCTTGATGGTGATGTGGCCGAAATCGCTTCGGTGCAGGCCGCCTTCGTTGGCAATGGCGCCGACGATCGAGCCCGGCCCCACCTTGTGCCGTTTGCCGACCGCGATCCGATAGGTGGCAAGACCCTTCTTCGGCCCCTCGCCGGGGCCCCGGGGGGCGCGCGCCGGCCGGTCCTCATGTTCGCGCGACCGGCGTTCCGGCGGCGGCTCGGGCGCCAATAGGAACGCTTCGCCGTTTCGCGACTGCAGGGCCAGCGCCGCCGCGATGTCGGCCATCGGAACATCGTGCTCGCGTTCGTAATCCGCGACCAGACGGCGGAACAGCTCGATGCCAGGCGAGCTGAGACTGTCGGTGATCGAGTCGGCGAACTTGGCCACCCGCTGAGCGTTGACGTCGTCGACGCTGGGCAGTTGGACTTCGGTGAGCTTCTGGCGGGTCGTCTTCTCGATCGACTTGAGCAGATGACGTTCCCGTGGAGACACGAACAACAGCGCCGATCCCGACCGGCCCGCCCGACCCGTACGCCCGATCCGGTGCACATAGGACTCATTGTCGTGCGGAATGTCGTAGTTCACCACGTGCGAGATCCGCTCGACGTCCAGCCCGCGGGCCGCGACGTCGGTGGCGACCAGGATGTCGATACCTTTGGCGCCGCCCTCTTTCAGCGCGGCAATCGTCCGCTCGCGCACGGCCTGCGGGATGTCACCGTTGATCGCCGACGCGGAAAACCCACGCGCACGCAACTTTTCGGCGACCTCCTCGGTGGCCTGCTTGGTGCGGACGAAGACGATCATCGCCTCGAACGGCTCGACCTCGAGGACCCGGGTCAGCGCGTCCATCTTGCGCGGCCCGGCCACCTGGATGTAGCGCTGCGAAATGTTCTCCGCCGTGGCGGTTTTCGCCGCCACCTTGACCTCGATCGGGTCGTGCAGATACTTGTTGCTGAGTTTGCGGATCGCCGGGGGCATCGTCGCGGAGAACAGCGCCACCTGTTTGTATTCCGGCGTCTCGGCCAGGATCCGTTCGACTTCTTCGGCGAAGCCCATCGTGAGCATCTCGTCGGCCTCGTCGAGCACCAGGTAGTCCACCCGGGACAGGTCCAGCGTCCCGCGCTCGAGGTGGTCGATCACCCGGCCCGGCGTGCCGACCACCACCTGCGCGCCGCGCTTCAGCCCGGCCAGCTGTGTCGTGTACGACGCCCCGCCGTAGATCGGCAGCACGTTGATCTGCGGCAGGTGCGTGCCGTACCGGCTGAAGGCCTCGGCCACCTGCAGCGCCAACTCGCGTGTCGGCGCCAAAACCAGCGCCTGGGTGACCTTGCTGGCGGTGTCGATCTTCGACAGGATCGGGACCGCGAACGCCGCCGTCTTGCCGGTGCCGGTCTGCGCCAGCCCGACCACGTCCGAGCCGTTCATCAGGGCCGGAATCGTCGCTGCCTGGATGGCTGACGGCGACTCGTAGCCGACGTCAGAGAGCGCCTGCAGCACCGAGGGGTGAATCTGCAGGTCGGCGAAGGTCACGGTGTCATCATGCGGGGCGTCCATGTCGGGAAAAAGTTTACGGCGTGTTCTGCCGTCGCTCGGCCACGCCTGCCGCGTCGACCGGGCAGGTCGAGGTACCGTGCGGCGTTGTGTGGACACGACTGTGCAGTTCGGGCGGCCTGGGCTACCTGACCGGGCCGGCCGCTGCCGCACTGCTCGCCGTAACCCTGAGTGGGTGCGGATCAGGGGATTCGACCGTCGCCAAGACTCCGGAGCCCACCACCCATGCCGCCACGACACCCCACTCGACGGTGGCGCCGGCGCCCTCGTCGGCGACCGCCGCTCCCCCGAACAGCGCCGGACCCGTCGATCCGTGTGCGGTGAACCTCGCCGATCCCGCCATCGCCCGCGGGGTGTCCGAATTGCCGCACGACCCGCGCAGCCAGCAGCCGTGGAGCCCCGAGCCGCTGGCCGGAAACTTCAACCAGTGCGCGCAGCTGTCCGCGGTCATCGTGAAGGCCAACACCAACGCCGAGAGCCCCAACACCAGAGCCGTGCTGTTCCACCTGGGCAAGTTGATTCCACCGCAGGGCGTGCCGGACACCTACGGCTTCAACGGCCTCGACAACTCGCAGTGCACCGGTGACACGGTCGCGCTGAGCTATTCCGGTGGCATCGGCCTGCCCAGCGTGGTGAAGTTCCGCTGGAACGGCAACGGGGTGGAATTGATCGCCAACGCCGGCTGATTTGTCGGTATCGCCGCCTACAGTGGCTGCTGTGTTCATGGCACGCGACAGCGTCATCTACAGTGCGTCGGATCTCGCATCAGCCGCGCGCTGTGAATACGCCCTGCTGCGGGAGTTCGACGCGAAACTCGGTCGGGGTCAACGCGTCACGGTCACCGATGACTTACTCGATCGCACCGCGACTCTCGGTGACGAGCATGAGCAACGCCGCCTCGATCAGCTTCGCGACGAGCACAGCGAGGTCGCGGTCATCGGCCGGCCGGTGCCGTTCACCGTCGACAACGTCACCGCGGCGGCCGACCAGACCCGGCGGGCCATCGAGCGCGGCGCCGCCGTCGTCTACCAGGCCGCGATGTTCGACGGGCGCTTCGTCGGGTTCGCCGACTTCCTGGTGCGCCGCGACGGGATGTACCAGGTCTCCGACACCAAGCTGGCCCGATCCGCCAAAGTCACCGCGCTTCTTCAGCTCGCCGCCTACGCAGACACGTTGAGCCAGGCCGGAATTGCGGTACACCCGGAAGCCGAACTGATTCTCGGCAACGGCTCCGTGGTCACCTACCAGGTCGACGAGTTGATCCCGGTGTATCGCGAACAGCGCGCACGATTGCAGCGCCTTCTCGACGAGCACCTCGCCCAAGGCTCCCCGGTGAGCTGGGACGACGTGAGCGTGCGGGCCTGCTTCCGCTGCCCGGCCTGCGAGGAGCAGGTACGCGCGGCCGACGATCTGTTGCTGGTCGCGGGCCTGCGGGTCACCCAGCGCGCGAAGTTGCTCGAGGCCGGCATCACGACGGTCGCCGAGTTGGCAGCTCACGACGGCCCGGTGGCCAACGTGTCCAATCGCTCGCTGGCCGCCATGATCGCCCAGGCCGGCCTGCAGGTCCGCCAACGCGAGAGCGGCACACCGCAATTCGAGGTGGCCGACCCGCAACCGCTGACCCTGCTGCCCAACCCGAACGAGGGTGACCTGTTCTTCGACTTCGAGGGCGACCCGCTGTGGACCGCCGACGGCGTCGACTGGGGCCTGGAGTATCTGTTCGGCGTCCTCGAGGGCGGAAAGGCAGGAAAGTTCCACCCGCTGTGGGCACACGACCGGCCCGACGAGCGGCAAGCTCTGATCGACTTTCTCGCGCTGGTGGCCAAGCGGCGCAAGCGATATCCGAACATGCACATCTACCACTACGCCGCCTACGAGAAGACGGCGCTGCTGCGGTTGGCCGGGCGCCACGGCGTCGGCGAGGACGAGGTCGACGACCTGCTGCGCAGCGGCACGCTGGTCGACCTGTATCCGATTGTGCGCAAGAGCATTCGGACCGGCTCCGAATCTTTGAGCCTGAAAGCGCTGGAGCCGCTGTACATGGGTTCGCAGTCACGGTCAGGTGATGTCACGACGGCGACCGACTCGATCACCCAGTACGCGCGATACAGCGAGTTGCGCGTCAACGGTGAGCTCGACGCCGCGTCAGCCGCGCTCCGGCGGATCGAAGAGTACAACCGGTACGACTGCCAATCGACCCGCGAGCTGCGCGATTGGCTGTTGCTGCGCGCCTTCGAGAGCGGCGTGACTCCGCTTGGGGCGCAACCGGTTGCCGAGGGCGGCTCCGTCGACGAAGCGGACGATCTCGCGGCGACGCTCGAGCGGTTCTCCGGGGTTGCGGCGAGTCCCGACCGGACCGCCGAGCAGACGGTGGTCGCCCTGGTCGCGGCCGCACGCGGCTATCACCGCCGCGAGGACAAGCCATTCTGGTGGGCACACTTCAATCGGCTGAACTATCCGGTCGACGAATGGTCGGACGAGGCAGACGTTTTCATCGTCGACCAGGCGAAGGTTGCGGTCGACTGGCACAAGCCACCGCGCGCGCAGAAATTGCAGCGACGGGTGCAGTTGACCGGCGAGCTGGCCCGTGGGGTTCTCGGTGCGGACGTCTACGCCCTCTACGACCCACCGGCGCCGTCCGGCCTGACCGACGATCCCGATCGACGCGCGACCGGCCGGGCCGAGGTGGTCGAGGTCAACGATCCGAGCGTGCCGACCGAGGTCATCATCTGCGAGCGAACTCCCCCTGACGGCAGCACCTTTCACGACCTCCCGTTCGCGCTCACTCCAGGCGCGCCGATTGGCAAGAAGCCGCTGCGCGAGGCCATCGAACGCGCCGCGGTCGACGTCGCCGCGGCACTGCCACAGCTCCCCCGGACCGCGGCGATGGACATCCTGCTGCGCCGCCCGCCCCGGACGCGCAGCGGCGCCGGCCTTCCGCGACGCGGCAACGCCATCGACGACATCGCCGCCGCCGTAGCCGACCTCGACTCGTCCTACCTCGCGGTGCACGGGCCGCCGGGCACCGGCAAGACCTACACAGCCGCGCACGTGATCGCCCGGCTCGTCGCCGAATCCGGCTGGCGCATCGGCGTGGTCGCGCAGTCACACGCCGTGGTGGAGAACCTGCTGCAGGGCACCATCGACGCCGGCATCGACCCGGCGCGGGTCGCCAAGAAGAAGGCCGACCGCGGCGACGTCGACTGGCAGCAGATCAACGACAGCGAGTATGCCGGATTCATCAGCGGCACAGGCGGATCGGGGGGATGCGTGATCGGCGGGACGGCGTGGGACTTCGCCAACCCGGGCCGTGTTCCGCCGGGCAGTCTGGACCTACTGGTCATCGACGAGGCCGGCCAGTTCTGTCTCGCCAACACCATCGCGGTGGCCGCCGCGGCCGCCAACCTGCTGCTGCTCGGCGACCCACAGCAGCTGCCGCAGGTCAGCCAAGGCACGCACCCTGAACCGGTCGACGGCTCCGCGCTGGGCTGGCTGGTCGAACAACACCGCACCCTGCCCGCCGAACGCGGCTACTTCCTGGACCGTTCGCGTCGCATGCATCCCGCGGTGTGCGCCCCGGTCTCGGCACTGGCCTACGAGGGCCGGTTGCAGCCGTTCACCGAGGTCACCGCGGCACGCCGGCTCGACGGACACCTGCCGGGGCTACAGGTGCTCCGCGTTGATCATGAGGGCAACTCGACCGAGAGTCCCGAGGAAGCCGACGCCATCGTCGACCTGATTCAGACCCTGGTCGGCCGGGCGTGGACTACCGAGCGCGGCACCCGCCCCCTGACGCCCACCGACGTGCTGGTCCTGGCGCCGTACAACGCTCAGGTGGTGTTGCTGCGTCGGCACCTGGCCGACGCAGGGCTCGGCGATGTGCGGGTCGGGACCGTCGACAAGTTCCAGGGCGCCGAAGCGCCGGTGGCGATCGTCTCGATGACCGCGTCGTCCGTGGACGACATCCCGCGCGGAATCCCGTTCCTGCTCAACCGAAATCGGCTCAATGTCGCGATCAGCCGAGCGCAGTACACCGCGGTCGTCGTGCGCGCGGCCGCGCTCACCGAGTATCTGCCCACCGCGCCGAGTGGCCTGGTGGAACTCGGCGCCTTCCTGGCGCTGACGACACCCGACGGTGCTGCCTAGCGCCGTCGCGGGCCCTGGTCGGGATCGGGGCGGGGTCGCCGGCTGGGCGGTGGACGGTGCTGGCCGTTGCGCCCGTCACTCGGAGAAGGCGCCCCGCCGTAGGTGTCGATGATGTCGTCGAAAAACGGCTCCCGGGGCTCGACGGCGCGACGCTCCAGCGGCGGGAATTCCTCGACCGGACCGAAGCGCTGGTCGTCCTCGTAGCGAGCACCGCTGGGGGCATCCCTGATCGCCTCGATCTCGGTGGTCGCGGTCGTGTCGTCGAGCAGACTGTGCCACGACTCGACCGGCGCGCTGTGCCAGCTCTCGACCGGCGCCGCCCGGGGCGGCTCCCGATGGGTGGCCAGCGGCTCGGTGAGCGGCTCGACGGCGCGCCCCCGGGCCTGCGGCGGAGCGGGACGCTCGGCCGGTCGCGGCACCGCGGGCCGCGGCGGGGTCAGCGTGTACTCGACGTAGTCGTCGTCATCGTCGAAGCCCTCCCGGTAGCCGTCGAAACCGCTGGCGAAGCCTTCCGGAGTGCTGGGCCGTACCCGAACCCGACGAGTCGGCGCGCCCGGACCGCCCGTCACGGTTTCGTCGGCCGGCGCTTCGCCGTCCCACGTCTCCCCGTCGGATCCGACCAGGAAGATCGCCGCACCGATCCCGAACAATGCGACGAACGCCGGCAGCAGCATCGACTGCGACATCGCGGCGGCGAACGGCACGTGCAGGAACTCCGGCAGCTCCAGGCCGCCGCCGGCCGGCGGGCCTGATCCGCCGTCGGACATCGGCCCCAGCTCGGCGGTGATGCGCGACGTCATGAACGACGCCATCCCCGCGCTGCCCAGCACGGCGCCCACCTGACGGGTCGCGTTGAACACCCCCGAGCTGGCGCCGGCGAACTGCGGCGGCAGATTGCGGGTCGCCGTCGCGGTGATCGGCGCCCAGATGAAAGCCATCGCCATACCCAGGACGAAGAACGGCAGCACCAATTCCCAGATCGGGGTGGTCGGCCTCATCACGATCGACAGCCAGGTGAGACCGATTGCCAGACAGGAGAACCCGAATCCGACCACCGGGCGTGGGTGGACCAGGTCGACCAGCTTCCCGCCGACCGGTGCCAGCATGCCGCTGGTGATCGCCATCGGCGCGGTCAACAACGCCGCTCGGGTGGGCGACAATCCGCACACCGCCTGGGCGTAGAACATCAGCGGCAGGATCATCCCGGTGGCCGCGAACGCGATGACCACCGCCGCGGCATTGCACAGGCCGAAGTCGCGGAAGCGGAAGATCTCCAGCGGGATCAGCGGCTCGTAGTGGCTGATCGACTGCCAGTAGACGAACGCTGTCATGAACCCGATCCCGGCGACCAGCACCGCCCAGATCCACGGCGCCCAGTGGTGGGACTGGCCCTCCTGCAGGGAGAACACGATCAGGAACATCCCCACCCCGGACAGGGCCACCCCGATCAGGTCGAAGCGGTGCTTCTGGGTGGGCAGTTCCGGCACCAACCAGTAGGCCAACCCCAGCCCGATGAGGCCGATCGGCACGTTGACGAAGAAGATCCACGCCCAGCCCATCGCGTCCACCAGCACGCCGCCGGCCAGCGGCCCGACCAGCGTGGCCACTCCGGCGGTGGCGCCCCACACGCTCATCGCCACCCCGCGGCCCTGCTGCGGGAAGATCCGGGTGATCAGCGACAGCGTCTGCGGGCTCATCACCGCGGCGCCGATGCCCTGGGCCACCCGCGCGGTGATGAGCATCCCGATGGTGCCGGACAGTCCGCACCACAGCGATGCGGCGGTGAAGACTGTCAAACCGATCAGGTACAGGTTCTTCGGACCGAACCGGTCCCCGAGCCGACCGGCCACCAGCAGCGGGACGGCGTAGGCCAGCAGGTAGGCACTGGTCACCCAGATGACGGTGTCGTAGCCGGTGCCGAGCTTGACCATGATGCTGGGGTTGGCGACCGCGACGATCGTCGAGTCCAGCAGGATCATGAAGAAGCCGACCATCATGGCCCACAGCGCGTTCCACGGCTTCACCTCGTCGGCATGGTTCCACGCCGGTTCACCACCCGGCCGCCGACCCGCAGTCGCCGTGGTCATATCCGCACCCCGTCCGTTCGTGGCCGCGACCGACCGGATCGCATCGAGTCGGCGAATCCTCGCAGCCAAGCCAGTTCGGCCCGCGTGGTTGCCAGCAGGTAGTCGAATGCCACCAGATATCCGGCGGGGGTGATGCCGGCGTCCCGCAGCGCCATGATTTCGGCGGCGCGGGACTCCAGCGCCCCGACACGGTCTTCCACCGCATTCGCCGCGGCGTCGTCGTCCAGGGTATCGATCTCCGCGAGGGCAACCGCGAACTGGGGAAACTCGTGCGCCGGCACCGCGATGAGTTCACCGACCCGATCGGCCAGCGCTTCGGCACCGGCGTCGGTGATCTCGTAAATGGCCCGCTCGGGCCGTTTGCCGTCCCGTGCCGTACCCGCACGGCGGATCAGCTTTTCGTCGGTGAGACGGTCAACCACGTGATACAGCGACCCGGGGCGAACCTTCACAATGCGGTCCGCATGCCGCTCGACCAGCGTCTGGACCATCTCGTAGCCGTGCATCGGGCGCCCGCGGAGCAGCGCCAGCACCGAGATACCCAGTGCCGTGAGTTGGTAGGCCATCGGCTGTCCGTTGTGTTCGGCGGATCGTCCAGGTCGATCTCTTCGACCGGAGCGAATCCGCGGTTGTCCTCACACCTGTCTGCTGCGGATTATTCCTAACGGGCTATATGAAGGGACGGGTGGCCCCACGTCGTCTGATGCCGGCGCTAGCCTGAGATAACGTCACGGCCCGCGAAGGACCCCGGGGAATGCACTTCTGCCGCCGGGTGACGACGCGGGCTGCACAGCGGCCCGGGGACGAACCGGGTCCACCACGACCCGGAGGCATCCATGCGCGTCCGACGGAAACGGTCATCGGCCGAGTCGCTGCCCGCAACCACCGACGGCAAGCCCAAGAGGTCGGCGCGGGCGCTGGCCAGCATCATCGAGCGCAGTTCCCGCATCCAGGGACCTGCCGCGGCCGCCTATGTGGAGCGGCTACGCCGTGCCGACCCCGACGCCAGCCCGGCTGCGGTCGTCGCGAAGCTGGAGAAGCGTTACGTCACCGCCGTGACCGCCACTGGCGCGGCCGTCGGTTCGGCGGCGGTGCTGCCGGGGCTGGGCACGCTGGCGGCGCTGTCGGCGTCCGCCGGTGAGACGGCGGTGTTCCTGGAGGCAACGGCGTTTTACGCGCTGGCGGTCGCGTCGGTGTACGGAATCTCGACCGACGACCGGGAACGACGACGCACGCTGGTGCTCTCGGTGTTGGTCGGCGACGACAGCAAGCACGCCATGTCCGAACTGATCGGCGGCGGCCGCACCAGCGGGGCGTGGCTGTCGGAGGGGATGGCATCACTCCCGATGCCGGCTCTGTCGCAGCTGAACTCGCGTCTGCTCAAGCGGGCGGTCCGGCGGTTCACCTTGCGTCGCAGCGCGCTGCTCTTCGGCAAGGTCCTGCCGGTCGGGATCGGCGCCGGCATCGGCGCCGTGGGCAACCGGCTGGCGGGTAGGACGATCGTCCAGAACGCGCGCCAGGCCTTCGGAACGCCACCGGCGAAGTGGCCGGTCACCCTGCACCTGCTGCCGTCGGCGTCCGACGCGCGCTGAGCTGGGCGCTGATCGAACTCACATGGCGGATCGCCGCTGAAGGGTTAGCCTTTATGGGGCCAATGACAAGCGTGGGAGAGCGCTTTCCGGACAGAGGAATCGAGGCGAGCAGCTGCTGTGAGCAGTACGAGTTCACCATTCGGCCAGAACGAGTGGTTGGTCGAGGAGATGTACCGCAAATTCCGTGACGACCCGTCCTCGGTCGATGCGAGCTGGCACGACTTCCTGGTCGACTACAACCCCGACCCGAGCGGCGATGCGCCCGCCGAAGTGAAGCCGGTCAAGCCGCCGCCGCCGCCTGCCGCAGCTCCCCCACCCGCGGTCACTCCCCCGCAGGCAGGGTCCGTTCCCGCCGCGTCCGGCAACGGCGCAGCCACCGCCCCGAAACCGGCCACCCCGCCGGCCGCCGAAGCCCCGAAGCCGGTCGCCAAGCCGTCCGGTCCGCCGCCCGCCGAAGGCGACGAGAATCAGATACTGCGGGGAGCGGCCGCAGCGGTCGTGAAGAACATGTCGCAGTCGCTGGAGCTCCCGACGGCGACCAGCGTTCGGGCCATCCCGGCCAAGCTGATGATCGACAACCGCGTGGTGATCAACAACCAGCTGAAACGCACCCGCGGCGGCAAGGTGTCATTCACCCACATCCTGGGTTATGCCCTGGTGCAGGCGCTCAAGAGCTTCCCGAATCTGAACCGGCACTACGCCGAGATCGACGGCAAGCCGAACGCGGTGACCCCCGCCCACATCAACTTGGGTCTGGCCATCGACCTGCAGGGCAAGGACGGCAAGCGATCGCTGGTGGTCGCCGGCATCAAGCGGTGTGAGGCGATGAGTTTCGGTCAGTTCGTCGCGGCCTACGAGGACATCGTCCGGCGGGCCCGCGACGGCAAGCTGACCGCCGAAGACTTTGCCGGCGTGACGATTTCGCTGACCAACCCCGGCACCATCGGCACCGTGCACTCGGTGCCGCGACTGATGGCCGGTCAGGGCGCGATCATCGGCGTGGGCGCGATGGAATACCCCGCCGAGTTCCAGGGCGCCAGCGCCGAGCGGATCGCGGAGTTGGGGATCGGCAAGCTGATCACCCTGACGTCGACCTACGACCACCGCATCATCCAGGGCGCGGAGTCGGGCGACTTCCTGCGCACCATTCACGAACTGCTGCTCGCCGACGGCTTCTGGGACGAGCTGTTCCGCGAGATGGGTGTGCCGTACCTGCCGATCCGGTGGAGCACCGACAACCCCGACACGATCGTCGACAAGAACGCCCGCGTGATGGAGTTGATCGCGGCCTACCGCAACCGCGGGCATCTGATGGCCGACATCGACCCACTTCGCCTGGACAACACGAGGTTCCGCAGCCACCCCGACCTCGAGGTGGTGACCCACGGCCTGACCCTGTGGGACCTCGACCGGGTGTTCAAGGTCAACGGCTTCGGCGGCTCGGAGAACAAGAAGCTGCGCGACATCCTGGGCCTGCTGCGCGACGCCTACTGCCGGCACATCGGCGTCGAGTACACCCACATCCTCGACCCCGAACAGCAGCGTTGGCTGGAAGAACGCGTCGAGACCAAGCATGTCAAACCCACTGTGGCGCAGCAGAAGTACATTCTGAGCAAGCTGAACGCCGCCGAGGCCTTCGAGACGTTTCTGCAGACCAAATATGTTGGGCAGAAACGGTTCTCACTCGAGGGCGCCGAGAGCACCATCCCGCTGATGGACGCGGCGATCGACCAGTGCGCCGAGCACGGCCTCGACGAGGTCGTCATCGGCATGCCGCACCGCGGCCGGCTGAACGTGCTGGCCAACATCGTCGGCAAGCCCTACTCGCAGATCTTCAGCGAGTTCGAAGGCAACCTCAACCCCGCCCAGGCGCACGGCTCCGGCGACGTCAAGTACCACCTCGGCGCAACCGGCGTGTACATCCAGATGTTCGGCGAGAACGACATTCAGGTGTCGCTGACGGCGAACCCGTCGCACTTGGAGGCCGTCGACCCGGTGCTGGAGGGCCTGGTCCGCGCCAAGCAGGATCTGCTCGACAAGGGCGAGGGCGAACGCGGCAACTCCGTGGTGCCGATGATGCTGCACGGCGACGCCGCCTTCGCCGGTCAGGGCGTGGTCGCCGAGACCCTGAACCTGGCGAAGCTGCCCGGTTACCGGGTCGGCGGCACGATTCACATCATCGTCAACAACCAGATCGGCTTCACCACCGCGCCGGAGTACTCGCGGTCCAGCGAGTACTGCACCGATGTCGCGAAAATGATTGGCGCGCCGATCTTTCACGTCAACGGCGACGACCCGGAGGCCTGCGTCTGGGTGGCCAAGCTGGCCGTCGACTTCCGGCAGAAGTTCAAGAAGGACGTCATCATCGACATGCTGTGCTACCGCCGCCGCGGGCACAATGAGGGCGACGACCCGTCGATGACGAACCCGTACATGTACGACGTCGTCGACGTCAAACGCGGTGTCCGCAAGACCTACACCGAAGCGCTGATCGGCCGTGGCGACATCTCGATGAAAGAGGCCGAGGACGCGCTGCGCGACTACCAGGGCCAACTCGAGCGGGTCTTCAACGACGTCCGCGAACTGGAGAAGCACGGCGTGCAGGCCAGCATGTCGGTGGAGTCCAACCAGATGCTCGCGGCCGGTCTGGACACCGCGGTCGACAAGGCATTGCTGGCGCGCATCGGCGACGCATTCCTGGCGCTGCCAGAGGAATTCGCCGCCCACCCGCGCGTGACCCCGGTGCTGGAGAAGCGCCGCGAAATGGCCTACGAAGGCAAGATCGACTGGGCCTTCGGCGAACTGCTGGCGCTGGGCACGCTGGTGGCCGAGGGCAAGCTGGTGCGGTTGTCCGGGCAGGACACCCGCCGCGGCACCTTCTCCCAACGGCATTCGGTGATCATCGACCGTCAGACCGGCGAGGAGTTCACCCCGCTGCAGCTGCTGACCATCGACAAGGACGGCAACCCGACCGGCGGCAAGTTCATGGTGTTCGACTCACCGCTGTCGGAGTACGCCGCAGTGGGTTTCGAGTACGGCTATACCGTCGGCAACCCGGACGCATTGGTGTTGTGGGAGGGGCAGTTCGGCGACTTCGTCAACGGCGCCCAGTCGATCATCGACGAATTCATCAGCTCGGGTGAGGCCAAGTGGGGCCAGCTGTCCAGCGTGGTGCTGCTGCTGCCGCACGGCCACGAAGGCCAGGGGCCCGACCACACCTCGGGCCGTATCGAGCGCTTCCTACAGCTGTGGGCCGAGGGATCGATGACGATTGCGGTGCCGTCGACTCCGGCCAACTATTTCCACCTGCTGCGCCGGCACGCCCTCGACGGGGTGCAGCGTCCGCTGATCGTGTTCACCCCGAAGTCGATGCTGCGCAACAAGGCCGCGGTCAGCGACATCCGGGCCTTCACCGAGGACAGGTTCCATTCGGTGCTCGAGGAGCCGACCTACGACGAGGGCATCGGCGACCGCAATAAGGCGACGCGAATCCTGTTGACCAGCGGCAAGATCTACTACGAGCTCGCCGCCCGCAAGGCCAAGGACAACCGGGACGACGTCGCGATCGTGCGCATCGAGCAGCTCGCTCCGCTGCCGTTCCACCGCCTCCAGGAGACGCTGGATCGCTACCCGAACGTCGACCAGTACTTCTGGGTGCAGGAGGAGCCGGCCAACCAGGGCGCGTGGCCGCGGTTCGGTCTCGAGCTGCCGGAGTTGTTCGACGACAAACTGGTTGGCATCAAACGGATTTCGCGTCGCGCGATGTCAGCGCCGTCGTCGGGCTCGTCGAAGGTGCACGCCGTCGAGCAGCAGGAGATCATCGACGAGGCGTTCCGCTGAGCGGTTGAGTTTGCCGCGAGCGTTGCCGAGTTCGACGCTGGCGCGGACAACCGCGAGTGGGCGGCACGCTCGCGTCGGTCTGGCCGCCTGAAACGGCCTTAGCGGCGTACCGCGGGCTCGTACGTGCCGGCCGAACCGTGGCCGCCGGCCGGCAACGGCCCGGTGGCGTCAGGGTCGCCCACTGTCACCGGTCGACGCCGAATCCGCGGCGGCCGCGACGCGACGTTCATCGGCCACCAGAACCAGCGGCCCAACAACGCCGCGATCGACGGCATCAGGAACGACCGCACGATCAAGGTGTCGAACAGCAGGCCGAGCCCGATGGTCGTGCCCACCTGACCCACCGCGAGGTTGTCGCTGACCAACATCGACGCCATCGTGAAGGCGAACACCAGACCCGCCGCCGTCACGACCCTGCCGGTGCCGCCCATCGCCCGGATGATGCCGGTCTTGAGGCCGGCGCCGATCTCCTCTTTGAAGCGGGCAACCAGCAGCAGGTTGTAGTCGGATCCGACGGCGAGCAGGATGATCACCGACATCACCATGGTGAGCCAATGCAGTTTGACTCCGATGATGTACTGCCACAACAGAACCGACATGCCGAATGAGGCGGCCAGCGACAACGCGACGGTCCCGACGATCACCAGCGCGGCCACCAGACTGCGGGTGATCAGCAGCATGATGATGAAGATCATGCACAGCGACGAAATCCCGGCGATCATGAAGTCGTAGTTGGACGCTTCGCGCAGATCCTTGAAAGTGGCTGCGGTGCCGGAGATGTAGACCTTCGCGTCCTCCAGCGCGGTGCCCTTCAGCGACTCGTAGGCAGCTGTCCGGATCGCACTGATGCGCGACATTCCCTCGCTCGTCGCGGGATCGCCCTTGTGCGAGATCATGAACCGCGCAGCCTTGCCGTCCGGTGACAGGAACAGGCGCTCGACGCGCTGGAAGTCGGGGTTGGCGAAGACCTCGTGCGGCAGATAGAACGAGTCACCGGTCTTCGCGTCGTCGAAGTCCTTGCCCATCGCAGTCGCATCGTTGCTGAGCTCGTTGGCCTGGTCGAAGATCCCCGACATCGTGCTGTGCATGGTGAGCACCATGGTGCGCAGGCTCTTCATCGCCGCGATCTGCGGCGGCAGCAAAGCGACGAGTTGCGGCACCACCACGTCGACGCTGTCGACGTCTTTGACCAATTCGCCCAGCTTCTCGCTGAGCTTGTCGATGCCGTCCGTGGCGTTGTAGGCAGACCGGATCCCCCAGCACGTCGGGATGTTGTAGCAGTGTGTGTCGGCGTAGAAATAGCTGCGCAGCGGCCGGAAAGTGTCGTCGAAGTCGGCGATGTTGTCGCGCACCTCGTTGGTGATGGCCAGGGTGTCCTTGGTGACACCGGCGATGTGATGGGTAGTGCCGACCAGCTGGTTCATCAGGACGTTGACCCGCTCCAACGCGGTGATCGTGCCGCCCAGCTGGTCGGTCAGCGTCGACATGTCATCGAGTCGGCCCTTGGCCACCTGCAGGTTCTGCAGCTGGCCGGCGTTCTGCATGCTGAGCAGGAACGGGATCGATGTGTGTTCCAGCGGCGTGCCTTGTGGCCGGGTGACACTCTGAACCCGGGCGATGCCCTCGACCCGGAAGATGGCTTTGGCCAGTTTGTCCAGCACCAGGAAGTCGGCCGAGTTGCGCATGTCGTGATCGGATTCGATCATCAGGACTTCCGGCATCATCCGTGCCTGCGAGAAGTGCCGTTCGGCGGCGGCCATGCCGACATTGCCCGGGGTGTCGTCCGGAATGTAGTCGCGGTCGATGTAGCTGACTTTGTAACCCGGCAGGGCCAGCAGGCCGACCATGGTGATCGCCAGGGTCGCCGCAAGAATGGGCGCCGGCCAACGCACCACTGCGGTGCCCACCCGCCGCCAGCCGCGCACACTGTGCAGCCGTTTGGGCTCCAGCAGACCGAACCGGCTGCCCACCGCGATCACCGCCGGAACCAGCGTCAACGCCACGGCGACCGCGACCAGCATGCCGACCGCGCACGGCGCGCCGAGGGTCTGGAACACCGGAAGACGGGCAAAGCTGAGGCACAGCGTCGCGCCCGCGATCGTCAGTCCCGACGCCAGAACCACGTGTGCCACACCGCGATACGCGGTGAAGTACGCCGTCTCGCGGTCCTGCCCGGCGTGCCGCGCCTCGTGATAGCGACCGATGAAGAAGATGCCGTAGTCGGTGCCTGCCGCGATCGCCAGGGAGACCAGCATGTTGGTGGCGAACGTCGAGAGCCGGATGACGTCGATCTGCGCCAGGAACGCGACAATGCCGCGGGCAGCGGCCAATTCGACGCCGACCATCGCCAGCAACAGCGCCACCGTGATGACCGAGCGGTATACGACCAGCAACATCAGGAAGATCACCACGACGGTGGTGACCATGATCTTCACGACCGTCTTGTCGCCGCTGGTGTTCCCGTCGGCCGCGATGGCGGCCGGCCCGGTGACATAGGCCTTCACACCCGGCGGCGCGGGGACGCTGTCGACGACCTTGCGTACCCCGGCGACCGAATTGTTCGACGACGTCTCACCCTGGTTGCCGACCAGGTTCAGCTGCACGTAGGCGGCCTTGCCGTCGGAGCTCTGGGCCCCCGCCGCTGTCAGCGGGTCGCTCCAGAAGTCCTGGATGTGCTGCACGTCGGCGTGATCGGCTTTGAGCCGGGTGATGATCTGTTGGTAGTAGCGGTGCGCGGCGTCGCCGAGCGGTTGGTTGCCTTCGAGGACGATCATCGCCATCGCATCGGAGTCGGACTCTTTGAAGTCCTTGCCGATCCGCGCCATCGCTTTGACCGAGGGGGCGTCGTGGACGCCGAGCGACACCGCGTGCTCACGGGCGACCTGCTCCAGCGGCGGCACCGCGATGCTGAAGAACGCGCTGATCAGCAGCCAACCCAGGATGACGGGCACCGCGAGCCGCCGGACGACGCGGGCCACGAAAGTGCCGACGGCAGGTTCCTGCTTTAGGTGATGGCTGGTCATGCGCCGTTGACCCGGCAGAAGGTGAAGGCCTTCAATTCGTTCGAGATCCTCTCGGCTTTGACGTGACCGTCCACCATGATCCGACAGCCCAAGTTGTTGCCGTCACTCTGGGCCACCAGATTGGCTACGACGGCCGCGCTGCGCGTCGTGATCTGTAGTGACCAGGGTAGTCGGGCCGCTTGGACGAGTCGCAGGTCGGAATTGACACCAAGATAACTGATATCCGCCGCCGTACCAGGTGGGCCGAAAACCTCGTATGTCAACGTCTTTTGCCGAAGCTGGGCGATGTTGTCGACATCGGAACTGGCGTAAGGCGAGTACTTGTTGGAACCCGAGGCTGCGCGGATCCGCGACACGGTGAAACCAGCACCTCCGATGACCGCCAGCACAATCAGCGGAACCCACAGCCGCCTCAGTACTGCAGCGAACGCCATTCGTTGCCCCGTCCCGAACGCCTGTGGCGCTTCGATACGTAAGCGACCCGTGGGACGAGTAAACCATGGGCCCGCTACGTGGCGTCAGGTGATTACTCCAAGCTTTGACTAAGAAATGCCACAGCCATCACGGGGGCTCTCAGCTGCGGCAATAGCCCTGAGCCACTAATTCTCCGGGAGATCCTGCCATCCGGTCACGGGGCCGTCGGCACCTGGTCCCAGCCGTGTTGTTCCTGGGGTTCGTTCGTCTGTCATACTTCCGCGATGGCCACCGCGAACCGCCTGACCCGTCGCCCACTGGTGCACCGACTGGTGATCAATCCCTTCATGTTCCGGTTGATTTTCCAGTCGAACGCCAAGGACCGGTTCGCCACCCAGACCAAGCTGCTCGGCGGCGACGACTGGTTGTTCTTCAACTACGGATATGAAGAAGACCCCGCGATGGGCATTCCGCTCGACGCGGCCGACGAACCGCACCGGTTCTTCATCCAGCTCTACCATCGCACCGCGACCCAGGTGGACCTGGCCGGCAAGAAGGTGCTGGAGTGCAGCAGCGGCCACGGCGGCGGGGCCTCATATCTGGTGCGCACCCAGCACCCGGCCTCCTACACCGGGCTCGATCTGAACCCGGCCGGCGTCGAGTTCGCCAAGAACCGGCACCACGTGCCCAACCTGGATTTCGTCGAAGGCAATGCCCTGGCGCTGCCGTTCGCCGACGAGTCTTTCGACGCGCTGGTCAACGTCGAGGCCTCGCATCTGTATCCCGACGTGCCGAAGTTCTTCAGCGAAGTGAAGCGCGTACTCAAGCCCGGCGGCCATTTCCTCTACACCGACTTCCGTCCGCGCTCCGAGGTAGCCAAATGGGAGTCGGACCGGGCCAACTCGGGGCTGCGGCAGGTGTCGGAAGCGATCATCGACCACAATGTGCTGCGCGGCAACGAGTTGAACGGCCCGCGTAAGCAGGAGCGGATCAGCCAGCACCACGGCTCGGCGGTCAGCCGCGCCTTCGCCCGTTACGCCAGCGACATGACCGACTGGGCCTTCAACGGTGCGCTGCGCGAGGGCGAGTACACCTACCGCGTGTACTTGTTCACCAAGGACTAACAGCGTCTCAGCACGCTGAAATCTGCTGGGACAGAAGGACAACGGGGGGAACATGGCAACGGCAACCACCGATCCGGTGCGGCTGCCGCCCGCGCTGCCGTTGCCCATGATCGTCCAGAGCGTGCTGTTTCTGACCTCGTTGCAGTACTCCGTCGCGCCCAGGCTCAGCCGGCACTATGGCGGCCCGTTCACCATCAAACTGCCGATCTTCGGCAAGACGATCGTGATCCACGACCGCGACATCGTCAAAGACGTCTACAGCACCAGCTTCGACCTGATCGAACGCCCGACCAAGGTGCTGGGTCAGGCTTTCGGGCCCGGTTCGACCTTCAGCCTGCTCGGCAAGGAGCACTCGGAGCGGCGAAAGTTGGTGCTGCCCAACTTCTCCGGTAAGCGGGTGAAGAACTACGAGAGCATCGTCGAGCAGGAGGTGCTTCGCGAGACCGCCGATTGGCCGGAGGGTCAGGAGTTCGAGACGCTCGAAACGATGACCCGGCTGACGCTCAACGCGATCATGCGGGCCACCTTCGGCGAGCGCGCCGACGCGCTGGACGAACTCAAAGCTGTCATCCCGTCGTTGATCACGCTGGGCTCTCTGATGCAGCGGATGCCGCCCGTCGTGCGACGCGAGTACGGCTCCTGGAGTCCGGGCAGCAAGCTGGCAGGTTTTCGCCGGCGATTCGACGCGGTGATCGACGAACTCCTCGCCGAGGCGCGCGCGGAGACCTCGCTCGACGGTCGCGGCGACATGCTCGCGTTGCTGATGCAGGCTCGCTACGAAGACGGCCAGCCGATCTCCGATCGCCACATCGCCGACGAGCTGCTCACCCTGGTCGCGGCCGGCCACGAGACCACCGCCTCCCAATTGGCGTGGGCCATCGAGCGGTTGCGGCGCCACCCCGACGTCCTGAAGCGACTCACCGAGGAAGTCGACGCCGGTGGATCCGACCTGAGGCAGGCGACCATCTACGAGATTCAGCGCGTCCGCCCCACCATTGCGGCCTCGCTGCGCACCACCAAGACCACGGTCCGCGTCGGCGATTGGGTTCTGCCCCCCGACACCGCGATCATGATCGACTTCCAGCTCGCTCACGAGTCGGACACCAACTACACCGACCCCGAGGCGTTCAACCCGGATCGTTTCCTCGGCGGCCCGCCGCCGTCATTCCGTTGGGTGCCCTTCGGCGGCGGGATAAACCGTTGCGTGGGAGCGTCTTTCGCACACATGGAAATGGACATCACGCTGCGGACTCTGCTGCGTGAGTTCCGTTTCACCTCGACCGACGCTCCCGACGAAAGCCGCAACTTTCGCGGCGTGGCGATCGCCCCGGGCAAGGGCGCCCGCGCGGTGGTCTTCCGCCGCACCGACGCCGCCGACAGCGATCGCGGCTCGGTCTCGGTCGCCGACCACAGCAGCTGACTCGAACGCTGGCCTGGCATACTTCCCGGCATGCCAACGACTAAGGACCGCGTCACCGACATCGGGTACCGGGGCTACAAGGCCTTCATGAACAAGATCTGGTACCCCTTCCTGACCCGTCGGCTCAACACCCAGGACGTCACCTTCCTCAACTACGGCTACGAGGGCGACCCGCCGCTGAACCTGCCGCTCGAGGACGCCGACGCGGCCACGCGCTACTCGACCAACCTGTACAACCAGGTTGCCTCGCAGATCGACCTGGCCGGCAAGAAGGTGCTGGAGTGCAGCTGCGGCCACGGCGGTGGGGCGTCCTACATCGTGCGCGCGTTCTCCCCGGCCGAATACACCGGGCTGGACTACAACCCGGACGGCATCGCCTACTGCAACTCCCATCACAACCTGCCCGGTCTGAACTTCGTGCACGGCAATGCCGAAGATCTTCCGTTCCCGGACAACAGCTTTGACGCGGTGGTGAATGTCGAGGCATCGCATGCCTATCCGAACTTGGAGAAGTTCCTGTCCGAGGTCAACCGGGTGCTGAAGCCGGGCGGCAGCCTGCTCTACGCCGACTTCCGCGGCCGGGCCGAGTTCCCGGCCTGGGAAGGCGCCCTCGACGCGATGCCGCTGCGTCAGGTGTCCAAGCGGGTGATCAACGACGGCGTGATCCGGTCGCTGGACGCGAGCGCGCAGCAGAAGCTCGACCTGATCAGCGCCCAGCTCCCGAAGTGGTTCCGCCCGTTCGGCCGCCACTTCGCCGGCGTGCCGGGTACCGGGATCTACAACGTGATCGAGAACGGCGACGCGGAATACCGCATCTACCAGTTCATCAAAGACTGACCGCCGCTCAGGCGATCGCGTAGTCCGAGATCGGGAAGGTCTCCTGCTCCTTCACCGCACTACGCACCGAGGTCGGACGGAACAGCGGCGCTTCGCCCTTACCGGTGTGGTTCCGGAACCAGTAGGACCGCGAGCCGACGCAGCTGCCGAGTTCGAACGCGGAGTCCTTCATCAGCGAGATCATCCGGTCCAGGAAGCGCGCGTTGGCGTCTTCGGTGACCTCGAAGGTCC
The DNA here is from genome assembly GCF_055419225.1 of Mycobacterium sp. IDUB_36. NCBI lineage: Bacteria > Bacillati > Actinomycetota > Actinomycetes > Mycobacteriales > Mycobacteriaceae > Mycobacterium > Mycobacterium sp. IDUB_36. The sequence continues at coordinate 3,638,134 of NZ_JBVAXH010000001.1, read as the reverse complement.
GGGCGTCGCGACGCTGCATCTCACCGAAAAGCCGTTCCATGTGCTTCATCTGGTATTCGACGGTGTTGAACCACGACAGACCCACCCAGGCGTACGGGCTGGCCATCGACAGGAAGTTCGGGAAGCCAGGCATCGAAATGCCTTGGTAGGCCTGGAATTGCGTTTCGCGCCACCATTTCCCGAGGTTCTTGCCGTCGCGTCCGATCACCTCGATAGCCGGCAGGTTGGCCTCCCAGACATCGAATCCCGTTGCCAGGACCAAGGTGTCGATCAGCCGCTTGGTGCCATCGTTGGCGACGATTCCGTCCGGTTCGATCCGGTCGATCCCGTTGGTCTCCAGGTGAACGTGCGATTTGGTGAACGCCCGATAAAAGTCGTTGGAGATGGTCGGCCGCTTGCAGCCGAAGTCGAAGTCGGGGTCCAGCTTTCGGGACAGCTCCCGGTTACGCACGAGCAGCAACCGGTACAGCCTGGAGAACTGCGAGATGCCTTTGTTGAAGACCTTGAAGTACCGGAACTTCCACATCGTGATCACCATGGAGAATTCCAGAATCGCGTCGGTGTACCAGCGCAGGGCGCGCTGGGTTGCCGGTATCTTGGCGAAAAGCCGTTGTAGCAACGGGAAGAACTTCATGTCGAATTTCGGCAGCACCCAGATCGGGGTGCGCTGGTACACGGTCAGCTCGGCGACTTCTTTCGCCAGCTCCGGAACGACCTGCACGCCGGTGGAACCGGTCCCGATCACAGCGGCCCGGCGACCGGCGGCCGAAAAGTCGTCGTCCCAGACAGCGGTGTGGACGATGCGGCCGTCGAACGTGTCGATGCCGGGAATGTCGGGCACCTTCGGCTGGCATAGGAACCCGGTGGCCGCGATCAGGTATTGCGTGCTCAGCGTCTCGCCGCCGGCCAGCGCCAACCGCCACAGCTGAGCGTCCTCGTCCCAGCGGGCCCCCTCGACGGCGGTGTTGAACCGCATGAAACGCCGGACGTCGTATTTATCGGCTACGTTCACCGCGTAGGTCTTGAGCTCCGAACCCGGCGCGTACATCCGCGACCAGTACGGGTTCGGCTCGAAGCGGTAGGAGAACGTCGGTGACGGCTGGTCGACGGCCAGGCCCGGGTAGTGGTTGACGTGCCACGTCCCGCCGAGGTCGTCTTCCCGGTCGACGATCAGGATGTTCTCGTAACCCAGGCTGCTCAGCTGGATCGCGGCGCCGATTCCGCCGAATCCCGCCCCCACGATGATGACATCGAATTGCTCCTCGCCCATAAGCACTAAACGTACCTTGTGCTGCACCTACGGGTGAAATGACAACGCACGTAGTCGAATGGATCCCAGTTGCCACGGTTGGATCGACGTCCAATAACGCGGTCCTATTCGGCCTGTTCCGGGGTGATGGTCCCGTCGGAGGACGCCAGCGGCGGGCTGCTTCCGCGATATCGGGGGCCCCATCCCGTAGCGTTTGCAGCCGAAGGGTCGAGAGGCGGACAGGGACTGTGTACTGTTCAATGGATCTTGGCTGTTCGGGGCACAACCAAGGATTGGGTTGGGCCGCCCGGGGACTAGACAGATAGTCACGAGAATGAGGCCGTTCCGTATCAGGTCTTTCACTCTCACCCGGTAAGGTCCAAACCCAACTGTGCCCGAAATGCGCATGTGCAGAAATCCGCATGCTGAGCAGAGCCGGAGGGAGGCCTCGGTTTGCCGGTCACACTCGTGCTGGGTGCTGTACTACTGGCGAACTTGTTGCTCTTCCTGGCGTGGACTCGCATGCTCACGCGGTGGCGGCGCAACATGGACGTCAGTGATGACGTCGAATACTGCGAAGCGCTGAACACGCTGTCTGAAGCGTCGGTTCGCCGTCACTTCAACCCGTACACAGACATCGACTGGGACGACCCGGAATTTTCCGTGCGGTCCGACGACCCGCGCTGGGTCCTGCCGGCGAGCAATCCGCTGGGCGGTCATTCCTGGTACCGCGACCTGCCGCTGGAGAAGCAGATCGAGGTCGGCCTGTGGCACCAGGCCAACACCGCGAAGGTCTCGCTGCAGCTGGAGAGCATCCTCATCCGCGGCCTGATGTACTACACGTTCTGGGTGCCCAACGGATCCCCCGAATACCGCTACTGCGTGCACGAATCCATCGAAGAGTGCAATCACGCGATGATGTTCCAGGAGTTGGTGAACCGGATCGGTGTCAATGCCGCCGGTATGCCCCGATGGCTGCGGTGGATCTCCCCGGCAATCCCGCTCTACGCCGGACCGCTGCCCGGCACCTTCTTCTTCGGAGTCCTTGCCGGTGAGCTGCCGATCCACCACATGCAAAAGAGCATGCTGCGCGAGGACTGGTCACCGCACCCGCTGATGGAGAAGGTGATGGCCATCCACGTGGCCGAAGAGGCCCGGCACATCTCCTTCGCCGACCAGTTCCTGAGCAAGCGGGTGCCGCGGATGGCCCGGCGGAGCCGATTCGTATTGTCGCTGTACGTGCCGATCGTCATGCGGGTACTGGGCCACGCGATCGTCGTCCCATCGCGCGGGTTCTTCTCGAAGTTCGACATCCCGCGCGCGGTGCGCAAAGAAGTCTTCTTCGACGCGCCGGAGTCGCGTCAGGCGCTACGCGACATGTACGGCGACGTGCGGCTGCTGTGCGAGGGCGTCGGTTTGATGAACCCGTTCGCGCAACTGATCTGGCGGTTGTGCAAGATCGACGGCCAACCGTCGCGCTACCGTGGTGAGCCTCGGCGCGCGCAAGCGCCCACCCCGGCGGCCGCAGCTTAAAAGCGTTCTCGCGCAACGCATTAGCTGAACTTGCGGGAACGGCAACTGACCCGCGGCGACCAGCTGACGGCGGTCACCGGTGCGTACGACCTGAAAAAGGCATGCCACAACAAGCACACCCGACACTGTGCGATACTTCCTGCATGGTTCGTAGCCCTTCATTGGACAACGTCGGCGCAAGTCTCGTCTACCGCATCGGTTCGACGGCGACGTACAAGAAGCTCTTCCGGTACTGGTACCCCCTGATGACCAAGCGGTTGAACAATCAGGACGACGTACAGTTCCTGAACTGGGGCTATGAGGAAGAACCCCCACTGGGTCTGCCTCTCGACGAGGCCGACGAGCCCAACCGGTACAGCATCCAGCTCTACCACCAGACCGCGACCCAGGACGGCGTCGACCTCGCCGGCAAGAAGGTCCTGGAGTGCAGCTCCGGCCACGGCGGCGGCGCCTCCTACCTGTCCCGCACCCTGAAGCCGGCCTCCTACACCGGACTCGACTTCAACGCGGCGGGAGTCAAATTCTGCAACGAGCGGCACAAGGTGCCGGGGCTGAGCTTCGTGCACGGCGACGCCGAGAACCTGCCGTTCCCGGATGAGTCCTTCGACGCAGTCATCAATGTCGAGGCCTCGCACATCTACCCGCACTTCGACCGCTTCCTCAGCGAGGTCAGGCGCGTGCTGCGGCCCGGCGGGCACTTCCTGCACGTGGACTTCCGCAACCGCGACAACTTCGCGGGGTGGGAATCGGATATGGCCAACTCCGGTCTGCGCCAGGTGTCGTCGCGGGTCATCAACGACGAGGTTCTGCGCGGACTGCAGAAGAACTCGGCCCGGTCGAACGAGATCATCAACACTCGCCTGCCGGCCTTCCTGCGGAAGTTTGGCCGCGAGTTTGCCGTGGTTGACGGTTCGTGGTTCTACAACGACCTCGAGCGCGGCGAAATCGACTACCGCGCATACCATCTCACGAAGGACTGAAGTCCTTCCGGGCGATTGCCTTTGCGTCGGTAGGTCTTCACGAAGGGGTTTGTCCGCATGACGCTGGGTCGCAGGCTGCGATTTCGCGCCAGCCTGATGAAGGTCGGTGTCGACGGCGCGCTCGGCGTGGCCAGAGACAAAGCCACCTCGTACGGCTATTCGCTGACCGGCCGAAAGACCGCGCCCGCCACCAAGTTCGACCCGTTCTCGGCCGCGATCATGCACGATCCGTACCCGGGCTACCAGACGTTGCTCTCCGGCGACGACGTCCCCAATGTCTGGTACAACCGCAAACGCGGCATCTGGATCATCGCGGGCTACGACGATGTGCGAAAGGCGTTGCGCGACAACGAAGAGCTGTCGTCGGCCGAAAGCCAAAGCCGATTCCGGGTCTACCTGCCGTCGATGAACGCCGCGGATCCGCCGGCCCACACCCGACTGCGTAAGTTCGTCTCCCGCGCCTTCACCGCGCGGGCGATGGCGGCCTGGCAGACCAACATCAACGAGGTCGCCGACGAACTCGTGGACAACGTGATCGCCGCGCGCCACACCGAGGCGGTCAACGGACTCGCCAAACCGCTTCCCACCCGGCTGATCGCCCGGATGCTGGGCATCCCGTCCGAAGACCAGCCGCAGTTCGTCGCATGGTCGGACGACATGGTCGCGGGTGCATTCGCGCCCCTGACCCCGCACGGCATGCGACTGTCGGCACGCTCGGCCACGGCGACCGCGGCGATGCACCGCAGCCTGGACCCGCTGATCGCGCAGCGTCGTCGCAACCCCGGCGACGACCTCATCTCGATGATGACTCCGGCCGATGCCGACGACGTGCTCACCGACGACGAAATCTTCTGGAGCGCCGCCATGTTGATCGGCGCCGGCAGCGAGACGACAACGAACATGTTGTCCGGGTTGCTACTGACGCTGGCCCAGCGACCCGAGCTGTACGCCCGGCTGCGCGCCCACCCCGAGCTGATTCCCGCCGCGGTCGAGGAGCAGCTGCGCATGGGTTCGCCTGTGCAGGGGTTCTACCGCACGGCGACAAGGGATTACACCGTCGGCGCCAACACGATCCCGGCCGGAGCGCGAGTTCTGCTGCTGTTCGCCGCCGCCAACCGCGATCCGCGCCACTACCCCGACCCGGACACCTTCGACCTGGACCGCAATCCGACCGACCACCTGGCATTCGGCGGCGGTGTGCACTACTGCCTGGGGGTGCCGCTGACGCGGCTGGAAGGCGCCCGGGTGTTTTCCCAACTGCTGCCAAGGGTTTCGGAGATCCGGCTGGCCGGCGAGTACCGCTACCTCGACAACCCGACAATGCGCGGGCTGGAACACCTTCCGCTGGAATTGGTTCCCGACAAAAGCGCGTAGCGAAGAAAGTCAGAGCCCTCGCGAGACGAGCCAGCCGTCGATGCGCTCCGCGACGGCGGCCCAACCCGGTTCGAGCATCATGTTGTGCCCCATGTTGGGAAAGAACTCCGCCTGGGTCCCGTAGGCACGGGCGGTTGCGACCACCTCCGCGCGGCTGTGGGCGCCGTCCTCCTCGGCTCCCAGCACCAGGATCGGCGTCGACACCCGCTTGGGCCGGGGCAGCCGCAGCAGCAAACCGTCGATGCCGATGCGCGAGCTGTCTTCCTGCATCCGTGCCGCGTACTTCCGCACGTCGGCCTCGGGCGTGTGGGCCGAAAAGAACCGCTCCCGAGCCAATTCCGGCGGGTTGATGTAGGGCAACGCCTTGCCGGTGACCGTCATTTTCACGAAATCCGCCGGCCGCTGCCGCAGCCAGCGCAGGGCGTTTCCGAGGTTGCCCCGCGGCGGGATGGACGACATCAGCACACTGGCAGGCGCACTGTACTGCTCGAGATATTTCTGGACGATGAGACCGCCCATGGAGTGACCGATGATCACCGGCGGGCTCGGCAGTTGCTCGGCGACCGAGCGGACGTCGTCGACATAGTCGGCGACCGAACACGCGCGCAGTGGTTTGTCACTGGTGCTCTCGCCGTGCCCGCGAAAGCTCACCGCCACTGCGCGGTAACCCTTGTCGCCGAAATAGCTGAGAAAATTCTCGTCCCAGCACCACGCGGCATGCCAGGCGCCGTGAACGAACAACAGCGGCACCGGATGCGCCTCGCTGATGCTGCCCTTTTCGATCACCTCTAGCACCGCGTCAGCCTATCTTTCCAGTTGGCGGGAACCTTCACGTGTCCAATAATCCGTATATCGGCCGGACGGGCCAGGTCGTCAATTGAGCTTCTTGGCTCGCGCCCGTCGGGCGAGCAGTGGCAGCAGCCGGTCGTGCGGTGCGAATCGACTGCACGTCGCAACGATCTGATTGACCCGGCCCGGGACAACGCGGCATTTGTCGGCGGCCAAGCCGTCGAGGCCCGCCCGCGCGACCGCTTCGGCCGACTTCCACATGAATCCGGGCAACACGGCCGCCCGTTCCCCGAACGCGAACCCCGCGGCGTCATCGAAGCCCGTCGCCACCGGACCCGGACACAAGGCGGTTGCCGTGACCCCGGTCCCCCGCAACTCGCCACGCAGTCCTTCGGTGTAAGACAGCACGAAGGCCTTGGCTGCGGCGTAGGCGGCCTGGCCCGGCACCGGCAGAAAGCCCGCCAGCGACGACACGTTCAGGATGGCACCGCAATCACGTTCGATCATGCCCGGCAGGAACCTGCTGCACAGATCCACCACGGCGGCGACATCCACTTCCACCAGATTGAGTTGCTGTTCGGGAAGCGTCTTCGCAATCGGTGCACACACCGAGACACCGGCGTTGTTGACCAGAATGTCCGGCACCAGGCCCAACTCGGCGACGCGCTCGAACAACGCGGCGCGGTCGGCACTGTCGGCAAGGTCCGCCGGCAGCACATGCGCCTTCTGATTCACCCGGGCAGCCAACGCATGAAGTCGATCGGCGCGGCGCGCGACCAGCACCAATTGGTGGCCCCGCCGGGCGAGTTCGACGGCGATGGCTTCCCCGATGCCTGACGACGCGCCGGTGACCACAGCCGCCCGGTCGTCAGCCGGCGTCGGGATCCCCATGCCAACGACCCTAACCGCCTAGTCGAGCAGGTGCGAGCGAACAGAGCGGTGTCATAGGAAAGCCATGACAAATACCAAAAATTCACACGCGCAAATATGGCAAATAAGTAGAATCTCAGGGACTCGGGAAGGCAGAATAAGGGCAATTCCAGCGTCAACGACAGACGCAGACTTCGCAAAATCTTTTATTGCGCAGATGGATTCACGACAATCGGGGGATTTCATGAAACGACGCGGCGTGCGCTGGCTCGGCGCCGGCTTGCTGGTCGGTGCGAGCGCTGGGCTGATGGAACTCTCGTCGCTGGTGGATCCCGCGCTGAGCTATGCAGACGATGCTGCCGACACTGCCCTGATCCTGGGGTACGCCGAGACACCCACCCCGATGCAGTCCTACGTGGACCAGGTGATGAGCGTGTTCATCGATCCGAAGTCGCCGTACTTTCCCGACCAGCCGGTGTATCCCGGATATGCACCGGTCGTGGTGTCCACTCCTGAGGGCGCCGACTACGGGACGGTATTGACACAAGGTGCGCCGCTGCTGGACCAGGCCATCCAAGACCACCTGTCGTCTTCCGGCGACCACGTGGTCGTCTGGGGTTATTCCGAGAGCAGCAGCATCGCCACCCAGGAACTGATCAACCTGGGCGAGGAGGGAAACCCGAACCAGGACAACCTGAGTTTCGTCTTGCTGGAGAATCTCAACAACCCCAATGGCGGTTACCTGGAACGCTTCCCGGAACTGGCCGGAACGCCGTTTCCCGCAACCCCAGCGAGCACGCCGTACGACGTCACCATCTACACGGTCCAGTACAGCGCCAGCTCGGACTATCCCGAATACTCATCGAATCTGCTCGCCGACGAGAACGCCATGGCCGGGTTCGTCGAACTGCATCCGTTGCTGCTGCCCGGCTACCCCTCGAGTTTCGACTTCGCGTCGCTGAACAACGCTGTGCTGCAACCGGTTTCGAGCGCCGATGTGAACACCGATTACTACCTGATCCCGACGCAGAACCTGCCGCTGCTGGACCTGAGCCGCGACTTGGGTGGCAACACCATGGCAGATTTGATTCAGCCGGACATGCGGGTCCTGATCGACCTGGGCTACGACTACACCAGCGCCGCGGACGTCGTCACGCCGGCGAGCACAGCCACGCCGGACTTCGACGCGACCGCGGTCGACGCCTACCTGCTCGCGGGGGCCAATCAGGGCATCATGGCCGCCTTGGTCGACGTGGGTGTGTTGTCGAAATCCGATCTTGTCGATCTGTACCCGTATGTGCCGGATGTCGACGGCCTGTTCGCAGGTGCCCTGTCGTCCCATGACCCGGCATCTGTCGCTCTCGCGACGGCGGATGCGACGACGTCGGCCAACGCGCTCGTCGAGGCATTGACCGCGTCGGACAATCCGCTGGCGCCTACGCTGCTGACATTCCTGCCTGGATTCGCCGACGATCTTGCCGGTTATTTTGGGAATTTCCTGCCATCACTCTGAGAATTTCCTGCCAGCCCCCTAAACTGACTTCGTTGCTGAGCAATACGTTGCCGGCGGACACGTCGAACCACTGAATGACGCTGCAGCCGGATTCACAAAAGTCGGGGGACTATTCATGACACGAAGCGGTAAGCGCTGGCTCAGTGCCGGCTTGCTGATCGGTGCAAGCGCTGCGCTTGTCGAGATGCCGGCGCTTCTCGATCCAGCCACGGCCGCGGCGGACGACACCGCCCTACTGATGGGCTACGCCGCCTCCCCCGATCCGTTGCCGTCGTACATCGACGGGGTGATGAAGCTGTTCATCAGCCCGGATCCGCCGCTGTTCGACGGGCAACCGACCTACCCCGGTTACCTGCCGGTCGTTCAACCCGTGGAACTCGGCGCGAACTACCAGCTCGTTCTGACACAGGGTGTCGCGCAGCTTGACCAGGGCATCCGTGATCACCTCCTGGATGCCGACGACCACGTCGTGGTGTTCGGCTACTCCGAGAGCACCAGCATCGCGACTCAGGAGATGATCAATCTCAACGCGCTGCCCGTCGGCGAACGGCCTGGCGATGACCAGCTGAGCTTCGTCCTCTTCGAAAACCTGAACAATCCCAACGGTGGCTTTTTGGAGCGGTTGCCCTTCCTGGCCGGCATTCCGTTCCCGGCTACTCCCGCCGACACCCCGTACGACACCGCGGTCTACTCGATCGAGTACAGCGGGAGTTCGGACTTCCCCCAGTACCCGCTGAACTTCCTGGCCACCGCCAACGCCATGGCGGGCTTCGTCAACCTGCACCCGGCGTTCCTCCCCGGCTGGCCCACCACCTTCGATTTCGGTTCCATCAAAGATGCGGTGCAACTGCCGACCGCACTCGAAGACGGCAACATCGACTATTTCCTGATCCCCACCCAGAATCTGCCGATTCTGGACGGACTGCGGGGCCTCCCCTTCATCGGCAAGCCGATGGCCGACCTGATGCAGCCGGCCATGCGGGTGCTCATCGACCTCGGCTACGACCGGACCGGACCCGCGGATGTGCTGACGCCCGCGGACTGGACCTCGATGCCCAACATCGACTGGGCCGACGTCTCCGCCGACCTGCAGCTCGGTTGGCAGCAGGGCCTCATCGCCGCGCAGGTCGACCTGGGCCTGCTTCCCTCGTCGGACCTGCCCGACATGTATCCGTATCTACCCGACGTGTCCGGGCTGATAGCGGGTTCCACGACGCCGGACGCTGCGGCAGCGTTGGCCGCCGCCGGCACGCTCGCCGACGCCGCCGGAGCGAACACGGATCTGAGCGGGATCTTCGGAGACCTGAGTACTTGGGCGACAACAGAATTGAGCTCGCTGTTCGGGGCCAACGCCGCGACCGACATCACGTCGCTGCTCGGTGGCGATCTGCTGACTAACCTGAGCACTCTGCTGACCAACCCGCTGGACTTCCTCGGGCTCTGAGCCGCCGACCGGCCCAAAAGCCGACGGGTCCAAGCTCATTCGCGTCGATCGACGGGCTAGGCTGGCGCGATGACGAAGAAGCCGACGGCCCTGATCACGGGGGCCACCAGCGGAATCGGCGAGGCGACGGCGTACCGGTTGCACGAGCGGGGCTACCTCGTCTATGCGGCCGGGCGCAACCCGCAAGCCCTCGACGAGTTGTCGTCGCGCGGTTTGCAAGCCCGGGCACTCGACGTCACCGACGAAGAAGCCGTGGCCGCCCTCGTCGACGAGATCCGCGATGCCGCCGGCGGCGTCGACGTGCTGGTCAACAGCGCTGGTTACCCGCTGCCCTCGCCGCTCGAGCAGGTGGCTCTCGACGACCTGCGGGCCTTGTTCGAGACGAACGTCGTTGCGACCCTTCACTTGTCGCAGCTCGTCCTGCCCGGGATGCGCGCTGCGGGTGCGGGCCGGATCATCACGATCGGCAGCACCGGCGGACGATTCACCAGCCCCGGCGCCGGCGCCTATCACGTCGTCAAATACGGCGTCGAGGCGTTGTCGCTGTCGTTGGGCGCCGAAGTGGCGCCGTTCGGTGTGCGCGTGGTGCTCATCGACCCCACCGGGGTTCGCACCAATTTCGTCCAATCTCAACTTGATTCGGCGCCGCCGACCTACGCCGAGGATGACCCGTACGGTGTGTTCAAGCGCCGCTATGCTGCGACCACCCATGGGCTGGCCCAGGCTCGCGGGCTGATGATCGACGCCGACACCGTCGCACGCCTCGTGGTTCGCACCGCCGAGATGCGAAACCCGAAACCACGCTACGTCGTCGGCGCCTCGGGCAAAGCCTCGGTCTTCGCGCGACAGCTGCTGACCGACCGCATGTGGGACCGCGTCATGCGCGCGGGGATGAAAAAGTAGACGACAGAACACCAAACGCAGATCGGCCCCCGAGCCTGAGCTCGGGGGCCGACTGTTGACTGCCCGCTTACAGGCCGATCGAGGCCAGCAGCGCGGTGAAGTCGGCGGTGATCTGGGTCGGATCGAACGCAGTACCCAGCGCGGCCAAGTCGGCCGTCAGCTGCTCCGGGCTGAAACCGGCCAACAACGTGTTGAACTGCTCCGTGAGTTGCTCGGGGCTGAACGCAGTTGCCAATTCTGCGGCCGTCAACGGCGTGTTGTCGTGGACGTCGAAGCCGAGCGAGGTCCAGAACTGCTCGAACTGCGGCGCCGCCTCGCTCAAGTCGGGGAAGCCCGGCACGTTCTGGTCCGGGTAGGCCGGGTTGTCGAAGTCCCAGAAACCCTTGTCCTGCAGCAACGCAATCGAGCGCAGAATCCCTTCCATCGTCGGGTAGTTCGCGCCGGCATCACCTCCGGATCCGCCGGCCGGCCCGGCCGCAAACTGCGCCAGCCACTCGTTGATCACTGGGTTGCCACCGGGCGTCATGTCGTTGATCTGCTTGATCAGATCCGGGATGTCCATGTGGCCGTTGACAACATCCGAGCAGTCACCGGGGCAGAACGGACTGCCCGGGGTGAACGGGTCGAACATCACCAGCCCGGCCTGGAACGACTGGAACGTCTGCATGATCTCCGTCCAGTCGCCGTAAATCGGGTCGATGCCGGTGCCGCCCAAACCGGCGGTGGACGGGGCATCCAGCAGGTGCTGCCAGTAGTTCTCGAACGGTTGCAACAGATCAGGCTTGAAAGTTTCTCCGACCCAAGGCACGTAGACCCCGTCGCCCGTGCCATCGATGCCGGTGGTGCCCGGAATGCCTTCGCCGCCTAACAGACCGCCGGAGCCGTCGAGGACACCCGAGGTGCCGTAGTGGGACCACCCGAAGAAGTCACTGACGTTACCGGTGGTCACCGCCGAGTCAGGAAGACCGCCAGGAATCGGGTTCGAGGGCTCGATGCTGCCGGGAGCGCTGGGGTCGAAGTAGTACGAGCCGTCGGCTCCGAGCGGGTTGAACCAGTTGTCGAACAGCCCGAAGTGCGTCTGGCCGCTCAAGATCGAGTTCAGCCAGAGGAAGAAGTCGGCTCCCGAGATGCCGGTGATGGGGCTGGCCGGTTCGAAGGGCATGCACGCGACCTCGTCACACCCGCCGTTGAACGGCAGCTGGGTGGCGACGTAGCCCCAGATCTGCTGGCCGAGTCCTCCGTCGAAGTCGAGTTCGGAGTTGTTCATGCCGCTCAGCTCCGGAAACGGCAGCAGGAAGTTCGTCACCGACATGAAGTGGGTCGGGTCGCCCGGGTCCACACCCCACAGGTTGGTCGGTCCGACCACGAACCAGGGGCCGGCCATGAACAGGTTGTCGGTGAAGAACTGGGTGGCGTACAGCTCGTTGGCCGGAATGTTGATGACGTCGTACAGCAGGTTGAGCGGCACGTTGAAGATTGACTCCCCCAAGTCAACGAGCTGCGCCTCCATCTGCTTGATCGGCAGCTGTGCCGTCAAGGTCGCCGCCTCATCGGCCAGCGGTGTGATAGCCACCAGACTCGTCACCGCCACCGCAGCTGCCGCCATGACGTACGGACGTGAAATCGCTTCCATGACGTCCCCCCTCCCCGTTCTGTGGACTAAATTCATGCTGAACTTACACTAAGAATCTCTCAGTTCATGTTGGATTCGTAGGAACCACCCGCGCGGATGGGTTGACAACGGCTCGGGTTTTTCTCATACGCGTGTCCAATACGTCGAAACCGCCGGACAATGAATGGGTCAGACGGCTTTCCTGAATGGCGCGCCGCCATCCTGTGAAGCAGATGTGGAGATGGTCCCGATTAGCTGAGCCGTATTCCACCAAAGAAATCGGGCCCCGAGCGATGCTCGGGGCCCGATTTCTTTTGCTGAGGTTACAGACCGATTCCAGCCAACAGTGCGGTCCAGTCCGCTGCCAGTGCGGTGGGATCGAGAGCCGTCGCCAGGACGCCCGGATCGACCGCGGCACCGGCCAAGGCGCCGGTGTCGAAGGAGCCCAGCAACGCGGTCAGGTCGGCCGTCAGCTGCTCCGGGCTGAACGCGGTGCCCAGGGCAGCGAAGTCCGTAGTGAGCTGCTCCGGACTGAAGGCGTTGGCCAGCGCGGTGAAATTGTCGGTCAACTGCTCGGGGCTGAAGGCATTCGCCAGACCCGCGAACTGCCCTGCGAAATCGCCGGGCGCCACGTTGTTGGTGGTGTCGAAGCCCAGCGACGTCCAGAAGTTCTGCCACTCCGCGATCGTCGCGGAGTAGTCCGGACCGTCCGTCGGGCTCGGGTTGTCGAAGTCCCAGAAACCCTGCTGCAGGATGTTGATCGAGTTCTGGATCTGGTCCGCAGTCGGCACGTTGGCCTCGCCGGCAGCGTAGGCAGCCAGCCAGGTGTCGATGTTGTCGTTGCCCGGCCAGAGGTTGCCGATGTCCTTGATCAGGTCCGGGTAGTCGAGGTGGTTGTCGGTGATGATCGAGCAGTCACCGGGGCAGAACGGGCTGCCCGGGGTGAACGGGGTGAACACCGCCGAGGCCGCCAGCAGCGATTGGAAGGCCCGACCGGCCTCTTCGAAGCTGGGAAACTGGAAATTCGAGTAGTCCGGGTCGGCCATCAGGCCGTTGATCCAGTTCTGGACCGGCACCCACGGTTCCAGGTGATACGTCAAGCCCTCCCACGGATACGCGTCGCCGGCACCCGTTCCGGGGATGTTCGGGAAGATCGTCCAGGCCGGACCGCTGGGGTCGTAGGCACCCTCGGCGCCGGGCTCCCAGGTGTAGCCCTCGGCACCAGGCCACAGCTGGTCCAGCGGCGTCTGGAACCAGTTCTCCAGCAGCGGGAACGGCTGCTTGCCGTCGAGGATGTCGTCCAGGTGCAGGAACCAGTCCACGCCGCCGATTCCGGTGATCGGGCTGGTGGGCGAGACCGGCAGGCAGTCCATCGCGTCGCAGGCCCCGTTGGTGGGCAAGGTGGTGGCCACCAGGCCCCACAGCTGCTGACCCAGACCCCCGTCGAAGTCCGTTTCGGGAGCGTTGATGCCGCTCAGCCCCTCGAACGGAACCAGGAAGTTCATCACCGTCATGAAGTGGCTCGGGTCGCCCTGATCCACACCCCATAGGTTGGTGGCGCTCACCACGAACCACGGACCACTGTTGAACAGCGACTGCGACGCATAGTTCACCGCGTCGATCTCGCTGCTCGGGATGTTCACGATTTCCTGGAACAGGTTGAACGGGATGTTGAAGATCGACGAGTCGACCAGGTTGGTCTCGAAGCTGCGGACGACCCGGTCCGCGGTCTCTCGAGTCACCTGGGACGCCATCGGAGTGACGGAGAACAAGCTTGTCGCCGCGAGCGCGGCAGCTGCCATGACATATGGACGCTTCACAGCCTGCACTGCGCCCCCTTTCCCGATGGTGTGTAAGTGACTCGGCCAGCTGAACTTACACTAAGGATTTCTAAGTACATACCAATCACCAATCAGTACGACCGTGACTCAGGTCACAAATGAGGGCAATTTCTTACAATGGTTGGACATTTCGTCCAATTCATCGGACTGAAGGTCCGAATTCGTATTTGGTAAATGGTGTGAATTGTTGGTCATCGATCTGCATAATGCGCAATGAATGGCCCGACAGCGTCTGCCGGCGACACAAGTAAGCCCCCGGGCCATAGGGCTCGGGGGCATTACTTGTGTCGTGAGGTTTTTAGAAACCGATGCCGGCCAATAGCGCCGTCCAGTCAGTCGAGGCAGCAACTGCACCCGCGTCACCGGCGAGCTCCGCCGGGTTGAACGCGTCCAGCAAAGGCGCCCAGAAATCGGCGAGCGCGTCCGGGCTGAATGCCTCGACCAGGTTCTGGTAGCTCTCCGTCAGTCCCTCTGCGCTGAAGGCGTAGGCGAGATTCTCGAAGTTCTCCGTCAACTGCTCCGGACTGAACGCGGCCAGCAATGGAGCCAACTGACCCTCGAAGTCGCCGGGAGCCGGGTTGTTGGTCGGATCGAAGCCCAGCGACTCCCAGAACTCCCGGAAATCGGCAATGGTCTGGGTGTAGTCCGGACCCTCGAGTCCCTCGTCCTGGGGAACCGGGTTGCCGAAGCTCCAGAAGCCCTGCTGCAGGATGTTGATCGAGTTCTGGATCTGCTCCGCGGTCGGCACGTTGGCCTCGCCGGCGTCGTAGGCAGTCAGCCACGCCTCGATGTTGTCGTTGCCCGGCCAGGCCTGGTCCACGTAACGGATCAGGTCCGGGTAATCGAGGTTGTTGTCGGTGATGAACTCGCACTCACCGGGGCAGAACGGGCTGCCCGGCGTGAACGGGGTGAACATCGCCGAGGAGGCCAGGAACGACTGGAACGTCCGACCGATCTCCTCGAATGACGGGAATTCGAAGCCGCTGCCGGTGTAGTCCGGATCCTCCATCAACTGTTCGATCCAGTTCTGGAACGGCACCCACGGCTGCAACGTGTAGTTTTCACCTGCCCAGGGGTAGACGTTTTCGCCGGTCACGGGATCGATGGTGGTGCCGGGCAGGTTGGGGAAGATCGTGTAGACGGGGCCACTGGGAGCCGTTGTCCACTCGTCCGGGAAGACAAAGTCGCTGGGCCCGCCTGACTCCGACGGCAAAATGTCGTCGAAACCGGTTTTGAACCAGTTGTCGAACAGCGGAAACTCCTGCTTGCCGCTCAGGATGTCGTTCAGCCGGATGAACCAGTCGACGCCGCCGATACCGGTGACCGGGCTGGTCGGCGAGACCGGCAGACAGCTCTCCGCATCGCAAAATCCGCTGGTCGGCAGGGTGGTGGCGATCAGCCCCCAATACTGCTGGCCCAGGCCGGCGTTGAAGTCGGTCATCCCCTCATTGATCCCGTTCAGACCCTGGAACGGAACCAATATGCTGGTCAGCCCAATGAATTTGCTCGGGTCGCCCGGGTCAACCCCCCACAGGTTGGTCGGGCTGACCACGAACCACGGGCCACTGTTGAACAGCGACTGCGAGAGGTAGTCCAGCGCGCCGAGTTCGCTGTTCGGGATGTTGAAGACTTCCTGGAACAGGTTGAACGGGATGTTGAAGATCGACGAGTCGACCAGATTGGTCTCGTAACTGCGGACCACGCGCTGCGCGGTCTCTGTCGCGACCTTGGTCGCCGACGGCGTGACGGCGACCAGACTGGTAGCCGCCAGCGCGGCGGCTGCCACGGCAAATGGACGCGCAGCAACCTGCATCACGCGAACCCCCCTAGAAAATCGAATTAGCTGAACAGCTGCTGACGTTAAACTCAGAAACCCTCAGCTGTCCCAGCGCGCAGGTGTTTCATTTCGATTTCATATTTACAACTGTGTTGAATGTGTGACCGCTTGCGGCACAATTCCGACGCACTTATCGGTTCAACCAAGCCCGGTTGCCGTAGGTATCCAGATGCGCGACCTGCTCGACCGGAACCCGGGTCGTCGGGCCGTAACGCCCGCGCGGCCAGCCGAGCGCCACCACACAGCACGGCGTCACATAGCGCGGAAGACCGAGAATCTTGCGGGCCCGTGTCACCCCCCACAGCGGGAGGGTGATCAATGAGGCGCCGAGGCCCATCGACCGGGCCGCCAGCAGCAGGTTCTGGACGCTGGGATAGATCGAGCCCCAGTATCCGGAGACCGCGGCGTGCGGCATCAGCGAATACGGCGCCCGGCCTTCTCGAACCGTCAGGCGCAGGCACGCGACCACCAGAACGGGGATCTCGGTGAAATGGTCGACCTGCCACTGGGCCGCGCGGATGACCTTGGCCAGCGACGGGTCGTCGTCGCCGGCACTGCTCAATAGTCCGCCGTAGGAGAATTTCCAGCCCTTGCGGTACCGCCCGGCCAGTTTTTTGATCAACCGGCGGTCCTTGACGACGATGAACTCCCAGTTCTGGCCGTTGGCGCCGGTCGGCGCGCGCAGCGCCAACTCGATGCACTTCAGCACCACGGCGTCGTCGACCGGCTCCGCGTGCACCCGTCGCACCGCCCGCTGGGTCAGCATCGCCTCTTGTAGGGGCATGTTCAGGCCGTCGAGCGCCTCGGAGGTGGACGGCGCCACCCGGAAGGCGTCGGCGTAGGGACTCGGCGTGTCACTCATGAGCTCAGGCGTGCTCGCTGACCCACCGAGCGGTGAAATCCTGGACGTCGGGTATCCCCTGGGCGAATTCGCGCGCGATGAAGCTCTCCACCGTCCCGCCGACGAGCGGGACTTTGAACTCCACCGTGCCCTTCAGCGCGAGCACCGAACCGTCCACGATGGGCGTGACCGTCGCGGCCGCCGAACCGGCTCCCGGCGCCCCGGTGACCTCGACGGTGATCTCGCCGCGCAGCTCGTCGCCCGACGGCGTCCAGGTCTCGCTGTGCCGAACGCTGATGTCGCGGCGGTAGAACTTCGACACGATGCCGGGCAGCAGGTCACGGCCCAGGTCCTGGGTAGTGGTCACCCGCACGGTCCGATCGTCGTCGACGACGAGGGATTCCAGCGTGGTGCCACCACTCATGTTCCCGAGTCGGGCGAGCCAGTAGTCCTCGGTACTGAACGCGGCGTGGACCTGGTCGACGCTGACGGGTGAGGAGACCGAGACATCGAACGGACGCGGCATGGTGGTCCTAAACGGGTTCCTGGCCCGGCAGCGCCGAGCTCTTGGCCAGCAACCGGTCGGCAAGGCGGCCGGCGAAGACCCGGGTTTGCTCCAGCTGTTCGGGCTGGACGTTGGTCGGCGGCAGGGTGACGCCCATGGATTTCTTGCGGTACTCCCCGGTGCCGAGGTAGCTGGTCAGCGCCAGCATCGACCGCACATTGTCACCGGGATAGGTGAAGTGGATCTCGTCGACGTAGCGGCCGCCCTGCTGCTCGGCAAGCTCACGCACCCCCTCGAGATTCGCCTGCCAGAACGTCCGGCACACCACGAACACCGCAAACGGCTTGCCCGACAACAAGTTACGGGCCTCATCGGACTTCAAGAAAGAACGCAGCGGCATGCTGACGTTGTCCCACCAGGTTGGCGAACCGATCAGGATCAGGTCGTAGTCGCTGTCGCGCACGGTATCGGGGGTCTCGATGGCACCGGTCTCGTTGCGCTTCTGGGCGCCGATCACGCTGAGCATGTCGGGCCAGACCCGGCGCATCGGGAAGCGGGAGAACTTCGGCGAGTACTTCGGGTCGGTGAACTTGATCTCGGCTTCGCTCACCTCGCAGCCCCGGCTGCGGAAGACCTCGCCCGCGGCATCGAGGACTTTGTGCGCCTGCCCGGTGTAGGAGTAGTACAGCAGCAGAACCCGCGGCGGGCGTGCGGTCGTATCCGTCATCGTTCCTCCATCATCGACATCTTGAACAGTAGTCACAGGGGTGACCCGCTGCGCCCTGCTCCGCAGCGCTTGCGATCACCATTAGGGTTGACCCCCGTGAGCGACAAAGTTTCCATCGACCTCAGCGGCCCTTCGCAGACGATGCTGACCACGCTGTACTGCAAGGCACTGGACGCCGATTGGGACCGGCCGATCCTGGGTGACGACTTCGCCAAGGCCGCCGTGGCCCGAATCGACTACGACTGGGACACACTCAAGGTCGCGAACCGTTGGACGCCGCTGGTCACCGTGCGCACCGCTCAATTCGACGTGTGGGCCGCCGAGTTCCTGGCCGCCCATCCCGAGGCCACTGTCATCCACGTCGGCTGCGGTCTGGACAGCCGGGTGTTCCGGCTGGACCCCGGGCCCGGCGTCGACTGGTACGACGTCGACTTTCCGTCGGTAATCGCATTGCGCGAGAAGGTTTTTCCGAGCCGACCGAACTACCATCTGGTGGCCACGCCGGCGACCGACCCGTCCTGGCTGGACCAGATCCCGGCCGACAAGCCGACGCTGCTGCTGGCCGAGGGCATCAGCATGTACCTGACCGAGGACGACGGTGTGGAGCTGCTGCAGCACGTCATCGACCGGTTCAAGACCGGCGAGATCGACATCGACTACTACAGCACGCTGATCGTCCGGTCGCAGAAAACCCATCGCCTGCAACGACAGTCGGGCTCGACGCTGTACTGGGCGGTCAACAAGCCGTCCGATGTTCTCGACCGGCTGTCGGGGGCCCGATTGGTGGACGGCGTGACCTTCTTCGACGCCGGCACGTTCGACCGCACATCGGGGGCCTTCCGGTTGGCAAGGCGGTTGGTCCGTGCGCTGCCCCCGCTGCGCCGAACCTTTCAGTACCACCGCTACGCCTACGGACCGCTCAGCTGACGCTCGCGCGCTGCTCGGCGACCTCGACCAGTAGCGCGCGGATCGCCTCGATCGACTTCTCCGGCTCGGGTCCGTGCGAGTGGTACTCGACGTTGAGCTGTTCGGCGTAGATCTGGGTGAAGTAGATCTCGATGCCGGCGCTCACCTGGAAGTAGAGCTCGCCGTGGGTGGCGGTCACCTCGACACCCGGTGGCGTGCGCAGCGGGGGCACCAAACCGTTGTCGGACAACAACACAACGTCGGGCATGCCCGGTGCGTTGCCCACGTACTGCGGGCTGAAGTGCAGCCGGGACTGCTGGATCACACCGGTGTCCAGGTCGCCCTTGAACGTCGCCGCGATGTCGCGGGCGAGTTCGACCACAGTGGTCTTGTGGTTGATCTCCGCGAGGTAGGTGCCCAGCCCGACCGGGTTGGTGCACCCGGTCGCCGACACCGGCGGCGACAGGAAGTAGCGCAGGTCGACGGTGTAGATGAACGGCACCGGGATGTTCAGCCGGCCGCGCACCTGCCATTCCGCGATCAAGATCGCGGCGGACAACATCGAGTGCAGACCGAGTTTCTCAGCACGGCACAGGTCGACGATGGACAGCGTCTGTTCCTCGCTGAGTCGGCACGACACCATCGGAACCCGTACGGGCGACGCGGGTTTGGCGCCGGTCTCGCCCCGCCGGGACGGCGGGAGGTCGTAGGCGAACAGCGCCGGCATGAACCTCTCGATGCCCGAGCGCGGCCCTTTTTGGATGCCCCGGTCGGCCAGCACGGTCTCGATCGACTCCGGCGCGGGTTGCGCAGTGACCGGGCCGGTCTTCCCGTTGGTGACGAGATCGGTGTAGAACGACAGCAGTTCCTCGATCAGCCCGTACATGTGGTGACCGTCGGCCAGCGCGTGGTGCACGTAGAGCGTCGGGTGCGCCTGCCCGTCGCGGTTGAACAGCCGCAGATGTACCAGCGCCTCGCCCTGGTCGAAGTGCGGCGGCGGATTGTCGATTCGCGACGAATCGACCTCCAGCACTTCGAGTCCGGAGTGCATCAGGTCGTCGGCGACCAGTTCGTGACGACCGTCGGCGCCGCGCTCCAGCCGGGCGGTGAGCACCGGATGCGCCTCGAGCAGCAGGTCGAAGGCGTCAGTCAGGGCGTCGACGTCGATGGGACCTTCGAGATGAGCGGACAGACCGACGAAATTATGGGTCTCGGCAAGCATCTCTTCACTGAGCGCGAGCTTGCGAATGACCGACGATGGAAACACGTGTGCCTTTCTAGCTTGGTCTACGACAGGTCGACGAGTTCCATCTCGTCACTGCCGGAGTCCACCTCGTCCGCTTCGAGCGCTTCCCGGATCAGCTCCAGCAGGTTCCGGGAGAATCCGCCGGCAAGCGCCTGCACGGTGGTCGCATCGATCCGGCGGATGTCGTACCACCAGTCCAGATGCAGCACACCGGCGGTGCGGAAGACGCGCAACTCGATGCCGTGGCCTAGTCCCGGAATCGCTTCTCGTACCGGCAATGCGGTGTCGGAGTCGAACCGGATCGCCACGTCCTCGCCCAGCGGCGGCAGATCGGGGATCGTGCCGATGTAGGAGAAGTAGATGTCGGCCGGACCCGCTGCGCCGAGTTGCCGCGCGGTCGGGGCATACAGGTAACGCAGTAGCCCGTAGCCGATTCCGTAGTGCGGGACGGCGGTCAGCGTGGTGTGGACGTCGTCGAGCTGTTGTTTGGCACCGTCGTCCTCGGCGCAGGCGAGCGGGATCGGATAGATGGTGTTGAACCAGCCGACGGTGCGGCGCAGATCGACGTCGGGCTTGAGCACCGACCGGCCCTCGCCGTTGACGTCGACGGCTATGGTCCCGTCGCCGAACTGGTGAGCGATCGTGCGACCCAGTGCGGCCAACAGCATCTCGTCGATCGGCACCCGGAGCCGGCGGCGGGCATCGTCGATCTCGGTGGTCTCAGCGACCGTCAGCGCCGACGCGCTGCGGGCCAGATCCGGCAGGCCCGGCGCCCCGTCGGTCTGCTCGCGCGCCACCCTCAAGGTCGACGCGGTTGCGGTGTCGAGCCAGTACTCCCGGCTCTCCACGACCGCCGGGTGGACCGCCAAAGCCGCACAGCGCTGCGACCATTCGGTCCACGGCGTCGTCACCGGTTGCAGCGCAATCTCTTCACCGGCCAGCTGTTGACCGAACGCGGTGAAGATGTCGGTCAACAGGATGTCGCGCGACGCGTTGTCGGCCACGATGGCCCGCACACTGATCGCCAGGTAGGACGCGCCACCCGGAACTCCGCTGACGTAGGTCGCGATCAGCGGGTTGGACGGATCCTGTTGGCGCACAACGTCGATCAGCGTCGACAGCAGTGCGTCGCGTTCCTGCGGCGTACCCGGCTTGATGTCCTCGGGCAGCGAGCGGGTGGCCAGATCGTCGAAGTCGCCGGAATCGGCGATCACCTGCTCCCAGGTGCCCGCACGCTCGACCAGTCGCAGCCGCAGCACCTCGTGGTGGTTGCGCAGCGCGGTCAGCACCGCGCAGATGTCTTCGACCTTCACATCGGAGCGAAGCTGCAGGATCAGCGGGACCCGCCACTGCTCGTGCTCACGCACGCCGTGCTCGAGGAAGTACGAGATGTTCGGCGGCACCGGCGGATGCGTCGCATCGCCGGGCGACTGCCGGGCCAGGCCGCCTGCCGTGTAGCGGGCGGTCAGCGCCCTGGCCAGCGCGGCGACCGTCTGGTTCTCGTAGAGATCCTGCGGGGTGAGGTCCAGGCCCTCGTTGGAGGCCGTCATCGCGACGCTGATCGCGACCAGTGAATCGCCACCCAGCTCGAAGAAGTTCGCGTTGCGTTCGACGGTGGGCAGGCCCAGGCACTGGCTCCAGATGCGCTGCAGCGCTGCCTCCATCGGCGACTGGCCGCTCTTGGCGGCCGAGGTGGCGTCGGCCGCAGCCGCGCCGGCCGCACCGTTGGTCGCTGCCGCATCACCGGTCCACACGTTGGTCCGGTGCTCGATCCAATGCCGTTGCCGCTCAAAGGGATATCCCGGCAACGTGATCAGCTTGCCGGTCTGTCCGCCACGCAGCGGCGACCAGTCCACCTCGACGCCGGCCGACCAGAGCTGACCCAGCGCGAGCAGGAAAGCGTCGCGGTCGTCGCGGTTCTGCGCGTGATGGCGCATCAACCGCACCGCGCGGTGGCCACTCGACCAGCGGGGGTGCCGGCCGGCCGAGGACGTCAACGTCCCACCGGGGCCGACCTCGACCAGGATGCGGTTCGGCTCGCCGAGCAACACGTCGACCTCGTCGGAGAACCGCACCGTCGAGCGCACCTGACGGGCCCACGTCGACGGGTTGGTGGCCTCACTGGCGGCCAGCCAGGTTCCAGTCACGTTGGACAGCAACGGAATCGTCGGCTCGCGCAGCGTCTGGCGGGACAGGAAGCCGGTGAACTCCGGAATCATCGAGTCCATCAGCCGCGAGTGGAACGCATGTGAGGTGCGGACCCGGCGAGCGACGATGCCCTTCTCGGTGAGGCGTTCGCTGAACTGACGGATACCGTCCTCGGAGCCGGCGACGACACAGCCACCGGGCTCGTTGATCGCGGCGATGTCGACGTCACCGTTCAGGTATTCGGCGACGGCCTCGGGACTCAGCGCCACCGCGACCATCACGCCGCGCGGTGCGGCGTGCATCAGGCGGGCACGCATCGACACCACCTTGACAGCGGTCTCGATGTCGAAGACCCCCGCGATGGTGCCGGCGACATATTCACCGATGCTGTGGCCGGCCAGCGCAGCGGGCTGGACGCCGTAACTTTCGACCAACTTGGCCAACGCGTACTCGACGGTGAACAGCGCGGGCTGGGTGCGGTCGGTGCGCTCCAGGTTGCGGGCGGTGCCCTCGAAGATCTCGGCCCGCAGGTCGATGCCGAGTTCGTCGCCGAACCCGGTGGCGCACTGGTCGAAGTGCTCGGCGAACACCGGTTCGTGGTCGTAGAGCCCGCGCGCCATCCCGATGTGCTGCGCGCCCTGACCGGGGAACAGGAAGACCACCTGATCGGAATGGTCGGCGCTGCCGGCGAATTCGCCGATGACGACGTTGTCGTTCTCCAGCGTCTCGAGCACGGTTCGGGCGTGCTGCTCGTCGTTGACGACGGCGGCCATCCGGATCTTTTCTTTGCGGCGCCGGCCGAGCGTGTAGGCCACGTCGGCCAGGCTCAGCGCATCGTCGCCGGAGATCTCGGCGGCCAGCGACTTGCGTGACTGCTCGAGCGCTTCGGGACTACGCGCCGACATCAGCAGCACCTGCGGACCCGACACGGCCGGCGAGGCCGGTGTCGCCACGGCGGGGGCCTCTTCGAGCACCAGGTGCGCGTTGGTGCCACCGACACCGAACGAGCTGACTCCGGCGCGCAGCACGCCGTCCCATTCCCACGGGCCGTATTCGCTGCGCACCTTGAAAGGTCCACGGTCGAGGTGCAATTCGGGGTTCGGGCTGGTGTAGTGCAGGGTTGCGGGGATGGCCCGGTGCTTGAGGCACAGGATTGCCTTGATCAGGCTGGCGATACCGGAGGCGGACTCCAGGTGACCGATGTTGGATTTGACCGAGCCGACGTAGCACGGGCCGGAGCGGGTCTCCTCGGAAACCTCGAAAGCCTGTCGCAGGCCTTCGATTTCAATCGGGTCGCCCAGCGGGGTGCCGGTGCCGTGGGTCTCGATGTAGCTGATCTCGCTGGAGTCCACCTCGGCGATCGCGTGTGCCTCGGCGATGACGTCGGCCTGACCGGCCGCGGTCGGGGCGGCGTAGGTCATCTTCGTCGAGCCGTCGTTGTTCAACGCCGAACCGCGGATCACGGCGTGGATCCGGTCGCCGTCGTCGACGGCGTCCTGCAGTGACTTGAGCACCACCACCCCGACACCGCTGCCGAAGATGGTGCCGTCGGAACGCGCGTCGAACGGCCGGCAGTGACCGGTCGGCGACACCATCGAACCCGGGGCGTACCAATAGCCGACGTGATGCGGGATGCGCAGTGACGCACCGCCGGCCAGCGCCAGCTCGCACTCGCCGTTGAGAATGCTCTGGCAGGCGAGGTGCACCGCGACCAACGCCGACGAGCAGGCGGTCTGCACCGAGAGCGCGGGGCCGCGAAGATTCAGCGCGTAGGCCACCTTGGTGGCCAGATAGTCCTTGTCGTTCTGCATGGACAGTTCGACCATGTCGAACGTGATGCCTTGTCCCATGACCACATTCGGGTCCCGGTTGGACATGATGTTGTGCAACAGGTAGCCGCTGGTGGTGCTGGTCGCGTAGACGCCCACCGTGCCCTCGATGTCGGCCGGGTCGTAGCCGGCGTCCTCGATCGCATGGAACGCGGTCTGCAGGAACAGCCGGTGCTGCGGGTCCGTCGAGCGCGCGGCCTGCGGAGTGAATCCGAAGAAGTCGGCGTCGAATTCGTCGATGCCGTCCATCAGTGCGGCGCGCCGGACGTAGGCGTGGTTCGAGAGGGTCTTCTCGGGAATGCCCTCGGCCAGCAGGTCGTCTTCGGCCAGCGTGACGATCGACTCCTCGCCACGGCACAGGTTGTCCCAGAATGCCGACAGCGTGTTGGCGCCGGGCAAGCGGGCCGCCATGCCGACCACCGCGATCGCGTTGGGCGGCAGTTCGCTGTTGCTGGTCACACTCGATCTCCTACCTTTCGCCGAGCCGCGGCTCGCTGCCGGGCTGCGGCACGCTGCTTGGCTCGATCACGCACTCCGCCGCTGTCGGCCTTGTCGTCGGTCTCGAGGCCCAGCTGGCGGATCAAGTCGGTTGTCAGCGCGGTCAACGAGGCGCCCTGCAACAGCAGGGCCACCGGCGGTTCCACACCGAAGTCGCCACGAACAGTGTTACGGATTCGCACCGCCATGAGCGAATCCATGCCCAGTTCGGTCAGCGGCTGCTCGGCGTCGAGGGTGCTCCCCTTGGGGTAACCCATGATCGCCAGGATGCGCGCGGCGAGTCGTCCGATCACGACCCGGCTCACCTCGGCCGGGTCCAGCTCGCGCAGCGCGTCGGGGCCGGCCCAGTCGTCGTCCTCGTCGTCGATGTCCAGTTCTTCGGCCAGCTTCGAGAAGAAGCCGAGCTGCTGGATCTCCGGGAACGCGGCCGCCGCCCGGTCCAGCCGCAGCCGGGCCACCCCGATGTTGGTGGGGTTGCCGGCCAGGATCGCTTCGAGCGCCTCGATGCCCTCGGCCGGTGAAATGGGGTCCAGCGCACTGAAAGTCAATGACCGGGCCACACCGATGTCGGACCACTGGCCCCAGTTGATGGTGGTCGCGGGCAATCCCGATGCGCGTCGCCAGTCGACCAGCCCGTCCAGCCAGGCGCTGGCCGCGGCGTAGGCACCCTGTCCCGGCGCGCCCAGCAGTGACGACGTCGACGAGAACCCGAGCCACCAGTCGAGTTCCTTGCCGGCCGTCGCGACGTGCAGGCGCAGCGCGCCATGGGCTTTCGGTGCCCACACCCGCTCGAGGCTGTCCTGGCTGAGGCCGGCGACGATCTGGTCGTCGAGCACCACGGCGCTGTGCATCACGCCGCGCAGCACCAGGCCGGTCTCCTCGGCCGCATCGACGAGTTTCTCGGCGACGCCGGGCGCGGCGATATCTCCGAGGACGACGGCAACCTGCCCACGCTGCTGCAGTTCCTCGACCGCGGCCCGAGCCTCGTCGGACGGCTCGGATCGGCCGTTGAGCACGACGCGGCCGGCACCGCTGTCGACCAGCCAGCGTGCCATCAACAGGCCGAGGCCGCGCAGACCACCGGTGATGATGTAGGAGCCGTCCGGACGAACGGCGGCGTCGGTCTTGACCGCGGCCAGTGTCGCGCGGGAAAGCCGCTTGGCGTAACGCTTTTCACCCCGCCATGCGATCACGTCATCGCCGGTCAGTCCGAACTCGCCGACCAGCGGAGCGGCGCTGTCGCCGCTGAGATCCACCAGCGTGGTGCGGAAGTCGGGGTGCTCGTAGGCCAGCACGCGAACCAGGCCACTCAGCGCGCTGATCGACGGGTCGCCCGACTCGCCGTCGCCGACGGCCAGTCCGTCGCGGGAAACCACCCACAGCCGTGGCGGTTTGCCGTGCCACCCGGTGAGGATCGTCCGCACCGTCGAGGCGACGCCCCAGGTCAGGTCGCGACCGCGGCCGGGCGCGTCACCGGACTCCGAGCCGTCGAACGACTGGCGGGCAGCGAACACCACCACGCCCACCGGCGGCAGGTCGGCATCCCCAGCGACTTGCGAGAATGCTTCCAGCACCGCCGATTCACGACCCAGGTCGGCACTGAGCACCCGACGGGTCGAGCCGGCGAAGGCGGCGGTGAATTCCTTGGCAACCGCTTCGGACTCCGCGCCGTCGGTCAGCACCAACCAGCTGCCGTCGGGCGCTGACGCGGCGGTGTCGACCGGGGTCTCGACCCACTCGGTGTCGAAGATCTTCTGCTCCAACGGCAGTGGCACGCTGCGGCGCTGGACACGCTGCAGGTAGATGCCGCTGATCTCGGCGGTGGGTGTGCCCGACTCGTCGGTGATCAGGACGCGGCCGTTGATGCCGGCGCCGTCACCGCCGGGGTTGACCAGCTCGGCGCGGCACCGGGCGCGACGGCCCACCTCACCGAACACCCGGATCTTCTCGAACGACACCGGAAGATAGGTCGCCTCATCGGCTTCGGCCAACGATTCGCTGGACAGCGCGGCCGCCAGACCCTGCAGCGCCGCGTCCAGCAGCACCGGATGGATGCGGTAGCCGCGGTGGCCGGTCGCCTCGTCGGGCAGGACGATCTCGGTCTCCGATGTGCCATTGGGCCGCCGGACGATGCGGGTCAGTGCGGCGAACGCCTGCCCGTGGTGCAGACCGGTGGCACGCAACGCGGAATAGAGGTCCGCGGGCGAGAGCACGGTGCCGGGCTCCGAGGACGCGGCGGGCACGCTCGGTGATTGCGATTGTCCCACTTCGACTTTCGCCACGGCGTGACGAATCCAGGCACCGCTGGCCGATCGTGAGTGGATTTCGACGCGGATCTCGTCGCCGTCCTTCTCGCCACGGCTGAGCTGGGTGGTGAGTTGGGTCGAGGGACCGAGTGGCAGCATCTGCTCGACTTCGACGCCGACGGACACCGACGTGGCGGGTAGGCCGAGCGCCGCACTGGCCGCGGCCAAGGCGATCTCGCCGAAACCGGTACCGGGCATGACCGGCCGGCCGTGCACCTTGTGGTCGAGCATGTACGGCACGAGGTCGGTCCCGACGTCGGCGGTGAAGACGTGGTCGCGACCGGACGGCAGCTCGACGTGCGTGCCGAGCAGCGGGTGGGCGCTGGCCGGCTGCCGGTTGGTCGCCGTCGGCGCCGCCCAGTACCGGACGTGATGCCACGGCGTGGGCGGCAAATCGATGAGTTTCTTTGGGCCGCTGACGTTCTGCGCGGCCGCAATCGACGGCGGACGAACCGTTGCCAGCGCGGTGTGGAACGCCAGCGTCTCGGGGTTGTCGCGGGTCAGGGTTCCCGACACCTGGGCACCGCCACGGGGCTTGGCCGACTCCAGCGTGCCGTTGATGGCGTGGCTGAGCAGCGGGTGCGGGCTGACTTCGACGAAGGCGGAGTGGGCTTTGGCGGCCTCGGTGACGGCCTGGCTGAACCGCACCGGGTTACGCAGGTTCACCACCCAGTACTCGGCGTCGAACTTCGGCACGTCGCCGCTCTCACCGACCGTGCTGATCAACGGGATTCGCGGCGTCTGCGGCTTCAAGTCGGCCAGCGCGTCCTTGAGCTCGGCCAGGATCGGGTCGACGGTCGGGTGATGCGACGCCACATCCACCTCGACGCGGCGGGCCAGCTTGCCCTGCCCGTCCACGACCGCGATGGCCGCATCGACCTGGTCGGGCGGGCCGGCGATCACCGTCTGCTGGGGTGCGGCGTACACCGCGACCGTGATGTCGGGGTACTGCCCGACCAACTTCTCGGCGTCCGCGGCACCCAGTTCCAGCAGCGCCATCGCACCCTGACCGGACAGCCGCGACATCAACTTCGACCGCGTCGCAATGACTTTCAGCCCGTCGGCCGGGCTCAACGCACCCGACACCACCGCCGCAGTCACCTCACCCATCGAGTGACCGATCACCGCATCCGGCTCGACTCCGTAAGACCGCCACAAAGCCGTCAACGCCAACTGCATACCAACCAGCACCGGCTGAATCCGGTCGATCCCGACCACCGGCTCACCCGACAGCAACACCTCGCGCAACGAAAAGCCGACCTGCGCAACGAAATCCGGCTCCAGCTCAGCCACCGCCGCAGCGAACGCCGGCTCATCGGCCAACAACTGCCGGCCCATGCCCGCCCACTGCGAACCCTGACCCGAATACAGGAACACCGTGCCCTTACCGCGCGGGACATCGTGCGGGGCAACGACTCCCGGCGTCGGCTGACCCGCGGCCAGCGCCCGCAGCCCGGCCACCACCTCGGCGCGGTCGCGCGCGGAGACGGTGGCGATCTTGTTGTGCCGGCTGCGGTACAGGTTGACCGTGTGCGCGATGTCGGCCAGCGGCGCCTCGGCACCCTGGCCGGTCATCCAGTCGGCCAGCGCGGTTGCCCACGAGGCGATCCGCTGCTCGTTCTTGCCGGAGACGGTCAGTGTGGTGACCGGTGGCGCGGCGTCGACGCTCGAGACCGAAACCGTTTCCGGGCCTTGCTCGATGACGACGTGGGCGTTGGTGCCGCCGATGCCGAACGACGAGATGGCCGCGCGGCGCGGGCCCTGCTCGAGCGGCCACGGGATGGGCTCGGTGGGCACGAAAAGCCGGGTGGATTTGTGGTCGATCGCCGGATTCCACTGAGAGAAGTTGAGGTTCGGCGGCACCTGCGCCCGCTGCACGGAGAGGGCGGCCTTGATGAAGCCGGCGATACCCGCGGCGGCCTCGAGGTGACCGAAGTTGGATTTGACTGCGCCCAATGCACATTGGGCTTCGCCGCGGCCGTACTGGTCGGCCAGCGCCTCGAATTCGATCGGATCGCCGAGCCCGGTGCCGGTGCCGTGTGCCTCGATGTAGTTCACCGAGCCGGCGGTCACGTCGGCGCTCCGCAGCGCGGCTTTGATGACGTCTTGCTGCGCAATGGTGTTGGGTGCGGTCAGGCCGTTGGAGCGGCCGTCCTGGTTGACCGCCGAACCTCGCACCACCGCCAGCACCCGGTCTCCGTCGCGCACCGCGTCGGTCAGGCGCTTGAGCACCACCACGCCGCAGCCTTCGCCGCGGACGAAGCCGTCGGCGCGGGAGTCGAAGGAGTAGCACCGGCCGTTCGGGGACAGCATGCCCCACTTGGCCATCGCGATCTGGGTCTCGGGCCGCAGGATCAGGCTGACCCCGCCGGCCAGTGCCAGATCGCTCTCCCGTAGCCGCAGGCTCTGGCAGGCCAGGTGGATCGTCACCAGCGATGACGAGCAGGCGGAGTCGATGGCGACGGCCGGCCCGCGCAGCCCCAGCAGATACGCGATACGCCCGACGGCGACGGCGTGCGCGTTGCCGGTCGCGGAGTAGGCGTCGATGGCGTCCGGGTTGGCCGCCGAAATCGTCTGGTATTCCCCGTAATACACGCCCATCAGCACCGCGGCGCGGACACCGGACAGATCTTCGGTGGCGATACCGGCGTGCTCGAGTGCTTCATAGGCCACTTCCAGCATCAACCGCTGCTGGGGGTCCATCGCCTCGGCCTCCCGCGGAGAGATGCCGAAGTAGTCGGCGTCGAATCCGGAGACGTCGGACAGGAAACCGCCCCACTTGGACGACATCCGACCGGGCGCGAACTGGTCGGGGTCGTAGAACTCGTCGGCGTTCCAGCGGTCGGCCGGGATCTCGCTGATGCCGTCGCCGCCCTTGGTCAGGAAGTCCCAGTAGCCCTCGGGGCCGTTGGCATCACCGGGGAAGCGGCAGCCCATCCCCACGACCGCGATCGGCTCGGCGGCGGCGATTCGCGACGCCTTGTCGAATTGCTGCGTCAGGGCGTCCCGCTTGTCGCCGGGCATCGCCGAGACCCTGTCGTAAATCGTCGCCATCAGAGGAAGGTTCCCATCAAAAAAGACCGCTCTCACTGCCGGCCGAAGCCGACTCCACGCTGTCAAACAGCTCATCCAACACGCTGCTCGCCGAGTCGGCCGCCAGCTCGGCGGTATCTTCCTCCGGCGCGTCCGGCGGTGCAAGCAGACCGGCCACGTAGGTGGCCAGCGACGCGATGGTCGGGTGGTTGAACAGCATGTTCGCCGACACGTCCAGGCCGACCAGCTTCTTGGTCTCCTTGAGCACGGTCATGGCCATCATCGAGTCCAGGCCCAGCTCGGGGAACGGCGCGTCGAGCTTGATCGACGACGGCGACATCCGCAGTTCGCGGCCAAGGATGGCCTGCAGACGGGTCTGCAGCTCGGTGAGGCGGTCCTCGGTGGACAGCGTCGACCAGTCTGGCGCCTCGGCCACCGCGTCCGCGGCGTCCTCGATGACGGCCTGGTGTTCGACGACCGCGATGGTCGCCTCGAATTCCGAGGCGATCCGCTCGAAGTAGTCGAGTTCGCGGAACTCAGGGGTCGCGGCGACCGCGCGGTCGAGCCGCAGCCGGCCGACGCCGACCCTGCTCAGCGGACCGCCGACCAGCCGCTGCAGCGCCTCGGTGCCCTCGTCGGGAGTGATCGGGTCGAGCACGCTGTAGGTCAGCTTGCTGCTCATACCGACGGCCGACCACTGTCCCCAGTTGATCGCGGTGGCCGGTCGGCCGGACGCGCGTCGCCACGTCATCAGCGCGTCGACCCAGGCGTTACCGGTGGTGTAGGCCAGCTGGCCGGGCAGGCCCAGCATGGTGGCCATCGAGGAGAAGCCGACCCACCAGTCCATCTCGGTGTCGGCGGTCGCCGCGTTGAGCCGCAGGGCACCGGCCACCTTGGGCGCCCAGACCCGCTCCAGACCCTCCCGGGTCAGCGCGCTCACCAGGCCGTCGCCGGTCACGCCGGCGCCATGGACCAGCCCGCGCAGCGGGTGCCCGGTCTCTTCGGCCGCGGCCACCAGGCGCTCCGCCACGCCCGCGGCGGCGATGTCGCCGGCCACGAACACGACATCGGTGCCCAGGTTGCCGAGGTATTCGCGTTGTTCGTCCGAGGGTTCGCTGCGGCCGTTGAGCACGATGCGACCCGCGCCGCGCTCCACGAGCCAGCGGGTGACGACGGTGCCCAGGCCACCCAGACCACCGGTGATGATGTAGGAGCCGTCGGCGCGGACCACCGCTTCGTGTCCGGCGTCCAGGGTCGCGCGCACCAGGCGTTCGACGTGCCGGCCGTCTTCGCGCAGGGCGACCACATCGTCGCCGGTCGAGGCGGCGAGTTCGTTGGTCAGCGCCGTCACGACGTCGGTGCTGCCCACGTCGAGCAGGGTGGCGCCCAGGTCTGGTTCGCCGGCCAGCACGCGGGCCGCCTCGCCCGGGAACCGCCAGTTGCGGATGAGGCCCTTCAGCGCGCCGATCGCCGGATCGCCCGGCTCGTCGTCGTGGACCGACAGTCCGTCACGGGTGACCAGCCACAGCCTCGGTGAGGCGTTCGGCCAGGCGTCGACGGCCGCATGCGCCGCGGCCGTGATATCCACCACCAGGTCGTGGGCCCGGTGCAGTGCGGCCTCGGTGTCGACACCGTCGAACGGGCGGTCGGCCAGCAGCACGATGATGCCGACCGGCTTGGGGTCGGCCGCGGTCTTGGCGAACACCTCCGCCACCGCCGACTCGTCGCCGAGCGTCGCGCTGACCGCGCGCCGGGTCGCCGAGGTGAGTTTGTCCGTCAATTGCGCCGCGAGAGCGGTGGTGTCGGGGCCACTTTCGGCCAGCACCACCCAGGTGCCGTCCGGCACGGTGCCGCCCTGCGCCGCCGGGCTCTGCACCCAGGCGGCATCGAAGATCTTCTGCTCCAGCGACAACGGCACGCTGGCCAGGTCGACCGGCGCGAGCTCGATGCCGGTCAGCTCGGCCAACACCGTGCCCGCCGCGTCGGTGAACACGACGCTGCCGCGCTCGTCGGCCAATTCCACATGCGCGTGGGCCCGGCCGCGGATCGGGGCGAACACCCGTAGCGCCGCCACCGAAACAGCTTGGTAGGACGCGTCTTCGGCCTCGGACGGGACCAGGGCCGCCAATTGCTGCAGCGCCGCGTCGAGCAGCACCGGGTGGATGCGGTACTCCGGGTGGTCGGAGACGTGCTCGGGCAGCGTGATCTCGCTGCCCGATCCGGAGGTCTGAACGGCGGAAGCGACCGGTCGGGTCACCTCGACGTCGGCGACGGCGTGACGCGTCCACTTGCCGGCGCCCGAACGGGCTTGGATCTCAACGCGATTCACCGTTGCGCCCAGCGACAGCTGAGTGGTGACGCGGGTCTGGGCGTCCAGGACCAACGGTCGTTCGATGGTCAGTGCACTGACCTCGGCGCCCTCGCCGAGCGCCTGGGTGGCGGCGGCCAGGGCCATCTCGGCGAAGCCGGCCGCCGAGAGGACCGCCTGGCCGTGCACGGAATGATCGGCCAGCCACGGCAGCGTCGCGACGTCGATGTCGGTCTGCCACACGTGCTCGTCACCGGACGGCAGCTCGACGTGGACGCCCAACAGCGGGTGGACGTTGGCCGGTGTGCGGCCGGTCGGCTTCTTTTCCTGCCAGTAACTGGCGTGCAGCCACGGCGACGCCGGGATCTCGACGCGACGACGGCCGTCGCCCGGCTCACCGGTCACGCCGATCGTGGCGAGTTGCTCGTGGACGGACAGGGTTTCGTCGTCGCCGCGCTTCATCGCCGCGGTGACGGCGAACTGGTCGCGTGAGGAGACCGCGTCCAACGTCTCACCGATGCCGTGCGTCAGCAGCGGGTGCGGGCTGATCTCGACGAACGTGGTGTGAGTGTCGGCCGCCGTGGTGACGGCCTGCTTGAACCGCACCGGGTTGCGCAGGTTCACCACCCAGTACTCGGCGTCGAACTTCGGCGTTGCGGCGCTCTCACCGACCGTGCTGATCAACGGGATTCGCGGCGTCTGCGGCTTCAAGTCGGCCAGCGCGTCCTTGAGCTCGGCCAAGATCGGGTCGACGGTCGGGTGATGCGAGGCCACATCCACCTCGACGCGGCGGGCCAGCAGGCCTTGGCCGTCGACCGCGGCGATCGCGGCGTCGATCTGCTCGGGCGGCCCGGCGATCACCGTCTGCTGCGGCGCGGCGTACACCGCCACCGTGACGTCCGGGTACTGCCCGACCAACTTTTCCGCCTCGGCCGCGTCGAGCTCGACCAGCGCCATCGCACCCTGACCGGACAGCCGCGACATCAACTTCGACCGCGTCGCAATGACTTTCAGCCCGTCGGCCGGGCTCAACGCACCCGACACCACCGCCGCAGTCACCTCACCCATCGAGTGACCGATCACCGCATCCGGCTCGACACCGTAAGACCGCCACAACGCCGTCAACGCCAACTGCATACCGACCAGCACCGGCTGAATCCGGTCGATACCGACCACCGGCTCACCCGACAGCAACACCTCGCGCAACGAAAAGCCGACCTGCGCAACGAAATCCGGCTCCAGCTCAGCCACCGCCGCAGCGAACGCCGGCTCATCGGCCAACAACTGCCGGCCCATGCCCGCCCACTGCGAACCCTGACCCGAATACAGAAACACCGTGCCCGAGCCGTGCGGCTTCTCGGTCGGCTCCACGACACCGGTCGCGGGCTCTCCGGCGGCCAGCGCCCGCAGACCGGCGACGGCCTGCTCGTGGCTGCGCGCGGCGACGGCGGCAAAGCTGCGGTAGCGGCCGCGGTAGTTGTTCACGGTGTGCGCGACGTCGGCGAGCGGCGCGTCCGCGCCCACGCCCGACATCCAGTCGGCCAGCATCCCGGCGATCGGCGCGATGCGGGCCGGGGTCTTGCCGGAGATCACCAGCGTGCTGACCGCCGGCTCCGGTTGCGCGCCAACCGCTTCCACGACTGGTGGCTGCTCGATCACCACGTGGGCGTTGGTGCCGCTGACGCCGAACGACGAGACGCCCGCGCGGCGGGGCCGGCCGACCTCGGGCCACGGCATGCCGTCGGCGGCGATGGTGAACTTCGACGCGCCGGCGCCGGCGTTCGGGGTCAGGCCGGTGAAGTGCAGGTGCGGCGGGATGAAGCCGTGGTTCATGCTCAGCACGGTCTTGATGAAGCCGGCGATGCCGGCGGAGTTCTCCAGGTGGCCCAGGTTGGTCTTGACCGAACCGAGTACCAGCGGAGCCGACTCGTCGCGCTGACCGAAAACCGCACTCAGCGCGTCGAGTTCGATCGGGTCGCCGAGCGCGGTGCCGGTGCCGTGCGCCTCGATGTAGTCGATCTCCGACGGTTGCAACCGCGCCGACGCCAGGGCGGCACGCATGACCGCCTGCTGAGCCGGGCCGCTAGGCACCGTCTGCCCGCTGCTCGGGCCGTCCTGGTTGACCGCCGATCCGCGCACCAATGCCAGCACGGTGTCGCCGTCGCGCTCGGCGTCGCTGAGCCGCTTGAGTACGACCACGCCGCAACCCTCGCTGCGCACATACCCGTTGGCGGTGGCGTCGAAGGTCTTGCACAGACCGTCCGGGGCCAGCATTCCCCATCGCGAGCAGGCGAAGCTGTTGTGCGGCGTCAGAATCAGATTGGTACCGGCGGCCAGTGCTTGATCGGTCTCCCGGCGGCGCAGGCTCTGGCAGGCGAGGTGAATTGCGACCAGCGACGACGAGCACGCGGTGTCGACCACCACGGCCGGCCCGTGCGCGCCGAGGAAATACGACAGCCGGCCGGCGGCGAAGTTCGAAGCACTGCCAAACGGAATGTAGGGGTCCATCTCGTGGGCCGGACCGTCGGCAGCCATCAGTGCGTAGTCGTAGGTGGTCAACCCGACATAGATACCGGTCTGGCTGTTACGGGCCGACTTCGGCGTGACACCGGCGTTTTCCAGTGCCTCCCAAGCGACTTCGAGCAGCAGCCGCTGCTGCGGGTCCATCGCCACCGCTTCACGCGGAGAGATGCCGAAGAACTCGGCGTCGAACTGGTCGGGCTGCCAGGACGTGAGGAAGCCACCGTCCCGGTTGCAGATGGTGCCCGGCACGGTGTGGTCTTCGGAGAAATAGGCATCGGCATCCCAGCGATCCGCCGGGACCCGGACCACCCCGCTGCGACCCTGCTCGAGGAGATCCCAGTAGTCGGCGGGGGTGTCGACTCCACCCGGCAACCGGCAGGCCATGCCCACCACGGCAATCGGTTCGAGGTCGGCTTTCTCGGCGATCTCCAGCCGGGCAGTCAGGTCATCGATCTTGCGGAGCGCCTCGGTGATGATCGCCCGACGATCTGGCGGTGCGTTCATCCCGATCAACCGAGCCTTTCCGAAAGCTCTTTGAGCAGTTCGTCATCGCTGAAGTCGTCGTAGTCGTCGGCGCCGTCGTCCTCGGCGGCCTCGGCCACCTCGGGAAGGAGGGTGGCCAGGTATTCCGACAACGCCTCGACGGTCGGGTAGTCGAACACCACCGACGCGGGCAGCGTCTCGCCGAGGCTTTCCGAGAGGGCACGTTGCAGCGTCACGCTCATCAGCGAGTCCATGCCGGACTGGAAGAAGCCCGCGGTCGGGTCGAGCAACTGCGCCGACGCCAATCCCATCGCCCCGACCACCTGCGCGGTGACGTGGTCGACCAGGAGGCCGCGGCGACGCGATGGGTCGGCGTCCCGCAACGCATCGCGGAACTCGGTGCTACGGGCAGCGCCGTCCGCTTCGCCGGCACCGGCGCCGGTGTCGAGAAGATCGTCGACGATGCGCAGTGCGGCCCGGGTCCGGTAGGCCACGGCCAGCAACGGCCAGTCCGCGGCGACAACGGTCGGTCGCGACGCGGCACCCGGCCCGGTGAGCAACGGCAGCGCCTGGATCGCGACATCGTCGGCCATCGGCTCCAGACCCGAGGCCAGTGTCACCTGGCGCTCTTCCTCGGATTGGCCGTCGGACAACGACTTCCACAGGCCCCAGTTGATCGCGGTGGCCGGCAGGCCGGCGGCCCGGCGGGCCAGCGCGAAGGTGTCCAGGAACGTGGTGGTCGCGGTGTAGTGCGCCAGCCAGCGTGAACCGGTCAGCCCGGAGATCGAGGAGAACAGCACGAACTGCTCGACGTTGTGCCGCAACGAAAGCCGGTGCAACACCGAGACCACGTCGAGCTTCGGCCGGAACATCGCCGTCACGTCGTCTTCGGTCATCTCCAGCAGCGTGATCGGACCACCACCGAACGCGGCGACGTAGATACCGGCCAGCGGCGGCAGGTCGTCACCGAAGCGGTCGAACACCGCGCTCAACGCGGACTCGTCGGCCGCATCGGCGGCAGCGGTCACCAGCGTGGTGCCGGACGGCGCCAGCCGGGCCGTCAGCTCGTCGAGTTTGGAACCGGGGTTGCGCGAGACCGCGACCACGGTGCCGGCACCCGAGTCGGCCAGTTGCTGGATCAGGTGCGGACCGATGTTTCCGGTCGCACCGATCACCAGATAGCTACGCTCAGAGGACAATTCAGCGGGCGGACTCGACGGCGGGTAGGCCTGCTGCAGCCGCGGAACCCGACGTTGACCGGCCCGGTAGACCACCTGGTCCTCGTCGTCGTCGGCCTGCGACTCGTCGACCACGTAGGACGCGGCCAGACCATCGGGCACCGACTCGTCGAGGTCGATGACGCGGCCCCAGAACTCGGGGTGCTCCAGCGCCAGCGTGCGGCCCAGGCCCCACAGCACCGCCTGCGACGCGATGGCGCGGTCGCCGTCGCTGACCGGCTGCGCGTTGCGGGTCAGCAGGTAAAGCTTCGGCGGCACCCCGATCTCGGCGATCGCGGCGGTCAACCGTCGGGCGGCGTTGAACAGCTGGTAGCCGTCTGCGAAATCGAACTGGCCGCCGGTGACCGGTGGCGCGTACAGCACATGGGTCACCCCGGCGAGGGCATCGGTGATCGCCGACGGGTCGGCGCCCTCGGCCAGCAGCGACGTCGGCTCCACGGTCGCAGCGAACTCGTCGTCGAGGACGCGGCCGATCTCGTCGCCCAGACCGGAGTCGGTGATGACCAGCCACGAGGCGTCGGCGTCGGCCGACGTGGCGGCCACCGGGCGGGCCGGCCAGGCCAGGTCGAGGTACCACTCCGACGGGATCGGGCCGTCGGA
The DNA here is from genome assembly GCF_055419225.1 of Mycobacterium sp. IDUB_36. NCBI lineage: Bacteria > Bacillati > Actinomycetota > Actinomycetes > Mycobacteriales > Mycobacteriaceae > Mycobacterium > Mycobacterium sp. IDUB_36. Next base: position 3,600,998 of record NZ_JBVAXH010000001.1, on the reverse strand, counting down.
CTGCGGGACGGCGCCGCGGGAGTCGGCAACGCTTCTGAACGGTTTGATCGCACGTGGGTTGAGCCAGAAGCGGTCGTGATGCCACGGCGTGGTCGGCAACACCGGGTGCGGTTCGACCGGGTGCGGCGTCTGAGGCGGATGGCTGGTGTGAACGGTGTTCAGGTTGGTGTGGAACCGGACCGCGTCGTCGCCGTCGCGCCACAGCGTTCCGACGCTGTGGTGATGCTCGGCGGGATCAAGCGTGTCGCCGACGGCATTCATCAGGATCGGGTGCGCGCTGATCTCGATGAAGGTGCCATGTTCTTCGGCTGCCGCGGCCACGGCCTGGCTGAGCAGCGCCGGCTGGCGCACGTTGGCCACCCAGTAGTCGGCGTCGAGCATCGGCGACTGAAAGCCCTCCAGCACCGTCGAGTAGAACGGGATGGTCGGGATCTCCGGGCTGAGATCCGAAAGCGCCGTGCGCAATTCGCCCAGGATCGGCTCCATGAACGCGGTGTGTGACGCCACCTCCATGTTGACCCGGCGGGCGAACTTGTTCTGTGCGCTCACCGCCGCGATCACCGCGTCGACCTGGTCCACCGGTCCGGCGACCACCGTCTCGCGCGGCGAAATATAGCCCGCCACACTGACTTCGGCGTATCCGCCGAGCAGCTCCTCGGTTGCCTCGGGGTCGAGCTTGAGCAGCGCCACCGCACCCTGACCGGCCAGCTTGGACATCAGCTTCGACCGGATGGCGATCACCCGCAGGCCGTCGGCAACGCTGAGCGCCCCGGCCACCACCGCCGCGGTGACCTCGCCCATCGAATGGCCGATCACCGCGTCCGGGTGCACACCGTAGGAACGCCACAGCTCGGTCAGCGCCAACTGCAGGCCCATCAGCACCGGCTGAACCTGCGCGTCACCACTGATCGCGTCGCCGTCGGCGATGATCTTCTGCAGCGAAAAGCCAACCTGCTCAACGAAAATCGGATCCAACTCGGCGATCGCTTCGGCGAACACCGGCTCGTCGGCGAGCAACTGCCGGCCCATGCCGGCCCAGTGCGAGCCTTGCCCGGAGAAGACGAAAACCGTTCCGGGGCTGCACGGCCCGTTGTGCGGACCCACCACACCCTCGGCGGTCCGGCCGTCGGCCAGCGCCTGCAAATGGGCGATCGCCTGCTCGCGGTCGCGGACACACACGGTGGCGAACTGGGCGTGCCGCTCGCGGTGGTAGCTGAGCGTGTGCGCCGCGTCGGCCAGCCGCACGTCGGCACCCTCGCCCTGCAGCCACGCCGCCAGCGACGCGGCCTGCGAGGCGATCCGTTCCGGCGACTTGCCCGACAGCACCAGGGTGGTCACCGCCGGATCGGCCTCGCGGATCACCGGCAGCGCGGCGGGCGCTTGCTCGATCACCGCGTGCGCGTTGGTCCCACCGAACCCGAACGACGAGACACCGGCCCGGCGAGGCCGGCCGGTCTCTGGCCATTCCTGTTGTTCGGCAACAACTTTCAGCCGCAGCTGATCGAACGGAATGTGCGGGTTGGGGGCGTCGAAGTGCAGGTTCGCCGGGATGCTTCCGGCGTGCACCGCGAGCACAGTCTTGATCAGACCCGCGATCCCCGCGGCACCTTCGAGGTGGCCGATGTTGGTCTTGACCGTACCGATCAGCAGCGGCGCGTCTTCGGCTCGGCCGCGGCCGAGCACGGTGCCGAGTGCGCGGGCCTCGATCGGGTCGCCGAGTGGCGTTCCGGTGCCGTGCGCCTCGACATAGTCGACCTCCTGCGGTTGCAGGCCCGCGTTCGCGTAGGCCGTGCGCAGCACCGCCATCTGGGCGGCGGGGTTGGGCGCCAGCAGACCGTTGGACCGACCGTCCTGATTGACCGCCGTGCCTCGGACTACCGCCAGCACCCGATCACCGTCTCGCACAGCATCACTCAGCCGTTTGAGCACGATCATGCCCGCGCCCTCACCCCGGATGAACCCGTCGGCACTGGCGTCGAACGCGTGGCAGGCGCCGGTGGGCGACAAGGCACCGGTCTGATCGAAGGCGCGGACCACCGCGGGCGCCAGCATCAGGTTCACCCCGCCGGCGAGGGCCACATCGGAGTCGCCGATGCGCAGGCTCTGGCAAGCCAGGTGCAGGGCCACGATCGACGACGAACACGCGGTGTCCACGGTGACCGAAGGTCCTCGAAGGTCGAGAAAGTAGGACAGCCGGTTGGCGATGATGCTCATTGCGCCACCGGAGTTGTTCCACGCGTCGACGTTGGGCAAGTCCAGCGCAGCCACGACGCCGTAGTCGTTGTAGCAGGCCCCGGCGAACACACCGGTCTGCGAGCGGCGCAGCGAACTCGGCGGAATACCAGCGTGTTCCAGTGCCTCCCAAGCGACTTCGAGCAGCATGCGCTGCTGCGGGTCCATCTTGGCGGCCTCGCGGCTGGAGATGTCGAAGAAGTCGGCGTCGAAGGCGTCGAGGTTGTCCAGGTAACCGCCGTAGCGGGTGGTTGTCGCCAGCGCCGCCGCGACCTCCGGGGTGCCGTCGTCGAACGGCGCCCAACGGTCCGCCGGCACCTCGGTGACGGCGTTGCCACCTTCGGAGAGGAACTGCCAGTACTCGTCGGGGCCGGAGATGCCGCCGGGCAGCCGGCAACCCAGGCCGATCACCGCGATCGGCTCGTCGAGGTGACCCCGGTTGGCCTCGACCTCGGCCTCGGCGGCCAGCGACTCGGTGCCGGTCAGGAACCGGGCCAGGTCGGCGATCGTGGGGTGCTGCCAGAACTCGACGGGCGAGATCTTGCGGCCGAGCAGTTCGGACAGTTCGCCGGAGAGCACCAGGGCGTCACGCGAGCCCAGGCCCAGGTCGCTCATCGGGGCGTCGAAGTCGATGTCGTACGGGCTGCAACCGACCGTGGTCACAAGGTAATCGGCCAGCCAGTGCCGTAGCGCTTCCTCGTCATACGAGGACGTCATCAGATGCCCCTTTCACTGCCAGCTGGTGCCGACTCCACGCTGTCGAACAGCTCACTCAACACACCGCCGTCCGAATCGTCCAGAATGTCGATGTCGCGGTCGGATTCCGGCTGCGGCGAGACCTTCTTCGCCAGGTGCTCCGCGAGCGCAACGATAGTCGGGTAGTTGAACAGCATGGTCGCCGATAGCTCGATTCCGACGAACAATTCCGTATCCCGGCGCACCGACATCGCCATCACCGAGTTCAGCCCGTATTCGGCGAACGGCCGGTCGAGGTCGAGCTCGGATTCGGCCAGGTGCAGCTCGCGGGCCAGAATGGCCCGCAACCCGGTCTGCAGCTGCTCTCGGACATCGTCCGCCGGCATCTCCGACCAGGCCGGAGTCGCGGCGTGCGGCTCGGCGGCATCTGATCCGTCGGCGGCTGAACTCGAAGCCATCGGCGCCATCACAGCCTGCGCGACGTCGTAACGAGACAGGTGCTCCCACGCGGCGAAGGCCTCCTCGGCGGTGATCGCGCGGGACCCGAGACGCTCGAGTTCCTGCAGCGCGATCTGCGCTTCGGCGCCGAAGCCGAGCCCGCGCCACGCCACCCAGTCCTGGCTGACGGTGTGGCAGCCCTGCCGGTGGCGTGCCTGGGCCAGGCCGTCGAGGTAGGCGTTGGCCGCCGCGTAGGCACCCTGACCGGGAACGCCGAACACGGCGCCGGCCGCGGCCGTCAGGAACAGGAAGTCGAGGCTGCCCGGCGGGAAGGTCTGATGCAGCACCTGCGCCCCGGCGATCTTCGGCCAGACGGTGCGCCGCAGCCGGGTCTGCTCCAGCTCGGTGAACAGCTCGGCGTCGGTGATGCCGGCGCCGTGGACCACACCGCGAATCGGGACCGCGCCCTCGTCGTCGCGTTTGGCCAGCAGGGCCTGCATCGCCTCGAGCGAGCCGATGTCGAGTGCCACGGCTTCGACGGCCACACCGCGGGCTTCGAGCGCGCGGACTGCGTCGATCTTGCCCTGGGTGGCGGCGTCGTTGCCGTCGCTGTCCCAGTCGCGACGCGGCGGCAGTGCGGTCCGTCCGGCCAGGATCACCCGTCGGGCCCCGCGGTCCGCGAGCCAGCCGGCGGTCAGCAGACCGAGCGCCCCCAGACCACCGGTGATCAGGTAGGCCGCGTCCGGGCGGCAGCGCAGCGGCTCGCGTACCGGCGCACCGGAGACTGTCGCCAGACCGGGGGCGCTGAACTCGCCGTCGCGCAGCGAGAGGATCGACTTGGCCGGGGTGCGCAGCAGCGGGGCCAGCGCGGGCACCAGCGAGCCGATCGACGCGTCGTCCGGCAGGTCGACCAGGCCGCCCCACAGCTGCGGCTGCTCGGCCCGGATCACACCGGCGGTGCCCCACAGCGGGCTCTGCGTGACGGCGGCGTCCGAGCTGCCTTCGCGCACACCGCGGGTGATGATCCACAACGTGGCCGGGTGACTCTCCTCGCGCTCGGCAAGGCCGCGGACCAGGTCCACCAGCTCCATCGACATCCGCACCGCGGCGTCGACATCGCTTTCACCGGAACGGGATTCGGCGACGTACAGCACGTAGCGGGCGTCGGCGACGGCGGCCGCGGAGTAACCGCTCTGGGCCAGCCCGTCGCGCAGCCCGCCGGCGACGTCGTCGTCGCCCAGCACCGCGAGGGTGCTCGCACCGACGGTGTGGCCGTCGAGGTTCTCGTCGGGGGTGAACGGTTGCCAGTCGATGGCGTGCACCATCGCGGCGGGGTCGTCACCGCGGCCGGCGGTGGCGGTCGAGTCCACCGCGGCGAACCGCAGTCCGCGCACCTCGATGCACGGGTTGCCGTCCGAGCCGGTCGCCACGATGTCGACGACGAGCTCTTCGTCGGTGCCGCCACGGCGGCGTACCTCGACGCGGCCGCTCGGGTCGGCGAGCTCACCGTCGAACCGCACGCCGGCGACCGCGGCCGGCACCATCAGCCGGGGGTTGTCGCTGTCGAGCAACCGAGCGATGTGAATCGCGGCGTCCAGCAACGCAACTGGTGAGGCTTGGGTCAGCTCGACATCGGCGTGCAGCTCGCCGGCTTTGGCGTGGGCCGAACCGATCGACCAGCCGAACGGCCGGCCCTCGCTGCCCCAGGTCTGCCACAGCGAGGTCACCGACTCGTCGGTGAAGTCGGCGTCCGCAGCTCCCGGGGCGGCTACCGCGTCCGACGGGCCGGCCGCGGCGCCTTCGTGGGCGATGCGCGCGGTGGCGTGCCGGATCCACGCGCCGCCCTGCCCCGCGGCGCTGGACGACACGGTGACCGAGCCACCGTCGGCGACCACCTGGATGACGCGCGGTTCCCCGACGACGATCGGGTAGTCGAATCGGATGTCGGACAGCGCCGGCGCGTCGTACTCGTCAGCGGCAAGTGAAAGCGTCTGCAGCAGAACCGAAATCGGGATGATCTCGACACCGTTGTTGTGGTGCGAGCCCGGATACGGCTTGGTGGTGGAGGTCAGCCGCGCCTGCCACAGGTGCGTCGGCGGTGTCGCGGCGACCGGAATGTGCTGTCCGAGCAGGGTGCCGCGCTGCGGGGCCGAGTCGGCGGTGGTCACGAATTCGTCGGCGTCGATCCAGTGCCTGCTGTGGTGCCACGGCGCGCTCGGCAACACCGGGTGCGGCTCGGGCGGGTGGGCCGAGGTCGGCGGCCGCATGACGTGCGTCGCGTTGAGGTTGGTGTGGAAGCTCACCGCGTCATCGCCCTTGCGCGACAAAGTCCCGACGCTGTGGTGGTGCACCGCCTCCAGCGTCTCGCTGATCGCGTGCGTCAGCGACGGGTGCGGACTGACTTCGACGAAGGTGGCGTGCTGCGCGGCGGCGACCGTGACGGCCTGGTGCAGCTTCACCGGCTGGCGCACGTTGTCCACCCAGTAGTCGGCGTCCAGGATCGGTACCGAGTTCGGGTCGGCGACGGTCGAAATGAACGGGATGGTAGGTGTCTTCGGCTCGAGATCGACAAGCGCCGAACGCAATTCGGACAGGATCGGGTCCATCAGCGAGGTGTGCGAGGCAACTTCCATGTTGACGCGTCGGGCGAACCGCTCCTGCGCGCTGGCCGCTTCGATGGCCGCGTCGACCTGAGCCGCCTCGCCGGCGATCACGGTCTGGCGCGGCGACAGGAACCCCGCCAGACTCACCTCGGGATAGTCGGCCAGAAACGTCTCGGCCGTCTCGGCGTCCAGCTCCAGCAGACCCACCGCGCCCTGACCGGCCAGCCGCGACATCAGCCGCGACCGGATCCCGATCACTCGCAGACCTTCCTCCGGGGTGAGTGCCCCGGCCACCACGGCCGCGGTCACCTCCCCCATCGAATGTCCGATCACGGCATCGGGTTCCACACCGTAGGAGCGCCACAGCGCGGTCAACGCCAGTTGCAGACCCATCAGCACGGGCTGCACGCGCGCGTCACCGGCCACCCGCTGGCCCTCGGTCAACACCTGCGCCAGCGAGAACCGCATGTGCTCGAGGAACAGCGGCTCCAACTCCTCGACCGCCGCGGCGAATGCCGGCTCGTCGGCCAGCAGCTGCCGGCCCATTCCGGGCCATTGCGAACCCTGCCCGGAATACACGAAAACCGTTCCGGGCTTGCACAATCCCTCGTGCGGCGCGACGAGGCCGATGGCCGACTGGTCGGCGGCCAGCGCCTGCAGACCGGCGACCGCGTGGGCGCGTTCACGCACGGCCAGGGTGGCGAAACTCTTGTGCTGGGTCCGGTGGTGGTTGAGCGTGTGGGCGATGTCGGCCAGCGGCACCGCGGCGCCGGCTCCGATCATCCAGTCGGCGAGCGTCGCCGCCGTGGAGGCGACGCGGGCCGGGGTCTTGCCCGAGACCACCAGCGTGGTGACAGCCGGTTCCGGTTGCGGCGCAGTGCTTTTCGCTGGTTCCGCCAAGGGCGCCTGCTCGATCACGACGTGCGCGTTGGTGCCACTGACCCCGAACGAGGAGACGCCGGCCCGGCGGGCACGACCCACCTTCGGCCAGTCCATTCCGTCGGCGGCGATGGTGAACTCCGACGCGCCCTCGACCGCGTTGGGCGTCAACTCGGTGAAGTGCAGGTGCCGGGGGATGTAACCGTGCTGGACCGTGAGCACGGTCTTGATGAAACCGGCGATACCGGCCGCCGACTCCAGGTGGCCGACGTTGGTCTTGACCGACCCCAGCACCAGCGGCGCCGACCCGTCGCGCTCGCCGAAAACCTGGTGCAGCGCGCCCAATTCGATCGGATCGCCGAGTGCGGTCCCGGTGCCGTGGGCTTCGATGTAGTCGACGTCCGAGGGGGTCAGCCGGGAGGCGCTCAGCGCCGACCGCAGCACCGCCTGCTGGGCGGGACCGCTCGGCACGGTCTGACCGCTGCTGGGACCGTCCTGGTTGACCGCCGACCCGCGAACCACCGCGAACACCGAATCACCGTCGCGCACAGCGTCACTGAGCCGTTTGAGTACCACGACGCCGCAGCCTTCGCTGCGGACGTAACCGTCGGCGCTGGCGTCGAACGTCTTGCATCGTCCGTCGGGAGCCAGCATGCCCCACCTCGAGGTGGCCACGCTGTTCTCCGGGCTCAGCATCAGGTTGACACCGGCCGCCAGCGCCTGGTCGCTCTCACGCCGCCGCAGACTCTGGCAGGCCAGGTGCACGGTCACCAGTGAGGACGAGCACGCGGTGTCCAGCACCACCGCCGGTCCGTGCGCACCCAGGAAGTACGACAACCGGCCGGCCGCGAAGTTCGCCGCGTTGCCGAACGGGACGTGCGGGTCGACCTCTTCGGGTGGCAGCCGGCCGGACAGCGACAACCCGTAGTCGTGGGTGGTCATACCGACGAAGACCGAGGTTTGGGAGCCGCGGATCATCGGCGCGGTGATGCCCGCGTTTTCCAGTGCCTCCCAGGTGACTTCGAGCAGCAGCCGCTGCTGGGGATCCATCGCCGCGGCCTCGCGCGGCGAGATCCCGAAGAAGTCGGCGTCGAACTCGTCCGGCTGCCAGGAGGTGAGGAAACCGCCCTGCTTGCTGACGATCGTCCCGGGAATGGAGTGGTCGTCGGCGAAGAACGCGTCGGCGTCCCAGCGGTCCGCCGGAACCTCCACGACGCCGCTCTCGCCGTCCTGCAGCATCTGCCAGAACGCGTCGGGACTGTCAGCGCCACCGGGCAGCCGGCACCCGATACCGATCACCGCGATCGGCTCGGTGTCACCCTGCTCGGCGATTTCCAGCCGCGCGGTCAGGTCGTCGATCTTGCGCAACGCCTCGGTGATGATGGCTCGACGATCCGACGGTGCAGCCGTCATCGCGCTCCCCCCGGTCTGTCGGAAAGTTGTTGTCGTTCTGAACCGGGCGCGAGAGCCGCAGCCTCGCCAACCGGTGTCATCCGGGCGCGTCCAGTCGGTTCGCCTCGTCGCGCCCACAACGTCCTACCCAGCCGAAGTGACTGATGTTACCGCCACATGACCGGTGTCGAACGCTCCCCCCCTGTGCAGCGAACATCAAGAATTCGTCAGGCAACACTGGCTTTACTCCCGCTGCGGTGCAAAGCCGTCGGGACCCCACTAAGCGGTGGAATCCAAACGGCTGAAGTCGTCCTGTTGGTAGACCTCAACACACGAAGAACGGCGAATCTTCCCACTGGTGGTGATCGGGATCGAGCCGGGCGGAACCAGGACGAGGTCGGCCACCCGCAGCCCGTGGGACTTCGAAATGGCAGACGTCACTTGCGCTCTCACGTTACGGAGGCGCTCCTGCATTTCCGACGTGTTGCCCTTGTCCTTCATCTCGGCGATGACGATCAGGCGCTCGGTGCGGCCGTCCTCGATCGAGATGGCCGCGACCCGGCCGCCGCTGATCTCCTGCGTGGTGGCTTCGATGTCGTCGGGGTAGTGGTTACGTCCGTCGACGATCAGCAGGTCCTTGATGCGACCGATGATGTACAGCTCGCCGTCGTGGATCGTGCCCAGGTCACCGGTGCGCAGCCAGGGGCCCAGCGGAGTGCCGCTGGACGGGTCGACCAGCTGGCCACCGAATGCCTTCTGGGTTTCCTGCGGCTTGCGCCAGTATCCGGAGGCGATGTTGTCGCCGTGCAGCCAGATCTCGCCGACCATGCCGGCCGGGTTCTCGGTGCGGGTCTCGGGGTCGACGATGCGGATCGTCGACGCACGCGGGACGCCGACGCTGACCAGTTCGACGCCGCTCTCGTTGTCGCAGGCCTCGGCATGGCCGGCGGACAGCTTCTCGTAGTCGAACGTGGCGACGGTCGGGGGGCGGCCCGGGCCTGAGGAGTTGACGTAGACCATGGCCTCGGCCAGCCCATAGGACGGCTTGAGCGAACTGGCCGGGAAGCCGAACTCGGCGAAGCGGTCGATGAAGCGCCGGATGGTGGCCGCGTGCACGCGCTCGCTGCCGGACAGGATGGTGTGGACGCCGGACAGGTCGAGCCCGGCCATGTCCTCGTCGGTGGTGCGCCGGGCCGCCAGCTCGAACGCGAAGTTCGGCACGGCGGTGAAGACGCGGGTGTTCGTGGCCAAAGCCTGCACCCACCGGGCCGGCCGCTGCAGGAACGACAGCGGGCTCATCAGCACCGAGTGCAGACCCATGGTCAGCGCGCCGGTGACGCCCAGCAACAGACCCATGTCGTGATAAACCGGCAGCCAGGACACCAGGGTGGTGTCCGACGGCGGCATCGCGCCTTCCTCCTGGAAGTAGTCGTCACGCACCTGCTGGCAGTTGGCCAGGATGTTCTTGTGGCTGACCACGACGCCCTTCGGCGAACGCGTCGAGCCGGAGGTGTACTGCAGTACGGCGTTCTTGGTGCGCGGCGCGGGAGCGGCGTCGAAGTCGGGCTCGGCGTTGAGGTCCAGGCTGTCGACCTCGATCAGGGCCGGAGTCTTGCCGGGCAGCGAACGCGCGCATCCGACGACGTCGTCGACCACAGCGGAGGTCGTCAGCAGCACGGTCGGAGCGCAGTCCTGCAGCGCGGCGGACGCCCGCTCGTCGTGGGCACCGAACTGCGGGACCGGCAGCGGCACCGCCACCAGCCCGGCCTCCAGTGCGCCGTAGAACGCGACGATGTACTCCAGGCCCTGCGGCGCCAGAATCGCGGCGCGGTCCCCCGGTGCGCTCACGGTTCCGATCTCGCGCGCCAGCACCTGGGCACGGCCGAAGAGGTCGGACCAGGTCAGCGTCTGGCTGTACCCGGCCGGATCCACGTCGTAGTCGATGTACGTGTAAGCCGGTGCATCCGGTTGCTGCCGGGCCCATTCCCGCAGTAGTGCGGCAATAGAAGCTTCGGTTACGGCCATCGGGACACCACCCCTTAAAGATCTAGAGCCCCGGACAAAAACTAGACGGGCGCTTGTGATGCAGGAGATTAACAGGGGCCACGTACTTCCCGGACCAAAAACCCAAGAATGTAATACGTGTACCAAACGGACGACCCGTTCGCGCCAGCGTCATTGCTGGGGCTGCTCGTTTGCTAACTAGCTCGCGTCCAGAGGCGTCCAGTCCCTGGTCACGACGTCTTCACCTTACCGGACGGTCAGATGAAACGCATAACTCCGAATACTTAAACGCTTCGTGGCGACTTTTACGTGGTGACAGGGGTGCCGGCGGGCTGGGAACAGGGCCGGCTGGCCGCCGCGGACGTCACCATGACGAGGCCACCATGCGGCACGCCGCAGAACCGGCGAAACCTCCGCCCAAGAGGGGGTTTGCTGGGTTTCGCCGCACCGAAGCCGGGGTGTGGCGTTATTCACTCTGTTTCGAAGATCCCCAGTTGAGCGGCCGCGCCGGAGGTCGGGAGTACCCCTAACCCGTACCGGGCAGCCAGGCCGTCCGATTTATTGGTAGTGAGGTCCAATTAATTGGCTATTCCAGTCATTCAACTAATTAAAGAAGTTGCCACTTTCAGCGCCGATTTGGACGTTGGATTTAGCGACAAATCGTTTCAATAGAGAGTTGCTCAACCTCTACATGAGGACAAGATCTTGGGTTCGATCTCGCCGACCAACTCGGCGATGTGATCGGTCAGATAAAAATGATGGCCAGGAAACACTTTCATAGTGAACTCCGATGTCGTCCGATCGACCCATGGCCGGACCTTCTCCGGGGTGGCCACTTCGTCGTCGTCGCCGAGAAACGCCGCGATTGGGCAGGACAACTTCTCACCGGGCGGGCAATCGTATTTGGAGATCGCCTTGAGCCCCCGCAGGGTCGGCAGGATGCTCGCCGCGAATTCCTCGTTTTCCAGGAACTCAGGATTGACCCCGGTCATCTCGCTCACAGCGTCCAGCAGTCCGCGGTCCGACTCGGGGATGTGCTCGTACCCGACGTGGCCCGGAGCGGCGACGGCCGAGACGAACAGTGCGGCAATCGGACTGCCCGCCTGCTCGAACCGCCGGGCGACCTCGAAGGCCAGCAGCCCGCCCATGCTGTGACCGAAGAAGGTGATTTTCTCGCCGCCCGCTTCCGGCGGCTTGATCATCTGGCAAACCTTGTCGGCCAGATCGCCGATGGTGGTGAATGACCCGAGGTCGTGATTACCACCGCGCCCGGGATACCGAACGGCGACGCGTTTGATATCGCTGGCAAAGGCTTTGGCGAAGGGAACATAAAACTCGGCCGATCCCCCGGCATGCGGAAAGATGTAGAGCTTTGGTGGCTGCTCAGTCACGCGGCAACGATACAGTCCCCCGCCGGCCGGCTCCGGAAGGGCGCGTCGAGCGCCCCGGTGACCGATATGAGTTAACGTTGTTCAGTTGTCGTCTATAAAACCTGTGAAAAACCCAAGAAAACGCTGTGCCGTTTGCCGCCGACACGGTTTCTCGATTTGGCTATCGCAAATCACGAAAAAGCCTTACGATTTCCCCGCCACCACGTGTGGCATTCGCTCTAGGGGAGGTCAATCCAAACGCCCGGTCTGAAGTAACGTTGTCTTCGGTCTCGGCGCGGTTGTTGGAGGAGGTTGGAAAGTGTTCGTAACCACACAGCCAGAGGTGTTGCAGGGGGCTGCAGGCACGCTGTCGGGGATCGGTGACGCGATGATCGCGCGTAACACGGCTGCGGCCGGGGCGACGACGGGCTTACCGCCGGCGGCGTCCGACCTGGTCTCGGCGATGACGGCGGCGCAGTTCACCACGCATGGCGCGACGTACCAGCAGATCGCCGCTCAGGCCGCCGAGGTGCATGAGCAGTTGGTGGCCGCGCTGCGCTCCGGCGCCAGCGCCTACGCGTTGACCGAAGCGGCCAACGCGGCGTCGGCCGACTAGGCGGGGCGCAGGTCGATGAGCTTCTCGCTGATACCTCCGGAGATCAACTCCGCGCTGATGTACTCCGGCGCGGGGTCCAGTCCGTTGTTGGAGGCCGCGACGGCCTGGGACGAGTTGGCTGCCGATTTGGAAGCCACCGCGACCCAGTACCAGACCGCGGTCACCAATCTGACCACCGGCACGTGGCTCGGCCCGTCGTCGGCGCACATGGCCGCCGCCGCCGAGCCGTACATCGCCTGGCTGCAGAGCACGGCGGCCGAGGCCGCACAGACCGGCGCTCAGGCGAAGGCTGCGGCTGCGGCCTACCAGACGGCGTACTCGGCCATGGTCCCGCCGCCGATCATCGAAGCCAACCGGGCCGCGCTGACCACGCTGGTGTCCAACAACTTCCTCGGTCAGAACACCGGGGCGATCGCCCAGAACGAGGCCGAGTACCTGGAGATGTGGATCCAGGACGCCTTGGGCATGGACACCTACCAGCTGAATTCCACCGGTGCCGCCGGGGCACTGCCCGCGCAAACCGCGGCCCCGTTGGTGGCGTCGGGTGCCGACCCGACGCCGGCGGCTGCTGCGGCAGCAGCGCCTGCGGCGGCGAACGGCCTGGAATCGGTGTTGGTGGGGGCCATCCAGGGCGTCGCCAACCTGTTCGGGATCACAGCAGCCACCCCAGGTGGCACGCTGACTTCGCTCTCCGGATTGTCGACCTTTCTCCCGGCGGTGGGCACGGCTCTTGCGGCCAACCCATCAGCCGCGCTGCTTCCCGTTCAGGCCACGTACTACATGGGCATGCTGGGCAGCACGCCCGCTCGTATGTTCATGAACGGCGGAGGAAGCGGCAGCGGCGCCGGCGGCGGTCTCGCCGACACGTTGGAAACCATGAAGGGCTCGCTGCTCGACAACGTCGGCAAGCTGGTCGACCAAAAGGGCGAGCAGGTGCTCAGCGGTGTCTCCGGGCAGCTGTCCAAGTGGGGCTCGGGAATTCAGGCCGGCATCCAGGCGCAGATGTCCAATGCCCTGCACGCCGGCGGACTCTCGGTGCCGCACGGATGGCACACCGGCGCGTCGGGCGGAGAGCTCAGCCGTGCCGCTCCGCTGCTGCCGACCAACAGCGTCGCCGCGCCCAGCATGTCGACCGGCTTGCCCACCAGCCCGTTCTCGCAGGGCCTGATGGGCGCACTGGCCGGCCGCGGCATGAGTGCCATGGGTTCGAAGGTGGCCGCCAAAGTGATGCCGCGTTCGCCAGCCGGCGGATAGCACTGCCCCACAACGTAATAACTGCCAACACGCCTAAAACAAGGAGAAAATCATGCCCACACGCTTTATGACCGACCCGCACGAGATGCGGGCCATGGCAGGCCGTTTCGACGTCCACGCCCAGACCGTCGAGGACGAAGCCCGCAAGATGTGGGCCTCGAGCCAGAACATCGCCGGGGCCAGCTGGAGCGGCATGGCTCAGGCCACCTCCTACGACACCATGGGCCAGATGAACACGGCCTTCCGCAACATCGTGAACATGCTGCACAGCGTGCGTGACGGTCTGATCCGCGACGCCAACAACTACGAGAGCCAAGAGCAGGCCTCGCAGCAGATCCTGTCCAGCTAGCCGATCAACGAAACGTCATAGGAGAACAAGTCATGTCGATCAACTACCAGTTCGGCGATGTCGACGCCCACGGCGCGCTGATCCGCGCCCAGGCCGCTTCTCTGGAGGCCGAGCACCAAGCCATCGTTCGCGATGTGCTGGCTGCCGGTGACTTCTGGGGCGGCTCGGGTTCGGTGGCCTGCCAGGAGTTCATCACCTCGTTGGGTCGCAACTTCCAGGTGATCTACGAGCAGGCCAACAGCCACGGCCAGAAGGTCCAGACCGCCGGCAACAACATGTCGAGCACCGACGCCGCCGTCGGCGGTAGCTGGGCCTGACACCCGCACAGCGCCAACTGCGTTGGCGTTGAACGGCTTTCGAGACGCCGGCAGCGTCCGCACCACGCGGATCTGCCGGCGTTTTCGCGTCTTACCCCATTGACGGCCGGCTTTCCGACGACCCTGGGTCAGGTGAAAGCTCGCCGCGGCGACCCGCACGCGAGCGTTACCGCCGGTACCGGCTAGCCTGAACGGCAACCGCATGACAAGGAGCGTCCATGGAAGGCTTTGCCGGCAAAGTAGCCGTCGTGACCGGTGCCGGTTCGGGAATCGGTCAGGCACTGGCGATCGAACTCGGCCGCTCGGGCGCCTCGCTGGCGATCAGCGACGTCGACCTCGAAGGGTTGGCACACACCGAGGAACAACTCAAGGCGATCTCGGCGCCGGTGCGCTCCGATCGTCTCGACGTCACCGAGCGTGAAGCCTTCCAGGTCTACGCCGACCACATCAAAGAGCACTACGGCACGGTCAACCAGATCTACAACAACGCCGGCATCGCGTTCACCGGCGACGTCGAAATCACCCAGTTCAAAGAAATCGAAAAGGTGATGGACGTCGACTTCTGGGGAGTTGTCAACGGCACCAAGGCTTTTCTGCCGCACCTGATCGCCTCGGGTGACGGCCACGTGATCAACATCTCCAGCCTGTTCGGGCTGATGTCGATGCCGGGCCAAGCCGCCTACAACGCCGCCAAGTTCGCCGTGCGCGGGTTCACCGAATCGCTGGCCCAGGAGATGGCGCACAACGGCCACCCGGTGGGGGTCACCTCGGTGCATCCCGGTGGCATCAAGACTGCGATCGCCCGCAATGGCCTGGCCGCCGAGGGGGTGGACGCCGAGAAGACGGCGAAGCTGTTCGACCGTCGACTGGCCAACACCACCCCGGAACGGGCCGCCGAGATCATCCTGGACGGCGTTCGCAAGAAGAAGGTGCGGGTGCTGGTCGGGCCGGATGCGGTCGTCCTCGACGCGTTGGTGCGGCTCAGCGGCCCCAACTACCAGCGGCTGTTCGCCCCCGTCATCGCGAGACTCAAGCCGCCGTCACGCTAGGCGTTCCGCGGCGCGGTCAACGGGACCCTCGTCGTCAGCGGGGCCCTCTTCGCTGCTCCTCCTCAGACCGTCCCGGTCTGCATCGTCGTCAGCGGGACCCTCTTCGCTGCTCCTCCTCAGACCGCCCCGGTCTGCATCGTCGTCAGCGGGACTCTCTACGCTGCTCCTCCTCAGACCGCCCCGGTCTGCATCGTCGTCAGCGGGACCCAATACGCTGCTCCTCCTCAGACCGCCCCGGTCTGCATCGTCGTCAGCGGCCGAGCGGGTGTTCGCTCAGCCACGCGTCGGCCACCGCCTGCGGATCGGCGCCCGCGGCCACCTGACGGCGCATGTCGACCAGTGCGGCGGTGTCCAGCACACCGGCCACCTCGTTGACTGCCAGTAGCTGGCGGGTGCTCAACTCATTGCGGCGGTACAGCGGAACCACATTCTCGGCCTGCACCAGCGCCGGCTTGCCGTCGTTCAACACCACCAGGTCGACAGGCACGTTCGGCTCGGCCGACGAGGTCCACGCCGCCGTCACCTCACCGGATCGCACCGCCGCGAAAAGCGCTGCATCGTCCGGGAATTCACGCGCACCGGGCAGTCGGCAGCTACCGACGGCCGTGGGCGTCACGGCGCCGGCGAGTGTTCCGACCGTCAAGCCGTCGCAATGCTTGGTCAGCACGCCGAGATCGGTTGCGCCCCAGTCTTTCGCCGTCGCGGCGGCCACTGCCAGCGCGGGCTTGTCCTCGGCGGCGGTGGCGTAGTCGCCGGCGACGATACCCTCCGGCAGCGCGCCGATCATCGCCTTGTACACCTGGGCGTCGGACCACACCTTTGCCTCCGGCTGGTAGGTCCGCAGCACCCGGCCGGTCAGACTGGGAACCACCACGAACGCGCCGGAGTCCAACTTGGACAACGGGTCTGGTGCCTGCTCGGTGTGGGCCGGAAATCCGTAGGAACGCAGCGCCCCGGTGTAGACGTCGGCCAGCACCGTCGACTCGACACCGGCACGCGCTCCGACCACCAACTCGGCCGGACGATGAGCGGCGTGGCCGCATCCCGCCGTCGCCAGCACAGCCGTCAGCGCAAGCGCGCCGAGCCGGCTGCGCGTCACTCCGCCGTATCGGCGGCGGCCGCCACCGCGGCGGCAACCGCCGGCTCGACCCGCGGATCGAGCGGGCTCGGAACGATCCGGTCGTGCGCTAGATCGTCGGCGGCGATGGAGAAGATCGCCTCGGCCGCAGCCACTTTCATCTCTTCGGTGATCCGGCGGGCACCGGCGTCCAGCGCGCCGCGGAACACGCCGGGGAAAGCCAGCACGTTGTTGATCTGGTTCGGGAAATCACTGCGCCCGGTCGCCACGATCGCGGCATGCTTGGCCGCGGTGTCCGGGTGCACCTCAGGGTCGGGGTTCGACAATGCGAACACGATGCTCCGCGGCGCCATGGTGGCGATCAGTTCCTCGGGAACCACGCCGCCGGACACGCCGACGAAGACGTCGGCGCCTTCGAGCGCCTCGACCATGCCGCCGGTGCGGTCCAACGGATTGGTGCGCCCGGCGAGCTCGGCCTTGACACTGTTCATACCGGGGCGCTCGTGGTGCAGGATGCCTTGCGAGTCGAGCACAGTGATATCCGAAATGCCCTTGGTCTGAAGCAGATTCGCGCATGCCACACCGGCGGCTCCGGCACCGGAGACCACCACACGCAGCGCGGTCATGTCGCGGTCGAGCGCGGTTGCGGCGCCCATCAGGGCGGCCAGCACCACGATCGCGGTGCCGTGCTGATCGTCGTGCATCACCGGGCAGTCCAGCGCCTCGATGAGGCGGCGTTCGATCTCGAAGCAGCGCGGCGCCGAGATGTCCTCGAGGTTCACCGCTCCGAACGTCGGGCGCAGCCGAACCAGCGTCTCGACGATCTCATCGGGATCTTTGGTGTCCAGCACGATCGGGATGGCGTCCAGGCCGGCGAACTCCTTGAACAGCCCGCACTTACCTTCCATCACCGGCAGCGACGCGGCCGGACCGATGTCGCCCAGGCCGAGCACCGCGCTGCCGTCGCTGACCACCGCGACCAGCCGGCCCGACCAGGTGTAGCGGGCGGCCAGGGTGTGATCGCCGGCGATCGCGCGGCTCACCTGCGCCACACCGGGGGTGTAGGCGATCGACAGCGAGCGTTGGGTGTCCAGCGCCGTCGTCAAGCCGACGGAGAGCTTGCCGCCCGAGTGCGCCTCGAAGATCTCCGCATCGGTGATCGCACCCTCGTCGTTGCGGGTCTGTATCGATTCAACCAACTCAGACACGCTGCCCAGCGTACTGACTACTCATTAGTAGCCCTAATCGACGACGTGACCGGATGCGTCAGATCAAGCCCAGCTCAGTGACGGCTTTGCGCTCGTCGGCCAGCTCGGCGGTCGACTTGTCGATGCGGGTGCGGGAGAAGTCGTTGATCTCCAGTCCCTGGACGATGGTCCAGTCGCCACCGGAGGTGGTCACCGGGAACGACGAGATCAGGCCCTCCGGGACGTCGTAGGAGCCGTCGGAGACGACCGCCATCGACACCCAGTCGTCCTTCGGCGTGCCCAGCAGCCAGTCACGGGCGGCGTCGACGGTGGCCGACGCGGCCGACGCGGCCGACGAGCTGCCGCGCGCGTCGATGATCGCCGCGCCGCGCTTGGCAACGGTCGGGATGAAGTCGTCGGCGATCCACTTCTCGTCGTTGACCGTGTCGGCGGCGTTCTTGCCGTTGATCTCGGCGTGGAAGATGTCCGGGTACTGGGTGGCCGAGTGGTTGCCCCAGATGGTCACCTTCTTGATGTCGGTGACCTTCGCCCCGGTCTTCTTGGCCAGCTGCGAGATGGCCCGGTTGTGGTCCAGGCGGGTCAGCGCGGAGAACCGCTCCTTGGGGATGTCGGGAGCGTTCTTGTGCGCGATCAGCGCGTTGGTGTTGGCCGGGTTGCCGGTGACACCGATGCGGACGTCGTCGGCGGCGACGGAGTTCAGCGCCTTGCCCTGAGCGGTGAAGATGGCGCCGTTGGCCTCCAGCAGGTCGCCGCGCTCCATGCCCGGGCCGCGCGGACGGGCGCCGACCAGCAGCGCCAGGTTCACGCCGTCGAAGATCTTGTTCGGGTCGGCGCCGATCTGAACGCCGGACAGCAGCGGGAACGCGCCGTCGTCGAGCTCCATCACCACACCCTCGAGCGTCTTGAGCGCGGGCTCGATCTCCAGCAGCCGCAGCTCGATCGGGCGGTCGGGGCCCAGCAGCGAGCCGCTGGCCAGGCGAAACAGCAGGCTGTAGCCGATCTGGCCGGCGGCGCCGGTGACGGCGACCTTCAGGGGTGTAGTGCTCACGGGCTTTCGCTCCTTAAGTGGAGTGTGGGGCAGCTTGATGCGCTATGCGTCGCGTCGAAACTAGCGCACCGGCGCACCTGGGAAATCCCTACCCCACCTCGCTGTGAGCTGCGCCATCTGCTGGCAGGCGATTGCCATTTAGCGGGCGTAGCATGACCGAGGCTTTATCCGATCCGAGCTGCGACGGGAGGTGAAGGATGCCTTCGTTCCGCGATATCCCGGAAACGCTGCGTCCTCTGGCACGGCCTGAACGGGACGAGCCTCCCAGTCCCCCGCCGTTCGACCCGCCGGCCGACCTCGCGGTGGTGGATTGCGGGATCTACGTCGACGGTGTGCGACTTCCCGGGTCATTCGGGTACGCCGAAGCCCGGGCGAAGGTGACCGACCTGCAGCTGGACGGCCAGATGGCCTTCGCGTGGATCGGGCTGCACGCTCCGACCGAGCATCAGATGTTGGAGGTCGGCGACGCGTTCGGCATGCACGAACTCGCCATCGAGGACGCGGTCTGCGCCCATCAGCGTCCCAAGCTCGAGCGCTACGACGAGTCGCTGTTCCTGGTGCTCAAGACGCTGAACTACGTGCCCCACGAGTCGACGCTGCTGGCCCGCGAGATCGTCGAGACCGGCGAGATCATGGTCTTCGTCAACCGCGACTTCGTGGTGACGATCCGGCACGGCGATCACGGGCGGCTGTCGGACGTCCGTAAGCGGATGGATTCGGATCCGGACCACTTGCGGCTTGGCCCGTTCGCGGTGATGCACGCCATCGCGGACTCGGTGGTCGACCACTACCTCGAAGTCACCCAGCTGATGGAGGGCGACATCGACACCATCGAGGAAGAGGCCTTCGCGCCCGACCACCGCACCCAGATCGAGCCGATCTATCAGATGAAGCGCGAGGTGGTGGAGCTGCGCAGGTCGGTCAACCCGTTGTCGGTGCCGTTCGCGCGGCTGCAGACCGAACACAAGGACCTGGTCTCCAAAGAGGTCCGGCGCTATCTGCGCGACGTCGGCGACCACCACTCGCACGCGGCTGACCAGATCGCCAGCTACGACGAGAACCTCAGCTCGCTGGTCCAGGCGGCGCTGGCCCGGGTCGAGATGCAGCAGAACACCGACATGCGCAAGATGTCGGCGTGGGCGGCGCTGCTCGCGATCCCCACGATGGTCGCCGGCATCTACGGGATGAACTTCGAGTACATGCCCGGGCTGAAATGGCACTGGGGCTACCCGACGACGATCATCGGCACCGCGCTGATCTGTCTACTGCTGCACCGCAATTTCCGGCGCAACGATTGGCTGTAGCAGGCGCATTTCTGAGTTGACGCTCAATGCGGTTGCGCGGCAGGTCGATTGGGGTCCAGTACGTCGACCCCGTCGGTACGCCAGGCCTCCCGCATCGCGTCGGCGCCCTTGAGCCGGACCCAGGCGGCCTCGGTTGCGGTGATCGGCGTCGCGGCCAGAAAGCGCACCGGGTCGCGTGGCGGCTCCAGCGACAGCTCGGCAATGTCGCTGTCGCCCAGCAACACCGCGGTGAACGGCACCCTCGCCGACGGGTGGCTCCACAGCGGACCGCTGAGGTCGACCAGCGCGTCCGGCACCAACACCAGACCCTCGACGGCCGGTGCTGCCGCCACGATCGCCAGACTGCGGGCCAGCCCGGTGATGGCTTCGGTATTGCGCAGTCGCAGAACGACTTCGGCCCGCGGGCCGAGTTCGGGGTCGGCGACCATCGTCGTCGGGTCGACCATCGGCCGGCGCGAGCACCCCAGCGAGACGTAGTGCACGGTGTCGTCGAGGCGATACCGCAGCACGTCGATGGCGTCGGCACCCAGGAAGGTCACGCTGGCGACGTCGGGTTCGGCACCATCGAAGTGCGCGTCCAGGTGGGCGCGGACCCGGTCCAACGGCTGGGTCACGTGGCCACGGGCGCGAGTGTCACGTTGGCCCCGGTGTCGGGGTCGAACACGGCGATCTGCGTGGTGTCGAAGGCGAGCTCGATCGTGGCGCCCTTGGCGGCTTTGGACGCGGCCGGCACCCTGGCGACGAATTCGTGCTCCCCCGAACCGGATTCGTCTTCCAGATCGGACAGCTGTTCGGCGTGTACGGCGGATCCCTCGGTGGTGAAGTAGACGTACTTGTCGGCACCCAGCGACTCGACCATGTCGACCTTGACCTCGAAGGTCAGCGCGCTGATGCGCTGGTAGGCATCGATCAGTGCCGCGTCCTTCAGATGCTCGGGACGCACGCCGACGATCACGTTCTCCGGCGCCGGGTGCGCGGCCAGCGCTTCGAGGACGGGCGGGGTCAGCGTCACCTCGCCGAACGGCAGGCGCAGCCCGGTCGATGTCAGGGTGGCGGGAAAGAAGTTCATCGCCGGCGATCCGATGAAACCGGCGACGAACAGATTGGCCGGCCGCTCGTACAGTTCGTCAGGCGTGCCGATCTGTTGCACCACACCGGCGCGCATCACCACCACCCGGTCGCCGAGCGTCATCGCCTCGGTCTGGTCGTGGGTGACGTAGACGGTGGTGGTGCCCAGCCGCCGTTGCAGTCGCGCGATCTCACCACGCATCTGCACACGCAGTTTCGCGTCGAGGTTGGACAGCGGCTCGTCCATCAGAAAAGCCTTGGGATGCCGCACGATCGCGCGGCCCATCGCGACCCGCTGACGCTGGCCGCCGGACAGTTGCGCGGGCTTGCGGTCGAGCACCTCGGTCAGGTCGAGGATCTTCGCGGTGTCCTCGACCTTCTTGGCGACGTCCGCCTTCTTCATCTTCGCCAGCGTGAGCGGGAAGGCGATGTTCTGGCGCACGGTCATGTGCGGGTAAAGCGCATACGACTGGAACACCATCGCGATGTCGCGATCCTTGGGCGCCTTGTCGTTCACCCGTTCACCGCCGATGCGCAGCTCGCCGGAAGAGATATCCTCAAGCCCGGCAATCATATTCAGTGTCGTCGACTTTCCACAGCCGGACGGCCCGACCAGGATGATGAACTCACCCTCGGCGATGGTGAGGCTGAACTCCTGCACGGCCAGCGCGCCGTCGGGGTAACTCTTGGTCACCCGGTCCAACACAATCTCGGCCATCCGCTATCCCTTCACCGCACCGGACGTCAACCCCGCGACGATCCGTCGTTGGAAGACTAGAACAAAAACGATAATCGGCACCGTGATCACCATGGCGCCCGCGGCGATCGAACCGGTGGGCTCCTCGAATTGCGAACTGCCGGTGAAGTTCGCGATCGCGACCGGCGCGGTGACCGCCGCCCTGGTGGCGGTCAGCGACAACGCCAGCAGCAGGTCGTTCCAGGCGAAGATGAAGACCAGGATCGCCGTCGTCACGATTCCCGGCGCCGCCAGCGGCACGATCACCTTGCGGAAGGCCTGGGCCGCGGTGGCACCGTCCATCTTGGCCGCCTTTTCCAGATCCCACGGGATCTCCCGGAAGAACGCCGACAGCGTGTAGATCGACAGCGGCAGCGCGAACGTGATGTAAGGAATGATCAGCCCGGGCCAGGTGTCGAACAGCCCGATCCGGCGTTCGATGGTGAACAGTGGCGTGACCAACGAGATCGCCGGGAACATCGAGATCAACAGCACCGCACCGATCAACAGCCGCTTCCCGGGAAACTCCAGCCGCGCCACCGCGTAGGCCGCCATCGCGCCGATGACCACCGCGATCACCGTGGTGAGCACACCGATGCCGACCGAGTTGAGCAGCGCCGCGCTGAAGTAGTCGCCGCGGAAGATGCCCCGATAGTTGTCGAACGTCGGGTGTGACGGAATCAGCCTGCCGTCCTTGACCATTGACGTCGGCTTGAGCGAGAGACTGAGGATCCACAGCACCGGCACCAGCGCGTAGGCAAGCACCAGCGCGTCAGCGAGCAACCAGCCCGCCGCGCGCCGGGCGCCGATCCGTTCAGCGGCCATCGCCGCCGCCCGGGGCCGCCGCGCCGAAGAACTTGATGAAGACGAGCGCGATCAGCGTGACGCAGCAGAAGATCAACACCGAAATCGCGGATCCCAGGCCGACATTGAACCCCTTGAAGAGGTTGTCGTAGCCCAGGACCGACACCGAGCCGGTGTTGCCGGTGCCACCGGTGAGCACGTAGATGTTGTCGAAGATGCGGAATGCGTCCAGCGTGCGGAACAGCAGTGCGACCAGGATCGCCGGCTTGATCAACGGCAACGTGACTTTCGTCAGTCGCCGCCACGCGCCGGCCCCGTCCACCTCGGCCGCCTTCAGCAGGTCGGCCGGCACCAGCGCCAGACCGGCCAGCAGTAGCAACGACATGAACGGGGTGGTCTTCCACACCTCCGCGACCACCACCACCCCAAGTGCCGAAAACTGGTGTGCCAACGGCGCGCTGCTGTGCGGCAGCAGGTTGGCCAGATACCCGGTGCCCGGTGTCCAGGCGTAGAACCAGCTGTACGAGGCGGCCACCGTGACGATGCCGTACGGAATCAGCACCGCGGTGCGCACCAGACCCTTGCCGATCACCGTGCGATGCATCGTCAGCGCCAGCGCCAGGCCGAGCACGAATTCGATCGACACCGAGGCCACCGTGATCGCCAGCGTCACCGCGAGTGCGGTCCACCAGTACCGGTCGGTGAGGATGGTCTGGTAGTTGCCCAGACCGACGAAGCGGGTGTCGTTCGGGGTGGCCAGGTTGTTGCGCTGCAGGCTCAGCCAGACCGCGTAACCGATCGGGTACGCGGTGACGGCCAGCATCAGCACCGCGGCGGGCGCGATCAGGGCGAACGCCAATCTCTTTTCACCCGAACGATGTCCGCTCACGGCAAGAGACCCTTGCCCTGTATCGCCTTGCGCACCTGCACCGCGAGCTGGTCGGCAGTCCGCTCCGGATCGATCCGGGTGATCGGGGCCAGGGTCGCGGCGATCCGGGTCGAGACCGACTGGTAGGCCGGTGTCGCGAACCGGACCGCGGGGCTGGTGAGTTGCCGGCGAATGATGTCGTACATCGGGTACCTCGCCTGGAACTGCGGGTCGGTGTACAGGGACGCGCGGACCGCGGGCAGGCCGCCGCTGAGCGAGACGAACTTCTCGCTGGCCGGGCTGCGTAGACACCGGATCGCCTCGAACGCCTCGGCCTTACGCCGGCTGGTCGCGGACACCGCGAGGTTGAGCCCGCCGATCGTCACCTTGGCGGGCTGACCCGGTTGCACCATCGGGTAGGGGGCGAAGCCGAAAACTTTTGTGCTGGCTTCATCTGCCTCGCGAAACTGCTGCTCGGTGGGAGCGAACGAACCGATGTCGTTGATGCTGCCGGCCAGATCCGGCCGACGGTTCAGCGGCAGAAACGGCACGCCCCCCTTCACGGCGTTCTCCAGCATGGAGGCCAGCGCGTAGGGCCAGTTGACCTCGAGCGCGGAGCGGCCCTGCTCGAACGCGAGCCGCGCGGTGCCGGCGTCGGACCGGATGACCGAGGGGTCGGCACCCGGCGCGTCGGCCACCGACTTCATGATCCGCAAGGCCTTGACCGTTGCGGCGCGGTGCTGCGGGGTGTCGGTGAGCGTGACCGTGCCGCCGTCGTCGGAAAGCACTTGTCCGCCGGCACTTTCCAGCAGGGTGTTGAACCACACCATCACGGCCTCGTTCTGGTTGGCCTGCACACCGATCCAGCTGGGCCCGCCGCCGGCGTACAGGCGGGTGGCCTCGGCGATGACCCCGTCCCAGGTGGTCGGCGGCTTGTCCATCAAATCCGGTCGATACCAGAGTAATTGGGTGTTGGTGGTGACCGGCGCCCCGAACAGCCGTTGCTTCCACGTCGCGGTGGACAGCGGCCCCGGCAGCGTGTCGGTGCGGGCATCGTCCTCGGCGCGGTGCGCCGGATCGTCGGACAGCGGCACCGCCCAGCCCGCTTCGGCGAACTCGGCGGTCCAGATCACGTCCATCGCGATGATGTCGACGGTGTGGTCATGGGCGCTGAGCCGGCGGGCCAACTGGATGCGCTGATCGTCGGTAGACCGCGGCAGGCTGAAGTGCCGGATCCTGAACCGGCCGCCGAGCTGATCGGTGCAGCGCTGCGCCAGCGCGGCGAACGCCGCCGCGTCCCCGGCCGGGGTGTAGAAGCCGACCACCCGGCCGTCGTCGCGGGAGCCGCACGCCGACAGCACCGACGCGGCCGTCAGCACCGCAGCGGCGATCGCGCCCCACCGGCGATGCACGCTCAGATGGCCAGGCGGGCCAGCAGATCCCGTGCCTGCTCAGCGTTCTTCGGGTCACAGAGCACGTCGTAGCGGCCGGCGACCAACTGCATCGTCGAACTGAAGTCGCGGGTGCCCCGCGCCATCGAGTACGGGATCGCGGAGCTGATCAACCCGAAGAACACCCCCGCGACCAGGCCGGTGGTCAGCGCCCCCAACGGGTGCGGGTTGGAGAACACCAGGCTCAGCATCAGCCCGATGAACAGGCCCAGCCACGCCCCGCTGACCACGCCGCCGCCTAGTACTTTCGGCCAGGTCAGCCGACCGGTCACCCGCTCGACCTGCATCAGGTCGACCCCGACGATGGTGACCTGCTGCACCGGAAACTGCTGGTCGGACAGATAGTCGACGGCGCGTTGCGCTTCGGCGTAGGTGGGGTACGAACCGACCGGCCAGCCTCTGGGTGGCGTCGGCAGTCCCGGGGCACGCTTACTCCCGGCCGGGGTGCCGGGGGCGGCACCGGGAACCTGTCCGGGCTGAAAAGGGCTGCTCATGGCTTACATTGTGCGCGCTGGGCCGCCGCGGGAGCTGCGCCACCGGCAAACTCCGACCGCCACCTGCGCAAACACCCGCGGACGACCCGTCGACTCTGACTCCGCGGCGCGGAACCGCGCGTAGCTGACACACGCAGGCTCAACGCGTTCCGCCACGCTAGGTTGAAGAGCATGACAGCTCCGGGTGGCGGTGACCCCAACCGCAATCAGCCGGACCCCTGGCAGCAGTACCAGCATCCGCCGGTCGATCCCCAGGAGCCGGTGAACTACCCGGACTACCCGCCGGCCCCGCCTTACCCAGGCCCGCAGTCGCCGTACAGCTATCCGCCACCACCGCCGTATAGCGGCCCCGGTGGCTACGGCGTTCCGCCGCCGTCGCCGTATGGCAGCCCGGGCGGATACGGCACGCCGCCGCCCTACTCGTACGACCCGTACCAGGCCTACGGCGCCAACCCGCGGACAACCAACGGGCTGGCGGTGGCGTCGCTGATCACCTCGATCGCGGGCGTGGTGCTCGGCATTCCGCTGGCCATCTTCTGCTTTGTCGGCTGGCTGATTCCGGTCGCCGCGGCAGTGATGGGCGCCGTCGCGCTGAGCCAGATCAAGCGCACGGGTCAGGAGGGCCGGGGGCTCGCCATCGCCGCGGTGGTCGTGGGCGCCGGCACCGCAGCGTTGCTGCTGCTGTTCATGGCGATGTACACCGCCGCGGCGCTGCACATCCCGGTGTTCGTCCGCTAGACCTGACCGGTCGGCGGCTCGAACGGGTCGGACTTACGCTCCATACTCGCCGCGCGTCCTTTCGCGGCGATCACCAGCGCCATCTTGCGGCTGGCCTCGTCGAGCATCTCGTCGCCGAGCATCACCGCGCCCCGGGCACCGCCCGCCGCCGAGGTGTGCCACTCGTAGGCCTCCAGGATCAGCTCCGCGTGGTCGTAATCGGCCTGCCGCGGGCTGAAGATCTCGTTGCCCGCGGCGATCTGGTCGGGATGCAGCACCCACTTGCCGTCGTAGCCCAGCGCCGCCGACCGGCCGGCCACCCGCCGGAACGCCTCGACGTCGCGCACCTTGAGATACGGGCCGTCGACGGCGGCTTTGCCGTGGGCGCGCGCGGCCACCAGGATCGTCATCAGCACGTGGTGATAGGCGTCGCCGACGTCGTAGCCCTCCGGCTGCTCGCCGACCACCAGCGTGCGGGTGTTCAGGTTCGCCATCAGGTCCGCAGGTCCCAGGACCAGCGCCTGGACCCGCGGCTCGGCGGCGATCGCGTTGATGTTGGTCAGGCCCCGGGCGTCCTCGATCTGCGCGTCGATGCCGATCTCGCCGAGCGGCAGCCCGTGCACGGTCTCCAACTGGGTGAGCAGCAGGCCGAGTGCCTGAACGTGCGAGACGTCCGACACCTTCGGCAGTACCACCACGTCGAGTCTGGCGTCGGGCGCCGCACCCACGGCGGACACCACCTCGATGATGTCGGCATGCGTCCACGGCGTGGTCCAGTCGTTGACCCGCACCCCGCGCAGCTGACCGGCCCAACCCGGCGCGGCCAGCGCGGCGGCGACCCGGCCGCGGGCGTCGGCCTTGGCGTCCGGGGCCACCGCGTCCTCCAGATCGAGGAACACCTCGTCGGCGGGAAGGCTTTTGGACTTGTCGATCATCTTCTGGCTACTCCCCGGCACGGACAGGCAGGTGCGACGGGGCCGGTACGCGTTGTTCACACCTCACTCCTACCCTGTTCAACCATGGCCTCGATCAACAGGGTGTACGCCGCGCGACTGGCGCGAATGCAGGTCCTGGGACCGATGGGCGAGTCGCTCGGCCGGGTACGCGACGTCGTGGTCAGCATCAGCATCGTTCGCCAGCAACCTCGGGTTCTCGGGCTCGTGGTCGAAATGGCCTCGCGCCGAAGAATTTTCGTGCCGATCCTGCGGGTGTCCTCGATCGAGCCCAACGCGGTCACGCTGACCACCAACAACGTATCGATGCTGCGATTCCAGCAGCGGCCCGGTGAAGTCCTGGTGCTGGGCCAGATCGTCGACACCAAGGTGCGGGTCAACGATCCCGAACTGCCCGAGCTCGCCGACGTCGACGTCGTCGTCACCGACCTGGGTCTGGAGCAGACCCGCACCCGGGACTGGTTGGCCACCCGCGTCTCGGTGCGGATGCCGCGAAAGCTCGGCCGGCGCAGCGCCACCCACATCGTCGGCTGGCGCAACGTGTCCGGCCTGACCCCGTCGGCGCTGGCGATGCCCGGCCAGGGCGTCGCCCAACTGCTGCACCAGTTCGAGAAGTGGCGGCCGATCGAGGTGGCCGACGCGGTGCGCGAGCTGCCGCCCAAGCGGCGGTACGAGGTGGTCTCCGCCCTCGACAACGACCGGCTCGCCGACGTCCTGCAAGAGCTGCCCGAACAGGAGCAGGCCGAGCTGCTGATGCAGCTGGGCGACGAGCGGGCGGCCGACGTGCTCGAGGAGATGGACCCCGACGACGCCGCCGACCTGCTCGGCACGATGGCGCCGACGCTGGCCGAGCGGCTGCTGCGACAGATGGATCCCGAGGAGTCCGACCCGGTGCGACGGCTGTTGAAGCACTCTCCGGACACCGCGGGCGGGTTGATGACGTCCGAGCCGGTGGTGTTGACGCCGGACACCTCGGTCGCCGAGGCGCTGGCCCGGGTCCGCGATCCGGATCTGACGCCCGCGTTGTCGTCGCTGGTGCTGGTGGTCCGACCGCCGACGGCCACTCCGACCGGGCAGTACCTGGGATGCGTCGCCCTGCAGCGCCTGCTGCGCGAACCCCCGTCGATGCTGGTCGGCGGCATCGTCGACGCGGATCTGCCATGGCTGGAGCCCGACACGTCGCTACCGGTGCTGACCCGCTACTTCGCCGCGTACAACCTGGTCTGCGGCCCGGTGGTGGACGCACAGCATCACCTGCTCGGCGCGGTGACCGTCGACGATGTGCTCGACCACCTGCTGCCGCACGACTGGCGCGACTCCACCGAGGAACCGGCGCTCGGGGCGGGAGGCATGACGTGAGCAAGTCGTCCGCGCCGCGCTCGCGGCTCTACACCCCGCGCATCTCACGGCTCTCGGCGCCGCGGCTGGACGCCGAAGCCGTCGGGAATTTCACCGAGTCGATCGCCCGCTTCTTCGGCACCGGCAGCTATCTGCTGATCCAGACCATCGTGGTGATGGTGTGGATTCTGCTCAACGTCTTCGCGGTCAGCCTGCGCTGGGACCCGTATCCCTTCATCTTGCTCAACCTCGCGTTCTCCACCCAGGCCGCCTATGCGGCCCCGTTGATCCTGCTGGCCCAGAACCGTCAGGAGAACCGCGACCGGGTCACCCTGGAACAGGATCGGCGACGCGCCGAGGAAACCAAGGCCGACACCGAATACCTGGCGCGCGAGCTGGCCGCGCTGCGATTGGCGATCGGGGATGTGGCCAAGAACCGGGAGTCCCTGCGCCGCGAGATCGAAGACCTGCGCGATCTCTTGCAGGAGCGGGTCTCGAAAGGTCCGAAAGACACCGGCGACGAGGCCGATCGGCGGGCCAAGTCCGCTTATTGACACCGCGGCGCGGACACGGCGTTTTCACAGGTAGCGAGTCCGTCATTGTTGTCACTGGAGTCACCACTGTTATGTATGGTGACGTAGTTCACGAGGCTCTCGAGCACAAGACAGGTCGAGGCGGGTAGGGGGACGCATGGGCTTACGTCCAGCCCTTGCAAAGATGCGAAAGCCAGTCCTTCGCATGCCAAAAGCCCCGAAAATGCCTGCCGCCGTTGGGAATACGGCCTCAACGGTCGGCGGAGTGCTTTTCCGCACGGCGGACAACCTGCGCATCCTCTACGCCTACGACCTGATGGTGGACGGCTACGACGCCGTGGCGTTCGCCGCACGGGCCGCCACCTCGACCGTCCAACGATCACTGGCCAGCGGCGCCAAGTCACCGGCGTTCGGCGTGGCGATGATCGCCTGCCTGGTCTACGCCAGCGTCGACGGGGCCGGCGCACCGCCGTTCCCGCTGACCAAGTCGACGGTGCGCGACGCCGCGATCACCCCCGTCGCCGCGGTGGCGCGGGCATCCACCGACCCGACCGGCCCACTGGTCGTCGCGGTCGAGCATCCCAAGGTCGGCTTCCACGTCGCCGAAGCCGCCGCGTCGGCGCCGCCGCCGACATTGGTGGTGAATACGCCTGGGACGCTGGGTATTCCGTCGATGGCGCTGACCGCGTACCGCAACGCCGAGCGGATGCTGGCCACCTCGGAACCGGGTTGCGGCATCAGCTGGAACCTGCTCGCGGGTATCGGTCGCATCGAGTCGGGCCATGCCAACGGCGGCGCCACCGACGCGCGCGGCACCGCGGTCCGGCCGATCTACGGGCCGACGCTGGACGGCACGCTGCCTGGCAACGAGGTGATCGTCCAGAGCAGCGCGCAGGGCCGGGTCAACTACGCCCGCGCGATGGGGCCGATGCAGTTCCTGCCGGGCACCTGGGCGCGCTACGCCTCCGACGGCGACGGCGACGGTACGGCCGATCCCCAGAACCTCTACGACGCCACCCTGGCGGCGGCCCGCTACCTGTGCAGCGGCGGGCTGAACCTGCGCGACCAGTCACAGGTGCTGTCGTCGATCCTGCGCTACAACAACTCGATGCCCTACGCGCAGAACGTGCTCGGCTGGGCCGCGGCGTACGCCACCGGCGTCGTGCCGGTCGACCTGCCGCCGCTGACCGGGCCGGCGCCGCCACTGGGCGACGCGCACCTCGAGCACGCCGAAGGCCTCGGGCCCAACCTGCCGTTGAACATGCACGGACTGTCGGGCAGCGACCCGATGGCCCGATCGCCGTTGATCGATCTCAGCGGCAACGCCGGCAGCGGCCAGCCCTGGGCGGCGCAGGGCCCGGTCGGCTACGGCCCGTCGTGCACGGTCATCTGCATCGGCCAGCAAGCACCGGGACCTGCCCAGATCAACGTCCCGACGCCCGATGCGCTGGCACCGCAGGCCCCGGCCGGGATGGTGCCGCCGACGTTCGGCCCCGCGTTCCTGCCCCCGCAGGTCCCGCCGCCCGCCTTTGTTCCGCCGGCTTTCGTTCCGCCGGCATTTGTTCAGCCCGCCGCGCCGGCGCCCATCGTGCCGGCGCCCGTTGCTGGGAACCCGATGCCCCCCGTCGCCGTGCCCCCGGCTGCAGCGGTGGTCCCGGCACCCGCGCAACCCGTCGGCACGCCGCCAGGCCCCCCGGCCTGACCAAGCGCGTTATCCGCCTGCATCGTCGCAGCACTAGACTCAACCGTGATGTCTGATCCGACTGCGAACATTCGTGCCGCGCTGGCCAAGGTGATCGATCCCGAACTGCGCCGGCCTATCACCGAACTCGGGATGGTCAAAAGTATCGAGATCGACCCCAACGGTGACGTGCACGTCGAGGTCTACCTGACCACCGCGGCATGCCCGAAGAAGAGCGAGATCACCGACCGGGTGCGCCAGGCCGTCGCCGACGTCCCGGGGACCGGCTCGGTCCGGGTCAGCCTCGACGTGATGAACGACGAGCAGCGCACCGAGCTGCGCAAGCAGTTGCGCGGCGACTCCCGCGAGCCGGTCATTCCGTTCGCCCAGCCCGGGTCGCTGACCCGGGTGTACGCCATCGCCTCCGGTAAGGGCGGCGTTGGCAAGTCGACGGTGACGGTCAACCTGGCGGCGTCGATGGCCGCGCGCGGCATCGCGGTCGGCCTGCTCGACGCCGACATCCACGGCCACTCGATCCCGCGCATGATGGGCACCACCGACCGGCCCACCCAGGTCGAGTCGATGATCCTGCCGCCGATCGCGCACGAGGTCAAAGTCATCTCGATCGCCCAATTCACCCAGGAGAACACCCCGGTTGTGTGGCGCGGGCCGATGCTGCACCGGGCGCTGCAACAATTCTTGGCTGACGTCTATTGGGGCGACCTCGACGTATTGCTGCTCGACCTGCCACCGGGCACCGGCGACATCGCGATCTCGGTCGCACAGTTGATTCCCAACGCCGAAATCATCGTTGTCACAACACCACAACTCGCGGCGGCCGAAGTCGCCGAGCGGGCCGGCAGCATTGCGCTGCAGACCAAGCAGCGCGTCATCGGCGTGGTGGAGAACATGTCCGGGCTGCTGCTGCCGGACGGTTCGACGATGCAGGTGTTCGGCGCGGGCGGCGGTGCTCAGGTCGCCGAAAGACTTTCCCGCACAATGGGTGTCGATGTGCCGCTGCTCGGGCAGATCCCGTTGGACCCCGCGCTGGTCGCCGCCGGGGACGCCGGGTTGCCGGTGGTGCTCAGTGCACCCGATTCGCCCGTCGGCAAAGAACTGGGCAAGGTCGCGGACGCGCTGTCGGCGCGGCGTCGCGGGTTGGCCGGTATGTCACTGGGACTGGACACCAGCCGGCGCTGAGCTCAGGTGGCGTCGGTATCGAACGGCGCCGGACCCGTAGCGGGCTTCGCCTGATGCGCGGTGATCGGTTGCACCACAGGCCCATTCGGTGTGGGTACTTCCGGTGCGCTACCGATCTGCTGTTCGAAGGCGGTGAACAGCGAATCGTCCCCGTCGAACAAATGCTTGGTGAGCGCCGCCCGCGGCGTCATGCCACGCAGCTTCTGCAACTCTGAGAGCGGCTCGCGCAGGTTGTCGAACTCCGGACCCATGTCCTCGCGGAGTTGGGTGGTCATCCCACTCAGGTAGTCGCGCGCCTGCCGCAGCGCCGTCGTCGTCCACCGGATGGCACCGGGCAAACGCTCGGGCCCCAGGACGACCAAGCCGACGACGATGAGGACCAGGATCTCACCCCAGCCGACGTTGGCGAACATTAGCCGCCGTCCGGCCCCGGGGTCACAGTGAGCGTGACGTGGCGGCCGTCGCGGACCACCTCGATCGGGGCGGGCTGTCCAACGGTCAACTGCCGCACCGCGACCACGAACTCGTCGGCGTCGGCCACGCCGCGGTTGCCGACCTTGACCACCACGTCGTTCTCCTTGACGTCGCCCTTCTCGGCGGGGCCGCCTGCTTTGACGTTGGCGACCTGCGCGCCCTGTGCGACGGCGTTGCTCACCGACCGGGCGCTCAGCCCCAGCGTCGGGTGGACGATCTTGCCGTCCTTGATCAGCGTCTGCGCAACGACTTTCGCCTCGTTGACCGGGATCGCGAAGCCTAGGCCGCTGGCGCTGTCGGACAGCGACTTGCCGGCGGTGTTGATGCCGATGACCTGAGAGTCCATGTTGATCAGCGGACCACCGGAGTTTCCGTGGTTGATCGAGGCATCGGTCTGGACCGCGTCGATCACGGTGTCGGTGTCAGAACCCTCCCCCGACAACGGAATCGGGCGGTGCAGCGCGCTGATGATGCCGTGCGTGACGGTGCTGCGCAGGCCGAGCGGGGCGCCGGCGGCCAGCACCTCGTCGCCGACGCGAACCTTGTCGGAGTCGCCGAGCTTGGCGACCGAGAGATTGTTGACGTTGTCGACCTTCAGCACAGCCAGGTCGGTCTTGGGGTCGCGGCCCACCAGGTGAGCGGGAACTTCCTTGCCGTCGTTGAACACCACTGTGGTCTTGAACTGACTCGGGTTGTTGGCCGCCTCGGAGATGACGTGGTTGTTGGTGACAATGTAACCGCGGCCGTCGACCACGAAGCCCGACCCCTGCATGCCTTCCTGGTCGGACACCGACTGGATCGTCACCACCGAATCTGCCACCGCGGCAGCCACTTTGGCGAACCTGCCGGCCGGAGCCTCACTGTTGCCGTTGGTCGACAGCGTCACCTTCGACGTGGTGAAGGCTTCGACGACCTCCGCGGTCTTGCGTCCGACCACACCGCCGACCAGACCGATCAGCAGGGCCAGCACGGCGAGCACCGCGAGCGCGACGTAGGACACCCGTCCGCCGAACAGCACATCGCGCACCCCGAGCACATCGCGAACCGCTTCACCGCCGGATGCGCCGGACGGGTTGATCGCCGGCTCACCGAGTGCGGCGGCAGCGCCCGGGTCGCGCCATGGGTCCTCGGGATCTTCGAGTTCGTCACTCGCCTTGCCGGCGTCGAGTGCGCCCGCATCGGCCGGATGCCGCTGCAGCGAGTCCCCACCGGGGAAGGGTCGCCCGAAGGCCTCGGTCAGAACCGGATCGGCCGGCGCGGTCTGCGGCGTGAAGTCGCCGGCGTCGCGGAACTTCGTCGGGCGAACCCGCTCGGCGACGAACGAGCCCCGCACTCCGTCGGGACGGCCGAAGGCCTGACCCGTCGCCGCGTCGACCGGCGGCCGGGACACGGGACGCGGCGCCAGCCGAGGGGCGCCGTTGTTGTCTTGATCAGAGGTCACGTCATCCTCTTCCGAGCGCCCAGGCAAGCGCTATGGATTCGAGCACGGCGCCGCGCACCGGCTTGGCCAAACTGCTAACCACTCTACCGAGGCTCTGGGCGATCGCGCCTGCTGCCGTCGGTGAATCGGTCACGCATCGTCTCCGGTCGGCGGCGTTCCGGGGGCGGGTCACCGTGTCGCCGCGCCGCAGTGTCGCGCCACTGACCGCTGGGCGGGGCGTCCGGCTCGTCCTCCGGCGGGCAGTGCGGAATCTGCGACAACAAACCGAGCAGCGTGCTGGGGATCCTGATCGGATGGGAGTCGCGCAGCGCCGCGCGGGCCCGACGGTGGCCGTCCACCTCGGCGGCGCACTCCGGGCACAGCGAGATGTGGTGCGCGGCGCGCAGATGAGCGTTCATTCGCAATTCCCCGTCGACGAACGCCGAAATGGCCTCGATCGAGAGGTGCTCGGTGGAGCCGAATTGCCGCGGCGCGCCCACCGGCGCATCGCTCTGCGAAGCAAATTGCGAGGGCAACCAGGAGAAGGCTCGGCGGAACACATGTCCCCGCTCGACCATCACCAGCTCCTCTCGGTATCGCGTCAGGTGTCGCGGCACTACGTCGAATGTAGCGCGCCGACCGGATACCGAACACCAATGAACAGCCGATCAGGCAGCGTGTTTTCTAGCCTCTGCCGCCGTCGACCGCAGCGGTTTGGTCCGCATGCGTTGCAAGATAGTCCCGCAGCGCCTGCCGTCCACGATGGATGCGGCTGCGCACGGTGCCGAGCTTGACCCCCAGCGTGGCGCCGATTTCCTCGTAGGACAGCCCCTCGATGTCGCACAGGACCACGGCGGCCCGGAACTCCGGCGGCAGCGAATCCAGCGCAGCCTGCAGGTCAGGTCCGAGGTGGGCGTCGTGGTAGATCTCTTCGGGGTTCGGGTCGTTGGCCGGCACCCGGTCGTAGTCCTCGGGCAGCGATTCCATCCGGACCCGGCCGCGGCGACGCACCATGTCCAGGAACAGGTTGGTGGTGATGCGGTGCAGCCAGCCCTCGAACGTGCCGGGCTGGTAGTTCTGCACCGAGCGGAACACCCGGATGAACGTCTCCTGGGTCAGATCCTCGGCGTCGTGCTGGTTGCCGGACAGGCGATAAGCCAGCCGGTACACCCGGTCGGCGTGCTGGCGGACCAATTCGTCCCACGACGGCATGGCCGTCTTGTCGCCGGTCGCGTCGAACACCGCGGTGCCGTACGGCTCGTCAGCGGGCTCGACCCAGTCAGCGTCGCGGTACTGCTCACGGTGCGACATGCTGGACGGACTCATCAGGGTGGTTATGTCGACATCCTCGGGGTTCAGACTGCCATCGATGTTGGACAGTTCATACCCGCGCGCAACGCGAAAAAAACGGGATGTATTCCCAGACCAGCGGCCACCACGCTCCATGGGAGATACCGTCGTCTATCGGCGTATGTGCGGTATATGACCGCACTGAGCTTTCACTGAGAACGGCGCCGATACCACCGTTGCGCTGGTCTTATCGGTCACATCACGTTTCGATCACGGCGATCGCTCATGCGTGTCGCCGGCCGGGAATCGGGCGCGCCTGACCACCGGGGTCGAGGGTTGGACTTACGCTCACGCCATGGCCACGACCGACCGCACACCCGGGACGAGTCGGGCCGAGTCGCTTTCGGCGCATGCCGAGGGCTCGATCTCCGAAGACAGTGTGCTGCTGGCGGCCCGTGAGCGCGCCGCCGACATCGGGGCCGGCGCGGTCACACCGGCCGTCGGAGCGCTGCTCAGCCTGCTGACGAAGCTCAGCGGCGGAAAGGCCGTCGTCGAGGTCGGCACGGGTGCCGGGGTGAGCAGCCTGTGGCTGTTGTCCGGGATGCGCGACGACGGCGTGCTGACCACGATTGACATCGAGCCGGAGCATCAGCGGATCGCCAAGGAGGCGTTCTCGGATGCGGGCATCGGCCCGTCGCGGACCCGACTGATCGGTGGCCGGGCCCAGGAGGTCCTGACCCGGCTGGCTGACGACTCCTACGACCTGGTCTTCGTCGACGCCGACCCGCTGGACCAGCCCGACTACGTGGTCGAGGGCGTGCGGTTGCTGCGCTCGGGAGGCGTGATCGTGGTGCATGGCGCGGCGGCGGGTGGACGAGCCGGTGACCCGGCCGCGAACGACGCCCAGGTGGCGGCGGTCCGCGAGGCCGCCCGGCTGATCGCCGAGAACGAGTTGCTCACCCCGGCCCTGGTGCCGCTCGGCGACGGCCTGCTGGCCGCCGTTCGGGACTGACGGTCAGCTCTCCAGCACGGCGACCACCTTTTTGGCGGTCGCTTTGGCCGAGCCGGGGTTCTGGCCGGTGACCAGCCTCCCGTCGACGACGACGTGCGGGGCAAACGGAATCAGACCCTTGCCGTAGTGCGCGCCACGCTTCTTCATCTCCTCTTCGGCGTTGTAGGGCACCAGCTTGTTGACCCTGGCCAGCACTTCCTCCGACCAGGCGAACCCGGTGAGCTTTTTCCCGGCGACCAAGTGCGATCCATTCGAGAGCGTGGTGTTGAGGAGCCCGCAGTAGCCGTGACAGACCGAGGACACCACACCGCCGCCTTCGTAGATTTCGCGGGTAATGCGTTGCAGGCCTTCGCTGTCGGGGAAGTCGAACATCACCGCATGGCCGCCGGTGAAGTAGATCGCGTCGAACTCCTCCGCGTTGACTGCCTCCGGCGCGGCCGTGCGGTGCAGCAGCATCATCTTGCGGTCGTTGGACTTCCACTTCTTGGCGCTTCGGTTGTAGTTCGGGAACTTCACCGACCGCGGCTCCAGCGGTGAACGACCACCCTTGGGGCTGACGATGGTCTGCTGGTAGCCGGCCTTGGCGAAGACCTCGTAGGCGTGGCTCAGCTCGGAGAGCCACAGTCCCGTCGGCTCGGACGGGTCGTCGTAATGCGAGACGTTGCTGACGACGTTCAAGATCCGCTTGGTCATTCGTCAAAGGTTTCTCCTGACCGCCCGATTTGCCAACCACCTGCGGCGACGAACTTGTGACCGGCCACCTCTTGACGCTCGACTGAACGAGTGTTTAGTGTCTTGAACATGCGTTCAGCCGAAGATCTCACCGCCGTGGCCCGGATCCGCGACGCGGCGATCGAACGGTTCGGCGACGAGGGCTTCGCCGTCGGGCTGCGCTCCATCGCCGAGACGGCCGGCGTGAGCGCCGGGCTGGTGATTCATCATTTCGGGTCCAAGGACGGCCTGCGCAAGGCCTGCGACGACTACGTCGCCGAGGAGATCCGCACCGGTAAGTCGGAGGCGATGAACTCCAGCGACCCGGCGACCTGGTTCGCTGCGATGGCCGAGATCGAGGAGTACGCGCCGCTGATGGCGTATCTGGTGCGCAGCATGCAGTCCGGTGGCGATCTGGCGAAGACGTTGTGGCGCAACATGATCGACAACACCGAGAGTTACCTGGACGAGGGTGTGAAGAACGGCATCCTGAAGCCCAGCCGCGACCCGGCCGCCCGGGCGAAATACCTGGGGATCACCGGCGGCGGTGGATTCCTGTTGTACATCCAGATGCACGAGACCCCAACGGATCTGCGGGCGGTGTTGCGTGACTACGCCGACGACATGGTGCTGCCCGCACTCGAGCTGTACACCGATGGACTGATGACCGACAGCCACATGTACGACGCATTTCTGGCCCAAGCGGAAGGAGAACACGATGAATCCCATTGAGATTCACGACCTGCGAAAGACGTTCGGCAAGGCCCGAGCGCTCGACGGTCTGGAGTTGACGGTGCACGAGGGCGAGGTGCACGGTTTCCTCGGCCCCAATGGAGCCGGGAAGTCGACGACGATCCGGGTTCTGCTCGGCGTGGTGAAGGCCGACAGCGGGACGGCCCGCCTGCTCGGCGGCGATCCCTGGTCCGACGCGGTCGAACTGCACCGCCAGATCGCCTACGTGCCAGGCGATGTCACACTGTGGCCGAACCTGACCGGCGGCGAGACCATCGACCTGCTGGCCCGCATGCGCGGCGGCATCGACGAGACGCGGCGCGCCGAGCTGATCGAGCGTTTCGAACTCGATCCGACCAAGAAGGCCCGAACGTACTCCAAGGGCAACCGGCAGAAGGTCTCGCTGATCTCGGCCTTCTCGTCGCGGGCGCGTCTCCTCCTGCTCGATGAGCCGAGCAGTGGCCTGGACCCGTTGATGGAGAACATCTTCCAGCAGTGCGTCACCGAGGCACGTGATCGCGGCACCACCGTTCTGCTGTCCAGCCACATCCTCGCGGAAACCGAGCGGCTGTGCCAGCGGGTGACCATCATCCGCGCCGGCAAGACCGTCGAGAGCGGAACCCTGGAGTCGATGCGGCACCTGAGCCGGACAACCATCACCGCCGACCTGCTGCGCGACCCCGGCGACCTCACCCGCATCCGCGGTGTCGAGGACGTCAGCTACCAGGGGACCACGCTGCACGCACAGGTCGACAGCGAAGGCCTCGGCGAACTGATCCGGGTACTCGGCGACACCGGGGTGCGCAGCCTGGTCAGTCAGCCGCCGACGCTCGAGGAACTCTTCATGCGGCATTACGGCGCTGACGGTCAACGCGAATTGGCACGGTCATGAGCACCGCCGTGATGGACCGCCCGGGGGTGCACGAAGCGCCTTCGCACACGTCGGCATTCACCGGGACCCTCGGCATGCTCCGGCTCTATCTGCGCCGCGACCGAATTGTGTTGCCGCTCTGGGTACTCCTGCTGTCGACACCGTTGGCAACGGTCTACATCGGCGGCATCGAGAAGGTCTACCCCGACCAGGCGGCCCGCGCCGGCTTCGCCGCGACGATCATGGCCAGCCCGGCGCAGCGGGCGTTGTACGGAAACATCTACAACGACAGCCTGGGTGCGACCGGCATCTGGAAAGCGGGCATGTTCCACGTGCTGATCGGTGTGGCGGTGATCCTGACCGTCATCCGCCACACCCGGGCCGACGAGGAAACCGGTCGCGCCGAGTTGATCGACTCGACCGCCGTCGGCCGCTACGCCAGCCTGACCGCGGCTCTGCTGCTGTCGTTCGGGGCATCGCTGCTCACCGGCCTGATCGGGTCGGCCGGCCTACTGGGCACC
This sequence comes from Mycobacterium sp. IDUB_36, assembly GCF_055419225.1. Taxonomy (NCBI): domain Bacteria; kingdom Bacillati; phylum Actinomycetota; class Actinomycetes; order Mycobacteriales; family Mycobacteriaceae; genus Mycobacterium; species Mycobacterium sp. IDUB_36. Next base: position 3,562,287 of record NZ_JBVAXH010000001.1, on the reverse strand, counting down.
AGCGTCCCCCCGCAGGGTTCGCTGGCCTTCGGTGCCGCGCTGGCCTGCTCCGGCCTGGTGTTCACCGCGGTCGCCGCGGTAACCGCGCAGTTGTCGACGAGCGCACGGTTCGGTCGCGGCGCTGCATTCGCGGTGCTGGCAACCGCGTTCACGTTGCGCGCCGCCGGTGACGCCGGGTCGGCGGTGTTGTCGTGGCTCTCGCCGCTGGGCTGGTCGCTTCAGGTCCGTCCCTACGCCGGCGACCGGTGGTGGGTGCTGCTGCTGCATCTGGCGACGGCGGCGCTGCTGACCGCGCTGGCCTACCGGCTGCTCGCGCGCCGTGACGTCGGCGCGGGGCTGATCGCCGAACGCCCGGGCCCTTCCGCCGCTACGGCGATGCTGCGCAGCGCTTTCGGGCTGGCTTGGCGGCTGGACCGCGGCGCCCTGCTGCTGTGGACGGTGGGCCTGTGTCTGTACGGCGCGCTGATCGGCAGCATCGTGCACGGTATCGGCGATGAGCTCGGTGGCGACACCGCGCGCGACATCGTCGTCCGGATGGGCGGCTCCAAAGTCGTCGAGCAGGCGTTCGTCGCCGCCGCATTCAGCATGCTCGGCATGATGGCCGCCGCGTTCGCCATCTCACTCATCCTGCGGTTGCACCAGGAAGAGGCCGGCCAGCGGGCCGAGACGCTGCTGAGCGGATCGGTGAGCCGAAGTCATTGGCTGACAGGTCATCTGGCGCTCGCGCTGCTCGGATCGGCCGCGGCGATCGTGATCGCCGGCGGGGTCGCCGGGCTGACCTACGGGATCGCCGCACACGACGTCGGCGGCAAGCTCCCGATGGTGGTGGGCACCGCGCTGGTTCAGGTGCCGGCGGTGTGGCTGCCCGCCGCGGTGACCGTCGTGCTGTTCGGGCTGGCACCGCGGTTCAGCCCGGTGGCGTGGGGGGTGCTGGTCGTATTCGTCGCGCTCTACCTGATCGGTGAGTTGTCCGGCTTTCCGCAGTGGGTGCTCGACCTCGAGCCGTTCGCCCACGTGCCGCTGGTCGGTGGTGAGACGTTCACAGCCGCGCCCCTGCTTGCTCTGCTCACAATCGACGCCGCGCTGATCGCGCTGGGTCTAGCGGCCTTCCGCCGCCGGGACGTGCAGACGTAAGGAGGCTGTCATGAAAACCATTGGCAAAGGGGCACTCTCAGCAGTCCTGGGTGTGATCGCGTTCGGGCTGATGCTGTTCGTACCGGCCGGGACCACGCACTACTGGCAGGGTTGGGCGTTTCTCGCAGTCTTCGCGCTGGCCACCTGGATCCCCACCGTCTACCTGAGCCGCACCAACCCCGCGGCCCTCGAGCGGCGGATGCAGGTCGGTCCGACCGCCGAAACCCGGCCCCTGCAGCGGATTCTCATCACGGTGATCTTCATTGCGTTTCCGGTCTCGTTCGTGGTGGGGGGTCTCGATCACCGGTACGGCTGGTCGTCGATGCCGATGCCGCTGTGCGTGCTCGGCGACGTGCTGGTCGCGGTCGGGCTCGGCGTGGCGATGCTGGTCATCGTTCAAAACGGTTACGCCGCAGCCAATGTCACCGTCGAGGCCGGGCAGACTCTGGTGTCGACCGGACTGTACGGGCTGGTCCGTCATCCGATGTACACCGGCAATGTGGTGCTGATGCTCGGCATCCCGCTGGCGCTCGGCACGTACTGGGATTTCCTGCTCCTGGTCCCCGGGCTGCTGGTGCTGGTGCTGCGCATCCGCGACGAAGAGGACCTGCTGACGCGCGAGCTCACCGGCTACCGCGAATACACCCGAGAGGTGCGTTACCGGTTGGTGCCGTACGTGTGGTGACGACGGCCGACGCTAGATCCAGATGCCCTTGCCCACCGCGACCACGCCGCCGGCGCTGATCGCGAAACGCTCGCGATCTTTCTCCAGGTCCACCCCGACCATCTCGCCGGGTCCGATGACGACGTTCTTGTCGAGGATCGCGTGCCGCACCACTGCGCCGCGGCCGACCCGTGCGCCCGGCATGATCACGGCGCCCTCGACGATCGCCCCGTCGTCGATCACGACGTTGGACGACAGCACCGAATTGCGCACGGAGGCAGCCGAGATGATGCTGCCCGCCCCCACCACCGACTCCTGGGCCGAACCGCCGTTGACGAACTTGGCCGGCGGCAGGTTCTCCGACGCGCCGAGGATCGGCCAGCGCTTGTTGTAGAGGTTGAAGACCGGGTGCACCGAGACCAGGTCCATGTGCGCGTCGTAGAACGCGTCCAGCGTCCCGACGTCGCGCCAGTAACCGCGGTCGCGCTCGGTGGCGCCCGGCACGTCGTTGTCGTTGAAGTCGTAGACCGCGGCCATCCCGTCGGACACCAGCCGCGGGATGATGTCGCCACCCATGTCGTGGTCGGAGTTGTCCTCGTCGGCATCGGCTCGGATCGCGTCGATCAGAACCTTGGTGGTGAAGATGTAATTGCCCATCGACACGAAGGTCGCTTCCGGGTCGTCGGGCGTTCCCGGCGGGTCGACCGGCTTCTCGACGAAGTTGCGAATCCGGCCGGACTCGTCGGCGTCGATGCAGCCGAAGGCGCTGGCCTCCGCGCGCGGCACCCGGATACCGGCCACCGTGGCCCCGGCTCCGCTCTCGACGTGAAAGCGCAACATCTGCTCGGGGTCCATCCGGTAGACGTGGTCGGCGCCGAAAACCACGATGTAGTCCGGATCCTCGTCGTAGATCAGGTTCATCGACTGGTAGATCGCGTCCGCCGAGCCGGTGAACCAGCGCGGGCCGAGCCGCTGCTGAGCCGGAACCGGGGTGATGTACTCGCCGGCCAAGCCCGACAGCCGCCAATTCTGCGAGATGTGGCGGTCGAGTGAATGCGACTTGTACTGCGTAAGAACGCAGATCCGCAAATAGCGGGCGTTCACCAGATTCGACAGCACGAAGTCGATCAGCCGGTATGCGCCGCCGAAGGGCACCGCGGGTTTGGCGCGGTCGGCGGTCAAGGGGTACAGCCGTTTGCCCTCACCCCCGGCCAGGACAATGCCCAGCACATGCGGTGCTTCCCTCATGCATCAAACCTAACGGCCGTTGCTAACCCCTGCCAGATCAAACCAGGGATACCCACGCTGCGGGACTGTCCATCAACAAATTTCGACCTCCACAAAGAGACGCCGGTCACATTCTGACAAGGGGTCGGCCCCTGCGCTCGTCGTCGGTGACTACTACGGTGCCGGGTATGCGAGTGGCGATGATGACTCGGGAGTACCCGCCGGAAGTCTACGGCGGCGCCGGAGTCCACGTGACCGAGCTCGTCGCGCAACTCCGCAACCTCTGCCAGGTCGACGTGCACTGCATGGGCGCGCCACGGCCCGGGGCGTTCGCATACCAACCCGACACCCAGTTGCGTGGAGCCAATCCGGCGCTGTCCACCCTGTCGTCGGATCTGGTGATGGCCGGCGCCGCCGTGGACGCGAGCGTGGTGCACAGCCACACCTGGTACGCCGGGATGGCCGGGCATCTGGCGTCGCTGTTGCACGGTGTCCCGCACGTGCTGACCGCCCATTCGCTGGAGCCGCTGCGCCCATGGAAGGCCGAGCAGCTCGGCGGCGGCTATCGGATCTCGTCGTGGGTCGAAGAGACCGCGGTGAACGCCGCCGACGCGGTGATCGCGGTCAGTTCGGGCATGCGCGACGACGTGCTGCGGGTCTACCCAGGCGTCGACCCAGGCCGAGTTCATGTCGTACGCAACGGAATCGACACCGACGTCTGGTACCCGACGCCGCCGGTGGCCGGCGAGTCGGTGCTTGCCGAGCTCGGCGTGGACCTCGACCGGCCGATCGTCGCGTTCGTCGGCCGGATCACCCGGCAGAAGGGCGTGTCCCACCTGCTGGCGGCGGCTCACGATTTCGCGCCTGACGTGCAGCTGGTGTTGTGCGCCGGGGCGCCCGACACCCCGGAGATCGCAGCGGAAGTCAGCGCCGGGGTCGCCGAGCTGGCCGCTGCTCGCACCGGGGTGTTCTGGGTCAGGGAAATGCTGCCGATCGGCAAGATCCGCGAAATACTGTCGGCAGCAACGGCCTTCGTCTGCCCGTCGGTGTACGAGCCACTGGGCATCGTGAACCTGGAGGCGATGGCCTGCGGCACCGCGGTGGTCGCATCGGACGTCGGCGGCATACCGGAGGTGGTGAACGACGGGGTGACCGGCTCGCTGGTGCACTACGACCCGGACGATGCGGCGGGGTACCAGGCCCGGCTCGCCGCGGGCGTCAACGCGGTGGTTGCCGATCCGGAGCGGGCGGCGCGCTATGGCCAGGCGGGACGCCAGCGCTGCATCGCGGAGTTTTCCTGGGCGCAGATCGCGCAACAGACGCTGGAGATCTACCAGAAGGTGTGCGGGTGACGCCCGGCGTCGCGTGCAGGTGATGCGGCGGGATCTAGCTGGTGACGCCTTTGAGTTCGTCGCCCAATGCGGCGGCTTCGTCGGGTGTCAGCTCGACAACGAGTCGGCCACCGCCTTCCAGCGGTACCCGCATCACGATGCCGCGCCCCTCCTTCGTCGCTTCCAGTGGACCGTCACCGGTCCGGGGCTTCATCGCCGCCATCGAGCGCTCCCTCCAGATTCGAGCTGGCCCGTCAACTGCACATTCACCAGACCATTGTTCCCTATCCGCGCGAATAGGTGCACATGACCTCCGGCTCGGCGTTTCACCCGGCGGGGGAAGACACCCAGCACGCCTGCAGGTGATCGTCGACCATCCCGGTCGCTTGCATCAGCGCGTAGGCCGTCGTAGGGCCGACGAAGCGGAAGCCGCGGCGCTTCAATTCGCGTGCCATGGCGGTGGATTCCGGCGTTACGGCGGGCACGTCGGCCAGTGTCGCGGGCCGCGCCCGGCGGGCCGGGGCGAACGACCACAGCAACTCCGACAGGTCGATGTCGAGGTCCGCGACGGCCCGCGCGTTGGCGATGGTCGCCTCGATCTTCGCCCGGTTGCGAACGATGCCCTCGTCGGCCATCAGCCGGGCGACGTCGGCATCGGTGAAGCGGGCGACCTTCGCGGGGGTGAACCCGGCGAACGCCTTCCGGAAATTTGCCCGTTTCCGCAGGATGATCAGCCAGGACAGGCCGCTCTGGAAGGCCTCTAGGCTCATCCGCTCGAACAGCGGGACCTGACCGTGCAACGGCTGGCCCCACTCTTGGTCGTGGTAGTCGCGGTAGAGCTCGAAATCGGCGCTGCCGGGCTTGCCGATCGCCCAGTCGCAGCGGACCAGCCCGTCGTCAGACGTCGTCATCGGGTTCGTCCTCGGCCTGGTCGAGCGATTCCTCGTTGGCGGCGGCGGCGTGCACCGACGACAGCTGACCGCGCAGCAGGTCGAGCTCCTGGCCGAGCCGGTCCAGCACCCAGTCCACCTCGCTGGTCTTGTATCCGCGCAGGGTCTGGGTGAACTTGACGGCGTCGACGTCGCCGCGGGTCACGCCGGAGGCCGGCAGCACGGTCGGCGTCGTCCCACGAGGCAGCGGTGGCAGCGGCTCACCCCGGCCGAAGAGCAGCGTCGCGACCCCGAACAGCACGATCGCCACCAGGATCAGGACCACCACGTAGAGCAACACCAACGCCACGGCGTCGATATTGCCCTATCGGTCCGACGTGAGAACCCGAGCCTGTCAGTGGCGCGGCCCGACCGCACGGGCCTGATGGTGGCGATTCGCAGCGCCCGGCTTCACCGCGCTGGCGGTCGCCACGGGCCTAACGGTGGCGACCCGCTGCGCCCGGCTTCGCCGCGCTGGCGGTCGCCACGGTCTTCATCGGCGGCCTGTCGGCCAGCGACACGGTCGAATACCGCGGGGTGAAATCCATCCCGTCCGGGCCGTCGACGAAGAACTGCGTCAGTCCCACGCCGGAGTCGGGGATTCCGCACCGCGACAGCAAGGTCGCGACCACCTGCCGGCTCATCGGGCCCAGCTCGGCCAGCGGCCGGTTGCGGTGTGCCCGCACGCCGAGGTTGACCTGGGCGATCGCATCCAGGCCCAGCCGGTCGTAGGTGTCGACCAGCAGGCCGATCTCGACGCCGTAGCCCGGCGCGAACGGGACCGAGGTCAGCAGCTCGCGGGACGCCGCGTATTCGCCGCCCAGCGGTTGCAGGACACAGCCCAGTTCGGGTCGCAGCGCCGCCAGCAGCGGCCTGGCCACCAACTCGGTGACCCGCCCACCACCGGTGGCGCCCTCGCGGCCGCTGGCGTCGTGCGCGTTCAGCGGCCGCCGGTAAAAGCTCTTGACGAGGTGAATGCCATCCTCGGTGAGCAGCGGGCCGAGCAGCCGCGGAACAAACATCGGGTGGGGCTCGATTAGATCGGAGTCGACGAACACCACGAAGTCGCCGCTGGTGGCCGCCAGTGAACGCCACAGCACCTCGCCTTTGCCCGGGCGCGGCGCGATCTCGGGCAGGGCCTGCTCGCGGGTGACCACGCGGGCACCGGCGGCGATAGCCCGGATCTCGGTGTCGTCGGTGGATCCGGAGTCGAGCACGATCAGCTCGTCGACCAACCCGCCGACCAGCGGCGAGATGCTCTCGATCACCGATTCGACGGTGTCTTCCTCGTTCAGCGCGGGCAACACCACCGAGATGGTCCGGCCGGCTTTGGCCGCTTCCAGCTCGTCGACCGTCCACCGCGGCCGGGTCCAGCTCCGGTCGGCCAGCCAGACGTCGCCCGGCGAGGCGGCCAGAGCCCCCTCGGCGGCGAGATCGACCAGCTCAGATGCCGTCATGCCAGTCCTCTCACCGTGCGCGCCGGCGGGCGTTGCCCCTGGATCGACGCCACCATCTCCAACACCCGTCGGGTCGGCCCGACCTCGTGCACCCGGAACATTCTGGCCCCCGACGCGGCCGCCAGCGCGGTGGCGGCCAGCGTTCCCTCCAGCCGTTCGGTCAGGTCCACCCCAAGAGTCTCCCCGACGAAATCTTTGTTGCTCAACGCCATCAAAATCGGCCACCCGGTGTTAACAAGATCTTCCATGTGCCGCAACAGCGCCAACCCGTGAAAAGTGTTCTTGCCGAAGTCGTGCGTCGGGTCGAGCAGAACACGGTCGCGGGCCACACCGGCGGCGACGGCGCGCTCGGCGGCCGCGGTGACTTCGCCGATCACGTCGTCGACGACGCCGCGGACGGTGGTCCCGTAGCTGACCCGGAATGGGCGGGTGCGCGGCCGGGCGCCGCCGGTGTGTGAGCACACCAGGCCGGCGCCGAATTCGGCCGCTACCTCGGGCATCGCGGGATCATAGCCGCCCCAGCTGTCGTTGATCAGGTCCGCGCCGGCCCGGCAGGCCAGCCGCGCCACCTCCGAGCGCCAGGTGTCAATGCTGATCAACTGGTCGGGGTAGGCGGCGCGCAACCATTCGATGAACGGCACCACCCGGGCGATCTCGGCGTCCGCGTCGATGCGCTCCCCCGGACCGGCTTTGACACCGCCCACATCGATCACGTCGGCGCCCTCGGCGATCAGGCGGTGTACGGCGGCCTGTGCGGCGTCGTCGGCGAAATTCGCGCCGCGGTCGTAGAACGAGTCCGGGGTGCGGTTGACGATCGCCATGATCAAGGCGCGCTCGTCGCTCACCGGGCGACCGCACAGAGTGGACTGCACGAGTCCATGGTGCCTGGTGTCGGCGGCATGCCGGGTTTGAGGTTCGATGTCAGCCCTGCGGGCGGCTACCGTTCGCCACTTCTTCGGGATAGTCGTCGTAGAACGGCACATAGCCCTCGTCGCGCCCGGCCAGCACGTACAGCGGGTCTTCGATGTCGGTGCTGTAGGCCTGCTCGCGCAGGTCCACCTTGCGGCTCTTGAACGTAGTGGTGTGCTCCATCGATTCGACCAGGCGGACGAACAGCGGCAGCGCGTACGCCGGCAACTTCTGGTAGACGGTCTGGGCGAGCGACTTGCCGTCGAAATCGCCGCCCTCGCGCAGCTTGACCGCTGCCATTCCCGCGCGACCGCCGGTGCGCGGCACCTCGACGCCGAACACCGTGCACTCCTCGACCGACTTGTCGGAGCTCAGCGCACGCTCGACCTGAGTGGTGGCGACGTTCTCGCCTTTCCAGCGGAAGGTGTCACCGAGCCGGTCGACGAAGGCGGCGTGGCCCATGCCTTGCGGGCTCATCACGTCGCCGGTGTTGAAGTAGCAGTCGCCCTTGCGAAACGCGTCGCGTACCAGCTTCTTCTCGCTGGCCTTCTTGTCGGTGTAGCCGTCGAACGGTTGCAGCTTGCTGACCGGGCTGAGCAGCAGGCCGGGTTCCCCGGCGGGCACCTTCTGCACCCAGCCGTCGTCGCCGCGCTGCGGTTCGCCGGTATCGGCGTCGTAGGCGACATATGCGACCGGCAGCGCCGCCCAGCCCGCTGATCGCGGCACGTTGAACACGTTGATGAAGGCGGTGTTTCCCTCACTGGCCGCGTAGAACTCGCAGACCCGGCCGATGTTGAACCGCTTGGTGAACTCGTCCCAGATCTCCGGGCGCAGTCCGTTGCCGGCGATCAGCCGCACCTTGTGGGTCCGATCGGTCGCCTTCTCGGGCTGGTTCAGCAGATACCGGCAGATCTCGCCGATGTAGATGAAAGCCGTTGCCTTGCTGGCGATCACTTCGTCCCAGAATCGCGACGCGGAGAATGACTTGCCCAGCGCCAGCGTCGCCCCGGAGTTGATCACCGATCCGACGGCGACCGTCAGCGCGTTGTTGTGGTAGAGCGGCAGGCAGCTGTAGAGCGTGTCGGAGCTCTTCAGCCGCAGCCCCAGCCCACCGAATATCGCCAGCGCCGACAGCCACCGCTTGTGGGTCATCACGCTGGCCTTCGGGTGGCCGGTGGTGCCCGAGGTGAAGATGTAGAACGCGGTGTCCTTGGCCAGGACCGCCGATGCCGACGGCGGGTTGCTGGTCGGCGCGGTGGCCGACAGCCGTTCCATCTCCTCGATGGTCGTCGGGGCGATGGTCGCGGCGCCGCACTCGTCCACCGCGTCGACGAAGTCGGATTCGATGACCAGAGCCTTCGCTTCCAGCAAGCCGATGCTGTGCGATAGCACGTCACCGCGCTGGTGGTAGTTGAGCATCCCGGCGACCGCGCCACACTTGACCGCCGCCAGCATCATCAGCACCGCGTTGGGTGAGTTGCGCAGCATGATCCCGACGACGTCGCCGCGGCCGACACCGCGGGCGGCCAGCACGGCCGCGTACCGGTTGGCGGTGGCATTGGCGTCGCGGTAGGTCAGCTGTTCGTCGCCGAACCGGATGAAGATCCGGTCGCCGTAGCGTTCGGCGCGGTCCTGGAAGACCTTGCCGATCGAGACCTTGAAGTTCGGCTGCGCCCGGACCAGCGTGAGCATGCCGCGGGCGATCACCGGGAGATCTGCCAACACGGCAGGCGCTCGCGACGCGATGTCCAGCAGCCCGATCGACGTGCCAGGACCAGATGTGTCAGTACCGGATTTGTTGTCGGACACGGTCCACCCTCATTTCGCGCACCTGCAGGTCGCGGTCAGCCTAATCGCCGCGGCAGGCCGCCAGCGCTGCGCCTACCTCGTCGACGATCACCAGCCGGTCCATCGCAGTATGAGAGACGTATCCGGTGTCGACGAGCCCGGCCAACCAGGCGCGCAGTCCGTTGAAGTGTCCGCCGGGATCCAGCATCACCACCGGCTTGTCGTGCATGCCGAGATAACCGCCCGTCCAGGCTTCGAAGAACTCTTCGAGCGTGCCGATGCCGCCCGGCAACGTGATGAACGCGTCGGAGCGGTCTTCCATGATCTGTTTGCGCTCGCGCATGGTGTCGGTGACGATCAGCTCGTCGGCGTCGTGGTCGGCGACCTCGCGGCTCACCAGCATCTTGGGAATGACCCCGACCGTCCGGCCGCCGCGGGCGCGGGCCGCGGTGGCCAACGCGCCCATCGCCGAGACGTTGCCGCCGCCCCAGACCAGGGTCCAACCGCGGTCGGCGATCGCCTCGCCGAGTGCGGCGGCCAGCGCCAGCAGCTCGGGGTCGGTCGGGCCGGACGCGCAGTAGACACAGACCGCCCATGGCTGGGCTGCACCGGGGTCGCGGGACACACACGCAACGTAGACCCCCGTTGCCGCCGAGCGCATTTGGGCCTAACCGCATGCCGTCCGGTGCGTGCGCCATAAAATCCGGCGGTGCCGAGTGCCTGGATTGCCGCGCCGCAGGACGCCGTGCTGCGCGAGGTCGCAGCCGCTCTGAACGATCCCGGGCGTCGCGGCGTGGCGATCGTCGGGCCCGACGGCGTCGGCAAGACGCGGTTGGCCCGCGGCGCGGCCGCCCCGGACGCCTACTGGGTGGTGGGGACCGCGACCGAGAGTGTCATCCCCTTCGGCGCGTTCCGCGCGCTGCTGGCCGACGCGCAGATGGGCGATGAGTCACGGCCGGCCGAGCTGTTGCGGGCCGCCCAGGATCGGCTCACCGGCCAGGAATTGTTCGTCGTCGACCACGCCCACCTCCTGGACCGGATGTCGGCCACCCTGATCTACCAGCTGGCACTGAGCGGCGCGGCGCGCCTCATCGTCACGGTCCGGTCCGGCGGCGAGCTGCCCGACGCCGTCTCCGCGCTGTGGGACGACGGCCTGCTGGCCAAGGTCGAAGTCACCGCGCCATCGGACGGCACTGCGACCGCCGACCTGCCGGCCCGGGTCGACGAGTACCTGGCCGGGCTGCCGCCGGCCGCCCGGACGGCGCTGGATTACCTGGCGCTGACCGAGCCGCTACGGCGCGCCGACCTGACGGCGCTGGCCGGCGACGACTCCGTCGAGCAGGCCGAGAGCGCCGACGCGGTGACCGTCGACGACAACGCGTTGGTCTACGCGGCTCACCCGCTCTACGCGCTCCGGGCGGGGGCGGCGCAGGCGCCGGACACCGCACGGGCGCTGCGCATGGCGCTGCTCGGGCAACTCGCCGACGACCGCGACGGGCACGTCGGCGACCGGCTGCGGCTCGCGGCGCTCGCCGTCGACGGCGATGCGCCCGGTGACGACCTGGCCAGCGCGGCGCAGTTGGCGCTGCGATTCGGCGAGCTCACCTTCGCCGAACGGCTGGCCCGCGCCGCGCTGGATCGTCGCGACGAGCTCTCGGCCCGGCTGGCGCTGGGATACGCGCTGGCCTGGCAGGGCCGCGGCCGGGAGGCCGACGCGGCGCTGGCCGCCGTGGACCCCGACCGGCTGTCGCCGCCCGAGCTGATGGCGTGGGCGCTGCCTCGGGCGGCCAACCAGTTCTGGATGCTCGGCGAACCCGCGCAGGCCACCGCGTTTCTCCAGACCACCCGCAGCCGGGTCCCGTCGCCGGGCGGCCAGGCCACCCTCGACGCGCTGACCGCCACCTTCGCCATGAACGCCGGCACGCCGCTGCGGACGCTGCGCATCGCCGAGGAGGTGCTGGCCTCGCCGCACGCCGACGGAGTGGCGGTGGGGTGGGCCGCTTCGGCGGCGGCCCTGAGCTCGGCCCGCACCGGAAAGTTCGCCGACGTCGAGACGCTGGCCCGGCGCGCGACGGACGCCGACCATCCCGGTCTGCTGCGGTTCACCAGCGGCTTCGGCCGGATCACCGCCCTGGTGCTGGCCGGCCGGCTGACCGACGCCCGCAGCCTGGCCCAGCGCTACACCGACTTCGCCGAACTGCAGCAGCCCGGCCGGGCGATCGGCGAGACGCTGGTCGGCTATGTCGCGATCGCGCAGGGCGACTTCGACACCGCCGTGACACTGCTCAGTCGCGCGGCCGACCCGCTGGCCCGCACCGGCTACTCGTGGGGCCCGCTGTCGCTGATGCTGCTGGCCCAGGCGCTGGGCCAGCAGGGTGAACAACTGCATGCCGCAAAGGCGTTCAGTCGGGCCGAGTCGCTGCACGGGCTGAAATCGGCCTTGTTCGCGCCGGAGTTGGCGTTGGCGAAGGCGTGGTCGAAGTCAGCCCACGGCGACACCACCGGCGCCATCGAGGCCGCCCGGGAAGCGGTGCAGACCGCCGAGCGCGGTGGTCAGTCCGCGATCGCCCTGCGCGCAGTGCAGGACTGCGCGCGACTCGGCGACGTGCGGGCCGCGCAACGGGCCGGTCGTCTGGCTGGCGAGGTGGACTGTGTGCTGGGACGACTGACGCTGGCGCACGCCCGCGCGCTGGCCACCGGCGACGCCGCCGGGCTGACCGACGTCGCGGCCGACCTGGCCGACCGCGGACTGCATCCGGCGGCGGCCGACGCCACGGCCCAGGCGAAGCGGGTATGAGCGCGCGCACTCCGGACTTGCTCCGGCATGTTCCATTTGCTGCCGACTGAAGACACGGCGCGGCGATCCATTTACTGGACAGTACTGAGTGACGTGCATAATGATTTACGTAATTGCGCAAATCCTGACATCAGTATATGCGAGCAAGCTGGACTTACGGCTCAATGTGCGGTCGTCTGATCGGTAGATCAGGGAGAATGCTTTTATGCTGAGTCCTTCGTGGGGGCGTAAATTAATTGTGATTCTCAGTCAATATTTCGCCGCCATTAATCTTTTGCCAAGCGTCAATGAATAACGTAATGGACATCGACGTCTCATTGATGAAGGAGCACTCACGATGTCTATGTCATTGGCATCAGCCCGTCGCTTTGCGGTCGGCCTCACCAGTGCCGGAGCAGTCGCGGGCGCACTGCTGTCAGGGGCCGCGCCGGCAGCGAACGCCGCGCCCGCAGCCTCGAACGGAGGGGCCCATTCCGCGCCGGCCGGACTGCAACCCGCCCATCCCGGTGGCTGGGGTCCCGGCCCAGGGCCTGGGGGTCCCGGCCCCGGACCCGGTGGCTGGGGTCCCGGCCCCGGACCGTGGGGCCCACCTGGCCCCGGACCCGCCGGATGGGGACCTGGTCCCGGACCGGGCTGGGGACCGCCCGGCCCGTGGGGTCCGCCGGGTCCGTGGGGGCCTCCCGGCCCGGGACCCGGCCCGTGGGGACCGCCACCTCCGGTGCCGCCGTTCTGGTGACAGCCGGCGGCCGCTAGCTGCTCAGGTAGGCCCGCAACATGGTCACCGCGTCGGTGATCCGGTGCACCGGAACCAGCTCCTCGCGGGTGTGCGCCAGGTTGGGGTCGCCGGGTCCGTAGTTGACCGCGGCCACTCCGCGAGCGGCGAAGCGCGACACGTCGGTCCAACCGTATTTCGCTCGCACCTGCCCACCGGCCGCGTCGACGAGGGCCCTGGCCGCGGGCGCGGACAGACCGGGCAGTGCGCCGGCGGCCGCGTCGGTCTGCTCGATCCGCACGTCGAGGCCGTCGAACACCTCGTGGACGTGCCGCAGGGCGGCCTCGGCCGACCGATCGGGCGCGAACCGGAAGTTCACCGTGACCGATGCAGCGTCGGGGATCACGTTGCCGGCCACCCCGCCGTCGATGCGCACCGCCGAAAGCCCTTCGCGGTACACACATCCGTCGATGTCGACGCTGCGGGCCTGGTAGGCCGCAAGCCGATCGAGCACCGCACCCAGCTTGTGGATCGCGTTGTCGCCCAACCAGGATCGCGCGGAGTGTGCCCGGATCCCGTTGGCCTGGATGACAACTCGCAGAGTCCCCTGGCAACCCGCTTCGATGTAGCCGCCGGTGGGCTCGCCGAGGATCGCCACGTCGGCGGTCAGCCAGTCCGGCAGCTCGCGTTCGATGCGGCCCAAACCGTTTGCGCCGGCCTCGATTTCCTCGCAGTCGTAGAAGACCAGGGTCAGGTCGTGGGTGGGCGCGGTGACGGTCGCGGCCAGATGCAGGAAGACCGCGTCGCCGGCCTTCATGTCGCTGGTGCCGCAGCCGTGCAGCGACTCTGCGTCGCGGCGGCTGGGCAGGTTGCCGGCCGCGGGCACGGTGTCCAGGTGGCCGGCCAGCAACACCCGGCTCGGCAGGCCCAGGGTGGTGCGGGCCAGCACCGCGTTGCCGTTGCGGACCACTTCGAAGCCCAGAGCGCGGGGCGTCTGCGCCCGCAATGCCGCCTCGACCTCGTCGGCGATGCGTTCTTCGTGCCGCGACTCGCTGGGAATGTCGACCAGAGCGGCCGTCAGCTCGATCGGGTCACCGCGGAGGTCCAGCACGCTGCCAGCGTAGTGGGTCGGTAGCGTGAAGCCCGTGACTGCAGCTTCGGGTATTGGACTGGCGACGCTGGCCGCCAACGGATCGGTTCTCGACACCTGGTTCCCCGCACCGGAACTGATCGCCGGCGGCGAAACCGGCACCACCCGGTTGTCGGTGGCCGAGGTGCCCGACGACCTGGCCGTGCTGGCCGGCCGCGACGAGGAACGCGACGTCGAAATCGTGGTGGTTCGCACCGTGATCGGTTCGCTGGACGACAAGGCCGTCGACGCCTACGACGGCTATCTGCGACTGCATCTGCTCTCCCACCGCCTGGTCGCCCCGCACGGGCTCAACGCCGACGGCTTGTTCGGGGTGCTGACCAACGTGGTGTGGACCAGCCACGGCCCGTGTGCCGTCGACGGTTTCGAGTTGACGAGGGCCCGGTTGCGCCGCCGCGGACCGGTCGCGGTCTACGGCGTGGACAAGTTCCCGCGGATGGTCGACTACGTCGTGCCGAGCGGGGTGCGCATCGCCGACGCCGACCGGGTGCGCCTCGGCGCGCACCTGGCCGCCGGCACGACGGTGATGCACGAGGGCTTCGTCAACTTCAACGCGGGCACGCTGGGCACCTCGATGGTCGAGGGCCGCATCTCGGCGGGCGTCGTGGTCGGCGACGGTTCCGACGTCGGCGGCGGAGCGTCGATCATGGGAACGCTGTCCGGCGGCGGCACCGAGGTGATTTCGCTCGGCAAGCACTGCCTGCTCGGCGCGAACTCCGGGCTGGGCATCCCGCTGGGCGACGACTGCGTCGTCGAAGCCGGTCTCTACGTCACCGCGGGCACGAAAGTGGTTCTGCCGGATGGCAATTCGATCAAAGCGCGCGAGCTGGCCGGTGGCAGCAACCTGCTGTTCCGGCGCAACTCGTTGAGCGGCGCGGTGGAGGTCGTCGAGCGCGACGGCCGCGGTATCGCGTTGAACGAGGACCTGCACGCCAACTGATCAGGCGAACACCTGCCGGGGCATCACGGTCGGCTTGACGCCGTAGCGCGCGCACACTCACTGACCTGCTGATACCAACTGGGCCGCCGCTCGTGCGCTCAGGCTGAGCGGAGCGCGGTTCCCCTGGTCTCGGGAAGTAGAAACGTGCATCCGAGGCTGGCCAGCGCGAGACCACCGAGCATGGCGCCGACGGCCCAGGTCCCGTAGGCCGCCTGCACTGTTCCGGCGATCAGCGGCGGCAGCGCGGCACCGAAGATGCCGGCGAGGTTGATCGCCAGAGCCGACCCGCTGTAGCGGTAGCGGGTGGCGAAGAGCTCGGGAATGAACGCACCCGTGGGCCCGGATCCGATCGCGGCGATCGCCAGCATCCCGACCACCGCGATCGCGTAGCAGAGCGGTGTGCCGGTGTCGATCAACGGAACCACGACCACCGCCCACAGCGCGCAACCCGCCCAACCCAGCATCATCATTCGACGTCGGCCCACCCGGTCGCTCAACACGGCCGAGATCGTCACCACCGTGATGCTCGCCAGCCCGCCGAGCGCGCCGACGGTCCAGATGAAGCTGCGGCTGTAGCCGAAGTGGGAGTGGGCGAAATGCGGCAGGTAGGTGTGCGCCATGTAGACCGAACTCATCCCGCTCAGGATGCTGCCGCCGGCCAGGACCGTCTCGCGCCGCTGGCGTCGCAGCAACTCTGTGATCGGGGCCTTCGGCACCTGCCGGTGCGCCTCTTCTTCGGCGAACACCGGTGTCTCGTCGATTCTCAGCCGCACATAGAGCGCGATTCCGACCAGGACCGAACTGAGCAGGAACGGTATCCGCCACCCCCAACGCATGAACGCCAGGCTGCTCTCGCCGATGCTGACACTGACACCCAGAAACGTCAGGCTGGTCAGGATCGCCGCGACACCACCGCCGAGCAGGGTGAACATGCCGTACCGGCCGCGCTTGCCCTCGGGTGCGTACTCGACACTCAGCAGCGCGGACCCGGCCCACTCACCGCCGGCGGCAAATCCCTGCACCAACCGCAGCACGACCAGGAGGACCGGCGCTGCGACGCCGATGCTGGCAGTGCTGGGAACCAGACCGACGCTGACCGTCGCGACCGCCATGATCAGCAGGGTGGCGATCAGGGACTTCTTGCGACCTAACCGGTCGCCGAGGTAGCCGAACGTGGCTCCGCCGATGGGCCGGGACAGGAAAGCGCTGGCGAAGGTGCCCATCGAGGCGATCGTCGCGACCGTCGGGCTCAGCTGCGGGAAGAAGACGGTGGGAAACACCAGCGCCGCCGCCGTGCCGTAGATGAGGAAGTCGTAGAACTCGATGGCCGAGCCGACGAGACACGCGGCGGCAACGCGACTCATCGGCGTCGCGGCAGGCGCGTCCGCGATCATCGTGGTCTCGGCGGCTGGGTGCACGGCTACGACGGTAGGAGAATCTCGCGCCGCTGTCACACCTGCCGCGCCCTCGAGCCGGGCCTCTTCATCCCTGGTTCAACAGCTGCTTCTTGAGCACTTTGCCCATCGCGTTGCGCGGCAACTCGTCGACGATCCGGACCTCGCGGGGTCGCTTGTGCACTGAAAGCTGTTGTGCGACGTAGTCGATCAGCTCTTGCGGCTGCGCGTCGCCGACGATGAACGCGACGATCCGCTGGCCCAGGTCGTCGTCGGGCAGTCCGACCACCGCCGCCTCGGCCACACCCGGGTGCCCGAGCAGGACCGTTTCGATCTCGCCGGCGCCTACCCGGTATCCCCCGGACTTGATCAGGTCGACCGACTCGCGGCCGACGATCCGGTGCATGCCGTCGCCGTCGATGACCGCGGCGTCGCCGGTGCGATACCAGCCGTCGGCGTCGAAAGCCTCAGCGGTGGCGTCCGGGCGGTTCAGGTAGCCGTTGAACAGTGTCGGCCCCCGAACTTGCAGTCGCCCAATGGTTTCCGCGTCGTGCGGGACCGTGTTGTCGTTGTCGTCGACCAGTCGGCTCTCGACACCGGCGACGGGCAGGCCGACCCAGCCGGGTCGGCGATCACCGTCGGCCCGCGTCGACAAGGTGATCAGCGATTCGGTGGCGCCATACCGTTCCAGGGGTGCATGCCCGGTCAGCTCGACCAACCGGTCGAACACCGGCACTGGCAGGCCCGCACTGCCGGACACCAGCAGTCGCGCCGAGCGCAGCGCCTCGGCGGCCGCGACGTCCGCCGCCACCCGCGACCACACCGTCGGCACGCCGAAGTACAGCGACCCCCGGGCCGCCGCGTACGCCTCGGGCGTGGGTTTCCCGGTGTGCACGAAGCGGTTACCGATGCGCAGCGACCCGAGCAGACCCAGCACCAGACCATGCACGTGGAACAGCGGCAGGCCGTGCACCAGCGTGTCGTCGGCGCTCCACTGCCAGGCCTCGGCGAGCGCGTCGAGGTCCGCGGCGATGGCCTGACCGCTCAGCTGCACTCCTTTCGGCGGACCGGTGGTTCCCGAGGTGTAGATGATCAGCGCGGTGTCCCGTGCCGACGGCTCGGGCTGCTGGTGCCAGGACCGCGCACCCATCCGCACCGGAATGTGCGGCAGCCCCTCGGGTTCGTTCGGGACCGGGCCCAGCCACGCCTGCGCGCCGGAGTCGGTGAGGATATGGCGGCGCTCGGCCTGCCCGACATCGGCGGGCACCGGAACCACCGGCACCCCGGCGATCAGGCAGCCGGCGATAGCCAGCGCCGTCGGCGCGGTCGGAGTGGCCAGCACGGCGATCACGCCCGCGCCGCGGATCCGTTCGGCAACCGAGTTGGCAGCCCCGACCACATCGCTGCGGCTGAGGGTGACGTCGCCGATTCGGACGGCGTCCTCGAGATCGCGGCCACCTGCGACGACAGAAGGGTCCAGGGAGGTCAGCAGCACGTCAGCAGGCTAGCCCATCGGCCGTTCGCCGATCACCCGGTCGCGGCGCAGCGCGGTCAACTCTTCTTCGGAGATACCGAGGCCGCCGAGGACCTCGTCGTTGTGCTGACCGAGGGTCGGTGCGCCGAACCGGTGATGGCGCGATGGGCCCGGGGTGATGCGCAGCGGCCAGCCGGGGTAGCGGTGCCGGCCGGTGATCGCGTGGGCGAACTCCTCGTAGAACCCTCGGACGTCGAGGCCGGGCAGGTCGTACATCTGCTCGGGCCGCGACACCCGTTCGGCGGGAATGCCGTGTTCCCGCAGGGCCGCAACGATTTTGACGGCTTCCCGAGTTCGGGTCCACGCCGCTAGCGCTTCGTCGAACGCATCGTGATCGGCCGGCAGATCGCGGCTGCCGATCGCGTCGGCCAGCCGCGACGCGTCGGTGTCGCCACGCACGGTCAGCGCGACCCAGTCGTCCTCGACATCGGTCGGGTAGACGCCCTGACGGACGCCGCGTTGCCGGTTCCCTTCCCGGGGCCGGACGACTCCGTTCATCGAGTAGTCGATCACCGGTTCGGCGGTGACAGCGGCGCCGACTTCGATCTGCGCGACCTCGATGAGCTGGCCCTCACCGGTGCGGCGGCGATGCTCGAGCGCGGCGAGCAGTGCCACCCCGGCGTGCACGCCGACGATCGGGTCGGCCGGGCCCTGCACGTTGCAGGGCGGACCGTCCGGGTAGCCGGTGGCCGCCGTCATGCCGGAGACCTGCTCGATGTTCAGCGCCCAGCCAACCCAGTCGCGCCACGGGCCGTCGAGCCCGAATCCCGGCATGCGGACCGCGATGATGTCGGGCCGCAGCGCGACCAGCGAGTCGTAGTCCAGCCCGAACTGCTCCACCACGCGCGGCGAGTAGTTCTCCACGACGACGTCCGCTTGCGACGCGATTCGGCGGGCTATTTCGCGGCCGCGCGGCGAGCCGAGGTCCAGCGTGATGTCACGCTTGTTGAGGTTGGTGGCCTGCCACAGTGGGCTGCGCTCGTACCAGTCGTCGCCCTCGAACGGTTGCGCTCCGGAGTACCGGAAGCCATCGGGCCGCTGGATCGACTCGAGCTTGACGACGTCGGCCCCGAATGCGCCGAGGTAACAGGTGAGGTAGCCGCCGGCCCAAAACGTACTCAGATCAAGCACTTTGAGCCCGGCGAACGGCTGATCCGGGTCGGCAGACGGCGCTGTGGGCCGTCGCCGTCGTTGGCTATGCGCCTGCATCGCAGGCGTTTTCGACAGGCGGTACGGTGGACCCGGCTGTCGGAACGACCAGTCCTTCGCGCCGGCCTCGACGAAGAACCCACGCTTGGCGTACTGCGGATTCTGCAGCGCGTCGGCGCCGCCGGCGACCGGGGCGGCCGGAATCCGCAGTGCCTGACAGAGTTCGACGATGTCGTCGACGGCCCGCTCGTCCAGCCAGGGCTGGGCCGCCGCATTGAACCGGGCCCGCTCGGGACCGCCCATCATGATCGCGAACTGCTGGCCGCCGTACTCGGGCAAGTCGAGCATGTCGCACACGTCGAGCCAGTGCTGTCCGGTCAGGCAGTTGATCCCCACCCAGCCGTCGGCGGCGCGGACCACGCCGAGCATCGGCGCCTGGCGAATGTTGGTCGGCAGTCCCAAGGCTCGCATCCGCTCGAACATCATCATCGGGTATGGCAGAGTCGACAACAGCGCCTCCAGCACCGAGACGTCGACCTCGGTCACTCGCCCGGCCGGTGCGGTCCGCAGCGCGGTCAGTGCGCCGAGGGCCGCATATCCACCGGCGACGTATTCGGCGATCCGCGCGCCGGCCTGCACCGGCGGCCGGTCGGGGTCGCGGGCACTGATCCATCCTGCGATTGCTTGCATGGTCAGCGGTGTCGCGACCCGGTCGCGCAGCGGGCCGTGCTGCCCGAAGTTCGAGATCCGCACGATGACCAGACGCGAATCCGGTTGCGGGACATCGGTTTCACACCAATTGATCGAGCCGTCGCCGTCGATCACCAGGTCGGCGTGGGCGATCAGCGCCCGGGCCTCGTCCGGTCTCGCCCGAGCCTTGCCGGCGTTGAGATATTCGAACAACCCGGAGCGCTCTGGGTCGAATCGGCCGTCGGGGAACGGCCCCCAGCGCCGCAGTGGATCACCCTCTGCCGACTCAATTTTCGTGACCTCGGCACCGAGGTCGGCGAGCAGCTTGCCGCAGTAGGGGCCCGAGATCTCGTCAGCGACCTCGATGACCCGAAGCCCGTCGAGAGCGGTCTTATGGCGGCCCCACTCCTCCTGCCCATTTTCGATCGCACTGCCCCGCTCGTCGCCGTGGCGTGTCACGCCGGCAGTCCCATGGCCTTCATCTCCATGTACTGCCGAATTCCCAGAATTCCGCCGCTTTCCCGGCCGATCCCGCTCTGGTTGAACCCACCGAACGGCGCACCGCCCGGCCCGAATCCGTTGACCGCGATCTGTCCGGTGCGCACCCGCCGCGCCACGCTCAGCGCACGGTCGACATCGGCACCCCACACCGCGCCCGACAGCCCGTACTGCGAGTTGTTCGCGATTCGCACCGCCTCGTCGTCACCGCTGTAGCGCAGGACCGACAACACCGGGCCGAACACCTCTTCCTGCGCGATCGTCGAATCCGGTGACACCCCGGACAGAATCGTCGGCTCGAAGTAGTAGCCGCGATCCAGTCCGGTTGGCCGCCCACCTCCGGCGACCACCTTCGCACCTTCGTCGAGCGCCCGATCCACATGTGCCTGAACGCGTTTGCACTGCGCATCGCTGATCAGCGGACCCATGGTGACGTCCGGGTCGGTGGGGTCGCCGACCTTCACGGCGTTGGCCAACCCGACCAGCCGGTCGACGATCTCGTCGTGGATTGCGTCGGGCAGCAGCAGCCTGCTGTGCAGAATGCAGGCCTGCCCGGCATGAAATGAACACGACTCGAACAACATTCGCTGCAGCGTCTCGTCTTCCAGCGCTGCATCGTCAAGCACGATGCTGGCGGATTTGCCGCCGAGCTCGAGGAGCAAACGCTTCATCGTCGCGCCGGCAGCGGACATCACCTCGCGGCCGACTACCGAACTGCCGGTGAAGCTGACCATGTCGATCCGAGGGTCGGTCGTCAGCAGTCTGCTGGACTCGACGTCGGTCGGTGTCACGACGTTCACCACCCCGGGCGGAATATCGGTGTGTTCGTCGATGATTCGGGCCAGCGCCAGACCGGCCAGCGGTGCCAACGGCGACGGCTTGAGTACGACCGTGTTACCCGCGGCCAATGCGGCGCAGACCTTCATCACGTTGAGGGTGTGCGGGAAGTTCCACGGCGTCAGAATCGACACCACACCCAGCGGCTCGTAGCGCAACAACGCTTTTCCCGCGGCGCCGTAGGCATCGATCGGCTCCTCGACGGGATGGGTGGCCAATTCGGCCGCATTGAGCGCGGCGAACGCCGGACCCTCGACGTGGATCACCCGCTCGTTCGAGGTGCAACCCCATTCCTGTTGCGCCAACGCGTAGAAGTCCTCGGCGTGCGAGAGCAACGCCTCGCCTAACTGGTTGAGGTAGCCCGCCCGCTGCTCGGGCCCGGTGTCAGCCCACGGGCCGGAGTCGAACGCCGCCCTGGCGGCGGCGACCGCGCTGCCGACCTGGGCTTGGCTGGGGTCGGGCGCCGAAGCGATCACGTCCTCGGTGGCCGGGTTGACGTCGTCGTAGCGACCGCCCTCCGGCTCGACCCACTGGCCGTCGATGTAGACCGCGTAGGTGTCGATCAACGAGCGTGGGTCAGCCATATCCACTCCTTCGGGGGTCCGGCAGTCAACATTTGGTCTACACCCGTCGGCCTGCTGTCGTCAATGCTCGAAGCGGTCTTTCGCTATTTCGGTTCACCCACAAGCATATTGACAGCGTCGGTGCTACCGGGGTAGACAGATTCCACCGGACACTTCACTACGATCTGTCCGAATGGCGAGGAGGCCCGGGTGCGCGTGAAGTCTGTCTCGGCCGTCCCGCTGCACTCCCCCGATTTCTACGCCGGCGATCCCTATCCCGCCTACCGCGAGCTGCGCGCGACAGCGCCGGTGTGCTGGAACGACGTGACCAATTTCTGGGCCCTGACCAAGTACGAGGACGTCCGTCACGTCTCGAGCAATCCAGCGACGTTCACCTCGACGCGGGGCATCACCATCCCCGACCCGGCCCTGCCGAGCCCTGTGCAGGCCGGCAGCCTGATTTTCACCGATCCGCCACGACACCGGCAGATGCGCAAGCTGATCAACTCCGGCTTCACCCGGCGCCGCGTGTCCGTGCTCGAGCCCAAGATTCGTGAGCTGGTGCGCGGCATCCTCGACGGGCTGCAACCGGATTCAGTGCACGAGTTCGCCGAGACGATCGCCGCTCCCCTGCCCACCAGGCTGATCGCCGAATTGATCGGCGCACCACCCGACGACTGGGAGCAGTTCCGGGCCTGGTCGGATGCGGCCACCGGCACCGCCGACCCGGAAATTGAACTCGACCCGCTGGTGGCGGCCGGCCAGCTGTACGAGTACTTCCAGAAGCTGATCGGCCAACGGCGCGTCGAGCCCCGCGACGACCTGTTGTCGGTGCTGGCCGGCGCCGAAATCGACGGCGTCCGACTGACCGACGAAGACCTGCTGAACTTCGCGTTTCTGTTGCTGGTGGCGGGGAACGAGACGACACGCAATCTGATCGCGCTGGGCACGCTGGCGCTGATGACCCATCCGGAACAGCAGCGCCTGCTGGTGGATGACCCGTCGCTGATCCCGGCGGCCATCGAGGAGATGCTGCGCTGGAACAGTCCGGTGGTGCACATGGCCCGCGCGGCGACGGTCGACGTCGAGATTCGTGGGCAGCAGATCGCCGAGGGCGACGTGGTGGTGATGCTCTACGGCGCGGCCAACCGCGACGAGGACGTGTTCGGTCCCGACTCCGAGGAGTTCAAGGTCACCCGGCATCCCAACCCGCACATCGCGTTCGGGTGCGGCGAACACTCGTGTATCGGGGCACAATTGGCGCGCCTGGAGGCAACAGTGATGTTCGAGGAGCTGTTACACCGTTTCCCTCGGCTCGAGCTGGTCGGCCGGGTCGACCGGATGCGCGCCACCATGGTGCCCGGGGTCAAGCGCATGCCGGTCAGGCTGGGCGTCTGAAAGATGCGACTCGAATACACCCCCGAGCAAGAACGTCTGCGCGACGAGATTCGCGCGACGATGCAGACCATCATGACGCCCGAGCGCCAAGCTGCCGTCAGCGACCGGATGGAGGGCGGCCCCGCCGTCCGTGACTGCGTCAAAGCCCTGGCAGCCGCCGACCTGCTGGGCGTGGGCTGGCCGAAAGAATTTGGTGGCCGCGGCTTCTCGGCGATCGAGCAGTTCATCTTCGCTGAAGAGGCGCGGCGGGTGAGCGCCCCGATTCCGCTGGTGACCCTGAACACCGTCGGGCCGACGCTGATGCACTACGGCACCGAGGAGCAGAAGCGGCAGTTCCTGCCCGCGATCCTGGACGGTACGGTCGAGTTCGCAATCGGTTACTCCGAGCCGGGCGCCGGCAGCGACCTGGCCTCGCTGCGTACCACAGCGATCCGTGACGGCGACGACTACGTGATCAACGGTCAGAAGATGTTCACCAGCGGCGCAGGATACGCCGACTACATCTGGCTGGCCGCCCGCACTGACCCGAATACCAAAAAGCACAAAGGCATTTCGATCTTCATCGTGCCGACTTCGTCGCCCGGATTCTCCTTCCAGCCGTTGCACACCATGCCCGGCGTCTCCACCTTCTACACGTTCTACGACAACGTCCGGGTGCCGGCCAGCGCGATCGTGGCCGGCGAAAACGAGGGCTGGCAGCTGATCACCACGCAGCTGAATTTCGAACGTGCGGCACTGGGCAACCTCGGCGCACTGGAGCCGCTGCTCGAACAGACCCTGGAGTGGGCGCGCGAGAGCGAACTCGACGGCGCCCGGGTGATCGACCAGCCCTGGGTGCAGCAGGCACTGGCCCGCGTCGAAGCCGAAGTCGCGGCCTACAAACTGCTCAACCTCCGGGTCAACGCCGCGATGACCCAGGGCGTGCTGAATATGGCCGAGGCGTCCGCGGCCAAAGTCTTCGGCACCGAACTAGCGCCGCTGGTAGCCCGGCAACTTCTGGAAGTGCTGGACCACAACGGGTTACGCCGCGGCGCCGACGCTCCACTGCGCGGCGCACTGGAATCGGCATACCGGCTTGCGGTGATCAGCACCTTCGGCGGTGGCGCCAACGAGATTCAGCGAGACATCATCGCAATGGCCGGACTGGGTATGCCGCGCGCCCCGCGCGATCTGCGCCCCAAGGATGGGCACACTGCCGAGAAATCAGGAGGATCCACTCAGTGACCGACACCGACCTGCTCACCAAGCTGAAGGCCCTGGTCGGCCAGCACACCGGCGGCAGCGCAAAGCCTTCTGTCGCACCGGATCCGGTCAACCAGCCGATGATCCGGCACTGGGCGTACGCGCTCGACGACATGAACCCGGTGTACCTCGACCCGGAGTTCGCAGCGAAGTCGCGGTTCGGCGGCATCGTCTCGCCACCGGTGATGCTGCAGACCTGGACGATGCCGGCACCGAGGCTCGAGGGCATCGGTGAGCGGGGCGGCTCCCCCGTCGAGATCACCGACAACCCCACCGCGTTCCTGGACGAAGCCGGATACACCAGCATCGTCGCGACCAACTCAGAATTCGAGATCAACCGCTACCCCAAACTGGGCGACGAGATCAGCGCGACGTCGGTATACGAAGAGGTGTCAGACGAAAAGACCACGGCGCTGGGCACCGGGTTCTTCGTGACCTGGGTGCTCACCTACAGCGATCAGCACGGTGAAGTGCTCGGCAAGCAACGCTTCCGGGTCCTGCGATTCAAGCCGGCGAACTGATGGCTACTCGCCTGGCGCCGGCCATCAGCCCGGACACCGCGTTCTTCTGGAACGGGCTGCGCGATCACAAGCTGTTGATACAGCGCTGCAACGGATGCCGCGCGGTCCGCATGCCACCGCAACCGATGTGCCCGAAGTGCCGTTCGCTGGACTGGGAAGCGATCGAGTCCTCCGGCCGCGGCACCGTCTACAGCTACGTGATGCCGCAGCAGCCGCAGTTCCCGTTCTTCGACTATCCCTACATCGTCGCGCTCATCGAGCTCGACGAAAGCGTCCGCATCGTGTCGAACCTGACCGACATCGACCCGGACAACGTGCAGGTCGGCATGTCGGTCGAGGTCTACTACCGCGAGTTCGACGGAGAGCTTGTGCTGCACCAGTTCCGGCCGGCCGGCTGATATGGACTTCACCTTCACCGAAGACCAGGAGACCATCGGCAAGCTGGCCCGTGACGTCCTGGAACGCCGCGCCACGCCGGAACGGTTGAGCGAGCTCGAAGCCGGCGAGACCCGCTACGACGCTGCGCTGTGGAAGGAGCTGGCGGGTGTCGACCTGCTGGGTGCCGCATTGCCAGAGTCGTCAGGCGGCTCATGCGTGACCGGCGAGGGCTTCATCGAGCTCGGTGTGTTGCTTGCCGAGGTCGGACGGACGGTCGCCCCGGTGCCTGCGTACGCAACGTTGTGCCTGGGTGCCGATACGATCGCCCGGCACGGCAATGCCGATCAGCGCCAACGCTTTTTGCCCGGCGTCATCGACGGAACCCGGCTCATGTCGGCAGGCTTGCATGAGCCCGGCCGCTCCGACCCCACCACACCGTCGACCACCGCGCGCAGAGACGGCGACTCCTGGCGGCTGGACGGCGTCAAGGAGTTGGTGTCATTCGGCCAAGTCGCCGACACGCTGCTGATCCCCGCCGCAACCCACGACGGAACCACCGGCCTGTTCCTACTTGCGTCCGATGCCGAAGGGGTCGAGGCGCGACCGGTGGCTACGACCAACGGCGAACCGCACGCCGATGTATTCCTCGATGGGGCAACCGTTCCCGTTGCCGACCGACTCCACGGTGACCGCCTGGTCGAGTCGCTGTACACCCGTGCCCTGATCGGGTTGTGCGCGGTCCAGGTAGGCGTGGCAGATCGGGCCTTGCGCATGGCCGCCGAATACACTACGGGGCGTGAGCAATTCGGCCGCCCCATCGGTAGCTTCCAAGCGGTCCAGCAGCGGATGGCCGACGGCTTCATCGACCTGGAGGCGATCCGTTGGACCACCTGGCATGCGGCCTGGCTGATCGCTGCGGGCCGTCCAGCGGACCGCGCTGCCCGCATCGCGAAGTTCTGGGCGGCCGAGGCCGGCGCCCGGATCGCCGCCACCACCCAGCACGTGCACGGCGGTATCGGAATCGACACCACCTATCCGCTGCATCGATATTTCCTGTGGGCCAAACACAACGAACTCACCCTGGGGTCGGCCACGCAGCAACTGGTTCACCTCGGCAGCACGTACTTGGAAGGACGGCCATGACAGCCTCCCGCACCTCCACCCTGAAGTGGGCCGACATCAGCGTCGGCGACGAGGTGACACCGATGCAGATTCCGTTGACCACCACGATGATCGTTGCCGGCGCCATCGCCTCACGTGACTTCATGCCGGTGCATCACGACGCGGCCTACGCCAAGCAACAGGGCTCGCCCAATCTGTTCATGAACATCCTGACGTCCAACGGTTACTGCGTGCGTTTCCTCACCGACTGGGCCGGGCCCGAGGCGATGATCACCAGACTGTCGATTCGCCTTGGCGTGCCGTCGTTTCCGGACGACCCGCTGCGCTTCACCGGCCGCGTCGCCGGCAAGAGCGAGGGTTCGGACGGGGAGAACTTCGTCGAGGTCGAGTTCCAGGCCGCCAACAGCCTCGGCAACCACGTCTCCGGGACCGCGGTGCTCAGCCTGCTGGACGGGGCCGGCGCGTGAGCGTTTCGCTGCTGGCCGGCACCACCGCCATCGCCGGCATCGGACAGACCGAGTTCTCCAAGGAATCCGGCCGCAGCGAGCTGCAATTGGCCTGCGAGGCAGTCAGTGCCGCGCTCGACGACGCCGGGTTGTCGCCGGGCGACGTCGACGGCATGGTCACGTTCACGATGGATTCCAGCGACGAGATCGAGGTCGCCCGCAACGTCGGGATCGGCGATCTGACCTTCTTCTCCCGCGTCCCGCATGGCGGCGGTGCCGCGGCCGGCACCGTCGCGCACGCCGCAATGGCGGTGGCCGCCGGCGTCGCCGACGTCGTGGTCTGCTACCGCGCGTTCAACGAGCGTTCCGGGATGCGCTTCGGCGGGAGCGGGCGCACCAGCGCCGAAACCCCGCTGTTCATGGCGCATTACGCGCCGTTCGGTTTGCTTACTCCAGCGGCATGGGTCGCGCTGCACGCGCAGCGTTACATGTCGACGTACGGGGTGACCAACGCCGACTTCGGCCGGATCGCCGTCGTCGACCGGGCCCATGCGGCCACCAACCCCGACGCGTGGTTCTACCAGCGGCCGATCACGTTGGAGGACCATCAGAATTCGCGGTGGATCATCGAACCCGTTCTGCGGCTGCTGGATTGCTGCCAAGAGAGTGACGGTGGCGTCGCGCTCGTGGTCACCAGCGCCGAGCGGGCCCGGGATCTGAAGCAACCCGCGGCGATCATCTCCGCGGCCGCGCAGGGCGCCGCCCACAACGGCGAGATGATGACGAGCTACTACCGCGACGACATCACCGGGCTGCCCGAGATGGGCGTGGTCGCCACCAAGCTGTGGCGCGACTCGGGCCTGAAGCCGAGCGACATCCAAACCGCCTTCATCTACGACCATTTCACCCCGTTCGTGTTCACCCAGTTCGAGGAACTCGGATTCTGTGGACGCGGCGAGGCCAAGGACTTCGCCACCGTCGAGCGGTTGTCGCTGGGCGGCGAGCTGCCGATCAACACCAATGGCGGGTTGCTCGGCGAGGCCTACATTCATGGGATGAACGGCATCACCGAAGGCGTGCGCCAGATTCGGGGGACATCGCACAACCAGGTGGACCACGTCGAGCATGTCCTCGTCACCTCGGGTACCGGCGTACCGACCAGCGGGTTGATTCTCGCTTCCGGCCGGTGAGCCGGCCCATGACCGCGTCGACCTGGGCCGACACCCGCGAACTCATCATCGAGTCCGCATACTCCTGCTTCCGCAAGCAGGGACTGCAGAAGGCCACTATCGTCGATATCGCCCGAGTGGCCAACGTGGCCCGCAGCACCATCTACGAGTACTTCCGCGACAAGGCCGCGATCGTCGAGGCCTGCGCCGAGCACACCTCCGAGCAGTTCTATCGGCAGATGTCCCTCGCGATGGACACCGGCGGCTCACTCGAGGACAAGCTCGCCCGCGCAGCGGTTTTCGTCACGCAGGCCCGGCGGGCCATCGCCTCGGAGAAGTACTTCGACGAAGAGGCGGTCAGCCTGCTGCTGACCAAGGACGCCGCCGTGCTGCTGCGAGAATGTGTCGACTTCCTGGCACCACACCTGGCGGCCGCCAAGCTCACCGGCGAGGTGCGCAAAGACCTCGACATCCAGGCCGGCGGCGAGTGGTTTGCCCGAATCTTGTTCTCGCTGTTCAGCACTCCGTCATCGACGCTCGACATGGACGATCCCGAGGTGGTCGCCGACTTCGTGCGGGCCTACGTGGTGCAGGGGTTCGCCAACGACCGTCAGCGGCCACGGCGCGGCTAGTCGTCGTCCGGATCCCAGCTGGTCGGCAGCATCGGCAATCCCGGATCGCACCCGAACCCGTCGCCGCTGCGCACAGTCAACCCGGCGGCGGCGTGGACGGGCTTGGCAGTGGTGCCGGCAAAGCCGAGCGGCCCGGCGCCGCGATCCGAAGCCGCCGTCGGCTCCGACGCGACCGGCTCTGCATCGGTGGCATCGATGAACTCGTCACCGTGGGCCCGCAGCACTTCGCGCTGCCGCCGGCGTGCCCGTCGCTGCCTCGGAGTCGTCAGCTGGGCGGCCGCCGCCGCCGCCGCGGCATCCGGTTCGGGCGCCCGTCGCTTCTCGGTGGAACTGGCTCCGATGCCGAGCCCGGAGCCGAATCCGATGCCGGGCGGCGCGATCGCGTAGGGAGCTACGAACCCCGTCGCACCCGCGGGCGGCGGTGACGGCGGTGGCGGCGGGCCGGTGGCCGTGGTCGCGGTGGATGCGTGAGCGGGCGCCGAACTCGGCGCGGTACCGGGCGCTACGCCGGCGACGACCGTCGCCGAGGTGGGCCAAACATTGGGTGCGACAGGCACACTCGCGGGGACCGGGATTGGCTGCAGTTGCGGCAGACCCGCTAAACCAGCCAGACCGGCCAAACCGCCCGCGGCTCCGGCCGGGGCCACCACCGCGCCGAGTGCCAGCGCCAGCAACGCCGGCGACTGGCTCACCGTGCTGGCCAGCTGTGCGATATGGGTGGGCCAGTCGAACAGCGCCAGCGCCGCCAGATACTGGAAGGCCTGGATCGCCTGCCCGGGATTCTGCGAGATGTACAGAAAGTCCTCGATGAGTTCCAGGGACCGGGCCAGGTACCAGATCGGTTGGCTCGCATCGACGTAGTAGTCGTACACCACTCCGTTGAGAGTGCCGGCGCCGGGATTCCAGTTCACCCCGAAGTTCTGCAGGATCTGCGCGATGACGGTGGTCAGCTCGTTGGAGATCATCGGATCGTGGGCGGTCGCGGTGTCTTCGATGCCGAGGGCCTTCAGTAGCGGCTCGAGCTGATCGAGCAGACCCTGCAGTGGGTTGTTGAACTGCGGCGGTTGCGCCGCAGCGGCTTTCACGATGCGCGGGGCGGGCGCCGTGCGTGGTGTCGCCGCCAGCGCCGCGGTGGACACCGCCTGGTAGGCGCCCATCGTGGTGGCCGCCTGGACCCACATCCGGGCGTAGTCAGCTTCATTCAGCGCGATCGGGATGGTGTTGAGCCCGAAGAAGTTGGTGGCGACCAGCACCCCGTGCACGGTGTGGTTCGCGGCCAGTTCGGCCAGGGACGGCATCGTCGCCAGTGCCACGTCGTAAGCCGTGGCCGCGGTGTCGAGCTGGGCGGCGGTCGCCGTGCTGTCGGCGGCGGCCTGGAGCAACCACGCCACATACGGCGCGTGGGCGGCCGCGTACGAATCCGCGCCGACGCCGTCCCACAGTCCCGCCCGAATCCCGGCCAGCAGCTGCTGGGCCTCCTCGGCCGCTGCGGTGTACTCCGCGCTCAGCGACTGCCACGCGCCGGCGGCCGCCAGCATCGGTCCGGAGCCGGGTCCGCTGCTGAGCAACGCCGAATGCACCTCGGGCGGCGAGGCCATCCACGCGGGTCCAGACATCCACCACCCTCGCTGCCAATTTTTCGGTCAGCCTAACTTTAAACTTAGGCAGTAGGAAAATCGCAGCTATGGCGCAATGTGCCCGTGGGTCAGGGACGCAGGATGACCTTGACCGCGCCGTCCTGCTTCTTCTGGAAGATGTCGTAGGCGTGCGGGGCATCGTCGAGCGGAAGAATGTGGGTGGCGAAGCTGTCGACACCGAGCGGGTCGTCGTCGGTCAGCAGCGGCATGATGTCGTCCGACCACCGCTTGACATTGGCCTGACCCATCCGCAGGGTGACCTGCTTGTCGAACAGCGTCAGCATCGGCAGCGGGTCGGCCATCCCGCCATACACCCCGATCAGCGAGATGGTTCCGCCGCGACGGACGATGTCGATCGCCGAATACAGCGCACCGAGCCGGTCGACGCCGGCGGTCTGCATCAGTCGCTTCCCCAGTACGTCCGGCAGTATCCCGGTGAGCTGCTGAGCCGCCTTGGTGACCGGGGAACCGTGGGCCTCCATGCCGACCGCGTCGATCACAGCGTCGGTGCCGCGCCCGTCGGTGAGGTCACGGATCAGATCGCCGACGTCGGCGTCGATCTTGGTGAGATCGATGGTGTGGATACCGCGTTCGGCGACCCGGGCCAGCCGCTCCGGCACCAGGTCGACGGCGATCACCCGGTAGCCGAGGTGGTGGGCGATCCGGGCGGCCATGTCGCCGATCGGGCCGAGGCCTAGCACGGTGACCGAGCCGCCGTCCGGGATGCCGGCGTACGCCACCGACTGCCACGCCGTGGGCAGGACGTCCGACAGGTAGACGAAGCGTGAATCCGGCGGCCCGACAGGCACTTTGATGTGAGTGAACTGGGCTTGCGGGACACGCAGCAGTTCGGCCTGGCCGCCGGGGATCTCGCCGTAGAGCTCGGAGTAACCGAACAACGCCGCGCCCATGCCCTGGTCACGCACCTGGGTCGTCTCGCATTGGGTGTACAGCTTGCTGTCGCACATATGACAGCTGCCGCAGGAGATCTGGAACGGGATGACCACGCGGTCACCCGGTCGCAAATCACCCGTCTCGCTGCCGACTTCCCGGACGATGCCCATCGGTTCGTGCCCGAGGATGTCCCCGGGTTTCATGAATGGACCCAGCACCTCGTAGAGGTGCAGGTCCGAACCGCAGATGTTGGTCGACGTGATCTCGATAATGGCGTCGGTGGGCTCTTGAATGACGGGATCGGGAACGGATTCCACGCGCACGTCGCGTTTACCGTGCCAAGTGACAGCTTTCATCATCAGGTCGTACCCGCATGGCAATTGGCGAAACGCCGCGCTCAATGGCCGACGTTGGCCAGCGCCCGCATGAAGAACGTCAGATTGGCCGGGCGCTCGGCCAGTCGCCGCATGAAGTAGCCGTACCACGCGGTTCCGAACGGGACATAGACCCGGACCTGATGTCCCGTCGACGCCAGGAGTCGCTGCTCCGGGTCGCGAACTCCATACAGCATCTGGTACTCGAAATCGGCTGGAGTCCGCCCGGTTTCGCGCGCCATCACGGCGGCCGCCTCCACAATCACCGGATCGTGCGACGCGACCATCGGATAGCCGGGTCCCGCCATCAATACCCGAAGACAGCGCAGATAGGCCGCCGCGACCGCCGCGGCGTCGCGGTGGGCCACCGACGCCGGTTCGTCGTAGGCGCCCTTACACAGCCGGACCCGGGCACCCGAGCTGGCGAACTGTTCGCAGTCGCCGACCGTTCGCCTCAGGTAGGCCTGCAGCACCACGCCCAGCCAGGGGAAGTCGGTGCGCAGTTCGGCGGCGATCCCGAGCGTGGAGTCGGTGGTGGTGTGGTCCTCGGCGTCGAGGGTGACCCAGGCGCCGATCTGCTCGGCCCGCTCGCAGATCCGGTGGGCGTGCCACAGCGCGATCTGCTCTCCGTCGCGTGCCAGTGCCTGCCCCAGCGCGGAGAGTTTCAGCGACACCTCCAACGGCCGCACGCCACGCTGGGTGGCATCCGGCCGCCGGCCCAGCTCCTCGAGCAGACGGAGGTAGGCATTCACGGTCGCGGCGGCGCCGTCGGCATCGGTGACCTGTTCACCCAGATAGTCGATGCTGATCAAGCGTCCCGAATCACGAAGCGCCGCAGCACTGTCCAGAATCTGCGGCAGGGTCGTACCCGGCACGAAGCGATCGACCACCCGGCGCGTGACGCTCAACCGCTCCGCGGTGTGCTGCAGGCCGTGCGACCGGCCGGCCGCCAGGATCGCCGGTCGCAGCGTCTTGGCGAACAGGCCGGTCATGACGTCTCCATGTGCGGGTAGCGGTGGTCGGTGGCCGGCACGAATGTCTCCTTGATCGAACGAGCGGACGTCCAGCGCAACAGGTTCAGCGCCGAGCCGGCTTTGTCGTTGGTGCCTGAGCCGCGGGATCCGCCGAACGGCTGTCGGCCTACCACCGCTCCGGTCGGCTTGTCGTTGACGTAGAAGTTTCCGGCCGCGAACCGCAGACGGTTCTGTGCGGTCAGCACGGCGTCCCGGTCATCGGCGATCACCGCGCCGGTCAGCGCGTAGCGCGATCCGGTGTCGATCAGGTCGATCACCCGGTCGAACTCGTCGTCGGGGTAGACGTAGACCGACAGCAGCGGACCGAAGTATTCGGTGGCGAACGACTCGTCGGTCGGGTCGTCGGACAACAGCACTGTCGGGCGCACGAAATAGCCTTCACTGTCGTCATATTCGCCACCGACGGCAATCGTCACGCCGGGTGCGCTCTTGGCGCGCTCGATGGCGGCGACGTTCTTGTCGAAGGCTCGCCGGTCGATCAGCGCGCCACCGAAGTTCGTCAGGTCGGTCACGTCACCGAAGGGCAGGTCTGCGGTGGCGGCCAAGAAGTCGTCACCCATCCGCTGCCATACCGAGTGCGCGATGAAGGCCCGTGACGCCGCAGAACACTTCTGGCCCTGGTAGTCGAAGGCACCGCGAATCAACGCGGTACGTACAACGTCGGGTGATGCCGAACGATGCGCCAGCACGAAGTCTTTGCCGCCGGTCTCCCCCACCAGTCGCGGATAGCTGTGGTACCGCTCGATATTCACTCCGACCTGTTGCCACAGATGCTGGAAGGTGGCCGTCGAGCCGGTGAAATGGATGCCCGCCAGCCTCGGATCGGCCAGCGCCACTTCCGATACCGCGTAGCCGTCGCCGGTGACCATGTTGACCACCCCCGGTGGAAGTCCGGCCGCCTCCAACAGCTGCATGGTCAGGTAGGCCGACAGTGTCTGCGTCACCGACGGCTTCCACACCACCGTGTTGCCCATCAACGCCGGTGCGGTCGGCAGGTTCGCGGCGATCGAGGTGAAGTTGAACGGCGTGATCGCGTAAACGAATCCGTCCAATGGTCGGTAGTCGGTGCGATTCCATTCACCACGGGCGCTCAGCGGCTGCTGCGCCAGGATGTGGCGGGCGAAATCGACGTTGAACCGCCAGAAGTCCGCGGTCTCACACGACGCGTCGATCTCGGCCTGGTAGGCGGTTTTGGACTGCCCGAGCATTGTTGCGGCCGCGATCTTCTCCCGCCACGGGCCGGCGAGCAGGTCGGCGGCCCGCAAGAAGATCGCCGCACGTTCGTCGAATGGCATTGCCGCCCAATCGGTCCGGGCCAGGGAAGCAGCCTGCACGGCGGCCGCGGCATCACGGTGCAGCGCATTGGTCAGCGTGCCCAACGTCAACGAGTGCCGGTGCGGCGCGGCGACGTCGATCCGTTCACCGCCGCCCATCCGGTGGATGCCTCCGATGACGTGCGGCAGGTCCGTCGGCTGGTCGGCGAGTTCGGCGAGGGCGATTTGCAACCTGGCCCGTTCGGGCGAGTGTGGCGCGTAGTCGTGGATGGGCTCGTTGACGGGTGGCGGTACGTCGGTGACAGCGTCCATGTCTCAGGGTCTCAGCGACGGCAGCCTCCACTGTTGGCCGATTGGCCAGGCTTTGTCCTCTCGGCTAGTAGAATCGGCCAACATGTCGGCTGCCGGTGTCAGTCTCGGCCAATTACTGTTGGCCCTGGATACGACCATGGCCCGGCTGGTCCATGCGCCCCGTGGGCTCGACCTGACCGTCGCCCTGGCGGCGCTGATCGATTCCGACGATGTGCGGCTCGGCATCGGCCGGGGGGCGGACGCCGCTGACGTGTTCTTCCTGCTGGGCGTCTCCGACACCGAGGCCCTGCACTGGCTGGACAGCTCTGCCACCGGACCCGCCCCGGTGGCCGTCTTCGCCAAGGAGCCGTCCGACGCATTTGTCGCCAGGGCGGTCGCGCTCGGGACCGCGGTGGTGGCGGTGGATCCGCGGGCCCGATGGGAGCGGCTGTACCGGCTGGTCGACCATGTGTTGGAGCACCATGGCGATGCCCAGCACGACTCCGATACCGATCTGTTCGGGCTGGCGCAGTCGCTGGCCGACCGGGTGCACGGCATGGTCAGCATCGAAGACGACCAATCGCATGTCCTGGCCTACTCGGCGTCCAACGACGAGGCCGACGAGCTACGTCGACTGTCGATCCTGGGGC
The DNA here is from genome assembly GCF_055419225.1 of Mycobacterium sp. IDUB_36. Classification (NCBI taxonomy): domain Bacteria; kingdom Bacillati; phylum Actinomycetota; class Actinomycetes; order Mycobacteriales; family Mycobacteriaceae; genus Mycobacterium; species Mycobacterium sp. IDUB_36. The sequence continues at coordinate 3,527,522 of NZ_JBVAXH010000001.1, read as the reverse complement.
GGGCCGGGCCACCCGAGCATCTGAGGTGGATCGGGCAGTGGGGCATCTTCGATGCGTTGCGCGCCGGCGGCGACGTGGTCCGGGTGGCCGAACGCCCGGAGTTGCGGTTGCGTCCGCGGTTGGCCGTCGGTATCCACCGGGTCGACGCCCGTCGAACTTTCGCGGGTTGCATCTGGGTGCAGCAGGGTTCCCGGCCGCTGGCCCACGATGCCGAGGAGGTACTGCGCGGCGCCGCAGTGTTGGCCGCCCGCATCATGTCCCGGTTGACGGCCCGACCGTCGACGCAGACGTTGCGCACGCAGCAGCTGCTCGGCCTCGCCGACGGCGGGCCGGTCGATCCGGAGGCCGTCGCGCGCGAGCTGGGTGTCGCTGCCGACGGTCCGGCGGCCTTGGTGGCGTTCTGCCGAGCGGACGGTGACGGCGAGCAGCACCACGACCGGCTCGCCGATATTCTGGCGTTGAGCGCCAACGCTTTTCGGGCCGACGCGCAGATCGCATCGCGCGGCTCGCGGGTCTACGTGGTGTTCCCACGCACCACCAAGCGGTCCGCGCTGCAATCCTGGATCCGTGGCACCGTCGGCGGACTGCACACCGAACTGGGCCTGCGGCTGCGGGCGGTGGTCGCCGCACCGCTGCCCGGACTGGCCGGCTTGTCCGCGGTGCGGGCAGATGTCGATCGCGTGCTGGATAGTGCTGAGCGCCATCCGGATTCGTTCCCCGCGGTGACCTCGCTGTCCGAAGCCCGGACCACGGTGCTGCTCGACGAGATCGTGACGATGGTCGGCGACGACCAGCGATTGGTCGACCCGCGGGTACGGGAGTTACGTGACCGCGACCCGGCGCTCGCGCACACGCTGCGGGTCTATCTGGACGCGTTCGGTGACGTCGCGGCCGCCGCGGAGCAGTTGCACGTGCACCCCAACACCGTGCGCTACCGGGTTCGTCGAATAGAGACGATCCTCACAACATCGCTGGCCGATCCCGATGTCCGGCTGCTACTTTCGCTGGGACTGCGGGCCACCGAACGGATCTCGTGACGGGGCGTGAATCGGCGCAACAGTTATGTTCACCCTGACGGTAATTGGAAGAGTGGCAACAATTTTCCGTCAGCTATCCTGCTCAGGTGACAGATCGCCCGTCGGCATATCTGGTGCTCGCCTCCCAGCGAAGCGGCAGCACCCTCCTCGTCGAGTCGTTGCGCGCGACCGGTGTGGCCGGTGAACCCCAGGAGTTCTTCCAGTACCTCCCGACCACCAGTCAATCGCCGCAGCCGCGCGAATGGTTCGCCGGCGTCGACGACGAGTCGATCCTGAGCCTGCTCGATCCGCTCGACGAGGGCAAGCCCGATCTGGCGCCGCCGGAGATCTGGCGCGATTACATCCGCACGGTCGGCCGGACACCGAACGGCGTGTGGGGCGGCAAGCTGATGTGGAACCAGACCTCGCTGCTGCTGGACCGCGCCGCCGGCCTGCCCGACCGGTCCGGCGACGGGCTGCTGTCCGCGATCCGCGACGTGGTCGGTCAGGACCCGGTGCTCGTCTACGTCTACCGCCCGGACGTGGTGTCGCAGGCGGTGTCGTTCTGGCGCGCGGTGCAGACCCGGGTGTGGCGCGGTCGGCCCGACCCGGTTCGCGACGCGCGTGCGACCTATCACGCCGGCGCCATCGCACACGTCATCACGATGCTGCGCGGCCAGGAAGAGGGCTGGCGGAAGTGGTTCGCCGAAGAGAACGTCACACCGTTGGAGATTTCCTATCCGGTGTTGTGGCGCAACCTGACTCAGGTCGTCGGCGACATCCTGGAGTCGCTGGGACTCGACCGCGGACTCGCACCGGAGCCGGTGCTGGAGCGCCAAGCGGATAAACGCTCCGACGAGTGGGTAGACCGCTACCGCGAAGACGCCGAACGAGAGGGCTTACCGCTGTGAGCGCACCGACAGAAACCAAGCGGGTCGACGAGCTGCGGCTGCTGGAGGCCGAAGCCGTCCACATCATCCGCGAGGTTGCCGCCGAGCTGGAGCGACCGGTGCTGCTGTTCTCCGCCGGCAAAGATTCCATCGTCCTACTTCGCTTGGCGGAGAAGGCGTTTCGGCCAATACCGCTGCCCTTCCCGGTGATGCACGTCGACACCGGCCACAACTTTCCAGAGGTGATCGAGTTCCGCGACCGCCGGGTCACCGGTGAAGGCCACAAGCTGATCGTCGCGTCGGTGCAGGAGTCCATCGACAAGGGCCGTGTCCCCGACCCCGGTCGCCACGCGTCGCGCAACCGGGCGCAGACCCGCACACTGCTCGACGCGCTGGAGGCGGGCGGGTTCGACGCGGCGTTCGGTGGTGCCCGGCGCGACGAGGAGCGGGCCCGCGCCAAGGAGCGCATCCTGAGCTTTCGCGACGAGTTCGGTCAGTGGGACCCGCGGGCGCAGCGGCCCGAACCGTGGTCGTTGTACAACGGCCGGATCAAGAAGGGTGAGCAGGTTCGGGTGTTCCCGTTGAGCAACTGGACCGAGCTCGACGTGTGGCGTTACATCCAGCTGGAAAACCTTGAAATACCGTCGATTTACTACGCCCACGAGCGCGAGGTGTTCGAGCGCGACGGCATCCTGCTGGCGGTGTCGGAATACGCCGAACCGCACAATGACGAAAGCGCCGAGACGGAGTGGGTGCGCTACCGGACCGTCGGCGACCTGACCATCACCGGCGCGGTCCGCTCCAGGGCCACCGAGATCAGCGGAGTCATCGAAGAGATTTCCGCGGCGACGGTGTCCGAGCGCGGCGAGACCCGTGCCGACGACCGCACCTCGGCCGCCGCAATGGAAGACCGTAAGCGAGAGGGCTACTTCTGATGAGCCGTAGCGAAGAAGAACGAAGGGTCCTGAGCTGATGAGCGTGAGCGAAGACACCGCGCAGGACGCAAGCTTCCAGCCGGATGGTGGAATCACCCGCCAGCTGCTGCGGATCACCACCGCGGGATCGGTCGACGACGGCAAGAGCACGCTGATCGGGCGCCTGCTGCACGACACTGACAGCTTGCCCCTGGACCACTTGGAAGCCGTCACCGACGAAGAGGGCATCGCCGACCTGGCCGCGTTGTCCGACGGTCTGCGCGCCGAGCGCGAACAAGGCATCACCATCGACGTCGCCTACCGGTTCTTCTCCACCGCGACCCGCAGCTACATCCTGGCTGACACGCCCGGCCATGAGCGGTACACCCGCAACATGTTCACCGGCGCGTCCAACGCGCACGTGGCTATCCTGCTGGTCGATGCGCGGGCGGGAGTGCTTCGGCAGACCCGGCGGCATGCCCGAATTGCGAAACTGTTGGGTATCAAGCACTTTGTCGCGACAGTCAACAAGATCGACCTGGTCGACTTCGACGAGTCTCGGTTCTCCGAGGTAGAGGCCGAACTGCGGAAGCTGGGCAAGCGCCTCGGCGGGCTCGACATCACGGTGATTCCGATCGCCGCCAAGCACGGCGACAACGTGGTGCACCGTTCCGACCGCACCCCGTGGTACGACGGCCCGGCGCTGCTGGACTACCTCGAGGGCATCGAACTGGCTGCGCCGCAAGCCGAACCGGACCGATTGCGGCTGCCGATCCAGTGGGTTTCGCGGCCCACCGACAACCAGCGCCGCCGCTACACCGGACGGCTCGCCGCCGGCACACTCAGCGTGGGCGACCCGATCATCTCGCTGCCGGCCGGAACCGAGTCGACGGTCACGGCCCTGGATACCCTTGATGACGAGCGCACGACAGGCGTTGCCCCACTTTCCGTTTCAGTGGAATTGGCCGACGACATCGACATCGGCCGCGGTGACGTGCTGGTCAGCGGGGCCGAGAACGCATCGCATCCGGTATTGGCTCGCGAGCTGCACGCGAACGTGTGCTGGTTCGTCGACTCACCGCTGCGGGCCGGCGATCGACTGGCGCTCAAGCAGACCACCACCACCGTCCGGGCAACGGTGCAGGAGCTGCACTCGCGACTGGATCCCGAGACGCTCGATGAAGTCGACAATCCAGTCGAGTTGGAGCTCAACGACATCGGCACCGTGACCCTGCGGACCAGCTCGGTCGTCATCGCCGACAGCTACTTCGACAACCGCGACAGCGGCGCTTTCATCCTCATCGACGAAGTCACCAACGACACCATCGGCGCCGGCACCATCATCGAGCCGCGCGAGGTGAAGCAGGGCACCCACCCGCGCAGCGATATTCGTTGGCACCCATCGGCATTGGACCGCAACCATCGCACACAGGCCACCGGGCAGGCGGGCGCGACCATCTGGTTCACCGGTCTACCCGCCTCCGGCAAGTCGACCATCGCGGTGGCAGTCGAGCGAGCGCTGGTCGAATCGGGCCGGGTCGCCTACCTGCTCGACGGCGACAACCTGCGCCACGGCTTGTCCGACGATCTGGGCTTCTCCCCCGGCGATCGCACCGAGAACATCAGGCGGGTCGGCCATCTGACGCGGTTGCTCGCCGACGCGGGCGTGGTGGCGCTGGCCTCGCTGGTGTCTCCGCTGAAGTCCGACCGTGAGACCGCGCGTGCGCTGAGCGATGCGGCCAAGTTGCCCTTCATCGAGGTGCACATCGCCACGTCGCTCGCAGAGTGCGAAAAGCGGGATCCCAAGGGCCTTTACAAGCGTGCGCGCAGCGGCGAGCTGAAAGGCCTGACAGGGGTCGACGCACCCTACGAGCCGCCCGAGGACGCCGACCTGGTGCTGGACACCGCCGGCGCCGACACCGATGACCTCGCGGCGCAGGTCATCGCCCTGCTGGATGAGCGCAGCCCGCGCCCCTCGAGCTAGACCGAAACCTGGCGCTTCGAGTAGATCTCGGCGAGAAACTGCTCGACGGCGAACGCAGCGTGTCGCGCTCGTACCGACCCGAAGATGTCGAAAGCGTGCTGCGCGTAAGGCAATTCGGCATAGGCGACCGGTTGGCGGCTGACTTCACGCAACCGTTTGCTGAACGCGCGGCCCTGTTCGACCGGTATCAACGAGTCGTTGGTCCCGTGCAGCACGAAAAATGGTGGCGCGTCCGGTGATACATAGGTGATGGGTGACGCCGCCCGGAAGGCGTCGATCAGTTGCGGCCGGCGCAGCTTGAAGACGTATTTACCGAGGATGGGTGCCATCAGCGTGTGAATGGCCTCGCTGCGGGTGAAGTCGTAGAGTCCGTAGAACGGGACAGCGGCCCGCACACTGGTGTCGGCGTCCTCGAAGCCGGGCTGGAATTGCGGCTGGTTCGCGGTGAGGGCCGCCAACGCGCTCAAATGCCCGCCTGCCGAGCCGCCGGTGATCGCCACCCAGTCCGGGTCGCCACCGTACTCGGCGATGTGTTCCTTGACCCAGGCCAGTGCGTGCTTGACGTCGATGATCTGGTCCGGCCAGGTCGACCGCGGGCTGAGCCGGTAGTTGATCGCGACGCACACCCAGCCGAGCTCGGCGAGGTGGCTCATCAGCGGATAGGCCTGCTGCCGCTTACTGCCTAGCATCCAGGCGCCACCCGGAACCTGTAGCAGCACAGGCGCTTTCCCACCACGGTCCAGGTCGGGCCGTCGCCAGATGTCGAGATGGTTCCGTGCACCGTGTTCGCCGTAGCTGATGTCGGTATCGTGTGCATAGCTGCCGTAGATGCGCGCCATGCGGACCACTCCGGGAGCTTTGGCCGTGCCCGCTCCGTCCGGCCGCTTCCACAGATCGGCCGACTCGGTGCGGCGATCAGGCCCCAGCCCGGCGTCGAGTGCGGCGGTCAACGGCTGGGCGGACTGGTGACCTATGCGATTCAGACCGAGCAGGCCCAGCCAGGACAGCGCCGAAACCAGCCAGCTGAATCGCCGCGCCTCCACCGGGAGCTTGCGGGTCACCGCGGTCAGCAACGCGGCCTGGGCGGCGATGACCTGCAGGGGCAACTCGGAGGCGAACACCCCGAAGGAGAACGCGTAGATCGAGAGGTAACCGCGTCTGCTCACCGGACGGTAGCCGTTGGCGGTCGCCGCGAGGCCGGCCAGCGAAGCCAGCACGGCAAGGAATTTCTTCACGGCCACCACTTAACCACAGCCTATTTCTTTAACTGAAACCACTTGTGTCACTTCAGTTTCGCCCTGTGGATAAGTTTCGACAGTTGTCGGACGGGTTGATTATCATTCGAACATGCGTTCTAATGGCCGTGAGGAGATCGTCGAGGTTCTCGACGCGCTCGACGCCGCCTACAAACGCGCCCTGGACCTGAGCTTCGACACGCTGACCACCCCCGAGCGGCTCCGGGTGCTGGAGCGCTTCGAAGGGTTCCGCCGCCTACAGCCGGCGATCGAGCATGCGTTGATCACGGAGCTGGCCGGTGAGGACCCGGCTGTGTTGGGCGGCAAGCCGGCGGCGGTGCTGGCCAACCGTTTGCGGATCAGCCGGGCCGAGGCGTCGCGGCGGATCCATGAGGCGGCCGATCTGGGTGAGCGGCGGGCGTTCAACGGTGAACCGTTGGCGCCGGTGCTGGCGGCGACCGCGGCCGCCCAACGCAACGGCGAGCTGGGTCCGGGCCATGTGGCGGTGATCCGCAGCTTCTTCCACCGGCTGCCCGACGTCGTCGACATCGACACCCGGGCGAAGGCTGAGGCGCAGCTGGCCCGGCTGAGCCTCGAGCACCGCCCCGACGAGCTCGCGAAGCTGGCGGACACGTTGATGGATTGTCTGAACCCTGACGGTGACTTCACCGACGTCGACCGCGCGCGGCGCCGCGGCCTGTCGATCGGGAAGCAAGATATCGACGGCATGTCACCGATCAGCGGGTGGCTCACCCCCCAAGCCCGCGCCACCCTCGACGCTGTGATGGCGAAGCTGGCAGCACCGGGCATGTGCAATCCCGACGACATCGAACCCTGCATCAGTGGCACCCCATCACAGGACGCCATCCAGGGCGACACCCGCACCGCGGGCCAGCGCCACCACGACGCCCTGCTCGCGGCCTGCCGCGCGCTACTGGTTTCGGGTGAGTTGGGGCAGCACCACGGGCTGCCGACTTCGATCGTCGTCACCACCACCCTGCAGGACCTCGAGCAGGGCGTCGGTAAGGCGCTGACTGGCGGTGGGACGCTGCTGCCGATGTCTGATGTGATCCGGCTGGGCTCCCACGCCCATCACTACCTGGCCATCTTCGACCACGGCAAAGCCCTGGCGCTCTATCACACCCGCCGCCTCGCCTCACCCGCCCAACGAATCATGTTGCACGCCCGCGATCGTGGCTGCACCCACCCCGGCTGCACCATCCCGGCCTACCTCTGCGAGGTCCACCACAACGACCCCTACCGCACCAACCCCGTCACCGACATCAACGCCATCACCCTGACCTGCGGCCCCCACCACGACCTCACCGAAAAAGGCTGGACCACCCGCACCACCGCCCACGGCCACACCGAATGGATCCCACCACCACACCACGACCACGGCCAACCCCGCACCAACAACTACCACCACCCCGAAAAGCTGCTCCAGGACGATGACGGTGAAGCGCCGTAACTCTTGCCGGTGCGCTCGCGGCGGGATTAGCGTGCCGGTATGACCCAGCGGCGGGATCCACGGATCGTCATCGTCGGCGCCGGGATGTCTGGGATCGCCGCCGCTCACATGCTGCGGAAGGCCGGGTTCCACAACTTCACCATCCTGGAGAAGGGCTCGGACGTCGGCGGCGTCTGGCACTGGAACCGCTACCCCGGGTTGCGATGCGACGTGCCGTCCTACGGATACCAGTTCGCGTTCGCGCCCAAGCCGGACTGGAGCCACGTCTGGGCGACCGGCGACGAGATCCAGCGCTATCACCGCGACCTGATCGACGAGCTGCAACTCAAGGCCCACCTCCGGCTCGACTGCGAGGTCACCGGGGCGGTGTACGCCGACAACCGGTGGCAGGTGCGCACGGCCGCCGGCGACGAGATCGAAGCGGACTTCGTGATCGCAGCGACCGGGGTGCTGCATCATCCGTCGATCCCGGACATTCCTGGCCTCGCGTCGTTCGGCGGGCCGATGGTGCACACCGCGCGCTGGACCGACTTCGACACCGATGGCAAGCGCATCGCTGTCATCGGCTCGGGATCGACTGGAGTGCAGGTCTTTTCTGCTCTGCAACCCAACGCGGCGCACATCACCCATTTCGTCCGCACACCACAATGGGTGATGTGGATGCCGATGCGCATGCCGCAACCGCGCTTCGTCGGCCGGATCCTGCGCCGCCTGCCCAAGCAGGACAAGACGGTCAGGTTGTCCCAGTTCGTCGGCTCCGATTACCTGGTCGACCTGGTCATCCGGCCGACCTGGCGACGCCGGGCCGCCCAACGCTACGGACGGATCTGCCTGCGGACCCTGGTGCGGGACAAGAAACTTCGCGCCCGGCTGACGCCCGACTACCAGCCGTTCTGCAAGCGCCAGGTGCTGTCCGGCGATTACTACCGACGGATCACCAAGCCGAACGCCAGCTTCGTCACCGAACCGATCGCCGAGGTCACCGAGACGGGGCTGCGCACCGCCGACGGCGTCCACCACGACCTGGACGCGATCGTGCTTGCCACCGGATTCGCGGCGCACAACTACATGCGGCCGATGACGCTGCGCGGGCGGGACGGCCTGTCGATCGACGACGCCTGGGCCAAGGGCCCCCGGGCCTGGGGCATGACGGCGATCCCCGGCTTCCCCAACCTGTTCATGGTGCTCGGCCCCAACTCACCGACCGGCTCCATCTCCTTGCAGCACACCGCCGAGCTGACCGCGCGCTACATCATCAGGTGGCTGAACCGCTTTCGCGATGGTGAGATCACCGCCGTCGAAGTCACCGACGAGGCCACCGACCGCTTCGCCGACGACATCGCCGACGCGATGGTCCCGACGGTGTGGAACACCGGCTGCAACTCCTGGTACTTCTCCGACGACACCACCATCGACCTGTGGCCGTTCGACCGAAAGCGGTTGACCCGCATGCTTGCTACGCCGAACGACGACGACTACATCCTCACGCCGTGACCGGCTAGGAGTCCTCGGGAGTCTCGATCACCGCATACCGCGGATCATCCATCGACACCTGCTTTTTGCCGCTCTGATTCGCTTTTCCGGTCACCCGCAAGACCTGGCCCGGCTGGATGTCGTCGCCGCTGCCGGGCTGGAACGTGACGCGGACCTCGCCGCTGTCATCGCCGACGACGATCCAACGAAATGTCTTGCCCCGCTTGGTGATGTCTTCGACCTGACTGACGCGGCCCTCCACGGTGGCGCGGCGCCCCGGGACCAAGCTGCCCACGTCGATCACCGTCGCCGACTTCTCCGGATGCTCGTAGTCATCGGCGGGCTCCTCTTCACCCCGCCAGATCCGCATCTCGATCTCCTCGATCTTGGTGGCGATGCGTTGCTCCAAGATATCGGGGAATGCCTGCCGGATCCGGGACTGGACGTCATAGGGAACGATGGTGGCTGCCGCGTCCGGAACCCGGCTGACCGCGCGGGAGATCTTGTCCGCGGTCTGGTCGTGCAGCAGTCGCCCCAGCAACGGCGAGTAGGTCCGGCGTGGCAGCAGCACCGTCACGTGGGTATCGCGACGTTCGTTGCGGCACTTGACCACCAGCATCTGGACGGCCCGGACGATCTGGCGGTCGGGGCAATCGATCACCCGCAGGCGGGTGTCGAGATCGAAGTCATCCCACCGATCCCGCAGCGCGGCAGCACGATCGGAGTCGATCATGAAATGCACCGCGACCAGTTCGTCGGCGCGCAGCCCCTTGCCGTAGCGCAGGGCCTCGAGTACCGCGAGGTCCAGTGAGTTCACACAGACGAACACGCTGTGCCGCGCGTACTTGGTCAGCTTCGGGCGCTCGTTGCGGAAGCCCTCGAGAATCGCCGACTCGGCCCGGTATTCGCGGTTGAGCCGGATCAGCCCGAACACCAGGATCGGGAAGACCACCACGACCAGCCAGGCGCCCTCGGTGAACTTGGCCACCGCAAAGATCCCGACCACGATCGTCGAGAGCACCGCCGCGGTGAAGTTGATCGCCAGCCGGTACCGCCAACCCCGTTCACGTTCGGTCAGATGGTGTTTCGACATCCCGTAACCGGCCATCGAGAACCCGGTGAACACCCCGATCGCGTAGAACGGCACCAGCGCGTTGACCGACCCGCCGGTGAACACAAGCAGTGCCACCGACAGCGTCGCGAGCGTGATGATGCCGTTGGAGAACACCAGTCGGTACCCGCGCTGCATCAACTGGCGCGGCAGAAAGCGGTCCTCGGCAACGAAACTCGCCAACGCGGGAAAGCCGTTGAAGCTGGTGTTGGCGCCGGTGTACAGGATCGCCGCGGTGGACACCTGCACCAGGATGTACATGCTGTCACCCACGACCCCATTGCCGAACACCGCGCGGGCGATCTGCGACAGTACCGACGGGTACTCGGACAGGTACGGCGCGGCGTGCGTCGCGTAGGCGAGATAGCCGACCCCGGCCAGCAGCAGCCCGAGGATGCAGGCCATCGTCGTCAGCACCCGCCGGGCATTGACACTCTGCGGTTTGCGAAAGACGTTGACGGTGTTGGAGATAGCCTCGACACCGGTCAGCGACGAACCACCGTTGGCGAACGCCCGCAGCAACACCAGGATTGTCGCGCCCATCACCAGACCGCCGCTGCCCTGATGAACCGGCACCGCCCCGGCGGCATGGCCCGGGTCGTAATGCGGCAGGCCCCAGACCAGATGACGCACAACGCCGGTCACGATCATCACCACGACCATGGCGACGAAGAAGTAGGTGGCAAACGCGAAAGGCTTTCCGGCTTCTCGTAATCCGCGCAGATTGGCGTAACAGATCAACAGGACGACGGTGACGGTGATCGCGAGGCTGTAGGGCCCGAGAGCCGGCAGCGCAGAGGCCACTGCGACGGTGCCCGCGGCGGACTGCACCGCCACGGTCACGATGTAGTCGATCAACAGGGCCGCGGCAGCGACCTGAGCCACCTTGGGCCCGAAGTTCTCCCGCGCCACGATGTAGGAGCCGCCAGCCTTGGTGTAGGCCATCACGACCTGCCGGTAGGACGCGGTGACCAGCAGCAGGATCACCAGGATCACACCCATGATGGGCAACAGCAGCACGAAGGCGGCCAGCCCGGCATGCGGCAGCAACTCGGTCAGGATCTGCTCGGGGCCGTACGCGGTGGACGAGATCGCGTCAGGCGAAAGTGCGCCCAGCGCTACCGGATTGGAGAGTCGTTCGTTGGACAGCTCCTGGGTGATCAGCGGCTTGCCCAGGAAGACGCGCTTGCACACGTCAGAAAATGACGGGGGTACCTGCTGTTCGTCGTTCGCTGATGCTGTCACGACCCGACTGGCCGGTTCTACGCGTGACCGGCCGGCGCCAGGGCGTCCGGATCCACCCGTGCGATCCGCGACTCGACGTCGTAGGGCACGATGATCGCGGTCGCGCCCGGGATGCGGCTGACCGCCCTGGCCATCTTGTCGGCGGTGCGGTCGTGCAGCAGCCGGCCCAGCATGGCGGAGTAGGTACGACGCGGCAGCAGCACCGTCACCTTTGTCTCGGGATGGTTCTGCTTCACCTGCAGAACGAACTCCTGAGCGACCCGGCTCAAATTGCGGTCCGGACAGTCCATCACGCGCAACTGGGTGTCGTGCTCGAAGTGTTGCCAGCGATCCTGCAACTTGCCGGAGTGCTCGGCGTCGACGACGAAGTGAACCGCGAGCAGCTCGTCGGCGTGCAGACCCTTGCCGTATCGCAGCGCCTCGACCTCGGCCAGGTCGACCGAGTCGACGAAGACGAACACCCGCAACCGCGCGTACTTGGCCAACTCGGGCCGCTCGGTGCGCGACATCTCCAGCACCGAGGCCTCGGCCCGGTACTGCTTGTTGAGCCGGATCAGCGCGTACACCAGGATCGGGAAGACGATCACCACCAGCCAGGCACCCTCGGTGAACTTGGCCACCACGAAGATGCCGACCACGACCGTCGACATCAGGCCCGCGGAGAAGTTGACCGCCACCTTGCGGCGCCAGCCCGGCCCGCGGCGGGTGTAGTGGTGCTTGGCCATGCCGAAGCCGGCCATCGCGAACGCGGTGAACACCCCGATCGCGAAAAACGGCACCAGCGCGCTGAGCTTCGCGCGGGTCACCAGCAGCAGCGCCACCGCGAGCGCGGTCAGCGTGATGATGCCGTTGGAGAACACCAGCCGGTGACCGCGCTTGGTCAGCGGACGCGGCAGGAAGCGATCCTCGGCGACGAAACTTGCCAGCGCGGGGAACCCGTTGAAGCCGGTGTTGGCGCCCGCGAAGAGGATTGCGGCACTCGAGGCCTGCACGGAAAAGTACAGGACATTGCCGAGCACACCGTGCCCGAAGACCGTCCGGGCGATCTCCGAGAGCATCGACGGATACTCGTCGAGGTACGGGGTGGCGTGCGTGACGTGGGCCAGCCAGGCCACCCCGGCCAGCAGGATCGCCAAGATACAGGCCATCAGGGTCAGCACCCGGCGGGCGTTGACGCCCTGCGGCTCACGAAAGACGTTGACGGTGTTGGAGATCGCCTCGACACCGGTCAGCGATGTGCCGCCGTTGGCGAACGCGCGCAGCAGCACCAGCACTGTCGCGCCCATCACTAGACCGTTGCCCTGGTGCACCGGCACCGCGCCCTCGATCGCGGCCGGGTTGTACTTCGGCAGGCCCCACATGACCTCGCGGATCAGCCCGGTGACGATCGTCAGCAGGATCATGCCGACGAACCAGTAGGTGGTGACCGCGAAGATCCGGCCGGACTGCCGCAGCCCGCGCAGGTTCGCGATGCAGATCAGCACCAGCACGGCGATGGTGAGTTCCAGGTGGTACGGACGCAACACCGGGATCGCGGACACCACCGCGACCGTGCCCGCCGCGGGCTGCACGGCGGCGGTGACGACGTAGTCGATCAACAGCGCGGCGGCCGCAATCTGCGCGATCCGGGGCCCGAAATTGTCCCGGGCCACCATGTACGCCCCACCGGTCCGGGTATAGACCATCACGACGCCGCGGTAGGACGCGGACACCAGCAACAGAATCACCAGGATGACACCCATGATCGGCAGCAGCAGCGTGAAGGCGGCCATGCCGGCCCGGGGCAGCAGTTCGATCATGACCTGCTCGGGACCGAAGGCGGTCGAGGAGATCGCGTCGGGCGCAATCGCTCCCAGCGCAACCGGATTCGACAACCGCTCGGAATCGAGTTGTTCGCTCGTCAGCGGCTTGCCGAGAAAGATGCGCTTCCATCCGTCGCTGAACGACGGCGGGATGCCCGAGTTCTGCTGAGCTGTTGTAACCACGTGTCACTTTCCTCCGGAGTCGGTGACCTGTGGCAACACGTCATCCACGAAGGTCCGCTGCGGTCCGGGGCAACTCTAACGGATCAACCAGCAGGTCCGCTGACCTCGCGGATTCGGCATCGGCCGAGTCCACCATCGAGATCCTGGTAGCGATGTCGTAGGCCACAATCTGTGCGCTTGCTCCGGGAATCCTGCTGATCACCTTGGCAATCTTGTCCGCCGTACGGTCGTGCAACAGCCGGCCCAGCAGCTGTGAGTACTCCCGGCGCGGGAGCAACACGGTGACCTTGGTGCCCGCCTGCTCGGCCATCAGCTCCAGCACCAGATCGTGGGCACCCCGGGCCAGGTTGCGGTCGAAGCAGTCGACCGTCCGCAGCGCGGTGACCTGTCCGAATTCCAGCCACTGCCGCTCCAGGCGTTCCGCGTGCGCGGAGTCCAGCACGAAGTGCACAGCGGTCAGATCGTCGGACTGGAGGCCGTTGGCGTAGCGCAGCGCCTCGACCTCGGCCAGGTCGACCGAATCCACGAAGACCAGCACCTGGTGCCGGACGTGCTTCTCCGCCTCTGGCGGTTGCGTGATCGACGTCTCCAGCACCGATGACTCGGCGCGATACTGCCGGTTCACCCGCATCAACGCGAACACCAGGACCGGGAAGACCACCACGACCAGCCAGGCCCCCTCGGTGAACTTGGCGATCGCGAAGATCAGCACCACGACCGTGGACAGGATGCCCGCCGACAGGTTGATCACCAGCTTGTGCCGCCAACCGGGACCGCGGTGGCTGATCCAGTGCTTGGTCATGCCGTAACCGGCCATCGAGAAACCGGTGAACACGCCGATCGCATAGAACGGCACCAACGCGTTCAGCGAGCCGCCGGTGCCGACCAGCAGCGCCACCGCAAGCACGGTCAAGGTGATGATGCCGTTGGAGAACACCAGCCGGTGACCCCGCTTCATCAGCGGACGCGGTAGGAAGCTGTCCTCGGCGACGAAGCTGGTCAGCGCCGGGAATCCGTTGAAGCTGGTGTTGCCACCGGTATAGAGGACCAGCGCGGTGGCCGCCTGCACCAGGAAGTAGAAGACCTTCCCGATCGTCCCGTCCCCGAAAACCGCCCTGGCGATTTCGGACAGCATCGACGGGTAGCCCGAAGCGTAAGGGAAGGCGTGCGTCAGGTGGGCCAGCCAGGCGACACCCGCCAGCAGGAACGCGAGGATGCACGCCATGATCACCAGCACCTTGCGCGCATTGTTGCTCTCCGGCGGCCGAAATGCGTTGACCGTGTTGGAGATTGCCTCGACGCCGGTCAACGACGAGCCGCCGTTGGCGAACGCCCGGAGCACGATCAGCAGGGTGGCGCCCATGATCAGCCCGCTGCCGTGTTGCACCGGCACCGCCCCGTCGGTGTGGGCTGGGTCGTAAACCGTTAATCCGCCCAGGAATTCGCGAATGATTCCGACCACGATTGTCAGCCCGACCATGCCGACGAATAGATACGTCGGAAACGCGAACGGCAGCCCGGCTTCCCGCAACCCACGCAGGTTGGCAAAGCACATCAAAAGAACAACGCCGACCGTGATTTCCAGGCTGTAGGGCCCGAGGACGGGAATCGCCGAGGCCACCGCCACCGTCCCGGCGGCGCACTGCACGGCCACCGTGACGACGTAATCGATCAGCAGCGACGCCGCGGCGATCTGCGCGATCTTGGGTCCGAAGTTCTCGCGGGCGACCACATAGGATCCACCGGCCCGGGTGTAGACGCTGACGACTTGGCGGTACGACGCCGCGACCAGCACGAGAATCAGCAGGATGACGCCGGTGATCGGGAGTAGCAGCGCGAAGGCTGCCATGCCGGCCGCCGGGAGCAGCTCGATCATCACCTGCTCGGAACCGTAGGCGGTAGACGAGATCGCGTCGGGCGACAGCACACCGAGCGCGATGGGGTTGGACAGCCGCTCGTGCTGGAGCTGGTCGTTGATCATCGGCCTTCCGAGGAAGACCTTTTTACACCGGTCGGAAAACGACGGCGATATCCGTAGCTCGCCGGCCAGTTGTGACATAGCAAATACCTCACGCAAATTCCGGGATTTCCACCAAAACGGCTTTGGACTCGACGGAGCCTACGGTCGTCGGCTGGAATTCGCCTGCCAGAAACCGCGAATCGCGTGCTCCCGCAAACGTTCTTTACGGAATCTTGATGGCTGGTGGCGCGCGTCAGCCAGTCGTGAGTGTCGAGGGCTGGGGATAGCCGGCAGTCAGCGCCCCGTCAGCAAGCTCGTCGAAGCGCTCGAGTCCCTCGTCGAGATCGTCGTCGATGCCGCGCAGCGGCCCTTGATCGGCAAGGTAGCGCCGGGCATACAGCCGGGCGACCAGCGCCTTGCGATCGCTGCCGTAGCTCGCCCGTTCCCAGGCGGCTTGCTCGGTCAGCAGGGCACCGGCGTAGACGTCGCCCATGAACACCGACAGGGGGAACAGCCGGGCCTCGGCCACGTCGGCGGGCAATTTGGTCCACGCGGTGATCGCCGCTTCGAGGTCGTCGACGCGGCGGCGCACCAGTTGGGTGGTGGCGTCGGAGTCATCCGACGCCGAGACCGCGGCGCGCAGCCGGTCCAGCAGTTGCCGGTGGGCGCCGATCCGCTCGATGCCGCGGCGGACGTCCAGGCACAGGATGTTGTCGGCGCCTTCCCAGATCGTGTTGACCTGAGCATCGCGCAAAAGCCTTGCCACCGGCCAGGTTTCGATGTAGCCATTGCCGCCGTGGATCTCGATGGCGTCCGAGGCCAGGGTGATGCCCAGTCGACACACCTTGAGCTTGGTCACCGGGATGGCGATCCGCTGGCGGATCGGCTGGGCCTGGACGTGGTTGGGGCGTCCGACGCCGTCGAAGACCAGCGCCTGGGCGGCCTCGACGTCGACGATCATCTCGGCGAGCTTGCGGCGCATCAGCGGCTTGTCGATCAGCCGCCCGCCGAACGCCTCGCGCTGGCGCGCGTAGCACAACGACTCGACCAGGGCGCGGCGCGAATTCCCCAGGGCAAACAGGGCGATGCCGAGTCGGGCGGCGTTGGTCAGTTCCATCATCCGGCCCAGGCCCTTGCCGTCGGACTGCGGCGAATTCGCGCTGGGCTGTGCCGTTTCGGGCTCGCCGGACAGCAGGAAGGCCTCGGCGTCGACGAGCTCGATCTCACCGGAGGCCACCGAGCGGGTGCCGAGCTTGTCCTTGAGCCGCCGGACGCGGATGCCGTTGCGGGAGCCGTCGCGACGGTTACGCAACACCAGGAAGCTCGCCGCGCCGCGGCTGGAGTCGGGGGCACCCTCCGGTTTGGCCAGCACGACGAACACCTGGCCGTCGCAGTTGGACGCGAACCACTTGAAGCCGTTCAACAGCCAGGCCCCGTCGTTCTCGCCGCTGTCGCGTCGAGCCGTGGTCTCCAGCGCGCCGAGGTCGGAGCCACCGGCCCGCTCGGTCAGCAGCTGCGCGGTCTCGCCCTCCCACTCGCCGCTGGCGAACTTGGCCAGCACGTGCTCCCGGATGTCGGCCGGGGCATACGCCGCGACCAGCGCCTTGACCATGCCACCGCCGGTACCCAACGCACACCCCATGCCGATGTCGGCCTGGTCGAGCAGATAGTTGGCGGCGAACAGCGGCATCGACGACTTGAACCCGGCCTGACGCGCGTCGTCCTTGAGCGCCTTCTGCGCGGCCAGCACCGCGCGCTTGGACTCGACGAAGGACGGCGGCTGGATCACCTCGCTGACATCGTGGCCCCAGCGGTCGTAGCGCTCCAGCCGAGCCGGGTTGCGGTCGGTCTGCTCGGCCCACCGGGCCACCGGTCCGCCCATCAGCGCGCCGATCTCGCTCAGATGCGGCTCGGCAACCGCCAATTCGTCCGGGTGCAGGTAGAAGGCCATCGTCCGCTGCAACGTGGGGTCAGTGTCGTACCAGTTGAGGCCGACGGCGCCGCGGTAGTTCTCGGTCCGGTAGCGCTCCGACTTCTCCGGCGTGCTGAACGGCAGCCGGTCGACAGCCTCAGGTGCATAGTCCGGC
>NZ_JBVAXH010000001.1:3140621-3510053 GCF_055419225.1 Mycobacterium sp. IDUB_36 | reverse complement strand
GCATCAGCGCCGACTCCTCCTCATCGCTTCGCTCTGCATCGTCGTCGCCGGCATCAGCGCCGACTCCTCCTCATCGCTTCGCTCTGCATCGTCGTCGCCGGCATCAGCGCCGACTCCTCCTCATCGCTCGAGACGCTCGACCGCCGCGGCGATCCGTTCGTCCGTGGCGGTCAGCGCCACCCGCACGTGCCGGGCGCCCCGCGAACCATAGAACTCGCCGGGCGCGGCGAGAATGCCACGCTCCGCGAGCCAGCCGACGGTGTCGCGGCACGCCTCGCCGCGGGTGACCCACAGATACAAGCCGGCCTCGGAGTGGTCGACGGTGAAGCCGGCCGATCGGAAGGCGGGCAACAGCACGTCGCGGCGCCGCCGGTAACGCTCGCGCTGCTCGGCTTCGTGATCGTCGTCGTCCAGAGCGGCGACCATGGCCGCCTGCACCGGCCGCGACACCATCATCCCGGCGTGTTTGCGCACGGCCAGCAGCTCGCCGACCAGTCCGGGATCGCCGGCGACGAAGCCCGCGCGGTAGCCGGCCAACGACGAACTCTTGGACAGCGAGTGCACCGCCAGCAGGCCGGTGTGGTCGCCGTCGGACACCGACGGGTGCAGCACCGACAGCGGCTCCGCTTCCCAGCTCAGGCCGAGGTAGCACTCGTCGGACGCGACTATCACGCCGCGCTCGCGGGCCCAGCCGACCAGCTTGCGCAGATGGTCCACGCCGAGCACCTGCCCGGTCGGGTTGCTGGGCGAATTGACGAACAGCAGCGCCGGGGCCTGTGGGCCGATCTGGGTGAGCGAGTCTGCGACGACCACCTGCGCGCGGGCAAGCCGGGCGCCGACGTCATAGGTCGGGTAAGCCAGTTCGGGCACCACGACGAGGTCGTCGGCACCCAGGCCCAGCAGGGTCGGCAGCCAGGCGATCAGCTCTTTGGTGCCGATCACCGGCAGCACCGCCGACTCGGTCAGACCGGTGATGCCGTAGCGCCGGTTCAGCGCGGTGACCGCGGATTCGCGTAGCTGCGGTGTGCCGGCGGTGGTGGGGTATCCCGGCTCCGCGGCGGCCGAGGCAAGGGCCGCACGGATCAGCGGGGCTACCGGATCGACGGGGGTGCCGACCGAGAGGTCGACGATGCCGCCGGGGTGCGACCTGGCCAGCGCGGTCGCGTCGGCCAGGGTGTCCCACGGAAACTCCGGCAACAGAGCCGACACTCGCCGGCGATCAGTCGAGCGGGTCAGTCCTTCTCCTGCGGCGGAAGGTCCTTCACCGGTTGCGGGTCGTTGTCGGTCTGGCCGACTTTCGCTGCGCCCCCGGGGGATCCGAGCTCGGCGAAGAAGTCCGCGTTGATCTGGGTGTATTGGCTCCACTGCTCGGGGACGTCGTCCTCGTAGTAGATCGCCTCGACCGGGCACACCGGCTCGCACGCACCGCAGTCGACGCACTCGTCGGGGTGGATGAACAACATCCGAGCGCCCTCGTAGATGCAATCGACCGGGCACTCTTCGATACATGCCTTGTCTTTGAGATCGACGCAGGGTTCGGCGATCGTGTACGTCACAGACGTCTCCTCACGGTCTCCAGTGGCTGTCTGGCTGAGCCGGTCAGTATTCGCCGTTTTTCTCGGCAACACGTCCCGGGGTGTGAATGTCTTGGTTACTGATACTAGACGTTGCATATACAAAGCAAGTACCAGGTCACTATGCGCGTCGCTGCAGTGCAACTAGTTGCATAGGGTGCCCCGGAGTTCCTATGCTGCGCCGGTGGCACTCCCCCACGCAATCCTGGTCTCACTGTGTGAGCAGTCCGGGTCCGGCTACGAGCTGACGCGCCGGTTCGACCGCTCGATCGGCTACTTCTGGAGTGCTACCCACCAGCAGATCTACCGCACGCTGCGGACGATGGAGACCGAAGGCTGGGTGTCGGCGACCGTGGTGGCGCAGCAGGGTCGGCCGGACAAGAAGGTCTACACCGTTTCCGATGCCGGGCGCGCCGAATTGGCCCGCTGGATCGCCGCTCCGCTGAGCAGCGCCAGTTCCGGCGGGGCCGTCCCGCGCGAGCTGGCCGTCAAGCTGCGCGGCGCCGCTTACGGTGACCGCGCCGCGCTGCTCGAGCAGGTTCTGGTGCTGCGCGCCGAGCGCACCCGACTGCTGGACACCTACCGCGGATTCGAGAAGAAGCAGTTCGGAGATCCGGCGGCGTTGCGCGACAGCGCCTTACACCAGTATCTCGTGTTGCGTGGCGGGATACGCACCGAAGAAGGCACCGTCGGCTGGCTTGACGAAGTGGCCTCGGCCCTGGATCAGGAGAATCGATGAATTACCCACACCTGTTGTCTCCCTTGGACCTTGGTTTCACCACGCTGCGCAACCGGGTGATCATGGGCTCGATGCACACCGGCCTGGAGGATCGCGCCCGCAATACCGACCGGCTCGCCGAGTACTTCGCCGAACGGGCACACGGCGGCGTCGGCCTGATCATCACCGGCGGGTACGCGCCCAACCGGACCGGATGGCTGCTGCCGTTCGCCTCGGACCTGACGTCGTCCTCGCAGGTCCGTCGGCACCGCAAGATCACCCGGGCCGTGCACGACGGTGGCGGCAAGATCCTGCTGCAGATTCTGCACGCCGGCCGCTATGCGTATCACCCGCTTTCGGTCAGCGCGTCGTCGATCAAGGCGCCGATCAACCCGTTTCGGCCACGCCGACTCTCGTCCAGCGGCGTGCAGAGCACCATCGACGACTTCGCCCGGTGCGCGCAGCTGGCCCGCGAGGCGGGTTACGACGGTGTCGAAATCATGGGCAGCGAAGGGTATCTGCTCAACCAGTTCCTGGCACCGCGGACCAACACCCGCAAGGACGGCTGGGGTGGCACCGCCGAAAAGCGCCGTCGCTTTCCCGTCGAGATCGTGCGGCGGGCCCGCGCCGCGACCGGCAACGACTTCATCATCTGCTACCGGATGTCGATGGCCGACTACGTCGAGGGCGGCCAAACCTGGGACGACATCCTCACGCTGGCAAGCGAAGTCGAGGCTGCCGGCGCGACGATGATCAACTCCGGCTTCGGCTGGCACGAGGCCCGGGTGCCGACCATCGTCACCTCGGTGCCGAGCAACGCCTTCGTCGACATCAGCCATGCGGTCGCCGGGCACGTCGACATTCCGGTGGTGGCGTCCAACCGGATCAACATGCCGCAGGCGGCCGAGCAGATCCTGGCCGACACCCACGTGCAGCTGATTTCGATGGCCCGGCCACTGCTGGCCGACCCGGAATGGGTGCTCAAAGCGCAGGCCTCGCGGGCCGACGAGATCAACACCTGCATCGCCTGCAATCAGGCCTGCCTGGACCACGCGTTCGTGCACAAGACGGTGTCCTGCCTGCTCAACCCGCGCGCGGGCCGAGAGACGGAACTGGTGCTCTCACCGACCCGGCGAACCCGCTCGATCGCCGTGGTCGGCGCCGGCCCGGCCGGGCTGGCCGCCGCAGTCAACGCCGCCGCCCGTGGCCACCAGGTGACGCTGTTCGAGGCCAACGACTACATCGGCGGCCAATTCGACATGGCTCGCCGGATCCCGGGCAAAGAGGAGTTCAACGAGACCATCCGGTACTTCACCACGATGCTGCACACCAACGGCGTGGACGTGCGGCTCGGCAGCCGGGTGTCGGCGTCCGACCTCGCCGGCTTCGACCACGTGGTGCTGGCCACCGGTGTGACACCGCGGATTCCGGACATCCCGGGCATCAACCACTCGATGGTGCTGACCTACGGCGAAGCCATCACCGGCGTCAAGCCGCTCGGCAAACGTGTCGCGGTGATCGGTGCCGGCGGAATCGGTTTCGACGTCAGCGAGTTCCTGGTCACGGATGCCTCGCCGACGCTGAACCTCAAAGACTGGAAGACCGAGTGGGGTGCGGCCGATCCGTGGGAGGCGCCCGGAGCGCTGATCACCCCGATCCCCGCCCCGCCGGCGCGTGAGGTGTACCTGCTGCAGCGTTCCAGCGGCGGCCAGGGCCGAAACCTCGGCAAGACGAGCGGTTGGGTGCACCGGGCTTCGCTGAAAGCCAAAGGTGTGCAACAGCTTTCCGGTGTGAACTACGAGCGGGTCAGCGACGCGGGTCTGCATATCAGCTTCGGTTCGAAGCGGGAACGCCCGCAGCTGCTCGAGGTGGACAACGTCGTGGTCTGCGCCGGCCAGGAGCCGGTCCGCGACCTCGAAGACGAGTTGCGCCGCGCCGGGGTCACACCGCACGTCATCGGCGGAGCGGCCGTCGCCGCCGAGTTGGACGCCAAGCGCGCGATCAAGCAGGGCACCGAGCTGGCGGCCCGGCTGTAAGGCTCAGGCCGCCAACGGGTTGTAGTCGGTGGTGCGCTGACGGGCGGGACGGCCGATACCCTCGGCGATCGCAGTCAGCTCCGCGACGGTCTTGGCCGAGCCGAACTCCGAACCGGCCATCCGCGAGATGGTCTCCTCCATCAACGTGCCACCCAGGTCGTTGGCGCCGCCGTTGAGCATCACCTGCGTGCGCTCGACGCCGAGCTTGACCCAGCTGGTCTGAATGTGGGAGATGCGGCCGTGCAACATGATCCGTGCCAGTGCGTGCACCGCGCGGTTGTCGCGGTGGCTGGGGCCCGGACGGGCGGCACCGGCAAGATACAGCGGCGAGTTCTGGTGCACGAACGGCAGCGGCACGAATTCGGTGAACCCACCGGTGCGATCCTGGATGCGGCGCAACACATTCAGATGCCCGACCCAGTGGCGCGGGTCGTCGACGTGGCCGTACATCATCGTCGAGGACGAACGCAGGCCCACCTCGTGCGCGGTGGTCACCACGTCGATCCACATCGAGGTGGGCAGCTTGCCCTTGGTCAGCACCCAGCGGACCTCGTCGTCGAGAATCTCGGCGGCAGTGCCGGGAATCGAGTCCAGGCCGGCCTCCCGCAGGCTGGTCAGCCACTCGCGAATACTCAAGCCACTCTTGGTCACTCCGTTGGAGATCTCCATCGGCGAGAACGCGTGCACGTGCATCGACGGAACCCGCGCCTTCACCGCACGGACCAGGTCGGCGTAGCCGGTGACCGGCAACTCCGGGTCGATCCCGCCCTGCATGCAGACCTCGGTGGCGCCCGCCACGTGTGCTTCCCACGCCCGTTGAGCCACCTCGTCGGCGGACAGCGAGAAGGCGTCGGCGTCGTCCTTGCGCTGCGCGAACGCGCAGAACCGGCAACCGGTGTAGCAGATGTTGGTGAAGTTGATGTTGCGGTTCACCACGAACGTCACATCGTCGCCGACGACGTCGCGGCGCAGCGAATCTGCCAGTGCAGCAACAGCTTCCAGCGCCGGTCCGTCTGCGGTCGCCAGCGCGAGGTAGTCAGCGTCGGTGCAGGAGGCCGGGTTGCGTTCAGCCGACCGCAGCGCCGCCAGCACGTCGCCGGCCAGGCGTTCGGGCGCACGAGCGCCTTGGGCGGTGAGGTCGTGCACCTTGGCCCGGATCGACTCCCAGTCGCCGAACGCGCTGTCCAGGTCGCTCCGGGTCTCGGTCTTGCGACCTTCGGTGTCGATCGCCGCGTTGAGGTCGATCCGGCCGGCGGAGGCGACGTCGTCGGGCTCCTGCCACGGCATACCCGTGGGGTTGACGTCGCGGGCCAGTCCGGTGGCCGGATCGGCAAGTGCCACAACGTGACCGCGCACCCGTGGGTCGATCCACGCCGCGCCGGCCTGCACGTACTTCGGCTGCGCGGTCAGTCGCTCCACCAGGTCGTAGCCGGCCGCCGCGGTGACCTCGGCGAGCGTGTCGAGCGCGGGCCACGGACGCTCGGGATTGACGTGGTCGGGGGTCAGTGGCGATACGCCGCCCCAGTCGTCGACACCCGCACCGATCAGGGCGACGCACTCCTGCTCCGACACCAGATTCGGCGGCGCCTGGATCCGCATCGCCGGACCGAGGACCAGTCGCGACACCGCGATGGTGGCCAGGAAGTCGTCGATTCCGGCGTCGGGCGTCGAGGCCATCGCGGTGTGTTGCTTGGCCCGGAAGTTCTGCACGATCACTTCTTGGACGTGGCCGAATTCCTTGTGCGACTTGCGAATCGCATGCAACGTCTCGGCGCGCTCGAGCAGCGTCTCACCGATGCCGACCAGCAGACCGGTGGTGAACGGTATGGAAAGCCGGCCCGCGTCGGTCAGCGTGCGCAGTCGAACCTCGGGGTCTTTGTCCGGACTGCCATAGTGCGCAAGCCCTTTCGTCTCGAACAACCGACGCGAGGTCGTCTCCAACATCATGCCCATCGACGGAGCCACCGGCTTGAGCCGCGACAGCTCCGACCAACTCATCACGCCCGGGTTCAGATGTGGCAGCAGCCCGGATTCCTCCAGCACCCGGATGGCCATCGCGCGCAGGTACGACAGGGTGGAGTCGTAGCCGCGCTCGTCCAGCCATTCCCGCGCTTCGGGCCAGCGGTCTTCGGGGCGATCACCGAGAGTGAACAGGGCTTCCTTGCAACCGAGTTCGGCGCCGCGCCGGGCGATGTCGAGAATCTCGTCGGGCTCGAGGTACATGCCGGCGCCGCGGGCGCGCAGCTTTCCCGGCACCGTGACGAACGTGCAGTAGTGGCAGGAGTCCCGGCAGAGATGAGTGACGGGAATGAAGACCTTGCGGGAGTAGCTGACCGGCAGCCGGCCGTTGCTGCCGCGGCGCCCGGCCGACTCCAGGCCGGCGTCACGTACCCGCGCGGCGCTGCGACACAGGTCGGCGAGATCGTCACCGCGGGCGGTCAGCGCGACCGCTGCCTCGTCGATGTTCAGGGCCACCCCGTCGCGGGCCCGCCGTAGCACCCGGCGCATCGCAGATCCGCCTGGTGAAGGGGGGGCCGACGGGCTGGGCAGCAAGGTCGGCTCTTCGCCCGGAGTCAACGGCACGTTTGTGTAACTTCCGGCCAGCGATATTTCATCCGTGAGTCCATCCGAATTTCCCAACTATCCGCGACCCGACGCGTGCCATGAGCGACAACAGTAGCCTCCAGTCGTGCGTCGAAGAGTCCCTGCCCTCAGCGGGCGGGCCGGCGCCGTAGCAGCACCCAAAAAGGCGGCAGTAAACCCGCTGCGAGCAGCAACAACGGGCTGTAAGCCAGTACTCCGCGGCCGGCGAAGATGACATCGCCGCCCGGACCGGGCAGGCACATCACCAGCACCGCCAGCAGCCAGGTCCACAACGGCAGCGCGGCCAGGCGGATCGAGTCGGTGCACTGCGCGGCGGCCCAGACCAAGCCGGCGTTGATCAGGCCACTGACCAGGGCACTGACCGGGAACGGCACCGAGCCGATGTAGGACGGCAGAAGAAGGGCGCCGCCCACCGCCGACAGAATCCCGTCGGCCGCCAGCAACGCCAGCACGACGATGCGGTAGACGATCAGGTCGGGATGCTGTCCAACTGCGAAACGATGGACATGACCGTCCACTGGAAATTGTCCAGTCGGTCCTGCCAGTGCTGCTGGTTGTAGTCCAGGTCCGGGTCCATTCCGGCAGCTTACCGCGAGGCCGTCTCGGCAAGGTCGACTCCGGAGAGCAGGTCGGTCTCCCAGCCGCGATCGTCGCGGTCGCCCGCGGAGCCGCCCGCCAGGATGTAGTGCTCCTGGCCCACGATCGGCAGCGCGATGTTGTTCGACAGGGCCAGCGTGCGCCCGGTGGGTCCCACGGTGAGCTGGGTGGCGTGCGCCCGGAGCGCGGCGATCTTCGCCGGTAGCGCATCCGGGTCGTCGATGACGGCGTCGATGTCGTCGTCGGGATAACCCAGCCCGCCGAAGTCGCCGTCCGGAGGCGGGACGATCCATTCCTCGCGCAGATCGCCGGGGCCCAGCGCTGCCCACCCGGCCATGAAAGCGCTGCGGGCGATGACGGTCCAGTAGAACTTCGGCACCGACCAGGGCTGTCCGGGATAGTCGTCGCCGCTTTCGGCGGCGGCCACCGCAGCGGCCGTGACGACGTGCGCCTGGATGTGGTCGGGGTGGCCGTAGCCGCCATCGGGGTCGTAGGTCACTACGACGTGCGGGCGCATCTCGCGGATGATCGCGACCAGCGCGCCGACCGCCTCGCGTTGGTCGGCGTCGCTGAACCGTTGCCGGCCGCGCGCCTCGCTACCGACCATGCCCGAGTCGCGCCACCGGCCCGGACCGCCGAGATAGACCGGAGCGTCCAGGCCGAGCGCCCGGAGCGCGGCGGTGAGTTCACCGATCCGGTAGCCGCCGAGTTGGTCGGCGTGGTCCACGGCCAACTGCGCCCACTGGTCGCCAATGACCTCGCCCTCTTCGCCGAGCGTGCACGTGACGACCCGCACCTGCGCTCCGCGCGCGACGTAGTGGGCGATGGTGACACCGTTGGTGATGGTCTCGTCGTCGGGATGGGCGTGCACGAACAGCAGCCGCGGAGTCTGGAGCATGGCACGCACCCTACTCGCGCGCTGCGGGGCAAAGGATTTCGCGATCGAAACTTCTGAGCTGCACAAACAGCTTGTCGACGGGCAAAGGCCGGTCCGCCCGAAAGGCACGTCGCTGGCTACTATCTTCAGATGGGACAGCAGACGGTGGCGGCCGGGGCAGTAGTCCGCACCCGTCGTAGGGGCAAGCAGCTCGAAGACGCCCTCTACGACGCGACGCTGGCCGAGCTGGCCGTGGTCGGCTACGGCGGCCTGACCATGGAGGGCATCGCCGCGCGGGCCAGGACCGGCAAGGCCGCGCTGTACCGACGGTGGTCCAGCAAGCACGACCTGGTCCAGGCGGCCCTGCTCTACGCGCTGCCTCCGCTGCCGGAACCGCGACCGGACCGATCGGCGCGGGAGAATCTGCTGGCCGTGCTCAACGCGCACTGCGACGTGGTCGCCGGCAAGACCGCATTTCCCGGTCTGGGCAGCCTGCAACAGCTCCTGCACGAGCCGGAATTGCGGGCGATCTTCACCGACGCCGTGGTCGGGCCCCGGCTGCGGATCACCGAATCGATACTGGAGGCCGGCGCGGCCAACGGCGAAATCCACGCCGACGCGGTGACGCCCTACACCGCCAGGGTGGGGACCGCACTGGTCAACCAGCAGATGTTGCTCACCGGCGCGCCGCCGAACAAGCGGCAGCTGGCCCAGATCGTCGACACCGTGCTGCCGCGTTCGACCTGAATGTCGTTGTCGTACAACAGCTTCGGATGTCCAGAGCCTAGTCCAGAGCTTATTGCGCCGTCTTCACCCATTGTCCGGCGTCGCCGACGATCCCGACCGGAACCGCGCCGGACAGGCTGACGTTCTGCACGCTCGGGCCGGCCCCGACGATCGTGGTGTCCTGGAGGATCGGCAGCACCGTGGCCATCTCCCAGAGGCGCGGCTCGGCCGCATTCACCACGTCGTTGATGTCCCTGGTGCCGGCCAGCGCCGCGTCGATGTCCGCCTGGATGCTGTGGTCGCAGATCCCGGTCAGGTTCGACGGCGCCTGCACCAGCGCGCCGGGCTCCTGCGCGTGCGAGGGCGGCGTCGAGGTGGCCGCGGTCGGCGTCGTCGTCGCGGGGGCGGGCTTGCCGGCCGTGGCCGAGGACGATGTCGACGCCGCGGCGGTGGACACCGCCGTCGCCTCCAACGCCGGGCAGCCGAACCGGGATGCCAGCAGGGTCGCCAGGTTGCCGCCGGCCTCGCTCCAGCCGACCAGGGCATCGACCCGGTTGTTGACCAGCGCCTCGCGGTACAGGGCGACCGGGTCGAGCGCCAGCACGGTCGCGGCGATCCCGACGTTGCGCAACTGGTCGGCGGCGGTGTTCGCCACGGCCTGCGAGGTCGGGTCGTTGGCGGCGACACCGATCACCAGCGTCAGTTCTTTACCGTCCTTGGTCACGTGGCCCCGGTTGTTCTCCGGCGTCGCGTTGTCGCTGTCGATCTGGTAGCCCGCCGACTCCAGCAGCCCCAGCGCCGCCGTGCGGGTCAGCGCCGGTGGCGCCGTGGGCACGTACCCGGGATCGCTGGGCGAACGGATCTGCGCCTGATCCAGGCTGACGGTGTTGTCGCTGCCGGCGCCGACCGCGGCGAGCAGGTCGACGTCGAGCAAGCCCAGAATCGCCTTACGTACCTGCCCGTCGGCCAGCTTCGCCACGTTGGCGCGCAGCGTCAGCTGCATCGCCCGCGGCGTCATGATCCGAGCGGTCCGCACGTCCGGGATCGCCGACAGCTGCGCGAAAGCCGCTGAGCCGCCGTGGACCTGGGCCACCTGGGTGTCGCCGTTGCGAACCGAGTCGGCCAGCGCGGCGGGTGCGCCGGCCCGGCGGAACAACACCAGGTCCGGTTTGGCCGGCGGTCCCCAGTAGCGGTCGTTGCGGGCCAGCAGGAGCTCGTCGCGCTGGGGGTCGATCGACTCCACCCGGAACTGGCCGCCGGTCACCGGGAGGGCCCGCGCCAGCCCGGCCGGGAAGCCACCCGGCACGTCCTTGACGATGTGCGCCGGCAGGATGTTGTTGAACAATTCTCGCCACGCCGGGTAGGGCCGGGCGAAGGTGACCACCGCCTGTTTGCCGCCGTCAATCGACTGAACCCCGGTGATCAGGTCATATCCCGCCGGATCGACCACGCCGGGCTGACCGACCATCTGGCGCCACAGGTACCAGAAGTCGTCGGCCGCGATCGGGGCATTGTCGGTCCACTGCGCCTCCGGCCGGATCTTGTAGGTGACCGTGAACGGGTTCTCGTTGGTCACCTCGGCCGACTTGAGCAGCGTCGGGTCCATCTCCCAGCGGGATCCCGTCGGCGTGTTCGGGTCGGCCACCGGGCGGAAGGCGCTGGGCAGCACCAGAGCACTCACCGCGGCGTTGACGGCCGAAAGATCGGACAGCAAATGCGGATTGAAGCCGGCCCCGATCGAGTCGATGCCCATGATGATCTGCGTCCTGCGTTGCGGCGGCGGAACAGTGCTGCGCGCGGTCGCGGTGCTCTGCGGAGCGGGCGGCGGACTGACCGCGCAGCCGACGAACGCCAACAGCGAAACCAGCATGCCGGCGGTCACGCGGACGCGGCGGGCTCGGTTCGGCACGCCCCACAGGGTATCGGGGGCGGAATCCCCGTCGTCGGTCAATGCGTCGTCGTCAGCCGCGAGCCTTGGCCCGGGCCTTCGCCCGCGCGCGCAGGGTCGCGGTCAGCTCGACCTTGCGCACCCGCACCACCTCCGGCGTCACCTCCACGCACTCGTCCTCGGCGCAGAACTCCATCGCCTGCTCGAGGCCGAGATCCAGCGGGCGGGCCAGGGTCTCCATCACGTCGGCGGTCGACGAGCGCATGTTGGTCAGCTTCTTCTCCCGCGTCACGTTGACGTCGAGGTCTTCGGCACGCGGGTTGATACCCACCACCTGGCCCTCGTAGGTGTCCTCACCGGGCTCGACGAAGAACTGCCCACGGTCGGACAGCTGGATCATGGCGAACGGCGTGATCGATCCGGTGCGGTCGGAGACCAGCGAGCCGGTGTGTCGCGCTTTGATCTCGCCCGCCCACGGCCGGTAACCGTCGAACACCGCGTTCGCGATGCCGGTGCCACGCGTCAGCGTCAGGAAGTCGGTGCGGAAGCCGATCAGCCCACGGCTCGGCACGATGAAGTCCATCCGGACCCAGCCGGCGGCGTGGTTGGCCATCTCCTCCATGCGCCCCTTGCGGGCGGCCATCAGCTGGGTGATCGCGCCGACGAACTCCTCGGGACAGTCGATCGTCATCGCCTCGAACGGCTCGTGCAGCTTGCCGTCGACCGTCTGGGTGACCACCTGCGGCTTGCCGACGGTGAGCTCGAAGCCCTCGCGGCGCATCTGTTCGACGAGCACGGCCAGCGCCAGTTCACCACGACCCTGGACCTCCCAGGCATCGGGCCGGTCGATGTCGACGACCTTGATCGACACGTTGCCGACCAGCTCGGAATCCAAGCGCGACTTGACCATTCGCGCGGTCAGCTTGTGCCCGGACACCTTGCCGGCCAGCGGCGAGGTGTTGGTGCCGATGGTCACCGAGATGGCGGGCTCGTCGACGGTGATGCGCGGCAGCGCGTGTGCGTGCTCGATGTCGGCAAGCGTGTCGCCGATCATGATCTCCGGAATGCCGGCCACCGCGACGATGTCGCCGGCGATGGCCTCTTCGGTCGGTGTGCGTTCGACGCCCTCGGTGACCAGCAGCTCGGTGATCTTGGCGTTAGTGATGACGGGATGGCCGTCCACTTCGCGCATCCAGGCCACCTGCTGGCCCTTCTTGATGCGGCCCTTGTAGATGCGGATCAGCGCGAGTCGGCCCAGGAACGCCGACGCGTCGAGGTTGGTCACCAGCGCCTGCAGCGGCGCCTCGGGGTCGCCCTGGGGCGGCGGAATGTGCTCGAGCAGCACGTCGAACAGCGGGTCGAGGTTCTCGCCGTCGGGGTTCTCGCCGTTGGCGGGCTGGGTGGTGCAGGCGATGCCAGCGCGTCCCGAGGCGTACAGCGTGGGCAGATCGAGCGCTTTCTCGGCGGCGGCCTGGGCTTCTTCGTCGAGGTCGGAGGCGACGTCGAGGAGCAGGTCGTGGCTCTCCTCGACGACTTCGGCGATCCGGGCGTCCGGCCGGTCGGTCTTGTTGACGACGAGGATCACCGGGAGGTGCGCGGCCAGCGCCTTGCGCAGCACGAAACGGGTCTGCGGCAGCGGGCCTTCCGAGGCGTCGACCAGCAGCAGGACGCCGTCGACCATGGACAGGCCGCGCTCCACCTCGCCGCCGAAGTCGGCGTGGCCCGGGGTGTCGATGACGTTGATGACGGTCATCGAGCCGTCGGCGTGCTGGCGGTGCACCGCGGTGTTCTTCGCCAGGATCGTGATGCCCTTTTCCTTCTCCAGGTCACCGGAGTCCATCAGGCGCTCGATCGCGTCGTCGCCGCGATGGGTCAGCGCGCCCGACTGTCGCAGCATCGCGTCGACCAGGGTCGTCTTCCCATGGTCGACGTGCGCGACGATGGCTACATTCCGGAAATCCACGTGGTGAATTGTCGCAGCGTAGGCACCAAACACGAAAACGCGACCTGTATACAAGAGGTCACGTGAACTTCGAAAAGTATGCGACGGCAAAGCCGAAGAAGAAGTGCTGCCGCTCCAAGCCACGGTGTAAGCGCTGCCCACTGGTCCTGCACAAAGTGCAGAAGGCGGAGCGCAACGGTGTCCGCGGCAAGGCATTGGAGAGGGTGTTCAAGCACGCCCGAAAGGCGTGACTAGCTGGGATGTTCACGGCCGATCCCGCACGGCCCATCCGCCGGCCGACGGCTCGTCGCGGACGGCCGGCGACGCTCTTCTCGCCGAGTCGCTGATCCCCGTCCACTCATTCGCGCCCGACGAACAACCAAGCTCAGGCGCGGCACCCGGGTAGCCCCGGCTGTGTGCCGCATGTCACCTCACCTGCCGGCTGCCGGGACCCCGGTTCTCGGCCAACAGCCGCGTCAGCGCCGGCAGGAATCCCCGGTCGGCGGGCACCCAGTCGACGTCGTCGAGTTCCGCGGCCGACACCCAGCGCAGCGCGGCGTGATCGTGCGGCTGGGGTTCGCCGCGGAGCACGGTCGCGGTGTACGCCCGCAAGGTCATCGTCGGACTCAGCTCGACGTCGCCGAGCTGAGAGCCGACCGCGACGTCGACACCGAGTTCCTCGGCCAGTTCACGGGCCAGCGCCGCCGGCCCGGTCTCCCCCGCCGCGACCTTGCCACCCGGGAGCTCCCATCGGCCGGCCAGTTCGGGCGGTCGAACACGCTGTGCGATCAGCAGCTTCGAATCCACGACGATCGCCCCTGCGACCACGATCTGGTTGACCATCGCGGCCGACGGTATACGGTCGAGAGATGGCTGTGTTATCGGATGACCAAGTAGATGCCGCACTGCCTGAGCTCAACGGGTGGGAACGCAAAGACGGCGTGCTGCGCCGGTCGGTGGAGTTTCCGGCATTCCTGTCCGGAATCGAAGCGGTGCGCCGGGTCGCCGAACGCGCCGAGGAGAAAGACCACCATCCCGACATCGATATCCGTTGGCGAACAGTGACTTTCGCGTTGGTCACGCACTCCGACGGCGGCATCACCGAGAAGGACCTCGGGTTGGCCCGCGACATCGACGCGATTATCGCGGAGTAGCCGACCGCCTCCTGCTGGCCGCAACCCAGCCCAGCGTGGCCAGTGTCGCCACGATGTAAACCAGCCCGCCCCAGGCCTGGTACCACGGACGGCCGTTCTGCCAGATGCTCGGCTGCGCAAAACTCAGCAGCCAGGGCACCCCGACAACCAGCAGCACCAGCCAGGTCCAGCCGAGAATCCGCGCGCCGCGGCGATCGGACAGCGGGCCGTGAAACAGCCAGATCATCAACGGCACCAACCACACCCAGTGATGGGTCCAGGAAATGGGCGAGAGCAGCAGGCCGAACAGTTCGACTATCAGCAGCCGTCCGAGCCGGTCCGGCCGATCCGCGTCGACGCTCATCGCCCGCCAGGCCAGCACGGAAAGTAGTGCGGTGAGCCCGATTCCGATCAGCACGGTCGGGTTGTAACCCGGGTCGTGACCGTAGATCCGGCAGATCGCGCCGCGCCACGACTGGTTGAAGATCGTGCAGATCGGTCCGACTCGATCGGTCTTGCGGATCAAATCGGTGAAGTAGTAACGGGTTTGGTCGCCGACGATCAACGCCGATAATCCGATGGTGGCCAGGAACACGACGCCGGAGAAGACCGCGGTCCCCCACCGCCGGGCCCCGACGAAATACAGTCCTCCGATCGCGGGCGTCAGTTTGACCCCCGCGGCCGTACCCAGCAACAGGCCGGACAGCCACCACCGGGCGCTGAATACCGCGGCCAACGCGGCCAGCGCCAATACGACGTTGATCTGCCCGTAGTCGAACGTGCTGCGCAACGGCTCGAGCCAGATTGCGATCCCCGTCCACAGCATCGCGGGCCGCTGACCTTCGCCGGCAGCGACGCCCAGCAGCCGCTGGCTGATCCGCACCACCCCGTATAGCGCGGCCATCGTGCCAACTGTCCAGCAGAACGCCACCACGCCGAACGGCAGAAAGTGCAGCGGATAGAAGACCACCGCGGCGAAGGGCGGATAGGTGAACGGCAGCGGGAAGTCCGGCGTCTGATCGGCATAGACGTAGCGGTAGAGGCCCCCCGGGTGGTCGAGCATCGCCGAGCCGCCGACGTAGACGTGCAGGTCGACGAAGTTGGCCCCGTTGGGCGCCAGATACGTCCAGGCCAGCCGCGCCAAGACGCTCACGATCAGAACCACCGGCCCGATGGTCTCGACCGAGATCGCGGAGCGGCGGCTGGTGATTGCCGCCGGAGCGGCCGAGGTGGTGTCGATCTGCACGACTCTATCGCCGGGCCCGACAAGCAGCGCCGTCCCGCTACAGGCTCGCTCGGTAACCGCCACCGCTCAGTTCAATAACGGTCGCATAAATGCCACACGTGTCACTCGAGTCACTCCTGTTTTCAGGCGGATCGTCTGGGGCGAGGACTTGTCATCGAGATTCAGGGAGAGTCATGTCAACTGTTCGGACCTTCGTACGAGCCACCGCCGTTGTGGCGGGCTCGTCGGCAGCGCTGCTCATGGGGGGCTTGATGGGCACCGCCCACGCCGACCCGGCACCGGTGCCGACACCCGACATCAGCCAGCAGCTCGTCGGCACCGCGGCCGCCGCGCCGCAACTGCTGCAGAGCGTCGCCGGCGCACTGGGCGGCCAGCCCGCCACGCCGCCACCACTGGCCAGCGCCGCGATCAAGATGCCGCAGACGCCTGCCGCCGCAACCCCGGGCGCCGGCTCGTCGCTGCTTCCCGGTCTGGCGTCGCCGGCTCCCGCTGCGAGTTCCACACCCGGCCTGGGCATTCCGGGTCTGACCACTCCGGCCCCGGCCGCGACTTCCACACCAGGCCTGGGCATTCCGGGCCTGTCCACCCCGGCCCCGGCCGCGACTTCTACACCGGGCTTGGGCATTCCCGGCCTGTCCACCCCGACGCCGGCCACCACGTCGACGCCAGGACTCAGCCTCCCGGGCCTGACTCCGGCCGCTCCGGCTGCCGCGGCGCCCGCGACGAACCCCGCGGGGATGCTGCCGCAGGCCCAGCTCAACCTGCCGCAGATTCCGGGCATGCCGTTCCCGCTGCCGCAGCAGGTCTCCCTGCCCGGTGACCTGACCTCGCTGATCGGCGGCGGATCGCCGTTCGGCAGTGGGCTCGCCTCGGCGGCCGGCTTGCCCGCGGCCGCCGCACCCGCGGCAACCCTGCCGTTGACGGCGGCACCTGCCGCAACGTTGCCGTTGACGGCTGCACCGGCGACGCTGCCGTTGGCCACCGCACCGGTGCTGCCCGCGACGGCCGGCGCGTCGCTGTTCCCGGTGTCCGCCCTGCCCTGACCGAGCGACCGGCCGGCTAGCGCCCCTGTGCGCTAGCCGGCCTCCACCACCACTGACGACCGGGAGGACACCATGTACATCGCTCGAAACCTGATCAGCACCTTCGCTGCCGCGGCCATCACAGCCAGCGCCGCCGTGGCCCTGTCCCCCACCGCGGCCGCCGACCCGGCGCCGCCCGCACCGGCTCCCGTCCAGCAGATTCCAGGCATGCCCGCGCTGCCCGCGCTGACCGAGTTCAGCCCAATCATTCAGCAGGCCGCCGGCAACCCCGAGCAGGCCACCCAGCTGTTGATGGCCGCGGCACAGGCGTTCGCCAAGAGCCCGTCGGCGTCAGAAGATTCCAAAAACGTTGCGGCGTCGGTGAATCAGTTCGTCCAGGCACCCGACGCCTCGGCCACCAACCACGTTGCCCCGCCCGGGGTGGAACCCGGCGTTCAGGCGCACCTGCCGACCGGAATCGATCCGGTGCACGCGGCCGGACCCGCACCCGAGGCCGCTCCGGCTCCGGCGAACGCCGTTCCGGTGGCGGCCGCGACACCGCCCGGCGGGCCCGCGCCCGCGGCGGTTCCGGCACCCGCGCCCGAAGCTGCGGTGACACCGCCCGCTCCCAACGCCGCCGCGCCGAACTACAGCCCGGACGCACCGCCCACTCAGGACTTCATGTATCCCTCGATCGGCAACGGTTGCTCGAGCGACGGTGGCAGTGTCCTCGCACCCGTGCTGTCGGTAGCCGGGCCGGCCACAATTCCGGCCCCGGGCCCGAAAGCCGGGCAGACGTCGTACGTGTTCACTGCATTGGGCACGCCGGGACCGGCCGACGTGCAGAAGCTGCCGCTGAACCTGACCTGGGTGAACCTGACCACCGGCAAGTCGGGCAGCGCCACGCTCAAGCCGCAGGCCGACATCAATCCGCAGGGGCCGACCACGCTGACCGCCACCGTCGACACCGGGTCCGGCAGCATCATGTCGACGATCTTCGGCCAGGTCACCACCAAGGACAAGCAGTGCCAGTTCATGCCGACCATCGGCTCGACGGTGGTGCCCTGATCCAGCCAACGGACAATCCGCCGGAGCAGCTGCGCTCCGGCGGATTTGTCGTCTGAGACGGCTGCTGCTGGCTAGTAAGCCATGCCGTGCTGATGCTCCATGGCTAGTAAGCCATGCCGTGCTGATGCTTCATGGCTAGTAAGCCATGCCGTGTTAATGCTTCATGGCTAGTAAGCCATGAAGAGGATCGCGTCCCGGTCGTACTCCAGACCGGGGTGCGCGCTGGCCAGATGGGCCTGCGTCAGATCGACCAGTTCGTCTTCGTCTTTGCCGGTGATCGCCTCGCCACACGGACAGTTCAGATGCGTCTTCACTATGTCGCCTTCCCTGTAGACGCCTTCTTGGCCGCCTTCATCTGCTTCTTGTACGAACGGACTTTCTCCAGCGAACCCGCGTCGGCGATATCGGCGACCGACACATGCGTGCCGAACTTTCCGAACTCGCCTGCGGCGGCGCGCCAGCCTTTGGGGGTTACCGCGTACTGCTTGCCGAGCAACGCCAGAAAGATCTGCGCCTTCTGCTCACCGAACCCGGGGAGTCCCTTGAGCCGTCGCAACAGTTCCGGCCCGTCGGGATCGCCGGCCGTCCACAGCCCGGCGGCGTCACCGTCGTAGCGGTCGACGACGATCTGCGCCAGCGTCTGGATCCGCTTCGCCATCGACCCCGGAAACCGGTGTATCGCAGGCTTTTCCGAGCACAAGGCGGCGAACTTGTCCGGGTTGCAGTCAGCGATCTCGGCCGCGCCGAGCCCGCCCATCCGTTCGGCGATCTTCATCGGCCCGCGAAACGCCGTTTCGAACGGGACCTGCTGGTCCAGAACCATGCCGATCAGCAGCGCCAGCGGATCGTCGGCCAGCAACCGATCGGCGTCGGTGTCCTGTGCGAGGCAGAGCGTGATCGTCAACGGTCATTACCAGGAGTAGAGGCCGGCACCATGATCGAGATCCTATCCCCGCCCCGCATCCGTGCCACCCCGACCATCGACTGATCCTGCCCGACGCAGACCAGCCAGGAGATAGCGTGGCCGGATGCCCAGCACCCCTGTCCGCACCGGCCGCAATCTGAGAAACCTCGCCGGGTTCACCGGACTGTCCTGCGTCGCGATCGGGATCTACCACTTCGCGCTCGGCGTTTCCTCGGTCCCCGGCGCGACGGACGCCAACGCAACGGTCGATTCGCGCGAGCGGTTCTACTCCGCCTACTTCGCCGGCTACGGCCTGGCGTGGCTGGCCGCTGCCCGCAGATCGCCGATCCGTGCCACCGACATCCGCCTGCTGGCCGGGCTGATGTTGGTCAGCGCCGTCGGCCGCGTGATCTCGCTGATCAGCAACGGCCGGCCGCACTGGTTTCAGGAAGTCCTCACCGCGGTCGAAATCGCCGTTCCGGCAGCCTTTTTCGGCCTGGCTACGGCTGACGCCCCGGTAGACCCGGAAGAGAGCCTCGCGAGCTAGCCGCTCTTGCGGCGAAACTCCCGATGGTTGCCGGCCGCGCCGTGCGCCCGGGTGCCCTTAC
Organism: Mycobacterium sp. IDUB_36; assembly: GCF_055419225.1. Classification (NCBI taxonomy): domain Bacteria; kingdom Bacillati; phylum Actinomycetota; class Actinomycetes; order Mycobacteriales; family Mycobacteriaceae; genus Mycobacterium; species Mycobacterium sp. IDUB_36. The sequence continues at coordinate 3,491,110 of NZ_JBVAXH010000001.1, read as the reverse complement.
CGCCCCCGCCTTCGCGGTGGTCGGCTCCGCCCGCCGACTTCGCGTTCTTGCGTTCGAGTGCCTCACGGAATTTGCGCTTGTTGTCGTCTTCAGGTGCGGACGACGACTCGGCCCCCGACTTCGATCCAGCCATGATCCGCAGCCTAGCGCAGGCCCGGCGGCATTCCGTAGACGTGCGCGACGGGCAGCGTCAGCACGACACGACGGTCGGTCACCATCGCCTGCCGGTAGTCGTCCCAGTCCGGGTGTTCACCGGCGATGTTGCGATACAAGGCAATCAGCGCCTCGACAGTGTCGTCACCCGGCGCCGCCGCAGGCGGGGTCAACGTGGCGGTGCCCTCGGCGACGGCGTACGACCAGCCGTCGTCGGAGCTGACGAGCAGCGACGCCCGCGGGTCACGCCGCAGGTTGCGGGTCTTGGCCCGTGGCTCGGTGACCGAAACCTGGATTTCGACGTTGCGGACGTCGAAGTAGTAGGAGACGTTGGACAACTGCGGCCGGCCGTCGCGTTTGAGCGTGGCGAGCACGCCGAGGGAATTGTCCGCGATCACGGCCAACAGCTTGTCGTCGAACGCGTGGCGGCCCATGTCGAAAGCCTACGGGGCGACTCCGTCGCGTCGCTACCATCACGCTCATGACTCATTACGCGGCGTTCCTGCGCGGCGTCAACGTCGGCGGTGTCAACCTGAAAATGGCCGACGTGGCAACCGCGTTGACCGACGCCGGGCTCACCGAGGTCCGCACGATCCTGGCCACCGGCAACGTCACGCTGGACTCGTCCGAAAGCGCCGACGCGGTTCGCGACGCGGCCGAGAAGGCGCTGCGGAAAGCATTCGGGTACGACGCCTGGGTGCTGGTCTATCCGATCACGAAGCTGAAGTCGATCGTCGACAGCTATCCGTTCGAAGCCGAGGTCGACGGCTACCAGTCCTACGTCACCTTCGTCAGCGACGCCGACGTGCTCGACGAGCTCGCGGCGCTGACCGGTGACGCCGGCGTCGACGAAAAGATCAAGCGTGGCCCGAAGTCCGCGGGCGTGATCTATTGGCAAGTCGCCAAGAACAAGACGCTGGACAGCACCATCGGCAAGACAATGGGCAAGAAGAAGTACAAGTCGTCGACCACCACCCGCAACCTGCGCACGCTGGTCAAGGTCCTGGCCGCTCAGTCGTCGGCGTAGTCCTCCAAATAGCGCAGCGCGTCGGCCTTTCCGAGCCCCAGCCCGCGCGCGACGTCGAGGAAGGCGCCCGCCGCGGCCGCCATCGCAGTGTCCGCCGGATCCGCCCGAGCGACGAAAGTGCCGAAGCGGCCCCGGGTTTCGACGATGCCTGCCGTCTCCAGTTCGCGGTACGCGCGGGCGACGGTGTTGACTGCCAGACCCAGTTCGCCGGCCATCACCCGCACGGTCGGGAGCCGGGTGCCGGGCGCCAGTGTGCCCGCCCGGATCGCCTCGATGATCTGGGTGCGGAGTTGATCGAACAGCGGTCGGTCCGCCTGCCCGTCGACCCGCAGCCAATCGCCCAATTCCACCCGACCAGTATCCCGCAACCCCACCTCGTCGCGCTGCGCACGCTGCATCGTCGACGGGCTCAATCCAGGGCCCGCGCTATCGTGAGAGCGTGCGAATCACGGTGCTCTCCGGCGCGGGAATCTCCGCGGAGAGCGGCGTGCCGACATTCCGCGACGACAAGAACGGCCTGTGGGCCGAGTTCGACCCTTACGAGTTGTCCAGCGTGCAGGGTTGGGAACGCAATCCCGAGCGGGTGTGGGGCTGGTACCTGTGGCGTCATTACCTGGTCAACACCGTCCAACCCAATCCCGGTCACCGCGCCGTCGCCGCCTGGCAGGACCATGCGGAGGTCAGCGTCGTCACGCAGAACGTCGACAATCTGCACGAGCGCGCGGGCAGTTCCCCGGTACACCACCTGCACGGTAGCTTGTTCGAATTTCGTTGTGCCACATGCGGCTTGCCCTACAGCGGCGTCCTGCCCGAAATGACCGAGCCCACACTGGAAGTGGAGCCGCCGGTGTGTGATTGCGGCGGGTTGATCCGGCCCGACATCGTCTGGTTCGGCGAGGCACTCCCCCAGGGCCCCTGGCAGCAGGCAGTGGAAGCGACCACCACGGCCGACGTGCTGATCGTCGTCGGAACGTCGAGCATCGTCTATCCGGCGGCAAGTCTGCCCGAGGCGGCACTGGCTCGCGGCATCGTCGTGGTCGAGGTCAATCCGGAGCCCACACCGCTGTCTGACAGCGCCACAATCACGGTGCGCGAATCAGCCAGTACGGCGCTTCCGACGCTGTTGCAGCGACTGCCCGCCCTGCTGAACTAGGCCGGCCGGCGGGCCCGCCCCACCACGAACTCCGATACCGGCAGCGGCACCCAGGCCGGTAAGGCGCAGTCGGTGCGGGTGGTCTCGATCTCGAATCCCGCAGAGCGGATCGATTGCTCGGTGCGCCGGTGGGCGTGGCAGTTTCCGGCCAGTCGCGGCCACAACGACGTCGCGTCGACGAATCGCTGAAAGCCACCGCGTACTCCGGCACTGGCCACGTGCTCGAGGTAGCGCAACTCGCCGCCTGGTCGAAGCAGCGAAAGTATTTGTCGCAGAACCGAATCGGGCTCGGCTACCGAGCACAGCACCAGCGAGCAGACCACCGCGTCGAATGGCTCGTCCGCGGAGAAACTCTCCACAGTGCGATTGGTCACCTCGACCGGAACCGTGGCGGCGTCGGCCGCTTGGCGAGCCAGTCGGACCAACTGCTGCTCGGGTTCGACCGCAACCACCTGCTCGACGGTGTCGGGGTAGAAGGCGAAATTGGTGCCGGTGCCGGCGCCGACCTCGAGAATTCGACCGGACAACCCGGCCAGATTCTGCCGGCGGGATTCGCGCATCTGCTCGGTCTCGTGTGCGGCGATCGTGGTCCAGAGTCGCGCGAAGAACGGGTGATGAACGGTCTCCGTCGATGACGTCATTGCGACCAGCCTTTCGACCCGAGCGCCGTCAAACGTTCCACGACCTGCTGCGGTGTCGCGTCGGCGCCGACCAGTCCGGACACCATATTCCCTGAGAAGACGGCCCGCAGCACCCGGTCGGTGAATGCGTCGGGATCGCCGAATGGCAGATGTGGCTTGGCGATCAGCAACGCGGCCACTCCGTGCGCTGCGCTCCACAACTCCAGTGCGACCCCGGTCGCGTCGCCGGGCGGAAACACTCCCTCGGCCATCAGCTCCTTGACGGTCACACACATGTGCTCGAACGCCGAACTGGCAAGCGCCGCATCGACATTGCTGTCAGACTTCCATTCCCCCATCGTCGCGATCCGGTACAGCTCGGGGTTCTCGACGGCGAATTGGACATAGGCCAGACCCTGCGCGCGGAGAACGTCGACCGTGCTGGACTGCGCGGCCGACACCCGCTGCATCGCGTCGTCGAGCTTTTCGAAGTAGCGCGCGCACACCGCATCGAGCAGCGCGTCTTTGTCTTGGAAGTGCAGATAGATCGACGGCGGCGTCACGCCAACCCGTTCGGCCACCGAGCGGATCGATACCGCCTTGGCGTGCCCGATGTCGAGCAGGAGATCGGTTGCGGCGTCCAGGATTTCGTCGCGCAGAAGATCGCCGGACCCACGAGGGGCCCGCCTTCTGCGAAGTTGCTCTGTCGAAGGATCAGCGACCATCGGCGACCGTCGTGGCCGGGGCTGCCGCAGCGCTGGGCGCGGCGGGGACGACCTGATCCTGGCGGTGGCGAGCGTGTCGGCCATTGACCGGATCGGCCGGGTCATGCACGACGACGGATTCCGATTCGCTGATCCCGAAGCGGTCATGCAGCCACACCAGCGGTCTGGGCGCCCACCAACTCCAGTGACCCAGAACGTGCATGAAGGCCGGCACCAACACCATCCGCACCAGGGTCGCGTCGGCAAGCACGGCCAGGGTCAGGCCGGTACCGAACATCCGCATGAAGGACACCTGCGCGGCGATCAGCGCCGCGAACGAAATCGACATCACCAGAGCCGCCGCCGTGACCACCCGTCCGGTGCGGGCCAGCCCGAGCGCGACGCTCTCGTCGTTGTCGGCCCGTTGGGTCCGGTTGTCCGGTGGCGTCGGGTGCGAGGCGACCGCAGTCAGCCAGTACTCGCGAATCCTGGAGACCAGGAACACTTCGTAATCCATCGAAAGGCCGAAGGCCACGCAGAACAACAGCACCGGGATGTTGGCCACCACCGTTCCGCTCTGGGTGGTGCCCATCGCCCCGAGGTGACCGTCCTGGAAGATCCACACCAGCGCGCCGAATGCCGCCGTCAGCGACAAGACGTTGCACACCAACGCTTTCACCGGCAGCAACACGCTGCCGGTGAGCAGGAAAAGCAAGACGAACGTGATGGCGCCGATCAGACCCAACACGAGGGGAAGTCGGGTGGTGATCGCATGCACGCTGTCACGATTGATCTGGGCCATTCCGGACAGCTGCACCGACTGGCCGGCTGGACCGGGCACCGCGTGCAACTGGTCGAGCTGGGTGTCCGAAGCCGACGAGAACAGCGGCGCACTGCTGGTGACCGTCAAAAAGGCGCTGTCGTGTGCCATCCCGGTGGCGGCCGAAGGCGGTCCCACCGGGTTGCCGCGGACGAACGTCCCGGTCGGTGCCGAAACCGCCGAAACGTCGGCTATCCGTGACAGGTCGGCCGCATAGCGGCTGAGGTCGCCCGGACGCACCCCTCGAACGTCCGGGACGACAACAGACACCGCGGTCGCCGAGTCATCGGCGAAATCGTGTCGCAACTGATCACCGACTGCATGCGCCGAAGCCGTCGTCGGCAGCACCCGGTCGTCCGGCATGCCCCACTTGACCCCGAGGAACGGCAGCCCGAGCAGCAGCAGCAGCGCAACGACGGCCAGGCCGATCGGGATGGCCCGCCGCATCACGAACTTGGTCGACCGATACCAGAACAACTCCTCGACCGGCTTGCGCACGGGGTCCGCCCGGCCGAAAATCCGACGCCCCAGTTTGCGCACGTCCAGCGCGTCCAGACGCGGGCCGAGCAGCACGATCGCCGCAGGCGTCACCATGATCGCGGCCACCGCGACGAACGCGACGGTGGCCACCCCCGCATACGCGAACGACTTCAGGAAGTACATCGGGAACAGCACCATCACAGCCATCGACAACGCGACAGTGGTCGCCGAGAACAGCACCGTGCGGCCCGCGGTGGCCATGGTTCGGATCAACGCCTCGTCCGGGGCGCTGCCGTCGGCCAACTCGTCGCGGTAGCGGCTGATGATGAGCAGGGTGTAGTCGATGGCCAGGGCAAGGCCGAGCGCACTGCTGAGATTCAATGCGTAGGTCGACACGTCGGTGCCGAAGCTGATCAGTCGCAGCACGGACATCGACCCGACGATCGCGAATCCGCCCAGGCAGACCGGCAGTGCCGCGGTCAGCAGCCCACCGAACACCCAGACCAGCACCAGGAAGCTGAGCGGAATCGCCAGCGACTCCATCAGCAACAGGTCGCGCTCGTTCTGGTGGTTGATCTGGTTGTAGACCATCGCGGCTCCGCCGGCGCGAACGGTGACGCCGTCGCGGTCGTGCACGACGCGCGCGGCGATCGCCTTGGCGTAGTTCTGCGCATTGTTCTCGCCGCCCTTGAGGTTCGCGACGATCAACCCGGATCTGCCGTCCTTGCTGACCAGGTTCGCGAGCAGATGCGCAGGGTCAGGCCCGGTCCACGCCGAGACGACGTTGTACACCCCGTCCGAACCCTGGACTTGCGCGACGATGTCGGCGGCGACCTGGCGAGCCGCCTGGCTTTGCGCACCCGCCGGCGCCGTCACCAGCAGGACCAGCTGCTGGTCGCTCTGGCCGAACTTGTCGGTGAGCAGTTTGATGGCCTGCGCCGACTCCGAAGCCGGATCCTGGAATCCGCCGGCGGACAGGCTCTTGGCGACGGGAAGGCCGAAAACCGCGGCGGCCACCAGGACCAACACCGCAGCCGCGAGTATGCGCCGGGGCCCTGCAATGGCAAGGCGGGCGATTCGCTGCAACATTGGCGTTCCTCCGCTTGTTATCATCGGTAACTTATCAGCGATAAGTTACCGATGCAACCTCCAGGCGCGTGGTCAACGCCTCACCAGAGGGAACGGGACGGAGAACCGCAGAGGTTCAACGCGGCGCCCGATACGCAGGACATTTGCGGAGCATATGTGGTTGAACGTCTGCCCAATAGGCCACTTCCAAGCATCCGGACGCTTCGTCCGGCCGGGCGAGCCTTACCCGGCGGTAACAATTGCCACGATTTTCCGAATCGTGACTCAAAGATTCCTTAAATGTTGCCCATAGGCTCATTTACATGTGGATCGATGACTCCAGTGCCGACGTGATCAAAGTTGATTTCGAGGCTCTCTACCACGGCGACGTCCTGGTCGAGGGTGAGTGCTCGGAGCAGCTCGACGACTGGCACCCGCTGCCGAACGCGAGCTAGTCCGCGCGACGCGCGCCCCTTTCCGGGGCGTGGCCGTGTTGAGGCGTAGTCAAGCCTCGTTTCGACCTTTGGTGTTGACCTATTGAGCAAAAAGCCCCCGCCTCGGCGGGGGCTTTTTCGTGGCCGACGGGCGGATCCGGTCAGCGCGGCGCCATCCGGATCGCGCCGTCCAGCCGGATGACCTCTCCGTTGAGCATCGGGTTCTCGACGATGTGCACCGCCAGTGCGCCGTACTCATCCGGGTTACCCAACCGGCTGGGGTGCGGCACCTGCTTGCCGAGCGACTCGCGAGCCGGCTCGGGCAGGCCCGCCAGCAGCGGGGTGTCGAACAGCCCCGGCGCGATCGTCACCACCCGGATGCCCTTGCTGGCCAGGTCGCGGGCGATCGGCAGCGTCATGCCGACCACGCCGCCTTTGGACGCCGAGTAGGCGGCCTGACCGATCTGACCGTCGAAGGCCGCCACTGATGCGGTGTTGACGATCACGCCGCGCTCTTCTCCGACGAGGTCCTGCTGCGCGATCCGTTCCGCGCCGAGCCGCAGCACGTTGAAGGTGCCGATCAGGTTGATCTCCACCACCCTGCGGAAGGCATCCAGCGGAAACGGCCCGTCCTTGCCCAGCGTCTTGACGGCGTTGCCGGTCCCGGCGCAGTTGACCACGATGCGCAGTGGCCCCAGCGACGCGGCGATATCGAGCGCCGCGGTCACCGCCTTTTCGTCGGTGACGTCCGCGGGCGCGAACCGCGCCCGGTCGCCCAGCTCACGGACGACTTCTTCACCCTTGAGATCGAGCACGACCACCTGAGCGCCAGCGTCGAGCAGCCGGCGGGTGGTTGCCAGGCCGAGGCCGGATGCTCCGCCGGTGACCAGCGCCACGGCATCGGTGATCTGCACGAAGGGTTCCTTTCGGGTGGGGCCGGACGCCGGCGTTTCCCGCCGCGGCGATTCCGACCCACTGGTTGGCCGGGACTATACCCAGTCGTTGAGGACGGTCTCGGTGTCGGCTCCCGGCTGGCCGGGCGGCTTCGGCTGGTCCGGCCGCGAGCGGGAGAACCGTGGCGCCGGCAGTGGCTGCAGTCCGTTACCGGCTTGGTAGAAGGTGTTGCGCTCGGTGATGTGCGGTTCGGTCTCGACCTCGCCGAATGCCAGCACCGGCGTCACACAGGCATCCGAATCCGCGAACACCTTGGCCCAGTGGTCCCGGTCCTTGCTACCGAACGCCTCGGTGAATGCGGCCCGCAGCTCGGGCCAGCGGCTCCGGTCGTTCTGGTCCGGCAGGTCTGTGGGGTCGAGGCCGAGTCCGGCCAGCATCGCCGCATAGAACTGCGACTCGATGGCGCCGACCGAGACGTAACGGCCGTCGGCGCATTCGTAGGTGTCGTAGTAGGGCGCCCCGGTGTCGAGCATGTTGGTGCCGCGTTCGTCGGTCCACATTCCCAGCGCCCGCATCCCCCACATCATCTGCACCAGCACCGAGGACCCGTCGACCATGGCGGCGTCGACGACCTGGCCCTTGCCGGAGGTCTGTCGCTCGAACAGCGCCGACAGGATGCCGAGCAGCAGGAACATCGACCCGCCGCCGAAGTCGCCGACCAGGTTCAGCGGCGGAACCGGCCGCTCCCCCGCCCGTCCGATCGCGTGCAGCACGCCGTTGAGCGAGATGTAGTTGATGTCGTGGCCGGCCTGCTTGCTGCGCGGACCGGTCTGGCCCCAGCCGGTCATCCGGCCGTAGATCAGCCGCTCGTTGACCTTGGCGCAGTCCTCCGGGCCCAGTCCCATCCGCTCGGTGACCCCCGGCCGGTAGCCCTCGATCAGCACATCGGCCTTGGCGACCAGCTTGAGCACCAGGTCGCGACCCTCGTCGGACTTCAGGTCGGCGATGACGAACCGCCGGTTGCGCAACATCGGGTCGGAACCGCTGGCACCGGGCCGGTCGACGCGGACGACGTCGGCACCCAAGTCGCCCAGGATCATCGCCGCGTGCGGGCCCGGCCCGATTCCGGCCAGCTCGATGACTCGCAACCCCGTCAGCGGACCCGCCATGATCTCCCGACCTCTCTGTCGACAACCGCGCGTTTCCAAGCATCTTGACAGTCGGACCGAACGACGCTGCACCCCGGTGGCTTACAGTCGATCGCATGACAGCCATCGATTCCGGAATCGACGCCCTGGCACCCGTCGACGGGCTCGCGGTGAGTCTCGCCGACGGCGTGTTGTCGGTGACGATCGACCGTCCCGACAGCTTGAATTCGCTGAACCTGCCGGTGTTCGAGGGCCTCGCCGATGCGTTGGAACGAGCGGCCGACGATCCCCGGGTGCAGGTGGTGCGGCTCGGCGGGGCCGGGCGTGGCTTCTGCTCCGGAGCCGGAATGGGCGCCGATGACGTCGCCGGCACCGGCGAGGAATTGATCGTGGCGGCCAACCGGCTGGTGCGCGCGATCACCGCGCTGCCGCGTCCGGTGGTCGCGGTGGTCCAGGGTCCGGCAGCCGGCGTGGGCGTCTCCATCGCGTTGGCCTGCGACCTCGTATTGGCTTCGGACAAAGCCTTTTTCATGCTCGCGTTCACCAAGATCGGGCTGATGCCCGACGGCGGCGCCTCGGCGCTGATCGCCGCGGCGATCGGCCGGATCGGCGCGATGCGGATGGCCCTGCTGGCCGAGCGGTTGCCGGCCGCCGACGCGCTGGCGGCCGGGTTGATCACCGCCGTCTATCCGGCGGACGACTTCGATACCGAGGTGGACGCGGTGGTGTCCCGCCTGCTGGCCGGTCCCGCGGTGGCGTTCGCCAAAACCAAGCAGGCGATCAACGCAGCCACGCTGACCGAGTTGGAGCCGACCCTGCAGCGCGAACTGGAAGGTCAGTCACTGCTGCTGGGGTCGCACGACTTCCGCGAGGGCGCAAGGGCTTTCCAACAGCGCCGGACGCCGGCTTTTACAGATAAGTGAGCACCTAGGACACCCGGCAGCCGGGATCTCAGAGACCGAACAGCGGCGGTAGTCCCAGCAGGACGACCAGTGTCCAGACGAAGTGGGTCAGGATCGGGGCCAGTACCCCGCCGGTGGCCCGACGCTCGAGCGCGCAGACGGTGCCCAGGATGATCGCGGCGAAGGCGAGCATCGGGTTGCGGCTGCTGCCCAGGGTGGCCAGGGCGTAGATGACGGTCGAGATCAGCAACGGGTGGTGTCGGGACAGCGCGGTGTACAGCGCACCGCGGTAGAACATCTCCTCGGCGACCGCCGCCAGCAGCGCGACCGTCAGGGTCAGCCGCCACGATCCCCGGTTGCTGTATTCGAGTAAACGGGTGACGAACTCGGCGATCGCCGGGATCTCACGGACGACGAAACCGCCGACGATGAATACCCCACCGAGCAGCAACCCGATGACAGTGCCACTGACCACCGGCCGCTGATTGCGCCCGCGCCAGCGGGCCCCGCCGAGGTGCAGCGGCCCGGACGCGAAAGCTCCGACCGCCCAGATGCCCGTCAGCGCCAGCGACCACCAGTAGAAGGCCTGCTCACCGGGATGCTTGCGCAGTGCCAGCCCCAGCGATGCGACGCCGAGCACCATCACGATCGAGACGATGATCCGCCGCCGCCGCACTGTCGACGGCGGTTCATTGTGCGGCACAGCGACATTGACGATGCCGCGGCGAATCTCTTCCAGAGCGCTGGGCTGGGGACTCAGGTCAGTCACGTGCGCTGCCCCTCCTGACTTCGTTGACCGCACCACTGCCGCGGAACGCCGCAGCGCCGGTCATGTCTAATGCACCTTCGGTGTGAGCGTGATCAAGATATCGAGCCCGGTACGGATCGCACCGGCGATCGGACCCGAGACAGCGCCCACCAAGCCGAGGCCGGGTCGCACGACCGCTGGAGTCACCATCCTCGCAAGCCGCCGGATCCGCAACGTGTCGCCGCCCGCCCAGGCCGGATCGCTGTCGGCGAGGTGGTGGGGGTCGACGAGGGCGTTGACCGGACGGGGCCGGTCGCTCGAGAGTGCGCGGCCGATCGAATCCTCGATCGTCATCAGTCCACCCGGCGGATCGGGGATCAGGTCGCGGAGGCCGGAGCCGCTGGCTCGCATCGGGTAGTCGAGCGACTCGACCAGGTCGGCCGCCAGTCCGTCGGGCACCGGGAGGGCGAGACCGGTCACCCAGGATGCCAGCTTGGTGTCGATACCCCACACCGGCAGGCCGGTCTGCCAGACGCCGGCGACCCGCGCGTAGGTCTTCAGCATGTCGCGGTAGGACGTGGTGTCCGGCCCGGCGATGTCGTAGGAGCCCGCCGGCACCCGCTCCGGGTCGGCGGCCGCGACGAGGTAGTACAGCACATCGGTGATAGAGATCGGGTCGATCGGATTTTCCATCCAGGACGGAATCGGGATGACCGGAAAACGGTCTGCGACGTAACGCATCATCTCGAACGACGTCGACCCCGCACCGAATATCACCGCGGCACCCAGCCACACCACGTCGGCGCCGCCATCGACGCTCAGCGCCTCGGCCACCTCGGCTCGACTGGCCAGGTGCTCGGACAGGCCTTCATCGGAGGGCACGAATCCACCGAGGTACACGATGCGGCGCACCCCGGCGTCCTTGGCCGCGACAGCGACGTTCTCGGCCGCGGCGCGGTCGGCTTTGCGGAAGCCGGGTTGGCCGATGGCATGCACCAGGTAATAGATGACGTCGACGTCGCCGGCCTCAGTCAGCGCATCGCGTGCCGAGTCGGCATCGGCCGCATCCAATCTCACCGCGGTCACGTCGTCGAACCATCCGAACGATGCCAGCCGGGCCGGGTCACGGGTGGCCGCGACGACCTCGTGTCCGGCCGCCAGCAGCGCTGTGACCAGTCGCGATCCCACGTATCCCGTCGCGCCGGTCACCAGTATTCGCACAATGTCAACCTATCGATTGGAATGAACGTTCAACCTACCGATCGGAATGAACGCAGATATTGACTCCCGGATTGCCCCGTGTCCGCGGCGGCAAACCGAAGTGGCCGTTCTCACATACCATGCGGCCGGTTCGACACGGATCCACCGGTCCGATCCGACGGCGGGATCCGGTGGATCGGGCTGAACCAATTGAGCTGTCCGACCGTGACGTTTAACGTGAGCGAACGCAACCAGTTTCGCCCGAATCGCAAGGGGTGAAAGCCATCATGTCATCGACTCCCTCCGTCGCAGCAGTAGCCGTCGAGTTTCCACCACATCAAGTCAGCCAAGCTGAAGCGATCTCCGGTCTGACCGGGTTCGGCGGTAGAGAATTCGATCGCTTCGGTGTGAGCGCAGGTGTGCAGCAACGCCGGATCGCGCTGCCGCTGGCCGATTACGGAAGACTCGGCGGCTTCACCGAAGCCAACAACATCTTCATCGAGGTGGCGCTGACGTTGGGCGAGCGCGCAATCCGGGCGGCGCTGGACGCGGCGGGCGTCCAGCCGTCCGAGGTCGACGTCGTCTTCTCGACCACGGTGACCGGGTTGGCGGTGCCCACCCTGGAGGCCCGGCTGGCAACGCGGCTCGGGCTGCGGCCCGACGTGAAACGGGTGCCGCTGTTCGGCCTGGGTTGTGTGGCCGGCGCCGCGGGCGTGGCCCGCATGCACGACTATCTCCTGGCTTTCCCGGACCAGGTCTCGGTGCTGCTGGCTGTGGAGCTGTGCTCGCTCACGCTGCAGCGCGACGATCTGTCGGTCGCGAATCTGGTGGCCGCCAGCCTTTTTGGCGACGGCGCGGCAGCTGTCGTCGCCAAGGGATCCGCCCGCACACCCGCCGGGCCCCGGGTGCTGGCCACCCGCAGTCGCATCTATCCCGACACCGAAGACGTCATGGGTTGGGACATCGGCAGTAATGGCTTCAAGATCAAGCTGTCCACCGAGGTCGCGACCGTCGCCGAAAAATACATCGGTGACGATGTACGCCACTTCCTCGGCGATCACGGTCTGACACCCGAAGACATCTCGACCTGGGTGTGCCATCCCGGTGGTCCGAAAGTCATCGAGGCGATCGAGAACACCCTGGATCTTCCGGCCACGGCGATGGATCACACTCGAAACTCGTTGCGTGAGAACGCGAATCTGTCGTCGGTGTCGGTGCTCGACGTGCTGTGCCGGAACATGGCCGAACCGCCGCCGCCGGGATCGTTCGGCCTGATGATCGCGATGGGTCCGGCGTTCTGCTCAGAACTCGTGCTGCTCGGCTGGTAGACGATGTACTACCTGCTGATCCTGGCCGTCGCCGTCGAGCGGGTGGCCGAGCTCGTCGTCTCGAAGCGCAACGCCCGGTGGGCTTTCGCTCACGGCGGCAAGGAGTTCGGGCGCAACCACTACCCGGTGATGGTCACCATTCACACCGCGCTGTTGCTCGGTTGCATCGCCGAGGTCTGGGCGCTGCACCGGCCGTTCCTGCCGTGGCTGGGCTGGCCGATGCTGGCCTTGTCCGTGATGACCCAGGTGTTGCGCTGGTGGTGCATCGTGACGTTGGGGCACCGGTGGAACACGCTGGTGATCGTGTTGCCCGAGGCGCCGCTGGTGCAGGGTGGGCCCTACCGCTGGTTGCACCACCCGAACTACGTCGCGGTGGTGGTCGAGGGTTTCGCGCTGCCGCTGATTCACACGGCGTGGCTGACCGCGATCTGTTTCACGGTGGCCAACGCGCTGCTGCTGACCGTGCGGATCCGGGTGGAGAACGCGGCACTGGGCTACGCGTGAGTCACCCCGGCGGTAAGGCGCGCCGGGCTTTCAGCGCGCCTTCCAGACCGGCGGCCGCTTCTCGGCGAAGGCCAACGGTCCTTCCTTGGCATCCTCGGTGCGCAACAGCGTTCCGAATTCACGGGTGGTGCGCGCCCAGCTCGGCTCTTCGTCCGGAATGACACCGTCGTCATCGGCACCGCAGGCGATCCGCTTGCTGGCCTGCACGGACAGCGGCGCGTTGACGGTGATCCGCTTGGCAAGCGCCAGTGCGGCTTCCAGCACCGTGCCATCTGGAACGACCTCGTTGATCAACCCCCAGTCGGCGGCCTCACGGGCGCCGATCGGCTCGCCGGTCAGCAGCATCTGCATGCCGACCTTGCGGGGCAGCTGCTGGGCGATGCGGAACACGCCACCCGCGCCGGCGAGCAGGCCCACCTTGACTTCCGGCAACCCGAACTGCGCACGCTCTTCGGCCACCACCAGATCACTGGCCAGGGCCAGCTCGGTGCCGCCGCCCAGCGCTGTGCCGTTGACCGCGGCGATCGTCGGCTTGTCGATGAAGTGGTGGACGTAACCGGCGAAACCCCATTCACCGTGGTCGGGGTGATACAGGTTCTCGCGGCGCGAGATGGCCTTGAGATCCGCTCCGGCACAGAAGGATTTGTCACCTGCCCCGGTGATCACCACCGCACGGATCTCGGGGTCGTGCTGCGCCTGCTCGAGCGCGTCACCGACGCCGATGCTGACGGCACCGTTGACGCAGTTACGCGCCTCCGGCCGGTTGATGGTGATGACGAGGACATCGTCGCGGCGCTCGGTGAGCACTGCGGCGGTGTCGGTCACAGCAGCTCCACGATGGTGGCGTTGGCCTGACCGCCACCCTCACACATGGTCTGCAGCCCGTAGCGAATTCCCTTGTCCCGCATGTGGTAAAGCATGGTGGTCATGATCCGGGCGCCGGATCCGCCGAGCGGGTGGCCCAGCGCGATCGCGCCGCCGTTGGGGTTGAGCTTCTTCTCGTCGGCACCGATGTCCTTCAGCCAGGCCAGCGGCACCGGCGCGAAGGCCTCGTTGACCTCGAACACGCCGATGTCGTCGAGCGACAGACCGGACCGCTTGAGTGCCTTCTGGGTGGCCGGGATCGGCGCGGTCAGCATGATCACCGGGTCGGCACCGGCCAACACGGCGGTGTGCACCTTGGCAATCGGGTTGAGCCCCAGGTCTTTTGCCCTCTCCGCCGTCATGATAAGCAGCGCCGCCGAACCGTCGGAGATCTGGCTGGAGTTACCGGCGTGGATCACGCCGTCTTCCTTGAAGGCCGGCTTCAGCTGAGCCATCTTCTCGATCGGGGTGCCGCGACGGATGCCCTCGTCCTTGAGTACGGCGTTACCGTCCTGGTCTTTGATCCCGACGATCTGGTCGTCGAACGCACCGGAATCCTGTGCCGCAGCCGCCTTTTCGTGCGACCCCAGCGAGAACTGGTCGACCGTGGTCCGATCGAAGCCCCACTGCTCGGCGATCATCTCGGCGCCGATGCCCTGGTTGGGGGTCCGGTCGTAGCGGGCCTTGAAGCCCGGCGAGAACGGGTTGCCGCCGTTGGCGAGTGAGGCGCCCATCGGGGTGCGCGACATCGACTCGACACCACCGGCGACGACGACGTCGTAGTGTCCGGCGATCACGCCGGCCGCGGCGAAGTGGATCGACTGCTGGCTGGAGCCACACTGCCGGTCCACGGTCACGCCGGGCACGGTCTCCGGCCACCCCGCGGCCAACAGCGCAGTACGGCCGATGTCCATCGCCTGCTCACCGGCCTGCATGACGCAGCCCCAGATCACGTCGTCGACCAGGCCGGGATCGATGCCGGCCTTCTGCACCAGGCCGTTGAGAACCTGTGCGGACAGGTCGGCGGCGTGGACGCCGGACAGGCCGCCGTTCCGCTTGCCGACTGGTGAACGAACTGCCTCGACGATGACGGCTTCAGCCATGGCTATCTCCTTTGACACTCCGGCTCATTTGCCCGACTCCTCCTCAGACCTGCGGCCTGCATCGTCGTCGCGCGGACTTGGATCGATTGTTGACCAACCGCTTAGTTGGGTCGTCGCCGGGGTCCCTTACTGGTAAGTAGCGTCGGACTCCGTACTTTGGAAGACATGTCCCGCATCCTCATCGTCGGCGGCCACGGCAAGGTCGCCCTGCATCTGGCCCGCATCCTCACCGACCGCGGAGACGAGGTGACGTCGACCATCCGTAATTCCGATCACGCCGACGACATCACCGCCGCCGGTGCCCACCCGGTCGTCGCGGATATCGAGCACTTGGACACCGATGCCCTCGCAGACGTGGTGAAAGGTCAGGACGCGGTGGTGTTCTCCGCCGGCGC
The DNA here is from genome assembly GCF_055419225.1 of Mycobacterium sp. IDUB_36. Lineage (NCBI taxonomy): Bacteria > Bacillati > Actinomycetota > Actinomycetes > Mycobacteriales > Mycobacteriaceae > Mycobacterium > Mycobacterium sp. IDUB_36. The sequence goes on along the minus strand of NZ_JBVAXH010000001.1, from coordinate 3,475,565 downwards.
CGGTGGCGGCGACCCGGCCCGCACCTACGCCGTCGACCGCGACGCCGCGATCAGGGTGACCGATGCCGCCGCCCAGGCCGGCGTGCGGCGGTTCGTGATGGTGTCCTACTTCGGCGCCGGGCCCGATCACGGTGTCGCGGAGGACGACTCGTTCTTCGCGTACGCCGAGGCGAAGGCGGCCGCGGACGCCCATCTGCGTGCCGGCGAACTGGATTGGACCGTGCTGGGCCCGGGCCGCCTGACGTCGGACCCCGGGACCGGACGGATCGCGGTGGGCGCGGGAGCGGCCGACAAGGCAGAGGTCTCCCGGGAGGACGTCGCTTCGGTGGCGGCCGCAGCGTTGGCCGATCCGTCGACGATCCGCCGCACCATCGACTTCAACAACGGCGACCTACCCATCGCCGAAGCGCTGGGCGGCAGCGGCGATCACTGAGGGCGGGACGTCGAGCACACCGGCCCGGCACCGTCGATCAGGTAATCTTCACCTCGCAGTCGGTCTGCCGGTCCCATCGTTTTTTGTGACGGGTGCGGCACCGAGCGAGGCATGTTAGATGTGCTTCGTAAGAGGGAACCCGGTGCGAGTCCGGGACTGTCCCGCAGCGGTATGCAGGAACGAACGTCGTCAATAGCACTGGTCACCAAACCGGGAAGCGACGGCCAGTAGGAGCACCAGCCGGTGCATGCCTGTGAGTCCGAAGACCTGCCGACTGTGCCGGGCGCGCCGCGCCTGGCGGCTCACCGCCTCGTGGAATGGGCGTCTGGCCGTAATGGTTGCAGTGCTGTGCACTGCGCCGGACCGGTTGTGCGTCCGTTGGCGGTGACCACCCCGTCAATTTGAAGGACGACAACCGTGACCGCAACACCCTTCACCGCCACCGTGACCGGCTCGCCGCGCATCGGGCCGAAGCGAGAACTCAAGCGCGCCACCGAAAGCTACTGGAAAGGCAACACCAGCCGATCGGAGCTCGAACAGGTCGCCGCCACCATCCGCCGCGACACCTGGTCGCAGCTGGTCGACGCCGGACTCGACTCGGTGCCGGTCAACACGTTCTCCTACTACGACCAGATGCTCGACACCGCCGTGCTGCTGGGCGCCCTGCCGCCGCGCGTAGAGGGCGTCTCCGACGAATTGGATCGCTACTTCGCAGCGGCTCGTGGCACCGGGGATATCGCACCGCTGGAGATGACCAAGTGGTTCGACACCAACTACCACTACATCGTCCCGGAGATCGGTCCCAACACCGAGTTCTCGCTGCACCCGGAGAAGGTCCTGAGCGAGCTCAAAGAGGCTCGCGAACAAGGCATTCCGGCCCGTCCGGTCATCATCGGCCCGATCACCTTCCTGTTGCTGAGCAAGGCCGTCGACCGTGCGGGCGCCCCGATCGAGCGGCTCGACGAGTTGGTTCCGCTCTACGAGGACCTGCTCGGACAGCTTGCCGACCAGGATGTGCAGTGGGTACAACTCGACGAGCCCGCACTGGTGACCGACATCTCCCCCGATGCCGCCACGCTCGCCGAGCGCGCGTACTCCACGCTGGGGGCGTTGGACAACCGGCCGGCTATCCACGTCGCGACCTACTTCGGCAACCCCGGCGACACATTGGCCGCCCTGGCCCGCACACCTGTCGAGGCGATCGGTGTCGACCTGGTCTACGGCGCCGACACCGCGTTGGCCTCGGTGCCTCAGTTGGGCGACAAGACGCTGGTGGCCGGCATCGTCGACGGCCGCAACATCTGGCGGACCGACCTGCAGGCGGCGCTGGGCACCCTGGCGAGCTTACTGGGTTCGGTTGGCTCGCTTGCTGTTTCGACATCGTGCTCGACGTTGCACGTGCCCTACTCGCTGGAGCCCGAGACCGATCTGGACGACGCGCTGCGCAGCTGGCTGGCGTTCGGCGCGGAGAAGGTGCACGAGGTCGCCACGTTGGCGAAGGCGCTCAAGGACGGCCGCGACGCGGTGGCCGACGAAGTCGCCGAGTCGAATGCCGCGGTCGCGTCACGTGAGAAGGACCCGCGGCTGAACAACAGCAAGGTGCGCGAGCGCCTCGAGTCGATCGCGAAAACCGGTGGCACGGAACGCGGCCCGGCTGCTGAGCGCCGCGAGGCACAGACCGAGCGGCTGCACCTGCCGGCGTTGCCGACGACGACGATCGGGTCCTTCCCGCAGACCGTAGAGATCCGCAAGGCCCGTGCCGCACTGGTCGCCGGCGAGATCGACGAGTCGGAGTACACCCGCCGGATGCAGTCCGAGATCGCCGACGTGATCAAGCTGCAGGAGTCGCTCGGCCTGGACGTGCTGGTACACGGCGAACCGGAGCGCAACGACATGGTGCAGTACTTCGCCGAACAACTGGACGGCTTCTTCGCCACCCGACTCGGCTGGGTGCAGTCCTACGGAAGCCGGTGCGTGCGCCCGCCGATCCTCTACGGCGATGTCACCCGCCAGCAGCCGATGACGGTGGAGTGGGCCAAGTACGCCCAGTCGCTGACCGACAAGCCGGTGAAGGGCATGCTCACCGGTCCAGTGACGATCCTGGCCTGGTCGTTCGTCCGCGACGACCAACCGCTGGCCGACACCGCCGACCAGGTGGCGCTGGCCATCCGCGACGAGACGGTGGATCTGCAGACTGCCGGCATCGCGGTGATCCAGGTCGACGAACCGGCGCTGCGAGAGTTGTTGCCGCTGCGCAACTCCGACAAGCCGGCCTACCTGGAGTGGGCCGTCGGCGCGTTCCGGCTGGCGACATCGGGGGTGGAGGACTCCACCCAGATCCACACGCACCTGTGCTATTCGGAGTTCGGTGAGGTGATCGGCGCGATCGCCGACCTGGACGCCGACGTCACCTCGATCGAGGCGGCACGCTCGCACATGGAGGTGCTCGACGACCTGAACTCGATCGGCTTCTCCAACAGCGTCGGACCGGGTGTCTACGACATCCACTCGCCGCGGGTGCCGAGCACCGACGAGATCACCAAGTCGCTGCACGAAGCGCTGAAAGCGATTCCGGCTGAGCGGCTTTGGGTCAACCCGGACTGCGGCCTCAAGACCCGCAATTCCGAGGAGGTGAACGCGTCGTTGGCCAACCTGGTCGAGGCGACCAAGAAGGTCCGCGCCAACGCCTGACGGCGGGTAGTCGAGAGAACCTGGTAACGAAGGCCGGGCGTGAGGTGCGTCGTCACGCCCGGCCTTCGTCGGCTACAGGCCTGACAGGGCGTCGGCCGCCAGGTTGGGCCCGAATTCGGCCAGCAGCGCGCTCCAGTCGGCCGCCAGCGTGGCTGGCGTCCCGTCGCCGGCCAGCGTCTGGGCGATCTCCTGCGGCAGCTGGACCAGGAGTTCGTCGAGAAGGCCTGGGCTGATGCCGGTTTCGAGCGTCGAGAGGATGCCGGCGTAGGAAATGCCCAACGTGTCAGTGGCGTCGTAGCCATTGAGGAAGGCGCCGGTGAGTACCGCCGGAATGTTCAGCAGGTCGGTGAAGGCCGCGTCGGTCTGTCCGGCGTCGAAGGCGTCGACGATCGATTGCGCACTGTCGGCGAAAGCCTGTGTGGTGCCCAGTAGCGCCGCCGTCGGGGACAGCAACCCCGTCAGGACGACGTTCGACAGGTCATTGGTCAACACGTTGGCCAGATTCTGCGCGATCTCGCCCGGAATCTCAGAGATGTTCACCAGCGATCCGGCGCCGGGAAGCAGGTCGATCAGCAGGCCCTCGGTGAAGTTGTTGACGGACGCGCTGATGTCGCCGGCATCGATCCCGGTGATCAGATCCTGGAACTGCCCGGGCAATTCGTCGGTGAACAAGGTGTTCAGCCCGGTGGCCAGATCCGACAGGTTGGTGCCGATCGTCTGGCCGAACGCCAACTGGTTGGCGATCACTTCGGACAGCACCGGCAACGGGTCGGCCTGGATCTCGGTGCCGATCGCCTCAAGGTTGGCGGCCGCCTCCGTGAAGACACTCGACCACTCGGTCAGCGGATCGGTCGCGGCCGCGAGATCGGCGATCGCGTCGACGCTGACCAAGTGCACGTCGCGATGAACAGCGCCGGTCCCGATGGTCGAGGCGACCGGGTTGACGGCGATCAGTCCCGCACCGACCAGCGCGAACGCGCCGGCCGCACATGCGCGCATCCGGGTGGCTGAACCCGGTGAACGCGCTTCGATGTTCCCCCCGTGGTTACCGGTAAAACTCACCAGCTGCACGGCATCTCCTTTTGCTGAAAATTGATTGTGGCGCATGCCACATTGGCGAGCGGGGACATTACCTGGGAGTAGGATAAGAAACAAGGCACGTGCCCAATAAATCTCTAGATCGCTGAACTGCGAGTTCGCTGTGAATCAGGACAATCGACCAGTTTCGACCGCGTCGGCAAACACGGAACGCGGACGCGACGATCTCGCGTTTGAATCGGAAACCTAATTAGCTAGACGTTGCCGGCGTCCGCACTGGACAGCGCTGACGAGGCACATCGGTTACACACATCAATTGCTGATGAAACACAAAGTTGCAAGACGGCGTCGGACCCGACGGCGGTCGGTGCGGCGAAGTCAGCAATCAGTCGCGGTGGGCCTCGGCAACGTGCACCGGCACGTCGTCCGCCCAGGGTTGCCGAGTCACCATGTCGGCCACCATGACGTAGCCCCGCTCGAATTCGCCGGTTGCCGCGTCCACCAGACGGTACTGCTGGGTCTGCCGGTGAATCGGTTGAGCGTCCAGCATCACCACGCGTACCTCCCCCGGCTCGAAGTGGCATCGTCGCTGCAGCGCCGCGACCAACTGCTCGTTGCTGAAATGCCCGTCGCCGAAGTTCCACCCGATGGCGGTGCTGGTGACGCGCTCACCATCGGTGAGGACGTAGTCGTCCTCGTTCTGGCCGGCCATCACGCGGTGCGCCAACGTGAACAGTGCCCGGCCGTGAGTGTTGAAGGCGCGGAAGGCATATCCCATGTACATCGGGATCTGCGCGGCCTCCTTGCTGCCGTAGAACTTCTCCAGCTGGGCAGCCGGCATGCTGGCGATCGCAACGACGCCCGCGGCGATCTTTGCCTCTGCCGACGGCTTGATGCACCACAACGTGGTGTCCCAGTTTCCTGCGTAGTAGCGCATGCCGGGCAGAAAGGATACTTTGCGCGGCAACAGGTTTCCGGTCACCACGGTTCCGGCGACCACAGCGAACAGCAACAGCGGCAACGGCGTCGTCAGGTCGCGCAACCCGACCGAAGGGTGTCCGACGAAGAGCGCGAGCACGCTGAACATCATGAAGACGTTCCACTCCAACGGGACGCCCATCGGGATCGACGACAGGATGCCGAAGTGGAAGCACAGCATGACGAACGCGGCGATCGCACCCCACCAGCCCCCGTGGCTGAAGAACAGCACCAACGGCACCAATCCCTCGATGGCCGTGCTGAAGTGCGCGAGCCACCGGGATGCCCGGCCGGGTCGCAGGTCGTCCGGAAAGTGTTCGAAGAACTTGCGTTTGATGAACCGGGGCCGGAAGACCGGATTGTTGCTCATCATCGTGGAGATGACGAACGGGAAGTGCTTGTTCAGCTTCGATGTCGCGGCACCGAGCCAGATCACCAGGCACACCAGCTTGGCGCCCAGGATCATGTCCACGCCGTAACCGGCGAACAGGAACGTCGCCGTGAACGAGGCGTACACCTCACCGCGAGCCGCCAGGAATATCACTTTGTCCCGTAGCCCGAGCACCGCCAGCACTCCCAGCACGGACCAGATCTGCCAGGCCGGCAGCACTCCGATCGTCGTACCGAGGGCTGGCCGCGGGCCGGTGCCGTCGGAGAACACCGCGATCACGAGCAGCGCCAGCAGCGCCGCGTACAACAGTGCGTCGACGGGCGCGCGACTATCGCCCTTCGTCAACGGAACCCGTCCGGGCCACGGTGGCAACCGGATGGTGCCGGGGCGCAGCCAGTAGAGAATCGAACCCATCGGCGGAAAGAACCGGTTGTTCAACGGGCCGAATCCGCATCCGAGGCCGACCACCTCGAACAGCATCGTGAAAAGGACGACCTTCTCGAACACGATCGGCTCGGCGTACCAGTGCGCGACGTCCGTGAACCCGTCGATACCGGTCGTGGTCAGCGCCAACAGCCAGGCCGCCAGGATGTAGAGCACGATTTTGACCACGTAGAACAGATGCAGCAGTACCGGGGTGCCGAAGCCGACCTCGGCCCAGTGGCGGGCCATCGGGACGATCTTCTCGGCGCGGGTGCCCTTGCTCCATTCCTCGAAGTCGAGCTGCGGAGTTTCCTGCTTGAGAAATCCCATGGCGGCAAGACTAGAACGTGTTCTAGCTAGATGGTTTCCGTTCCGTCAAAAGCCCGCCGCAAACCTCTTGATTACTACGCTGCGTAGTAGTACAACTAGATGTCAGGCGTAAGGACGGTGATCCACGATGACCATGCAACTTCCGCAGCCATCCACGTCCGCTCAGCGAAATCTGCGTTGGGCGGCACTGCTTTTCGTAGTCGGGTGGGGCGTCCACGTCGTCGATCATCTGCGCCGGGGCATGGCCGCATCCCCGCACGCGATCATGGTGGGCGGCATGATCCAGGGCATGTTCGTGGTGGTCGCGGTCGTCATGGCGACCACAGGCCGGCGCCGGGCCCCGGAAACGGCGATGGCGGTCGGCTTCGGCAGCGCGATCCTGTTCATCTACGCGCACCTGCTGCCGAGCTTCTTTCCGGACTACCAGGACAGCTTCGTGTCCGGGCCGAGGATCAACGTGACGTGGTTCTCCTGGGTCAGCGCGGTCGCCGAGATCGGCACCGGCCTCGTCTTCGCGATCGCCGGTACGCTGGCATTATCGCGAGTGAATGACAAGAAGAGGGCGCACCGATGAGTTACCCGACCGGCACGCTGTTCTTCGACGGGGCATGCGGAATGTGCACGCGCTCCAAGGATCTACTGCTGAGGTTCGACCGGACCGGCGACATGAAGACCGAGCCACTGCAGCGCCCCGGCACCGCGGAACGTCTGGGGATCGCGCCGGCAAGCCTGTTGGACTCGGTTCGCTGGCTGGATTCCTCCGGCGCCGTCTACTCCGGCGCAGAGGCCGCCAACGCCGCGCTCTCAGCGGCCGTCGGTACGCGAATCCCGTTGGTGCTCTATCGAATTCCCGGTGTCCGCATCCTGCAGGAAGCGGTGTACCGCTGGGTCGCCGGCCACCGCTACAAGTTCCCCGGGACGACGCCGTACTGCGAAACGCACCCGGCCGCCTGTTAGGCCCGGCCCGGCGTCCGTGGCGGCCACGGCACGAACCGCGAGACCCGGTCGATCACCTGTTGATATTCTGGCCTCCGCTCGAGGCTGCGGGTCTCCATCATCGGGATGCTGCCGCCGAGGAACATGCCCAGCATTCCCAGCGCCCCGAGACACAGCCACCAGGCGTCCGATGGTGAAACAGCCACCCCGAACAGCGCCAACGACACCCAGAAGCTGAACTCGCCGAAGTAGTTCGGGTGCCGTGACCACGACCACAATCCGCGGTCCATCGCCTGCCCTTCGGCCTTGTCGCGGACAAAGCGGTGCATCTGCGCATCGGCGGCCAGCTCGAGCGCCACGGCGCCCAGCCCCACCACGAACGCCACATCGGTCAACCAGCCGATGTCGCCGCGAGGCCAGCTCACCGCGGCATACGCCGGCAGCATGCCGGCGAAGACCAACAGCGTGGGGATGAGGTGGATCGTCACCAGGTCGACCACGAATTCCCACCGTCCGGCCTTCTCCCGGAACATCGGATAACGCCAGTCCTCATGGTGCAGACCGGGAAATGCGTACAACCAGTTCGCGGTCAGGCGGATCGCCCACAGCATCACCACCACCGCGATCAGCCAGCATCGCAGCTGCTGCAACCCCGACTGGCTCCACCAATAGAACAGCAGCACAGGGGGAATCACGCTCCAGTAGGCGTCGTAGAAGCTCGAGTTTCCATACGACCGGCTGAAGACAAAGATCACCAGGGTGGCCAGCAGGTCCGCGACCAACGTGTCGAGCACCAGCCGGCCGGTGTGTGGACCCCACGCCAGCCAGGCCGCCCCCACCGCAATGGCGACGACGTACGCGATTGCGACCAGCGCCAGCGAATGCGCCTTGCTTCTCATCAGATCCGCTTCCTCTCCCAGTGCGTGCTCTTGATCGCTTCGAGTGCTTCGGTGACATACCGGTCCAGCGCGCGCGGCTTCCTGGCCGATTGTCGGACCCATTGCTGAAATGCGAAATCCGCCGCAGCAAAAGCAAGTTGAACCAACAGCGCCGGTCGGATGTCGGTATCGGCATTCGCCCGCATCCGGGTGGCGACCAGCTTGGTCACCCGGTCCCGGTCGGCAGGCAGGTGCACGGTCAGCTTGCCGAGCAGGTCGGGTGCGACCAACAATGCCGCCCGCCACTCTTCGGTGTCGGCCACGCCGAACGACCGGGTCCGGATGATGATCGCGTTGATCAACGCGATGTCGGGCGGTTCGGTGTCGGGTCGCTCTTCGAGAAGGCCGACAATCGCGGTGCCGCCATGGCGGACGGGCGCCAGCAGCAATTCTTCCTTCGTCGGCACGTACCGGAAGAAAGTGCGCGGCGAAACCCCGGCGGCCGAGGCGATTTCTTCGGTCGTCACCGCGTCGTAGCCGCGCTCGACGAACAACCGGAACGCGGCCCGGCGGATGTCGGCCCGGATCTGCGCGCGCTGCCGGTCGCGCAGCGACTCTGGTCGTTGCGGGAGGGTCATCGGAAGCATCCGATCCCGCCGTCGACGTGGATGGTCTGACCGGTGACGAACGTCGCGTCGCTGCTCAGCAGAAACGCCACCAATGCACCCGCATCGTCCCGGACGTCGCCGATCCGCTTCATCGGTACCCGTTTGACCGCCTTCACATAGTCGTCCGGGGCAAACTCCCGCCAGAATCTGATGCCGTCGGATTCGACAAACGGGCAGACCACGTTGACCCGGATGTTGTCCCGACCCCATTCCAGCGCAGCGACTTTCGACAGGCCGCGAATGGCCTCCTTGGCGGCTGCGTAGCCACCCCACTTCGGTTCGCCGCCGGTGCCGGTTCCCGAGCCGAGGTTGACGATCGACCCGCCACCGGCGGTGACCATCAGCGGGTGCACGGCCTGCATCAGCAGGAAACTGGCCCGCGGCCCGACCTCGTGGCCGACGGCGATGTCCTCGGTGGTGATGTCGACGAACGCCTTGGGCTCGTTGGTGGCGATCGCATTGTTGACCAGACCGTGCACCACGCCGAACGCATCGACGGCCGCGGTGACGATCCGCTGTGCGCTGTCCGGGTCGCGAAGATCGGCGACCACCGACTCGACAGGCCCGAGCGCGCGCAGCTCTGCGGTGGTGGCGGCCAGCTTGTCGCCCTGGATGTCGGCCAGCAGCACCGAAGCTCCGCGCTCGAGAAGCGCTGTGGCGATACCCTTTCCGACTCCCTGCGCCGCGCCGGTGACGATCGCCACGTGCCCGCGCATCGAGTCGGCGTGGGTGTAGCTCATGCCGATGTGAGCCGGGCCGCGGGCCGGCCGGCGAAAAGCGGCAAGTCGAGATAGGTCTTGATGCCGGGACCGGCCGCGCAGACGTCGGGAATCGCGTTGACGCAATGATTGGCGGTGACCACGACGCCCGGATTCTTCACCAGCCCTTCGGCGATCGTCTCGGGCTGCAGACCCTTGAAGGTGAGATTGACGGTCGGGTCGCCGGTGATCTCGACCTCGAAGCGTTCGCCGCGCCCGCCGAAGTCCCACGCCGGGTCGAGGTCGTCCTCGCCCATCAGCCAGTTGACCGCGGCGGTGATCACCGGTTCACCGTCGACCAGGGCCTGCCAGCGGAACCGGCGCGCGGCAACGCTCCCCTTCGTGATCGGGAACGGCGCATAGTCGATCTCAGCGGCGGCCACCGCCACGTCCTGGATGGTCTTGATGTTGGCGTCGATCCGAAAGCCCATGTGGTCGGCGATCATTCGCACCGATTGTTTGAAACCGGCCTCCAGCAGGCCGGCCATCGGCCCTTCGATCGCCTCCTGCGGCGTGCCACCGAAACCCATGATGTGGCGCACCACGTCGGGTGCGTTGTAGGTGCGGATGTCGGAGAACTCCTCCGCGCGGACGTGTGTGACGGCCGAAGACAGCGACGAGATCATCAGCGGGAAGCGTTCGGTGATGCCGCCCGGGTGGATACCGGAACCGTGCAGCGTCACCCCGGCCTGCACTGCGGCATCAGCGACCGCACGGTGACGCGGGTTGCCCGGATCGGGATACACCCAGCCGACCGGAGTCACGATGTTCTTACCGGATCGCAGGATCGCCACGACTTCGTCGTCGTTGGGTATCAGCGGGCTGTACACCACGCAATCTGCGTCGATGGCCAGCGCCTCGTCCCGGCTCGAAGTCGCTGTGACACCGAGTGATCCGAGGCCAAGGATGTCGCCGACGTCGCGGCCGTTCTTGTCGGCGCTGTGTACCCAGCAGCCGGCCAACTCGAGTTGCGGATGATTAAGCACGCATTCGACAGCGGCCTTACCGACCCCTCCGGTGGCCCACTGGATGACACGCAACTTCGGCGGATTGGTCACGCCTGGCACAGTATGACCGACTGGCAGTCACTGTCAACGGGGTGCCACGCGCCTGTCGAAGCTGCGTTGAGGCAGGCCCGAGTACTCGGACAGCGGTCGGATCAGCGCATTGGATCCCGCCTGCTCGATGATGTGCGCGGTCCACCCGACGATGCGGCTCATCACGAAAAGCGATGTGAAGCTGGGGATGTCGAAGCCCATCAGGTAGTAGGCCGGCCCGGTCGGGAAATCGAGATTGGGCTTGATACCGGTCGCGGCGAACATCTCCCGCTCCAGAATCCGGTAGATGTCCAGCCAGCGACGTCCGTCCCGGGCGTCGGCAACGCGGATGAGCGCGTCCTTCATCGTGGGTACCCGCGAGTCGCCGTTCTTGTAGACGCGATGCCCGAAACCCATCACCTTGTCTTTACGGGAGAGCTTGCCGTGCAGCCATTCCGCTGCCTTGTCGGACGTTCCGATCTCGATCATGTCGCGCATGACCGCCTCGTTCGCCCCTCCGTGCAGCGAGCCTTTGAGGGCGCCGATGGCGGCCGTCACCGCGCTGTAGATGTCCGACTGGGTGGACGTCACCACCCGGGCGGCGAAGGTTGACGCGTTGAAACTGTGCTCCGCATACAGGATCATCGACTGCTCGAATGCTGAGACGACGGTTCGCTCGGGTACCTCGCCGAAGCACATGGACAGGAAATTCTCGGAGTAGCTGAGATGGCTGTGCGGCGCTACCGGATCCAAGCCCCGCCGGCGCCGGATGTCGAACGCGACGATCGTCGGAAGCACCGCGAACATGCGCAGTGACTTGGCGTAGTTGGCCGACTCGGCGCTGTCGTCCTCGTCGGGGTCCTCGGCGCCGAGGTAGCTGATCGCAGTGCGGACCACGTCCATCGGGTGGCAGGTGTCGGGCAGCTTGGCCAGCAGTGACTGCAGTGACCGGTCGATGCGCCGACTGGCCCGCTCGCGCTGGTTGAACAGCGCCAACTGGCCGTCGTCGGGCAGTTCGCCGTGCCACAGCAGGTAGGCGACTTCCTCGAAGCTCGCGTGCGCGGCCAGATCCTGCACCGGGTAACCGCGATAGGTCAGCGAATTGGTCTCCGGCACCACCTTGGAGATCGCGGTGGTGTCGACGACCACGCCGGCCAGTCCCTTGTAGATCTTCTTCTCGGCCACCGGTGCGCTCATCGGCGGAATCCTTTCGCCCCGACGCCGTAGATCTCGTCGTCGAATTGGTTGTAGTCGGCGTAACGCAGCAGCTCATAGAGCCGGTCACGGGTCTGCATCTGATCGAGAAGTGCGGCTTGCGTTCCCCTGGAATCGATGTCGCGTAGACCGTGTTCGACAGCGAACATGGCCAGCCGCAACGTGGTGACCGGATAGATCACCACGTTGTAGCCGATGTCGGTCAGCTGAGTGGTGGTCAGCAGCTCCGACTTGCCGAACTCGGTCATGTTGGCCAGCAACGGAACATCCACGGCGGCACGGAATTTCTCGAAGTCGGCGGGGCCGGTCAGCGCCTCGATAAAGATCAGGTCCGCACCCGCGCCGGCGTAGGCCTTCGTACGCTCGACGGCGGCGTCGATACCTTCGAGGCCGGCGGCGTCGGTGCGGGCGCAGATGACGAAGTTCGGGTCGCGGCGGGCGGTCACCGCGGCGCGGAGGCGCTTGACCATATCTGCCGTCGGGACAACGGCTTTGCCGTCGAGGTGGCCGCAACGCTTTGGGTTGACCTGGTCCTCGAGGTGGCAGCCCGCCACACCGGCGTTCTCGAGCTGTGTGATCGTACGCGCGGCGCTCATCGGCTCGCCGAAGCCGGTGTCCGCGTCGATCAGCGTAGGCAGGTCGGTGGCCGCCGCGATCTGCCCGCCCCGGCCGGCGACCTCGGTCAGCGTGGTCAGACCGATGTCGGGCAGGCCCAGGTCGGCCGACAGCATCGCGCCCGAGACGTAGACGCCTTCGAACCCGATCTCGGCGATGAGCTTGGCGACCAGCGGTGAGAACGCGCCCGGGAACCGTTGCAGCCGGCCCGAGTTCAGCCCGGCCCGAAACGCCGCGCGCTTGTCGACGGCGCTGGACGGCGCACCGAGCAAGCCGGTCACCGGAAGATTCCGGACGGAATCGTCGGCGCCTTGTCCAGCACCTCGGGAAGCACCCGCACATTGAGCGCCACCAGGTCGCCGCCCTTGAGCGCGCTGACGTCCTGCACGGCGTGCAGGAACCGTTGCTGCTCAGCGGAATCCACCACCCCGTCGGCCAATTGCGAGAACTTGGCGATATATTGCGCACGCTCGAACGGCCGCGCGCCCAACGGGTGTGCGTCGGCAACGGCGAGCTCGTCGGTGATCACTTCGCCGCTCTTGAGCGTCACCTCCGCCCGGGCGCCAAAAGCCTTCTCAGCCGGGTTGTTCGAGTGGTAGCGGCGGGTCCATTCCGGGTCCTCGACCGTGGAGATCCTGTGCCACAACGCAACCGTGTCCGACCGGTGCGCGCGCTCCGGGGCGTACGAGAACTCGTGATCCCAGCTGCCGTCCTGCAGAGCGACAGCAAAGATGTAGGGCAGCGAGTGGTCCAATGTCTCCCGGGAGGCGTCCGGGTCGAACTTCTGCGGGTCACCGGAGCCGGTGCCGATCACGTAATGCGTGTGGTGGCTGGTGTGCAGCACGATCGTCGCGATCTGGTCGAGATCGCCGATGCGGCCCCGCAGCCGGCGGGCCAGATCGATCGGCGCCTGGCTCTGGTATTCGGCGGAATGTTCCTTGGTGTAGGTGTCCAGGATCGCCCGCTTGGGCTCACCCGGCGCGGGCAGTGGAACGTGGTAGGTGTGCCCGGGACCGGAGAGCAGCCAGGCGATCACGCCGTCCTCGCCCTCCCAGATCGGCGCGGGCGCACCTTCTCCGCGCATCGCGCGGTCGACGGCCTCGATGGCGACCTTGCCGGCCAGCGCCGGCGCGAACGCCTTCCAACTGGAGATGGCGCCCTTACGGGATTGCCGGGTCGCGGTGGTCAGGTGCAACGCCTGACCGATCGCCTGATAGATGGTCTCGACGTCGAGTCGCAGCATGGTGCCCAGTCCGGCCGCGACCGAGGGGCCGAGGTGGGCGACGTGGTCGATCTTGTGCTTGTGCAGGCAGATCCCCTTGACCAGGTCGACCTGGATTTCGTAGGCGGTGGCCAGACCGCGGATCAGGTCGCTGCCGCGGACGCCGAGTTGCTGGGCGACCGCGATCAGCGGCGGGATGTTGTCGCCGGGGTGGGAGTACTCGGCCGCGAGGAAGGTGTCGTGGTAGTCGAGCTCACGCACCGCGACGCCATTGGCCCAGGCCGCCCACTCGGCGGAATAGCTGCCGTCGACGCCGAAGACGGTGGCGCCGGAGCGGGCCCGGTGCGACAGAGCCTGCTGCCGGGCCGTGGTGACCGGCCGTCGAACCACCGCGGCGGCGCTCACCGCGGCGTTGTCGATGATCCGGTTGATCACCATCGCCTCGGTCTCCGGCGCCACCCGAACGGGATCGGCGGCGACCTGGGCGATCTTGTAGGCCAGGTGCTCGGTGACGGGAAAATCGTCCGCGCTGCGGTGGGTCCGCACCTCGTGGATCAACATGGTTCGCACACTATGCAACGTCGCAGGCTTCGGAAAGTACCTGTACATGCGTAATTTTGCGTCCTGATTCGGCGCACATTGCAAACGTTGCGGACGCGGGCGCCGAGTACACTCCTGACGCGTGACGAAGACATCGTCGGGCGCCTGGGCGGGTGCCCGCCTGCGGCGGTTGCGCAACGAGCGCGCCCTCAGCCAGGCCGCGTTGGCCCGGGCGCTGAATCTGTCCACCAGCTACGTCAACCAGCTGGAGAACGATCAGCGGCCGATCACCGTCCCGGTGCTGCTGGCTCTGACCGAGCGGTTCGGCCTGCCCGCGAACTACTTCTCCTCCGACGCCGACGCCCGACTGGTGGCCGACCTCTCCGATGTGTTCACCGACACCGCACCCGACGATGCGGTCAACTCGTCGCTCATCGAGGAGCTGGTGGCGAGAATGCCGGAGGTGGGCCGCAACCTGGTGGCCATGCACCGGCGGCTGCGCGACGCGACCGAAGAGTTGGAGGCCTACCGCTCGCACGCCAGCACGGAGTCGCCGTCGCCCGCCGAGCGCCCGATGCCGTTCGAGGAGGTCCGGGACTTCTTCTACGACCGGAACAACTACATCGGCGACCTCGACGAGGCGGCGGAGCGGATGTTCGCCGAGAACGCGATGGAGTTGGGCGGCCTGGACGGCCAACTGACGGCCCTGATGAATGACTTGTTCGGCGTGCGAGTGGTGATCGACGCCGACCTCGGCGCTCACACCAAACGTTCCTACGACGCCGACACCCGGGTGTTGCGCGTCGCACGATGGCTGCTGCCCGGTCAACGCGCATTTCAGATCGCCACCCAGCTGGCGCTGATCAGCCAGCCGGAGCTGCTGTCGGCCATCGTCGACACCGACGACCAGCTCACCGCCGAATCCCGCGGCGTCGCCCGGATCGGCCTGGCCAACTACTTCGCCGGCGCATTCCTGCTTCCCTACCGCGAATTCCACCGTGCCGCAGCAGAATTACGCTACGACATCGACCTGCTTGCGCGTCGCTTCGAGGTCGGCTTCGAGACGATCTGCCACCGGCTCTCCACGTTGCAGCGGCCGCAGCTCCGGGGCGTGCCGTTCATCTTCGTCCGCACCGACAGGGCCGGCAATATCTCGAAACGTCAGTCCGCCACCGCCTTTCACTTCAGCCGGGTCGGTGGCAGCTGCCCGTTGTGGGTGGTGCACGACGCTTTCGCGCAACCGGGGCGGATCATCACCCAGGTCGCGCAGATGCCCGACGGCAGGTCGTACTTCTGGCTGGCGAAAACCACCGCGCCCGAGGGCCAGGGCTATCTGGGGCAACACACGAGCTTCGCGATCGGTCTGGGTTGCGACCTGGCGCACGCCGACAAATTGGTCTACTCCACCGGCGTCGCCCTTGACGACTCGAGCACCGCCGTCCCGATCGGCGCGGGCTGCAAGATCTGCAGCCGCTCGGCCTGCGCCCAGCGCGCGTTCCCTTACTTCGGCGGGCGGGTCGCCGTCGACGAGAACACCGGCACCGGCCTGCCCTACTCGCCGGCTATCGGGTCCCCGGCTACTGGGCGGACTTGACCGGCGGCCGGTAGAACAGCGCCAGCTGACCCAGCGCGCCGCCGATGCCCAGCAGCAGCGACCCGAACAGACCGTGCCAGCCGTCGTGGAAGTTGTGGCCGAAGATCAGCCAGTCGAGGCTGTACCGTCCGGCGCCGAGGGTCGCGACGATCACTGCGGCGACGGCCAGGATCAGGTTGTACTCCCAGCCCTCCTTGACGATGAAGAAGCCGTTGTGGCGATGCACGGTCCAGGCGGCGACCAGCATCAGCGCAACGAAGCCGGCGGCGGGGATCGGCGTGAGCAGGCCCGCGGCGAGGCCCAGCCCGGCACTGATCTCGGTGCTCGCGGCGACGACGGCCTGGAATGTGCCGTACTTCATTCCGATGCTCTCGAACCAGCCCGCGGTTCCGGGGATCCGTCCGCCGCCGAAGAACTTGTTGTAGCCGTGAGCGGCCATCGTCAAGCCCAGCACCAGCCGCAGGATCAGTAACCCGACGCTGTAGGCATCATTCATAGACGCCACGCTAGATCATCGGGTAGGCACGGGATAAGCAGAGGTATCCTGCCAGCCGCACCCGCAACAAGGAGTTCTCATCAAGATCGCAGTTCTGCTCTGGATTCACCTCACCCTGCGCCGCGGTCTCGGCACCGGCGCCGGGTTCGGTCTGCTGCGCGGTCGAGCCTGAACGCATCCATGTCAACACAGCCGGTGATCCTGCTGGACGGGGCCGCCTCGGCTCCGCCCGAGATTCTGGGTCACAAGGGGCACGGCATCGCCATGATGCGCCGCAACGGCCTTCCGGTGTTGCCCGCTTTCTGCATCACCGCCGATGTCGGCGCCCGCTATCGCGCCGAGTCGACGGCGACCATCGACGCGATCTGGGACGACGTGCTCGACGGGATGCGCACCCTGGAAGCCGCAACCTCGCGGACATTCGGTCGCGGAACCCGCCCGCTGCTGGTCAGCGTGCGCTCCGGAGCAGCGATCTCGATGCCCGGCATGATGGACACGCTGCTCGATCTCGGATTCAACGATGATGTCGAAAAGGCTTTGACCGCAGAGGGTTCAGCTGACTTCGCGCGCGACTCGCGGCGGCGGTTCACCGAGTCCTTTGTGCGCATCGTGACCGGTGAGGTGCCGGACGACCCGTACGACCAGTTGCGCGCTGCGGTGGAGGCGGTGTTCGCCTCGTGGGATTCACCGCGGGCCCACGCCTACCGCTCGCACCATGGGTTCGACGACCACGGTGGCACCGCAGTGGTGGTGCAGGCGATGGCGTTCGGCAACTTGAACAACAAGTCCGGTGCGGGAGTGATATTTTCGCGCAATCCGATGACCGGAGCCGCCGCGGCGTTCGGCGAGTGGGTGCCCGGCGGCCAGGGTGACGACGTGGTGTCGGGCACTGTGGACGTCGAGCCGATCACCGTTCTGCGCGACCAGCAACCGTCCGTCTACGACGAATTGGTCTGCGCCGCGGAGTCCCTGGAGCGACTGACGGGCGACGTGCAGGAGATCGAGTTCACCGTCGAGGACGGCACACTGTGGCTGCTGCAGACCCGGGCCGCGAAGAGGTCGGCTCAAGCCGCGGTTCGCCTGGCGCTGCAACTGTTGAACGACGGGCTGATCGACGAAACCGAGACGCTGCGACGGGTGAAACCGTCGTACGTCGAGACTCTGCTGCAGCCGTCGCTGCAACCTGAGACTCGTTTGACCGCAGAACTTTTGGCCACCGGCCTGGCGGCCGGCCCCGGTGTCGCGTCGGGGTGGGCCTACGCCGACGTGGACGCGGCCATCGACGCCGCCGACCGCGGTGAGGACGTCATCCTGGTCCGCAGCCACACCAGCCCGGACGACATCCACGGCATGCTGGTGGCGCGCGGCATCGTCACCGAGACCGGGGGCGCCACCAGCCACGCCGCCGTCGTGAGCCGTGAACTGGGCCGCGTCGCCGTCGTGGGCTGCGGTCGCGGGGTCGCCGAGTCGCTGGCCGGCAAGCTCGTCACCGTCGACGGCAACGCGGGTGAGGTCCGTTCCGGAAGCCTGGAACTGTCAGCCTGGTCAGAGGACACCACCCCCGAGCTTCGCGAATTGGCCGACATCGCACGGCGAATCAGCCCGCTGCGGGCGCACTCCGCCGGTGATTATCCGCGGCTGGAACGGCACTCCGAGGCAGCCGTACGCACCGCACTGGCCAGCGGACACCACGACGTGGTGTCCACCAGTCCGCTGCTGGCGATGCTGGCCGCCATCCGGGTTTCGCCGTGAGTACCGGTGACGAGAATGGGCCTGAACTGGTTGTGCTGCAAACGATCCGGCTGAAAGGCCGGGTTCGCCGCGACGACCTGGGTGCGGACGTCGACGAGCTGGTCGCTTCGGGCCTGGTGGTCGACGGCCCGATGTTGCGGTTGAGCGCCGCCGGTCGAACGCGGCTTACGGAACTGCTGGATGCGGAGCGGTCGTCGGCCGACGCCGCCGCTGTGGCGGATGTATATCGTCAATTCCGTTCCGTGAATGCCGAATTCAAAGCGCTGGTCACTGACTGGCAACTCAAGGACGGTGAGCCGAACACCCATGAGGACGCCGATTACGACGCGGCCGTGTTGGCCCGCCTCGACGAGGCGCATCAACGGGTGATGCCTCTGGTGAAGGCGGCCGCCGCCGAGTTTCCGCGACTGAGCCGCTACGCCGCGAAGCTGCAGGCGGCGCTGGACCGGGTGCGCGCCGGGGAGACGATGTGGCTGTCACGTCCGCTGATCGATTCGTATCACACCGTCTGGTTCGAACTGCACGAAGAATTGATCCTGGCCGCGGGTCTGACCCGCGGAGCCGAAGACGGGTAAGCGATTACAGTTCGGCGTCCAGCCGGGAGACATAGTCGTCGATGTCGCCGATCGCGGACTCGGCCGCCTGCACGCTGACGGTCACGGTGTCGCCGGCACCCCAGACGCCATGAGTCAGGCCGATCACCGACGAGAGGCCCGGGAACACTCCGGTCAGCAGCACCGAAGCATCTCCGAACGTCAGGTCGGTCGGTACGCGATAAATGCTTGACACGACGGTGTTTCCGGCGACCTGCGCCGGCTGGACCTCCGGATCGAAAAGGCTGACACCCCAGCGCAGCAGCGGAGCGGGCGTCGCGGCGAAGGCACGGTCCGCCGCCCGAAATGCGGGATGCTCCGAGCGAAGGCGGGCATTGGTCAGATCCGTGGCGATCTTTTCGACGCGAGACTGTCGATCCAGATGCGGATAGAGCCCGATCGTAGCGTTGGCAAAGTGGTTGTGAGCATGAGGCACACCGGGTTTGGCCATTGTCACCTCGGCCGCCAGCGACGAGGCCGCCTCGCCCAGCTGGCCGGCCAGCGCCCCGGACACGGCGGCCAGTACCGCGACGGTGGCCGTAGGTCCGTTCAGCTGCGACCGGTGCCGGACCAGCATGCGCATGGGGCGTGCGCCCGTCGGGTGGATGTTGGTCTGCAACGCCGGCTGTGGTCCGATCGCGGGGGGCAGCAGCCCTGCGTCGGTGTCGCTGACCAACTTGCGATGGGCGCGCGCCGCGTCAAAAGCCAGCCAGGGCAGGAACCCTGGGGACTCGGGTACCACGTCGGGTACCGGAGTGTCGCGGCCGAACAGCCACGCGGCCATCGCCAATGCTCGCGGACCGTCCGACAGCGCGTGCGCGAACTGCATGACCGCGACCGTGGCCGGCCCGGAGCTGCCCGCGACACCGTGCACCGGTGCGAACAGGTGCATCCGCCACGGCGCCTGCCGAATGTCGAGCTGATCATCGAAGAGCCCGCCGATGGCGTCCAGGCAGCCTTGCCAGCTGTCGTCGTCGAGTTGGTGGCGCACGACCCGGTCGGCCTCGACGGTGGCCGGCACCCAGCACGGGTAGGTCAACGGCGATCCGTCTTCGACCCGGACCGTCAGGGCGCGGCTGGCGTTGGCGCGGTCGCAGAACTCGCCGATGATCCGCCCGAAATCGGTTGGCATACCGTCGAATACGTAGAGTAGAAACTCATCGCTGGGGATCTTGGCCGACATCCAGTAGAACTGCGCGTCGATCGCAGTCATCCGGTTCGGCATCCGAGCATCCTAGTGATCCACAGTTGCGCTTCTATCCACAGCTGAGGGTTTGGCGGGGTGCCGATGTCGGTCCCCGGAGATAGTATTCGCACATGCGTTCGAGTAGTCGTGAGGAGGTCGTCGAGGTTCTCGACGCGCTCGACGCCGCCTACAAACGTGCTCTGGACCTGAGCTTCGACGCGTTGACCACCCCCGAGCGGCTCCGGGTGCTGGAGCGCTTCGAAGGGTTCCGCCGCCTACAGCCGGCGATCGAGCATGGGTTGGTCACGGAGCTGGTCGGTGAGGACCCGGCTGTGTTGGGCGGCAAGCCGGCGGCGGTGCTGGCCAACCGTTTGCGGATCAGCCGGGCCGAGGCGTCGCGGCGGATCCATGAGGCGGCCGATCTGGGTGAGCGGCGGGCGTTCAACGGTGAACCGTTGGCGCCGGTGCTGGCAGCGACCGCGGCCGCACAACGCAACGGCGAGCTGGGCCCGGGCCATGTGGCGGTGATCCGCAGCTTCTTCCACCGGCTGCCCGACGTCGTCGACATCGACACCCGGGCGAAGGCTGAGGCGCAGCTGGCCCGGCTGAGCCTCGAACACCGCCCCGACGAGCTCGCGAAGCTGGCGGACACGTTGATGGATTGTCTGAACCCCGACGGTGACTTCACCGACGTCGACCGCGCGCGGCGCCGCGGCCTGAGCATCGGCAAACAGGACATCGACGGCATGTCACCGGTCAGCGGGTGGCTCACCCCCCAAGCCCGCGCCACCCTCGACGCTGTTTTCGCGAAGCTCGCCGCGCCCGGGATGTGCAACCCTGACGACGAACACCCCTGTGTCGGTGGTACCCCGTCGCAGGACGCCATCCAGGGCGACACCCGCACCGCGGGCCAGCGCCACCACGACGCCCTCCTTGCGGCCTGCCGCGCACTGCTGGCATCGGGTGAGTTGGGTCAACACCACGGCCTACCCACCTCGATCATCGTCACCACCACCCTGCAGGAGTTGGAGAGCGGCGTCGGCAGGGCGCTGACTGGCGGCGGGACGCTGCTGCCGATGGCCGATGTGATCCGGCTGGGCTCCCACGCCCATCACTACCTGGCCATCTTCGACCACGGCAAAGCCTTAGCGCTGTATCACACCCGCCGTCTGGCCTCACCCGCCCAGCGAATCGTGTTGCACGCCCGCGATCGTGGCTGCACCCACCCCGGCTGCACCATCCCCGCCTACCTCTGCGAGGTCCACCACAACGACCCCTACCGCACCAACCCCGTCACCGACGTCGACGGGCTGACGCTGACCTGCGGCCCTCAACCACGACCTGACCGAAAAAGGCTGGACCACCCGCAACAACGCTCGCGGCCACACCGAATGGATCCCACCACCACACCTCGACCACGGCCAACCCCGCACCAACAGCTTTCACCACCCGGAAAAGCTGCTACGCGACGACGACGATGAAGCGCCCTAGCTGTGTGCGCCCGGGCAGTACACGCTGATGGCGTCGAGCAAGAACGGCCTCACCTGCGGACCACTCAAACCCTGACCCTCCAGCTTGGCCGAAAGCTGCAGCATCGCGGTGCTGAAGGGACTGGGCCACGCGCCGAGTCGAAGCGTGAATGTATTTGACCGAGAGAGATTCTCGTTGTCGCACCGCTCGTGGGCCAACGCAATCAGCTGGTCCGGGGGCCCGGCGGTGATGCCGTCTCTCGCGAGCAGCTTCAGAAACTCGTCGTCCTGCGGGTCGGCGTGGGCAACGGCTCCCGCGAGTAGAACCGCAGCGCAGGCAGCGGCAAGTGCGACGGACGAGTGGACGACCATGGCTTAGCGTGGCACCGATCGAGGCGGATTGCGACCCGAAAGGCCGTTATTTCGCAGACCCGATGAAACCCAACACCAAGTCGGCGACCTTGTCGGGCTCGTCGAGCTGTAGGAAGTGCCCGGCACTGTCGACGATGGTCAGGTCGCTGTCGGCGGGCAGCGCGTTGGGAACCCAGCGCGCGAACGTCGATGTCATGCAACCGTCGTCACGGCCGTGCAGGTACAGGCTCGGCAGTTTCGGCCTCGACGTCCAATGCCGGTGCAGATCGCGGTACTGCGCCGGTGGACGGGTGTTACGAACCGTCGCCCGGTAGGGACCGAGCGCGGCGCGCCAGCTCTCCGGTGTCCCGATCGCAGCGTCGACGTGACGAAGATCCGCCTTGGCGTCGTAGCCGGCGACCACCTTTTCCACAGCCGCGGCAGCACCCAGGGCGCGGAACGCTCAGGCAGCCAAGGCAACTGGAAATACATGATGTACCAACTGCGCAGCAGCTGCGGCGGGATCTGAGTCAGCAGCCGAGCGGTGTCGGGGACCCCGCCCCGAAATGCCGCCGCCGGCGGCACCGACATGATGACGGCCTTGGCGAAGGGGCTGTCCGGAATCGCGGCCAACCCGCTGGCGGTGATCGCTCCCCAGTCGTGGCCGATCACCACGTCATGCTCGGTGCCGCCGATCGCCGCGCGCACCTGTAGCGCGTCATCCATCAGCGCGCCGATGTGATAGCTGCCGTCGGTGGGTATCGACGACGGCGCGTAGCCGCGCATGAACGGCGCCACCACCCGCCAGCCGGCTTCGGCCAGCCGCGGCGCGACATTGCGCCAGCCGTACGCGGTGTCAGGAAAACCGTGTAGGCACAAGGCAATCGGACCGTCAGGAGGCCCCCACGTCAGGGCCTTCAGCTCCACAGCCTGAGCTTTGACGTCGACCCAGCGGTGTTTGGACATCACCTGAACCTTCCCCGTCGGCGATCAACCAGCCAACGCTCCCCGATCTTGTCGAGGGTTACCCGCGCGCTGGAACCGGTCGGCGGCGCGTCGGTCGCACGATTCGGGGTCGCGACGTTCGCCGGCGCATCGTCGGGCATGTTTTCCAACGTACGTGGTTCACACTCACCGCACGTCGTGGTGTGGAACTCAGACCGACGCCGCGGCTTTCTCGAGATCGGCGACGACGATCTTGCGCATCCCGTACATGGCTTGGGTAGCGGCGGTCGCGCGCGCCGGATCCGGGTGGCTGACCAGCTCATAGAGCCGCTCGGGCACCACCTGCCAGCTGAGGCCGAACCGGTCTTTGCACCAGCCGCACTGCGATTCCTCGCCACCGTCGGTCAGCCGGTCCCAGTAGTAGTCGACCTCGTCCTGGTCCTTGCAGTTGATCGTGAAGGACACCGCCTCGGTGAACGAGAAGTGCGGACCGCCGTTGATCCCGACGAATCGGGTGCCGTCCAGCACGAACGTGGCCGACAGCAGCGAACCGGGCTCGCCGGGACCCGCCTCGGTGCTGCGGTTTGCCTGCTCGAAGTGCGAGTTCGGGAACACCGAGGCATAAAACTCCACGGCTTCTTCCAGATTGTTGTCGAACCACAGCGAGGGCGTGATCGCGGGCACGGGCTTCTCCTATGCGTCGTCGTGAGTGTCTGAAGTGGTAGACCCCGGCGAACACCGAAACTCATCTGAGTAACGTCGGAGTGCGATCGACCGAGAGGACCGCCCGTGACCGCCGTGCGCAACACGCCCAAGACTGTCGAGTTCTCCGGGATACAGGGCCTCACCCTGGTCGCGGACGAGTGGGGCCGCGGCTCCGACGCCGCCGCCGATCGACCGAGCGTCCTCATGCTGCACGGCGGCGGCCAGAACCGGCACTCCTGGAAGAACACCGGACAGGTCCTGGCCGACCACGGCTTTCACGTGGTCGCGCTCGACACCCGCGGCCACGGTGACAGCGACCGCTCCCCTGACGCCGACTACGACATCGAGACGCTGACCGCCGACGTCATGGCCGTTCTCGACGCCATCGCCCGGCCGGTGATCCTGATCGGCGCCAGCATGGGCGGGCTGACCGGCATTCTCGTCGCGGACCGCGCCGGACCCGAACGGGTGACGCGGCTGATCCTCGTCGACGTCGTGCCGCGGTTCGAGAAGAACGGCAGCGCACGCATCCGCGATTTCATGTTCAGCGGGCTGCACGGGTTCGCCACCCTCGACGAGGCCGCCGATGCCGTCGCGGACTACCTGCCACACCGAACTCGGCCGCGCAGCCCGGAAGGGCTGAAGAAGAACCTGCGGCTGCGGGACGGGCGCTGGTACTGGCATTGGGATCCGGCGTTCATGACCAAACCGGGCGACGACCCGGAGCTGCGCACCGAGAGCTTCGAGCACGCCGCGGCCGACCTGAAGATTCCGGTGCTGCTGATCCGCGGCAAGCTCTCCGACGTGGTGAGCCCCGAGGGCGTGAAGCACTTCCTCGACACCGTGCCCAACGCGGAGTTCGTCGAGTTGTCCGGCGCCGGCCACACCGCAGCAGGCGACGACAACGACGCGTTCAGCGATGTCGTGGTGACCTTCGCGACGCGCTAGATCCACGCGGCGAACTAGCCGCCCACGCCCGGTTTCTCGGCGTGACCGCCGAATTGCTTGCGCATCGCCGACAGCGCCTTGTTGGCGAAGTCATCGAGGCTGCGCGAGGCGAAACGGGACTGCAGGGCTGTCGTCAGCACCGGAGCGGGTACGCCTTCGTCGATCGCGGCGATGGCCGTCCAGCGACCCTCGCCGGAGTCGGACACCCGCCCGGAGAACTCCTTGAGTTCCGGCGACTCGTTCAGCGCGATTGCGGTCAGATCCAGCAGCCACGACCCGACCACGCTGCCCCGGCGCCACACCTCGGCGACCTCGGCGATGTCGAATTCGTATTGATAGGCCTCGGGATTCGACAGCGGTGCGGTTTCCGCGTCGCCGGCTTCGATGATGCGCTTGCCGATGTCGGCGTTGCGCAGGATGTTCAGTCCCTCGGCGAGGCTGGCCATCATCCCGTACTCGATACCGTTGTGCACCATCTTCACGAAGTGCCCGGCGCCGGTCGGCCCGCAATGCAGATAACCCTTCTCGGGCTGGGCCACGTCGCCTTCCCGGCCGGGGGTACGCGGCGCCGCGTCGACGCCCGGCGCGATGACCGAGAACAGCGGCTCGGCATGCTCGAAGGCGTAGTCGTCGCCGCCGATCATCAGGCAGTACCCGCGCTCCCGGCCCCACACACCGCCGCTTGTTCCGCAGTCGATGAGGTGAATTCCCTTCTCGGACAGCGTCTTTGCATGCTTGAGATCGTCGCGGTAGTAGGAGTTGCCGCCGTCGATGACGATGTCGCCCTCGTCCAGCGTCTTCGCCAGTTCGTCGATCACCCCGGAGGTGATCGTCCCGGCGGGCACCATCACCCAGACAACCCTTGGCGCACTGAGCTTTTCGGCCAGATCAGCCAGCGATGACGCACCCGTGATGTTATCGACGCCTTCGAACGCCTTCACGACGTCCGAATCGTGGTCGTACACCACACCCTCGTGTCCGGCATCCACCACTCGGCGGATGATGTTGCCGCCCATTCGGCCCAGGCCGATCATTCCCAGCTGCATGGCGTCGTTCTCTCCTTAGTGGTGGTTACCGGCTAGCCACGGCTGTTGCCAGCCGCGATGTCCTCGTACCAGATCGCGTGCCGCGTCCGGTCCCCACGAACCGGGTTCGTAGGTATGGACCGGCCCCGGGCGGTCCAGCAGCGGCTGCACGATCCGCCACGTCTCCTCGATGCCGTCTTCGCGGGCGAACAGTTGATGATCACCCGTCAGCGCCCCATGGAGTAACCGCTCGTAGGGCAGCAGCGGCTGGCCGAGGTCAGCCATGAACGACGAGTCGAGATGCAGGTCGCGCCAGCGGTCTCCCTCGAGCGCGGTGAGCTGCAGCCGCAACCCCGGATCGGGGTCGATGCGCAGCACGATCTGGTTCGACTGGGCCCGGCGGCGATCCGGCAGGAAGGCCAACGAGGGGACGCGGTGGGTGAACAGTCGCACCTCGGTGACCCGCTCGGTCAGCGCCTTGCCGGCCCGCAGGAAGATCGGCACCCCGGCCCAGCGCCAGTTGTCGATCTCGACCCGCAGCGCGACGAACGTCTCGGTCTCGGAATCCTGCGCCACTCCGTCGATGTCGCGATAGCCCCGATATTGGCCGCGGACCGTGCGCTCCGGGTCGATCTCCGGTATCGCCCGCAGGACGTCGGCCTTCTTGTCGTTGAGGTCGTCGGCGGCCGGGCCGACGGGCGGCTCCATCGCCACGCCGGCGAGCACCTGCAACAAGTGGTTCTGCACGACGTCACGCAGAGCACCGACCCCGTCGTAGAAGCTGCCCCGGTCTTCAACGCCGAAATCCTCGGCCATGGTGATCTGGATTTCGGAGATGCTGGTGCGGTTCCAGATCTCGGCCAGGGCCAGGTTGCCGAACCGCAGATACTCCAGCTCGACGACCGGCTCCTTGCCGAGGAAGTGGTCGACCCGGAAGATCTGGTCCTCGTCGAGCACCGCGCGCAGGCGCGCGTTGAGCTCGCCCGCGGATTTCAGGTCATGGCCGAACGGCTTCTCCACCGCGACCCGCGAATGGGTCAGCAGTTGCGCCGCGGCCAGGTTCTCCACGATGGGCGCGAACAGCGAGGGCGGCATCTCCAGGTAGAACGTGCAATGGCGGTCCGGGCCGATCTGGTGGGCCAGTGCCTCGTAGAGCGCCGAGGAGGTGACGTCGCCGGACAGGTAGGACAGCCGCTTGGCGAAGCGCTCGAACACCGTCTCGTCGATGTCCTCGCCGGCGCCGTGAACCGCCGCGCGGGCCCGCTTGATCAGCTCGTCGACGCCGATGTCGTCGCTGGCGACACCGAGAATCGGGCACTGCAGCAGTTCCCGGCGCTCGAGTCGGTAGAGGGCCTGGAACGTCATCTTGCGCGCGAGATCGCCGGTGATTCCGAAAATCACCAGCAAATCCGAGGCATTCGCGCCGGGTTCGGCCAATACGGACCTCCACGAGATTTCGACTCGGCTCCCGCCGTGGCCAGCTACAACCCTAAACACTGCCGATCGGCCCGACAACCGGAGATCGATCTGCGTAGCCGTTAACCCGGCCGGCCAAACACCTGCGCTGAATAATTCGCGGAATATACACGCCCAGTTGACCTTTCGCTTCTCGGTTCGAAATGCACCAGGTCTACCGAGCGCAGTGAGTGCACTAGCCGGGCTCGGCGATGCCCGTCATGGTGGCAAGGATGGTCGCCACATGCTTGCGACCGTCACCGACTTCGGCGTAGGCATCGCCGCGGCACACGGTGAGATTTCGACCCGGCCGTATCACTTCGCCACATGCCCTGAGCGAGTCGCCGACGGCTGGAGCGAGAAGGTTGACCTTGAGTTCCACGGTCAGCACGCGCGTTCCCGGTGCCATCAGCGTGAGCGCGGCGTAGCCGCAGGCACTGTCGAGAACGGCGATACCGACACCGGCGTGGAAGAAGTCGTCCTGCTGGGTGAGCTTCGGCGAAAAAGGTACCTCGATCTCCACGGTCCCCGGCTGCACCCGGACGAGTTCGGCTCCGAAGGTGGTCATCAGGCCCTGGCGGGCGAAGCTGTCCCGCACGCGTCGCTCGAAATCGGGATCGCGGGGCTCGAACGCGGCAACCATCCGCCGAACAGTACAGAGCACGGTCCGCCGCCTCGGCCGACGGGCAAAGCCCGACCTGGTGGCCGACGGGACGTGTTGAATAGTGCACCGTGGGTGATGTGCTGCATCTCGTGCTCTACGTGTTGGCGGGAACTGCCGCTGCCGAGGCGGTGGCCATCGGCATTCTCTGGCGCCAGCTGTCCCGCAGCAAGGCACTGATCGAGGAACTGCAGCGTCCACCCGACCTGCTGACCTTCGGGTCCAAAGCGGTCAAGACGGTCTGGCAGACCGCGAACCTGGTGCGCAAGGAGGGGTTCGGAGCAGCGGTACGTAGCTCGATCGAAGACCTCGCCGACTGGGCCGAGGTCGAGCGCCCCGATCTGGCCCGCGTGACGCAAGACGGCACGGTCGCGATTCTGTTCTCCGACATCGAGGAGTCCACCGCGCTCAACGAACGGGTGGGCGACCGCGCCTGGGTGCGGCTGATCGGCGAGCACGACAAGCAGGTCCGCAAGTTGGTCAAGTCGCATTCGGGGCACGTGGTGAAAAGCCAGGGCGACGGCTTCATGATCGCCTTCTCCCGAGCCGAGCAGGCCGTGCGCTGCGGCATCGACATGCAGGATGCACTACACCGGGACGCACAGCGCAAGCGGCGCAACGGAATACGGGTTCGGATCGGCGTCCATGTCGGCCGGTCGGTGCGACGCGGCGACGACCTGTTCGGCCGCAATGTCGCCATGGCGGCGCGGGTGGCCGCCGAGGCCTGTGGCGGCGAGGTGCTGGTGAGCGACACCGTGCGCGACGCGCTCAGCGATTGCGCGGACCTCGAATTCGACGGCGGCCGCGACACCGAGCTGAAAGGGTTCGCCGGCACCCATCGGCTCTACGCCGTCGCCGCCGCCTAGTCTTCACCGACTTCTAGTCGTCGCCGGCTTCGGCGAGGCGCTGCTGCAGCCGATCACGGATTTCGTTGGGCGTGTAGGCCCGCCGACGGCGTTGGTCGCGGGCAACCAGCACTCCACCGGCCGCGACCCCGACGACCCCGGCCAACCCCAGCAGCTTCCAGACGGTGCGCATCGCAACAGGTTATTCGCGAGCGCGTCCCGGCGGGAACCGTATGTGCATAAGGTGCGGTGGTGGAAACGCACACCGTGAGCCTGAGTCAAGCCCTGGAGCACACCAGGACCGGCGACATCTGGCTGTTCCGCGGGCATTCCGGACCCGACCGGGCAATCCAGACGATGTCGAACAGCCCCGTCAACCACGTCGGGATGACGGTCGCGATCGAGGATCTGCCGCCGCTGATGTGGCACGCCGAACTCGGCGACAAGCTGACCGACGTCTGGACCGCGACCAACCACCGTGGCGTGCAGCTCAACGACGCACGCGAAGCCGTCGAACGATGGCTGACCCGCTACGGGCAACGCTGCTGGTTTCGGCAGATGACCCCCGAAGTCGACCGTGATCAGGAGAACCGGTTGCTGCGTGTCATCGCCCGAATGGACGGCACGCCGTTTCCGTCGACGACCCGGCTCACCCTGCGGTGGTTACGCGGTCAGCTTCCGACCAGATACGACTGGGTGCGGGGACTTCCCTGGATCGACGCGAAGGTTCGCGAATCGACGCGACGGCGCCGGGCCGAACAGCGACAGGGCGGCTTCGAATCCGCCTACTGCGCCGAGACGGTTGCGGTCACCTACGAGGAGATGGGCCTGATCGAGACCGAGAAGCGCACGAATTGGTTTGACCCCGGCCGATTCTGGAGCGGCGACGACCTGCCGCTGATCGCTCCCTATCGACTGGGCAGTGAGATCGCCGTCGTCGCCGACTGATCGCCGTCGGCGGAGCTTCGCGCCTATCTGCGCCGCTGGGTCGGCCCGGCGCTCTCACACCCCGAACTTGGCCCGCGCGTCGTCGGTGACCGGGGTGAAGAGGTTGACGAGATTGCCGTCAGGGTCACGGAATAGCAGCGCGCGGTTACCCCACGGCATCGTCGTCGGCGCCGTCACGATCTCCCCCACGTCTGCCCGCAGTCGCTCGTACTCGGCATCCACGTCGTCGACCAGGAACTCGATGATCGCGCTCCGGTTGGCTGCCGGCTCGGCCGACCCCGCTCCGAACAACGGGACGGTCTTCTCGCTGCCGATGGCCAAAGTCCCGATCGGCGTAGGAATCTCGGCGAAAAGCTCGTTACCCCAGACGGCGGCCGCGCCGGACACCTTTTCGTAGAACGTGACCAGCCGCGGGACGTTGGCGGTGATGAGCCGGGTCGATACGAATTTCATGGCGACGATGTTAGGCGCGGCCTACGACAAGCAGCTCAGATCGGAGTCCAGACGGCGTTGTTCCAGAATCCCCATGCTCGGGCGGTCATGTTCCACATCACCTGGGCGCCCGGGGCCCACGGTGGCGGCGAGGGCTGGGCGGGTGCCCATACCGGTGGAACACCCCACGGCCCGTTGCCCATCGGACCGCCCCGGCCCGGCGAGCGTTGCCAGTCGTGGCAGCGGTTCCAGTCCCAGTCGTAGATGCTGCCCCAGCCCGGATCCCAGGCCTGCCCGGGGCACCAGTGATAGCTCGGGGCGGCCTGCGCGTTGCCGCCGGACAGCATGGCCAGCGCCGCGCCCAGCAGCAGGCCCGCCGCCGCGTGCTTCATGATCGCCACCCCCAGAGTGTGCCCTAGGCCTGCTCGGCTCAGGCGCTAAACCGTACGTCTGGCGGGGGGTGGTACCCAGCCCTGCAGCGCGCGCCGGCCGATCAGCTGGCAATTGTGGGTGAAGGCCAACTTTTTGGCGGCGTCGGTGAATTCCTGGTTGCTGATCACGATGCTTTTCGCGCAGTCGTGGTGACGGGCGCCGGAGACCACCTGCTGGACGGCCGCGACGCCCACCGGCTTGCTCAGCCGCTTGCACTGCACCGCGACCGACCTGTCCTCGCGCCGGGCTATCAGGTCGACCCCGTAGTCGCCACTGGCCGCGGTGAAGGTGACCCGCCAGCCGGCCCGCTGCAGGCGGCTCGCGACGTAGTCCTCGAAGTCGGTTCCGCTCATCGCGTCGATCGCCGTCATGCCGTCGCCGGTCCGTCGGCGTTCTGCCGACAACAGCACGGCCAGAAGCAAACCCACGCCCGCACCGGCCAGGCCCACCTCGACGCTGCGCCCGACGAGGCCCGCGAAAAGTCCGAAGTAGACCGGAAGAAACAGGTAGGTGATCTTCATCTCGCGCCGATCCTAAGGAAGGCCACCGACATTCGCGCGCGGCCGGCCCGGGTTGTGCGTATTCGCTGACGCGCAGTGACTTTCGCCAACACACGTTCCTCAACCGCATTCTCGTTGCGCGCAAAGGCTATTGATAACGGGCTCACATTCTGAGGGCCAATCCGAATGTGAGGCGATTGCACCACGATTTTGCAGTTCTCGTCCGCGACACCACGGCATGCCTCACGATCGTTTCATCATCGTTGCCAGGAAAGGTCGAGCAATGAACATACGTCGAATCGTCATGAGTGTGACTGCCGCGGCGCTGGTGTCAGGCGGACTGGGATGCTTCGGTCCCGGCGGAGTCAGCGCGCAGGCGCGGCCAGGTCTTCCGGCTCCCACGGACGACAACGGTTGGGGTCCGGCCCACCACTGGTGTCCCGGCGAAGAACCGCGGCCGGTAACCGGCA
This sequence comes from Mycobacterium sp. IDUB_36, assembly GCF_055419225.1. Taxonomy (NCBI): domain Bacteria; kingdom Bacillati; phylum Actinomycetota; class Actinomycetes; order Mycobacteriales; family Mycobacteriaceae; genus Mycobacterium; species Mycobacterium sp. IDUB_36. The sequence goes on along the minus strand of NZ_JBVAXH010000001.1, from coordinate 3,444,605 downwards.
ATCACGTCACCGATCCGCTGATGTGGGACTGGAACGTCTGCCACACCTACTACTTCCTGTGGCCAGGGATGGGCAACGTCTCGAGTCTCATCTGGGACGGTGACAACCCGCCACCCAGGCCCGGTACACCGCCGGGCGTCTACTGCGACCCCGAAACCTTCAGGAATTGCCGCATCGACACCCACCCCTAGACCGAGAATTCGGGCTTCGCTCCGGGCTTCCCGCGTTAGTCTTTGCCGATGATCGCGGGCGATCGGGCGCCTGACTTCACCCTCTACGACCACACCGGTCGGCCTCGGACCCTGTCCGCGCTGCTCTCCGGTGGACCGGTTGCGCTGTTCTTCTTCCCGTTGGCGTCCTCGCCCATCTGTACCGCTCAGGCCTGTCATTTCCGCAATCTGAGCGACGAATTCACCCGGGTGGGCGCGCAGCGGGTCGGCATCAGCACCGACACCGTCGACCGGCAGGCCCACTTCGCCCGGCAGCGTTCGTTCGACTATCCGCTGCTCTCCGACGCCGACAGTGTGGTGTCGGAGCTGTTCGGGGTGCGTCGCGGCAGGCTCGCGCGGTTGCGTAGGTCCGTCCTCGCGCGGCAGGGTGGGCGCGGCCGGCACAAGCGCCGTCGTGGCGTGCTCGCCCGACTACTGCCGGTCAGGCGAGTCACATTCGTCATCGACACCGACCGCACGGTGCTGAAGGTGATCTCCAACGAGGTGCGGGCGTCGGTGCACGCCGACGAGGCCTTGCAGTTCCTACGGCGCCACCAGACGCAGCGGCCACCGCGCGACAGCGGCTGGCTCGACGAACCGGACAGCGCGGAAGGGCCGAGCCTGGTGCGACCCTTCACGCTGCCGACGGGCCGGATCGATTCCGGTGTCGACCTGGCACTCGACGCGCCGATCGAGGCTCTCGACACCGCATCGGGGCCGCCGCGCTGGCGGAAAAACGATGTGCGCGGCCAGATCCTGACGTCGTGCGCGCAGAACCCGTCGGTCGCCGAGATCGCCTCCACGCTGTCGCTGCCGCTCGGCGCGACCCGATATCTCGTCGATGACCTTGCGGCGCAAGGGTATCTGCGAGTGCATTCCCCGCTCGGCGACGCCATGCCGCTCGACGACCGACGTGAACTGATCGAACGGACGCTGCGCGGCCTGCGGGCGCTGCGACCCAGTTCCTAGACCCCTGCGGGGTAGGCGTTGAGCAATGCCTCCCACAGCTCGGTCATGGTGAGCGTCGGAATCTCGTTGATGGTCGTCATCCCGTCGACTGTCGTTGTGGCCGAGGCGATTTGTTCCGCCGACAGACCGAGGTAAGCCTCGTGGAGTTGCATGCCCAAGAAGATGTCCTGCCACGACGTACCGAGCGAGCCGGGATCCGCCCACGCGTCCCCGTCGATGTTGTAGATCTCGGTCGGGAACAGGTCGGTGGGAACACCGAGCGGGTTGGCCCCGAGCATGACGAAACGCAAAGCGTCGCTGGGGATTCCGTCATCGGACAGCTGCTCCTGGGCGAGTGCGGCGATGGCGGCGCTCTGTGAGTAGGTAAAAATGGTCAGCGGGTCGGAGCACACGCCGGACGCGTCGCATCCCATATTGCCGGCTTCGTAGTCGGCCATGATCGCATTGATGAGGATCTGCTGGCCTTCCGCCACACTGGTCTCGTAGTCAGTGGTCTGCGGGGTGGTCAACGCAATGGTCGTCGCGGTATCGCCGTCGTATCCATTCGGGAAGAGGTAGAGGTTCATTGCGGCGCTGATGTAGGCGGCATTCGGTGTCGGAACCCCGGTGGCGCCCAGGATGAGAGCGTGCGTTGATCCCTCCAGGAAGTCGGGATCGTCCAGCAGTGCGCCGGCACCGTCCTCCACGCTGGGCGTACCGAACAGCCAACTGAAGGCGCTGCTCCAGTCGCCCAGCCAATTCGTGGTGGTGTCGGCAGCGCCAGAGGTCGATCCGGACCACCAGTCGCCGGTCAAGGCGGTCCACCAGTCGGTGCCATTGTCGGCGTTTGCCGGCGCGGCCAATGCAATACCCGCGCCGCATAAAGCTGCGCCCAGAATCATTTTCTTCATCGGTCCCCCTCGGTTTCAAGAACACTGATGGTGTGTCGCCGCGTCGAACTGCACGGCTGCTGCTGCCTGCCCGACACACCCCCGCGGATGCCGATAAAATTCTCAGGTGGGGTTAAGTTATCGCTTAAGTTTTGTGCGAGTAAAGCGAATTGAAATTAAACTCGCGGACTTTTTTGAATAGCGAATCGATGCTGGCAGAAGCATTTTTCGTTCATGGAATAACGTTCGCCACCTGGGCAAACGATGAATAACACCCTTTCACCGGCTATCGAATCAGACCTGAGATCCGAGATTTTGGACTGCACGACCGATCAATGGAATTATCGGCCGGAAACCGTAGGTATCCGCTGGGTTGAAAATCATCGGAAACGAGGCTCGGCGCGTGTTCGGTTATTTGCTGCGTTGACCCGAAATTAGGCCTTGTTGCAGCTCGATCGGCGTGCAGGGCGCGTCGAGCGATGGTCAACGGATCGAGTATCGGCGTTCGATTCCGGCAGTGACCCTGCCCCATTCGCTATCGGCAACGCGGGCACGATGCGCATCGAAAGCCGATCTGTCGAGAAATCGCTCGTCGACCTGCCAGACGTAGTCGTCGTCGGTCTGGTGAACCTCGAATGAGATACATCCCGGCTCGGCACGCGTCAGGTCGATGTGTCGCGGCAAATGTCGTTGGACAACGGCCACCTCGTCATCACTGGCGCAGAGGAGAACCCCGCTGAGCACGACCTGGGGTGTCAACTCGTCCTCGCCGGTCACAGTCGCCGACATATCTGCTCGGCGCACTCGGTGGGAGTGAGGTGCGTGGTGTCGACGACGTCGGCCTCCGCGTGCAGCCAGGTGCGGGCCGCTTCCGCGTATGCATCCAGATGCGCGTGACGGAACGCCGAGGAGCCGAGAAGGGTATCGCTGTCGATGCGCTCGCGCAGGGTCTCGTCATCGGCATGAAGGACGAAGTGCCGCAACGGGACTCCGTAGAGCGCGAGGCCGGAGCTGATCTCGAGCCAGTACTGCTCGACCAGCACGGTCATCGGCATCACCAACGTGCCCCCGGTGTAGTCGAGTACGTGACGAGCGGTCTCGACGACAAGTGGCCGCCACGGGGGCCAGTGCTGGAAATTGTCAGTCTCGGGCAGACCCGGCTGGATGTCCATCAGCGTCTGGCCGACTTTCTCGGCGTCGAACACCCGGGAGTCCGGGATCAGTGGCTGCAGAAGCGCACTCGTCGTCGTCTTCCCTACACCGTGGGTGCCGTTGAGCCATACGATCACAAGCCGCAACGCTAGCAATCGTCGCGCACGTCGACCTCAGACGTTGAAGCGGAACTCGACCACGTCGCCGTCGGCCATCACGGTCACGTCGACTCCTAGTCAGTCTTCTTTCCAGGGCTCAGCCGCATAACTGGGATCGTCCGCGCTTCGCCGCTTCGCTTGTCGTGCAACGCGAACACGTGGTTGAGCCGGTCAACGGCAAGCTCGTACAGTTGGTCGCGGTCGGCTCCGACAGCCTCTTCAGCCACGAACGAGCCGCCCCGAGGTCCGATGTACAACTCACATTCGGGGTGAGCCCGCAGATTGTGAAACCACGACGGATGCTTCGCACCACCGTAATTCGACGCAATCAGGATCACGTCATCACCGTCAGTGAAATAGGTGAGCGGAACCTCTCGGCGTTCGCCGCTGCGAGCACCCACCGACGTCAACACCACCATCGGCAGATTCACGCTCAGCTTCAACCGTCCACGGGACGCTTTGATCACCGATGCCTCGATGGGCACCGTGACCCTCCGGGTGAAAGCCAACGCAGCCTTGCTGGTGATGATGGGCCCACCCAGCCACCACCACATTCGTCGTCGCCACGGCCCGCGATTCCGCAACTCAACGCGCGGTATCCCTTGAATCGTGTCCGCCGGCGCCATCGGCCGAGTTTAGAACCCAAGGTCGCAAATTCGCCGGGGTCCTCGCTTTCGAGCTACACGTTGAACCGGGGTTCCGCCACGTCGCCGTCGCCGGCCACCTTCTACCGGAGGTCGATGTATTCGATGTAAGCAATACCCTCGATCGCTTTGCCTCGAAAGCTTCCCGCGTAGTCGTAGCTGCCTACGAATCCGGCTCCCAGCCCATACACCCAATCCCCGTGGCATCGTCCGGTGATGCTGATGACCTCGGCCCCACCGAGATAGGCCGACCACGTCAGCGTGGCTGGCAGTCGCATTTCGTGCCCGCTCGGCGTGGTTCGCGGCTCCGGCTCGTATTCCTCGACGTCGAATCTGGTATCGAGCAACTCGCTCCCGTAGTCGTCCAGGCCGCGAACCCACGTCGCGTAAATCAGTTCAATGCCGCCTGCACCCAACACCTTTGACGTCAAAACCTGTGTGCGCTCGTCGATGTTCAGCACGTGGTAGGTAAAGAACGGCACCGGCAGATTGGGGGTGCCGGGAACCGGGATCGAGTGAAGCCCCACGCCGCTGGCGTATTCGAGCGTGCACAACCCAGCTACTGGACGGCCGCCGACGGCTCCGTCGTACCGACACAGGAGGCTCCAGTGCGTGTACAGACCGCCGGGGAGGTCGACGAAGTACGTGACCTTGTCCGTTGCCCGGATGTCGAGGTCCACCAAGACGTCATGGTGGAACCGACGAAGGCGGAAGTCCGGATAAGTGCCCTCGATGGTCAGATCGTCTCCGAAGCGAACGAGGCTGCCGTCTGGGCGAATTTCGCAGTCCCGGGCGATCGAATAGGTGTGCAAACCCTCGCCGCGCATGGCAGCGGTGGCCGACACCATGTAAGCGGTGTCGCTCGCGCTGGTGACAATCGCGTGATCGTTCGAGAAGATCGCGATTCCGGGCGTCCCGATGATCGACATCACCCCGAACGTTCGATGCGGCTCGGGAAGATCCGGCACCATCACGCCGTAGTGCACCCAACTCGACCGCAGACCGCCGGGAGGCGTCAACTGGGTACGCGGGTCGAACGGACGGCCGATTCGCCGACGGTTCCGGTTGAGGCGCTGGGCGAGCGCAGACACCGCCGATGCGATCATGGCGCAGACCCTACTGGCTCGCCCTCTTCGCCTTGAGGCGTTGCAACGAAACTCGATGGGGCTAGGTCATTCGCGATTACCCGCCCTCCCAAAGTGGGGAGGGGATCGGTAAGAACCCCTATCGTCACTGCTTGCTAGTAGACGGAATTCGACCACGTCCCCGTCGGCTCTCAAGCCCGACGTGAAGATTGGACATCATCTGCTAGCTGCGCGCCAGTCCCTGGTCCCGGAGCTCGGACTCGCCTCACCAACCGCCACGCTAGCAATCGTCGCGCACGTCGACCTCAGACGTTGAAGCGGAACTCGACCACGTCGCCGTCGGCCATCACGTAGTCCTTGCCCTCCATGCGCACTTTGCCGGCTGATTTGGCCGACGCCATCGAACCGGCGGAAACAAGATCGTCGTACGACACGATTTCGGCTTTGATGAAGCCCTTCTCGAAGTCGGTGTGAATCACCCCGGCCGCCTTCGGCGCGGTGTCGCCTTGGTGAATTGTCCACGCCCGCGACTCTTTTGGCCCGGCGGTCAGATAGGTCTGCAGCTTCAGCGTGTGAAAACCGGCCCGCGCCAACGCATCCAGGCCACGCTCGGTCTGACCGATGGACTCCAGCAGCTCGGCGGCCGACTCTTCGTCCAGCTCGATCAGCTCGGATTCGATCTTGGCGTCCAAGAAGACCGCGTCGGCCGGCGCGACCAGTGCGCGGAGCTCGGACTTGCGGGCCTCGTCGGTCAGCACCGACTCGTCGGCGTTGAACACGTAGAGAAACGGCTTGGTGGTCATCAGGTTCAGCTCGCGCAGCAGCGACGCGTCGACCCCGGCCCCGAACAACGTCTTCCCCGAGTCCAGCACCGCCTCGGCGGCGACGGCCGCGTCGAGCACCGGCTTGCGCTCCTTGTTGTTGCGGGCTTCCTTCTCCAGCCGCGGGACGGCCTTCTCCAGCGTCTGCAGGTCGGCCAGGATCAGCTCGGTTTCGATCACCTCGATGTCGGCGCTCGGGTCGACCTTGCCGTCGACGTGCACCACGTCGTCGTCGGCGAACACCCGCACCACCTGACAGATGGCGTCGCACTCGCGGATGTTGGCCAGGAATTTGTTACCCAGACCGGCGCCCTCCGAGGCGCCTTTGACGATTCCGGCGATGTCGACGAACGTCACCGGCGCCGGCACGATCTTCTCCGAGTCGAACATCTCGGACAGCGTCGCCAGCCGCGGGTCGGGCAGCGGCACCACGCCTTCGTTCGGCTCGATGGTCGCGAATGGGTAGTTGGCGGCGACCACGTTGTTTCTGGTCAGCGCGTTGAACAGGGTCGATTTGCCGACATTCGGCAGACCCACGATTCCGAGGCTGAGGCTCACAGAGAATCAAGTGTAGGAGTGGCGCGCCCAGGTATTGCTAACGAGGTCGTTACGCGTCTTTCGACGTCCAGCCGGTACGGTCGACATGTGTCAGAACAGCGGCCCCGGTCGGCGGTGGCGGCGGATCACCGCTCGATCGTCCCCGGTATTCACGGCGTGCCGTGGTGGGCCGCAATCGTCATCGCGGTCACCGGAGTCGCGGTCGGCTTCGCGTTCGACGCGGGCTCCGGAAAAGACCTCACCATCGTCTTCGCCGGGCTGTATGTGCTCGGGTGCGTGGCCGCGGTGCTGGCCGTCGAGCAGGCCGGTGTCTTCACCGCCGTCATCCAGCCCCCGCTCATCCTGTTCGTCGCCGTTCCCGGCGCTTACTTCCTGTTCCACGGCGCCAAGTTCACCGGCGTCAAGGACCTGGTGATCAACTGCGGTTACCCGCTGATCGAGCGTTTCCCGTTGATGTTGCTCACCTCGGCGGGCGTCCTGTTGATCGGTCTGATCCGTTGGCTGCTGGGCAGGTTCGACTCCAGCGAGGCCGACGCCACCGAAGCTTCCGAGGACGGCGACAGCGCCGACAGCGGCCGCGTCGGTGTGATCGCAAAGCTGGCCGCCCTGTTCGACCGCGACTCGGCGACCGAAGAGACACCGGACCGGCCCACCCGGCCGCGCCCGCGCCGGGAGCACGCGGTGGAGCGGTCCGCCCGCCCGACCGCGGAGCGCAGGAACGGGCGGCGTCCGGCCGGGTCGACGCCTACCCGTCGTCGTCCCCCGATCGACGACGACGAGCCGACCCGAGACCGGCCCCGGCGACGCCGCCCGGCCGGCGAATTCGATGCCAGTGAGCCCCCGCGCCGAACCAGCCGGCAGCCGCGCGACCCCGAGCAGCGTGGTCGTCCGTCCCGGGAAGTCCGGCGCGACCCGGCCGCACGCCGGGCCCGATCAACCAGTCGCAGCAGCAGCCGGTTCGACGCGTACGAGCCGGCCGAGCCGTTTGACGCGCCGGCTCCGCGGCCGCGGCGTCGGCCCTCGTCGAACGGGGCCGGCTCGACCCATCACCCGATCTCACAGGTCAGGTACCGGCCGTCCGCCGGTGACGAGCCGGGCAACGAACGCCCGCGCCGACCGCGCAAACCGTCGGCCGCCTGGGATTTCGACGACCAGTAGTTCGGGCGCTTACGCGTTGCGGGCCGGCCTGATTTCCCGCGGCAGGGCGAACACCAGCGTCTCGTTGGCCGTGCTCACCGGCTGCACCACGTCGTAGCCGTGCTCGGCCAACCGCTCCAGCACGCCGCGCACCAGTACCTCGGGCACCGAGGCGCCGGATGTGACGCCCACCGTGGTGACGCCTTGCAGCCACGCCGGATCGATGTCCTCGGCGTAGTCGACCAGATATGACGCGCCGGCGCCGGCGCCCAGCGCGACTTCGACCAACCGCACCGAGTTCGACGAGTTGCGCGAACCGACGACGATCACCAGATCGCATTCCGGCGCCATCGCCTTGACCGCGACCTGACGGTTCTGTGTCGCGTAGCAGATGTCGTCGCTGGGCGGATCCTGCAGCTTCGGGAAGCGGACCCGCAGCCGCTGCACGGTCTCCATCGTCTCGTCGACCGACAAGGTGGTCTGCGACAACCAGATGACCTTGTCCTCGTCGCGCACCGTCACAGCGTCGACGGCGCCGGGCCCGTCGACCAGCTGCACGTGGTCAGGGGCCTCGCCGGCGGTCCCGACGACCTCCTCGTGGCCCTCGTGGCCGATCAGCAGGATGTCGTAGTCGGCGCGGGCGAAGCGCTTGGCCTCGTTGTGCACCTTGGTGACCAGCGGGCACGTCGCGTCGATGACCTTCAGTTGGCGCTCGGCGGCGGTGGTGTGCACGGTCGGCGCCACGCCGTGGGCGGAGAAGACCACGATGGAACCCTCGGGGACCTCGTCGGTCTCGTCGACGAAGATCGCACCGGCCTTGGCGAGGGTCTCGACGACGTGGACGTTGTGCACGATCTCGTGCCGCACGTAGACCGGCGCACCGTGCTTCTCCAGCGCGCGCTCGACGGTCTCGACGGCCCGGTCGACGCCGGCGCAGTATCCACGCGGCTCGGCCAGCAGCACCCGCTTGCCGGTGACCGACTCGGCCACCGAAGCGGTCGCGCCCGGAATGCCCATGTTCACAGTTGGTGGCATGCGACCAGGGTACTTTCCGGCGGCTGGGGCTGGCCAACTCGCGCGCTCAGCTTGGAGTTGTCCGCCGGTTAAGGCAGGCTTGACGGCATGGGTACTGCACCGTATGGGGTTCGGCTGCTGGTCGGGGCCGCGACGATGGCCGTCGAGGAGACGATTCGCCTCCCGAAAACCATCCTGATGTATCCGATGACGCTGGCCAGCACGGCCGCGCACGTCGTGATGCGCTTCCAGCAGAACGTCGCCGAACTGGTGATCAAGGGCGACGCCACCCTGGAACAGATCTTCCCGCCCAAGGACGAGCAGCCGGAGTGGGCGACGTTCGACGAGGACGTGTCCGACGACGATGACGACGAGCCGTCCGGCGTCGAATCGCGCGCCGAGGGGCGGTTCGCGCTGTACTCCTCCCCGGAATCGGGCGCGGGCGACGCCTGGGCGCGGTCAGCCGCCACGCCGACGAAGAAATCTGTCTCCGCGCCCGAGGTGGTCGAGGAACTGGATTACGAGCAGCTGACCCTGGCTCAGCTGCGGGCCAGGCTGCAAACACTCGATGTCACCGAGCTCGAAACCCTGCTGGCATACGAGGAGGCCACCAAAGGCCGCGCCCCGTTCCAGACGCTGCTTGCCAACAGGATCACGCGCGCGACGGCGAAGTGACCGGCAACCCCGCGGCGGCCCGGGCTGATCGGTCGGCCAACTCGGCCGACAATCCCTTTCCGGTTCGCGCGGTGGCGACGCGGATCGCCGCCTGGATCGACAAGCTGGGCGTGGTCTGGGTTGAGGGTCAACTCACCCAGATCAGCATCCGGCCGGGTGCCCGAACCGTCTTCATGGTGTTGCGCGATCCCGCGGCCGACATGTCGCTGAGCGTGACCGCGCCGCGCAGCCTGGTGGACAGCGCCCCGGTCAAACTCGTCGAGGGCGTGCAGGTCGTGGTCTGCGGGAAACCGAACTTCTTCACCGGCCGGGGCACTCTCACGTTGCGGCTCAGCGCGATACGCGCGGTCGGCATCGGTGAGCTGTTGGCCCGGATCGAGCGACTGCGTCAGCTGCTGGCCGCCGAGGGGTTGTTCGATCCGCGACTCAAGCGCCCGATTCCATTCCTGCCCAACATGATCGGCTTGATCACCGGCCGGGCCAGTGCGGCCGAACACGACGTGACCACCGTCGCCGCCACCCGCTGGCCGGCGGTGCAGTTCGCCGTCCGCAACACCGCAGTGCAGGGGCCGACGGCGGTGTCGCAGATCGTCAAGGCGTTGCGCGACTTGGACTCTGACCCGTCGGTGGACGTCATCGTGCTGGCCCGCGGCGGCGGCAGCGTCGAGGACCTGTTGCCGTTCTCCGACGAGACGCTGTGCCGAGCCATTGCCGCGTGTCGTACGCCGGTGGTGAGCGCGGTGGGCCACGAGCCGGACAACCCGCTGTGCGACCTGGTCGCCGATCTGCGCGCCGCCACCCCGACCGACGCCGCCAAGCGGATCGTCCCCGACACGGTCGCCGAGCAGCACTTGCTCGACGATCTGCGCCGGCGCAGCGCGCAGGCGTTGCGCAACTGGGTGGGCCGCGAGGAGCGGGTGCTCGCCCAGTTGCGCAGTCGGCCGGTGCTGGCCGAGCCGCTGGCGGCGCTGACGATGCGCGCCGACGAGATCCACCGGGCCCGGTCCGCGGTCCGCCGAGACATCAACCGCGTGATCGATGTCCAGGCCGAACGGATCGGTCACCTGTCGGCCCGGCTTGCGACACTCGGACCAGCGGCCACCCTGGCGCGGGGCTACGCCGTGGTGCAGACGATCGGCGCCGACGGTTCGGCGGCGGTGCTGCGCACTGTCGACGACGCTCCCGCGGGGAGCCGGCTGCGGGTGCGGGTCGGCGATGGCGCGATCGCGGCGACGAGTGAGGGGTCGGTCGATGGCAGGTGACGAAGTGACGCCTATTAGTCAGCTCGGATACGACGAATGCCGCGACGAACTGGTCGAGGTTGTGCGGTTGCTCGAGCAGGGTGGGCTGGACCTCGATGCGTCGCTGCAGCTCTGGGAAAGAGGCGAACAGCTGGCTAAACGCTGCGAGGAGCACTTAGCTGGGGCACGTAAGCGGGTGGCCGATACATTGGCCGCAGGCGACCCGCAGGATTCGTGAGCGCGGAGGTATTTCTCCGGCGTTTGTTCGAAACTGGAACACGTTTCAGTTATCCTCGTCGGCATGGCTGAAGACACCACCACCACGCCGACCGCTCAACTGGGTCGGGTACTGGTCACCGGCGGCTCGGGATTCGTCGGCGCGAACCTGGTGACCACCCTGCTGGACCAGGGCTATCAGGTGCGGTCCTTCGATCGGGCGCCGTCGCCGCTGCCGGCCCGGCCCGGCCTGGACGTGCTGCAGGGCGACATCTGCGACCGTGACGTCGTCGCCGCCGCGGTGGCCGGGATCGACACCGTGTTCCACACCGCCGCGCTGATCGAGTTGATGGGCGGCGCCTCGGTGACCGACGAGTACCGGCAGCGCAGCTTCGCCGTCAACGTCGAGGGCACCGAGAACCTCGTGCACGCCGCAGCGGCCGCCGGGGTCTCGAGATTCGTCTACACGTCGTCCAACAGCGTGGTGATGGGCGGCAAGCGCATCGCGGGCGGCGACGAGACACTGCCCTACACCGACCGCTTCGCCGACCTCTACACCGAGACCAAGGTGGTCGCCGAGCGATTCGTGCTGTCCCAGAACGGCATTGACGGAATGCTGACCTGCGCGATCCGCCCGAGCGGCATCTGGGGCCGCGGCGACCAGACGATGTTCCGCAAGGTGTTCGAAAGCGTGCTGGCCGGGCACGTCAAAGTGCTGGTCGGCCGTAAGTCGGCGCGTTTGGATAACTCCTACGTGCACAACCTGATTCACGGATTCATCCTGGCCGCTCAGCACCTGGTGCCGGGCGGGACGGCCCCGGGCCAGGCCTACTTCATCAACGACGCCGAGCCCATCAACATGTTCGAGTTCGCCCGTCCGGTAGTGGCGGCGTGCGGGCAGCGGCTGCCGCGCCTGCGTATCTCGGGTGCCGCGGTGCGCGCCGCGATGCTGGGTTGGCAGCGGCTGCATTTCCGGTTCGGGCTCCCCCATCCGCCATTGGAGCCGCTGGCCGTCGAGCGGCTGTATCTGGACAACTACTTCTCGGTGGCCAAGGCCACCCGCGATCTCGGCTACCGGCCGTTGTTCACCACCGAGCAGGCGATGGTCGAGTGCCTGCCGTACTACACCGCAATGTTCGACCAGATGAAGGCCACGGCAAAGCCCGCGCCGGTGGCCGTCGTCGCACCCGCGGTCGCGGAATAGCCGAGCTGTTCCGAGTCGGCGTGTAGCGTAATGCGCCATGCGCGCCGGCGACGATGCTAAGCGGATTCTGGTCACTGGTGCGTTCGGCCTCGTCGGCTCGGAGACCGTGCGGCAGCTGATGGTCGAAGGCCCCCATGTGATCGCCACCGACCTCGACGTGCCCGCCAACCGCAAGGCGGCCGAAGCGATGCCCTCGACCGAGGTGCGCTGGGCCGATCTCACCGACCCCGACGCGGTTTCCCAACTGTTGCAGGCGGTTTCACCGACGGCGATCATCCACCTCGCCGCGATCATCCCGCCGGTCTGCTACGCCCGACCGGAGCTGGCCCGTCGGGTGAACGTGGACGCGACGCGACTGCTGCTCGACGCGGCCGCCGCGCTGCCCCACCCTCCGCGGTTCGTGCAGGCCTCGAGCATCGCGGCGTACGGCCCCCGCAATCCGCACCGCATCAGCGACCTGCTCACCGCCGAAACCCCGCTGCGGCCATCGGACATCTATGGCAGCCACAAGGCCGAGGCCGAGACCCTGGTGCGGGGGTCGGCTTTGGAGTGGGTGATATTGCGACTGGGTGGCGTGCTCACCTCCGACCCGGGATTCGACCTCGATCTGGACACCATCTACTTCGAGGCGTCGCTGCCGATCGACGGCCGTATCCAGACCGTCGACGTGCGTGACGTCGCGCGTGCCTTCATCGCGGCGACCACCGCGCCGGTCGTCGGCGAGACGCTGCTGATCGGCGGCGACGAGTCGCACCGCTTGGTGCAGGGTGACATCGCCCCGTCGATCGCGGCCGCGATGGGCCTGGTCGGCGGCATACCCAGTGGCCGCAAGGGCGACCCGGACAGCGACGGCGACTGGTTCGCCACCGATTGGATGGACACCGCGCACTCGGCGAAAGTTCTGGATTACCAGCGGATTTCGTGGCCTCAATTGCTCGCCGAGACTGCCGCGCGGATGGGCTGGCGGCGTCATCCGGCACGGGTGATCGCCCCGCTGACCCACGCGGTGCTCAAACGCCGCTCGCCATATCGCCGCCGCCCCGGCCGCTACGCCGACCCGTGGGGCGCCGTCGACGCCAAGTGGGGGTCTCACCTATGACCGATCGCAGTGCCGTCGTCGTCGGCGGCGCCTCGGGCATCGGCAGGGCAGTTGCGCACGCGCTGGCCGCCGACGGTTGCCGGGTGATCGTCGCCGACCGCAATGCCGACGGAGCGCGTTGCGTCGCAACCGAACTCGGCGATCCGCACAGTGTCGCGACCGTCGAGGTCACCGACGAGGACTCGGTGCGGGCACTGTTCGCGGGCGCCGGTGCGCTCGACATCGTGGTCAACACCGCGGGCTACAGCGCGCTCGGGCTGATCACCGAACTGGCCGCCGAAGACTTCCGCGGGGTCGTCGACGTCTGCCTCAACGGAGCGTTCCTGGTGATCAAGCACGCCGCCCCGCAGCTGCGCGAGGGTGGTGCACTGGTGTCCATCAGCTCGCTGAACGGACGCCAGCCCGCAGCGGCGATGAGCGCCTACTGCGCGGCCAAGGCCGGCCTGTCGATGCTGACCCAGGTCGCCGCGCTCGAGCTGGCCCCGCAGGGCATTCGGGTAAACGCCGTTGCGCCCGGATTCGTCCACACCCCGCTCACCGAACCGGCCACCCTGATCCCGGGTGTCGTCGACGAATACGTCGAGAACACCCCGCTGGGCCGGGCCGGCACACCGGAGGACATCGCCGAGGCCGTGTTGTTCCTGTGCAAAGCGCCGTGGCTGACCGGTGAGGTGCTCGACATCAATGGCGGCGCCCACATGAAGCGCTACCCGGACCTGATGAGTCACATCATGAAGCTTGCGGCGCAATGACTTTCACAGACTTCACCGGTAGGCAGGCGATTGTCACCGGCGCAGGGTCGGGTATCGGCGCGGCACTGTGCCGGGCGCTGGTCGCCGCGGGCGCGGATGTGGTCTGCACCGACGTCGACGGCGCGGCCGCGGCCCGCACCGCAGAGGGGCTGCCGGGACCGGGATCGGCGACATCCGCCACTCTCGATGTCACCGACCCGGCCGCGGTCCAGGCCGTCGTCGACGACGTGGTCGCCCGCGCCGGGCGCCTCGACCTGATGTTCAACAACGCCGGAATCGCCTGGGGCGGTGACACCGAACTGCTGACGCTGGAGCAGTGGAACGCGATCATCGACGTCAACATCCGCGGCGTCGTGCACGGGGTGACCGCTGCCTACCCGGTGATGCTGCGGCAGGGCGACGGTCACATCGTCAACACCGCGTCGATGGCCGGGCTGGCCGCGGCCGGTCAGATCACCAGTTACGTGACCACCAAGCACGCGATCGTCGGGCTGTCGCTTGCCCTGCGCTCGGAAGCCGTTCCGCGCGGCGTCGGCGTGCTGGCGGTGTGCCCGGGAGCCGTCGAGACACCGATCTTGGACAAGGGTGCGATCGGCGGCTTCGTCGGCCGCGACTACTACCTGCGCGGGCAGGGCATGAAGAACGCTTACAGCGCCGACGCACTGGCCCGCGACACGTTGCGGGCGATCACCCGCAACAAGGCGCTGCTGGTCAAGCCCCGGCAGGCCTACGCGTCCTGGGTGTTCGCTCGACTGGCACCGAATCTGTTGCAGCGCATGTCGATTCGATTCATCACCGACCAGCGCAAGCGCCAGGCGGCTAACGCAGCCGCTCGTTGAGGAATTTGACGACCCGCTTGCGCGCCTCGTAGGCCGGCTGCCCGTCGACCTCACGCACCTCGTCGGTCAGCACTGAGTGCGCCAGTCGCGAGAACCCGTGCTCGTTGCCGGATTTGGAGTTGATCTCGATCACCTCGAAGGCGTCGCCGAGCCGGTCCTTGAGCGTGGTGAACCGCTCGCCCGGCGACAACCTGTCCTCACTGAACCTCAGCCCGATCGCGCACAGTCCCTCGTTCTGGGCGCGGTCCTTGAACGCGTTCAACTCCAGATCGCTCACCCCGGCGTCGCGCCGCTGGCGCGGCGTCAGCGGGAACGGCACCGACGGCTGGCTGAGCACCGGCGCGAGCACGCTGTCGTCGACCGCGGCGGCCAGCGCGAAGCCGCCGGTGAAGCATTCCCCGATCACCCCGACGCCCTTACCCGGCGTCGCCTTGTTCAGGTCGCGGGCCAGCGCCCGCAGGAACACCGCCACCGGCCGTTGCTTGTTGGTCGCCAGCGCCGCGAATTCCCGTGCCACACAGGCGCGCGCGATGGTCGCGGCGACGTAGGCGGGCTCCTTGTCGCGACCCGGCTCGCCGAACAGCGACGGGATCGCGACGGTGAAACCGTTGTCCACCAGATGGTTTCCCAGACCCAGCACACCCGGGTGGATGCCCGGGATCTCGGGGATCAGCACCACGCCGGGTCCGTCGCCACGGCGATAGACGTCGTGGGTGTAGCCGCCGCCGGTGAACGGCTCCGCCGTCCAGCCGGTGAGGTCGGCAACGGGTGCGCTCATGGATGCTTCTCCTGTCGATGTGCCGGCAGAGGTGGCTGCGACTGGGTGGCCGCCGCCAGCGTACGAAACTCGTCGGGACTGCCGGCACCGCTGATGCCGACCTGGGCCGGACCGGCGGGGCTGTCCAACCGCGTGGTCCACACCGGTTCGACTCCGTCACCCTGATAGGTGATCCAGCGGGTGCCGTTCACGTCGACGGTCCCGTTGGGGAACATCGACGGATGGATCGCGCCGACCAGCTTGTCCTCGTCGGCGTTGCTCTGGGTCAGGCTCAGATACATTCCGCCCGGGCTGATGTAGCCGATGGTCGAGGTGACCGCGCGCAGCTTCTGACCGTTCGTGGGGTCGGTGCGGCCGTCGGAGATGCCGCCGCGCCCGCCCGAGTTGGCCTGCCAGCCCGGCGGTAGCTGCGGCAGCCGGACCGGGAAGCCGAGCGCCTGGGCGTCGGCATTCAGGGCGCCGGCGGCGTTGTAGCCGGGGACCGGACCGCGGTTGATCCCGCGCGGGGAGAACGAACACATCCCGGCCACCCCGGCCAGGACGATGCAGGCGACGACGAGGGGGGCGATCGACCAGAACATGTCCCGGCCGTCCTGCAGCAACCGGGGCTTTGCCGGTTTGGCCGATGGCTCGGGCTCTGAGGTCACAGCACGAGTATCCCAGCTCCCGAGCGGGAAGCTGCCTCTGGGACAATCGGCAGTCATGAGTGATCGCGCCGTTGCCTCCTCGCCGCCCGAAGGCGGCTCGTCGTCGCGAACGGTGGGCGAGAGCCGCCGTGAAGCCCCGGACCGCAACCTTGCCCTCGAACTCGTCCGGGTCACCGAGGCCGGCGCCATGGCCGCCGGCCGCTGGGTGGGCCGCGGCGACAAGGAGGGTGGCGACGGTGCGGCCGTCGATGCCATTCGCCAGCTGGTGAACTCGGTGTCGATGCGCGGCGTCGTGGTAATCGGCGAGGGCGAGAAAGACGAAGCGCCGATGCTCTACAACGGCGAGCAGGTCGGCAACGGCGACGGCCCGGAATGCGACTTCGCGGTCGACCCGGTGGACGGCACCACGCTGATGAGCAAGGGCATGCCCAACGCCATCTCGGTGCTCGCCGTCGCCGACCGGGGCGCGATGTTCGACCCGTCGGCGGTGTTCTACATGAACAAGATCGCCGTCGGCCCGGACGCCGCCCACGTTCTCGACATCACCGCGCCGATCGCCGAGAACATCCGCGCGGTGGCCAAGGTCAAGGGCCTGTCGGTGCCGGACATGACGGTCTGCATCCTGGACCGGCCGCGGCACGATCAGCTGATCAAGGACGCCCGCGCCACCGGCGCGCGGATCCGGCTGATCACCGACGGTGACGTGGCGGGCGCGATCTCAGCCTGCCGTCCCGGCTCGGGCACCGACATGCTGGCCGGAATCGGCGGTACCCCCGAAGGCATCATCGCGGCCGCGGCGATCCGGTGCATGGGCGGCGAGCTGCAGGCGAAACTGGCGCCGAAAGACGACGCCGAACGACGCAAGGCGCTCGACGCCGGCTACGACCTCGACGCGGTGCTGACCGTGCGCGATCTGGTGGCGGGCGAGAACGTCTTCTTCTGTGCCACCGGCGTCACCGACGGCGACTTGCTCAAGGGCGTGCGCTACGAGCCGGGCGGCTGCACCACCCAGTCGATCGTGATGCGGTCCAAGTCCGGCACGCTGCGGATGGTGGAGGGCTTCCACCGGCTGGCCAAGCTCAACGAATACTCCGCGATCGACTTCACCGGCGACAGCAGCGCCGCGTATCCCCTCCCCTGACCATCACTCAACGAGGAGCGCCCCTGTGGCAGACGACACCGAGTACCGCATCGAGCACGACACCATGGGCGAGGTCCGGGTGCCCGCACAAGCGTTGTGGCGGGCCCAGACTCAGCGTGCGGTAGAGAACTTCCCGATCTCCGGCCGCGGCCTGGAGCGCACCCAGATCCGCGCCCTCGGCCTGCTGAAGGGCGCCTGCGCCCAGGTCAACAAGGATCTCGGGCTGCTGGACGCCGACAAGGCCGACGCGATCATCGCGGCCGCAGCCGAGATCGCCGACGGCAAGCACGACGACCAGTTCCCGATCGACGTGTTCCAGACCGGCTCGGGCACCAGTTCCAACATGAACACCAACGAGGTGATCGCCAGCATCGCCGGTGCCAACGGCGTGACCGTGCACCCCAACGACGACGTGAACATGTCGCAGTCGTCCAACGACACCTTCCCGACCGCCACCCACATCGCGGCCACCGAAGCCGCTGTGCGCCACCTCGTTCCGGCACTGCAGGTACTGCACGACGCGTTGGCCGGCAAGGCCCGCGAATGGCACACCGTGGTCAAGTCCGGCCGCACCCACCTGATGGACGCGGTCCCGGTGACGCTGGGCCAGGAGTTCTCCGGCTACGCCCGCCAGATCGAGGCCGGCATCGAGCGGGTGCGCGCAACGCTGCCCCGGCTGGGCGAGCTGGCGATCGGCGGCACCGCCGTCGGCACCGGCCTGAACGCCCCCGACGGATTCGGCGCCAAGGTGGTGCAGGTGCTCGTCACTCAGACCGGCCTGGACGAATTGCGGACCGCGTCAAACTCTTTCGAGGCTCAGGCCGCCCGCGACGGGCTGGTCGAGGCGTCCGGCGCGCTGCGTACCATCGCGGTGTCGCTGACCAAGATCGCCAACGACGTGCGCTGGATGGGCTCCGGTCCGTTGACCGGCCTGGCCGAGATCCAGTTGCCGGATCTGCAACCGGGTAGCTCGATCATGCCGGGCAAGGTCAATCCCGTTCTGCCCGAAGCGGTTACGCAGGTGGCCGCGCAGGTGATCGGCAACGACGCCGCCGTCGCGGTTGGCGGGCTGTCCGGCTCGTTCGAGTTGAACGTCTACATCCCGATGATGGCCCGCAACATCCTCGAATCGTTCAAGCTGCTGACCAACGTCTCGACGCTGTTCGCCGAGCGCTGCATCGTCGGCCTGAAAGCCAACGAGGAACACCTGCGCGAGTTGGCCGAGTCGTCCCCGTCGATCGTCACGCCATTGAACTCGGCGATCGGCTACGAGGAGGCCGCCGCGGTGGCCAAGCAAGCGCTCAAGGAGCGCAAGACGATTCGGCAAACCGTCATCGACCGCGGGCTGATCGGTGACAAACTGTCCGAGGAAGAACTCGACCGCCGTCTCGACGTGCTTGCGATGGCCAAGGTCACCGAGGAGTAGCCATGCTCGACGACGGACTCCGCCGGCGCCGCCTCGCGCTCATCGAAGAGCACATGAACACCGAGGTGACCAAGGAGTTCGATCGGACCCTGGCCACGTTCGACGGGCACCCCCGCTACGAGATCATGGCCACCGGTCAGGTTTTCGACGGCGACGACGAGGTGATGAACTACTACCTGACCACCCGGACGGCGTTCCCCGACCAGCGGCACGACAACGTGCGGTTCCACGTCACCGATGACACCGTGATCACTGAATTCGATTTGCTGGGAACCAATCTCGGCGAGTTCTACGGGATGCCGCCGACCGGTAAGGCGTTCCGGGTGCCGATCATCGCGGTGTTCTTCTTCCACGGTGAGCGGATCGCATGCGAACGCATCTACTTCGACAGCGCCAGCCTGGTCACCCAGATCGGTCGCGGTGAATTGTTGGCTCTGGCCGCGGCGGGCGATCTCCCCGGACAGTGACGCCGGGCCTCGGTACAGCGGCTAACTGCCGTTGTTGGGTCCGCCCGAATTCTGGCCGGCCACATCGGTGATCGGGAAGTTCGGCATCGGCCGCGGCGACGGCGTGTTCGGCAGCGACGGGATCTCCGACGCCGGAATGTCGTGCAGCGCATTGGCCGGCGGCCCGTTCTCCCGCGAACCGTAGACGCTGCCCGGTGCCCGCGATCCGAGCAGCTGACTGACCGTCACCAGGTGATAGTTGTTGGCCTTGAGCACCGGGATGAACTGCTCCACGAGGTCGACGGTGCTGGAGTAGGTGTCGTGCATCAGCACCACCGAGCCCGGCTTGATCTGGGTGAACAGCAGAAATCTACTGGCGCCGGTGTTGGAGTCGTTGATCCAGTCGAACGGGATGACGTCCCACAGGATCGCCGCCTGGCCGGCCTTCGCGGCCTGCTCGTTGACCGCCGCGTTGGTCAACCCGCCCGGCGGGCGCCACAGCTTCGGCGTCACCCCGGTCGCCGCGACGATGGCGTCGGTGGCGCGGGAGAACTGACTCGGCACGTCGGCGGGCGGCAGCGTCGTCATGTTGGGGTGTTCCCAGGTGTGGCTGCCGAGTTCCATGCCGGCCTCGACCACCCGTTTGGCGCCCGCCGGATTGGCCGCGACCTTGTTGCCGATCTCGAAGAACGTCGCCTTGGCGTTGTTGGCCTTCAGGATGCCCAGCAGCCGGTCGGTGAACGGCGTCGGGCCGTCGTCGAAGGTGAGCGCCACACACTTGACCTGAGCGCAGTCCACCTCGTCGTTGGCGTGGGCGAACCGGACGTGTCCGGTGAAGGCTCCGACTGCCACGATGACGGCGGCGGCCGCGACGCCGGCAACGGTACGCAGGTACCGCCACTTCTGGCTGTCGGGTCGTTTCGGCACGGGCGAAGCCTACCCGCGCGGGGTTGTGGCCCCGATTTACACCGGGCCGCCGCTGATCTCTTCCAGCATCTCGGTGACCAGCGCGGCGATCGGCGACCGCTCGCTGCGCAGCAGCGTGATGTGAGCGAACAACGGGTGGCCCTTGAGCTTTTCGACCACCGCCGCGACGCCGTCGTGCCGGCCGACCCGGAGGTTGTCACGCTGCGCGACGTCGTGGGTGAGCACCACCCGCGATCCGGCACCGAGTCGCGACAGCACGGTCAGCAGCACGTTGCGCTCCAGCGACTGTGCCTCGTCGACGATCACGAATGAGTCGTGCAGCGAGCGACCGCGGATGTGGGTCAGCGGCAGCACCTCGAGCATGCCGCGGGACAGCACCTCCTCGAGCACCGCGGGGCTGGCCAGCCCTTCGAGCGTGTCGAAGACGGCCTGGGCCCACGGGCCCATCTTCTCGCTCTCGCTGCCGGGCAGATAGCCGAGCTCCTGGCCGCCGACCGCGTACAGCGGCCGGAACACCACGACCTTGCGCTGGGTGCGGCGCTCCAACACGGCCTCCAGGCCCGCGCACAGCGCCAACGCCGACTTGCCGGTGCCGGCTTTGCCGCCGAGCGAGACGATGCCGACCGACTCGTCGAGCAGCAGGTCGAGGGCCACCCGCTGTTCGGCGGAGCGGCCACGCAGGCCGAACACCTCACGGTCGCCGCGAACCAGCTGGACCTTCTTGTGGGCGTTCACCCGGCCGAGGGCATGCGAACTTCCGGCGAGCAACCGAATACCGGTGTGGCACGGCAGGTCTCGTGCCTCTTCCAGGTCGACCTCGCCGTCGGCGAACAGCGCGTCGATGTCGTCGGCGCTGGTCTCCATCTCGGTCATACCCGTCCAGCCGGACACCACGACGTCCTGGGCGTGGTACTCGTCGGCGGGCAGACCGACCGCGCCGGCCTTGACGCGCAGCGGAATGTCCTTGCTGACCAACGTGACTCGCTTACCCTCTGCGGCGAGGTTGGCCGCGCAGCACAGGATGCGGGAGTCGTTGGTGTCGGTGCGGAATCCGGCGGGCAGCACCGAAGGGTCGCTGTGGTTGAGCTCGACGTGCAGCGTACCGCCTTGTGTGCCAACCGGAATGGGCTGGTCGAGTCGTCCGTGCTCGATGCGCAGGTCGTCGAACAGCCGCAGGGCCTGGCGGGCGAACCAGCCCAGCTCGTGGTGGTGGCGTTTGGCCTCCAGCTCACTGATCACCACCAGCGGAACCACCACTTCGTGTTCGGCGAAGCGGGAGCAGGCCCAGGGATCGGACAGCAGAACCGACGTGTCGAGCACGTAAGTCCTGATGGAGTCCTGCGAAACCGCCGGCGAATCAGTCACGAGCGCTCCTCGAGCTCATCGCCCGGTTCACTGCCTGATGCAGGTGGTGGCCCCACAGCCACCCATGCGCACGAGGCTTTCTCACCGGGCTGGATGCCCGTGCGGCCCGCACGGACGATTCGGCGGGGGCCGCGGCGCAAGGACCGGGGCCGGCGGTCCTTCCGAGGTTGAGTCGAGAGGCGCCGCCCGGATAGCAGAGCATGTCGCTAGCCATCGAAAGCGACGGTACCCGCGTCTGCGCATCCGCGCCGCGGAGGCGCGCCGACGTAGCGATGTGACTAACTGATGACGAACTGGCGCAGTGCGGGTTCGTCGGCCACACCCCAGTCGGTGATGCGGTCGGAGATGAGCCGGCGGAGTTGGTCCGGGCCGAAAATGCCTGCCTCGGCGACGATTCGCACCTTGTCGGCGTAGGCGTCGATGTCGGCGCCGACGACGTCGATCTCAGCGGCGCGCGCAGCGATCGCGGCAATGGTCTCGTCGCGGCGGTAGGTCAGCAGGTGCGCGACGAGGTTGCCGAAGAACTCCTCGTGCCGCACTTCGTCGCGGGCGATGTGGGTGATCAGACCGGCGAGCACCGGCTCCTCGATCTGCGCCGCCAGGTTGTTGCAGAACACCGCGCGCGCGCCCTCGAAGAAGGCCATGAAGACCAGCGTCTCGGTCTTGGAGAAATGGTCGGCGCGGTACCCCTTCACCGAGACGTGCTCGAAGCGGACGTTCTCGTTGGCGACCGGATCGATCTCGCGGGTCACGACGAAGTACTCGCGCAGCGCGATCGCGTGCAGATGCTCCTCGGCGGTCCAGCGGCCGATCCACTGACCCCACATGTCTTCGAGGATGAAGTGCTCGACGAACTCGCGGTGATAGCCGGCCACGTTGTCTTTGTCGATCAGCAGGATCTCGCACGCGTCGGTGATGGGTTTGGGCAGCGTCACCTGC
Organism: Mycobacterium sp. IDUB_36; assembly: GCF_055419225.1. Lineage (NCBI taxonomy): Bacteria > Bacillati > Actinomycetota > Actinomycetes > Mycobacteriales > Mycobacteriaceae > Mycobacterium > Mycobacterium sp. IDUB_36. The sequence goes on along the minus strand of NZ_JBVAXH010000001.1, from coordinate 3,422,294 downwards.
GAGGCATCCCAGTCCCGGCCGCCGAGGAAAGCGAAGTTCTGGCCCTGCTCGAACGGCACGAAGTCGTGCGCGAACCAGATTTTCTCGGTACCGAGATGACGATCGAGGTTCTCCCCGACCACCGGCTCGAGCTCGATCATCAACGCATCAGCAACAGGTTTGACTGCCATGAAAGTAACTATAACCCGCGTACACAGATATCAAGAAATCTGCCACGCTGGGCGAATTGCCGCCGATCTTCGGGCCGCGCAGCGGCGTGCTGCACCGTCAACCGGTCAGGCGAGTGACCAGTCCTCGAGGCCGTCGTACAGCGGAAACGCCCTGGCCAAGCGGGTGACGCGATCACGGAGTCCCGGCACGTCGGCGGCGGTGCCGGCGGCCAGGGCGGTGGCGATGATGTCGGCGACCTCGGTGAACTCGGCGTCGCCGAAGCCGCGGGTAGCCAGGGCCGGCGTGCCGATCCGGAGCCCGGACGTGACCATCGGCGGCCGCGGGTCGTTGGGCACCGCGTTGCGGTTGACGGTGATGCCGGCGTCGTGCAGCAGGTCCTCGGCGGCCTGGCCGTCCAGCGGCGAATCACGCAGGTCGACCAGCACCAGGTGGACGTCGGTGCCGCCGCTGACCACCGAGACGCCGGCCTTGGCCACGTCGGGCTCCAGCAGCCGGTCGGCGATGATCCGGGCGCCGGTCAGCGTTCGCTGTTGACGCTCGACGAACTCCGGGGTGCCGGCGATCTTCAGCGCGACGGCCTTGGCGGCGATCACGTGCATCAGCGGTCCGCCCTGCTGGCCGGGGAACACCGCGGAGTTGATCGACTTGGCGTATTCCTGCTTGCCCATGATCATTCCGGACCGCGGGCCGCCCAGCGTCTTGTGCACCGTGTTGGACACGATGTCGGAGTCGGGCACCGGCGAGGGGTGCAGTCCGGCGGCGACCAGACCGGCGAAGTGCGCCATGTCCACCCACAACTTGGCGTCGACCTCGTCGGCGATCGACCTGAACGCGGCGAAGTCCAGCACGCGCGGGTAGGCCGACCAGCCCGCGACGATCACCTTCGGCCGGAACTCCAGCGCCTGGGCGCGCAGCTTGTCCATGTCGATGAGATGCGTGGTGTCGTCCACGCCGTAGAAAGCGTTCTCGTAGAGCTTGCCGGAGAAGTTCAGCTTCATGCCGTGCGTCAAGTGACCGCCGTTGGCCAGGTCGAGGCCCAGCAGCCGCTCGCCCGGCTTCATCAGCGCGTGCAGCACCGCGGCGTTGGCCTGCGCACCGGAGTGCGGCTGGACGTTGGCGAAGTCGGCGCCGAACAGCGCCTTGGCCCGGTCGCGGGCGATGTTCTCCACCTCGTCGACGAATTCGCAGCCGCCGTAGTAGCGGCGGCCGGGCAGACCCTCGGCGTACTTGTTGGTCAGCACGCTGCCCTGGGCCTGCAGCACCGCGCGCGGCACGAAGTTCTCCGAGGCGATCATCTCGAGCGTGTCGCGTTGGCGACCGAGCTCTTTGCCGAGCAGTTCGGCGATGTCGGGATCGACCTCGGTCAACGGGGCCGACATGATGGCGGAGGCGGTGCGGGCGTCGGGTGCGGCAGTCACGCCCGCCAGTCTAAGCGGGCATCGTCGACGGCACGAACGGCTCGTCGAGCAAGCGGCCGAACCGTTCGACAAGGCTTGCGTCGGCGGGCCGGTCGTCCAACCAGCCGCGCAGCAGCCGGTACCCCTCGACGTAGGTGCTGGTGTACGCCCGCCACAGTGGCGAGGACAGGAAGCGCAGCATCTGCCGGGCCCGGGTGTCGTTGACCAGCAGCCAGCGCCGCAGGAACTCGGCGACCTCGTCGGCGTCGCGATGCTCGTCGTGCAGCATCAGGGCCGCGTCCTGACGTACCCCGGCCAGGGCCGCGGAGGCCTCGGACACCGCTTCGGCACGCTCGCCGTCGAAACGCAGACCGAGGTCGGCGTAGATCTCGGTCGCCCAACTCCCCCAGCCCGGACCGATCGCGGCGTACAACGCCAGGTCGGCCAGGCCCTCGGCCATCAGGCATTGCGGGGTGTTGACCAGAAAGATGGTCTGCTCGGCCTGGCCCCGGCGGTGCACCAGACCCGCCTCTTTGCGGCAGTGCTCGGTGTGGTGGCCCGGGTAGGACTCGTGGGCCACCAGCCGCGGCAGGTTGGACATCAGCTGTTTGAGGTCGGCGTTGACGGCCACCGTCGAGCGGTAGTCGCCCAGGTAGTAGTTGAAGCCTGACCACGGCTTGTCGGTGACCACCTGGTAGTCGACGGTTTCGGTGTCGGGCAGCGGATATTCGGCGCGAACCCGGTCGCGCAGCGCGCTGGAGAACGCATCGATGCTTGCCGCCAAACGGTCCGGCGGGATCTCTTCGCCGACGCGATGTGCCTCCATTCGGTCGGCCAAAGGGCCGGTGCCGCCCAGCGCCTCGTCGAGGCGGGCATGCGCCTGCCGGTAGGACTCGGTATCGCCCTTGCCGATGCGGACGTCGAAGTAGGCGTGGACTTCGTCGACGAAGCCGATGTCGGCACCGGCGAACTTGCGGGCCGCGCATTCCAGCGCACGCAGGTGGGCGCCCACGTACTCCGCGCGTTGCGAGTCGAATCCGTTGTGGCGCGGCACATCCGGTAACGCCGCGATCAACCGGGCGGCTTGACGGGCCAGCTCGGCCGGGTCGGGGGCAGGCTCGCCGGCCACCGCCTGGCGCAGCGCCGGGTCACCGGTGAAGGCGTCGACGTAGCCCGGCTCGATCCGGTCGAAACGCAAACCGAGGAGCAGGTACTCGCGGATCAGCGCGTCAGGGTCCACGCCTGCCGAGTCTATTTGCCTGACTTCTGCTCCGCCGCTTCGCGGCGGCAACGTCGTCGCGCGCGCCCACCGGTCTCGGCTTTCCGGTCGCCCCACCCGCCCACGGCACGCGTGGGGCTGCAAGACTGGCTCTCATGCCGCGGGCCAGCGAGCCGAGCCCCTATGTGGAGTTCGATCGAAGTCAATGGCGCGCGCTCCGCATGTCGACGCCGCAGCCGCTGACCGAAGAGGAAATCGTCGGCCTGCGCGGTATCGGCGAACAGGTCAACCTGCGCGAGGTCGAAGAGGTCTACCTGCCGCTCGCCCGACTGCTGCATCTGCAGGTCGCGGCCCGGCAGGGGTTGTTCTCGGCCACCGCCGAGTTCCTCGGCGAGCCGCAGCAGAACCCGGACCGGCCGGTGCCGTTCATCATCGGGGTGGCCGGCAGCGTCGCGGTCGGCAAGTCGACCACGGCCCGCGTGCTGCAGGCGCTGCTGGCCCGCTGGGATCACCATCCGCGGGTCGACCTGGTCACCACCGACGGATTCCTGTATCCCAACTCCGAGCTGAATCGCCGAAACCTGATGCATCGCAAGGGCTTCCCGGAGAGCTACGACCGGCGTGCGTTGATGCGGTTCGTGACGTCGGTGAAGTCGGGATCGGACTACGTGTGCGCCCCGGTGTATTCGCACCTGCACTACGACCGGGTGCCGGACGCCAAGCAGGTGGTGCGCCACCCCGACATCCTGATACTCGAAGGCCTCAACGTGTTGCAGACCGGGCCGACGCTGATGGTCTCGGATCTGTTCGACTTCTCGCTTTACGTCGACGCGCGGATCGAGGACATCGAAGGCTGGTACATCTCGCGGTTCCTGGCCATGCGTTCGACGGCGTTCGCCAACCCGGCGTCGCACTTCCATCACTACGCGGGGCTCACCGACCAGCAGGCCGACATCGCCGCGCGCGACATCTGGCGATCGATCAACCGGCCCAACCTGATCGAGAACATCCTGCCCACCCGGCCGCGAGCCACCCTGGTGCTGCGCAAGGACGCCGACCATTCGATCAACCGGCTGCGGCTGCGCAAGTTGTGAGGCCACGCCAGATCGCAGTGACCGTGGCGGCCCTGGTGCTCGCCACGCTCGGCCCGCCGGGATCCGCTTCGGCCACCCGACAGCTGGACCTGCCGTTCAGCGGCCTGAAGGACCCGAACGGCGTCGCGGTCAGCGCGAGCGGCGACGTCTACGTCACCGACGCCGGACACCGCCGGGTGCTGAAGCTCGCCGCCGGATCGGGCACCCAGACCGAGCTGCCGTTCACCGGACTGCAGAACCTCACCGGCGTGGCCGTCGACACCGCCGGCAGCGTCTACGTCAGCTATTTCACCTCCGGCTATCCCGGCGCCGGGAAAGTTCTGAAGCTGGCGCCCGACGCCGCCCAGACCGAGCTGCCGTTCACCGGACTGGTCGACCCGCGGGCCCTGACGGTGGACGGCGCGGGCAACGTGTACGTGGCCGACCGCCGACTGCATCAGGTCGTCGAACTCGCTGCGGGATCGACCAGCCAGACCGTGCTGCCGCTGACCGGAGTGGACATCGTCCAGGGCGTGGCGGTCGACGGCGCCGGGAGCGTCTTCGTCAGCGACACCCAGACCCACGGTGACCGCGTGGTGAAGCTCGCCGGTGGAAGTCAGACCGACCTGCCGTTCACTGGGTTGAACCAGCCGACCGGTGTCGCGGTGGGCAACGACGGCAGCGTCTACGTCGCCGACCACAACAACCGGCGGGTGCTGGCCCTGCGCACGGGATCGACCAGCCAAGTCGCGCTGCCGTTGGCGGGGCTGTCCTGGCCGGACGGGGTTGCGGTCGATCCCGCCGGCAACGTCTACGTCGCCGACTCGATGAACGCCCGAATCGTCAAACTGGCCGCGGACTGACTTCATCCCAACAGGCCGATGCGGGGACGCTCGCCGCAACCTCTGACAGCGGCGCCCCGCACCGGCGGGACGGGAGCTACGCCGTTGGGAGGCGGCGCACTCCGAGGTATTGCAGGTAGCCCATCAGCGCGAAGTAACCGCTGCCGACCACGGTGGCGGCCACGCCGGTCTCGGTCAGCGGCAGCACGCCGGTGGCGAGCACGGCCAGCGCCGCGACCGTCAGGACGATGTTGCCGACGATGACGGCGATCCCGACCCGACGCAGGTCGGGGACCGCGGCGAGCCCGTACACAGCGAGGCCGCAGAACACCAGCAGGGCGCCCCCGATGAACTCGGCGACCGAGGTCAGACCGGTCACCGACGAAATCGAGTCCGCCATCAGCGCGATGAACAAGCCGACCGCTCCGCTCAGAGTCGCGTCGAGCCGCATGCCGAAGCGCAACAGGGAGTCGGTCGAGTCGTCGAATGGCCTGGCGGCCAGTGGAGTAACAGCGGTCATGTCGGAACTCCTTGCAGCTATGGGATCGAACACCTCTGAGCCTGCCGATCGGCGACTGCCAGATCGACACGTGGCACTGCCAGGCACTGCCATGCGCAGGTCAACGGTGTGATTCCGACCACGTATTCCGTGCCTAGCCGGTCTAAGCAGACCCGAGCGGCCGGATCGCGCGCCTCGCCCCGGGTTGAGCGGGCGACCACCCCGGGTCCGCTACTCGCTGGGGACCATCACCCGGCCGCGAAGATCGGCGGCGATCAGCTTCGCGGCGGCGTTCTGCCAGTTGTGCAGCGAGCGTTGCGGCACGTCGGTGACGAGCCACTGCCACGCTTGCCGGGCGGTCGGGTCCAGGCCCGCCGCGGTGGCGTTCTGGGCGTAGGCGCGCACCCCGACGACGTACGGGAAATACAACGAGTTGTAGTGGCGCCATTGCTCACTGGTGCCGAAGTCACCGCTGTCGCGCGGCTTGAGCGCCGCGATCCGGTCGGCCAGCAGCGCCTTGAGTTCGATGGCGCGCTCCAGCGGCTGATCCGGGGCGCCGCGGGCGGCCAGTCGCTCATCGATGGCGGGCAGCGCGGTCAGCGGGTTGGCCACCAGCTTGGACAGGTCGCCGTAGTGCCCCAGTGCTCGACGGGTCAGCCGCGCGAAGCTGTCGTCGTCGAAGCCGTCCAGCGGATCGGCCAGCCGCAACGGCAACGCGGACTGGGTGCGGCGCAACGTCTCTCGATCCGCCCGCAGCAACGGGGCCCGCGAGAACACCATCCGGTCGAGCAGGCCGGCTAGTGGATCGGCGAGCACCTGCACCGACGCCGCGATCGCCAGGCTGGTGAACAGCAGCACGGTCAGCGCGATCTGCGCGCCGCGCTGTCCGCGGGTCAACTCGATCGCGACCAGCATCTGGCCGCCGATCAGCGCGACCACCATGCCGGTGCCGGTGAACGAGCGCAGCATGTCCGCCCGCAGCGCCTGACCCTCGTCGAAGGCGTCCCACAGCGCCACCGCCACACCCAGGCAGAAGACGTCACAGCCCGTCGACGCCAGCGCCAGCCAACTCGGCACCACACCCAGCGGAATGATCAGGATCGCGTTGGCCAACGCGAAGAACATCGTCGCGGTGACGATCAGCCCGACGACCGGGATCGTCTGCGTGCGGCGCACCAGGGCGGCGACCATCGCGTACAGCGTGGACACCGAAATCACCAGGCACATCAGCACATGACCGACCCGCAGCGGACCCGCGACGGTGCCGGCTACCGCCGCTCCCGCCAGCGTCAGGGCCGCGACGACACCGACCGCGAGCACCTCGACGGAGCGTCCCCGGCCGCTGTCCCCCGGGCGGGCCAACTCGACGAGAACCGCGAACCAGGCGACCCCGGGCACGGCGACCAGATAGATCTCCACGTGGCCGAGAAACGCGGAGTGCGTCACCAGGCGCACGGCATCCAGCGCCACCGCCATCGCGAAGCTGCACAGTCCCACCGCGGAGAACACCAGTACCGGCTTGCGCGGATTGCGGGCCAGCAGATACAGCCCCAGCCACCAACTCAGCGAGAACACGAAAGCTGAGAGCGCAGCCATGCCCTCAGTCTTACATGCCTCAGGCGCCGTAGCGGCGGTGTCGCAAGCTGTAATCGCGCAGCGCGCGCAGGAAGTCGACCCGGCGGAACGCGGGCCAGTGCGCCTCGGCGAACCACATCTCCGAATAGGCGCTCTGCCACAGCAGAAAGCCGGACAACCGCTGCTCCCCCGAGGTTCGGATCACCAGGTCGGGATCGGGCTGGCCGGAGGTGTACAGGTTCTCGGAGATCGCATCGACGGTGACGGCTTCGATGAGCTCCTCGCCGCTGGCACCGTCGGCCAGCGCCTTGCCGAGCAGTCCGCGCACCGCCTCGGCGATCTCCTGTCGGCCGCCGTATCCGACCGCGACGTTGACGTGGAAGCTGGCGTTGCCGGTGGCGGCGGTGCCCTCGGTGCCGTTGACGGCGTCGCGCAGCCGACGGGCGGGCTCCTCGCCGATCAGCTCCAGGTCGCCGACCGTCCGCACGCTCCAGCCGTTGACCGGGGCGCAGATCTCCTCCACCACGTCGGTGATGATCTCGATCAGCGCGGCGAGTTCGGCCGGGTCACGACGCAGGTTCTCGGTGGACAGCAGATACACCGTGGCCATTTCGATGCCGGCATCCTGGCACCACCGCAGCATCTCGGCGATCTTGGCCGCGCCCATCCGGTAGCCGTAGGAGACATCCTCGTAGCCGGCGTCGCGCGCCCAGCGCCGGTTACCGTCGCACAGCACCGCGATGTGACGCGGCAGCGCCGACTTCGACGCCGCCAGTCCCTGCCGCAGCCGCAGCTCGTAGAGCCGATACAACGGTTCCTTGACGCGCGGCGGGATGATCTCCACAGGGAACCAGATTACTGTGGGCCACAATGCTCATCGGCGATCTGCCGCAACTCATGGAGGGCGATTGAGTCGCGAGACCGACGTGGCCACCACGGCTCACGACACGGACACTCCGCACGGCGTGGGAGACGTCGCCGAACACATCGCCGAGGGTGTCAAGGACACCGCGCAGGCGTTGGTCAAGCCCCGGGCGCGGGGCTGGATTCACTTGGTGTCGGCGGTCATCGCGCTGTTCGCCGGCGCCTCGCTGATCGCGGTGTCGTGGCCGATGGAAGGCCTCAAGGCGGGTCTGGCGACGTTCATCTACACCGTCGCCGTCGTCGGCATGTTCACCACCAGCGCGGTCTACCACCGGGTCACCTGGAAGTCGCCGCAGGCCCGCATGTGGATGAAGCGGCTCGACCACTCGATGATCTTCGTGCTGATCGCCGGCACCTACACACCGTTCGCGTTACTGGCCATGCCGCACGACTCCGGCGAGCTGGTGCTGTGGATGGTCTGGGGCGGCGCGCTGGCCGGGGTGCTGCTCAAGCTGTGCTGGCCGGCCGCGCCGAGGTGGGTTGGCGTGCCGCTCTACCTGGCCCTCGGCTGGGTCTCGGCGTTCTACATCGCGGTGATCCTGCACAACGCCGGAGTGGCCGCGATGGTGTTGCTGGCCGTCGGCGGTGCGCTCTACAGCATCGGCGGCATCATGTACGCGATGCACTGGCCGGATCCGTGGCCGCACACGTTCGGCTATCACGAGTTCTTCCACGCCTGCACCGCGGTGGCCGCGATCTGCCACTACATCGCGATCTGGTTCGCGGTGTTCAACGTCGACGTACCGCTGGCGCGCTAGAGCGGAGGCGCGCTAGAGCTGCGTGACGCTCTCCGGCGACCAGTAGGCCTTCATCGCCGCGATCTTGCCTTCGCCGTCGAACACCATCACGTCGATCGGCTCGATCACCATCCGGCTGTCGCCCGCGGTGATGGTGAGCTTGAAATGGAATGCCGCCTCGTGACCGGCCACCCGCAGCGTGACCAACTCGCACTGCCGCTGCACCGCCTCCATCGCCGAGTAGAAGCCGTGGATGGCGTGGCGCCCGATGTGCACCTCACCGCCGACCGGATCCTCGACGGTGGCGTCGTCGGCGTACAACTCGACAAGATCGTCCGCGGTGCCGCTGTTGACCAGGCTGATGTAGCGGTTGACGACTTCGGTGATCTGTTCCGCGCTTGGCATGGAAGGCACGTTACCGGGCGGGATTCGATGGCCCGTAGTGTCACCGGCTCATCATCCGGTCTGAGGCCGGCTTACCGGCTGAGCGTTTTTTGACACTGTTTCCAGAAACTTGTGAACGAGCTGTAGGACTTCTCCGGGACCCGGGGGAACATCCGTGGCATCTCGTCGCCGATTCCGCGCCAGTGCGAGACCGAGGGATGGCGCATGAATGCGAGGCGGTCGCCGAGCTGCAGATCGTCGAAATCGGCGACGACGATGTGCGCGCCGGGGATTTCCCGCGCACAGCGCACGAGGTACTCCGTCACGTGCGGGGCGACGGGGAACCGTGCGAACCAGCTGGGCTCGAACACGACGAGGCGGTTGGCATCTTCGTGTTCGCGCCAGCTCGCATTCAGCCAGAACGGGTGATAGAGCAGCGTCGGCTTGGACGGATCGATCGACGGCCTGCCGCCGGATGCCGGCGGCAGCCAGCTCAGTTCGAGGTCGGCGCGTTCACCGAGCCGATCGGGTACGGCCATATCGGCCAGCGCGCCGTAGCCGTGGTCGATGAAAGTTCCGTGTTGCTTGCGCGGCGAGTACTTGTTGACGTTCGTCTGGGCGGGCACATACTTCTTGTGGCTGTTGGTGCCGGCCACCCACTGCCACGACAGCATGTTGCTCGCCGGATCACCGTCGAGCAGGTGGTAGTACAGCCACCGACTGGGTTGCCACCAGTGCGTACGACCGATGTTGCAGATCAGACCGGCCAACCACATGCGCTCGTGGTTGTGCATGTACCCGGTCGCGTAGAGATTTCGCACGGCGTCATCGAGGGCCTCGATTCCGGTGTCGGCGTCAAGCACTGCCCGCGGGATGCGACGCGAGCTGACTGGGTGCTGAGGTCGCTTGAGGTCGCTGAAGATGGAATCGCCGAGGAATGTCCATTCCCGCTGCCAATACTCGCGCCAGGCCAACTCGAAGACGAACTTATACGCCGCACTAGGTGAGTGCCGGGAGAGGATCAGGTCGCGCACCTCGGGCAGCGTGACCAACCCGCGCGTAAGGAAGGGCGAGATCTCCGTTCCGCCGTCGGTGAAGTTGCGCTGCCGGGCATAGGTGGCGGCGTCGATGCGCGATATTCGATCGAGGATTTCCGAGCGGGAGGCGGGGAACGGCGACACGCTGCCGAGTTTAGGCAGCTGCTCCGACACGGCTCTGTGGTCAGCGCGGCTCAGCCGGACTCGTGCTGCGAGTCAAACGATTCCGCAGCTTCTTCAGGTGCCGGTTCATCGAGCGCACCAGAACACCACCGACCGCATCGTCACCGGGCGAGCGACGCAGCCAGTGCTTCGGCGCTGGTGACCGGTAGATCGCAGACCTGGCCGCGGCACACGTAAGCGGCATCGGCCCCGGCGACCCGGTCGCGGCCGGCGAGCAGCTCCGAAAAATCCACTGCGCCGCCGACGACGATCGCACCGCCGGGGGCCAGCCGGCGGGCATCGGTCAGCAGCGGCGAGTCCGGGCCGGCGCAGGCCACCGCGATCTGCAGCGGCCCGCGAACGGCTGCCTCGGCGACCGCCAGCCAGTGGCCGGCCGAACGGGGCGCGCGGGCCAGTAGCGGCGAATGTGCCTGCAGCGCATCGGTTACCGCCTGGCGGTAGCGCTCGGCATCGCTGAGGTGGGCCGCGGTCAGCAGGGCCTCGGCGATCGATGATGCGCCCGACGGTGTGGCGCCGTCGTACGGGTCGGCGGGTCGAAGCAGCAGTCGCTCGCCGTCGTCGGCGCTGTCGAACCAGCGGCCCGGGTTGTCGTGATCGGCGAAGTGCGCCAAGGCAATATCGAGTAGGTCGGTGGCGGTGGACAACCATCGAACCCGGCCGCTGAGCTGATACAGCGCGAGCAGCCCGGTGGCCAGCATCGCGTGGTCCTCCAGGATCGCGGCGCTCTCGCCCACCACGCCACCCAGGCTGGCCCGACGCAGCCGTCCGTCCACCAGATGCAGCGCGGTCAGTGCCGACGCGCAATCGGCTGCGGCGTCGGCCAATTCGGGCGCGGCCAGCGCCACACTGGCCTCGGCCAGCGCGGTGACCGCCAGCCCGTTCCAGCCGGTGACGATCTTGTCGTCGCGGCCCGGCTGCGGCCGACCCCGCCGGGCGGCCAGCAACGCCGACCGCACCCGCTCGAAGCGGGCCGGATCAGCCGCGTCGGCCGGCCGTTGCAGGACCGATGCGCCGTCTTCGAAGGTGCCGGTCGACGTCACGGCGAAAACCGAAGCGGCCCACTGCCCGTCGCGCTCGCCCAGGGTTTCGGCAAGCTGCTTGGGCGTCCACACGTAGGTCGACCCCTCGCGGCCGTCGGCGTCGGCGTCCAGTGACGAGGTGAACAGGGAGCCGTCACGCAACTCGTCGAGCAGGAAGTGGGCGGTCTCGGCGGTGACGCGACGGGCCAGCGGGTCACCGGTTCGACGGGCCCAGTGCGCGTAGGCGCGCAACAGCAACGCGTTGTCGTACAGCATTTTTTCGAAATGCGGTACCACCCAGTCATTGTCGACGCTGTAGCGGGCGAAACCACCGGCCAACTGGTCGTAGATGCCGCCGCGGGCCATCGCGGTCCCGGCGCGCTGAACGGCAGCCAGCGCCGGTGGTGATCCGGTGCGCTCCCAGTGCCGCAGCAACGCCTCCAGCAACGCCGACGGCGGGAACTTCGGTGCGCCACCGAATCCACCGCGCGCGGTGTCCTCGTCGCGCAGCACCGCGGCGACCGCGTGGTCGCACAGATCGGGTTCGACGGCCGGCCCGCCGCCGAACGAACCCGACATCGACCGCAGCTCGGTCGCGATCTGATCGGAGGTCTGCTCGACATCGGCCCGACGGTCTTTCCACGTCGTCGACACCGCTGAAAGTAATTGCAGAAAAGCAGCTTTGGGGTAGTAGGTGCCGCAGAAGAATGGCCGGCCGTCGGGCGTCAGGAAGCAGGTCATCGGCCACCCGCCCTGCCCGGTCAGCGCCACGGTGGCGTTCATGTAGACCGCGTCGATGTCGGGGCGCTCCTCGCGGTCCACTTTCACGCAGACGAACCCGGCGTTCATCGCGGCAGCCACGTCGGCGTCGTCGAAGGATTCGTGGGCCATCACGTGGCACCAATGGCACGCGGCGTACCCGATCGAGAGCAGGATCGGCACGTCGCGCTCCGCCGCCCAGGCCAGTGCGGCCGGCGACCACTGCTGCCAGTGCACCGGGTTGTCGGCGTGCTGGCGAAGGTAGGGACTGGCTGCCCCGGCGAGCTGGTTAGCCCCCGGACTCATGGTGCGGCGGCTCATGCGGTGGCTGGTCGATGGTGCCGTCGTCGACGGCCTGATCCGGCTCGGGATGCTGTGGGTCGAACGATTCCGGCAGCTTCTTCAGGTGGCGGTTCATCGAGCGCACCAGAAACACCACCGCGATCAGCAGCAGCACCACGAGCAGCAGGCCGAACGGGCTGGCCTTGCCGAAGTCGGGCCCGCTGTTGCGCGGGCCCTGATCAGCCAGCAACGCCCAGCCGGCCAGGTAGAGGTGCGTCACAACTCGTCCTCGATTCCGGCGAACAGGTCTGTCTCCGGCAGCCGCACCGGCACGCGCGAGCGGGCCAGCTCGAACTCCTCGGTCGGCCACAGCTCCTGCTGCCAGGAGATCGGCGCGGCGAAGAAGTCGCCCTGCGGATCGATCTGGGTGGCGTGCGCCCGCAGCGCGTCGTCGCGCTGCGAGAAGTACGCCGAGCACTCGACGCGCGTGGTCACCCGGTCGGCGTGCACGTCGTGCGCGGGATCCCAGTGCTTGAGCCACTTCTCGAACGGCCCGGTCTGCCCGCGCTTGGCGAACTCGTCCTGTAGCCGCTGCATGCGCTGACGGAGGAACCCGTGGTTGTAGTACAGCTTGGCGACCGACCACACCGGGCCGGCGTCCGGGAAGCGGCGGTAATCCCCGGCCGCCTCGTAAGCGGCCACCGAAACCTGGTGGCAGCGAATGTGATCGGGGTGCGGGTAGCCGCCGTTCTCGTCGTAGGTGGTCATCACGTGCGGGCGGAACTCGCGCACCACCCGGACCAGGGCCTCGGTGGACACCTCCAGCGGGACCAGCGCGAAGCAATCCGCCGGCAGCGGCGGCAGCGGATCTCCCTGTGGCAGACCGGAGTCGACGAAGCCCAGCCAGGTGTGCTCGACGCCCAGGATCTCGGCGGCCTTGGCCATCTCGTCGCGACGGACGTCCGCGATTCGCCCGTGCACCTCCGGCAGGTCCATCGCCGGGTTGAGGATGTCGCCGCGCTCTCCGCCGGTCAGGGTCACCACCAACACCCGGTGTCCCTCGTCCGCGTAGCGGGCAAGGGTGGCTGCGCCCTTACTGGACTCGTCGTCCGGGTGGGCGTGAACCGCCATCAACCGCAGTTCGCTCACGTGCTCCCTGACTGTGTGCTGCTGTCGTCTGCGCCTATAGTTCCAGGCCTAATAGTTCCATCCCGGATTCCGGGTCCCCAGCCCGCTCCCGTGGCCGGGCCCCCGGCACCGACCGCCACACATCATGACCGACTCCTCCTCGTCGACACCGCATACCCGGTACGGCCGCGGCCGCTCGCTGCGCCCGTCACAGCGTCGTGCCTCCCAGCTCGCCATCGTGGTCGCGGTGGTCGGAGTCGTCGTCGCCGCCATCGGCTATCTGCGGCTCGGCCGCAGCGACGTCGAGGGGACGCTGGCCGGCTATCGGCTGATCGACAGCCAGACCGTGTCAGTAACGATCAGCGTGACGCGAAAAGACCCGTCCCGCCCGGTCGATTGCATCGTCCGGGTCCGCGCGAAAGACGGCAGCGAGACCGGCCGGCGCGAGGTGCTGGTCCCGCCGTCACCTCGGGCAACGGTCCAGGTGACGACGGTGCTGAAGTCCAGCAAGCCGGCCGTCGTCGGCGACGTCTACGGCTGCGGCACCGATGTGCCCGGCTACCTGCGCGCGCCCTAGACATCGCCGCCCCGGCAAACTCGCTGACGAAGGCCGAACTGCGGAAATGCCGTCGTCTGGCTCCGTCACGGTGGTAAGCTGGTCCGATGCACGGTTCCGGCTGGGACCGTGTATTGCTGCATTAGCGGCCAGATGCGCCGCGCAGGGGGTACACCCGACTACTGGGGTCGGCAGTACACGCGGTGCCACCGCCCGGCAGTACGACCGACAGCCTGCAGAGGCGGACATCCGCCCGTTTGACACAACAAGGAGCACGACGAGATGACGGACACCCAGGTGACCTGGTTGACCCAGGAGTCACACGACCGACTGAAGGCCGAGCTCGATCAGTTGATCGCGAACCGTCCGGTCATCGCAGCGGAGATCAACGACCGCCGCGAGGAAGGCGACCTGCGTGAGAACGGCGGCTACCACGCCGCGCGCGAAGAGCAGGGCCAGCAGGAGGCGCGGATTCGCCAGCTGCAGGACCTGCTGAACAACGCGAAGGTCGGCGAAGCCCCGAAGCAGTCGGGCGTCGCACTGCCCGGATCGGTGGTCAAGGTGTACTACGACGGCGACAAGTCCGACACCGAGACATTCCTGATCGGCACCCGGGAGCAGGCCGTGCACGACGGCAAGCTCGAGGTCTACTCGCCCGCCTCACCGCTGGGCGGCGCGCTGATCGACGCCAAAGAAGGCGAGACCCGCAGCTACACCGTGCCCAACGGCAACACCGTCAAGGTGACGCTGGTCAGCGCGGAGCCGTACCACTCCTAGCGGCGCCCGCGGGACGTTAGCCGAGCGCCTGCTCCAGGTCGGCGATCAGGTCGGCGATGTCCTCGATGCCGACCGACAGCCGCACCAGGTCGTCGGGAACTTCCAACTGCGAACCGGCCGTCGACGCGTGCGTCATCGCCCCGGGGTGCTCGATCAACGACTCCACCCCGCCGAGCGACTCGGCAAGGATGAACACCCGGGTGTTGGCGCACAGTGTCTGGGCGGCGGCGCGCCCGCCGCGCATCCGCACCGACACCATGCCGCCGAACCCGTGCATCTGCCGCGCGGCGACCTGATGTCCGGGATGATCCGGCAGCCCCGGGTACAGCACCACGTCCACCGACGGGTGCTCGGCGAGGAAATGCGCTACCGCAGCGGCGTTTTCACTGTGCCGCTGCATCCGTAGCACCAGCGTCTTGAGGCCGCGCAGAGTCAGGTAGGCGTCGAACGGCCCCGGCACCGCACCGGCGCCGTTCTGCAGGAATCCGAACGCGGCGTCCAGCTCCTCGTCGCTGGTGACCAGCGCGCCGCCGACCACGTCGGAGTGTCCGCCGATGTATTTCGTGGTGGAGTGCAACACGATGTCAGCGCCGAGGGTCAACGGCTGCTGCAACGCAGGTGAGGCGAAAGTGTTGTCCACCAACACTTTTGCACCGGTATCGGCGCCGATCTGGGCGATCCCGGCGATATCGGCGATCGACAGCAGCGGGTTGGTGGGCGTCTCGACCCAGATCAGCCGGGTCTGCGGTGTGACCGCCGCCCGCACCGCGTCGAGATCGGACAGCGCGACCGGGGTGTGGTGCACACCCCACTGCGTGAAGACCTTGTCGATCAGCCGGAACGTCCCGCCGTACGCGTCGTCGGGTATCACCACGTGATCGCCGGGGCGCAGCACCGCGCGCAACACGCAGTCGCTGGCCGCCATCCCGGAGCTGAACGCGCGGCCGAAGGTGCCGTCCTCGACGGCGGCCAGCGCGGTTTCCAGCGCCTTGCGGGTCGGATTGCCGGTGCGGGCGTACTCGAATCCGCCGCGCAGACCGCCGACGCCGTCTTGGGCGAACGTGCTGCTGGCGTAGATCGGCGCGTTCACCGCACCGGTCGCCGGGTCGGGACGGTAACCGGCGTGGATGGCCCTGGTGGCCTGTCCCGCTTTTGCGAAGAGTTCGTGGTCGCTCATCGACGACCAGCCTAGTGAGCTGGCCCCGCCGTATCGGCCGTCCGGTCGCGCGGCAGGCACACCGTGGCCAACATCTTGTCGGCCAGCGTCTGCCGCTTGGCATCCCAGAGCGGAAACAGGTACCCGACGTAGAAGATGGCCGCGTCGACGGCATGGGCGAACTCGCGCAGCACCGACAAGCCGAACCCGATTGGCTCCCCGGTCTTCTCGCTGACGACCCGGAATCCCAACAGCGACTTACCGATGCTGGATCCGGTGGTGCCCTGCCGGTAGCCGAGGTTCCAGACGAAGTAGCCCACCGCCGCCAGCACTGCTATCCACATCACGGTGAGTCCAACCGTCGAGTATCCGACCGAGCAGATCTGCTCCACCGAGGTCATCGTGAGGTTGGTCAGACACGCACTGTCGATGGAGTTCTCCAGCACCAGCCAGCCCACGCCCAGGATCAGCGCCAGTGGCAGGTGGTCGATGACGTAGGCCGCGACCCGGGTCAGCCAGGGGGTGAACTCCTCGCGCGTCAGACCCCGCAGGACCGGTCCGGGCGGCGGTGGTACGTATCCCCCCGACGGCGGCGGCGGGGGCGGGTAGTTACCTCCCCCCGGCGGCGGGGGCGGCGGGGGCGGCGGGGGGGACGACGGTGTTTGTTCGGTCATCGGCAGCTTTCTGTGTGCGAGTGGGTGCTTGGCCCGCAGGCGGTTCGGCTACTTGCGTACTGATCCGGTGGACAGGAAGCCCAGCAGGTCGTATCGGGTGATGACGCCGACCGGCTTACCTTCCTCGACGACCATGACGGCGTCCAGATCCCGCAGTGTCTCGGCCAGCGCGCTGAGCTGTTCACCGGCGCCGATGATCGGCAGCGGTGGGCTCATGTGCGACCCGACGGCGTCGGCCAGACTGGCCCGGCCCTCGAAGACGGCCGACAGCAGTTCGCGCTCAGAGACGCTGCCGGCCACCTCGCCGGCCATCACCGGCGGTTCGGCGCCCACGACGGGCATCTGCGACACCCCGTACTCGCGCAGGATGCTGATCGCGTCACGCACGGTTTCCGACGGATGGGTGTGCACCAAATCGGGCAGGTGACCCGATTTGCCGCGCAGTACGTCGCCGACCGTCGGCTCCAGCGAGCCGTCCAGCCTGGTCCGCAGGAATCCGTACGACGACATCCAGGCGTCGTTGAAGATCTTCGACATGTAGCCGCGGCCACCGTCCGGCAGCAGGACGACCACCAGCGCGTCGGGTCCGGCCTGCTCGGCCACCTTGAGCGCCGCCACGACGGCCATCCCGCACGAGCCACCGACCAGCAGCGCCTCCTCGCGGGCCAGCCGCCTGGTCATGTTGAACGAGTCGAAATCCGACACCGCGATGATCTCGTCGGCGACGGTGGGGTCGTAGGCCTTCGGCCAGAAGTCCTCGCCGACGCCCTCGACCAGATACGGCCGTCCGGTGCCGCCGGAGTACACCGAGCCCTCCGGGTCGGCGCCGATCACGCGCACCTTCCCGCCGGAGGCGTCCTTGAGGTAGCGGCCGGCTCCGGTGATGGTGCCGCCGGTTCCGATCCCGGCGACGAAATGGGTGATCTGGCCGTCGGTGTCGGCCCAGATCTCCGGCCCGGTGGTCTCGTAGTGGCTGGCCGGCCCCTGCGGGTTGGAGTACTGATCGGGCTTCCAGGCGCCGTCGATCTCGTCGACCAATCGGTCGGAGACGTTGTAGTAGCTGTCCGGGTGCTCGGGTGGAACGGCGGTCGGGCACACCACCACCTCGGCGCCGTAGGCCCGCAGCGCGTTCCGCTTGTCCTCGCTGACCTTGTCGGGGCAGACGAAAACGCAACGGTAGCCCCGGTTCTGGGCGACGAGCGCCAGGCCGACCCCGGTGTTTCCCGATGTCGGCTCGACGATGGTGCCGCCCGGCTTGAGTTCGCCACTGGCCTCGGCGGCGTCGATCATCTTCACCGCGATGCGGTCTTTACTGCTCAGACCGGGGTTGAGGTATTCCACCTTGGCCACCACCCGGCCCGACCCCGGCGAGACGACCGAGTTCAGCTGAACCAACGGAGTGTTACCGATCAGCTCGCTGATGTGTTGCGCGATACGCATGGGTAGATGGTCTCAGGTGCGGGACGACCTCACCTAACCGGTGGCATCGCGGATGTACTCGCCGATCTGCCGCAGCGAGCGCGTGGCCTCGGGAATGATCGGGGCGCCGAGTTGGAAGTCGTGAATCTGCCCGGGCCAGACCCGCACCTCGGTCGGGACACCGGCCGCCGCCAGCGCCTGGGCGGCGAGTCGGGCGTCGTTCAGCAGCACCTCCGACCCCGACACGTGGATCAGCGTGCGGGGCAGTCCCGACTCGACATGGTCCAGCGGCTCGTAGAGCGACTCGGGTTGACCGTCGACGACACGCTTGCGGGCCGCTTTGGCGACCAGGGTGAACAGCGCGTCAAATGCCTTGGCGGGGAACATCGCATCGGTCTTGATGTTCGGGTGCGCCTGCTTGGGCTCCTTGGCCAGCTGCAGCAGCGGCGAGATCGCGACCAGGGCGGCCGGCTCCTCGTGGGCCTGCTGAAGGCGCTGCGCCAGGGCCAGCGCCAGGTATCCGCCCGCGGAGTCGCCGGCCACCACGATCTGGTCCGGTGCGAAGCCGCGCAGCCGCAGCCAGCGGTAGGCGTCGTGGCAGTCGTCCAGCGCCTGGCCGACGGAGTGCTTCGGGATGAGCCGGTAGTTGACCACCAGCACCGGGGCGTCGGCGAACTTGGACAGCGCGTTGACGATTCGGCCGTGCGAGTTGACCCCGCACGTCAGGAAGGCACCGCCATGCAGGTACAGCACCACCCGTCGCTTGCCGTCGGCCGGCAGCACGCCCGGCGCGCGCACCAGCTGCGCGTTGCAGTGCGGTAGGTCGACGGTGGTTCGCACGGTGCCCGGCCCGGGAAGAAGCGCCCGACAGGCGAAGTCGAGCACGCCGAACGGGAACGGGACGTGCGGGATGTAGCTGACCACGCCCAGAGCGGGGCGGATCGTCAGCCGGCAGGCCAACGCGGCCACCATGCCGGGCAGGCTGGGTCCGCTTTCGATGACCTCGACGGGCGTGCCGTCTTTGACGGGAAACCTGCGGGCCCGCAACACGTCACGGGCGCGAAGAGCGGTCCGGGGCGAACCTGAAACCTTGCTCGGTGCGGTCATGCTCAACACTCCTACGCCGTTGTAGTGCATGTCGACGAGGTATCCAGGCGCTGAGCCAACCCCGATTACTTAGCTTGACACTTTAATTAGTTCGAACAATCAAAGAGTCTGATTCGATATCAAGATTGCCCCGACCCGTGATGGCGCAAGAGCAGGGCTGCCGGACGGCCGGTTGATGGGCACTTAAACTGGACGGCGTGGTACGACGCGCACCGCGGGGTTCGATGGTCGCGCTGGCCGCAGCGGGCGCGCTGGCATCGACCGGCACCGCCTATGTGGGGGCGCGAAACCTGCTGATCGGGCAGGCCGCGAAGGCGCGCACCCTGATCCCGAAGTCGTGGGATGTGCCGCCCCGCGCCGACGGCCTCTACACCGCGGGCGGTGGTCCGGTGCAGCGCTGGCAGCGCGGCATGGACTTCGACCTGCACCTGATGATCTTCGGCGACTCGACCGCGACCGGGTACGGCTGCCGCACCGCCGAGGAGGTGCCCGGGGTGCTGATCGCCCGCGGGCTGGCCGAACAGAGCGGCAAACGAATCCGGTTGAGTACCAAGGCGATTGTCGGTGCCACGTCCAAAGGCTTGTCCGGACAGGTCGACGCGATGTTCGTGGCCGGCCCGCCGCCGGACGCCGCGGTGATCCTGATCGGCGCCAACGACGTCACCCGGTTGAACGGCATCGGTGCTTCCGCGCGACGCCTCGGCGCGGCGGTGCGACGCCTGCGTGCCAGCGGCGCCGAGGTCGTCGTGGCGACCTGCCCCGATTTCGGTGTGGTCAAAGCGATTCCACAGCCGCTGCGCTGGACTGTGCGCACCCTCGGGCTACGACTCGCCCGCGCCCAATCCGGCGCGGTGCGTTCGGCCGGGGGCGTGCCGGTGCCGCTGGCGTCGCTGATCAACGACGAGTTCAAGCATTCCGCGCATCTGATGCTGTCCGACGACCAGTTCCACCCGTCGGCCGCCGGTTACGCGTTGGCCGCCAGCCAGCTGCTGCCGGCGTTGTGCCATGCGCTCGGTGACTTCGCCGGCCAGCCGTTGCCCGCGTTGCCGTCGTCGACGGCGACCGAGGCCGGACCGGGCTACTCGATGCTGCGGTTGTTCTCCCGGCTGTGGCGGCGGCCCACCACCGGGGTGCCGGCGCCGATCGTGGCGACCACCTCCGGCTAGGCCGTTGAACGGCCCGCATCGTCGTGGGACTAAATTCGGGGCCAGACCACACCCCATTCGGGGCCGGACCACACCCCAGAAAATGGAGCCCTCATGCCGGAAGCCGTCATTGTCTCAACTGCTCGCTCGCCGATCGGTCGCGCGATGAAGGGGTCGCTGGTCAACGTGCGACCCGACGACCTGGCGGCGCAGATGGTGCGCGCCGCGCTGGACAAGGTGCCGGGCCTGAACCCCCACCAGATCGACGACCTGATCCTGGGTTGCGGCCAGCCCGCCGGTGAGGCCGGTTACAACCTGGCCCGGGCGGTCGCCGTCGAGCTCGGCTACGACTTCCTGCCCGGCACCACGGTCAACCGCTACTGCTCGTCGTCGCTGCAGACCACCCGGATGGCGTTCCACGCGATCAAGGCCGGCGAGGGCGACGCGTTCATCTCGGCGGGTGTGGAGACCGTCTCGCGCTTCGTCAAGGGCAGTGCCGACTCGTGGCCGGACACCAAGAACGCACTGTTCGACGAGGCGCAGGAGCGTTCGGTCGCCGCGTCCGCCGGCGCCGACGAATGGCACGACCCCCGCAGCGACGGCAACATCCCGGACGTCTACATCGCGATGGGGCAGACGGCGGAGAACGTCGCACTGCTGACCGGCGTCAGCCGCGAAGACCAGGACCACTGGGGCGTGCGCAGCCAGAACCGCGCCGAGGAGGCCATCAAGAGCGGCTTCTTCGAACGCGAGATCACCCCGGTCACGCTGCCCGATGGCAGCACGGTCAGTGCTGATGACGGGCCGCGCGCCGGCACCACCTACGAGAAGATCAGCCAGCTCAAGCCGGTGTTCCGGCCCAACGGCACCGTCACCGCAGGCAACGCCTGCCCGCTGAACGACGGCGCCGCAGCTGTCGTGATCACCAGCGACACCAAGGCCAAGGAGCTCGGCCTCACGCCGCTGGCCCGCATCGTGGCCACCGGCGTCAGCGGTCTGTCGCCCGAGATCATGGGCCTGGGTCCGATCGAGGCGAGCAAGCAGGCACTGCAGCGGGCCGGCCTGTCGGTCAAGGACATCGACCTGTTCGAGATCAACGAGGCCTTCGCCGTGCAGGTGCTGGGCTCGGCGCGCGAACTGGGCATCGACGAGGACAAGCTGAACGTGTCCGGTGGCGCCATCGCCCTGGGCCACCCGTTCGGCATGACCGGTGCCCGGATCACCACCACGCTGCTGAACAACCTGCAGACCTACGACAAGACGTACGGCCTGGAAACCATGTGCGTCGGCGGCGGTCAGGGCATGGCGCTGATCATCGAGCGGCTCAACTGAGGTCGGCGCGCTGACCCTGCGCGCACCTGCCCATCAAAAAAGCCGGCACGCTTGCGTGCCGGCTTTTTTGCTGTCTACAGCTAATCGTTCTGCAGGTAGCTGAGCAGCCGCAGGATCTCGATGTAGAGCCAGACCAACGTGACGGTCAGGCCCAGCGCGATTCCCCACGCGGCCTTCTCCGGCGCGCCGGCGCGGATCATCTGGTCGGCGGCGTCGAAGTCGATCAGGAAGCTGAACGCCGCGAGGCCGATGCAGACCAGCGAGAAGATGATCGCCAGCGGGCCGCCGCTGCGCAGGCCCAGGCCTTCGCCGTGGCCGACGCCGAACATGCCCAGCACCAGGTTGCCCAGCATCAGGGCCAGCACACCGAACATGGCTGCCACCATCATCCGGGTGAACTTGGGTGTCACCCGGATGGCGCCGGTCTTGTAGACCACGAGCATGCCGACGAACACACCGAGCGTGCCCATGATGGCCTGGCCGATCATGGCGCCGGCGCTGGTGCTCGACACCGAGAAGTTGGCCAGCAGGAACGAGATCGCTCCGAGGAACAGGCCCTCCAGCGCCGCGTAGGTCAGCACGATCGCGGGGTTGTCCTGCTTGCGGGCGAACGTCGCGATCATCACCATCGCCAGGCCGCCGAAGGCCCCGACGAAGGTGAACGGGGTGGCCAGCGCCTGGTTGGCCTGGACCATGAAGTACGAGACAACCGCGACGGCCGACAGCACCGCCAGGGTGATCCCGGTCTTGGTGACAACGTCGTCGATGGTCAGCGGGCGCGAAACACCGGACCGCTGGTCGGCGTACGGAGCATAGGGGTCAGCCTGGTGAACTGACTGGGTCGCGGCGCCCGCGACGCCGCTCCCGAACTGCGCGTATCCGCCACGCTGCTTGGGCAGCGAGCGAAATACCGGGTTACTGGTCTCCCGCACCGTCGGTTCCTCTCGTGAGCTGTGGATTGAGAACTGTTCGAATATCCGATCAACGAACCGTAGCCCTGCCAGGTTCCCCGCGGGACCACTCGCAATAAACCTTACCCGCGGGCATCCCCGGCGGGGTAACGATCTAGATTGCCTGTCAGGCCCCGACCAGCGACTCGACCAGAGATTCAAAGAATATTCATCGAGGGAGACTGCGCGCGTGAAGGACGAATCCGACGACATTCTGCGCCGTGTCGACAACGGCATCGGCTTTCTGACGCTCAACCGCCCCAAGGCGATCAACTCGCTGAACCAGAACATGGTGGACGGGTTGGGCGCGGCCCTGACGCAGTGGGCGCAGGACTCCGACGTCAGCGCCGTGGTGCTCGCCGGGGCCGGTGAGCGCGGGCTGTGCGCCGGCGGCGACGTGGTGGCGATCTATCACAGCGCACGCGCCGACGGCGCCGAGGCGCGGAAGTTTTGGCACGACGAGTATCTGGTCAACGCACAGATCGGCAGCTTCCCGAAGACGTACGTGTCGCTGATGGACGGGATCGTGATGGGTGGCGGCGTCGGCGTCGGCGCGCACGCCAACACCCGGGTGGTGACCGACACGTCGAAGGTGGCGATGCCCGAGGTCGGCATCGGCTTCATCCCCGACGTCGGTGGGGCCTATCTGCTTTCCCGCGCGCCCGGGTCGCTGGGGCTGCACGCCGCCCTGACCGGCGCTCCGTTCTCCGGAGCCGACGCCATCGCGCTGGGTTTCGCCGACCACTTCGTGCCGCACGACAAACTCGACGCGTTGACCCAGTCCATCGCCGACGACGGCGTCGAGCAGGCGATCGCCACCCACGCTGTCGAACCGCCACCCAGTAATCTTGTCGCACAACGTGATTGGATCGACGAATGCTTCACCGGCGAGACCGTGGCCGACATCGTCGCCGCGTTGCGCGGCCATAGTGCCGCCGCGGCCAACGACGCCGCCGACCTGATCGCCTCCCGCTCCCCCATCGCGTTGTCGGTGACACTGGCGGCGGTGCAGCGCGCGAAAAAACTCGACACGCTGGAAGCTGTTCTCGCTCAGGACTATCGGGTGTCGTCGGCGTCGCTGCGTTCTCACGACCTGGTCGAGGGCATCCGCGCGCAGCTGGTCGACAAGGACCGTAATCCGAAATGGTCGCCGGCCTCGCTGGCGGACGTGACCGCGGCGGACGTGGAGGCTTACTTCGCACCCGTCGACGACGAACTGACGTTCTAGAAAGGCAGCGATGACCACCTACGAGACGATCCTGGTCGAGCGGGACGACCGAGTCGGCACGATCACCCTCAACCGGCCGAAGGCGCTGAACGCACTGAACAGCCAGGTGATGGACGAAGTCACCTCCGCGGCTGCAGAATTCGACAGCGACCCGGGCATCGGCGCGATCATCATCACCGGCTCGGAGAAAGCTTTCGCCGCCGGCGCCGACATCAAGGAGATGTCGAGCAAGACGTTCTCGGAGGTGTTCGACGCCGACTTCTTCGCACCGTGGGCCAAGCTCGCCGCGGTGCGCACGCCGACCATCGCCGCGGTGGCCGGATACGCCCTCGGAGGCGGCTGTGAGCTCGCGATGATGTGTGACGTCTTGATCGCCGCCGACACCGCCAAGTTCGGCCAGCCGGAGATCAAGCTGGGTGTGCTGCCCGGCATGGGTGGTTCGCAGCGGCTGACCCGCGCCGTTGGCAAGGCCAAGGCGATGGACCTCATCCTGACCGGTCGCAACATGAACGCCGAGGAGGCCGAGCGCAGCGGCCTGGTGTCGCGGGTGGTGCCCGCGGCCGATCTGCTCACCGAGGCCAAGGCCGTCGCCACCACGGTCTCGCAGATGTCGCGGTCGGCCTCGCGGATGGCCAAGGAAGCGGTGAACCGAGCCTTCGAGTCCACGCTCGCCGAGGGCCTGCTCTACGAACGGCGGCTGTTCCATTCGGCGTTCGCCACCGACGACCAGTCCGAGGGCATGGCCGCGTTCATCGAGAAGCGGTCGCCGAACTTCACCCACCGCTGAGGACGTCGGTGAGCGGGTCGGGGCCGCCGCGCCGCGACGCCTGGTGGGTGCGGCACTACACCTTCACCGGTACCGCGGTCGGACTGGCGTTCGTCTGGTTCTCGATGACGCCGTCGCTGCTGCCGCGGGGACCGCTGTTCCAGAGTCTGGTCAGTGGCATCGCCGGTGCGACCGGATACGCGATCGGGGTGTTCGCGGTGTGGCTGGTCCGCTTCATGCGGTCGCGGGACAGCAGCCCGCCCGCGCCGCGGCTCGCCTGGCGCGTCCTGATCGCCGTCGGCGTAGTCGGCATGGTCGCGATGGTGGTGTGGTTCCACGTCTGGCAGGACCGGGTGCGCGACCTGATGGGCGTCAAACACCTCGCCCGGATGGACTATCCGTTGACGACGGTGTTGTCGTTGGTCGTGCTGTTCGGCATCGTCGAAGCCGGCCAGCTGATCCGCCGGCTGATCCACTTCCTGGACCTGCGGCTGGATCGCTTTGCGCCACCGCGGGTTTCGGCGGTGATCGTGGTGTCGTTGCTGATCGTGCTGACCATCGCGCTGCTCAACGGCGTGGTGGTGAAGTTTGCGATGCGGACCATGAACAACACCTTCGCCGCGGTCAACGACGAGCTCGATCCCGACACCGCCGCGCCGCGGACACCACTGCGGTCCGGCGGCCCGCAGTCGCTGGTGTCCTGGGAGTCGCTGGGCCACCAGGGCCGCATCTTCATCCGGGGCGGTCCCAGCGTGCAGCAGCTCACGGCCTTCAACCGCGCGCCCGCGACCGAACCGATCCGGGCCTACGCGGGACTGAACTCCGCCGACGGCATCACCGCCGCGGCGGAGCTGGCCGCGCGAGAGTTGCAGCGGGCGGGCGGTTTACAGCGAGCGGTGATCGCGGTCGGTACCACCACCGGCACAGGTTGGATCAACGAGGCCGAAGCCGACGCGCTGGAGTACATGTACAACGGCAACAGCGCGGTCGTCAGCATGCAGTACTCCTTCCTGCCGAGTTGGCTGTCGTTCCTGGTGGACAAGGAGAACGCCCGGCACGCCGGGCAGGCGCTGTTCGAGGCCGTCGACCGGTTGGTGCACCGATTGCCGGAGGCGCAGCGGCCCAAGCTGGTGGTGTTCGGCGAGAGCTTGGGCTCGTTCGGCGGCGAGGCGCCGTTTTTGAGCCTGAACAACGTGCTGGCCCGTACCGACGGCGCGCTGTTCTCCGGGCCGACGTTCAAGAACACCATCTGGACCGACCTGACCGCGACGCGCGACCGTGGCTCCCCGGAATGGTTGCCGATCTACGACCGCGGCCGCAACGTCCGCTTCGTAGCACGCCCCGGCGACCTGAATCGTCCTGCCCCGCAATGGGATACGCCACGAGTGGTGTATCTGCAACATGCGTCCGACCCGATTGCGTGGTGGCACCCCGGCCTGTTGTTCAGTGAGCCGGACTGGTTTCGCGAAAAGCGCGGCTACGACGTCCTTCCCGAGACCGCGTGGATCCCGGTGGTGACGTTCCTGCAGATCTCGGCCGATATGGCGGTCGCGCAGGATGTTCCGGACGGGCACGGGCACGACTACGTCGGCGATGTCGCGGACGGGTGGGCGGCGGTATTGCAGCCGCCGGGATGGACTCCGGACAAAACCAGGCGGCTGCGGCCGCTCTTGCACGCCAGCGATGGCTAACGCCGGGTGAACGGGCGCTGTGAGTGTGCGGAGAGTCTGCGCCACCCGCTACGCCGCTAGACGGACTGGTGGCAGTATCCCCCTTACTCGGGATCCCGCGGAGGGAGTGGTCGATGACCTGGACATTTGCCAAGATCGTGGCGGCTGGGGCGCTGACCGCCCTGCCGGTCTGCGCGGTGAGCCTGCCCGCGTGCGCGGCGGCCGCCCCTGGGGTGACGCACAGCGTGCAGCCGGCCCCGGCGGATCCACCGAACGACCCGACTCCGCCCCCACCGCACGGGGAGTACTACAACCCCAACGACTCGAACGACTGGTGGGTCAGCGGTGACGCCGGCGGAGGGGGCGGCTGAGCCGGGAGGTCAAGCCGAACCGAGCACTCCGGCGGCGGCCAACGCGTGGTAGCCGCCGACCACGTCGGTCGCGCGGTGCAGTCCGAGCTCCTGCAGCGCCGCGGCGGCCAGGCTCGAGGTGTATCCCTCCGAGCACAACACCACCCACTCGACGTCGTCGCCGACGGCTTCGGGCAGTCGGGCGTCGCTGGTGGGATCGCAGCGCCACTCCAGCACGTTCCGCTCGATGACCAGCGGATGCAGGCCCTCGGGCACTTCACCCTCACGCGAGCGCTGAGCCTGCGGCCTGATGTCGACGAGCAGCGCGCCGCGCCGCAGCGCCGCGGGGACCTCGTCGGCGGTCAGGCGGCGCAACCGCGTCCGCGCCGACTCGAGCACGTGGTCGATTCGGCTCACGACTTCTCCGGCTGATCGGTCAACTCGGTTCGCTTGCGCCGCAAACGATGTTCGTCGGTCACCTCGTAGTAGGACATCACGGTCAGCGGCGGTGAATAGGCGTGCACACTCAACGAGGGTTCCTGCGGGCCGGACAGGGCCGCCACCGAGGCGCGTGGACCGGTCGGCGCCCACACCACGTCGTGCACCCAGCCCAGCGGGAAGGCGGCCTGATCACCGGCCTGGAGTCGCCGGCAGCGCAATTGCTCTCCATCCCAACGGAATTCGTCCAGTGATCCGGACAGCAAGGTGACGGCGCCCAGCGATCCGCCGTGGTCGTGCAGCTCGGTGCGATGCCCCGGCACCCAGCTGATCAGCCAGACGTCGACCTCGTCGTCGCCGTGCAGTCGGGCGAACCAGCGGTCGTCGGTAGGCACTCCGCCCGGCGGGACAACGTGGTCGTAGCGGCCGCTGAGCACGTCGTCAGCGGTCCGATCGGTGAGGTGCAGTAGGTCGGCCAGGCGCAGCCGGGTCGGGCCGGGGACCGATCGCAGCCGCGATGGCCGGGGCAGGACGGGCGCGGGTGCGACGTGTGCGGAAAGCATGCAGGAAGACTCCAGAGCGAACGGGCGTATTGAGGGGCGGCGGCTAGGAGGGCCGACAACACTCCCAATTCCGCGTTCGCTGCGTCACGGCCGCCAGTGTTGCATAGATTGAGCTGATGCGGCGGTGCCCAACTGTTCCCCTGACGTGGGGCGCGGCCGCACTCCTGGGCGTTGCGTGGGCCGCCGGCGGATGCTCGTCCAGCGAGCCGAAACCCACCCCGGGCGCCGCGACTCCGTCGAGCGTCGCGGCGCGGCCACCCGCCGCGCCTGGCGCCATCGCGACCAATCCCGCGGGAGTCACGACCAAGATCGACGTGCCCGCGCACTCCACCGAAGAGGAGTACTACCAGGCGTGTCATGCGGCGACGGTGTGGATGCAGGGCCACCCGGGCGATCACAGCACACTCGCCGAGCGGTACCTGGCGGCCGTTCAGACACCCGGCACGGTCGGGCCGGGCACCTGGAACATCGCCTGGGCCGCACTGCCGCTGGCACGGCAGGCCGGGGTGATCGTCGCGGCCCGCGCAGCCGCCGACAACGAATGCGGCTGAGGCGCACACGGGCCCACGCCGCAATTCGAATCACGATTGATGAAACCCGGGCCGGGCAGGCGAAGATGGAGCAATGACCGACCCAGACATCACGGCCGAGCCGGGACCGGGGCTACTCGACGCGCCCCAACCCCGGGTCGCGCTCGCGCTCGGCAGCGGCGGGGCCCGCGGATACGCCCACATCGGGGTGATCCACGAGCTGCATGAACGTGGCTACCAGATCGTCGGGGTGGCCGGTTCCTCGATGGGCGCACTCGTCGGCGGGTTGCAGGCGGCCGACAAGTTGGACGAATTCGCCGACTGGGCAAGGTCTTTGACGCAACGCGCCATCCTTCGGCTGCTCGATCCGACGCTGACGGCGGCCGGTGTGCTGCGTGCCGAGAAGATTCTCGACGCGGTTCGCGACGTCCTCGGCGCCGTCAAGATCGAAGAGTTGCCGATTCCCTACACCGCGGTGGCCACCGATCTATTGGCCGGCAAGTCGGTGTGGTTGCAGCGCGGGCCGGTCGACGAGGCGATCCGGGCTTCCATCGCGATTCCGGGAGTCATCTCGCCGTACGTCGTCGGCGGGCGGTTGCTGGCCGACGGCGGGATCCTCGATCCGCTGCCGATGGCGCCGATCGCGGCCGTCAACGCCGATCTGACCATTGCGGTCAGCCTGTCGGGCAGCGAGACCGGTGACGAGCCCGAGCCCGAGCCGCGGTCGTCGGGTGAATGGCTCAACCGCGTGCTGAGCAGCACCTCAGCCCTGTTCGACTCGCCCACCGCGCGATCGGTGCTGAGCCGGTTCGGCGCCTCCGGCCCGGACGACTCCGACGAGGCCGACGGGACGACCACGGACTTTTCCGTCGAACCCGAGGTGCCCAAGCTGGGCAGCTTCGAGGTGATGAACCGGACCATCGACATCGCTCAAGCGGCGTTGGCCCGCCACACGCTGGCGGCCTACCCGCCGGATCTGCTGATCGAGGTGCCGCGCTCGGCATGCCGGAGCCTCGAATTCCACCGCGCCGCCGAGGTGATCGAGGTCGGACAGGAGCTGGCGTCGGCGGCGCTGGACACCGTCGATCTGCACCGCCGCGTCACCTGATCCCCAGAAACTTCGCCACCGCTGCCGCTTCGCGCCGGCCCTGGACGCGGCCGGCCTGCGCGCACGCCGGGCGGCAGCGCGGGTCCAGCGGATTCGGCCCGAACGCGGCAATCGACTCCTCGTCGGCGAACAGGCCGAGCACCTCGCCGCGAAATTCGACGAGCTCGGAGGCCGCCCCGGCGCCGAACGCCGACGGTGTGGACACACCTGCCGGCACCAGAACGACTGCTGTGGAGCACTCTTCGACCAAGTGCAGGTTGATCGTGCTGCCGATGCCGCCGTCCATGAAGCGCCGGTCGCCGATCGTCACCGGCGGCCAGGCGCCCGGCACCGCGCAACTGGCCGCGACCGCATCGACGAGGTCCACCCCGGAATCGCGATCGAACACCACCAATTCACCGGTGTCGATGTCGACGGCGGTGATCCACAAGCCCTGCTCGGGCCAGTCGTGGCGGGGTAACCGCTGCGCGATCACCTCGCGCCGAACCGGCTCGGCCACCGTCTTGGCGGCCAGCGCCACCGCGCCGATCCGCCGCCGCCGCTCCATCAAAGTGGCGTCCGGATCCGATACGACGGCCAGGAAAAGCTCGGCGATATCGTCGATCTCGACACCGGGATCGAGTTCGGGCGACGCCTCGCCGATCTGCCGCTCGAACAGTTCAGTCAGGTCCTCGCCGCTGCTGATCTGAGCGACGACCGCCGAGCCGGCCGAAGTGCCCAACAGCACAGCCGATTCCAGCAGCGCCCGCGCGGCGGCCGGATGTTCGTCGGCGATACCGAGCAGAATCCCGGTCTCCCAAGCGATCCCGGCAACTCCACCGCCGCCCAAGACCAGCGCTCGAGTGGTCATCGGGCCGCCGGGTGCAGTGACGCCCGGGCCGCGGGACTCAGCTCCTCGATGCTCAGCAGATGTCGCGGCGGCTCCGGCAACACCAGATCTCTGGTGACCTGCAGGGTGGAATCGACGTGGACCAGCTCGCCCGGTTCGAGTAGGCGCCAGCGCCCGGCATCGTCCATCGGCTCGGTGGCGAACACCACCGAGGGCCGCTGGTGCAAAGTGTGGGAGTCGGCCCGAATCCGGTTGGTGCGCAAATGGAATCGATGCTGGCCGGCCAGGGTGCGACGATCCGAGACATACAGCTCGTGCGACTCCGGGTAGCGCAGCGCCCACAGATCGGTGGCGGTGCTGAGCAGAATGTTGACCGCGTAGATCGGCACGTTGTCGGCCAGCCAGCGCATCGCGTCGACCAGTCCGGCCGTCACGTCGCCGTCGCGCGCACGGATCGACGCGGTGATCAACGCGAACACCCGCTCGGAGTCGGTCTGTCCCTTCACCAGATCGGCGGTGCCCACTTCGCGCAGCCGTGCGTCGAGTACGTCGAGACCTTGCAGGATGCCGTTGTGTGCAAAGATGCGGCCGTCTTG
Organism: Mycobacterium sp. IDUB_36; assembly: GCF_055419225.1. NCBI lineage: Bacteria > Bacillati > Actinomycetota > Actinomycetes > Mycobacteriales > Mycobacteriaceae > Mycobacterium > Mycobacterium sp. IDUB_36. The sequence continues at coordinate 3,391,871 of NZ_JBVAXH010000001.1, read as the reverse complement.
CAGGAACGGGTGGGTGTTGACCGCGTCGTGTGACCCGGTGGTCGCGTAGCGGACGTGGGCGATGAAGGTGGTTCCGGTCAGATCGTGTGCCTCAGTGGCGAATTCGGCATCCTGCCACGCCGCGATCGGCTGCTTGTACACCTGCGGACTGCCGTGGCGGTCGAAGACCCCGAGCCCACTGCCGTCCGGGTTGCGCCTGCTCTGCTCGGCAAGATTGTCCGGGGCATCCAACAGCCAGAAGGTCGCGGTCACGACGTTGGTCCCGGCGTGGAGCCCGAAGAGTCGACACATCGGTGAGCAGGTTACCGTGCCAGCCCGGGGGCCGCGCGACCGGTGATCAGGGGCAGGTCGAAGAACGTCTGGATACCGGGGGCGGCCGCGCACGTCGCCGGGACGGCGTTGACGCAGTGCGCCGCCGTCGCGACCACCCCGGGATTGCTTTTCAGCCCCGCGGCCACGCTCTCCGGCTGCCAGCCCTTGATCGTGACAAAGGTGTCCGGGTGTCCGCGGACCTCGATTTCGTAGCGCTCGCCACCCGGCCCGAAAGACCAGGGCGGGTCCAGGTTTTCCTCCCCCATCAACCAGTTGACCGTGATCCGCACAACGGCGGTGTCACCGACCAGCGCCTCCCAATGGAAACGGCGGCCGGCCACCTGACCTTTCTCGATCACGCCGATCGGTGAGTCGATCGGGCCGGTCGCCACCGCCACCTCCTGCGAGGTCCGGATCTGCGGGTCGGCGGCGAAGCCGATCTTGTCCACGCACAACCGAACCGACTGGAAGAACCCACCGTCGAGGATTTTCTGCATGGGCCCGGTCAACGCCTTGTCCGGTTCGCCACCGAAGCCCATCACGTAGCGCAGCACATCCGGCGCAGCGTAGGTTCGCAGGTCGGAATACTCCTCGGCGCGAACGAAATTCACGCCGGTGGACATCACCGAGAGCAGGAGCGGGAACAACTCGGTCGCCGCGCCCGGGCCGATGCCGGCGCCGTGCAGGGTGACGTTGCCGGCTGTGGCGGCTTCCTCCAGCGCAGCGGCTTCCTTGTCGCCCGGGTAGAACCAGCCGACCGGGGTGATGACGTTCTTGCCGGACCGCAACAACGCCACGACCTCGTCGACGTTGGGCAGCAGCGGCGCATAGATCACCGCGTCGGCATCCAGGGCGAGAATCTCCTCGACGTCGTTGGTCGCGGTCACCCCGAGCGGCGACCATTCGACGATCTCACCGACGTCCTTGCCGCTCTTGGCTTCCGAGTGAACCCAGCAGCCGGCGAGCTCCAGGTCGGGGTGTTCGAGAATGCCCCTGATCGCGGCGACGCCAACCGACCCCGTTGCCCATTGCACGACCCGCAGGCTCATGACTCTCCCCTCAGTCTCGCGCTTCGCTGACCTGGTAGACGTCCTCGGCATAGCGGGATCGGATCGTCTTCTTGTCGTACTTGCCGACACTGGTGCGCGGAATCTCGTCGACGAACGTCCATCGCTCCGGCAGCCACCAACGAGCAACCTTGTCGGACAGGAACTTCCGTAGGTCCTCGGCGCTCACGCCCGCACCTTCACCGGCGACGATCACGGCCAGCGGCCGTTCCTGCCAACGCTCGTCGGGAACCGCCACCACGGCCGCCTCGACCACATCGGGGTGGCCGACCAACGCGTTCTCCAGGTCGACCGACGAAATCCATTCCCCACCAGACTTGATCACGTCTTTGGCGCGGTCGGTCAGGGTGATGAAGCTGTGTTGGTCGAGACGCCCGACATCGCCGGTCCGCAGCCAGCCGTTGTCGAACTTGGACTCGTCGTGGCCTTTGTAATACGAGGTGGTGATCCACGGGCCGCGGACCTCCACCTCGCCCACCGCCTCGTTGTCGTTGGGCAGCACGTGGCCGTCGTCGTCGACGATCCGGGCCTCCACTCCGCACAGCGGCTGGCCCTGGGTCGCGCGAAACTGCCAGTGCTGCTCGTCGGGGGTGCCCGGTGGCGGCCAGGCCATGGTGGCTGTCGGCGACGTCTCCGTCATGCCCCAGAGCTGGCGGATTTGAACGCCGTGGCGCTCCTCGAAGGCACGCATCATCGACACCGGCACCGCCGAACCGCCGCTGGGCACGATGCGCAGCGAGGACACATCACGATCGGGGTTCTTCTCGAGGTAGTGCATGACGTCGTTCCAGATGGTCGGCACGGCGCCGGCGATCGTGGGTCGTCGCGTCTCGATCATGTCGACCAGCGACTTGGCGTCCAGGTGCCGGTCGGGCAGCACCAGGTCGGCCCCGGCCATCAGCGCTCCGTAGGGCAGGCCCCACGCGTTGGCGTGGAACATCGGCACGATCGGCAGCACTGAGTCGCTGGAGCCGACGCCGATGCCGTTGCTGGTGCAGATCGCCATCGTGTGCAGATAACTCGAGCGGTGGCTGTAGACGACACCTTTCGGGTTGCCGGTCGTGCCGCTGGTGTAACACATTGCGGCCGCTGAGTTTTCGTCGACGTCCGGCCAGTCGAATTCGGTCGGCTGGTTGTCGACGACGTCGGCGTAGCGCAACACGGTCTTGCCCGATCCTTCGAGCGCGGAGATGTCGCCTTCGCCGACCGCGAGCACGGTGTGCACCGTCTCGAGCTCTCCGAGGATCGGCGCCAGCAGCTTGACCAGCGACACGTCGACCAGCACCACCTGGTCTTCGGCCTCGTTGGCCACGTAGACGATCTGCTCGGGGAACAACCGGATGTTCAGGGTGTGCAGCACCGCCCCCATCGACGGCACCGCCGTGTAGGCCGTCAGGTGTTCGGCGTTGTTCCACATGAAGGTGGCCACCCGCTCGTCGCCGCCGACACCCAAGTGCCGCAACGCATTCGCCAACTGGGCGGCCTGCTGACCGAGCTCGGCATAGCTGCACTCGCGGAAGCCGTCACCGGTCGCGGTGAATACCTTGCGGGCCCCATGGACGCTGGTGGCGTGTCGCAGGATCGCGGTGATCGTCAGGGGAAAGTTGTGCATGGTGCTGTACATCGATCGACCGCCTCAGGTTGCGCCGCTTGGCTACCTACCCGGGTCGGCCCGCCACCAACCGGCCCTCGTGGCCGATCATTGCACGCCGGATGAATCGCCATGCGGCGATGCGGCGGCTAAACCGGTGTCGGCTCGAGCATCAGCAGGTCGGCGAAGGCCCAACCGTGCGCGGCAGTGACATCGTCGTCCGACGTCAGCGCTCCGGCCGCGGTAGCGGCGATGGTCAGTTCGGTGACCGTGCCGGCGTAGTCGGCGACGTACAGCCGCGTGCCGTCCGGGCTCTCGACCACGCATGACGGCTGGTCGCCGACGGTGATACTGCCGAGCACGTCCTGGGTCACGGTCGACCAGACGGTCACCTGCTGATCGCCGACCAGGTAGGCCCGCTCACCCTGGCGGCTGATCCTGAGCTGCGCGAGTGCACCCGCGGCGTCGCCGATCTTGTATGTCGCGTTGATCGCCGAGTTGCGTGGGTCCCTGACGTCCACCACGTCCAGCACGGTGCCGAAGTCCGGACCGCAGCTGCCCACGTAAGCGATGGAACCGTCCGGGCTGAGCGCGATATCCCGGATGGGCGAGCCGATTTCGACGGCACCGACCACCCGGAGGCGACCGGTGTCGATCGTGACGAGCGCTGCGGTGGCGGCGCTGTTGGCCGCGACATAGAGCCGCCGCCCGTCCGCGCTGACCCGCACGCAGTCGACGGTGGCGGCCGCGATCGCAACGAACCGCTGCGTGCCGGCGGCGGTGTCGAGGACGGCGACGCCGGCGCCATCCGCGCCGATCCGTGCGGCGTAGATGTAACGCCCGTTCGGGCTCACCGCAAGGTCGGTCGTCCCGAACGCCACCGAATAGGTCGCGACGATGCGCTCGGAGTTCGTGTCGAAGGCCACGATCTCGTCGTGGGAGGCGGACACGCTGCTCACATAGGCGCGATGGCCGAACATGGCAACGGTGGTCGGTTCGTCGACGTCGGTGACCGTCAGCGCCGCGACGCCGTCGGCGGTGTCCACCAGCGACACGCTGTCGTCGCCGTAGTGGGTGACCGTCAGCCGCTCACCGTCGGAGCTGACGGCGATGCCGCTGACCGCACCGCGGCCGGCGTTGGTCGCGCCGATCGCCGCAAATCCCTTGGCCTCGTTCAACTCAGGAGCTGCATCGCTCACAGTGCTACCAGCCTTACTTGTCGGTCCGCGGGGCGGACGTTCGGCGTCTGGGCGGGTAACGCAAATCGCGACTCGATGTTCCCGCGGGCAGCGCTCTCAGATCCCTGCTCGTCAGCGCCTCAGGCGCAGGTTCCGACCCACTCTAGTGGCTGCAATTGCCAATGGTTCCCGCGAATTCACCGATTGTCGCCCGCGTCACTCGGTTAACTCAGGGCGTCCTTAAGCAATACACACGAACCGGCGCATCCGACCTCGGAGAGCAAACACAGCAACCCATTTCGCCAGGCAGTTCCGGCTCTGCGCGAAGCTGATACGAACCTTGGACCGCGGCGGACGATCGTCGCCCGTTTCTTAGCCTTTCTTGCAGAAGAGTCCTACATCACAGCCGTTCGACACGCCCGCAGGTGGTCGCGTTGCCCGTACGCCGGGGGTGGTCGATAATCCCCAGGTGGGCGACGCACGCGACGACGTGGTCAGCCGCCAGTACGAGCGGTGGCGTTATCCGCCCCCCATCGCCGACCTCGCCGCTTGGACCACCACGAACTGGGAGTGGTTCGACCCTGCGCACGCCCACCGGGTGCTGTGGCCGGACCGGGACTACCGCCCGGACCTGGACATCCTGATCGCCGGATGCGGCACCAATCAGGCGGCGGTCTTCGCCTTCAACAACCCCGGCGCGACCGTGGTGGCGGTCGACATCAGCCAGCCGTCGCTGGATCACCAGCAGTTCCTGAAGGACCGGCACGGGCTGCACAATCTGCGACTGCATCTGCTCCCGATCGAGGAGTTGTCGACGCTGGGGCGAGATTTCGACCTGGTGGTGTCGACCGGCGTCTTGCATCACATGGCTGATCCGCTGGTCGGCCTGAAATCCCTTGCGGGACGCCTGCGTCCGGATGGTGTCATGGCGCTGATGCTGTACGGCAAGCACGGCCGAATCGGCGTCGAACTGTTGGAGTCGGTGTTTCGCGACATGGGTCTCGGCCAGGACGAAGCCTCGCTTCAGGTCGTCAAGGACACCCTCGCCGCGCTGCCCGAAGACCATCCGGTCAACAGCTACCTCAGGCGGGCGGGCGATGTGCACGACGATGCCGGGTTGGTGGACACATTTCTGCACGGCCGGGCGCGAAGCTACACGGTCGACGAATGCATCGAACTGGTCGACGCCGCAGGACTGGTATTTCAGGGGTGGTACCACAAGACGCCGTACTATCCCCAGGATGCGGCCGGGCAGCCCGCAAGCTACTACCCGACCTTGAATGCGTTGCCCGAGAACAAGATCTGGTCGGTCATGGAGCGACTTCAGACATTGAACGGCAGCCACTTCTTCATGGCATGCCATGCACAGCGGCCGAAAGCCGGTTATCAGATCGACTTTTCGACGGCGGCCGCCCTGGACTACGTTCCGGTGTTCCGATATCGCTGCGGACTGGCCGGCACCGACATCTACTGGCCGGGTTCACGAATCGGCCTCAACCCGGTCCAATTGCCGTTCGTGCAACACGTCGACGGCCGTCGCTCGATCCGCGAGATCATCGGCGCCGTCAGGTCGCAGCACGGCGCAGCCGACGCATCCGACGCAGACGCATTCGAGGCCTTCGCGATTCGGTTGTTCCAGATGCTGTGGCGTGTCGACTTCTTCGCGATGGCGCTCGATCCCGACCGTCAGGAGGTGTCGACGTGACATCTGACGATCCTCAGGGTCTCGACCTCGGACCCGTCGCCGCCGGCCCGCGGGTGTTCATCGCCACGCCGATGTACGGCGGGATGGCCGCGGCCACCTACACCATGTCGCTCGTCCACACCCCGGCCGTCTTCTTCAAACACGGTGTGGGCCTGGACTTCAGCTGCGCGAGCAACGACAGCCTCGTGACGCGCGCGAGGAACTACCTGACCTTCCAGTTCCTCAACTCACCGGCGACGCATCTGATGTGGATCGACGCCGACATCGGCTTCGATCCACTCGACATCATCAAGATGGTCCGGGCCGACAAGGACATCGTGTGCGGCATCTACCCCAAGAAAGAGATTCACTGGCGGGCGGTGGCCAAGGCCGCGGGAGAAGGTGTGCCGCCGGAGCGTCTGCGTGAACACGAGCGATCACTGGTACTGAACTTGATCGACCGGTCGCCGGATCGGGTGACCGCGGAGGGGCTTGTCGAAATCGCCAATGCCGGAACAGGGTTCATGCTGATCAAGCGTGCGGTGTTCGAGGCCCTGGCCCAGGATACGGCGTCCTATGTGGACGGCTCGACTCCGGGAATCCAGTTGAAGGAGTTCTACGCCGTCAGTATCGACTCCGACTCGGGCAACAGCCTGCTTTCAGAGGATTACCACTTCTGCAAACTGGCCCGCAACCGGGGCTTCAAAATCTATGCGGCGCCCTGGGTCCGGTTGACCCATACGGGGACATACATTTTCGGCCATCGCGAGATCATCGGCCCGCAGTAGCTCTCATATGCCTGGGTTGGTCAGCCAGTTCGGTTGTAGTTCGCTGTCGAACTCGTAGGGTCCGGTGTGGGTCAACCGGACCCAGGGCGCTGCGAACACCTTGAAACCGTGCCTGCGCGCCAGCAGGCAGAAGTAATAGTCCTCGCCGATCAGTTGACGGGTTTCGGGCTCGATATCCGTCGCGTAGAACTCGCGGACAGTCGCCCCGCCGATCTCGTAGGACGGCACGTGGTCGTGCAGCGCCTCGAAAACCGCACGCTTGACCAGCATGAATCCCGTTCCGCCGGCCATGACTTCGACCAAGCCGTCGGCATTGGCCACCGCGTCTTCATGATCGCCACTGAGCGGTTTGACCACGAAGGTGCCGACGTGCCGGTGGAGTTCTTCGGACGGCACGCCATCATGGACGGCCCGTGCCACCCGCTTCCAGTCGATGGCCTTCTTCGGATACAAGCCGCAGACGATGTCCTGATCCGCCAGCAACATGCTGACGATGTCGAGGCCGTGGAAACCGATGTCGGCGTCGATCCACATCAGGTGAGTGGCCTCGGTCTGGAGAAACTGCGTCGCCAGATGATTTCTCGAATTCGCGATCAGCGCGTCCCGGGTCCGATACTGGTACAGCAAGCCGATCCCGCTGCGCAAGAAGATGACCGGAGTCTGCGCGAGCGACCAGGTGTACGTTCCGGTCGCGGTGCCGCCGTACATCGGAGTGGCAATGAACACCGTGGGCGCATTTGCACCGGACTCGTGGCGCTGGGCGGCGGGATGAGGATCGACCACCGCAGAACTATATGGCTCCGCTGAATCGTTCACCGACGTCGTAAAGATTTCGTCAAAATTCTTGGCTTTGCGCTACCGCCGAGCTAATTATTGTGAGACACATATGTATTAGACCTGAACACCGCAGAAGCGAGGCAGACGGGCGTCCGCGCCCAGGGCGCTCGGCGGTGCCCCCAGTCGGACTCGAACCGACACTGGACGGATTTTAAGTCCGCTGCCTCTGCCAATTGGGCTATGGGGGCCAGCGACGAATTTAGCGTGTTAACGCCAGATTCCGTCGCGTGGCTGTTGCCGCAGGACGGTGTCTGGTTCTTGTTAAAAATTAAGCCTCCTTGTTAAAAAGCCATTAACCCGCTGGGCAAGGGGGGCGCGGCTCGGCCAAGGTAGTGCCGTGGACGCCAGCGAAGCCCGACCTACACCCACGCTTTGATCACCGTGGCCGACCCACTCCCGGGTCGGCTTTTCAAACCAGGAGACATACATGGCCTTCGTGAATACGCAGCCTGCCGCGATCTCAGCGGCCGCGCAGCAGCTTGAGGGGATCTTCAACTCGTTCGCCGCAGAGAGCACCGGCGCGGCCACCTCGACCACTGACGTCCTTCCCGCCGCCGCCGACGAGGTGTCGATCCTGCAGGCAGGGGTGTTCTCGACCTACGGTCAGCTCTACCAGACCGTGAGCGCCCAGGCCCAGGCGATTCAGCAGCAGTTCAACCAGCTGCTGGGTCAGACGTCGGGTTCGTATCAGGAAACCGAGTCGGCCAACCAGGCCGGCGCGGCGGCCAACGCGCTGTCGAACGGCGCGGGCAACGCGACGTCTGCGGCCGCGCAGCCCGCTGACGCGTTCGACGATCTGGTCAACGGGATCAACAGCTTCAACAGCTTCATGCTCAACGACCCACTCTTCGGGACGCTGAGCAGCAACATCGCCAACCTGGCCAACATCAACGTCGGTAACTACGCATCGGCCATGTCGGTCTTCATCTCCCTCGGCGGTGGTGGACTTCTCACCGCGCTGGCGGGCCCGGCAACCGCGGGCGCCGACATCGGCGGCTTGGGTACGGCGCTCGCCGGAGACGTTGCCCCCGCAGCCGGCATCGCCGGCGCGGGCGGCATGGGCGCGGCGCCGGTGCTGGCCGCGGCCGGCGGAGGGTCGTCGATCAGCGGTCTCTCGGTGCCTCCGGGCTGGACTGGTGGCGCCGGCATCCCGTCGAGCGGTGCGCCTGTCACGCTGGCGTCGCAGACATTCGGCACCGGGGCGCCCACCGCGGGCGGCTCGCCGACCGGAATCGCCGGCATGCCGGCGGTCGCGAATGGAGGCCGCGGCGGCTCGAGCTTCGGCGCCCCGCGCTACGGCGTCAAACCCAAGGTCATGCCGCTGATCCCCAAGCCGACCGTCACGTAGCCACCAGCTGCCGCCAACGTCGTTCGGCCTCAACACCCTTCACACTCATAACTCTTCATAGACAGGACCCACGAAATGGCTTTTGATTTCGCAGCGCGACCGCCGGAAGTCAACTCCACGCTGATCTACTCGGGTGCCGGCGCGGGCCCGCTGATGGCCGCCGCCGCATCCTTCGCCGGCCTGAGCTCGGAGCTGAGCACCAACGCAACCGCCTACGAATCGGTGATCTCGCAGCTCATCGGCTCGGAATGGCAGGGCCCGTCGTCCACCGCGATGGCGGCCGCCGCGCAGCAGAACATCGAGTGGCTGCAGACCACGTCGGTGCAGTTGCAGGAAGCCGCCGCGAAGGCCAACGCGTCAGCAGCGGCTTACGAGGCGGCTTTCTCGGCATCGATCCCGCCCCCGGTCGTCTTCGCCAACCGGGCGCAGCTCGCGATCCTGGTGGCGACCAACATCCTCGGGCAGAACACGCCGGCGATCGCCGCCAACGAGGCCATGTACGGCGAGTTCTGGGCCCAGGACGCCATGGCGATGGCCGGGTATGCCGCCGCCGGGGCGACCACCTCTCAGCTGACCCCGCTGACCGACCCGCCGCAGTCCGTCAATCTCGCCGGCTCGGCAGCTCAGGACTCCGCGGTGAGCAACGCCGTCGGCAGCAATACGGCCAACGCCGGGACCAACGGTGTGCTCAGCGGTCTGCAGAACGCCGCCTCTGCGGCAGCAACCCCCGCCGCTGCCGCCCCTGCCGCGACCATCGGTGACCTGATCACCGCACTCCAGGGCACGGCGGGAATCCCGTTCTTCGCCAACACCTTCAACACCTTCAACGTGACGAACTCCTGGTGCCTCGCGACGATGGGAACAGCGCTGGGTACCTTGAACCACTTCATGGCCGGTGCTCCCTTCGGTGTCACGATCGGCGATGTCACCCCGCTGGGCGCTGGATTGGGCTTTGGCACCACGCTGGCAGGTTCGTCGTCCGGACTGGGCGGCGCAACGCTGGCCGGAATGGGCACGGCGGGCTCCGTCGGCGGGATGTCGGTGCCGACGAGCTGGGCCGGCAATGCGCCCGTCACCCTCGCCGCCAACGAGAGTGTGCTGTCCGGCAGCGGCTGGACCGCGGCCGCCGACGCGAGCGCGACCGGCACCGGTGGAGCGCCGGGCATCATGCCCGGCATGGCATCCGCGGGCGGCAAGGGCGGAATGGGCATGGGACCGCGCTACGGCGTCAAGCCCAAGGTCATGCCGAAGGTGCTCATCTAAGAACCCGCAGGACGGCGACGCCGCCGCCTTGTACCAGATATTCCGGATCAAAAGGAGAAAATCATGCCCACACGTTTTATGACCGACCCGCACGAGATGCGCGCCATGGCAGGCCGTTTCGACGTCCACGCCCAGACCGTCGAGGACGAAGCCCGCAAGATGTGGGCCTCGAGCCAGAACATCGCCGGGGCCAGCTGGAGCGGTATGGCTCAGGCCACCTCCTACGACACCATGGGCCAGATGAACACGGCCTTCCGCAACATCGTGAACATGCTGCACGGGGTGCGTGACGGTCTGATCCGCGATGCCAACAACTACGAGAGCCAAGAGCAGGCTTCTCAGCAGATCCTGTCCAGCTAGCCGGTCATCACTCGAAAAGGTTTGGGAGAACAATTATGTCGATCAATTACCAGTTCGGCGACGTGGATGCCCACGGCGCGCTGATCCGCGCTCAGGCCGCTTCTCTGGAGGCCGAGCACCAGGCCATCGTTCGCGATGTGCTGGCTGCCGGTGACTTCTGGGGTGGCTCGGGTTCGGTGGCCTGCCAGGAGTTCATCACCTCGTTGGGTCGCAACTTCCAGGTGATCTACGAGCAGGCCAACAGCCACGGCCAGAAGGTGCAAACAGCCGGCAACAACATGTCGAGCACCGACGCCGCCGTTGGCGGCAGCTGGGCCTGACAGCAAAGCAGTTCCCCGTGGCCCGCACACCGAAGGTGTGCGGGCCACAACCATTTTCACCACCGGGCCCGGACGATCGTGTCGGGCCCGACCGCCGTCCAACCCGGATCGGCCCGGCGGAGATCGCCGTCGGCGCAGGTCAGCTCGGTTTCGGGGACATTTGAGATCCGTATGAGCTTCGTGACAACGGGGTGTGCGGCGGGGAGAATCAGTAAGCATGGCAGTCATGTCGGCAACCACCACGCGAGAACAACGTCCACGTCAGGCAATCCTCGGTCAGCTTCCCCGGATCAGCCGTGACGACGGATCACCGATCCGGGTGCTCCTGGTGGACGACGAGCCGGCGCTGACCAATCTAGTCAAGATGGCCTTGCATTACGAGGGATGGACAGTCGAGGTCGCCCACAACGGCCGCGAAGCCGTCAGCAAGTTCGACGACGTTGAACCCGACGTCCTGGTCCTCGACATCATGCTTCCCGATATCGACGGGCTGGAGATCCTGCAGCGGGTGCGCCAAACCGGTCCCTACACGCCCACCCTGTTCCTGACGGCACGGGATTCGGTGATGGACCGGGTGACCGGGCTGACGGCGGGCGCCGACGACTACATGACCAAGCCGTTCAGTCTCGAGGAGCTGGTTGCCCGGCTCCGGGGCCTGCTGCGACGTTCCAATCACCTCGCTCCTCCCGCCGAGGAGAGCCTGACGATCGGTGACCTCACCCTCGATGGCGCGAGCCACGAAGTTCACCGGGCGGGCACTCCGATCTCGCTTTCCTCCACCGAGTTCGAGCTGCTGCGTTTCCTGATGCGCAACCCGCGCCGGGCGCTGACCCGCACCGAAATCCTGGACCGCGTCTGGAACTACGACTTCGCCGGTCGGACCAGCATCGTCGATCTGTACATTTCCTACCTGAGGAAGAAGATCGACGCCGGCAAAGAGCCGATGATCCACACCGTTCGAGGTGTCGGGTACATGCTCCGCGCGCCGGCATAACACCGAGGTAGTAGCCAAATGACCGGAGCCGCAACGACTCCGTGGTGGCGGCCGCGCACGCTACGTCAACAGTTGGTCCTGGGCGTCTCGGCGGTGGTCACCGTCGTGATGTTGGTGGTCGGCGTCATCTCGGTCGTCAGCCTGGGGTCCTACGTCAACGCGATGAACGACACAGAGGTCTCTGAATCGCTTGACACGCTGAGCCATTCGTTCGGCCGATACCGCTCCGGTGAGATCAGCCAGCACCGCGGCATCGAGCACGCGATGCTCAGGTTCACCGAGCAGAACCCCGGCAACGTCATCGCCGTGATCCGCGACGGAAATGTGCTGGGGTCGGTGGTCTTCTTCGAGGACGAACCGAGGCCGGCCGCACCCGATGTCGTCGCAGCCATCAAAGGCCAGACCTGGCACGACGGTGAGATTCGCACGGCCAAGCTCGGCGGGCTGGGACCCTACCGAGTCAGCAGTCAGAGGACCGACGCCGGTGAAATCCTCGTGGTCGGCGTTTCCCTGGAACTGGTGAACAAGACCATCAACGGTCGAATCATCAGTGCCACAATCCTTTCGGTCGCAGCGCTGCTGGTGACCGCTGGGTTGACCGCGCTGATGGTCGGCTACGCATTGCGGCCACTTCGCCGGGTCGCGGTCACCGCGGCCGAGGTCGCCGTCGCGCCCTTGACCGGTGACGACCACCGCATCACCACCAGAGTCACCCCGGACGACACCGACCCGAACAACGAGGTGGGCATTGTCGGGCACACCTTGAACCGGTTGCTGGACAACGTCGACAGTGCGCTGGCCCACCGCACCGAATCCGACCGTCGCATGCGGCAATTCATCACCGACGCCAGCCACGAACTGCGGACGCCGTTGGCGGCGATCCAGGGTTATTCGGAGCTCACCCGTCAGGACAGCGCGGCGCTGCCTCCGACCACGGAGTACGCGCTGGCCCGGATCGAGTCGGAGGCCCGGCGGATGACGTCGCTCGTCGACGAGCTGCTGTTGCTGTCGCGACTGGGTGAGGGCGACGATCTGCGCACCGAAGACGTCGACCTGACCGACATCGTGCTCGATGCGTTCAACGATGCGGCAGTGGCAGCGCCAAACCACAACTGGACCAAGGACCTGCCCGACGACCCGGTCTGGGTGAGCGGCGACTCCGACCGGCTGCATCAGTTGGTGAGCAATCTGCTGACCAACGGCTGGGTGCACACACCGGCCGGAGTCACCGTGACGGCGGCGATCACGTGTCATCGCAACGGCGCCGACGGCTCGTACGCCGAGTTGACGGTGGCCGACGACGGGCCCGACATCGACCCTGAGTTGCTGCCCCACCTGTTCGATCGGTTCGTCCGCGCCAAGGATGCTCCGCAGGAAGGCGGCGGAAACGGGCTCGGCCTGGCGATTGTCGACTCGATCGTCAAAGCGCACAACGGGTCGGTCGAAGCCGAATCGGCCCGCGGCCGAACCACATTCCGGGTGCGGCTGCCACTCGCCAAGTAGCGCGCATCACAGCGCTCCCAGCAAAGCTGAATATCGCGCTCAGCGCTGCCCAGGCGATGAATCGTCGCCTTCGGCAAACCTAAATTGCGCGACACACTGTAAAGAAAGCGTTAGCGACGGCGCTTTACCCAGCAATGGCGCTTAACTTCTTTCCAGACCTGATCCTCGGGACTAAATTTGCATGCCAGGGCGAAGCCTCGATCACCGATCGACCCGACCGGCTTGTACGAACGGAGAAGCGATGTCCGTGGTTGCCTACGTCTTGCTGACGCTGGCTGTGTTCGCGATCCTCGGCTGGGCACAGAAGCTGGTCGAAAAGCTATGAGTCGCGCCGACGACAAGGACGTGGCGCGCGTGAGCGGCGCCAGGGCTGAGGAGCGGGCGCCGATGAGTCGCGCCGGCGACAAGGCAGAGCGCAGCGATGCTGAGGAGTGGCGCCAATGAGTTACGACAACATCGTCGGTCTCGGCCTGGCTGCGGCGCTGACCGTTTACATGGTGGTGGCGTTGTTCTTCCCGGAGAGGTTCTAGGTGAGCACGTCGACCGCGGGTATCGCCTTGCTGGTGCTGGCACTGGTCGCGGTGCACGTGCCACTCGGTGACTACATGTACCGCGTCTACACCTCGACCCGCGACTGGCGCATCGAGAAGGTGGTCTACCGCATCATCGGCGCCGACCCGGAGGCCGAACAACCGTGGTATGCCTACGCACGGAGCTTGTTGGCGTTTTCAGCGGTCAGCGTGCTGTTCCTGTTCTTCTTCCAGTTGATCCAGGGCAAGCTGCCACTGCACCTGCATGATGCGGCGACCCCGATGACGCCGTCGCTGGCCTGGAACACCGCTGTCAGCTTCGTGACCAACACCAACTGGCAGGCCTACTCGGGCGAGTCCACGCAGGGTCATCTGGTGCAGATGGCGGGACTGGCCGTGCAGAACTTCGTCTCTGCCGCAGCGGGAATCGCCGTGGCGATCGCGCTGGTACGTGGGTTCGCCCGCAGCAGGACGCCCGAGATCGGCAACTTCTGGGTCGACCTGGTCCGGGGAACGGTGCGCATCCTCCTGCCGATCGCGCTCATCGGCGCGATCGTGCTGATCGCGGGTGGCGCGATTCAGAACTTCCACCTGCACGATCAAGTAGTCACCACGCTGAATGGCACCCCGCAGACCATCACCGGGGGGCCGGTGGCCAGCCAGGAAGCGATCAAGGAACTCGGCACCAACGGCGGCGGCTTCTACAACGCGAACTCCGCGCACCCGTTCGAGAACCCGACCAGGTTCAGCAACTGGGTCGAGATCTTCCTGATGCTGGCGATCAGCTTTTCGCTCCCCCGCACCTTCGGCCGGATGGTGGACAACACCAAGCAGGGTTACGCGATCGTCGCGGTCATGGGTGTGCTAGCGACCTTCAGCCTGGCTTCGATCGAGTTGTTCCAGCTCAGCCACCACGGGACGGTGCCTACCGCGGTCGGTACGGCGATGGAGGGCGTGGAGCAACGGTTCGGCGTTGCGAATTCTGCCGTGTTCGCCGATGCGACCACGCTGACCTCGACCGGGGCCGTCGACTCCGCGCACGACTCGTACACCAGCCTGGGTGGCCTGATCCAGTTACTGAACATGCAGATCGGCGAGGTCGCACCCGGCGGTGTCGGTTCGGGCCTGTACGGGATGCTGATCATGGCCATCCTCACCGTGTTCGTCGCGGGCCTGATGGTGGGCCGCACCCCGGAATACCTGGGCAAGAAGATTCGTCCGCGCGAAATGAAGCTGGCAGCAAGCTATTTCCCGGTGACCGAGTTGCTGGTGCTGTTCGGGACCGGCATCGCGATGGCACTTCCGGGGCCTCGGGCGGGCATGAACAACCCTGGCGCGCACGGTCTTTCGGAGGTGCTTTATGCGTTCACCTCGGCGTCCAACAACAACGGCTCGGCCTTCGCCGGGTTGTCGGCCAACACCACCTGGTACAACACCGCACTCGGTTTGGCGATGCTGCTGGCCAGATTCCTCCCGATGATTCTGGTCTTGGCGCTGGCCGGTTCGCTGGCCCGTCAGGGTCATACCCCCGAATCGCCGGGCACCCTACCCACCCACCGGCCTCAGTTCGTCGGCCTGGTCGCCGCGGTGACAGTTGTGCTGTGCGCCTTGACCTTCCTGCCGGCACTGGCACTCGGACCCCTCGCCGAAGGAATCCACTGACATGACCAGCTCAACGGCCCTGAAGCCGAGCTCCACCCGGGCGCCGCGCCCGCAGCACAGCGGCTCGACACCGGTCCGAGGCGGCCTGATCGACCTCGGCTTGTTGTTCAAAGCCCTGCCGGACGCGGTACGCAAATTCGACCCGCGCACGTTGTGGCGCAACCCGGTCATGTTGATCGTCGAGGTCGGCGCCGTCTGGTCGAGTGTGCTGACCATCCGCAACCAGTCTTGGTTTGGTTGGCTGATCGTGTTCTGGCTCTGGCTGACAGTGCTTTTCGGCAACCTGGCCGAGGCGGTCGCCGAAGGTCGGGGCAAGGCCCAGGCCGACACGTTGCGGAAATCGAAGGCCGACACCATCGCCCGGCGGCTCACCGGCTGGGCACCCGGCAAGCCCGGGACCGAAGAGGACGTCCGCGCGCCGGAACTACAGCGCGGCGACATCGTGGTCGTCGAGACCGGTGAGACCATCCCGGGCGACGGCGAGATCGTCGAAGGCATTGCCTCGGTGAACGAATCGGCGATCACCGGTGAGTCGGCGCCGGTGATCCGCGAGTCCGGCGGCGACCGGTCCGCGGTCACCGGCGGAACCACTGTGCTGTCCGACCGGATCGTCGTCAAGATCACCCAGGAACCGGGGAAGAGCTTCATCGACCGGATGATCGCTCTCGTCGAGGGCGCCAACCGGCAGAAGACGCCGAACGAGATCGCGTTGAACATCCTGCTGGCCGCGCTCACCATCATCTTCCTCTTCGCGGTGGTGACCCTGCAGCCGCTGGCGATCTACTCCAAGACCAACAATCCAGGGGTGGCCGACACCGCCGCGCTGACCAACAACGGCGTCAACGGGGTCGTGCTGGTGGCGCTGCTGGTGTGCCTGATCCCGACCACGATCGGCGCCCTGCTGTCCGCGATCGGCATCGCCGGCATGGACCGGCTGATTCAGCGCAACGTGCTGGCGATGTCGGGCCGCGCGGTCGAGGCCGCCGGCGACGTGGACACCCTGCTACTGGACAAGACCGGCACGATCACCCTCGGCAACCGCGAGGCTTCGGAGTTCATCCCGGTCGGCGGTGTCACCGCGGAGGAATTGGCGGACGCCGCCCAGCTGTCCAGCCTGGCCGACGAAACACCGGAAGGCCGCTCGATCGTGGTGTACGCCAAGGAAGCTCACGGGTTGCGGGAACGCCCGCCGGGTGAACTCAGCCACGCGCAGTGGATCGAGTTCACCGCGACGACCCGGATGTCCGGCGTTGACCTCGACGGCCGACAGCTACGCAAGGGCGCCGCCAATTCCGTGGTCAACTGGATTCGCGAGCAGGGCGGCGACATCCCGGCCGCTCTGGGCGATGTGGTCGACGGAATCTCCGCGGCCGGCGGTACGCCGTTGGTGGTGGGCGTGGTCGGCGACGGCCCCGACGGCAGGTCGGCGCAGGTACTGGGCGTCATCCACCTCAAGGACATCGTCAAGCACGGCATGCGCGCCCGTTTCGACGAGATGCGCAAAATGGGCATCCGGACGGTGATGATCACCGGCGACAACCCGCTGACGGCCAAGGCAATTGCCGACGAGGCCGGGGTCGACGACTTCCTCGCCGAGGCCACCCCCGAAGACAAGTTGGCGTTGATCAAGCGCGAGCAGCAAGGCGGCCGGCTGGTCGCCATGACCGGCGACGGCACGAACGATGCGCCGGCCTTGGCGCAGGCCGATGTCGGGGTCGCGATGAACAGCGGCACCAGCGCGGCCAAAGAGGCCGGCAACATGGTCGATCTGGACTCCGATCCCACCAAACTGATCGAGATTGTCGAGATCGGCAAGCAATTGCTGATCACCCGCGGCGCCTTGAGCACGTTCTCGATCGCCAACGACATCGCCAAGTACTTCGCGATCATCCCGGCTTTGTTCGTCTCACTGTTCCCCGGGCTGGCCTCGATCAACATCATGCGGCTGCACAGCCCGCAGTCGGCGATTCTGTCCGCGGTGATCTTCAACGCGATCATCATCGTCGCGCTGATCCCGCTGGCGCTGCGCGGCGTCCAGTACACGCCGAGCAGCGCATCGAAACTGTTGAGCCGCAACCTCTACATCTACGGTCTCGGCGGCGTGGTCGCCCCATTCGTCGGCATCAAACTGATCGACCTCGGCGTGCAATTCATTCCAGGGATGGGCTGACATGAACCTCTCGAACGTGCTTCGGCAGCACTGGGCGGCGTTGCGCGCGCTGTTGGCGTTGACAGTGATCACCGGCGTCGCCTACCCGCTGGTCGTCTGGGGCATCGCGCAGCTTCCCGGCCTGCAACACAAGGCGGACGGCTCGATCCTCACCAGCAACGGAAAGGCCGTGGGTAGCAAGCTGATCGGGCAGTCGTTCACCGACGCGAACGGCAACCCGCTGCCCCGGTACTTCCAGAGCCGACCCTCGGCTGCCGGCGCGGGCTACGACCCCACCGCATCGGGCGGCAGCAATCTGGGCCCGGAGAGCATCGTCGACACTCCGGCGGACCCATCCGGCGCCGGCTTCAAGCCCAGCCTGCTGACCCAGGTCTGCTCGCGCAGTCTGGCGATCGGCCACCTCGAGAAGGTCGATGGCGCACGGCCGTTCTGCACCGGTGGCGGAGTCGGCGCGGTGCTCTCGGTGATCGGCCCGCGCGATCGAACCGGAGACGTCGTCCATCCCGTCACGGTGGTGAGTGTCAACGAGCCGTGCTCTAAGCCCGGGAGCCCGCCGACCGCGGTGTTCCAGCGTCTCTACCGGGGCGTCGTGGTTCAGTGCGCGCAAAACGGCCGCGACTATTCAGCCGGCCGGCTCGTCCCGATCCGCGGGTCGGCACCCGAACAACCGGAGGTGCCGGCCGATGCGGTCACCGCAAGCGCCAGCGGACTGGATCCCGACATCTCCCCCGCCTACGCCGAGTTGCAGGTGGCCCGGGTGGCCCGGGCGCGTGGCGTGAGTGTCGGGCAGGTGCGCGACGCCGTGCGGCACAACCAGCATGGCCGTTTGCTCGGGTTCGTCGGCGAACCGGTGGTCAACGTCCTGGCGGTCAACCTCGAACTCGATCGTCAGTCACCCGCGAGGTCCTGACCCTGCCGAGGGATGATGGCGAGGTGACCTCTACCAACGAGCCGGTGACCTACGACGATCCGCTGGCTCACCGTGTGCATTCGCAGCGACGCGGTGAGCTGCGCATCTACCTCGGCGCGGCGCCCGGTGTCGGCAAGACGTGCGCCATGCTCGGCGAGGCGCACCGACGGCTCGAACGCGGGACCGATGTCGTGGCCGCCGTCGTCGAGACGCACGGCCGGAAGAAGGTCGGCGAACTCCTCGAAGGCATCGAAGTCATCCCGCCGCATTACATCTCCTACCGTGGCAGCACCTTTCCCGAGCTCGACATCGACGCCGTGCTGGCCCGCAAACCGGAAGTCGCACTCGTCGATGAGTACGCCCACAGCAACATTCCGGGCAGCACTCACCAAAAGCGCTGGGAGGACATCGAAGCGCTGCTGGACGCGGGCATCACGGTGATCTCCACCCTCAACGTCCAGCACCTGGAGAGCCTCAACGACGTCGTCGCGCAAATCACCGGTGTCGAGCAGCGGGAGACCGTGCCGGATGAGATCGTCCGGAAAGCGGCCCAGATCGAGCTGGTCGACATCACCCCGGAAGCATTGCGGCGCAGGCTGGCTCACGGAAACGTCTACCCTTCCGAGCGGATCGACGCCGCGCTGACCAATTACTTCCGCGCCGGCAACCTGACCGCACTGCGCGAGATCGCGCTGCTGTGGCTGGCCGACCAGGTCGACTCCGCGCTGGCGAAATACCGCGCCGACAAGAAGATCACTGACACCTGGGAAGCCCGCGAGCGGGTGGTCGTCGCGGTGACGGGCGGACCCGAGTCGGAAACGTTGGTGCGCAGGGCATCTCGCATCGCGTCCAAATCCAGCGCGCAACTGATGGTGGTGCACGTCGTCCGCGGTGACGGGCTGTCGGCGGTGTCGCCACGGGAGATGAGCAAGGTGCGCGAGCTGGCCGGCAGCATCGGGGCCACCGTGCACGTCGTTGTCGGCGACGACGTTTCCGGCGCGCTCCTCGATTTCGCCCGCGAGACCAACGCCACCCAGTTGGTGCTGGGCAGCTCGCGACGTTCGCGGTGGGCCAGCGTGTTCAGCGAGGGCATCGGCGCGACCACCATCAAGAACTCCGGCAAGATCGACGTCCACATGGTCAGCCACGAGGCGGCCAATCGCGGTCTCGCGATGTCGGCGATCTCGCCGCGCGCCCGCCAGGTGATGTCCTGGCTGGCGGCCATTGTGCTGCCGCTGGCGATCCTGGCGGTCACCACGCGGCTGGATCCGACCCTGGACATCGGCGGGAAGTCCGCCCTGTTCTTCGCCGGAATCGTCGGTGTCGCGCTGTTCGGCGGCGTATCGCCCGCGCTGCTGGCCGGGGTGCTTTCGGGCGTACTGCTGGACTACTTCCATACCGAGCCGCGGTACTCCTTCGCGGTCACCAGCAAAAGCAATATTTTGACCGTTGTCCTGCTCCTCGGGGTCGCGATGGCGATCGCGGTGCTGGTGGACGCCGCGGCCAGCCGCGCCCGGGAAGCCCGGCGCGCCAGCCAGGAGGCCGAGCTGCTGTCGCTGTTCGCGGCATCGGTGCTGCGCGGGGCCGACCTCAACGCACTGCTCGAGCGGGTTCGCGAGGCCTACTCGCAGCGATCGGTCTGCCTGGTCCGCGAGGTGGACGGTCGGCTGGTCCCGGTCGCCGGAATCGGCACCGAGTCGTGCGTGACGGTCGATTCCGCCGACACCGCGGTCAAGGTCGGCGACGAGGAGTTCTGGATGTTGATGACCGGGCGGGGGCTGACCGGCCGCGACCGCCGGGTGCTGTCGGTGGTGGCGACGCAGGCGGCCGGACTGGTCAAGCGGGGCGAGCTCGCCGAGGAGGCCGGAAAGGTCAAGTCGCTGGCCGAGGCCGACGAGCTGCGCCGGCTGCTGCTGTCGGCACTCGGCCATGACCTGCGGACCCCGCTGACCGCGGCCAAGGCGGCGGCGTCCAGTCTGCGCGCCGAGGACGTCTGGTTCTCGCCGGAAGACACCGGTGAATTGCTGGCCACCGTCGAGGAGTCGGTCGATCAGCTGACCCTGCTGGTGGCCAACCTGCTCGACTCGTCCCGACTGGCGGCCGGCGTGGTGCGACCCGAGCTGACCGAGGTCTACCTCGAGGAGGTGGTGCAGCGGGCACTGGTCGGCATCGGCGGGCGCAGCACGATCTACGGCCGCGCCAGCATCGACCGGGTCAAGGTCGAGGTCGGCGGGACGGTGGCGATGGGTGACGCCGGCCTGCTGGAACGGGTGCTGTCCAACGTGATCGACAACGCGCTGCGCTACGCGCCCGGCAGCATCGTGCGGGTCAACGCCGGTCAGGTCGGACCACGGGTGCTGATCAACGTCGTCGACGACGGTCCCGGGGTGTCCAAGGGTGCCGCCGAGCAGATGTTCCAGCCGTTCCAGCGACTCGGCGATTTCGACACCACGACCGGACTCGGGCTCGGCCTGTCGGTGGCCAAGGGATTCGTCGAGGCAATGGACGGCACCGTCACCGCCAGCGACACACCGGGCGGGGGGCTGACCATCCTGGTGGATCTGGCCGCACCGCTGCGGGGGCAGCAGTCCTGATGACGCGAGTACTGGTGGTGGACGACGATCCTCAGCTGCTGCGGGCGCTTCGGATCAACCTGTCGGTCCGCGGCTACGAGGTGCTGACCGCGCCGACCGGATCGCGGGCACTGACCGTCGCTGCCGAGCATCCGCCCCAGGTGGTGATCCTGGATCTGGGTATGCCGGACATGTCGGGCATCGAGGTGCTGGGCGGCCTGCGCGGCTGGCTGAGCGCCCCGGTGATCGTGCTGTCGGCGCGCACCGATTCTTCCGACAAGGTCGAGGCGCTCGACGCCGGCGCCGACGACTACATGACCAAGCCGTTCGGGATGGACGAGCTGCTGGCCCGGCTGCGCGCCGCGGTGCGGCGGGCGGCGGTGGCCACCGGGGCGGACAATCCGGTGGTCGAGACCAGGTCGTTTCTCGTCGACCTCTCGGCCAAGAAGGTCATCAAGAACGGTGCCGAAGTCCATCTCACCCCCACCGAGTGGGGCATGCTGGAGATGCTGGTGCGTAACCGCGGCAAGCTGGTCGGCCGCGAAGAGTTGCTCCGCGAGGTGTGGGGACCCAAGTACGCGACGGAAACCCATTATCTCCGTGTGTTTCTCGCGCAATTGCGCCGCAAGCTCGAAGACGACCCCTCACACCCGGCCCACCTGCTGACCGAGGCGGGAATGGGATATCGCTTCGAGGTCTGAAAGCCGTTGCACCAGAGCGGCTTACGCCGTCAGCCGGCGACCCGGGCCGATGCCAGCAAAATCCCGCGTAGTGGCCGGGACACGTAAACCCGTGGTGTAACCTGTTTCAAGAACGGCGATAGCAAAGCCGGTATGCACCCGTGCAGAGTGGCGGACGAAAACATGCAGCATCACATCATCGTCAGCGGTGACGATGCGCTGGCCACCACCATCATCGAGGAGCTGGAGAGCGCCGGCGTGCCCGTCGTCCGGCTGGGCAACGACGACCTCACCCCGGTCTGCGAAAAGCTGGAGAATGCCGAGATCGCCGATGCGCTCGCCGTCGTGTGCGCGGGTGAGGACGACGCGGCCAATCTCGAAATCGCCTTGCTGGCAAGGAGGTCCAACCCATCCGTACGCGTTGTGGCCAGGCTGGCGAACGACGTGCTGCGGGCGGCTGTGGCCGCCGACAACGGCCCAGGGGCAATCTTGGACGTCGCCGAACTGACCGCCGGATCGGTCGTCGAAGCCTGCCTGGCCCGCCGAACCCACCCGTTCGAGGCGGCCGGGACCCAGTTCCTGGTCTCGGGCAGCGAAGCGCCGCGGGCCGCCACCCTGCGCGAGATCTACGGGGACCTGGCTCCAGTTGCGATCATCCACGGCGAGAACTCGTCGACCCCGGGCGAGATCGAAGTGTGCCCGACCCGCAACCAGCGGGTGCTTGCCGGCGACCGCGCGGTGATGATCGGTACGGCCGACGAGTCCGCCGAGCGCGGCCTCAAGATACGACGTCCGGTGCGGACACGGTCACAGCGGCTGGGAGTGCGACGGGCACTTGACGCCGTCCGCACCGTCGTTAACGACTTCAACCCGGCCTTCTACCCCGCTCTGGCGGCCGCCTTGACCCTCGTCGTCATCTCGATGTTGTTGCTGCGCTTCAACTATCAGCACCCGCGGATGTCCTGGGTCGACGCGCTGTACTTCACCATCGAGACGATCACGACGACGGGCTACGGGGACTTCAGCTTCGCCCATCAGGAAACCTGGCTGCGCATGTTCGCCGCGATGTTGATGTTCGGCGGAGCCACCACCATCGCCCTGCTGGTGGCGTTCATCGCCGACGTGCTGCTGTCCCGTCGTTTCGTCTTCGCCTCGGCGCGACCCCGGATGCGCCACCTGCGCAACCACGTCATCGTCGTCGGGCTCAGCGCCCTCGGGATGAGGGTGATCGCCGACCTGGTCGAAGCGGGCCACGACGTCGCGGTGATCGAGATCAACGAGGACAACCGGTTCCTGTCGGCGGCGCGGGCGCTGGACGTGCCGGTGATTTTCGGCGACGCGACTCTGGTCCAGACGTTGAACGCGGCGCGAGTCGACAGGGCGCGAGCGGTAGCGGTGCTGACCCGCGACGACATGATCAACATCGAGACCGGCATCGTGCTGGCCGAAATGCTCGGCCCCCGGGTGATGCCGGAGATCAACCGGCGCGCGGAGGTGTCGGTCGTGCTGCGGGTGTACGACCGGGCCCTGGGTTTGGCGGTCGCGCAGCGGTTCGGCTTCGAGAACGTCCGCTCCTCGGTGGCGCTGGCCGCACCGTGGTTCATCGGCGCCGCGATGGGCGTGGAGGTGCTGGGCACCTTCTCGATCGGCCAGAGCTCGTTCATGGTCGGCGCGATGCTGGTGGCCGAGGGCAGCGAGCTCGACGGGCTGCCGATGGGCGACCTGTCACCCAGGACGCGGGTGATCGCGATCTGCCGGCAGGACTCCCCCATCGACCTGCACCCCCGTCACGAGAACCAGCTGCGCGACGGCGACACCGTCTACCTGGTCGGCCCTTACCGAGATCTGGTGGCCACTCTGCGCAAAGGACTGCCGCCACGGCACGCGGTGGCCGCCGAGGAGCCCACCGACGACGTCGCCGCAGCACCCGAAACCCCGGCGGACATCAGCGCCGGCCGTCGGGCCCGGACCGGCTGAGCGCCCGCCCGAGCAAACATTCCGTACAACATCCTGACGGAAAGCTGGCAACTCGCTGGAGAGGCAGCTCCCGCCGCGAGACTATGCCGCTGACCGCTTAGTATCAGGCCCTGGCGCGCACGTGGGAGCGCAAAAACAGACGTCGACAACTCGGTGAACCTGAGAAATACAAAGGATAAACCTGATAGATATCGTTGATTGCTGGCGCGCCTAGTCGGTACGCGGCGACGACGAATTGTGTATCGCCGGTCAAAATCCGATAATGACTTGTCTACCGGCCAAGATAGCGCGCTGGTGGATGTGGTGTTCACCACTCGGCGCCAGATATCACGCGGTTTGCTCGACCATTGTCCGAAAGGCTCGACCGTTGTCGGAAAGGAAGGCCATGCTTTCGGGGAGCGCTGAGCCGGAATGTCGCCGGCGCCTGACCGCGTCCAGCGACGCGGCCATCGGCGCGGACGGATGCACCTCGAGAGCCACCACAATTTCGACGCCGGCTGACGACGCGCCGGGAACGCAAGCGACAACGGTCGCCGCACGTGCCACCATTCACCCGACGGTGACAGCTGGGTGCTGGGCCGGCTCGACCGCGGTGAATTAGAGGGGTCGGCGAGCAATGGATTTCGCGAATTACCCACCGGAAGTCAACTCCGCCCGCATGTACGCCGGCGCGGGAGCGGGACCGATGCTGGCCGCCGCCGCAGCCTGGGACACGCTGGCCAGCGAACTTCATTCCGCGGCCAACTCGTATCAGTCCGTGGTGTCCGGACTGACTGCCGGCCAGTGGCTGGGTCCGGCCTCGGCGTCGATGAGTGCGGCGGCCGCGTCGTACGCGGCGTGGCTGCGGGCCACCGCCGCGCAGGTCGAGGAGACCGGTGCACAGGCCAAGTCCGCGGCCGCGGCCTACCAGGCTGCATTTTCGGCGACCGTGCCCCCGCCGATGGTGGCGGCCAACCGCAGCCTGCTGACCACCCTCATCGCCACCAATCTGTTCGGCCGCAACACCCAGGCGATCGCCGCCAACGAGGCGCAGTACAGCGAGATGTGGGCGCAGGACGCCGCGGCGATGTACGGCTACGCGGCATCGTCGGCATCGGCCACCCAGCTCACGCCGTTCAACCCGCCTCAGCAGAACACCAACCCCGGCGGGGCGGCCAACCAGGCGGCCGCCGTCGGCCAGGCCACCGGAACCGCTGCCGGCAACGCCCAGAGCGCCGTTCAACAGGCGTTCTCCGCCGTCCCCAGCGCCCTGTCCAGCGCCGCCGCCGCGCCCGCCGCCGCAGGCGACCCGCTGGGCACGCTCAGCGACCTGATCGCGATCTTCTTGGACGTGCCGGCCAACATCGCGACATTCACCGCCGACATACCGCTGGGCACCCTCAGTGTGGTCGCACTTCCCTTCGACGTCATCGGCGCGCTGACCGGTCAACACACCGACCGGATCGTGAGCGGCTGGAACGGGCAGGAGCCATGGCCCAGCGTCGGACCCGCTCCGGTGCAGCCGTTCCCGGCACCCCTGCTCAATTTGCCGGCCGGCACGGTGCCGTCGCCCCGGCTGTCGGCCGGTCTCGGCGAGGCGAACACCGTCGGCGGCCTGTCGGTGCCTCCGAGTTGGACTGTCGCCACCCCTGCGGTCAAACCGACCGCCGTGACCTTGCCGGCCTTGCCGGCCGCAACCGTCGCCGGCGAATCACTGTCCGGCGCATCGGGAAGCGCCTTGAGCGAAATGGCCCTGACCGGGATGGCCGGCCGGGCCATGGCCGGGACAGTCGGCACCGGCGTCAGCCGTGCCCGCGGTGTAGTGGCTCGGCCCAGTGATGCGCCAAAGAGCAATGACCGCAAGGTAACTGGTGGCGACGACGAGACGGCGCCCGCCAAACCGCGGAGCGTGGTCACCGGTGTCGCGGCCGAACTGCGTGAGTTCACCAAGCTTCGCGACGAAGGAATCCTCACCGACGAGGAATACACCGAGCAGAAGAACCGCCTGCTTGGCCGCTGAGACGCCCACCGCCATCTGGCGGCATTGTCAGTTGTCAGGCCGCGTCATAGAGACAAAGGGAATGCGCAGCAATGGATTTCGGGTTCTATCCGCCGGAGGTAAACTCCGGCCGGATGTATTCCGGTCCGGGATCGGGGCCGATGCTGGCCGCTGCGCAGGCCTGGATGGCGCTGGCCGACGAGCTGTACACCGCGGCCGGCGGCTACCAGTCGGTGGTGTCGGAGCTGACGTCCGGGGAATGGTCGGGGCCGTCGTCGGCGACGATGAGTGCCGCGGCAGCCACTTTCGTCGAATGGCTCAGCGCCACCGCCGCGCAGGCTGAACAATCCGCGACCCAGGCGAACGCGGCGGCGGCCGGCTACGAGACGGCGTTCGCGATGACCGTGCCGCCTCCGGTGATTGCGGCCAACCGCAGCCTGCTGGCAACGCTAATTGCGACCAACTTCCTGGGTCAGAACACGCCGGCGATCGCGGCCACCGAGATCCAGTACGCCGAGATGTGGGCGCAAGACGCCGCGGCGATGTACGGCTACGCGGCGTCCTCGGCGTCCGCGACGTCCCTGACACCTTTCACCGAACCGCAGCAGAGCACCGATCCCGGCTCCTCAGCGAGTCAGGCCGCCGCGGTCGGCCAGGCCACCAATACCGCGGCCGGGCAGGCGCAAAGCGCCGTTTCGTCTGTGCAGCAGAGCTTTTCCGCGGTACCCAATGCGCTGCAAAGTCTGGCGACATCCGACTCGGCCACCGGCACCGCGGCAGCGGGCGATCCCCTGGGCACTTTGAGTGATCTCATCTCCATCTTCCTGTCCGCGCCCGCTGATGTCGCACTCTTCACCGCTGTCATACCGCAGAGCGTGATGGGAACCCTGGTGGATCTTCCCTTCGCCATCGTGGATTCGGAGACCGGCCAGCACACCGACGGGATCATCAGTAGCTGGAACGGCGAAGACGCGTACATCAGGCCAAGTGGTCTGCCGTCCAACGACTTTCCCGCGACCATCCTCAACCCCACCCCGAGCGCGCAGGGTGCCTTCGTGGCGGGCATGCAGGACGCGGAATCCATTGGCACCCTGTCGGTGCCGCGTAGTTGGACGGTGGCAGCCGGTGAAGTCAAGCCGACCGCGTTCAGCACTCCGCTCAGCGCCGCCAACGCCGCAGCCGCCCCGGCCGCCGAAGCCGGAGCGGCGAACACGGTCAACCAGATGGGGATCAGTGGGATAGCCGGACAAGCCATGGCGGGCTCGCCCGCAGCCGGCGCCGTCCATGAGGACAGCAGACCGGCTCGGCTGACGGGTGCCGACGACGCCGACGACGACGACACCGAGGTGACGCCGGCGCCGCGGTCCGTCATGACCGGCGTGGCCGCCGCGATCCGTGACATCGCCGAGCAGCGTGCCGCGGGTCGATTGAGCGAGCAGGACTACACCGAGCAGAAAAAGCAGCTGCTGAGAATCTCGTTCGGGCAGTAGATCATTCGCAGATCGACAGCGCGATGCCGTCCAAGATGTCGTGCTCGCTGACGGTCAACTCCTGGATACCGGCCCGCTCGCGCAGTGCGGTCGCCAGTTCCTCGATCACGATTGCGCCGCCGGCGATCACGTCGACCCGCCCCTCGTGCATGGGCCCCAGGGCGGCCCGCTGGGCGCGCGTCATGCCGATCAGGCCATCGCAGACGGTGAGCAACCGGTCCACGCCGACACGCGAAAGGTGAATGGCCGCCGAGTCATACGTCGTCATCTCGTGCGCGAGCGCCGCGACCGTCGTCATCGTGCCGGCCAATCCGACCCAGGTGCGTGCGCGTTCCACCGGCACGACGCGCAACGCCTCGCCGAGTCGTTCCCGCACCACCGCGCGCGCCGCGGCCACCTCGGCGGTGGTCGGCGGGTCGGAGTGCAGACAGCGCTCGGTCAGTCGCACGCAGCCGATGTCGGCCGAGAAGCTCGCCGCGACGGTGTCGGTTCCCACCACCACCTCGGTCGATCCGCCGCCCAGGTCGACGATGACGAATGGACCTGCGGCGGAATCCAATTCGCTGACCGCCCCGCGGAACGACAGCTCGGCCTCCTCCGCGCCGCTGATCACCTCGGCGACGGCGCCGTCCGCCACCTCGCCGAGCACCTCGGCCGTCATCGCGAAGAAGACGTCACGGTTGCCGGCGTCGCGGGTGGCCGACGTGGCAACCATCCGGATCCGGTCGACGCCGTTCGCGATGCACAACTGCGCGTAGTCCGCGAGCGCGGACCGGGTGCGCTGCAATGCTTCCGGTGCGAACTGTCCGGTGGCGTCGACACCCTGGCCGAGTCGCACGATACGCATCTCACGATGCACGTCGGTCAGCTGCCCGTCGGACGCGTCGGCGATCAGCAGTCGAATCGAGTTGGTGCCGCAGTCGACGGCGGCCAGGCGGGTCACGGTAGCCACTCCCCCGGGTCCAGGATGCCTGCCATCGACGGCTCGGTGGCCAGCACCGCCAGCGCCTCGTCGCCGAACGGGTTGACGCCCCGACCCTTGGCCAGCGAATGCGCGATCACCACGTGCAGGCACTTGACCCGGTCCGGCATGCCACCGCCGGAAAACGTGGTGCCCAACGGTTCGATGGCGTCGCGCTCGGCCAGGAAGGACTCGTGGGCGCGCCGGTAGGCGGCAGCCAGGTCGGCGTCGGAATGCAGACGCTGCGTCATCTCCCGCATCATCCCGGTGGTCTCCAACCGGCTCGCGGCCGCGGTCAGCGCCGGATGCGTCAGGTAATACAACGTCGGAAAGGGAGTTCCGTCAGGCAGTTTCGGAGATGTCGTGACCACGGCGGGTTCACCGTTGGGGCACCGGTAGGCGATCTCGATCACTCCGCGCGGCTCGCGGCCGAGCTGACGGGCGACCGCCTCCAGGTCGGCAGGATCAACCACCGGGCGGCGGGCTGTTCGGAGCCGGGGGTGGTGAAGGGGGCGGCGCGGGCGCCGGTGCGCCGTGCGGACTGTCGGCGATGGTGTGCCACAGCGAGGTGTACCACGGGTCGTTGCTGGGCGCCGTCTTCGGCTGCGAGCCCGGGTCGGTCGGCAGCGCCGCGCCGGGGGGCAGTTGAACCTGGTAGGGGATCTCGCCGGGCATGACGAACCCGAGCCGCTCGCGCGCCTGTGCGGCGATGAACGCGGGGTCGCCGAGTTTGCCCTTCTGTTGCTCCAGCTCGGAGATCTGTTGGCGCAGAGCCGATTCCGATGCTGCAAGCTGCTTCATCTCGGTGCGTTGCGCGAAGTAGGTGCGGACCGGACCGGCGATGGTCAAGGTGAGCACACAGATCACCGCCGCGAGGATCGCCGCCCGCCGAGCGGTCAGTCCGAGTCGCTGATCCGAGCGCTGCTCCGCCGACTCCGCGATCGCCTGTTTGATCGGTTCGACGACCTCGGGCATCGCCCGGGTCGACGTGGCCGGACCGCGTCGCGCCGCCGAGGACTTGCGCGGACGACCGCCCACCGAATCGCCGGCCCGACCGGGACGCGACGCCGGTGCGCGCCGCTTCGGTTCCGGCCGTTTCGATTCGGGCATCAGCAGTGACCTTCGGCCCTACGGCGTATACCGGGGGAACGCCAGGTCGCCGGCGTAACGGGCCGCGTCACCGAGAGCCTCTTCGATGCGCAGCAGCTGGTTGTACTTCGCCACCCGCTCGCTACGAGCCGGGGCACCGGTCTTGATCTGACCGCTGCCGACCGCGACCGCGAGGTCGGCGATCGTGGTGTCTTCGGTCTCGCCGCTGCGGTGGCTCATCATCGTCCGGTAGCCGCTATGGTGCGCCAGCGCGACCGCATCGAGCGTCTCGGTGAGCGTGCCGATCTGATTGACCTTGACCAACAAGGCATTCGCGGCACCCTTGTCGATCCCCTCTTCCAACCGTTCGGGATTGGTGACGAACAGGTCATCGCCAACGATCTGGACCCGGTCGCCGATGGCGTTGGTCAGGCCCACCCAGCCGTCCCAATCATCCTCGGACAGCGGATCTTCGATGGACACCAGCGGGTAGGCGTCGAGCAGTTCGGCGTAGAACTGCGCCATCTCGTCGGCGCTGCGGGTCTTCTTCTCGAACTGGTATCCGGTTCCGTCGGTGTAGAACTCGGTCGCCGCGACGTCGAGCGCCAACGCCACGTCGGCGCCCAGCTTCAGGCCGGTGGACTCGATGGCCGCGCTGATCACGTCGAGTGCGGCCTTGGTTCCGGCCATGTCGGGCGCGAAGCCGCCTTCGTCGCCCAGCCCGGTGGACAGCCCCTGCTTCTTCAGCGCGGACTTCAGTGCGTGGTAGACCTCGGCACCCCAGCGCAACGACTCGTAGAAGCTCGGCGCGCCGATCGGCGCCACCATGAACTCCTGGACGTCGACGGCGGTGTCGGCGTGCGCGCCGCCGTTGAGAATGTTCATCATCGGCACGGGCAGGATGTGCGCATTGGGTCCGCCTAGATAGCGGAACAGCGGCAGCTCCGCCGAGTCGGCGGCGGCCTTGGCCACGGCGAGGGAGACGCCGAGGATGGCGTTGGCGCCGAGTCGGGACTTGTCCGGAGTGCCGTCCAGGTCGAGCAGCGCCTGGTCGACCAGTCGCTGGTCGTCGGCGTTGAGCCCGATCACCGCCGGAGCGATCTCGTCGAGCACAGCCTGCACGGCCTTCCTGACACCCTTGCCGCCGTACCGTTCGCCGCCATCGCGCAGCTCGACCGCCTCGTGCTCGCCGGTCGACGCGCCGGAGGGCACCGCGGCCCGCGCGAACGTCCCGTCGATCAGGGCCACCTCGACCTCGACGGTCGGGTTGCCGCGGGAATCGAGGATCTCGCGGGCCCCGACCTGCTCGATAATCGGCACTGGTTCTCCTTGAGTCGTGAGGGTTACGGCCTCGCCTAGCCTAGAGAGCCTAAAGCCTGTTCAGAGGGAGTGCCCTGCGGCATAGGCGGTAGCCGCGTCGCGAACGGCGCGAGCGTAGACGTCGGAGTCGTTGTAGGCCCACAGCGCCGTAGTCCACCCGCGGGCGGTCGCCAGATCCTTCCCACGCCAGCACAAATAGCCTGCCGCGGACAAAGCGGCGTCGTCGATGTTGTCGACGTCGATTTTGCCGTCGTTGTTGGCGTCCACGCCGTACTCGCGCCAGGTCTCGGGAATGAACTGCATGGGACCCATCGCGCGGACGGTGTCCGGCTCGCCGTCCATCCCACCCGGCTGGTTGCCGAGGATGCGCGGCTCGTTGTCGATGATGCGCATGGTGCCGTTGGTCCCGTCGAGCACCACCCCCCGAATCGGCGGGCGGACATCGCCGTTGGGGAACAAGGTCGCGTGGTGATAGGTCCCGTGATGGCTTTCCACCTGCCCGATGCCGGCCAGCGTCGTCCAGGCGATGTGGCAGTTCGGGTTCTCCACCTCGGCAACCCGCGCTGCGTAGCCATAGGCCTCCAGCGCGGTCACCGGGATGTGCAGCGCCGGGGCGCGTTGCGCGGCCCAGGCGTGCAGCTGGTCAGCGGGCCGCCCTTTGGCATGGGTGTCGACCGGCGGCACGATCGCACCGGGTGGCGGCGGCACGCCCTTGGGTATGTAGGGACCGAGCTGCCAGCTGCAACTGGATGCCAAAAGCAGCGTCGTTGCGCCTACGACGGCCAACGCGCGCAGCCAGCGGACCCGCGACACAAGACTCCCTAAACACGACTTCCCACCCATGTTCCCACGGCCCTGGAGTGCCTCATCGGTCCACCGACGGCGGGTGCCGCGCTGATCACCGTTGTCCAGCGACGATGACCTGCGCCCGAGCCGAATCGAACCGATCTGCACCCGCACCTCCGGGCGTGTCGAACGTCACCCGTCTACGCGGGCGTCAATATGGCTTTCAGGCCTCGGGCTCCTCGTCGGCCTCGTCCGTCAGCGGATCGGGCAGGGGGTCGGATTGCGGTACCGCCCCGCCCGCCAGCCAACAGGCACGCCACTCGGCTTCGGTGATCGATCCGACCGGGGCGGTGTCCAGCTCGGTCGGGATGTCCCCCGAGCGACGTTCGGCGGCGACCGCCTTCTCGACCGCGCGCACGGTGTCCATGAACTCCAGTACCGCTGTGCGCAACGTGTCCTCGGCGTCGGTATCGACCGACACGCTGATCGAGGTGATGTTCGCCGGGATCAGGTCTGCCGGAAAACCGGCCTTGGTGACACGCTGAATCACTTTGTGCGCCAACGCCAAAGCCGGCTGGCCGGTGGGCACGTTGTCGACCACCGAGTTACGGGGCCTCTCCTGAGCTTTGCGCTCTTCCCACTGGGCCAACTGCTCGTCCAACGAAATCGTCTCTCCACCAAGCACTCCCGGAGCCCGGTTGCCGAGCTTGCGAAGCAATGCGTCGGCGACATCGTCGATGGAAAACGGATGTGCGGGGGCATCCTCGGCGATGCGTGCGTGGAACAGCACCTGCAGCAACACGTCACCGAGCTCGTCACGCAGAGCATCCGCGTCACCGCTACGGACGGCGTCGAACAGCTCGTACGTCTCCTCGACCAGGAAGCGGCGCAGCGAATCGTGGGTCTGCTCACTCTCCCACGGCCCGGCGGTACGCAACTTGTCCATCATCGCGACGGCGTCCAGCAACCGCTCCCCCGGCTGGCGGCCGGGCGCCGAGATCAGCCGCTCGCCGGCCGACAGCCGGGCGGTCACCGAGGGGTGGTCGGGATCGGAGGACAGCAGCACCGGGGCGTCCTCCCCGGTGTAGGCCGGACGCGCCGCCGGCAGCGACCAGGGCACCGCGATCGGCATCTCCTCGGTGTACTGCACCTCCCCGGAGAGCAGCTCGATGGCTTCCACCGGCACCAGCGACGGCCGTCGCGGGTCGACCAGGATGACCGTCATGGCCACCACTGCCCGGCCCCGGCGCGGCCGGGGACTGCGTCGTCGGAGGGGGTCATCGCGCTTGCCTCTCCTGTCTGGGTGCCGGTGTCTGGGTCGATTCTTCCGGTTTCCCGACCAGCGCGGCCACCAATTGGCCGACCATCTGAACCAATTCCAGATCGCGGATCCGTGGTGCACCCACCCCGCCGACCCGCGGAATCGGCACCTGGATGGTCGAGGTGGTGGCACGGTAGCGCGCACCCGGATAGCGGCGGGCCAGCCGCACCTGGGCCGAATCGGGCAACGTGAGCGGCGAGAGTCGCAGTGTGGCAGCGGATGCCGCGGAGACCTCGGTGATTCCCGCCGCGCGGCAGATCAGCCGAAGCCGCGCCACGGCGACCAACAGCTCGGCGGTTTCGGGCAACGTGCCGTACCGGTCGATCAGCTCCTCGACGACCGCGTCGATCCCGGCATCGTCGGCTGCGGCGGCCAACCGCCGATACCCCTCCAGCCGCAACCGGTCGCTCGGGATGTAGTCCGGGGGCAGATGGGCGTCGACCGGCAGGTCGATCCGAACGTCCTTGGGCTCCTCGGGGCTGACCACGGTCTGGCCGTCGGCCGCGGCCCGGTACGCCTCGACCGCCTCGCCGACCAGTCGGACATAGAGGTCGAAACCCACGCCGGCGACGTGGCCGGACTGTTCGGCGCCCAGCACGTTGCCGGCCCCCCGGATCTCCAGGTCCTTCATCGCCACCGCCATGCCGGCGCCCAGGTCGTTGTTCTGGGCGATCGTCGCCAACCGGTCGTAGGCCGTCTCGGTCAGCGGATTGTGTTGCGGATACAGGAAATATGCGTAGCCACGCTCGCGACTGCGGCCGACCCGGCCGCGCAGCTGATGCAGCTGGGACAGGCCGAAGGTGTCGGCCCGCTCGACGATCAGCGTGTTGGCGTTCGAGATGTCCAGGCCGGTCTCGACGATCGTGGTGCAGACCAGGATGTCGAACTCGCGGTTCCAGAATCCCTCGACGGTGGTCTCCAGCAGTTCTTCGGGCATCTGCCCGTGCGCCACCGCGACTTTGGCTTCCGGCACCAGATCCCGGACCCGCGCGGCGGCCGCGTCGATGGAGCTGACCCGGTTGTGCACGTAGAACGCCTGACCGTCACGCAGCAACTCCCGGCGCAGGGCCGCGCCGATCTGCTTGTCGTCCTGCGCTCCGACATAGGTCAGCACCGGGTAGCGCTCCTCGGGTGGCGTCAGGATCGTCGACATCTCCCGGATGCCGGCCAGGCTCATCTCCAGGGTGCGCGGGATCGGGGTGGCGCTCATCGTCAGGACGTCGACGTGGGTGCGCAGCGACTTGATGTGTTCCTTGTGCTCGACACCGAAGCGCTGCTCCTCATCGACGACCACCAGCCCGAGGTCCTTCCACCGCACCCCGGTCTGCAGCAGCCGGTGGGTGCCGATCACGATGTCGACCGTGCCGTCGGCCAATCCGTCGATGACAGAGCGGGATTCGGCCGGCTCGGTGAACCGGGACAGTCCCTTGATCCGGACCGGGAAACCGGCCATCCGCGCGGCGAACGTCTGCAGATGCTGATCGGCCAGCAGGGTGGTCGGCACCAGCACCGCGACCTGCTTACCGTCTTGGACCGCCTTGAACGCGGCCCGGACCGCGATCTCGGTCTTGCCGTAGCCGACGTCACCACAGATCACCCGGTCCATCGGGACCGGCTTTTCCATGTCGGACTTGACCTCGGTGATCGCCGTGAGCTGGTCGACGGTCTCGGTGAAACCGAACGCGTCCTCCATCTCGGCCTGCCACGGAGTGTCCGGTCCGAACGCGTGCCCCGCGGTGGCCTGCCGCTTGGCGTACAGCGCGACGAGCTCGCCCGCGATCTCCCGGACCGCTTTGCGCGCTTTCGTTTTGGTGTTGGTCCAGTCGCTGCCACCGAGCCGGCTCAGGGTCGGCGCCTGGCCACCGACATAGCGCGAGAGCTGATCCAGCGAATCCATCGGCACGTAGAGCTTGTCGGTCTCGTTGCGCCCCCGCTTGCTGGAGGAGTACTCCAGCACCAGGTATTCGCGACGCGCGCCACCGACCGTGCGTTCGGTCATCTCGACGAACCGGCCGATGCCGTGCTGGTCATGCACCACCAGGTCGCCGGCGGTCAGCGCCAGCGGATCGACGGTGTTACGGCGTTTGGCGGCAAGGCGTTTGCCGTCGGTGGCGGTCATCCGGTTACCGGTCAGGTCGGTCTCGGTGACGATCACCAGGCCGCCGTCCGGGAAGACGACACCGTCGTGCAGCGGGCCCTTGAGCACGCCGACGACGCCCGGTTTCGGCTCCGCGCCCGACTCCAACATCATTGCGGGCGTTTCGGATTCGGCCAGCTGCTCGACGACGCGATGCGCGGTCCCAGTGCCCGGCGCCACCACGACGGCGGACCCGCCGATGGCGACGTGCGCGCGCAGCATCGCGAAGATCGCCTCGACGCCGGCGACGGCGCTCTGCCGGTCCCGCACCGACGGCGCCGCCCGGATCTCGAGTTCGATCGACGACTCGTCGGACAGCTGCGACAGCGTCCACCACGGATGGCCGGTCTGGCGCGCGGCGTCGCGCACCACGTCGAGCCCACGAAAGCCCGAACCGCCGAGCTGTTCGACATCGATCGGTGAATCGCCACCGACGGCGGCCACCGACCACGACGCGTCGAGGAACTCACGGCCGGTCTTGATCAGGTCGGCGGCGCGGGTGCGGACCTTCTCCGGATCGCAGACCAGCACCGGGGTGCCGTCGGCCAGCTGATCGGTCAGCAGCGTCATGTCCTCAGGCCGTAACACCGGAAGCAGCGCCTCCATCCCGTCGACCGGGATGCCCTCGGCGAGCTTGGCCAGCATGTCGCCGGGGCCGCCGGTGATGCCGTGCTCGGGTGCCGGCTGCTGGGCGGCCAGCTCGGCCGCCCGGGCCCGCACATCGTCGGTCAGCAACAGCTCGCGGCAGGCGACCGCGACCACGGAGTCGACATCGATCTCCGGGATCGACCGCTGGTCGGCCACCGCGAACATCCGCATCTCACTGACCTCGTCGCCCCAGAACTCGACACGCACCGGGTGCTCGGCGGTCGGCGGGAAAACGTCGAGAATGCCACCGCGGACCGCGAATTCGCCCCGCTTGCCGACCATGTCGACCCGGGTGTAGGCCAGCTCGACCAGCCGGGTGATGACGTGTTCGAACGCCACCTCGCTGCCGAGCGACAGGGTCAGGGGCTCGGCCATGCCGAGCCGCGAGGCCATCGGCTGCAGCATCGACCGGACGGCGGTGACCACCACCTGCAGCGGCGGGCCGAGCCGGGTGTCCTGCGGGTGAGCCAGCCGGCGCAGCAGCATCATCCGGGCACCGACGGTGTCGACACCGGGCGAGAGCCGTTCGTGCGGCAGCGTCTCCCAGGACGGGAACATCGCCACCGCGTCGCCGAGCACGCCGCGTAGCTCGGCCGCGAGGTCGTCGGCCTCGCGCCCGGTCGCGGCCACCACCAGCAGCGGGCCCTGGCGCGCGAGAGCGGTGGCGACGAACAACCGCGCACTGGCGGGCCCGACCAACGCCAGTTCAGCCGGGCGATCGGCCGTCAGATCGATGAGTCGCTGCAGTGTCGGGACGCGTAGCGCCGCCTCCACCAGCCCCGCGATCGGGGTAGCGACAGACTCGGGCCCCGATGCGGTCATGATGCCGCCATCCTATTACTTACCACCTCGTCAATTTTGATCCAGCACCGTCAACTGCCGGTCACGGCATGACATTTGGCGAACAACGACCAGTCGTGGGCGTCTGTTCCTACTCGTCCGCCAGGTGCGGGTCGGCTTCCAGATGGGTCAGTCCGTTCCACACCAGGTTGACCAGGTGTGCGGCGACCACTTCCTTTTTGGGCTCCCGGGTGTCGAGCCACCACTGGGCGGTCATCGACACCGATCCGACCAGGGCCTGCGCGTACAGCGGTGCCAGGTCGGAGTCCAGGCCGCGACGGGCGAAATCGCCGGCCAGGATCGAGCTGACCTGGCTGACGGCGTCGTTCAGCAGGCTGGAGTACGTTCCCGAGCTGATCGAGGCGGGCGAGTCGCGGATCATGATGCGGAAGCCGTCGGTGTGTTCCTCGACGTAGGTCAGCAGCGCCAGCGCCACCGTCTCGACCCGCACCCGGGACCGGTTGTTGGTCAGCGATGAGGTGATGCGATCGAGCAGGGCCGACATCTCCCGGTCGACGACCACCGCGTACAGGCCCTCCTTGCCGCCGAAGTGCTCGTAGACGACGGGCTTGGAGACGTTGGCCCGGAGGGCGATCTCCTCGATCGAGGTTCCCTCGTACCCTCGTTCGGCGAACAGTGAGCGCGCGATGTCGATGAGTTGGTGGCGGCGCTCGCTCCCGGTCATCCTGGTGCGGGGCGCCTTCGTTTCCTTGTCCGGCGCAGCCACGCCTTACAGGTTATCCCCCGGCTGCGGTCCGCGATCGGCCCGCACGGTCGTCTAGAGTGGACGCGGTCTTCACCGCTGGTCGCAGCGATCCGTCGTGGTGTAATCGGCAGCACTTCTGATTTTGGTTCAGACAGTTCAGGTTCGAGTCCTGGCGACGGAGCTTCGCTCGACCGATCGATCATTACCTGAGACGGGCCCCTGCCTGTGCGGGCGCACGGAGCATGTTTCCGAGCAGCGCATTCCTTAGCCTTTCCTGAGACCCAGTGCGTAATTCCGGCCCGCTTTTGATGATTTTTGTTCACCGGTGGATCAGGCTGCGGCCGATTGGCGCTATTTGCAGATCGTTTCGCAGGGCGACGACGTCGGTTTAACAGCCTTTGTTCGAATAACTATTGCAGTTCGTTTTCGACTCCGGCCTGGCCGTCACTCAGCCGCGCCAAACGACGGCGTTGCAGGTCAACAGGCTGAAATGTAGTATCGTCCAACCGACCGGAACTAACATCAGATTCACATACTCGGACATTTGGTTCCGTTCTAAAACTGAATATCGGTTTGCTTGAGTTTGTCGAGTGCAGGGTTGACAAAGCAGCCTGAGCTCATTCAAAGAGCACACAATGTGCCACGAAACAAACTGGAAGTTGGCCCCTCGCGAGGGAAGGGTCCCAAATGACCACTGTTTCGATGGACAACACCACGACCGAGAAGTTCTTTCTGACGAGCTTCGACTGGTGTGTCTTCACCATCAACCCCATGCCGGCCTGCGACCGGTCCCACCTCCTCCACTGCCGGCCGACGGCCGGTACGCAGCGCTACGACGGCCGGAACCGGTGGTCGCGATGACCACCGCATCCATCGGTCACCCACGCGCTGACCCGTTCACGCTCCGGGAAAGCCTGGAGTGGTACGACGCCGACATCGACTGCACCCTGGTCGTCTCCACCCCAGGTGCCGACCGGTGGCTGTGGTCGGAGTACGTGGCCGGCGCGCTGCGCAACTATCGCAAGCACGGTGTCGAGTGCGCGCTCGACACTGCGGCCCTGTGGAGCGGGGCCGACACGGCGATGTTCTTCGCCGTCGTCGACGACGCCGGCCGAACCGTGGCGGGCTTGCGGGCGATCGGTCCGTTGCGCTCGGCCGAGGACTCGCACGCGCTCGTCGAATGGGCGGGTCAGCCCGGCCAGCACCTGGTGCGCAACATCATCAACGACCGGGTGCCGTTCGGAGTCCTCGAGATGAAGTCGGCCTGGGCAACCGACGATCCGGAACGCAGCCACCGCATCACCGAGGCGATGGCACGGAGCGCGTTTCACATGATGGCGCTGCTGGACAACCAGTTCTGCATGGCCACTGCGGCGGCTTATGCGCTGAACCGGTGGCGCTCCTCCGGCGGGGTGGTGTCCCCGATTCCCGCGACGCCGTACCCGAGTGAGCGATACCAGACCAAGATGATGTGGTGGGACAGTCACGACTTCGTCAATCATGCGAAACCCGAACAGGTGTCCAAGATCTTGACCGAGACCCAGTACCTGATTCGGCGGTGCTTCGCGCAGTCGGCGAGCAGCGCCTGTGCGTCGACCGCTACCTGACCACGGCTCGGCTCAGGTGAAATCCAGCGGCACGAACCGCTGAGCCAGCAGCGCCTCCATCGCCTCGGCCTCCAACGGACGCGACAGCAGAAAGCCTTGTGCGCGATAGCAATTGAAGTCCAACAGCGTCCGAGCCGCATCGGCGGTCTCGACCCCCTCGGCGACGACTTCCAGATCGAAGGCGTCGGCCAGCGACATGATCGAGCGGACGATGGCCTGGTCGCCCAGGTCGGAGCCGAGTTCGCGGACGAACCCGCGATCGATCTTGAGCGTGTCGACGGGCAGGGATTTCAGGTAGGCCAGCGCGCTGTAACCGGTGCCGAAGTCGTCGATCGCGATCCGCACCCCGATGTCTTTGAGCCCGGCCAGCGTTTTGTGGGTTGCGTCGATGTCTTGGACTACAACGCTTTCGGTGATCTCCAGGCATACCGTGCTCGCGTCCAGGCCGAACGCGTCGAGCGACGCGGCCACCATCTCCACCGTTCCCTCCGCGACCAGCTGAACCGGCGACACGTTCACCCGCAGCACGGCTTCGGTGCCCACACCGCGCGACCGCCACTCGCTGAATTGCTCGAAGGCGGTGCGCATCACGAGCCGGCCGAGCCGGCCGGCCAGGTTGATCGATTCGACGACGCTGATGAAGGACTCCGGCATCATCAGGCCCCGCGTCGGATGTTGCCAACGGACCAGCGCCTCGGTGCCGAGCACCTCGCCGGTACGCATGTCGAACTCGGGAAGGTAGTGCAGCACCAGCGCGCCGCTGCCGCTGTCGATCGTGCCTTCCAGTTGCAGCTCGATGTCGTTGCGGATCGCGTACTTGTCCGACAGGTCCGGGCTGAACCGCGCGACCTCACGCCCGCCGGCGCTCTTGACCGACGAGAGCGCTTGATTCGCGCGCCGCAGAACTGTCGAGGTGTTGTCGACGCCCGGTTCCCCGATGGCAATCCCGATGCTCACGTTGCGGCTGACTTTCTCACCGTCGATCTCGACCTGTTGGCCGACCCCGGCCTGCAGCCGTCGCGCGAAGAACTCGGCCTCGCTCACGTCCATCGGGTCCTTCGGCACAACCACGAACTCGTCGCCGCCGAATCGGGCGATCGTAGAAGAGCTTTCGACGGCATCACGCAGCAGGCCGGCGAAGGCCCTGATGTAACGGTCGCCGGCATTCTGGCCGAGGTGATCGTTGATCACCTTGAGCCGGTCGACGTCGATCTGCAGCGCCGCAACCGGACCCGGCTGCCCGTCCTCCAGTCGCTCGTCGAGGTGCGCGAGTAGCGCGCGACGATTCAGCAGCCCGGTCGGCTCATCGTGGTGGGCGAGAAACTGCAGGTGCTCCTCTGCGTCAACGCGGGCCAGCAGCTGGGCGAACAGGGCGGCGATGGCCTGCAGTGCGCTCAGTTCATCCGGCAGCCATTCGCGGTCTCCAAGGTTGACGAAGCCGAGTGTTCCCGTGGTGAGCTCCCCGGACAGCAGCGGAACAGCCGCCATGGACGTCTGGGGCGCGCCGGTGCCTTCCTCGATACTGCGCTGATAGTCCACGTTGTCGGGGTCGGGCCGCAAAACGTAAGGCTCGGTATAGGTTTCGATCAATCCGAACACCGAGTCGGCGTCGGCGAAGTACACCACCCCGATCGGGTCGGGGTCCGGGACGTTCTGCCGGGGTGGCCAGTCGGCGATCAGAATCGTCGCGCGGATGCTGTGGTCGGTGCGGCGCAGGAAGCCGATATCGACACCCAGGCGCTCCACCAGCATGGCCACCACCTGCTGGCTGACCGCAGCGTAGTCCGCCGCGTTGGCCGCCATCAGCTGCGCAGCCGCCGCGGTGACCAGGTCATCCAGCCCGCCGGACATGTCGAATACGGTAGCCGTCATTTACGTCGCCGCAAATAGTTGCCACCCAGGTTGCGTCCCTGTCAGCGGCCGGCCCGGGCACGCCGAAAGAACTTCCTGAGCTGCGTAAGACGGTGCGCCGCGTGGTTAAGCTGACCCTACGAGCGACGTGGGAATCGGGTCGTAGACCTCGAAACCCGCACTGACACAGGACGGAGCAGCGTGACCGATCCCGTCGCCACCGCTCACGCGGCACAGGTACTCGACCCCGCCGATCCCTCCGACAACGAGACGTTGAACCGCCTGCGCGCCGACCCCGCGATCGAGTTTCTCGATCACGGCGACCAACAGATCGCGGGTCTGCAGAAGCTGCGGCCCGAACCCAGCCGGGAGATCCTGGCCGAGGGCATCCGCTGGGCCTACTACCCCTGGCGGCGCAGCGTCGTCGCGGTGCTTGGTCCGCGGGGTTTCCGGACCCTGCGCCTCGACCGCAACCGCAACAACATCACCGCCGACGAGCAGCTCAAACTCGGCTCGTTGACGATCGGCGTCGCGGGCCTCAGCGTCGGCCACGTCATCGCCCACACGCTGGCGCTGCAGGGCCTGTGCGGTGTCATCCGGTTGGCGGACTTCGATCACCTCGAGTTGTCGAATCTGAATCGAGTACCCGCCACCGTGTTCGACCTCGGAGTCCACAAGGCATATGTGGCATCGCGCCGGATCGCCGAACTCGACCCCTATCTGCGGGTCGAGGTGATCGAGGCCGGGCTGACCGTCGAGACGGTCGACGCCTTCGTCGACGGGCTCGATATCGTTGTCGAGGAATGTGATTCGCTCGACATGAAGGCCGTCGCGCGGCTCGCCGCCCGCGCGCGGCGCATTCCGGTGGTGATGGCGACCAGTGACCGCGGAATGGTGGACGTCGAACGCTTCGACAAGGAACCGGAGCGTCCGATTCTGCACGGAATGCTGGGGCAGCTCGACGTGGACCTGCTGCCGGGAATGAGCAGCCGGGACAAGATCCCGCACATGCTGCGCCACCTGGAAGCCGAACGGCTGTCGCCGCGTGCGACGGCGTCGCTGATCGAGGTCGACCGGACGCTGTCCACCTGGCCGCAGATGGCGTCGGATGTCGTGATCGGCGCCTCGGCGGTGGCCGAAGCCGTGCGCCGCATCGGTCTCGGCGAAACGTTGAACTCCGGCCGGTGCCGGGTCGACGTCGGATGGGCGCTCGACCAACTCGACAAGCCCGCAGCGGAACCGACGCCCGCCTTCGACGACGCCGGTCCGCCGATGATCGACGACCCCATCATTGCCGCCGCGATGCGCGCGCCGTCCGGCGGGAACAGCCAGCCGTGGCGCATCGAGGCGAACCCGAACGACATCACCATCACCGTGGCCCCGGAACACACCTCGGCGATGGATGTGGGCTTGCGCGGCAGCGCGCTCGCGGTGGGTGCGGCACTGTTCAACGTCCGCGTCGCCGCCGCGGCGCACGGAACCCTCGGCCCGGTCACCGTTGCCGAGGGCGTCGATGGAATCCCGCTACGGGCCGAACTGGCGCTGGGGGCAGGTGGTGACCCAGCGCTGGCCGAGCTGTACCAACCGATGCTGGCGCGCGAGACGAACCGGCGCCACGGGACCGCCCAGCCGATCGACGACAGAACCACCGAATTGCTCGTCGCCGCCGCCCGCGACGAAGGAGCACGCCTGCGTCTGCTCACCGGTGAGAGCGAACTCGACCGTGCTGCAGCAATTTTCGCTTCGGCCGACCGCATCCGGTATCTGACCCCGCACCTTCACGGCGAGATGTTCGCCGAACTCCGGCTGCCCGGTGACCCCGATCCGGACACCGGACTCGACGTTCGCACCCTTGAACTGGATGACAGCGACCAGGCGATGCTCGAGATCCTGCGCCGACCCGACGTGATGGCCCGCCTCGCCGAATGGGACGCCGGTGCGGCGCTCGGAGACGACACCCGCGACCGGATCCGCGCCAGTTCCGCGCTGGCGGTGATCACCGTGACCGGCGACAGTCTTGCCGACTACGTCCGGGGTGGCGCGGCGACCGAAGCGGTGTGGATTCTGGCTCAGCGCGAGGGCCTCAGTGTCCAGCCCCTGTCACCGGTGTTCATCCACGCACGCACGCCGGCGGAGCTCGCCAAGCTGTCTCCCAGGTTCGCCGACGAATTGATCCGGCTGAACGGCGATTTCATGCGGCTGACCGAAACCGGCCCAGACGACGCCCTCGTTCTGGCGCTCCGGTTCAGTGTGGCCGCCCCCGCGTCGGTGGTCAGCCGGCGTAGCGCAGACCGAGTTCATATGCAACGCAACGTGATTGACTGAACAACCGACGGCGCGCTCAGAACGGCTCGGCGAAGAGAACCCGGCGCAGTAGTGGCGAGGCGTGGTCTGCCTGACCGCGCGGCGGCGGTCCGCGATCACACCGATCGGCACGCAATACCCCTAGCTGCCGATAGGCTTTGGACGTTCGTGCGCGAAGCAGTCCCGGGAGGCAGTAGTGGTCCACAGTCCAGTTCGCGCCCGCGCCGGGCACGCGTCGTTGCCGCGGCCACCGGTCAATCCGATGCCGTTCCGGCAGCGCCTGGCCGCGGTCAAACAATTCAGCACCGGCACCGAGCGGCTGCGCGACGCCGGTGGCCGGGTGACCGCGTTCGCGTTGGGACCGCGCTGGATGATGCCCCCGATGGTGCTGGTGACCTCGCCGGCCGCGATCCGTGACGTGTTGAGCACCAAAGACTCCTCGGTGGACAAGACCACCCCGGTCTTCACCGAGATGCGGTCGATTCTCGGCTCGAACCTCACCGTCCTGCCCTTCGAGCCCTGGAAACCGCGACGGCGCATTCTGCAGCCGGTCTTCACCAAGCAGCGGGTCAACGAATTCGGTGGTCACATGGCCGAGGCCGCCCAAGCCGTCTGCGAGAAGTGGGGCGACGACACCGAGATCGACATCGACGCCGAGTGCCGTGCCCTAACCCTGCGATCCCTCGGCCGGTCGGTGCTCGGACTCGACCTCGATCGACGAGCCGACGTGGTCTCCGGGCCGCTGCGGGTGGCGCTGGCCTACGCGATCGGACGCTCGACCCGTCCGGTACGGGCACCGGCCTGGCTGCCGACGCCGGCCCGTCGGCGCGCCCGGCGGGCCAGCGAGCAACTACACACGCTGACCCAGGAGATTCTGGACGACTGCCGCGCCGATCCGACCCGCGTCGCACCCCTGGTGCGGGCACTGTTGGCGGCCGAGGATCCCGAGACCGGAGCTCGGCTGTCCGATCGGGAGATCTGTGACGAGCTGATCATCTTCGTGTTCGCCGGCCATGACACCACCGCGACCACGCTGGGCTACTCCCTGTGGTCGCTGGGCCAGCACCCCGAGTTCCAGGACCGAGTCGCGGCCGAAGTCGCGGCACTACCCGATCGGCCGCTGACGCCCGACGACATTCCCCACCTCGGCTACACCATGCAGGTGGTGCGGGAGTCGCTGCGGCTGTGCCCGCCCACACCCACCGGCACCCGGATGGCCGACCAGGACGTCGAGATCGACGGGTACCTGGTGCCCAAGGGCACGATGATCATCGTCGGGCGGATGGCCGTTCAGCGAGACCCCCTGCTCTGGGAGGACCCGCTTCGATTCGATCCCGACCGGTTCAGCCCGGAGAACGCCAAGGCGATCGATCGGTGGCAGTATCTGCCGTTCGGGGGTGGC
Source organism: Mycobacterium sp. IDUB_36 (assembly GCF_055419225.1). NCBI lineage: Bacteria > Bacillati > Actinomycetota > Actinomycetes > Mycobacteriales > Mycobacteriaceae > Mycobacterium > Mycobacterium sp. IDUB_36. The sequence continues at coordinate 3,347,684 of NZ_JBVAXH010000001.1, read as the reverse complement.
CCGCGGGCCTGTATCGGCAATCACTTCGCGATGCTCCAGGTCACGCTGGCCTTGGCCACCATCATTCGCACGGCCGAAATCCAGTCGCTGGACGCCGATTTCCCGCTGACCCTGCACTTCACCATGATTGCCGACGGCCCCATTCGCGCCAGGGTGCGATCACGCCGGTAGCGGCGGTGGGAGTGCCATCGACCCCACCGGGAACGCCGGGCCCACAAACCGTAAGTTAGCTCCGCCGGGTCAAATGATTCTAAAGGTTTGCTTTCTGCCCTATAAGCGGACATGATGTATGCAAATCAGTTCGCAGCATACTGGTCTAGGGGCAATGCATGGATTTCCGTACCTTCATTGGCACGATCGTCGGGAGCTGGAAGCTCGTCGTGGGTGCACTACTCGCGTGCCTGGTCGGCGCCGGGTTCCTGACCGCGATGCAGACGAAGAGCTACCAGTCGTCGGCGACCATTCTGATCTCGTTCTCCGGCGCGCAGAATCTCACCGACGTGTACTACGCCACCCAGGCCGCCCAGGACCGGCTGGCGTCCTACGGCCAGGTTGCGGGTGGGCACGCGGTGGCCGAGCGCGCGGTCCGGCAGCTGCACGTCTCGGTCGACCCCGACACCCTGGTGAGCCAGACCCACGTGGCGTCGACGCCGAAGTCCATGTTGCTGAACCTGACCGTGATGGACACCGACCCGGCCCGGGTCGCCGCGCTGGCCGGCGCGATGGCCGACCAGTTCGCGGCCTTGGTTCCCACGCTGGGCGAGGGGCCGCGACCGATCGAACGCCCACGGCCGCCGCGCCCGGATCCCTCGGACAGTCAACGGGTCACGCCGGACACCCAACTCGACGCCGCGGCGCCGCCCCCCGCACCCGCGTCACCCACGCTTGCACCGGATCCGCCGCGAACCACGTTGCCGCTGGCGACAGCAACCGTCGTCGAGCGGCCCGGAGTTCCGCAGACCCCGGTCAAGCCGGTCCCGTCGCGCAACATGGCGATGGGATTGGTGGCCGGCCTGCTGCTTGGCGTCGGGGTGGCCCTGACGCGTAAGGCCACCGACCGCAGTGTGCGGGATCGCGCGAAACTCGAAGAGCTGTCTGGGGTTCCGACGCTGGCGGAGTTGCCTGCCCGGCCGAAGGTCGCATCGAGGTTCGGCGCCGACGGCTCCTTCGACGATGCGGTGCGCGCCTTCCGCACCCGGTTGATCAAGGTGCTGGAACCGCAGACCCGTCGGGTGCTGCTGGCCGCGCCGTTCGGCGGCGAGGGAACCACGACGACGGCGCTGAACCTGGCCGGCGCCTTCGCCGAACTCGGCCAACGGACGCTGATCGTCGAGGGCGACATCCGCAAACCGGCGCTCGCCCGCGTGATGGGCGTCAAATCCGGGATCGGACTGGCCGACATCCTCGCGGACCGCGACGTCGCCGCGATGGACGCGGTGTCGGCTACGTCCATCGACAAAGTGTTCATGGTCGCTTCGCGCAACGCCCGCGACGACGACATTCTGGCCCGCAGCACCGAACTCGCCGGTGTGGTACAGGATTTGGCCAACCGGTTCGACCGCACCATCATCGACAGCTCACCAGTGCTGGCCACCGCCGACGCCGGTCTGCTGGCCGACGCCGCGCAGGCCACCGTCCTGGTGGTCCGCGCCGGGCGGACCACTTTCGACGAAGTCACCGATGCGCTGCACGTGATGCGTTCGGCTGGCATCGACGTGGTCGGAACCGTGCTGACCGACGCGCGCATGCCGCGCTACACCCGGGCGGCCGTTCGGGCCTACCACCGCAAGCCCTCTCGAGCCTTGGTCATCAGCGGGTCTTCATGATCCTGTACGTCCGCGACAGTCGTGAACGCAGGGTGATCGATACCGTCACGGTGGCGGCATTTCTGTTCGGGTGCTTCGTCTTCGGCATCCTGGCGGTCCGTACCACCGTCTACGGTCTGCTGCTGATCGGGGCGTTGTTCTGCCTGGTGCTGTACTGGGTCAAACCGCAGATGATGGTCAGCGTTGCGCTTTTCCTGTCATTCGCCGCTCTGCCCGAGGGCTTGCACATCGGGAAGGTCTTCGGCCCGATACCGGTGTACGCCTATCACGTTGCGCTGATACTCGCGCTCTGCTACCTGATTCCGATTGTGCGCCCGCAACTCTCGATGTTCCGGCTGCCGGCGATGTTCGTGCTGACTATCCTGTTGTTCACCCAGGTCGGCCTCGCGGCTGACAACGCCGTCGACCGCGTCGTGCACGAGGCGATGTACATGCTGGAACTGGTCGTCGGCGTGGTGCTGGCGTTGCTGATCGTCTACGCCGACTACATCAAGGGCACCCTGTACGCGGTCGGCGCCACGATGTGGTTCTCGGCGGGCATGGTCATCGCCGGCTCCTTCCACAGCATCCAGCTCGCCGGCCGGTCGGAGAGCATGGCGGAGATGGCCGGAGCCGTCGACACCAACCGGATCATCACCACCGCCGAAACCCCGGCCATCGCCGTGCTGACCACGCTGGTCGCGCTGCAGATCCTGGGCCGTGGGCGGGCCGCCGCGTGGCTCGTATTCTTCCCGCCCGCAATGATCGTCACCGCGCTGACGTTCGCGCGCAGCACCTTGCTCGCCATCGGTGTGGCCGCCGTGATCGCGATCCTGACGAGCATGAGTTGGCCGACACTGCGCCGGACCGGGCAGATTCTGCTCTGGGGCGCAGCGTTATTGGCGATCACGCTGCCCGCCGCCCTGTTTCTGCTGCAGCATTCGGAGGCCGGCACCTGGCTGGGCAACCAGATCGCCGGCTACAACAATCGGGTGCTCGGCGGCGTCTCGACGGATGCGCTCGCCGTGGACGAGTCGACGCTGGACCGATTGCGCGAGAACGCGAAACTCAACCGCGCCATCGGCGAGGCACCGCTGTTCGGACACGGGCTGGGTTACGCGTATCAGATGCCGTTCGGCAACGACCCCAACTGGTTCACCGCGAAGTTGGGCACCACCTACGCGCACAACTTCTATCTGTGGTGGCTGTGCAAATCGGGCATCGTCGGGATGGCCGCATTCGCCTGGCTCGCGCTCACCCCGCTGATCCGCGGACTGCGCAGCGCCTCCGCGCTCGCCAAGGCCGGCGCGGCCGTCAGCATCGGGCTGTTGGTGATCTGCAACGTCGCCCCGCTCCCCGAAGAGCCGGCCAGCGCGTTGGTCCTCGGCATGGCGCTGGGTTCGGCGCTGGCGTTTGCCAATCTGGACCGCGCGCAGCGGCGTGATCGCGCCGCCGCTGTGCCGAAAGAGGCTGACCCGCAGCCGCTTCCGACGCCGATCGGGGTGTGCGGTGCGGCCTGATCTCCGCAAACTCACGGCGGTGCTGGCCGCCGTGGTGCTGGCCGTCGGCGGGTGCGCCGACCACGACGCCGCACCGCGGGAATCGCTGGTGGCCGTGGCCAGTCCGGCGATCCCGGTCGATACCCAGGAAGTCACCAATCCGCTGCGCGGGCAGTACGAAGATCTCCTGCAGCCACTGTTCCCGCAGGGCAACGCCGCCGACCGGCGATACCCCGCATGGCCCAGGACCCATGACGCCAGCCTTCGGTTGTCGTGGCGGCAAATACAGCCCACCGATCCCGGCAGCCTGGCACCGGGTACGCCCGACGACCAGAAGTACGACTTCCACGTGATCGACGAGGCTCTCGCGGATGCGGCCAAACGTGGTGCACGACTGATGCTTCAGGTGTACTCCTACAACTCCTGCTGTAACGCGCAGTACCCGGACAACACGAACATCGAGATTCCCGACTGGATTCGGGCCTTTCCCGGCTCGAGTGCCAGCTACCCCGGACCGGCCACCAGCTCACCCAGGATCACCCAGGTGGTTCCGAACTGGAACGACCCGCACTATCTGGATGGCTTCGAGAAGCTACTCGAAGCACTGGGCCGCCGGTATGACACCGACGAGCGGCTGTCGGTCTTCGAGTTCTCCGGCTACGGCGATTTCAGCGAGAACCACATCTCCTACATCCGCGACACCTTGAAGGCTCCCGGACCGTCGCAGGAAGACAGCATGAAGGAGCTGGGGTACTACGCCGTATTCCACGACCAGACGATCACCCTCGACTCCATCCGCCGCCTGGTCGCCGCGCACGCCCGGTCGTTCCCGCACACCCAGATGGACGTGACGTCCAACAACCCCGAGATCATGCGGGAACTGTTCGAGGATCCCAACATCACCGGACGGCTGGACGCCCCGGTCGGCATCCGGACCAACGCACTGGGGATGTATTCGCCGATGCCGGCCTGGGCCACGAACCCCTACTCACAGTACGTGCTTCAGAAGAATCCCTTCATCGACGTGGTCCGCAAACGGTTCGCGACCGCGCCGGTGATCACCGAATGGGCGGATCTCACCGATGGCCGGGCACGCGACCTGCCGAGCTACTACCAGCAGGCCCTGCGCGACATCGTCAAGTACCACGTGGCGATGACCTCCAGCGTCAACTTCCCCGACAGCAGATCCGACACCGCGATGGACTCCACGCTGTACCTGCAGTGGGCACAGGCCAATGTCATTGCCGGCTACCGCTATTCGGTGACGGCCCGGGGAGGTTCGGAATCGGTGCACGACCGGGTGGCGACGATCACGGCGAATTGGACCAACTACGGGTCCGCGGCCGCCATCGAGAAGTGGTCGCCCGGTTACCGTTTGATCGACTTCGCCGGCACGGTGGTCCGGACCATCCCCTCACACGTCGTGCTCAAAGACCTCGTCCACAGCGACGCCGGCGACAGCTCGCAGCCGATCCCGGAATCCAGGGCCGAAACGGTGCGCGTCGAACTGGCCGGACTGCCCCCCGGTCACTACACCCTGCAGGCCGCCGCCGAATGGCGACAACACAAACCGGGAGCCTCGCACGCGGTGGACTATCCGCCCATGCAGCTCGCCCGCGACGGCCGGGACGGTTCCGGCTGGTATCCGATCGCCACGCTCGACATCCCGCGCGGCGAGTTCAAAACCGGTGCCGCGCAATGACGCTGCGGGTGCTGGTCGTCGGGCCGGCCCCGGCCGGGGCACTCAGCCGGGGCGGCATGGCAACGGTGATCGCACTGATGGTCGCCCACCCGGACCGCAACTTCGCGATCACGACGGTGCCGACGTACGTGGAGGGCACCCCGTGGCATCGGCTGGCGGTGAGCCTGTCGGGCATGCTGCGCGCCACCTGGCTGGTGCTGGCCGGCAGGACCGATGTGTTGCACATCCACCTGGCCCACGGCGGCAGCGTGCTCCGCAAAGCGCTGCCCCTGGCAGCCGCCAGGCTGGTGGGGGTGCCGTCGGTGATTCACGGGCACAGCTACGACTTCGGCGGCTGGTTCGACCGTCTCCGGCCACGGGGCCGGGCCGTCGTCCGGCGCCTGCTGACCGCCGACCACTGGCTGGTGCTGGGCGATCGTCACGTCCAGGAGTACGCGGACCGCTTGCGGCTGCGTGACGATCGAATCAGTGTGCTGCACAACGCTGTCCAGATCCCGGAGGACCCGGTGAGCCACTCCGGGGTCCACGAAGTACACGCGGTGGCGCTCGGCCGACTGGGTACGCGCAAAGGCAGCTACGATCTGATCGCCGCGGTCGGTCAACTCGATGCCGACGTGCGGAGCCGATTGCGGCTGACGCTCGCCGGCGACGGCGAGATCGACGCCGTGCGAGCGGCGATCACCGACGCCGGCCTCGACGAGACGATCGACGTCGCGGGCTGGCTGGGCCCGTCAGAACGGGACCAGTTGTTGCGCAGCGCCCACATTTTCGTCCTGCCGAGCCACGACGAGGGCCTGCCGATGGCGTTGCTGGAGGCGATGGCACAGGGGCTGGTGCCGGTGACCACGATGGTAGGCAGCATCGGGGAGGCGGTCAGCGATGGTGTCAATGGGGTTCTGGTGCAACCCGGTTCGCCGAAAGAGCTCGCCGGTGCGCTGGCCGGTCTGATCGGCGACGAATCGCGGCGTGCCGCACTGGGTGCCGCGGCGCGCCGCCGCGCACACGACTTCGGCATCGACCGCTGGTATCAGCGCCTGTCGCGACTGTGGCTCGAGTTGGCCGACACCGGCCGGCCCTCAGCACGCCTCGAGACGGCGTGACTCAGGACGGCAGGAAGACGAAGTTGTTGACGTAGGTTCCGCGCGTCGTCCAGCCGTCTTTCCAACCGGCGATGTTCGCCGGATCCTGATGCCGGACCGGATCGAATTCGTCGATCGGAAGCCGGTTTTCACCGACGGTGAAGAATCCGCTGTAGCCGAGTCCGGTCAGAAACTCGGTGATCGCGGCGACCGCGCCGACGTGGTGGCGCTCTTCGGCTTCGACCACCAGGGTCGGCCGTTCGCGCCGCAACGTGTCGGCCGCGCCGCGCAGCACCGCGAGCTCGTGGCCCTCGACGTCGATCTTGATCAGCCCGATATCGCTTAATTCCATATCGTCGAGTCGGGTGACCTCGACGTCGATGGTCTGGACCGGGCTGCCGTCGTCGTCGGCCAATGAGTTGGCCGCGTCGATGGTGCTGCGGCCCGGGTCGAACTCCAATACCCGCATCGCCGTGGTGCCGGGCTGGTCGGACAGCGCGATCGCCTCGATGCGCACCGCCGCGCCGACGGCGTTGAACATGTCCGCAAGCGCCCGGGCCTGGGCCGGTCGCGGCTCGAACGCGACGACCGATCGCGACGACGCCAGCATGGCGATGCTGAATTCGCCGACATCGGCGCCGATGTCCAGCGAGATCCGGTTCGGGTCGCACAGCGACTGGACCAGGCGTATCTCGGCGTTGGACGCCGCGAGTCGGCCCAGGATGCGGTACTTACGCCGGTAGAACGACCGCGGCGCAACGGCTTTGACCAACGGCGCGAGTGAGCGCTTGGCCGAGACGGCGACAGACATGTGACATCCCTCTGATCAGGCCGTTGCGCGAACGGATTCCGGCTTCACGTTGGCGACCGATGACGTCATGACGTCGGTCAGCACATCCAGCAAGCCCTCGGTGCTGTGCTGGATGCTGAAGTTCTCGTCGTAATGCCGCGCGGCCGCGGCACCGCACCGTGCGGCGGTGCGCGCACTCGCCAATCTGTCGAAGGCAGAGGCCAATCCGTCGACATCGTCGATACCGACGGGCGGACACCCGGGCGGCTGGAACTCCGGGAGTGCGCCGGCGGTGGACACGATGGGCATCACACCCAACTGCATCGACAACAGTTGTACGCCGCTCTGCGACGCACGCCGATGCGGAGCGAGGGAGGCCTTGGCGGCGGCGAGCGTGGCGACGACATCGTCGTAGCGGTACTTGCCCGACAACCAGCGGGTGTGCGCGGGCAGGGTCCGGCCCATCGCCGGGCCATCGCCGATGAACACCAGATCGTCACCACGCCAGTGCTTCCCGGCAACATGGCGCTCCCAGGCGTCGAGCACCACGTCGACGTTCTTGTACGGGTTGAGCCGGCCGAGCATCACGAAGTCGCGCCGTTCCTCGGCGCCGACGAACGGTGGGACAGCCGTCGCTTCGAGGTCGCTGCACAGCGGAACCATCCGCACGTCGGTGCCGGCCACGTCACGCCGCCGGGCGATCTGTGTCGCAACGTAGTCGCTGCAGGCCACGGTGGCCGCCGACGCCGCACCCCAACGGTCGAACACCGCCGTCTTGTACGCGGGCAGTTGTTCGTCCGGATCGTGTGGGCGGTCGTCGTGCACCAGTTGGATGCGGGGCGCCGTCCCGGCCAAAGCGATCCAACGCGGGTCGGTGACCAGCTCCGCGATCACGACGTCGGGCCGGTATCGGCGGGCGCGGCGCCACGCGGCGAAGTGCGGCGACCAGGTCGCGGCCTTGCGGAACTGCGGATCGAGCACCAGCTCGTAATCGCGGGTGTCGGATTTGGGGAAGTACTGATCCGACGTCACCAGCAGAACGTCAACGCCGCGCGCGCGCAACGCTTCTGCACGCACCCGCGCCAGCTGCCGCATCCCCGGCGACAGCCACAGCACCCGCAACGAATGCGCTGCGGGTCGCACGACCTTGCCGCGTCCAGCGGTCATCTGGATTGCTGTCCCCTCATTGTGGTCGGCACGCCGCACCAACCCGATCACCAACTGAACCGCACTGTACATACTTTTAGGATGATTAACAAGATTTTGAACTACTTCTGGTATCCTTGCCCGAACGGGCTCTCGCGTGGCAGGAAGGCGCTTGAATGGTGTCGGTGGCAAACCGCGGTGACGTGGTCAACTGGGCTGCGAAATACGCGACGGTGCGAAACATCGGACGGTACCTGGGCCGCCATGCGATGGCCACCACGACGGAGGTGCTGTGGCACCGGCGCCGGGGACAGGACCTTGCACTGACTGTCGCCGACCACTTCGCCCGGCCCGGCGCGACCGTTGTCGACGTGGGCGCGAGTTGGGGCTTGTTCACCTATCACCTCGCGCGCCGGGTCGGAAAGTCCGGGCAGGTGTACAGCTTTGAGCCGCATCCGGCCAATGCGCCGATGCTGGGCAAGCTGGCCGCGGCCCGGCCGCATGTCCGCTTCAGCCCATCGGCCGTGTCCGACGTCGCCGGCCAGGCACGACTTCAGGTCCCGCGACAGCAGACCCGGCTGGTGACCGCGCAGGCCAGCCTGGCCCACGGATTCGACGGCCAGGGTGTCGATGTCGAGACGATCGACGTCCCCACCGTTCGGCTCGACGACGCGCTCGGACCGGTCGCCCGCGTCGACTTCGTCAAGATCGATGTCGAAGGGCACGAGCTGTCGGTATTACGCGGCGGCGCTTCGCTTTTCCGCCGATCGCATCCGACGATCCTCATCGAGATAGAGCAGCGTCACCTCGGCACTCCGATCGGGGATGTCTTCGCCGAACTCGAGGCGCTCGGGTATCACGTCTTCTCCGTCGCCGCGAACGCGCTGCGGCCGATCGCGCAGTTCGACGTCGAACGCGATCAGATGTCGATGGTCCGCTCCGGTGAGTTCCACCCGTTCGCCATGCCCGACGATTACGTCCACGACTTCTGCGCGGTGCGGACGCCGGGGTTGCTGGCCGGCCTCCCGGTCGGCTCGCGATGACCATCACCGGTGACCGGCTGCCGAACTTTGCCGAACACGACGAGGACAGCAAAAACCACCTCATCGAATCACCCATTGTGCCAACCGGATACGTTCAGCGATACCTGAACCGCGAGTCGGCCCGCCGGGGGACCGACCGGACGGCGTTACGAGTACTCGACGTCGGGTGCGGGCGAGGCGACACGGTCGCGTGGCTGTGCGCCGCGGGTTTCGACGCGCACGGCACCGACGTCCGCACCGACTACATCGACCGGGGCCGGGAATACCTCGACCGCACCGGTGCCGATCCGGCCCGCCTGCAGCCGATGAATCCCGATTTCAGCTATCCCTTCGCCGACGGCATGTTCGACGTGGTGCTGTCCGACCAGGTCCTGGAGCACGTCGCCGATCTGGGGGCTTTCGCCGCCGAAGTGGCCCGGGTTTCCGCGCGCGGTGCCGGCGGACTGCACATCTGGGATGCCAAGTGGCGTCCCGTCGAAAGCCACCTGCGGGCGCCGATGGTGCATTGGCTGCCGAAAGGACCGCTGCGCCGCGCCGGTGTCACGGCCGCTCTCCGCTTCGGATTGGCGGCCCCCTACTTCACCGATTTCGCGCTGCACGAGCGCGCCGAGATATTCGGCCGGTTCAGCGAGGACGAGACGTTCTACCGGTCCGTGCGGGCCAGCATCAAGACCATGCAGCAGCACGGACTGCGTTGCGACGCCAAGCTTTCCTCGCGCGAGAAGATCGGTGAGCGCCTTCCCAGCGCACCCAGAGCCGCGCTGCCGGCACTCGGCTGGCTCTACCGGCACATGTTCAGCGTGTACCTGCAGACCGTCAAACCCTGACCCGCTCGCCGGTCAGGCGATGCAGCGCAGAAAGCCCCGTGGGGTCGAGGTGAACACCAGCTTGGACGCGTAGTCGTCGTCGACCGCGAAACGGCAGTCCGGCCGGGCCAGGAACTCGTCCACGGCATTGGCCGGGGAGTTGCCGTGGTGCCACGGGCGGTTCGGGTAGACATCCTCGGACAGCGCCTCGATCGCGGTGTCCTGCACGACGACAAACGATCCCGTGCCGACCAGCGGCGAGTAGGCCTCGAGTTCGGCGAGAACGTGATCTTTGGTGTGCAGCGAGTCGAGCACCACCAGCACCGGCCCGCGGTCGCCGACCATCGACGAAACCTGAGCCACCGTGCCCGGATCGATCGACGATCCCTCGACGAGCTTGATCCGATCGGCCAGCGGGTGGGCCTCGATCGCTTCGCGGTTGTGACTGCGGATGTCGACATCGACTCCGATGACGAAACCGTCCGATCCGAGCAGTTGCATCATCGACGCGTAGAGGGCCAACGAGCCACCGCGCGCCACCCCCGTTTCGATCACGACCGCGGGTTTCACCGTCCAGCAGATCTCCTGCAGCGCAATGATGTCCGGGGGAAACTGGATGATCGGCAGCCCGAGCCAGTCGAAGTTGAACACATAGCGGTGCGAAATCAGCGACTCCGTCATACGCACGGCCTCCTTGCCGAGCACGTCGTCACTACCCAGCTTCGCGATGTTGCGGCGACGCTCTTCGGCGAATTCTTCGAGATCTCCCATGACAGGTTTCTCCTTGGTCGCTCAGGTTCCGGCGAGTCGCGCCACGATCGGCGCCGCCGAATCCAGATCGGATTTGAGTTGGATGTATGAGATGCCGAACCGTTCCCGTCGCTCGACCAACAGGTCGCAACAGCGATCGACACTGCCGGACAAGACGGCAGGCGAATGGGCGTGGAGCTCCGGATCGGCGCGCAGATGCTCGTTGAACGACGATCGGGACGCCGGGCGCCCCTCGACTTCGGTCAGGTAGACGTTGAACTGGATCTCGACGTCGTCGACCGCCCGGCCCGCCGCACACAGTTCCTTTTCGACGAGCCGAATCTTGTTGCCCACCTCGGTAGCTGACAAATCGGCCGCGGCGTCGGGGCCGAGCGTCCCCGCGGTCATTCTGGGGTGGACGGCGATGATGTCGGCTTGCTGCGCGGCCAGCCGAAGCATGCGGGGCCCACCGCCGCCGAGCAACAGCGGCGGGTGTGGGCGTTGCACGGATTCGGGTGTGCCGTCGAGACCCCGCACCGTGTAGTGCCGTCCCTCGAAATCGGCCGGGCCGTCGGCGAACAGGAGCTTGAGCAATCGCACCGACTCGCCGACCCGCTCGATCCGCTCACCCGGTGAGTCCGGTGGCAGACCCATGCTGCGGAAGTCGTCGGCGAGCCAACCGGCCCCGAGGCCGATTTCGACCCGTCCGCTGGACAACACGTCGAGCATCGCCATGGACTTGTGCACCATCACCGGGTGCCGGAAGTCGTTGCACATCACCAAACTCAGCAGGCGCAACGACGACGTCGCCTCCGCCGCCGCGGTCAGCGCGACGACCGGCTCCATCTGCCAACCGGCGATGTGTTCGGCCACCGCGACGGTGCTGAAGCCGAGCTCTTCGATCCGCCGGATCTGGTCGCGCCATGTCGCAGGCGAGTCGAACCGCGGCATCGGTGCGATGAAGCGGAAAGGCCGCACCACATTCACCCCCCTTGTCTCTCATGTTCCCGGATGGTGTGCGGCGCTGCACTGTCTCCGTTACCGGCCGGCGGACCGGCCTAGATGTCTTTGCGAAAGATGGTCGCGCAGTCGACAATCGGCGGCCACGGCACCGCCTGCTGACGGACGACCGTGAGACCGTGGAGCCGGCACTGCTCGGCGACGAGTTCCTTGCTCGCGTTGCTGCGCCAATGCGGATTGCGCTTGATGCTTTTGTGCGCGCGGTCACCGAGGTCGGAGTGGTGCAGAAAGCCCGAGCCCCCGGGCGCGAGGACGCGGGCGAACTCGCCGATGTAGGCCGCCAGCACGCTCTTGTCGAAATGCACGGCGGAGTCCCAGCAGTAGATGGCGGTCACCGACGCGTCGTCCACCATCCGCAGATCGCATCCGTTGTTCTGATGGTAGGTGACTTCGCAGCGGTTGCCCAACGCGCGCAGGCGTTCCCGCGTCTGCTCCAGCGCCTGCTGGTTGTAGTCGACCGCGATCAGCCGCGAGGTCAGCTCGCTGAGCTTCTCGGTGTTGCGGCCCGCACCCGGTGAGAGCTCGAGCACCGTGCTGAAGTCGAAGTCTTCGATCAGCGGGCGGATGGTCCCGATCCACTGTTCGTGGAACTGGCCCTCCGCCTCGCGGAAATAGGTGTCCCACATGTCATCTCGCGCGCACTGCCGCAGGTTCGCCGCCTTCGACGGCAGCAGGTGCGCCGTCGTGAGGTCGGACAGCCGGCCGACCACGCGCTGAACGAGGCTACGGGTGTCGGCGGTCGGCGGAACAGCGGTTGGGCTCATGACGTTCTCCTGCGGTGGTTGGGTCGTTGTGGTCGTCAATTGAGACGGTTGCCGAGAACTTCGTTGATCACGTTCATCAATCCGTCGGCGACCATGTCGACGGTGAACTTGTCGGCGTAATGACGCGCGGCCGAGGCGCCCCGCAGCGTTGCGGTGAACGGGTCGGCCAGATCGTCGAACGCGGCGGCCAGCCCGTCGACGTCGTCGACACCCAGCGGCGGGCAGCCCGGCGGCTGGTATTCCGGAAGTCCGCCGACGGTGGAAACGATCGGCATGACGCCCAGTTGCATCGAGAGCACCTGGACTCCGCTCTGCGAAGCACGTCGGTAGTGCGCCACGGATCCCTTGGCGGACGCCAAGGTCGTCAGGACCTCCGAGTAGCGGTACCGTCCGGGCCGCCAGCGCACATATTCGGGCAGCGACTGAAGCACCAGCGGACCGTCGCCGATCAGCACCAGCTCGTCACCGCGCCAGCTGCCCCCGTCGACATGCTGCTGCCAGGCCTGCAGGACCACGTCGATGTTCTTGTAGGGGTGCAGGCGGCCGACCATGACGAAGTCGCGTCGCGCCTCCGGATCTGCCAGCGGCGGAACCAGAGTCGGGTCGAGATCGCTGGCCAACGGCAACACGTGCACCGGTGTGCCGATCACGTCCCGCCGGGTTGCGACGGCCGCGGCCACATAGCTGCTGTAGGTGATCGTGGCCGCCGAGCGGGCGCCCCAGCGGTCGAACATCGCACGCTTGAGGAACGGCCGATGCTGGACGGGGTCGTTGCCGCGGTGGTCGTGCACCAGCTGGATGCGTGGAGCCCCTGAGGCCAGCGCCATCCAGCGGGCGTTGCACACCGATTCGGCGATCACCACGTCGGGCCGGTAGTCGCGCACCTCATTCCAGGCGGCCATCGTGTGCGGCCAGCTGGATGCGGCACGCTCGCGGGGGTCCAGCACGAATTCGTAGTCGCGAGGGTTCCCCGACTCCGGGTGTTCGTCGGATGTCATCAGCAGAACCTCGACGCCGCGACGACGCAGCGCCTCGGCGTGTACGCGCGCCAAGGGGCGCATCTGCGGTGAAAGCCACAGCACGCGAGTAGCATTCACAACGCCGCTATCGGGTCGAGGGACCAGCGTCCGTTGAGCTGTGAGTACCGTCGTCTTACCTCCTCGTACAGTTCCGGAATGGTCAGGAAGACGCAGTCCGGGTCGGCGTCGACGAGCTCCTCCGGCGAGATGATCGCGACGTTGGTTCCCGAGATGCGGCGGCCCTGCTTTCCCGGGGAGGCGTCGGCGATCGCTCGCACCAGGCGCCGGTCGACGCCGGCGATGCTGAACAAGGCCGGCACCCGGGACGATGCGCCGTATCCGTACACCCTTCGCCCGCTGCGCGCCTGAGCTTCGAGCCAGTAACGCAGCCGCGCGGCGTGACTCTCTGCCACCCGCTGCAGGCGCCCCACCACGGCCGCTTCGGTGATCCCGAACTCCCGCTCACGCCGCAGGATGTCTTGGACCCGCCGGTCGGGTTCGACCGATCCGTGCACCGCAGCGACCAGAACGGTCCCGCCGTACAGGTCGAACTCCCAGGCTGTCGCGATGCTCATCCCGACCGCGTCCAGTAGTTCGGTGAGCGCCAGCAATGAGTAGTAGGCGAAGTGGCCGTGCCGCAACGCATTCCACTGCCCCTTGTCGACGATGGCCAGCAGCGAATGAAATTGCAGCAGCAGCACACCGCCCGGTGCGGTCGCCTGCGCCCGCAACCGGAATGCCGCGCGCTGATCCGCATCGTGCATGATGCCGAACGAGTCGAGCACGACGTCGGCGATGTTGGATCCGCTGACTTCGGCGAACCCGCGCTGGGCCAGCAGCGGCAGCCACGTGCCACCGTGCGGGCTGCCGAATTCCCGGACGGTGCCCCCGCGCAACAGACCGGCCTCGGCGGCCCGCTTCACCGCCCGCGCGGCCTGATCCCGCAAGGCCTCCGGCTCGATGCCCCGCGGTTCGGAGGTCACCGTGTCGTCGTCGCCGAGCTGAGCGAGGCCGCACCCGGCGCACAAATCCATCGCCAGCTCGTGCGACGACTCGTCCGAGCTCACCGGATCGGATACCAATGGAAAGTGATCTGCAGCAGGCACTTTCCCGACGTCGAGAACTCGACTCAGGTCAGTGCCCCCGCACCCCCGACACACGCTCATGCCGGCACTGCCCCCGGCACGTTGCCCACCAGCATGCCCCGGCCCTGCAGGCTGGGCGGGAAGACGAGTTCGCCACCCCAGTCCTGGACATAGCTGAGTTGTTGCCGCAGTTCGGTTTCCAGATTCCACGGCAGACCGAGCACGACATCCGGCTGGTCCCTGGCGATGGCCTTCGGATCGCGGATCGGGATCCGGGTTCCCGGGGTGTAACGACCATGCTTGTAGGGATTGCGGTCGACGATGTACTCCAGCAGATCGCTACGGATTCCGCAGTAGTTGAGCAGGGTGTTGGCTTTGCCCGGGGCGCCGTAGCCGACCACACGCTTGCCCTCGCTGCGGCACTGCAGCAGGAATCGGAGCAGATTCTGGCGCAGCGTCTCGGTGCGGTGACGTAGTTCGAGGTATCCCTGGACGCGGTGCAGTCCCGCCGCCTTCTCCGAGCGCAGCACCTCGACGACCCGCTCACTGGGTGGTGGGGCGATCCGGGTCGGCTGGGCCCAGATCCGCAGGGAACCACCGTGTGTCGGTAACACCTCGACGTCGACTGCCGTCAGGCCGGCGGTGGCCAGGGCGCGGCTGGCCGACAGGAGTGTGTAGTACTGGAAATGCTCGTGGTAGATCGTGTCGAACTGCGCGTTACGCACCAGCGGAAGGGCGTGGTGCACCTCGATACTCAACCAGCCGTCGTCGGCCAGCAGCGTGCGCAACGATCGGGTGAACCCGCGCAGGTCCGGAATGTGGGCGTAGACGTTGTTGGCCACCACCAGCGACGCCGGCCCGTGTTCGGCCCGGACCCGCCGCGCCAGCGTCTCGTCGAGAAACTCGGTGACCGTGGGGACGCCGCGCTCGCGAGCGGTGGCGCCCACGTTCACCGACGGTTCGATGCCCAGGCACGGAATGCCCGCGGCGACCACATGCTGCAGCAGGTATCCGTCATTGCTGGCCACCTCGACCACCAGCGACTCGGAGGACAATCCGAGTCGTTTGACGGAATCCTTGACGAACTTCTTCGCGTGGTCGACCCAGCTGTCGGAAAACGAAGAGAAGTAAGCGTATTCGGTGAAGGTGTCCTCCGGCGTGATGAGCGCCGGGATCTGCAACAGCAGGCAGTCCTCGCACAGCCGCAGATGCAACGGGAAGGTCGGCTCGGGCAGGTCGAGCTCGTCCGGGTTCAGAAACTTTTCGCAGGGCGGCGTCGCGCCGAGGTCCAAGATGCTGACCAGTCGGTCCGAGTCACACAAACGGCACTTCATCGAATCCTCACTTCGTCCATGGGTACGGCATCGCCGTCCGCGGAAACGTCTGCGGCGGAGCCTTTTACGGTGTGCTCGGTGGCGGTGGCCCGGTCCGTGGCATGGCTGCGTACGCCGTCGTGGATCAGCTCCCCCAACCCGTGCTGGTAGAGCCAGAGGCTGTTCTGCTGACCGGTGAACGACGCCTCGCCCGACATACCGCCCCACGGGGTGAACCCGCTGCCCAACCCGATTCCGAACAGGCCCGGTATGGGCCGGCCTTCGGCGTCGAGCAGCCGGGCGTCCGAACCCACCGCGGGGCCGGTGCGCGCCAACGGGACCGGATAACCGTCCTTGTCGAACACCGGAACGGTGGCCAACCGGTAGCCGAACGCCGACACGATCAGGTCGGCGTCCTCGAAGAGCGCGACCAGCTCCGGCCGCGACATGTCGCCCAGCGACCGCAGAACGGCGCGGTGGTCGGGCGCCATGCCATCCTTGCCGTGCATGCGTCGCCACATCTGCCGGCCGTCGCCCTGCAGCCCGCCCAGTCGGTGCACCCGGCCGGTGGCCTGACAGACGTCAGTCTCGGCGAAGCGGTAGGCATCGGCCTCGGCCTCGGCACGCGAGTAATAGGTGACCCGGGGCTCGGTGCGGTACAGGATCTGAACGCCGTGGTCGTCGAAACACGCTTCGGGCATGCGCTCCAACAGAATCCATGCCGACGAGAACGCGCTGTGCGAACCGCCGACGATCACCGCCCGCAGCGGCCGGTCTTTGCTCGCCAGCAGCTGCCCGACCTGTTCTGCCGCGCCGTGGGTGAGCAGCCGGTGACTCGAGATGAGCTTGTGCCGCCAACGCGCGAAGTCGGTGCCGGTGGCCCGCTCGACCCCCTCCCACGAGGTGTTCGGCCGACCGCCCAGGGCCATCACGGCGCTGGCGGCATGGATGCTCTCGCGCTGACCGTCGTCCGTGCTGATGACGGCGACGATCGAGCCGTCAGGCTGCAGGTGCAGCGCCCGTGCCGTCGTGTCGGCGTAGACCCGGCTGGTGGGGTGGCGGCCGATTTCCGCACCGATCGCGGTGTGCACGCGTCGTTCGAACCGGTCGACCAGCTCCAGTGGCGGGTGGCCGGTACGCCACGCCTCCATCTCCTGCGTCACCGGATCGCGCCGGACTTCCAGCAGCGCCGGCTCGCAGTCCGGACCGTCCAGGCACTCCAGGAACGAGCGGCCGGGCGAATCGGCGTTCAGTGCGTAGTGGCCCAGCGAGCTTCCACCGGTGCTTCGTTCCACGACCGCGACACCGCGATCCAGCCAGGGACCGAGCCGGCCGTTCTGCGCCGCCCAGACCAGCGGCCCGGTGCCCGCCGGGCCGCCGCCCAAGATCACCGTCTCGAACGCGGGCCGGCCTTCGGCGACAACCGCTCTGTTTCCGCGTAGTTGTGATGGGACAAGCTTTTTCAACAGTGAACGGAGCATCACAGTTCCCCCCTTTCAGGCCGATGAGTGTGGGCTGGTCGGCGACTCTGGTTCACAGCACCGCCTCGATGGCGTCGACGTAGGCGTCGGTCATGGCGCCGACGGTGTAGTGCGCGCGCATACGTTCGTAACCGCGCCGCCCCACCGCCGGCAGCACAGCGGGGTCGGCCAGCACGGCGGCCAACTGGTCCCGCCACGCCGACACCGTGATCGGTTCGACGACGAATCCCGCTGCGCCGAAGTCCAGCATGTCCGGGATCGCGCACACCGCCGACGCGGCCACCGGAACACCCCGGCCCATCGCCTCGACGATCGCCATCGGAAAGGCTTCGGAACGGCTTGGCACACAGAGCAAGTCGGCGTCGGCCAGCGCCGGGCCGGGGCCCGCCGACCAGCCGCGCCACTGCACCCGGTCGGCCAACTCCGTCGGCGTGGCGGCCTGCAACCGTTCCCGGTCGGGGCCGTCGCCGAAGATCGAAAGCCGCCAGGGCAGGTCGGTCAGGCTGCTCAGCGCCTCGATCAGGACGTGCGGATTCTTGTGCTCGAGGATCCGCGAGAGCATCACCAGGTGCGGCGGGTCGCCTTCAGCACGAACTGGCCGCACCGGCAGATCGGGTGACGGAACGCCGTTGGGAGCGACGAAATGGCGTCCACGCAGGGTGTGCCGGGCCAGCATCATCTCCCAATGCCGCTGCGCCAGAACGACGAATCCGTCCGAACGGGACATCGCCGCGGCCAGCGGTCGCGAGTAGATCCGCCGGTCCGGCTCGGGCGGTACGTGGGGTGCAACCAGCCAGTGACGACCGGCACCGCCCGCCCGCCACAGCGTCGCGAATCCCGTCTCGGTGTTGGTGTCGCCGCTGATGAGCACGGCGGGACCAGCGGGAATGTCCAGGGCCGGCGCCCACCACGGTTGGCGCACCACTCGCACACCGTGCGGGATCTCCTTGATCAGGGGTCCGAGCCGCTGCATGCACACGACGGTCACCGGGTAGCCGCGACGGTGCAGTTCGCCGGCCAGCAGCGCCTTCTGACGCTCCGCGCCGCCGTACACCAAACGGTTGGTGGTGATCACCACGGTGAGCCGGTCCGTGCGGCGCTGCGCGGCGATCGCGCCGCGCCGGATCTTTCGTCTGGACCGCTGGACCCGGTCCAAAAGGGTTGTGCCGGCCAGGTATACATCGGCCTTGTAGACGCCGTGCTGGTGCTCGAGCAGCAGCGCCGCATTCGCCCGCAACATGTCGTTGTTACGCAGGCGCTCGATGGGCGCCACTTCGGCGCCGTGCGTGGCGCCCGGCCCGCCCGCGGTGGGGTCGAGCGCGGGATTACCGTGCTCGACCGGAAGTTCGTCGGCCATCACCAGCCGCCACCCGGCCGCTCGGGCGCGGTGCTGCCAGTCGGCCTCTTCGCCGAAGAGGAAGAACTCCTCGTCGAAGCCGCCGATCTGGTCCCAGGCCGCCCGTTTGAGGGCGATGCAGGCCCCGGCCATGTAACCGTCGATGTCCGACGACTCGGCGGGTTTGCGGGCGTACAGGTGCGACAGTGCGGTTCCCCGCAGCGCAGGGCTGTAGCCGGTAGCCGCGACCAGCGCCCGGGTCAGCGTTGCCTGACGACTCACGTGGTCCCATGGCTGGGGGCCGCCGATCGCCTCGTCGAGCAGCATGGGCGCCACCGCGGCGACGTCGGGCCTGCGGAGCAACTCCACGGTCCGGGTCAGCGGCCCCAGCAAACGGGCATCGGGGTTGAGCAGCAACAGATCCGAGCCCGCCGGGGTGTGCTCGACCAGTGCGTTGAGGGCGGCGGCGTATCCGATGTTGACCGGCCCGAACACCCAGTGCACGTCGGGGTGACGCGCGGCCAACTCGTCGCGGCCCGGGTAATCGGCACCGCTGTTCTCGTACACATAGACCGGCAACCCGGGCATGTGCTGGTGCAGGCTGGCGAAGCACTGCTCGAGCAATTCATGACTCTTGTAGGTCACGATCACCACCACCAGGTGGGACCCGGACCGCGGCGGGGGCACACCGCGGTCCGGGAGCTTCAGGTAGGCCCGGTCGGCCACGCGCGTCATGCGATCACCTGCTTACGACGAAGTGTGGACAGGTTCGACCAGTCCACCGGGCCGATGGCCAGGTTGACCGCCAGGTACACGATGGCCGCGGCGCCGAGCACCACGATGACATGCTGGCCCGAAAGTGTCAGCGCCACAACGACGCTGACCGCGACAGGCAACAGCAGCCGAAGCATGAACGATGTCGGCGTCCGGTAGCCGCACGTGCGGCGCAGCCACCAGCTGGCCAACAGGAACCCGAACAGTTCGGTGCAGACCAGCGAGAACGCCGCGCCAACCGCACCGAACCGGCTGTCCAACAACAGATTCAAGGTGATGTTGAAGGCCAGCGAGACGACGAATGACTGGAAGAAGAACCGCTGCTGATGGCAGGCGAACAACCCTTGACCGAGGGTCCCGGTGACGAACCGGAGGGCGACCGCGACGAACAGCAACGCCAGGGTCGGGGCTCCGCGACTCACATAGTCCTGATCGCCGAACAACTTGATCAACGGGCCTGCCAGCAGTGCGCCGACGGCGGCAACCGGGACCGCCAGAGAGCTCATCAATTCGACGCTGCGGCGTAGGAAGCCGGCGAAGGCGGCGACGTCGCGGGAGAACAGCGAGGTGGCGGTCGACAGGGTCGACTTGAGGAAGAACACCGACAGGGCCTCGGTGTTGAATGCCACGGTGTAGGCCAGGCCGTACACGCCCACTTCGGCGTGGGTGCTGACCAACGAGACGATCACCCCGTCGGCGCGCCAGTAGAGCACCCCGATCACCATCACCCCGAGCAGCGGCAGGCTTTCGCGGAGCAGGTCGGCGGCTTCTCGTGGCGCGAACGCCGGCCGTAGTGTGACGTGACGCGCGGCCGCGATGCCCTGGATGAGCAGTTGCAGCGCGGGCGGGATCAGTTGGGCGACGGCGAACCAGACCACGCCCTGCCGGGTGGTGACCAGCCAGGCGACCGCGCCGAGCGTGGCCGACCGGCTGGCAACGTCGGACAGCGCCACCGCCGCGAACCGCACGGTGGTTTGGAAGATCGGCTCGAAACGTGTTGTCAGCGTGAGCATCAGCAGCTGCCCGGACAGCACGACGAGCATGATGCGCACGTCGGCGTCGCGGTAGACGAGTATTCCGGTGACGGCGGCCAAGGCGGCCAGCGGGACACAGTAGACCAGCGACAGCGCACTGTTGACCCGCACCAGTCGCTCCAGCTCGCCGCGGCCGGACGTCACCCGTCGTACGACGACGGTGCCGGTGCCCAGGTCCGCGAGGCTGGTCCACATCCCGATGAAGGCGACCGCGATGGTGAGCTGCCCGTAGCGGCCCGGGCCCAGGTAGCGCGCCGTCATCGCGACCGAGAACACCGACGCGAGCATGCCCAGTACCCGGCAGACCAGTTGGATCGACACCGCGTGCGCGATACGGGTGTGCGGGATCGCTGAATCTTCCACGGATGCCTGCACATCCGCTGCTGTGGTGTCAGTCATCAATACGCCCCGTCACGAGCCAGGACGGCCTTGATCGTCTTCGCGATGATCAGGGCATCACTGGTCATCGACCAGTTGTCGACATATGACAGGTCCAGGCGGACCGACTCGTCCCACGACAGATCCGAGCGACCACTCACCTGCCACAGCCCGGTCACCCCCGGCTTGACCAACATCCGCCGTTTGACGTCACCGTCGTACTTGGCGACCTCGCGTTGCAGCGGCGGCCGCGGTCCGACCACGCTCATGTCCTGGGTGAGCACGTTCAGGAACTGCGGCAGCTCGTCGATGCTGAAGCGCCGCAACATCTTCCCCACGGTCGTGACTCGCGGGTCTTCGCGGATCTTGAACAGCATTCCGCCGGTGCTCTCGTTGAGCGTGAGCAGCTTGTCGATCTGCTGGTCCGCGCCGTCCACCATGGTGCGGAACTTGAACATCTTGAACGGCTTGCCATCGAGACCGATGCGCTCGGACGGATAGAAGACCGGGCCCTTGCTGGTGAGCTTGATGGCGATCGCCGCGGTGATCAGCAGCGGCGAGGTGCCGATCAGCGCGGCCAGCGCGAAGCAGAAGTCGAACGCGCGTTTCTGGAATCGTTTGGCTTCCTTGTATTGTGGCTTCTCCACGTGCAGCAGCGGGAAACCCGCGACGGGCCGTAGGGCGAGCCGGCCCTCGGCAACGTCCATCACGCCCGGCGCCATCACCAGGTCGACATCCATCGTCTCCAGCCGCCACATCAGCTGCCGGACACCCTGGACCCCGAATCGTTCGGTCCCGGTGAGCGCCACCGTGTCCGCGGCGCAATGACCGATCGCCGCGACCGCGTGCGCGTCGTCGCCGAGAATCGGTACGTCCCGGCCGTTGATCACCAGCTTCTTGCCACGCGACGGCCCATATCCCGGGATACCGCACCCGACAACGACATACCCGTCTCCGGCGTTGCGGGTCAGTTCCTCGGCCAGATGGGTGACGGCTTTGCGGTCGCCGATCGCCAGCACCCTGGTCTGGTACTTGCCCAGCGCTCGCCGGCGGGCGATGTGGCGGCGCCACCAGACCCGACTCACCAGCAGAGCGAACGTGCCCACCGGCAGAGCCACCGCCAGATAGCCGCGGGCCAGGAAGATCTTTGCGAGCAGCGTGGCCATCGCGATGATTCCGAACGTCCAGAACGACGCACTGATGATCCGCCGGTACTCCTCGAGTCCACCGCCGATGATCCGGATCGAGCGGGCGTTGAACATGGCGATCGACGTCAGCCAGAGGACGGCGAAGCCGATCGAGAACAAAGTCATCACCGGACCCGGGTAGCCGGACACTTTCGGCGAGTCCCCGAATCGGACCAGCTGAGCGAGTGCGACAGCGGCACAGACGATCACGGTGTCGCTGATCCGCAGCCGGGTTGAATACCAGTGCAGCCAGCGCCGCGCCGGCTCGGTGTTGGGCGTCGGTGGCGCCGGAACGACCGGCGGTTGACCGACACGCGCGGTGATCGACCTCGAGACCGGGCTCGACACTGAGGACGTCATCATTGCTCGAAACCCCCGTAGGCCACGCCCGGGTAGCAGATCAGCTGCGCGCGCACAGCCCGCAACAGCGCCCCGGGGCCCTGCAAGAGGTAGCGCCGCGCCAGCCGGCGGGGTTCACGGCTCAACCGGTACAGCCATTCCAGGCCGGACCGCTGCATCCACGCGGGTGCCCGCAGCTGCCCGCCGGCCAGGAAGTCGATGGCGCCGCCGCTGGGCAGGAAGATCCGCGCGCCGGTCGCTGCCCCGTGCCGGTCGATCCACTGCTCCTGACGCGGTTTACCGAGACTGACGACGAGTATGTCGGTGCGGGCCGCGAGGATGTCGGCTTCCAAAGCCTCGGAGCGCGAATCGATCTCGGCCGCGTCCGGTGACCACATTCCCGAGATCGCCAAGCCCGGGTGGCTTTCGGCCAGCCGCTGTGCAAGACGCTGGTGTGTCTCGGGGCTGCCGCCGAAGAAGCCGACCCGGCTGCCCGTCGCATCGGCCAGCGCGAGCACCTCGGGCAGCAGGTCGGCACCGGTGATGCGGGGCCAGCTGCGGGCCGTCAGGATTCGGCCCCGCCACGCGATCGGCATGCCGTCGGCGAGCAGCAGCCATTCCAGCTGCCCGACGGGCGCCGCACTGACGGTCCGGAAGTGGTGCAGGTGATCGAGGTTCACCGAGCCGACGGCCAGGCCGGTCGTTGAGTCCGAGCGTAACCGCGAGTCGATGATCGACAGCACCTCGTCGGTGTCGCGACGCTCGACGATGCTGCCGCTGACCACCATCCGCACCGCCACCGCCGACGCGGTCATGATGCCGCCCGGGCCGGCGGAACGCGCAGCGTTCCGGTCAGCTGGTCGACCGAGCGCAGCAAGGGCCAGTTGGCATCCTTGCCGGAGACGACCGTGACCGGCAGTGGCCAGTCGATCCCGAATTCCGGTTCATCCCAACGGAATCCCTGCCCGGCGCCGGCCTGATACGGACCGCTCATCTGGTAGAAGACCTCGGTGTTGTCGGCCAGGGTCTGGAAGCCGTGGGCCACGTAGGGCGGCAGAAACAGAGCCCGGCGGTTGTCGGCGCTCAGCTGCACCATGACGTGCCTGCCGTAGGTCGGCGATTCCGGGCGGACGTCGACGGCGACGTCGGCGATGGCACCGCGAGTGCACCTGACCAACTTGGCCTCTGCGTGCGGCGGCACCTGACGGTGTAGTCCGCGCAGCGTGCCGCGGGTGTAGTTGTAGGAGATGTTGGTCTGCACGACACCGGTGAGCAGTCCGAACTCCTCGAACTCCTCGGCGCAGAACGCCCGGGAGAAGAAGCCGCGGTCGTCGCGGTGCGGCTCGATGTCGACGATCATCACGCCGTCGACGTCGGTCGGGGTGTACTTCACCGCAGCTCTCCGTTCCAGAACAGCCGCTCGTCCACCTGACCGGACTTCAGCAGGTACTGAATCTGCTTGAGCCGGGTGTGCCCACGTCCGTTGAAGGTCTCCGGGTCCATCGCGATGCTGTCGAACACCCGGTGCAGCTGAGTTGCCCCCGCGGCGACGTCCCACTCGGCACGGAAGTCGGGGAACACGTCGCGGATCTTTCCGAAGGCCACCCGGTAGCTGCGGTTGTCGGCGCTAGGCGGGCCGAAAGACAGTTCACAGCCCGGGAATTCGGCGCTCACCGTCTCGGCGATTTCACGGACCGTGCGATTGTTCTCGTCGCTGCCGACGTTGACGACGAGCCGGTGCACCGACTGGCGGTCGGCCCGCAACGCGCACCGGATGGCCTGGGCGATGTCCAGCGCGTGCACCAGCGGGCGCCACGGCGTGCCGTCGCTGGTCATCTTGATCTCGTGTTCGGTCCACGCCAGTCCGGCCAGGTTGTTCAGCACGATGTCGAACCGCATCCGCGGCGAGGCCCCGAAGGCGGTCGCGTTGCGCAGGAATGCCGGCGAGAAGTCGTCGTCGGCCATCGCACTGACATCCTGCTCGACCAGGGCTTTGCATTTGGCGTACGGGGTGAGCGGGTTCATCGGGCTGGTCTCGTCGACGGTGCCATCGGCGATGCCGTAGACGCTGCACGACGACATGTAGATGAAGCGGCTGACGCCGGCGCGCTTGGCGCAGTCCGCCAAATGCACACTGCCGTGGTGGTTTACCTGATAAGTCACGTCGCCGATCAGATCGCCGATCGGGTCGTTGCTGAGCTCGGCCATGTGCACGATCGCATCGAAGCCGCGCAGGTCGTCGGGCGTGACGTCGCGGATGTCGCGGACCAGCGTGGCCGGGGCGACACGGTCCGGCGCACCGGCCAACTGACCGCGGCACAGCCACCCACTCTTGTAGTAGCCGGTGTCGAGACCGACCACGTCGTGGCCGTCCTCGATCAACACCGGGGCGAGCAGACAACCCAGGTAACCTTCGATGCCGGTAACCAGCACTCGCACTGTTCTCGTCCTCCGTCGTCTGTGGTCGGCGCTAGTTGACCGAAAAGTCGGAATCGGGATCCAGGACCGCTTTTTCGATCGTGAAACCCTCGGCGTAGCGGGAGCGGCACTGCACCCCGCGCACCCGCATCAGGCCGAGGAAGGCCTCGTCGTCGAACCAGCCGCGGCCGGCCTGGGACGGGTAGCACTCGGCAAGCAGCCGCGTCTTGTGGTGCGCGGCGTCCTCGGAGATCGGAAGGTAGAGCGTGGGATTCGGCAGATCCGACTCCCACTTCAAAATCTCGTAACCCAACACCAGGTGGTCGCGGAACTCGGTCGGGATGAGCTCGGCGAGCAACCGATGGTCCTGGTGATAGTCGGCGCGCTGCGGGCCCAGGACCATGTCCGGTTCGCAGGTGCGGCGGAAGTCGGCGAGCGTCTCCTTCACCGTTCCCCAGTTGTCGGGAAGCCGCCCATCGGGAAGGTCGGCGACCGTCAACCGGACATCCGCGGTCGGGCACAACGCGGCGAACGCGTCCTTCTCCTCGACCTCACGGACGGTGCCGCCACCGGTCAGCACCAGCGCGTGAATCACCAGATTCGGCTTGTCGCGAGCGATTTCGATGAGCGTGGCGCCGGCTCCGATGACGATGTCGTCACAGTGGGCGCCGATGACGGCCACCGAGTTCAGGTTGACCGGCGTCAGCGACATCATGCGGACTTCTCCACCGGGGCGTCGTTGTTCCACACCATCCAGGGATGAATCCCCTTGTAGTAGTTGGCGTCCAGCTCGGCACGCTCCTTGAAGGTGTCGGCCGGCCGCCAGAATCCGTCGTGCTGGTAACCGATCAACTTGCCGGTGCCGGTCAGCGCCATGCAGGCATCGGCGACCAGGTCACCGTTCTCCGGGATCAGATCGATGACGTCCTGCTTGAGCACGAAGTAGCCACCGTTGATCCAGATCGGGAACCGCTCGATCGGCGCGATGTCCTTGATGTCGCCCTGCTTGGTGATGTCGACACAGTGGAACGACGACTTCGGCGGGACGACCAACATCGACGCGGTGGCACCGGCGGCGGTGGTGCGCTCGACGATGTGGTCGAGCGGCGCGTCGGTCAGCACGTCGGCGTAGTTGGCCAGGAAGTACTCGTCATCGCCGAGGTACTTGCGGACTCGCCGCAGGCGCTCACCGATCGGCGACTCCAGCCCGGTGTCGACGAACGTGATGGTCCAGTCGTCGATGTCGGAGTCGAAGAGCTCGACATTTCCCGACTTCATGACGAAATCGTTGGATTCGACCTCGCGGTAGTTGAGGAAGAAGTCTTTGATCTTCGCCCCGCCGTAGCCGAGGCAGAGGATGAACTCCCTGTGGCCGTAGTGGGCGAAGTACCGCATGACATGCCAGACCAGCGGCCGCGGCCCCACCATCTGGAGTGGCTTGGGCACGACGTCGTCTTCGGCGGTGCGCATGCGCATGCCGTAACCGCCGCAGAACAGGACAACCTTCATCTTTGTCGACCCTTTCCCCGAGCCGGCTCCCACAAACCGACCTTCACTATTCAAGGCAGTATACATACTTTTAGGATGTTGTGAAGCTCATACCAAACTCTTTGCTTTTCATCACAGTTCTGGCCACCTCGACCGGCCGAACGGGGGACGCAAACACCCAGCCAGCGACCGCAACCACGTCCGCTCCAGTTAGCGGAGCAAACTCTCGGTAGCTCAGCGAGGTTGGACGGCGACCGCGAGGCGCGCCACGTCATCGCCCGATCGCTGAGCGCCACTCTCGAAGCGGCGTTTGAGCCTCAGTAGCGGGGTCTCGAAAAACCGGAAGCTCAGGTAGGCAGCCAGAATCACCGCGCACAGCGTGCCGGCGAAGAGCAGCGGTCCATGGTCGAGATGCACAGCCCGGCGCACCACATTCGCGCACAGCATGTGCAGCAGGTAGACGCCGTAACTGATCACTCCGACGAAAGCCAGTGGTCGCCAACGCAGGAGCGGGTGCAGCGATGTCCGCTCGACAAGACACGAGCTGACCACGACAGCGACCATCAGGCACTGGGTGGCTTGCTGCGGCGCGTCCAGCGCCATGGCGGCGAGCAGCGCCAGCGCCGCGACCGGGGCCGACCACGCCCGGCCGAAGACCGTCGCGAGCGCCGCGAAACCGCGAGCGGTACTCGCTGTCAGCGCCGCCGCCGACGCCAGCAGGATGGGCAGCGACAAGCTGGCCGGAATGCGGCCCGGCAGCGCCGTCGCATCGGTGAATTGGCCGGCGCCCTGCGAAATACCCACCAGCACAGCAAGAACCAGCACCGGCACCCAGACCCTCTGACGTCCGAGCGCGAGCGCCCCGACGAGCAGCGGCGGCCACAGCAGATAGAACTGCTCTTCGGTCGCCAGCGACCAGGCGAAGTAGAACGTCACCGAATTGGCGTGACCGAGGTCGACGAACCAGTTCGACGTAAAGCTCAGGAACGCCGGCAGGTGCTCGAAGAATTGCCTGCCGTCAGGTTGGCCTCGACGGGTGGCCGCGACCAACAGGACGTACAGCAGCAGGGTCGCATAGTAGAGCGGAAAGATCCGCAGTGCGCGGCGCGCGTAGAACTTCCGCAGCGAGATCCGCTGCGTCGATCGATGCTCGCGAATCAGCAGCGTGGTGATCAGGAAACCGCTGATGGCGAAGAAGAAGTCCACCCCCAGATAGCCCTTGGTGAACAGCGACGTGCCCGTCGAGCCCGAGGTGTGATGCCACACGACCGCGATGACGCTGAGCGCACGCAGACCGTCCAGCGCGTCGAACCGGGCAGTGGACTGGAAGCGGCCGTGACTCGCCCGGACGAACGACCCCGTCACGCGCAAGCTCCCGGCTTGATTGTCGACCCCAACAGCAAACAGCAAAGATGTGCTGGCTCGGCCGCCGGCGCGTCCATTCCCGACCCGTCGTGGACCGCGGAGGCGGGTGCCGATCGGCTTGCCAGGGGTTCAACGTCGGCGGTGAGCGACCGCCGCCGGCTTCCCGACGGCCGGTAGATCGCCCAACTATTCATACTTTTTGGATGAACAACTCGCTCCGACAAACTGTGCGTTTGAGTGCTGTCAGGCCCAGCTGGAACCGACGGCGGCGTCGGTGCTCGACATGTTGTTGCCGGCGGTCTGGACCTTCTGGCCGTGGCTGTTGGCCTGCTCGTAGATCACCTGGAAGTTGCGACCCAACGAGGTGATGAACTCCTGGCAGGCAGAAGAACCCGAGCCGCCCCAGAAGTCACCGGCAGCCAGCACATCGCGAACGATGGCCTGGTGCTCGGCCTCCAACGAGGCGGCCTGAGCGCGGATCAGCGCGCCGTGGGCGTCGACATCGCCGAACTGGTAATTGATCGACATAATTGTTCTCCCAAACCTTTTCGAGTGATGACCGGCTAGCTGGACAGGATCTGCTGAGAAGCCTGCTCTTGGCTCTCGTAGTTGTTGGCGTCGCGGATCAACCCGTCACGCACGCTGTGCAGCATGTTGACGATGTTGCGGAAGGCCGTGTTCATCTGACCCATGGTGTCGTAGGAGGTGGCCTGAGCCATACCGCTCCAGCTCGCCCCGGCGATGTTCTGGCTCGAGGCCCACATCTTGCGGGCCTCGTCCTCGACGGTTTGGGCGTGGACGTCGAAACGGCCTGCCATGGACCGCATCTCGTGCGGGTCGGTCATAAAACGTGTGGGCATGATGTTCTCCTTGGTTCAGTTGATGGATGGAGGCCGCGGCTAATTCGTCGCCGGTGCGGTGCCGTTGGCCGGCACATAGACGATCGCCGGCCGGTACCCCTGCGGCGCATGACCGTTCGGGATATGTCCGTTGGACGCGGCGGGCTCCACTCGAGCCGACTCTTCGGCCGGGTAACCGGCGGCCGGTGGGCGCGCCATCACCTTGGAGCGGGTCCCGTACTTCACCGCTGCAGCGCCGGCCCCAGCCGCGGCACCGGCGGCCGCCGCCCTCGGCAGCCCACCGAGCACCATCGGAGCGCCACCTTCGGCCGTGCCGATTCCGCTGGCGGGCATCAGGATCGGCGTACCCATCGGAACGACGGCGTCCATCGGCTGAGCGGCCGACCACAACCAGTTCTGCGGCACCGACAGCTGTCCCAACTGCGCACCCTCGCCCACACCGGCCCACGCCTGCGCGCCGAATGCCGGCTCCATCGCCGCTCCGCCGGCCGCCGCCGCAGCACCTTCGGCCCCACCCGCAGCAGCGACCGCTCCTTCGCCGCCACCCGCGGCCGCCGCCACCGGCTGCATCGACTGGTTCTCGGCGGTGTAGATCATCGGCGCGAGCGCGGTCACGCCCATCTGCATCGCGAAAAAGCCTGGCAGGATTGCGGTCTGGCTGATGATCTGCTGGATGAGCGAGCCGCTGTCGATGGCCCCGGTGATGGGGTTCACCGTGCCGGTGGAGCCCGTCGAGGCCGTCCCGGTCAACCCGAGCGCGTTGAGAATGTCGGTCAGCAACGAGTCGGACGACGTCGACGCGGCCGGTGACGTCATGCTCTGCAGCGCATTGGTGATGGTCTGGGTCACCGATCCCGTCGAGTTACCGGCGGCCTGGTTCACCGCCGCGGCCTGATTGGCCAGACCTTCGGCATTGGCCACCGTCGGGGGCGCGCTGAACGGCGTGAAAACCGAAGCCGCAGCGGCATTGTCGGCATAGCCGTACATCGCGGTCGCGTCTTGCGCCCACATCTCCATGTACTGGGCTTCGGTGGCCGCAATCGCCGGGGTGTTCTGCCCGAAGAAGTTGGTGGCGATCAGGGACATGAGTTGCGCCCGGTTGGCCGCGATGACCGGCGGAGGAACCGTCATGGCGAACGCCACGTGATAGGCGCCGGCCGCCGAGCGGGCCTGCCCGGCCGCCTGCTCGGCCTGGGTCGCGGTGGCAGTCATCCAGTCGACGTACGGCGCGGCCGCGGCGGCCATCGCTGTCGAGGACGGGCCCTGCCAGGGGCCGCCGGTGAGGGCGCTGATCAGCGACTCCGACGACGCGGCTGCCGAGTGCAACTCCGAGGCCAGGCTGTCCCACGCCGAGGCGGCGCCCAGAATCGTGCTCGACCCCGGCCCGGCGTACATGAGCCCCGAGTTGATCTCAGGCGGAAAAGCGCCGAAATCCATGCTGTGGTCCTAGCGAGCCGACGCCGCGTTGGCGGCTTCGGTGGCGGCGTAGGAGCCGGAGCTGGCCTGCAGGGTATTGACCAGCATCTCGTGCACCGCGGCAGCCTGCGCGCTCACCGATTGGTAGAGATTGGCGTGCACGACGAACTGCGCGGCGGTCAGGATCGAGACCTGATCGGCAGCGGGCGGCTGAATTCCGACGGTCGGCGCGGCGGCCGCGGCGTTCTCGGCCTTCACTCCGGCACCGATCCCCGCCAGGCTGTCGGCGGCCTCGGCCAGCGATTCCGGCTGTGTGGTTACGTACGACATGTGCTCTCCTCACAAACACTCATCGATCTCGTACACGCGTGACGGGTGCGCCGGCTGCGGCATTGCGGCCACGCGCTCAACAAACCCACCTTCTTGTTGAGAGCACTATTACATACTTTTCGTATGGTGTGAAGCCTAGGGCAAACTAAACGTCGTTAACACTTGATAAACTCGGTCAGAAGCTGTTAGCTTCCTTTGACCTCATACCGACTGAGTGTCGATGCGGCCCTTACAGCCTGCGCGCCGCGTCGATCGCTATTTTCAGACCGTCATTGCATTAAGCTCGAACTACTGCGCCTCGAAACCAGGGGCCGTCAAACGCTCGTCCGACCGCGCCTCAAGCCCGTGGGGCGCTCGTCGCGCTCGACCGACATCACCTCGAGACCGAGGGCCTGCTGCCGGACGCTCGCGGCGGAAGCAGCACTAGGTGGCCCTTGATGAACGAGTCGACCGATACTCGCGCCGATTCCACACGCCAGCAGATCCTGCGTGCCGCCGCCCGAAAATTCGCCCAGCTCCCGTTTCATCAAGTCGGCCTCGACGATGTGCTTGCCGAAGCCGAATTGACCAAGGGCGCAATGTATTTCCACTTCCGCTCCAAGCACGCGCTGGCGCTGGCGATCATCGACACCCAGATCTCCCGATCCGAGGAAGCGATCCACGAACTGCTGGCCCGCAAGCTGTCGGGCCTCGAGACATTGATCGACTTCTCCTACCAACTGGCAGTGCGTGACATCCGTGAGGACATGTCCCGGGCGGCTCTGCATCTGGTCGAATCCATCGGCCGGCTCGAGGGACTGCAGACCAAACTGCACCGGAGTTGGATCGACAACCTCGCGGTCGCCGTGCAACGGGGCATCGGTGAGGGCGATGTCGTGGAGAACACCGACCCACGAGATGTGGGTCGTCTGCTGGCCTCCTCCTACATGGGTCTGCGTCAGACCGCCGACCTGGATGAGCCGGGACACTTCCTCAGCGAACTCGAGAAGATGTGGGCGCTGATGCTGCCCGGCTTTGCCCGTCCCGAGCGGGTCGACTACTTCCGCCAATTCATCAAACGGCGGACCAGAATCGCGATCGGAAGCACATCGGCGCTGGCAGGCTGACGTGACCGCCTCGTCGCGCCCCGGGGCATCGACCGGCCGAGGCCGGCCGGCCCGCCTGTTAGGCTGTGCCGCCACACCAGACTCACAACCGATGGTCCGGACTAAGAGACCGAAAATCCGGAGGGATTAATCGATGGCCCGCCAGGTTCGATCGGAAGCGACGCGGCGAAAAATCCTCGACGCCGCGGTTGACGTATTCACGGAGGTCGGGTTCGCGTCTGCCGATCGCGGCGCGATCATCGAACGAACCGGCATGACCAAGGGCGCCTTCTACCACCACTTCGACTCGATGGAGGCGCTGGCGTCGGCCATCATCGAAGACGGCGCCAACCTGGTGGTATCCGAACTGGGCGCGATGTCGGACTCGTTCTCGCCGGCGCTGGAGAACATCCTGCACGGCACCTTCGTCACCGCGGACCTGTTCGCCACCGACAAGGTCGTACGGACCGCCGAGCAGCTGACCCTGGCGTTCGGAAAGTTCAACGACAGCGCCGGCAAGGCGTACGCCGCCTGGATCGAGGCGATGACGGCGGAAGCCCGGCGGGCGATCGCCGAAGGCGACATCCGCGAAGATCTCGACCCTCGGATGGTCAGCGAATCGATCATCGGCGCGACCTTCGGTGCCCGGATGATGGGCCAGAGCACTGGCGACGGCAATGACCTGGTCCGCCGCCTGACCCACATGTGGGAGCTACTGTTTCCCGCGATCGTCACCGAGACCTCGCTGGGCTACTACCGCGAGTTCCTGGCCCGCGAGGCGCTGCGCCACGTCGAGCCCGACAAGCCGGCCTAGATCTACGGCTCGTTAGCCCACAGTTCTTCGGTGAGGTCCTGGAAGGTGGCCAGGGCGATCTCGTCGTCCGCCCGACGCAGCGCGGACCTGCTCATCAGCGCCCGCACGGTCGTGCCGTCCTTATGCGCCAGCTCGACGACCATGTTCGCCAGGCCGTCGACGACCGAGAGCACCGATTCCGTTTCGAGTGCGCCGTAGAAGATGTCGTAGAACCGCAGCCGGACCAACTCGTCGGCGTCCCGGCCCAGGATGTCGGCGAAGGCCGTGTTGGCGAAGACGATCGTGCCGTCTTGCAGCACCGCGAGCATGGGGACCGGAATCCGCTCCAGCAGAACCAGCGCCGGCAGCTGCTTGAGCGCCTCGATCGGCGATGGGCTGGCCGGTACGGTTCGTCGTCGGTCCACCACGTGATTATTGTGCACCGCGTCATTCGTTACCGAATGCGGCGCGGACGGTTTGTTTTGCCGGAGGTGTGCGGATAATGACACGCTGAGCGAGTAGCGGCGGCAGAGCGAGGAGGGTGGATGACGACACACGGCGAATCAGCGGTCCTCGTCCTGGCGGCCGGGGCCGGAACCCGAATGCGGTCCGACATTCCGAAAGTGCTGCACACCCTGGCCGGGCGCAGCATGCTGGCCCACTCGCTGCATGCGATCGCCAAGATGGCGCCCCAGCACCTGGTCGTGGTCCTGGGCCGCGACCACCAGCAGATCGAGGAGTCCATCGGGGAACTGGCCGAAACGCTGGGCCGGCCCATCGACACAGCGACGCAGGACCAGCAACTCGGCACCGGGCACGCGGTGCTGTGCGGGTTGTCCGCGCTTCCCGACGACTTCCACGGTGTCGTCGTCGTCACCTCCGGCGATATCCCGCTGCTCGACGCCGACACCCTGGCCGACCTGGTCGCCGCGCACAATTCCCGGGGCGCCGCGGTCACCGTGCTGACCACCACGCTGAGCGACCCGACCGGTTACGGCCGCACCCTGCGCACCCAGGACCACGAGGTCATCGCGATCGTCGAGCAAGCCGACGCGACGCCGTCCCAACAGGAGATCCGCGAGGTCAACGCCGGCGTCTACGCCTTCGACATCGCGGCGCTGCGCTCAGCACTGAGCCGGTTGTCGGCCGACAATGCCCAGCAGGAGCTGTATCTGACCGACGTCATCGCGATCGTCCGGCAGGACGGGCAGGTGGTGCAGGCCCGCCACGTCGATGACAGCTCGCTGGTGGCCGGCGTCAACAACCGGGTGCAGCTGTCCGAGCTGGCCGCCGAGCTGAACCGCCGCATCGTGGCGGCCCACCAACTGGCCGGGGTCACCGTTGTCGACCCGGCCACGACCTGGATCGACGTCGACGTGAGCATCGGCCGCGACACCGTCATCCAGCCGGGAACCCAGCTGCTCGGTCGCACCCGCGTCGGCGGCCGCTGCGCGGTCGGGCCGGACACCACGCTGTCCGACGTCTCGGTCGGCGACGGCGCCTCGGTGGTCCGCACCCACGGCAGCGACGCCGTCATCGGCGACGGCGCGGTGGTCGGCCCGTTCACCTACCTGCGGCCCGGCTCGGTGCTGGGAGCCGACGGAAAGCTGGGCGCGTTCGTCGAGACCAAGAACTCCGTGATCGGCGCCGGTACCAAGGTGCCGCACCTGACCTACGTCGGCGACGCCGACATCGGCGAACACAGCAACATCGGGGCGTCCAGCGTGTTCGTCAACTACGACGGCACCACCAAACAGCGCACCACGGTCGGCTCGCACGTCCGCACCGGCTCGGACACCATGTTCGTCGCCCCGGTCACCGTCGGCGACGGCGCCTACACCGGCGCCGGCACGGTGCTGCGCGAGGACGTCCCGCCCGGCGCACTGGCCGTCTCCGGCGGACAACAGCGCAACATCGAGGGCTGGGTCGAGCGCAAACGCCCCGGCACTGCCGCCGCCCAGGCCGCCGCGCAAGCCCGATCGGCCGGCGCCCCCGACCGGCCCGACGGTGACGACTCGGCGTTCGCACCCACCGAGACCCCCTAGTATTCCAATGGCAGTCATCCGATTCGAATCAGTAAGGGCGGCGCGTGAGCTACGACTGGACCGATAACCGCAAGAATCTGATGCTCTTCTCCGGCCGCGCCCATCCCGAGCTGGCCGAGCAAGTCGCCAAGGAACTCGACACCCACGTCACCGCGCAGACCGCCCGCGAGTTCGCCAACGGCGAGATCTTCGTCCGCTTCAACGAGTCGGTGCGTGGCTGCGACGCCTTCGTCCTGCAGTCCGCCCCGGCACCGGTCAACGACTGGCTGATGGAATCGCTGATCATGATCGACGCGCTCAAGCGCGGCAGCGCGAAGCGGATCACGGCGGTCCTGCCGTTCTACCCCTACGCCCGCCAAGACAAGAAACACCGTGGGCGCGAACCGATCTCGGCCCGCCTAGTCGCCGATCTGCTGAAGACCGCCGGCGCCGACCGGATCGTGACCGTCGATCTGCACACCGACCAGATCCAGGGATTCTTCGACGGGCCGGTCGACCACATGCGGGGGCAGAACCTGCTCACCGGCTACATCGGGGACAACTACCCCGAGGGCAACATGGTCGTGGTCTCCCCCGACTCCGGACGGGTGCGCATCGCCGAGAAATGGGCCGACGCGCTGGGCGGCGTGCCGCTGGCGTTCATCCACAAGACCCGCGACCCGCGGGTGCCCAACCAGGTGGTGTCCAACCGGGTGGTCGGTGAGGTCGCCGGAAAGACCTGCGTGCTGATCGACGACATGATCGACACCGGTGGGACCATCGCGGGTGCGGTGAAGCTGCTGCACGACGACGGCGCCAAGGACGTGATCATCGCGGCCACCCACGGCGTGCTGTCCGACCCGGCCGCCGAGCGACTGGCGGCCTGCGGCGCCCGCGAAGTCATCGTCACCAACACGCTGCCGATCGGCGAGGAGAAGCGGTTCCCGCAACTCACCGTGCTGTCCATCGCGCCGCTACTGGCCAGCACCATCCGCGCGGTCTTCGAAAACGGTTCCGTCACAGGGCTTTTCGACGGAGACGCCTAGATGGTTTCGGATTCGGGCCAGGTGCTCGTCTACCACAATCCCCGGTACCTCCAGGCACCGCCGGTTGTCATCACAGCGAAAGGCACGCGGCCGGCTCGTCCGGTCGACACGGTTCGCGAGATCCTGTGAGGCCAGCGCTGCGAGTTGCCGCCGGGCTGGCGGCCCTGACTGTTGCGACAGCCGGGTGCGGGCCGAAAACGCCTGACTACCAGTCGATCTGGTCGACCACACCCACCACCACGAGCGCCGCGCCGACCGGGGCGCCGGTCCCGTTTTCGCAGTACCTGGAGAGCAACGGCATCTCCGGCGAGCCCGTCGAACCCACCACGCTGACCGACCTGACGGTGTCGATTCCCACACCGCAGGGCTGGCAGCGGATCAACCGGCCGAACATCCCGGCCACCACCGAGTTGATCGCCGGAGCCGACGCGTTCCCGAACGCCATGCTGATCGTGTTCAGACTGGGCGGCAATTTCGACGCCAAGGAGCTGGTCAAGCACGGCAACGACGACGCCCGGCTGGCGCAGAACTTCCGACAACTCGAGTCGTCCGACGCCGACTACCAGGGTTTCCCGTCCTCGATGGTCGAGGGCAGCTACAACCTCGGCGACCAGCGGCTGCACACCATCAACCGGATCGTGATCGGGCACGGACCGGGTGAGGATCCGGAGCGTTACCTGATTCAGCTGGCGGTCACCAGCCTGGCCGACAAGGCCGTCGCCGACGCGGTCAGCGTCGAGGCGATCCTGCACGGCTTCACCGTCGCCGCGAAGTAGTTCACCGACACCTCCGGCACCGCACTACTGTGTTTTGCATGACGTCGTGGACCGCTGCAGACCTGCCCTCATTCACCGGACGCACGGTCATCGTGACCGGCGCCAACAGCGGCCTGGGAGCCGTGACGGCCCGCGAGCTGGCCCGGGTCGGCGCGCAGGTGATCCTGGCCGTCCGCAATCCCGGCCGGGGCGAAGCCGCGGCGAAGGAGATGACCGGCGACGTCGAAGTGCGCCAGCTCGACCTCCAGGACCTGGCGTCGGTGCGGACGTTCGCCGACGGCATCTCCCACGTCGACGTGCTGGTCAACAACGCCGGCATCATGGCGGTCCCGCACGCGAACACCACCGACGGTTTCGAGAGCCAGATCGGTACCAACCACCTGGGCCATTTCGCGCTGACCAACCTGCTGCTGCCGAAGGTCACCGACCGGGTGGTCACGGTGTCGTCGATGATGCATTACATCGGTTACATCAGCCTGCGTGACCTGAACTGGACCTCGCGGCCCTACTCGGCCTGGCTGGCCTACGGTCAGTCCAAGCTGGCCAATCTGCTGTTCACCAGCGAGTTGCAACGCCGCCTGCAGACCACCGGCTCGAAGCTGCGGGCGGTAGCCGCTCACCCCGGCTATTCACACACCAACCTGCAAGGTCACTCCGGCAGTCCGGTCGGCGACGCGCTGATGTCGGTCGGCAACAAGCTGGCCACCGACGCCGACTTCGGCGCCCGGCAGACGCTGTTCGCCATCTCCCAAGATGTCGCGGGCAACAGCTTCGTCGGTCCGGCGTTCGCCATGTTCGGCCGGACCAAGCCGGTCGGCCGCAGCCCGCTGGCCAAACGCGACGCCACCGCCGCCGCGCTGTGGGAGCTGTCCGAGCGGCTGACGGACACCAAATTTCCGCTCTGAGCCGCTGGTGCGCTAGCCTGGCCAGGCGTCACGGCGAGGGCGGCTCACCGGAGCCACCGTTATCGACGGGGACCGACATTCAGTCGCGACTCCTGGCCGTGCCCCGGTATCTCACACAGGAGCGACATCAATGGCCAACACTCAGAACAAGCTTGCCGTCCAGGTACGGACCGAGACCGGCAAGGGCGCGTCCCGCCGGGCCCGGCGCGACGGCTGGGTTCCCGCCGTCCTCTACGGTCACGGCGCCGACCCGCAGCACCTGGCGCTGCCCGGCCGCGACTTCGCCGCAGTGCTCCGCCACGCCGGCACCAACGCGGTGCTGACGCTGGACATCGAGGGCAAGGAGCAGCTGGCGCTGACCAAGGCGCTCGACATCCACCCGATCCGTCGCTCCATCACCCACGCTGACCTGCTGGTGGTCCGCCGCGGCGAGAAGGTGACCGTCGACGTCAACGTCGAGGTCGTCGGCGACCCGGTTCCCGGCACCCTGGTCACCCAGGAGACCAGCACCATCCTGATCGAAGCCGACGCGCTGTCGATCCCGCAGTCGTTGACGGTGTCGATCGAGGGTGCCGAGCCCGGCACCCAGTTCACCGCCGGTCAGATCGAACTGCCGTCCGGCGTGAGCCTGATCGCCGACCCGGAGAGCCTGGTCGTCAACGTGGTGGTGGCGCCGACCGAAGAGGACCTGGAAGCCGAAGGCGCCGGCGAAGCCGTCGAGGGCGAAGAGCCGGCCGAAGAGGATGCCGACGGCGAAGCCGAGGGCGAGGCCTCCGAAGCCGAGTCCGAATCCGAATAACCCGTGTCCGGCCCACAACTGGTGGTGGGTCTGGGCAACCCCGGACCGAATTATGCCCAGACGAGGCACAACCTGGGGTTCATGGTTGCCGACCGGCTCGCCGCCCGGCTGGGTTCGAACTTCAAGGTGCACAAGCGATCCGGCGCGGAGATCGCCACCGGTCGACTCGGCGGCCGTTCGGTGGTGCTGGCCAAACCGCGCTGCTTCATGAACGAGTCCGGCCGGCAGGTGGGTCCGCTGGCGAAGTTCTACTCGGTGCCGGCAGCTGACGTCGTGATCATCCACGACGAACTCGACATCGAGTTCGGCCAGATCAGGCTGAAGCTCGGCGGCGGCGAGGGAGGCCACAACGGATTGCGGTCGGTGGCAAACGCGCTCGGCACCAAAGACTTTCAGCGAGTCCGGATCGGGATCGGGCGCCCGCCCGGGCGCAAAGATCCAGCCGCCTTCGTGCTGGAGGCCTTCAGTGCCGCCGAGCGCCCCGAGGTGCCGACGGTCTGTGAGCAGGCGGCCGACGCCACCGAGTTGCTGATCGAACTCGGTCTGGAGCCGGCCCAGAATCGGGTGCACGCGTGGTGAACTCCGCCGGCGACTTCGGTGAGGGAGCTGACTGTGTTGCTTCATGAGTTTCTCAGCAACGTCGGGCACAACCTGTTCAAACCGCTGTTGTTGTTCTTCTACTTCGGCTTCCTACTTCCGTTGCTGAAAGTGGATTTCGAATTCCCCGACGTGATCTACCAGGGCCTGACGATGTACCTGCTGCTGGCGATCGGGTGGCACGGCGGCGAAGAGCTCGCCGAGATCCACGCCTCGAGCATCGGTCAGATCGTCGGTTTCATGATCGTCGGCTTCGTTGTGAACTTCGCCATCGGCATGATCGCCTATCTGCTGTTGACCCGGTTCACGTCGATACGCAAAATCGACAAGGCCACGGTCGCAGGCTATTACGGCTCCGACTCGGCCGGCACGTTCGCCACCGCGGTCGGGATTCTGGTCAGCGCGGGCGTGGCGTTCGACGCCTACATGCCGGTGATGCTCGCGGTGATGGAGGTGCCGGGCTGCCTGGTGGCGCTCTTCCTGGTGGCGCGGCTGCGACAGCGGGGGATGGACGCCGACGGCAACATGCCCGGTGAGCGTGGCTACGTGGCCCTGGCGGAGTCGACGCTCGCCGCCGCCACGCAACCACCCCCCGGGCAGCAGCTCCATCCCGAACACGACGTCAAAATTGGTCAGCGACACGACTTCTCGGCCCCGACAGAGCCTGCAGCCGGGGACGCCGCGGACAACGGCAAGAAGAAGCCCGTGTTGTCCCTGCAATTGCTGCGGGAGGTCTTCCTGAATCCGGGGCTGTTGCTGCTTTTCGGCGGCATCGTCATCGGCTTCATCAGCGGACTGCAGGGGCACAAGGTCACTCACGACGACGACGTCTTCTTCATCTCGGCCTTCCAGGGAGCGCTCTGCCTGTTTCTGCTCGAGATGGGCATGACGGCTGCCCGCAAACTGCGCGACCTGAGGTCCGCGGGTAAGGGATTCATCGTCTTCGCTTTGCTGGTGCCGAATATATTTGCGCCACTGGGCATTGTCGTTGCGCACGGTTACGCGTACCTGATCCATCAGGAGTTCGAGCCGGGAACGTATGTCTTGTTCGCCGTGCTGTGCGCGGCGGCGTCGTATATCGCGGTGCCCGCGGTGCAGCGACTGGCGATTCCCGAGGCGAGCCCGACACTGCCACTGGCCGCGTCGCTCGGGCTGACGTTCTCCTACAACGTCACCATTGGCCTCCCGCTCTACATCGAGATCGCCCACGTCGCCGAGAAGTGGTTCCCGATCACGTGAAGTCGGGCCTCTGACCGTGCCGGACGTCGCCATGACTCCGGTGAAATACCTTCGCTCACATCATCTTTCCTAGCATTGACAGGTCGTCACTCGAGCGCGGTCCGCTGCCGATAGCTCGACGGAGTTTCGCCGCAGAACCTGGTGAACGCGCGGGTGAAGGCGCTCAGACTGTCGAAACCCACTGTGCTGGCTACTTTTTGGACTGACTCACCCGGGCTGACCAGCAACGCCATCGCGCGCAGCATGCGCGCGTGTAGCACGTATGTCCGCCACGACATGCCGACCGCGTCGTCGAA
Source organism: Mycobacterium sp. IDUB_36 (assembly GCF_055419225.1). NCBI lineage: Bacteria > Bacillati > Actinomycetota > Actinomycetes > Mycobacteriales > Mycobacteriaceae > Mycobacterium > Mycobacterium sp. IDUB_36. Next base: position 3,307,897 of record NZ_JBVAXH010000001.1, on the reverse strand, counting down.
CTGGCGTCGCAGCGTCCGCTCGGACACCGCGACGGCGCGACTCACCTCGCCCGCGGTGACCGAGGACAGGTGCGCCTTGGTGTACTCCATGGCCGCGGCCACGGTCGGGTTGTCGGCGGTCGGCAGGCTCAGCGCAGCCTCGTGATCGAGCGCCTCGAACACCAGGTGCCCGAGGGTCTGGAAGAAGCCGTCCGATACCGGGTCGCTGTCCGGGCGGCCGATCGGCCAGCGCAGCGCGTAGATCATCATCTGGCGGATCAGCGGCGACACCATCACGATGCGGGCCCGGTTCTCGACGGCGGGCAGCAGCTCCGGGTCGAACATCACCGCCACGCTGCGGACGTCGGGGGTCATCGTGGCCTGGTGTTCCAGGCCGACCGGTATCCAGGCGGCCTGCTGCGGCGGTAGCAGATAGTGCGCGCTGGCCGTCTCGACTTCCACCACACCGCCGATCGCGTACTGGATCTGGTGCAGGTCGTGGGAGTGCCAGCCGGTCACCAGTTGGCTGCCCTGGTAGAGGTAACTGCCGGCCCGGGCCCGCCCGCCGCGGCGCAACTCGACCAGGCTGGCCGGTTCGGGCAAAAGGTTGGCCGAAGATGCGGAGACGGTCATCGGTCTCCAGGGTAATAAGTAGAGCCATGGACGCAATGGGTACGGACGACCTCGTTCTGGTCAGCATCGACGACCACGTCGTGGAGCCACCGGACATGTTCCTGCGCCACGTCCCGCAGAAGTACAAAGACGACGCCCCGATCGTGGTGACCGACTCTCGCGGCGTCGACCAGTGGATGTACCAGGGCAGGCCGCAGGGCGTCAGCGGCCTCAACGCCGTTGTGTCCTGGCCGGCCGAGGAGTGGGGCCGCGACCCGGCCGGCTTCGCCGAGATGCGGCCTGGCGTCTACGACGTGCACGAGCGGGTGCGCGACATGAACCGCAACGGGATCCTGGCCTCGATGTGTTTTCCGACCTTCACCGGTTTCTCCGCGCGCCACCTCAACATGACCCGCGAAGACATCACGTTGGTGATGGTGTCGGCCTACAACGACTGGCACATCGACGAATGGGCCGGCTCCTATCCCGACCGCTTCATCCCCATCGCCATCCTTCCGACGTGGACCCCGGACGGGATGTGCGCCGAGATCCGCCGTGTCGCCGCCAAGGGCTGCCGCGCGGTCACCATGCCGGAACTGCCGCACCTGGAAGGGCTGCCGAGTTACCACGACGACGACTACTGGGGCCCGGTGTTTCGCACCCTGACCGAGGAGAACGTGGTCATGTGCCTGCACATCGGCACCGGCTTCGGCGCGATCAGCATGGCGTCCGACGCTCCGATCGACAACCTGATCATCCTGGCCACCCAGGTCTCGGCGATGTGCGCGCAGGACCTGTTGTGGGGCCCGGCGATGCGCAAATACCCGGACCTGAAATTCGCCTTCTCCGAAGGCGGAATCGGTTGGATCCCTTTCTATCTGGACCGCAGCGACCGGCACTACACCAACCAGAAGTGGCTGCGCCGCGACTTCGGGGACAAGCTGCCCAGCGACGTGTTCCGCGAGCACTCGCTGGCGTGCTACGTCACCGACAAGACCTCGCTGAAACTGCGGCACGAGATCGGCATCGACATCATCGCCTGGGAGTGCGACTACCCGCACTCGGACTGTTTCTGGCCGGACGCCCCCGAGCAGGTGATGGCCGAACTACGCGCGGCCGGCGCCGACGAGGACGACATCAACAAGATCACCTGGCGCAACGCGTGCAACTTCTTCGGCTGGGATCCGTTCGCCCGCACTCCGCGTGAGCAGGCAACGGTAAAAGCCTTGCGCGCCAAGGGCGCCGACGTCGATGTGTCGATCCGCCCGCGCAAGGAATGGGCCCGGCTCTACGAGCAGAAGCAGCTAGCCGGATTGCACTGACCGGGTTAGGTGACCAGGGTGACCGAGTTCGCCCGGCGCAGCTTGCCCGACGAGGTCTTGGGGATGGTCCCGGGACCGAGCACCACCACGTTGCGTGGTCGCACGTCGACCTCGGTGACCACCTCGTGCGCCACCTGGTGCTCGATGCGCCGCACTTCGGCCGGGTCGTCGTAGGCGTTGGATTCCACTGCGACGGCAAAGGTTTCGCGCGAGTGGCCGGCGTCCAGCCGGACCGCGACGGCGCAGCCGATGCGAACACCCTCGACGCGGCCCGCGGCACGCTCGATGTCGGTCGGGTAGATGTTGCGCCCGGCCATGATGATGACGTCCTTGACCCGGCCGCAGACCACGACGTGGCCGTTCTCCATCAGGTAGCCGAGGTCACCGGTGTCGTACCAGCCGTGCTCGTCCTGCGCCGGCAGGAAGCCACCCATGGTGATGTAGCCGGGCGTCACGCACTCGCCGCGCAACTCGATGACGCCGACACCGCGCGGGGGCATCACGTTGCCGTTCTCGTCGACCACCCGGGCCTCGAGATCCTTGAGCAGCGGGCCGAGTGAAGCCAACCGCCGGGTGTTCCCCTTGGCGGAGGGCACCGCGCGCCGCAGCGCGGCCAGCAGATCCGCGTCGACCTCGTCGACCACCAGGCCGGCGTTGCACTCGGAGAACGACACCGCCAGCGTCGTCTCCGCCATGCCGTAGGCGGGCAGAATGGCCGACGGCTTCAGGCCGAACGGCTTGCCGGCGTCGAGCAGGTCCTCGACGTCGGCCGGGTCGACCGGCTCGGCGCCGGACAGCGCGAACCGCAGCGTGGACAGGTCGTACTGACCCGGCTCGGCCTGCTTGCGCAGGCGCTTGGCGAACAGCGCGTAGGCGAAGTTGGGCGCCGCGGTCATGGTGCCCTTGTACTTGTCGATCAGCTTGGCCCACAGCAGGGTGTCGCGCAGGAAGTCCATCGGCGTGACCTTGACCAGCTCGGCGCCGAAGTACATCGGGATGGTGAGGAACCCGACCATGCCCATGTCGTGGAAGCAGGGCAGCCAGCTGACCATGACGTCGGAGTCGACGTCGTACTCGGCGCCGATGAACATGGCCTCGGCGTTCGAGTAGATGTTGCGGTGGGTGATCTGGACGGCCTTGGGCGACCCGGTCGAACCCGACGTCAACTGCATCAGCGCCAGGTCGTCTTCCTCGGTGTCGACCGGGTCGATCGGCTCGTTGTCGAGCAGGTCGCCGATCGTGAGTACCTTGATGCCCTTCTCTTCGAGCACCGGAATGGCGACCAGGAAGGGCTCGGAGACGATCACGGCGCTCGCCTCGATCATCGCGATGACATTCATGGTGTCCTCGGCCCAGACGGCGAGGTCGGTGCGCGGGGTGGGCTGGTGCAGCATCGTCAGGCTGGCGCCGCGCATCCACAGGGCCTGCGCCGTCGGCGCGATCTCCACCGGGAACCCGGCCAGCACGCCCACGGCGGCACCGGGACCGATTCCCGCGGCGGCCAGCCCGCCGGCGATGCGACGCGCGCGCTCGTGGACTTCGAGCCAGGTATGCCGGACCGGCTCGTGCGGCTCGCCGGTGACCATGCCCCGCGAACTCTCATGAGCATTGCGGAACATGTTCTCGGTAAACCTGCTCACGATTGCCTCCTCGGTTCCGGCGCCATCGCCCGGCCCTTAATGTTGCTCCTGCTCAAGCACACTTTGGGATAGCCGCGCGCCCACAATTGGGCAGCGATTTCATCTCGAATCGGTGGTGATGCGGTAACCGCCCGCAACCAAGTGCCGTCGTTGCCGGAACGCCCGCCGTCGGAGATGGCGGGCAGGAATACCGAGCTCGTTACTCGACCGGAAATCGTCACCGTCGAATATCTTAAACTCCTCTTAAAGATGTGCCAAACCGTGGCGCGGATTTTCTGGGAGATCTACCCGCCGGCGGCCGGCGTGGGCACCACTCGCGCCCCGTGCACCGGGCCACTGGCGACGCGCACCGTGCGGCACACCCCGGCGCCGGTGAGTTCGGTGCCCACGTCCACCGCCGACGATGCCGATGCGCACAGGAACGCGCAGGTCGGCCCGGATCCAGAGACCAGGCCGGCCAACGCGCCGGCCTCGACACCGGCGCGCAGCACCCGGCGCAGTTGCGACTTCAGGCTCAGCGCCGCCACCTGGAGTTCGTTGCCCAGCAGCGGAGCCAGTTCCTGCGCGTCCCCGGACGCCAGAGCAGCCAGCACCGGGCCCGCGTCGCCCAGGCGGGGCGGCTCGCCGACCGACTCTCTGCTGCGCAGATTGTCGAGTTCGCGAAATACCTTCGGGGTGGACAGCCCACCATTGGCGAACGCGAGCACCCAATGAAAAGTGTTGCGGGCCAACACCGTAGCAAGCTCCTCGCCACGGCCGGTGCCCAGCGCGGTACCGCCGTGCAAGGCGAACGGCACGTCGCTGCCCAGCTCCGCGGCCAGCGTGTGCAGATCGCGGCGGGGCAGGCCGAGTTCCCACAGCGAGTTCAGCGCCACCAGCACGCCCGCCGCGTCCGCGCTGCCGCCGCCCATGCCGCCGGCGACCGGGATGCTCTTGTTGATCAGGATCGACACGTCGGGCGCGCGGCCGACGTGTTCGGCCATCAGCTCGGCCGCCTGCCAGGCCAGATTGCGCTGGTCGAGGGGAAGTTGCTCGGCACCCTCGCCGGTGATCTCCAGCGACAGCACGTCGGCGTTGCGCACCGTCACCTCGTCGAGCAGCGATACAGCGTGGAACACCGTCGTCAGCTCGTGATAGCCGGTCTCCAGTAAGTCTCCGACGGCCAGATACAGGTTGATCTTGCCGGGCGTACGGACCGTCACCGATCCAGTGGGCTCCCACTGAGCTGCGGTGCTCGGATCCGTCGGCACCGAACGAGACTATCGCCCGCGGGTCAGCTGGCCGACGCGTGCCGCTGGACGTGACCGCGCGGGCCCGCGTCGCCGACCTCGCCCGAACGTTGGTAGAGCCGGACGAATTCCTCGACGGTCAGGGTCTCGCCCCGTCGCGACGGGTCGATGCTGGCGGCCAGCAGCCGGCTGGCCGATTCATTGCCCGAACCGGCCCACTCGATGAAGGCATTTCGAGATGTCTTGCGCCGCTGCGCGAATGCGGTGTCGATGAGCCTGAAAATGTTCTGCCGGAACTTCGCGTCCGTCGGCCAGGACGGGTTGGTGTGGCGGTCGATGCGGACCAGCCCGGAGTAAACCCGCGGGATCGGCCAGAACACCGTCGGCGACACCGTGCCGTGCCGGCGGACCTCACCGTGAAAGCGGACCTTGACGCTCGGGACGCCGTACTCCTTGCCGCCCGGATCGGCGGCCAGCCGTTCAGCGACTTCGGCCTGCACCATCACCATGACCGTTCGCAGCGTTGGGAATTCGCCGAGCAGATGCAGGATCGCGGGTACCGCCACGTTGTACGGGAGGTTCGCGACGACCGCTGTCGGCGGGGCGTCCAGATCGTCGGGGCCGATGGTCAGGACGTCGCGGTTGATCACCGTCAGCCGCTCGATCTCACTGTTCGCGTGCTCGGACACCGTCTGCGGCAGTCGCTCGGCCAGCACCGGATCGATCTCGACGGCGCTGACCGTGCAGCCACGGTCCAGCAGCGCCAGGGTGAGCGAGCCGAGCCCGGGGCCGACTTCCAGGACGTGATCGTTGCGGTTGACCCCAGATGCGGTCACAATCCGGCGCACGGTGTTGGCATCGTGAACGAAGTTCTGCCCCAACGACTTACGTGGCCGGAACTCGAGTTCCTTGGCCAGTCGCCGGATCTCGGTGCGCCCCAGCAACTGGATGGTCAGCGCGCACCGGCTCTTCCGCTGCACACCGGCCAGGCGCCCCAGCCCTGACGGGCGCGGGTTACCTCGGCGACGGCGATCTGCTCTTCGCGGGAAGCCATGTCGGCACGCGGGGCGAACCGCAGGCCGCCGTTGCGCTCCCAGGTGCTCTGGTCGAACTGCACCCCGCCGTAGTAGCCGTTTCCGGTGTTGATCGCCCAGTTGCCACCGGCCTCACAGCGGGAAATGGCATCCCAGATCTGGCCGTTGCCGACGTTGGGCACCTCGGTGCCCGGCTTGGTGCCGACCCGGACCACCGCATCGCGGGCGGGCGAGATGACGTGGCTGGCCACCGGGAGACGACCGGTCTCGACGCCGTTGACCTTGGACACGGCGTAGGTCATGTCCTGACTGCCCGCGGCGCCCTTGTCTTCGACGATCTCCTTGCTCATGTTCATCTGCGGGTCTTCGATCCGCCGCCGCGGCGGGTCCAGCGGCACCCGCTCGGTGATCTTCTCGATCCGGTTGCGGATCACCTGGATGTGCATGCCGTCGATCACCGGCGCCGCCGCGACGGGCGTCACGTGGTCGCTCTGTTCCAGCGGCACGCCGAGGTTGGCCAGCAGCTCGCCCACCCGGGCCGCGGCCAGATGGACGTTGCGCACCGCGCCGCCGTCGTCGAGCTCGACGGTCTTGGCACTGACGACGGGTAGGGACATGCCGGCCAGCGGGACGCGGCTGCCGCGGGAGGCGGCGGCCGGCGCGGTGTCGGTCATGGCCAGCTGGGCCAGCGCTTCGTCGACGGTGGAGGCCGTGGTCCACACCTGCTTGGTGTTCTGGCCATCCAGCGAGATCTGCAGTGGCCGGCTGCGCCGCAACACGATGTTGGCTGCGTTCGGGACTTTCTCAGCGGGGGCGGGGTACAGGTCGTCGCGGTCGGTGACCGTGAAGCCGTTCTCCTTGATGATGTCGATCACCCGCGACTTCATCGTGGTCACGGTCATCGCGGTGCCGTCGACGCTCAACGTCACGGTCTTGTAGTCGGCGACGGCGAACGCGCCGGCGAAGGCCAAGACCAGCAGAAGGCCCGCGACGAGATAGCGCAGAGCCGGGGAGGGTGCCTGATGAAGTTTCGTAATTATGTTCAACGCGCGTGTATCCCGACCTCGACCACATGAGTGACAGATAAAAGGGGGCCTCTAGGGCCCCCACCGTTTCGATAACAGGACGGTAACGAAAAGCCGAGGGGACAGCAACTCGGCCCCGGCCAGATTAACCGAGTTTTAACCCTCGCGCCCCAGCCGATAGGCGCGCCGCGCGTTCTCCGTAGTGATCTCGGCCACGTCCTCGGCGGACCGGCCGATCAACTCGGCCAGCGCCCGCGCGGTGTAGGGCAGGCAGTACGGCTCGTTGGGTGCGCCCCGGTACGGATGGGGGGTCAGAAACGGCGCGTCGGTCTCGACCAGGAGCTGCCCGGTCGGCACCAGCGGGACCGCTTCGCGCAGCGCGTGGGCGTTCTTGAAGCTCACCGTGCCGGACAGGCTGACCATCCAGCCGGCGTCGGCGCAGGCCCGTGCCAACTCCGGGCCCGACGAAAAGCAGTGGAAGATCACGGTTTCCGGGGCGCCCTCGGCCCGCAGCACATCGAGCACGTCGGCGTCGGCGTCGCGGTTGTGGATCATCAGCGGTTTGCCGGTTCGCTTGGCCAGGTCGATATGCCAGGCGAACGCTTCCAGCTGCACGGCCGGGTCGGCGCAACCGTCGAGTTTGCCGGGCCAGAACAGGTCCATGCCGGTCTCCCCGACCGCCACCACGCGGGGGTGGGCGGCCAGCCGCTCGATCTCGTCGCGGGCGTCCTCGGTGAGCGCGTCCGCGCGGGTGGGGTGCAGCGCCACCGCCGCATACACCCGGGGATCCCAGTCGGCGGCCCGGGTCGCCCAGCGCGCCGCCGCCAGGTCGTCGGCGATGGTGACCACCGCCGTCACCCCGACCGCCGCCGCGCGGTCCACGATCGCGCGCACGTCCCGGGCGTCCGTCGCGCCGCAGGCATCCAGGTGGGTGTGCGCGTCGATCAACGGGCTCAGCCGCGGCGGGGCGGGCGGCGGCGGACGTTTGGAGCTCACGCGCACACCCTAAGTCGCCCGGCAAATAAGGTATGAGGCGATGAAGCCGTACTACGTCACCACCGCGATCACGTACCCCAATGGCGACCCGCACGTCGGGCACGCCTACGAGTACATCGCCACCGACGCGATCGCCCGGTTCAAACGCCTCGACGGCTTCGACGTCCGCTTCCTCACCGGAACCGACGAGCACGGCCTCAAGATGGTCGAGACCGCGGCGGCGGAAGGAATTCCGACCGCCGACCTGGCCCGGCGCAACTCTGATGTGTTCCAGCGCCTGCAGCAGAAACTGAACATCTCCTTCGACCGGTTCATCCGCACCACCGATGCCGACCACCACGAGGCATCCAAAGACATCTGGCGGCGCATGGACGCGGCCGGCGACATCTATCTCGACAGCTACTCGGGTTGGTACTCGGTGCGCGACGAGCGGTTCTTCGTCGAGTCGGAGACCGCGCTCGTCGACGGCGTCCGGATCGCCGTCGAGACCGGCACCCCGGTGACCTGGACCGAGGAGCAGACGTACTTCTTCCGACTGTCGGCCTACGCCGATAAATTGTTGGCGCACTACGACGCCCACCCGGAGTTCATCGCTCCGGAGGTGCGACGCAACGAGGTGGTCAGCTTCGTCTCGGGCGGACTGCGCGACCTGTCCATCTCGCGCACCTCGTTCGACTGGGGTGTCAAGGTGCCCGACCATCCCGACCACGTCATGTACGTCTGGGTCGACGCGCTGACCAACTATCTGACCGGCGTCGGCTTTCCCGACACCGAATCGGAACTTTTCCAACGCTATTGGCCGGCCGACCTGCACATGATCGGCAAGGACATCATCCGGTTCCACACCGTCTACTGGCCGGCATTTCTGATGTCGGCGGGAATCCCGTTGCCGCGCCGAGTTTTCGCGCATGGATTCCTGCTCAACAAGGGCGAGAAGATGAGCAAGTCGGTCGGCAACATCGTCGACCCGAACACCCTGGTCGACACGTTCGGCGTGGACCAGGTGCGCTACTTCCTACTACGCGAGGTCCCCTTCGGCCAGGACGGCAGCTACAACGAGGACGCGATCATCGCCCGGATCAACGCCGACCTGGCCAACGAGCTGGGCAACCTGGCCCAGCGATCGCTGTCGATGATCGCCAAGAACCTCGACGGCGTGGTGCCCACGCCCGGTGAGTTGAGCGCTGACGACACCGAGTTGCTCGCCCTCGCCGACGGCCTGCTGGTCAAGGTGCGGGCCGAATTCGACAACCAGGCCATGCATCTCGCGCTCGAGGCGATCTGGCTGATGCTCGGCGCGGCGAACAGGTACTTCTCGGCGCAGGAGCCGTGGGTGCTGCGCAAGAGCGAAGCCGAGGCCGACCACGCGCGTTTCGCGACCGTCCTCTACGTGACAGTCGAGGCGGTGCGCATCGCGGCGCTGCTGGTTCAACCGGTGATGCCGGATTCGGCAGCCAGGCTGCTCGACCTGCTCGGCCAATCGCCCGAGGAGCGCAGTTTCGCCGCTATCGGCGCACGGTTGCAGCCCGGCACCGCGCTGCCGGCGCCGAGCGGGGTCTTCCCGCGCTATCAGGTCGACTGAGTTCGCTTATCGGACAGGCGAATACGAACCGTCACCCGGCCCTCGGCGTCGCGGTGGGCAACGGCGTGCCCCGCCCGCTCTGTCCCGCCCAGGGTCAGCGTCACCGCAGCGCCCTCGCCGACGAAGTTGCGCCACCAGGTCTTGGCGTCGGGAAGATTCGCGGCGACCTCGACCTCGTCGCCGTGACGGCGGTACGCCACCGGGATGCTGAACGTCCGTCCCGACCGTCGTCCGGTGTAGCTGAGCATCGTGACATTGCGACGCAACAGTTTTCCGAGCCGCGGCGATCCGGCGATCGCCGCGACGGGCGCGTTGAACAGCGGGGCCGCCCGCATGATGATTCTCGCGACATTGACCATCGTCTCAACCTTTCAGATCAGCAGCGTCGCACACAGTGACGCCACCGTCAGTCCTTGCAGCGCCGCCCTCGCATTGATGACAGCGTCCCACTTGTGTTGCAGTACACGAACATTGGTGATCGATTCAGAGCGGTCGACCGCAGCGGTCAGTTCACGATTGATCGGGGCGCTCACCCGCAGGTAGACCACCAGCCACACCACGAGAAGGACGACCGCACCGGCGGCCACCCCGGCCTGCGCCCAGCGATCCGACAGCGCGAAAAGCGCCGCACTGACGGCCGCCGCCACCAGACCGAGCACCCCCGGCACCGGCATCCGCCTGTCCCCGTACCGGTGGATGTTGCCCATCACCGCGAGCAGGACCGCGTCGTCGACCTCGGCGAGCGCGGGTCGTTGCACGACAGCGCAGAACACGTCGGTGCCGTAGACCACCGCGGCGCCCAGCACCGCGATCAGTGCGACCAGTTCGGCGGCCATGAATCCTCCTCGCTCGGGTGCTAGCGACGCTAACTCCATACTCCGATCGTGTCAATAGCGTCGCTAGCGTTGATAGCAGAGCTAGCATGCAGCCATGGCCATCGAGGACCGCAGGGAGCGCGAGCGCGCCGCGCGCCGGCAATTGATCACCGCCACGGCGCGCAGGCTGGCCGAGGCCGAGGGTTGGGAGGCGGTCACCACCCGCCGGCTGTCGGCCGAAATCGAATACAGCCAGCCGGTGCTCTACAAGCATTTCGCCGGCATGGAGGGCATCGTGGCGTCGGTCGCCGTCCAGGGCTTCGGTGAACTGCGCGACGCCCTTTCCGCCGCGCGTGCGCAAGCTACCGACAGCCACGCCGCGTTGGCCCGAGTCGCCCACGCCTTCACCGGGTTCGCCCGCGACAATCCGGCGCTGTTCGACGCCATGTTCATCCGGGCGAGCACGCTGGTGTTCGCCGCCGAGGACACCCCGGACGAACTGAACGCGGCCTTCGAGGAGCTGCGGGCCGCGGTCGAAGCGGTGGCCGGCGCCCGTGATCCCGACACCCTGACCGAGGTGGTGTGGGCCGCTCTGCACGGGCTGATCACGCTGGACCGGAGCGGCCGCCTGCGCCCCGAGTTCCACGACGCCCGGGTCGACATCCTGGTCGCCGAGGTGTGCGCGGCGGCGTGAGCCTGGTCACAGCGGCCGGGCAGCTGTCACAACGATGAGCGCAGCGGTGTCTTGAGGGCAGCACATCCCCCGAGACAGGAGAACACCATGACCGCCCAGCGCACTCACATCGTCGTGATCGGCGGCGGATACGCCGGCACACTGGCCGCCAACCGCCTGCGGCTGAACCCCGCCATCGACACCATCACCGTGGTCAACCCGCGACCGGTGTTCGTCGAGCGGATCCGCCTGCATCAAATGGCCGCCGGCAGCGGCAGCGCGGCCGTCGACTACGGAACGCTGCTCGGCGAGGGCATCCGCCTGGTCGTCGACCAGGCCGAGCGGATCGACACCGCCGAGGGCACCGTCGAGCTGTCCTCCGGCGCGACGCTGAACTACGACTACCTGATCTATGCGGTCGGCAGCACCGGCGTGGTCCCGGCAGCGGTGCCCGGCGCCGCCGAATTCGCCTATCCAGTAGCCGAATTCGAGCAGGCCGAACGACTCCGCGATGCGCTCGGCGAGCTGCATCCCGCCGCGCCGATCACCGTCGTCGGCGCGGGGCTGACGGGCATCGAAGCGGCATCCGAGCTGGCCGAGCAGGGGCGTCGGGTGCACCTGGTCTGCGGCGGAACGCTGGGCCCATCACTGAGCCGGCCCGGTCGCCGCTCGGTGGCCAAGTGGTTGCGCCGCCTCGGTGTGGACGTGCGCGAAACCGCAACTGTCGCCGAGGTCCGCGCCGACGCCGTGGTGCTCGCCGACGGCTCCCTGCTGCCGAGCGCCCTGACGGTGTGGACGGCGGGCTTCGGGGTTCCGGAACTGGCCGCCCGCAGCGGGTTGCACACCGACACCCTGGGCCGGTTGCTCACCGATGAGACACTGACCAGCGTGGACGATCCCCGCATTGTGGCGGCCGGTGACGCCGCGGCGCCGTCCGGCCAGCCGCTGAGGATGAGCTGCCAGGCCGCGATCCCGTTGGGCGCGCAAGCCGCCGACACGGTGCTCAGCCGCATCGCCGGCACCCGGCCGGCCGCGGTCGACCAGGCTTTCACGGGACAGTGCATCAGCATCGGGCGTCGATACGCCACGGTCCAGTTCGCCCACCTCGACGACACTCCGATGAACCTGTTCGTCGGCGGCCGGATCGCCGCGTCCATCAAGGAACTGGTCTGCAAGGGCACGGTGTGGGGCATTCGCAAAGAGGCCGCCAAGCCCGGCTGGTATCGGTGGCTCAAGGGTGGCGGGCGGGCGCAGCGTCGCGCGGACGAGACGGTCGCGGTGCCATGACCGCCCCCGCCGATCACGCCGAGCGGTTCATCCTGCTGCGGCCGCTGCTGTTCACCATCGCCTACGAAATCCTGGGCTCGACAACCGAATCCGATGACGTGCTGCAGGACAGCTACCTGCGGTGGGCCGAGGTCGACCTCAGCGGCGTGCAGGACACCAAGGCCTATCTGGCCCGGCTGGTCACCCGCCAGGCGCTCAACGCGCTGCGGGCGGGTGCCCGGCGCCGGGAGGACTACGTCGGCCCGTGGCTGCCCGAGCCGCTGCTGCTCGACGAGCAGGATCCCTCGGCCGATGTCGTTCTGGCCGAATCGGTTTCGATGGCCATGCTGGTGCTGCTCGAAACATTGAGTCCCGACGAGCGGGCGGTGTTCGTGCTGCGCGAGACGTTCGGCTTCGACTACGACGAAATCGCCTCGGCGGTAGGCAAATCGGTGCCGGCGGTACGTCAGGTCGCGCACCGCGCCCGCGAGCACGTGCAGGCGCGGCGCAAACGCTTCGCACCGGCCGACCCCGCCCAGAACACCCGGATCGCCGCCGAGTTCATGGCCGCGGCGGCCGGTGGCGACGTGCAGGCGGTGATGTCGATGCTGGCCCCCGACGTGGTGTGGACCGCCGACAGCAACGGCAAGGCCAGCGCGGCCCGCCGTCCGGTGGTCGGCGCCGACAAGGTCGCCCGGGCGATGGTGGGGCTGATCAGCCGCGGCATGCAGCTGCCGGATGTCCGCGCGGAAATGGTGGTCTGCAACTCCGCCCCCGCCGTCCTGCTCTACGCCGGAGAGACCTTGGAGGGCGTCTTCACCGTCGAGATCGTCGACGGCAAGATCAGCAATTTCTACGCGATGCGTAATCCGGACAAGCTCGCCGCGGTCACCACTGCACGCAAAATCAGCCGCGGCTGAGATTTCTGCCAAGCTAGGGGCGTGCGAATCGACCGGCTCGGCGATCTGGGCAGCGCCCACGAGGTGCTTCGCGCCGTCGGCGACGCCACCCGCCGATTCGACCTGCCGCCGCCCGCCGCCCTGACCGGGCAGTGGTTCGGCGCACTGGCCGTCATCGCGCCCAGCCTGGCAGTCCGTCCCGTCGACCCGGCCGATGCCTTCGACGTCCGGCCCGGCTCGCACAGCACCACGGTCGGCGGGGGCTGGATCGGCTACCTGTCCTACCCGGATCACGGTTCTGCGGGACGCTCCGGCCGGGTTCCCGAGGCCGCCGGCGGCTGGACGGACTGCGTGCTGCGCTGCGACCGCGATCGGCAGTGGTGGTACGAGAGCTTGTCCGGCGCCCCGATGCCCGGGTGGCTGGCCGAGGCGCTGACCTCTCCGACCGCCACGCGGGCGTACCGGATCGACTGGAGCGCCGCCGACCAGCAGGCGCACCGGGCCGGCGTGTTGGCCTGCCTGGAGGCCATCCGGGCAGGCGAGGTGTACCAGGCCTGCGTGTGCACCCAGTTCACCGGCACGATCACCGGCGATCCGCTGGACTTCTTCCTCGACGGTGTCGCACGCACGGATCCGGCCCGGGCGGCCTACGTCGCCGGTTCCTGGGGTGCGGTTGCTTCGTTGTCACCGGAGTTGTTCCTCTGCCGCCGTGGTGATCTGGTGACGTCGAGCCCGATCAAAGGCACGTTGCCGCTGTACGCTCCCCCGTCGGCGTTGCGGGCGTCGAGCAAGGACGTCGCCGAGAACGTGATGATCGTCGACCTGGTCCGCAACGACCTGGGGCGGGTCGCAGTCACCGGTTCGGTCACGGTGCCCGAGCTACTCGTCGTGCGGCCCGCGCCGGGCGTGTGGCATCTGGTGTCGACGGTGTCGGCGCAGGTTCCGGTGCAGCTGCCCACCGCGGCGCTGCTGGAAGCCACCTTTCCGCCGGCGTCCATCACCGGAACACCCAAACTGCGTGCCCGCGAGCTGATTTCACAGTGGGAGCAGGAAAGTCGCGGAGTCTATTGCGGCACAGTCGGTTTGGCGTCACCGGTGGCCGGCTGCGAGTTGAACGTCGCGATCCGCACGGTGGAGTTCGACGCGGTCGGCAATGCGGTGCTGGGATCCGGCGGCGGAATCACCGCCGATTCCGACCCCGATGCCGAATGGGAGGAGTGCCTGCACAAGGCCGCCCCGATCATCGGAGCGAGCGCGGTCTCAGCCGCGGGCCCGCAGCACCGCGTCGTAGAGCTCACGCCGTGACGTCGCCCCCGGCGTAGCCGAAATCACCTGCGCGCAGGCATCTTTGACACCCATCCCGTCGTCGGCCAGCGCGATCACCTGAGTCACCAGCGTGGGCAGATCCGTCTGCAGCACCGCGCCCGCCAGCACCACGGTGATCTCACCGAGCACGCCGTCGGCGGCCCAGTCGGCCAGCTCGTCCAGCGATCCGCGCAGCACTTCTTCGTGCACCTTGGTCAGCTCGCGGCAGACGGCGGCCCGCCGGTCGCCGCCCAGCTGCTGGACCGCGTCGAGCAGGCAGGCATGCAGGCGGCGCGGCGACTCGAAGAACACCGCTGTGCGCTGCTCGGTCGCCAGCGACGCCAGCCAGGTGCGGCGCGCCCCCTGTTTGCGCGGCGCGAATCCCTCGAAACAGAACCGCTCCGAGGGCAGGCCCGAGACGGCCAGCGCGGTCGTCACCGCCGACGGACCGGGCAGACACTGCACCACGATGCCGGCTTGCACGCAGGCCGCCACCAGCCGGTGGCCCGGATCGCTGATCAACGGCATCCCGGCGTCGCTGACCACCAGAGCGGTGGCCCCGGCGGCGATCTGCTCGACCAGAGCGGGCACCCGGGCCGCTTCGTTGTGGTCGAAGAGGCTGACCACCTTTCCGGCGACCTCGACGTCGAGCGCCTTGGCCAGCATTCGCAACCGGCGGGTGTCTTCGGCAGCCACGATGTCGGACGTCGCCAGCGCGGCGATCAGCCGGGGCGACGCGTCGGACGGCTGGCCCAGCGGCGTGGCGCCCAGCAGCAGTCGGCCCGAGCTCATGGGCGACAGCCTACGATCAGTTCTGATGACCGCCTTGACCGACGAGCTCGTCGCCGACGACGAAGCACCGGTGATCAGCCCCGGACCGTTGGCGCCCGCACCCGATTTCGGTCCGGTGGACCGGCTCGAGGGATGGGTGGTCACCGGCGTCATCACGGCGCTGGCCGCGCTGACCAGAACGGTGAACCTGGGATCGCCCACCGACGCCGGCACACCGGTCTTCGACGAGAAGCACTACGCGCCACAGGCCTGGCAGATGCTGCACAACCACGGCGTGGAGGACAACCCCGGTTACGGACTGGTCGTGCACCCGCCGGTGGGCAAGCAGTTGATCGCGACCGGCGAGGCGCTGTTCGGCTACACCGGCCTGGGGTGGCGCTTCACCGGCGCGGTCCTGGGCACGATCCTGGTGGCGCTGGTCGTCCGGATCGTGCGGCGGATCAGTCGTTCGACGCTCGTCGGGGCGATCGCGGGACTGCTGGTGATCGCCGACGGGGTCAGCTTTGTGGTGGCTCGCACCGCGCTGCTCGACGGCTTCCTGGCGTTTCTGGTGCTCGCCGCGTTCGGCGCGCTGATCGTCGACCGCGATCAGATGCGCGAACGCATGCATGTGGCGTTCACCGAGGGCCGCATCGCCGAGACGGTCTGGGGACCGCGGCTGGGGGTGCGGTGGTGGCGGTTCGGCGCGGGCGTGCTGCTCGGATTGGCCTGCGGGACAAAGTGGTCCGGGCTGTACTTCGTCGTGTTCTTCGGGTTGATGTCATTGGCGTTCGATGTGGCGGCCCGCAGGCAGTACCGGGTGCTGCGGCCGTGGCTGGGCACGGTACGCCGTGACCTGTTCCCAACGGCTTACGCGCTGTTGCTGATTCCGTTCGGGGTCTACCTGGCCAGCTACGCGCCGTGGTTCGCGTCCGAGACGGGGATCGACCGCCACGAAGTAGGTCAGTCGATCGGCCGACACTCGAATGTACCGCTGCCCGATGCGATCCGCTCGCTGTGGCATTACACCGCGAACGCGTACCACTTCCATGCCGGGTTGACGAACGCCGCCGGCAACTACCACCCGTGGGAGTCCAAGCCATGGGCATGGCCGATGTCGTTACGACCGGTGCTCTACGCGATCGACCAGCAGAACGTTCCAGGTTGCGGCGCGCAGTCGTGCGTCAAAGCGGTGATGTTGGTCGGCACACCGGCGATGTGGTGGATCTCGGTACCCGTGCTGCTGTACGCGGGCTGGCGGATGCTGGTGCGCCGCGACTGGCGCTATGCCGCGGTGCTGGTCGGATACTGTGCGGGCTGGTTGCCGTGGTTCGGTGACATCGATCGACAGATGTACTTCTTCTACGCGGCGACCATGGCGCCGTTCCTGGCGATGGCGATCGCCCTCGTCCTCGGCGACATCCTCTACAAACCCAATCAGGGTGCGGAGCGGCGCAGCCTCGGGCTCATCGCGGTGTCCTGTTACGTCGCACTGGTTTTGACGAACTTCGCCTGGCTGTTCCCGATCCTGACCGGTCAGCCGATTTCGCAGAACACCTGGAACATGGAGATCTGGCTACCCAGCTGGCGCTGACATTGCGCACCGAACCCTGGGGTCGCGAAGCCGCGTCATTGCCTGCCCGGCCTGCTGTTCAGCGCCTCCGGGTCAACCCAAGGCGCAGGCTTCGCGCAACTTCGGCGAATAGGTGACGTCGCCGCACTCGCATTCCCAGGTGGTGTGCCGGGCTCGACTGCAGGTGCACGCCCTGGTGGCGACGAGCATGTGCCCGGGCAGCAGCCAGTGTCCGTTCGCGCAGCGATAGGGCCGTTTGTCCGTGTACAGCGCCAGCTCGTCGTCAACATCCATAGTCACGTCTACGACAGTGACAGGTCCGGCCCGGCGGCGGCAGGTCGGCGGCCGGATCGTGATCGTTCGGTGTCCGGCCCGGAGCGTGTCGGTGACCTACCGAACCCCAAGTATTGTTCAGGTTGTGTCCGGCCCGGAACTGCATCCCGGTGAGCTCGCGGCGCGTGCCGGGGTCGCCGTCTCGGCCCTGCACTTCTACGAGCGGCAGGGCTTGATCACCAGTAGCCGGACGTCAGGCAACCAGCGCCGCTACAGCCGTGACACCCTGCGACGGGTTGCCTTCATCAAGATGTCGCAGCGCCTGGGCATCCCACTCGCCCGGGTCCGCGATGCGCTGACCGGCCTGCCCGCCGATCGCGCGCCCACCAGCCGGGACTGGGCGAAGCTGTCCGCCGGCTGGCGCTCCGATCTCGACGATCGCATCCTGCATCTGCAGCGTCTGCGCGACAACCTCGCCGACTGCATCGGCTGCGGTTGCCTGAGCCTGAAGGCATGCGCGCTGTTCAATCCCGGCGACGCGCTCGGCGAGCGTGGCCCCGGCGCCGCGCTCCTGTAACCGCACCACGCGACACCTCGTGCCGGCCGGCTCCGGACGGCGGCGCCGCAGGCGAAAATCGAACAGACGTGCGATAGAATCGCGGGCGTGGCGATGGAGGTACAGCAGTCGTTGTTCGAGTGCAACGAACGCCGCTTGCTGGAGCACGGTGCCTGGATCGACGTGCGCTCCGGGTGGTTGACCGGGGCCGACGAGACGCTGGGCGAGCTCATGGAGACCATCCCCTGGCGCGCTGAGCGCCGACAGATGTACGACCGGGTGCTGGACGTGCCCCGCCTGGTGAGCTTCCACGATCTGACCGTCGACGAAGCGCCGCATCCGCAGCTGGCCCGAATCCGTCGACGGCTCAACGACATCTACGCCGGCGAGCTCGGCGAACCGTTCACCAGTGTCGGCCTGTGCTGGTACCGCGACGGATCCGACAGTGTCGCGTGGCACGGCGACACCATCGGACGCAGCAGCACGCAGGACACCATGGTGGCCATTGTCAGCCTCGGCGCCACCCGCACCTTCGCGCTGCGGCCCCGCGGGGGCGGTGCATCGCTGCGACTGCCACAGGCCCACGGCGACCTGCTCGTGATGGGCGGCTCATGTCAGCGCACCTGGGAACATTCGGTGCCGAAGACGTCGGCCAGCACCGGTCCGCGGGTCAGCCTCCAGTTCCGGCCCCGGGACGTCCGCTAGCGATCAGTTCTTGATCGCGGCCACCGACTTCACCAGTAGGTCGCGCGCCTGTTTGGTGTCGACCGGTTTCGGCGGCTGACCAGGAATCGGCATCGGGTTGGCGGTGACGATCACCTGGTACTCGCCGAAATGCGCCGTGTAGTTGTACAACTCGCCGCTGCGCGGCTTGCCCTGCACCACGGTTTGCAGCAGCCGGTGCACACCGAGTGTCTGGGTGCCGTCGATGTGCGGCGTCTCGACGATCTCGATCAGCCCGCGCACCCGGCCACCCTGGAACGCCACTTTGCTGCAGTTTCGCGCGGGCTCTTTGAACGGCACCGGGGCCGACGTCTGGACTGCCATCGCAATGAAGCGTCCGCCTTCACCTTCGGCGGCCACCGCGGCCATGTTCCCCTGCAGTCCCGCCGGCATGTCGTCACCAATGACGAACTCCGCGCAGTCGGGCGGATCGAAGGTCAGTCCAGGTGGCAGCTTGTGGGTGGCCAGCACCTTGGGATCGATTGCGGTTTTGGCTGTTTCCTTGACTTTGTAGCCCGGCCCGAAGTCCGACTTGACCTGCGTGATCTTCGAGATATCCGCAGACGGTGGCGCCTCCGATGATCCGTGGGAGCACGCCGCCAACGTGCAGACCGTCCCGATCGCAACCGCAATCCGCATCATTCGCGCCAATCTAACGCACCGCCCTCACCCACGTACCGCTGATACCGTTTTCACCAGCAGGTCGGCCGCGAATTGCGGCGACAATGCCGGGTGCGGTGAGCCGGGATCGCTGATCAGCGTGGTGAAGGCGTAGTAATCACCAAGGTACGCCGTGAAGGTGCTTGCCTGCGAGGCGATTTCATTGCCGCCCTCGACCGACGTCGCTATCTTCACCGCCATTCCCAGCGTCTCGGCGGAGTCGATGTGGGGTGCGTCGACGATGCGGACACGGGCACGGGCCCGGCCGTCGGTCATGCTCCACTGCCCACACTGGTCCAGCAGGGCGTGATCCAGCGACACCGGGCCGGCCGGCGCCGGGACGACCACCGCGTACACCGTGCCCCCGGCACCAGACCCGGAAATGCCTTGCGCCCGCTGCCCACGCCCACCGGCTGGGTCGGCCAGCTGCCCACAGCGGTCCGGACTGGCCACACCGACACCCGCAAGTCCCCAAAGCCGTTGTGGTGTAACCTGATCCGTCATCGGAGCCACCTCGTAACCGGGCGGCAGATCACGCCGAACCCGTCGGATGTTGCCGGGGTCGATCTGCCGCGCCGACGTGCCGGCCGACGGCGCCGCCGGGCGTTCCGCCGGGTGGGCACAACCGGCGAGCAGTAGCAGTATCGCCGCCGCCGCAGACCGCCGCATATCAGCTGACGGCTTGAATGACTTGGCGGGCAACATGTTTGACAGCGGCAACCATGTCGCTGTCCAGTGACAGATGCGCGGAGTCGGGAACGTCGACGACAGTGGTGACCACCCCGACGTCATCGCGCTGCCAGAACGCGCCGTAGTGGTCCATCAGGGTGCGCATCGCGACGTTGTCGGCGAGCATCCGGCCCGAGAACTTCTCCACCCCGGCCACTCGCGCGGCGACGGCGAGGGCGTCGATCAGAAACGAGCCGATGCCGCGACCCTGGTAGGCGTCGGCGACCGTGAACGCGATCTCGGCGACGACGGGATCGTGGTCCTCGCGCACGAACCGGGCGTCGGCGACCGGATTGCCGTCGCGGTCGGTCATCACCCAGACGAAGTGATCGACGTAGTCGACCTCGGCCAGATAATCCATCAGCGCCGGGCTCGGCACCCGTGCCGACATGAACCGCCGGTACAGCGTGTCGGCGGAGAAGCGGACGTGTCCCTGCAGGGTGCGGGCGCTGTCTCCGGGCAACACCGGGCGCAGCAGCAACTCCGTGCCGTCTCGGGTGCGGACCGGGATCGGCGTCAGAAATGCCGCGAGCCGCTGGCGAACCGTGCGCACCAGCCGGGTCATGATCCCGGGGATGTGCACCAGCCGCGCGAACGCGTCGCTGTCGCCGATCCAGCCGGTCAGCAAGTTGGAGGTGGTCACCGTCGCGGTCCGCGGGATGTTGCGCAGCAGCGCGATCTCGCCGACGATCGCGCCGGCCGCCACGTGCTCGACGGTGACCACGTCGTCGTCCGCGACGTGCTGGATCTCGGCCGAGCCCGACGCGATGAGCAGGAACGACACCGCCCGCTCGCCCTGGCGCATCAGGACCCGGCCGGCCGCGGCCTGCAGCGGTTGCAGGCTGGCCGCCAGTGGCATCAGGTCCTCGGCAGCGCGCCCCTTGAAGATCTCCAGCGCGGCGAGCTCGTCGGCGCGCAGCGTGGTCAACTCGCTCACCATGCCGCCCCTGTCGCCGTCGAAGATGTTGCCAGGCTAGGGGCTGTGCGCGTGTTGCAGCAAGAACGCGCGTCCCGGCAGACTCAACACCATGACCCGTACCGGCGATCCGCTGCAGACCACCCGCGCGCTGCTCGACCGCGAGGCGAGCCTGCGGCACGGCTTTCTCGATGTGCTCGGCGAGTCAGTGGCCAGTGAAACCCCCACCCTGGCCCAGGCCGCGATGAACAGTCCGCTGGTTGCGGGAGTGTACGAACGGCTGTGGCGGCCGGTGGCGTTTTACGTCGCCAGCGGGGTCACCACCGGCGCCGAGCAACGCCGCGCGGCGAATACCCTGGAACTGTCCGGCGCATCTCGACTACTCGACATCGCTTGTGGTCCAGGCAATTTCACCAGCAAACTGGCGGAACAACTGCCGCCGGACGGACTGGCTGTCGGGCTGGACATCTCGGTGCCGATGCTCAGCCGGGCCGTGCAGGACAACAGTGGGCCACGTACCTGTTACGTCCGCGGTGATGCGGGAACGCTGCCGTTCGACGACGAAACCTTCGACGCTGTTTGCTGTTTCGGTGCGCTCTACCTGATGCCCGAGCCCTTCAAGGTCGCCCGCGAGATGGTCCGCGTGCTGCGCCCCGGCGGCCGGGTGGCGATTTTGACCAGCTACGCCAATCGTCTGCCCGGCATCCGGCAGGCGACCCAGGCGAGCGCAAAAGTAATCGGGCTGCGGCTGTTTGACCGTGACGACTTCGTCGACCTGTTCTCCGATGCCGGCTTGGCCGGCGTCGAGCAGCAGATCCAGCGCAACCTGCAGTTCGTCTCCGCGAGCAAGCCGGCCTGACGATCACACCATCGAATAGAAGCCTTCGTCGGCGAGCTGGACCGCCGGCACCCCACCGGCCATCAGAGCCTGGGACTTGAAGACGTGGGCGGCCGCACTCGGCTGATGCCGGGCCGCGACGAAGGTGCGGCCGAGGTTCGTCGGATGGTGCCGGCCCCACAGCAGCACGGCGGTCTCGCCGCCGTCGCCGGCCTCGAGTACGCGCCGGCGCACGGCGTCGCTGCGGACCAGCAGGTCGGTCGCCACGGCCAGCAGGTTCGGACGGTCGTCGTTCGGGTCCGGCGATCGGGTGACGACGCGCGCGCCCAAGATCCTGATCGGGCGGTGATCCACGCCGCGATCCGGCTGACCGTCGACCACGACGCTGACGTCCCAACCCGCCATCGCGCGGTCGAAGATCAGCCCGCCGACCGACATCACCGCGTCGGCGATGCCGGCGGCCAGCACCTGGAATCGATACGTCCCGATCGCCTCGGGAGCCGCGCGCGGCGACGCCTGCGGTCGCGACGGCGAGCGGTGCGGTTGCCGGAGCGTGCTGGTGGAAGCGGCCACGTGTTGTCCGTTCGACGGGTGAATCAATTCGGCACTAACACTACGAATATAGAGTAGCGCCGATCGCGGCTAAACCTGACTCGTCCGGGACGCCGAGAATGGCCGCTAGACTGCCGGGATACCTAGACGACGCAAGCCCAACCCCGATCAGCGCCGGCGCGAACTGTGCGACGCGGCGATACAGCTGCTCGCCGACGACGGCGCCAAGGGCCTGAGCCATCTGAAGGTCGACGGCCGGGCGGGCGTGCCGGACGGCACGACGTCGTTCTACTTCCGCACCCGGTCGGCGTTGCTGCATGCGGTCGCCGAGCGGATGGTCGAACTCGACCTGGCGACGTTGCAGACGGTGGCCGACGGCGCCGCCGTCGAAGACGGGTCATCGGCGTCGACGCTGGCCAAGGTCGTCATCCAGAGCGGCGAAGAACCGCAGCTCAGCCGCACCCGAGCACGGTATGAGCTGACCATCCATGCCACCCGCGACCCGGCGATCGGCGCCACCCTGCAGCGCGCCGTCGACGCCTTCACCAAGCTGCACCACGACATCCTGGTCCAGTTGCTGCCGCACGGCGCCGAACTGCCCCCCGACGTGGTCGACGACCTCAGCAACGTCACCCTGACTTTCATCAACGGTCTGATGCTGCGGTTCGTCCACGGCGACCGGATCATCGACACACCGGAGCAACTCGACGGGGTGCTGTCGGCCATCGTGGCCGGAGTGCTGGGCAGCGAGCATCAAGGTCAACTCACGCATGACGGCGCCGCCCTGCAACCTCCGGCACATTAGGCCGCCAATCCGCCCCGTTTGATTCTCTACGGCAATAGAGTTGCCGGTAGCGGGTATACGCACGCCCGGTCTGGTTAAGCGAAAAGTACAAATCGCCCCAACCGTCCGAGACGCTGACACACTGGCGGCATCGACTCGGCATGCGGCCCCATCCGGATCACCGAAGTTGTGGCGAAAGGCAAGATTTCGTGACGATCAGCACCGACGCGAATGTTCAAGACGTCAATTACGACCCATACGACGTCGTCGTCAACGCGAACCCCTACCCGACCTTCGCGCGACTACGCGAACAGGCGCCGCTGTACTACAACACCGAGCACGACTTCTATGCGTTGAGCCGATTCGAGGACGTCGACAAGGCACTGGTGGATCACGCCACCTTCAGCTCGGCGCGCGGCATCATCGTCGAGTTGATCAAGGCCAACCTCGACATCCCGCCAGGCCTGCTCATCATGGAAGACCCACCGGTCCACGACATCCACCGCAAGCTGCTCTCCCGGATGTTCACCCCGCGCAAGATCGCGGCACTCGAACAGCAGATCCGCGAATTCTGCGCCCAGTCGCTGGATCCGTTGATCGGGACTGGACACATCGACTTCGTCGGCGACCTCGGCGCCCAGATGCCGATGAGAGTCATCAGCATGCTGCTCGGCATTCCCGAGGACGACCAGGAATTCATCCGCGACCACACCAACGCGCAGATGCGCACCGAGGCCGGCAAGCCGATGAACGCCGACCACGGATTGGTCACCGGCGAAATCTTCGCCGCCTACATCGACTGGCGCGCAGAACATCCCTCCGACGACATCATGACCGAGCTGCTCAATGTCGAGTTCGTCGACGAGAACGGCACCACCCGCCGGCTGTCCCGCGACGAGTTGCTGATCTACCTCAACGTGGTCGCCGGCGCCGGCAATGAGACCACCACCCGGCTGATCGGTTGGGCCGGAAAGGTTCTCGCCGAACACCCGGACCAGCGCCGTCAGCTTGCCGACGACCCCACCCTGATCCCGCAGGCGATCGAGGAGCTGTTGCGTTTCGAGCCGCCGGCGCCCCATGCGGCGCGCTATGTGACGCGCGACGTCACGTACTACGGCCAGACCGTCCCCGAGGGTGCGGTGATGATGATGCTGATCGGCGCCGCCAACCGCGACCCCCGCCAATTCGGCTCCGACAGCGAAGAATTCGACATCCATCGGCGACCCCGGCAGCACCTTGCCTTCGGCGTCGGGACCCATTTCTGCCTGGGGTCGGCGCTGGCCCGGCTGGAGGGACGCATCGCGCTGGAGGAGATCCTCAAGCGCTTCCCGGACTGGGAGGTCGACCTGACCAAGGCCACCCTCAGCCCGACGTCGACGGTGCGGGGTTGGGAGACCATGCCGGCCTCAACGACATGAGTGGTCGCTGTTCCTCGCCTCCGATGAATCTCGTGTCATCGCAGGCGTTTCGCTTCCCGTCGACGCGGGCGGCTCGCTCGGATATTCAACAACACACATTGGAGATCGCTCATGGTTGAGTTCGACTACGAAAAGCTGAAGAAAGAAGCCGAGCAGTTCATCAGGTTCGAGAAGGACAAGAAGAACCGGATCGCCTACATCACCTTCGACCGACCCGAAGCCCAGAACGCCACCAGCCTGGGCATGCGGCAGAACTACGCGGACCTGATCCACAAGTGCAACGTCGACGACGATGTCAAGGTCGTCGTGATCCGTGGCGAGGGTGACGATTTCGGCAGCGGGGGCGACCTGCCCGAGCAGCGGCCGATGCTGGAGAATCCCGGTCTGCCGCTGCACCATGAGCTCGCGATCAACGACGACGACGTCAAGTACCCGCCCGGCGGCTCCTACCGCTACCTGTCCACCGTCACCGATTTCTATGCCAAGGCGAGGGCTGGAAACCGTCCGCTGCAAGAACTTCGGAAGATCAGCATCATCGAGGCCAAGGGCTACTGCTACGGTTGGCACTTCTACCAGGCCGGAGACGCCGATCTGGTGATCTCCTCCGACGACGCCCTGTTCGGGCACCCGGCATTCCGGTACGTCGGCTGGGGCCCGCGGTTGTGGTGGTGGGCCGAGACGATGGGACTGCGCAAGTTCTCTGAAATGCTGTTCACCGGAAGACCGTTCAGCGCGAAAGAGATGTACGAGTGCGGCTTCATCAACAGCGTGGTGCCGCGCGACAAGCTGGAAGCCGAGACAGAGAAGTACGCGCTGGCCTGTTCACGGTCCCGGCCGACCGACACCGTCGCGGTGCAGAAGACCTTCCTGGAGCTGTACAAGCAGCACAAGGGCGAGTACTTCGGCAGCCTGCTCACCGGCATGGTCGAAGGCATGCTGCCGATGATCAAGAACGACGCCGAAGAGGTCGACCTCACCGGCGGCACCTTCGAAAAGGGCCTCAACAACGTCGTCAAGGACAACGACCTGAACTTCCCGCCCGAGTGGCGGCTGAGCCGCTCGGGACGCGCCAAACCCTGAGGCTCCGATGTCGGCACTGACGGGAATGCGGATCGTCGAGTTGGCCGAATCAGTTGCCGGAGAGTACTGCGGAAAGCTGCTCGCGGACTTCGGCGCCGACGTGATCAAGGTCGAGCGCCCGGGTGGCAGCCCCACCCGGGCGATGGCCCCGATGATCGGCGACGACGGGCCGGAGCGCAGCGTGGTGTTCGCCTACCTGAACACCAACAAACGGTCGATCGTGCTCGGCGCCGGCCAGGGCGGACGACTGGATGCGATCGTCGCGTCGGCCGACGCCGTCATCGACGACCATGCGCCACCCCGGTTCGATCCACACCGGCACCCGGACGTGGTGTTCTGCTCGGTCACCCCGTTCGGCGTCGACGCACCACCGGAGTTACACATTGCGCAGAGCCTCAACGTCTTTCACAGCAGTGGCTGGGGCTTTCACACTCCGAGCCACGCCGACCCGGCCAAGCCCCCGCTGAAGGGCCCCGGTCGATTTCTCGCCGACTACGAGGCCGGGCTGGATGCGGCGTTGTGCGTCGCGTCGGCGTTGTTCCGACGTCTGCACACCGGTGCGGGCGAGACCATCGATGTCTCGGCGCACGCGGTGTTGACGTCGCGCGCGGACTGCGTCCTGGGTCGCTACATCACCGGTGAGATCTCTCCGGAGAACACCCGCGACGACTACGACCAGCAGGGACCGGCGTCCTTCTTCGCCTGCGCGGACGGTTTCGTCTACCTGTACATGACCAGCCGGAGCCATTGGGCCGCGGTCAAAGCGCTGATGGGACAACCGGACTGGCTCGACGAGTTCGAAGACGACTGGCTGGAGTTCTCGGTCACGCGGGACAAGGTCGCGCGGTTCCGGCGCGGTTTCGCCGACTGGGTGCGCGGCCTGAACAAGGACGCGGCATCCGAAGATGCTCAGCGGCTGGGTGTTCCGCTGGTGCCCGTGGTCGGCGCCGCGGACCTCGAGGGCTCACCGCAGTACCGGCATCGCGGCTTCTTCTCCGACATCACGCATCCGGTGCTGGGCACCGCGACCTATCCCGGTGTGCCCTACCTGCTGAGTGCGTCGCCAGCCCGGATCGCCGGCCCGGCGCCCGTCCTCGGCGGGCACACCGCCGATGTCCTCGACGACGTCGCGACGAAGCGACCGGCGCTCACAGTGGTTCGGCCGCAACTCAAAGCACCGAAGTTCGCCCGCGGCGGCCCACTCGAGGGTGTGCGCGTGGTCGAACTCACCAAGGTGTGGGCCGGCCCCTACGCGGGCAAACTGCTGGCCTTCCTCGGTGCTGAGGTGATCAAGGTGGAGAGCTCCGGCCACCCCGACGAGATGCGCGCCTACGGCGGCACGGACGTCGACCACGCCCCGTTCTTCCTCAGCATCAACCCCGAGGTACTCAGCGTGGAACTGGACTTGAAGTCGGCGACCGATCTGGGCCGGCTCCGCGCGCTGATCGCTCGCAGCGACATCGTGGTCAACAATCTTCGGCCCGGCGCGATGGAACGGATGGGGCTGGGCTATCGAGAGCTGAAAGACGTCAAGCAGGACATCATTTCAGTGTCGATCAAGATGTGGGGCAACGACGGGCCGCTTGGTTATCAGACCGGCTATGCACCCTGCTTCGCCGCCCTGGCCGGGGTCGCAGCCCTGGTCGGATATCCCGGCGGGCCGCCGCTGGGCGCCAGCATGCGGTACGGCGATTCCACCGTGGGTGCGGCCGCCGCGTTTTCGGCGGTCGCGGCGCTGCTGCACCGCGAGCTGACCGGCGAGGGCCAGTTCGTCGATGTGTCGGCGGTCGAGACACTGACCTCGATGATCGGCGACTGCCTACTGGCCCGGGAGCTCACCGGCCAAGAGCTTCCGCCCGACGGCAACCGCCATGCCGACATGGCTCCGCACGGCTGCTACCCCTGCACCGGTGGCGATTGGATCAGCATCGCCGTCGCCGACGATGCGCAGTGGCGCCAGCTGTGCGAGGTGCTGGCCGCCGGCGCCCTGGTCGACGACGAGCGGTACACCACGCTGCGGCGCCGGCTCGATCACACCAACTCGCTCGACCCCGACCTGGCCGACTTCACCCGCCACCACGACGCCGCCCGGCTGGGCGAACAACTGCGGGCGGCCGGGGTGCCGGCCACCAAAAGTGCCACCACACTGGACGTCATCGGTGATCAACGGCTGTGGGACCGTGGGCTGTACCGCTTCGTCAGCGATCACCGCGAGGGACAGCGACCGGTGCTGGCGGCGCCGTGGCGAATGTCGGCCGCGGAGGCCGAGATCGCACGCGGTGCGCCGAATCTCGGTGAGCACGACGACTATGTTCTCAACGAGATCCTGATGGAGGGCAGATGACCGCGACCACGACGATCCTGGCCGGCACCACCGCACTGGTCACCGGCGCCAGCAGCGGCATCGGCGCCGCGACCGCGCGCGCACTGGCGTCGGAGGGCGCGGCCGTCGCGTTGCTCGCCCGTCGCGCCGATCGCCTGGAGCAATTGCGGCACGACATCGAGTCGGCCGGCGGCACAGCCCTGGTGGTGCCCGCCGACGTCACCGACGCCGACCAGGTCGCCGCGGCGGTCCAGCGCACAGTCGAGGAGCTGGGCCGACTGGACACGGTGGTGAACAACGCGGGTCTGATGCGCATGGCACCAGCTTCCGAAGCGCGCCTGCAGGATTGGGATGATCTGGTCCGGGTCAACATCCAGGGCGTCCTGTACGTCACGCGGGCCGCGATCCCGCATCTGATCGACGCGGCCGCCGATTCTCCCCGTGGCGTGGCCGACGTGGTCACCATCAGCTCGACGGCCGGCTGGGTGGCCCGGCCGAACACCGCCGTGTACTCGCTGACCAAGTTCGGCGTCAACGCATTCAGCGAGGGCATCCGTCAGGAACTGATCGGCAAGCGCGTCCGGGTCGGGGTGGTGGGCCCCGGCACGGTCGACACGGAGATCAGCGACCACCTGCCCGCGGAGGCGCGCGCAGCGTTCGACCGTCAGACCGCCGACATGGTCAAGCTGGCATCCGAGGACATCGCCGACGCGGTGCGCTACGTCATCACCCGCAACCGCAGGGTGGCGGTCAACCACATGCTGGTGCGCGCCGCCGAACAGACCTGGTGATGCCGGCCGGGCGGTGGGTCACCGGAGACCACCTCGGCGTGTCGATGCCGGCGGACCCCGCGGCGTTGCGATCCGGTGGCACAAGCTTTCTCACCCGGGCCTTTCGCCGGTACGGATCTGCCGGCACCGTCACCCGGATCACCCGTTGCGAGGAGGTTGCCGGCGGGAGCACCGGACGGAAGGCCCTGCTGAGAGTCGAGTACGACCAGCCCGGCACTGCGCAGACCGACCTGTTCGTGAAGTTCTCCCGCGACTTCGACGACCCGATCCGCGACCGCGGCAGGACTCAGATGGAATCCGAGGTCGCGTTCGCAGCACTGGCACGCGACCCCGGATTCCCGGTCACGGTGCCGGCCACCCTTTTCGCCGACTACCATCGCGAGAGCGGAACAGGTCTACTGATCTCGGAGCGAATACCGTTCGGCTGCAACGGTATCGAACGTCAGTATCACAAATGCCTCGACTACGAGATGCCCGATCCGCTCGAACACTACCGGGTGCTGATCGCGGCGCTCGGGCGGCTGGTCGGCAGTCACCGGTCGGGACGCATTGCGGTCGGCGACCGGTTTCCGGTCGACATGCAGGCCGCCCAGGTCGGGGATCGCCCGGTGATCACTGCGGAAAAGCTGAACCGACGACTGGACCGGCTCGCCGAGTTCACCGTCGGATGCCCCGGCCTGTTGCCACCCAATGTCGGTACGCCGCAATTCCATTCACGCCTGCGCAACGATGCTCCGCGGTTCCTTCGACAGGAGGCCGCGGTCTGGTCTCGGCTGGCCGAACAGCCCGACTACGTTGCCCTGTGCCACTGGAACGCCAACGTCGACAACGTCTGGTTCTGGCGTGACGCCGACGGCGCGCTGCACTGCGGGCTGATGGATTGGGGCTGCGTCGGCCAGATGAACGTGGCGATGGCGCTGTGGGGTGCGCTGTCCGCGGCCGAAACGGGCCTGTGGGACCACCACCTCGACGAGTTGCTGGACCTGTTCGTCGCAGAGGTACAGCGGTGCGGCGGTCCGCAGCTCAGTGCCGACGACCTGCGGCGTCAGGTCATGCTCTACGTCGCGGTCATGACCGTGGCGTGGCTGCTCGACGTTCCCGCACTGATCAGCAAGCGTTTCGGCGATGCCGCGACGACCATGACCCGCCACGACCCGGGGATCAAAGGCGACGAGAGCGTGCGAGCGCCGCTGCAGATGCTGGCCAATGCGCTGAACCTCTGGGAGACACAGCGATTCGGCGAGCTACTGCCATGACGGGCTGGCGGTCAACACCGTAGGACCGTCTTCGGTGATCACCACACTGTCGCGGCGCAGCACGCCACCCACGCCCTGCTGCCAGACGTACCCGGTGAGCGAGAGCACCATCCCGGGATCCAGCCGCTCAGCCTCGGCGGTGGCCGGCAGCTGCCGGCAGATCACCGGCGGGTCGAAACCGAGGCCCAGCCCGTGGGCGACCGCCATCGGGGGCGCCGGTTCGCCGGCAGCCTGGTAGGCGGCCAGCAGGTCCGCTGCCCGGGACCCCGGCCGGCATGCCGCAATCAGCTTGTCCCACAGGTTGTTCGAGCGTTGATAAAGCTCCCGCATCGCGCTCGTCGTCTCCCCCGCCGGCCAGGTGCGGGCCACCTCGGCGACGTAGCCGTCGGCAAGCGCTCCGGCGCTCAACACGATCAGGTCACCCGGGTGCACCTGCCCGTCCCCGGATGCCTGGCGCCAGGGGTGCTCACGCGAGGTCACCCACGCCGCGTCCTGCGTTGCGGGGGTGCTCACCCCGCCGGCGGCCATCGCCTCGAGCACCGCACCCGCCAGTGCCTGCTCGGTGAGGCCGGGCCGCAATTCCCCGACCGCGGCGGCGAGCCCGGCTTCGGCGACCCGAACCGCGGCACCCATCGCCTCGATCTCGTCGCCGGTCTTGGTCCGCCGGGCGGCGAGCATCGGTTGTTCACCGTCGACGAATTCCGCGGCCGGGAATGCCAGCGGCAGCAGCGTGGCGAAAGTCGGTGTGAGCGCATCGGTTCCGACCCGCTTGGCGGTCGAGGATCCGTCGATGTTCTTCAGCACGTCGATGAACGTCATCGGATTCCAGGCCAGCCCGTAGAGCCGTTCGCGGCCGATCTCCTCGGGAACACCCTCGTCGTCAGTGCTCATCATGAAGATCTCACCGGTGCCGCGCAGCATCACGCAGACCGGGCCGAACGGCCTGGTGCCACCGATCCACAACTGCGGCGCCCCGGTGACGTAACGGACGTTGGCCTGCCGGCCAAGCACCAGCACATCGATGTCGTGAGCTTCCATCTGCTCCAGTGCGCGTTGCCGGCGACCGACCCGAAGGTCGCGGGCGTCGGGCACGACCTCGACTGCCATCAGCGCGGACCGTACGGCGTATAGGGATAGTCGGTGATGCGGATGGAACCTTCTTCGGTGATCACCACGATCTCCTCGCTGCGGTATCCACCGGTCCCGTCTTCCCACACCACGGGCTCCAGCACCAACGTCATGCCGACCGGGAAAACGAAGTTGTCGTCGAACTCCTCACCGAGATCGGTGCCGATCATCGGCGCCTCGGCGGGATAGATGCCGATACCGTGTCCGAGGTAGAAGTGCGGGAGCCATGGCTTCTTCCCACCGTTGGCCGCGATCGCCGCCCGCGCCAGATCTCCGGACGTGGCACCGGCTTTGGTGACATCGAGCACCGCATCGAGGATGTGCCGCCATTGCTCATACTGGGCCTGCTGCCGGGCCGTCGGCTGGTCGCCGACGATCCAGGTGCGGCCGAAGTCCGAGCAGTACCCGGCGTAGCTGATGCTGATGTCGGTCCACAGCACGTCGCCCCTGACGAGTTCGCGCTCGTTGGTCAGCAGCGGCAGCGCGAGGTCGCCGTGGGTGGTCCACACCCCCTCGGCGCGCGAGCGCGGCATCACCTGCCAGATCGCCTCGAGCATGTTGGCCGTCGCGCCGAGTTCGAAGACCCGGCGGACCAGCTTGGCCGACAGATCAGTCTGTCGCACACCGGGGGCGAGCTGCTGCTGCACGTCGACCATCGCGCTCTCGGTGATGCGCATGGACTCACGCAGGCAGGCCACCTGGTCGGGTGTCTTGACCAGATTGGCCGCCCCGATCACGATGGCGGCCTCCGACGGCGGCCCGCCGGGGAAGATCCGGTCGGCGGCGCGGCGCATCGCTCCGGTCATCTCGTCGACCGCGATGCTGGCGCCCGGCGGTATCAGACCGGCGAGTACCCGCGCGAATTGGTCGACGCCCTCGTCCAATTCGAGGTAGAGCGCCTCGTGCAGATGATCTTGCGGCACTTGGGTTTCCGATGCCGCTCCGCCGCGGAACGGAAGAAACAGGTGCGGGTGTGGATCGTCGGCCAGCACGATCGCGACCGGGCGCTCGACGTGCGACAGCCCGGCGTCCAGCACCGGCCAGCTGGCGCCGGTGGAGTAGACCACGTTGTCATTCATCAGCAGGATCAGCGCGTCGACGCCGTGGTCGGACATCGCGTCGTGCAGCCGGGCGCTGATGTCGCGGTGCATCCGGGCGAAGTCGGGCCGGTCGGGAATGACGAAGCCCTGGACCGACGTCGTCATCAGATGCCCAGGAACGTCTTGAT
This sequence comes from Mycobacterium sp. IDUB_36, assembly GCF_055419225.1. Lineage (NCBI taxonomy): Bacteria > Bacillati > Actinomycetota > Actinomycetes > Mycobacteriales > Mycobacteriaceae > Mycobacterium > Mycobacterium sp. IDUB_36. The sequence continues at coordinate 3,275,921 of NZ_JBVAXH010000001.1, read as the reverse complement.
GTTGCCGCTGACAATCTTGGCGGCGTTGTCCGGGCCGACGGCATCGACGACGGCGGCCAGCGACTTCTCCGAGTAGCCATAGCTGCTCTCGTTGTGCGGGTAGTCGCTCGACCACATCACCTTGTCCACGCCGATCTCCTCGATCAGTTTCAGCCCGAGGGGATCCACGATGAACGACGCGCTCATGTGCGTGTTCCAGTAGTAGCGGATGTCGTGCTCGAGCTTGTGATCCAGCATGTGCTCATAAGACGCCAGCACGTGCTCGGCGTCCTGCAGGGCGGGGGGAACCCAGGCGATGCCCCCTTCGAACCAGCCGATCCGAAGGCTCGGGTGACGGTCGAGGATGCCACCGAAGATGTACTTGGAGAACATTTCTCGAAAGCCGTCGATGTTGACCATCATCGCGACCGCGACGTTGTTCACCTCGCACGGCGCCTTCGGCGGGGTCTCGCCGATGTGGTGGGTGATCGGCAGCCCCGACTCCTCGATCGCATCCCACACCGGGCGCATCGCGCCGCACGCGTAGTCCATCATGACGCCGTCGTCACCGTTGCCCGGATTCAGCGGCAGCAGAAATGTCTTCAGCCCAAGCGATTTCAGCTCGGCCAGGGTGCGCCGGGCCCCGTCACCGTCCCACCAATTGATCAGGCCGACTCCCAGGAAGTGGCCGCCCGAACGGTCCTGCAGTTCGGCGATGTAGGAGTTGTAGATCCGGAAAACGCGCTCGCGCAGCGGTTTGTCGGGAAAGCCGAACATTGCCAGTAGCGCGTTGGGGAAGGCGAGTTCGCGGTCGACGCCGTCATCGCGCAGTTCACGGATTCGCGCGTCGATGTCGTTGGTAGCGGCCCCGGCCAGGTCGTCGTACTGCATCAGCACCGCGCTGAACACCTCGGGCAGAAACGACTGCCCCTGATGGCCGATCTGGTAGGCGCCGTCCTCGTACCAGATGCGCGGCGCGGCGTCCTTGAGATCATCGGGCAGGCGCTCGTAGAAGATGTCGGCAGCCAACGAGATGTGGGTGTCCGCGGAGAACACCTCGGTGCCGGCGGGCAGGCCGACGTTCCGCTGAGCCTGGCCGTGGCGGTTCTTCGGCGCACCGAAGCCCCCGGGGGGATAGAGGGTGTTGGCTCGGGTCATTTTTCCACTGCACCAATCAATTTCAGATCTGTCGGATGTTTGCAGGTTAACTCCTGGGACCACCTCGGCACCGGTAGTCGGGATTTCCCGTCTTCGCGGTCAAGTGAGCCCGTCGGGGCTCACCACGTGACGGGCAGCTCGTAGATTCCGTAGGCCAAGGCGTCGTGCTTGAACGGCAGCTGGTCAACCGGAACCGCCAGCGTCATGGTCGGGATGCGGCGCAGACACAGTGCTCCTCGGTCTCGGCGGGTCAGCGCGGCAGTGCGGCCTGCGCTCGGTGGACCGGCGCTCGCCACAGCCCGACGATCGCGTCGATCAGGCCCTCGGCCGCGATGGGCCAGCTCGATCGTGACCGCGGTCCGTGTTCGGCGAGCTCGCCCTCGTGCTCGGCGCAGGTGTGCATCAACAGATTTCGCGCCATCACCATCCGCTCGAAGCGGACCCGGCTGGGCAGATCAGGCAGGCATCGGTTGATGCCGTTGATGGCCTGCACCAGCAGGGTCGAGCCGAGCGCGTCTTTGGTGACCACCTGCCGGTAGGAGGGGTCAGCCATCGCCTGCGCGGCGAAGCGGGCATACCAGCTGGCGGCGCCCAGTTCGGTCAGGTGGTCGGTGAGCGGACGCACCAACGTGCTCACCCAGTCCCGTAGCTCGGTCGAATCGGCGACGTCGGCCAGCATCTGCGCACGCAGCTGCTCGATCGGCACGCGGTGTTTGCTCTCGATCGCCCGCAACAGGTCGGTTCTGGTGCCGAAGTGGTAGCAGGCGGCCGCGTTGTTGCCCTGCTCCGCCGCTTCGCTGATCTGCCGATTGGACACCGCGTGCATGCCGCGCTCGGCGAACAAGCGCTCGGCGGCCGACAGGATCGCTTCCCGGGTGCCCGTCGATCGGTCGTTGCGCAGGACTCTGGCCGCGGTCACCGACTCAGTGAACACTCGCACCTGAGTTAAATCAAGCAGTTTATTTGACTATCAATAAGCTTGACTAAACTCCTTGTCCGGCGGCCCGCACGGTGGGCGTATATAGTCAAACAACCTGCCGCGCTCCGACTTCGAAACCGAATCGCCAAGACGCTCAATAACTTACCGCGGATAACTCAGCCGGCGCCCCGAGCTCGTTTTCACATCGGAGGAGACGTTGCCGCGCAATCTGGTCACCCGCGTCGCCACCCGGCTGATGGAGACGACGGCGTCGACGGTTGCCGAGGTCAACGAGCAGGTGCTTGCCGAACTCGTCCAGCACCTCGACCTCGACTGCGCGTTCCTCCGGCATAACGATCACAAGATCCGGGTATCGAAACTCGTCGCGGTGTGGCCACCCCCGCTCGACCCCGCTATTCCCGACCCCTCGGCGGTGGCCCATTTCAGCAGCGCCGACCCGGTTCTGTCGTTAAGTGAGCACGGCAAGACCCTGACGGTGGTCCGGCCGGAACCGTCCGATCCCACGTCGGCACGCTGGATCGCCGCCGCCCGCGAGCGCTGGGGTGGCGATGCCCGCAGATTCACCGCGCCCTCGGCGGTTGCGGCGCCGCTGATCACCGGCGACCTCACCACTGGTCTGCTGGTCTGCGCGAGATTCAAGCGGAAGAAGTGGCGTACCGAAGAACTCGACGACATCCAGACGGTCGCGTCTCTGCTGGCCCAACTCCAGGCCCGTATCACCGCCGAGGAAAAGCTCCGCAATCTGGCCGAGCACGACGACTTGACCGGCCTGCACAACCGCCGCGCTCTGATGGCTCACCTGTCCAGGCGGCTGGCCGCGGGGCAGCCCGGACCCGTCCCGGTGCTCTACCTCGACCTCGACCGGCTCAAGTCGATCAACGACTACCTCGGCCACACCGCCGGCGACTGGTACATCCGGACTTTCGCCGAGCAGCTTCGACTCAAGGCCGGCCCCAAAAGCATGACCGCCCGCCTCGGTGGCGACGAGTTCGTCATCGTGCCGGATCGGGCGATGTCGATCGAGACGGTGGAGAAGACCGGCGAGGAACTCTGTGCGGCGCTGCGCGATCGGATGTCGCTCGGCGGCCACATGATCACCCGCACGGTCAGCGTAGGGGTGGCCGTCGGCACTCCTGGGCGCGACAACACCAGCGACCTCCTGCACCGCGCCGACGAGGCCGTCCTGAGCGCAAAACGGGCCGGTGGTAACAACGTGGCGGTGTCCAACGACGACATGTCGATGCAGCGCCTGTTCCGCAACGACATCGAGCTCCACCTGCGGGGCGAGATCGACAACGACGCGTTGTTGCTGCATTACCTCCCCGAGGTGGACCTGTGGACGGGCGCGATCGTGGCCGTCGAAGCGCTGGTTCGGTGGCGACACCCGTCATGGGGGTTGCTGCTCCCGGAGTCGTTCATCGGGGTCGCCGAATCCGCGAATATGGGCAACGACCTGGGCCGCTGGGTGATGCGGACCGCGCTCGCCGAGTTCAGCCGCTGGCGTTCCCGCGGGGTGGGGCAGAACACCACGCTGCGCCTCAACGTGTCGCCCGCTCAGCTGGTCAACCGCGACTTCGTCGGCAGCGTCGCCGAAGCCATCAACGAGTTCGGCATCGACGCCGGTTCGGTCTGCCTGGAGATCACCGAGCGCGCGGTCGTCCGCGACATCGAAACCACCCGCAGGACGCTCGAGGCGCTCAAGGAGGTTGGGGTTCAGATAGCGATCGACGACTTCGGCACCGGATACGCGGTGCTGTCACACCTGAAATCGCTGCCGGTCGACATTCTCAAGATCGACACATCTTTTGTCCGCGATCTAGGTACAAGTAGCCGCGATTTGGCCATTGTTCGAGCCATCATCGGCCTCGCCGAGGCGTTTGACCTGCAATTAGTCGCCGAGGGCGTGGAGACCCCGGCCGCCGCACTGACCCTGATGCGACACGGGTGCCACCAAGCTCAGGGATATTTATTATCGCGTCCTCTCCCCGGTCACGCGATGGAATCGCTACTCTCATCTCGTTGGATGCCAATGCCATTCCTCGCTGACAGCCAGGCACTATCCTCGACAACGATCTGAAAAAACACGATCTGACGAATATGAGCGATGTAACCGATAAGCGATCCGATACGACGCGCGAGCAGATTCTGCGAGCCGCGGCGCACCAATTTGCCCAGCGTCCGTATTACGCGGTCGGCCTGGACGATATTTTGGCCGAAGCGCAGCTCACAAAGGGCGCGATGTATTTTCACTTTCGCTCGAAGCACGCGTTGGCGCTCGCGATCGTGGACGAGCAGACCGTGAAGTCCGGCGCGGCGGTCCAGGAATTACTCACCCGCAAGCTGTCCGGCCTGGAGACCTTGATCGACGTCACCTTCCTGTTCGCGATGGCTGACATCACCGACAACGTCACCCGCGCGGCGTTCAACCTGCTCGAGTCGGTGGGCCGGACCGAAAAGCTGCAAGAACGCCTGTTGGGCGGATGGATCGAGCTGCTCGGCGACATCGCGGCGCGCGGTGTCCGTGAGGGCGACATCATCGACCGCGGCGATCCCGAAGACATCGGACGGCTGCTCGTCTCGATCTACATGGGGATGCGACAGGCCAGTCATCTCGACGACCCGGTGGTACTCCTCGGCGACTACGAGAAGGCCCTCTCGACCGTGCTCCGGGGAATCGTGCAGCCGGACAAGATCGGATACTTCGCGCAGTTCCTCAAGCGCCGCACCGCCCTCGCGGTCAAGGCCGTCTCGCCGCCCGCAGAGGCGTACTAGAGCTCGTCGACCCAGAGCCGCTCGGTCAGATCCTGGAACGTGGCGAGCGCGATGTCGTCGTCAGCGCGGATCAGCGCCGACCTGCTCATCAGCGCGCGCACGCTCGAACCGTCCTGATGCGCGAGTTCGACCACCTCGTTGGCCAGCGACTGCACCACCGCAACCGGCGAATCGGCGATGAGCGGCAGATAGAAGATCTCATCGAATTTCATCGCGGCGATGTCTTCGCGGGTCCGGCCGACCATCTCCGAGAATGCCGAATTGGCGAAAACCAGCGCGCCGTCATTCGCGATCGCCAGCACCGGAATGGGAATGCGTTCCAGCACGACAAGGGCGGGCAGCTGTTCGAGAGTAGCCGTCGGCGATAGTCCCGCCTGGCTCTTGCGTCGTCGCTCCACGCGCTAATTATGGTTCATCTGGCGACTACTGTGTGCACTTGATTTCAATGTGGGAACGCTATGAATTTTCTGTGACGAATTTTGCCGTACCGGCCGCCCACGGGCGTCGATACCTAGTGCGTCTAGGTCCGCGGAAATCTGGAATTCAGCGCGCTGAGCATCCGGCGCGCCTCGCGCAGCCGTTCCCGCACGACGACCAGGCGTTTAGGCGGCTCGACATAGCCGTCGGACTCGCAGCGCTGTTCCCAGGCCGACTCCGCCTTGGCCACCTTGCGCTTCATCGTCTCGATGTCGCGACGCAGCAGCGTGGCGAAAAGCTGAGCCTGGACCAGTTCCGAGCGTCGAGGTAGCGGAATGACGTTGGTCGGCAACGGTTCACCGTCTGCGCCGAACGTGGTCATCGGAACTCACCCGCGCAGCCTTGCGGGTCTCTTCTGGTGGGCAGCACTGCTATCCCCTGACGTCCATCGTCCTGCGCTCAAGACTGGCCTCACCAGCTGCCCAAGGCAACACCTGTTTTCATCAGGAAAGTTAGGGTTCATGATGTGTTCATCGACGCGGATGCGGTTGGCGGCATCCCGGTAAGGACGAGGCAATGCGGACGGCCTTTCAGGAGCAGCTCGAGTCGCTGACGAACGCGCTCAGCACCATGTGCGGTCTCGCCGGTGTGGCGATGGACCACGCCACCCACGCCCTGTTGGAAGCCGATCTCGCAGTGGCCGAGCAGGTGATCGGCGAGCACGACCGCCTCGTCGAGCTGCAGGCCAAAGCGGAGGAAACCGCGTTCATCCTGCTGGCGCTGCAGTCCCCCGTCGCCGGCGACCTGCGGCTGGTCGTCGGCTCGCTGCAGAACGTCGCCGACGCCGAGCGGATGGGCGGGCTGGCACTCCACGTCGCGAAGATCGCGCGCCGGCGCCACCCCAACCCCGTTCTGCCCGACGAGGTACGGGGCCACTTCGCCGAGATGGGCCGGGTGGCGGTCGAGTTGGGTAACAGTGCCAAAGATGTTGTCATTTCCCGTGATTCGAAGCAAGCCGCGGACATCAGCCGCGAGGACGACGCGATGGACCAGCTGCACAAACAACTGTTCGACGTTTTGATGGATACCGAGTGGAATCACGGCGTCTCGACGGCGGTCGACATCACCCTGCTGGGCCGGTTTTACGAACGCTTCGCCGATCACGCCGTCGAAATCGGCCGTCGCGTCGTTTTCGAGGCCACCGGTGGGACTGCGTCAGAATGGCGCGCTACCTGAAACGCGGGCGCAGCGCCAACGAGACGTAGACCAGCGCGACCAGCACCGGCACTTCGATGAGCGGACCGACGACGCCGGCGAGAGCTTGGCCCGAAGCGGCGCCGAAGGTCGCGATGGCGACGGCGATGGCGAGCTCGAAGTTGTTGCCGGCGGCCGTGAACGCCAGCGTGGTCGCGCGCTGGTAGCCGAGGCCGAGTACCGCGCCCAGCGCGCAGCCGCCGCACCACATGACGGCGAAGTACGCCAGCAGCGGTATCGCTATCCGGGCGACATCGGTTGGTCTGCTGGTGATCTGGTGGCCCTGAAGCGCGAACAGTAGGACAATGGTGAACAGCAGCCCGTACAGCGCCCACGGCCCGATTCTCGGCAGGAGCACATTCTCATACCAGCTGCGCCCATTGACTTTTTCCCCGATGCGGCGCGAAAGGTAGCCCGCGACAAGCGGAATGCCCAGGAAGATCAGCACCGACCGGGCGATGCGCCACGGCGATGCCTCGAAGCTGCTCTGCGCCAACCCGAGCCACCCCGGCAGAACCGACAGATAGAACCAGCCGAGCGCACCGAACATGACGACCTGGAAAATCGAGTTCAGCGCGACCAGGACCGCGGCGGCCTCGCGGTCGCCGCCGGCCAGGTCGTTCCAGATGATCACCATCGCAATGCACCGGGCCAGGCCGACGATGATCAACCCGGTGCGGTAGGCGGGAAGGTCGGGCAACAACAGCCAGGCCAGAGCGAACATCAACGCCGGGCCCAGTACCCAGTTCAGCACCAGCGAACTCACCAATAGCGTGCGATCGGCGGTCACGGTCTTGAGGCGGTCGTAACGCACCTTGGCCAGCACCGGATACATCATGATCAGCAGGCCCACCGCGATCGGCAACGAAATACCGCCTATCGCAACGTGATCGAGGGTCGCGTTCAGACTCGGGATGTACCGCCCCAACAGCAGACCGGACGCCATTGCGACGCCGATCCAAACGGGTAAAAGCCGGTCGAGCAGCGGCAGCCGATCGACCACACCCGGATGTTCCGGCGCTGTCACTCGTCGGCTCCGGCGTCGGCGCAGCAGTCGGCGTCGGCGCAACATTCGCAGCCGCAGCCGCCCTTGTCCTGGGGTACAGCACCGAAGAGCTTGGAGTAGCACGTGATTGCCTCGTCGAGGTCGTCGACGTTGAGGGCGAGTTGGGTTCGCGACATGGCCTTCTACCTCTGCGACGTATATCGAACTATTGACTACGGTCGATGCTGCCGACCTTTTCGATATATGTCAAGAAGCTGTGGCACGATGGCGGTATGCCCAAGGCACTGCCCCTCATTGACATGTCGTCTCCCGTGCGCTGCTCACCCGTGGCGGCCGGGCCGCTCGATGACGACGCGGCGCTCGACATCGCGTTGCGCCTCAAAGCACTCGCCGACCCGGTCCGGGTACAGCTGGTCTCCCTGCTGTTCAGCGCCGAAGCCGGCGAAGTCTGCAGCTGTGACCTCGCAACAAACGTCGGCCTGAGCGAGTCCACGGTGAGTCACCACCTCTCCCAGCTTCGGCGCGCCGGGATAGTCGAGTCCGAGCGTCGGGGGATGAACGTGTACCACCGGCCCCGCCGCGAGTCGCTGACAGCGCTGTGCGCGGTGCTGGACCCGAACTGCTGCCGCTAGGAATTCACCTAGTCTAGTATCTGCGTATGAACGCAAGTAGCGACATTCCCGCGGTCATACCCGACGACGAAGTCAATCTGATCGTCGAAGTCTTCCGGATGCTGGCCGATCAGACCCGCATTCGCGTGCTGTGGGCACTGACCGGCGGCGAGATGTCGGTGACCGAACTCGCCGACCAGGTGGGCAAACCGGCTCCCTCCGTCTCACAGCACCTGGCCAAACTCCGGATGGCCCGACTGGTGCACACGCGACGAGAGGGCACCACGATCTTCTACAGCCTGGAAAACGAACACGTCGGCCAACTCGTCGCCGACGCGGTGTACAACGCCGAACACGCCGGACCCGGAGTGCCGGCACACCATCGCGGCGACGACACCGTCGCCCCCATGTCCCGAGACCGTCACCAGCGCAAGGTAACTCGAAGATGACCTGCAAGGAACAAGAAGCACCCACGCCCGACGAGAGCCACCACCACGAGCATTCACGCGGGCTGCGCGGTGCGGTGAACGAGATTTTCGCGCCGCACTCGCACGACTCCGCCGACCACATCGACGGCGCGCTGGAATCGAGCGCGGCGGGTATCCGGGCGGTCAAGATCAGCCTGCTGGTGTTGGGTGTCACGGCGATCGCCCAGATCGCCGTCGTGGTCATCTCGGGGTCGATCGCGCTCGCCGCGGACACCATCCACAACTTCTCCGATGCGCTGACCGCCGTGCCACTCTGGATTGCGTTCGCGCTCAGCAGGAAAGCAGCAACCCGCCGCTACACCTACGGGTTCGGCCGGGTCGAAGACCTCGCCGGACTGTTCGTCGTCGCGATGATCACGATGTCGGCGGTGGTGGCCGGCTACGAGGCAATCGAGCGACTCATCCACCCGCAGCCCATTGCCGGCCTCGGCTGGGTCGCCCTGGCCGGCGCGGCCGGATTCATCGGCAACGAATGGGTGGCGCTCTACCGCATCAGGGTCGGAAGACGAATCGGGTCAGCCGCTTTGGTGGCCGACGGGTTGCACGCCCGCACCGACGGCTTCACCTCGCTGGCGGTGCTCGTCGGAGCCGGCGGCGTGGCACTGGGCTTCCCGCTCGCGGACCCGATCGTCGGCCTCGTCATCACGGTGGCGATCCTGGCGGTGCTGCGAACAGCCGTGCGTGACGTGTTCCGTCGCCTGATCGACGGCGTGGAACCGGAATTGGTCGACACCGCCGAGGCCGTGCTGGCCGACCGCGAGGGCGTGCATTCGGTCCACAGCGTTCGCCTGCGTTGGATCGGTCACCGATTACACGCCGACGCCGAACTCGACATCGACCCGACGCTGAGTTTGGCTGCGGCACACCGCATTGCACACGACAGCGAACATGCCCTGACGCATGCCCTACCGCGGCTCACCACCGCGCTGATCCATGCGTATCCGGCTCACTCCGCGGCGTCGACGAAAACTGGCTGCTCTTTCGACATTCCGGCCATCACCGCGGCCAGCTGATTGGGTTTGCCGATCAGCCCGACCTGTAGTTCGGATTCGCGTTTCAGAGCCGCCGCCGTGTCGTCGCTGACCCACGTCTCGTCGTAGAGACGTTTGGCGGCGCGGACGGCATCCGGGGACTTCTGGGCGATCTCCTCGGCAAGTGCCAGCGCCGCTGCCAACGGGTCGTCGCTGTTTCGCGTGACCAATCCGAGTGAGAGAGCGTCGCTGCCGGACACGATGCGCCCGCTGAAGGTCAGCTCTTTGGCGACGTCGATGCGAACCAGCCGGGGCAGCGTCTGCGTGATGGCCATGTCGGGCACCAGGCCCCACTTGACCTCCATGATCGACAGTTTCGCGTCCGGCGCGGCGATCCTGATGTCGGCGCCCAGCGCGATCTGCATGCCGCCGCCGAAGCAGTTCCCGTGAATCGCGGCGATCACCGGCGCCGGGACCAACGACCAGTCGTAGGCGACTCGCTGGGCGAAGTTGGCCAGCCGGTCGCCGTCGCGCTCCAGCAGCACCCCGGTGCCGCCCTGACCGGACATGAAGCTGGCGATGTCCAGACCCGAGCAAAAGCTCTTCCCCTCGCCGTGCAGCACGACCGCACGCACCGACACATCACCTGCCAGCTGCTCCGCGGCCTTCGCCAGGCTCTCGAACATGGCCTGGTCCAACGCGTTGTGCTTGTCGCCGCGCACCATCGTCACCGTCGCCACGCCGGTCTCGCCGATCTCGACCCGAACTCTGTCTTCGCTCATTCGTGGAACTTACCGCGACCCGCTCCGCGAGTGTCTAGGTGCCAGAGTGGCCGGAGCCGTTCCTGTGCTGGGTCCGTTACGTGACTGCCAGTGTCAGGTGGTCGAGCCGACGGACCAGGATGCTGGGAAGCCACTGGCCGACGTCGGCGGCGTGTATCCACTGCGTCTGGTCCAGCAGCATTCGCAGGACGATCTGGGCCTCCAAGCGTGCCAGTGCGGCCCCGACGCAGAAGTGGGCACCTTTGCCAAACGTGATGTGCCCCTTGGCGCCGCTGCGGTCGAGCCGGAACTCGTTCGGAGCGTCGAACTGCTGTGGATCACGATTGGCGGCTCCCCACATCAGCAGCAGGCGTGAATCGGCAGGCACGTCGACGCCGGCCAGTGTGGTGTCCTTCAGGACATGACGGTAGTGGCCGCGAAAGGGTGATTCGTAGCGCAGCGTCTCTTCGATGAACGTGCCCAGCAGTTCGGGATCGGCGCGGACCTGTTCTTGAATATGGCTGTGGCTGACCAAGATCCAGGCAGCACTGCCTAGAAGCGAAGCGGTCGATTCGCCTGCCGCGCTGAACAACGTCAGCATGATCGCGAGCGCCGGCATCTGCTCTAGTTCGCCGGACGCGTAGCGGGCCGCGAGGTCACCGATCAGTCCGGGCGCGGGGCGTTCTCCGGCCATCGCGAAATGCTGCATGACGTATTCGGACAGCTCCATCGCAGCCATTCCGGCGGCTTCGAGCTGAGCTGGACTGACGACGCCGTCCAGCAGGGTCGTGGTGGCATAGCCCAGTCGGATCAGCGTGCCGACGTCCCCGTCCGGCAGCCCGAGCAGGTGGGCGACCACCATCATCGGAAGTCGGTTGGCCACCGCACTCATCCACTCGATCTGACCGTCGACCAAACCCTCGGACCAGAGTTGCGTCGCGGTGGCTTCGGCGAACGCTTCGATGACCCGTATTCGCTTGGCGGACAGATGTGGAAGCAGCAACTTTCGATGCGCGGCATGCACCGGGTCATCGGCGGTGGCCAGCGCGTGCTGCGGACTACCCAGCGGCCCCATGTCGAACGGGACGACGGTCGCATCGTCGCGGTACACCATCGTCGCGGTGAGGTTAGAAGAGAAGTCCTCGACCCTGCCGACGGCCTCGACGACGGCATCCCAGCCGCACACCACGTGGAACACGGAGTCATCGATGCGGTGCACCGGCCCCCGGTCGCGCATCCGGTCGTAGAGCGGATAGGGGTTCTGCAGGGCGTCCGATCCGAAGAAATCAGCGGCATCGGCCAGCACGGTCATGTCCTCAGGCTGTACGCAGCCCGCACCTGCGTCAACGGGTGGCGGCGAAGCTGAAAACCCGCTCGATCCGGGCGGGCCGGACACTTTCTCAGGCCGGCCACCCGGCCAGCGGCTCCGTTGAGAATTTGACCGCTGGATTTCTCACTATGATAAAAAGCGATATGAGTTCGCAGGGCGGCAGTGCCCACCGATGACCACGTCCGACTGGCTGGTCGGGCGGACTCGTCACAGCGAAGCGACTGACCGAATCCTTGCCGCGGCCGCCGAACTGATGGCCCGTGTCGGCTACGAGGAGTTCGGCATCGACGATCTGGCCAAGGCCGTTCACTGTTCACCGGCGACGATCTATCGCCACGCCGGGGGCAAGACCGCGATCCGCGACGCGGTAATGGTCACGCACGCCGAACGCATCCTCGAGTCGGTCCGCGAAGCCATTGCGGGGCTCACCGGCCAAGAACGGATCGTCACCGCCACCATGGTCGCCTTGCAGCGCCTACGCGCCGATCCGCTGGCACAGCTGCACCCGACCAACGCGCTGCGCGGTAATGATTGGCTTACCGCCTCACCCGTCATCAGCCGCTTCGCCACCGAGATGGTCGGGTTGACGACGCCCGATCCTCTTGCCGCAGAATGGCTTATCCGCGCGTTCCTGGCACTCTGGCACTGGCCATTGAAAGACGCCGACGCCGAAGCAGAGATGGTGCGCCGATTCCTGGGACCGCCGTACGCAAGTGCCGACGAATGACGCACGCCCTGAACTATTCAAAACCACTGCAGCCAAGAGGAATCGAATAGCCTCGACCGGCTTATCGATGTCGAGTAGTGCACTGTCGGACTTCGCACCTCAATAGCGCTTGTGCCAACACTGTGCGAAGCAATTGGCCTTTTCAGAGAGCGCGGCGGGCGACGCGCGGGTACGCTCCTCGAACGGCTATTCACAAGGACAGGGGACGGTTATGGTTCGCGACGCCAAGGCAGTTGTCCTTATCAGTGCGGCCCTCGTTACCGGAGCCGGCTGGCTCGGCATCGTGGGATCGCCGGTGGCGCTTGCACATCCCCCGGCACCCGCGGACTTCACGTGCCCGGCGAATGGCGGGACACAGTTCGTAACGGACCCCGAGGATCCCAACTCGTTCTACAGATGCGACGACGGCGCGCAGACAAATCACGAACAGTGTCCAGCGGATACCAAATTGATGATGTCGACGCGCCCCGAATGCCGCATGCCGGACGCCGCCGACGATATTCACTGACGGTCGCTCGTTGCCGGCGTGGGCAACCCGCCCATCCGGATTCGCGAACGGCTGGTGGGATCGCTGACGAGCGTGTCCGCCACGCCGTCATTTGTCGCCGCACGGAGCGCAACCACTTCGCTGCGGCGTGAGGGCGGCCATCGTTCGGCAGGTGCCGGATGCGGTTGTGGCCATGAGCCTTTCCAGAGGATGTAGAAGACGTTCATCGGCCCCGACGTCAACCGCCATCGCTGTGCGAACGCGATGACCACGCGCGCCAACGCCGACACCTCGGGTGACCGCGTGCCGTCGGATCCTTTGCCCATACCGACTCCCCTCGGCGTCGCGGCTTGGCCCGAACCCCTGCGTCGCCCAGCAAAGGTTGCTAGATATGATCTCGGCGGTTCAGCGGACGACGTTGACGTTGGGTTGAAAGGCGACCATTGCTATTCACATCGCAAGCGCAGACGGAGCGCACCGCTGTGCCGGAGCGTCGACGGCGTCACGTCGAATCGAGAAGGGGTCAGCAATTGGCCGGAACCCGTGGCGGTCTACGAACCAGAATGGTTCTCGCGCTCATCGCGGCGATCGCGTTGAGTGCTACCACTCCAGGGTGTTCGTCGCCCGGAAAGGCCAATCGATCGCCAGTTGGCAGCAGCACCTCGACAGCGGCGTCCGCCGCGCCGCAAAGCCCTACCGCGGCGGTGCCTCAGACAGTGCGACTACCTCGAGGAGCGCGCACCGTAGGGCCAGGCACCGTCTTCACGCAGTGCTACGGCACGATCCGCAATACCGACAAATTCGACGCCCCCGGGGAAGTGTTCAATCCCAAGACCGGACAGATCAGTCCGATCCCCGTCCCTAAGATTCCCGCGGGGCAAGAGCTCACCGGCTATGGCTGCACAGTCGGCGGAGATCAAGACAATTTGCGCGTCTACTATGTCGTCCGGACGCTGACTCCATCGAGCGGCCTCAACCCGGAATCGAAGTCCTCGACGATATTCTCATTCGAGCCCTTCGGGTCCTCGGCGCCGCGCACCGCCAACTTGCCGGAGAACAACAATTTTTACTCGATAACTCCAACCGCATACGGATTTGTACTGCAGTCGAACAACAATATCGCCGGCTTCGACCAGAACACATTGCAGTCGAAATTCGATTCACCCATTCTTTCGTTGTGTGGGATCAACTTCTTCGGCTTCTGCACCACGCGGCCCAACGGGGGATTTTCCTTCCTCAGCTTGAAAGACGGCTCGCAGCTTGCCGATCTCCCACCAGGCTCGACTGTCCCGGTGACGTTTTCCGACGGGTTTGTCGTAGAAAAGTCAGGGAACTTCCGGTATCTCGATCTTCGGTCCAACAAATTCATCGAATTTGCCGAGGCGCACGGCGGAAATGTTTCCATGAACGTATGGAACCACTTGATTGCAGACTGGGTTTCCGGCGGTGACAACATAACGAAGATTCAGGTCAAGGACTTGAACGACGACAAACAGGTCTTCCTGCGAGAAGGCGCGGACCTTGCCGGCTTGCACATTCACCAGATCTTTTTCGCCGGCAAATATCTGTACATCAGTAATGACTCCGACAGCCCGGTCATCGATATCACCACGTCGCAGAAAGTGTCGTCAGGGTGGAAAGTTAGACCGGTACAGATGGTGGGCCGGGACTGGGTGGGTGTGGTGAAAAAGAGTGATCTCAGCGAACTCGCACGTAGTTCACCCTGCGGCACTTTGGATACTCCCGGGCAGGGTATCGACCTGTGCGCCAGCGGATTCACACTCGTGCATGCCCCCAACGGTGACTACCCCGGCCCTTGGTTCTGACTCAACAGGAGGGCCAAGGCCCAGCCTTTAAAGCGTTGTGCTGCAACATGTTTCGTTGACTCGACCGGCGGTGCTCGAAGTCAGTGCACACCCCCCGTCAGAACCGCACCGAGAGGTCCTGGCGAGTCAGCCTGCGTACGCCCCAGAAGTAGGTGACGAATGGCATGGTGCACCACAACAGGTTCAGTGCGACGAACTTGATCCACATCTCGGCGGGACTGCTCATGCTGTGCAGTTTGTTGGCGATCTCGACGCCGAAGTAGACCGCCGGCAGCGTGACCTCCACGATCATCCCGCCCATGATGAACGAGAGTTGAGTGCTGGTGAATCGCTTGCCGTTTCGGAAGAACTGCACCATCGCATATGCCTCGAAGAGTCCGATGAAGAAGGCGATCCACTCCAGGACGACGATGAGAGGGTCACCATTAAGGTAACGCGCGTCGCCTCCGAGCAGGATGGGCGACCACATATAGGTCCACAACGCGCCGTGCTGTACGCCGGCTTTGATCTGGTCGAATAGCAAGAGCCACGGCAATTCCCAGATGAATCGCGGTATCAGGGCGATGAAGACCCAGACGATGACCATCGCGCCAAGCCGTTCCGATGTGGATCGGTCACGTTGCCCCGGTAGCGGCAGCCACGGCATCGCCAGTGCTGTCACAAAGCATCCGACGACGAGGATGACCAACGTCGTGGACGCGACGAAGTGGGACACCCCGGCATGAAATTCGAGATACCAGAACACGGGGTGAATGAGGAAGAAGAACGCCAGGACGCCGAAGAGTGACTTCTGGAGTGACGACAGTCCCGGACTCTCCGATGAGAGCTTCTTGTCGTCTGCACCAACCGTCTCAGTCATGATTCTCTCCTCGAACGACGCGCAGCATGCCCCGAAGCATGGCACGCGCCATTTTTTCAACGCAAGAGGGTTGCCTTAGGGTGACGTGGGTGAGGCGGCACGATGAGCAGGGCGGATTGCGGAGATGACTGGCCGCAAGCGCGCCGTCCCGCGTCGTCCGATCACCGGGCGGCAGGAGCGGGGGGACCGGACCCGCGACTTACTCATCGACGAGACAGTCGCGTGCATTCGCGAGGAAGGCTTCTCAGCCGCCAGCGCACGACACATCATCGACAGAGCCGGCGTGAGTTGGGGTGTCATTCAGCATCACTTCGGAGACCGCGACGGTCTGCTGACGGCAGTGATCGAAGATGCCATGGACCGGCTGATCGCATCGCTTGAAGTGTTGTCCGATCCGGCGACAGCCACGGACACAGAAGACTTGGTGCGGGCGACGTGGGAGGCGCTTGCGAATCCAAAGGCTATGGCGGGGTTGGAGATTCTCATCTCGACCAAGCATCTTCGGAGTGGACTCGGAAAAGGACACACGGAACGCCTGGGCGCGGCGCTGGCGAACTTGATGACCCGCTTGAACACCGAGACGAGCGGTGACCATGCCCTCGCACTGGGCATGCTGCTGTGGACCACACCGGTGGCGATGATGATCGCCGAGATGTTCGCCGCGCCTCCGCTAGCCGCCAAGGACGCACAGAAGGCGATCGCCGCGATGATCGACGCGCACCGCTGACCGCCTGCGAGATGCCATCCGAGTCACTGCGGACGGCTAGCGGGCTGCGCGCGCCCTGAACTGCTGAAACTTTGTGGAGCTAAGGGGAATCGAACCCCTGACCTTCTCGATGCGAACGAGACGCGCTACCAACTGCGCTATAGCCCCTGATCGTTAAGCAGGCTACCAGTCGCGGTCGAGGCGGCCGAACCGCTACTGACCTACCGCCCGTGGCAGGTCCCAGTGGTACTCCCGCGCGTACGGGGCGTAGTCGAGGTGCTCGAAGATCGGGTCTTCGTCGTCGATCTCCAGGACCACCGCGCCGGGACGCCGCAGCCGGGACGGCACCACGTCGTACTCGCGGTCGTAGGTGTTCTCGACACCGAGTTGCGAGCGTGCCATCCGCTGCGTCCGGCGACGTCGCACCCGCTCCTCGATCCGGGTCTGCTTGCGCAGATAACCCAGGTAGATCACTGTCACCGTGGAGGCGATTCCGAAGAACCACCACGCCGAGGGGGTCAGCAGGAAGGCCGTCATCGCCGACAGGACCAGCGTCAGCGCCATGACCATCAGCACCCGTTTGCGGGCGGCGTACTTGCGGGCCGACACCGCGGCCGCCTTGTCGGCGTCGAAGCGATGGCGTCGGTCGAATCCCGCCGACGGCGCCGACGGCGACGCGTCGGCGACCGGGATGCCCGACGTGTCGTCGATGTACTCGTACTGGTTTTCGTCGTCGAATGCTTCGCCCTGGTCGTCGTACTCCACCGCGAGATTGACATCGGTGTCGGTGTCGTCGGCGTCCTCGACGCTCGTCTGACCGACCGGGAGCGCGGCTGAGTTGGGGTCGATCACGTCGACGTCGAGGTAATCCGGCCCGGTCTGCTCGACGGTCAGCGGCGCGGCAACGGTGGCCATCACGCGCGACGGGGGCGCGTCGTCCAGCTCAGCCTCGTCGGCATCGTCGGCCTCGTCGAGCTCGTCGTCGTATTCGTCTTCTTCGGGTTGCCAGTCGGGGTCGCTGCGATGCCCGGCGGCCGGCTTGCCACGCTTGATCAGCCGCGCGGCCGTGCTGTTGTTGAGCACCCGGGTCGCCAGGGCGACGTCGCTGGTGCGCCGCACGGCGTCGCGCTTACTGACCAACATGGGAACCAGCACAAACAGCCAGAGCACCACGAGTGAGATCCAAAGCAATGATTGCGGGATGCTTGGCATGGTCCCGCTCCTTTCCCCGCCGAATGTGACGCTCTCTGGCAAGCATCATTAGTCACAAAAGTCACGTTTGTAACACGACACGCCGCGCGCGGTGGGCGGGATAAAACAGCTGAGCCCAGCTAGGCCCAGCCGGCGTGACCCGATCGCACCAGCGCCGAGACCACCGACCCGTACACCTCTTCGATCGTCAGGCCCACCAGAAGGTGATCGCGCCAGCCGCCGTCGACCAGGAGGTAACGCTTCAGCAGGCCTTCCTCGCGGAACCCGACCTTCGCCAACACCGCGCGACTCGCGGCATTCTCCGGCCGCACGGTGGCCTCCACCCGATGCAGCCGGACCGGGCCGAAGCAGTGGTCGAGACCGAGCGCCAGCGCGCCGGTCGCGACGCCGCGGCCGGTCATCGAGCTGCACACCCAGTAGCCGATCCAGGCTGACCGCAGCGCCCCGTGGGTGACATTGCCGATGGTCAACTGCCCACAGAAGCGGCCGTCCAATTCGATGACATAGGGCAGCATCCGACCCCGGCGAGCCTCGCCACGCAGACTCGAGCACACCGCCGGCCACGCCGACATCGAGTGTCGTGCAATCCAATCCGCCTCGGTGCTGGGTTCGTAAGGCTCCAGATACGCCCGGTCGGCCAGCCTGGCGCGACTCCACTGCGCGGCATCGCGCAGGCGCACCGGACGCAGCCGGATCACGCCGGCCGCCACTCGCAGCGGTCCCACCGCGGCCGGCCACCCGGGGTGCTGAGCGCTCGGGCCCCACATACTCACAGGCCGGGTCGCTCAGCCACGCTGGGCCAAAAATGCGACCTCGACGACCTCGCCGGTCCGGATCTGCTCCGCTTCACGAGGCACGACGACCAGACAGTTCGCCTCCGCCAGCGTCGCCAGCAAGTGCGACGAGGCACCCGGGGCGCCACCCAGCGCCTGGACCAGATATTCGCCGGTGTCCTGGTCGCGCATGAGCTGACCGCGCAGGAAACCCTTACGGCCGGCGATCGAGGTGATCGGCGACAGCGTGCGCGCCTGCACGACCCGGCGCATCGGCTGCCGCTTGCCCAGCGACAACCGAATCAGCGGCCGGACCATCACCTCGAACACCACCAGCGCGCTCACCGGGTTGGCGGGCAGCAGAAAGGTCGGCACCCCGTCGCGGCCCAGCTGCCCGAAGCCCTGCACTGACCCGGGATGCATGGCGACGCGGGTCACCTCCATCTCGCCCAGCTGCGAAAGCACCGCACGCACCGCCTCGGCCGCCGCACCACCGACCGCCCCGGCGATCACCACGATCTCGGCGCGATTCACTTGTCCCTCAACGACTTCCCCGAGTTCGCGGGCATCGTTGCCGACGATCCCGACCCGGTTGACCTCGGCGCCGGCATCCCGGGCGGCGGCGGCCAACGCATAAGAGTTCACGTCGTAGACCTGGCCGTTGCCGGGCGTGCGGGAGATGTCGACCAGCTCGCCGCCGACCGCCAGGATCGACACCCGGGGACGGGGGTGCACCAACACCCGGTCCCGTCCCACCGCAGCCAGCAGGCCGACCTGAGCGGCGCCGATGATTGTGCCCGCCCGCACGGCGACGTCACCGGGTTGCACATCGTCACCGGTCCGTCGCACGTAGGCACCCGACCGGACCCCGCGCAGCACCCGTACCCGCGACTGACCGCCGTCGGTCCACCGCAGCGGCAACACCGCGTCGGCCAGCGTCGGCAGCGGCGCACCGGTCTGCACGCGGGCGGCTTGCCCGGGCTGCAACCTGCTGGGCGTCCGTGCGCCCGCCTGCACGTTGCCCATCACCGGCAGCGTCACACCCTCGCGTGATGCTGCGGATCCGGGCTCCTCGCCGTCGTCGACGGAATCGGGTTCCGCGACACTGAGCACGTCGACGCTGCGCACTGCGTAGCCGTCGATCGCGGCCTGGTCGAAGCCCGGCAACGGGCGTTCGGTGACGACTTCCTCGGCGCACAACAGTCCCTGCGCCTCGGCGATGGCGACCCGCATCGGCCTGGGCGCCACCGCGGCGGCCGTCACCCGGGCTTGTTGCTCTTCCACCGAACGCACAGCGCGCCTTTCTCGGTACTCGACCGGGCGCGACGCCTTCCGGCCCGGCTCCTCCTCAGGCCGCCAGCGGCCTGCATTGTCGACCGGGCGCCGGCTAGGTCTCGGCCAGACCCAATCGAGTCACCAGCCAACGCCTTAGATCTGGCCCGTAGTCGTCACGGTCCAAGGCAAAGTCAACAGCAGCCTTGAGGTAGCCGCCGGGATTTCCCAAGTCGTGTCGGGAGCCGCGGTGCACGACCACGTGCACCGGGTGCCCCTCGGCGATCAGCAACGCGATCGCGTCGGTCAGCTGCATTTCGCCGCCGACGCCACGCTGAATCCGTTGCAACGCTGGGAAGATGGCGCGGTCGAGGACATAGCGGCCGGCCGCGGCATACAGCGACGGCGCGTCCTGGGTCCTCGGCTTTTCGACCATGCCCTTGACCTTCAGCACGTTCTTGTCGGCACCCGGCACCGGCTCGACGTCGAAAACGCCGTAGGAGCTGATCTCCTCCGGTGTTACCTCGATGGCGCACAGCACCGAGCCGCCGTAGTCGGCCCGCACCTTCGACATCGTTTCCAGTACACCGGTCGGCAACACCAAATCGTCGGGGAGCAGGATCGCGACGGCGTCCTCGTCCTCCCAGAGCACCGGCTCCACGCAGCTGATGGCGTGCCCCAACCCCAGCGGCTCGGATTGCACGACGGATTCGACCTTGATCAGGCCTGGCGCCCGGCGGACCTTGGCCAGCATGGCTTTCTTGCCGCGCGCCTCCAGGGTGCTCTCCAGCACGAGGTCCTGGACGAAGTGCGCGACGACGCCGTCCTTGCCCTCGGAGGTGATGATCACCAGCCGTTCGGCGCCGGCCCCGGCCGCCTCGGCCGCCACCAGCTCGATGCCCGGGGTGTCGACGACCGGCAGCAACTCCTTGGGCACGGTTTTGGTCGCGGGCAGGAAGCGAGTGCCCAGACCGGCCGCGGGCACGATCGCCGTGCGCGGTACCGAAATGGGTGAGGTTGCCATCGTTGAAACCATATCGTTGACCTCGTGGCGACCGTGGGCAAGGCCGCGTTGCGCGAGCGGCTACTTGCTGCCCGTCGATCGGTGTCCAAGGACGACCGCGCGCGGGCGGCCTCCGCATTGCTCGACCACGTCGTCGGACTGGGAATCGACGGCGGCAGCGTCTGCGCCTACGTGCCCGTCGGGGCCGAGCCGGGGTCCCTCGAGCTGCTGAATGTGCTGTTGCGCCACGCGGACCGGGTGCTGCTGCCGGTCGCACGCACGACCGGTGACGACGACGCGGTGGCGCTGCAGTGGGGTGCGTACCGGCCCGGTCAGTTGGTGTCGGCGCGGTTCGGGCTGCTCGAACCGGCTGAGCCCTGGCTGCCCGCCTCCGCAGTCGCCGAGGCGGGGGTGGTGATCGTTCCCGCCCTGGCCGTCGACCGCGGCGGGGCTCGGCTGGGCCGCGGTCGAGGCTTCTACGACCGGACGCTGGTGTTGCGCGATCCGCAGGCGCGGCTGATCGCGGTGGTCCGCGACGAGGAGTTGCTCGACGAGGTCCCCCACGAGCCGCACGACGTGCCGATGACACATGCCCTTACCCCCGGGCAGGGACTGGTTGAGCTGCGGTGATCGCCTGCTGATGAGGTCTTCGCTGTGCTCGTCACACGAAAAAGCCGTGCCCGCCCTGAGGAGCGAACACGGCCTTCCGGCTTGCGGATCGGTCAGACAGCCCGAACCTTGCTGGCCTGCGGGCCCTTGGCGCCCTGGGTGATCTCGAACTCCACTTGCTGGTTCTCGTCGAGGCTGCGGAATCCGCCACCGTCGATCTCGGAGTAGTGGACGAAGACGTCCGGACCCTCCGTCTGCGCGATGAAGCCGAAGCCTTTTTCAGCGTTGAACCACTTCACAGTTCCCTGTGTCATTTTGTTTCTCCTACGTCAGAAGTTACCGATCCGCACCACGCGGACCAGCGGCCGAACTGATCAGACGGCTGCTTCTGGCTTGCATTGCAAGGAGAAAGAGACGCCCGCACCAAGTTTCTGCGCGAGCGTGTTTGAGACACGAACACTTAGAATTTCGACTTCTCGATCTTACGCCATACCCCGCGCGGTTTTTCACCGGCCGACGCGGGCGCAGCATGCGGGGCCGGTCAACGCTGGGCGATCCCGCCGTCCTGGGTCGTGGCCGTTTTACTCAGTTGGTTGTTACGCGTCTATGACCTTGCCGTATTAACGCCAGCTGAGGTAAACCTGAGCGCAACATAAATCGATGCGGGGGTGAGGTTCGAGATGAGGCCACGTCTAGTCACCGGTTCCGGAGTGGTTGCCGGATTCATGCTTTCCACGGCCGTTCTGTTCCCCGCAGCCGCTCACGCCGATGCGACCGGCGTCGAAGCCACCTTGGTGTCCCCGGGCGGTGCGTTGTCGGAAAGCACCACCGCGATGTTCCTCGGTGGCACGTTCCAACCGACACCGTCGCTCACCTTCGTCGAAAACGCGCAAAGGCTTTTCCTCGAGCCGCTCGATTTCGCGGGTGTCGCGGCAAACTCCGCAACCGTGTGCAACATCGCGGGAATCATGCCGTGCGACGACCCGCTTCAAGTGCTGACCACGCCCAACTTGCTCCAGTTCGGCCCGAGCGCCCTGCTGGGCAAGGCGATCTTCGTCGACGCCGTCCAGCTTCAGTACGAGCAGGGGCTGTTCGACGAAGACAATCCACTGACGGTCTTTGCGTATTCGCAAAGCGCGATGGCTATTTCGGCGGCTGAGCAAGAGCTCTATGACTCCGGCATTCCCACCGACGCGTTGAAGTTGGTGTTCATTGGCGACCCGAGCACTGCGGCGGGTATCGCCCCAAACATCTACGCTGACCTCGTCCAGCTATTCGGTGGCGGGGAGGCCGGCGAAGAATTCACCACCTCCCTTTTCACAGCCACCGGCCAGACCCAGTTCCTCCCCGGCGGCGAGCTCACCGCACTGACCCCGAACGATCTGTACGAGACCACCATCTACACGATCGAGGGCGACGGTGTCGCCGCCTGGCAAGACGTCTGGGACGAGACCCTCGTTGCCCAACCGGGCAACTACCTCGGCGCCCTCGCCAACGGCCTCTTCAATTTCTTCACGACCCACGTGCAGTACCTGGGGATGACGCCCGAGGACATCGCCGGCGGCATCGCGACGGTCGACGGGTTGACCACGACGATCACGCTTGAAAGCGATCCGGATGCACTGCTGAGCCTCTTCATGAACGGGAACGCCGACAGCGGTGTCTTCACGGCGCTGCTGGGGACACTTCAGGCTCTCTTCGACCCCGACTTCTACTAGGCGCGGCTCCGCATCATCCGTCCGCGTCGACGTTGCACTCCTGAGCGATGCGTCCGAGGAGGTCGCCCAACTGCGACACTTCCCGCTTCGTCAGGTTGCCGAAGACGTGCCGGCGCACCGCGGCGACGTGTCCCGGGGCGGCCGCCTGGACGGTTCGTAAGCCCTTGGCCGTCAACTCCGCTCGGGTGAGACGCCCGTCGCACGGGTCGGTCTGCCGTCGCAGACAGCCGGCGGCCTCCAGCCGCTTCACGACGTGCGAGAGTCGCGATAGCGAGCCATTCGTCACTGCCGCAAGCGCTTTCATCCCCAGCCGGCGATCTGGTTGCTCGGCGAGGACGCCCATCACGATGTACTCGTACTGCGTCAGTTTCGAATCCCGCCGCAACTGAGCGTCGAGCGCGGCCGGCAGTCGCGTCATCACGCGCACCAACTCGAGCCAGGTGTGGCTTTCGGAGTCGTCTAACCACTGCGGTTGGTCGCGCACCACCCAACGCTAACTTACTTGACGCTTCAAGTCACGGCTGTTAGCTTCAGTTGAAGCATCAACTCAATTTGAACGAAAGGCACGCCGTGAACGTAGCGTTGTGGATCTGTCAGGGCGTGCTTGCGCTGGCTTTTGCCGGGGCAGGTCTGATGAAGCTGTCGTTCGACGGCAAGACCTTGGCCGACAAGGGCATGGGCTTCGCGTCGGAGGTCTCGCCGGCGTTCCTCAAATCCCTGGGCGCGGCCGAAGTGGCCGGCGCAATCGGAGTTGTCGTCCCGGCGTTGGTGCACATCGCGCCGATTCTCGTTCCCGTCTCTGCCGCTTGCCTCGCGGTCGTCATGATCGGTGCGATCGGCGTGCATGTGCAGCGCCGCGAATGGTCCGGACTGGCCGCGCCCCTCGTGTTGTTTGCCACGGCGGTATTCGTCGCGTGGGAACGGTTCGGTCTGTACGCGTTCTGACCGAAAATATGAAACTCCTAAGAGCTTCGGAAATCCTGATCGGGGGTATCGCGCCGGGTCTTCACTGGCATCCATGAGCGTTTTCGAAAGCCTGAGGCGCGCCGCGGCGGTGGCTTTGCTGCCGGCCGTCGGCGGCGTCGCCGCGCTGTGGATATTCGGCCTGGCAACCGGTGAGGCGCGGGCCGATTCCCGATGCGACCCGGTCTGTCACGGCACCTGGTGCCCGGGCGACCCGGTAAACTACCAGGTCGCAGATCTGGTGAAGACGTGGGACAACAACGTCTGCCACGAGTTCCACCAGATCTCGGTGCTCGACGGCGGCGGCTACCGCGAGGGACCCCTGCCTCCCGGCACCTTCGTGTGCCAGCCGTGGCAGTTCATGTGCCCCTGAGGCACCCCTGGGTAGCATCCGGTCGGTGGCCATCAGACTGGAGAACGTCGGGATCGCCGTGGTCGACCTCGAGGCCACCATCGCCTTCTTCACCGACCTCGGTCTGACGCTCGTCGGCCGCGACACGGTCAGCGGCGAATGGACCGATACGGCCGTCGGACTGGACGGCAATCACGCCGACATCGCAATGTTGCAGACGCCGGACGGCCACGGCCGCATCGAACTCTTCGAGTACATCCACCCCGCGGCGATCGAGTCGGAACCCACGGCTCCCAATGAGATTGGCATGCATCGCGTCGCATTCTCGGTGGACGACATCGACGAAGCCCTCTCGATTGCCGCCCGGCACGGGTGTCATCCACTTCGGGGCGTAGCGACGTATCAAGACGCCTACAAACTGACGTACGTGCGCGGCCCCAGCGGCATCATCGTGATGCTGGCCGAGGAGCTCAGCGGCTAGCGACCGCAAGGCCGGCTACCGCAGCGTGTCACGCAGTTTCATGAGTGCGACGCCGAGCACGTTCTCACCCTCTCCGGGGCAGCGTCCGCAACGGCAATCGCCCCAATACTGGTCGTGCCAGGTGTTGCCTTCGACGAGCGTGTGCGGGTGACTGGCGACGAGTTGATGCGCGAGGTCGCGGTCGCTGAATTTGGCTTCCAGCACTTGTTCCATCACCACGACGCGGATGTCTTCCCAGTAGGCGACAACTCTGACTTTCCGGCCGCGACGCTTCGCGATCAACGGTGTGTCAGATGCCAGGACCCAGGCGCGCTCTTCGGGGTCGACAGCTTTTAGAGCTTGGTAGGCGTGCTCGGCTGTCGGGTAGACGTCGTCGCCGACACGAACCGGGCGACGGTGAAAGTTGCTGAGGAAGTGGTGGGCTCCACGAAAGTCATCGATCATGTCTCCTTTTCTGTCGTAGGGGCGGGCGGGCTCGATTATCGGTGATGAGAGGTGCTTTCACAAAATTCTTACCCGCTCCGAGTCAGCGCTCTTCTATGAGAGCCGGTGTGCGGTCAGATGTCGAGCGGCCCAGTAGTTCCACAGGTTTGGCGCGTATGTCACGAATTCGGGCGCGGTGATGCCGGTTCCGCGCAGCGCGGCTTGGGTGGTGTGGTTGCTGAAGTCGGGCGCTGAGTCGACGACGTCGAGCATTTCGGCGGGGACGCCGAGTTTGCGGGCAATCCGGTTTCGCAGTTTTCTCACCCGTCCGGTTGCGTTGAGCACTGGTGCAGCGGTCCATTGGGGCAGTGTTCCGCGCAGCGGTGGCAGGCCGGCGGTTGCGGCGATGCCGCGGTAGATGCCGCACAGGCCGATGGCTTCCGGTGCGGTCAGGTGAAAGGTATTGCCGTCGTGGCCATCTCGTTGCATCAGTTCAGCCATGGCGTCGACCACGTAGTCGACGGGGACGATGTTGTTGCGGCCGGTGTCGGGCAGTCTGATCGGCGTGAGGCGCGGAAGCCGGGCGAGTCGGGCGAACAGGCCGAAGAAGTAGTACGGGCCGTCGATCTTGTCGATTTCACCAGTCCGGGAGTCGCCGACGACCACGCCGGGGCGGTAGATGCGGTAGCGCAATTCTGGTTCGCCACGAACCAGCTGCTCGGCTTCGAACTTTGTTTGGTGGTACGGCGTCGGGAGTTTTTGACTGACATCGAAATCGGCTTCGGTGAAGGTACCGGAGTAGCTGCCGGCCACCGCGATCGAGGACACGTGGTGCAGGGTGGCGTCGATTTTCTTGGCGAGACCAATGACGGCGCGGGTGCCGTCGACGTTGGCGGCGCGCTGCGCGGCGTCGTCGGCGGTGATGTCGTAGACCGCGGCGCAATGCGCGACGTGATCGACGTCGCCGATCTCGGAGAGCACCTTTTGACTCAGGCCTAGCTGGGGTGCGGTGAGGTCGCCGAGGAGTGGGAGCACGCCGGCACCCCATCCCGCGGCATAGGCGGATCGTTCGAAACGCGCCAGCGACTGCGGCCGCACCAATGCCCATATTCGCGCTTCGGGTTGCGCCCAGAGCAGCCGGGAGATGAGGCGGCTGCCGATGAAGCCGGTGCCTCCGGTGATCAGATACCGCGGCGCCGCGCTTGTCTCGGGCGCGTCTGGTCGGCCCTGAACGTCGGGGGTGGGGGGCGGGCTGGTCGTGGCCATGAGCGGAGCTCCTCGTGCAGTTCACAGGGGTAGATACAGGCGGCGGGCAATCTTTACTACATGTCCGTAGAAAAAATATACAACGTTGAAGTAAAAAGCTTCACACATGAAGCTTTGTGGACTATGGTTCGACCATGCCGACTTCGAGCAGCGTCACGAAGGGAACAACCATGACCGTGATCGACAATCTGCGGCCGCAGCGGATCCGCCAGATCGGCACCGAAAAGCTCTCCACAGCAGCAAAATTGGCGAAGATCGGTGCGCCGTCCACCGTGACCCCGCACCAGGACTACGGATTTTTCGGGCCGGAATCGGTGGCGTGGAAGGTGTGGGGCTACCCCACCTCACTGGTTGTCGGATTCCAGCGGGCGGTAGTCATCGAAGAACTCGATCCCAATCTCATCGCCGCGGTTGACAAGACTCACGACATCTACAAGCGGCCACGCACCCGGTATGACCGCACGGTGCACTACTTCGCCCTGGTGGCTTTCGGTGGATCTCGTGAAACATCAACCGCTGCGGACATTTTGGTCAAGATTCATTCCAAAGCGATCGGCACCGAGCCGTATGGCGGCAAACCCTACGACGCCAACGACCCCGCCTCGCAGCTGTGGATTCACCTGACCGCGTGGCATTCGATTCTCTACGCGTACGAAAAGTACGGCCCCGGAAAACTTTCCGCTCAGGAAGAGGCGCGGTACTGGCAGGAATGTGCGGTGGCCGCCGAACTGCAGACCTGCTCCCCGCACGACGTACCCCGCACCCGCGACGGAGTTCGGCGCTACTTCGACTGGATGCGCCCTCAGCTGGCTGCCAGTGACATCGCCGTGCAAGCCATGCACCACTTGCTCGACGCCAAGGTGATGCTGCCGCCGATGCCGAAGGCTTTCCGGCCGATTGCCCGACTGGTCGCCCGGGTGCTGCGCGCCGGCACTATCGCCACGATGCCTCGCTGGATGCGCGAGATGAGCGGCATCCGTCAGTCCCGGATCATCGACATCCTCGTTCGCCCGATCCTGTGGACCGCCTTCCACGTGGCCGCACTGAGCCCCCGCGGCCAATTGACGCTATTGAAGGTGCTTTCGCCGTCCACCGTCACGGTCGTGGCCCCGGTCCTACTGGGCATCCCGCCGGAGAACTCTGAGATCCTCACTCCAGCAGAAGCTCAGCGTCGCTACGGCTTCGACCGTCCCGCTGAGGCTCACAAGGAGCTGCGGGCGCGTCAAGCAGCGCGCGTATTCGGTGAAGGCATCAAGGCCAGCGACGAGGGGCTCATCGAGTCGGAGCCGATCCTCGGTGCGATGAACTGATGAGACCAGCCGATCTGCTTCGCGACCGCTTCGGACTCAGCCTGCTGTCGGCTGCGACGTTGTGTTTCGCGGCGATCGCCGTGTTTTGGCCGGTCCGTCTCGATGCTTGGGATCAGTCGGGGTTTCAGATCTCGTGTGGCGACGGCGCTGTCGCCGATTACGCGCAGTCCACGACCGCTGATCAGGAAACCCGACAGCCTTCGCACGGGCGTGCCACCGATTACGTCGGTGACTGCCAGTCGGCGATCTGGTGGCGCCGCGGATGGACGGTGCCACTGGGATTGCTCGGCATCGCCGGTTTGCTCACGGCGCTACTGAGGCACGAGCATCAACCACGCGACTCGGATATGTCCAGTGATCAATAGCCAACTGTCACAGGCTTTCACCGCCGTGGAGACAGCGCGGTAGCCGGAATCAAAAGCCGCGGCCCCGACGCCACCCACACCAGGCAGGCGTCGGGGCCGCTCACAGCGCCCGGCCGACGTATCAAGCCCGCCGGCAGGCAGAACGCGGAAGGAGCTGCCACCATGAGCACCCGACGGTCTGCGGTGGCGGAGATCCGCCGGCGCGCGATCGAACTCGCCGATCTCGCCGGCGTCAACATTCACAACGGCAAAACACTGATACGACGAGCCGCCAGGACCAGCCTGGCAACCTGCACCGACGGTATGTGGATCCTGGGGTTCGAAGCCGACGCGATCAAAGACTGGCTGCGGGCGAACGCTCGACGGTCCCACACCCACCGGGCGCCAGAACCGTCAGGCCCCAACCATCACGTCAAGCGTCATCGCTCAACTCGTCCGTGATGGCACCGCGTTTCTCCGCGCGTCGGCCGCTGCCCGGCAGCCGATCAACGAGGCGTCCTATCCGAACGGCGGTGTTCTCCAAGGGATCGACGATCTCGGTGAGGCGTTGCAACGTCGGCACGATCTTGGACACGGCCTCGATCTGGCCGCCGAGCAATTCGGCATTTTCGTCGATGCCTCGCGCAGCCGTCGTCAACCCCTTGATCTCTCTGGCGATCTCGGCGGCACTGTCGTTGAGCCCGGAGGCACTTTTGGTCAACGCAGCCAGGTTATCGGCGATGTAATGCGCCGATCGACGAAGTTCCGCGATGTCGTTGATGGCCGCGTCTGCCCGGTCGAGAAGCCGCACTACCGCGGATAGCCGGGAGGCCTGGGTGGTAGTGAGCCGATACACCGCGCGGCTCAAAGCCAAAGCCGTACCCAGTGTTTCATCGACCAGCGGCACACGAAATGCTGTCGATCTGGCCGCTACGTCACCGGGCGGGCAGGAATCGGGGAATCGGTCACCATCGGTGTGACGGTGCGGGTTCTGCGGTGTTGTCATGCCCTGTCAGCCCTCATCTGCGGCCGTGTCGAGTCGGATGTGGGTGTGGCCGCCGATGTCGGTGATGGTGCCGCCTTCGAATCTGGACTCGGTGCCGCCGGCGATGTGGCGCCCGTCACTCGTGGGATAGCCGAGCGGACCTGCGGCGCCACCGTTGGTGTTCCACGCCCACAGTATTTGGCCCGCGATGGAATGGGCTCCGGTGTGCTCTGACCAGTAGATGCTTCCGTGCTGAAATTCGTTGAGGCGACCGTTATGTGGACCGGTCTGCTCACTCGAGGTCGGCTCTCCGAGCCATCCGCTGGGGCCACCGGTCTCGTCGTATTTATCTCTGATCGCGCCTTGAAGGACGAAATATCCTGCGACCGTGCCGATCCGGGTTGTCGAGGGAGAACTCGACAAAGCGGATGGATCTGCGGGCGACGGCCGGGAACAGCCTGCTATCAGACCGACCACGACGATGACGCCGCCGAGTACGTGCAATCGTGTGGGTACCACTGGTACACGGCACCGCCGGACGGTGGGCATTTCCATGGCGCCATCACGGGCGGCCGCATCATCGAGCGGGTGGTGGCGATGCGGTCCTCCGGTGGCGAAGGCGCCGGCAAGCCAGTCATGAGACGCTCCGCACTCACCGCGGCGAGTTGCACGTCGTTGCACGCCGTTCATGCCGCACCGAAGGCGGTGTAGATCATGCGCCCGTACAGTTTCCCGAGATCGTCTGCGTCCCAGGGGTTGGACGTATCCAGCAGGCAACGGACCGCCGCCTCACACGATGAGATGAAGAACTCGATCAGCGCGGGCAGTTTTGCGTCGGCGTCGTCGATCCCCCACCATCGCGTCAGCGCCGGGGCCAGCATCGCGGCGGTGGACTCGGCCATCTGCGCGCGCACCCGCACAAACCGACCTTTGACCGCGGGGTCGGGTCCGGTCGAAAACACCACCCGCCAGGAGTCGGGTCGCTCAGCGACCGAGCGCAGCAGCGACTGGAACCCGACGATGAATGCCGACTCGCGCTTCTCCCCCGAAGCGGCTTGCAGCGCTGAGATCAGCGCGCCCTGCAAAGCTTCAGTTTCCCGCTCGAGCAATGCGGTGATGATCTCGACCCGATCGGCGAAGCATGCATAGATCACCGGACGGGTGACCTGGAGTCGTTCGGCGATCGAACCGACCGTCACCTGTGCCACACCGTCTTCGACGGTGATCGCCAGCGCAGCATCCAGAACTGCCGGCCGGCGGCGCTCGGGGCCGAGGTGACGTGCCCGGTGGCGTGGTGTCGTGGTGGCGGCGGCGTGAGGCACGTCACCGAATCTAACATGAGACAATTCGACCGTGTAGGAAATTACTTCACCGATGTAGATTTGCAAGAGATGACGGTTGAGCGACCCCGACGAAGGCCAGCCCGACCCGGGCGGGAATGACGTCGGCCACGTGGCGGTTCTAGCACTTGAGACTGTAGAGTGCTAAGCGTTTAGACCGTCTTGGAGGTTTGTGTGCCGACTTACAGCTACGCGTGTACCGAGTGCGATAACCGCTTCGATGTGGTCCAGGCGTTCAGCGACGACGCGCTGACCACGTGCGAGAAGTGCTCGGGCCGGTTGCGCAAACTGTTCGGCAACGTGGGCGTGGTGTTCAAGGGCAGCGGTTTCTACCGCAATGACAGCCGCGAGGCGTCCAAGAGTTCCAGTGGTAGCTCGTCGAACTCGAGTTCATCGTCCAACTCCGAGACCTCGAGTTCGAGCGAGAAGTCCGGCTCGAGCGACTCGTCGAGCTCTTCTAGCTCATCGAGCGATAGTTCGAAATCCTCGTCCGACTCGTCGAAGTCCTCGTCTGACTCCTCCTCGTCGTCTTCGTCGTCGAAGTCACCGGCGACGAGCTCCAACTGACGGTTATCCACAGCCGGCCTCGCGCGCGTCACCCGGATCGCGCCAGGCTACCTACGGTGAACCCGTGGGCGACCCCCGGAAATCGCTGAATCCGACACTGCCGAGCCGTCTTTCGCAATGGTTGCGCCCTGACTGGTCGCGGACCGTGCTGGCGCGCCGCATTGCCGCCGGCGGGCTGGTACTGCTCGCCGCCGTTGCGGCGCTGCGGCCCGATCCTGACAACGCACGCGCGCCCGTCGTGGTGACTGCGCGTGACCTCGGACCCGGCGCCGAATTGACCGCCGACGATGTACAGATCGAAATGCGTTCAGCAGCAACGACTCCGGACGGATCGAAATCCGAACTGAGCGAGGTCGTCGGCTCCACGCTGGCCGGCCCGGCCCGGCGTGGCGAAGTCCTGACCGACGTGCGCGTGCTGGGCCGTCGCCTCGCCGAATCAACAGCGGGACCCGACGCCCGCATCGTGCCGGTGCATCCGGCCGACAGCGCCCTGATCGACGTGGTGCGTCCGGGTGACGTCGTCGATGTGGTCGCGGCGGCCGAGGGCAATGCCCAGGCCGCCACGCCGCACGTGGTGGCCACGGACGCGGTCGTGGTCTCGGTGTCGGCGAAACCGAAAGCGCAGAGCGCGAGTAACGACCGGGTGGTGCTGGTCGCGCTGCCGGCCGCGTCAGCCAACGTGGTGGCCGGGGCCGCCTTGGTCGCGACCGTGACACTCACCCTGCATTGACCGGCGGATAACCGGCAAAGTCTCGCTTGGCCCGCTCGACTCGGATAGCTTTTGATTGCGCTCAAAATTGGTTCGTGGCTTACCCACTGTGGAAAGGACATCCCGATGCTGAAGGGCTTCAAAGAGTTTCTCGCACGCGGCAACATCATTGATCTGTCTGTTGCGGTGGTGATCGGTACCGCATTCACCGGCCTGGTCACCAAATTCACCGAAAGTGTCATTCAGCCGTTGATCGACCGGATCGGCGCCGGCGGACAAGCCGATGTCGGATTGCTGAAAGTCGGTATCGGCGACGGCAAATTCATCGACTTCAACGTCGCATTGTCCGCCGCGATCAATTTCATCATCATCGCTGCGGTGGTCTACTTCTTGGTCGTCTTGCCCTACAACACGCTGCGCAAGCGCGGTGAGGTCAAGCAGGCCGAGGACACCGAGCTCAGCTTGCTCACCCAGATCCGTGATCTGCTCGAAGAATCCGGGAACGGCTCAGCGGGCGGGCATCATTCGGCCAACGCACCGGAGAGCCCCACCATCCAAGACAGGTAGTCGGCCGTCGCGGTTCTCAGCGGTGGTGCGGGGGCGCGTTGTCCCGCAACCACTGCTCGTGGGCCGCTTCGTCTCGGCTCGCGTCCGGGTCGCGTTCGTCCGCCGACGTCTGAGGAAAGACGTCGCGGTCGTCCCCGGCCCGCTCGCTCATACCGCGGTCAGATCTCCAGGCTGGACAGCTGACCGATGATGTGGGCCGCCAGCGGATTCAGCGTCGCCATACCGTCGCGCACCGCCGAGCGTGAGCCGGCCAGGTTGACCACCAGCGTGCTGCCGGAGATGCCGGCCAAACCGCGTGACAGGCCGGCGTCGACGATGCCCGCGGACAGCCCCGATGCACGGATGGCTTCGGCGATGCCGGCGACCAGGCGGTCGAGGATGTCGAGGGTCGACTCCGGCGTGACGTCCCGGGGCGTGACCCCGGTGCCGCCGACCGAGACGACCAGGTCGACTCCCCCGATCACCGCGGTGTTGAGCGCGTTGCGGATCTCCACCTCGTCGGCGGCGACGGCGATCACACCGTCCACCACGAACCCCGCTTCGGTGAGCAGCTCGGTGACCAAGGGACCGCTGTGGTCCTCATCCCCGTGATCGTCGACGACGATGACGAGTGCCCTTCCGATCAAGTCAGCGCCCTGTTCCATGGTTGCCACCGTATATCTGACGTCCGACCTCGGCGCGGCGGCTCTGGTCACTGCTGAGCCTTGCCGAGTGTGACCTGTATTTTCTTGGTTTCGCCGGACGGATCCTTGATCGTCAGCATCACCTTGTCGCCGGGCGCCTTCGATCGGACGGCGGCGACCAGCGCGTCGGCGCTGTTGACCGTGCGGTCGTCGACCTTGGTGACGACCACTCCGCCCGGCATGCCGGCGGCTGCGGCCGCACCGTTGGGAACGACCTCGACGACCTTGGCGCCCGGGGTCTCCTTGTCGTTGGTGACCTGCACGCCCAGCGAGGCGTGCGCGGCGGTGCCGGAGCTGATCAGCTCGTCGGCGATGCGCTTGGCCTGGTCGACGGGGATCGCGAAACCCAGCCCGATGGAACCGCTCTGCGCGTCCGGCGAGTCCCCACCGAGGGTGGCGATCGCCGAGTTGACGCCGACCAGCTGCCCGCTCATGTTGACCAGCGCGCCGCCGGAGTTACCCGGGTTGATCGCCGCGTCGGTCTGGATGGCGTCCAGCACGGTGTTCTGGTTGCCGGTCTCTCCGGTGGTCGACACCGGCCGGTTCAGCGCGCTGACGATGCCGGTGGTGACCGTGCCCGACAGGCCCAGCGGCGAACCGACCGCCATCACCGGCTGGCCCACGTGCAGGTTGGCCGACGATCCGAGACTGATCGGAGTCAGACCCGAAATGCCTTGCACCCGAACGACAGCGATGTCCGTCGTGGGGTCCGCGCCGACGACGGTGAACTCCGCGGTGCGGCCATCGGAGAACGTGACCGTGGTCTTCGGCTTGCCGCCGTTGGGGCCGCCCGGAGGGGCCGGCTGGTCGGGGTCCAGACCCGGGCCGCCGCCGCCGTCGTCGTCGGGGCCGTTCTGGTGCTCGGGGTTCGGGCGACCGCGCGGGCCCCCCGGTGGCTTGCCGGGGTTGGCCGCGGTCGCGACGACGTGATTGTTGGTCAGGATCAAGCCATCCGCGGACAGGATGATCCCGGAACCCTCTTCCGACGCCCGGCCGAGATTGGTCTCGAGCATGACCACGCTGGGCACCACCTTGGCGGCCACCTGCTCGACGCTGCCGACCGGCGCGTTCGACGCGGGCATACCGGGCGTGGCGCCGCCGGGCATCGCGCCGTCCGCGACCGACGCCAGCGTGCCGTTGTGAGCGACCACTGAGGCCGCGGCACCACCGATGCCGGCCGAGACCACTGCGAGAGCCACCGCGCCGACCGTCAAAGCGCCTGCGCGAGAACGCTTTCGCGGCGCGGGCAACTGCGGCGGCGGACCGCCCGCAGAATGACCGCCCTGACCCGCGAACGGACCGTACGGCTGGCGGTACTGAGGCTGCTGGGGCTGCTGGCCCTGCCGCCATTCGTATCCCTGCGGATAGGTCTGCGGCTGTCCGTAGCCGGAATGGCTTGTGGCCCCACGCTGATCGGACGCCGGACGGTATCCGTGTTGCTGCGGCGGTGGCGAATACCTCGGGTGATTCGTCATGTCGCTAGGTCACTCTTTTCTCGTCCTAGTGCGGTCGTTCAGACCCACACAGTAACTGGATGACTACCTTGCCCGTGTGGTCTGAGATTCGACTGAGATAACGTTCGCCGGTCCTGCAGAGTTCCCCGAAGTCGCCGGGTCACTGATATTCGAAGCCGCCGTGTCGTCGGACGGGTATTCGGCATCCGCAATCGGCTGACCGGGAAGCAGGACGAAAATCGACGTGCCCGGGGGCTCGCCGCCCGGCACGGTCTCCTCGACCCGCAGCGCGCCGCCGTGGGTGAGCACGACCTGCTTGACGATCGCCAGCCCCAATCCCGAACCGGGCATCGACCGCGACGTCGTGGAACGGAAGAACCGCTCGAAGACCAGGTCTCGCTCGTGTTCGGGAATGCCCGGGCCGCGGTCGGACACCACCAGCTCGGCATGGGTCGCATTGAGCTGACGCAGCCGCACCCCCACACGCTCGCCGGACGGGCTCCACTTGGCCGCGTTGTCCATCAGGTTCAGCACCGCCCGCGACAGCCCCGCGGAGTCGCCGTAGACCTGCCAGGGCGTCACCTCGACGTCGAACTCGACATCGATGCGGCGTCGCCGGACCCGCTCGAGTGACCGCTCGATGACCTCGCTCATGTCGACCGGCTCGTGCACCACCTCGCCGGCGTCGCCGCGGGTGAGGTCCACCAAATCGCCTACCAGCGTGGACAATTCCTCGATCTGTGCGATCACATCGGCCCGCAGATCGACCATCTCCTGCTCCGGAATCGGCGGGGCGCCCGGCGCGCTGGAGGCCATCAGCAGCTCGATGTTGGTCCGCAACGACGTCAGCGGGGTCCGCAGCTCGTGACCGGCGTCGGCGACCAGTCGCGTCTGGCGATCCCGGGACTCGGCCAGTGCCCGCAGCATCATGTTGAAAGCCTCTGTGAGCCTTGCCAATTCGTCGCTGCCGTAGACCGGTATCGAATGCAGGTCGTCGGTGCGGGCGACGCGCTCGGCCGCACGGGTCAGTCGGCCCACCGGTCGCAGACCCGCCTGGGTGACCATGCCACCGGCAACCGCGGCGACGGACATCCCGACCCCGCCGACGATCAGCAACACCCAGCGCAGCTTGGTCATCACCGCGTCGGTGGGCGCCAGACTCTTGGAGATCAGCAGCGAACTGCCGTTCGGCAGGTGTACCGCGAGCACCCGCTGGTTGGCGGCAGTGCGGCGCGACATGAAGAGATCACCGCGGATGACGGCCTTCTCCTGCTGACCGACCGGCAGCGTCTGGCCCTCTTGATTGGCGGTGAAGATCGACCGGCCGGGAGTCACCAGCATCGCGTTGACATCCGAATAGGCGGTGCCCTCAATGGCTTTCGCCGGATCGGCGGCCAGCGATCCACTGGCGATCAGCAGCTGGGCCCGACTCTGCAGCTGGTTGTCGATGTCCTTGTACAGCGCGGCGGAGATCACCGCGTACACCGCGACGGCCATCAGGATGACCACCATGGCGACCATCGACATGGCCAGCAGCATGACCCGCCACCGCAGTGACAGGGAGGTGCTGGCCCGCAGCGGAACTCTGCTACGCCGACGGAACAGGGTTTTCAGGGGCATCAGGGAGGCGTTTCGCGAAGCACGTAACCCACTCCGCGAACGGTGTGGATCAATCGTGGTTCGCCGTTGGCCTCGGTCTTGCGGCGCAGGTATCCGACGTACACCTCGAGCGCATTGCCCGACGTGGGGAAGTCGAAACCCCACACCTCCTCGAGAATGCGACTACGCGTCAATACCCGTCGCGGATTGGCGATCAGCATCTCCAGCAAAGCGAATTCGGTGCGGGTCAAGCTGATCTGGCGTAGCCCGCGGGTGACTTCGCGCGTCACCGAATCGAGCGTGAGATCGGCGAAGGTCATCGCCACGGATTCGGTCGAGTCGTCGATCCGCGTCCGGCGCAGCAGGGCCCGCATGCGGGCCAGCAGCTCCTCCAACGCGAACGGCTTGGGCAGGTAGTCGTCGGCGCCGGCGTCGAGTCCGGCGACCCGCTCGGAGATGGTGTCGCGAGCGGTCAGCACCAGGATCGGCAGATCATCGCCGGTGCTGCGCAGCTGCCGGCACACTTCGAGGCCGTCCAGCCGGGGCATCATCACGTCGAGCACGACCCCGTCGGGCCGGTCGGCGGCGATCATCTCGAGCGCTTCCACGCCGTCTTCAGCCAGGGCTACCGAGTAGCCATTGAAGGACAGGGAGCGGCGCAGCGACTCGCGCACCGCACGATCGTCGTCGACGACAAGAATTCGCACGGCCACCAGTTTTATCCAATCGCCTGAGAACGCGCTGAGAGGTCGCCAGAAATGCCGTTCCGCAAATTGCTGACGGTAATGCCGGAGGCAATGCTCACGGCAAATAAGTTAGCGGCGGTCGAGGTCGATCAGACCGAGGCGCGCCGCCTTGAGCAGCCGGCGCGGCACCTTGTGCTGCTTGCCGGCAACGGTCACGCCGACGAGTTCGGGCTTCTCAGCCTTCCACTGCGCGCGTCGGCTACGGGTGTTCGAGCGCGACATCCGCCGCTTTGGCACAGCCATGATCAGGCCTTACTCCTGGTAGGGGGGTCGCCGCGGAAAGAGCCTCGGCAGCGACGATTGAGGTCAATAGTAATGGCTGACCTGCCAGGGGCAAAAATCGGACGCCGAGTTCGTCGGCAGCCTTGACGCGGCACCGCCGGTACCGGCTAACCTACCGGTTGGTTGGTACGACCCGACGGAGGGAGGACACGGGTGACGTCTGCCCCGGTTCGGATCGGTAACTGCTCGGGTTTTTACGGCGACCGGCACTCCGCGATGCGCGAGATGCTGACCGGTGGTGAGCTCGACTACCTGACCGGTGACTACCTGGCCGAGCTGACCATGCTGATCCTCGGCCGGGACCGGATGAAGCACCCCGAGCGCGGCTACGCCAAGACCTTCCTGACCCAGCTCGAGGAATGCCTCGGGCTGGCCCGGGACCGCGGAGTGCGCATCGTCGCCAACGCCGGTGGCCTGAATCCGGCCGGCCTCGCCGACGCAGTGCGGGCGCTGGCCGAGCGCCTGGGCGTGCCCGTCCGGGTGGCCCACGTCGACGGAGACGACCTGTCGGGGCGCACCGAGGAGCTCGGGCTGGGTAAGCCGCTGACCGCCAACGCCTACCTGGGCGCGTGGGGCATCGTCGACTGCCTGAACGACGGCGCCGACATCGTGGTGACCGGCCGGGTGACCGACGCCTCGGTGACCGTCGGGCCGGCGGCCGCGCACTTCGGCTGGCAGCGCGACGACTACGACCGACTGGCCGGCGCCGTGGTCGCCGGACACGTCATCGAATGCGGGATCCAGGCGACCGGCGGCAACTACTCGTTCTTCACCGAGATTCCGGACCTGACCTACGCCGGGTTCCCGCTGGCCGAAATCCACGCCGACGGGTCCTCGGTGATCAGTAAGCACCCGCGCACCGGCGGGCTGGTCAGCGTCGACACCGTCACCGCGCAGTTGCTCTACGAGATCACCGGCGCCCGCTACGCCAACCCGGACGCGACGGCCCGGATGGACAGCATCGAGCTGTCGGCCGATGGCCCCGACCGGGTGAGGATCAGCGGGGTCACCGGCGAACCGCCACCGCCCACCTACAAGGTGTCGCTGAACAGCATCGGCGGATTCCGCAACGCCACGACGTTCGTGCTGACCGGCCTGGACATCGAGGCCAAGGCGGATCTGGTGCAGCGGCAACTGGAATCCTCGCTGTCGGTCAAGCCGGCCGAGCTGGAGTGGACGCTGGCCCGCACCGATCACCCGGACGCCGACACCGAGGAAGCGGCCAGCGCGCTGCTACGCTGCGTGGTCCGCGATCCCGACCCGGCCAACGTCGGGCGTCAGTTCTCTTCGGCCGCAGTCGAACTGGCATTGGCCAGCTACCCGGGCTTCACCGTCACCGCGCCGCCCGGCGACGGCCAGGTCTACGGGGTGTACACCCCCGGCTACGTCGACGCCGCCGAAGTGCCGCACACCGCCGTGCACAGCGACGGCACCCGGGTCGAGATCCCCTGCGCCGCCGAGACTCTCGAGCTCGAGCCGGTCGAAGCGCCGGCGCTGCCGGAGCCGCTGTCCGACGGCCCGACCCGGCGAGTGCCGCTGGGCCGCATCGCCGCCGCCCGCAGCGGCGACAAGGGTGGGTCGGCGAACGTCGGGCTGTGGGTGCGCACCGACGAGCAGTGGCGCTGGCTGGCCAACACCCTGACCGTGGACCTGCTGCGCGAACTACTGCCCGAGACCGCCGGCCTGCCGGTGACCCGGCACCTGCTGCCCCGATTGCGGGCAGTGAACTTCGTCATCGAGGAGATCCTCGGCCAGGGCGTCGCCTATCAGGCGCGCTTCGACCCGCAGGCAAAAGGGCTCGGCGAATGGCTGCGCAGCCGCCACGTCGACATTCCGGAGAGGTTGTTGTGAGCATCTGGACCACCCCGGAGCGCGAAGCGCTCCGCAAAACCGTGCGCTCGTTCGCCGAACGAGAGATCCTGCCGCACGTCGACGACTGGGAACGCAGCGGTGAACTGCCCCGCGAATTGCACCGCGCCGCAGGCGAAGCGGGCCTGCTGGGTGCCAACTTCCCCGAGGAGGTCGGCGGCGGTGGCGGCGACGGCGCCGACGCGGTGATCGTCTGCGAAGAAATGCACCAGGCCGGCGTGCCCGGCGGTGTGTTCGCCTCGCTGTTCACCTGCGGCATCGCGGTGCCGCACATGATCGCCTCGGGTGACGAGCGGCTGATCGAGGAATTCGTGCGGCCGACGCTGGCCGGGGACAAGATCGGCTCACTGGCCATCACCGAGCCCGGCGGCGGCTCCGACGTCGGCCATCTGCGCACCACCGCGACCCGCTCGGGCGATGAGTACATCGTCAACGGCGCCAAGACCTACATCACCTCCGCGGTGCGGGCCGACTTCGTCGTGACCGCCGTACGCACCGGTGGTCCTGGCGCAGCGGGGGTTTCGCTACTGCTGGTCGAGAAGGGCACACCCGGTTTCGAAGTGAGCCGCAAGCTGGACAAGATGGGTTGGCGGTCTTCTGACACCGCCGAACTGTCCTATGTGGACGCGCACGTGCCGGCCGCGAATCTGGTCGGCGCCGAGAACACCGGATTCGCCCAGATCGCCGAGGCCTTCGTGTCCGAGCGCATCGGGCTTGCCGCGCAGGCGTATTCGAGCGCTCAGCGATGTCTGGACATCACCGTGCAGTGGTGCCGTGACCGGGAGACCTTCGGCCGGCCGCTGATCTCGCGGCAGTCCGTGCAGAACACGCTGGCCGAGATGGCCCGTCGGATCGACGTCGCCCGGGTCTACTCGCACCACGTGGTCGAGCGCCAACTGGCCGGTGAG
Organism: Mycobacterium sp. IDUB_36; assembly: GCF_055419225.1. NCBI lineage: Bacteria > Bacillati > Actinomycetota > Actinomycetes > Mycobacteriales > Mycobacteriaceae > Mycobacterium > Mycobacterium sp. IDUB_36. Next base: position 3,236,194 of record NZ_JBVAXH010000001.1, on the reverse strand, counting down.
ACCAATCTGATCGCTGAGGTGTGTTTCGCCAAGAACACCGCGGTCGAGGCCGGCGAGTGGGTCGCGAACCAGGGCGTTCAGCTGTTCGGCGGAATGGGTTACATGACCGAGTCGGAGATCGAACGCCAGTACCGCGATATGCGCATCCTGGGAATCGGCGGCGGGACCACCGAAATCCTCACCTCGCTGGCCGCAAAACTGCTGGGCTTCCAGTCATGACCGCACTCAGTTCAGTGCTCGACCCCAAATCCGACACCTACACCGCAGCGGCGTCGGCCGCGGAGTCGCGACTCGAGGAGATCGACGCCGAACTGGCCAAGGCGCTGGGCGGTGGCGGTGCGAAATACGTGGAGCGCCATCACGACCGCGGCAAGCTGACCGCCCGGGAGCGCATCGAGTTGCTGGTCGACGCCGACGCGCCGTTTCTGGAGCTGAGTCCGCTGGCGGCCTACGGCACCGACTTCAAGGTCGGCGCCAGCACCGTGACCGGCATCGGCGTGGTCTCCGGCGTGGAGTGCATGATCGTCGCCAACGACCCGACCGTCAAAGGCGGCACGAGCAATCCGTGGACCCTGCGAAAGATTCTGCGGGCCAACCAGATCGCGTTCGAGAACCGGCTCCCGGTGATCTCGCTGGTGGAATCCGGCGGAGCGGACCTGCCGACGCAGAAGCTGATCTTCGTCCCCGGTGGCCAGATGTTCCGCGACCTGACCCGGCTGTCGGCGGCCGGCATCCCCACCATCGCGCTGGTTTTCGGCAACTCGACCGCGGGCGGCGCCTACGTGCCCGGCATGTCCGATCACGTGGTGATGATCAAAGAACGGTCAAAGGTGTTCCTGGCCGGTCCACCGCTGGTGAAGATGGCCACCGGCGAGGAATCCGACGACGAGTCGCTCGGCGGTGCCGAAATGCACGCCCGGACATCGGGTTTGGCAGACTATTTCGCCACCGACGAACTGGACGCGATCCGGATCGGACGCCGGGTGGTCGCACGGCTCAACTGGGCCAAACAGGGCCCGACACCCGCACCGGTGGTCGACCCGCTGTTCGACGCCGAGGAACTGATCGGCATCGTTCCGGCGGATCTGCGCATCCCGTTCGACCCGCGAGAGGTGATCGCGCGCATCGTGGACGGCTCCGAATTCGACGAGTTCAAGGCCATGTACGGGTCGTCGCTGGTCACCGGCTGGGCCCGGCTGCACGGCTACCCGCTGGGCATCCTGGCCAACGCCCGCGGCGTGCTGTTCAGCGAGGAATCACAGAAGGCGACCCAGTTCATCCAGCTGGCCAACCGCTCGAATACTCCATTGTTGTTCCTGCACAACACAACCGGATACATGGTCGGCAAGGACTACGAGGAAGGCGGGATGATCAAGCACGGCTCGATGATGATCAACGCCGTCTCCAACTCGACTGTCCCGCACCTCTCGTTGCTGATCGGCGCGTCCTACGGCGCCGGCCACTACGGCATGTGCGGCCGGGCCTACGACCCGCGGTTCCTCTTCGCTTGGCCCAGCGCCAAATCCGCGGTGATGGGCGGTGCTCAACTGGCCGGCGTGCTCTCGATCGTGAGCCGGGCCGCCGCCGAGGCTCGCGGGCAGCAGGTCGACGAAGATGCCGACGCGGCGATGCGAGCCGCAGTCGAAGGCCAGATCGAGGCCGAGTCGCTGCCGCTGGTGATGTCCGGAATGCTCTACGACGACGGGGTCATCGACCCCCGAGACACCCGCAATGTGTTGGGAATGTGTCTGTCCGCCATCGCCAATGGCCCGATCAAGGGGACGTCGAGCTTCGGCGTCTTCCGGATGTGACGAGCATGGGAATCACTCGAGTTCTGGTGGCCAACCGTGGCGAGATCGCCCGGCGGGTGTTCGCCACCTGCCGCAACCTCGGCTTGGGCACAGTCGCGGTCTACACCGACCCGGACGCCACGGCCCCGCATGTGATCGAGGCGGACGCCCGGGTCCTGCTACCGCAGACCAATGACTACCTCAACGCCGAGGCGATCATCGCCGCCGCCAAGGCTGCCGGTGCCGACGCGATCCACCCCGGATACGGATTCCTCTCGGAGAACGCCGATTTCGCCGCTGCGGTACAGGCCGCCGGATTGGCCTGGATCGGCCCGCCAGTCGACGCGGTGCGCGCGATGGGATCCAAGATCGAGTCCAAGAAGATGATGGCCGCCGCCGGCGTTCCGGTGCTCGAGGAGCTCGACCCCGACACCGTCACCGCCTCGCAACTGCCGGTGCTGGTGAAGGCGTCCTCCGGTGGCGGCGGACGCGGCATGCGGGTGGTCGACCAACTGGACGCGCTGCCAAGCGAAGTCGCGGCCGCGCAGCGCGAGGCCCAGTCCGCGTTCGGCGACCCCACGGTGTTCTGCGAGCGCTACCTGCCCACCGGCCACCACGTCGAAGTCCAGGTGATGGCCGACTCGCACGGCACGGTGTGGGCTGTCGGCGAGCGCGAATGCTCGATCCAGCGCCGCCACCAGAAGATCATCGAAGAAGCGCCGTCGCCGCTCGTCGAACGTATTCCGGGGATGCGGGACAGGCTATTCGAAGCCGCCCGGCTGGCCGCCGGTGCCATCGGCTACACCGGGGCCGGCACAGTGGAATTCCTCGCCGACGACGACGGTGAGTTCTTCTTCCTGGAGATGAACACCCGCCTGCAGGTCGAACACCCGGTCACCGAGGAGACCACCGGTCTCGACCTGGTCGAGTTGCAGATCGCGGTGGCCGACGGCGAACGCCTGGACGCCGAACCGCCTGCCGCGCATGGCTCGTCGATCGAGGCCCGGTTGTACGCCGAAGACCCGGCCCAGAACTGGCAGCCACAGGCCGGTCCGGTGCAGCGAATCGACGTGCCGTCGGCCCGCACCGAATTCAGTACCCTCGGCGCGCGCACCGGAATCCGGCTGGACTCCGGGATCGTCGACGGCTCGGTGGTGTCGATCCACTACGACCCGATGCTGGCCAAGGTCATCTCGTACGCCCCGACCCGTCGGCAGGCGGCGCTGGTGCTGGCCGACGCCCTGGCCCGGGCCCAGGTGCACGGGTTGCGGACCAACCGCGACCTGCTGGTGAACGTGTTGCGGCACAAGGCATTCCTGGACGGCGCCACCGACACCGCGTTCTTCGACCGCCACGGCCTGGCGGAGTTGTCGGCCCCGCTGGCCGATGTCGCCGTGGTGCGGCTGTCGGCGGTCGCCGCGGCGCTGGCCGAGGCGGCCGGCAACCGGGCCTCCGCCACCGTGCTCGGCGCGCTGCCCAGCGGCTGGCGCAACCTGGCGTCGGGTTATCAGGTCAAGACCTTCCTCGACGACGCCGGCGACGAGCACCGCATCGAATACCGGTTCAGCCGGACCGGATTGACGCTGTCCGGCGACGAGTCCGTCCACCTGGTGTCGGCGTCGACGGACCTCGTCGTACTGGCCGACGATCACGGGGTGGCCCATCGCTTCGCTGTCGCCCGTTACGGCCAGGACGTCTACGTCGATTCCGCGCAGGGTTCGGTGCACCTGATCGCGCAGCCGCGGTTCCCGGAGCCGGGTTCGGCGGTGGAGAAGGGCTCGCTCGTTGCGCCGATGCCCGGCAACGTCATTCGGCTCGGCGCCGCTATCGGAGACACCGTCACCGCCGGCCAGCCCCTGATCTGGCTGGAAGCGATGAAGATGGAGCACACCATTACTGCGCCGAGCGACGGCGTGCTGGCCGAACTCAACGTCGACACCGGCCAGCAGGTCGAGGTCGGCGCCGTCCTGGGAGTGATCGCAAGCGCGGCGGAGCCGGGCATAGCGGGTCACGACCACCCAGACGAGGCGCGGGTAGACGCGCCCCACGATCCCGAAGCAAAAGGAGAACAGGCATGACCGACGACAGTTTCATCGAAAACGAGGACCGCCAGGCGCTGCGCAAGTCAGTGTCCGAGTGGGCGTCCAAGTTCGGCAGCGAGTACTACCTGAAGAAGGCCCGCGCTCAGGAGCACACCGACGAACTGTGGGCCGAGGCAGGCAAACTCGGATTCCTGGGCGTCAACCTGCCCGAGGAGTACGGCGGCGGCGGCGCCGGCATGTACGAGCTGTCGCTGGTCATGGAGGAGATGGCCGCCGCCGGCAGCGCGCTGCTGCTGATGGTGGTGTCGCCGGCCATCAACGGCACGATCATCTCCAAGTTCGGCACCGAGGAGCAGAAGAAGCGCTGGATACCCGGGATCGCCGACGGAAGCATCACCATGGCGTTCGCGATCACCGAACCCGACGCCGGATCCAACTCGCACAAAATCACCACCACCGCCCGCCGCGACGGCAGCGACTGGATCCTCAAGGGGCAGAAGGTCTACATCTCCGGCGTCGACCAGGCACAGGCGGTGCTCGTCGTCTCCCGCTCCGAGGAGGCCAAGACCGGCAAGCTCCGTCCGGCGCTGTTCGTGGTCCCCACCGACACACCCGGGTTCACCTACACCCCGATCGACATGGAGATCATCAGCCCCGAGCGGCAGTTCCAGGTCTTCATCGACGACGTTCGGCTGCCCAGCGATGCGCTCGTCGGGGCCGAAGATGCCGCCATCGCACAGCTTTTCGCGGGCCTGAACCCCGAGCGCATCATGGGTGCGGCCAGCAGTGTCGGCATGGGCCGCTTCGCGCTCGACCGGGCCGCCGACTACGTCAAGACCCGACAGGTGTGGGGTGCGCCGATCGGGTCGCACCAGGGGCTGTCACATCCGTTGGCGCAGTGCCACATCGAGGTCGAGCTTGCCAAGCTGATGATGCAGAAAGCCGCGACGCTCTACGACAACGGCGACGACGGTGGCGCGGCCACGGCCGCCAACATGGCCAAGTACGCCGCGGCCGAAGCTGCCACCCGCTCGGTCGATCAGGCCATCCAGTCGATGGGGGGCAACGGGCTGACCAAGGAATACGGTGTCGCAGCGATGATGGCATCGGCGCGGCTCGGCCGGATCGCGCCGGTCAGCCGGGAAATGGTGCTCAACTTCGTCGCGCAGACATCGCTCGGCCTGCCGCGCAGCTACTGATGGACCGGCTTGTCGAATACAGCGTCGAGGGGCACGTCGCGCGGCTGACGCTGAATTCACCGCACAACCGCAACGCGTTGTCGACGACGTTGGTCAGCCAGTTGCATCAGGGTCTGCGCGACGCGGCGGCCGATCCCGCGGTGCGGGTGGTCGTCCTCGGACATACCGGCAACACCTTCTGCGCGGGGGCCGACCTCTCCCAGAGTTCCTCCGACAACCCAGATCCCGCCGAGGCGACCGCTCAGCGGTCCAGGGAGATGGCCGCGCTGTTGCGGGCCATCGTCGAAGCACCGCTGCCGGTGATCGTTGCGGTCGACGGCCATGTGCGCGCCGGCGGCATGGGCCTGGTGGCCGCGGCGGACATCGCCGTCGCGGGGCCGAGTAGCACGTTCGCCCTTACCGAGGCGCGGATCGGGGTGGCGCCCGCGATCATCTCGCTGACGTTGCTGCCCAAGCTGTCGGCCCGCGCCGCCGCGCGTTACTACCTGACCGGAGAAAAGTTCAGCGCTGCCACCGCCGCGACAATCGGGTTGATCACCGAGGCCGCGGACGACGTGGACGCCGCGGTGGCCGCGCTGGTCGCCGACATCGGCCGGGGGTCACCACAAGGCCTGGCGGCGTCCAAGGCACTCACCACCGCCGGCGTGCTGAACGGTTTCGACCGCGACGCCGAGCGGCTCGGCGCGGAGTCGGCCCGGCTGTTCGTCTCCGAGGAGGCCCGCGAGGGCATGCTGGCATTCCTGCAGAAGCGTCCGCCACGCTGGGCGACGCCCGACGACGGCACGGGCCGGGAGACGGCCGGCTGACGAGCCGGAAGGCCCGACCCGGTCGCGCACATCGACCCCACATCCGCGCCGCCCAGGTTTCTCGGCTAAGCAGGACGCGTGCGTGACGACACACGACCGCGGTGGCGCGACACGCTGCGCAGCATGTTCACCGGCTGGCAGCGCCCGACCACTCATCCGGTCGACAGCGAGGGCGAGGGCGCCGAGAGCCTGATCGGCTTCGTGGTCGCGGCCGCTCTGGTCGGCGTGCTCACCGGCCTCAGCGCCGAGACATTCAAGCTCCTCTTGAAGCAGGGCGCACGGCTGCGTGAGCACCTCGCCCACTGGGCGCACGGTGGCCCGTGGGGCCTGGCCGTCGTCGTATTCGTGTGTGCGGCGGCCGCCGCGGTGGCGGCAGCTCTGGTGCACCGGATCGAGCCGCATGCCGAGGGCAGCGGCATCCCGCGCGTCGAAGCCGTCGCCGACGGCCGGGTGCGGCCGGACCGGTTCCGCATCCTGCCGGTGAAGTACGTCGGCGGACTGCTGGCCATCAGCAGCGGCATGGCATTGGGCCGCGAGGGACCCTCGGTCCAGATGGGCGGTTCGGCGGCGGTCATCGTCGCCACCTTGACCCGCCGCAATATGGCCGATCTGCGCCTGCTGGTCGCCGGGGGCGCGGCGGCGGGGTTGGCGACTGCCTTCAATGCGCCGATCGCCGGCGGGGTCTTCGTGCTCGAGGAACTGCTCAAGCGGTTCGACCCGCGGACGACGATCGCCACCCTGGTGGCGTCCGGTTCCGGCTTCGCCGCCGCCCGCCTTCTGGAGTCGCCGGACACCGAGTTCCATATGCGGCCGCTGGGCGATCCACGGTTGCTCGAATCCGGCTGGGTGGTCGCGATCGGGATTGTCACCGCCGTGCTCGCCGTGCTCTACAACGAGGCCGTGATGCGGACGCTGCGCCGCGCCGACGCCAGCCGGATACCCCGCGAGGTTCGGGCCGCCGCGACGGGGGTGCTCGTCGGCCTGGTCGTCTGGACGGCACCGGCTCTGGCCGGCAGCGGTGACAACCTCACTCAGGACGCGCTGTCGGGACACGGCACCCTGCTCGTGGTGGTCGGCATGTTCGTCCTGCGCTTCGGCCTCGGCGTGGTGTCCTACGCCGCCGCCACACCGGGCGGGCTGTTCGCGCCGATGCTGGTGCTGGGTTCGCAGTCCGGCTTGGCCGTGGGCCTGGTTGCCGCGTATCTGACGCCGCATGCGATGCCGAGCCTGCCCGCGTGCGCACTGATCGGCATGGCCGCGTTCTTCACCGCGTCGGTGCACGCTCCGGTGACCGGCATGATCCTGGCCACCGAAATGACGGGCAACACCAACCAATTACCGCCGATGCTCGGGGCCTGCGCGATCGCGATGCTGGTGGCCGTCGCTCTGAGATCCGAGCCCATTTACGAACGCCTGTCGGACCGCGCGGCGAAGGCTGCCGCCAAGAGCGAGGCCCGCCACACCTGAGCGAAGTCTGAGCGTGGCACAACAGTTTGGCGAAGACCCCTTGCAGCAAAAATCGTTGGACGTAGGCTCGTCATCAATGAGCAAGTCAGCGCAACGAGGGGCGCGCGGGCAGGACGCAGTGACGCGTGCTGCCGAGACCGACCGTATTCAGGTGGCCCAGCTGCTCACCGACGCCGCCGCGCAGGGCCGGCTCCAGATGAGCGACTACGAAGACCGGCTCACCAAGGCCTACGCCGCACAGACCTACGAGGAGCTCGACCAGCTCCGGTCGGACCTGCTCGGCTCATCGGTGAACTCGAAGCGCGGGGGCGCCACCAAGCCCGCGCCGTCGATGCTGCTGCTGGCGATCATGAGCGCGTTCGAGCGTCGCGGCCGGTGGAACGTGCCCAAGAAGCTGACGACGTTCGCGCTGTGGGGCGGCGGTGTGATCGACCTGCGCTACGCCGACTTCACCTCCACCGACGTCGAGATCCACGCCACCTCGATCATGGGCGGGCAGACGATTCTGCTGCCGCCCGAAGTCAACGTCGAGATCAAGGGCCACGGCGTGATGGGCGGCTTCGACCACGACGTCGACGGTGAGGGCACCCCGGGTGCGCCGACGGTGCGGATCCACGGATTCTCGCTGTGGGGCGGCGTCGGTGTGCGGCGCAAGAGCCGCAAGACCCAGCAGTAGCCGCGCTCTGCGCTGCCCGAGATAGCCGCTTACCGGCGGCGGCGGGACCGCAGGTAGTCGCCGACCACGGCGGCGCCCAGGCCGTCGAGATCGGGATCGACCACCCGGCCCTCGACGCGGCGTGCCACCTGATCGATGAAGCGGGCGAGTCCAGGATCGTTGCCCAGCCGGAAGATCGTCACCTGGGCACCCAACCGGGCCATCTCGTCGAAGCCGCGCACGGTGTTGGCGATGGTCCGGGGATGCGGCGGGTAGTCGAAGAACACCGACGATCCCTGCCCGTCGCCGTAGTCCTCCAAGTGTGCGGTCGGTTCGCCGTCGGTGACGACCAGCAGCACCGGCTGCGAGTTGGGGTGCCGGCGCAGGTGCCGGCCGGCCAGCGCCAGCGCATGGTGCAGATTGGTGCCCTGCTCGTAGACACCCTCCAGACCCATCAGCTCCGCGCTGGTCATCGTCCGCGCGTAGCGGCCGAACGCGATGATCTGCAACGCATCCGTACGAAACCGGGTGCGCACCAAGTGGTCCAGCGCGAGCGCGGTCTGCTTCATCGGCAACCAGCGGTTCTCCATCACCATCGAGAACGAGGTGTCCACCAGCAGCGCGACAGCCGCCTGGGTGCGGGTCTCGGTCTCGGACACCTCGACGTCGTCGACCGTGATCGACAGGGTGCCGGCGGATCCCGAGCGCGTTCCGGCTTGCCGGAGCACGGCGTTGGTCAGCGTGCGGGTGACGTTCCACGGCTCCGTGTCGCCGAACTGCCAGGGTCGGGTGGCGCCGGTCAACTCCCCCGCGGCGCCCGCCCGCCGCAGTTCGCGCTCGCCGCGGTGACTGGAAAGTTGTTGCGCCACATCACGTAACGCGGTCTCACCGAGGCGTCGCATGGCCTTGGGCGACAGCCGCCACTGACCGTCCGAGCTGCGGTCGAGGAAACCCTGATTGACCAGCGCCCGCTCGAGGTCGGACAGCGTCTTCGCGTCGATGGCCGCTTGGTCACCGAGCTGGCGTGCCAGCGCGTCGAGGTCGACGTCGTCCATCGTCGCACCCGGGTAGCTCTGCGACAGCTGCTCGGCGAGCTGCTCCAACTCGGCGATGTCGGAAAGCGCCTGCGCGCCTTCACCCATGCCCAGTGGATTCTCGCCGCTGAACTCCGACGAGCCGTCCCAGTCTTCACCGGGCCGGGCCGCCTGCAGATGACCGTCGAGTTGGTCCAGCGCCTGCATCAACGCCGGCGAGCCGAATGCCTGCTGCGCCAAGGCATCCAGCTCCGCGCGCTGGTCCGGGCTCAGGCTGTTGCGGAAGCGCTGCGCGGCGGCGGCACGCTTGGCCAGCGAGTCCAGCAGCTCCTCGACGTTCTGCGGGTTCTCCGGAAAGAACTCGCCGTGCTTGTTCATGAAATCTTGGAAATCCTGTTGCGAATCTTCGCCTTTGGCGTGCTTGTCCAGCAGCTCGTTGAGGTCGTTGACCATGTCGGTGACGCGTTGACGGTCCTCGTCGGTGGCGCCGGACAGCGCCTCCTTCATGCCCGCGAAGCGCTGGTCGAGCATTTCGCGGCCGAGCAGATCTTTGATCTGGTCGTATTTCTGCCGGGCCTCGTCGCTGCGCCAGCCGTACTCGGCGAGCTCCTGCACGGCTTTGGCGGGCGACGGCGACAGCGACTCGAGTTGCAGCTCGCCGAAGCGGGCGTCGTCGTCGAGCGCGCGGGCCAGCTCTTTGCGTTCGGCCAGCACGGCCTCGTCGAGCAGCTTCTTGATCTCCTGCAGGGTGCCGTCCAAGTTGTTCTCGCGCAACAACTCCCGACGTCGGCGGTTGGCCTCGGCGGCCAGCCGGTCGGCTCCGGTCACGTTCTTGGTGCCGCGGCGCAGCAACTCCGAGAGCGCCCGGCGCGGCGACGTGCCCGCCATGACGTCCTGGCCGATCTGCTCCAGCGCCTCACGCAGATCCACCGGCGGCGCCAGCGGGTCCGGCCCACCGCTGTAGGCCGAATACCGCGACGAGTGGCCTCTACCCATAGACGGTCTCGCCTTCTCCGGATGCCTTGTCGATGCGCTTGGCCAAATACAGTGCTTCCAAAGCCAATTCGAGGGCCGCGGCACGCTCGCCTTCGGACTTGGCGCCGAGCCGATCAGCGATCGCTTCGACGACCGGCAGGTCCGGCAGCGCCGCCAGCACGTCCTTGGCCGCCACCCGCTCACCAGTCGTGACCGCCGACCCTCCTTCGACCGCGACGACCAGCGAACCGACGTCGATGCCGCCGAGCGCACGGGACGCGGTGTCGGCGGTGGCGCGACGCAGCAGGTGCTCGAGCACCGCCTGCTCGCGACCTTCTTCGCCGGACTCGAATTCCAGCTTGCCGCGCAGCACGTCGATCACCGTGCCCAGATCGACCACCCGGGCCACCGGGTCGGTCTCGCCGAGAACGGCACCACGGTGCCGCGCGGATGCCGCGACAGTCTCGGCGGCCGCGATGGCGAATCGCGCCGACACACCCGATCGCTGATCGACCGAGCTGGAGTCCCGCAGGTAACGGGCGAACCGGGCGATCACCTGGGTCAGGTATTCAGGCACCTGAGCGCTCAGATGCGCCTCCTGGGTGATGACGGCGACTTCCGCGTCGAGTTCGAGCGGGTAGTGCGTGCGGATCTCGGCACCGAACCGGTCCTTCAGCGGCGTGATGATGCGACCACGGTTGGTGTAGTCCTCGGGGTTGGCGCTGGCGACGACGAGCACGTCGAGCGGTAACCGCAAGGTGTAACCGCGCACCTGGATGTCGCGCTCCTCCATCACGTTGAGCATCGACACCTGGATGCGCTCGGCCAGGTCGGGCAGCTCGTTGACCGCGACGATGCCGCGGTGCGCCCGCGGAATCAGGCCGTAGGCGATGGTCTCCGGGTCCCCGAGACTGCGGCCCTCGGCGACCTTGATCGGGTCGATGTCGCCGACCAGGTCGGCGACGCTGGTGTCCGGGGTGGCCAGCTTCTCGGTGTAGCGCTGGCTGCGATGCCGCCACTCGATCGGCAGGTCGTCGCCGAGGGTGGCGGCCTTGCGGATCGACTCCGGGGTGATCGGGCTGAAGGGGTGCTCGCCGAGTTCGGCGCCGGCGATCACCGGCGTCCACTCGTCGAGCAAGCCGATCAGGGCGCGCAAAAGCCGTGTCTTGCCCTGGCCGCGCTCGCCCAGCAGGACGAAGTCGTGGCCGGCGATCAACGCCCGCTCGAGTTGCGGCAGCACGGTGTCCTCAAAGCCGAGGATGCCGGGCCAGATGTCGTCACCTTCGGCCAGGCGGGCCAGCAGGTTTTCCCGGAGTTCTTGCTTGACGCCCCGATCGCGATGCCCGGCGGCGCGCAGTTCGCCGACGGTGCGGGGCAGGTTATTCGCAGCGGTCACCACTCCAAGCTACTGACAAATGGAAAGGCCGGGCAATCACGGCGATTGCCCGGCCTTCCGAGGTGAAAACGCGGGTGACTAGCTGGCGGCCACCGTCGCGTGCTCTTCGCCCTCTTTCCACGTGATCGTGCCGTGCTCGAAGGTCGACTTGTAGCTGCCGTCCGGCTCCTTGACCTCATCGGCGGTCGGGTAACCCAACTTGCCCTGCGAGGCCTGGTTCTCGTTCCACGCGTCGCGGATCTTGCCCCAGACGAAGTAGACCGGGCCGCCGTTCTTGTAGATCAGAACGCCGCCGTCGTACTGCTGGTAGACACCGCTGTTGTCCAGGGTGTTCTTCTGGTTGTCGTAGGGCGCGCCCAGGTCCTTCTTCTGCTCCTCGTTGAGGGTCTCCCACTTGGCCAGGATCGGTCCCTCGACGGTGTAGAGGGTGCCGTTCTTGCCGGCGATCTGGGTCGGGCTCGGCGCTGCCGCCGATGCGCTCGACGACGGCTCGGAAACCGCCGAGGATGCCGACGACGCTGCGGACGACACTCCGGACGATGCCGAGCTCGTGGAACTCTTCGAATTGTCGGACTGGTGACATCCCGCACCGAGTAGAGCGAAGGCTGCAATTGCGACTGAGAACGACGCTGTTCTTCGGGTTATCGCGCGCATTATTTCCTCTCGAATACTGATCAATTCGCACCGGGCCGTCCCGGTAGACAGGCCCGATTTCGGACTCTAGGCCGATTTGATCTTGTGCGGAGCGGCTTTCGGCGAGCTGACGGGCATCGGCGTCGTGCTGTGCTCAATCGGTCGACTGGCGTTCAATTGCGCGTCATTCAGTGGCCCAGGCAACTGTGCGACGGGTTCACCACGAAGCTCACAGTGGTCAATGCGCAGCCAGCCGATAGTCTCCTTTACCGTGAATTCCCTCGATTGGCGTGACCGGCCCGCGACCGCGCATTTCGGCCCGGCGTCGTGGCAATCCAGCGCGCTGGCTCTGCTGACCGCCATCTTCGTCCGGCCCTTTCTGGGCGCGCTGACCTTGATCGGCATGGTCGTCAACCGGGTCAGCCCCGACACCTTGCAGCGGGTACGACTCGACGGCATCGACGGGCCGCTGGGAATGATCCGGCCACTGCCCGGGACCGAGGTGACACGAGTCGACCTGCCGCACTGCCCCGCCGAATGGGTGATCGCGCCGGCGGCGCTCGACTCCACGTCGGTGATCGTGTATTTCCACGGCTCGGCCCTGGTCACTCTCGGGCTCAACTCGCACCGGCGCTTCGTCAGCCGACTGTCGGCGGCCACCGGCGCCAAAGTGCTCAACGTTGGATACCGGTTGGCTCCGCAGGCCAGCATCGAAGAGGCCGTCGCCGACGGGCTGGACGGCTATCGATTCGCGTTGGCACAGGGATTCGCGCCGGAACGGATCGTGCTGGCCGGCGACTCGGCGGGCGGGTTGATGGCCGCCGACGTCGCGCTGGCCGCCCGCGATGCCGGGCTGCCGGTGCCGGCCGGTCAGGCGCTGATGTCGCCGTTGACCTCAGCGGACATGCACCTGAAATACCGGGCGCTGAAGGAACATCGCGACGTGATGTTCCCGTTCATGACGGTCAAATTCATCTACGACGTGTTCGCCACCGTGAACGGGACGCGGCCCCCGCCGTTGATGCCGCCGGAGGCCGACCTGCACGGACTCGGCCCGTTTCTGCTGCAGGTGGGCACGCACGAGATGCTGCTCAACGACACCATCGTGTTCGGCGAACGGCTGCGCGCGCAGAACGTCGAGGTCTGGGTTCAGCAGTGGCACAAGGCCATGCACATGTTCCAGCTCAGCTTCGACGTCAACCCCGATGCCCGTCGCGCCATCGACGAAGTCGCGGCGTTCATCCGTTACGCGACCACCGTGCAGGACGAGATTAGCGCCTGAACCGCAGCGGGCGTCTAATGCGCGAAGTGCCGCGCGCCGGTCAGATACAGGGTGACACCGGCCTTTTCGGCCGCCGCCGTCACCTCGTCGTCGCGCACCGAGCCGCCCGGATGCACGACCGCCTTCACTCCCGCGGCGGTCAGCGTCTCGAGACCGTCGGGGAACGGGAAGAAGGCGTCGGACGCCGCGACGGCGCCGCTGACCCGCTCGCCACCCCGCTCGACCGCCAACCGCGCCGCGTCGACCCGGTTTACCTGACCCATGCCGATGCCGATGGTGGCACCGCCACCGGCGATGACGATCGCGTTGGACTTCACCGCGCGGCAGGTGCGCCACGCGAAGACCAGATCCGCCAGGGTGGCCGGGTCTGCGGGTTCGCCGGTCGCCAGCGTCCAGTTGTTCGGGTCGTCGCCGTCGGCGTCGACCTTGTCGCGCTGCTGCACGAGTAACCCGCCGCTGATCTGGCGGCGTTCGGTGGAGGCACCAACCGGTGCCACAGGGCCAGCGGCGACCAGCACCCGGACGTTTTTCTTGCGTGTCAGCACCTCGACGGCACCCGGTGCGTACGCCGGCGCCACGATCACCTCGGTGAAGATCGTGCTGACGTACTCGGCCATCTCGACACTGACCTCGGTGTTGGTCGCGATCACGCCGCCGAAGGCGCTGAGCGGATCGCACTCGTGGGCTTTGCGGTGCGCGTCGGCGACTGACTTCGATGAGACGGCGATGCCACACGGGTTGGCGTGCTTGATGATCGCCACACAGGTCTGCTCGTGGTCGAAGGCCGCTCGCCAGGCAGCGTCGGCGTCGGTGAAGTTGTTGTAGGACATCTCTTTTCCGTGCAGCTGGTCGGCTTGCGCCAAGCCCGGCCAGCCGCCGTCGTCGACGTAGAGCGCGGCCTGCTGATGCGGGTTCTCGCCGTAGCGCAGCTGGGTGGAACGTCGCCAGGTGCTGGCGATCCATTCGGGGAATGCCGCGGCCGGCTCCTCGGGCGCCAGCGTCGACTCCATCCAGCCGGCCACCGCGACGTCGTACTCCGCGGTGTGCCGAAACGCCAACGACGCCAGCTTCTTTCGCTCGGCGAGGGTGAAGCCGCCGCTGCGCACCGCGGCCAGCACGCCGTCATAGCCGAGCGGGTCGGTCACCACCGCGACGCTGGGGTGGTTCTTGGCCGACGCGCGGACCATCGACGGGCCGCCGATGTCGATCTGCTCGACGCATTCGTCGACGCCCGCACCGGATTCGACGGTCGCGCTGAAGGGATACAGGTTGACCACCACCAACTCGAACGCCGCGATGCCGAGTTCCTTCAAGGCGGCAGCATGTTCCGGCTTGCGCAGATCGGCCAGCAGGCCGGCATGCACCCGCGGGTGCAGGGTCTTGACCCGGCCGTCGAGCACCTCGGGGAATCCCGTCAGCTCCTCCACCGGGGTAACCGGAATGCCTTTGCCGGCAATCGTTTTCGCGGTCGATCCGGTCGATACGATCTCGACGCCGGCCTCGGCGAGCCCGGTGGCGAGCTCGACCAGGCCGGTCTTGTCGTAGACGCTGATCAACGCGCGGCGAATCGGCCGCTTCTCGTCATTGGTGCTGCTGCTCATCCGATGGTCGCCTTTCGTCCGGTCCACTTCACGCCGCCGGTCGCCACCGCGGCTATCACGTCCACCAACAGTCGTCGTTCGGTGACCTTGATGCGTTCGTGCAAGGTCTCTTCGGTGTCGTCGTCGAGCACCGGAACGGCCTGCTGGGCAAGTATCGGCCCGGTGTCGGTACCGGCGTCGACCAGATGCACCGTGCAACCGGTCACCTTGACGCCGTGGGCCAATGCATCGGCCACCCCGTGCGCGCCGGGGAAGGCCGGCAACAGTGCCGGGTGGGTGTTGAGCGTGCGGCCTTCGAACTTCGAAAGAAAGTGCGGGCCAAGGATTTTCATGAAGCCCGCCGAGACGACGAGGTCCGGCGAATGCTCGGCGGTGGCGTCGGTGAGCGCGGTGTCCCAGGTGTCGCGGTCCGGGTGGTCGGCCAGTCGCACCCGAAAAGACGGCAGTGCGGCCGCCGCGGCGATGTCGACGGCTGCGCAGTCGCGATCCACGCCGACGGCGACCACGCGGGCCGGGTAGTCATCGACGGCGGCGTCCAGTAATGAGGCCAACAGTGAACCGGTGCCCGATGCCAGCACCACCAATCGCGCCGGTGCACTGGGAGGCACACGGAACGATTGCTGCACAGGTTCAGAGCCTAGCGGTCATCGTCAGGCAACGATGCGGGCCGGTCCGCGAGGCCCTCGTCCGGCGGGAGATCGATGCGCGACGTGTCGGGCTCGTCGTCCGCGTCGTCCTCGAAGCCGACCAACGGGTCGGCGAACACGGGCGGCTCGGCCGCCGGCTCGGCGACGCGGACCGGCTTGGGTGCGCGCGGGCGCCGCTTGATCCCACCGGCCATCACGACCGTGAGTGTGCCGATTGCGGTGAACCACAGGAAGATCGCGAAACCGAAAGTGCTCTGGTCGATTCCGACGCCACCAAAGTTACCGAGCTGACCGCTGCCGGCGTACCCGAGCAGGGACACGATCACCGCCGCGATCAGCGCCGCGGTGCCCACCTTCGCCATCGCATCGGACAGCGGCAAGGGCCGTCGAGCACACTGCTGACCCAGCGCGACGCCCGAGGACGCCCCGACGATGAGCAGCGCCACCCAGATCGGGCCCAACGGCGGGTGCGGGGCCGCGGCCAGTATCGGCAGCGCCGGGATGTCGCCGCCGAAGACGGTGAACGAGCTGAAGGTCGCGAAGCCCAGGTGGGCGCTGGACCCCACCGCCATCGCGGCCGTCGCCACGATCACGTTGGGCACGTAGAGCACCGACAACAGGGTCAGACTGAACTGGCCGAAGACCGAGGCGGTGATGCCGTAGAGGTCCTGCATTGTTGACCAGTGCACGACCAGCGAGCAAGCCGCCACCATCCCGGACAATCCGAGCAACGCCAGCACGCCGGCCACGGCTGCGCGCAGCGCGTCGCCCAGCCAGTCGGGCACCGGCGAGGCCAGCAGCACCCGACGGCCGACCCGCGATCCCACCCCGATGAGCGCGCCGATCAAGTGGACGAGCAGCACGCTCAGAAACGCCCGCGACGCGCTCGGAGTCTGCAGCTCGGTCAGCACCGATGCCGCGTCGTGGATGACGGCGAGCGCGAGGGCGGCCACCAGCAGCGGCCCGCCCAGTGCCGACGCGACGATCCACCGGATGACGAACCACGACGCCGTCGCGGTAGTGGCGTGTGCGGTGGTGCGGGCGGTCCCCCACACCATCAGCAGCACCGGCAGCAGCGGCATCACACCGAGCTCGCGGCCGCCGATCGAGATCGGCACCTGATGAACGCCGAGCCACATGCTGGCGATCGCGCCCAGAGCGCCGGTCAGGTCGCTGTTGGCGATCACCAGCTGCAGCAACGTGACCGCCGCGATGACGAGCAGCGCCACCGCCGCGGGTCCGAACGCCACCCGCAACAGGTCGCGCGCCTGATGGGCGCCCGGGGCTCGACTGTCCGGCGTCACGGTCTGAGGACGTTACCTACTGTGTGTGATGATCGGCGACCCGCCGCGCCCAGCCGCCCCGTCGCGCGTCCTTCGTTAAGCGATCAGCGCCGTCAGGACTGGGACGGACCCGACGGAGAGGACGGCGACTGCGGCTGCGGGCCGGAGCCGAAAGAATGCTGTCCGTGTCCGGCACCGCCCTGGTCACCCGAGCCACCCTGCTGCTGCGAGCCGGAGCCGGAAGACGGCGGCGGGCTGAAGCTGGGGAAACCCGTTGGCGGAGTTGGCGATCCGTGCTGGGACTGCGCCGAGCTCGGCTGGGGGCCCTGCTGCGAGGGAAAGCCACCGGTGTTCGGGCCGGACGGGTAACCGCCGTACTGCGTGCCGTAACCGGACTGCTGGTAAGGCGCCTGCTGCTGGCCGTAGTAGCCGCCGTACTGCCCGTAGTACTGGTCGTACTTGGGACGCGGAGCGGGCGGGGTGATCACGCCGGCATCCAGCAACAGTGCACTGACGGCGACCCCGGCCTGCACGAGCCCGGCAGTTACGGCGAACCACAGTCCCGCGCCGCGATCTGAGGCATTGATGGTGTCCTGCAGCAGCAACAGTGCGCCCAGCAGGGACACCGCCGTCACCGTGGCGAGGTAGCTCTTGGCCTTGGGCAGCAGGCTCACGCCGGCAAGCAGACCAGCCAGAAGCACCAGACCCACGGGCAGCGTGCTGCCCTTCTCGACCAGCTCGTCGCCGTTGGGCAACACCCGCGAGACCATCGGGAAGTAGCTCGCCAGGTATGCCAGCACACCGAGAACCGCGACCGCGATAGTCAGGTAGTGCTTGAGGTTGTTCTCGGCGCCCTCGGACTTCCCGAACGACGAAGCGGCGGGAGCCCCGTAGGAACCGGGCGACTGCGCGGGCGGATATCCGGGGTTGCCGGGCGGGTAGGTCATGGCTTCTCCTGTGCCTTCCGATGCGTTTGCGGCGCCATTGTCATGCGGCGCTCCGTACTCCCGCGCGCCGCTCCCCGCGAGGCTACCGGTAAACGCCGGATCAACGCCGTGGCGACGAGTTGCGCGGACTTTGCGACGAGCCGGTGGTCCACGCTAGCGCACCGCGGGCGCTACGTCGGCACACTCTTTGCCCGCCCCACGCACCCCGGTGGTTGCCCG
Source organism: Mycobacterium sp. IDUB_36 (assembly GCF_055419225.1). Classification (NCBI taxonomy): domain Bacteria; kingdom Bacillati; phylum Actinomycetota; class Actinomycetes; order Mycobacteriales; family Mycobacteriaceae; genus Mycobacterium; species Mycobacterium sp. IDUB_36. The sequence continues at coordinate 3,218,218 of NZ_JBVAXH010000001.1, read as the reverse complement.
CAAGATTGGAACACGTTCTAATTCATCCATGGACTACGGGCTTGTGCTGTTCACCAGCGATCGCGGAATCTCTCCGGCGGCGGCCGCCACTCTCGCCGATAACCACGGATTTCAGACCTTTTACGTACCCGAGCACACGCACATCCCGGTCAAGCGCCAGGCGGCGCACCCGACAACCGGCGACGAGTCGCTGCCCGACGACCGCTACATGCGCACGCTGGACCCGTGGGTGAGCCTCGGCGCGGCCTGCGCGGTCACCTCGCGGGTGCGACTGTCCACCGCGGTGGCGTTGCCCGTCGAACATGACCCGATCACCCTGGCGAAGTCGATCGCGACACTGGATCACCTGTCCGGCGGTCGGGTCAGCCTCGGCGTCGGGTTCGGCTGGAACACCGACGAACTCGCCGACCACGGGGTGCCGCCGGGCCGTCGTCGCACGATGCTGCGCGAGTACATCGAGGCGATGCGGGCGCTGTGGACTGAGGAGGAGGCCTCCTACCAGGGCGAGTTCGTCAACTTCGGGCCCAGCTGGGCCTGGCCCAAGCCGGTGCAGTCGCACATCCCGGTGCTGGTCGGAGCGGCGGGCAACGAGAAGAACTTCAAGTGGATCGCGCGCAGCGCCGACGGCTGGATCACCACCCCGCGTGACTTCGACATCGACCAGCCGGTGAAGTTGCTGCAGGACACCTGGGCCGCCGCCGGTCGCGACGGCGCGCCGCAGATCGTCGCGCTGGACTTCAAGCCGGTGCCGGAGAAGCTGGCGCACTGGGCCGACATCGGCGTCACCGAGGTGTTGTTCGGCCTGCCCGACAAATCCGAAGACGAGGTGGCGGCATACGTCGAGCGGTTAGCGGGCAAACTGGCTGCAGCGGTCTAGCCGCTGGGACTCCGGGAGGCGCATGGTGACAGCCCACGACGAACAGGGCCGGCACTTCCCATTCCGCTACGAGTCCCGGCTGGCTCCACTGTGGCTGGCGTTCCGGCTGTGGCCGAGCACGCAGGGCGTCACGGTGACCGACGACGGACGACTGGTCGCCCGCTACGGACCTTTCCGGGTGGAGGCGCCGCTGGCTCAGATTCAGGATGCGCATATCACCGGCCCCTACCGATGGTGGACGGCGGTCGGCGCGCGACTCTCGCTGACCGACGACGGGCTGACCTTCGGCACCAACGCCGCCCGGGGCGTGTGCATTCACTTCGAGCCGCGGATTCACCGCGTCGTGGGTCTCCGCGACCACTCGGCACTCAACGTGACAGTCGACGACTGCGAGGGTCTGGTTGCTGCACTGAATAGGCCGGCTCCGGCCGTAGGCTCAGAACCGTGACCAAACGGAACCCGTCGTGAGAGCAGGCCGTCTGAGCGTCTTACTCGCGGCGGCGGTGCTTTCCGGGTGCACCCACGTGACGGGCGGCACCGCCGCCGCGCGGTTCGCCCTGCCGGTCACGGCGTTTCCCGACACGGTGGGATTCACCGAGGTCAGTTCCAGTTCGTTCTCCCGGCGCCACGGCAATACCGGGCGCGGCTTCACTTTCACCACGCCCAACGGGTTCGTCTGCGGGATGGGCTCATTCCCGAAGTGGGAGGCCGCGCGTGTCTATTGCACGGGCTCGCGGCCCGACCAGGGACCTGGCACCTGGACCGTCACGGCGAAGCGCTTCGGCCAGACCAAGATCAAAATGTCGTCGAGGCGCGAACATGCGACCAATCCGCGAGCCCGCGCCAAAAAGCTGCTGCCGGAAGGGCATTACGTGGTCGACTCGACGGACACCTTGTGCTTGGTGACCCAGGATTCCGTCGTGGCGTGTCATGTCGGCGAACACGGTTTCATCCTCGCGCCGAACAAGACGACGCTGTTCTGAGCGCTAGCGCAGCGACGCCCGGTTGATGCCCTCGTCGGATGACGTCACCGTGATCCCGGCGCCCAACGGGTCACCGTCGGTCATCAACGCCACCAGACCCTCGTCTTCGGTGAGCGCCATGAACCTGGACCCGTCGTCGTCGAGTCGGCCGATGATGACGCCGGTCGTGGTGGGCCAGTCGTACCGCACGGAGTAGGTCTCGATTGTGCCCGGGCCGTTGGGGTTTCGGGTGACCGGCACCGTCGGCAGCGCGGCGATGTCCTGCTGCAGCGCCCGGCTGCGGTCGGCCGCCCATTCGCCCGGCTCGGTGGAGTACACGCCGACCGAATACTTGCTCATCACGCCGCCGTTTGCGCCGACCAGCCCGTACGAGCCGGGCTGGTCGCGGGCGGCGGCCACGGTCTCGGCGATACCGTGCAGCGAATAGCTGTTGCCGGGACCCCCGAAATACGGCAGGCCACCGGTGAGCGTGAGACCACGCGGGTCATCGGCAGACAGGCCGAAGTCGTCGCACACCGCGAAGACCGGGAACGGAAAGCAGCTGTACAAGTCCAGCGTCGCCACGTCGTCGATGCCGACGCCGGCGCCCCGAAGTGCTTCAGCGACAGCCTGTTTGGCGGAGTAGCTGACGCTGACGTCAACACGGTCCAGCAGGTCCTGCTCGGTCTGGTCGGCGTGCCCGCGCAGATACACCCACCTGTCCTCGGGAACGCCGAGCCGCTGCGCCGCCGACACCGACATCACCAGCGCCGCCGCCCCTTGGTTGACGGTGTCGCGGGCCACCAGCAGCCGCGGATACGGGTCGCAGATCATCCGGTTGTCGTCGGTGACGGTTTCGATCTCTTCAACCGATCGTTCCACCGGTGAGGACGAAAAAGGGTTCTTGACAGCGACTTTGGAGAACGGAGCGAACAGCTCGGCCATCGCGCGCCGGTAGTCCGCGACGGAGAGCCCGAGCCGGCCGCGGCGCGCGTTGTCGAGCAGTCCGTACTGCACGGGGGCACCGGTCAGGCCGTGCTTAGCGGTGTACTCGCTCATGTACTGCTCGAAGCCGTAACCCCGGTCCTCGAGCTGGCCGCCGACGTGCTCGGCGAAGTCCGGCTTGTCGTCGCGTCCGGCGAAGTATTTGGCCGTGGACCCCGGCTCGGACCCGAGGATCAGCGCGACCTCGAATTCACCCGCGGCGATCGCGCCGGCGAGCTCCGTCATCAGCTTCTGCGGACCGTTACCGCCGATCGGCTCGAGCACCGCTCGCGCGGGATCAGCGCCGACGCGCTGGGCCACCGATCGCACGTAGTTGTCTGACGCGCCGAGGGGCGGCGTGTTGAACGGGGTGCAGATCTCGAACTGGCGCAGGCCGGCGAACACCTCGATGGCCGCGGCCACCGCCGTGACGTCGACTCCGGTGTCGGCGAGCGCGGCCCGGGTCGCCGCGGTGGCCAGGTCGACCGCGGACATGCCGCGATAGCCGGCGTCGTCGACACGCTCGGTGAACTGGCCCACCCCGACCACAACGGGAGTGCGCGGGTCGACGATCGTCATGACAGGCCTCCTGAGAACTGTTAATTCGTCAGGCTAACCGAATCTGTAACGTGTTCCAATTCTGGGCCTGCTCGGCGGCCGCGAACTGGTGCTTACAGGCTCTTCAGGATTTCGCGAGCGAGCGCGGCGGTCTCCGACGGAGTTTTGCCGACCTTCACCCCGGCGGCCTCGAGCGCTTCCTTCTTGGCCGCGGCAGTTCCCGACGAGCCGGACACGATGGCGCCGGCGTGGCCCATCGTCTTACCTTCCGGCGCAGTGAATCCCGCGACGTAACCGACCACCGGCTTGGAGACGTTGGCCTTGATGTAGTCGGCCGCACGCTCCTCGGCGTCACCGCCGATCTCACCGATCATCACGATCAACTTGGTCTCGGGGTCTTTCTCGAAGGCTTCGATGGCGTCGATGTGCGTGGTGCCGATCACCGGGTCGCCGCCGATGCCGATCGAGGTGGAGAAGCCGAAATCGCGCAGCTCGTACATCATCTGGTAGGTCAGCGTGCCGGACTTGGACACCAGGCCGACCGGGCCGGAGCCCGAGATGTTGGCCGGGGTGATGCCGACCAGCGCCTGGCCCGGGGTGATGATGCCGGGGCAGTTCGGGCCGATGATCCGGGTCTTGTTGCCCTTGGACTCGTTGTAGGCCCACGCATAGGCGCTGTCCTGCACCGGAATTCCTTCGGTGATGACCACCAGCAGCGGAATCTCGGCATCGATCGCCTCGATGATCGCGTCCTTGGCGTACACCGGCGGAACGAAGATGATCGACACGTCCGCGCCGGTCTTCTCGATGGCCTCGGCGACGCTGCCGAACACCGGCAGCTCGACCGGCTCGTCGTCGACATTCTTGTGCGCCACCGTCGTTCCGGCCTTGCGGGCGTTCACCCCGCCGACGATGTGCGTGCCGGCCTTGAGCATCCGGGCGGTGTGCTTGGTGGCCTCGGATCCGGTGATGCCCTGGACGACGACCTTGTTGTCTTTGGTCAGGAAGATAGCCATTTTGGTCTTCAGTCCTTTCAGGCGCTGGCCAGTTGGGCGGCCTTGTCGGCGGCCTCGTCCATCGTGGGCACCAGCGTCACCAGCGGGTGGTTGGCTTCGGTGAGGATCCGGCGGCCCTCGTCGACGTTGTTGCCGTCGAGACGCACGACGAGCGGCTTGTTGGCGTCGTCGCCGAGGATCTCCAGCGCCTTGACGATGCCGATCGCGACGGCGTCACAGGAGGTGATGCCGCCGAACACGTTGACGAACACGCTTTTGACCTGCTCGTCGCCCAGCACGACGTCCAGGCCCGCGGCCATCACCTCGGCCGAGGCGCCACCTCCGATGTCGAGGAAGTTGGCCGGCTTCACGCCACCGTGCTTCTCGCCGGCGTAGGCGACGACGTCGAGCGTCGACATCACCAGGCCCGCGCCGTTGCCGATGATGCCGACCTGCCCGTCGAGCTTGACGTAGTTGAGGTCGTGCTCCTTGGCCTTGAGCTCCAGCGGGTCGGTGGCGTCGCGGTCCTCGAACTCGACGTGGGCGGGCTGGCGGAAGTCGGCGTTGCCGTCGAGGGTGACCTTTCCGTCCAACGCCAGGATCTGGTCGTCGGGCGTGCGCACCAACGGGTTGACCTCGACCAGGGTGGCGTCCTCGGCGACGAAGACCTCCCACAGCTTGGCGATCGTCACCGCCGCGGCGTCGAGCACCTCGGCGGGCAGGTGGCCCTGCTCGGCGATCGAGCGGGCGAATGCCTCGTCGACGCCCTTGACGGCGTCGACCGGAACCTTCGCCAAGCGCTCGGGCTTGGTGGCCGCGACCTCTTCGATCTCCATGCCGCCCTCGACCGAGCACATGGCCAGGTAGGTGCGGTTGGCGCGGTCCAGCAGGAAGGAGATGTAGTACTCCTCGGCGATGTCGCTGGCCTCGGCGACGAGCAGCTTCTTCACGACGTGGCCCTTGATGTCCAAGCCGAGGATGTTCTTCGCGTGCTCGAAGGCGTCGTCCGCGGTCGCGGCGTATTTCACACCGCCGGCCTTGCCGCGCCCACCGACCTTGACCTGCGCCTTCACCATGACCGGGTGCCCGATCTCTTCGGCGATGGCCTTGGCGCCCTCGGCGGTGTCAGTCACGCGGCCGGGAGTCGTGGGGACGTTGTGCTTGGCGAACAGTTCTTTTGCCTGGTACTCGAAAAGATCCATGGGCTCACTTCTGTGTGTCGGCCTGTGTGGAAGCGAGCCGAGGTTTTCCGTTGCCCGCTTGTGGGAACTGTATCGAGACGCATGTCAGGTCCTGTCGTCGGCATCGACGGATGTGGCACACGTCACGAGCCACGGGAAGTGATTCAAATCACATTCCCCGCCCTATTTTGGGCTTAACTTGCCTTGGTTTGAGGTCGGCGGTTACCGTCTCAGAGTCCAGATAACGTTATGGTTACGGCTCGAAGGACAAATCACGTTGACCCAGCAAATGCCGGCTCCGTCTCCTGCGCAAGGAGAACTCTCGGCGTCGCGCGACCGCCGGTCGACCCTTCATCGCAACGAAGTCACCGACATCATTCCGTTCAACGAATTCGGCAAGCTGGCCGAGTCGGACTTCAGTGACAACACCGCTTTCGGCAAAGAAGCGCAGGTTCTGGGCGCGCCCGAACTGGATGACCTCGACGAGACGGACAACCTGTCCGTCCTTGAATTGATCGGTCCCAGCGCCGCCGAGCGCCGGCTCGGCGCCCTCGAGCGGGGCCGGAACCGGGCTCGTGAAGACGCCGAGTCGCTCGCCGGTCGCGGGCAGCACCGCAAACAGCTCAGCGGGGCCACCCGCGGGCGGGTTTTGATCGGCGCCATGGCCGCCGGTGCCGCCGCAGCAGCCGCACACTCCGCCACCGAAGCGCCCCAACACTCCAAAGCGCAGACCGTGCTGGCCGCCCAGACGGCCGCAACCGGGCCGATCAGCACCTCCGACAGCGGTGTGCAGATGGTGACCGTGCAGCCGGCCGCCAACGTCGCCGTGCACAACGCGGAACTGGCCCACGGTGTGGCGTTCGCCCAGGAGCGGGCGCAACGCGAGGCCCGCCTGCAACAGCCGCTGTTCGTGATGCCGGTCAAGGGCGTCTTCACCTCCAACTTCGGCTACCGGTGGGGCGTCCTGCACGCCGGAATCGACATCGCCAACTCGATCGGCACCCCGATCCACGCGGTCTCCGACGGCGTGGTGATCGCCGCAGGCCCCACCGCGGGCTACGGCATGTGGGTGAAACTGCGCCACGCCGACGGCACCGTCACGCTCTACGGACACATCAACACCGCCATGGTCAGCGTCGGCGAGCGGGTGATGGCCGGCGACCAGATCGCCACCGTCGGCAACCGCGGCAACTCGACCGGCCCGCACCTGCACTTCGAGGTGCTGCTGGGCGGCAGCCAGCGGGTCGACCCGGTGCCGTGGCTGGCGAAGCGCGGGCTGTCCGTCGGCACCTTCGCCGGCTGACCCGGTGACCGGCCCGTTCAACCCCAGCTCGTCGCCGCGCCCCGGTAACCCCGAAACACGCATCATCCGGCGCGCACCCACCGGTCCGATGCCACAGGCGGAAGACGCCCGCACGACTCACATCCCGCGACCGTCGGCCCCTCCGCCGCCGCAGTTCGCCCCCGCTCCCCCGCCGCCCCCTTACGGAACGCCCAGCCGGACCACGGCGGTGGCCGCGGCAGCCGTCAGCATCATCAGCGGCTGGGCCACGTCAGTGGTGGCGACGGATCTGATCGCCGGCTGGTGGGGCTCGGATCGGCTGTTCTGCGTCGCGGTGGCGTTCCTGGCCCTGGTCTTCGCCTCGGCCACCATCTCCGGGGTGATCCTGCTGCTCCTGCGCCAACCACTGAGCCGCTACCTGATCGCGGCCGGCGCCGGCGTTGCGATTCTGACGTATCTGGGTGTGTTCATCGCGGATGCCCGGGTGGGCTGGATTGTGCACATGCTGCCGATTCTGCCGATCAGCAGCGCCGTGCTGGCGTTCCTGCCGCGCACCCGCGACTGGCTGCTCGACGACTAGAGCTTGGCCACCGGGGCGTGGTTGTGCATCAACTTGACCCGGCCCGAGCTGCCGAAGTCGATCAGTGACATCGCCGACTCGCCGATGCCCGACACCTCTTCGACCCGGCCCAGACCGTACTTGTCGTGCGTGACGCGATCGCCGGGCGCCAACACCAGCAGCGGACGCTTGCTGCCTCCGCCGCTACGGGTCGGCGACGGGCGGGGCGTGCCGAAGCGACCCGCTCCGCTGACCGGCGCACTGAATGACGGTGTCGGGTCGGTGCGCCGCCAGTCGATCAGTTCCTGCGGAATCTCGCGCAGGAACCGCGATTCCGGGTTGAGCATTGGCTGACCCCAGGATGACCGGACCTTGGCCCGGCTGACGAACAGCCGCTGACGTGCCCGGGTGATGCCGACGTACGCCAGTCGGCGCTCCTCGGAGAGCTCCGCCGGATCGCCCAGCGCCCGCATGTGCGGGAACATCCCGTCCTCCCAGCCGGTGACGAACACCACCGGGAACTCCAGCCCCTTGGCGGTGTGCAACGTCATCAGTGTCACCAAACCGGCTGTCTGCTCGGGAATTTCGTCAGTGTCGGCGACGAGCGACACCCGTTCCAGGAACTGGGCGAGCACCCCGGTGTCGGGTACGTCTTCGTCGTCGACGGTGTCGTCGAGCGCGGCCACGTTGGCCAGGTCGATGGCGAATTCGTGTGCGACGCTGACGAGTTCGTTGAGGTTGTCCAGCCGGGCCAGATCCTGCGGGTCCGACGAGGACTCCAACTCCGTGCGGTAGCCGGTGCGCTCGAGCACCGCCTCGACCAGCTCGCCCAGGTCGCCCTCCGAGGAGGCCAGCCGGGTGCGCAACTCGTCCATCATCTCGACGAAGCCCGCAATTGCCTTGGCGGACCGCGTGTTCAGCAGCGGCACCTTGCCCTCGGCGGCGACCTCGAGCGCATCGGCAAAGCTCGATCCGGTGTTTTCCGCGTACACCGCGACACACGCCTCGGCACGGTCACCGATGCCACGCCGCGGCGTGTTCAGGATGCGCCGCAGGCTGACCGCGTCACCGGGGTTGTCCAACACCCGCAGGTAGGCGACAATGTCGCGGATCTCTCTGCGCTCGTAGAACCGCACTCCCCCAACGACTTTGTACGGAATGCCGGCTCGGATGAACACCTCTTCCAACGACCGCGACGAGTTGTTGGTGCGGTAGAAGACGGCGACGTCGTTGTAGGTGATATCGCTGCTCGAGGCCAGCGCGTCGATTTCCTCGGCGATGAAACGCGCCTCGTCGTGCTCGTTGTCGGCGACATAGCCGACGATCAGCTCGCCTGCGCCTTCGTCGGTCCACAGCCGCTTGTCCCGGCGGGCCGGGTTGCGCGAGATCACCGAGTTCGCCGCCGAGAGGATGTTCTGCGTGGACCGGTAATTCTGCTCGAGCAGGATCGTGGTGGCGTTCGGATAGTCGCGTTCGAAATCCTCGATGTTGCGGATGGTGGCGCCACGGAACGCGTAGATCGACTGGTCTGCGTCGCCGACCACGCACAACTCGCCGGGCGGCACCCCGTCGTCGTCCGGTTCGAGTTCGGGGCCGACCAGTTCGCGCACCAGCATGTACTGGGCGTGGTTGGTGTCCTGGTACTCGTCGACCAGGATGTGCCGGAAGCGCCGCCGATAGTGCTCGGCGATCTGCGGGAACGCCTGCAGTACGGCGACCGTCTCACCGATCAGGTCGTCGAAGTCGAGCGCGTTGGCCACCCGCAGCCGCTGTTGGTATTCGGCAAACACCGCGGCGACCGTGCGGGCGAGGTCGTCGGAGAGGTCGTCGTCGGACAGGTTGGCCAGTGCCTGCTGCGGGTCGATCAGCTCGTTCTTCAGGTTGGAGATGGCGTTGGCCATCAACCGCGGCGTGTACCGCTTGATGTCGAGGCCCATGTCCTTGCCGATCATCTGCAGCAGACGGCGGGAGTCGTCGGCGTCGTAGATCGAGAAGTTGGAATTCAGACCGGGGAGCAGCGAGGCCTGGTTGCGCAGGATCCGCACGCAAGTCGAGTGGAATGTCGACACCCACATCGAGCGGGCCCGCGGGCCGACGAGCGTAGCCACCCGCTCGCGCATCTCCGCTGCGGCCTTGTTGGTGAACGTGATCGCCAGCACCTGTCCGGGCGAGACGTCGCGGGCGGCCAGCAGGTAGGCGATCCGCCGGGTCAGCACGGCCGTCTTTCCCGAGCCCGCGCCGGCGACGATCAACAGCGGCGAGCCCTCATGCAGCACCGCTTGGCGCTGCTGCGGATTGAGGCCGTCGAGCAGCTGTTCGGTTTCGGATTCGGTTACACGCGCACTGGTCATGACTGCCCCAACCTACCGCTCGCGGACGACACCTTTGCGCTGGAACGGCCGCAAGTGGCACACTCGTTTTGTGCTCAATGCGCAGTGGCGATTTTTCTACGGGTACCGGCCAGCGGTGCCCGTGGTGTAGCTGCTTCCCAGAGCCCCGCGGTCCGCTTCCGGATCCGGGGCTCGTTTCTTGTGTGAGGCCCGAAACCGGATGACACCGCAGAACCCACACGAGAATCCGGAGTCTGCAATGGCAATCGAAACCGAACAACCGATCAACATCGACGAGCTGCGCCTGGAGATCGACCGGCTCGACGCCGAGATCCTGGCCGCGGTCAAGCGTCGGGCCGAGGTGTCGCGAGAGATCGGCAAGGCGCGGATGGCGTCCGGCGGCACCCGACTGGTGCACAGCCGCGAGATGCAGGTCATCGCCCGCTACAGCGAACTCGGACCCGAGGGCAAGGACCTGGCCATGCTGCTGCTGCGGCTGGGGCGCGGCCGGCTCGGTCACTGACGGGCCGCCGGCTTCACCCCGTGGCGCTGTAAACCCCAGGGATTTCCCTGTATCCGATTCCGCCCGATCCTCTTAGTGTCGCGCGGTACAGCGACAGCACACGGTCTGCCGCGGGAGGGATGTCAGGAATGCCCAGCTCCAGAATCGTCGTCGCCGCGGTGGCGTTGTCCAGTGCCGCGCTCGCACTGGCCGGCCCGGCGGCCGCAGCGCCGCCGAGCGGCAATTTCACTGCCACGGTGACCGAGGTCGGTGGAATGGTGCCCGTGAGTGTCGGGGAGACCATGGTCTGGGCATTGAGTCCCTGCGGGGCGGATTGCACTCACCTCGAGATCAATCCGCCGAATGCGAGGGGGCAGGAAGATCTGCATCTGCAGGCCGGGTCCTGGGTCGGTGGCGTCAACCCCGTCGGCTGTACGCGGACGATCAACGCAGACGTCACTTCCGCGACCGAGACGTGCGGCCCGAACGGAAGCGTTCACTACGCGATCACACGAAACGGTTGATCGCGGCGCCCGCTTGCTTCGCCGCCCGTTCACTCTGCCTTTGACGGCGCACCCGTCGGCCTGACTAGGGTCGAGGGATGACTGCGGTTGACCAGATTCCCGACATCTCAGCGACCCCGGCATGGAAGGCGCTGCAACAGCATCACCGGCAGATCGGCGAGACGTCGCTGCGGGAGTTCTTCGATGAGGACCCCGACCGCGGCCGCGAGTTCAACGTCACCGTCGGTGATCTGTATATCGACTACAGCAAGCACCGGATCAACCGCGACACCCTGCGCCTGCTGATCGATCTCGCGCGTGCCGCCGAACTCGAACGACACCGCGACGCGATGTTCGACGGCGAGCACATCAACGTCTCGGAAGACCGCGCCGTGCTGCACACCGCGTTGCGGCTGCCGCGGGATGCCACCTTGACGGTGAACGGGCAGGACGTCGTCGGCGACGTGCACGAAGTACTCGACCGGATGGGCGATTTCACCGACCGACTGCGCAACGGCGAGTGGACCGGCGCCACCGGGAAGCGGATCAGCACCGTCGTCAACATCGGCATCGGCGGCTCGGACCTGGGCCCGGTCATGGTGTATCAGGCGCTGCGGCATTATGCCGACGCCGGCATCTCGGCGCGGTTCGTCTCGAACGTCGACCCGGCCGACCTGATCGCCAAGCTGACCGACTTGGACCCGGCCACAACACTTTTCGTTGTCGCCTCCAAGACGTTCACCACGCTGGAGACGCTGACGAATGCGACCGCGGCGCGGCGCTGGCTGACCGACGCGCTCGGCGACGATGCGGTGGCGAAGCACTTCGTGGCCGTGTCGACCAACAAGGAGAAGGTGGACGAGTTCGGCATCGACACCGACAACATGTTCGGCTTCTGGGACTGGGTCGGGGGCAGATACTCCGTCGACTCGGCGATCGGTTTGTCGGTGATGGCCGCGATCGGGCGCGAGGCGTTCGCGGATTTTCTGGCCGGCTTTCATCTTGTCGACGAACACTTTCGGACCGCACCCCTGGATGCCAACGCGCCGGCGCTGCTCGGCCTGATCGGACTGTGGTACTCCGATTTCTTCGGCGCACAGTCGCGTGCGGTGTTGCCGTACTCCAACGACTTGGCCCGCTTCGCCGCATACCTGCAACAGCTGACGATGGAGTCCAACGGCAAGTCGACCCGGGCCGACGGAACTCCGGTCACCACCGACACCGGCGAAATCTATTGGGGCGAACCGGGAACCAACGGTCAGCACGCGTTCTACCAATTGCTGCATCAGGGCACCCGGCTTATCCCGGCTGACTTCATCGGCTTCAGCCAGCCCACCGACGACCTGCCCACGTCCGACGGCACCGGCAGCATGCACGACTTGCTGATGAGCAACTTCTTCGCCCAGACGCAGGTACTGGCATTCGGCAAGACCGCCGACGAGATCGCCGAGGAGGGCACGGCGCCAGAAGTGGTGCCGCACAAGGTGATGCCCGGGAACCGACCGACGACGTCCATCCTGGCAACCCGGCTGACCCCGTCGGTGCTGGGCCAGCTGATCGCGCTCTACGAACATCAGGTGTTCACCGAGGGCGTCGTCTGGGGCATCGATTCGTTCGACCAGTGGGGCGTCGAGCTGGGTAAGACACAGGCCAAGGAGCTGCTGCCGGTCCTCACCGACGATGCTGCTCCGCCAGCGCAATCCGACAGCTCGACCGACGCCCTGGTTCGCCGTTATCGCGCGGAGCGCGGCCGGGCCGACTGAGCGGCCGACGGCCGCGAAAGGCGGGCCCGGCCCATCAACCGGGCCGGGCCGACTAACGAAGGCCGACTAGGCGAACCGCTTGGCCATCGACAGCGGCATCACCTTGAGCAGCGCGACCAGCGGACCCCACGGCCACCACGGGATCGCGGCTCGGCCGGGTTCACGTTCGATCGCGGCAACCAGTGCCCTGACGCCGGTTTCGTTGTCGACCATCAACAGCGTGCTTTGGGATTTCGCCGTCATCTCCGACTCGATGTAGCCCGGCTCCATCACCGACACCCTGATCGGGCCCTTGGCGTATTCGGCGCGCAGTGACTGCCCCAGTGAGCTCAGGCCGGCCTTGCTTGCGGCGTAGGCCGCCTTGACGCCCGGCACGCCCTTCGACCCGAGCACCGAGGAGATCAGCACCAGGTGCCCCGACCCCTGTGCCTTGAAAAGCTCCAGCGCAGTCTCGATTTGCACCAGGGCGGCAACCAAATTGGTCTCGAGGGTCGCCTTGTTCGCCCACAGCTTGCCGGACCCCAACCTGGCACCCTTGCCGATACCGGCGTTGACGATCACCCGGTCGATGCCACCGAGCGCATCAGACAATTCGGCGAACACCTTGGGCACCTGGTCGTGGTCATTGACATCGAGCGCGGCAATGGCCACTTTGGACCCCGGATAGCGCTGTGCGAGTTCGTCTTTCAGTTCTTCGAGCCGGTCGGTGCGACGGGCGCACAGCGCCAGATCGCGACCCTTGGCGGCGAACGCGCGGGCCATCCCGGCGCCCAAGCCCGAGCTGGCTCCGGTGATGAGGATTTTCTGCCGAGTCATGCGCTCATTTCAGCAGACGCCGCACTCGACCGTCTGCCGGCACCCGGCTCCGCTACGGGCAGTAGGTGGACTTCGCCAGGTGGACCTCTCGCTGCACGGCGTCCACGGCCTCGATGTTGTCGTCCGCCCCGCGGACGTCATTGACTACCTTGTCGAAGCTCTCTCCGGCACCCAGGTGGTCACAAATTTTGTGCGCATTACCAATGTTGGCGGCCGGGCTGAGATTTCTTCCCGGATAAATTTGCTGGAGGGCGGCGAAGTACTGATCATCCTGGGCCTGATCGGCTGCTGCGGGCCCGGCTCCGACGAGTCCCGCGGCAAAGAGTCCAGCCGCGCCGGCGACGATCAGGGTGGCCCTCGGCCCGGCATGTCGGCGATGTTCGTCACGTGAAAACATGGCGTCTCCTCTGCTGCGTCTAGTGAGATCCCAAATCTAGGCAACTCACCATCGTCGGCGATACAGGGATTTCCCTTGTCTTCCCGTCCGGGCCGGCTACTTCAGCAAACGCGACATCCGGCGGTCAGCCAGCACTTTGCCCCCGGTCTGACACGTCGAGCAGTACTGAAACGACTTGTCCGCAAACGAGACTTCGCGGACGGTGTCGCCGCAAACCGGGCACGGCAGGCCGGTGCGGGCGTGCACGCGCATGCCGGAACGCTTCTCTCCTTTGAGCGTTGCGGCCTGCTGGCCCACCGACCGCGAGACGGCGTCGGAGAGCACGGAGACCATCGCGTCGTACAGGGCTGCGAGCTGAGCATCGTTGAGTTTGGCGGCCGTGGCGAACGGCGAGAGCTTGGCGACGTGCAGGATCTCGTCGCTGTAGGCATTCCCGATGCCGGCGATGACTTTCTGGTCGGTGATGACGGACTTGATCCGGCCGGTGTTCTTCGCCAGCACCCGGGCAAGGTCCTCGGCGGACAGCTGCAGGGCGTCCGGACCCAGCGAAGCGATGCCCGGGACCTGCTGCGGATCGTCGACCAGCCACACCGCCAGGCGCTTCTGGGTGCCGGCCTCGGTGAGGTCGAACCCGGGCGCTTCGCCCGGCGGACCCAAGTGGACGCGCAGGGCGATCGGGTTCTTGCCGGGTTTGAGCGGCGTTGCCGACAGCTTCTCCGACCAGCGCAGCCAGCCGGCCCGGGATAGGTGGGTGATCAGGGTCAGCTCGCCGGCGTGGACGCCGAGGTATTTGCCCCACCGGTCGGCGCCGGTGACGGTCAAGCCGTGCAGCGCGTTGATCGGCGGGGCGAAGGTCTTGAGCACCGACAGCGCGGCAACATCGACGCGGCCGACGGTCTTGCCGACGGCGTGCTGCCGCAGATAGTCGGCCAGCGCCTCGACTTCGGGCAATTCGGGCATGAGTCCAGTGTGCCGGTCAGCGCCGGGCGCGGGGTGTTACGAGCGAAAGCACCCAGCTGACCACCGACAGCACGATGGCGGCCTTGATGGCGGTCCACCAGAAGTCGTCGATCGCCAGACCCCAGTGCGTGGTGTTCGCGGTGATACGCGCGGTGATCCAGAGCATCAGTGCGTTGACCACGATGTGGAACAGGCCCAGCGTGAGAATGTAGAGCGGGATCGACAGGATCTGCACGACGGGCTTGATGAACGCGTTGACCAGCCCGAAGATCATCGCGACGACCAGGATGATGCCGATTCGCTGCAGCCGGTTGTCACCGCCGACGAAGTACAGCCCGTGGACCAGCTTGGTGACCACCCACATTGCGAATCCGGTGACCCCGGCGCGGATGACGAAAGCTGTCATGGGGTGAACGTACCGGGCTGGGCCGGTTGACCGTCGCGGCGCGCGCTAGCCGTTCTGGCCTGGCGTGCCTGGCGTTCCGGGGGCGCCGTCAGCGCCTGCCGTGCCAGGAGGTATGTAGGGACCGGACGGCCCGTTGCTGCCGTTAACACCGTTGCCACCGTCGCCGCCGTCGCCGGCCGGCGAGGGAGCGGTGCCCCCGTTGCCGCCGGCCCCACCATCACCCCCACTGCCACCGCTGCCGGCGGGGGTGCCGCTGCCGCCGTTACCCCCGTCGCCGCCGGCGCCGCCGTCGCCGACGCTGCCGGTACCACCAGGGCCTCCATATCCGCCCCTACCTGCGACATAGCCAAAGCCGTTAGCGCCACCGTCGCCACCATCACCGCCGTCGCCACCGGTTCCGCCCAGCGCACTACCGCCGCCGCCTCCGCCGCCCCCGCCGCCGTTTCCGCCGCCCGAAGCGACGCCACCTTGGCCGCCGATGCCGCCAGAAACCCCGCCGCCGGCACCGCCGTCACCCCCGGCACCACCGGTGGCGTCAAACTGAGCACTCGACCCGCCGTAACCACCGGTTCCGCCGGTGACACCGCCGTTACCACCGTTACCGCCGTCTCCACCGGCCTGTCCCCGGCCGCCGCTTATGTTGCCGCCGTTACCGCCGTTGCCGCCTCTGACAGCGCCGTTGCCACCGTCGCCGCCATTACCTTCCTTGATGCCGTCGCTGTACCCGCCCCCGTTGCCGCCGTTACCCCCGTTGCCGACCGAGCCGCTATCACCACCACGACCGCCGTCGCCGGCGTTGACTCCGTTTGCAAACGAGGAGTAGCCGTCGCCGCCCTTGCCTCCGTTGCCGCCGGACGTAGGCGCAGTGCCAATGGAGCCATTGGCGCCGGTGGTGGAACCGGTCCCACCGCTACCGCCTACACCGCCATTTCCGACGTCGCCGCCACGACCGCCGGCTCCGCCGTCAGGATGTGCACTGTTTCCGTTGCCCCCATTTGCGCCGTTGCCGGCACCGCCACCTCTGCCGCCGCTGCCACCGTTGCCGCCAGCGCCGGTCTGACCTGCGGTCCCGTTCGTAGCGGTACCGCCCGCCCCGCCGTTACCACCGTTACCGCCAGCACCACCGTTGGCACCGCTACCGCCGGCACCGCCGTCTTGACCGGAGGCACCCGCAACTCCGTTGACACCTGAGCCGCCAGTGCCACCAGTGGCACCGGTGCCACCGGCACCGCCATTGCCGCCGTTACCGGAGGTCGAGCCACCCAAGCCGCCCGCGCCACCGTTGCCGCCGGATCCGCCCGCCTGACCCACCGTGCCGCTGCCGCCGGCCGCCCCGGGCGTGGTCGACGTCGTGCCGCTATTGCCGGCAGTACCCGCGAAACCGTTACCGCCCTTACCGCCGATGCCACCGTTGCCGACGTTGCCGCCGTTACCGCCGGCCCCGCCGTTGCCCCCGTTGGCACCCGCGGTCGTCGCGTTGTAACCAGCGCCACCGTTGCCACCGTTGCCGCCGCTGGTCGGCGTCGAACCCGCCGTCCCATTCGAACCGTTGAACAGACCGGTACCGCCGTTGCCGGCCGCACCACCGTTGCCGACATTGCCGCCGTTACCGCCGGCGCCACCGTTAGGACTTGCTGAGTCACCAGCACCACCCGCCGCGCCGTTGCCCGCACCCCCACCGGCACCGCCGTTGCCGGCATTACCGCCGTATCCGGTGTAGCCCGTACTGCCATTCGCCGCGGTGCCACCAACCCCGCCGTTGCCGCCGTTGCCGCCTGCGCCACCGTCGGCTCCGCTTCCGCCGGCGCCACCGTTGAAACCTGCGGAACCCGCCGCGCCGTTGACACCGGACCCACCGGCACCACCGTTCGCACCGTCTCCGCCCGAGCCGCCGCTTCCGGCGTAGCCGGATGTGGACCCGCCAGACCCGCCGGCCCCGCCGTTACCTCCAGATCCCCCGGCCTGGCCGACGGTTCCGTTGCCACCTACCGCGCCCGGTGTTGTCGCCGCACCGCCATTCGTACCGGCCCCGCCGGCGACGCCATTACCTCCACGTCCACCGAAGCCACCGTTACCGACTGATCCACCGTTGCCACCGTTGCCACCATTGCCGCCGTCGGAGCCGGCGGTGGTCGATGTGAAGCCAGTCCCGCCATTGCCGCCGTTGCCACCGCTGGTCGGGGTCGACCCAGCTGTGCCGTTGGCCGCTGTACCACCCGCGCCAACCTCGCCGCCGCGCCCGCCGGCGCCGCCGTCGATATGACTCGATACACCGTTGCCGCCGCTGGCGCCGTTACCGGCCGCACCTCCGGCACCGCCATTGCCTGACGTCGAACCACCGAGTCCCCCGGCCCCACCGTTTCCGCCGTTGCCACCGGGCCCGCCATTGATGCCGGCAACTCCGCTAGCTCCTCGGCCGCCGACGCCGCCGTTACCGAAGGCCCCGCCATTGCCTCCATCGCCGCCGTTGCCACCTGAGGTTCCGGCGACTGTCGACTGGAAACCGGCTCCGCCGTTGCCTCCGTTGGCGAGCACTGTCGACCCGTAACCATCGCCACCGTTGCCACCGTCAGTGCCTCCGCCGAGGCCGCCGGTTCCAGCGGCACCACCGGTACCGCCAAGGCCGAACGTCCCCGGGTCGCCGCCGTCACCGCCGTCGCCGCCGTCGGGGTCAGCAGAGGTCCCAGCCGCGCCGAGACCACCGGTGCCGCCCGCGCCGGCGTTGCCACCCGCACCGCCGTACCCGCCGTTGCCGGTCGCGCCGTCGCTCGCGAACGAACCCTTGCCCGCGTCACCGCCGAGGCCACCGTGGCCACCGGCCCCGCCCGAACCGCCGTCGCCGGCATCGCCGCCGTTGCCGTCGCCGCCGTCGGTGAAGCTGCCCAGGGCGCCCGCGCCGCCGCTGGCACCGTCACCACCATCGCCACCCATGCCGGCGTTGCCGCCATTACCGCCGGCGCCGAAGAGGAAGCCCCCGTCTCCGCCGGCGCCTCCGGCGCCACCATTGCCGCCGATACCGCCGTCGAGTCCAGTTGCACCGGTTGGGGTTTCGAAGGAGGTGAAGCCGGCTCCACCGCCGCCGCCGGTACCGCCGTCGCCGCCGCGACCGAAGAACACGCTTCCGACTCCACCCGCTCCACCGGCCCCGCCGTTACCGCCGTCGGGGTTCAGCTCCGTCCCGTTGCCGCCGAAGCCGCCGTCACCACCGTTGCCGCCGCTGCCGTAGAAGTAACCACCTGCTCCACCAGCGCCACCCACGCCGCCGTCGCCGCCGTACAGCCCATCGGTGCCGTCGGCCCCGTTGCCGCCGTTGCCGAACAGGAACGCCGCGTCACCGGCCACGCCCGGTGTGCCATTGATCGGCGCGGCATCGTCCAACGCCAGAAGACTCAACTCAGATTGCGGCGCAAGGCCTCCGGCATCGCCACCGTCGCCGAGAAACCACCCGGCGTCCCCTCCGTCGCCGCCGAACCAGCCGTCGCCGCCGTCACCCAACCACAGACCGCCGTCGCCGCCATCGGGACTCAACGCGGTGCCATCGACGCCGTCACCGATCAGGAATTGACCCGACCAGGTGTTGACGAAGTCGCCGAATTGCAGCCCTTCGGGGCTGTTGATCCAGTCCTCGACGCCAGTGTGCAGCGGCTCGTAGATGAACTGGCCGAACCAGTCATCCACAGCCACGGTCTCGGGCGACGCGACCGCCGAAGCCCCGAACAGATCCGCCCAGCCGGTACCGGCCCAGTCCAGGTTCCATGTCGACGGGTCCAGCCAGGCCGACACATCCAGCGCCTCGACCGGCGATGCGGTGTTCACCACCGGGTCAACGATCAGGTCTATCCAGTCGGTCAACACATCCGCGCGGGCGGCAGGCGCAGCAGTCAACGGACTCAAGCCGAATGCGAGAAGGGCACCGGCGCTCGCACCTAGGGCGACGGCCCGACGGCGCCGCGTAGCGGCCCCCCGCGACTGCCAGATCCGCGTGCTACCCCGCCGAACAGCCATAACACGCCTCTCGGTTCCTTTTCGGCTGAGTTTTCCTTCGCCAATTCTTTGGAAAATCTCAGCTAAGCCTGGACGAGAGGCTAGGCGGCGAAACGGTCCGACCGATACAGGGAAATCCCTTGCGTTCCCTGCGGGGTCGCACCCGTCATGGTCAGCAGCGCGGATCGCCGTTCGGCGGCAGCACCGATTCGACGCGCTCGTTGTTGCGGAACACCGCGCCGTTGGGAACACAGGTCAGCACACCGTTGACCGTCATCCACGCTCCGCCGGTGAGGGGTCGGTTGCGGTCCTGCCCGTTGTTGGGCTGTTGACCATTCCCGCGGTTCGCGTTGTTGAGGACGTCGTCGGCGATCCCCTTGGCCTGCTTCTCTTTACACTGCTGCACCTGCTCGGCGGGGAGTTGGTCGCAGTCGTTGGGGTTGTCGGCGCTCGCGATCGGCAGCCACGCCATCGAAGCGGTGGCCAACAGCGAAAACGCGGTGACAGCAACAGAATTCTTCAACATGACGCCGACGCTAGGCGCGACAAGGCCGTTGCGATACAGGGATTTCCCTGTCGTTTTGCCCCGAACCGTCAGTGCGGAGTGAGCCCGAAGTGCGAATAGCACGGCTCGGCGGTTTGGCCGACGGTGGTGAAGAGTGCCGGCGACCACATGGTGGGGACGCCGTTGATCAGCCAGCAGTTCTTGTCCGACATATCGATGGCCTTTTGTCCCTGCTCCGGCGCCTGTTTCGCCTGATCCGC
This sequence comes from Mycobacterium sp. IDUB_36, assembly GCF_055419225.1. NCBI lineage: Bacteria > Bacillati > Actinomycetota > Actinomycetes > Mycobacteriales > Mycobacteriaceae > Mycobacterium > Mycobacterium sp. IDUB_36. The sequence goes on along the minus strand of NZ_JBVAXH010000001.1, from coordinate 3,198,394 downwards.
GGCTTGCTTGGCCTGATCTGCGGCTTGCTTGGCCTGGTCGAGGCCCTGCTTCGTCTCACCCGTAGCGCGGTTAGCGGCCGCCGCGGCTTTGTCCTGCTGGCACTGCTGCACCTGTTCGGCTGGCACGTGATCGCAGTCGGGCTCGTCGGCGCCGGCGACCGGCGACCAGCCCACCGAGACCGCGGCCAACAGCAAAAACAGGTTCATACCAGCAGATTTTTTGAACATGACACCGACGCTAGGGGCGGCGGCGTCGTCGCGATACAGGGATTTCCCTTGTATCCGGCCGCCGCCGTTGGTCAGGCAGGAAGCTGAGCTCGCCGCACCGCGGTGACGCGATCGGTGTGCCACCCGGCCTGACGACACGCCTCGATCGCATCCTCGGCGGAATCCGCGGCAAGCACCCCGTAGAAGGTCTCGTCGGTGGGTGCTGTCAACGCTCCCAGCAGCCGCACCCGCAGTGCGCTGGTGACCTGCTTGAGCCGCTCAACGGCCCGGTCGAAAGGCATTGTCGCCAAGTCGGGCTGGTACCACTCCACCAAGAAGCAAGGTTCGGTCGACCCGTTAGTGGACACGTGTTGGACGGTACCCTGCCCACCCCTGTGAAGAATCAGGGCTTTCCCTGGGAATCCCCTGTATTCAAGGCTCCGGCCAGGCCGCTCCGGGACCGGATGCCGAGCTTCCGGTAGACGCTGCTGAGGTTCATCTCCACAGTCTTGGGTGCGATGAACAGCTCCGCGGCAATCTGCTTGTTCGATATGCCGGACGCCGCGAGTTCGGCAACCCGCCGCTCGGCCGCGGTCAGCCCGTGGCCGTCCGCGACCGGGACGTTCAGCCGCTCCAATTCGATCCGGGTGCGCCGGGACCACAGCGGTGCGCCCAGCCGCTCGAAGGTCTCGAGGGCTAAGCACAAGGTCGCTTCGGCCGCTTGCTTTCGGCGCCGGCGTCGTTGTAACTGGCCGAGCAGTAACTGGGTGCGCGCCAGCTCGAAGGGCATCGGCAGTCGCTGATGGTGGCGTACCGCGTCGTGCGCGGCATCGTCGGCGGCGTCGAGATCGCCGCGGGCCGCCAGCACATGACTCCGCCCGCGGGCCCCCGTCGCCAGCATCCACGCGCGATCATGTTTCGCCCCATTGCTTTCCAGGGCGGCGACGAGCGGCTCGGCCTCATCGATGCGCCCGAGCGCGGTCAATGCCTCGATCGCGTCGGGTAGGTAAGCGCCCACCATGATCTCGGTGCCGTGCTCCGGGTCGAACGAAGCCAGCAGCGGTCCCAAAGCCGTGAGCGCCTCGGCGTAATTGCCCAGCGATACCTCGATGAAACCGAGCGTCGTGATGGCGGGACCCACCAGAAACTCGGTTCCGATGGCTCGCGCCGCGTTGATCGCCGCCCAGGCGGCGGTCCGTGTGTCGTTTTCGCGGCCGGTGTACGAGGACACCGCGGCCTGACAGGTCCATGAACTGGCGAGCATGTGTCTGCCGCCCAACTGCTCGGCACGCTGCACGGCGTCGTCGGCCGTTGCGGCGGCCTCGGGGTAGCGGCCAAGCCACAAGTCGATCATCGTCGCGTGGTGCGCTACCCACAGGATGTCGACCTCATTGCCCTCCTGCAGGTATCGACGTTGCACCTTGTGCATCCGGTCGCAGGCGGTGACCAGGTCCCCCTCCCAGCCGGCGACCACCGCCGACACCGCGGTGGCCTGGAAGGTGGCGCCCGCCCATCCGCCCGGCGTTTCCAACTCCAGTGCTCGCTGCATCGCCGGCCGGTCGAACCCGAGACCGTGGAGAAACCGCACCGTCACCCACATCGCCAACGCCGGGCTGAGCAGGCTGTCGATGCCCAGCCGTTCGGCCTCGGCGACCGCGACGCGCGCATGGTCGACGGCTGCCGCCATCTGCCCGGCGAGACCCGTTGCGGGCGTCAGTAGCAGTCGGCCCTGCACCTGCAGCACGGGATCGCGTGCTTCGTCGACCGCCTGGGTCAGCGCCGTCACGGCTGCGGACATGCTTTCGTCGTGCCCGGTGACCGCGGCGAGCAGCATCAGGCCGCCACAACGCAGCGTGCTCCCCGGCTCCAAGCGATCGATCGTCGAACGCAGGCGTAGGCCTGCGCGATCGAGCGCACCGGAGCGGAAGTGATGCTCCGCGGCGCGGATGCGCCGCAGGGGCGTATCACCGCCGAGTTTGATTGCCAGCTCGATCAATTCCGCCGCCACCGCCGGAGCGCCCTGCGCCACAGTGACTTCGGCGGCCCGATCCAACGCCTCCAGTGTGGCCGCGTCGCCGGTGGTGGCCGCCAGCGCCAGGTGGCGCGCCCGCAGTTCGGGTTCGTCGACGGTGTCCGCGAGTTTGCGATGCATCGCTCGCCGCTGCGGCGGGCTCGCCCCGGTGTAGACGCCGCTGGCGAACAGCGGATGACAGAACCGAACCTCGTTGCCGTCCAACTCGACGACCCCGGAGGCCCCGATCGACTCGACGACTTCGACCACGCGGTCGACGGTGAGGCCGACGGCGCGGCTCACTCGTTCGATCGTCGGCAGCGCCGCGCACGCAGCGGCCAACAGCACCGCGCTGAGCTCATCGTCGGGCCGGCCGATCCGCTGTCGCACCAACACGGCCAGCGAATCCGGAAGGTCGACCACGCCGCGGGACGGCTCCTCGGCAACCGAGCGAGCCAGCTCGAGCGCGAAAAACGGGTTACCACCGGATACTTCGTGGATGCGGGTGATCACCGGCCGCGGCAGGGTGTGGCCCAGCCGCTCCGAGATCAGTGCGTGCAAGCCACCGAGCGTGAGGGGCTGCAGCCTGATCCGCGACGTCGAGTCGGGACGGGCGAACTTCAACCACGACGGTGTTTCGCCGTGCCGAGGCTGGCCGATTCGCACGCTGGTCGCGACCCCGATCCGGCCGGTGAGCCGGCGCGCCGCGTACGCGAACACCACCTGACTGGACACATCCAGCCACTGCGCGTCGTCGACGGTCACCAAGACCGGAGTATCGAAACTGCGATGCTGCAGCACGGACAAGAAGGCCGCGGCGACGGTCCGCTCGTTGGTCGGGGGGCCGTCGCCGGCCAGCAGCAGCACCCGCTCCAACGCGGTCCGCTGCACCGCCGGCAGGTCCGCCAGTGCGTCGGTGTCGACCGTCTCCAGCAAGTCGGCGACTGCGGCATATGCGTACCGAGCCTCGGTCAGCGCGCCGCCCGTCGACAGCACGCGGAAGCCCCGGGCGACGGCCGTCTCGGCAACGTTGAGCAAGAAGGTCGTCTTGCCGATGCCGGCTTCGCCTTCGACCACTATCCCCGCAGGTCCGGATGACGCGCGCGTAAAAAACTCGCGCACCGCATGGGATTCGCCGTGCCGCACCAGCAATCCCCCTGTGAGTGCCATCCGCAACCTGGCAGTCAACCTACAGTGGATTCACAGGGGCAATGTCCTTTCGAGCATCATTTGCGCCTGCTATGAGCCAGCTACTTATTCGACCGACGGAACTCCAGCGTCGTCGAGGCCAGGACCGAAAGTATCCGGTACCGCGGGTATTGACTTCTTCAGAACCGCTCCCTACCGTCTGACAGAACGTCGATGACGACGGCGCGGGCGACCATGCAGCGCGCAGCGGTGGACAGGAGCGGCACCATGACCAGTGCAGTGAAGCCGGCGGACCGCGGTCGTGAAGACTTCGCCGACCGATTACTCAAAGGTTCGGTCAAGAAGTCCTACGCGCCGGTCGTCGACATCGATTGGGACGCACCTCTGGACCCGGACAAGTTCTACTTACCGCCCAGGGTGGTGTCGTTGTACGGGACGCCCCTGTGGGACAACATGACTCGCGCCCAGCGCATCGAATTGTCGCGCCAGGAACTGGTGAACACCCTGTCGGCCGGCATCTGGTTCGAGAACATCCTCAACCAGGCGTTGTTGCGCAAGATCATGCACACGGACCCCACCAGCAGCGCCACCCATTACGCGTTGACCGAGCTGGGCGACGAGACCCGGCACATGGTGATGTTCGGTAAGGCCATCGAGCGGGTCGGCGCAAAACCGGTACGCCCCCGGCTCTATCACCGGATGATCATCAACACGTTGCCCTTCTTCTTCCGCGGTTCGGTGCTGTGGGTGGCTGCGCTGATCGGCGAGGAGATCTTCGACTCGCTGCAGCGACAGATGATGGACGATCCCGACTTGCAGCCAATCATCCAGCGGCTGATGCGAATTCACGTCACGGAAGAGGCCCGTCACATCCAGTTCGCCCGCGATGGGCTGCGCAAGCGTTCGCCACAGATGCGCCGCCCCGAGCGGTGGTTCGTCGGCAACGTCAACGGATTGGGCGGTTGGTTCTTCCGGTACCTGTTCACCAACAAAGTTCAGTACGCGCGGGCCGGCTTGGACGCGCGCGAGGCTCGGCGGATCGCGCGGAGCAGTGCGCACCGCCGCGAAGTACAGGTGGCCGGATTCGCGCCGCTGGCGACATTCCTGTCCGAGGTCGGGTTGATGGGCCCGCTGGCGCGCCGCGGATGGACGCGCACCCGGTTCCTGTGACCGAGCGTGTCCACGCTGTCGTCCTCATCGGCGACGGCGACGCCGCCACCGAACTGTTGGCGGCCGGCATCCACGACTTCGTGATCTTCGACCGCGACGCGGTCGGCTCGGTCTTCGACGACGAGACCGATACGTGGACGCTCACCACCGAGGACGGCGAAACCTGCCGCGGCCGGGTCGTCATCGCCTGCGAGTCACCGTTCGTTCCGCTGATCCCCGATGTGTTCGGGCGCAGGGACTTTCGCGGCACCGCGATGCACGCCGCGATGCCCAACGCTTACTTCGACCCGGCCGGCAAACGAGTCGCGGTGCTCGGTGCCGACTCCACATCTGGCGCGCTGATCGAACGGCTGGCCGCGTCGGCGGCACAGGTCGAGGTATTCCCCCTGCCACCCCGACGCTATGTCTCGCGGCCCCGACGGTCCCTGCGCCGGCGTCGCGTCGACGTAGCCCGCTCGCCGATCGAAGAGGTGACGGCGGCCGGTGTCCGTACCGTCGACGGCGTCCACCACGACGCCGACGCGATCGTCTACGGGACCGGGTTCGCCGTACGCGCCGCACTACCGGCCGACGCAGTGGTCGGCGCCCGGGGCCTCACCCTCCAGCAGGCATGGGTCGACGGCGCCGAACCCTACCTCGGGGTGGCGGTACACGGGTTTCCCAACTACTTCACCGTCAGCGGCCAGGACTTCACCGCCGCGATGCGCTATATCGTCGGCTGCCTCACCCTGCTGGGCGACAACACTCGCATCGAGGTGCGGCGTAGTGCCCAGGGCGTGTTCAACGAGCGGGTTCACCTGCGCACACCTTCGTGGCGCGTCGATGCCTCTGCATTCGAGCTGTCGTCCCGTGACGCGGACGCGGACAGCTACGACGGGCCGGCGACCCTGGCCGCCGCTGACACCGTCGAACACGTCCGGGTCGCGCTGACCGGGCGGATCGAACCGGTCGACGGGCAATACCACTGGCAGGGAACAGTTTTCGATGCGATTCCGGCCGAGCTGGTGCGGGCCCGCGCACTCACCGTGACGGTGGGCGAGCACAGCGCCGAGGCGCGTATCACCGAACAGACGCCGCAGGGCACACACTCGATCGCCGGGGTCGGTGCGCCGCCGTACCCGCTGGCACACCCGCAGTTGATCTAGCGGGCGAAACGGTCAGATTGCCTGCCTGACGCAATGGGTAGCCAGTGCGTCGGGGGTGAAAAATGGCAACCAGCAACAGCACGCTCACGGTCGCGTGCCGTAGTGGCCGGATCGGTCATGGCTAGACCAGTCAGTCCGTTGACGGTGTCAGCGAGCATGGCCGGGACCGCCTGCCTGCTCACTGTCCAGGGAACCGCGGACAGCAGCACGTACCTGCGCCTGCGCGATGCGGTTGTCGAGGCTGCGCTGGACGAGCCGTCTGCCGTCATCGTCGACGTCAACGGACTCGACGTGCCCGCGCCGTCGGCGTGGGCGGTATTCACCAGTGCGCACTGGTTGGTCGACACCTGGCCCGCCGTCCCCATTCACCTCGTCTGCGCCGATGCCGGCCGGCGACAAGTGCTGGCGCGCAACGGTATTACCCGCCACATTCGAGTCCATCCCACCGCGGAGATCGCGCTGGCGGCGGCACGTCGATCGGACACTCACCGCGCCGTCGCACGGGTGAGCACCGAGTTGCCGGCATCGCTCACCAGCCTTCGCACCGCCCGCGAGTTCGTTGCGCATCAACTCAGCGCGTGGTCGTTCAGGGACCGCGCGCCGATTGCGACCGTGGCGGCAAACGTGTTCGTCGAGAACGTCCTGCAGCACACCTCCGGTGGACTGGTGCTGGCGCTGGAGACCGACGGCGATGCGCTCACGGTGTCGGTTCGCGACGACAGCTCGACGCCCGCGGCCCGCCACGAGGATCCGCGCCGCGGCGCCGACCGAATCTCCGGCCTGGCGATTGTCGCCTCGGTCTGCCGTGCATGGGGTTGCTCGCCCACCCCGTCCGGTAAGACGGTCTGGGCGATCATCGGTCCCGAAAACCGCCTCTAGCCGCGCTGAACGCCGCAAATCTAGTATTTGCCGAGTAGTGGGAGCCAACTCAGCGAAGGAGACGGTGTGCGATTCAGCTACGCGGAGGCCATGACAGATCCGGCTTACTACATCCCGCTGGCCAAAGCCGCGGAGGCGGCCGGCTATGCCAGCATGACCATCCCGGACAGCGTCGCGTACCCATTTGAGTCTGATTCGAAGTATCCCTACACCCCGGACGGCGATCGGGAATTTCTCGACGGCAAGGCCTTCATCGAAACCTTCGTGCTGACCGCTGCGCTGGGTGCGGTGACGTCGACGCTGCGATTCAACTTCTTCGTCCTCAAACTTCCGATCCGCCCGCCTGCCCTGGTGGCCAAACAGGCCGGCTCACTGACCGCGCTGATCGGCAACCGCCTCGGACTGGGCGTGGGCACCAGCCCGTGGCCCGAGGACTACGAGTTGATGGGAGTTCCGTTTGCCAAGCGCGGCAAGCGAATCGATGAATGTATCGAGATCATCCGGGGTCTGACCACCGGCGACTATTTCGAGTTCCATGGCGAGTTCTACGACATCCCCAAGACGAAGATGACTCCGGCCCCGACGCACCCGATCCCTATCCTGATCGGCGGCCACGCCGATGCCGCGCTGCGACGGGCCGCCCGTGCCGACGGCTGGATGCACGGCGGCGGGGACCCCGACGAGCTGGACCGGCTTCTCAAGCGGCTCAACCAACTTCGCGAAGAAGAAGGCAGGACCGGACCGTTCGAGATCCACGTGATCTCGGTGGACGGCTTCACTCTCGACGGCGTGAAACGCCTCGAGGACAAAGGCGTCACCGATGTGATCGTCGGCTTCCGCATCCCCTACATCAAGGGACCCGACACCGAACCGCTGGACACCAAGATTCGCAACTTGGAGATGTTCGCCGAGAATGTGATCGCCAGAGCCTAGCGGTCGACCACTAAAGTTCAACGGCTACATCGGATCCCACACCGGCGGTCGCTTCTCCATGTGGGCCCTGGCGGCTTCGGTCGGGTTGTTGGTGAAACCAGTCAGGATCTGGGTGCGGTTCTCGATCTCGATCGCATGCCGCAGGCTCGGTGCGTCCAGCGCGGTGTTGAGCCCGATCTTGGTCTGCCACACCCCGAACGCGTTGTTGTCGACGATCGAGCGGGCCTTGGCCAGCGCAACCATCATCAACTCGTCGGCCGGCACCACCTCGTGCACCAGCTTGATCCGGTATGCCTCGTCGGCGTCGATGATCCGGCCGGTCAGCATCAGCTCTCGCGCCACACCGGCTCCGACGATCTTCGGCAGCAGATAGCTGGTACCCATGTCCATCGACGAGAAGCCTGCCTTGATGAACACCGATCCGAATCGGGCGTTCTCCGAAGCGATCCGGATGTCGGAGTGCAGCGCGAACGCCAGCCCGCCGCCGACGGCGACACCGTTGACCGCGGCGATCACCGGTATCGGCAACTCGTAGAGCCGGGTGTACAGGTCGGCCAGCCGGACCTGGGCGTCGTAGTTCACCTTGTACGCCGGAGTGTTCGGCGCGTTGTTGGTCCAGGCTTCTCCGGTGCCGCTCAGGTCGGCTCCCGCGCAGAAGCCGCGACCCGCGCCGGTCAGGACCGCGGCCCGGAACTCACCGCTGCTCAGCGCGTTGAGCGCCTGGTCCATCTCATTGATCAGTGAACCGTCGATCGCGTTGAGCCGATCCGGCCGGTTCAACGTCACTCCGGCGATGTTGTCTTCCAGCGTCTCCAACGTCACAGCGGCCATGAGGCAACCGTAGGGGAAGGCGCGAGTGACACTGAGACTTTGGGCTGATTCGCGGTCGGGCCAGGTCGTAGACGGAATGTCAGCCGCCGCAGCGCGATACCGTGGTCGGCTATGACCGTCACCGTCGCCGAAATCGAGGTCGCCGACCGGCCCGACGCCTGGGCGCGAGCCGGGTTCAGCGTGGACTCCGACGACGTCTGTCGGGTCGGCGGCGTCGACATCCGGCTGACCGGAAACGTTCGTGGCACCGGCATCGTCGGGTGGTCGTTGCGCGGGCTGCCGGGCAGCTCGATCGTCGACCTCGACGGCATTCCCACAGCACGGTCCGATGCGGCCGTCTCGATGCCGGCACTGCACCCCAATGGCGTCACCGACATCGACCACATCGTGGTGTTCTCGCCCGACCTGGGCCGGACGGTCGACGCGTTGGCCGCGATCGGCGTCGAGCCGCGCCGGGAGCGTGACGCCCAGCTCGGCGGGGCACCGATCCGCCAGATCTTCGTGCGGTTCGGCGACGTCATCATCGAGGTCGTCGGCTCACCGGGCGTCACGGACGCGGGACCGTCGACGCTGTGGGGGATCACCTACGAAGTCGCCGACATCGACGCCACCGCCGCCTTCTTCGGCGAGCGCACGGCACCGGTCAAGAACGCCGTACAGCCCGGACGGCGAATCACCACATTGCGTCACAGAGAGCTCGGTATGTCGGTGCGCTCGGCGATGATCTCAGCACCTATTCTCGGCGCATGACTGCGGCAAGCCAGGGAATCGTCGTCATCCACACCGACGGTGGGTGCCGACCGAACCCAGGCCCCGGCGGCTGGGGTGCGGTGCTCCGTCACGGTAGCCATGTCCGCGAGATGTTCGGTGGCGAGCCAGGCGAAACCAGCAACAACCGAATGGAATTGACCGCTCCGATCATGGCTCTGGAGGCGCTCACCCGGCCGGTGGCGGTGCACCTGCACACCGACAGCACCTACGTCCGCAACGGCATCACCAAGTGGGTGCTCGGCTGGGAACGCAACGGGTGGATGACCGCCGCCAAGCAGCCGGTCAAGAACGTCGATCTGTGGAAGCGGCTCCAGATAGCCTGCGCGCGACACCGGGTCGAGTGGTTCTGGGTGAAGGGACACTCCGGAATCGCCGACAACGAGTTGGCCGACCAGTTGGCCACCCGCGGGCTGTTGGAAGCCGGCTGTCCGGCGCCGCTCGCCCGCGGTTAGCTGATACCGGGATCCGCGCAGTCATCGAAGCAGGCGGTTTTTGCTCGCGCGCGCCGAACGTGGTGCGCGGCATGGTCGTAACCCGCCCAATTCCTTCGACGGCATTGATAGCCTGCGCTTGAACGGTTGTCGCCAGATGGAAGGACACTGATGTCCGAAAGTCCCACCGTCATCGAGTACGTGCTGGGCCGATTGAACGAGATCGGCGTGACGGAGATCTTCGGCGTACCCGGTGACTACGCGTTCCCGCTCAACGATGCGATCTGCAATCACCCGACGATCAGCTGGATAGGTTCCTGCAACGAGCTGAACGCCGCCTACTCGGCCGACGGATACGCCCGGGTTCGCGGTGTCGGCGCTGTCAACACCACCTATGGCGTGGGTGAGCTTTCGGCGATCAGCGCAGTAGCCGGCTCCTACGCCGAGAACCTGCCGGTCTTCCACCTCACCGGCATGCCCAGCCTGTCCGCCCAGGCCAACCGGTCGCTGGTGCACCACACCCTGGGCAATGGCGCGTTCGACCTGTTCAAGTCGATGGCCGATACCGTCGTGGCGGCCAGTGCCATCATCACGCCTGCCAATGCCGTCTACGAGACCGAACGCCTGATCGCCGAGGCGCTCTACCACCGGCGCCCGGTCTATCTGGCGTTCCCCTCTGATGTCGTCGATCAGCCCATCTTGACGGCGGTATCGGCGCAGACCTTGCCGAAAAGCAACCCCGAGTCGCTCGCCGCAGCAGCCGACGCGGTCGCTTCGGCGCTGGACGCAGCGGGTACGGTCGCGGTGCTCCCCGGACTGGTCATCGATCGACTCGGCCTGCGCGATGCGGCGGCCGAGCTGATCGAAGCCGCCGGCCTGCCGTTCGCCACGATGTTCTCCGACAAGTCCGTGCTCGACGAGACCCACCCGAACTACATCGGCATGTACGACGGCAAGCTGCTGGACGAGGCAGTCCGCGAGTACGTGGAGAACGCTGAGGTCGTCCTGACCATCGGGACGCTGATGACTGACTTCAACTCCGGTGCGTTCACGTCGAACCTGGACCCCGCACGCACCATCGACGTCGGCGTGCACTCGACCCAGGTCGGGGGAAAGGTCTACCCGAACGTCGAGATGGGCGAACTGCTCAGTGAATTGGCCGGGCGCAAATTCGCGAGCCGGGAACTTCCCGCCATCGAAGTGTCGTCTCTGGTTCCGGTGACGGGCGCGGAGTCCGACCCGATCACCGCCGAAACCCTGTACCCGCGATGGGCCCAGTTCCTCCGCGAGGACGACATACTCATAGCCGAAACCGGGACCAGCTCAATGGGTTTGGCGTTCAGCAAACTTCCCCGGGGTGCACGGTTCCACAACCACACCCTGTGGGGTGCGATCGGGTGGGCGACCCCCGCAGCCTTCGGCGCCGCTCTCGCCGCCAAGGACCGCCGCCTGGTTTTGGTCACCGGCGAGGGTTCGCACCAATTGACGGCACAGGAGATCAGCCAGTTCGGCAGGCATGGCCTCAAACCGGTCATCTTCGTGCTGAACAACAACGGCTATCTCATCGAGCGGCTGCTCTGCAAGGATCCCGACATCGAGTACAACGACCTGGCACAGTGGAACTACTCGGAGTTGCCACATGCGTTGGGCTGCAACGACTGGTACACCCCGCGGGTCACCACCCTGGGGGAACTCGACGAGGCGCTCGAGATCGCCGGCAGAGGCGAGCGCGGCTGCTACATCGAGATCATCACCGCCAAGTACGAGGCTCCGACACTGCCGAAGAAGCTGCACGACAGCATCAAGACGCTGTACAGCAGCTGACGCGTCGGCCTACTCACGCACCACCTGACCGGGTTCCTTGTCGGGCCGCAGTCCGCGCCAACTCGGTTGACGCAGCCGGCCGTCCGACGTCCACTCGCTGTAGCGGACCTCCCCCACCAATGTCGGTCGCACAAAGGTCACGCCTTTGGCATCCTGCGTCGAAAGCCGTGCGCTGAAAGGTGACTCATCGGTGTGCAGCGGCTTGAGTTGCTTCTTGAGATTGTCCAGGTCGCGCTCGGTGAAGCCGGTGCCGACCCGTCCGGCGAACTGCAGCCCATCAGCCCCGGGAATGCCGATCAACAGCGAACCGATGCCGCTGCTGCGCCCGCCCTCGCCCGCGCGCCAGCCGCCGATCACGACTTCCTGCGTGCTCCAATACTTGTCCTTGATCCAAGACGCCGAGCGGCGGCCCGGCTGATAGGTGCTGTCGCGCTTCTTGGCGATCACGCCCTCCCAGCGCTGCTTGCGCGAATACTCCAGCGCCTCGGCCCCGTCACCGGACAGCAGATCTGGCACGTTCAGCCCGCCAGCAGAAGCCAGCGTTTCCAACAGCTTTCGCCGATCCCGGTACTTTGCCCGCAACAGCGACCGGCCGTCGAGGTACAACAGGTCGAAGGCCCGGAACTCGACGCGGGTGGCCCGCGCCCGGTTCTGCATTTCGGAGAAACTCGGCACACCGGTCGCGTCGAGCGCGACGACCTCACCGTCGAGCACGGCGTGGTGGTCGCCGAGATCGGCGGCCAGCGAACGGAGTTGGGGGAATTCGCCGGTGAGATCACGCCCGCTGCGCGATCGCAGTCGCACCACGCCGTGGTCGGCATCGACCAGCAAGCGGTAGCCGTCCCATTTGGCCTCGAACGCCCATTGGGTTGCGGTGAGCTTCTCCACCGAACCGTGGGTGGCCAGCATCGGCGCCAGCTCGTCGAAATCGAAGACGTGCTGATCCTTCATCCGGTGCGCCAACCATTGGCTGCCGCCGGTCTGGATCAGCGCGTAACGGCCCGAAATACGTTGCCCGTGCAGGGTGACGATGACTTCGTCTTCGTTGAACTTCTCGGTGTCGTAGGTGCCGGAATCCCAGATCACCACCTTGCCGCCGCCGTACTCCCCTTTCGGGATCGTCCCCTCGAAAGTTCCGTATTCGAGTGGGTGGTCTTCGGTGTGAACAGCGAGATGGTTGACCGCGGTGGTCTCCGGCAGATTCTTCGGCACCGCCCAGGAGACCAGCACGCCGTCGCGCTCGAGGCGAAAGTCGTAGTGCAGCCGGCGGGCGTGATGCTCCTGAATGACGAAAGTATTGCCCTGTCCGACAGCAGGTTTGGCTTTGGGCACCGGCTCCGGTGTCTTGGTGGCGTCACGCATGCTGCGGTACTTCGTCAGCCGGTCCGGGGAACTCGTGTCGGCATCCAACCCCGCGAGCAGGTCGCCGTCGCGTCGAACTCGCTCGAGCACTTCGTCGAAGCGCAACTGACGCAGCTTCGTGTCGTCGAGTTCGTCCCACGTGCGCGGCGCGGCGACGGTCGGCTGCTCGCGGCCGCGCAGCGAATACGGCGCTATGGTCGTTTTGGAGCCGTTGTTCTGGCTCCAGTCCACGAACACCTTGCCCGCTCGCACGCTCTTGGTCATGGTCGAGGTGACCAGCTTGGGCATCGACGTTTCCAATTGCTGCGCAACGCGTTTCGCCAGAGTAGACGCCCCCCTGCTGCTCACCGGTGTGTCCAGCGGGCTATAGAGGTGCAGGCCTTTGCTGCCGCTGGTCAGTGGGAACGTCGTCAGTCCGATGTCGGCGATCAGGTCACGTACCGCGCGGGCCACCTTGGCCAGCTGCGCCATCGTCACACCCTCACCCGGGTCGAGATCGAACACCAGGCGGGTGGCCGGTCCGGGACTGAGCTGTTCACCTTTGCGCGTCCACTCGGCCTCGAAACGCCATTGCGGCACATGGACTTCCAGTGCCGCCTGCTGTGCGATCCACGCCAGACCGTCGACACTGTCGATGATCGGATAGGTGGTGGTTCCCGATTTGTGGGCGATGCTGCCGCGCGGCAGCCACTCGGGAGCCGAGGACGCCAATTGCTTTTCAAAAAACGAAGATTGGTTAACGCCGTTAGGCCATCGCTTGCGGGTCGCAGCGCGTCCGGCGATGTGCGGAATCATCACTTCCGCGATACCGGTGTAGTAATCGAAGATCTCGGACTTCGTGGTGCCGGTTGCCGGATACAAGACCTTGTCGGCGTTGGTCAACCGCACCCGCTGCGCCATGGTCTCAAGCTACGCCGCCGAAAACCCGCCTCACCACCTCTTATGCCCGCGTCCACCGGATCGCTGTGTAAAGACGTCGTGACATAAACCACTGAAACGTTTAAGCACGAGCTGTGAAAGGGCACGGAGGGGCATGCGCAAAGTAATTCCTTGGCGGCCAAGCGCCGGAGTTCCGCTCAATAACGACACTCTCGACACCATCCCGATGCGGGCCCAACGCGTCGACGTGCCGAACTACGACCGAGCCAGCCTGCAACGGGGCGTCGTCCACATCGGCGCCGGCAACTTCCACCGTGCTCACCAGGCCGTCTACTTCGACGACCTGGCCAGTTCCGGCGTATCGAACCAGTGGGGTGTCACCGGAATCAGCCTGCGGTCCCGCGATGTCAAAGACGTGCTGTCGGCTCAGGACGGGCTCTACACCGTCGTGGAGCGCGGCCATGAGGGCGAGACCGCCCGGGTGATCGGCTCGATCGGCTCCGTCCACTACGCGCCCAACGACGGCACGGCGGTGCGGGCCGCCCTGGCCGATCCGCACACCCGTGTCGTCAGCCTCACCATCACCGGTAACGGCTACTTCCTCGATCCGGTCACCCGCGAGTTCGACGCCAGCCATCCCGACGTCCGGGCCGACCTGTTCAGTAACGGCAGCTACGTCACCGCGTGGGGATACCTGGCCGAGGCGCTGGAGATGCGTCGTCGCGCCGGAACCACGCCGTTCACGGTGATGTGCTGCGACAACATTCCGGACAACACCGCCGCCGCGCGTACCGCGCTCGTCTCGTTCGCCGCGCTGAAGGATCCGGGGCTGGCCCGTTGGATCGACGCGCATGTGGCGTTTCCGTCGACGATGGTCGACCGCATCACCCCGCAGACTTCGGAGGACGAGGTCGAATTCGTCCGGCAGAGGTTCGGGATCGCCGACAAGTGGCCGGTGCTCACCGAGCCGTACTCGCAGTGGGTCATCGAAGACAACTTCTGCGACGGACGCCCGCCGCTGGACGAGGTCGGCGCCCAGTTCGTCTCCAACGTCAGCGACCACAAGCTGGTGAAAACCCGTCTGCTCAACGGAACTCACATCGCGATGTCGACCTTGGCCATGCTGGCCGGATACCGGCGTACGGACGAGGCGATGGGCAACGAGGCCATCCGTGACTTCGTCGAGCAGCTGCTGCGCGACGAGATCCAGCCGCTGCTGCCGGCGGTGCCCGGGATGAACACGCCGGAGTACCGGGATTCGTTGCTGTCCCGCCTCAGCAATCCGCAGATGAGCGACCAGTTGACCCGACTGGCCCGCCGGGGATCGGAGAAGATCGCGTCGTTCCTGCTGCCGTCGTTGCAGGAGGCCATCGACCAGGGCCGTCCGCACACGTTGCTGATGCTCGCGCTGGCCGGCTGGATCCGTTACCTGCGGGGTTATGACCTGAAGGGCTGCGCGCTGCGCGTCGACGACCCCGAGAAGGAGTTGCTGACCAAGCTGGCGACGATGGACGGCAACAATCCCGAGCCGGTGCTGCGCCACGAGATCTTCGCCGAACTTCGGACGGTCCCTGGATTCACCGACCGTCTGCGCGCGATGATCACTGACATCGACCAGCGCGGGGTGATCACGACACTGCGCGAGGCGCTCGGCAACAACGAACGGGAGCTGGTGCTGCAATGAGTCAGCCGCTGGAATTCGTCCGCCCGTTCGACCCGGCGTCGATCACGACGCTACTGCTGGACGCCGATGACAACCTGTTCCCTTCCGAGTCACCCGCGTTCGACGCCTCAGCCGAGGTGACCACCCAGTTTCTGGCCCGGTTCGGCGTCGACTCGCCGCTGAGCGGTGACGAACTCCGGAAGAAGGCCGTCGGCAAGAACTTTCGGAGTACAGCAACGGATCTGGCTGTGCTGAGCGGAGTTCCGTTCGAGAAGGCCCTGGCCCAGAGCCGCCCGGACGCGCGGGTGGCGTCCGACCGCGAGTTGGCCGATGGTCACGCGTTGACCGCTGACGAGCTGGAACAATGGGTGCGCCGTGAGCGTGAACAGGTGACCGCCCATCTGGCCGTCACGCTGCAGCCGGACCCTAATGTGCTTGTGCCACTACAAGATCTGGCACCGCGCTTTGCGTTGGCCGCCGTTAGCTCCAGCGCACTGGGCAGATTGAAGGCATCGTTCACCGCTGCGGGCCTCGATCAGCTCGTTCCCGAGGCGGTGCGCTTCAGTGCCGAAGACTCGCTCGAAGTGCCGATCAGCAAGCCCGATCCCGCGGTGTACCTCGAGGCCGGCCGCGTGCTGGGCGTCGAAGGCCCGCACGGGTTGGCCGTCGAAGACTCGGTACCCGGTGTGACCTCGGCTGTTGCCGCCGGGTACTACGCCGTCGGTAACGTGATGTTTGTGCCCGCCGACGAAAGACAGAGCCGCATCGCGGATTTGATCGATGCCGGTGCGGTTGCCGTCACCGACTCGTGGCGGGCGCTGGCCGACGCCCTCATTCTGGCGGCCGTATCGACCGGAGGTCCCGCGCTCACCTAGGCATCGCGACCCGGAAGGAGTTCTGCAGTCGTGCCTGACGCAATAGCCCTGAACAATTCGGCACTGCCGGATTTGCCGATTGATGCACCGAAATACGATCGCTCCGATGTCACCGTCGGAATCGCGCACATCGGTGCCGGCCACTTTCACCGCGCTCACCAAGCCGCCTACATCAACCTGCTGCTACAGCAGGGGCTGGCTCACGACTGGGGCATCTGCGGCGTTGGTGTGATGCCGGCCGATTGGACCATGCGCGACGTGCTCAACGATCAGGATGGGCTCTACACGCTGATCTTGGAGCACCCGGACGGGACCCGCAGCGCCCAGGTGATCGGCTCGATCATCGACTACCGCTACGCCCCGGACGACCCGGAGTCCGCGTTGGAGGTGCTGGCGGCGGAGTCGACTCGGATCATTTCGCTGACCATCACCGAGGGTGGCTATCTGGATCCGGACGGACCGGCGTTCGCGTTGATCACCGAGGCGCTCGCCCGGCGCCGCAGCAAGGGCATCCCGGCGCCGACGATCGTCTCGTGCGACAACATCGAAAACAACGGCGAGGTCGCCAAGCGCACCGTGCTGGCCAGCGCCGAGCGGGTCGATCCCGAGTTGGCCGAGTGGATCGGCGAACATGCCCGGTTCCCCAGCTCGATGGTCGACCGCATCACTCCCGCAACGACGTTGGAGATGGCGGCGGAAGTGCGCCGCGATTTCGCCGTCGACGACCGGTGGCCGGTAGTGGCCGAGCCGTTCAGCGCCTGGGTGATCGAGGACGACTTCGCCCAGGGCCGGCCGCCGCTGGAGAAGGCGGGCGTGCTGGTGGTCGACGACGTCCGGCCATACGAGTTGATGAAGCTGCGGATGCTGAACGCAGGCCACCAGTGCCTGTGCTACTTCGCCCACCTGTGCGGCTTCGAGTTCGTCCACGACGCGGCGCAGGATCCGGTGTTCGCCAAATACCTGCAGACCTACTTCGAGACCGAGGCCATCCCGACGCTGCCGCCGGTGCCCGGCATCGACCTGCACCAGTTCGGTCAGACGCTGATCGAACGATTCGCCAACCCGGCGGTGCGCGACACTGTCGCCCGGATCTGCGCCTACTCGTCGGACCGCATCCCGAAGTGGCTGTTCCCCGTCATCAGCGACAACCTTGCCAACGACGGGCCGGTGGCAATGGCGTCCGCGGCGGTCGCCAGCTGGGCGCGTTACGCGGAGGGTGTCGACGAGTGGGGTGAGCCCTACGAGGTGCTCGACCAGTTGGCCGATTCGCTGATCCCGATCGCCCGGTCGCAGCACGAGAATCCCAACGCGTTCATCGAGGTCACGGCGGTGTTCGCCGACCTGGCGCACCAGCACCGCTTTGTCGAGTCCTACCGGTGGGCGCTGGATTCGCTGCACAGCAAGGGGGCGCGTGCGACGTTGGAGGCGTTGGTGCAATGAGCCGTGGGCTGGTGATCGGCGAAGCACTCATCGACATCGTCCAGGACGGTCACCAGGTGATCGGCGAGCATGTCGGCGGGAGTCCGCTCAACGTCGCGGTCGGACTCGCCCGGCTGGGCCGCGACGTCGACTTCCTCACCCACATCGGCGACGACGCCTACGGTCGCCGGATTACCGAATACGTCAAAGCGTCCGGGGCGCAACTTGTTTCGGGCAGCGACAGTGCGGCGCGAACGACCACGGCACGCGCCACGGTCGCCCAAGACGGCTCCGCCAGCTATGAATTCGACCTGGACTGGCAACTGTCCGGTACGCCGCCGGTCCCACCGCCGCTGTTCGTGCACACCGGATCCATTGCCGCGGTGCACGATCCGGGCTGTTTGGCGGTCGCCGCGTTGGTCGACGCCTACCGGGTGTCGGCCACCGTCAGCTTCGATCCCAACGTGCGGCCGTCATTGATCGCCGACCGGGAACTGGCCCGCACCCGCATCGAGCATCTCGTCGAACGCAGCGACATCGTCAAGGTCAGCGACGAGGACTTGCGCTGGCTGCACCCTGATCGGGAGCCGGAGGACGTCGCCCGGACCTGGCAGGCGCTCGGTCCGGCGATCGTCGCGGTGACCATGGCCGATCAGGGCGCCGAGGCCGTGTGCGCGGCCGGCGCGGTGCGGGTTCCGGCCCGGTCGTCTCGGGTCGTCGACACCGTGGGCGCCGGTGATTCGTTCATGGTCGGACTGCTCGACGCCCTGTGGGCGCAGGGACTGCTGGGCGCCGAGCGGAGGGCCGAACTCGCCGCACTCGACCTCGAGGCCCTGACCGCCGCGCTGGAGGCCGGGAGTGCCGTGGCGGCGGTGACCGTTGGCCGCGCCGGCGCCGATCTGCCGGACCGTGAGGCGTTGACCGCCGCGGCGCAGCAGCGATAGACGCGTATCCGCCCCCTCCTGTGGGCATACTGGCAGCATGCGTTCGATCTGGAAGGGCTCCATCTCTTTCGGGCTGGTCAACGTCCCAGTCAAGGTTTACAGCGCGACCCAGGACCACGACGTCAAGTTCCACCAGGTGCATGCCAAGGACAACGGCCGCATCCGGTACAAGCGAGTGTGCGAAGTCGACGGTGAAGTCGTCGAGTACCGCGACATCGCGCGGGCCTACGAATCCGACGACGGTCAGATGGTGATCATCACCGACGACGACATCGCGACGCTGCCCGAAGAGCGCAGCCGCGAGATCGAGGTGCTGGAATTCGTCCCGGCCAGTGAGCTCGACCCGATGATGTACGACCGGAGCTATTTTCTCGAGCCCGACGGCAAATCGACGAAATCCTATGTGCTGCTGGCCAAGACGCTGGCCGATACCGACCGGGTGGCCATCGTCCACTTCGCACTGCGCAACAAGACACGGCTTGCGGCGTTGCGGGTCAAGGACTTCGGCAAGCGGGAGATCATGGTCATCCACACGCTGCTGTGGCCCGACGAGATCCGAGACCCCGATTTTCCGGTGCTGGACAAGAAGGTCGAGGTCAAGCCTGCCGAGCTCAAAATGGCGGGCCAGGTGGTCGAATCGATGGCTGACGAGTTCAATCCCGACCGCTACCACGACGACTACCAGGCACACCTGCACGAGTTGGTGCAGGCCAAACTCGAAGGTGGCGAGGCCTTTACCACCGAGGAGCAGCCGAAGGAGCTCGACGAGACCGAAGACGTCTCCGACCTGCTGGCCAAACTCGAGGCCAGCGTGAAAGCACGCTCCGGCGGCGACAAGGCACCGGCCAAGAAGGCTCCGGCCGCAAAGACCGCTGCCAAGAAAGCGCCCGCCAAGAAGGCCCCGGCCAAAACCGCTGCGAAAAAGTCGGCGGCGAAAAAGGCTCCCGCCAAGAAGTCGGCCGCCAAGCGCTAGAACGCATTACCGACGCACGATCGGCTGTGTCCGGCTTTCGGTAGACGAGAATTTTGCTGTTTCCACAGCGTGCCCGCGCGAGCCGGAGGTATCGTCCGGTCCAGTGCGGCCAGATCCGGGCCGCGTTCGGGAAGTAGCTCGACATGGGTCATCTACGGAAGGCAATAGCGGGGCTCGCGATCGTGGCAGCCGCTGTGATGTACGGCGTGATCGGAGCGGCTCCGCCCGGCCACGCCGATCCCCCGATCTGCGGCACTCGGGACACACCTCAGTGCGCCGGTGGCAGTCCGCTGACCCCTGAACAGCAGTGCGCCTTCACCGCTTGGCGGACGATGATGCCCTGCAACTGGCTGGGCCAGCAGGTGCCGCAGGGCACCCCCGGAAGCTGGGGTTAACGAAACCAGCTGAAGCACAGTACGTTTGGAGATCCCGTGACGCAATCGACCAGCTACCGGCTGCTCCAGGTCGCACTCGTCTTCTTCGGCACGGTGATGTTGCTCGTCTAACCACTGGCAGTGGTGTGGCCATCGGGATGGGCATGGCATCACGGTCCGGCGCACCACTCCGATTACTTCATGATGATCGTCGGGCTGTACGTGACGCTGGGACTGTTCCTGTTCAACGCGGCTAGGCGGCCTGAGGCCCATGTCAGCCTGATCTGGTTCACCGTGTGGTCGAGTGTGGTGCACGCTCTGGTGATGGCCGTCGAGTCGGTCAAGGGACAACACCACATGGGGACTTGTGGGGTGATGTCCCGGCGCTGCTGCTGGCCGCGGTGGTGCTGGCGGTCCTGCTACGCGCGTCGGGCATCGCGTCACCTGCGGTCGATTCGCCGCGCGAAGTGGTGTGATCTGGATTAACGTCAGCACATGAAAGTTCGATGTACCAGGTGGGCGACGCTGTTGTCCGCGGTGGCCGTCACCCTGGCGTGCGCGTCGCCGGCGTCAGCCGATGCCACCGATGACGCGGTGGTGGTGGCCCTCGCCAAGCGCAACATCGTGATCAACGACGACAACCGCGATGCGATGCTCGCCGAGGCTCACATGGTGTGCGACGGGTTGGACAAGCACTACAACGCAAGCGCGCTGGCCATGAAGTTGGTCGGTGACACCGATCTCAACGTCAGCCAATCCAGCTTCTTCATCGGGGTCGCCGTGTCGGCCTACTGCCCGCAGTACAAGTCGCGCTCCAACGCCACAGCCTAGAACGGCGGCGGGTCGTCCCCGGATAACCCGCCGGCATTCGGCACGGTGCGTTGCCGCGCCAGCCGGTCGTCGCGATTGCGGTTGCGCTCAGCGGTAATTCGCTGTGACCGATGCTGGGCCCGGGTACGCCGACGAGTCGGCATCATCGCCGCACGATCGCCGCACGGCGTCTCGCGCGTCCGCTTGGCGTCGGACACGTCCCCGGTCGGTGCCGTCAGCGCCGGGAACAGGATCGCACTCCCGGGGCTCGTCACATAGGTCTGCCCCGCCGGCAGCCGCCAGATCACCGTGCCATCGCTGAGTTGCTGATCGCGCCAGCCCCAAAAGGTCTTGAGCAGATGATGTTTCCGGCATAGGCACTTCAAATTGGACGGATGCGTCCGGCCGCCGTCGGCGTAGGGAATCGTGTGGTCGATGTCGCAGCGCGTTGCGGGCCGATCGCAACCCGGTGCGCGACAGGTCAGATCGCGGCAGCGGACGAAGTCGGCCAATTTCGCCGACGGCGAGTAACCCGGCTCAACCGCGGCCGGAAATGCCAACGGCCGCAGTGTCGCCGACTTCGCCAGCTCGGCAATCACCTGCGGCGGAATCAACTCGTCGACGCCGGCCATGTAGCCGGGCGCGCTGCCGGTGCCGTCGGCGCTGGCCTGCTCGGCCACGATGTGGATGACCACATTGCGGTTGCGCAGTCGGCCCCGCATGGCGGTGCAGCCAGAATCGCCGCACGTGCACATCATCCGGTCGGCACCCGCCACCAAGGCGGCCAGGGCGTCCGCCCGCCGCTGCGCTTTGGTTCGCGGATCAGCCTCGCACACTGTGCCCGCCAGCTCGTCCAGCCGGCGATCCAGGGCTTGCGCGGTGCTGGCGAATACGTTTCCGTACACCTCGGCGATACCCGACATCGACCGCGAGACATTCAGATAGCGGTCCTTGATCTCTTTGTCGGCCCGCCGTATCGCGTCCCGATCGACCTGCGACACAATGGCGTCCACCCGCATCGCCATCTTGCCGCGGGTCAGCGACGGCCAGCGCGGCGCCCGCAGTGCCACCTGCTCGTCGACCGCGGCCAGTGCCGCCTCGTCGATGATCAACGCGGTGCGACAGGCGATCACGGTGAACATCGAGTAGTTGATCTCGCCGGCCGCCAGGCACTCGCCGACCTTGGGTAGGCGTTCGCGCATCGTCTCGGCGTCGCGCATGAAACTCGACGCCAGAGCTCGGCTGATCCGAAGGGCCGCAGCCAGTTCCGCCGATATTTCATCCCAGAGATCGGCTACCCACTGCGAGCGGTCCCCGTGCTGGCGGTAACGCAGCTGCATGAGATCCGCGATCACATTGAGTCGCTTCGCCGTGGCTTGGGCCTCCACCCGCGCCGCGGTGCGGGCCTGTTCGATCAGCGCGACCGACTCGCCGGTCGTCGTCAGATCCATCGAATCGAACATACATTCGAATGTAGCGCCACCCTCCGACAGGATCCCCGATGACGCCCTACCGAAGCCGGGTGAAGAAACTAGAACATGTTTCAGAAATGGGGTTCCCCGACCGTCGGCGGCTTGTTACGGTGGCGCCCGTGATCCTGGACAAATTCCGACTCGACGACCAAGTTGCCATCGTCACCGGCGGCGGACGCGGTCTCGGCGCTGCCATCGCCCTGGCATTCGCCGATGTCGGCGCCGACGTGCTGATCGCATCGCGCACTCAATCCGAACTAGAGGCCGTTGCCGACAAGATCCGTGCCGCGGGCCGGCGAGCCCACATCGTCACCGCAGACCTGGCCCAGCCGGAGGTCACCGCCGAACTGGCGGCCCAAGCGGTCGAGGCCTTCGGGCGGCTGGACATCGTCGTCAACAACGTCGGCGGAACCATGCCCAACGGGCTGCTGACCACCTCGACGAAAGACCTCAAGAGCGCGTTCACCTTCAACGTCGCCACCGCCCACGCATTGACCACCGCCGCCGTGCCGCTGATGCTCGAGCACTCCGGCGCGGGCAGCATCATCAACATCACCTCGACCATGGGACGCGTCGCGGGCCGCGGCTTCGCGGCCTACGGGACCGCCAAGGCCGCGCTCGCCCACTACACCCGGCTCGCCGCGCTCGACCTGTGCCCGCGAGTCCGGGTCAACGCGATCGCGCCCGGCTCGATCGCCACGTCCGCCCTGGACGTCGTCGCCTCCAACGACGAGCTGAGGGAGCCGATGGAAAAGGCCACGCCACTCAGGAGGCTGGGTCAACCTGACGAAATCGCCGCCGCCGCGGTGTATCTGGCCTCACCCGCCGGTGCCTACCTGACCGGCAAGGTGATCGAAGTCGACGGCGGCATCACCTTCCCCAACCTCGACCTACCGATCCCGGATCTGTGACATGACAATAAGAGTCGCCGCAATCGGCACTGGCAACGTCGGCATCCACGCTCTCAAAGCGCTGATCACCAACCCGGATTACGAACTCACCGGGGTTTGGGTCTCCTCCGACGCCAAGGCCGGCAAGGATGCCGGAGAGCTTGCCGGCCTTGATGTATCGACAGGAGTCAAGGCCACCACCGACCTCGACGCGGTGCTGGCCACCAGCCCGCAGTGCGCGGTCTACACCGCCCTGGCGGACAATCGGTTGCCCGACGCACTCGAGGATTACCGGCGCATTCTGGCCGCCGGTGTCAACGTGGTCGGCAGCAGCGCCGTGTTCCTGCAATACCCTTGGCAGGTGCTGCCGGACAACATGCTCAAGCCGATCGAAGACGCTGCACGCGAAGGCAATTCGAGCCTGTTCGTCAATGGCATCGATCCCGGTTTCGCCAACGATCTGATTCCGCTCGCGCTGGCCGGAACGTGCCAGAGCGTCCAGCAGATCCGCTGCATGGAGATCGTCGATTACGCCACCTATGACAGCGCAGCGGTGATGTTCGACGTGATGGGCTTCGGTAAGCCGCTCGACGACATCCCGATGCTGCTGCAGCCGGGCGTGCTGAGTCTGGCCTGGGGTTCGGTCGTGCGCCAACTCGCGGCGGGCCTGGGCGTCGAACTCGACTCGGTCACCGAACGCCAGGAGCGGGTCCCGGCGCCCGAGGACTTCGACATCGCATCCGGGCACATTTCTAAAGGCACTGCCGCCGCACTGCGGTTCGAGGTGCAGGGCATGGTGGACGGTCATCCCGTCGTCGTCCTCGAACACGTCACCCGGTTGCGCGAGGACCTGTGCCCGGACTGGCCGCAGCCGGCCCAGCCCGGCGGTTGCTACCGGGTCGAGATCACCGGCGAACCGTCGTACGCCATCGATGTCTGCCTGAGCAGCCCCAACGGCGACCACAACCACGCCGGCCTGGTTGCCACCGCGATGCGGGTGGTCAACGCGATTCCCGCCGTCGTCGCCGCACCGGCCGGAATCCGGACCACGCTGGACCTCCCGCTGATCACCGGTCGTGGGCTGTACTCGGTGTCCTGACAGTTCGGCTAACCTAACTTTCTTATTCGACGATCGAAAGAGAGCTAGGTGCCTCAGGACACCCGTGCCCGGCTGAAGACCGGGTGGTATCTGCTCGGCCCTGCCTTCGTCGCCGCCATTGCCTACGTCGACCCGGGCAATGTGGCCGCGAACATCAGCGCCGGCGCCCAATTCGGCTTCGCGCTGCTCTGGGTGATCGTCCTGGCGAACGTGATGGCCGGTCTCGTGCAATACCTTTCGGCAAAGCTGGGCCTGGTCACCGGGCGCACCTTGCCCGAAGCGATCGGCGAGAAGCTGAGTCGCCCGGCCCGGCTGGCGTTCTGGCTGCAGGCCGAAGTCGTCGCGATGGCCACCGATGTGGCCGAGGTGATCGGCGGCGCTATCGCGCTGCACATTCTGTTCGGGCTGCCGTTGTTGCTCGGCGGCGTCGTCACCGGCGTGGTCTCGCTACTGCTGCTGCGCGTTCAGGACCAGCGCGGTCAGCAGATCTTCGAGCGGGTGATCACCGGGCTGCTGCTGGTGATCGCGATCGGCTTCACCGCCAGCTTCTTCGTCGCGACGCCGCCGCCCGGCGAGGTCGTCGGCGGTCTGGTGCCGCGATTCCTGGGCAAGGAAAGCGTGCTGCTCGCCGCGGCCATTCTGGGAGCGACGGTGATGCCGCACGCGGTGTATCTGCACTCCGGGTTGGCCCGCGACCGGCACGGCCACCCCGATCCGGGTCCGCAACGACGCCGCCTGCTGCGGATCACCCGACTGGACGTCGGGCTGGCGATGGTGGTCGCGGGCGGGGTGAACGCCGCGATGCTCCTGGTGGCCGCGCTGAACATGCGCAATCGCGGTGACATCAGCTCCATCGAGGTGGCCTACGCCGCGGTGCACGATACAGTCAGCCCGCTGGTTGCCGCGCTCTTCGCGGTCGGGCTGCTGGCTTCGGGGCTGGCCTCGGCATCGGTCGGCGCCTACGCCGGCGCGATGATCATGCAGGGTCTGCTGCACCGGTCGATACCGATGGTGTGGCGGCGGCTCGCGACGCTGGCGCCGGCGCTGCTGATCCTGGCCCTGGGTTTCAATCCCACCCGCACATTAGTGCTGTCGCAGGTCGTGTTGTCATTCGGAATTCCGTTCGCGTTACTTCCGCTGGTTCGACTCACCGGCGATCGCGCGCTGATGGGGGCTGACACCAATCACCGACTCACCACGGTCGCTGGTTGGGTGATCGGCACGCTGATCAGCGTGCTCAATGTGGTGCTGATCTATCTGACGGTCAGCGCCACAGGCTAGGCCGCGCGTCGGAGTTCTCGTTCTCCCACCGGTGTTTTCCGGTGCCTTCGAGCGCGTTGAGCTCGTCGAGCAACGCGTCCATCTGGGCGAGTGACGGCATCTCCTTGCCCCGCTCGCGGTAGGCATCACGAACGCTGGCCAGTAGCCGCAACTCGCGCTCGATGGTCTCCCGGTCCCGTGTGCCTTGGTCTTCCGCCCCGCGCATTCACCAATCTTTTCACCTCGGACCGCGCTTCCATGGCACGACTCGTGGAATTAACTATTTGCTCAGACGTCGTTCGAACACGCGGGCCGTCGAGGTCGATACTTCGCTCGGCTAACATCGACCCGTGACGCAGCGGCGCCGTCATTCCTATTTCGCGTACGGGTCCAACCTGTGCGTGCAGCAGATGGCGCGACGGTGCCCTGATGCGGCCAGCCCGCGCCGGGCGGTGCTCGCCGACCACGACTGGCTGATCAACCAGCGCGGCGTGGCGACGGTCGAGCCGTTCGACGGAACGCGGGTGCACGGCGTGGTCTGGGATGTCTCCGACGACGACCTGGCCGCCCTGGACAGCGCCGAGAGCGTGCCGGCGCACTACAGCCGCAATCAGATGACGATCGAGACCGAAGGCGGACCGGCGGACGCCTGGGTCTACGTCGATCACCGGGTGAATCCGGGTCCGCCGCGGCCCGGTTATCTCGAGCGGATCATCGACGGCGCGCTCCATCACGGATTGCCGCAGAGCTGGATCGATTTCTTACGACGGTGGGATCCGTCGCGCTGGCCCAAGCCGCGGTCGAAGCCCACAACGCCTGCGCCGCAGACGCTTTTGGAGTTACTCGCCGAGCCGGGCATCGCCGAGGTCAGCCGGCTGCGGTCCCGGTTCGGCTTCCTGGCCATTCACGGTGGCGGCTTGGAGGAGATGACTGACGTGATCGCCGAACGGGCCGCCGACGCGGCCGGGGCGTCGGTGTATCTGATCCGGCATCCCGACCGGTATCCGCACCACCTGGCGTCAGCCCACTTCCTGGCTGAGGAGTCTGAGCGCTTGGCGGAGTTCCTCGACCACGTCGATGTCACGGTGTCGCTGCACGGCTACGGGCGAATCGGCCGCGCCACGCAACTGTTGGCCGGTGGACGCAACCGGGCACTGGCAGCCCACGTCGCCGCGCATCTCGAGTTGCCCGGGTATCACGTCGTCACCGATCTCGACAAGATTCCGACCGAACTCCGTGGGCAGCACCCGCAGAATCCGGTGAACCGAACCCGTTACGGCGGAACACAATTGGAATTGCCTACCCGGGTCAGAGGAATCAGCCCACGCAGCCCCGTCCCTGGCGCCGACGGCTTGTCGCCGGTGACGGCCGCACTGGTGCGCGGCCTGACGTCAGCGGCGCGTACGTGGAGATCTCAGTCCAGTTAACGACACAACCGGAGGTGGCCCATGGCCGAACGCGCCTTTCGATTCTCGATGGGCATTCACGGCTTCAAGTCGCGAACCGCTCTGCAGGACAAGGCAAAGTGGTTGGAGGACAGCGGTTTCGACGCGCTGTATCTACCCGACCATCTGGGCGCACCGGCACCGTTTCCGGCGCTGACCGCAATCGCGTCGGTGACGTCGCGGGTGCGGCTGGGCACCTACGTGCTCAACGCCGGGTTCTACAAGCCCGCGTTGCTGGCCCGTGACGCAGCCGAAGTCGACAAGCTCAGCGACGGGCGGCTCGAACTCGGACTCGGCGCCGGGTACGTGCGCGAGGAGTTCGAGGCGGCCGAGTTGCCGTACCCTACGGCGCGGCAACGTGTCGAACACCTCGAGCACGTCACGGTTTACCTCAAGAAGAACCTGCCGACGATGCCAATCCTGATCGCGGGCAACGGAAAGCGGCTGCTCACGGTCGCCGCGCAGCACGCCGACATCATCGGCTTGACGGGTGCCAGCTCCGACGCCTCCGACCCGCTGGCCGAGCGGATCGAGTTCATTCGCGATGCCGCCGGCGACAGATTCGCCGACCTCGAGCTGAACCTGGCCATCACGGCTGTGCCATCCGGCGACTCCGACCAAGCCGACCTGAAGCTGACCCGACGATACGTACCCGGGGTGTCCGACGAGGATCTGCTGGCGATGCCGTCGGTACTGAGCGGATCGACCCGCGAGCTGGCCGACACCCTGCGCGGCTACCGCGAGAAGTACGGGCTCACGTCGTTCTCGTTCCAGGAGAACCACGCCGAGACCATCGCGAAGGTCATTGCCGAGTTCCGGTGACCGCCGCATTCCGTATGGTGGGTTGATGCGTTACAACCCGCCTCCCAACTGGCCAAAGCCGCCCCAGGGCTGGGCGCCGCACGCCGACTGGTCGCCGGACCCGTCGTGGCCGCCACCACCACAGGGTTGGCGGCTGTGGGTCGAGGACGACGACTCGGACTCGCAGGCAGCGCTGGGACAGCTCAAGCAAGCCGGCGACGACGGCGAATACTTCGGCGACGAGAACGCCTGGGCCGACGACTCGGGCCCGGCGCCCGCTCACGAGGACCTGGACGCGTTGCCGACGCCGCAGCCCACCGAAGTCGCGCCGCAAGATCTCGCGGTGCAACACCTCGGCCAGTACGCCACCGTCAAATGGGACGACGCGCAGCAGTACGCCATCGGCACCATCGTCGCCATCTCGGCCGACGCGGCGGCGGTGCGTCTGACTCTCGACGGCATCGACGCGCCGATCGTGTTCTCCCGGGAGACGGCGGGCAGCCCGAAGCTGCTGGTCTGGATCTGAGCCGGCTTCCGGCGGCCATCCCCGTCATCTGCTTGACCGGTTACCTCGGCGCCGGCAAGACGACGCTGCTCAACCATGTGCTTCGCAGCCCGGGTGCGCGGATCGGCGTGATCATCAACGACTTCGGTGAGCTCAACGTCGACGCCATGCTGGTGGCCGGTCAGGTCGACGAGCCGGTGTCGATCGCCGGTGGCTGCATCTGCTGCCTGCCCGACGACGGTGGTATCGACCAGGCGCTGAGCAAGCTCGCCGACCCGCGGCTCAACCTCGATGCCGTAATCGTCGAGGCCAGCGGTCTGGCCGACCCGCTGAGCGTTGCCCGGATCATCGGTTTCAGCCGGGTCGCCGGCCTGCGCTACGGCGGCCTCGTCGACGTTGTGGACGCCGCAACGCATTTCGACGTCGTCGACACCGGAGAGGCGCTGCTTGCGCGTTACCGCGCGGCATCCCTCGTCGTCGTCAACAAGCTCGACCAACTCCCCGACAGCGACCGCGCCGGCATGGTCGAACGGGTGGAACAACGCGTGCGAGAACAGAATTCACGAGCGACGGTGGTCGGGGCGGTTGGTGGACAGATCGACCCGCGGCTGCTCTACGACGTCGGGACGTCTGACGACGAGCCCGGTCAGCTGTCGTTGCGTGAACTGCTCGTGGACGAGACGGCCGGCGAGGTCGCCCACGACGACCACGACCACGTGCACGCCGACTCGGTCACGGTGACCACCGCCGGCGAGGTGGACCCGGGTGCGCTGATCGATCTGCTCGAAGCTCCGCCCGCGGGGGTGTATCGGCTCAAAGGCGCGGTGACGATGCGGTACGGCCGGGGCACACCCACCTTCGCGGTCAATCTCGTCGGCCCGACGATCCACATCGCGAATGCACCACCCGGGGTTGCGGCCAATTTTCTGGTCGCCATCGGGATGCACCTCGACACCGACGAGGTGCGCGCCCGGCTCGAGGCGGCGCTGCGTCCTTCGAGCGAGCCGGCAACGCTGGCCGACGTCCACCGCCTGCGCCGATACCGTCGTCACAGCCTCTGACGGAAGGGACTAGATTCAACGGAGTTGTGAAGCCCCGCAGCCCCCGTAGCTCAGGGGATAGAGCACGGCTCTCCTAAAGCCGGTGTCGCAGGTTCGAATCCTGCCGGGGGCACCAGGCGCCGCAGGTCAGGCCTTGGTGAGGGTGAAGCCGACGTTGTACACCTCGCCGTTGTCTCTGGTGAGGACCTCTTTTCCGACCAACGTGTCCTTGTCGAATGAGATCGTCCGGTGCTGGTTGATAGGGCCGGCCCACGTCTTGCCCTCCAAGTGCATATCCGCGTCCCACTCGGGGTCCGCCGCTTGGTGGATGCGGAGGCAGGTCGACCCGCAGGGGCTCAAGATCCAGGGCGTCTGCCCGCCGATGTGAAACGGTCCCCCGCTCTTGTCGGTGATCGTGTGGGTGTAGGGGCCGTCGAGCGGCTCGGCTGACGCCGGCCCGGCCACGCCGATCGACGCGCCGGCAACGATGGTTGCCGCGGCGAGGCCCGGCAGAAGTAGCAGTCTCATGTGCTCTTTGTAGGCGCTTTGCCGCCCGGCAGATACAGGGATTTCCCTTGACTTTGCCCTACGGCTCGAGCGGGCGTGAAATCATGCGTGACATGTTCGGCCGCACCGTTTTTGCGCTCGCCCTCATGATTGCCGCGATCGGCGCCGCTCCCACCGTCGGCGCGGACCCTCAATGTCCCGCTGCCGGCTGCCCGCACGGTCCGGCCAACAACCCACCGGCAGCCAACGTCAACAGCCCGTCCTACAAGGACGGCTACCGGTCCGAGCACGACTATTTCGCGATTCCGCAGAATCACGCGTACCTCGCGAGCGAGATGAAGAACGGCTACACCGCCGCGACGGCGTGCCAAGCGGAGCTCAAAGGAGGGACGCCGCCACCGAGTCCCACCGATTGGCTTGCCGGCTGCGTCGACGCACTCCACGAGCTGGGGTTCAAGCCATAAGCGTGCTGATCACGGGCGCGCAATTGAGCGACCTGGTGGCCGGCGGCGGTCCCGTGAGCATCCTCGATGTGCGCTGGCGACTCGATCAGCCCGACGGCCGGGCGTCCTATCTGCAGGGCCACCTGCCGGGCGCGGTGTACGTCTCGCTGGAAGACGAGCTCAGTGACCATTCGATCGTCGGACGAGGTCGGCACCCGCTGCCGTCCGGTCGCAGCATCGAGGCCGCGGCGCGGCGCTGGGGTCTGCGCGCGGGCGTCCCGACCGTCGTCTACGACGACTGGAATCGAGCCGGCTCGGCCCGGGCGTGGTGGGTGTTGACGGCCGCCGGGATCGCCGACGTTCGCATCCTCGACGGTGGCCTGGCCGGGTGGCGAGGCGAGCTGGCCACCGACGCCGTGACTCCCGCACCCGGCGACGTGACCGTCACGCACGACGACCTCTACAACGGCGCGCTCCCGACGTTGACCGCACAGCAGGTGGACGACTTCGACCTGCTGGATGCCCGTGCACCCGAACGTTTCCGCGGTGACGTCGAACCCGTCGATCCGGTCGCCGGACACATTCCCGGCGCCAAAAATCTCCCGAGCGGCGCCGTCCTCGACGACGACGGCACATTCCGGGGGCGCGACGCGATCACTCGCCTGCTCGCCGAGCGCCACGTCGACACGGATCGCATTGGTGCCTACTGCGGCTCGGGTGTCACCGCGGCCGTCACGCTCGCGGCGCTCGCGGCGGCGGGGTACGACGCGGCGCTGTTCCCAGGCTCGTGGTCGCAGTGGAGTTCTGAGCCCGGCAACCCCGTCGCGCATGGAGACAGGTAGTCCGGTTTCCCAGAAAAACGTTTGTCATGCGGCAACGCGGGCAA
This sequence comes from Mycobacterium sp. IDUB_36, assembly GCF_055419225.1. NCBI lineage: Bacteria > Bacillati > Actinomycetota > Actinomycetes > Mycobacteriales > Mycobacteriaceae > Mycobacterium > Mycobacterium sp. IDUB_36. The sequence continues at coordinate 3,167,396 of NZ_JBVAXH010000001.1, read as the reverse complement.
TGCGCTCTGAGAGGTGGGCGCATTGGTCGACCGATGTGCGCACTTAGGTCTCTCCGGTTCAGCCGAGAGCCGGTGGGACCGCATAATTTCACGAGGCGAACTGTCACTCTTTTAGTTGTAGTACCGTTCGAGTCATGGACACCGACGTCTGGATTCTCGGCGGTTATCAAAGCGACTTCGCCCGAAATCTCACCAAAGAAGGACTCGACTTCGCGGACCTGACCCGCGACATCGTCGACTCCACTCTCACCGCGGCCAAGATCGACGCCACGGACATCGGCGTCGTCCACGTCGCCAACGCCTTCGGCGAGATGTTCGCCGAGCAGGGACACCTCGGCGCGATGCCCGCCACCGTTTGCGACGGGCTATGGAATACGCCCGCTTCCCGGCACGAAGCCGCATGCGCGTCGGGCAGTATCGCCGCGCTTGCCGCGATGGCCGATCTGCGGGCCGGCAACTATGACACCGCGCTCGTCCTGGGCGTCGAGTTGGAGAAGACGGTGCCCGGTGACACCGCGGCCCGCCACCTCGGCGCGGCCGCCTGGACCGGCCACGAGGGCGCCGACGCGAAGTTCCTCTGGCCGTCGATGTTCGCGACGGTTGCCGACGAGTACGACCGCCGTTACGGGATCGACGAGACCCACCTGCGGGCCATCGCGGGAGTCAACTTCGGCAATGCACGGCGAAATCCCAACGCGCAGACCAGATCGTGGACAGTGCCTGATCCCATCGATGACGATGATGCAACCAATCCGCTCATCGAGGGCAGGCTGCGGCGATTCGACTGCAGCCAGATGACCGACGGTGGAGCAGGAGTCGTCCTGGTCACCGACAAGTATCTTCGCGACCATCCCACCGCCCGGCCGATCGCCCGGATCGCCGGCTGGGGACATCGCACCGTCGGGCTGGGTCTGCAACAGAAACTCACCCGCGCCGCCGACGACCCTTACGTGATGCCGCATGTGCGTGCCGCGGTGCTCGACGCGCTGCGCCGCGCGCAACGCGGTCTCGACGATCTGCACGGCATCGAAGTGCACGACTGCTTCACTCCCAGTGAGTATTTGGCGATCGACCACATCGGCCTCACCGGGCCGGGTGAATCGTGGAAGGCCATCGAGAACGGCGAGATCGAGATCGGCGGACGGCTGCCGATCAATCCCAGCGGCGGTCTGATCGGTGGCGGACACCCGGTCGGCGCGTCGGGCGTCCGGATGCTTGTCGATGCCGCCAAACAGGTCAGCGGCACGGCCGGCGACTACCAGGTCGATAAAGCGACCACCTTCGGCACGCTGAACTTCGGCGGCAGCACCGCCACCACGGTCAGCTTTGTCGTTGACGGAGTGCGCTGATGGACGTCGAAGTCGTCGCCAAATTCCTGTCCACACTGCCCGAGGACGATGACCACCCGTACCGGACCGGGCCGTGGCGGCCGCAGACCAACGAATGGGACGCCGACAATTTGGTCGCCGTGGAGGGCGAGCTCCCCCGCGACCTCGATGGCGTCTACCTTCGCAACACCGAAAACCCGCTACACCCCGCGCTGAAGACTTACCACCCGTTCGACGGTGACGGAATGCTGCACATCGTCAGCTTCCGCGAGGGAAAAGCGTTCTACCGCAACCGATTCGTTCGCACTGACGGATTCTTGGCCGAGAACCAGGCCGGCGAGCCGCTCTGGCCCGGGCTGGCCGAGCCGGTGCAACTGGCCAAACGCGACGGGGGGTGCGGCGCCCGCACCCGGATGAAGGACGCCTCGAGCACTGACGTCATCGTGCACCGGGGCATCGCGCTGACCAGCTTCTACCAATGCGGCGATCTGTATCGGCTGGACCCGTTCTCGGCCGACACGCTCGGCAAAGAGAGCTGGAACGGGCAGTTCCCGGCCGAATGGGGTGTGTCGGCCCATCCGAAGGTCGATCCGAAAACCGGTGAGCTGCTGTTCTTCAACTACAGCAAGCAGGCGCCGTTCATGCATTACGGCGTCGTCGACGAGAGCAACAACCTGGCGCACTACATCGACATTCCGCTTCCCGGCCCGCGACTGCCACACGACATGGCGTTCACCGAAAACTATGCGATCTTCAACGATTTTCCGCTGTTCTGGGATCCGGAGTTACTGCAGCACGACGTGCACCTGCCGCGGTTCTACCCCGACATGCCGTCGCGCTTCGCGGTGGTGCCGCGCCGCGGCAACAGCGGCGAGATCCGCTGGTTCGAAGCCGATCCGACGTTCGTTCTGCACTTCACCAACGCCTACGAAGAGGGCGACGAGATCGTGCTCGACGGCTTCTACGAAGGTGCACCGCAACCGATCGACACTGGCGGTAGCAAGTGGGACAAGCTGTTTCGCTTCCTCGCCCTCGATCGTCTGCAGGCCCGGCTGCACCGCTGGCGGTTCAACCTGGTCACCGGTGAGGTCAAGGAGGAGCAGCTGTCGGAGTCCATCACCGAATTCGGCACGATCAACCCCGACTACGCCGCCACCGACTACCGCTACACCTACGCCGCCAGCGGCAAACCGGGCTGGTTCCTGTTCGACGGTCTGGTCAAGCACGACCTGCGGACCGGCGGCGAGCAGCACTACCAGTTCGCCGACGGGGTCTACGGCAGCGAGGCCGCGATGGCCCCGCGGCCGAACGCCACTGCCGAAGACGACGGCTACCTGATCACGATCACCACCGACATGGCGGCTGACGCCTCGTACTGCGTGATCTTCGACGCCGCCCGGTTCAGTGACGGCCCGGTGTGCAAACTTGCTCTGCCCGAACGGGTTTCCAGCGGAACACACGCCACCTGGGCAGCCGGTTCACAGCTGCGTCGGTGGCATGACGTCTGAGCCGACGGCACTGAGCCCCGGCGGCACCAACGCGGTCGGTCGCATCCTGGGTCTGCTCGGCGACGAGTGGACGGTGTTGATCGTCCAACAGGCACTTCTGGGCGCCACCCGGTACGGCGATTTCATGCAGCGCCTACCGATCTCGAACACCGTGCTGGCCAACCGGTTACGCGTGCTGACCGACAACGAAGTGTTGGATCGTACGACGTACCAGACCCGCCCCGTGCGGGCCGAGTATCTACTCTCCCAGCGCGGCCGGGCGTTCTGGCCGGTGCTGCTGTCGATCTGGGAGTGGGAACGGCGCTGGGTGCCCGGCCATGTGAATCGCCTTCCGGGTATGCGGCACACGCAGTGCGGCAGCGACTTCGCTCCGGTGTTGACCTGCCAGACGTGTGGCGACTCCGTCACCGAGAAGCAGGTGTCGGCGCGCTGGGGGCCCAGCGGATCGTGGCCGCGCTCGGTACCGGAAGGATCCAACCGCCGCAGGTCGAGCGCCGGTCAAGCGGGACTGTTCCCCGAGACCATGAGCGTATTCGGGAACCGTTGGGCCGCAGCTCTTCTGGTATGCGCGTTTCTGGGTACCCGCCGCTTCTCGGACTTTCAGGCGCAACTCGGCGCTCCCCCGTCGCTGCTGTCCGAACGGCTGCAGACGTTCTGCGCCAACGGCGTGCTGCAGACCTCACGGGAAGCCAATTACCAGCTCACCGAGAAGGGCCGGGCGTTCTTTCCCGTCATCATCGCCGCGCTGCAATGTGGCCAGCACTGGTTTCATGCACCGGAGGGCCCAGCAGTACTGCTGACACACCTCGGCTGCGGTAACCCGTTCATCGGGCAGCTGGCCTGCGACCAGTGCGCGCGGCCCCTCAAGGGCGCGCACATCGGCATCAACGGCTAGCGGCGCAGCGAGACCACGAGCGCCCACAACGCGCACACCAGCGCCGCGACCGCCGACACCGCACCGACGTACAGGCCGTAGGCCGCCGGTACCGTCGGCTTGACGTTGACCGAGTAGTACCGCACCAGCAGCCCGACCTCGGACAGCGAAATCACCAGCGCGGCAACCGATGCTCCCCTGGTGGACAATCCTCGGCCGACCACCGCACCCGCCACCAACAGCGCCGACGACAGTACGACGATCAACTGCGCCGTCCCGAATCGGTGCTGCACGTGCTGGCCGCCGATCGCAGCGGCCCACCCGTCGCTGCCGATGCCCGTCGACAGCCACGGCAACCAGGCACTCACCGCGACCGCCACGGCGAACAACGCGACCATCCATCCGGGGTGCAGGCGCGGCATACTGCGACAGTAGCTGCTAGCCCTCCAGCGACGACAGATTGAACGGCGTGCCCGTCGGGTCGGCCGCGGCGGCGAGTCGGCCGTAGGGGGTGTCCTCGGCTTCCCGAATGACAGATCCGCCGTTGTCCGCGATCACCCGCAGCGTCGTGTCGACATCTTCGGCGCCGAAGAACGTGGTCCACGCCGGCGGCTCGCCTTCCGGGAGCAGGCTGGCGCCGTCCATTACGCCGAGCAGCTGCTGATCACCGAACCAGGCTGTGGTGTAGCGGAATTCGTCGGTGTCGGATTCCACCTCGGTCCGCCAGCCGAACACTCGACGGTAGAAGTCGATTGCGGCGCGGAAGTCGCGGGTGGTCAGCTGATGCCAGACCGGCGCACCGGCCGCGCCGATCACCTGGAAGCCGTGGTGCTCCAGTGGCTGCCATCCGCCGAATACCGCGCCCGACGGATCGGTGGCCAGGCTCATGAAACCCTTGGCCGGCACCTCGTGCGGCCCGAGGAAAGTCGCGCCGCCGGACTCGGCCACCGTCGCGGTGGTGGCGTCGATGTCGGCAGTGTGGAAGTAGGTCGACCACCGGTCCGGGTTCTGCGACTCGGGGAAGTTGGCCATCAACCCGGCGACCTGGTGGCCGTTCGTGGAGGCGTTGACGTAGCCGCCGTATTCGGGTCCCGCGGATTCGAACGTCCACCCGAACACGGCGCCGTAGAAGTCTTGAGCGCCCTGGAGATCCGAGGTCAGCAGGTCCAGCCAGCATGGGGCGCCCAGCGGCGCGTCGGTACGGATGGGCACGATGACCTCCTGATGTCGCGAGGCCCCGGATCGGGGTTCACCGATACCGACCGCCGGCGCAGCGAAAAGTCATCGCGCCGGCGCGAACACCGTCACGAACTTGCGCAACGACTCGTTGATGTCGCTGCGCAATGCGGCGGCGACGATCATGCCGATCGGCCCGAACAGTGCCGGGCCGCCGAGATGCACGTCGAAGCTGACCACCGACTCGTCCCCGTTGGGTTTGACCTTGGCGATCAACTTGACCTTGACACCACCGACGCCAATGCCGTTGAGCGTCATCGACTCCGGCGGCTTGTAGTTGACGATCGTCCAGGTGATCCGGTTGGGCATGCCCTTGACTTCGACGATCGACTCGATCACCGTGCCCTTTTCCAGGATCTCGGGCAGTTTGCTGCGCCACACCCTATGGATGGTGAGCCACTCCTTGAAGCGGGACAGGTCGGAAGCGGCCCCCCACGCCTGGTCCGGGGTCAGCGGGACGTCGATGGATCCGGAAAGCTTTGCCATGGCGCGGTTCTACTGCTCGCCCTTGTCGGCCAGCGCGTTCTTGGCGGCCTCCTGCGCCTTGTCCACCACGTCTTTGAACTTGCCGTCGGTCTTGGAGTCGACGAACTCGCCGGCTTTGTTGATCGCGGAGCCGACGGTGTCGGCGTTCTGCGACAACAGATCCTTGGCCTTGTCCAGGAATCCCATGAGCCACCCTTTTCGTTCGGTGTTGTTGACTGCTAAGACGTTTCGTCGAGCCGCCACCAGGGCTCGAAATCTGTTGTCGCCGTTGGGTCTACGCGCCCGCCCGGCTTCGGCACCGCGACCGGGATGTTCGCGGCGTCGGCGGCGGCCAGTAGCCGCTCGATGGGCTCGGCCCACGGATGCGGAGCCAACCGGAAGGTGCACCAGTGGATGGGCACCAGCAGACCGCCGTTGACGTCGAGGTGCGCGCGCACCGCATCCTCGGGGTTCATATGGATGTCCGGCCACGACTTGTTGTAGGCACCGACCGGCATCAGCGTCACGTCGAAAGGCCCGAGCTCCGAACCGATATCGGCGAAACTCTGGGTGTAGCCCGTGTCGCCGCCGAAGAACGCGCGGTGCGCGGGTCCGATGATCGCCCACGATGCCCACAGGGTGGCATTGCGATTCAGGAATCGTCCGGAGAAGTGCCGCGCCGGCGTGCAGACCAGCGTCAGCTCGTCGATCTTGGTGCGCTCGTTCCAGTCGAGTTCGATGATGCGTTCGTCCGGCACGCCCCATTCGCGCAGATGCGATCCGACGCCGAGCGGAACGACGAACGGCGCCCACTGACTGCGGGCCAACCCGATGATCGTGTCGATGTCGAGATGGTCGTAGTGATCGTGGCTGATCACGATCGCGTCCAGCGCCGGCAGCGCCTCCAGCGGCACCGGCGGCGGATGCATGCGGCCCGGGCCGATGACGTCTGACGGCGAGCAGCGTTCACTCCAGACCGGGTCGGTGAGCACCCGGTAGCCGTCGATCTCCAACAGCGTCGTCGAATGGCCGAACCAGCTGACCGCGATGCGGCCGGCTGGGGCGTCGAAGGTCCGCGGTCCGGGGGTGATCAGCGGGATGTCGGCACCGGGCCGGCCGACCGCACGGCTGCTGATCAGCTGCCTCAGGATGTTGCGCTGCTCCTCGGCGTCGATGGCGAACGATGCGGGCTCGAGGTTGACGAACACGCCGTCGCGGTAGTTCGGCGAGCGTTCGGCCACCCCGCGAATGTCGGACGGTTGGGCGCCGAGCGCGGCCGGCGCACCGTGCAGCGCGCGCAGTACCCACCCGCCCGTCGCGAGCGAGACTGTGCCCACTGCCAGCCGCAGCGCACTGCGCAGCATCCGATCAGGCCCCCTGGAATTTCGGCGGCCGCTTCTCGACCCGTGCCACCTGTGCCTCGATGACGTCCTGACTGGCCCACGCCTTGTCGAAGAGCTCCTTGTGCGCGGGCCACTGGTCTTCGTAGGCGCCGTCGTCGTTGAGCACCCGCTTGGCATGCTGCAGTGCCAACGGCGCGAGGCCGGCGATCTCGGCGGCCCACGCCTGCGCATCGGCGACCGTGCCCATCCGGTTGGCCATACCGGTGACCAGGGCGTCCTGGGCGGTCAGCTTCTCGGCGGTCAGCAGCATGGCCCGGGCGCGTCCGTGCCCGACCAGTGACGTCAACCGGCGGATGCTCCAGTTATCCAGCGCCAGACCATATTTGGACGTCGGAAACTGGAAGAACGCTTCCGGTGCCACCACCCGAAGGTCGCAGATCATGGCCAGTTGTAGACCCGCGCCGATCGCCGGGCCGTTGATCGCACCGATCACCGGGATCGGCGCCGCGTCGATCGCCAGGTTCATCGCAATGAGCCGGTCGGGGTAGTCGGCGGCGAACGCGTCGCCGCTGAGGTCGGCGCCGGCGCAGAACACGGTGCCCTGCCCGGTCAGCACGACAGCGTGGGCATCCTCGCCGGCCGCCTTCTCGATGGCCTCGCGTATCTCCTCCACGAGCTGAGAGTTGAGCGCATTACGTCGCTCGGGACGCTGCATCTCGATGGTCAACACGTCTCCGACGCGGGTGACACCGATCATGCGCGCCACTCCTGGCCATCACTGTTGGTGCGGATCATGCGGGACAGCCTAGTGACGTTTCGCGCGGCATCGAATCGGCGGTAGGCGGAACATTCCCATGCGACCGGACACCTGACAGGATGCTTCCCCGTGACAAGGCCCAACTTCCTGGTAATAGTGGCGGACGACCTCGGATTCTCCGATATCGGCGCCTTCGGCAGCGAGATCGAGACGCCCAACCTGGATCGGCTGGCCCAGGCCGGGATCCGGTTGACCGATTTCCACTCGGCCCCGGCTTGTTCGCCGACCCGGTCGATGCTGCTGACCGGAACCGACCACCACATCGCCGGCATCGGCACCATGGTCGAGGTCGTTCCGGAGCTGCGCGGGCAACCCGGTTACGAGGGTTACCTGAACGACCGGGTGGTCGCCCTGCCCGAATTGCTGCGCGATGCCGGCTACCTGACGCTGATGGCCGGCAAGTGGCACCTCGGCATGACCATCGACCGGAGCCCGTGGGCGCGCGGTTTCGACCGGTCGTTTGCGCTATTGCCCGGTGGCGCAAGCCATTACAGCAACGTCCCAGGCGATTTCCTGCCGGCGCTGTCGCGCTACACCGAGGACGACCAGTTGGTCACTGTCGACGACGACTTCTATTCCTCGGACTTCTACGCCGACACGCTGGTCCGCTACCTGCGCGAGCGCACCGATGACGAGCAGCCGTTCTTCGCCTACCTGCCATTCCAGGCGCCGCACTGGCCGCTGCAGGCGCCGCAGGAGACCATCGCGAAATACCGGGGTCGTTACGACGAGGGCCCCGACGTCCTGCGCGAGCAGCGACTCGCGGCGCTCAAGCAGCTCGGCCTGGTGCCCTCCGACGTGACCGCACACCCGGTCGTCCCCGACGGGGAGCCGGAGTGGTCGGAGTTGAGCGACGACGAGCGGGCCCGGTCGGCGCGCAGCATGGAGGTCTACGCCGCAATGGTCGACCGGATGGACTACAACATCGGCAAGGTGGTCGACTACCTCACCGAGACCGGCGAACTCGACAACACGGTCGTGATCTTCCTGTCCGACAACGGCGCCGAGGGCGCGATCGTCGAAGCCATGCCGATACTCGGCGGAGCCATCGCCGCCGAGATCGACAAGAACTGGGACAACAGCCTCGACAACGCGGGGGCCGCCAACTCGTTCATCTGGTACGGCCCACGCTGGGCGCAGGCCGCCACCGCACCGTCGCGCCTGCACAAGGCATTCACCACTGAGGGCGGTATCCGCGTCGTCGGCTTCGTCACCTGGCCGGGTTTCGACCGGCAGCAGCAGATCGGCACCGCGTTCAGCACCGTCATGGACATCGCCCCGACCGTGCTCGAACTCGCCGGCGTCGCGCACCCCGGCACCGAATACGACGGGCGCGAGGTGGCTCCGATCCGCGGCCGGTCGCTGTTGCCGTACCTCTCCGGCGACACCGAATCGGTGCATGACGACGAGACCGGAACCGGGTGGGAGTTGTTCGGGCGCTACGCCATTCGCCAAGGCGACTGGAAGGCACTGCACCTGCCCGAACCGTACGGTCCGGACGCCTGGCAGCTCTACGACCTGTCTACCGACCCCGGGGAAACGAACGACCTTGCGGCCGCGCATCCCGACAAGCTGGCCGAGCTGCTGGTGCTGTGGGAACGCTACGTCGCCGACACCGGCGTCATCTTGGCTCCCGCGCCGGGCTGATCAGTAATCTCGGCCGGGTGAGCCGGATCGGGACCGACCAACTGCGCGACGCGGTGCTCGACGAGGGATCGTTCGTCAGCTGGGACACCGAGCCGCTGGCCGTGGCGACAACCGAGTCCTACGCCCGCGAGCTGGCCGAGGCCCGCGAAGTCAGTGGCCGTGACGAGTCGGTGCTGACCGGTGAGGGCCGGGTGTTCGGACGCCGGGTTGCGGTGGTGGTCTGCGAGTTCGACTTCCTGGCCGGCTCGATCGGGGTTGCCGCTGCCGAGCGGATCACCGTCGCGATCCAGCGCGCCACCACCGAGCGGCTGCCGCTGCTGGCCTCGCCGAGCTCCGGCGGCACGCGGATGCAGGAGGGCACCGTCGCGTTCCTGCAGATGGTCAAGATCGCCGCGGCCGTCACCCTGCACAAACAGGCCCACCTGCCCTACCTCGTCTACCTACGGCACCCGACGACCGGCGGGGTGTTCGCGTCGTGGGGGTCGCTGGGTCATGTGACGATCGCCCAGCCGGGCGCGCTGGTCGGCTTCCTGGGTCCGCGGGTGTACGAGCAGCTCTACGGCGAGCCGTTCCCGTCCGGCGTCCAGACCGCGGAGAACCTGCAACGGCACGGGGTGATCGACGCCGTCGTTCCGCTGGAGGAGCTGCGCGACATCCTCGACCGGGCACTGACCGTCGTCGCCGACGATCCGGCCCCCGCACCCGATCCGGTGCCCGCCGAACCGCTGCCCGACGTCCCGGCGTGGGACTCGGTGCTGGCCTCGCGACGACCGGACCGGCCGGGCGTCGCGCATCTGCTCCGGCATGGCTGCACCGACCAGGTGCTGCTCTCCGGTACCGGTCAGGGCGATGCCGCGACGATGCTGCTCGCGCTGGCCCGATTCGACGGCCAGCCCGCGGTGCTGCTCGGCCAGCAGCGGGTGGTCGGCGGACTGGTCGGGCCCGCCGCGCTGCGCGAGGCGCGCCGCGGCATGGCGCTGGCCGCCGGTCTGCGGTTGCCGCTGGTGCTGGTCATCGACACCGCCGGCCCGGCGCTGTCAGCCGAGGCGGAGGAGGGCGGCCTGGCCGGCGAGATCGCCCACTGTCTGGCCGAGCTGGTCACCCTGGACACCCCGACGGTGTCGGTGCTGCTCGGCCAGGGCAGCGGCGGGCCGGCGCTGGCGATGGTGCCCGCCGACCGGGTGCTGGCCGCCCTGCACGGCTGGCTGGCGCCGCTGCCGCCGGAAGGCGCCAGCGCGATCGTCTTTCGCGACACCGATCACGCCCCCGAACTGTCGGCCGCGCAAGGCGTCCGGTCGGCGGATCTGCTGGCGTCCGGCATCGTCGACTCGGTCGTGCCCGAGCACCCCGACGCCGCCGACGAGCCGGTCGAGTTCTCCACCCGGCTGTCGGCCGCGATCGCCGTCGAACTCGACGGGCTGCGCGCCATGCCTGACCACGATCGGGTGGCCGCCCGGCTGCGTCGCTACCGCGACATCGGGCTGCGCTAGACCCCACGCCGCCCGGACGGGTGTTCCCACTGCTACCGGCGATAATCAGGCATCATGGGCGGCATGGACGCTGGTGGGACCTCGCCCCGGGTTTTGGTGGTCGACGACGACTCTGATGTGCTCGCTTCACTGGAGCGCGGACTGCGGTTGTCCGGCTTCGAAGTGTCGACCGCCGTCGACGGTGCCGAGGCGTTGCGCAGCGCCACCGAGACCCGGCCCGACGCGATCGTGCTCGACATCAACATGCCGGTGCTGGACGGCGTCAGCGTGGTTACCGCGCTGCGGGCGATGGACAACGACGTCCCGGTCTGTGTGCTGTCGGCGCGCAGCTCGGTCGACGACCGGGTGGCCGGCCTCGAGGCCGGCGCCGACGACTATCTGGTCAAGCCGTTCGTGCTGGCCGAGTTGGTGGCGCGGGTGCGCGCCCTGCTGCGCAGAAAAGGGTCGACGCCGGCATCGTCGTCGGAGACCATCGCCGTGGGTCCGCTCGAGGTCGACATCCCCGGCCGCCGGGCCCGGGTCAACGGCGTCGACGTCGACCTGACCAAGCGTGAATTCGACCTGCTGGCCGTGCTGGCCGAACACAAGACCGCGGTGTTGTCGCGCGCCCAGTTGCTGGAGTTGGTGTGGGGCTACGACTTTGCCGCCGACACCAACGTCGTCGACGTGTTCATCGGATACCTGCGCCGCAAACTGGAAGCGGGTGGCGGCCCGCGGCTGCTGCACACCGTCCGCGGCGTGGGATTCGTCCTGCGCATGCAGTGACGAGAGGCGGACATGAATTTCTTGTCGAGAATTTTGACGCGTACGCCTTCGCTGCGCGCCCGCGTGGTGGTGGCAACCATCATCGGTGCGGCCATCCCGGTGCTGATCACCTGTGCCGTCGTCTGGTTCGGTATCACCAACGACCGCAAGGAAAGGTTGGACCGCCGTCTCGATGAGGCGGTCGGCTTCGCGATTCCGTTCCTGCCCCGCGGGCTCGGTCAGATTCCGAAGTCTCCCAGCGATCAAGATGCCGTAATCACCGTTCGCCACGCCAGCGGCCAGGTCACGTCGAACACCACCGTGACGTTGCCCCAGCTGCCGGCCGGTTACGCCGACACCTATGTCAACGGCGTGCGCTATCGGGTACGGACGGTGACGATCCCGGAGCCGCATCCGATGCTGGTGGAAGTGGGCGCCACTTACGACGCGACCATTGCCGACACCAACAACCTGCATCGCCGGGTGATCTTGATCGCCGCGTTCTCGATCGCGGCCGCAGCCGTATTCGCTTGGCTGCTGGCTACTTTCGCGGTGCGCCCGTTCAAGCGGCTGGCTCAGCAGACCCGGGCGATCGATGCGGGCGACGAAAGCCCGCAGATCAAAGTGCGTGGCGCCAGCGAGGCCGTGGAGATTGCCGAAGCCCTTCGGGGCATGCTGCAACGGATCTGGGACGAGCAGAACCGGACGATGGAAGCCCTGGCGTCCGCCCGCGACTTCGCGGCGGTCTCGTCGCACGAGCTGCGGACGCCGCTGACCGCGATGCGCACCAACCTCGAGGTGCTGGCCACCCTGGACCTTCCCGACGAAGGCCGCAAGGAAGTGCTCAGCGACGTGATACGGACCCAATCACGAATCGAGGCAACGCTTTCCGCGCTCGAACGGCTGGCCCAGGGCGAGTTGTCGACGTCGGAGGACCACGTCCCGGTCGACATCACCGAGCTGCTCGACCGGGCCGCGCATGACGCCATGCGGATCTACCCCGACCTCGACGTGTCGCTGGCGCCGTCGCCGACCTGCATCATCGTCGGACTCCCGGCTGGGCTGCGGCTCGCCGTGGACAACGCGATCGCCAACGCCGTCAAGCACGGTGGCGCCACCAGCGTGCAGTTGTCGGCGGTCAGCTCGCGGGCCGGTGTGGAGATCGCCATCGACGACAACGGCAGCGGGCTGCCGGAGGCCGAACGCCAGGTGGTGTTCGAGCGGTTCTCCCGGGGGTCGACCGCGTCGCACTCGGGCTCCGGGCTCGGGCTGGCGCTGGTCGCCCAGCAGGCGCACCTGCACGGCGGCGTGGCCACGCTGGAGGAGAGCCCGCTCGGCGGAGCGCGTCTGCTGTTGCAGCTGCCCCCGCCGACCTGAGCCGCTAGCGAGCGCCGAGCAGGTCGATGACGAAGATCAGCGTCTTGCCGGACAGCTGGTGGCCCGAACCAGCCGGACCGTATGCCTGCTCCGGCGGGATGATCAGCTGACGACGGCCGCCGACCTTCATCCCCGGAATCCCGTCCTGCCAGCCCTGGATGAGCCCTTGCAGCGGGAACGAGATGGACTGGCCGCGACCCCAGGAGCTGTCGAACTCCTCGCCGGATTCGAAGTCGACGCCGACGTAGTGCACCTCGACGGTGCCGCCGGGCACGGCCTCCGGGCCGTCGCCGACCGTCAGGTCTTGGATGGTGAGCTGGGCCGGCGCGGGGCCGTCGGGAAACTGGATCTCAGGTTTGCTTGCCACGGGGAAGACCCTAGCTGGGTGATGCCTCGGCCGGGCAGCGGCCGGTCGGGCACACTTGACCCGTGACAACCGACAACGACGCTCTCTCGCGGATCAACGAACTCGTCGCCGAAGAGAAAGCCCTTCGGGAGCAGCTTCAGCACGGCGAGATCAGCGAGTCCGACGAACACACTCGGCTGCGTCATCTCGAGGTGCAGCTCGACCAATGCTGGGACCTGCTGCGGCAGCGCCGAGCGTTGCGCGAAACCGGAGGCGATCCGGACGACGCTGCAGTGCGACCGGAGAACGAGGTCGAGGGCTACCTGGGCTGACCGATGACCACGCGTGAGGTCGACGCGGTCATCGTGGGCGGCGGGCACAACGGTCTGGTCGCCGCCGGGTACCTGGCCCGCGCTGGGCTGCGGGTGCAGCTGCTGGAACGGCTGCCCGGGGTCGGCGGAGCAGCGGTGTCGACGCAGGTCTTCGACGGCGTCGATGCCCGGTTGTCGCGGTACTCCTATCTGGTCAGCCTGCTGCCGCAGCGCATCCTCGACGACCTCGGGGCGGCTGTCCGGCTGGCCCCGCGGCCGTGGTCGTCGTACACGCCCGATCCCGCGACGGCCGGGCGAACCGGCCTGCTGGTGGGACCGCAGTCCACGTTCGACGCGATCGGCGCCGGGAGCGATCAGCGGGCCTTCGACGAGTTCTACCGGCGTTGCCGGCTGCTGACGGGCCGGCTGTGGCCGACGCTGCTCGAGCCGCTGGCCACCCGCGACCAGACCCGTGCCGCGGTCGACGACGACGGCATCTGGCGGGACCTCATCGAGCGACCGATCGGGGCCGCGATCTGCGGCGCCCTCGACAACGATCTGGTCCGCGGCGTCGTCGCGACCGATGCGTTGATCGGCACCTTCGCCCGGCTCGACGACCCGTCGCTGCGGCAGAACATCTGTTTCCTGTACCACCTGCTCGGTGGCGGCGATGGAGGCTGGCACGTCCCGGTCGGCGGGATGGGTGCGGTCAGCGCGGCACTGGCCGATGCGGCCTCCCGTCACGGCGCCGAAATCATCACCGGCGCAGACGTTTACGCAGTCGATCCGAGTGGCGAAGTACGCTACCGGTGGCGCGACGACGAGCACGTCGTACGCGGCCGATTCGTCCTGTCCGGGATCACGCCCACCGCGCTGGCCGGGCTACTGGGCGACCCCGCGCCGCCGTCGGCGCCGGGTGCTCAGGTGAAGGTCAACATGGTGCTGCGCCGACTGCCGCGACTGCGCGACCGGAGTGTCACCCCCGAGCAGGCGTTCGGCGGCACGTTCCACGTCAACGAGACGTGGACGCAGCTGGACGCGGCCTACGACAGAGCTGCGGAACATGTTCTGCCAGAACCACTTCCGTGCGAAATCTACTGCCATTCGCTCACCGACCCCAGCATCCTGTCGCCGGCACTGCGTGAATCGGGCGCGGCGACGCTGACCGTGTTCGGCCTGCACACGCCGCACCGGGAATTCGAGTCTGCGGCACTGACCGAAGCGGTGCTGGCATCGCTGAATTCCGTTCTGGCCGAACCCATTCAGGAGGTGCTGCTGACCGACGCCCATGGACGGCCGTGCGTCGAGACGACGACCACCCTGGACCTTGAACAGCGACTGAACATGACCGCCGGCAACATCTTTCACGGCGGCCTGGACTGGCCGTTCGCCGAGGACGACGCCGTGCTGGACACTCCAGCGCAGCGATGGGGTGTGGCCACCGAGCACGAGCGGATACTGCGGTGCGGTTCAGCCGCCCGCCGGGGTGGTGCGGTTTCCGGTATCGGCGGCCACAACGCCGCGATGGCGGTGTTGACTACCTAGCGTCGATAGCGGCGTAGTTGCGCTCGGTGTAGCCGGTGTAGATCTGGCGCGGACGGCCGATCTTGCTGGGCTCGCCGTTCATCTCCCGCCAGTGCGCGATCCAGCCCGGCAGCCGGCCGAGCGCGAACAGCACGGTGAACATCCGGGTCGGGAAACCCAGCGCCCGGTAGATCAGGCCGGTGTAGAAGTCGACGTTCGGATAGAGCTTGCGCTCGATGAAGTAGTCGTCGGTGAGCGCGGCCTCTTCGAGTTCCTTGGCGATGTTCAACAATTCGTCGTCGCCGCCGAGCTTGCCCAGGATCTTGTCGGCCTGTTCCTTGACGATGCGCGCCCGCGGGTCGTAGTTCTTGTAGACCCGGTGGCCGAAGCCCATCAGCTTGACGCCTTCTTCTTTGTTCTTCACCTTGCGGACGAACTCGCTGACGTCGTCGTCGCTCTGGCGGATCTGCTCGAGCATCTCCAACACCGCCTGGTTGGCGCCGCCGTGCAGCGGGCCCCACAGCGCGTTGATGCCACCGGAGATCGACGTGAACAGGTTGGCCTGCGACGAGCCGACCAGCCGCACCGTCGACGTCGAGCAGTTCTGCTCGTGGTCGGCGTGCAGGATGAACAGCATGTCGAGCGCCCGGACGATCTCCGGGTCGGGCTCGTAGGGCTCGGCGGGCAGACCGAAGGTCATCCGGAGGAAGTTCTCCACCAGGTTCAGCTTGTTGTCCGGGTAGAGGAACGGCTGGCCCACCGACTTCTTGTAGGCGTAGGCCGCAATCGTCGGCAGCTTGGCCAGCAACCGGATCGTCGACAGGTCGATCTCTTCGGTGTCGGCCGGGTCCAGCGAGTCGGGGTAGTAGGCGCTCAGCGCGTTGACCACACTCGACAACACCGGCATCGGGTGGGCGTTGCGCGGGAAGCCGTCGTAGAACCGCTTCAGGTCCTCGTGCAACATCGTGTGCCGCTGAATCTGCTCGGTGAACTCTGCCAGCTGCTCGGCGTTCGGCAGTTCGCCGTTGATCAGCAGGTAGCTGACCTCGATGAACGTCGACTTCTCGGCGAGCTGCTCGATCGGGTAGCCCCGGTACCGCAGAATCCCGGCGTCGCCGTCGATATAGGTGATGGCGCTCTTGGTGGACGCCGTGTTGACGAACCCGTTGTCGAAGGTCGTGTAACCGGTCTTGGACAACAACGGGCCCAGCGCGATGCCGTCGGCCCCCTCGGTGGCGTGGACGATGTCGAGATCCAGCTCACCACCCGGGTACTGGAGGGTGGCGGAGTCGTCGGTTGCGGCCACGGGAACCCCTTTGCGCTTGCGTGTGAATGCTGGCCCGGCTGGTTGCCTATAGCGCAAAGGTAGTCGTTATTGCGATGGCGTGCCTGCGCGGGGGTGAGGTCCGGGTGCGACGGAGATCACGTCGGGCCCCGGGCACCTGGCCGGCCGTCTCAGCCCGCCTCCGATTGCGTTGCGCGATAACGGATGAAGGCGGGTGCGGCGAGCGCGGCCAACAGCACTCCGACGACGACCAGCGCGCCTCCCCCGGCGGTGGCCGCAGTGGTGCCCACCACAGCCGCGGCGGCGCCGTGGGCGGTGTCGGCCAGCCGTGGTCCACCGCCGACCACCACCACGAAGACACCCTGCAATCGGCCGCGCACGTCGTCGGAGGCCGCCTCCTGCAGCATCGTCGACCGGAACGCGGCCGACACCAGGTCAGCGCCACCGCCGAGCGCTAGGAATCCCAGCGCCGCCCAGAGCAGCGGCCCGGCCCGGCCGTGGGCCGCCCCGGCGGCCAACCCGAAGCCGACCATCGCCAGACCCCACACCACGATCGCGACCACCACTGCCAGTCCCTGCCTGCGCACCCGTGGCAGCCAGCCGGAGAACACCCCGCCGGCGACCGCACCCGCCGACATCGCCGCCGCCAGCAGCGCCATCGTGGTGCCGCCGGCGACCGGCCCGCCGAAGCTCTGGTGGGCCATCTGCGGAAACAGCGCTCGCGGCATACCCAGGATCATGGCGATGAGGTCGACGACGAACGACATCAGCACGACGGTGTTCCCGGCTAGGTAGCGGAACCCGTCCAGCACCGCGGCGACACCCCACTGGCCCGGACCGTCGCCCGACCCCAGCACCGGCATCGGGGCCAACCGGACGGTCGCCCAGATCGGCACCACGGTCGTGACGGTGTCGATGAGGTACAGCGTGGAAAGATCAACCCAGTTCAACAGCAGACCGGCCAGCAAGGGACCGATAATGGCGCCGAATTGGGTCACGGTCATGTTCAGCGAATTCGCGGCCGCCAGCTGGTCGCCGGGCAGCATCCGCGGGATGGCGGCCGAGCGCGCCGGCGCGTTCACCGCGAAGAAGATCTGCTGAACGCCCAGCAGGACCAGCACCAACCAGACGTTGTTCAGCGCCAACGCGGATTGCAGCCACAGCAGCGCCGATGCAACAGCCAGTCCGCACGAGGCGATGATCAGCAGCACCCTGCGGTCCATCGCATCGGCCCAGGCGCCGCCGAGCAGACCGAAGACGATCAGCGGGACCAGCGCGAACAATCCGGCCAGCCCGACGTAGCCGGAGCTCTGGGTGAGCGCGTAGATCTGGACCGGGACGGCGAAGATCGTCAGGTTCCCGCCGATGACGGTGACGATTCCGGACGACCACAGCCGCCGGAAATCGGCATTGCGCAGCGGCGCGGTATCGGCGACCAGCCTTGGCATACTCAGGGTTGCAGGCGCTCGATGCGCCCACCCACGACCCGAATTCGGTTGTGCAGACGGTCTTCTCGGCCCTGCCAAAACTCGATCTCCGCCGGCGCGATGCGGTACCCGCCCCAGTTCGGCGGTACCGGAACCTGCTCGCGATCGGCAAACCGTTCCGTCACCTCGGCCAGTTGCTCGACCAGCGCGTCACGCGAGGTGATCGGCCTGGATTGCTGTGAGGCCCACGCGCCGAGCTGCGAGCCGCGCGGCCGGTTGTTCCAGTAGTTCTCGGTGGCCTGCGGATCGACCTTGGTGACCGGACCGCGGATATGGAATTGCCTGTTCAGCCCGTACCACGGGAAGGTCGCCGAGGCGTAGGGCGTCGCGGCCAGCTGGTCGCCCTTGGCCGAGTCGTAGTTGGAGAAGAACACGATGCCGTCCTCGTCGACGCCCTTGCACAGCACCGACCGGCTGACCGGTCGTCCCGCGTCGACGGTGGCCAACACCATCGCGTTGGGTTCGGCCACGCCGCCACGCTCGGCGTCACCAATCCAGGTGCGCAACAAGGCAAGCCAGCCGTCCGCAAGCCAGTCGATGTCGAGGTCCGGGCTGCCGTCGCGCTCTTTGGAGCCGTACTCCTTGCGCATTGCCGCCAGGTGCTGGTTGTCGGGTCCCGCCATCGCGCCCACGCTACCCGCGACCAGCCGCAGTAATCGGCCGCCGCTTTTTGTCGGAGGGGGCTGCAACGATGGTGACATGTCTTCGATCGCATCCGCCGACGCTCTGGGGGTCAGTCCCGCCGGGCGTCTTGAGGTGTTGTTCGAGGAGTTGGCGGAGTTAGCTGGTCAGCGCAACGCGATCGATGGGCGTGTGGTGGAGATCGTGGCCGAGATCGATCGCGACGAACTCTGGGGGGCCACCGGGGCGCGGTCGGTGCCGGCGTTGGTGGCCTGGAAGCTGGGCTGCTCGTCGGGAAATGCCCACACTGTGGCCGGTGTTGCGCGCCGGCTCGAGGAGTTTCCCCGCTGCGCGGCAGGCATGCGGGAGGGTCGGCTGTCGCTGGATCAGGTCGGCGTCATCGCCGCCGGTGCCGGCGACGGTTCCGATGAGCACTACGCGCAGCTGGCGGGGGTGGCTTCGGTCAGCCAGCTGCGCACCGCGGTCAGGCTCGAACCGCGACCCGAACCCGAGCCTCGGCCGCAGCCGCAGCGCTCGATCACCTCGACGAGCAACGAGCAGGGCAGCTGCTACCGGATCACCCTCGACCCTCATGACGCCGCGACGTTCAACGCCGCCCTGGCCTCGCACCGCGACGCCCTGTTCGCTGCGTGGAAGCTCGATCACGGCCGCGGTGCGGGCAACCCGGATCAGCGACCCCCGCTGCCGAGCACCGGTGATGCGTTCATGCGCCTCATCGAGGCCGGTTGGGATGCCGAGGCCGCGCGTCGCCCCCATGGGCAGCACACCACTGTGGTGCTCCATGTCGACGTCGAGCAGCGTGCCGCGGCACTGCATCTGGGCCCGCTACTGACCGACGCCGAACGCCGATACCTGACCTGTGAGGCCACCTGTGAAGTGTGGTTCGAACGCCACGGCGAGGTCATCGGCGCCGGCCGGGCCACCCGGCTGATCAACCGGCGGCTTCGCCGCGCGCTCGAGCACCGCGACCGCGTGTGCCGGGTTCCCGGCTGTGATGCGACCAGAGGCCTGCACGCCCACCACCTCCGGCACTGGGAAGACGGCGGCCCCACAGAATTGGCCAACCTCGTCCTGCTGTGCCCCTACCACCACCGGCTGCACCACCGGGGCGTCATCACCATCACCGGACCCGCCGACACGCTCACCGTCACCGATGACACCGGCCAAACACTGCGCCCAGGATCACTGGCACGCCCACCCACTCAACCCCCACCCACCGTCGCACCCAGCCCAGGACCCACCGGCGAACGCGCCAACTGGTGGTGGTACACCCCGTTCCAACCACAACCACCACCGACAAACAACTAGCCCCAGCCTCCGGGCACGGGTAGTTACCGACCGGTAGCAAGTCACACCCGGCCCCATGCGAGAATTTTTTCATGACTGTCATCTCGGACAAGGTCCCGGAGAATTTCGTTGCCGGACTCGAGGGCGTGGTGGCGTTTACCACCGAAATCGCCGAGCCTGACAAGGACGGCGGCGCCCTGCGTTACCGCGGTGTCGACATCGAAGATCTGGTCAAGCAGCACGTCACATTCGGCGACGTGTGGGCTTTGCTGGTGGACGCGAAATTCGGCAACGGGCTACCGCCCGCCGAGCCGTTCCCGCTGCCGATCCACAGCGGCGACGTCCGCGTGGACGTGCAGGCCGGGCTGGCGATGCTGGCGCCGATCTGGGGCTTCCAGCCGCTGCTCGACATCGACGAAGCCACCGCCCGCGACCAATTGGCCCGGGCCTCGGTGATGGCACTCTCGTACGTCGCGCAGTCGGCCCGCGGGATCTACCAGCC
Source organism: Mycobacterium sp. IDUB_36 (assembly GCF_055419225.1). Classification (NCBI taxonomy): domain Bacteria; kingdom Bacillati; phylum Actinomycetota; class Actinomycetes; order Mycobacteriales; family Mycobacteriaceae; genus Mycobacterium; species Mycobacterium sp. IDUB_36. The sequence continues at coordinate 3,147,183 of NZ_JBVAXH010000001.1, read as the reverse complement.
CGCAGTTCCGCAGCACGTCATCGACGAATGCTCAACGGTGACGGCACGTTTCATGACTCGTTGGCAAGGCGAGCCGGATCCCAAGCACGTCGAAGCCGTCGACGCCTACTGGGTGTCGGCCGCCGAGCACGGCATGAACGCGTCGACGTTCACCGCGCGAGTGATCGCGTCGACCGGTGCGGACGTCGCGGCCTCGTTGTCAGGGGCGGTGGGCGCGATGAGTGGCCCGCTGCACGGCGGCGCGCCCGCGCGCGTGCTGCCGATGCTCGAAGAGGTCGAGCGGACCGGTGACGCCCGCGGCCTGGTCAAGGGAATCCTGGATCGCCGCGAGAAGCTGATGGGCTTCGGCCACCGGGTGTACCGCGCGGAGGACCCCCGGGCCCGCGTGCTGCGCGCCACCGCCAAGCGGCTGGGCGCACCGCGCTACGAGGTGGCGGCCGCCGTCGAGCAGGCCGCACTCGCCGAGCTGCGGGAGCGGCGCCCGGACCGGGCGATCGAGACCAACGTCGAGTTCTGGGCGGCGGTGATCCTGGACTTCGCCCAGGTGCCGGCCAGGATGATGCCCGCGATGTTCACCTGCGGCCGGACCGCCGGCTGGTGCGCGCACATCCTCGAGCAGAAGCGGCTGGGCAAGCTGGTCCGCCCGGCTGCCATCTACGTCGGGCCGGGACCGCGCAGCCCGGAGTCCGTCGAGGGTTGGGACGAGGTTCAGCAGGATTGACCGTCGCGGTGTCGGTGGCCGGTGATGAGATCGACTCGTTGCCCGAGTCCATACCGGTAGGCCCAACCGGGCCACGTACCGACACCTAGGAGGCCCCGATGGCGATCGCCGTCGAACCCGCACTGTCCCCGCACCTGACCGTCCACGACGCCGCCGCGGCAATCGACTTCTACGTCAAAGCTTTCGACGCGGTCGAGCTGGTACGGCTGCCCGGCCCCGACGGCAAGCTGGTGCACGCGTCGGTACGCATCAACGGGTTCATGGTCATGCTCAACGACGACTTCCCGGAGATGTCCGGCGGCATGTCGATGACCCCTCCGTCGCTGGGCGGTACCCCGGTCACGATTCACCTCACCGTGCCCGACGTCGACGCTTGGTTCCGCCGGGCGCTGGATGCCGGCGCCACCGAACTCGTTCCGTTGGAGGAGCAGTTCTGGGGCGACCGTTACGGCGTGGTCGCCGATCCGTTCGGTCACCACTGGTCGCTCGGTCAGCCGGTCAAGGAGGTCAACTACGAGGAGCTGGCCGCGGCGATGAACGGCTAGCCGGCGAGTTCGCGCAGGCGGTCGGCCACCCGGTGCCGCAGCGACGGTGCCGGCGCGGCCGCCGCGGCGGCCAGCATGTCGGCGATCGCGGTGAACTTGGCGCGCGGCCGGTCGGCGAGTCCACCTCGCGCCAGCTCGGCCGCGTCGATCGCCCGCCAGCCGTTGGCGTCGACGACATCGGGTTGGCGCTCGCGGACCAGGCGGTCCAGTGCGGCCGGCTTGCCGACCGGGTCGTGCAACAGCCCGGCGTTGTAGTCGTCCACCAGTCGTTGCACGGTTTGCGCCGCGCACGATTTGTTGGTTCCGATGAAGCCGGTCGGCCCACGTTTGATCCAGCCCGCGACATAGGCGCCGTCGGCGTGCGTGACGCGGCCGCCATCGTTCGGCACCACGCCCTTCTCGTCATCGAACGGCAGATCTTTGATCGCCTTGCCGTGGTAGCCGATCGACGTCAGCACCAGCCCGGCGTCGATGGTGGCCGATTCCTCGGTGCCGGTGACGTCGAACTGCAAGCCGGTGGCGCGCTGGTCCCCGACCACTCGCTTCGGAGTGAGGTTGTAAGCGAACCGGATTCGCGGCCGCGTCGCCGGTGTCGACGATGCCGCAAGCCCGCTGAGGATATTCAATTTCTGCTTGGTCACGGTATCGGTGACGCTAGCCAGGTCGCGCAACACCGCGTCGCGGTCATCGTCGGCCAGAACCACTTCGGCGGTCGTGGTCAACCCGATCAGCTCCGGCAGCGTGAATGCCGAGTGCTCGGGTCCGCGACGGGCGGCGATCACGACCTCGCGCACTCGCGATTCGCGCAGGGCCGCCAGCGCGTGATCGGAGATGTCGGTGTGGGCCAGCTCGTCCGGGTCGGCGGTCAGCACGCGAGCCACGTCCAGTGCGACGTTGCCGTTGCCGACGACGATCACCCGCTCGTGGCTGAGATCCACGGGCAGATCGACGAAATCAGGATGCCCGTTGATCCAGGCCACGAACTCGGTCGCGGTGCCGGTGCCGGGCAGGCCCATTCCGTCGATGTCCAGCCGGCGGTCGTTGGGCGCACCCGACGCATAGATGACGGCGTGGTGGTGGGCCAGCAGGTCGTCGTGGCTCAGCTGGTTGCCGACCTCGACGTTGAGGAAGAACCGGAATTCCCGGCGACGGGCGATCCGGTCGAACAGCTGGGTGACCCGCTTGGTGGTCTGGTGGTCGGGCGCAACCCCGGCCCGCACCAATCCGTAAGGGGTGGGCAGCTTTTCGAAGACATTGACCCGGACGCCCTGCTGGGTGAGCAGTTCGTCTGCGGCGTACATCGCGGCCGGACCGGATCCCACGATCGCCACCGTCAACGGGCCGCTGTGCTTCCCGCGGACCTCCGGCGCCGGAATGACCGGTGCCAGTTTCGATGTCGGCGGCAGTTTCTCGTCCGCGGGCCGGGAGGCGTGGAACTCTTCGTAGAAGCTGGCGTTGAGTTCGATGAACGGCAACTGCTCCGTGGTCAACCGTGAGTTGGGAGCGATGGCGCCCACCGGGCACGCACTGACACACGCGCCGCAGTCGACACACGCCACGGGATCGATGTAAAGCATCTCCGCAGAAGCGAATTCCGGCTCGTCCGGCGACGGGTGGATACAGTTCACCGGGCAGGCGTAGACACAGGACCCGTCGCTGCAACACGACTGGGTGATTACGTGCGGCATGAGTTCCTAGGCGGCGACCGTGAGGTGCTGACGCTGCGGCTCGCTGCGGTAGCGCGACGGCTTGCCATCGATCTTGCAGATTCGCCAGATCAGCTTGGCCAGCGGGTTCATCAAACCCGTGTCCTTGCACAGCATCCGCACGTCACCGAACATGTCGCGCAGCATCTGACGTGACTCCGGCGATTTGAAGAACACGTCCTTGCGGACTTCACGCGGGATGTCGAACTCCTGCCAGAAAGCCTTGGGCGGCACCACAATCGCCGAGCACAGGATCCGCATGGTCAGCGGCACGAACAACGAGAGCCAGAAACGCTTGCGACGTGGCAAGTTCGGCACCCGCTTGCGCAGGTACTCGTGGGCGAACGAGATGTGGCGGGCCTCCTCGGCCACGTGGATCGCCATCACCCGCTCCATGATCGGGTGCAGTTCCTTGCCCTCACGCAGCACGTTCTTCTGAGTGTGGTCAATCGGCTCCTCACCGGCGAGGATGCCGAACCAGAACGGGATCGGCAGCGGGCCGGCGACCAGCGGGATGTAGGGCTGGATCCACTTGAGCAGGCGCGGCATGCCGGGAACGTCCACGCCGATGTGGTTCACCATCTCTTGGAACATCATGGTGTGGTTGCACTCTTCGACCGCTTCGTGCAGGCAGTAGCGGTACTCCGGTGAGCCGTTAGGCACCCAGAACGCGTACTCCATGAGGCCGCGGATCAGGATCGACTCGAAGTGCAGGCCGACCTTGGCCACGTTGGCCTGGCGCCACATACCGATCGCGATCTGACGGTCCTGCGACTGGGACTGGTACCAGGAGTGCTTACCGAGCGGATCGGTCTTCGGGAGGATCCAGCGCGGGTCGTCAGGAATCACCGCGAACTCGGGCGAATCCCAGTCGATGTCGGTGTACGGGTTGAAGTTGCGCCGCACCGAGCCCTCGGACAGGGTGTTCAGCATCTCCACGTACTTGATGTCGTCCTGAACGTCCATGTTGCGACGCCAGCGCCGCATGAACTTGGTGCGCGGCTGCTTCTGCGCAGTTGCTGTCTGAGCCATCCTGAGGCCTCCTCAATGAGGTTTACATTTGGACGTGCTATGTCCAGCACAGTACTCAAGGTATCGGGAACTTACTAGACCCGAAATGCCCTTTGTGCCGCAGCCGTGAACATTTGTGCACTGTGACCCTGGTCACACCGCGAGTCGACAACCGACCGCCTGAAGGCCGGTCGCTGCCGGGTCACTAACCTGGTGATCATGGCTGACCAGCTCACGATCCCCGACAACATCAAACCCAGCGATGGACGCTTCGGATCCGGCCCGTCAAAGGTGCGGCCCGAACAGCTGCAGGCCCTATCCACCAGCGCCGCCTCCATTTTCGGCACGTCGCACCGGCAGGCCCCGGTCAAGGATCTGGTCGGCCGGGTGCGCACCGGGCTGCGCGAATTCTTCTCGGTGCCCGACGGCTACGAGGTGGCGCTCGGCAACGGCGGCGCGACTGCTTTCTGGGATGCCGCGGCATTCGGGCTGATCGACAAGCGTTCACTGCATCTCAGCTACGGCGAGTTCAGCTCGAAGTTCGCATCCTCGGTCGCCAAGAACCCCTTCGTCGGCGACCCGATCATCATCAAGGCCGACGCCGGTAGCGCCCCGGACCCGCAGGGCGACCCGTCGGTCGACGTGATCGCCTGGGCGCACAACGAGACCTCGACGGGTGTGGCGGTGCCGATCGCCCGCCCGCGTGACGCCGGCGACGCGCTGATCGTCATCGACGCCACCTCGGGTGCCGGCGGACTACCGGTCGACATCGCCGACACCGACGCCTATTACTTCGCACCCCAGAAGAACTTCGCCGCCGACGGCGGGCTGTGGCTGGCGATCCTGAGCCCGGCCGCACTGAGCCGGATCGAGTCGATCGCGGCGTCCAACCGGTGGGTGCCCGATTTCCTGTCGCTGCCGATCGCGGTGGACAACAGCCTCAAGAACCAGACCTACAACACCCCGGCCATCGCGACGCTGGTGCTGCTGGCCGAGCAGGTCGACTGGCTGAACGGCAACGGCGGGCTGGACTGGGCGGTCAAGCGGACGGCTGACTCGTCGGGACGGCTGTACAGCTGGGCGCAGGACCGCGCGTTCACCACCCCGTTCGTTGCGGACCCCAAGCTGCGCTCTCAGGTGGTCGGCACCATCGACTTCAACGACGACGTCGACGCCGGCGCGGTGGCCAAAGTGCTACGCGCCAACGGCATCGTCGACGTGGAGCCGTACCGCAAACTCGGCCGCAACCAGTTGCGCGTCGCGATGTTCCCGGCGGTCGAGCCGGACGACGTCAGTGCGCTCACCGAGTGCATCGACTGGGTGGTCGAGCGCATCTAGCGTTCACATGGAAAAAGCCCAGGTGTCACCGCGTGTCCACCCTGGCTTGAATCGCTCGCTGAGTTACAGTGCGCGTGGGCGGACCTCATGCGATGGTCTGCGAGGAACCTGCGAGGAGACACCATGCGGGAACTCAAGATCGTCGGACTCGACGTCGACGGCAAACACCTCATCTGCGAGGGCGACGACCCCGCCGACAAGTTCAGGGTCCGCGTCGACGACCGATTGCGCGCGGCGGTCCGCGGTGACGGAGCCCGGGTGAACCAGACCCATATCGAGATCGAGGCGAGCAGCATGTTGCGTCCCAAGGACATTCAGGCCCGCATCCGCGCGGGTGCGTCGGTCGAGCAACTTGCCGAGTCCGCCGGGGTGGAGATCTCGCGGGTCGAGCGGTTCGCCCACCCGGTGCTGTTGGAGCGGGCCCGCGCTGCCGAGCTGGCAACCGCCGCCCACCCTGTACTCGCCGACGGCCCCGCAGTGTTGACGCTGCTGGAGACGGTCACCACGTCTTTGGTCGCGCGCGGCCTGAACCCCGACCACACCTCCTGGGACGCGTGGCGTAACGAAGACGGTCGCTGGACCGTGCAGCTGGGCTGGAAGGCCGGCCGCTCGGACAACCTCGCGCATTTCCGGTTCTGCCCGGGTGCGCACGGTGGGACCGTCACCGCGGTGGACGACGCCGCCAGTGAGCTGATCGACCCCGACTTCGACCGTCCGCTGCTGCGTCCGGTCGCTCCGCTGGCTCAGCTGGACTTCGATGACGCCGAGCCGACTCCCGCGCCAGCGCCGGTGGTGGTCACCGACAGCCCGGAGCCGGAGCCCGTCGTCGAGCAGCCTCGTGCTCGCCGCGGCAAAGGCAAGCCCGCCGTACCGGCATGGGAAGACGTGCTGCTGGGGGTTCGCTCCAGCGGGCAGCGCTGACCGCTACCTCAGAGGGCCATCGCGACCAGGGCCAACCAGGCGATCGTCACACCGACGCCGCCGCCGAGTACCAGCCAGCGAATCACCGCTGTTCGCCGCCAGCCCCACAGCGTCGGCGCAAGACCGCCGGCCGCAACGACATTCAGCCCGACTGCCAACAGCGGGTGCACCCGGATCAAGCCCAGGCTCAGCACCACGACCGCGACCGAGGTAGCCGCGGCGACGAATCCGGCGACGGTCAAACCCATTGCCCAGGGCGTGGATTCGTGGGTCGGCGTCACGCTTGAACTCTAGCCCGACGACGATGCAGAGCGCGTAGC
>NZ_JBVAXH010000001.1:3139047-3140522 GCF_055419225.1 Mycobacterium sp. IDUB_36 | reverse complement strand
CGCGATGAGGAGGAGTCGGGCCATCCGGCTCAGCCCGACGACGATGCAGAGCGCGTAGCGCGATGAGGAGGAGTCGGGCCATCCGGCTCAGCCCGACGACGATGCAGAGCGCGTAGCGCGATGAGGAGGAGTCGGGTCATCAGGCGCGTGCCCGCTCGTAGAACGCGAGCGCCGCGGCCGTCGCGACGTTGAGCGAGTCGGTTCCGCGCGACATCGGGATCCGTACGCGCAGATCGCTGGCCTTCAGTGCGGCGTAGCTCAACCCCGGCCCCTCGGCGCCGACCAGGATCGCGACCCGCTCGCCGCGCACCGCCGCCATCGCTTCCGCCAACGTCTTGGCATCGGCGCCGGGAGTCATCGCCAATAGTCGAAAACCGCTGTCCTGCAACGCCTTCAGCTCTGACGGCCAGTCATCTGCCCGGGCGAATGGCACCAGCAGGGCGTGCCCCATCGACACCCGCACCGCGCGCCGGTAGAGCGGATCGGCGCAGCCGCTGCCGAAGACCACCGCGTCGACGTCAAGCCCGGCTGCGTTGCGGAATATGGAGCCCAGGTTCTCGTGGTCGTTGACCCCCTCGAGCACCGCGACAGTCTGGGCGCCGTCCACCACCTCAGCGACAGAGCGGTCGGGTATACGACGCGCGGCAGCGAGCACGCCGCGGTTCAGATGAAAACCGATTGCCGCCGCCATCACCTCGGCCGAAACCCGGTAGTAGGGAGCGGAATTCCCCGCGAGATCGGCGCTCAGTTCGGCCAGTCTGCGGTCGGTGCCGAGGAACGCCAGCGGGGTGAACGGCGAAGCCAGCATCCGCTGCACGACCAACACGCCCTCGGCGATCACCAAGCCCTTGCCGCTGGGCAGATCCGGACGCCGGTCGATGCTGTTCAGGTCGCGGAAGTTGTCCAGCCGCGGATCCTCGGGATCGTCGATGTCGCAGACGATCACACTGTCGTTCGCGCTCAAGGGGTTTCGTCGACCAAGGCAAGCATCAGGTCAGCCGCCACCCGCAGCGTGTCACGTTCGGGCACGCCGAGCCTTTCCAGCCGCTGAGTCAGCCATTCTTGACTGGCCTGACGCTCGGCCTCCATCAGCTCAGCGCCGGCCTCGGACACCGACACCAGCACCTGTCGGCCGTCGTCGGGATGCGCGACGCGGTCGACGAAACCCAGTTCGGCCAGGGATGCGATCACCCGCGTCATCGACGGTGGGCGAACGCGTTCCCTGATTGCGAGCGCACCGGGCGTCATCGGGCCGAAGTTGGCCAATGTCGCCAGCGCGGACAGTTGCGACAGCGACACCGGGGACTGCGGGCGGCGAAAACGCAGCTGCCGGGACAGCCGCATCACCGCGAGCGACAGGTCGCTGGCCAACCGGCTATCGCCATCGATCACAGCGCGAAGGTTACGACAGAACGCCGAAACGTCAACATCGAATCACCGAGACAAGGACATACCGGCTCCTCCGGCCGCTCGCG
>NZ_JBVAXH010000001.1:2050097-3138949 GCF_055419225.1 Mycobacterium sp. IDUB_36 | reverse complement strand
CGGCCGGCATCGTCGTCAAGCTCACCCCACGGCTCGACTCCTCCTCCGGCCCCTCGCGGCCGGCATCGTCGTCAAGCTCACCCCACGGCTCGACTCCTCCTCCGGCCCCTCGCGGCCGGCATCGTCGTCAAGCTATCTTGATCTCGATGTCCGACGAGACCGGCGAGATCGTTGAGCCGCCACCACTACCTGCTGCGTTGCTGGATCCGCGGCCGATCATCGCGGTCGGTGCGCTGGTGTGGCTGGTCGCCGCGGTGGCGGCGTTCGCCGTTCCCGCCCTGACCACCTGGCGACCGCTGACTCTGGCAGGGCTCGCGGTCGGCGTCCTGGGCACATCGATCTTCTTGTGGCAGCGCGCAGCTGCCCGCCGGGGTGCGCGGGGCGCTCAGACCGGGCTCACCACCGAGCCCAGAAGCTAGAGGTAGGGATATGGCGGCGCCGTTACTGCAAGCCGAGGTCGACATCGACGCACCCGTGTCGACGGTGTGGGCGCTGATCAGCGACTTCCGTCGGATGCCGCAGTGGAGTTCGCAGTGCCGCTTGATGCGGCCGTTGGGCCAGGTCCGTCCCGGCACCCGCACCCTCAACCTGAACCGGCGCAACCTGCTGGTCTGGCCGACCACGTCCACCATCGTCGAGCTGGTGCCGGAACAAAAACTGGCATTCCGGGTCAATTTGAACAACACCATCTGGAGCTACGAGCTGCAGCCGCTCGCGGGCGGCACCAGGGTGATCGAGAGCCGGCACGCCGAGAATGGCGTCAAGCCGATTTCCAGCATGGCCGTCAATGCGCTGATGGGCGGAACGGACAGCTTCGAGCGCGAACTCGTCGAGGGCATGAACGTCTCGCTGGCCAGAATCAAGGCCGCCGCGGAAAGCGCCTAGCTCGGCTCCGGCGAACCGTCGCCAGGTTCCTGTACCGATTCCTCGGCGGGCTTGTCCAGCCCTTCTTCGGCTGGGACGTCCGTCGGCTCAGCGGATTGGACGGCGGGCTCTTCGACGGCAAGTTCCGCGGCCGCCTCGACGGCGGGCTCTTCGACGGCGGGCTCCTCGGCAGCAGTTTCCGCGGCCAGCTCGACGGGCGGTTCCACAGCCACCTCAACCGGCGGTTCCACAGCCGCTTCAGCGGGCTGCTCGGCCGGCTTCTCGCTGACGTCCAGCACGCCGTCGTCGAACGGGTCGTACATCGGCGAACCGCCGCCCGCCGGAGCAGGAGTGTCGGAATGCGCGCCACAGCCGTATTCGAAGTCGACCACATGACCATCGGCGGACAACTCGTTGCCGCAAACGCCGAACATCCCACCGAGCGAACCCGCCAGCGGCAGGAAGAAACCGCAGTCGCGGCAGACCCGCTTGGTGGACTGCGCCATCTGCGCGCGGGGCCCGTGATCGCCGTCGTGCCACCGTTCGGCGGCCTCAGCGCGTCCCCAGGGGCTCATCACCTGACGACGTCCCAGCCCGATCTCGCCGGCCGTCTCGTCGACCTGCGGGTCACCGGACGACATGTAACCGGGCACCAGTCGTGGGTCCTCGAGCCGTGGCGCCAGCAGATCGCCCGGACTCAGGTCGCCGGCCCGGACGCGCTGATCCCAGGGCAGCCATTCCGGCGCCAGCAATGATTCCGGCCCGGGCACCAGCACCACTTCGCTGACAGTCGCGTGGTCGGCCCCCGGGTAACTGGCGACTACGACCGCCCACTGCCAACCCTGGTAGCCGGGAAGGTGGGCCAGGAAACGATGCGTCGCGCTGCTCGGGTCCTCGTAGCCGACGCCCAGATAGTCGCCCACGGTGTCATCGCCGCTGCTCTCGACCACGGCCGCGCGGGCCAGATCGGCCGCGCCGGTCAGAACGGTCGCCAATTCAGGCGACCATTCCGTCGTGCTCGATCTGGTCACATCGTCCGTTGTTTCCATGGGCCTCCGATTCTGCCGCACATATGCGAGGTATGGCCACACCGGTCGCCTGCACACCAGCACCGCCGGCATGGGTGAGAATCGAGGTATGGCTGGACGGCGCGGTAATGACCGGGATGCGAGCCGCGGCTCGGCGCCCGGCCGGCGTGGTCGAACCGGGCCGGCCGACGAGCATCCTGGCATGGCCAACTACCCGGCCGACGAGGCGGGCCAACGCCGTCCGCACCGGTCTCCGCCGATGCCCAGCTCCAATCGCTACCTGCCGCCACTGAACCGCGAGAGCAATTCCCAGCGTCGCACCGAGCCGACGCGAGCCGGCTCCTCCGGTGAGCGGGTGACCGTCACCCGGGCCGCCGCGCTGCGCAGTCGCGAAATGGGTTCACGGATGTATGACCTGGTTCAGCGGGCCGCCACCGCCGATGGCGCCGACAAATCCGGGCTGACCGCGCTGACCTGGCCGGTGGTGGCCAACTTCGCCACCGACGCGGCGATGGCGGTCGCGCTGGCCAACACGTTGTTCTTCGCCGCGGCCACCGGGGAGAGCAAGGACAGGGTGGCGCTCTACCTGCTCATCACCATCGCGCCGTTCGCCGTGATCGCCCCGCTGATCGGCCCGGCGCTCGACCGGCTCCAGCACGGTCGCCGGGTCGCGCTGGCGGCGTCATTCGCGCTTCGCACCGTGTTGGCCGTGATTCTGATCGCCAATTACGACGCCGCCACCGGCGGCTATCAATCCTGGGTGCTGTATCCCTGCGCGCTGATGATGATGGTGTTCTCCAAGTCGTTCAGCGTGCTGCGCAGTGCGGTCACGCCGCGGGTGATGCCGCCGACGATCGACCTGGTCCGGGTGAACTCGCGGTTGACCATGTTCGGGCTGCTCGGCGGCACCATCGTGGGTGGCGGTATCGCCGCCGGCATCGAGTACGGCTGCGACCGGCTGCTCCAGCTGCCGGGCGCGCTGTTCGTCGTCATCGCAGTGACGGCAGGCGGAGCCGCGCTGTCGATGCGCATCCCGCGATGGGTTGAAGTCACCGCCGGCGAAGTGCCGGCCACCTTGAGCTACCGGCAGGACACGCCACGCCGCAACTGGCCTGATGAGGTCCGCCGGGCCAGCGGAGCGCTGCGACAACCGTTGGGCCGCAACATCATCACTTCGCTCTGGGGCAACTGCACGATCAAAGTGATGGTCGGGTTCCTGTTTTTGTATCCGGCATTCGTCGCGAAGGCGCACCACGCCAACGGCTGGCGGCAGCTGGCGATGCTCGGGATGATCGGCGCGGCTGCCGGCATCGGTAACTTCGCCGGAAACTTCGCCAGTGCCCGGTTGCGATTGGGCCGACCAGCGGTCCTGGTGCTGCGCTGCGCCCTGGCGGTGACGACTGTCGCGCTGGCCGCTGCGGTCGCCGGAACGCAGCTGATGGTCGCCATCGCCACCCTGGTGACGTCGGGCTCGAGCGCGATCGCGAAGGCGGCGCTCGACGCGTCGCTTCAGGACGATCTGCCGGAGGAGTCGCGGGCGTCGGCGTTCGGACGTTCGGAGTCCACGCTGCAACTCGCCTGGGTACTCGGCGGCGCGATGGGTGTCCTGCTGTACACCGACCTGTGGGTCGGCTTCAGTGTCGTGACGTCGGTGCTGATTCTCGGGCTGGCGCAGACGGTGGTCAGTTTCCATGGCGACTCGCTGATCCCCGGGCTGGGCGGCAACCGGCCGGTGATGGTCGAGCAGGAGGGCGGTCATCAGGAGCATCGGACCGCGTCGGTGCCGCGAGCGTGACGTCGGCGAAAAGGTATGCGCTGCTGGCGATCGTGGCCATATTGACGGTCGCTTCCGGAGTCGGAGCGTGGGCGCTGGCCTATCACCGGGGACCGGTGCGTCCCGAGATCAGCGCGTACTCCAACGGACACACGACGCGGGTGGGGCCCTACCGATACTGCGACGTGCTGGACCTCACCGACTGCCAAAACGCGCAGTCGCAGGGCCAGTTACAGGTGAATTCGCGTGCTCCCGTTCAGCTTTCGGTACCGAAGTCGATCGGCGAGGCGCCGTGGTGGCTGCTGACGGTGTACGAGGACTCCGCCGTTCCCGCGACGACGTTCTACCGCCCCGGTAGCCGGCTCGCGGTCACCATTCCAACCGTCGACTCCCAGCACGGGCGGCTGACCGGGATCGCCGTGCAGTTGATGACGGCATATGTCGACCCGAACGGCGAGGTCCAAGGCGTCCCGCATGCCGAATGGTCGGTCCGCACGGTGTGGAGCTGATTCGCGCGCAGTGATCTAGCGGGTGCTTTCGCCGGCGGTGTTGTGCCGAGATTGTTGTTGGCCGGGCCCGTCCGGGTCGCCATCCTGGTGGTCGAGTTCGTCCTGCATCTCACGCTGCTCCTCGGTCACCTCCCTGGCGTCCTTGGGATGTGGATCGGGCTTGCCACTAGCTTGCTGGTTCACGAGGAACCTTCCTGTCGACTGCCGCGGGTGCGTCCGAGCAGAGTGTCCGGGATCGCGGCATTCGAAACCGGCGGAGGTGTCAGACCGCGCCGTGGTCCGCCGGCACCTGCTCGCCGTCGCGGGGCGGACCAGGAGGCGTGCCGTCACCGAAAGGCTTGCCGCCCAACGACTCCCGGCCGTGAGCCGTCAGCCAATTGGCCAGCTCCGGACCCTTGGGCACGATCCCGCTCGGGTTGATGTCGGCGTGCACCAGGTAGTAGTGCTGCTTGATCTGGACGAAGTCGGTGGTATCGCCAAAACCCGGTGTCTGGAACAGGTCTCGTGCGTACGCCCACAGCACGGGTAGCTCGGTGAGCTTGCTTCGGTTGCACTTGAAGTGACCGTGATAGACGGCATCGAAGCGGGCCAGCGTGGTGAACAGGCGAACGTCGGCTTCGGTGATCGTCTCGCCGACCAGGTACCGCTGCGTCTCGAGCCGATCGCTGACCCAGTCGATGGCGGCGAAAAGCCGTTCGTAAGCATCTTCGTACGCCTGCTGCGAGCCGGCGAAGCCGCACCGGTATACGCCGTTGTTGATCTCGGTGTAGATCCGCTCGCTCACCTCGTCGATCTCGGCGCGTAGAGGCTCGGGATACAGCTGCGGGGCGCCATCGCGGTGGTGGGCCGCCCATTCGGTCGACAGGTCCAGCGTCATCTGCGGGAAATCGTTGGTGACGACCGCTCCGCTCGGCACGTCGACGATCGCCGGCACCGTGATGCCTTTGGGATAGTCCGGGAAGCGGGCGAAGTAGGCGTCCTGCAGGCGCGGGATTTTCAGCACCGGGTCGACACCGTCGGGATCGAGGTCGAACGTCCAGCTGCGCTTGTCGTGGGTGGGGCCGCAAAACCCAATGGAGAGAACATCTTCCAGACCGAGCAGCCGACGGACGATGATCGCGCGGTTGGCCCACGGGCAGGCCCTGGCCACGATCAGCCGATAGCGGTCCGGTTCCACTGGATAACCGTCGCGGCCGTCGGCGGTGATCCGGGTGTCGATGTACTTGGTGTCACGGGCGAATTCGCCGTTCTCGGCGAGGTAGGTAGGGATATCGACCTCCGTCAGGTTTTCGCTACCGATAGAAATCGGTGTTGTTGCGCGAGGCTCAGGCGTCCAACTCGCGCGCCACCGCCTTGACCACCTCGGACACTTTGCGCGCGATCTTGCGATCCGGGTAGCGGCCCTTGCGCAGTTCGGGCTGCACAGTGCCTTCCAGCAGCGTGATCATGTCCTCGACCATGCCGTGTAGCTCGTCGGGGCTGTGCTTGTGCTCGGCCGGGCTCTCACGGCGGGGACGGCTGCCGAGCGTAGGCGGCGGGTCGATCAGTTTCAGGCTCAGCGCCTGCGGACCGCGGCGCCCGGAGGCCAGGCCGAATTCGACCTTCTGCCCCGCTTTCAGGCCTTCGACGCCCGCGGGCAACGCGGAGGAGCGGACGTAGACGTCCTCGCCTTCCTCTTGGGATAGGAAGCCGAATCCCTTCTCAGCGTCGTACCACTTCACCTTGCCAGTCGGCACCGGTCTCACCTGCTTGTCTAACGAATCGCTCACGAGGCCTACACAACGAAGCGCCCCGCCTGCGCAGGACGCGATGACGACCGATCCTACTCGGAACGCTGCCGGCTGAGCACCAGAGTTTCTCGCCTACCCTGGAGTCACCTCTGGAGGGAACGATGCGCCTGATTCTCAATGTCATCTGGCTGGTGTTCGGTGGCCTGTGGCTGGCCCTCGGATATCTGCTCGCGGCGCTGATCTGCTTCGCGCTGATCGTGACGATCCCGTTCGGCTTCGCCTCCCTGCGAATCGCGTCCTACGCGCTGTGGCCGTTCGGACGAACGGTCGTCGACAAGCCCGGCATCCGAACGGGCGCCGTGCTCGGCAATGTCGTCTGGATTCTGCTGTGTGGAATCTGGCTGGCGATCGGGCATCTGGTCAGTGCCGCGGCGATGGCCGTGACGATCGTCGGTATCCCGCTGGCTTTGGCCAACCTGAAGCTGATCCCGGTCTCGCTGGTTCCGCTGGGCAAGGAGATCGTGCCGGTCGACAATCCGGCGCCCTGGACCGCCGCACCGGTCGCGCGGGGCTGAAATTGTCGGCTGAAGCACCGGCCGGTGACCTGGGATTAGTCCCGGAAGGCGCTGTGAAATGAATCACATAACGGTTTGATCACGGCTCGGCAACGGCCTGATTGCGAAGCTCTCAACCAGCGTAAACGGCGGATCCTCCTGGCGTTTTCCCTGCTCGCGACACGCGAAACGCGGCATCTTCCAGAAAATGACTCCACTGCTAACACCAGCTAGCGTCGTGCGCGGGCCCACCGAGTTTCCCTGCGCGGTAGGCCTTCTCGCCTATAGCGCCGAGCTCCATCCAATAGGTGAGTAACGCCAATCCGTGGATGGAGGCGGGGGACCCAATGGTCCGCCGAAATCGAACCTGGGGCCGCTAGCGGCTCCTTGGGGTGAAGCCGGAAAGTTTCCTCCCCGGAAACTCGACGGCCGGGCGACCTCTTCCGCCCGAACCCGACAGCTGACCTCGTAGGCGCGTACGAGAGGACTTTCTTAGGGCTATGAGCGGCCGTCATCGTAAACCCACCACGTCCACCGTCGGCGTCGCAAAACTGGCCTTCACCGGCGCAGTGATCGGCGGCGGCGGCATCGCGTTCGCCGCCAACGCGGCCGCGGCCCCCGATAGCGAATGGGACCGCGTCGCCTCCTGCGAATCCGGCGGCAACTGGGCGATCAACACCGGCAACGGCTACCACGGCGGGTTGCAGTTCTCCCAAGGCACGTGGGCCTCACACGGTGGCAGCGAGTTCGCCTCGTCGGCCAACCAGGCCAGTCGAGACCAGCAGATCGCGGTCGCCGAGCGAGTGCTGGCCTCCCAGGGCAAGGGCGCCTGGCCGGTCTGCGGCCGGGGGCTTTCAGCCGCCACCCCGCGCAACGTGCTTGCCGACGCGCCCGCACCCGACGCTCCGCCGCCCCTGTTCGAGCTCCCGCCTCCACCGGCGGAGCTCCCGCCCCCGCCCGCCGAGCTCCCCCCGCCTCCTGCCGAGCTGCCGCCCCCGCCGGCGCCCGAGCCAGTCGCCGCTGACCCCGCGCCGATGCAGGTGCAGGCCGTGGCCGTGACGGCACCAGCTCCCGAAGCACCGGCACCCGAAGCTCCCGCACCGGAGGCTCCGGCGCCAGAGGCGCCCGCCCCCGAGGCGCCTGCGCCGGCCGATCCTGCGCCCGAACCCGCTCCCCCGGTCGAGCCGGTTCATGCCGAGCCGGTCGCCGCCCAGGCGCCGGTTGACGGTCCGCAAGATGTGCACCAGGCGAATGCTGTGAGCTCGTGGACGGCACTTCCGCAGGACCCGGCACCGGGCTACGTCAAGGACCTGCTCACAGCGATCCAGTCGCAGAACGTGAGCGGTAACCCGGCGCTGCAGTCGCTCGCCTAGCCAGGGCGGCGTTCCGGCGGACGAACCGCCTAGCGGTTGACGTCGGTGACCGGGTGAACGTACGGCAGATCGTCCGCGGGCAGCGGGAAGACCACGTCACCGAACGGCGACAGCGCTCCGACCCGGTCGGAAGCCAGTTCACTCACGGCATGGTCGTCCGGGTTGGACGTCGGCCAGCCGTTGTCGACGTAACGAGTCTTCTGCGCCTTCTTGTCAGCCACGCGGTCCATTCTGACAGGTCCGGCGCGGCGGTGCCCGCTTTACCCTCCGTCGGCGGGGACAGTCCACTCGCGCGACTGCTTTACGCTGGTCAGCAATGACCGAACACACCTCGGGCATCCCGCTGGGGTCATGGCTGGCCGAGCTGCCCGACGAGCGATTGATCCGTCTGCTGGAGTTGCGGCCGGATCTCGCCCAGCCGCCGCCCGGCAGTATCGCCGCACTGGCGGCCCGCGCCCAGGCACGCCAGTCGCTGAAGGCCGCTACCGACGAGCTGGATTTCCTGCGACTGGCGGTCATCGATGCGCTGCTCGTGCTCCAGGCGGACACCGCGCCGGTGCCGGTGCCGAAGTTGTCGGCGCTCATCGGTGACCGGGCACCCGAGGCCGATGTTCTCGACGCGCTCGAGGACCTGAAGGAACGCGCCCTCGCCTGGGGTGACAGCGAGATCCGGGTGGCCGCCGACGCGGGTGGCGGTCTGCCCTGGTACATCGGGCAGGTGACGCTGGAGGACGCGTCGCAAAGCCCTGAGCGGATCGCCGAGCTGATCGACGGTCTCGACGAACCGCAGCGTGAGGTGCTCGACCGTCTTCTGGAAGGTTCCCCGTTGGGACGCACCCGTGACGCGGCACCCGGTGCTCCCGCTGATCGTCCTGTGCCCCAGTTGATTTCGATAGGTTTACTGCGCCGTATCGACGCCGACACGGTGATCCTGCCACGGCACGTCGGACAGGTCATGCGCGGCGAGGAAGCCGGACCGGCACGCCTCGCGGCGCCCGATCCGGTGGTGACCACCACCACCCCGGCCGACGCCGACTCCGCGGCGGCGGGTGCCATCATCGACCTACTCCGCGAACTCGACCTTCTCATCGAAACGCTCAGCGCCACACCTATTTCCGAGCTACGCAGTGGCGGGCTCGGCGTCCGGGAGGTGCGGCGGCTGGCCAAGGTCACCGGCGTCGATGAGGCCCGGCTGGGGCTGATTCTCGAACTCGCCGCCGCGGCCGGGCTGATCGCCAGCGGACTCCCGGACCCGCAACCGGCCGCCGGCGACCCGCCCTACTGGGCCCCGACGGTGGCCGCCGACCGGTTCAGCGAGGCGACCACCGCCGAGCGCTGGCATCTGTTGGCCACCACCTGGCTCGATCTGGCGGCCCGGCCGGCGTTGATCGGGAGTCGCGGGCCAGACGCCAAACCCTATGCTGCGCTTTCTGATTCGCTCTACTCGACGGCGGCACCGCTGGATCGCCGGCTGCTGCTGGACATGCTGACCGGACTGTCGCCCGGATCGGGAGTAGACAAGAACACCGCGTCGGCGGCGTTGATCTGGCGGCGGCCGCGTTGGGCCAAGCGGTTGCAACCCGCGCCGATCGCCGACCTTCTGGATGAAGCGCAGAAGCTCGGCCTGGTGGGCCGCGGGGCGATCAGCACTCCCGGCCGGGTGTTCATCGAAGGCGCCGCGGACGCCGCGATCGCCGCGATGGCACGCGCGTTACCCACCCCGATCGACCACTTTCTGGTGCAGGCCGACTTGACCGTCGTGGTGCCCGGGCCGCTGGAACGTGAGCTGGCCGACGAACTTGCGAAGGTGGCCACCGTCGAATCAGCCGGCACCGCAATGGTGTATCGGGTCAGCGAACCGTCCATCCGGCACGCCCTCGACATCGGCAAAACCGCCGGCGAATTGCACGCCCTGTTCACCAAGCACTCCAAAACGCCGGTGCCACAAGGCTTGACCTACCTGATCGACGACGTGGCCCGCCGGCACGGTCAGCTGCGCCTCGGCATGGCCGCGTCGTTCGTGCGGTGCGAGGACCCCGCGCTGCTCGCCCAGGCCGCCGCCGGGGCCGAACACCTCGGCCTGCGCGTGTTGGCGCCGACCGTGGCGATCTCGCAGGCGCCGATCGGCGAAGTGCTCGCCGCTCTGCAGGACGCCGGCTTCGCCCCGGCCGCCGAAGACTCCACCGGCACCATCGTCGACATCCGGGCCCGCGGCGCGCGGGTTCCCGCCCCGCAGCGCCACCGCGCCCGGCGGCCGACCGGCCAGCCCAGCAGCGAGACGCTGAGCGCGGTGGTTGCGGTGCTGCGGAAAGTCACCACCGCCCCATTCGACAGCCTGCGGATCGATCCGGCGGTGGCGATGTCGCTGTTGCAGCGTGCGGCCCGAGATGAGGACACCGTGCTGATCAAGTACGTCGACGCCGCCGGCGTCGCGACCCAGCGGGTGGTGGCCCCGATCGCGGTGCGAGGTGGGCAGCTGGTCGCGTTCGATTCGGCGTCCAGCAGCGCCCGTGACTTCGCCATTCACCGCATCACGTCGGTGATGCCGGCCGACGCCGACAACTGACTGTCGGCGTCATCCGGATAATGGGAGTATGCCGCCGACGACCCGACCATGCCGCAGGCGCGGCGCCGACGAGGAGGGGTGGCGCTGATGACTGACGGACCACTGATCGTGCAGTCCGACAAGACCGTGCTGCTGGAAGTCGACCATGAGCTCGCCGGCGCGGCGCGGGCGGCCATCGCCCCGTTCGCCGAACTGGAACGCGCACCCGAACACATCCACACCTACCGGATCACCCCGCTGGCCCTGTGGAACGCCCGCGCCGCCGGCCACGACGCCGAGCAGGTCGTCGACGCACTGGTCAGCTTCTCCCGGTACGCGGTACCGCAGCCGCTGCTGGTCGACATCGTGGACACCATGGCCCGCTACGGCCGGCTGCAACTGGTGAAGAGTCCGGTACACGGCCTGACGCTGGTGAGCTTTGACCGCGCGGTGCTCGAAGAAGTGTTGCGGCACAAGAAGATCGCGCCGATGCTGGGCGCCCGCATCGACGACGACACCGTGGTCGTGCATCCCAGCGAGCGCGGGCGGGTCAAGCAGATGCTGCTCAAAATCGGCTGGCCCGCCGAGGATCTGGCCGGCTACGTCAACGGCGAGGCGCACCCGATCAGCTTGTCGCAGGACGGCTGGCAACTGCGCGACTACCAGGAAATGGCCGCCGACTCGTTCTGGGCCGGCGGCTCGGGCGTGGTGGTGCTGCCATGCGGGGCGGGCAAGACGCTGGTCGGGGCCGCGGCGATGGCCAAGGCCAGCGCGACCACGCTGATCCTGGTCACCAACACCGTTGCGGGCCGGCAGTGGAAGCGCGAGCTGATCGCGCGCACGTCGTTGACCGAGGAAGAGATCGGCGAATATTCCGGCGAGCGCAAAGAGATTCGGCCGGTCACCATCGCGACCTACCAGGTGATCACCCGTCGCACCAAGGGCGAGTACCGCCATCTGGAGTTGTTCGACAGCCGCGACTGGGGCCTGATCGTCTACGACGAGGTGCACCTGCTGCCCGCCCCGGTGTTCCGGATGACGGCCGATCTGCAGTCGCGGCGCCGGCTCGGGCTGACCGCGACGCTGATCCGCGAGGACGGCCGCGAGGGTGACGTGTTCTCGTTGATCGGGCCGAAGCGCTACGACGCGCCGTGGAAGGACATCGAGGCGCAGGGCTGGATCGCGCCGGCGGAGTGCATCGAGGTGCGGGTCACGATGACCGACAACGAGCGGATGATCTACGCCACCGCCGAGCCCGAGGAACGCTACAAGCTCTGCTCGACCGCGCATTCGAAAGTCGCTGTGGTCAAGTCGATTCTGGACCGGCATCCGGGTGAACCGACCCTGGTGATCGGCGCCTACCTCGATCAGCTCGACGAGCTCGGCACCATGCTGGACGCCCCGGTGATCCAGGGTTCGACCAAGAACGCCGAACGCGAAGCGCTGTTCGACGCCTTCCGCCGCGGCGAGGTGACCACCCTGGTGGTCTCCAAAGTGGCCAACTTCTCCATTGACTTACCGGAAGCCTCTGTCGCAGTGCAGGTTTCAGGAACGTTCGGGTCGCGACAAGAAGAGGCGCAACGGCTGGGCCGGCTGCTGCGCCCCAAGGCGGACGGCGGCGGAGCGGTGTTCTACTCGGTGGTGGCTCGCGACAGCCTGGACGCGGAGTACGCCGCACACCGACAGCGCTTTCTGGCCGAGCAGGGCTACGGCTACGTGATCCGCGACGCCGACGACCTGTTGGGGCCGACGATCTGACCTGCGTTCAGAGCGACAGGATGGTCGCGGACGCGGTGCCGGGTGCGCCGTACACCTGCGCCAGACCGACGCGCGGGTTGCCGGGCACCTGACGCTCGCCGGCCTCACCGCGTAGCTGACGGACCAGTTCGTGCACCTGACGCAGGCCCGATGCGCCGATCGGCTCGCCGTTGGCGATCAGTCCACCGTCGGTGTTGACCGGAATCGAGCCGTGGATCTCGGTAGCGCCGTCGGCCAGCAGCTTCTCCTGCTCGCCGTCGGCGCACAGGCCCGTCTCGGCCATGTGGATCACTTCGTTGCCGGCGTCGGTGTCCTGAAGTTGAGCGACGTCGACGTCCTCGGGGCCTATACCCGCGGTCTCATAGGCGGCCTTGGAGGCGTAGACGGTCGGCGAGACGTCCTCGTCCAGCGGGGCGAACGTGGCGTGCACTTCGTAGGCGCCATAGGTGCGGGTACGGATCTCGGTGGCGCGCACGTAGACCGGTTTGTCGGTGTACTTGTGCGCGATGTCGGCGCGGCACATGATCACGGCCGCGGCGCCCTCGTCGGGCGCGCAGAACATGTACTGCCGCAGGGGGTAGTTCAGCACCGGCGAGGCCATGATCGCCTCGATCGATATCTCCTTGCGCCGGAAGGCATTCGGATTTAGCGCACCGTTGCGGAAATTCTTGTTGGCAACCCGCGCCAGCGTCTCCTCGGAAATGCCGTGCTTGTGGAAGTAGTGATTGGCTTTCATCCCGAAGAACTTGGTGGTGACGAACTGCCCGTTTTCCGCGTACCACTGCGGCAACGCCAACTTCGCGGGGTCGTCGGTGAACGCGCCGCGCGGGTGCTTGTCCAGCCCGATCGCGATGCCGATGTCGTACTTGCCCAGCCGGATGGTGTCGGCGGTCTGCTGGATCGCGCTGGCCGCGGTGGCACAGGCATTGAAGACGTTGGTGAACGTGATGCCGGTCAGCCCGACCAGCCGGGTGACGGCGTCCGGGTTGGACACCTCGTGGCTGCCGCCGAAGCCGAACTGGATGTCCTTCCAGTCCACCCGGGCGTCGGCCAATGCGGACTGGATGGCCTCGGCGCCCATCTGCATCGCGGTCTTGTCGAAGCGGCCGAACGGGTGCAGTCCGACTCCGATGATGGCGACATCGTTGGTCATCTCAGGCTCCTACCGGCTGGAACGCGAACGTGACGATCTCGTTGCCGTCGACGTCGGTGGCGAACGGAATCATGGTCAGTTCGACCGCCTGGCCGAACTTGAGCTTGGCCGGGTCGTTTTCGGTCAGCCGGCCTTCGACCCGGATCACGTCGTCCAACTGGACCAGGCCGACGCCGAAGGGCACGAAGTCCTCGCCGATCGGACCGGCGTACGGGGCACCGGGCGGGAAGCCCTGCGTCGTCCAGGCGATCAAGGTCCCGGAACGCGGAAGCTTGACGTCCGACATCGACGGGGCACTGCACCTCGGGCAGAGGTCCTGCACCGGGAAGGTGGTCGCGCCGCACGCGCCGCACCGACTGCCGATCAACTGAGGATCGTCATCGGGCCAGGTAGAGATGCTGGGGTCGATTGCCTTCTGCATCGAAGATCCTCCATCAGCCGCCGAACTGATAATGCGCTCACAGAACGGTACAACAGCATTCCGCAAAATCGGAAACCGCATTCTCATTTCTGCTCGTGGATGGGGGCCACCGCCCGTTTTCCCTTCACCGGGAGCTAAACCCTTCAGCCCCGCGGGCGCGTCTGCCAGCGTCGACGCAATGACCGTCACCGACGAGGCGGCACCGAGAGTCACCCAGGTCTGGGACACCCATCGATGGAACATCCTGCGATGGTCGTCGCCGGTCGCGCTGCTGGTGCTGTGGCAGTTACTCAGCGCCACCCGGCTGATCCCCGGCGACGTGCTGCCGGCGCCGCAGCTGATTTTCGAAGCCGGCTGGCAGCTGATCCAGAACGGGAAATTGGCCGAGGCGCTGGAGGTGTCCGGACTCCGCGTCGTCGAGGGACTGCTCCTGGGCGGAATCGCCGGGGTCGCCCTGGGCATCGCGGTGGGGCTCTCGCCCTGGGTCGAGGCCACTGTCGATCCACCGCTGCAAATGCTGCGAGCGCTGCCGCACCTGGGGCTGATCCCGCTGTTCATTCTCTGGTTCGGCATCGGCGAGCTGGCCAAAGTGAACCTGGTCGCGCTCGGAGTTGCTTTTCCGCTCTACCTCAATACCTTCTCCGCGATTCGGCAGGTGGACCCCAAATTACTGGAAACCGCTGACATTCTTGGCTTTTCGCTGTGGCAACGGCTGCGCACCATCCTGCTGCCCAGCGCGGCTCCGCAGGTGCTGGTCGGCCTTCGGCAGTCGTTGGCGATCGCCTGGCTGACGCTGATCGTGGCCGAGCAGATCAACGCCGACAAGGGCATCGGCTACCTGATCAACAACGCTCGCGACTTTCTGCGGATCGACATCATCATCTTCTGCCTCGCGGTCTACGCGCTGCTGGGCATCATCACCGACGCCATCGTCAGGGCGCTGGAACATCGAGCCTTGAGGTACCGCACATGACCGTGACATCCGAACGGCAGACCACCGTCGTCGGCCGACTCAGCAACGTCAACAAATTCTACGGCGGCAAGCGCATCCTCGACGGTATCTCGCTGGAGGTGCGGGCCGGTGAGATCGTCGCGCTGGTCGGACGCAGCGGATGCGGTAAGTCAACCGTATTGCGGTTGCTGGCAGGCCTTTCGGACGATCACGCGGGCCAGCGCGAGGTCAGCGGGGCGCCCGCGGTCGCCTTTCAGGAGCCGCGACTGTTTCCGTGGCGCGACGTCCTGACCAATGTGCAGTACGGGCTCAACCGCACTGCGCTGTCGCGCGACGCCGCCCGGGCCCGCAGCGAGCTGGCCCTGGCCGAGATCGGGCTCAGCGAGCACGCTGAGGCGTGGCCGTTGACGTTGTCAGGCGGTCAGGCTCAACGAGTTTCGCTGGCCCGGGCGCTGGTGGCCGAGCCGCAACTGCTACTGCTCGACGAACCGTTCGGCGCCCTGGACGCACTCACCCGGCTGTCCATGCGGGCACTGCTGCTGGACCTCTGGCGGACCCACGGGTTCGGCGTCCTGCTGGTCACCCACGACGTGGACGAGGCGGTCGAGCTGGCCGACCGGGTGCTGGTCCTCGAGCAGGGTCACGTCGCCCACTCCCTCACCATCGAGTCACCACGGCCGTCCGAGCGCACTGCCCGCCACGACGAGTACCGCTCCGAGTTGCTCGACAAACTCGGCGTTCGGCATTGATCACCAAGCGGCGGTTCGCCTTTCACGCCCTCGCCGCGGCCGTCTTACTCGGCGGCATGACGGGTTGTGTGTCGCGCGAATCCGGACCGAAGCCGCTCGCCGTGCCGGCGGCGGTGCCGACGTCGGAACTGTCCGGGCTGACATTGCGCGTCGGCGACCAGAAGGGTGGAACCCAGGCCCTGCTGCAGGCGGCGAATGCTCTCGAGGGTCTGCCCTATCGGATTGCGTTCTCCACGTTCACCTTCGGACCGCCGCAAATCGAAGCGCTGAACGCGGGCCGGATCGACTTCGCGGTCACCGGCAACACGCCTCCGGTGTTCGGCGCGGCAGCCAATTCGAAGACGCGGGTCGTCTCGGTCTACGACGGCGCCCAGACGGGCGAGCAGATCCTGGTGCGCACCAACTCGTCCATCACCGGCGTCCCCGATCTGCGCGGCAAGACGCTGCTGGTGGCCAAAGGCAGCGCCGCTCATGCCAACATCCTCGAACATCTCGCCGACGCCGGGATCAAACCCAAGGACGTCAAGCTGGTGTTCCTACAGCCCGCCGACGCGCTCTCGGCGTTCGCAAACGGGCAGGGCGATGCCTGGGTGATCTGGGAACCCTATACGGCGCAAGCCAATTTGACGCTGAAGGTGCGCAGTATCGGTTCGGCCGAAAACGGCTACCAGTTCGGCAGCGCGTCGGTGAAGGCGCTGACCGATCCGCAGCGCAACACCGCATTGTCCGACCTGCTGGTGCGTTACCAGAAGGCGGCGCAGTGGGCACGTGACAATCCGGACCAGTGGGCCAGGAAGTATTCGGCCGCAGTCGGTTTGAACCTCAAGATCTCCGCACTGGCCCAGAGCAGGCTTCGGCGGCTGAGTGTTCCGCTCGATGACAAGGTGGTGGCGTCCGAACAACGACTGGCCGAGTTGTTCGCATCCGCGGACCAGATTCCGGAGGCGCCCGACTTCGGCAGATGGGTCGACCGTAGGTTCAACGGTGTGCTCGCGAGCGAGCAGCATGAAGAGCCGACCACGAGGAGATGACGATGACGGTCACGGTGACACTTGAACTCCGGTTCAAGCCCGAGGAGGTCGCCGCAGGGCGCGAACTGATGGGCCGCGCGCTGCAGGACACCCGGGCGTTCGAGGGCAACGTGCGAACTGAGACGCTCATCGACACCGACGATGAGGCGCATTGGCTGATCTACGAGATCTGGGAGTCCGTCGAGGCCGACGACGCCTATCGCGCGTTTCGCGCCGGCGAAGGCAAGCTGACCCAGTTGCCGCCGCTGCTGGCCGCACCCCCAGTCAAGATCCGGTACTTGACCAGCGACATCTAGCTCAACGCCGGGATGATCTCGCGCTCGAAGAGTTCGACGCCGGAGCGGTCGTAGGCGGCCTCGGGGAAGTAACAGATCACGTATTCGCAGCCGAGGTCGCGCAACTTCGTCAGGCGCTCGATGACCTGCTCGGGAGTTCCGGCTGCCGAATCGGGTCCGCTGGTGTTGCCGATCATCGACTCGGCCGCTGACTCCGGCACGTAGCCGGTCAGACGGTCACGGATGCGCCGCAGGCGGTCGTCGACGCCGCGCTGGTCTTCGTCGACGACTGCGTTGACGTTGACCGACCGGACAATGGCGTCGAAGTCGGTGCCCACGTCACGACAGTGGCCGGCCAGCACCTCGGACTTGTGCTTGAACCCGTCCGGTTCGCCGGTGAAGTTGGTGTACTGCGCGTACTTGGCAGCGATGCGCAGCGTCTTCTGCTCGCCACCGCCGGCGATCCACAGTGGAATCCCGTTGTCCTGCAGCGGTTTGGGCTCGACGATTGCGCCGTCGACCTGGTAGTGCTTGCCTTCGAAACTGACTTTGCCGTGCCGCCAGGCATCACGCATGATCTGCACACCTTCGTCGAGGCGCGCAAGTCGCACGCCCGCCGACGGAAAGCCATAGCCGTACGCCCGCCATTCATGCTCGTACCAGCCGCCACCGATACCCATCTGGACGCGACCACCGGAGATGATGTCCGCCGTCGCAGCGACTTTGGCGAGGTAGGCGGGATTGCGGTAGCTCATCGCGGTGCACATCTGACCGAGTTTGATTCGCGACGTAGTCGCCGCATACGCCGACATCAACGACCACGCCTCGTGGGTGGCCTCGCCGGTGGGCATGGGCACGGTGTGGAAGTGGTCGTAAACCCATACCGAATCCCAGGCGCTGCCGTCGGCGTAGGTGGCCAGATCACGCATCACCGACCAGTGTTTGCCGACGTCGATTCCGACCAGATCGAGCCGCCAACCCTGCGGGATGAAGAATCCGAAGCGCATAACTCACGACTCTAGCGCGGGCCGTAAGCTGGCCGGATGGACCTCACCGGGATCGGGATCTGGAGCAGCCAGCTTCGCTACGGCAACGCAAGCGAATCCGCCGATGCGGCAGCAGAATTGGATGAGCTGGGCTTCCGGGCATTGTGGATACCCGACGTCGGCGGCAACGTCTTCGACGCGGTGGGCAACCTGCTGGCGGCGACCAAGAAGACCACGATCGCCACCGGAATCCTCAACCTGTGGATGCACACACCGGGCGACGTCGCAGCCAACTTCGCCGCGCTGACCAGCGACCACGGTGATCGCTTCCTGCTCGGGATCGGCGTCAGCCACGCACCGCTGATCGACGCCGGCTCGCCCGGGCGATACCGCAAACCTTTGGCGGCCACGGCATCGTTCCTCGACGAGTTGGACGCGACGCCACAACCCGTTCCCGTGTCGCGTCGGGTATTGGCCGCACTCGGGCCGAAGATGCTGTCGCTGTCGGCACAGCGCGGGGCGGGCGCACACCCGTACCTGGTCACCCCGGAGCACACCGCGTCGGCCCGCGCGACGCTGGGCGATGGGCCGCTGCTGCTGCCCGAGCAGACGGTCATTCTCACCGACGACCCCGAAGAGGCGCGCACCATCGGGACCGATTGGCTGCGTTCCTATTTGGCGCTGCCGAACTACGCCAACAACCTGCTGCGGTCTGGCTTCACCGAAGACGACGTGACCCAGGTGAGCGAGCGGTTGTTCAACGCGATCATCGCGTGGGGCGACGAGGACGCCATCCTGCGCAGGGTCTCCGAGCATCGTTCGGCCGGCGCCGATCACGTCTGCGTTCAGGTGCTGCTGAGCGATCCCACGGCATACCCGCGCGAGCAGTGGCGGCGTATCGCCGCGGCGCTGTCGTAGCGATTCACACCCGCCGCATCCTTCGCGCCCGCCGCACCCGTCGCAGCGAGGGCAGCGGCACCCAAAGTGCCCACCTCACAGCGACAATCGACGGGGTGTCGGACTGGTCGCGGTCGATACGACCCGGCCCGCATACCGCGATCGACCTGATACCGAATCCACCGTCGCGTGCTAAAACTGCGAGCGACCGTTGTCGCTACGAGGTGGGCAAAGTGACTGTCGGCTCTCGGATAGGCCACAGTGACGGATCTGACCGGCCCGGCCGGGCTACCGTATGCCCATGTCGTCCAAGCACACCATGTTCCGGCTGTTCTATCTGTTCGGGTTCAAGCCGTGGGACGGCCACCCGCTGGCGCAAAGCTTGCGCGACCTGATCGAGGGGAACGGCGCGCCACCGCTTCCCGTCGGTACCGCGCTCGAACTCGGTTGTGGCACAGGCGACAACGCCATTTTCCTGGCGAATCACGGCTGGCAGGTCACGGCCGTGGACTTCGTCGCCCAAGCCATCGAACTGGCCCGAAGCAAAGCGCGGAAGCAGCATGTCGACGTGCGATTCGAGCGGGCCGACGTCACCCGTTTGAGCTCTGAGGGACTCGGCGACGGATTCGACCTGATCACCGACAACGGCTGCCTGCATGCCATGAGCGACAGCGACCGCGAAGCTTACGTCCGTGAAGTCACTGCGGTCGCGGCGCCTGCGGGGCGGCTCCTGATCATCGCCATGCCCCCCGGCGTGCGACGCGGTGTGCGCGGCGTCGCACCGGCAGAGGTCGCGCGAAGGTTCGCCAGCGGCTGGACCCTCCTGACGTCCGGCGAGGAGGCGGCGCTGGATCGGGCCGAGAAGAACCCAGGTCGCTACTACTTGTTCCAGCGCAGCGAGTAGGCAACGAGTCACATCACTAACCCGTCGAGGTGGCACTCGATGTGCCCGCCTCACAGCGACAATCGCGAAGGTGTCACAACGGCGTGCGACGGTTCGGTGATGAGAGTGCTTCGCGGTACCGAGTTGCGTTACGTCCTGACCTTCCACTTGGCGAACCAGGGTCCGGCGACCGTGGCGGAATTGATCGACGGACTTCACCACCACGGTTTCGGCGTTCGGGGTCGGCCGTCCAAGGTCGTGTCCGACGCGCTGCGCTGGGAGATCGAGCACGGTCGGGTGCATCGAGTCGGTCGCGGACGATACGGTCCCGGGTACATTCCGCGATCCACCGACTATCGAATCCACCAGCGCGTGCTTGCCCTCCGATCGTCTGTTGTCGCTGAGAGGTGGGCACTTTGAGTGCCGCTCGTCGGCGGGGGCGCGAGTGGCTGGTGTGACGCGGCGATCGCGCCTACACGAAAGCCCCTGAAAACCGTTGGGCTTCAGGGGCTTTCGCGTGTCCTGAATCAGGTCAGCGAAGACGGCGGCAGGAAACGGTCGCCGTAGCGCTCAGCCAGCTCGCGAGCCCGCGCGACGAAGGCTTCTTTACCGATGCCGTGCGCTCCCTCGTAGCCGACGATGAACTGGGCCGAGCCGCCGGTGTACGGCGGGAAGCCGATGCCCATGATCGAGCCGATGTTGGCGTCGGCGGTCGACGTCAGAACGCCTTCGTCCAAGCACTTCTGGGTTTCCAGCGCCTCGGCGAACAGCATCCGGTCGACCATGTCCTGCAGCGGCAGGTCGGCCGAACCTGACTTGAACGTCTCGCGCAGGCCCGGCCACAACCGGGTGCGCTTGCCGTCGACGTACTCGTAGAAACCGGCACCCTTCAGCCGCGACGGACGCTCGAGCTCGATCATCTTCTCGACCACAGCCTCGGCCGGGTGCGGCTCGTACGTGCCACCGGCATCCTCGATGCCCTTGCGGCTCGCGGTCGCGATCTTGTGCATAAGCTCGAGGTTGAGCTCGTCGGACAGCTGCAGCGGCGGCGCCGGGTATCCGGCCTGCGAACCGGCGTGCTCGACGCTGGCCGGCTCGACGCCCTCGCCCAGCATCGCCAGCGCTTCGTTCACGAACGTGCCGATGACGCGGCTGGTGAAGAAGCCGCGGCTGTCGTTGACCACGATCGGGGTCTTGCCGATCGCCAGCGTGTAGTCGAACACCCGGGCCAGTGCTTCGTCAGATGTCTTCTCGCCCCTGATGATCTCGACCAGCGGCATCTTGTCGACCGGGGAGAAGAAGTGGATCCCGATGAAGTCCTCCTGGCGCTTCACACCGGTCGCCAGACCGGTGATCGGCAGCGTGGAGGTGTTGGACCCGAGCAGCGCGTTGGGCTCGACGACGTCCTCGATCTCCTGGAACACCTTGTGCTTCAGGTCCTGGTTCTCGAAGACCGCCTCGACCACGAAGTCGACGCCCTTGAGGTCGGCCGGGTCCGCGGCCGGAGTGATCCGGTCCAGCAGCTCCTTGGACTTCTCCTCGGTGGTCTTGCCCCGCTGCAGCGCCTTGGCCTCGAGCTTCTCGGCGTAGCCCTTGCCCTTCTGCGCGGCCTCGATGCTGACGTCCTTCAGCACGACCTCGTAGCCGGCCTTGGCTGACACGTAGGCGATTCCGGCGCCCATCATGCCCGCGCCCAGCACGCCGATCTTGTTGATCTTGACCGACTCGATGCCGTCGGGACGCGACCCACCACCGTTGATGTGCTGCAGGTCGAGGAAGAACGCCTGGATCATGTTCTTGGCGACCTGGCCGGTGACCAGCTGGGTGAAATAGCGGCTCTCGATCCGGCTTGCGGTGTCGAAGTCCACCTGCGCGCCCTCGACGGCCGCGTCCAGGATGGCCCGCGGTGCCGGCATCGGTGCACCCTTGAGCTGCTTCTTCAGCAGCGCCGGGAACGACGGCAGGATGCCGGCCAGCGCGGGGCTGGACGGGGTGCCGCCGGGCATCTTGTAGCCCTTCTTGTCCCACGGCTGCTCATGCGAGTCGGGGTTGGCCTTGATCCAGGCCTTGGCGGCGGGCACCAGCTCGTCCACCGAACCGACGATCTCGTCGACCAGGCCGGTCTCCTTGGCCTTGTCGGCCTTGAACCGGGTGCCCTGGGACAGGATGTTCATGAAGGCGTTCTGGATACCGAACATCCGCACGGTGCGGGTCACCCCGCCGCCGCCGGGCAGCAGGCCCAGCGTCACCTCGGGCAGACCGACAACCAAGCCCTTGACGTCCGCGGCGATGCGGTGGTGACACGCCAGCGCGATCTCCAGACCGCCGCCGAGCGCGGCGCCGTTGATGGCGGCCACCACCGGCTTGCCGAGGGTCTCCAGCGCACGCAGGTCACGCTTGACGTCCTCGACGGTGTCGAAGGCCTCACCGGCGTTCTCCGGGCCGAGGTTGATCATGCTCTTGAGGTCGCCACCGGCGAAGAAGGTCTTCTTCGCACTGGTGATGACCACGCCGGTAACCGAATCCTTCTCGGCGACAAGCTTTTCCACCGCGTTGTGCATCGACTCCGCGTAGTGCTCGTTCATCACGTTCGCCGACCCGGTGGGGTCATCGAGGGTCAACGTGACGATGCCGTCGGCATCCTTGTCCCACTGAATGGTGTTCTCTGCCATGGTCTTAAACCCTCTCGATGATGGTGGCGACACCCATGCCGCCGCCGATGCACAGCGTGATCAGCGCGCGGTGCGCGTTGCGGCGCTCCAGCTCGTCGACCATGGTTCCGGTGATCATCGCGCCGGTGGCACCCAGCGGGTGTCCCATCGCGATGGCACCGCCGTTGACGTTCAGCTTCTCGTCCGGGATGTCGAGATCCTTCTGGAACTTCAGCACGACGGAGGCGAAGGCCTCGTTGAGCTCGAACAGGTCGATGTCGTCGACCGTCAGGCCCGCCCGGTCGAGCACCTTCTTGGTGGCCGGCGTCGGCCCGGTCAGCATGATGACCGGGTCCGAACCGCTGGTGGCCGTCGCCACGATGCGCGCCCGCGGGGTCAGGCCCTGCGATTTGCCCGCGGACTCGGAACCGACCAGCACCAACGCGGCGCCGTCGACGATGCCGGAGCTGTTACCGCCGGTGTGGACGTGGTTGATCTTCTCGACGGCGTGGTACTTCGTCAGTGCCACGTCGTCGAAGCCACCCATTTCACCGATGCCGTCGAACGCGGTCTTCAGCTTGCCGAGGCTTTCCAGGTCGCTGTCGGGCCGCATGTGCTCGTCGTGGTCGAGGATGGTCAGGCCGTTCTGGTCGCGAACCGGCACAACCGATTTGGCGAAGTAACCACCGGACCAGGCCGCGGCCGCCTTCTCCTGCGAGCGCAGCGCGTAGCGGTCGACGTCCTCACGGGAGAAGCCCTCGATGGTGGCGATCAGGTCGGCGCCGATGCCCTGCGGGACGAAGCCGATCCGGTAGTTGGTCTCCGGGTCGGTGGCCCAGGCGCCGCCGTCGGAACCCATCGGGACACGGCTCATCGACTCGACACCACCGGCCAGCACCAGGTCGTCCCAGCCGGAGCGGACCTTCTGCGCGGCGGTGTTGACGGCTTCCAGGCCGGAGGCGCAGAACCGGTTGAGCTGCACGCCACCGGTGGTCTCGGGCAACCCGGCGGCCAGCACCGCGGTGCGGGCGATGTCGCCGCCCTGGTCGCCAACCGGCGACACCACGCCCAGGATCATGTCGCTGATCAGGGTCTCGTCCAGATCGGGAAAGCGCCGGCGCAGTTCGTCGACCAGGCCGACGACCAGGTTCAGCGGCTTGACCTCGTTGAGCGACCCTTTGCGCTGCTTGCCGCGCGGCGTGCGGATGGCCTCATAGATGAAGGCTTCTTCGGACATGACTGATTCCTCTTAACCGTTTGATTTTGAGATCCGGCGACGGATCCCGCCGTTGGCGACGCTAGTCCTCCACCCGGCACCCTAACAAAGTGCCCGGCCAACCTGTTGGTTGGGAGGGCTTGGCTTAGGCTCGACGGCCATGACGGTGAAGCGACTGCAGCCGTACGCAACCACGGTGTTCGCCGAGATGTCCGCGCTGGCGGCACGCATCGGCGCGGTCAATCTCGGCCAGGGATTTCCGGACGAGGACGGGCCGCCGGCCATGCTCGAGCTCGCCCAGGACGCCATCGCCGATGGCGTCAACCAGTACCCGCCGGGCATCGGCATACCGGCACTCCGGGAAGCGGTCGCCGCCCAGCGCAAACGCATCCACGGGGTCGACTACGACCCGGCGACCGAAGTGCTGGTCACCGTCGGAGCCACCGAGGCCATCGCCGCGGCGGTGTTCGGTCTGGTCGAACCGGGCGCCGAGGTCATCCTGATCCAGCCGTTCTACGACTCCTACTCCCCGGTGGTGGCGATGGCCGGCGCCCGGCGGGTGGTGGTGCCGTTGGTGCCCGACGGGCGGGACTTCGCGCTCGACATCGACGCGCTGCGGCGAGCTGTGACACCCCGCACCCGGGCCTTGATCCTGAACTCGCCGCACAACCCCACCGGCACAGTGCTCAGCGCCGCGGAGCTGACCGCGATCGCCGAGATCGCCGTCGCGGCCGACCTGCTGGTCATCACCGACGAGGTCTACGAGCACCTGGTGTTCGACGGCCGGCGGCATCTCCCGCTGGCCGGCTTCGACGGGATGGCCGAGCGCACCGTGACGATCTCGAGTGCGGCGAAGATGTTCAACTGCACCGGCTGGAAAATCGGTTGGGCTTGCGGCCCCGCGGAACTCATCCAGGGCGTGCGGGCGGCTAAACAGTATCTGACCTACGTCGGCGGCGCACCGTTCCAGCCGGCGGTGGCCGATGCCCTCAACACCCAGGACGCCTGGGTGGAGGCATTGCGAAACTCGTTGCAGGGCAGGCGTGATCGTCTCATCCGCGGTCTGACCGAGGTCGGCTTCGCGGTCCATGACAGCGCCGGCACCTACTTCGTCTGCGCCGACCCGCGACCGCTGGGCTACGACGACAGCACCGCGTTCTGCGCGGCACTACCCGAACAGGTCGGGGTGGCCGCGATTCCGATGACGGCATTCTGCGATCCCGCCGCGGACCACTCGGCCGCATGGAACCATCTGGTGCGCTTCACATTCTGCAAACGCGAGGACACCCTCGACGAAGCGATCCGCCGGCTCGCGCGACTACGCGGCTAGGCCGACTGGTTCGCCTGGACGACGGCCATCACCTTGCGGCGCAGTCCTTCGGTTGCGGCGTAAAGGATCTTGCGGCGAGCGCGGTTGATCAAGAACTCCGGGATCGGCGCCGACGGCTCGAGGGTGATCTCGAAACGCACCCGCGTCCGGTCCTCGGTCTCGCGGTGCATGGTGTACTCGGCGTGCTGCGCATGCTGCTGCAGCGTCCTGCTCGCATCCCACACCACCCAGTCGGGACCCCAGTGGTACTCGATCACCTCGGTGTCGACGATGCCGGACACCCGAATGGTGACCTTCGCGTGGTGGGGACGACCGTCGGGATAGCAGTCGATGACCTCGGCCCGCTTGTGCACCGCGGACCAGGACGGTACCGAGCCCACGTCGGCCAGCGCCTCCAGAATGGTCTCCGGCGGCGCCTCGATGACAACCTCACGCGAAGCTTGTACGGCCACTACGAGCAAAGTAGCAACGCAGGGGCATTCGCGAAGCCTACTGTTGGGAAATGCAGCAACTGAGTTGGACCGACGACATGTTGCTTCGCGCGGAGAAGCCCGAAACTCCGCTACAAATCCAGCTGTTGCTGATCTACGACCCGTCGACCGCCCCCGACGGGAAGGTCACCTTCAAGGGAATTCTCGAAGAGCTCGACGCGCGCCTGCATCTCGCCGAGGTCTTCCGCCGGCGAGTGACCGAGCTGCCCATCGGTGTCGACCGGGCCTACTGGGTCGACGATCCCAGCTTCGACCTCGAGTACCACGTCCGGCACATCGGCCTGCCGCAGCCGGGTGATTGGCGCCAGCTCTGCATCCAGGTCGCGCGACTGCACGGCCGCCAGATCGACCTCCGGCGTCCGCCGTGGGAGATCACCGTGATCGAGGGGCTCAACGCGGTTCCGGGGGTGCCGAAAGGCTCGTTCGCGATGGCGCTGAAATTGCACCACTGCGCGGTCGACGGGATGGCGAGCGTGCAGATGATCGCGGCCATGCACGATCTGGCCCCGGACAGCGCACGCCCGCCCGGCCCCGAATCGCCGTGGCAACCGGCCCCGCTGCCCTCGACCGTAAACCTGTTGTCGCGCACCGCCTTCAAGGCAGCGCTGTATCCCGCGCGGGCTACCGCGGTGCTTGCCGCGAGCGCCCCCAAGGCGGTACGCGGGCTGGCCGGCCTTCCCGGCAAGCTGATCAGCACCGTGTCCAAGATCCCCGAACTCGGCACGCCGTCGTTCCCGTCGAAGACTCGCTTCAACCAAACCGTTTCGCCGCACCGGGTTTTCGAGGCCCGGTTCCACGACCTCGAGGATTTCAAGCGGATCAAGTCCCGCGTGCCCGGTGCCACGGTCAACGACGTGGCGCTGGCCTACGTCGGCGGTGCCCTGCGGCACTACCTGGCCGGCCACGGGGAGCTTCCCGACGAGTCGTTGGTGGCGGCCTGCCCGATGTCGTTGCGCCAGGCCGACGACACCACCGCTCAGGGCAACGCGTTGTTCGGCCGCTTGCAGTCGTTGGGTACCGACATCTCCGACCCGCTCGTCAGGCTCGCCACGATCGCCGAGTCGACCGCGGGCAGTCGGTCGGGTCCGGACCGGTCGGCCCAGACGCAGTTGATCGAATTGATCGGGACGGTGCCGACCGCACTGCTCGGCGTGGCCGCGAAGGCCGCGAGCGTGCTGCCGTTCTCGGGTCCGAATGTCGCCACCACAACGGTGACCAACGTGCCGGGCCCACCCGTGCCGCTGTATTTCCGCGGGGCCAAGCTGCTGCGCGCCGCCGGTCTGGGACCGCTGATCGGCGGCATGAACCTGATCCACGTTGTCGCGAGCTACAACGGCACGTTGTCGATCAGCGCCACCGCGGATCGCGATGCGCTGCCCGACCCGGGCAACTACGCCGACTGCATGGAGCAGGCGTTCAAGGAATTGCTCTCGATAGCCAGCTGAGCGGAACCTCGGTAGAGCGAGTGACGGGACTCGAACCCGTGTATACGGCTTTGCAGGCCGCTGCCTAGCCGCTCAGCCACACCCGCACGAGGAATCACCATCCAGCATGAGGCGCTGGCGGGCCACCGTTTTGCTCGACACGATCGCTATTGCCGGCGTTCGGACTCGACGACGGCCATCACCTGGTCGCGGAGTCCCTTGGTTGCGGCGTCGAGCACGATCTCGCTGGCCCGCCGGACCACGAACGCGGGCACCGGTCCCGCCGGCTCGACGGTGATGTCGAAGCGCACCCGGGTCCGGTCGACGCCGACCGGCTGCAAGTTGTATTCGACGTGCTGCCCGCGCTGCTGAAAGGTGTCGCTGGCATCCCAGACCACCCAGTTGGGACCCCAGTGATATTCCAGGATTTCGTTGTCGACGAGCCCGAAGATCTTGATGGTGGCCTTGACATGATGCGGACGGCCGTCGGAGTACCAGTCCAGCACCTGAATCCGTTTGTGCACCGGGGACCACGAGGACAACGACCCGACATCGGCCAACGCCTCCAGGATCACCCCCGGCGGCGCGTCGATGACAATCTCTCGCGATGCTCGCACGGCCACTGACAACCAAGCTAGCAAGCCGGCACCCGACGGGTCGCTTATCAGAGGGTTGATTACCAACCGATTTCGTCGAGCGGCGTGGTCGACTGCGGAATCGGGCGGACCGGTGGCGGCGGCGTGCGGCTGAACCGTGGTGCCGGCGCGGCCTGATCGACACCGCCCGCGTTGACCACGCTGGCGCGGGCGTTGAGATGCGGGTCGGCGGCGGCCTCGCTCCACGTCAACACCGCCGTGACGCACGCGTCGGTGCCGTCGAAGATCGACGCCCACTCCTCGCGGGTCTTGCCGGCGAATCGCCGGGTGAACACGTCGAACATCGTTGGATAGGAACCGATGTCGAACTGACTCGGCACTTCGTCGGCCGACAAGCCGAGCCCGGCCAGCAGCGCCGCGAAGAATTGCGGCTCGATGGCGCCCACCGCCATGTACTTGCCGTCGGCGGTTTCGTAGCAGCGGTAGAACGGCGCACCCCCGTCGAGCAGAAAGGATTCGCGCTCGTCGCGCAGCGCGCCGGTCGATTTCATCGTCCACATCATCTGCGCCAGCACGCCGACCCCGTCGACCATCGCCGCGTCGATCACCTGACCGCTTCCCGAGCGCTCCCGCTCGTAGAGCGCGGTGACGATGCCCACGATGACGAACATCGAGCCGCCCCCGAAGTCGGCGACCAGATTCAACGGCGGCATCGGCGGCCGGTCGCGATAGCCGAGCGCCGACAGCGCACCGGTCTGCGACAAGTAGTTGATGTCATGGCCGGCCGTGCTGGCCCGTGGCCCGTCCTGCCCCCAGCCGGTGATGCGCGCAAAGATCAGGCGCGGGTTCACCGCCGCACAATCCTGCGGGCCGATGCCGAGGCGCTCGCAGGTGCCGGGTCGAAAACAGTCCAGCAGCACGTCGGCCTTCGCCGCCAGTGCCAGCAGCCGTTGTGGATCGGCTTTGACATCGAGGTCGACGATCCGCTTGCCGCGGTGCAGCAGGTCGAGATTCTCCGCCGGCATGGTCAGTCCCCCGGGGCGGCGGACCCGCACCACGTCGGCGCCCAGATCCGCGAGCACCATCGCCGCGTGCGGGCCCGGCCCGATGCCGCCGAGCTCGATCACCCGCACGCCATCCAGCGGTCCGCGGGAGGCCAACGTCGTTACTTCCCCTTCTTCAGTTCCAGCACCCGATCGCGTAACCCTTTGGTGCCGGTGTCGATCGTCCCCTTGACGGCCCGCTTGAGGACGAAGCCGGGCAACGGCACCACCGGGTCGACGCTGATCTCGAAGAGGACCTTGGTCTTGTCGCCGTCCGGCGTCAACGTGTACGAGGCGTCCTGCGAGCGTTGCTGACCGGAGCTGACCAGTGTCCAGCTGACCTTGTTCTTGCTCCAGGTGTAGGCAACCACCTGCTCGTCGGTGATCCCCGCGGCCTTCACCTTCATCTTCACCTTGAGTGGTCGCCCGTTCTTGTCCTTCTCGAGGACCTCGGTGCTCTGATGGGGCGGCGACCATTCGGTGACAGAGTCCAGATCGCCGATGACGTCCAGGATCTCCTCCGGGCTCGCCTCGATGACGATTTCGCGGGTTTCGTTTATTGCCATGTCCGGACGATAGCGAGCGGACGCCACAGCGACGGCGTTTTCGTCGGCAGACCGGTACCGTCGACCTCGTGACTGATCTGGCTGATTCGTCCTACACCGTCGGCGACTACCTGGTGGATCGGCTGGCCGAACTCGGCGTCACCGAGGTGTTCGGCGTCCCGGGCGACTACAACCTGGAATTCCTCGACCACATCGTCGCCCATCCGCGTCTGCGCTGGGTGGGCAACGCCAACGAGCTCAACGCCGGATACGCCGCGGACGGATACGGCCGGCTCCGTGGAATGGCCGCTGTGGTAACCACATTCGGCGTCGGCGAGCTGTCGGTCGCCAACGCCATAGCCGGCAGTTATGCCGAGCATGTGCCGGTGGTGCACATCGTGGGCGGCCCGTCGAAGGACGCGCAAGGCACCCGACGGGCACTGCATCACTCGCTGGGCGACGGCGACTTCGAGCACTTCCTGCGCATCAGCCGTGAAATCACCTGTGCGCAAGCCAATCTCATGCCGGCCACCGCGACCCGGGAGATCGACCGAGTGCTCTGCGAGGTTCGCGAACAGCGCCGACCGGGATACCTGTTGCTGTCCACCGACGTCGCCCGCTTCGAGACGGAGCCGCCGAACGCGCCCTTGCCGCACTTCACCGGCGGCACCAGCCCGCGGGCCCTGGCGTTGTTCACCGAGGCCGCAAGCACACTCGTCGGCGACCACCAGCTGACCGTGCTGGCCGACCTGCTGGTCCACCGGCTGAACGCGGTCGACAAGCTCGAGGCGCTGCTGGCCGCCGACGTGGTGCCGCACGCGACGCTGATGTGGGGCAAGAGCCTGGTCGACGAGAGCGCGCCGGATTTCCTGGGTATCTATGCCGGCGCCGCCAGCGCCGACCCGGTGCGCCGGGCGATCGAAGAGGCACCGGTGCTGGTGACGGCGGGCGTGGTGTTCACCGACATGGTGAGCGGATTCTTCAGTCAGCGCATCGATCCGGCCACCACCATCGACATCGGCGTGCAGCAGAGCACGGTCGGCAACGAGGTGTTCGCACCGTTGGAGATGGGTGCGGCGCTCGATGCGCTGACCGCGATCCTGACCGAGCGTGGTGTGCGCTCCCCCGCCGTCGTATCGACGTCCGACGACGAACCGGTGGACAAGCCCGACCGCGACCAGCCGTTGAGTCAGAAAGCGTTGTGGGACAGGTTCTGTGACGCGCTCACCCCGGGTAACGTCGTTCTGGCGGATCAGGGCACGTCGTTCTACGGGATGGCGACACACCGGCTTCCGCAGGGTGTCACGTTCATCGGTCAACCGCTCTGGGGTTCCATCGGATACACCCTGCCTGCCACCCTGGGTGCTGGGCTGGCCGAACGCGATCGCCGCCCGGTGCTGCTGATCGGTGACGGCGCCGCGCAGCTGACAGTGCAAGAGCTGGGCAACTTCTCGCGTGAAGGCCTGTCGCCGGTCGTGGTGGTGGTGAACAACGACGGCTACACCATCGAGCGGATGATTCATGGAAAGACCGCGCCCTACAACGACATCGTGCGATGGAGCTGGGCCGACATTCCCAACGCCCTGGGCGTGACGAACCACCTGACGTTCCGGGCGCAGACTTACGGCGAGCTCGATGACGCGTTTGTCGCTGCGGCGCAACATCAAGACCGAATGGTGCTGATCGAAGCGGTGGTGCCGCGCCTCGACGTCCCCGACCTGTTGACCGACCTGGCCGCTGACCTCGGCTGACGGCCGCCCGCGCCGACAGCTCAGCTGCCGCGGCCGTCCTTCGGGGTGCCGAGCAACATGCGTATGGTGCGCCGGCAGCGGCCGCAGTCGGCGCCCGCCCCGCATGCCGCCGCAATCTGATTGGTCGTCGACGCACCACCGGCGATGGCGTCGGCCACCACCTGGCTGGTGATCCCGTTACACAGGCAGACGAACATCGCGGGGCCTGCTACTCGTCGATCCGCATCATGTCGAAGAACTTGCCGACGAACACCGGCGGATACGCGCCGACGCCGGCTCCGTCGATCCACGGGGCGGCGGCGTCGGGGTGGGCGATCCATTCCCGGGCGCGGTCCTCGTCGTCGAGTTCCTGCAGGATCATGACTTCATGGCTGTCGTCGAAGGCCTGGAAGAGTCGGGTCTCCCGGATGCCGGCCTGCTCGAATCGCGCTTGCGCACTGCGTATTTCGTGTGTCAGGACCGGGACGTTATTCACCGACGAGATCGCGGCGACCACGACACCCGGCGCGGAATTCGCCACGCGGGCCCCCGACCCGAACCGTTCCACGATTTCGCCGGCGAAGACTGCGGGAATGTCGTCGACTCCGACCGCATCGAACCAGTCGAAGAACACCCGCGAGCGCAGCAGTTCCACGATCGGCTCTCGACTCCGCACGCCGATGGTCACCAGTACGCGACCGCGGTCGTGCGTCGAGGTGTACAGCAGCACATGGTGCGCCCCGATATCGGCGAGTGCTGACCGGCGGCGGGTGAGCAACGGCCACACCTGCTCCGGGTCGGGCACCCGATAGTCGGACGCGATCACCAGTGAATGCGAGCGCGGGTCGAGTGCGCTCACCGGAGCTGGTCCTTCATCACCTTTCCGGTGGCGTTCAGCGGCAGACTGTCGAGAAACTCGATGTATCGCGGCGCCTTGAACCCGGCCATCCGCTCACGGCACCATGCCACCAAATCCTGTTCGGACATCGCAGTTTTCGCGTTTGCCCCTGGCACCACGAAGGCCTTTCCCACCTGGCCGAGCCGCTCGTCGGGCACACCGATCACGGCGACCTGAGCAACGCCCGGATGCTCCAGCATGAACCCCTCGATCTCGGCCGGGTACGCGTTGAACCCGCCAACGATGAACATGTCCTTTTTACGCCCGTCGATCTTCAACCGGCCCGACTTGTCGAAATTGCCCAGATCTCCGGTGTGCAGCCACCCGTCGTCGTCGATCGCCAGGGCGGTGGCCGCCGGATCGTCGAGATAGCCCTGCATGACGCCGTAGCCGCGCACCAGCACCTCGCCGTCACCGGCGATACGCACTTCGACGTCCTCGCAGGGCAGACCCGCAGTGGTGGCCACGTCCTCGAAGGAGTCGCCGGGGCGCGACAACGTGACATTGCCGGCTTCGGTGAGCCCGTAGCCGGTCATCAACGTCTGGAACGGCAGTTCGTCGTGGATGCGGCGAACCAACTCGACCGGGATGTCGGCGGCGCCCGTCACACCCGCCCGCAAACTCGACAGCCTGGCCTTGTCCGCAACCGTCAGCAGCGAGTGATACACGGTCGGCGGCCCCGGCAGCATCGAGATTCGTTCCCGTTCAATGAGATCCACCACGGTGTCGACGTCGAATACGGCCAACGGCAGCATCGTCGCGCCACGCAGGAACGAGGCGATCAGTCCGGCCTTCAACCCGAACGTATGGAAGTACGGGTTGATCATCAGATAGCGGTCGCCCGCGCGCAGGTCAGCGAGCGTCGCCCATTCCTCGTACATCCGCAGCGTCTGGCGATGATTCATCATCGCGCCCTTGGGACGGCCGGTGGTACCCGAGGTGAAGATGATGTCGGAGACGTCGGCGCCATCCACCGAACGCTCGAACGGCGAACCGCTGGAAAGGAAGTCGGACTTCAGGTCGATCATCGGGACACCTGGCGGTCCGGTGAATACCTGGCCGAGGAATCCCTGCTGCACCAGAACGGCTTTCGCGTGACTGCGGCCGATGATGTCACCGGCCTCGTCGGGCTTGAACCGGGTGTTCACCGGCACCAGCACAGCACCGGCGGTGAGCACACCGAACGCCGCGATGATCCACTCAGCCGAGTTCGGGGCCCAGACCGCGACCCGATCGCCCTTGGCGATACCGATTTCGGCGAAAGCGCCTGCAGCGCAGCGGATCCGGTCGACGAGCTCACCGAAAGTCAAGCGCAGCGGACCGTCGACGACCGCTTCCGTGCCACCGAACCGGTCCGCCGCGCCGGCGACCATCTCGGGGATGGTCTGCCATGTGTGACTTGTCAGCGCGCCGCTACACCGTGACGAGACGAGACAGGTTCCCGCCCATGATCTTTGCCTGATCGTCGGCGGACAGGTGTGACAGCGCGTTGACGTAGAACGTCGGCTCAGCCAGACCCTCCGGGTGCGGCCAGTCCGAGCCGTACAGCACCTGGTCGACACCGACCAGGTTGACCAGGTCGTCGATGCCGTCCTCGAAAAACGGGCTGACGTGGATCCGGTTCTTGACCATTTCGACGGGGTCGCTCGGGAATGCCTCCGGAGCCTTCCGGAAGACCTCGGCCAGGCCGTCCAGCAACGGGGTCATCCACTTCGAGCCGGCCTCGACGATCGCGACCTTCAGCTTGGGATGGCGGTAGAGCGCGCCGTGGATGACCCACGAGCCCACCGAGTCCTGGATCGGCCGCCACTCGTTGAGGATGCCCATGGCGTTGGTCTGGAACGGCAGCATCTCTGCGCTGGCACCGTCCCACTCGGAGGTGTAGCGGGAGTAGCCACTGTCACTGGAGTGCATGCCGACCAGCACGTCGTGCTCGACGACCCGCTCCCAGAACGGGTCGAACTCGGGCAGTGCGAACGACCGGGGACCGCGGAAGCCGGGGACCGGCGCCGGGCGGACCAGGATGCACCGGGCACCGCGCTTGACGGCCCACTCGAGCTCCTCGATCGCCTTCTCGACGATCGGCAGCGTGATGACGGGGGTGGTGAAGATGCGGTTCTGGTAGTTGAAACCCCAGACCTCGTCGAGCCACTCGTTCAGCGCGTGCACCAAGACGTGGATGGCGACCGGGTCGTCCGACAGCCGCTCCTCCAGAAGACTGGCCAGGGTCGGGAACATCAACGTGCGGTCCAGGCCCAGCTCGTTCATCTTCTCCAGGCGTGGGCCGGGCTCGAAGAACGCCGGGATCGCGCGCATGGGCTCACCGAACAGCTCGCGCTTGCTCTTACCCTCCGGGTTGCCGTACTTGAAGTACTCCTCCCAGGCGCCCGGCCGGGCGACGACCTCGAAGGTCGGGTTGGGAATGTAGTTGCTGATCTGGCCCCGGATGGCGATCTTCGTCCGCCCGTTGACCTGCGGGTACTGGACGTAGTCCTTGTACTCCTTCGGCAGGAACTTGGTCAGCGCCTCCGGCGGCTCGTAGAGATGGTTGTCCGCGTCAAAGATTGGGAACGGGACGTCCTCACGATGCGACAGCTGGCCCATGAAATCCTCCTTCACATTTTGTGAGAATGATATTCTCACAGCGCAGATACCGCAATGCCCTCACCCCCTGTCACCGCGCCGAAGGTAGAGGTCGCGCAGCAGGGCCACCTCGGCTCCGTGATGAATCACCTCGCGATGGATATGCAGGACCAGAGTGGCCATCGGCTTGTCCGCATACGGCCCCTCGGCCGGACCGCACGGCGCGGCCAGCGCCGCAGGATCCAGCGCGGCGACCCCCGCGATCCAGCGCGCATACCCGTCGTCGAGCTGCCGCAGCGCCGTCGCGGCGGTCGCGGCGTAGCGGAACGATTCGTAGTCCATCGGCGGTCCGCCGAAGTGCGAGGCGGTGCGCATCCCGAACACACCGACGATCAGGTGAGCGAGCCGCCAGGCGATGGTCGTCACCGGTGCGGGTTCGGGCTGGGGGAACGCGAAGTCGATCACCGTGTCGCCGCCACCCGCCGCCTGGGCGGTGCGCTGTTGCCCGCGCGGGCGCACGCCCCAGCAGTCCGCGACCGGTTCCCAGTGGTATTCGTCGTCGGTCAGTGCGGTCAGCCGCGGCCGCAGCCCAGTCTCCCAATGGAAGCGCAGCTGATCGACAAGCTCGGTGGTCCAATCCAGGGAAGTGCTCATGGCGCCCAGGTTACGACCGGTGACAGACAGCAGCCGGTGGCCTTTTGGCGAATTGGCTCGAGCCCCCGACCTGCACCGGCTAGGGTCATGACAAGAGCAACGGTGACGCTGTTCTCCGCTACGGAGAATGCCAATATCGCCGCTGGGGAGCGGACGGCCGGAGGTGCGCATGACAACCATCGGTAAAGCTGCGTTGGGCATGGCTGTGGCGGCCCTGACCGCCGTCGGGACCGCGGCCCCGTCACCGGCCGACCCGCCGGCGCACCAGGTCACCTATGTGATCACGGCGGCAAGTCCGATCTGGGCCGACATCTACTACCTGGACCAGCAGCCGCCGAAATACTCCGATTACAGCCACAACCCGTACCAGTACACGCCGAATGTCCAGGCCGACATCGGACCGGGACACCCGTGGACCTCGCCTCAGGTGATGCTCACCGACCCCGACAACTACGCGATGGTCGTCGTGAGTACCGGCACCGAGCCCGGCACACCGATGTTCCATTGCGCGCTGGTCGTGGACGGAAAGGTCGTCAAGTCCAACGACGGCGCCAAGGGCACACTCTGCTCACTGCGCAGCTGGTGAGCCGGTCAGATCTGGGGATCGCCCTCGAGATGGCGGAGATACGCCTCGACGATCTCCACGGTCTCGCGGTGGCCGGCGGACATGTCGAGCGCCCGCTCGATCACCAGGACGCGGGACACGCTGGTCATGAGCACCGACCACACCAGCGGCGGAAATTTTGCCGGGTCGACGCCGTAGCCGTCGAGAATCGTGGTGAGCGCTTTGCGCTGCTCCTCCCGGAAACGCTCGGCATAGAGCGCGATCTCCGCCTTCAGCGCCTTGCGGTGGTTGGCCAGCGCGATGAACTCCATCGTGATGCTGGTGGCTGCCGGGTCGGTGCTGAACCGCCACAGCGCCCACAGCGGTTGCGGCGCCTGCAGCATCATCGCCTGCACTTCGAGTCCTTCCTCGGCGCGGCGCCGAAACGCCGCAAGGAACAACTCGTCCATGTTGCGGAAGTAGTAGTGCACCAACTGCGGCTTGAGCGCCGCGCGCTCCGCAACCCGGCGCGAGGTGACCGCCGCGTAGCCGTCTTCGAGCATCAACTGCTCGGCGGCGTCGAGCAGCACCGTGCGATTCTTCGCGTCCGGTGCCCCGATCCTGCGGGCCGAAGTCATGCCGTGGTTCCACACTCTCGCCGAAAATTTGCCGAACATGCCGATCGTAGTCGCGGGCCGCGCGCTCGCCTTGACCACGACATTAGCGTCATGCTAAGCAGGTGCTCAGCAAGTTCCGCACATTTGCCGAAGTCAATTCCGGGCGGCACACCGTCTCATCATCCAGCCGCCCCACACCACGGGTAAAACAGCCTCGGGAGGCCCGCGTACATGACCAGCTTCGAATCGATCGACTTCTTCACCGACCAATCACTGGTTCCCGATCCGCACCCGTACTTCGATTACCTGCGCGGCCAGAACCCGGTGCTGCGACTTCCGCACTACAACGTGGTCGCGGTCACCGGTTGGGAAGAGGCCAACGCGGTCTACAAAGACCCGGAGACGTTCTCCAACATCGTCGCGCTCGGCGGCCCGTTTCCGCCGTTGCCGTTCGAGGTCGCGGGTGACGACCTCCGTCCGCTGA
This sequence comes from Mycobacterium sp. IDUB_36, assembly GCF_055419225.1. Lineage (NCBI taxonomy): Bacteria > Bacillati > Actinomycetota > Actinomycetes > Mycobacteriales > Mycobacteriaceae > Mycobacterium > Mycobacterium sp. IDUB_36. The sequence goes on along the minus strand of NZ_JBVAXH010000001.1, from coordinate 3,102,661 downwards.
TCGACGCGCACCGCAGCCAGTTCCCGATGTTCGAGCACATGGTCACCATGGACCCGCCCGACCACACCCGGGCGCGCTCGATCCTGAGCCGGCTGCTCACGCCGAGCCGGCTGAAGGAGAACGAGGAGTTCATGTGGCGGTTGGCCGACCGCCAGCTCGACGAGTTCCTCGGCAACGGCGAGTGTGAGTTCATCGGCGAGTACTCCAAGCCGTTTGCCACCCTGGTGATCGCCGACCTGCTCGGTGTGCCGGAAGAGGATCACAAGGAGTTCCGCCACGTGCTGGGCGCCGACCGGCCGGGCGCCCGGGTCGGCGCGCTCGACCACGAGTCGGTCGGCATCAACCCGCTGGAATGGCTCGACGACAAGTTCTGCGCCTACATCGAAGACCGGCGCAGCTCCCCTCGCGACGACGTGCTGACGTCACTGGCGACGGCGAAGTACCCCGACGGGTCCACGCCCGAGGTGATCGAGGTAAGCCGTTCGGCGACATTTCTTTTCGCCGCCGGACAGGAAACCACCGCCAAGCTCCTCTCGGCGGCCCTGCAGGCACTCGGCGACCGGCCGGGAGTCCAGCAGCGGTTGCGCGAGGACCGCAGCCTGATTCCCGGGTTCATCGAGGAGTCGTTGCGAATGGAGAGCCCGGTCAAGAGCGACTCCCGGCTCGCCGTCCGCTCGACCACCATCGCCGGCGTCGACATCCCAGCCGGCACCGTCGTGATGATCCTGCCCGGCGCCGCCAACCGCGACCCCCGCCGGTTCGAGAACCCGCACGAATTCCAGATCGATCGCAAGAACGTCCGCGAGCACATGGCGTTCGCCCGCGGCGTGCACTCCTGCCCGGGGGCGCCGCTGGCCCGCGTCGAGGGACGCGTCTCGATCGAGCGCATCCTGGACCGGATGTCCGACATCTCCATCAGCGAGACCCAGCACGGACCGGTCGACGGGCGGCGCTACACCTTCGAGCCGACCTACATCCTGCGCGGGCTCAGCGACCTGCACCTGACGTTCACGCCCCGGCCCGCGCTGGCGTCGGTGCACTAGCCGCGCGGCTTTATTGAAATACGTTCCGCGGCAGGGTGATCGGGATATCCAGCGAGCTGAGTAGCCCGGGTGGTGCATCCACCACGAAGGGAATGGCGTTCACCACCCGCATCGCGGTCGCGGCCATCGCCGCGTGACCGGCACCGTGGCCACGGGTGGCTCCCATGGTCATGGCGCAGTGGATGTCGGGTTCGCCCTCGATGTCGATCCGATAGGTGGCGTCGGCTTCCGACTCGGGCCAGTCGGGGGCGACGTCGCGCGCCATCCGGATGATGTGCTCCACCACGATCGCCTCGCGGCCCCTGACCACGCCGACAGCCCTGGTGCGCACCGCACCGCAGGTGCCGGCCGGAATCGTGCCGAAGGCCACCTCGATGTCGCGATCGGTCAGCTCGCGGTCCAAGGTCCCGCGGATCTCTTCGACCTCGACGCCGAGTCCGTCGGCAATGAGATGTATCGGTGCCTTCCAAGCGATTTCGATGAACCCCGGTGTCTTCAGCATCGGTTCGAAGTCAAGCGGGCGGGCAAAACCCATCCCGTTGATCATGACGTCGGCCACTGGGTAGTGGTCGTTGAGCGCGATTTCGGAGACGGTGAGAGTGCGAATCTTCTTGGACTGGGTGCTCATCAGCAGCGCGAGCTGATCCGATGCGAATCCGGGAAAGATGCCGGATGCGTAGAACGACGCGCCTCCGGCCTCGGCGGCTTCCGCGAGTTGGTCACGCCACTCGGTGGCGAAGTACGACGACGGGTGAATCAAGCTTGTCGTCGACGTCGATACGACGTTGACACCCGCTGCCAGCAACCTGAGATAGTCCGGCACGGCGCCCGCGTCACGCTGAGGGCCGCTGGCGGCGTAGACGACGCAATCGGGCCTCAGTGCGATGAGCGCGTCCGCATCGCTGGTGGCCGCCAACCCGATTGGGCTGCCGCCGGCCAGCTCACCGGCGTCCTTGCCCACCTTGTCGGGCGAATGAACCCACACCCCAACGAGTTCCAGATCAGGCCGATGCCGGATGGCGTCAATCGCGGCTGACCCGACCCCGCCCGTCGACCATACGATCACGCGCATCACCGTATTCTCCTTCGTCATCAATCAGGCCAGCTGAGCTTGCTGGTGGGCCGCCACTGCGGTCTCCAGATACCGCCAGGCCACTTCTGGGTCGAGGCCGCCGCACAGCGGGTGCAGCGGCAGCGGCTTCCCGGCACGAACGAAATCCGTTGCCGCAGAGAGCGTCAGGATGCGATAGGGCCCCGACGTCTGGCGGAGCTCGGCCACGGTCTGGGCCCGGGTGATACTGGCCACCGAGTCGTCGCCGTGCCGGTACGACGCCGCCATTGCGGCGTCGTGCAGCAGGTGCGGCCCCAGCTGCTGCCACGCGTGATCCACATCGTCGGCAACGAACACCACGGTCGGGGTGTCCGGGGCCGGAAACTGGACGAAGCCCGCAACGGTGCCCCGGCTGCGACACTCATCCTCGTAATAGGTTCGCAGTTCGGGACGGTCGATCTGGGAGATGAAACCGAGGCCACGCGCGGCCGCCCTGCGTACCGCGGGCCTGCTGCCGCCCGCGATCATGATCGGCGGTCCCTCGGGGGAGGCGCACCGCGGCGTGACCCGGATGCGCCGGCCACGGAAGTCGACCGATTCACCACGCAAGAGCGGTATCAAGACATCCAGGTATTCGTCGGCAAGCCTGCCGCGAGAGGCGAAGTCGGCACCGAAGTGGATGTACTCCTCCTCGCGATGGCCCACGCCGAACACGTAGGAAACCCGGCCGCGGCTGATGAGGTCGAGCACGCTGATCTCCTCGGCCAGGCGCACCGGGTCCCACAACGGCAACGGCACCGCGGCCAGCAGAATCGACATCTCCCGCGTCCGTGCCGCCACGGCCGAGGCCAGCATCAGCGGGGTCGGCAGGTGGCCGTCGCCGGCTCCGTGATGTTCGGAGAGCACCGCCAGCGGCGCCCCACGGGTCTCGGCCCATTCACACATCGCCGGCACCGCGGCGTAGTGGGCCGCCGCTGAGCCGGCCCAGTCAGGAACCCTCATGTCGAACCGCAGTGTCAGCACGACGGCGAATGTCCCTCCGATTCAGCTGGATCCGTGAATGCAGGGCGCGCCCACCGGGCTGCACGCTCGAGACATGCCTGCTCACACTTGTTGTGTGGCAAAGACATTCTTCGGGATCGTCAGTGGCAGGTCGACGGCGCTGAGAAGTCCTGGCGGCGCCTTGACGACATAGGGAACGGCGTTGACAACCCGCATCGCAGTGGCCACCATCGCGCCGGCCCCCGAGGTCATCGAGCCGATGCCGGCCCGCCCGGGATCCCGCAGGGTCGCTGCGAGCGTGCAGTCGATATCGGGATCACCGGCGATCACCACCCGGTACGACAGATCACCGATGCCGCGCGGCCAGTCCGGCGCAACGCTGTGCGCCAGTCGCGTGACGTGCTCGACGATGATGGCCTCACGTCCGTCGACGATGCCGATGGCCTTCATCCGGATGGCGCCACACGTGCCCGCCTCGACGGTTCCCATTGCCACTTCCAGTGTTTCGTTGGTCACGGCGCGATCGAAATCCTCGCGCACCTCGTCGACCTCGACACCGAACGCATCGCCGATCAACCGCAGCTGGCCGGCCCACTCACCGGCGATGGCACCGGGAAACGAGATCCAGGGCTGGTAGTCCAGGGGCTGGCCGAAACCCAAGCCGTTGATCATGATGTCGGGCACACCGTAGTCGTCGTACAACCCGATCTCATACGAGTGGATCGACTCGATCGACGACGACTGGGTGGACAGCACCAGCGGCAGGTAGTCGGCGGCGAAACCGGGTTCGATTCCTGAGGCATAAAGAGACGACTGACCTTGCTTGGCTGCGGCAACGAGCTGCTCACGCCATTCGGCGGGCTCGTAGGCATGCGGGTTGACCAGTCGGGTGGTGCTGGTGGTGACGACATTGAGACCCGCTTCGAGCAACTTCACGTAGTCGGGGATGGCCAGGGCGTCGCGCTCCGGGCCGCTGGCGGCGTAGACCACGCAGTCGGGTTTCAGGGCGATCAGGGCCTCGACATCGTTGGTCGCAGCAATGCCCACCGGATCACCGTTGGCGAGCTCACCGGCATCTCTGCCCACTTTGTCCGCAGAGTGCACCCAGACGCCGACCAGCTCCAGGTCGGGACGGTTGGTGATGGTGCGTATCGCAATCGACCCGATCCCGCCGGTCGCCCACACCACCACGCGGTACTTACCATCGGACATGCCGCCTCCTTCAGTGTGTCAAATCTGTTGCATTGCAGTCACGGTGGCTATCGGACCTTGACCGGCAGCCGGGCCCAGCCTCGCACGCTGGAAGTCCTTGCTCGACTGGCATTCTCGTAGTCCACATCCCAGTCGGTCCATCGCTTGAACACCTCTTCGAATGCAACTCGCGCCTCCAGCCGTGCCAGCGACGAGCCAAGACAGAAGTGCAGACCCTGGCCGAAACTCAGATGCCCACCTTTGCGGTGGATGTCGAAGCGGTCCGGTTCGACGAAATGTGACTCGTCGCGATTGGCCGAGGCGTTGAGCAAGAGCATGTAGGACCCCTCGGTCACCGTGTGCCCGTAGAGTTCGGTGTCTTGTGCGACATAACGGCCCTGTACCGGCGACGGTGGCTCGTACCGCAGTGTTTCCTCGACCGCCGAGGGGATCAGAGCATGATCAGCGGCGAGTTGCCTTCTCTGGTCTGGGTTTTCGCCGAGCAGCTCACCCATGAAACCGATCAGCCGTGCGGTGGTCTCGCCGCCGGCGCCGGCGATCATCGCGGTGTAGGCGATCACTTCGCCGCGGTCCAGCGGGCGCATCGTGCCGTCGGGTTCCTCGACCTGTGCGTTGAGCAGTTCTGTCATCAGGTCATCGGACGGATGAGTCGATCTCCACTCGATGTAGTCGGCGAACTGCGCGATCGACTCCTCGAGGGTCGTTGCGGTGAGCAGAGTGCCCCCGGATTCGACCGTGATGCTTTTGTCGTTGCGCTCGCGGATCTGCTGCTGACCATCTTCGGGGATGCCGAGCAGGTAGCCGATCGTCCGCATGGGCATGATCGCACCGAGGTCGTCGACAAAGTCGAACCCGTCGAGGTCACGCAGTGGATCCAGTGCGCGCGAACACAAGTCGCGCACCAGGCCTTCGACCGCCAGCATGCGGCGCGGAGTGAAAACCCGTGACAAGAGTCGACGGTGCAGGTCATGCAGCGGCGGGTCCTCCCAGAGCAAGATGCCCGGCGGTATGTCGATGCCACTGAAGAGAACGTCTGCGGTGGTGCCGTGTCCTGAGCGATAGGTCCGCCAATCATGCAGTGCCGGTGAGACATCGTCGTAACGACTCAGCGCATAGAAGTTGTGCTTGTCGTTGTAGTACAGCGGTGCCTCCGCACGCATCCGCTTCCAGACCGGATAGGGGTCGTCGTCGATGGCGTGGTCGAACGGGTCGTAGTACAACTCGGTTGTCGAATTGCTCAAGATCTGCCTTCTGCTAGCGGGGCTGGTTGGGGATTCCCGGGAAGAGTTGTTCGGTGGGACCCGCCGTCACCCAGCCGCCCTGTTTGGTGATGAGGTGCGGCGCAAAGACTGAGCCGTACACCAGGTGGCCCAGGACGATGACGGCGACGACCGACAGGACCGCCGACTGCACGCGGGTTTTCGCCTTGCTGTCGGCCCACATCTCGATGACGTTGCGCCCCTCCGCGTCGGTGCGGCCGAGCAGGTAGGTGAACACCATCATCTCGATGCCCATGGCCAGGGAGTCGTACAGCGGGTACTGATGCTTGGTTCCCTCGAATATCGCGAGCCCCGGGATGACGTAGCCGTAGTAGAAGTTCCCGAACTGGGCCCCGGTGATGGCGTTGAACACGAACGCCCAACTGAAGCCCACCAGAAGGCCGACCGTCAGCAGCGTAATCGGCCTGCGCCACTGGAACTTTGCGCTCAGCCATCGACCGAGGGCGGCTCCGATCAACGCGGGAAGCACGAAGTAGGAGACGTAGCCGATGGGTACCGCCGAGGGCAGACCACCCCAGGTGACGTTGAGCGGCCACCACGACGGCATCCGCGGCAGACCGGGCGGGAACTGGGCGTACATCGCCCAGTCGTAAGGCGACTCGATCCAGGAGAAGGACAGCGCCGAAATGCTCAGCAGCAGAAGCGGATGCAGGCGACGGCGACGATAGCTCAGATAGATGCCGATGAGGATGAACGCAATCCCGGAGGCGTAGGCAAAGTACATCTGCCCCGCCAGCAGGGGCGTTATCTTCGGGGTCATCGACGGCTCTCCCCGCTCGGGGTGCGCCGCGCTTCCGGATCGAAGCGGAGAACAAGACCGAACACCAGGGCAATCAATCCGAACAACGTGCCCAGCATGATGACAGCACCCACGCCAAGAACCTCTCCCTTGAGGAATCGATCTTTAGATAGTGACGACTATCTTATAAAGAGTCAACCGTCAAAGGTGGTTTGAGTAGTCTGCAACCGTGCCCCAGCGCTCTTCTGCGAAACCGCCGACCGCGGCCGAGCCCCCGGTCTCGGGGTCGCGCCGGCCGCGCGGTGCGCCACGGAAACTTCTGCTCGCAGCGGCCCGCGATCTATTCGCCCGCCAGGACTACCGAAGCACCACAACGCGTGAAATCGCCGAAGCCGCAGGCGTTACCGAGCACCTGCTGTTTCGTAATTTCGGCTCCAAAGCGGGACTGTTCCGCGAAGCCCTGGTGCTGCCCTTCACGCAATTCGTCGACGAGTTCGGCCACACCTGGAACTCCGTCGTCCACGAGCAAACGGATGAGGAAGAGTTCGCCCGGCGCTTCGTCGGCCATCTCTACGATGTCTTCGTCGAGCACCAAGGTCTGCTGTTGACGCTCATGGCGGCCCAGACGCTCAGTGAGGACGAACTCGCCGAGACGGGCATCGCCGACATCAGGGGTGCGCTCACCTTGCTCAGCCGGATCAGCGCCGAGGGCATGCAGATCCGAGGCATGCGCTCCAGTAATCCCGACCTTCCGGCGCACTCGACGGTCGCCATGATCGCCGGCATGGCCGCGTTGCGATCCACCTACTTCGGCACCAAACCCCCACCGAGACAAGCCATCGTCGACGAACTGGTCCAGGCAATACTGCATGGATTCCTGCACCGCCGAGACTGATTGCGCAACACCGTGGTCACGCGGCGACTCAGGTGTCGGCGCGGGTCCAGAATGATCGACCGGCCTGCGCGATGCAGATCAGGAACAGTCCGTCGGGCGCCTGCGCGACGTAGTTGTTGAACAGATGGCAGTCGGCATTCTCTTCTTTGATGCCGGCCATCGGCGGAGAGCGGAACCATCTCGGTTGGTATCGCCTCGGTGAGCCGCAGAACATCAGCCGTCCGGGTTGGGTGGCGGGAACATAACCGCCTGATACGCCGAATGCGTAGTAGGTCGTGTTGTCACAGGGCGCACCCAGAACCATGTTCGGAGCGATACCTGGAGTGCACGCCGGGTAGTCGCAGACAGTCGGCCCCGCGGCAGCCGTCGGCGGCATCACCACGCCGACTCCGATCAGCGCCGTCACCACCGCCACGATGAAACGCACCGAATTAGTCTGGCATGGGCGGTAAGAAAATTCTCTTATTCGGAGAAGATCACGCGGACCGGGCAACCGACGTTCATCGCAGGCCGTTACACCATCCAGCCAGCGATTTTGAGGTGATAACGTGAATCTCCATGTCTAGCCCGGAACGAGCCGTACATCGCGGTGCACGCGCGACGGCGATGGTGTTGTACCGGTGACGGACTCCGGCGCCGATCCCACCACCTCCGAAGTTCCAGACTCGCTAGCGGAGGCCGAAGAAGAGCTCATTCGTGCCGAGCAGCGCGCCGCGGCCGCACGAGCGCGCGCCGCCGAATTGCGTCGGGATGCCGAGCAGGATTCAAGCGAAACGTCCGGCGTGACCGATGACGCCACTGACGCCAACCCGGCTGCCTCGAAACTCCGGGGGCTGGGGTCACAGCTGAAGGGGCGGTTGCCACGGAGGCTCCACCGCCCCACTCGAAAAGTGGTGGCTATCAGCGCCGCAATCCTGGTCATCGGCGCCTCACTGGCGGCGAGTGGTTACTTCGTGTGGCAACACCGCGCACTCGCGCAGCAGCGGCAGCACGCCGCGGAGTTCGCCGCGACGGCCCGGGAGCAAGTCGCCGCGCTGATGTCCATCGACCCCGCCCACGCTGTCGAGAATCTTCAGCACACCATCGATGACTCGACCGGAGCGCTCAAAAGCCAGCTGGAAGCGACGTCGGGCTACATGGCAAAGAATGCCCAGGAGGCGGGGGTCACCACGAAGGCCACCGTGCAGGATGTCGCGGTCGAGTCGATGACAGACAACTCGGCAGTTCTGCTGGTGATAGCGAAGTCCGATACCGTCAACGCCGACAAATCCCTGCGGCCCCCGGTCTTCTGGCGACTGAGCGTCGGCATCGATCGGGATGGGGATCGGCTCAAGATGTCGAAATTCGAATTCGTCCAATGAGTTCCGAATCAGGGTCGCCGCTCGACGAGGAAGAGAACGCGGCGGACGAGCCGGCATCATCGCCAGACGTTGCCGACACCGCCGTCGGCGATCCGGCGCCGAAGGCCAACAACACCAAGGCCGCTCCCACCCGCGAATCGCGTCTCGACAGAAGCGCAACGATCGACCGGTTCGCCACCAGCCTCCTCGCGCATTGGACCTCAATCCTGTTGACAGCGGCGGTCATCGCCGCAGTGGGCCTGGCGGTGTGCCTGTTCGTGCTGCAGTACCGTCCGGACCGACAAATCGACGACGCCGCGGGCCGGCGGGCGATCCAAGCCGCCTCGGACGGCGCAGTTGCGGCGCTGTCGTACTCGAGCGAGAACATGGACAACGATTTCGCCCGGGCGAGATCACATCTCACCGGGGATTTCCTGGCGTACTACGACAAATTCACCAAAGAAATCGTGATTCCGACCGTGCAGCAAAAGCACCTCGCGCAAACCGCCTCGGTGCTGAGAGCGGCGGTGTCCGAACTGGAGCCGAACTCGGCCGTCGTGCTGATCTTCCTCAACGAGACCACGACAGGCAGAGACAAGCCCCAACCGCTGGTCACCCCGAGCAGCGTCCGGGTAACCCTCACCAAGGTCAAAGGTTCGTGGTTGATCTCGAAATTGGATCCGGTGGGATAAGCGCTCCATCTACTTATTCGAACCCGGACCAGGGCGAACGCGCCGGTGATATTCTCGGCAGGCGAGAACGCCGCTACCGGTTCAGCCACCGCTCCGACCTGATCGGCATGAGCGCGTCGAGGAGTAGACGATGCGACCACTTGGGACACGCACCACGGCAATGCTGTTGGCTGCCAGCGCAGTTGGGCTGATGGGTCCGGCCTCGACAGCCCGGGCCGTCACGAAGGAAGACGTCGCGATCAACGGGACGTACCGCGTCACGTCCATCGGCAACTGGGCCAAGATCAACGATCAATACAACGGCGAGCCGACCACCGTCCAGACCTGGACGCTGAGCTCCACCTGCAGCACCTTTTTGCAGTGCGACGGTACAGCGAAAAGCGACGAGGGCTGGAGCGCCCGCATGTACATGATCGACGGGACGTCGTGGTACGTCCGACGTGACGTACCGAACTGGGAGCGGTGTGAAGACGGCACGGCGTTCACCGGCCGACAGACGTTCTCGTTCTACCCCGCAGATCCCGGCGGCAGCGGTTACCTGCAACTCGGATCGCCGGTCATGGCCGGCCGGAACAAGACGCTTGGACCCAGCGGCGCGTGCGGACAGAACCAGTGGCTCTCGATCGATATTCCGTTGCGGCTGGACAAGATCGGCTGACCGCGCGGTCGCCGATCATCTCTTTTACGTCGGGAGCATGTCCTGCCACGTCTTCGGCGTTGTCTTGGTCGCCAGATCTGACTGCTCGAGGAACTTACCGTCCGGGGTGAGATAGCGACCGTTGCGCGGGTCGTACGTCGCGACCGCGACCAACGGCGCTTGCTTGGGCGCGTTGGCGTCGAACGAACTCGGTGCCGCCTGCGGCCGGCCTCCGTCGATCACCGAAGGTGGTTTCGGCGGCGCGGACGGCCGGCGCATGGCCGGTGGCGATGCCGGCACATCGAGTGGAGCAATCGGGGGGAAGTTCGAGGCCTGAGTGGACATGTTGGCCGACGACGGCGCCGGCGGTGCCGCCGCGCCCATCGTTCCCGGAGGCGGAGTTGCTCCCCGAGGTCCCGGGGGCGCACCGCGCGGAACGGCCCCCATCGGCAGCGGTGTCCCCTCGACCGGACCGAAGATTCGCTTGTCGGCGGTGACCCGGTCGTCGGGCGGAATGCCCTGGGAAAGCAGGTTCGGATCGAGGGGCGACGGGCCGAGCACGTGCTGGCGCATCGCCAACGGCATGTACGGCTTGTCGCTGTTGCAGATCTCGACGGTCGGCGCGCGCTTCCCGGGATGCCCCATGCACGGGTAGTTGCGTGCGCCGCGCACCGCGAGCGGCGAATCCTGCGGCAGCTTGCAGTACAAGCCGTCCGGGGTGTCCATATCGCTTGTGTCAGCGGGGGATCGCCACTGGCTGGGCGGCAAGAAGCCGACCGTGCAGATCGGCGGATCGTCCACCGTGAGCGCGAAGTCACCCCTGGACTGACCGTCGGGCCAGTTCGTGCTGCCCGCCGTCTGCTCGTAGGCAACCGCCGCCGGCAGCAGCACCAGCACCTGCTCGATCGAGGGGTGGTAGGTGATGCCGATTTGCCCGATCGTGGTCAGGTTGGCAAGCAACAGCGGCAACGTCGGCTTGATCTGCTGGAAGAGCCCCGAAGCCTCGTCCAACGCGCCAGGGCCTCTGTCCAGCACCGTGCGAAACTGAGAATCGTCGTTCGCCAACACATCCGAGATTCCGGCCAGGCTGCGCGCCCACTTCCGGATCGAGTCGGTCGTCTGCGCCTGAGCGTTCAGCAGCGGCTGCGCGTCAACCGTCAGGGCACGCGTGCGCTCGACAATGTTGTTGGAGTCAGCCGAGATTCGCGACGCTGAATCGCTCAGCGAACCGAGATCGTATCCGGCACCGTTGAAAGCCTGGAACGACTCGTCGAGCAGCTGGCCGATTTTGTTCTTGGGAAGGCTCTTGACCAACGCGCTCACCTGATCGAGCATCGGCCCGACCGCTTGCGGAATCGTCGTGTCGCGCATGGCGATAACGGAGCCGTCGCGCAGATACGGCCCGGCATCAGTACGTGGCCGCAGGTCCACATACTGTTCGCCCACCGCCGAGACGCTCAGTACCTCGGCTTTCAAATTCGCCGGAATCTTCGGCGAAGTACCCAGCGACAGAGTCGCTTTGGCACCGTGCGACGTCAATGACACCGCAGTGACCTTCCCGACCTGGACTCCGCGGTAGGTGACGTTGGAGAACCGGTACAGGCCACCGGTCGCCGGCAGCTCGAGGCTGACGGTGATCCGGCCGATACCGAGCAATGTCGGCGCTTGAATGTAGAAGAGGACCATCGCGATCACGCCGATGAGGCCGACGATCGAGAAGATCAGCAGCTGCATCCGGACGAAGCGTGTCAGCATCTACCTGCTCCCCTCATTCGCCGGAAGCCCGGGCGACGCAGCGGCATTCGGCATGACCGGCCCCGGCGCCGACTCAGGCGCGGGTCCGGGCGGCGGACCGAATCCGGGGGGTGCGCCGGCAGCCGGTCCCGGCAGTGGAGCACTGAACTGAAGGTTCGGCTGAGCCGGCCCCGGTGCGGCCGGAGCTGGCGGTCCCGGTTGCGCGCCGGGCGGCGGTCCGAAGCCGGCATGGAACGGATCCCGGGTGTATTGCAGATAAGGCGGGTCCCCAGGCCCGGGGATCATCTGCTCCCCGAGTTGTCCGAAGTGCGTTCCGAGGAACAGACCACGCTTGAGCCGCGGGATCGACAGGTCCAGTTGGACGTGCAGGTTGAAGTAGTCGCCGCGGACGGCACGGTCGACGAAGTTCTGCGTGAAGGGGAACACGGTCAACGCCGCGAGCGCGGTGTCCAGGTCCGGTCCGACGTCGGCGAGGCCTTTGACGGTCGGCTCCAGATTCTTCAGATTCCTGACCAGATCGGCCTGGGTGTCGTTGATCAGTCCGGTGGCGGTGTTGCTGAAGATCCGCAGGCGGTCCAAAGTTTCCGTGAGGCGTGGCCGTTCCTTGATCAGCACGTCGAGTGCGGGCGGCACCTTGTTCAGCGCCTGGGTGATGACGTCGCGCTGCGCCGCGAAGGTCCCGCCGATCTGATCCAGCGCTTGAATCGACGCGACGATCTCGTCACGTTGCTCATCGAGTGTCCCGACGAAAGTGTCGAAGCGGTTGATCAAATCGCGTACGGCGCCCCCGCGTCCGGCGAGCGCGGCGCTGAAGTTGTGGATGATCTCGCCGATCTGCCCGAGTCCGCCACCGTTGACGACCAACGCCAGCGACGACAGGGTTTGTTCGGTCGATGGATAGGTCGACGATCGACTGAGTGGGATGGTGGCGCCCGGCCGCAGCCGGCCCACACCGGGCTGCCCGAGTGGTGGATTGAGCTCCAGGTGCATGGATCCCAACAGGCTGGTCTGACCGATGCTGGCTTCCACGTTGGCCGGGATGACGACATCGGGCTTGACCGAGATCTGCACGTTCGCGTGCCAGTCCTTGACTGTCATCGGCCCCACGCTGCCGACCACGACGTCGTCGATCATCACCGGCGAATTCGACTCCATCGTAATGACATTCGCCATTTCGACGTGATAGACGTTGGCGTCTGGTCCGCGGCCCACCGCCCCGGGCAACGGCAACGAGTTGAGACCGCGGAACGCGCAGCCGGTGCCCGTCAGCATCACGCAACATCCGATGGCGAGCAGCCGCCAGAGGGCTTTCCGGGCGGTCATTGTTGCGGACCTTCGGCTGGGAGCAGCATGCCCGGCAGGCTTGGCGCCGGCGGCGGAACCTCCGCTACCGACGGCGGCGGCGGCAGCGGCATCGCCGCCCCCGGTATCCGTTGCAACGGAACCGACGGCGTCGGACCGGGCACTATCGAGTCGCCGTTCAGACCGGTGTAGGCCGACACCGCCGGCGGCGTCTCGGGCGGCCCGGGCTTCGGCCCGGCGCCACCTGGTGCCAGGCGCGGTTCGCTGTATTCGACGTTGGCCGGATCCACCGACTTCTGAATGAACGGATCGATCGGGATCGGCAGGCTGTTGAAGTTCAGCACCCGCAGACCTGGACCGAGGAACAATGAGCACAGCTTCCCCGATTCGGTTGCCGTGACGTTCTCGACCGATTGGACCTGTGCACACCCAGGTATCGGTATCGGGAGGAGCAGACCGGACTGGGTGGGGTTGGCGAAGTCCATGATTCCGAACCCGCCGACGATGGTTCCGGTGTCGGCGTTGTAGTCGTTGAAGAAGTTGCTCAGGGCAGTCGGCGCGCCGTGCAGGATGTTCTCCAGAGCCATGTGCTGATCGACGAGCGGCTGGATGGCCTTGCCCAATCGGTCGATCTGCTCACTGGTCTCGTCGCGGGACCCGGCGATGAAACGTTGCACCTCGCCGACCGCGGTCGACAGGTCCGTCACCGCCGCGTCCAGATCGGATTTGCTGTCGTTGACCACGCTGGTGAGCGTGGCCAACCGATTGTTGAACTGCACCATCTGGACGTTGCTGTCACGCAATGCGGTGACGAAGGTCTGCAGGTTCTTGATGATGTCGACGATGTTGCCGCTGCCATTGGCGATGGTCCGCGCCACCCCGGACAACTGGGTCAGCGTCTGACGCAGCTTCTCGCCGTTTCCATCCTGGAGCGCGTTGGCCGCGCTGTCGATGAACCGCGATATCGACGGCGTCGACACTTTGGCGTTCGGACCCAAATCCGTTGCCAACCGCATCAATTGGGTCTTGACCTCGTCCCACTCCACCGGAACGGCCGTGCGCTCGACCGGTATCACGGCGCCGTCGGCCATGACCGGACCGCTGGTCCGGTAGGCGGGAGTGAGCTCGACGTAGCGGGCAGCCACCAGGTTCTGGGTGACGATGACGGCCTTCGCGTCCGCCGGTACAGGCACGTCGCGGTCGACGTGCAACGTCATCTTGGCCTTGGTGCCTTGCGGGTCAATGGATTTGATGGTGCCGACTTTGACGCCCGAGACCCGCACCTCGTCACCGGGATAGATCGCAGTGGCCGAGGTGAAGTAGGCGTTGATGGTCCGCGGGCCGAAGAAGATCTGCCGGATTCCGAAGACGGCACCGGCGACGACGAGCAATGCCAGGACGATTGCGGCTACTTTCGTGAGCCTGTTTCGCGGGATCCGGCGAGTCCACGAGGTCATTGCGATCCCCCGATCCGTCCACCCAGCGTGCAACCAGGGCATGGCGGAGCACCGTTGAACGGGAACTGCAACAGCGCCCGCGGTGTCGGCGACGGGAAGCCCGGGCCCTTGCTGGTGTCGAAGGTGCGGAATCCCCAGAGATAATCCAGGAAGGGCTGGAAGAGTTGCGGGATAAGGAAGTTCGGGACGAACGCCGAGTAGGCGTACATGCTGGAGATGGCCTCGCCGACCGTGACCTGGAATTTCGCCAGGCCTGGTAAGGCCTTCTCGAGGTTCTCGCGGTTCTTTTCCAGCACCGAGGTCACCGAATTGATCTTGTGCAGCGCCGGCGCCAACTTGCTTTCGTTGTCGTGCACCAATCCGGTCAGCTGTTTGGATACCTGCGACGTCGCCGCGAGCAGTTGAACGATCTCCTGCCTGCGCCCCGCCAGAACCTGCAGCAGGTCATCGGAGTTCAGGATGAGCTTGTTCACCTGCTGGCTGCGCTCGGACAGGATCCCGGTGACAGCGCTGGCACTTTTGAACAGGTCGGCCAGGCTCGTATTGCGGTTGTTGAGGCTTTGGGAAAACCTGCTGACCGCCTCGAAGGTGGGTCCCAGTTGCGGCGCGATCTGGTTCAGCGTTGCCGACAACGTGTCGAGTGACTGGTTCAGGTTCGCGGTGTTGGTCTGGTCGGCGTAGGCCGTGAAGTCGCTGACCGCCTGCGTCAGCGAGTACGGCGAGGAGGTGCGCGAGATCGGGATGATATCCAGCGGATGCATGGTCCCGCCGCCCGACGACTCCAGGGTCAGCACCCGCTCGCCCAGGAGCGTGCCGGTGCGAATGTGCGCGCTGGTGTCATTGCCGAGCGACACGTTGCCCTTCATCGTGAAGGTGACCAGCGCGTCGCCGTTGTGCAGCGCCACATCGGACACCGTGCCGACTTTGATTCCGGACACCGTGACCGCGTTGCCGTTGGCCAGGCCGCCGGCTTCGGAAAACAGCGCCTGGTAGCGAACGTTGGTCGCCAGCGAGACAATCCGGTCGGGCGACAGTCCCACCAGGATGAGCATCGTGATCAGTACAGCGCCGATGAATCCGGCTTTGACCAACCGTGTGCCGCGGTATTTCAGCATCAGTGCCCCTCCGGTTCCGGTTCCTCGCACCGCTGCGCATCAGACCTGAACCAGGGAGCGATGACGGTCTTGCCGGACAGGTCGGTGCCACGGATCGTGATGAGGCACAGGAAGTACGGGATGGTGGCACCGAAAACGCCGAGCCGGGTCAGCTTGCGGAGGTTCCGGGGCGACTTCTGCAGCGCGGCGTCGATGCGGTCCTTGTCGTTGTCGAGGTTGGGCGCCAACCGCGAGAGCTGGTCGATGGTGCCCGACAGCGGCGGCCTCGCTTTGCCCAGCAGGTCGGCCACCGTGGTGGTGCCGGTACTCAAGGCGTCGATGGCCGGACCGAACGTGTCCCGGTCGTTCGCCAGTCCGGTGATCAGCCGCTCCAGGCGATCGATGGCCCCGGAGAATTGGCTACCGTCCTTGTTCAGGGTTGCCGCCACCGTGTTCAGGTTGTCGATCAGACGCTCGATCGTTTGGTCGTTGTCGGCCAACGCATTTGTGAACGACGTCGACTTGTTGAACAGCGACTGCAAGGTACCGCCCTCACCCTGGAAGACCTCCAACAGCGCGGACGAGAGTGCGTTGACATCCTTCGGATTCAGGCCGTGAATCAGCGGTTTCAAGCCGCCGAGGAGCAGGTCGAGGTCGAGCGCGGGCGCGGTGTGGCCGATGTTGATCTGTCCGCCGGCCGCCAGCCGCTTGGCCGACCCCGGACCGTCGACCAAGTCGAGGTAGCGATCGCCGACCAGGTTGAGGTACCGAACCGCCGCTCTGGTGCCCTCGGTGAGTGTCACGGACCGGTCCGCGTCGAACTTCACCACGACCCGCTTGTCCGGCTGCAGGGAGACACCGTTGACGGTGCCCACCCGGACGCCGGCGACGCGCACGGAATCTCCGGCCCTCAGCCGTGACGCATCGGTGAAGAGCGCCGAATAACCGGTGACGCCACCGGTGCGGTACTGGCCGAACGTGAAGAACAAAAACACGGTCAGCAATGACATCACGACAGCGAAGACACCGAATTTGACCAGCGTCGGGCCCAGCGAGCCCCTCATCCCTGTTGTCCAACCTGAGCAGGGTTACGCGGTGGGCCGTCGATCGGCCCGTACAACAGCTGTTTGAGGCCGTCGAAGTTCAGCAACAACTGCGGATTCCCATACCCCACCGGGTTCGAGCCGGTATCGGCGATAAGGACTTTCGCCGTGCTGTTGAAGGGAATCTTTGGAAGGTTCATGCAGTGTGGGCCGCCGGTCGCTGCCACCTTGGGCAGGTTGGCCGGATACCGATAGCGCTCGGCACCGAATGTGAGGCTGGCCGAGATCGCGATGCTCGGTTCCGGCAACGGCGGCGTCCTGGACAACTGCGCGTCGCCGGCCAGGGCGCAGGTCAGGCCCGGGGCGTACTCGTTGAGCAGATCGGTGGTCGGCGCCAGCAAGTGGAAGACGTTGGTCAGGCCCTTCCGGTTGGCGCCCAGGACGTCATTGCCGACATCGGCCAGGCCGATTGCGCTGATCAGGAAGGCGTCGAGGTTGCGTTGTTCCTCGACGATCGTCTTGCTGATCTTCACCGAGTTCTCGAAGGTCTTGACCAGATCCGCTGACGCATCGCCGTAGGCGCGGAACACCGGGGCCGACATGGCGATGTCGTGGCTCAGCGCGGGCAGGGTCGGCTGGAACTTCGCCAGGAACGAGTCCAGGTCGCTGAACGCCTGACCGATCTTGTCTCCCCGTCCGCTGACGGCCTGGGAGACCGCCCCGAGGGTCTCGTTGAGCTTGGCCGGGTCGAGCGTGCCGAGTACCTGGGTCAACTGCTTGAAGACCGTGTTGATCTCAATGGTTACGTGCTGGCTGTCGAGCACCTGACCGGCGCGCAGAGATTGCGCCGACGGTTCGGCCGGCGGAACCAACTCGACGAACTTGGCACCGAACACCGTGGGCGAGGTGAGGTCGACGAGCACATTGGCCGGGATCAAGTGCATCTCCGAGGGATCCATCGCCAAGTGCAGAGCGGCTTGACCGTTGGGTCGCGACTCGATCGAGGCGACCTTGCCGACCTGAACGCCGTGCATCTTCACTTTCGCGTCCGGGTTCATCACCAAGCCGGCACGCGGGGACAGGACGGTCAACGGCACGCTCTCACTGAAGCTGCCTTGGAACAAACCCACGGCCACGGCAACGATCGCGGCGATAACCGCGACGGTCACCAGACCCGTCAGTGCGCGTAACCCGTTGTGGGGCATCGGATGTGTTCCCTATCCCGAGAGGTTGAAGTTTCCATTTGAGCCGTAGATCGACAGCGAGATCAGCAGGGTCACCGAGATCACCACGATCAGCGAGCTACGTACCGCGTTGCCGGTCGCGACCCCGACGCCTTCGGGTCCGCCCGAGGCGAAAAATCCGTAGTAGGTGTGCAGCAGCAGGACCGAGAGCGCCATCAACACGGCCTGCACCAACGACCACAGCAAGTCGATCGGGTTCAAGAAGGTGTCGAAGTAGTGGTTGTACAGACCACCGGACTGGCCGAACAACACCACCGTGGTGAATTGGCTTGCCAGGAAAGACAATATGACGGCAATGCTGTACAGCGGTGTGATCGCCATCATGCCAGCCACGATCCTGGTGCTGACCAGATAGGAGATCGGCCGAATCGCCATCGATTCGAGCGCATCGATCTCTTCGCTGATCCGCATGGCACCCAGTTGCGCGGTAACACCGGCGCCGAACGTTGCCGCCAGTCCGATTCCGGCGACGACCGGCGCCAGGATGCGGACGTTGATGAACGCGGCCAGGAATCCCGTCAGGGCTTCGATGCCGATGTTGCCCAGCGAGCTGTAGCCCTGAACCGCGAGCGTGCCACCGGCGGCCAGCGTCAGGAAGCCGACGATGACGACAGTTCCGCCGATCATCGCCAATGTCCCGGCGCCCATGCTGATTTCGGCGATCAGACGGACTATCTCCCGCCGGTAGCGGGTGAGCGCGAAAGGTATACCGCCCAATGCCTTGCCGTAGAAAACGGTGTGGTCGCCGATGGAGTTGAGGGCGCCGACGGGTCGGCGCCAAACCCCGAACGCGCGAAACGCCCGCGGATAGGTGGCTCTCAACGTCTTTACCGTCACGGCATCGTTCCCGTCACTTCGCCGTGAATCGAATACCGACGGCGGTGACGACGACGTTGACCACGAACAGCGCCATGAACGCATAGACCACGGTCTCGTTGACGGCGTTGCCGACCGCTTTGGCGCCCCCGCCGGAGATGGTCAGTCCCCGGTAGCACGCCACCAGACCGGCGATCAAACCGAACAGCGCCGCCTTGACACAGGAGATGATCACCTCGGGCACTCCGGTCAACAAGGTGATGCCCGCTGCGAACGCACCGGGGTTCACGTCTTGCACGAACACCGAGAACACGTAACCGCCGACGATTCCGATGATGACGACCAGACTGTTGAGCAACAGCGCGACCAGACCGGCGGCCAGCATCCTGGGCGTCACCAGTCGCTGGACGGGGTTGATCCCCAGCACCTCCAACGCATCGATCTCCTCGCGGATGGTGCGCGAGCCGAGGTCCGCGCACATGGCTGTCGCGCCGGCGCCGGCGACGATCAGCACGGTCACCAGCGGACCGAGTTGCGTGACCGCGCCGAAGGCGGCACCTGCGCCACTGAGATCCGCAGCGCCCAATTCGCGCAGCAGGATGTTGAGAATGAAGCTGACGAGAACCGTGAAGGGGATGGCCACCAACAGCGTCGGAGCCAGAGCGACGCGCGCGACGAACCAGGCTTGCTCGAAGAACTCGCGAGTCTGGAACGGTCGGCGAAACACAAACCTGACCGCGTCGACGCTCATCGCGAAAAGCCCACCGACGGCCTGCATCGCACCGGAGATGCCATTCGGCAAGCTGATTCCTGTCGACCAGCGCTCGGGTCCCTTAGTCGCCATCGGTCCCTACCATCGCCACGCCAATCCCTCCGTCTCGTCCGCCCGAATTGGCGCACCCGAACAACACGGGCCGGGCGGACCCCACTTCTGGAAGCGTCTGGCGAGTATGACCTACACCACGTGCGTCTGGAGTGAAAATTGACAACCGAGAGACCTCCGAATTAAGTGACGGCTCCGATAGTTTTGAGCTCGATGATGCGGTCCCAGTCGAGTCCGAGTTCCTCTAGGATCTCGTCGGTCTGTTCGGCGAATCCGGGCGCGGGTCCGGAGACCGGCGCAGCCACGTCGAACTGCACCGGGTTGGCCACCAGTTCGAGTTCGCCTGCCTGTACTACATATTCGTTGGCCCGGATCTGAGCGTCGCCGGCCGCCTGCAAGGTGTCCTGGACCGGAGCCCACGGCCCGGCAAGGGTGGCAAAGCGCTCACTCCACTCCGCGAGGGTCCTGGTGGCGATGGCCTTGCTGAGAATCTGCACGGCCTCGCCGGTGTTGGCGGCAATCTTCTCGCCGCTGTCGAAGCGTGGATCATCGGCCAATTCGGGCTGGTCGATGTGGCGGCAGACGTCAGCCCAGAACTTGGCGGCCTGCATCATCACGAACGAGATGTAGCGCCCGTCCGAGGTGGCATAAAGGCCCACCAGCGGATTGATCGGGGAACCGTGCACTCCCGGTGGGAAGGCTTCCATGCGCTGGTTGAGATGAGTCGTCAACGCCACCGTGTGTCCCAACGACCAGAGGCCGCTGCCGAGCAATGAGACGTCGACGACCGATGGTTCGCCGGTGCGCTCCCGCTTCAGCAGTGCCGCCGCGATGCCGCCGGCGAGGTTGGTCCCCGAGATGGTGTCGCCGTAGGCCGGCCCGGGCGGGCCGACCATGCCTTCGGTTCCGGGTGGGGTGATGGTGGCGGCGGTTCCGGCTCGGCACCAGAACGCGGTCATGTCGTAGCCACCTTTTTCCGCCTCCGCGCCGCGCGGGCCCAAAGCGCTGCCGCGGGCGTAGACGATCGTCGGGTTGACCGCACGGATGTCGTCGACGTCGATGCCGAACTTCGTGCGATGCCCGGGCAGGAAGCTGGTCAGGAAGACGTCCGAGCGACGGGCCAACTCGTAGAGCACCTCTTTGCCCTCGGGCAGCGAGATGTCCAGACCGATGCTGCGCTTGCACCGATTGGCGTGCTCGATGTTCGGGTTGGGATCGCCTTCGACCCGCAGCAGCCCGGTCTGACGCAAACCCCGTTGCGGGTCACCGGTCACGGCGTGCTCGACCTTGACCACGTCGGCGCCCCACTCGGCCAGCACCGCGCCTGCGGACGGCACGAACCCGTACATGGCGACCTCGAGGACGCGGATGCCCTCCAGCGGCCGAGTCATGCCGCGCCACCGGCCGTCGCGGCCGGAACGGCATATGTCTTGCGCTCCAAGAACTCTTCGAGACCCGCCACACCCATTTCGCGGCCGACACCGGACTGCTTGAAGCCGCCGAAGGGAGCGTCTGCGCTGAAGTAGTTGCCGCCGTTGATCGAGAACGATCCGGTGCGGATGCGGCGCGCGACTGCCAGTGCCCGATCCTGATCGGCGCTGAACACCGCGCCGGCCAAGCCGTAGATGGAGTTGTTCGCGATCCGCACGGCGTCGTCGTCATCGTCGTAGGCGATCACCGCCAGTACCGGGCCGAAGATCTCCTGCTGCGCGATCTCGCTGTCCGGGTCGACATTGGTCAGCAGCGTGGGCGCATAGAAGTAGCCGGGGTCGAGCTTCTTGCCACCGGTGACCAGAGTCGCGCCGTCGGCAATCGCCCGCTGGACCATGCCGTCGACCTTGTCGCGCTGGCGCTCGTTGATCAGCGGTCCCATGTATGTCTTGGGATCGGCCGGATCGCCGTGGCGCACCTTGGCGAAATTCTGCGCGACCAGCTCGACGATCTCGTCCTGATGTGCGCGCGGCACCAGCAGCCGAGAGGTCAGCGCACAGCCCTGGCCGGCGTGCGTGACCATCGAGAAAGCCGCGAACACGCTGGCTCCGGCGAAATCGGCGTCGTCGAGCAGAATCGCCGCCGACTTTCCGCCGAGCTCGAGAAAGACACGCTTGACGGTGTCGCTGGCCGCCGCCATGATGCGTCGCCCGACCGGCGTCGACCCGGTGAATGTGATGACGTCGACGTCGGGACTCGTCGTCAGCGCTTCTCCGACCGCCGCGTCCGACGAGCTGAGCACGTTGACCACGCCGGGCGGAATGTCGGTGTGGTTGGCGATCAGCTCGCCCAGCGCCAGCGTCACCAGCGGGGTGTCCGGTGCGCCCTTGAGGATGACCGTGCATCCTGCTGCCAGGGCGGGCGGAAGCTTGGCCAGCGCCAATTGATTCGGGTAGTTGTAGGCGATGATCGCGCCCACCACCCCGGCGCCTTCCTTCTCCACCCAGCGCCGGTGCCGCATGCCCCGGGACTCCATTTCGCCGAGTTCTTCGGTCATCTGGTATCCGCGCAACACGTCGGCGTAATAACGGACGATCTTGATCGGCTCGTCGAGTTGAGCTCCCTGGGTGAGCGCTCGTGTCGCCCCCACCTCAGCGATGGTCAGGTCGCGCAGCTCTTCGGCGTGATCGAGCAGCGCTTGATGCAACTGCTCCAGGCAGCGCACCCGGAACGCCACGTCGGTCGACCACGTCGTGGTGTCGAAAGCCCGGCGCGCGGCCGCAATTGCCTGCTGCGCCTGCTCGATTCCCGCATCGGGAGCGTGACCGATTACCTCGCCGGTGGCGGGGTTGACGGAAGGAAAAACCCGGTCGATGGTGACGAGCCGGCCGTCGATCAACAGCCGCCGATCAGGCCCGCCGTCCGTCGATGGGCTGACGCCCACAATGGCGGTAGCGGCTTCCTGCGGCGGCATTTAGGCTCCTCAACACGTCGATAATTGCATTCTCATCCCGGGCGAATCTTACATTCCGCCTACGAGAATTCAACCAAACGGAAGAAACGAGACCACCGTCCTTGTAGGCGATATGCGCACCCGGCGATTTCGGCATCACTGCAGTACAACGGTTGTTTCTGAGCCATCTTGCACGCAGCCATAACGCGAGAGTAAGGTTCTCGTATTCGGAAGGGAGATTCTTTGTGTGCGCCACAGCCCTTGCCGCGGTGACCCTGTGAGAACGGCAGTCGTCACCGGCGGCGGCTCCGGAATCGGTCTCGCCATCGTCGAGCGGCTCCGCAAAGACGGCCACCGGGTCGCGATCGTCGACCTCAAGCCGTCGGACACCCAATCGGCCTACACCGCCGACGTCACCGACCGGGGACAGATCGATACGGCCTTGTCTGGTGTCCGCGAGGAACTCGGGCCGATCACCATTCTGGTCAACGCGGCCGGACTCGACGGCTTCAAGCGCTTCAACCACATCGAGTTCGCCGACTGGCAACGCCTGATCGACGTCAACCTCAATGGTGTGTTCCACATGACCCAGGCCGTGCTGCCCGACATGCTGGACGCCAAATGGGGCCGCATCGTGAACATTTCGTCGTCGAGTACGCACTCCGGCGCCCCGTTCATGTCGCATTACGTCGCCGCCAAGTCGGCGGTCAACGGATTGACGAAGTCGCTGGCGCTGGAGTACGGCCCCAATGGCATCACGGTCAATGCGGTGCCACCGGGTTTCATCGACACCCCGATGCTGCGCAGCGCGGAACAGCGCGGCTACCTCGGCGACATCGACAAGACCATCGCGGCCACCCCGGTTCGCCGGATCGGCAAACCGGAAGACATCGCGGCCGCCGTCGCGTTCTTGGCGTCCGAGGAAGCCGGCTACATCACCGGCCAGATCCTGGGCGTCAATGGTGGCCGAAACACGTAGCTGACCAACACAATTCACTAACTGACTCGAAGGAGAAGTCGTGGGAGAAGCGCACGGCCGGGTGGCCGGCAAAGTCGCGTTCGTGACCGGCGCGGGCCGCGGTCAGGGCCGCGCGCACGCGGTACGGCTCGCCGAAGAGGGCGCCGACATCATTGCCGTCGACATCTGCCGAGACATCGACACCATCGGATACCCGATGGCCAGCCCGGAAGATCTCGACGAGACTGCGCGGCTGATCGAGAAGACCGGTCAGCGAGTGGTGATCGCGCAGGCCGACGTTCGCGACACCGCGGCGCTGAACACAGCTCTGCAGAGCGGCCTCGCCGAGTTCGGCAAACTGGACATCGTCGTGACGGCGGCCGGTATCGCCGGCATGAAGGGGCAGCCACCGCTGCAGGCCTGGTCGGACGTGATCAACACCAACCTGATCGGGACGATCAACACCATTCAGGTTGCGCTGCCTCACCTCAACGAAGGCGCCTCGATCGTCGCAACCGGGTCGACGGCCGCGCTGATGGACACGTCCAAGAAGGACAACCCCGGGCAGGACCCGGGCGGCATGGCCTACGTGCACTCCAAGCGCGCGCTGTCGAGCTACGTGCACGACCTCGCGACCGAGCTCTCCGCATTCGGGATCCGGGCCAACGTCGTGCATCCGACCAACACCAATACCCCTATGCTGCAGAGCGAACCGATGTACCGTTCGTTCCGGCCAGATCTCGAGAATCCCACGCGTGCCGACGCCGAGCCGGTTTTCGGTGTGCAGCAGGCGATGAGGATTCCGTTCGTCGAACCGGAGGACATCAGCAATGCGGTGCTGTGGCTGGCTTCCGACGAGGCCAGGTATGTGACCGGTTTGCAGCTCCGCGTCGACGCCGGCGGATACCTCAAGTGGTACGACTACCGCGCTTAAGGAATGCCAATGAAAGTTCGGGTTGACTCAGATCGTTGCCAGGGGCACACGCTGTGCTCGATGATCGCGCCGGAATCCTTCGAGCTCGACGACATCGAAGGCCACGCCTCGGCGGTGTCGGAAGATGTTCCGGCAGAACACGAAGACGCCGTTCGAGAAGCGGCGCAGTCCTGCCCGGAGCAAGCCATTCTGATCACGGAGGCCAGCTCGTGAGCGTCGACGACGACATCGATCGCAAGAAGAACCGGTACCACTTCGACCGGCACACGCCCGAGTACCGCCATCAATTCGAGAAGATCACCGAAGAGATCCACGAGAAATGTCCGGTCGCGTGGACCGACACCTATGACGGCCACTGGGTCGCCGGCGGCAGCAACGCGGTCTTCGAACTGGCCCGCTGCCCAGCCGTGTCCAATGATCACGACATCAACGGTGAACGTCGTGGCTATCAGGGCATTTCGATCCCCAAGGCCAAGCGCGCGAGCGGAGTGCGCGGCGGCATCCTGGAGATGGACGAGCCCGAGCACCGCACCTACCGGACCGTGCTCAATCCCTACCTGTCGCCGGCTGCGGTCAAGCGCTGGGTTCCTTTCATCGACGACGTGACCCGGGCGTGCCTCGACGAGAAGATCGAAGAGGGCCGGATCGACTTCGTCGACGACCTCGCCAACATCGTGCCCGCCGTGCTGACGCTGGCCATGCTCGGTATCCCACTGAAGAATTGGGCGATCTACAGCGAGCCGGTGCATGCCTCGGTGTACACCCCGGAGCACTCCCCCGACATCGACAAGATCGTCGCCATGCACCGGCAGATGGGCCTGGACCTGCTGACCAACATGGTCGAGATCAAGGAGAATCCCCGGCCGGGAATCGTCAACGGGCTCTTGCAGTTACGCATCGACGGCGAACCCGCTCCGGACCTCGAGATCATGGGCAATCTGGGCCTGGTGATCGGCGGCGGCTTCGACACCACCACCGCGCTGACCGCGCACTCGATGGAATGGCTGTCTCAGCACCCGGATGAGCGCGAACGGCTCAGCCGCAACCGCGACACCCTGCTCGATCCCGCCACCGAGGAGTTCCTGCGGTTCTACACGCCGGCCCCCGGTGACGGCCGTACCTTCTCCGATGACGTGGAGCTGGAGGGGACGCAGTTCAAGGAGGGTGAGCGGCTGTGGATCTCGTGGGCCATGGCCAATCGAGACCCATCGGTGTTCCACGATCCCAACGAGATCGTCATGGATCGTAAGGGCAATCGGCACTTCAGCTTTGGACTCGGTGTCCACCGCTGCATCGGCTCCAACGTCGCGCGCACGGTGTTCAAGTCCATGTTGACCGCGGTGCTCGACCGGATGCCGGACTATGTGTGCGACCCCGAAGGCACCGTGCACTACGAGACCATCGGTGTCATCCAGGGCATGCGCAATCTGCCGGCCACCTTCACCCCCGGCAAGCGACTCGGCGCAGGACTCGACGAGACCCTGGAGAAGCTGCAGAAGATCTGCGACGAGCAGGAGCTCGCCCGGCCGATCACCGAACGCAAGGAAGCCGCGGTCATCGACTGAGCGTCCGGCCCGTGGCACGGAACTCGGCAATACCGAGTGGCGGTGATGCCGATCGGCATATATTCAGCCGATCCAGGTCCCGAACAGGCGAGCGGAAGGGGCAGCCCGTGAAGTCGTTGACGCTCGGCATGTCGCTGATGGCGGCCGCGGTCACGATGGCTCCGGTGGCCCACGCCCAGATGGTGTACGGAAACTACGAAGTGCAGACCCCGCGCGACCCTGGCCACTCGTGGCTGTGGGCGATCCGGCCGTGCGAGCCGGGTGAACCGACCGACTGCGTGCAGGACCAGGCCCAGCCCAGGCCGAACGGCCAGGCAACCCCGTGGTACGCGGTGGGACACCTGACGAACGGCACCTACACCATGAGCGTCGACGTACCCGACGGCGTGCGCTGCACGGTCTATTTCCTGCCCTCGCACGACGTCTACACGTGGGACGTGGTGACGCTGACGGGCTCGGTGACGTCGACGTTCGACGCCGGCTGCGGTGGCGCGCCGGGCGGCACCGCCAGCTGGCCGTTCAGCCTCGTCCGGTTCTGAGCCCGCGGTTCAGCGAGCGGGTAGCCCCAGCACTCGCTGCGCCACGATGTTGCGCTGGATCTCCGACGTGCCACCGGCGATCGTTCCCGAGAAGCTGCGGGCGTAACGCTCGAACCAGCTGCCGAAGTAGTGGTCGAGGTTCATCGGCTCGTACGGTCCGCTCAGAGCCGGGTGCACCAACCCGTCGGATCCCGCTGCGGACAAGGCGTTTTCGCATGCCTGCCGTTCCGCCTCCGAGCCCAGCAGCTTGAGTACCGACAGGGCGGGAACGTCCTCCTCGCCGCGGGCCGCGCGGGCCAGTGCCACCGACCCGAGCAGGCGAAGCGCCTGGCGATCCATGATCGCGGTCGCATAGTGATCCCGTTCGAGGGCATCTGCCGGATGGAAATCGGAGATGACGTTGTCGAGTCGGTCGGCGAACCCGAGCCACATCATCGTGCGCTCGTGCCCGAGTGAACCGTTGGCCACGCCCCAACCCTGGTTGAGCGGCCCGACCAGGTTCTCCGCCGGGACTCGGACGTCTTCGAAGAACACCTCGTTGAAGTCCAGGTTGTCCTGACCGCAGATGTCCGCGAACGGCCGGCGCGTCACACCAGGCGTATCGGTGGGGATCACCAGCGCGCTGATTCCCTTGTGCTTCGGCGCATCTGGATCCGTGCGGACGAAAGTCAACAGTACGTCGGCGTCATGGGCGCCCGACGTCCAGACCTTCTGTCCGTTCACCACGAAGTGGTCGCCGTCGCGCACGGCCTTGGTCCGTAGCGAGGCCAGATCCGATCCGGCGCTGGGCTCGCTCATGCCCAGCGACGCGGTGATCTCGGCGCGCAGGATGGGTACCGCCCAGCGCTGCTTCTGCTCGTCGCTGCCGAATGAAATCAAGGATGCGGCAATGATATTGACGCCCTGCGGGTTGAAGCTGTGATAGATCCGCCGCCTGCAGAGTTCTTCCAGATACACGTACTGCTGCAACACGGTGGCGTTGCGACCGCCGAATTCTGGCGGCTGGGTGGGCAGCAGCCAGCCGTTGTCGAACAGCAGGCGCTGCCAGCGGCGGGCCCAACCCGGCATGTGCGACACCGACTTCGGCCGCTCCAACGCTTCGGCAGCGGCCGCCGGCACATGTTCGTCCAAGAATGCGACGAACTCGTCGCGGAACGCTTCGACGTCTGGATCAAAGGTGAGCTGCACGGTACTCCTCGGTAACCCTGGCCCGGTGCTCAGCGGTCCCGCCGAGCATCAGTTCGCCGGCCTTGGCGCGCTTCAGCGCGAACTGCAGATCGTTCTCCCAGGTGAAGCCCATCGCCCCGAACAGCTGCAAGCCGTTGCGGAATACCAGCGACTGACATTCCCCCGCACCGGCTTTCGCCATCTCCGCGGCCAGTCGACGGCGCGGATCGTCACCGGCGATCGTCAGTGCCGAGTAGTAGGCGAGGGCCCGCGCACGTTCGATGGCGACGTGCATGTCGGCTGCCTTGTGCTGGACGGCCTGGAAGGATCCGATCGCCACCCCGAACTGGTGACGGCTGCGCACATGGTCGAGGACCAGGTCCAGAATGCGTTGGCACGCACCGACCATCGTCATCGACATGCCCATCAGAGCAACCTGGCGGGCCTGCTCGGTGTCGACGCGCACGCGGGCGGCGTCGGGCACCCGCAGTCCACGGAACGTCAGGTCCGCGACGTGCAGCACCGGGTCGAGCACGGAGCTGCGCGTTCTGGACACCCACTCCCCCGCCTCGGCGGCGTCGACGACGAACACCGCGGCGTCGGTGACCACAGCAAGCCACTCGGCCCGGTCGCCGTCCAGCACGTGCCGGGCGGTGCCGTCCAGGACCCACTCGTCGCCATCCCGGTGCACGGTGATTCCGCTGTAGACCGCGGCACCCGATGCCTGCGGATCGAACCGGTCTCCCACCAGCGGGGCGAACTGACTCATGGTCGCCAGAAACGGCGTGGGGTCGGTGGCCCGGCCCAGCTCCTCGAGCACGATGGCTAACTCCACGGCATTCTCGGGCTCGTTCATCTCGGTCCAGCCGTGCTCGACGTACGCCTTCCACACCGGAGTCGCGTCGGCACCGTCTTCGGCGACGCCCCTGACCAGGGCGGGAGGACACTGCTTGCCGACGGCGTCGCGCACCGTTTCCTGCCAGAGCCGCTGATCAGCGTCGAATTCCAACAGCATCCCGGCCAACTCCTCAGATCAGTTAACGTGCTGCGAGAATACTATTCTCTTAATAGCACAGTGACAATCTCGCCAGGAACAGCCCGTGACCGGTCGAGCGCCGACCGGGGGCGGGCGGCAACGACGGGTGCCGGCCTCATCGAGCTGAGCCCCGTGGGTTTTCGATGGCCGGCAACGGCGGATGGCGGCACCGCGATGCCGCGTCCGACGTCTGGGCGCCCGGACCGGTTGCTCTCATCGCCCGAGGGCTCCGAAATGGGAGAATGATATTATCGCTGGTGCAGAACAGCACTTACGCAGACCAACCCCGATTGTGCCCGCCATCAGCTGCTATGAATAATCGAAATGCTTACCGGAAACCCGTTGATTAGCGGCGAACGAGGATGTTAGTTTGGCTATCAGACTGCGACAGCCCCGACGCAGTCTGTCGACCCATGGAGGGTGGTTAGGTGATCGAGCACCCGGACGGGACGCGCACGCCGCTGATCGATGCGAGCGTGCACATCTTCTTCTCGTCCAACAAGGAACTTC
Organism: Mycobacterium sp. IDUB_36; assembly: GCF_055419225.1. NCBI lineage: Bacteria > Bacillati > Actinomycetota > Actinomycetes > Mycobacteriales > Mycobacteriaceae > Mycobacterium > Mycobacterium sp. IDUB_36. The sequence continues at coordinate 3,073,643 of NZ_JBVAXH010000001.1, read as the reverse complement.
GCTCGGTGCTTCGCGAGCCGTTCAAGAGTCGCGGGTTTCCCGACTACGAAATGGACTGGTACGGCGCGCCGGGCGGTGAGTACGCACCCAAAACTCGCGGGCCCGAACGCCAGTACCCCGGTTCGGACCCCGAATTCGTTGGCAATGAACTTTTTTCGAACCGCGGTGTCGATGTAGCGGTGCTGCACCCGATGGCGCGCGGCATCATGCCGGACCGGCATCTGGGCACCGCGCTCCATGCGGCGCACAACGAGATGCTGGTGTCGAAGTGGTTGGAGCACAGCCAGTTCGGCGACCGGTTCCGCGGCACCATTCGGGTGAACCCCGACGACATCGCGGGCGCATGCAAGGAAATCGAGAAGTGGCGCTCGCACCCGCGCGTGGTCCAGATCGGTGTGCCGCTGCAGTCGCGCGAACTCTATGGCAAGCCGCAGTTCTGGCCGTTGTGGGAAGCCGCGGTTGACGCGGGCCTGCCGGTGGCCGCCCACATCGAGGTCGGCTCGGGCATCGCCAACCCACCCACGCCGAACGGCAACACCCGCGTCTACGAGCACTACGTCAGCTTCATGGCGTTGAACTACCTGTACCACCAGATGAACATGATCGCCGAAGGCGTCTTCGAACGCTTCCCCGACCTGAAGTTCGTCTGGGGTGACGGCGCCGCGGACTTCATCACTCCGTTCATCTGGCGAATGGACACTTTCGGGCGACCGCACCTCGAGCAGACCCCCTGGGCGCCGCGGATGCCCAGCGAGTACCTACCGGGACACATCTACTTCGTCCAGGGCAGCCTCGACGGTCCCGGCGACACCGACTTCGCCGGCGAGTGGTTCGGCTTCACCGGCAAGGAAGACATGGTGATGTTCGGCTCGAGCTATCCGCACTGGCAGTGCGGCGACATCAGCAAGCTGCCCCGGGCGTTGTCCGCCGAGCAGCGGGAGAAGCTGTGCTGGCGCAACGCCGCCGATTTGTACGGGATCGAGATTTCGGCCGATCTCGCGACCGGCTAGTCGCAGAATAGAAGCAATCAGGGAGAGCGAGGAGATCGAGATGACGCTGACCCATTCCCAGGAGCGTGTTCCCGCCGCCGAACGCATCGCGGTGCGGTGCGTCGACTCGGACGTCCACCCGGCACCCCGGCGCGGCGAGCTCGTCCAGTACATCCCCGAGCCGTGGCGCAGCAAGTACTTCGGTACCCGCGACGTCGGTGAGCAGATCTACTACGACGCCCCGGACTACGCGCACAGCTACGCCATGCGCACCGACGCCTTCCCCCCGGACGGCGAATTCGCTTGCAGCGACCCGGACATGGCGTTTCGGCAGCTGATCATGGAAGCCGGATCCGACATCGCGATCCTCGAGCCGGCCGCCTACCCGGCCCGGCTACCCGAGGCCCAGCACGCGATGGCGGCCGCGCTCAACGAGTGGCAGGCCCAGCACTGGCTCGACGGTCACAACAACTGGCACGAGCGGTGGCGCGGTTCGATCTGCGCGGCGATCGAGCAGCCCGAGGAATCCGTCCGCGAGATCGAGAAGTGGGCCGGGCATCCCTATATGGCGCAGATCTTGATCAAAGCCGAACCACGGCCGTCGTGGGGCAACCCGAAATACGATCCGATCTGGGCCGCCGCCACCAAGCACGACATCACGGTCAGCTGCCACCTGTCGCGTAGCCAGTTCGAGGAACTGCCCGCGCCGCCGGTGGGCTATCCCAGCTACAACCACGACTTCATGGTCACCTATTCACTGCTGGCCGCCAATCAGGTGATGAGCCTGATCTTCGACGGTGTCTTCGACCGCTTCCCGACACTGCGGATCGTGTTCGTCGAGCACGCCTTCAGCTGGATCCTGCCGCTGATGTGGCGGATGGACGCGATCTACGACGCGCGCAAGTCCTGGCTGGACATCAAGCGCAAGCCGTCCGAGTACGTCAAGGACCACATCAAATTCACCACCCAGCCGCTGGACTACCCGGAGGACAAGACCGAGTTGACCCGCGCCCTGGAATGGATGGAGTGCGAGAAGATCCTGCTGTTCTCCTCGGACTACCCGCACTGGACCTTCGATGACCCGCGCTGGTTGGTCAAGCACCTGCCCAAGCACGCCAGGGACGCCGTGATGTACAAGAACGGCATTGCGACGTACCACCTCCCGGAGACGGTTCCCGTCCTCGAGGGTCAAGTCCGGGTGCTCTGAGTTGTCTGCTGACACCACAGGGCCAGAGACCACCCGGCCCCAGCCTCCGCTCGCCCAGCCCCCGCTCGCCCAGCCCCGTCTCGCCCAGGGCCGCGAGCACGTCGTCGCGACGGTCGATGAGATTCCCTCGGGTAAGCACAAATTGGTGCCGATCGGGCGGCATGGCGTGGGCGTCTACAACGTCAACGGAACGTTCTACGCCATCGCGAACTACTGCCCGCACCAAGGTGGTCCGCTGTGCTCGGGGCGCGCGCGTGGTCGCACGATCGTGGACGAGAGCGCGCCCGGCGATGCGGTGATGGTGCGCGACAAGGAATACATCTACTGCCCCTGGCACCAATGGGGATTCGAGTTGGCGACCGGGACGACCGCAGTCAAACCGGAATGGAGCATCCGCACCTACCCGGTGCGGGTCGTCGGCAACGACGTCCTGGTACAGGCCTGAGCAACAGGAGAATCTGTGTCTTCTATCGAGGTCAACGGTGGCAATGTCGTCTACGAAATCCTCGGTGACTCAGGCGATCTGATCGCATTGACACCCGGCGGCCGGTTCAGCAAGGACATCCCCGGTCTGCGACCGCTGGCCGAGGCGCTGGCCGACGGTGGCTACCGGGTGCTGTTGTGGGACCGGCCCAACTGCGGTGCGTCCGATGTCCAGTTCTACGGGCAGAGCGAATCGCATATGCGCGCAGAGACGCTGCACAAGCTGGTCACCGGATTGGGATTCGACCGGTGCATCCTGGCCGGCGGCTCCGGTGGCGCAAGAGATTCCATGCTGACCACCATGCTCTACCCGGAGCTGGTCGAAAAGCTGGTGGTCTGGAACATCGTCGGCGGAATCTACGGCAGCTTCGTACTCGGCTCGTACTACATCATTCCCAGCATTCTCGCGGTGCGGGGCACCGGCATGGACGGTGTGGCGAAGGTGCCGGAGTGGCGTGAACGCATCGAGGAGAATCCGGACAACGAAAAGCGCTTCCTCGACTTCGACTCCGACGAATTCCTCAAACTGATGCTGCGCTGGCTCAACGCGTTCGTATCCAAGCCGGGCCAGACGATTCCCGGTGTCGACGACGAGATGTTCGACCGAATCAAGGTTCCTACGTTGATCATTCGCGGTGGTGAGAACGACATGGACCATCCGAAGCGGACATCGCTGGAAGTCAGCTGCTTGATCAAGGGATCGAAACTGATCGATCCACCATGGCCGGAGGATGCCTGGGAGCGCGCGTCCGAGGCCCGCGCTCAGGGTAAAGTGAAGCACTTCAACATGTTCGACACCTGGGTGCAGGCCGCGCCGGAGATCCTGAAATTCCTGGGATCCTGATGCGGCTACCTGGTGTGAATGCGGACTTCACAATTCAGCGACGCCTCGAGCGCGGTGTGGACCCGACTCTCGGGAATGCGATCGAGGTCGGCTTCCCGCAGAGTCACGTCGACCACGTCGAAGCCGTCGTCGCCGGGACTGCGGACGATGTCGCCGGTCAACCCGAATCCGGCCAGTACGCCGTGCGCGTCGTCGTCGGTTCCCCGACTGACAAAGGTGATGACGCCGGGCACCGGTGTAGTGGCAAAAGCTCTGGCGCACAGCCCGATCGCCGTCTGGCTTGCGGTGTCGGCATCGTCGCAGCTGATCAGGAGCTCCACCTCGCGGCGGCCGGCGGGCATGGCTCCGAGGTCGTTCATGATCACCTCGCCACCCACCTGGCCGACACGTTCGAGGAGTGCCGTCATGCCCTCCGTTAGCTGTGCCGGCGCCAGCGCGTTGTCCGGGTCGACATTGACGCGCACGACTGCGGTTCGCATGTGTGCCAGCCTAACCGTGACGGCGGGAGTCGACTGATGGAGACCAGTGCCCCACCGGCGATCACCACCGGCACCTCGTCCGGGCTGACGCCCCGGTTGTTGACCGAGGGGGGCCGCGAAGACCTCGGCGCCTACCCCGGATACCTGCCGCTCGCCGAAGCCGAGGAGCTGCTCCGCACGGTCGAAGCCGGCGGGCTCCTCGGCCGCGGCGGGGCCGGTTTCCCATTCGCGGTCAAGGCGCGCGCGGTACGTGACAACGGCCGCATCGCCGGTGGCGCCGTCGTTGTCGCCAATGGCGAAGAGGGAGAACCGGCTTCGGTCAAAGACCGATGGCTGCTGCGCTACCGGCCGCATCTGGTCCTCGATGGACTGCGGCTGGCCGCTTCGATGGTGTCCGCCGACCGCGCCTACGTCTACGTCTCGGACACGGACTCGGCACGCAGTGTGGACGCCGCGGTGGCCGAACTCGGATCCGGTCCGTTCGACGGGATCGCGGTCGAGGTGCGTATTGTCGACGCGGGCTATGTCGCGGGTGAGGAAACCGCGGCGGTCCGCGCGCTCAACGGTGGGCCGGCCAAGCCGACCGACAAGCCGCCGCGACCCTTCCAGGAAGGTGTCGGCGGACTGCCCACACTGGTGAGCAATGTGGAGACGCTGGCCGCCCTGCCGTTCCTGCAGCGGCACGGGTCGGCGGAATTCCGTTCGGTGGGCACATCGTCGTCGCCGGGCAGCTTCCTGGTCACGCTGACCGGCGCCGGACGGCCGCCCGCGCTCTACGAAATCCCGCACGGCCTGCCGTTCACCGATCTTCTTGCTCTGCACGGTGTTTCACCGGACCGCGTGCGGGGCGCCCTGATCGGCGGCTATTTCGCTGGCCTGCTCGATCGTGCCGTGCTCGACACCACGCTCGACCACGAGACACTCCGCGATCTCGGCAGCGGGCTCGGTAATGGCGCGATCACGGTGATCACCGACGACTGCCCGCTCGCCGTGGCCGCCTCGGTGCTGGCGTATTTCGACCGTGAGAACGCCGGGCAGTGCGGGTCGTGCTTCAACGGAACGGCGGCCATGGCGGCCGTCGCCGGGGCCCTGCGCGACGGCGTCGCCACCGAGGAGGATGTGGCCCGGTTGCGCCGCTGGTCGGTCGTGCTTCGCGGACGCGGCGCCTGCGGCACATTGGACGCAGCGACGAATATCGCCGCCAGCCTGCTGGCGAAGTTCCCCGACCTGGTTCAGAACCACCTCGACAATGGTTGTCCGACATGCCAATCGGGTGCTTTCATCGCAGACCGGCCCTACCAGGTGGAGGCGCTGTGAAGGTTCGGCTGGATCGCACGATCTGTGACGGTTTCGGGCTGTGCGCCAAGCATGCGCCGAACTACTTCTCCCTCGACGACTGGGGATACGCATCACTGGAAGGCGGGGGCGACGTCAGCGAAGCCGACCGTGACGATGTGAAGCGGGCACTGCTGGACTGCCCCGTGCACGCCATCACCGAGTGGGGTGAGCACCGTGAGGCCGAACCACACGACCGGTCGGTCGGTGCCCCGGACGCGGCCGAACACCTGAAAACCGAAGCGAACGAAGCGGAGTGGGGGTTCACCCGTTGACCGGACGTCCGCTGCCGTTGATCACCGACGACAACGAGTTCTTCTGGAAGTCGGGGGCTGACGGCACACTTCGCCTGCAGGAGTGCGGCGACTGCACGGCGCTGATCCATCCACCGGCGCCGGTCTGCCGGTACTGCCGCTCGCACAACCTCGGCGTGCGGGCCGTGTCCGGGCGTGCCACGCTGGCCGGGTTCACGATCAACGAAAGATTCAGTCTGCCCGGTTTGCCCGCACCCTATGTGGTCGCGCAGGTCGCGATCGCCGAGGATCCACGAGTTCGGTTGACCACCAACATCATCGAATGCGACCCTGGGCAACTGGAATTGGGCCAGCAGGTCGAAGTGGTCTTCGAGCAGGACGACGACGTCTGGCTGCCGCTGTTCCGCCTCGTCGACGGCGCCGAGCCCGGGCCGTTGCCGATCGACGAGATCGAACCCGACCGCTTCGGCGAGTTCGTCCGGCCGATGCTCACGGCAGAGAAATTCGAAGACAAGGTGGCGCTCACCGGCATCGGCATGTCGGAGATCGGCCGGCGGCTGATGGTGCCGCCGCTGTCGCTGACGGTCGCGGCCTGCGAGGCGGCAATCGCCGATGCCGGGCTGACGATCGACGACATCGACGGTCTCTCAACGTATCCCGGTGGTGGGAACCTGGGCGGCTTCGGGGAAGGCGGCGTCACCGCGCTCGAGGCCGCCATGGGCATCCGGCCGACCTGGCACAACGGCGGCATGGAAACCTTCGGTCCGGGTGGCTCGGTGATCGCGGCGATGCTCGCCGTCGCAGCCGGGTTGGCCCGTCACGTACTGTGCTTCCGGACGCTGTGGGAAGCCACCTTCAACGAACAGATGAAGCAGGGCAAGATCCCGGTGTCGGGCGGACGCCGAGCCGACTGGCTGCTCCCGTTCGGCGCCACCTCCGCGGCACACACGTTGGCGCAGAACGCACAACGCCACTTCCACCGCTACGGCACCACCAAAGAAACGCTCGGCTGGATCGCACTGAACCAGCGCGCCAACGCCGAACTCAACCCGACCGCGGTCTACCGCACGCCGATGACGATGGACGACTACCTCAACGCTCGACCGATCACCTCGCCCTTCGGGCTCTTCGACTGTGACGTGCCCTGCGACGGCGCGGTCGCGGTGATCGTGTCTGCTGTCGACGCCGCCCGGGACACTGCTAAACCGCCGGTCTACGTCGACGCCGTCGGCACCCAGATCATCGAGCGGATCGATTGGGACCAAAGCACATTGACTCACGAGCCGCAGGTGCTCGGTCAAGCGGCTCACCTGTGGTCGCGGACCTCGCTGAAGCCTCAGGATGTCGACGTCGCCGAGCTGTACGACGGGTTCACGATGAATTGCCTGTCCTGGATCGAAGCGCTGGGGTTCTGCGGCATCGGGGAAGCGCGCGACTTTCTCGACGGCGGGAAGAACATCGCCCGTGACGGGCAGCTGCCGCTGAACACCCACGGCGGTCAGCTGTCCCACGGCCGGACCCACGGCATGGGTCTGCTGCACGAGGCGATCACGCAGTTGCGCGGCGAGGCCGGTGAACGTCAGGTTGCCGACGCTCGGGTCGGGGTCGTCAGCAGCGGCGGCCTGACACCGAGCGGGGTGCTGCTGCTCCGGGCCGAACGGTGATGCAGAGCGCAGCGATGAGGAGGAGCGGCGCATGACGACCGCAACCGTGCAGCCGCGGCTCGTCATCGTCGACGGTGTGCCGATGTCCGCGTTGGTGGCCGAGTCACCGGACCCGCGTGCGGTGATCGTCGCCATCCACGGTGGAGGCACCACCGCAATGTATTTCGACTGCCCCGGCCATCCCGAGTCGTCGCTGCTGCGCACCGGCGCCCAGCACGGCTACACGGTGATAGCGCTCGACCGACCCGGCTACGGCAGCTCCGCCGCCTATCTCGACGCGGTGGCCCAGCCCGAGCAGCGGGTCCGGCTGGCCTTCGGCGCGGTGGACCGCATCCTGGGCGAAAAGCCGCGTGGCGCAGGACTGTTTCTGCTGGGCCATTCCGGTGGGTGCGAACTCACGTTGCGGATGGCCGCCGAGGAACAGCGGGCCGACGTGATCGGCATCGAACTGTCCGGCACCGGCCGGCGCTACCATCCCGCAGCGCGGGAAATCCTGAAGGCCGCCACCAGAGATCGCCGGCCGGCCGGACTGCGCGAGCTGTTGTGGCATCCGACCGAGTTGTATCCACCCGAAGTGCTCAGCGGAGCAACGGTGTATCCGGGCGCTCCGCCTTACGAGGACCAGATGGTGTCGAACTGGGCACGCCAAGATTTCCCGGCGCTCGCCCCGCGGGTACGAGTTCCCGTGCAGTTCAGCGCGGCCGAACACGAAAAGGTGTGGCAGGCCGACTCCTCCGCGCACGCCGAGATTGCTGAACTGTTCTCGGGCGCACCACGTTTCCAGCTCAACGAGCAACCCGGAGCTGGTCACAACATCAGCCTCGGCCACACGGCCGCGGCCTACCACTCGGCGGTCTTTGCGTTCGCCGACGAATGCTCGGAGGCGCACTGATGGATGTCGGATTCATCGGCCTGGGTAGTCAGGGTGCACCGATGGCAGGCCGAATCATCGACGCGGGCTTCACCACCACGCTGTGGGCGCGCCGGCCGGCATCGCTCGAGCCTTTCGCCGGCACCGCCGCCACCGTCGCCGAAACCCCGGCCGCACTCGCCGCCGCCAGCGACCTCGTCTGCCTGTGTGTGGTCGGTGACGCCGACATCGAAGAAGTGGTCGCGGGTGAAAACGGGGTGCTGGCCGGACTCAAGGCGGACGGCGTGATCGCCGTTCACAGTACCGTGCATCCGAAGACCTGCCTGCAGCTCGCCGAAAAGGCTGCCGCACAAGGCGTCTCGATCATCGATGCGCCGGTCAGCGGCGGCGCACCGGCCGTCGCCGAAGGACGGCTACTGGTGATGGTCGGCGGTGACAGCGACGTCGTCGAGCGGTGCCGCCCGGTGTTCGCCAGTTACGCGGACCCGATTGTGCACCTCGGCGCACTGGGCGCCGGTCAGACCACCAAGCTACTGAACAACCTGCTGTTCACCGCGAACCTGGGGACGGCGGCCACCACCCTCGCGCTCGGTGAGGCACTCGGTGTCCGGCCCGACCGCCTGACCGAGGTCATTTCGCGCGGCAGCGGAAACAGCTTCGCGCTCAACGTACTTGGCGGTGACACCGCCGGCCTGGCCCGGCTCGCCGAGATGGCCGGCACCCTGTTGCAGAAGGATGTCCGGCTGCTGGCCGATGTCGCCGACGCCTCATCGGTGGCCGCCGGCACGGTGTTGAATGCCGCCGACGAGACGCTGTCCCTGATGGATCACCCGCGGTGAGGATCGGATTCATCGGCGCCGGCCGGATGGGCGGCCCGATGGTAGGTCGCCTGGTCGGCGGCGGCCACGACGTCCGCGTCCTGGGCCGATCAGACGAGAAGCGCTCGGCCATATCCCAATTGGGCGCAAAGCCCGTCGACCAGATCGCCACCGTGTGCACCGCGGCGGAGGTGGTGGTGGTCTGCGTGTTCACCGACGAACAGGTGCGGCAGGTCTGCCTGGCCGACGGTCTGATCGACGCGATGCCGGCGGGCTCGACCCTGGTGCTGCACACCACCGGCAGCCCCCGCACGGCGGAGGCGATCGCCGCGCGCGGCGCCGACGTCGTCGACGCCCCGGTCAGCGGTGGCCCGCACAACGCCGCCGCGGGGACGTTGACGCTGTTCGTCGGAGGCGGTGACAACGCGGTCGCGAGAGTGCGGCCGGTCTTGAGCTGCTACGGGAATCCGATCCTGCACGTCGGCCCGCTGGGCACGGGACAGAAGGTGAAGCTGGTGAACAACGCCTTGTTCGCAGCGCAGATCGGCCTGCTGTCGAACGCGGTCGCGCTGGCGGACCGCCTCGGCGTAGCGGAGTCCGCCCTGCTCGCCGCCCTGCCGAGCGGCAGCTCGGCGAGTCGCGTGCTGGAGATCGTGGCGGCCGGGGGCTCGGTGGCGTCGTTCGTCGAATCCGCAGGCGAATTCGTCGGCAAGGACGTCGCGGTTGTCCGCAAGATCGCCGCTGAACTGGGCGGCGACCTCGGCATCCTGGATAGCGTCATCGATGCGGCAATTCCCGGCGTCGGATAAGGCCTTTTCGGCCCGCGACGAAGCGTCTACCGTTAGCGTTACAGTCGAGCATTCCGTCGTAACGGTGTACGCCGCTCACTGGGCGGTCAGGAGGTTGTCGTGACCAAGGCAAAAGTCGTCTTCCATCCGGTCTCTGAAGAGTTCTTCATGAACCCCTTCGACATTTATCGCCGAATGCGCGAGGACGCCCCGCTCTACTACGACGAGAAGGAAGACTTCTACGCCATCACCCGCCACGTTGATGTCGCGGCGGCGTTGAAGGACCACGAGACCTACTCGTCGAGCCGTGGCTGCGACCTGTCGATGGTGCGCAAAGGCATCTCGGCCGATATGCGATCGATCATCTTCATGGATCCGCCCGACCACCGGCACATGCGCAGCCTGCTCAACAAGGCCTTCACCCCGCGGGCCGTCCAGTCGCAGACCGAGACAGTGCACGAGGTGATCGACAAGTATCTCGGTGCGGTCGATCCCGACAACTTCGATGTCGTGCAGGACTTCTCCGGACCGTTCCCGGTCGAAGTCATCACCAGAATGGCCGGAGTGCCGGAGGAATACCGCCAGCAGGTGCGGCACTGGATCGACACCAGCCTTTCCCGCGAACCGGGACAGATCGACATCAGCGAAGCCGGCATGCAGGCCAACATCGACACCGCGATGTACTACTTCAGCCTGGTGCAGGAACGGCGGCAAAACCCGCAGGACGACATGATCAGCAAGCTGATCGCCGCCGAGATCCCCGGTGAAGACGGGCAGACCCGGCAGCTCGACGACATCGAAATATGCGGCTTTGCAACGCTTCTCGGTGGCGCCGGCGCCGAGACCGTCACCAAGTTGATCGGGAGTGCGGCGGTGCTGTTCGCGCGCAACCCGCACGAATGGGAGAAACTGCAAGCGGACCGCAGTAAGTTGTCCGGCGCGGTCGAGGAGTTGCTGCGCTACGAGGGTCCGGTGCAGTACAACGTCCGCTGGACTCTCAAAGAGGCGCACACCAGCGGTGGCACGATTCCCGCCGGCAAGCCGGTGTTCGTGATGAACGCCGCGGCCAACCGCGACCCCGATGCGTTCACCGACGCCGACACGTTCGACATCGACCGCGACCACACCGAGGCACAGCATCTCGGTCTGGGGTACGGGATTCACAGCTGCCTCGGCGCTGCGCTGGCTCGGATGGAGAGCCGGATCGCGTTGGAGAAACTGCTCGACTTCATGCCCCGGTACGAGGTGGACTGGGACGGCTGCAAGCGCGTCACGATGCAGAACGTGGCCGGCTGGCTGAACGTCCCGGTGAAGGTAGTGCGATGAGGTGGGCTGCGTGACGAAGAAGATCGAAGTCGACTGGGGCCTCTGCGAAAGCAACGGCGTCTGCATGGGCGTCATCCCGGAGGTCTTTCAGCTCGAGGATGACGACACCCTGACCGTCTTGCAGGAAGAGGTCACCCCCGACAACGAGGAGCAGGTGCTCGACGCGGTTCGGCAATGCCCGCGTCAGGCAATCTCGATGAGCGAATAGCACGTCGCGGTTGCCCTGCGGCGCGAGACTTCGACGCCGGTCGAGTCAGATTATGGTCAACGTCAGCCTGGCCGGTTCATCATCAGATCGGCGACCGCCGCCCACCCGGGGGAATGACGGACGTCTGCGACTTTCCCTGAAAAGCCCTACGATTCGGCTAGCGCGATCAGCGACAGCAGAGTGCCGTCGTCTTTGACAGCGGAGGAATACACCATGACGACGAGAGTATGGGCGGCTTCGGTCGGTGGCGCAGTGGCAGCCTTGGCCGCTGGGGTCTTGTGGACCGCGCCCTCCGCGGTGGCGCAGAGCGACTTCTGCAACTCCCTCGGCAACCCCGAACATATTCGCGAGTGCAACTGCGGCGCCGACAACGCCCCGGGTAGCGACGAATACAAGCAGTGCCTGCACGGAACCGCGGCCGTGCCCGGTCAGGCCCAACAGCCGACGCCGTAGGGCTTGCGGCTCAGGCGAACCCGGCGACGATCACCGCGTTGCAGTCGGCCGCGGCTTGTCGCAGCTTCGCCGCTTCCTGGTAGGCGTCCGACTCGTACCACGCGCGGGCGGCGTCGACCGACTCGAATTCCAGCACCACGGTCTGGTCACCGTGCCAGTCGCCTTCGAGGACGGTCGGCTTGGTGTCCACCGAGAGAATGTTGACTCCGCCCATCGCCGCGCCGGCCGCCCGGCCGTAAGCCTTCATGCCTTCCGGATCTTTGACGGCCTCGGTCAGAATGACGTATCCCTTGGGCATACTTGACTCAAACTTCCTGTGCAGGTGTGGTTTTGACTATTTCTCGCTGATGGCCTGCTCGGGGCAGCATTCGATGGCCTCGCGGGCGGCCGGCTCCAGCTCCGGCGGCACATCGGACTCGATCGCCTCCGCGTAACCGTCATCGGTCAGGGTGAACACATCCGGACAGAGCGTGAGACACATCCCGTGGCCGCGGCATCGCTGGTCGTCTACCCATACCTTCATGCCGGCGTGAACTCCAGGTGCAGCTCGGTCAGCCCACGCAATATGTACGTCGGAACATATTGGAAGCGCCGATCATTGGCCGGCCCATGGTGCTGCTCGCTGATCCGGATGTCGGACGTACGGTCGAGCAGTCGTTCCAGAGCCACCCGCGTTTCGGCACGCGCCAGCGGTGCACCGGGGCAGCTGTGAATGCCCCGGCCGAACGCGATGTGCTGGCGGGCATTCTTGCGCTCCGGATCGAACGTCGCGGGGTCGTCGAACCGACGGGGGTCACGGTTGGCCGCGGCCTGCACGATCATCACCGTCGTGCCCGCGGGCAGGTCGACCCCGCCAACGCTGACCGGCCGCCGGTTCATCCGGAAGTCACCCTTGACCGGGCTCTCATGGCGCAGCGACTCCTCGATGAAGTTCGCCAGCAGACTGCGATCCTTGCGCAACTGTGCCTGAATGTCCGGCCGCTCCCCCAGCGTCTGCAGCGACGCGCCGAGCAGTCGGACGGTGGTCTCCTGACCCGCCGAAAAGACGTTGGCCGCGACGCGGGCCACGTCACCGACGTCGGGTGTCGACCCGTCCGGGTACGTCGCGGTGGCGAGGCCGGTCAGCACGTCCTCGCGCGGATTCGCGCGGCGGTCGTTGACGTAGTCGGAGAACAGACCGTAGAGGAATTCCAGTGGGCTGTGCGCCAACGACTCCTTGCCGGTGCCACCGACCCCGCCGCCCGAATGCTGCCGGATGCCCTGGACGAACTTGTCCCGGTCCTCCAGCGGCACCCCGAGCAGGTCCGCGATCACCAGCAGCGTGAACGGGCTGGCGAAGCCCTTGATGAACTCACCGTGCCCGGGCGCCAGATAGTCGTCGAGCGCCTGGTCGGCCAGCGCCCACATGGCGTCCTCGTTCTCCTTGAGGCGCTTGGGAGTGATCAGGCGCATCAGCAACGACCGGTGGTTGGTGTGGGTCGGCGGGTCGAGGGTGGGCAGCTGGTCGCTGAACGGCAGCTCGTCGCGGTGTTGCTCGATCAGCTCGGTGATGTCGCCGTCGCGCTTGTCCTCGAGGCTCACCGGGAAACCGGGGAACGGCCCGGTGACCGAATTGCACGACGACCACGTGTCGGCGTCGTTGAGGACGGCGCAGGCTTCTTCCCACCCGGTCACCATCGTGACGTCGTGGTGCTTCTCCTTGGTCACCGGGCATTGCTGCCGAAGCGCCTCGTAATAGGGGTACGGGTCAGCGATGAGATCGCTGCCCCGGAAAAAGTCCAGCTCTCCTGCGTCATTCACCATTTCGCACCGTTCCAATCTCGATCAGTGAGAATGAGCCTCTCAGAGATGAGTATTAGATTTCCATAGGGCAGCCCGCAACGTCAACGCGGTACGGACGGACACGCTTCGCGTCAGCCGGCGGGAACGAGATCCGCCGCGACCGCGGGGCCGGACAGCACCCGGCTGCGGAAAGTTTCGATCGGCCCGATCGCCGCGGCAATAACCCCGGCGGCCGTGAAGGCATGCGCCTTGAACGCCTGCGCCGCCGCGCTGAGCCGATGCTCGACCAGACCGACGCTGTCATCGAGCTCGGCCGGCCACGTCTGTCCCCACAGCGTGACCTCGGTGGCGCCCTGATCGAGCGCCTGCAGGACGCCCTCCCTAACGCGGGAGTCGCAATCGAACAGGTCGGCGGCCACGGCCAGGGTTTGCGGCGGTGGTCGATGCCCGGCCGACGCCAGCGCGTATTCGAGGTCGAGAATTCGGGCACCGAGGATCCGCAGCGGACGTTCGTCGGGATGATCGGCGACCAGGACCGTCACGTCCCAGCCCGCCATCGTCCGGTCGAACAACCAGCCGCCGGCGAACCGCACCACGTCGGCGACGTCGGCCGCGACGACGTCCAGCCGGTACCTCACGCCGGGTTCGGCGGGGCCATGTCCCGAGCCAGCGACTCCGAGTACTCCTTGAAGACCTCGGTCAGCGGGATCGCGGGATTGATCAGCCACGTCGTCTCCATTCCGGTTATGAAGGCAAGAATCTGCACTGCCTTGACGGTCACATCCATGTCCATGCGGAACTGGCCGGAGCGCTGCCCCCGCCGGATGAGCTCGATGATGATGTCGATCGCGCCCTGGTAGCGGGCGGTGAGACGGTCGTGCAACGGCGCGTCCGGGTCGACGTTCTCCGCCAGCAGAACGCTGTAGGTGCCGATCAACTCGGGCGACCGGTAGTACCGGTCGGCGACGGCGGCGACTTCGGTGATCAGGTCGCCGGCCCGGTCGGCGTGCGAATCGTCGTCGGCGTCCCGGATGTCGAGCACCGCATGCAACAGCTGTTCCTTGGACTCGAAGTGGTGCAGCAGGCCGGCCGGGCTGACCCCGGCTTCACCGGCGATCTGGGCCAGCGTCGTGTTGCGCCAACCATTTCGGGTCAGCAATCGCTGCGCCACCGCCAGAATCCGCTGTTTGCGGTCCTCACCCTTGGCGCGCAGCGACTCGTATGGCCGTGTCTCGGGCACCGAACTCCTGTCTTCGAACCAACCAACTGAACACACAGTAGGTTGGTTGGCCGACTTGTGACAAGGCTCGCATTGCAGATTTCTATTGACGCCCGCGCAGAACGGTCGCGTGCCTTACTATTTGACTTCTGTGTTGCAACTGAGTGAGGTGTGAACCTCACTTCGGTTGCATTGGGGGCGTTCGATATCCACGGGGGATTCATGAAGCGCACGCTGCTCGGTGCCGCTCTCTGCGGTGCTGCGGTGATGTCTGCCGGTGTCGCCAACGCCGACGACGAGGACTTCCTGTTCGGCTCGACCCACGCGCTCGTCCTGGGCTCGACCGGCATCCCGACACCGGACGCCGCCTACATCGCCGGTGCGGAAAACCTGTATCTCGACCCGAACGGGTATGACGGCACCACCGCGACGACGCTCGCGCTGACCACGCCGGAGACCTTCGACTTCACCTCGAGCGTGCCGCAGGGTGAACAGGACCTCATCAACGCCGTCCTCGCCGACTACAGCGCCGGGGCCATGGACTGCAACTCACTCGGCGTGTGCAGCGACCCGTTGACCATTTTCGCCTATTCGCAGAGCAGCCTCGTCGCGACTCTGGCCGAACAGCAGCTCTCCGCCGACGGCATCCCCAGTGACGCTTTACGTTTCGTGATGACCGGCGCGGACCCCCTCGTCGTCCCCGACAGTCTGTACCCGACCGAGGTGTACGACATCTACGGTGACTTCTTCGCCTTTCCCGGCCTCCTGGGCACGAATCTGGAGAACATCGAGTACGAGTTGCTGCTCCATCTCGCCTACCTCTGGGTGACACCGGCCGAAATAGACTCGGCCATTCCGATAACCGATGGCTTGACAACCCTCATGACCATGCCGACGCTCGGCATCGACGGGCTGCTTGACGCGCTGTACAACGCGTTCGTCGCGGGGTTCTAGGCGGGCGTCGCTACAGCCCGAGCGATTTGGCGATGATCACCTTCATCACCTCGCTGGTGCCGGCGTAGATCCGCGCCACCCGTGCATCGGTGTAGAGCCGGGCGATCGGATACTCCATCATGTAGCCGTAGCCGCCGAACAGTTGCAGGCAGCGGTCGATCACCCGCTGCTGCATCTCGGTGCAGAACAGCTTCACCCGCGCCGCGTCGGCGGCCGACAACTCGCTGTCGACATGCAGCGCGACCGCCCGGTCGAGCATCGCCTGGCCGGCCTCCACCTCCGTCGAGCAGGCAGCCAGCTCGAATTTGGTGTTCTGAAAAGACGCGACGGGCTGGCCGAATGCCTTGCGGTCCTTGGTGTAGCCGATCGCCGCGGCGATCGCCGAACGCGCCTGCGCCACCGATCCGACCGCGACCGTCAGACGCTCCTGAGGCAGGTTGTGGCCCAGATACCCGAACGCCTCGTCCACCTCGCCGAGCACATTCTCTGCGGGCACCCGGACGTCGACGAACGACAGTTCGGCGGTGTCCTGGACTTTGCAGCCCATCTTCTCCAGCTCCCGGCCGCGGGTGAAGCCCGCCATCCCGTCCTCGACGACGAACAAGGTCAATCCCTTGCGCCGGTTGCCGGGGTCGGTGGATGTCCGGGCCACCACGATCACCAGGTCGGCCTGCATCCCGCCGGTGATGAATGTCTTGGCGCCGTTGACAATCCAGTGGTCGCCATCCTTCACCGCCGTGGTGCGCATACCCGCGAGGTCGGAACCGGTGCCCGGCTCGGTCATCGCGACGGCGGTGAGCAGGGTCCCGTCGGCCAGACCCGGAAACCAGCGCTTGCGCTGCTCGTCATCGGCGTAGTGCAGGAAGTACGGCAGGATCACCTCGAGCTGGGTGCGCACGGTGGACAGTGTCACCAGCGCCTTGGCGGCCTCTTCCTGGAGCACGACGTTGTAGCGATAGTCCGGCTCTGCGCCACCGCCGTACTCCTCGGGGATCGCCATCCCGAGCATCCCGAGCGCGCCCATCTTCTTGAAGACGTCGCGCGGCATCCGCCCGCCCTTCTCCCACTCGGGGTAAGCGGGAACGACCTCCTTCTCGATGAAGTCGCGGGCCAGCTCGCGGAAAGCCTCGTGGTCGTCGGTGAACAGGTCTCTACGCATGGATCTTCCTGTCAGGCAACAAGTTCGACGATGGTGGCGTTCGCGGTTCCGCCGCCCTCGCACATGGTTTGCAGGCCATAGCGAATCCCGTTGTCGCGCATGTGATGCGCCAGACGGGTCATCAGAACAGCCCCCGACGCCCCGAGTGGGTGTCCGAGCGCGATGGCTCCGCCGAGGGGGTTCAGCACATCCGGGTCGGCGCCGGTTTCGACCAGCCATGCCAATGGAACCGGGGCGAAGGCCTCGTTCACCTCGAAGGCGCCGATGTCGGAGATCGAGACGCCCGCCTTGGCCAGCACTTTCTCGGTGGCTGGGATCGGCCCGGTCAGCATCAGCACCGGGTCGGCACCGGTGACCGCGCCGGCCTGGTAGCGCACCAGCGGGGTCAGGCCGAGTTCGACCGCGATGTCCGAGGTCGTCACCAGCAATGCGGCGGCGCCGTCGGAGATCTGCGAGGAGTTGCCGGCATGGATCACGCCGGCCTCGTCGAACGCCGGCTTGAGTCCGGCGAGTTTCTCCACCGAGGTGCCGCGACGGATTCCCTCGTCCGCCGTCACGACAGCGGTGTCGTCACCGACATCGGTGAAGACCGGAACGATCTGGTCGGTGAAGGCGCCGTTGTCCTGCGCGGCGGCGGCACGTTCGTGCGACAGAGCGGAGTATTCGTCCAACCGGGTGCGGGAGAGTCCCCACTTCTTCGCGATCAGCTCCGCGGAAATGCCCTGATTGAACGAGAAACCGTCATAGCGCGCAAGCACTTTGGGTCCGTAGGGCTGCCCGCTGGCCCGGGCCGAGCCCAGTGGCACCCGGCTCATCACTTCGACGCCACCCGCGACGACGACGTCCTGCTGGCCGGACATCACCGCCTGCGCCGCGAAGTCGAGCGCCTGCTGGCTGGATCCGCAGGCCCGGTTGATCGTCGTGCCCGGAATGCGCTCGGGCCAGCCGGCGGCCAGCACGGCGTAGCGGCCGATGTTGCTGGATTGGTCACCGACCTGCGAGACGCAGCCCCAGACCACGTCGTCGATGACATTCGGGTCGATGCCGGTGCGCTCCACGAGTTCGTTGAGCACCACGGCCGACAGGTCGGCGGCGTGCATGGCCGACAGGCCACCGTTGCGCTTTCCGACGGGCGTCCGCACCGCCTCGACGATGACTGTTTCACGCATTCTTCTGCTCCGATCTCTTGACCGCCCACTGACCCGTGAACGACGGTTCGCGCTTCGCGGCGAAGGCGGCATACGCCTCCGCCGAATCGACCGTGGCGAAATTACCGACCTGCGCGCGGGCTTCGTTGGCCAGGGCGTCGCGCAGCGTCCGGTCGGCGCCCTCGTTCAGCAAGGCCTTGCTGTGCGCCAGCGCAATCGGCGGCCCGGACGCGAGTCGGCGGGCGATGTCGGTGACGAAGCCGTCGATCTCGTCGGCGGCAACCGTCCACGTCACCAGCCCCAGCGTCTGCGCCTCAGCGGCATCGATCGTCTCCGCCAGCAGCACCAGGCGTTTGGCCTGCTGCAGCCCCACGATTTTCGGCAACAACCAGGAACCACCGAGATCAACCGACAGCCCCCGTTTGGAAAAGATCTGCGAGAACGTCGACTCCGGCGTCGCCACCACCAGGTCGCAGCCCAGTGCCAGGTTCCAGCCGGCGCCGACCGCCACGCCGTCGACCTTGGCGATGGTCGGCTTGGACAACTCGTGCAGCGCCAGGGCGACGTCGGTCAGCCGCTGCAGCTTGTGTACGGGATGGCTGTCGTCGGGCGTCGAGATGTCGGCACCCGAGCAGAACGCGCCCCCGGCACCGGTGAGCACGACCGCCCGCACCCCGGCGTCTTTGTCCGCGTCAACCAGCGCCTGGGCCAACGCGATCCAGAGTTCACGGTTGATCGCATTCTTGCGACGCGGCCGGTTCAGCGTCAGCGTCCGGACGCCGTCACGGTCGTTGCACAGCAGCGCGGGCTCCGCGGCGTCATCAGCGCGCATCAGGAGTACGCCGCTCCGATGGCACCCTGCTCTCGTAGGCCATCGAGATCGTCTGCGCTGTAACCGAGTTCGGCCAGCACCGGCTCGGTGTGCTGTCCGAGGCCGGGCACCGCACCCATCGGGGGCTGATAGCCGGAGATCACCGGGGGCGGCAGCAGAGCCTGGATGGGCCCCGCGGGTGTGTCGACCTCGCGCCACCGGTCGCGGGCCTTCAATTGTGGGTGGACCAGAACCTCGCTGGGAGTGTTGTACCGCGAATTGCCGATCCCGGCCGCATCCGCGGTTTCCTGCACCTGCTGCAGGTCGTGCCCGGCGCACCAGGCGCCGATGGCCTCGTCCAGGAGGTCGCGGTGCGCGCAGCGACCGGAGTTGTGGGCCAGCCGCGGGTCGTCGGCCAGATCGTCACGTCCGATGATCTGGCGGGAAAGCCGTTGCCACTCGGCATCATTGGTGGTGCCGAGCACGACGGTTTGACCGTCGGCAGTTCGATAGGCACCGTAGGGCGCTACCGCCGGCGAACTCATCCCCAGCGGCTGCTGGTCGACGCCGGAATGCTGGGTGTAGGTCAATGGGTAACCCATCAACTCCATCATGGTGTCGAGCAGGCTGAGCCCGATCGCGTTGCCGTGCTCCCCCGGCGTCGACTGCGCATCGCGCGAATACAACAGCGCAAGAATCGACAGCGCCGAGTACAGCCCGGTGCTGATGTCGGCCACCGGGGGGCCGGGCTTGGCCGGTGCGCCCGCACTCCCGGTGATCGCACACGCGCCGGATTCGGCCTGCACCAGCAGGTCGTAGGCTCGCTTGTGGGACAACGGACCGCCCGGGCCGTACCCGTCGATCTCGACTGCGATCACGTTCGGATGGCGCTCTTTGAGGTCGGCAGCTCCGATCCCGAGTCGGGAGACCGCACCGGGCGCCAGATTGGAGACCAGCACGTCGGCCCGGTCTAGCAATTGATGCAGGATGTCGCGCCCCGCATCGGTTTTCAGGTCGAGGGTCACCGACTCCTTGCCCCGGTTGGCCCAGACGAAATGCGCGGCGAGCCCGTTGACGACCTCGTCGTAGTACCGGGCGAAGTCACCACCTTTGGGATTTTCGACCTTGATCACCCGCGCACCGAAGTCGGCCAGCACGCGGGTGCACATCGGTGCCGAGACGGCCTGCTCCAGGGCCACGACGGTGACGCCCGTCAGCGGCCCGCGGTTCTGCGGCATCACATCACCATGCCGCCATCCACCGGCAGTACCTGACCGGTGATGTAGGAGGCGGCGTCGGAGGCCAGGAAGACGAAAGCGCCGGCGACCTCTTCGGGCTCGGCCCACCGCTTCAGCGGAATGCGGTTCATCATGTTGGCCGAGAATTTCTCGTTGGTGCGGATCGTCTCGGTCATCTTCGTCGCCGCAAGCGGCGCAAGCGCATTGACGAGAATACTGTTTCGCGCCTGTTCGCGCGCCAGCGACTTGGTGAACCCGATGATGCTGGCCTTGGCCGCCGAATAGTTGACCTGACCGAGGGTGCCGGTGATGCCGGCCGACGAGACCACGTTGATGATCCGGCCGGTGCCGTCGGTGGGCAGGAATTTCAGCGCCGCCTGGGCGCAGTGCACCGCGCCCATCAGATGGATGTCGAGCACCTTGTAGAAGCTGTCGTCGGTCAGATCGGCGAACATCCCGGGTGCGGTCACCCCGGCGTTGTTGATCAAGATGTTCAGCACCCCGTCGGACAACGCGGCGGCCTGTGCCGCAGCGGCCTCCGCCGCCCCGCGGTCACGCACGTCGAGCGCAACGCTCTCCGCGGTGCCGCCGCCGGCGGAAATGCGTTGGGCCACAGCCGAAGCGGCGTCGGCATCGACGTCGCTGACGAGCACCGCCGCCCCCGCGGCGGCCAAGGCCTCGGCGACTGCCGCGCCGATCCCGGTGCCCGACCCGGTGATCAATGCCGATCGACCGGTGAGGTCGAACAGCGATGCCATCAGTAGCTCCTCGGCATTCCCAGCACGTGCTCGCCGAGGAAGTTCAGAATCATCTCCTGACTCACCGGCGCGATCTTCATCAGACGCGACTCACGGAAATAGCGCGACACGTGGTATTCCTCCGAGTAACCCATGCCACCGTGCAATTGCAGCGCCCGGTCGGCCGCGCCGAAACCGGCGTCGGCGCACAGATACTTGGCGGTGTTGGCTTCGCGGCCGCACGGTCTGCCGTTGTCGTAGAGCCACGTCGCCTTGCGCAGCACCAATTCCGCGGCATCGAGGCGGGCCAGTGAATCGGCGAGCGGGAACTGCAAGCCCTGATTCATGCCGATCGGGCGGTTGAAGACCACCCGTTCGTTGCCGTATTTGACGGCCTTCTCCAGCGCGACGCGTCCGATGCCGAGCGCCTCGGCGGCGATCAGCATCCGCTCCGGGTTGAGACCGTCGAGGATGTACTTGAAGCCCTTGCCCTCCTCCCCGACTCGGTCCTCGACCGGAACGATCAGATCGTCGATGAAGACCTCGTTGGAGCTGACGGCGTTGCGGCCCATCTTCTTGATCGGCCGGATGTCGACGTGGTCGCGATCGAGGTCGGTGAGGAACAGCGTCATACCGTCGGTCTTCTTGGCGCCGCGCTTCTCCAGATCAGCGGGTGTCTCAGTCCGCGTCAACAGCAGGATCTTCTCGGACTCCAGCGCTTTGGAGATCCAGACCTTGCGCCCGTTGATCCGATACGTGTCGCCCTCGCGCTTGGCAAACGTCGTGATCCGCGAAGTATCGAGACCCGCACCAGGTTCGGTGACACCGAAGCACACGTGCAGATCGCCGTTGACAATCCGCGGCAGCGTCCGGGCCTTCAGTTCGTAGGACCCGTGTTTGACCACCGGCTGCATGCCGAAGATCGTCAGGTGAATCGCGCTGGCGCCGTTCATCGCCGCACCCGAGCGCGACACTTCCTCGAGCAACAGGGTGGCCTCGGTGATTCCGAGTCCGTGGCCGCCGTACTCCTCGGGGATCGTCATGCCCAGCCAACCGCCACTGGCGATCGCGTCGTAGAACTCCTGAGGGAACTCGTGGGCGAGGTCTTTTTCCATCCAGTACTGGTCGTCGAATTTCGACGCCAGCTCGGCGACCGACTTTCGGATCAGCTCTTGGTCGTCGGTCAGCTCGAAGCTCATCCCATCGCCGGCCACTGCGAAATCTCCTTTGATCAGTTCAGGCACCGGCAACCATGTGACCGGTGACGCGTCAGTCCTTGTTGCCGGTCAGTTCCTTGGCGCTGGCAGCGAAGTCCTGGAAGCTGGCGCCTCCGTGCTCGTGCTTGGACAGCGCGCGAATCGAAACATCATGGCCCTCTGCGGATTTCCGCAACGCGCCGACGGTGGCCTGCGCCTCGGTGATGTGACTGAACGGATCGAAGGAATACCAGCGCATCGCATTCTGGTACGACATCTTGTTGATCTCGTCGTCCGGCACGTCGTTCTCCGACAACACGTCCCACAGTTCTTCCGGGGCACCGGGCCACATCGAGTCGCTGTGCGGGTAGTCGGCCTCCCAGCAGATGTTGTCGATGCCGATCATGTTGCGCAGCTTGACGCCGACCTTGTCGCTGATGAAGCAGGTCAGGAAGTGCTCACGGAACACCTCGCTGGGCACCTTGCCCTTGAAGTCCTGGTGCGTCCAGGTCGAGTGCATTTCATAGGTACGGTCCGCGCGCTCGAGGAAGTACGGGATCCACCCGGTGCCGCCCTCGGACAGCGCGATCTTCAGGTCGGGGTACTGCTTGATCGGCTTGGACCACAACAGATCCGCCGCGGCCTGCACGATGTTCATCGGCTGCAGCGTGATCATCACGTCCATCGGCGCGTCGGGCGCCGTGATGGCCAGCCGACCCGAGGACCCGATGTGCACGTTCATCACCGTGTCGGTGTCGACCAGTGCATCCCACAGCGGCTTCCAGTAGTCGTCGTGGAAGCTGGGGTAGCCCATGGCGGCCGGGTTCTCGGTGAAGGTCAGCGCATGCACACCCTTCTTGGCGACGCGGCGCACCTCTTTGGCGCACGCCTCGGCGTCCCAGATCACCGGGATCGCCATCGGGATGAAGCGGGCCGGATAGGCGCCGCACCATTCGTCGATGTGCCAGTCGTTGTAGGCCTGGACCAGGGCGACCGAAAAGTCGTGGTCCTCGGTGGCGAACAACCGGCCGGCGAATCCGGGGAAGGACGGGAAGCAGATCGAGGCGAGGATGCCGCCGGCGTTCATGTCCTTGATGCGCTCGTCGACGTTGTAACAGCCGGGCCGGATCTCGTCGAGACCCTGCGGCTCCAGACCGTATTCCTCTTTCGGCCGACCGGCGACCGCATTGAGGGCGACGTTCGGGATGATCGTGTCGCGGAACTGCCAGGTGTCCGAGCCGTCTTCGTTGTGCACCAGCCGCGGAGCGTCGTCGATGTACTTCTTCGGCAGATGATTCTTGAACATGTCCGGCGGCTCGACGGTGTGGTCGTCGACGCTGATCAAAATCATGTCGTCTTTGTTCACTGCCCGGTCCTCTCATTGGGGGCGCTCGTGGCCCACCTGGTCGATGACTCGCGGTTATCCCGCGATTGTGGCGAACCTGTGGTCGGCCCGTCGTCGAATCGCGTTTGCCGCTGACTTCGCTCGTAGTTTGAAAACTAGCTTCTCAAAACGCGAGAATCAACATCCCAAGGCTACCCCCACCACGGTCAGACATGCATTGGGGCGGTCCGCCCAGCTGCCCAAGGCGCCGGTGTCACCGCAGGTGGAGCACGAAAGATTGACCAATCCGCGAGTTCATGGAAACCTATCGATCAAATATGAGAATCTGATTCTCCTAACCGAGGAGCCCACATGCGTCTGTCCCCGCTACCGGCGGACCAGTGGGACGACGCTGCCCGCCACGCGGTCTCGGTGATGCTGCCCGAGGAGCGGCGCAACCCCGACGACGCCGGCACCCTGCTGTCGACCCTGGTGCGGCATCCGAAGCTCACCCGCGCGTATCTCAAATTCAGCACGTATCTGCTGTACGGGTCGACGTTGCCGCCGCGCATCCGCGAACTGGTGATCCTGCGCGTCGCGCATCGCCGGGATTGCAGTTACGAATGGACCCACCACGTCGAGATGGGCAAGCAAACCGGGCTCGGCGACGCGGACATCGAGGCCGCCCGGGCCGGCAAGTCGGACGACACCTTCGACAACGCGTTGCTGCGGGCCGTCGACGAGCTCGACGAAACCAGCAACATCTCCGACCAGACCTGGGCCGTACTCGGCGAACGGCTCGACGAGCAGCAGCGCATGGACCTGGTCTTCACCACCGGTAACTACATCGCACTTGCAATGGCACTGAACACTTTTGGCGTCGAGGTCGAAGGCGACCGCGCCGGAACACAAGAGAGGTAAGGACGTTGGCACACTTTCCCAAGCCCGCCGCCGGTAGCTGGACCGAGAACTACCCGGACCTGGGCACTGAACCGGTCGACTACACCGACTCGATCGACCCGGCATTCTTCGAGGCCGAGCGCGAGGCGGTGTTCAAGAAGACCTGGCTCAACGTCGGTCGCATCGACCGACTGCCCCGCACCGGCAGCTACTTCACCAAGGAGATGCCGTCGGCCGGCAAGGGCATGTCCGTCATCATCGTCAAGACCAAGGACGGGTCGGTCAAGGCATATCACAACGTCTGCCGGCACCGTGGAAACAAGTTGGTGTGGAACGACTTTCCGAACGAAGAGACGTCCGGCACCTGCCGCCAGTTCACCTGCAAGTACCACGCCTGGCGCTACAGCCTGGACGGCGACCTGACCTTCGTCCAGCAGGAGGAGGAGTTCTTCGGCCTCGACAAAGGCAACTACGGCCTGGCTGCCGTCCGCTGCGAGGTGTGGGAAGGCTTCATCTTCATTAACTTCGACGACGACGCGGCGCCGCTGGTCGATTATCTCGGGCCGCTGGCCAAGAGCATCGAGGGCTACCCGTTCGGGGAGATGACCGAGACCTACTCCTACCGAGCCGAAGTCGGTAGCAACTGGAAGTTGTTCATCGACGCGTTCATCGAGTTCTACCACGCGCCGATCCTGCACCAGGGTCAGTACACCAAGGAAGAAGCCGCCAAGATCCAGAAGTTCGGCTACGAGGCGCTGCACTACGAATTGGCCGGCCCGCACAACCTGCAGTCGACCTGGGGCGGTCAGGCACCTCCCCCGGACATGTCGATGGTCAAGCCGTTGGATCAGGTGTTGCGCAGCGGGCTGTTCGGTCCCTGGGACAAGCCGGAGATCATCGAAAACCTCGAGCTGCCACCGGGTGTGAACGTCAAGCGGGTGCCGCAGTGGGGCATCGACTCATGGCTGTTCTACCCCAACTTCATGCTGCTGATCTGGGAGCCGGGCTGGTTCCTGACCTACCACTACTGGCCGACCGCGGTCGACAAGCACATCTTCGAGTCGACGCTGTACTTCGTTCCGCCGCGCAATGCCCGCGAACGTCTGGCCCAGGAGCTGGCCGCGGTGACCTTCAAGGAGTACGCGCTGCAGGACGCCAACACCCTGGAAGCGACCCAGACCATGATCGGCACCCGGGCGGTCAAGGAGTTCCTGCTGTGTGATCAGGAGATCCTGATCCGCCATCTGCACAAGACAACCGGTGACTACGTGAAGGAGTATCAAGGCAATGGCGTTACCGTCTGAATTCGCCGCCCTGGAGCAGTATGTGGACTGGGATCTGGCCACCGAGCCCGAGCGGTATGCCAAGCGGCTGGCGTCGTCGATGGCCGAGATGCAGGCGTTCTACGACGTGGCATTTCCTAAACTCAACGATGTCATCGACTACTGCGACAAATACCCGCTCGACGACCTGCCCGACGACGCGAAGACGCTGATGCACATCATGCAGTCGTTGGTCATGGTGTCGTTCCCGATCGAGGCCTGGAAGCAGCCGCGGGTTCCCGACAGCGGAGCGGCCTGGGTCGAGGTGCTCCGGGAGCCGGTGATCTAGCCGGTGCTGACGCTCAAGGCTGCCGGGCTGCTCGACATCGACGCCGGCGAGATCGTTTCGCCCGGCATCCTGCGTATCGAGGACGACCGGATCGTCGGTGTCGGCGGTTCGGTCCCGACCGGCCCGGATGACACCGTCATCGATCTCGGGGACTCCATCCTGCTGCCGGGACTGATGGACATGGAAGTCAACCTGCTGATGGGCGGGCGCGGGGAGAAACCCGGGCTGTCCCAGGTGCAGGACGATCCCCCGACCCGGGTGCTGCGCGCCGTCGGCAATGCCCGGCGCACGCTGCGGGCGGGCTTCACCACGGTCCGCAACCTGGGATTGTTCGTCAAGACCGGGGGCTATCTGCTCGACGTCGCGCTCGGCAAGGCCATCGACGCGGGATGGATCGAAGGACCCCGAATCGTGCCGGCCGGCCACGCGATCACCCCGACCGGCGGACATCTGGATCCGACCATGTTCGCTGCGTTCATGCCGGGCGCACTCGAGCTCACGGTCGAAGAGGGCATCGCCAACGGGGTCGACGAGATCCGCAAGGCCGTCCGATACCAGATCAAGCACGGTGCCCAGCTGATCAAGGTGTGTGTGTCCGGCGGTGTCATGTCGCTGACCGGTGAAGCTGGGGCACAACACTATTCCGACGAGGAACTGTCCGCGATCGTCGACGAGGCGCATCGACGCGGGCTGCGGGTCGCCGCGCACACCCACGGAGCGGAAGCGGTCAAGCACGCGGTCGCATGCGGTATCGACTGCATCGAACACGGCTTTCTGATGGACGACGAAGCCATCCAGATGCTGGTCGACAACGACCGGTTCCTGGTCACGACCCGCCGGCTGGCCCAGGCGATGGACGTATCGCACGCTCCGAAGGCATTGCAGGACAAGGCCGCCGAGATGTTCCCCAAGGCGGAGACATCGATCAAGGCCGCATACGAGGCCGGGGTGAAGATCGCGGTCGGCACCGACGCCCCAGCCATCCCCCACGGCAAGAATGCCGATGAGCTCGTCACGCTGGTGGAATGGGGCATGCCGCCACTCGCGGTGTTGAGGGCGGCCACCGTGACCGCCGCCGAACTGATCAACGTGACCGACCGGGGACGGCTGGCGGTGGGCCAGCTCGCCGATGTCATCGCGGTGCCGGGAAACCCGTTGTCCGACATCAGCGTTACCCAGCAGGTGAACTTTGTGATGAAAGGCGGCAAGGTTTATGTCGGACCGAATTGAGGACCTCGTCGATATCCAGCAACTGCTGGCCCGCTATGCGGTGACGATCACCCAGGGGGACATCGACGGTCTCGTCGCGGTCTTCACCCCCGATGGAACCTACAGCGCATTCGGTGAAACCTATTCGCTGGACCGCTTTCCGGTGTTGGTCGACGCCGCCCCCAAGGGCTTGTTCATGACCGCGACTCCGGTGATCGACCTGGACGGCGACACCGCCACCGGAACCCAGCCGCTGTGTTTCATCGACCACGCGACACACGACATGCGGATCGGCTACTACAAGGACAACTACGTGCGCAGCGCCGACGGTTGGCGGCTGAAAACCCGTGCCATGACCTTCATTCGGCGCAGCGGTGTCCACGACTCGGGTCGTCCGCACGCGATCGGGCGTCCGCCTGCATGAAAGTCGAGCAGTTCCGGGCAGATCTTCGAGCCTGGCTCGACGAGCACGACTTGACGCCGGGGCCTGATCACTCGCTGGAAGCCCACATGGCACAGATGGCCCGGGTCAGCCGGGCACTCTACGACGCCGACTGGATGCGTTACGGCTGGCCGGTCGAAGTCGGCGGGCTGGGCGGCCCGGCGATTCTTCGCGCTGTCGTCGGCGAGGAAATTGTGGGTCGCCGCCTAGCCGAGCCCGGCCCGTACTCGATGCTCGAGGTGCTCACGCCCACGATGATCGACTATGCGCCGGACGGACTCGCGGCGGAAATGGTGCCGCGCCTTCTCCGGGGTGAAGAGCAGTGGTGTCAAGGCTTTTCCGAGCCGGGCTCCGGCAGCGACCTCGCGTCCCTGACCACCCGCGCCGTGCAGGACGGCGACAACTGGATCATCAACGGGCAGAAGGTCTGGACGAGTTACGCACAGTTCTCCACCCGATGCATTCTGCTCACCCGCACCGCGCCCGGCTATGACGGCATCACCGCGTTCTTCGTCGACCTCGACACACCGGGAATCACCGTCCGCCCGCTGCGCACCATGCACGGAGTCGACGAATTCTGCGAGGTCTACTACGACGACGTCGTGGTGCCGGCGGAGCGCATGCTCGGCAAGCCGGGCGACGGTTGGCGCCTGGCGATGGATCTACTGCCCTACGAGCGATCCACCTGCTTCTGGCAACGCATTGCCTACCTCTACTCACGGTTCGACGAGTTGATCACCGAGGCGGTCGAGCCCGACGAATACGAGCTCGGGGCAGCCTATCTCGCGCTGCACACGCTGCGCTGCCGCTCGCGCTCCACCCAGCACCGGCTTGCCGACGGCGAGCCACTGGGACCGCAGACGTCGATCGACAAGGTGCTGTTGGCCGGTGCCGAGCAACGGCTCTACGACACCGTGCGCGATCTACTGCCCGGCACCCTGGAGCTGGACGAAAGTCCCTGGCGCGCTGAATTCCTCTACTCCCGGGCGTCGACCATCTACGGCGGAACCGCTGAGATCCAGCGCAACATCATCGCGCGCCGGCTGCTGGACCTGGGCAAGGAGTGAGCGTGGACAGCGAATCCTTGCAGCTGCTGGAAGACGGCCTGCGTAAGACGATGGCGACGGCATCCGGCGAGCGTCTCGACGCGGCCCTGGCCGAGCTGGGCTGGCTCGAAATGCTCGACGAAATGCCACAAGCCGCAGTTCCTTTGGTGTTCCGATTGCTCGGTGAGACCGGTGCCCACGCCCCGGTGCTGAATGACGTCGTGCTCCGGGCCGCCGGTCGCGACGGTGGTGGAACCGTGCCGCTGCCTTTCGCGGGCAACTCCTGGGTGGTGTGGGAGCGCACCGACCAGCCGACCACCGTGTTGGGCGACGACCTACCGATACACCGCGCCGAGCAGGGCGATTCGGTGCCGATGGATGCCGGACGGACTGCGCTGGGCTGGTGGTTGGTGGGGTCCGCGCGTGCGATGCTGACGCTGGCCCGCCGGCACGCTTTGGACCGCACCCAGTTCGGTCGGCCGGTCGCGTCGTTCCAAGCGATCCGGCACCGGCTGGCCGAGACATTGGTCGCCATCGAGGGCGCGGAGTCCACTTTGACCGCGGCCGCTTTGGCGCCAGACGCACTGAGTTGCCTGCTCGCCAAGGCCGCCGCTGGTCAGGCGGCGCTGACCGCCGCGCGTCACTGCCAGCAGGTACTGGGCGGCATCGGATTCACCGCAGAGCACGAGCTGCACCGGCACGTCAAGCGCGCCATGGTTCTCGACGCGACGCTCGGTAGTTCACGTGAGTTGACGCGCGAAGCCGGAGCGGCGTTGCGCGACAGCGGCTTTGCGCCACGGCTCGTACAACTCTGAGGTCGTCGAGATCGACGCCGGCGTCGACGCCTCTCGCGCAAATCCGCGCTAGCGTCGATTTCGTCGCCGCGTCCTAGTTTCGCGGCAGACCGAGGACTCGCTGCGCGACGATGTTTCGCTGGATCTCCGATGTGCCACCGGCGATGGTCGCCGCAAAGGTGCGCAGGTAGCGGTCGAACCAGCTGCCGTAGTGGGAATCCAGGTTCAACGGCGCGTACGGGCCGGTGAGCGCGGGGTGCACGAGCCCGTCGACCCCGGCGGCGCCCAGCACGTGTTCGGTGGCCGTCTGCACGGCTTCCGATCCCAGCAGCTTGAGCACCGACTGGCCGGCGACGTCGTCCTCGCCGCGGGCGGCTCGCGCCAGGGTCACCGACCCCAGCAGCCGCAGTGCCTCGTGGTCCATCACCAGGGTGGCGTAACGATTACGCTCCAGATCTCCGATCGGTTCGAAATCGGCTGTCAACTCCTGCAATTGATCGGCATAGCCCATCCAGAGCATGTTGCGCTCGTGGCCCAGCGAGCCGTTGGCTACCCGCCAGCCCTCGTTGAGCGGGCCGACGAGGTTTTCCACCGGCACCCGAACGTCGGTGAAGAACACCTCGTTGAAGTCCAGGTCCTCGGGATCGGCGACGGACGCGAACGGCCGTCGCACCAGACCCGGGGTGTCGGTGGGTATCACCAGCACGCTGATTCCCTTGTGCTTGGGCGCATCCGGATCGGTCCGCACGAAGGTCAGCAGCACGTCGGCGTCGTGGGCGCCCGACGTCCACACCTTCTGTCCGTTGACCACGAAGTGCTCGCCGTCGCGTACCGCCGCCGTGCGCAGAGACGCGAGGTCGGAGCCGGCACCGGGCTCGCTCATGCCCAAGGACGCCGTGATCTCGGCTCGCAGGATGGGCACCGCCCATTCGTGCTTCTGCTCCGCTGTCCCGAATGAGAGCAGTGACGCGGCGATGATGCCGACACCCTGAGGGTTGAAGCTCTGGTAGATGCGTCGCCGCGACAACTCTTCGGCGTGCACGTATTGCTGCAGCACGGTCGCGTTACGGCCGCCGAACTCGGGCGGATTACCGGGCAGTAGCCATCCGTGGTCGAAGAGCAACCGCTGCCAGCGCCGCGCCCAGAGCGGCACGTCGGATGATGAGCGGGAACGTTGGACCGCAGTGGCTTCCTCCGGCGAATGCTCGTCGAGGAATGCCACGAATTCGGCCCGGAATTGCTCCACCTCGGCATCGAACGTCAGTTGCATCGGGGCTCCGTAATTCGTATTCCACTTCCCAGCAGAGCAATGAGAGAATATTATTCTCGCCAAGGGAAAGTTACAATCTCAGACACGTCGTCCCGCGAGGGGGAGAGCACACTGATGACACGGCGTTCTCCGGTACAGTCCAACCATGTTCTCCCCTCGCGGCAATCACCCGAGCCGCCCGTGACCAGCCCCAGCGAAGAGCCGGCCTGGAAGCAGCGCGCCGTCGAACGCTCGATCAAAACGGCGAAACTGCGGGCCGCGCAACGCGTCCAGCGCTTCCTGGACGCTGCGCAGGCGATCATCATCGAGAAGGGCAGCACAGACTTTACCGTCCAAGAGGTGGTGGACCGCTCCCGGCAGTCGTTGCGAAGCTTCTACCTGCAGTTTGATGGCAAACACGAGCTACTGCTGGCGCTTTTCGAAGACGCGCTGAGTCGCTCGTCGGATCAGATCCGTGCGGCGACGGCCAACCACACCGCTCCGATCGAACGGCTGAAAGTCGCCGTCGAGTTGCTCTTCGAGGCCTCCCGCCCGGATCCGACGGCCAAGCGTCCGTTGTTCACCGACTTTGCTCCGCGACTACTGGTCTCACACCCCGACGAAGTCAAGATCGCGCATGCGCCGCTGGTCACTTTGCTGACCGAG
The DNA here is from genome assembly GCF_055419225.1 of Mycobacterium sp. IDUB_36. Classification (NCBI taxonomy): domain Bacteria; kingdom Bacillati; phylum Actinomycetota; class Actinomycetes; order Mycobacteriales; family Mycobacteriaceae; genus Mycobacterium; species Mycobacterium sp. IDUB_36. The sequence goes on along the minus strand of NZ_JBVAXH010000001.1, from coordinate 3,042,439 downwards.
CTGATGGAGGCCGCCAGCGAAGCCGGTGAACTCCGAACCGGCGTCAATCCGCGCCGGATGGCCGCAATGACCATGCAGACCGTCATGTTCATCGCGCAATCCAGCGGCGGTCCGGGCGAGGCGACCATCCATCCCATCACTGCGGACGAGGTGTGGGACTTCTGCTCGCAAGGATTCGTCGGCGGTTAGCCGCACGAGAATCGGCTTACCGTGAAGTGAGAACTTCACTTGCACAAGCGTCGCCGCACACTCAACTCGGCCGGTTTGGTTCCGATGGGTCGGGATCGTGTGACGCGTCACATCCCCGATCGGTCACTCGCCGCGACCGCGACGAGGCCGACATACGACGTTTCAATGCTCACATAACGCACCAAAAACGTCGCGTTGGAAATTGGATTCTCACCGCAAGAGAATGCTAAGTAGCGAAAACGGATCCCACATTGACACCCGTAGCCGCCTGATGACAGAGTTGCCGCAGATCTGAGCGCCATTCCCGATGCGCGCGCGGCGAGAGGCGAATTCCAGTGACAGTGGCTGCACCCGACGGGGTCTACTACGACCCGTACGACGTGGAGATCAATGCCGACCCCTACCGGGCGTTCCGGGCGATTCGCGAAGAAGCCCCGCTGTACTACAACGAGCAGCACGACTTCTACGCGCTCAGCCGGTTTGCCGACGTCGACGACGCGCTCGTCGATCACGCCACCTTCAGTTCTGCCCGCGGCGCGATCATCGAACTGATCAAAGCGAACATCGACATTCCGCCGGGCGTGATCATCTTCGAAGACCCACCGATCCATGACGTCCACCGCAAGCTGCTGGCCCGGATGTTCACCCCGCGCAAAATCAACGATCTCGAGCCCAAGATCCGCGAATTCTGCGCGCACAGCCTGGATCCGATCGCCGGCGGTGACAGTTTCGACTTCGTCGGTGATCTCGGCGCCCAGATGCCGATGAAAGTGATCGGCATGCTGCTCGGCGTCCCCGACGAGTACCAGGAAGCTGCGCGCGACCGGACGAACGACCAAATGCGCACGGAGGCAGGCAAACCCATGGATGCCTCCTCTGCGATGGACACCGGCGAGTTCTTCGCCGAGTTCATCGACTGGCGCGCAAAGCACCCGTCCGACGACATCATGACGGATCTGCTGAATGTCGAGTTCGCCGACGAGAAGGGCGTCACGCGGCGGTTGACCCGCGAAGAGCTGCTCACCTATATCGCCGTCGTGTCCGGAGCGGGCAATGAGACCACCACCCGGCTGATCGGCTGGGCAGGCAAGGTGCTGGCCGAGCATCCGGATCAGCGAAGGGAATTGGCGCACAACCCGGCGCTGATCCCTGCGGCCATCGAGGAGCTGCTGCGCTTCGAACCGCCCGCGCCGCACGTGGCCCGGTACGTGACCCGCGACATCACCTACTACGGGCAGACCGTGCCGGCAGGCAGCGCGATGATGATGCTGATCGGCGCCGCCAACCGAGACCATCGCCAATTCCCGCCTGACGGAGACATTTTCGACATTCATCGTGAACCCCGCCAGCACCTGTCCTTCAGTGTCGGCACTCACTACTGCCTGGGCTCGGCGCTGGCCCGGCTGGAGGGGCGCATCGCGCTCGAGGAGATCTTGAAGCGCTTTCCCGAATGGCAGGTCGACCTCAGCCGTGCCGCGTTGTCCCCGACCTCCACCGTGCGTGGCTGGGACACAATGCCTGCGGTCGTCGGTTGAGCAATCACAACTAGGAAACGAGGAAACGATGGCGGGTCGAGTCGAAGGCAAGGTCGCGTTCGTCACCGGTGCGGCACGTGGCCAGGGCCGCGCGCACGCGGTGCGGCTGGCCCAGGAGGGTGCCGACATCATCGCGGTCGACATCTGTAAGAAGATCGACACCGTCGATCTGATCGCCGCGTCCACACCGGAGGATCTGGCCGAGACCGCGGATCTGGTGAAGGGCCACAACCGTCGGATCTTCACGGCCGAAGTCGATGTCCGTGACTACGACGCGCTCAAAGCGGCGGTGGACACCGGCGTCGAGCAGCTCGGCCAACTCGACATCATCGTCGCCAATGCCGGAATCGGCAACGGCGGCCAGACGCTGGACAAGACCAGCGAGCGGGACTGGACCGCCATGATCGACATCAACCTCGGGGGGGTGTGGAAGACCGTCAAAGCCGGTGTGCCGCACATCCTCGCGGGCGGCAGAGGTGGCTCGATCATCCTGACCAGCTCGGTGGGCGGACTCAAGGCCTACCCGCACACGGGTCACTACGTCGCCGCCAAGCACGGCGTGGTCGGCTTGATGCGAACCTTCGCGGTCGAACTCGGCGCGCAGAACATCCGGGTCAACTCCGTGCACCCCACCAACGTCAACACCCCGCTGTTCATGAACGAGGGCACCATGCGGCTGTTCCGTCCGGACCTGGAGAACCCGGGCCCCGACGACATGAAAGTCGTGGGCCAGCTGATGCACACGCTGCCGATCGGCTGGGTCGAACCCGAGGACATCGCCAACGCGGTGCTGTTCCTGGCGTCCGACGAGGCGCGTTTCATCACCGGTGTCACGCTGCCCGTCGACGGCGGTAGCTGCCTCAAATAGGTTGTCGCCGTGACACTTTCAGCGCTGTCGATTCCGGGCGGCTGGGATCAGATCACCCCGGCGTGGATGACGGACGCGCTGCGGGGTGATTATCCCGGCGCGGTGGTCGGCGGCGTCGAGGTGGTGCTGCGCGATGACGGCACCAACCGGCGGGCCCGGCTGGGGCTGACCTATTCCGAGGGAGCCGGCCCGGCGACCGTGTTCGCCAAGGCCGTCGACCCGGCGCACGCCGAACTCGTGGCGCTGACCAGCGGGCTCTATCACGAGCCTCGCCTGTTCAGCTCGGGAGTCGTTCTGCCGCTTGATCATCCGACCGTCTACACCGCGATCATCGATGAAGCGCACTCCGACTTCTTGATGATCATGGAGGACGTGGTCGCCCGTGGCGCCGACCCGCGCGATTCGACTCGACCGCTGACGGTCGACCAGGCGGCCAGCGGCGTTCGCGGTCTGGCGAAACTCCACAGTGCGTTCTGGGGCGACCGGAGCGCGTCCAATCCGGCGCTCGGCTGGCTGGAGCCGTTCGTCGCGTTCGCCGGTCTGGAGTACGCGCCGCTGGAAATCGCGCATCAGCGCATGGGCGATTCGGTGCCCGCCGAGATCCCCGCGATGACGGGCACCGAGCTGTTCGTCGACATCTGGGCGCGCTACATCGGCACGTTGACCGAAGCACCGCAGACGCTGCTGCACGGCGACCCGCACATCGGCAACACCTACGTGCTGCCGGACGACACCGTCGGGTTTCTCGACTGGCAGATGGCCCGGCGGGGCAACTTCTCGCTCGACCTCGGCTACTTCCTGCAGGGTGCGCTGACGATCGAGGACCGTCGCGCGGCCGAACGCGACCTCGTCGCGGAATACCGGAATGCGCTGACGCTGCCGGCCGATGAGGCGCCCAGCGCCGACGAGGTCTGGCTGCGCTACCGGGCTTCGGTCGCACACGGCCTGGCGATCTGGATCGCCACGCTCAGCGGCGGGGACGCCTGGCAAGGCGCCGACATCTGCCTCGCCCTGGCGCAGCGGTACGCGGCGGCCTTCGTCGACCTCGACACCCGCGCCGCGCTGGACGCGATCACCGGATAACCGGGGCTGCCCGCATTCGCGCAGCCACGTCGGCTACCGTCGCGCCATGAGCAACGACAGCGGGTATTTCGAAGGGAAAAGCGCCGTCATCACCGGTGGCGCGAACGGTATCGGTCTCGCGACCGCAACTGAGTTGGCAAGGCGCGGAGTGCGTCTCGTACTTGCCGACGTCGACAAGCCGGCGCTGGAGCAGGCCGTCACGGATCTGCAGGCACAGGGATTCGAAGCCCACCCGGTGCTGTGTGACGTGCGGTCTCTCGACGAGATGAACCACCTGGCCGACGAGGCGTTCCGTCTGCTCGGCCAGGTCGACGTGGTGTTCAGCAACGCCGGCATCGTGGTCGGGGGACCGATCGCGCAGATGACCCACGACGATTGGCACTGGGTGATCGACATCGACCTGTGGGGCTCGATTCACGCCGTCGAGGCGTTCGTGCCCCGACTGCTGGAGCAGGGCACCGGCGGGCACGTCGCATTCACCGCGTCGTTCGCCGGCCTGATGCCCAACCTCGGGCTCGGGGCCTACAGCGTCGCCAAGTACGGCGTCGTGGGCCTGGCCGAGAACCTGGCGCGGGAGGTCAAGGACGCCGGCATCGGTGTGTCAGTGCTGTGCCCGATGGTGGTCGAGACCGAGCTGCTGTCGAACTCGGGGCGGATCATGGGCGCCGACTACGGGCTCGCCTCGGCCGGGACACCGGCGCAACCGGACACCTTGGAGGTCGACGAGGTCGCCCGATTGACGGTTGACGCGATCGCGGCCAACCGCCTCTACGTGCTACCGCATTCGGCCGCCCGCCGGTCGATCCGCAAGCGCTTCGACCGCATCGACCAGACCTTCGACGCGCAGGCGAACGACGGCTGGAGTCACTGACCCGCCAGCCGCGGATTCGTCCCCCGGATGCTCACCGGCTGGCGGCCTTTCGCGTGGTGCCGGGCGCCCGGCCGATCACGCCCTCGGCCTCCAGCTGGGCGATTTCGCCTGTACTGAGCCCGATGCCGGCCAGCAGCTCGTCGTTGTGCTCGCCGAGCAGCGGCGCCTGGCCTCGATGGAATCGGTGCGGGCCGGCCGAAAACCTCACCGGGACAGTGCTGTGCGGAGCCGGCTCGCCGAGCGGGTGGCCGACGTCTTCGAAGAAGCCGCGGAACTGCAGCTGGGGAATCTCGATCTGACGATGCGGCTGCATCACCTTGGCGACCGGCACGCCGGCATCCCAGAGCACGCGCACGATGTCGTCGCCGCCCCGACTCTCGCACCATGCGCTTAGGTGCTCGTCGATGAGGTCGTGCCACCGGTGGCGGCCATCCGCTGTCGACAACGTCGGATCCAGCGCCCAGTGCGGAGCGCCCAGCGCGTCACACAGCCCGGACCATTGCTGGTCGTCGGCAACAGCGATGGCGACCCAGCAGTCGCGGCTGCCGAACTCGTCGACATCGCTGCAGAGGTAGGCGTTTTGGGGCGCAGCCGTCGGCCCCCGGTTGCCCGCGCGTTGCAGCAGTGCTCCGTAGGCGGTGTATTCGATGACCTGTTCGGCGGCGATGTTCAGTGCCGCATCGACCATCGCGGCTTCGATCATCACACCGCGGCCCGTGCGGCGCCGGAACTCCACGGCGAGCAACAACGCGTTGACCGCGTGGATGCCGGCATTCGGGTCCCCGATCGAGTACGGCTCGTAGGGGTTTCGGTCCGGATACCCGGTCAGCCAGCTCACCCCGGATGCGGCCTCGATGACATAGGCGAAAGCCGGATTGTCCCGCCACGGCCCGTCCAGACCGAAGCCGGGCATTCGCAGCAGGATGGCATCCGGCCGGATCGCCTGGATTGCATTGAAGTCCAATCCGATCTGGTCGAGCACCCGCGGGGTGAAGTTCTCGACGATCACGTCGAATGTCGGGATCAGTCGGCGCAACAGGTCCCGGCCGGTGTCCGTTTGCAGGTCGACGGTCAGACCCTTCTTGTTGGTGTTCAGCGCCGAGAAGATCGGCGACTTCTCCCACCACTGGTCTTCGGTGACCGGGATGCCGGCGATCAGCCGGGTGCCGTCCGGCTTGCCCGTCGACTCGACGTGCACAACCTCGGCACCCAGCATCGCCAGGAAATGGGTGCAGCTCGGCCCAGCCCAGAACGTCGTCATGTCGAGCACACGAATACCGTTGAGCGGCAGTTGTTCTGCAACGTGATCGGTGGGAGGCCGCTTGGCGGCCGGCGGTGTCTGCCGGTACTGCGCAGTGTGCTCGCCCAGCAGTGGTGCGGGTCGCGGCGCGACCAGTGTCGCCGGCTTCATCCGATAGGGCGGACCGGGCTGGGAGAACCCGTCGCGGGGGTTGGTGACGAACGAGCCCCGGTGCCGGAACTGTTCGAGCTCGGTGATGTTGGCGCCGTTCGCCACCGGCGCATTGGGAATCCGGAACGCGGTGGCTAGGTCGCGGATGTCGTCAGCGTTCTGGGCCTCGAACCATGCGTAGATGTCGGCGGCCTTTTCGTTCGCCATCTCGGTGATCGAGAGCGGCGAGTCCTCGTCGATCCAGTCCTGCTGACCGACCATCGCGCAGAGATCGAACCACTGTTGTGCGGTGCCGCAGCCAACGTCCACCAAACCGTCTTTGGCACGGGCGATTCCGGGCACCGTGAGTCTACGGGCATCGCGCCACGGCCGCCCGAGCATCTGGAAATACGTCACCGGATAATAGGTGAGCCCCAGAATGTGGGCTTCGAGCATCGACAGGTCGAGGAGTTCGCCGGCCCCGGTGTCCAACTGCCGGATTCGTGAGGTCAGAGTTGCGGCGCTGGCATAGGCACCGGAGAGGTAGTCACCCACCTGACCGCCGACGAAGACCGGTGCGCGGTCGGCGGATCCGCGACCCAGCCCGACGATGCCGCCGGACCATGCCTGCAGGGTGAACTCGGTCGCCGGCAGACCGGACCAGGGCCCGTCCAGCCCGAACGGGGTGATCGACGTGACGATCAAGTGCCGATGCGTCTCGCGGAGCTTTGCCGGTGTGAACGATTCGGCCAGCGCTGATCCGCGTGACCACACCACCGCGTCCGCCCCGGCCAGCAACTCGTCCACGAAGCCGGCATCGGTGGCGGGGTCGGCGACCACGCCGTGTTTTCCGCCGGCCAGATAGCCGAACAGGGCGCCGTCACAACCGGGCTCGACAGTGGCACCGGATGCCGACCACCGACGCAGCGGATCACCTTCTGGCGACTCCACTTTGATCACGTGTGCACCGCCGTCGGCCAACAGCTTGGCGCAGTAGGCGCCGGCGATGCCGGAAGAGAGTTCGACGACGGTGTAGCCGTGCAGTGGACCGGTGTCGGGTACCACGCCTCAATCCTTCTTCGCCCGGCCGGACTTCTCCTCGGCCGACGGCCGCCCGCGCTCGGCCACGATCAGGCGCCGACTGCGATGTGGGCCGAGGGGCTCGACGTGAGCACCTCGGGTCCATCGGGGGTGATCAACACCGCCTCTCGCCCGAACACCGCACCGACGCCCGATTGCCAGACGTAGCCGGTGACCGCCAGCACCATGCCCGCCTCGAGTTGCTCCTCGGCAGCCGTCGCCGGCAGATGCGGCGACACCACCGGCGGGTCGAAGCCCAAGCCCAGCCCGCGCGCAATGGGCATCGGCGGCAGCTCTTCACCGGCGGCCTGGTAGGCCGCCAGCAGATCGAGAGCTGGCGCTCCCGGCTGACAGGCCTCGAACAACCTGTCCCACAATGCATCCCACCGCCGATAGAGATCTGACGAACCCGGGACGTCGCCGACCGGCCAGGTGCGGCCCACTTCACCGGTGTAGCCACCGTCGAGCACTCCGGATGAGAACGCCACCAGGTCGCCGGCGTGCACCAGGCCGTCGGGATTGGCCCGGCGCCACGGGTGGTCGCGCGCTGTCACCCAGGCGGCGTCCTGCGTGGACGGAGTGCTGACCCCGCCGGCCGCCATCGCTTCCAGTAGCACACCGGCCAACGCCTTTTCGCTGAGTCCCGGCCGCAATTCGGCTACCGCCGCGGCCAATCCGAGCTCGGCAACCCTAATGGACTCGCGCAGTGCGACCACTTCTTCGGGTGTCTTGATCCGTCGCGCCGCGCGCATCGCCAGCTCGCCGTCGACCAGCTCGGCCTTGGGGAACGCCATCGGCAGCAGCTGCGCGAACCCTGGTGAAAGCGCGTCGGTGCCAACTCGTTTCGCGACATCAGCACCTGGTATGCGGCTCAGGTTGGCGATGGTGTTGACCGGGTTCCACGCGATGCCGTACAGGTTCTCGTGCGGGATGTCGTCGGGCACGCCCTCGTCCCACGTGCTCAGCAGGTGGATCGCGCCGGTCTCCCGCACTACGACGCAGGTCGGACCGAAGGGTCTGGTTCCGGCCACCCACAACTGCGGCGTGCCGGACACGTAGCGGACATTGGCCTGCCGCCCCAGCACCAGGACGTCCAGGTCGTGTATTTCCATTTGCGCCAGGGCACGCTCGCGTCGGCCCGTCCGCAGCGCGCGGTCGTCGGCAAGAACCTCGGTAGCCATCAGGCCTCTCCGTACGGGGCATAGGGGTAGTCGGTCAACCGGATATGCCCTTCCTCGGTGATGACGATGATCTCTTCGCTGCGGTAACCACCGGTGCCTTCTTCCCACACCACCGGTTCGAGAACCATCACCATGCCCGGTTCGAGGACGAAGTTCTCGTCGAATTCCGCACCGAGATCGGTTCCGATCATGGGTGTTTCGGCGGCGTTGACGCCGATGCTGTGGCCCAGGTAGAAGTGCGGCAGCCACGGCCTCGTACCGCCGTTGGCTGTGGTCGCCGTTCTTCCCAGGTCCGCGACGGTGGCCCCGGCGCACACCACGCCGAGCACGGCATCCATGATTTCCTGCCACCTGTAGTACTGGGCGTGCTGCCGCGGTGTCGGCTGGTCACCGACCACCCAGGTGCGACCGAAGTCGGAGCAGTAGCCCTGGTAGGTGATGCTGACATCGGTCCACAGCACGTCACCTGCGGCGAGTTCACGCTCAGTCGTCAACAGCGGCAACGCCAGATCACCGTGGGTGGTCCAGACTCCGTCCGCCTTGAACTTGGGCATCACCTGCCAGATCGGCTCCAGCATGCTGGCCATCGCACCCAATTCGAAGGTGCGACGAGTGAACTCGGCTGACAGGTCGATCTGCCGAATGCCCGGGGCCAACGACGCCTGCACGTCGACCATCGCCGCATCGGTGATCTTCACCGCGGTTCGGATGCAAGCGATTTCGTCGGGGGTTTTGATGAGTTTGGCGGCACCGACGACCTGTGCGGCGTCGGTCGGCGGACCGGACCGGAACAGCTGAGACTGCGCGCGGCGCATGGCGCCGGTGAGCTCGTCGACGGCGATGGTGGCCGCAGCCGGAATGAGCTCGTGGATCATCCGCGCGAATTTCTCGACACCCTCGTCGAATTCGAGATACACCGGGCCGTGCAGATGGTCTGCCGGCAAACCCGACTCCGACGATGCGCCCTCCCGGAACGGAAGGAACAGATGCGGATGCGGATCGTCGGCGAGCACCACCGCCACCGGTCGTTCGACGTACGACAGGCCGGCATCGCCCAGCGGCCAGCTGACCCCGGTGGCGTACACCACGCTGTTGTTTCCCAGCAAGATCAGCGCATCCACGCCGCGGTCGGCCATCGCCGAACGCAGCCGTGCGCCGGTTTCGCGACGCATCCGCTCGATATCCGGCGTCTCCGGAATATCGAGCACCGACGTGCATGCCGGCAGGACCGATGTGGTTGCAGTCATCGAACGGCCTACAGCCCCAAGAACTTGGTGGCGTTGTCGCTGACGATCTTGACGGCGTCGTCCGGTCCGACCGCCTCGACGACCGAGGCCAACGACTTCTCCGAGTAGCCGAAAGTGCTTTCGTTGTGCGGATAGTCGCTGGACCACATCACCCTGTCGACACCGATCTGATCGATCAGCTGTAGACCGAGCGGATCGACCATGAACGAGGCGCTCATGTGGGTGTCCCAGTAGTAGTGCGCGTCGTGCTGCAGCGGCCGGTTGAACATGTGCTGGTAGGACGCCACCAGATGCTCGGCGTCCTGCAAAGCCCAAGGAACCCAGGATATTCCGCCCTCGAACCAACCGATGCGCAAGCTGGGGTGGTCGTCGAGGATACCGGTGAACAGGTACTTGGCGAACTGCTCGCGGAACCCGTCGATGTTGATCATCATGCCGACGACGACGCTGTTGAACTGACAGGGAGTCTTCGGCGGTGTCTCCCCGATGTGGTGGGAGATCGGCAGTCCGGCGGCTTCGATCTCGTCCCAGACCGGCTTCATGGCGGTACTGCCGTAGTCGATGACGTTTCCGTCGTCATCCTTGCCGGGATTCAGTGGTAGCAGGAATGTCTTGAGCCCCAGAGATTTCAGCTCCGCCAAGGTCTTCTTCGCACCCGCCGGGTCCCACCAGTTGATCAGGCCGGCACCGTAGAAGTGACCTCCTGACTGCTCCTGCAGCTCGGCGATGTACTCGTTGTAGATCCGGAAGGCCAGCTCGCGAAGTTGCTTGTCCGGGTAGTGGAACAGCGCCAGGATGGCGTTGGGGAACGCGAGTTCCTTGTCGACGCCGTCCTCACGCAGCTCCTGGATCCGGGCGGCGATGTTGGTGCTCGCCGCGCCGGGCAGGTCGTCGTACTGCATCAGCACGGCGCTGAAGTCGCCGGGCAGGAATGACTGGCCCTTCCGGCCGACCTGGTAGGCGCCGTCCTCGTACCAGATCCGCGGCGCCTTTTCTTTGAGCTCGTCGGGGAAGCGGTTGAAGAAGATGTCGTCGGCGATCGAGATGTGGTTGTCCGCCGAGAACACCACGGTGCCCTCCGGCAGACCGGTGGGGGTTCCGTCGGCATGTCCGTGCCGATCCTTCGGAGCGCCGAATCCCCCGGGCGGATAGAGCGAAATGGTGGTTGTTTGAGGCGACATCAGTGGCCCTCCAATCGGATTGATGAGTCGTCGAAATTAGTGATCCCGGAACGCCTGGCGAGGGTCTTCACCAGGTCACCGGTAATTCGTAGACGCCGTACGCGAGCCGGTCGTGCTTGAGCGGAACGTTGTCGATCGGTACGGCGAGTTCGAGGGTGGGGACGCGGCGGAGCAGGGTGTGGAAGACGATCTGCAGTTCGGCGCGAGCGAGCTGCTGCCCGACGCACTGGTGCCGGCCGTAGCCGAAGGCGACGTGCTGGCCCGCACCCGAGCGGTGCAGATACAGCCGGTCGGGTTCGCTGAATTCCTTGGCATCCCAGTTGGCCGGCGCGTTGTCGATGATGATGCCGTCACCGGCCTTGATCGTTTCACCGGCGATGTCGATGTCCTCGGCGGCGACCCGACGCTGGCCGTTCTGGATGATCGAGAGGTACCGCAGCAGCTCTTCAACCGCGTTGGCAATGACTTTCGCGTCGTCGGTGTCCCGCAGCACCGCCGCCTGGTCGGGGTGCGCCAGCAGCGCCAGGACGCCCAGTCCGATCATGTTGGCCGTGGTTTCATGGCCGGCAATCAACAGGCCGGTGCCGAGCTGCGCGGCTTCCTTGACGCTGAGCTCGCCGGCCTTGACCCGCTCGGCCAAGTCCGAAACCGCATCCTCCGCGGGGTTCTCCATCTTGGCCTCGACCAGCTGCGCGAGATACTTGTGCAGGCTCATCGCGCCCTTCATCGTGTCCTCGGCGGCGGCGTAGCGGGCGAGGCCGACATTGGCATGGTGTTGGAACATCTCGGCGTCTTCGTACGGCACGCCCAGCAGCTGGCTGATCACCAGCGACGGCACCGGCAGAGCGATCGTGCTGACGATCTCGCCCGGCTTCGGGCCGGCCAGCAGGGTGTCGATGGCATCGTCGGTGATCTGCTGAATCGCCGGGCGCAGACCTTCAACTCGCTTGAACGTGAACGGTTTTGACAGCATCCGCCGAAACCGGGTGTGCTCCTCAGCATCTGAGGTGAAGACCGACCGCGGCCGCTTGTGCACCGTGGACAACATGCCTTCGTTCCAGTGCGGGAAGCCCGGCCGACGGTCGTCGACACTGACCCGGGAGTCGGAGAACAACGAGCGCGCCTCTTCGTAACCGGTGATGAGCCAGGGTGTGCTGCCGTCCCAGATCTTCACCCTGGACAGCGGCCGCACGCGGGCCAGTTCCATCACCTCCGGTGGCGGCGCGAAGGGGCACCCAGCGGCGCGGGCCATCGGATATTCGGGGCCGTCGGTGGTCGCCTCAGTGGTGGTGCCGGCGAGTGTGTCGGACACGTCTCACTCCTCGATGTGGATGGCTAGTGCGGGGCAGTTGGCCTCGGCCTTGCGGCCGTTGTCGGCCTGTTCGGCGGGCGGGTTCTCGTCGAGCACGAGAACGACGCCGTCGTCGTCGCGCTGATCGAAGATTTCCGGTGCATGCATCACACAGTTTCCTGATGATGCGCATTTGTCTTGTTCCACAGAGACTTTCATCATTTCTTCTTCACTCGTGCGGCGTGACGGGCGCCAGCCACAGCCCCACCACTGCGTCGATGAGGCGCGTCCCGGCGGCCTCCCAGGACGTCCACGGCGCGGAAGCGCCTGCGGCCAGGGCCCGTTCGCGGTCGGCGCAGGTGTGCACCAGCAGGTTGCGGGCCATCAGATTGCGTTCCACTCGCACGTCGTGGGGAAGTTCAGGCAGGCAGCGGTTGATCCCGTCGATCACCTGGACCAGCGACTCGGACGTCAGCGCGTCTTTCACCATGATGTTGTAATAGGTGGGGTCGGTCATCACCTGCGCGGCGAAACGTGCGTACCAGCTGGGATTTCCCAGCGCCGCAAGGTGTTCCGTCAGTGGGCGCACCAGGCAGGCGACCCAACTCCGGGTGTCCTCGGATGTCAGGATCTGGGCCACCATGTCTTCCCGCAGGCGTTCGATGTGCTCACGATGCCGATGCTCGATGGCACGCACCAGGTCGGTTTTGGTACCGAAGTGGTAGCCGACCGCAGCGTTGTTGCCCTGGCCGGCCGCTTCGCTGACCTGCCGATTCGAGACAGCGAAGACGCCGTGCTCGGCGAAGAGCCGCTCAGCGGCGGTCAAGATCGCTTCCTGCGTGGTGCTGGCCCGGTCGCTGCGCGGGGCCCTCGCGGTAGTCACCTTGGCCAGTCAACGCGCTGACCTTGATTAAGTCAAGCGATTGATTTAATCGTTCTCCCGAGTACGGCGCCGAACCACTTTTCCGGCCGACGTCCCACCATCGACGCGCATCACCGTCCCGGTGACGTACCGCGACCGGTCGCCCGCCAGATACAACGCGGCCTCAGCCACGTCCTCGGGAGTTCCCTCCCTCTGCAGCGGCCGGTCGGCACGCATTTGAGCGCGGATCTTTTGCTCGAAGATCTCGAGTTCCTCGGGCGTCTTGCCGGAATTCGACGACGCCAGGATCGGCGTGGGTATGCTGCCCGGCGCGATGGCGTTGACTCGTACATCGAAGTGCGCCAACTCAATTGCCGACGATTGGGTGAACATGATCACCGCCGCCTTGGAGGCTCGGTACGTCATCACGCCACCGCCGGCCTGGATACCGCCGATCGACGACAGGTTGATGATCGACCCGCCGCCGCCCTTGGCCATCTCGCGCGCCGCGTCGCGGGTCCCGGCCATCACCCCCAGGACGTTGACCGACATGACCCGCTGGAAGTCGGCGAGGTCGTCATCGAGAAAGCTGCGGTGCATCTTGCTGGAGATTCCGGCGTTGTTGACCATCACGTCCAGGCCACCGAACGATTCGACCGCGCCCGCCACCAAGTCGGCGATCTTAGCGGGGTCGGAGACGTCGGTGGGCCGGAAGATCACCTCACCGCCCAGGCGGCTGGCGAGGCCTTCTCCGCGCTCACGGTCGACATCTGCGACCACCACCCGGGCGCCCTCTGCCGCGAACTTCTCGACAATCCCGGCGCCGATGCCCGAAGCGCCACCGGTGACGATCGCGACCTTGCCCAGCAGTTCGTTGACCATGTCGATGAGTTAATCGGCGCGGCGTCGGTTAAGTCAAGCGATTGATTTAGGGCTATCACCGCAGACTCGCAGCCCGTGATGCTAACTTCGGCTTCGTGAGCCGGTTAGTTAACCTGCGATTCTCATGGCGTTCACCGGGAGCCGCCACGCTGCCGTATGTCGGGACCGCGCCGTGCCCGGCCACCTGATCGCGTGAAATGGCCGTCGACCCGACCCAATCGAAGGAAATGAATTGAAACTCAACCGATTTGGCGCCGCGGTAGGTCTGCTGACCGCTGGCGCAGTGGTGCTGTCGGGCTGCGGGAGCAACAACGCACCGAACGAGGGGGGCACGAGCTCCAAAGCTTCCTCGGGGAACGTGCACTGCGGCGGTAAGCAGACGCTGAAAGCGAGCGGATCGACCGCTCAGGCCAACGCGATGGCGCGTTTCGTCAACGCCTTCGAGCAGGCATGCTCAGGTCAGACGTTGAACTACACGGCCAACGGATCCGGCGCCGGCATCAACGAATTCACGGGAAATCAGACTGATTTCGGCGGCTCGGATTCCCCGCTCAGCGAAGAGGAGCACGGCAAGGCGCAGCAACGCTGCGGGTCGCCGGCCTGGGATCTGCCGGTGGTGTTCGGACCGATCGCGGTGACGTACAACGTCACCGGCGTGAGCACGCTGAACCTGGACGGACCGACTGCGGCCAAGATTTTCAACGGCACGATCAAGACCTGGAACGATCCGGCGGTCGCGGCGCTGAACGCCGGTACCAGCCTGCCGGATCTGCCGATCCACGTGGTGTTCCGTAGCGACCAGTCCGGCACGACGGACAACTTCCAGAAGTATCTCGACGCCGCGTCCGACGGGGCCTGGGGTAAGGGCGCTGGTAAGTCGTTCAACGGCGGCGTCGGCGAGGGCGCCAAGGGCAACGACGGAACCTCGGCGGCCATCAAGAACACGCCAGGTTCGATCACCTACAACGAGTGGTCCTTCGCCCAGGCGCAGAAACTGAACATCGCCAAGATCGTCACGTCGGCGGGACCTGACCCGGTAGCGATCAGCGCGGATTCGGTCGGAAAGACCATCGCCGCGGCCAAGGTCAAGGGTCAGGGCAACGACTTGATCCTCGACACGCTGTCGTTCTACAAGCCGACGCAAGCCGGTGCGTACCCGATCGTGTTGGCAACGTACGAGGTCGTCTGTTCCAAGTACTCGGATGGTCAGGTCGGCACGGCGGTCAAGGCCTTCCTGCAGACCACCATCGGCGCGGGACAGACTGGTTTGGCGGACAACGGATACATCCCGATTCCCGAGTCCTTCAAGTCCAGGCTGTCGACCGCGGTTGACGCCATCGCCTGACGTCGGGCGATAAGTGTCGACAGCGCCCGCGCGCAGCGCCAGAAACGAAAGCAAGGCACGGGTCGGCGACCGGCTGTTCAAGTCGGCCGCCGCCCTGGCCAGTTCGACGATCACCATCGTGATCGGTTTGATCGCCGTTTTCCTTCTGGCGAAAGCGATTCCGGCGCTGCGCGCCAACCATGCGCACTTCTTCACCAGTGCGCAGTTCTCGACCACTGACGGCAGCAACCTGGCGTTCGGTATCCGCGACCTCTTCATGGTGACGCTGCTGAGTTCGCTGTGGGCCATGGTGCTGGCGGTGCCGATCGCGATCGGAATTGCGGTCTTTCTGACCCAGTACGCGCCCGCACGGCTGTCGCGTCCCTTTGCCGCCGTCATCGATTTGTTGGCCGCCGTCCCCTCGATCGTGTTCGGGCTCTGGGGGATCTTCGTGCTGGCCCCGCAACTCGCACCGGTCGAATCGCTGTTGAACCAGAAATTGGGCTGGTTCTTCCTGTTCAAGCCTGGCGATGTGTCACTGGCCGGCGGCGGCAACATCTTCACCGCGGGTGTGGTGCTTGCGGTGATGGTGTTGCCGATCATCACATCGGTGACACGGGAGGTGTTCCGGCAGACACCGACCAGTCACACCGAAGCCGCGCAGGCGCTCGGCGCGACCAAATGGGAAGTGGTGCGGATGACCGTGCTGCCGTACGGCCGCAGCGGTGCTGTGGCCGCGTCGATGCTCGGTTTGGGCCGCGCGCTGGGCGAAACCGTGGCAGTGCTGATCATCTTGCGCGCATCCGCGTCGGCCGGTCACTGGTCGCTGTTCGACGGCGGATACACATTCGCCTCGAAGATTGCCTCTGCGGCAAGCGAATTCAGTGCTCCACTGCCGACCGGTGCCTACATCTCGGCCGGCTTCGTGCTGTTCGTACTCACCTTCATCGTCAACGCGGCCGCACGCGGGATCGTCGGGAGGGCAGTCAAAGTATGAGCGCTCCGAGCCTCAGCCTTCCGGTCAAAAGCCCTGCGGTGTCCCGGATCAGCCTCAGCCGGCGAATCAAGAACAACGCAGCCGCACTCTTCTTCGTCGCGTCGTTCGCACTCGCCCTGGTGCCGCTGTTCTGGGTGCTGTGGATCGTCGTCGATCGGGGCTGGTACGCGATCACCCGGCAGGGCTGGTGGAGTCACTCACTGCGCGGAGTACTGCCGGAGCAGTTCGCCGGGGGGGTCTATCACGCTCTCTACGGCACGCTGGTCCAGGCGGCGGTAGCCGCAATCATCGCTGTCCCTTTGGGTTTCATGACCGCGGTATATCTGGCGGAGTACCGGTCCAGCCGGCTCGCCCGGTTCACCACCTTCATGGTCGACGTGCTGGCCGGGCTGCCGTCCATCGTCGCGGCGCTGTTCATCTTCAGCTTGTGGATCGCAACCTTCGGCTTCCAACAGAGTGCTTTCGCCGTGTCTCTGGCGCTGGTGTTGCTGATGTTGCCGGTCGTGGTGCGATCCACCGAGGAGATGCTTCGGCTGGTGCCCCAAGACTTACGAGAAGCCAGTTACGCGTTGGGGATTCCCCAGTGGAAAACCATCATGCGGATCGTTGTTCCCGTTGCGCTGCCGGGGATTGTCACCGGGGTGCTGCTGGCCATCGCACGGGTGATGGGCGAAACCGCGCCCGTCCTGGTGTTGGTGGGATACAGCAGGTCGATCAACTTCGACATCTTCCACGGCAACATGGCGTCGCTACCGCTGCTGATCTACTCAGAACTCAACAATCCCGAGCACGCCGGCTTTCTGCGGGTGTGGGGTTCGGCGCTGACGCTGATCATCGTTGTGGCCGTGGTCTATCTCGTCGCGACCCTGGCGAACCGGCTCATCACGTTGCGACGCCGCTGACCGTCCTGGCTTATCCGGAGCACCCGGCGACACGGAACTTCGTCACCCTGTCGTTGCCACGGTCGGCGATGTAGAGATTGCTGTCTTTGTCCAACGCCAACTGAAGCGGTGTGTTGAGGCCGTTGAGCGCCAACGGAGTTGGGGCGCCGCCGTTGGCCGCCAGTTTCACCACCTGGTTGTCGTCGTGCTCGCTGACGTAGATATCGCCGGCCGGGTTCACCACGATCCCCCAGGGCACGCTGGTCCCGGTGAACGGAAGCACGGTCTGCTCGTTGGCCCCGGGCGCCAGCTTCAGCACCCGGTTGTTGTCTGTGTCGGTGACGTAGACATTGCCGGCGTCATCGATCGCCACTCCGTCTGGGTTGTCGAGTCCGCTGAACGGAAGCACCTCGGGGGTCTTGGTGCCGGCGGGCAATTTCACCACCCGGTCGTTACCCCGATCAGCGACGTAGACGTTGCCGGACTTGTCGACTGCCACACCTTCCGGAAAACTCAGGCCGGTGAACGGCAGTTCCGTCTGAGTATTCGAGCCGGCCGCCATCATCACGACCCGATGGTTGAAGTCGGTGACGTACACCGCACCGGCCGAGTCGACGGCCAATCCCTGTGGCTGATACAGACCGGTGAACGGAAGCACCGCAGGCGTTTCCGACCCGGGGTTCAGTTTCACCACGCGGCCGTACATTCCCTGGTTGGTGACATAGACGGCGCCCGCGGAGTCGACTGCGACGCCGCCCGGCGACAGCCGGAAGTTGAGCCCGTTGAACGGCAACTCGTTTTGACCGCACGCCTCGGCTGCCGGGCCCTTGTCAGGCCGAAAGACGATGGCGGCGACGGTGGCCAGCAACACGGCGACCGCGGCGGCGCCCAGGATCATCAACAGCTTGCGTTTGCTGCGACGCTCGGGCTGGGGTTGAAAGTCCGGTTGGCGGGGGCGCGACGATGCCGGCGGCGAGGCAGCGGGCTGAGGCCCCCAGTTGCCTCCACCGGCGGGTGGCGACGTGCGCGCCGCGGGCGCAATGCCGGTGGGCGGCGAGGACCAATCTCCGCCTGCGGGCGGGGCTGAACGCCCTCCAGGAGCAATGCCAGTCGGCGGTGCGGCGTGCCCTCCGGTATTCGACCCGGTCGGCGGTGCGGCATAACCTCCGGTGTTGGATCCGGGGGGGGGTGCGGCGTAACCCCCGGTGCGGGATCCGGTGGGCGTTGATCGCCACCCCCCGCCACCCGCCAAGCCGGTCGGCGGTGAGCTCCACTGCCGGCTGCCGGGGTCGGAGAGCGACGGACTCGCCATGGTCTGCTCGGCCGCGGCGACATCGTTCTGCTGCAGAATGCTTTCCGCTTGGTGCTGCTCGGTGGTCGTCAACGCACGCAGAGCGGCATTGGCCAACTCGCCGGCGGTCCGGTATCGATCGGCGGGGTTTTTCGCCATGCCCCTGGCGACCACCTCGTCGAGCGCCGGCGGCACTCGCCCGGGCTGAAGCTGGCTGGGCCGCGGCGCGGGCTCCATGAGGTGGGAAGCAACCAGCCGCTCGACGCTCTCGCCGCGAAACGGTGGTGCCCCGATGAGGCATTCGCCGAGAACGCAGGCCAGCGAATAGATGTCGGACCGGTGCGTGACCTCGCTGTCGCTGAACCGCTCCGGGGCCATGTATCGATACGTTCCGACTGCCATCCCGACCTGCGTCACGCCGGCGTCCTCGCCCGAACGGGCGATGCCGAAGTCCACCAGGTAGGCGAAGTCGTCACCGGTGAGGAGGATGTTCTCCGGCTTCACATCACGGTGGGTGATGCCGCCGGCGTGCGCGGCGTCCAACGCTGCCGCGACCTGACGAACGATGGCCACCGCACGGGGTGGACTCAACGGTCCGGTGCGCTTCAGCACGTCGGCCAGACTCTCGCCGTCGATGAGCCGCATGTCCAGGTACAACTGGCCGTTGATCTCGCCGTAGTCGTGAATGGGCACCACGTGCGGTTCGGTCAACCGGCCGGCGGCGCCGGCCTCGCGTTGCATCCGGGAGCGATAAGCGGGGTCGTCGGAGAATTCCTGCGATATCAGTTTGAGCGCGACAACCCGGCCCTTACGCGTGTCCTCTGCTTCGTAGACCTCGCCCATGCCGCCGCGTCCCAGCGCTCGGTTCAGGCGGTAGGGACCGAACCACGACCCCACCCGCGAACCCTGTTGACCATTGCTCACTGTCGACGCTCCATCACGAGATCCCGTTCACCGCAGCGGAAAGTTTCGACTGAAACGAGCTCGGCATCGGGATGTATCCGTATTGATCCAGGCCGGTTTGGCCGGCGCCGATGGTGGCCTGCATGAAAGCCTTCACCGCCGCACCCGTCGACGCATCCGGGTACTTCGAGCAGACGATCTCGTAGGTGGCCAACACAATCGGGTAGGCGCCGGACTGGGACGGCTTGTAGAAGGACGACGTGTCCACGACCAGGTCGTTGCCTTGTCCGGCGAACTTCGCGCCGGCGATCGTCTTGCCGACCGACTCGGGCGTGATCGTCACCGGATCCGGACCGGCCGACGTCACGATCTGCGCCATGCTCAACTGGTGGCCGACCGCGAATGACCATTCGTTGTAGGTGATCGACCCGTTGGTCGATTTCAGTGCGGCCGAGGTGCCTTCGTTCCCGGTCGCACCCTGGCCGACGCCGCCTTCGAACGTCTCGCCGGTGCCTTTGCCCCACGCGCCGTCCGAGGCTGCATCGAGATACTTCTGAAAGTTGAAGGTAGTACCGGATTTATCGCCGCGGAACACGACATTGATCGGCGCCGCAGGAAGATTCGCACCCGAGTTGAGATTCTTGATCGCCGGATCGTTCCACACGGTGATCGCGCCGTTGAAGATCTTCGCGGCCGTCGGACCGTCGAGGTTCAGCGTCGAGACGCCTTCGAGGTTGTAGGTCACCGCGATAGGTCCGAACACCGCGGGCAGATCCCAGGCGGGAGAACCGCAGCGCTGCTGCGCCTTGTCGGGTTCACCCTTCGCCGCGTCCAGCGGCCGGTCCGAGCCGGCCAGGTCTGTCACGTTGCTGAGGAACTGCTGGACGCCGGTGCCCGAACCGTTGGCCTTGTAGTCCAGGGTCAACCCCGGGCAGGCGCGAATGTAGGCGTAGACGAATTGCTCGATCGCATTGGTCTGTGCGGTCGAGCCGCTGGCCAGAAGCTTCTTCTTACCGCCACAGTCCACCGGTACCGGTGGGGGTCCGGTCCCCGACGACGAGTTCGCGGTGTTCTTGCCGCCGCCACACGCCGACACCACCAAAACAGCCACCAACAGCGCGCTGAGCGCCGCAATACATCGGCTGACCTTCACCTGGCTCCCCTGCATTTCGTCGGGTCGGACGCGCGAACTATCGGTTACTGGACGCCGAGCCTACCGTTAACAGCAGGCCGCGTGCGTCTTAATAGCAGATGAATGGCGCTTTCGTACCTCGCCCGCGACGGCGGCTCAGCGCTGAATCGAACCCAGGAATTCGAGCAACACCGTGTTCACCTCGACCGGTCGTTCGAGTTGCGGACAGTGACCCGCTCCCTCGATGACCACCGATCGGCCGTGCGGCAGCTGGTCGGCGATTTCCTTGGCCCAACCCGGCGGTAGCAGCTTGTCGCAGGAGCCCTCGATCACCAGCGTGGGCACTGCCACTCGTTCGTAGGCGCGTTTGCTCGACGGCGGCGGCGGCGGTTCCGCGCCGGGACGACGGAAGCGGGCGGCGGCGAGGCTCTCCCACGCTCCGGGGGCGATGCTCGAGTCGTACCGGCGCCGGACATAGGCCTCGTCGGCCGAATACTTCGAGTCGTGGAACAGCGCCTCGACGATCCGGCGCATCGCCGGCAGGGTGGCGTCGTAGTCGTACAGCGCGGTCATGTACTGGTTGCGCTGGATCTCACCGCCGCCGCAGATGGCCACCAAGCTCCGCATCGGTAACACCGGCGAGTCCGCGGTGGCGTCGACGAGCAGATTGATGGCGCCCATCGAGTTGCCGACGAAGTGCGCCGAGGAGATGCCGAGCTCGTCACAGAACCGCGCCAGATGGCGGATCCGCATGCCACGGCCGTCGTTGAAATCGATGACCTTGGCCGACTGGCCGAAACCCAGCATGTCGGGCGCCAGCACCCGGTACCGCTCGGCGAGCGCGGATATTGTCTCTTCCCAACCAATTTCGGCGCTGACCCCGAATTCCCCACCGTGCAGCAGGATCACCGGATCACCGTCGCCGGCTTCGAGGTAGTGGGTGACCAGGCCGTCGACGGTCGTCGTGATGGACTCCATCGAACGCTCCTACTTGATCGCGATGGGGTTGACCGGAGAGCCGACCGCGCCGGTGAATCTCAGGGGCGGCGCGACGAGTTGGAACTCGTACACCCCGTCCGCAGCGCAGTCCGCGGCCAACGCGTTGAGATCCCAGTACTCGCCGAGCATCAGGCCCATGTCCCGCAGGCACAGCATGTGCATCGGCAGCAGTGTCCCCTGCACGCCGGATATCGGGTCTTCGACCATCAAGTTGTCGGCGGCCACCGCGGCGATGTCGTGGTCGTGCAACCAGGACGCGCACTGCCAGTCCAGCCCGGAGCCGGGTTCAGCCCCGCTTCCGGTCTCCAGAAACCTTGCCCACCAACCGGTTCTGACCAAGACGATGTCGCCAACTCCGATGGACACGCCTTGCGCCCGGGCCACGTCGTCCAGCTCGCCCGGGGTGATCGGGTTGCCGAGCTCGATGAAAGTCTGGACACCACGATGGCGGACGACGTCGAGCAGCACACCGCGCGAGGTGATGCCCTTGCCGTCGACTTTGTCGATGCCGCAATGCCGCGCGCCGAAGCTGGTCACCGAGTCGGCCGGAAAACCGTTGTAGAGCTTGTCCTCGTAGTAGACGTGCGCGAGTGCATCCCACTGGGTGGCGCACTGCAGCGGCATGACGATCATGTCGTCGTTGAACCGGAACAGGTCGTCCTGGAAATACTTGCCCATTTCCTGCGCACCTGGATTGCCGACCCAGCCGGGACCGAAGTTCGGTAGCGAGTACGCGTCGCCGCCGTCCACCGTCATCGTGTGAATCGGGTTGTGCCGGAACTTGAATGCACCCTGCGGACCCGACGACCCGAAGTCGACACCCAATGGGAACACCTTGCCGTGTCTGACCAGACTGGCCGCTTCGGCGACCTTGTCGGCGGTGATGAAGTTCAGCGTTCCGAGCTCGTCGGCGTCTCCCCACCGACCCCAGTTGGACACCTCGCCGGACACCCGGCGAAAGTCGGTCAGGTCAGCCACAGTGCTTACCTCTCCTCGAGCTCGCGTGCGATCGCGGCGCCGAGATTGCCGCCGTCGACCCACAGCACCTGACCCGAAACATAGCTGGCGGCGGGGCTATTCAGAAACACCAGCGCCGCCGCCTGCTCCTCCGGTTCAGACACCCGACCCAGCGGCTTGGGGATGTCATCGAGGAAATTCTGCCCGTAGGCGCCGCGGAGCTGGTCGAGGATGGGCGTCTCGGTGACGCCCGGCCCGGTGCAGTTGATCCGGATGCCTCGGCTGCCCAGCTTCTCGGTCTGGCTCATGGTGTACAGGATGATCGCTTCCTTGGACAACCGGTAGCCCCCGTCGGCAAGCGCGTCGGGATTGGCGTTGCACCAATCGATTCCGTCCGAGATCGTCTTGGTCTTCAGCAACCCGCCGGTGATCCGTTGGTTCTGCCGATATTCCCTGGCCGCCAACGACGAGACGCTCACGACCGACGACCCGGCGGGCATCTTGCGCACCAGCGCCTCGGCGGCGTGCCGCAACCCGAGGAAGTTGACGGTCACGACCAGCAGCGGGTCTCCGATACCGGAGGAGACGCCGGCGACGTTGAACAGCGTGTCCACTCGTTCGCCCACCGCTGCCACACCGCGATCGATCGACTCGGGATCAGTCAGGTCGACGGCGTAGAACTCCGCGATCTCGTGGGCGGCCGGCTGTTTGTCCAACCCGATGACGTGCGCGCCCAATTCCGTGAGCTGCCGGACCACGTGTGCCCCGATGCCCGACGAGCAGCCGGTGACGACCGCACGGCGTCCGTCATAGCGCCACAGCTCGTCGATCCGCGCTGACAACTACTGCTTCGACTCGTCTTTGAGCCGCTGCGCGGCCTGGACCCGACCTTCGTTGATCTCGGCCATCGCCTCGGGAATCTCACTCGCGGTGAAGTTTCCGCCGCGGCCGGTGGGCAGGCCACCGAAGGAGTAGTTCTCGTCGAACGTCGGCGCGGTGGGCTCCAGACGGCGTGCCTCGATCTTCTCGATGACCGGCTCCAGCCGTTTCGCCTTCTCGGCCACCGCCCTCTTGTCCCGCTCGATGAATTCGGGCAGCACCTCTTTGCCCATCAGCTCGATGGACTCCATGGTGCCCTCGTGGCTGCGCGGATTGAGCAGCAGGATGATCTCGTCGACTCCGCTCTCCTCGTAACCACGCAGGAATTCCCGGACGGTGGCCGGCGAACCGATCGCTCCGCGTCCCGGCCCGTAGGCCAGCGTCGGATCCTTCTCGCACTCTTCGAGATAGCGATCCCAGACTCCGGTTCGGCCGGGGGTGTGTACGCCGGTCATGTAGTAGTGCATGATGCCGAACGAGAAGAACCCGCCGCCCATGCCGAGGCGCTGGACAGCCTGCTCGTCGGTCTTGGCCACCATCATCGATAGATCGCCGCCGATCGCGAGGATGTTCGGGTTGATGGCCGGAGTGACGGGTACGCCCACCTCCTCGAGGTGCTTGTAGTAGCCGTTCACCCGCTCGGTCAAGGGGCCCGGGCCGGTATAGGCGAAACTCAGTGCGCCGAGGCATTTTTCAGCCGCCATCTGCACCGAGGCCGGACGGGTGCAGGCGACCCATACCGGCGGGTGCGGCTTTTGCAGCGGCTTCGGGACAACGTTGCGGGCCGGCATCTCGATGTGCTCGCCCTTGAATCCGGTGAAAGGCTCTTCGGTCATGCAGCGGATCGACACCTCGAGCGCCTCTTCCCACTGCGCGCGCTTGTCGGCCGGGTCGATGTTGAAGCCGCCGAGCTCGCCGATCGACGATGATTCGCCGGTGCCGAATTCGACCCGGCCGTCCGAGATCAGGTCCAAGGTGGCGATGCGCTCGGCGACCCGGGCCGGGTGGTTGACCGCGGGCGGCAGATGCATGATGCCGAACCCCAGCCGAATGTCCTTGGTGCGCTGGCTGGCTCCGGCCAAGAACATCTCCGGCGCGGTCGAGTGACAGTACTCCTCGAGGAAGTGGTGCTCGGTCAGCCAGACCGTGGAGAAGCCGGCCTTGTCGGCGGCTTCGACCTCATCGAGGCAGTCCTTGAGCAGGATGTGCTCATCGTCGTCCGACCACGGGCGGGGCAGAGCGAATTCGTAGAACAGTGAGATCTTCAACTGGTACCTCCCGGAACAATTGATTGAGTTGAGCTCTGGCTGATGAGGTGTTTGGCCGCGACGTAACCGAAGGTCATGGCCGGTCCGATGGTGGCGCCGGCGCCGGCGTAACTGCGGCCCATGACCGCCGCCGAGGCGTTGCCGACCGCGTAGAGGCCGTTGACGACGGTGTCGTCGCCGCGCAGCACCCGGGCGAACTCGTCGGTACGCAGACCACCCGAGGTGCCCAGGTCGCCCAGCACCATCCGGAATGCGTAGTAGGGCGGTTTGCCCAGCGGGTACAAGTTGGGATTGGGCAGCGTGGGGTCGCCGTAGTAGTTGTCGTACACGCTGTCACCGCGGTTGAAGTCGTCATCGTGGCCCTTGAGCGCGAGCGCGTTGAATCGTGTGGCGGTGCAATGTAGTTCGGCGGCAGGTACACCGATCTTGTCGGCGAGCTCGTCCCAGCTGCCGGCCGCCTTGACCACTCCGGATTCCAGCCAGGCTTTGGGAATACGCCGGCCGGTGGGAACCGGCGCAAATGGGATTTTGGGGATCGGCAGATGGCCGGCGACCACGTACTTGAGGAAGGACCGCCGGTCGGTGATGAGCCAGCACGGAATGTGGGTGACGCCCGACTCCTGGCCTTCGATCATCGCGTGACCGAAGTCCATGTACGGGGCCGCCTCGTTGATGAATCTCTTACCCGCACCGTTGACGATGAACTGTGACGGCATCATCCGCTCGTTGAGCATGAATTGCATTCGGCCGTCCGGCCATTGGATAGCCGGAAACCACCAGGCCTCGTCCAGCAGGTCGGCGGCGGCGCCCACCTGCTGGCCGGCCCGGATCCCGTCGCCGGTGGCTGCCGGGTTGCCGAAGCTCCAGTCCTGGTCCACGGTCGGTTGGTGCTCTTTACGCCAGGCCATGTCGTGGTCGAAGCCGCCGCTCGCCACGATCACACCGCGACTGGCTCCGATCCGTTGCGGCGTACCGTCTTTCACGACGACAGCACCGACCACCGATCCATCGGCGGTGGTGAGCAGCTGCGTCATCGGCGCATTCAGCCACAGCGGGATACCCCGGTCTCGCATTGCCAGCCGTAGGCGTGCGGCCAGCGACTGACCGATCGCCGCCATCCGGTCGCCGAAGACGCGCGCCCGGATCATCCGCCACACCAGCTTGACCAGAACGCCCTTGCCCGCCCAGGACTGGCGGACCTGATAGAAGGACCGGAGCTCTTTGGGGCCCAACCAGATTCCTCGCGGGGCCAGGGCAAGTGGGGTCAGCAGATTCCGCTCGTCCTCACCCAGGGTGCGCAGATCAATGGGCGGGACGTTGATCGTGCTGCCGAGTTCGGAACCGCCAGGCATTTCCGGGTAGTAGTCGGCATAGCCTGGCTTCCAGACGAATTCGAGCCACGGGCTGAGCTTTTCCAGAAAGTCCATCATGTCCGGCGCCGACTCGACGTATTGGCGGATTCGCGCGTCGCTCACCAATCCGTCCGTGATCCGCCGCAGGTAGTCGACGACCTTGTCGGGCGGTGGCGTGTAGCCCGCGCGACGCTGTGCCGGTGCGCCCGGGACCCAGATTCCGCCGCCGGACAAAGCAGTAGAACCGCCGAACTGGCTGGACTTCTCCACGACCAAGGTGGTCAGCCCGGAGGCCTCCGCGGCCAGAGCAGCGGTCATGCCGCCCCCACCCGAGCCGACGATCAGGACATCCACGACGCTGTCGAAGGCTTCCTCGATCTGGCGCCGCTCCTCCCCATCGCTGCGCTCTGCATCGTCGCCGGCGCGTGTCACGACGACACCGCCGTTCGGACGGCGAAACCGGCGATCAATTCCGGCGCCGGTTTGTAGTAGCGCAGACCCGTCTCGTAGGGTCCGGACGCCGCCAATGCTGCGAATGCCGCTACCCAAGTGCGGATTTCGTGCGCGGAGTTTCCACCCTCACCGGCGATGAACGCATTCGACCACTTGTCCAACTCGTCGAGCCGGCCGCTGTCGACGATCTCGAGGAACTTCTGGTCGAAGTCGGGGTTGAGTGGTCGCAAGTCGCTGTCGCCGCCGGCGAATCTCCTGGCTGCTTCGATCACGGCGGTCTGACGTGCCGAGCGTTGCTCGGGGGTCATCGGTCGTCCGTGCACTATCCGCTCCACGATCTGCGGAGTCGCGGTGGCCAGGGTCGGCACCGGTGGATCATGCGACAGTCCACCGGATCCCACCACCAGCACCCGCTTGTCCAGGGTCGCCAGATAGCTGCCGACCGCGGTGCCGAGGGTGCGGCAGCGGTGCAGAGGACCCAACGGGGTGGCGACCGAGTTGATGAAGATCGGGATCATCGGTCGCGCCTTCGCGCTACCGAACAGTTTCTCCAGCGGTTGAACGGTGCCGTGGTCGACATCCATGTTTGCCGAGACCGCCACGTCGACACCGGCCGACAGAACGGCTTGCGCGCACGCGACCGCGACGGCTTCGGGAACATCCAGCGGGCCTTTGTGGGTGCCGTAGTCGCCGACCCCCTGCGCGTCGGTGCCGATACAGAAGGGCGGCATCGTCCGATAGAAGAACCCGTTGTAGTGATCCGGCGCGAAGATGACGACGATCTCCGGATCGAAGTCGGCGACGAAATCTCTTGCCTGCGTGAGTGCGGTGTCGATGTCGTCAAGCAGGCCCTGCGACGGCCCGGGCAGATTGAGCAGCGGGCTGTGGGACATGCAGCAGAGAGCTAGGGGCACTGTGAGATTCACCGCCCCCCGATGTCAAAGTGAGGACGTCGAAAAGCGAAGCGCTCAACTCGGGGGCGAGTTGAGCGATGCACGCGCCAGCGATACAGCGATCGGGTCGCAGGAACAGCACGGATTCCTGGTGGGCGTCGAACCATGCTTTGAGTCGGCCGGTCCGGTCACCGATCACCGTCACATCGGGGTCGTCATCGCCATCCCAATGCAGTTGGGTGAGGGGCCTCGCTGCGACGAGCTTCGCCCCCAAGGCCTGCCAATCGGCAAATGCCTTGGCACCAAGAATCTCCCGGGGATTGTTGTTCCAGCACACGATGGCGAACCCATCGCCCAGCACATCGTCGAGCAGGAGATCCTGGTGCTCGCGGGTGTCCACCCGGGGTTGCACGAACAGCGTGCCGACAGGTGAATCGGGTCGGCGTGGTTCGGGGTGCACCACCGCTCCCTGTTCGTAGCGCGGCATCGGCTTGAACCGCATCTCGAGCACATATCGCTTGAGCGAGGGCACAATCGACGCCGATCGGATCAACAGGTCACGCGCCGCGGCGACGCGTCGGTTGGTCGGCGAGATGACGCGACCCACCATGGTGGACAGATCGATCATCGCCCGCGCGTGTTTACGGCGTTCGACATCGTAGGTGTCGAGCAGCGCGTCTCCGGCGTAGCCGTTCACCACGGCGGCGAGCTTCCAGCCCAGGTTCGTCGCGTCGCGGATGCCGCTGTTGTAGCCCTGCCCCTGCCACACCGGCATCAGGTGCGCGGCGTCCCCGGCGAGCAGCAGTCGGCCTTTGCGAAAGGCGCCGGCGATCCGGGAGTGATGGGTGTACAGCCGGTGGCGGATCACATCGACTCGGTCGGGGTGCGGAACCATCGACGCCAGCATCGCGGTGAGGAAGGCCGGGTCTTCGGCCTGCTCGTCGGTCTCGTCGGCGTGAATCATGAACTCGAACCGGCGAATTCCGTGCGCGATCGAGATCGAGGCGTAGGGCCGGGCCGGGTCGGCGCCGACTTCGCTGTTCGGATGGCCGAGTGGATCGTTGGCGATGTCGACCACCAGCCAGCGGGTCGGCGAGGTGGTGCCGTCGAAGGAGACGCCCATCAGCCGGCGGGTGGCACTTCGGCCGCCGTCGCATCCGACGACATAGCGGGTGCGCACACTTTCGCGCCCGCCTCCGTCATCGAGTTCGACGATCACCGCGTCGCGCGCCTCGGCGTAGGCCGCCATCGCTCGACCCCACCGAACCTCGACGTGCCCGAAGCGGTCCAGCCCGCGCAGCAGCTCGGCGTCGACCAGCGGCTGGACGAAACCGTTGCGCTTGGGCCAGCCGAAACACGCGTCAGGAGGTGCCATTTCGGCAAGCACTCGGCGCTTGGCGTCGACGAATCGCAGGATCTGGTTGGGGACGGTATGCGGAAGGACGCGGTCGACCAACCCGATCGATTGGAAGGTGCGGAGTGACTCGTCGTCGAGGCCGACCCCGCGCGGATAATCGATCAGGGTGTCGCGCTCTTCCACCACCAGCGTGCTGACACCCTGCAGGCCAAGGATATTGGCCAAGGTCAAGCCGACCGGTCCCGCGCCGACGACGACGACGTCGACGTCTACTTCCTGGTCTTCGTGGATGCTGTCCACCGTCAACGTCCCAACAGGAAGTCGATGTGCAGGCGGTCGAACGTCTTGGTGTCCTCGTATTGCGGCCAGTGCCCGCAACCGGACATCACCTCGAAACGGGCGCCGGGGATCATCGAGGCGATCCGTCGGCCTTCGGTGGCGTCGGCGGTGGGATCGTCACTGGTCCACAGCACCAAGGTGGGCGCGGTGATCGAACCGTATTCCTTGGGGCCCAGCAGGTTACGCGCCCGGATCTCCGGATCCTGCAACGCCATGATGTCGCTCATCGCGGCGGCGAAGCCCGGCTGGCGGTACACCCGCTGGCGGCTGGCGACGAGGTCGTCGTAGTCCTTGGACTTGTCGGCCATCAACCACTTGATGCGCGCCTGCACAGTGTCCCAGGTCGGGTTCTCCGCTGCCGCCATCGACAGCGTGATGATCCGCTTCATCACCTCGGGATCGGCCTGCGAACCGCCCGCGGTGTTGAGCACCAGCCGGTCGACCTTCTCGGGATGATCGACCGCGGCTCGGGACACCACCCAACCGCCGAGCGATTCACCGGACAGATGGGCGCGGTCGATGCCGATGGCAGCCATGAATGCGAACAGGTGGTCGAGGTAGTGCCGAATCTCCAACGGGTGACCGGGTTTATCGGTGTAACCGTGGCCCAGCATGTCGATCGCCCACGTCGAGAAGTGCTCGGCGTGGGCTTCCAAATTGCGCACGTACGCCTCAGCGTGACCTCCACTTCCGTGCAGCAGTATCAAAGGCGGCTTGCTGTCGTCGCCGGCGTGCAGGTAGCGGGTTCGCACGCCGCCGGCATCCAGGTAGCCCTGCACGAATGGGACACCTTGGAGGTCACTCCACACGCTTTCGTGCTCGGCCACCGGTTCCTCTCTTGCCTGTGCGCGGAAATCTTGTTCTCGTCTGGCGCCAACAGTATGTGCTAAAATCGCACACTAATGTGCACTATGTATAGAGCATCACTCTCTACGGAGTGTCTGTCAAGCAAGATTGCGGGCCGCTGACATGGGCGATGTCCCGACCACGACCGCGCCCGGCTCTCAGACGCTGGCCCGTGGGCTCAATGCTCTTCAGCAGGTGGCCGAGGCTCCTGCGGGTCTGACCGTGCAGCAGGTGGCCGACGCGATCGGCGTGCATCGGACGATTGCCTATCGTCTGCTCGCCACGCTGGCCCAATTTCGATTCGTCGCCAAAGGCGAGGACGGCCGGTATCGGCCGGCCGCCGGCCTGGCGTTGCTCGGTGCGTCGTTCGACCGGAACGTACGGCAGCTGAGCGTGCCGATCCTTCGGACGCTGGCTGATGAGCTGGGCACCACGGTGTCGCTGCTGGTGGCCGAGGGAGATCAGCAGGTGGCCGTCGCGGTGATCGTCCCGACGCAGGTCCCCTACCAACTGGCTTTCCACGAAGGCAGCCGCTACCCGCTCGACCGGGGCGCCGCGGGCATCGCCCTGCTGGCCAGCTTGCCGCCGCGGCCCGACGAGCG
Source organism: Mycobacterium sp. IDUB_36 (assembly GCF_055419225.1). Lineage (NCBI taxonomy): Bacteria > Bacillati > Actinomycetota > Actinomycetes > Mycobacteriales > Mycobacteriaceae > Mycobacterium > Mycobacterium sp. IDUB_36. The sequence continues at coordinate 3,012,306 of NZ_JBVAXH010000001.1, read as the reverse complement.
CGACCTGGTGGCGAGCGCCCGCGAGCAGGGTTGGGTGATCACGCACGGCGAGATCGAGCCGAACACTTACGGATTGGCGGTTCCGGTACACCGCGATCTGCCTTCACCGCCGGCCTGCATCAATTTGATCTCCCACCGCGAGGACGTGGTGATGCGCGGCAAAGACGCAGTTGTCAATGCAGCCAAGGAATTATCGGCAATCCTCAACTGAGCGGGACAGGAAGGAATTCGGAGCTTATGCCGTCTTGGGACCATGAAGTCGACGTCGTCGTTCTCGGCAGCGGCGGTGCCGCGCTGGCGGCGGCGCTGACGGCCGTCTCCAACGGTGCCTCGGTCGCGGTGTACGAGAAGGCAGCGACTGTCGGCGGCACCACCGCGGTTTCCGGTGGTGTGGTCTGGATCCCGGCGCACAACCGCTCTCCCGACGGCGATTTGTCGGTCGACGACGCGCTCAGCTATCTGCGGGCGCAGGCGCTCGGATCGATGGACGACGCGCTGGTCGAGACTTTCGTCCGAACCGGTCCGGCGATGCTCGACTTCATCGAGGGACACAGCAGCCTGCGCTTCGACATCGCCACGGGTTTCCCGGATTACAAGCCCGAGCTACCCGGCGGTCAACCAGGCGGAGGCCGGTCGCTGAGCGCCGCTCCCTTTGACCTCAACCAGCTCGGCGAGTGGCGTGACCGCATCACGGCGTTCCCGCAGGACTGGTCGAACGTCGGGTTCGACGCCGAGACGCGGGCCCGGCTGTACGCCGGTGGTGACCCGAACGCCGACCTCTGCGTGGCGGGCACCGCGCTGATCGCGGGCCTGCTCAAGGGACTGCTGGACGCCGGTGTCGCGCCCCGGACTCAGGCCCGCGCCGAGGAGCTGATCACCGACGGAGGCCGGATCGTCGGGGCCCGGATCGACGCCGACGGTCGGCGGATGACCGTGCAGGCCCGTCGCGGTGTGATCCTGGGGACCGGCGGATTCGAATGGGATCCCAGCCTGGTCAACGCTTTTCTGCGTGGCCCCATGCATGGCGCGGTCTCGCCGCCCAACAACACCGGCGACGGACTGCGGATGGTGATGGCCCACGGGGCCGACCTGGCCAACATGGGCGAGGCCTGGTGGGTGCCGATCGTGCAGATCCCGGGCGACACGATCAACGGGCATCAGCGCAGCCGCAGCGTGCGACTGGAGCGGACGCGGCCGCGCAGCATCATCGTCAATCGGCTCGGCAAGCGGTTCGTCAACGAAGCCTGCGACTACAACTCGATGGCGGGAGCGTTTCACTATCTCGACCCTCGCGAGGGTTACGTCAACGACCCGGCCTGGATTGTGTTCGACTCACAGCACCTCAAGCGGTACGGATTCCTGGGTGTCGACCCCGACGGCCCGATACCGGATTGGTTCTGTGAGTCGGCTGATCTCGACGAGTTGGCCGCCAAGACCGGCATCGCGATCGATGGGCTCACTCGCACCATCGAACAGTGGAACCACCACGTGGACGATGGCATCGATCCCGACTTCGGCCGTGGCTCAAGCGCTTACGACGGTTATTGGGGCGACGAACACGCGACCACCCTGGCCGGCAAGACGCTCGGCGCAATCGACACCGCACCCTTCTTCGCGGTCCCGGTGTCGGTCGGCGCCATGGGCACCAAGGGCGGCCCGCGCACCGACCGCGACGGGCGCGTCCTACATGTCAGCGGCGAGCCGATCCCGGGGCTGTTCGCCGCCGGTAACGCCATGGCTGGAGTGACCGGACGCGCCTACGGTGGTGCCGGCGGAACCATCGGTCCGGCAATGGTTTTCGGCTATCGGGCAGGCCACGCCGCCGCAACCGGAACCTCGGTCGACTAACCGAACGTAAGTCAGCGCTCGGCGAGCGCTTTCGCGAGATCGATGGTGCCGGTGCGGATCGCACCGACCACGCCGCCGTCGACCAGCAGATCAATCCCGGTGATGAACGATGCCGACGGCCCGAGCAGGAATTCGGTTGCGGCGGCGATGTCCTCGGGTGTACCGAAACGTCGCAACCCGGAGTTCTCGACCATCGCCCGCATCAGCGTGCCCGACTCGCTGTCGAGTTCGAGGCGGCCCATCGCCGTCGAAATCACTCCGGGGCTGATCGAGTTGATCCGGGCACCGCGCTCACCCCAGCTGCCCGCCGCGGCGGCCACCCGAATCTGGTTGGCGCGCTTGGCCAGAGGGTAGGCCTGCTGGCTGCTGGTGATAGTCGAACATGCTTCGAGACCGAGGAGGTCTTCGGCCGGCGCACTGGCCAGTTGGCGTTCGACGTCCGGTTCGAGCGGCGGCATCAGCATGTGGCCGGCCATGCTGGCGATGACGACCCCGGCGCCGCCGGGCTCGATGACTTTGCCGAACTCCTCGATGCTCAACGCGACGCCCAGCAGGTCGACGGCGAGCACCGCGTCCGCGGACGCCTGCTGCGGCGACAGCCCCGCGGTGTGCACCAGCGATGTGACCCGGCCGGCCGCGCGGGCCGTCTCGGCGACCGCAGCCAGAGAGCTGCGGGAGGTGACGTCGACCTCGTGAGTCAGGACGTGATGCCCGTCCTGGGTCAGCGCCGCCGCCGTCTCCGCGAGGCCTGCGGCGTCGATGTCGGCCAGCACAATGGTTCGCCCCGCTCCGCTGCGACGGGCGACGGCAATCCCCATGCCGCCCACTCCGACGATGACGAGAACTTCGTTGTTCATGGCATCTCTCCACTTCGACCTGAGGGGACCCCAGCGTAGTGCGTCGATATGAGAACATTATTCTCATCAACCGAGAGTGTCGATTGCAAGAAGGGAAACAGCGATGCAGATCAGCGGGAGTTCGGCGGTGGTCGTCGGCGGCGCAGGCGGCCTGGGCGAAGCCACGGTTCGACGGCTGCACGCGGCGGGAGCCAGAGTGGTCATCGCGGATCTGGCCGACGAGAAAGGGTCAGCGCTGGCCAAGGAGCTCGACGCCCGTTACGTCCGCACCGACGCGACCAAGACCGAGGACGTCAACGCCGCACTGGCCGAGGCCGAATCGCTCGCTCCGCTGCGGATCTCGGTGGATGCGCACGGTGGCCCCGCCAGTGGCGGACGGCTGATCGGCAAGGACGGCTCGCCACTGGACTTGGACGGCTTCAAGACGACCATCGACGTCTATCTGACCGGGGTCTTCAACGTCTTGCGCCTGGCCGCTGCGGCCATCGCGCGAACCGAGCCGCTCGACGAGGGCGCTCGCGGCGTGATCATCAACACCGCATCGATCGCGGCCTACGAGGGGCAGATCGGCCAGCTGCCGTACGCCGCGGCCAAGGGCGGCGTGGTCGGCATGACGCTGGTCGCCGCCCGCGACCTGTCCCCGCTGGGCATCCGGGTCGTGACGATCGCGCCCGGCACCTTCCTGACCCCGGCATACGGCAAGGCGGGCGACCAGCTCGAGGCCTACTGGGGCCCGCAGGTGCCTTTCCCCAAGCGGATGGGCCGCTCGCCGGAGTACGGCGCCTTCGTGCAGAGCATCGTCGAAAACGATTACCTCAACGGCGAAGTCATCCGTCTGGATGGCGCGCTGCGCTTCCCGCCGAAGTAGACGAAAAAGCGTCGGTCGCGTCCTGACGATGTGTGCGCTAATGGTGAGTAGCTGATTCGCACAGTCAGAAGGGACGGTCTCGATGAGGTTCACGCTGGTTCCCGACGTCCGCAGGGTTGTCGCCACGGCTGCGGCTGCAGTTGTTCTCATCGGCGTCACCGCCACTGCCCTCGCCCTTCCGGCGAGCGCAGACCCCGCTGATCCCGATCCGTTCAACCCTGCGGATTGCATCGCAAACGCAAGCGCTGTATGCAATCTCGGGCCCTACGGCCCGAACAGTCCGACGAATCCGAACAGCCCGACCAATCCGCTCAATCCACTGAATCCGTCCAGTCCGGACCACATCTGATCCCGGGCCGGACCCGGTCTCAGTTTTTGCCGGCGTTGAACTTCGCGACGATCGCGCGGAAGTCCTCGGTCTGCATGGACTGGCTCTCCGCCGACAGCGCGTAGTCGATGGTGTCCAGCACCGCGCGTTCCAGATGCAGGTTCAGCACCCGCTTGGTGCTCTCGACCGCCTGCTGCGGCAACTCGAGAATCTTCTTGGCCGCCTTGATCGCCTCGGCCATCGGGTCGGCCACGACGTGGTTGGCCAGCCCCAGTTCGACAGCCTTCGCGGCGGGAATGCGCGCACCGGTCAGTGCGTACTCCTTGGCCAGCAGCAAGCTGATGTGCAGCGGCCAGGTCAACGGTCCACCGTCCGCGGCGACCAATCCCACCTGCACGTGCGGGTCGGCCAGATAAGCGTCTTCGGCGATGTAGACGATGTCGCTGAGCGCCACCAGGCTGCAGCCCAACCCGACGGCCGGCCCGTTCACGGCGGCCAGCACCGGAATCCGGCAGCGCGCCATACCCAGCACGATCTCGCGCCCGTCGATGATCGTCTTGGCCCGCAGCGCCGCGTCGTTCGCCAGCTCCTCGAGATACCCGAAATCACCGCCGGCCGAAAAGGCCCGTCCCGCACCGGTTATCACCGCAGCTCGAGCGGTCAGGTCGTCACTCAACCGCTGCCACAGCTTTGCCAGGCCGTGGTGCAGCGAGTCGTTGACCGAGTTCAGCGAATTGGGCCGGTTCAGCGTGATGATCCGCAGCGGGCCGTCGGCCTGAACATCGATTTCGGTTGGCATGTCGTACATCTCAGGCTCCTTTGTTCGTCGTGACCCGCTTCACCCGCGATCACTCCTATCCCGTGGGTCGTGACCCGCTTCACCCGGACTCCGCCCGCGCTCGCGATCACTCCTATCCCGTCGGTCGTGACCCGCTTCACCCGGACTCCGCCCGCGCTCGCGATCACTCCTATCCCGTGGGTCGTGACCCGCTTCACCCGGACTCCGCCCGCGCTCGCGATCACTCCTATAACCCCAATATCCGTGAGGCGATGATGTTCTTCTGGATCTGCGAGGTGCCACCCATGACACTCTGGGCCCGGCTGTAGAGGTAGGCGCTGAGCAGGTTGGGGTCGTCGATACCGCCCACCGCCAGCGCGGCGTGGCCGACCGATTGCTCGACCCAGGTCATCAACAGCTTGTCCAGCGATCCGTCCGACGTGTGCGTAACGCCGTCGAGTTGCTCGGACAGCCGCCGTCGGACATGGTGGGTCAGCATCTCGGTTTGCACTGCGGCCCAGGCGAGTTCCTCATTCCGCGTACCGCCACTGCGCGCGGCCAGCTGACGAACGAGCTTGCCGTAGCGCGCCGCGTAACCCAGAGTCGACGGCTCGCGTTCGTGGCCGACCACGGTCATGGCCAGCGGCCACCCTTCGCCCGGCGCGCCGACCATGTTCTCGGCCGGCACGGTGGCGCCGTCGAAGGACACCTGACCGAATTCGGTGGTGACTCCGTTGATCATCTGCAGCGGACGCTGTTGCACACCAGGCTGTTTCATCGGAATGATGAAGGCCGAGATGCCGCGGTGCCGCTTGGCTTCGGGATCGGTGCGGGCCAGCAATAGACACCAGTCGGCAATGTCGGAGTAGCTGGTCCAGATCTTGTGCCCGTTGATGACGTAGTTGTCGCCGTCCCGGGTCGCGGTGGTCGTCAGCGAAGCAAGGTCGGAGCCGGAGCCGGGCTCGCTGAAGCCCTGACACCACCGCTCGGTTCCGTTGATCATGCCGGGCAGGAATCGAGTGCACAGCTCCTTGCTGCCGTGCCGGCTGAGTCCCGCGACCAGATAACCGAGGCTGGGCCGCGGCGGAGCCTCGGCGCGGGCGAGCTCCTCGTCGAGGATGACGTCGAAGACCGGTGGGAGTTCCTGGCCGCCGTACTCCTTCGGCCAGGACAATCCGAAGAAACCACCCTCGTACAGGGCGCTGTGCCATTCGCCCTGTTTGGCCCAGTACTCGTCACCGGAGCTGGGAAACTCCTTGGCATGCACCGAAAGCCACGATCGCAGTCGATCCCGGAAGGCCGCTTCGTCGGGCGAGTCACGGAAGTCCAACGCTGATCTCCTCCAGCTTGACGGGCCACAATTCGGTCGAGGTGAGCGCGCGACGCAGGAAGACGTGCGCCAGGCATTCCCAGGTGTTGCCGATACCGCCGTGCACCTGGATCGCCGTCTCGCACACGGTCCGCGCGGCACGGGCGCAGTAGACCTTCGCGAAGCGTCCGGCTCGAATCGCCTCGGCCGGATCCAGTTCGTCGACCGCCCAGGCGGCGTGCCGCAGGATGCTCACCGATCCCTCGATGAGTGCCAGACTTTCGGCAAGCAGGTGTGCGACAGCCTGATACGAGCCGATCGATTTACCGTATTGCTCGCGGATTTTCGCGTACTCGACCGCCAGACTTTGTGCACCACGGGCGGTGCCCACCAGGTCCGCCGATGTGGTGGCCAGTGCGAGCGCCAGCCACCGACGAGTGGCGTCATCGTCGAGTTCACCGATGGTGGAGGCAGTTTCGCCGAGATCTGCGGCGGCTCGGGTGAGGTCCACGGCCTCTCGGGTGGCACCCACGTCAACGGCCGACACCGTCGCGCCATCGAGCCTCAAAGCCCGTCGATAACCGCGCGCGTCGATGGCGTGGCCGCCGAACGCGGCGGTCGATCCGGATCCGTCCTCGCCGACCCGCCGGGCCAGGTCGTCGGCCAGCACCGGACCGAGAAACGGCGCGTCGACCAACCCGCGACCGAACTCCTCGGCGACGATCACCACTTCCACCGCGGAAGCCTCGTCGGAACGTAACGATCGCCAGCCAGCCTGCTGAATCTGCTTGTCGAGCCTGGCGATTCGCTCGGCATCACCGAGATCCTGCACCGAGCCCGGACCGAGATCGTCGGCCAGTTTCGCAGCCGCATCACGTAGCTGTTGTTGTTCAGCTGTCAGACGTACATCCATAGCGCTCCTTGAGAACTCGGCGCAACACCTTCCCCGAAGGCAGCCGAGGTATTTCCGGCACGAACACGACACGGCTCAGACGTTTGTAGGACGCCAGGCGCTCACCGACCCGCGCGGTGAGCTCGTCGGCGTCAACCGGCTCATTGGCGGCAACCGCGGCGACGACCAATTCACCGTCGGCGCCGTCCGGGATGCCGAACACCGCGCAGTCGTCGACGGCGGGGTGCTCGTGCAGTACGGTCTCGATTTCGGCGGGCGCGACCTGAAAGCCGCGAACCTTGATCATCTCCTTGGACCGATCGGTGATCCGCAACCAGCCCTCAGCGTCCAGGTAGCCGACGTCACCGGTGCGATACCACCCGTCGCACAACACCTCTCGTGTCGCCTCGCAGGGCAGATAGCCGGCCATCAGCGACTCGGCACGGGCCTGGATCTCACCGATCTCGCCGGGGCCGACCGGCTCGTCGGTCTGCGACGACGTCACCCGAACCTCGACACCCGGCACCGGCCGGCCGACGGAGTCGAGTCGCGCGCCGTCGACCGGGTTGCACGCGATCACCGGTAACTCGGTGGTGCCGTATGCCGGAACCCAGCCCACTCCGGTACGTCGAGTGACGGTCTCGGCCACACTGGCGCTGACCGGTGTCGCGCCCCACATGATGAATCGCAGCGAGGACAGATCGTAGGACTCCAGCCGCGCGTGCGCGGCGATGGCCAAAGCGATTGGTGCGACTGCCATCTCGACAGTGATGCGGTCGTCCTGGATGCACTGCAGCATGCGGTCGATGTCGAATCGGCGATGAAGACGCATCCACATACCGGTCTGCAGGGCCGTCATGATGTTCAGCAAGCCGAGGATGTGCGACGGGGGCGTGGCGATCTGGATCCGGTCGCGCGCGGTCACGCCCATCGCGTCACGCCAGTGGCCCACCGCGACCTGCAGCGAATGGTGGGTGTGGCGAACGGCTTTCGGCAAGCCTGTGGTTCCCGAGCTGAATGCCAGCACCGCGTCGGCATCGGGCGCAGGAGATGGTGCGGGTGTCGAATCGCCGGCGAGGATCGGCTCGTCGAGGTGCAGCATCGGCATCAGACCCGACAGCACCTCGTGGTCGCCGACGGCGTGCGGCGGGTTGGTCAGCGCCAGGGCATGCTCGACCTCGTGCCGCTTCCACGCCGGACTGATCAGCACCACGACTGCGGCCAGCCGCCAGATCGCCTGCAGCGCGACGACGAATTCGGGACGATTGGACGTCATCACTGCGACCCGCTGGCCCGCCGTCACACCCCGGGCTCGCAAGGTGGCGGCGAGGCCGTCCGCCAACGCCTCGAGCTGCGGCAACGTGTAATGCCGCTCCTCGAAGACCAGCGCGGTCGGGGACATTGAGAAGATCCTATCGTTTTGAGAGAATAGTATTCTCTCAGGCGAAGAACGCAAAGTGGGGATGGTGTACGGATGGTGGAACGCCACGTGTTCCAGCGGGCGACGGTGACCCGGATCGTCAAGGAGACCGCCGACAGCCGCACCTATGTTCTCGCCCCGGACGAGCAACCGTTCTCCTACCGTGCCGGGCAGTTCAGCACCTTCAAGGTGACCGTCGACGGCGAGGACCTCTACCGGTCGTATTCGATGTCGAGCGCCCCCGAGACCGATGCCGAGTTGATGACCACGGTCAAACGGGTCGCCGGTGGCCGAGTGTCGAACTGGCTGGTGGACAACGTGGTCGAAGGCGATGTGCTGACCATGACCCGAGCCGCAGGAACCTTCGTGCTGAGCCCGTCCACAGCGCCGCTGCTGGCATTCGCCGGCGGCAGCGGGGTCACCCCGATTCTGTCGCTCGCCAAGAGCGCGCTGGCCGGGACCGATCGTGCGGTGCGGATTCTGTGCGCCGATCGCGACCGGGGTTCGGCGATCTTCGACGCAGTGCTCGACGAGCTGGTAGCGCGGTTTCCCGGGCGGCTGACGGTCGAACGTCACCTCGATGACGAGCAGGGCCTCCTGGATGCGGCCGGCGTCGAGACGTTCGTCGGCGCGGACACCGGTGCCGACTGCTACGTCTGCGGCCCGGAAGGCTTCATGGCCGTGGTCCGCTCCGCGCTGCCCGACACGGCGAATGTCCTGATCGAAGATTTCGATGCCACACCGCCGGCCAAGTCTCCGGCGCCGGAGGTATCGGAAGCCGCAGGCGACGTCGATTCGGGCGGCTCGGTGAACATCCGGCTGAACCGCAAGAAGGTGTCGGTGCCGCGGGTGCCCGGTGAGACGCTGCTGGAGAGCGCGCGACGGGCCGGTCTGTCACCGCCGTTCAGCTGCGAGGCCGGCAACTGCGGAACGTGCATCGCCAAGCTCGTCGAGGGCGAAGCCACCATGCGTACCAACGACGTGCTCGAAGAGGATGAGATCGAGGACGGCTACATCTTGACCTGCCAGGCCGTTCCGGACACCGCGTCGATCACGGTGGAGTACGAATAGGCCCGGAATGGAATGCGGCGTCGCGGGGCTGAACCCGGGGACCGCACCCGAAAGGACCAGCCACCCATGACCGACCTTCCCGCCTTCGCTGACGTCGCCGCCGCCGACCAGGGGCTTGTCGTCTTCACCACGCTCCGGCGCGACGGCAGCGCCCAGGCATCCGTCGTCAACGCGGGAGTGCTTCCCCATCCGCTGACCAACGACCCGGTCGTGGCGCTGGTCGCCATCGGCAGTGCCCGCAAACTCGGCCACCTGCGGGCCGATCCCCGCACCACTGTCACGGCGAGGGCCGGCTGGCGATGGGCCACCGTCGAGGGAACCGCCCAACTCATCGGACCCGACGACCCGCATCCCGATGTCGACGACGAGCGGCTGCGGGTGATCCTGCGCGAGGTCTTCACCGCGGCGGGCGGCGACCACGACGACTGGGACACCTACGACCGGGTGATGCGCGAAGAGCGTCGAACCGCGGTTCTGATCACGCCGGACCGGGTCTACACCAACCCGTCGCGGGGCTAGCGAAGCTGAGCGCCCAATTCGGCGATGACCTCGCGGGTCCGCCGCTTCGAGGCGATCAGCTCGTCGCGGTTGTCGCCGATCGGCAGCAGTCGCACCGACAGGTCGGTCACTCCTGCGTCGGCGAAACGCCGCATCCGCGCCAGGATGGCTTCCTCGTCGCCGGCCGCGCAGATGTCGCCGACATCGCGGGCGTTGCCGTGGTCCAGCAGCCGCTGATAGTTCGGCGACACTTCGGCTTCGCCGAGGATCCGGTTGGCCCGCTCTTTGGCCGCATCGACTTCACTTGCGGCGCAGAGGCATACCGGAATTCCAGCAACGATGCGGGGTGCCGGACGTCCGGCGTTGGCGGCGGCCTTGGTGATCCGCGGGACAACGTGCTCGGCGACCGATCGCTCGTCGGCCATCCACAGCACCGTGCCGTCGGCGTGTTCGCCGGCCAGCTGGAGCATCACCGGGCCCAGCGCCGCGACGAACACCGGTAGCGGCGCGACCGGCGCGAGATCGTTCGGATTGTGCACAGTGAAGTGGTCGTTCTCGACGTCGATCGAACCCGGGCCGGCGAACGCCGCGTGCAACACCTCGAGGTAGTCGCGGGTATAGGCGGCCGGCTTCTCGTAGGGCAGGCCCAGCATGTCCTGGATGATCCAGTGATGCGACGGCCCGACGCCCAGCGCCAGCCGGCCGCCGGTTGCGGCGTGCGTCGACAACGCCTGGCGCGCCAACGCAATCGGATGCTGCGCCTGTAGCGGCACGACCGCGGTGCCCAGCTCGATGCGGGTGGTGCGAGTGCCCATCAGTGCGACGGCCAGCAGCGCGTCGAAGTCGTTCGGTACCTGGGGAATCCATGCGGTGTCCATGCCCGCGGATTCGGCCCACTCGATGTCGGCGAGCAGCTTGCTGACTTTGCGCGCCGAATCGCCACGCTCGGCGCCGATCATTACTCCGAGACGCACGTGTCCTCCAAAGTATCGTTATCTTTCTGACGATAACGTACTTGCAAAAAAAGAGAATGCCAATATCACGCGTCTGATCAGGCGTGATGCGGCGACGGAGTCAGCCGCGGCAGAGAATCTCGCCGTGCGGAATGGCCAGCCAGCCGTCGGGGGCAGCGGCCCACTGCCGCCACGCTGCCGCGATCTCACCGAGTTCAGCCGCGGTGGCCATCCCGGAGTCGACGAGCTGTCGGGCCAGGGCCGACTCGACGATCCGGTCGGACCACATTCCGCCCCACCAGTCGCGGGTCTCGGGCGTCGCAAAACACCAGAGATCACCGCTGGGCGTGATGTCCTTGAATCCGGCGTGTTGGGCCCACGACAGCAGGCGCCGCCCCGCGTCGGGTTCACCGCCGTTGGCCCGCGCGGCCGCGGAGTACAGCGTCCTCCAGTGATCGAGCGCCGGCAGCTCGGGAAACCAGGTGAATCCCGCGTAGTCGGCATCGCGGACGGCAACGACACCGCCGGGCTTGCACACCCGCCGCATCTCGCGCAGCGCCTGGACCGGGTCGGCGACATGCTGCAACACCTGATGGGCGTGCACCACGTCGAAGGTGTCGTTCGCGAAGTCAAGCGCGTGAACGTCGGAGGTCACCAACTCGATATTCGACCGGCCCTGGCGCTGCGCCTCGACGCGCGCCAAATCGAGGGCGGCGTCGGTCATTTCGACAGCGGTCAGCGTTCCCGGTGCGACTCGGGCAGCGAGATCGACGGTGATCGTCCCGGGGCCACAGCCAACGTCCAGCAGCGACATTCCGGGTCGCAGATGCGGCAGCAGATACGCCGACGAATTCTCTGCGGTACGCACCCGATGCCCGCGCAACACCGACTCGTGATGCCCGTGGGTGTAGACGGCCCGGTATTCACTGGACACGGCACGACCTCCCTTGAATCTCGTTCGGCGCCAAGGGTACCGTCGCGAATTCCATTATACGAAACGCCTGTCTCATATATTGAGACGCTACACAACCGGCACGTCGAGAATCGGCCGTTGGACGCCTGCGCCCGCTCCGTCGAAATGCCACCATTCGCCGGAGTACACCGACAGTCCGACAGCACCCATGGCGTCACGCAATCTGCGCCGGTTCGCCTGCTGCCCGATGCTGACGCCGTCGGTGGCGAAAGCCGTTGCGCGTGGCGAAAAGTCGTCAAAGTCGGTGCCCATGTCGACCAGGCAGTGTGGACACTGCTCGGTCATGTTGGCCAGTGTCACGTCGACCGAGCGGCCCGACTCATGGCTCTTGGCGAAATTGCCGGGTTTGGCCACCCACGCCGGGTTCGGCACGATGTCGAACATCTTGACCTGTACGTCGTGCGGGCGATAGCAGTCCCAGAAGACCAACCGGTCGCCGGTCGCCGCAAGCGCCTTGGCCGCCGAGGCGAGTCCGGCCGCCAGAGATTCGTGCACCAGGCAACGGGCACCGGCCGGATACAGCTGGGTATGGGTGAAGTTGTTCGGGGTCGCGTAGCGCAGGTCGATCAGCGCGTTGGGCACGACGGAACGGACATCGACGAATCCGGCGGCCCGCGCCTGGGGGCTCAGCGGCGGCACGTCGGCGCCGGCAATGGCGCCGCAGCTCAGGGAAGTGAGCAGGAGCAGGGCGAACAGGAATCGAACCATGGGTTCAGTATGCGACCGATGGCTCAGCCCCAGTCGATCGCCGCGGCCCGCTCCCGGACGTGTCGAATTCTGTCGGCGGACTGGGAGGCCACCGCGCGCTGCTCGTGTTCCAATGTGCCGGCCAGGTTTTCGGCTTCCGCCACGATCTGCTTGAGCAGGTCACGATGGTCCTCGATCATCGTGATGGTCGAGTTCCGGATCGCCACCACCGCGGAGCCGCGGGCCTCGGCCGGGGAGAATCCAGACGTGAGCAGCGGCGGCAGCATCTGCCGCTCGAAGTCCGTCATATCGCGCGACAGGTGGACGTTGAACGTCGCCAGAAAAGGATCCCGGTCGTCGAATTCGACGCTGCAGATCTTGAGCTGGTCCATCCCTGTCCCCCATCGAAGCCGAGCCGCGTCCCCCGCGAATTACAAGCCTGTATTTTACCGGCGCGCACGGACCCACCATCGACGGCCAGGCGAGCGGGCCGGTCACTGTTCCAGAAAAGTGACGTTCGAGTCGAGCGGGTTACGGGGCACGTTGAGGTTGTTGGCCGGGAACGAGGTATCGGTAAATCCAATAGCTATCCCGCAGAGAATCCGGTATTCGTCGCCTATCTGCAGCTGTGCTCGCACGACGTCCGGGTAGCCGGCGATGGACACCTGGACGCAGGTACCTAAGCCGCGGGCGGTGAGCGCGAGAAGGAACGTTTGCACGAACATGCCGACCGCGACCGCGTCGACGTAGTCGAGGTCGCGATGCATACACACGACACTGGCCAGCGGTGCACGGAAGAACTCCCAATTACGCAGCACGGCGCGGCGACGCGCTTCTGCATCGTGTCGCGCGACACCCATCGCGCCGTAGACAAGCGTTCCGAGTTCGCGTCGGTAGTCGGCGAAGTGCTCAGGCAGCGGCGGCACGACAGGTGTGGCGATGTCCGCCTCGGCCAAAAGTGCAGCGACGAGGCGATCGCGCGCCGCTCCCGAGGCGAAGACCACATGCCACGGCTGGATGTTCGAGTTCGACGGCGCGCGGATCGCCAATTCAAGTGCCTCAGTGACCAATTCCTGAGGCACCGGTTTATCGGCGAGGAACATTCTGGTCGAGTGGCGGCTGACGATGGCGTCTTCGAGGTCGTACACCAGTGCCTCGCATCTCTGTCGCGAACGATGGGACGGTCCTCCGCCGACAGAGGCATCGAGCTCCGGGGTAGTGAGTGGCCAGGGCCGGGATCGAACCGGCGACCTTCCGCTTTTCAGGCGGACGCTCGTACCAACTGAGCTACCTGGCCGGTAGGCAAGAGATGCCTCGCCGTGCTGGCGACCCTGACGGGACTCGAACCCGCGACCTCCGCCGTGACAGGGCGGCGCGCTAACCAACTGCGCCACAGGGCCTTGCTGTACTGCTCGCTCCGGCGTCGCCGCCGCCGCGCGTACCCCCAACGGGATTCGAACCCGTGCTACCGCCGTGAAAGGGCGGCGTCCTAGGCCACTAGACGATGGGGGCCAGAACCGAATCTCTTCGGGGGTACTCACAACGTGGTTCGCTGGAGCCACGTCAGCTTAGGGCACCGGGGACCGAATCCTCAAACGAGGACCCAGTATCCTTGTGCGTCGCCGCCCCTATAGCTCAGTTGGTAGAGCTACGGACTTTTAATCCGCAGGTCCTAGGTTCGAGTCCTAGTGGGGGCACCAAGCCGGATCAGTCCCGCACGGCGTTGAGATAGGTGATGTCGCCGAACGCCTGGGCGAGCTCGTCGTCGGCGTAGGCGAAGCCGTTGGCCGCATGCATCTCGGCGACCGCGCGGTGCGCCACCTGCCAGCCCCGCGTGGTGAGGTCTTCGATGATGTGGCTGCGCTCGTAGTGGTAGACCAGCTCGTCGAAGTCGACCTCGAAGCCCAGCTCGCGCATCCGATCGTGGTGGCTGCGCCACCGCGGGTCCTTGAAAATTGTTGTGTCGGGGACGAATTCAGAAGCCAGCTGGCTCCCCGTCGCACTCAGTTCGGTGACGTTGCCGAACAACGCGTCCTGCGCCTCGGGCGGCAGGTACACCACCAGACCCTCGGCGCTCCACGCCGACGGGGCCTGCGGGTCGAAGCCGGCGGCCCGCAGTGCCGCGGGCCAGTCGTCACGCAAATCGACCGCGACAGTGCGCCGCTCCACCGTCGGTTCGGCCCCGAGGTCCCGAAGCGTCGACGTCTTGAACTCGATCACCTCGGGCAGGTCCACCTCGTAGAGCACGGTGCCCTGCGGCCACGGCAAGCGATACGCCCGAGCGTCCAGGCCCGCGGCCAGGATCACCGCCTGCCGGATTCCGGCGCGCGTCGCGTCGACGAAGAACCTGTCGTAGAACCGCGTCCGGACCGCCATCCCCCGGGCCATCCGCGCCGGATCGAAATCCTTGCCGTCGGTGACCGGGATCTCGCCGTTGACCAGACGGGTGTAGACGTCGATGCCGACCGCGCGGACCAACGGCGCGGCGAACGGATCGTCGATCAGACCGGCGTCGGACGACAGCGCCCGCTGGGCGGCGACCATGGTCGCCGTCGCACCCACACTCGTCGCAAGATCCCAACTGTCGCTTTCGCTGCGTACAGACACCAGAACTCCCCTTTCGATGTACAAATTAATATAGACCAGCTATTTATTTGCTCGGCTTTCGGATGGAGGACCCGCGATGGACTTTGCGCAACGGACTGTCGATCTGGCTCGGCAGAACGTCATCGACGGCGGCCGGCCGTTCGCGACGGTGATCGTCAAGGACGGCGAGATCTTGGCCGAGAGCGCCAATCAGGTTGCGCAGAGCAATGATCCGACCGCCCATGCCGAGATACTCGCCATCCGCGCGGCCTGCGTGAGGTTGGGCACCGAGCACTTGACCGGCACCACGATCTACGTGCTGGCCCACCCGTGCCCCATGTGCCTGGGGTCGCTGTACTACTGCTCACCCGACCAGGTGGTCTTCTTGACCCAGCGCGACCAATACGAGCCGTACTACGTCGACGACCGCAAGTACTTCGAGCTGGCCACGTTCTATGACGAGTTCGGCAAAGACTGGCAGCGGCGCCGATTGCCGATGCGCTACGACCCCTGTGACGACGCGGTCGAGGTGTACCGGTTGTGGAACGAGCGCAATGGCGGCAGGCGGCCTCAGACGTTGGGGCAGTAGTGCTTTGGATCGCCGCGCTCGTCGAGCGGCGGCAGGTTGCGGGCCGGGGTCTGAATCAGCGGAGTATCGGCCGGGATCCGGCCGCCGGCCCGGTCGAAACCGGCCCTGGCTCGCGGGTGCTTGCGATACCGGGGCGGCACCACCGCGAAGATCAGCCGAACCAGATCGCCGAATCGGCGGTGCAACCACTCGTCGCGCCGAGACCAGCTGTAGCCCATCAGCTTTCGCACGGGCGGATCGTAAAGGCCCACGGTGACCCAGACGAAGAACGGTGAGATCAATTTGCGCTGCAGCGCCCACAGTCGATTCGGAATCCATTCCGCGAACGGCGGTTGGGGCAACTCCGTCAGGTTGAGCACCTCGCGGGCGGCGAAGTTGTTCTCCAGGACCTCACTGCACATGTGGTCCCAGTAGACCTGAAAATCCTCCCAGCTCTTGGGAACCGGTCGCATGCTCATGCCGTACATCCGGTACCACTCGACGTGTTCGTCGAACAGCTGACGCTTCTGCGCTTCGGTCAGCCCCCCACAGAAGCGTTCGGCCACGTGCAGGGTGCCGACGAAGAACGTCGAGTGCGCCCAGTAGAAGACGTCGGGATTGAGCGCGTGGTAGCGGCGCCCCTGATCGTCGGTGCCTTTGATCTCGATGTGGTAGTCGCGGACCTCTGCCCCGGTGGTCGGTGCGCGGTCGCCGTCGAAGACCACCCCGCCGATCGGATACAACGATCGCAGCAACCGCGGCCAGCGCTCACGGAAGAACGTCGAGTGCTCCTCGACGGCGGCGCCGAGTTGCGGGTGCATGTTCTGCATCGATCCGGCCCACGGGCCCTGCAGCATTCCGCGCCAGTCACCGAAGTAACGCCAGGTCAGCGAGTCGGGACCGAGCGGCTGCGGCGGGGCCTCGTATCCCAGCGGGGAAACTGGGCAACCCGACGCGACCGGGGACACCTCAGACGTATCTTGAGTCACTGGTTAAGTTTCCTGTATCAATTCGGCAGAATGACTACATGCGTTGTCAACAAGAGTCTAGGAGGCCCGTGCCGTCCGGTCAACGTGCGCGCCGCTGGTCCGGTGTTCCGCTGGAAGACCGCCAGGCCCTGCGCCGCGAAGAACTCGTCACCGCCGGTGTGCAACTGCTCGGCCAGGCGAGCGGTCCCGCGGTGACCGTGCGGGCGGTGTGCCGGCAGGCCGAGCTGACCGAGCGCTACTTCTACGAGAGCTTCGCCGAGCGCGACGAGTTCATCCGGGCCGTGTACGACGACGTCTGCGCCCGGGCGATGTCGACTTTGATGTCGGCGACCACGCCCCGTGAAGCGGTCGAGCGGTTCGTTGCACTGATGGTCGACGACCCGGTGCGCGGCCGGGTGCTGTTGCTGGCTCCGGCGGTGGAGCCGGTGCTGGTCCGCTCTGGCGCTGAATGGATGCCGAACTTCATCGACCTGCTGCAGGGCAAACTCACCCAGATCGGCAACCCGGTCCGCCAGAAGATGGTGGCCACCGGCCTGATCGGCGGCCTGACCGCGTTGTTCACCGCCTACCTGGACGGCCGTCTGGCCGCCAGTCGCGAGCAGTTCATCGACTACTGCGTCGACATGCTGCTCAGCAGGGCCGCCTCGGGCTGACCGGACCGCCCGATGTCGCTGCAGAAACTCGCGCGACGGAACTTGAATGTCACCGGCATGAACAGATATATTTACTGAAACCGACAGACACAGATATCTGGGAGGCGTTGTGCCGGATTCTTCAGACCTGGACTTGTTGCGTGAACTCGAGCCGGTGGTCGAGAAAAACATGAACCGGCACCTGAGCATGCACAAGCCGTGGAACCCGCATGACTACATCCCATGGTCGGATGGCAAGAACTACTACGCCCTCGGCGGCCAGGACTGGGAGCCCGGACAGTCCAAGCTGTCCGACGTCGCGCAGGTCGCCATGGTGCAGAACCTGATGACCGAGGACAACCTGCCGTCCTATCACCGCGAGATCGCGATGAACTTCGGCATGGACGGCGCCTGGGGCCAGTGGGTCAACCGCTGGACCGCCGAGGAGAACCGGCACGGCATCGCGCTGCGCGACTACCTCATCGTGACCCGCGCCGTCGACCCCATCGAGCTGGAGAAGCTGCGCATGGAGGTGGTCAACCGCGGCTTCAGCCCGGGACAGAACCAGCAGATTCGAGAAGACCTGTTCGCCGAGAGTCTGTTCGACTCGGTCATCTACGTGACCTTCCAGGAGTTGGCGACCCGCATCTCGCACCGCAACACCGGCAAAGCCTGCAACGAGACGATCGCCGATCAACTGCTGGCCAAGATTTCCGCCGACGAGAACCTGCACATGATCTTCTACCGCGACGTCTCCGAGGCCGGGTTCGAGATTGCGCCCAACCAGGCGATGAGGTCGCTGCACAAGGTGCTGCGCAACTTCCAGATGCCCGGCTACCAGGTGCCCGAGTTCCGCCGCAAAGCCGTGATGATCGCCGTCGGCGGCGTGTATGACCCACGTATCCACCTCGACGATGTGGTGATGCCGGTGCTGAAGAAATGGCGCATCTTCGAGCGCGACGACTTCACCGGCGAGGCCGCCGCGATGCAGGAAGACCTGGCGCTGCTGATCAAAGAGCTCGAGATGTCCTGCGACAAGTTCGAGATCTCCAAGCGCCGCCAATTGGAGCGCGAAGCCCGCACGGGCAAGAAGGTCACCGCATCCGAGTTGCATCGCACCGAAGGCACCCTGTCCCTGAGCCGGCGGTAACCGGCCTTGCGCATCGGTCCCATCACGTTGGCCAGCCCGGTGGTGCTGGCACCCATGGCGGGCGTGACGAACGTCGCCTTCCGCACGTTGTGCCGGGAACTCGAGCGTGAGCGCGTCGGCACGGTCAGCGGACTGTACGTCTGCGAGATGGTGACCGCGCGCGCCCTCGTCGAACGCCATCCCGTCACGATGCACATGACGACGTTCTCCGCCGACGAGTCGCCGCGGTCGCTGCAGCTCTACACCGTCGACCCGGCCACCACCTACGCGGCGGTGAAGATGATCGCCGACGAAGGCCTCGCCGATCACGTGGACATGAACTTCGGCTGCCCGGTGCCCAAGGTCACCCGTCGCGGTGGCGGCGCAGCGCTGCCGTACAAGCGGCAGCTGTTCGGCCAGATCGTCAACGCTGCCGTGCGCGGCACCGAAGGCACCGACATCCCGGTGACCGTCAAATACCGGATCGGCATCGACGACGAGCACCACACCCATCTCGAGGCCGGCAAGATCGCCGAGTCCGAGGGCGCGGCAGCCGTCGCGCTGCACGCCCGCACCGCCGCCCAGCGCTACTCCGGAACGGCCGACTGGGAGCAGATCGCCCGGCTCAAACAACACGTCCAGTCGATTCCGGTGCTCGGCAACGGCGACATTTTCGAAGCCAACGACGCACTGACCATGATGGCCGTGACCGGCTGCGACGGGGTCGTCATCGGTCGCGGTTGCCTGGGCCGACCGTGGCTCTTCGCCGAGCTCTCGGCGGCCTTCACCGGGACCGCGGCACCGACACCGCCGAACCTCGGCGAGGTGGCGAACATCATCAGGCGGCACGGCGAGCTGCTCACCGAGCACTTCGGCGAGAACAAAGGCATGCGTGACATGCGCAAACACATCGCCTGGTACCTGCACGGCTTTCCGGCCGGGTCGGACCTGCGGCGGGCACTCGCGCTGGTCAAGACCCGCGACGAGCTGGATCGGCTGCTGGATCAGCTCGACGGCGACACCCCGTTCCCGACCGCGGCCGGCGGACCGCGTGGCCGCCAAGGGTCACCGGCGAAGGTGGCGCTGCCCGATGGCTGGCTGGCAGATCGCGACGACTGCGCGGTTCCCAGCGGAGCCGACGTCATGCACTCCGGCGGCTAGCGTCCGGCGACGAAGCTGGTCGGTAAGACCCCGACGTAGTAACACTGTCGAGACCCTCCCGAGATCGCGTTAACGGTGCTGTCTCTATACGATATGGATCTTGTTGCATCTTGCACCGATGGCCGAAGCGAGTGCCATCATCGCGGTACGGCTGTACATGGATGACGCGACAATGAGGTCGCGCGGATACGTTGCGTTGCGCACGCGAGCATCATTCGTTGATTCGGAGGCCGGTAGGACATGAGTGACGGCGATTCAGCCACTCACGGCCCCGACGCCGATGACTCGAGACTTACCGGAAGTCCGCCCGGATCGCGAGGCGCCGCGCCGTGGGAACGGTTCGGAGCCACCACGCAGACCGCGACCATCGCGCACCGCTGGGTCGGGCCATCGGCCAAGCCGGATTCCACCGCGCCGATCGAGCCGGACGAACCCGCGCGCGACGCCGACGACGACTCCGCCGGACACCACACCGAGGGCGGGCTCACCGTCGCGGACCTGATCGCCAAGATGGGCGGCTCGGTCGCCGACCGCCCGCGTCACCACCGCGCGGCGCCGGACCCCGAAACCTCCGAGACCGAAGCCCCGCGGTCGACCGAAGCGAGTGCGGACTACGACGCCTACGAATTGCTGAGCCCGGCGGATTATGCCGACGAGCTGCCCGACCTGGACAAAATCCGCCGCACCGCCGTGCTCGGTGACGCCGACGCCGACACCGAGCAGACCACGGTGCTGCCGAAGACGCGGGTCGGCCTCTTGGAGGCGCCGGACACCGAGCCGGAGACCGATGACGCCGTCGCCCCCCGCAAGCGGCACCGGCACGGGGCGCTGCTCGTCGTCGGCCGGCTGGTGGTGGCGACCATCGCGGCGGCCGCCCTGGCCATGACCGGTGGGGCCTACCAGTGGAGCACCTCGAAGAACCACCGACTCAACACCATCAGCGCATTGGACCTGGGATCGCGCGACATCGTCGACCCGAACGCGCAATACGGCGACGAGGACTTCCTGATCGTCGGGATGGACTCTCGCGCCGGGGCCAACAGCAACATGGACGTCGGCACCACCGACGATGCGGGCGGTGCCCGTTCGGACACCATCATGCTGGTCAACATCCCGGCCAACCGCAAACGTGTTGTCGCCGTGTCGTTTCCGCGTGACCTGGCCATTACTCCCATTCAGTGCGAGGCGTGGAACCCCGACACCGGCGAGTACGGCCCGCTGTATGACACCGACACCAAGAAGTGGGGCCCGAAGAACGTCTACACCGAGACGAAGCTGAACTCGACGTTCTCGTTCGGCGGGCCGAAATGTCTGGTGAAGGAGATCCAGAAGCTGTCCGGATTGAGCATCAACCGCTTCATCGCGGTCGACTTCGCCGGCTTCGCGAAGATGGTGGACGCGCTCGGCGGTGTGGAGGTGTGCAGCACCACGCCGCTCAAGGACTACGAACTAGGCACCGTGTTGTCGCATTCCGGTCGTCAGCTGATCGACTCCAAAACCGCGCTGAACTACGTTCGGGCCCGCAACATCACCACCGAGAACAACGGCGACTACGGCCGGATCAAGCGGCAGCAGCTGTTCCTGTCGTCGTTGCTGCGGTCGCTGATCTCCAAGGAGACCTTCTTCTCGATGAGCAAGCTCAACAGCGTCGTCAACATGTTCATCAGCAACAGCTACGTCGACAACATCCGGACCCGCGACCTCGTCCAGCTCGGCCAGTCGGTGCAGGGCATGAACGCCGGCCACGTCTCCTTCGTGACCGTACCGACCGGCGTCACCGACGAGAACGGTGATGAACCGCCCCGCACCTCCGACATGCGGGCGCTGTTCGACGCGATCATCAGTGACGACGCGCTGCCCGGTGAAAACGACATGAACGCGACGTCGAGCCCGCCGACCACACCGGCGAATGCCCTGTCCTCCAAGGGATCTCAGACCGGCCAGCTCGCCGAACAGCACCCCGAGCATCTGCAGGCCGTCGCCGCCGCCCCGCAGAACGTCACCGTGCAGGTCTCGAACTCGACCTCGAAGTCAGGGTTGGCCACCACCGCCAGCAACCAGCTGAAGCGCAAAGGGTTTCGGGTCAAGTCGCCTGACGATTACCCGAACCCGCTTAAGTCCACCAAGGTGCTGTACTCGCCGGGCAACGAACAAGCCGCCGCCACGGTCGCGGGCTCCTTCGCGAACGCCAAAGTTGAGCGGATCACCGGCACAGGACCAGTTATTCAGGTGGTGCTCGGCTCGGACTTCGCTTCCGTCGGCACACCTCCGCCGGCCGGCTCCCAGGTCAACCTGCAGGTCGAGCGCAACACCAGCAGCCCGTCGACCAAACTTCCGGAAGACCTGACGGTCACCAACGCCGCCGACACGCACTGCGAGTAGCGGGCGAACCGGCATTCACCGCGAGTTCAGCTCCACTTCGCGCGGGTTCCTGCCCGTTGCGCGGTAGGGAAAGTACGCTGGTTTCATGCGCACCGCCTATCACGAGCAGCTCTCTGAGCTCTCTGAACAGCTCGGCGCAATGTGCGGGCTGGCCGGCGCCGCGATGGAGCGGGCCACCCAGTCGTTGTTGCAGGCCGACCTGGTCCTCGCCGAGCAAGTCATTTCCGATCACGAAAAGATCGCCGAACTCAGCGCCCAGGCCGAGGAGAGCGCCTTCGTGCTGCTGGCTCTGCAGGCGCCCGTCGCCGGCGACCTGCGTTCGATCGTGAGCGCCATTCAGATGGTCGCCGACATCGACCGGATGGGTGCGCTGGCTCTGCACGTCGCCAAGATCGCCCGCCGGCGTCATCCGCAGCACACACTGCCCGAGGAAGTCAACGGATACTTCGCCGAAATGGGCAGGCTGGCAGTCGAATTGGGCAACAGCGCGCAGGAAGTGCTGTCCTCGCGCGACCCGGAGAAGGCCGCCCGGATCCGCGAAGAAGACGACGCCATGGACGACCTGCACCGGCACCTGTTCACCGTGCTGATGGACCGGGAGTGGAAGCACGGGGTGGCCGCCGCGGTCGACGTGACGCTGCTCGGCCGCTTCTACGAACGCTTCGCCGATCACGCCGTCGAGGTGGCGCGCCGGGTCATCTTCCAGGCGACCGGCCACTTCCCCGAGGAGACGGCGGTCGCGCAGTCCGGCTAGCCGAAGCGGCCGGAGATGTAGTCCTCGGTGGCCTTCTGCGTCGGGTTGGAGAAGATTTTCTCGGTGTCGTCGATCTCGATCAACCGGCCCGGCTTGCCGACGGCTTCGAGGTTGAAGAATGCGGTGTGGTCGCTCACCCGGGCGGCCTGCTGCATGTTGTGGGTGACGATGACGATGGTGTATTCCTGCTTCAACTCGGCGATCAGGTCCTCGATGGCCATCGTGGAGATGGGGTCCAGCGACGAGCACGGCTCGTCCATCAGCAGCACGTCGGGTTGCACGGCGATGGCTCGGGCGATACACAGCCGTTGCTGCTGACCACCGGACAGTCCGCCGCCGGGGCGCTCGAGCCGATCCTTGACCTCGTCCCACAGGTTGGCGCCGCGGAGCGCGTGCTCGGCGGTGTCGTCGAGTAGCTTGCGGTTGCGCACACCCTGCAGCTTCAGCCCGGCCACCACGTTGTCGCGAATCGACATGGTGGGAAACGGGTTTGGACGCTGGAAGACCATTCCGATCGCCCGCCGAACACCCACCGGGTCGATACCGGAGCCGTAGATGTCGTCATCGTCGAGCAGCACGGTGCCCTGCATGCGGGCGCCGGGCGTCACCTCGTGCATCCGGTTGAGCGTCCGCAGCACCGTCGTCTTGCCGCAACCGGACGGCCCGATGAACGCCGTGACGCTCCTCGGCAGAACCGAGAGCGAGACATCGGCGACGGCCTGGAACGCGCCGTAAAAGATGTTGACGTCCTTCAGGTCCAACCTCTTAGCCACTGGAGCTCCTGCCTGTCCTTTCGGATGCAAAAACGTGCGAGACGACCTTGGCCACCAGGTTAATGACGGCGATGACCAAGATCAGTGTCAGGCCCGCACCCCACAACCGATCCGTGGGAATCGGACTGGTGCCGGCCCCGGCCGAGGTCTGGTCGTACATCATGCCGGGCAGCGAGCCCATGAAGCCACCGAAGACATCGAAATTCATCGCCTGCGAGTAACCCACCAGGATCAGCAGCGGCGAAGTCTCCCCCATCACCCGGGCCAGGGCCAGCAGGATCCCGGTGCTGATTCCGGACAGGCCGGCCGGCAACACGATCTTGGTAATCGTCCGCCAGTGTGGCACGCCCAGCGCGTAACTGGCCTCCCTCAGTTCCACCGGGAAGATCTGCAACATCTCCTCGGTGGTGCGCACGATCACCGGGATCATCAGCAACACGAGAGCCAGCGACACCGCAAAGCCGGATCTCGGAAGCCCGAGGGTGGCGATGCACAGCGCGTAGATGAACAGCGCGGCGACGATCGACGGCACACCGGTCAAGACGTCGACCATGAACGTGGTCACCCTGCCCAGCCTGCTGCCTCCGGCGTATTCGACCAGATAGATCGCGACGAAAACGCCGATCGGTATGGAGATCAGCGCACACACCAGACCTTGCAGCACCGTGCCGACGATGGCGTGATACACGCCGCCGCCCGCCAGAAAGGCGGTCATGCCGGCCTGCGAATGCGTCCACCACACCGTCGATTTCACCGCGGCGAAGCCTTTGGTCAGCACTGAGTACAGCACCCAGGTCAACGGCACCAGCGCCACCCCGACCGACACCGTCGTCAATACGGTGGCGACGGCATCGGAGAGCCGCCGACGCACGCTCACACCGGTGAAGGTTCGCGCCTTGAGTGGGCGGTCCAGCATCGACGTCATCGGGTGCCCCTGGCCGAAACAGCCTCGCGCGCTACGGCATTCACCACAAGGGTGAGCAGGAACAGCACCAGGCCCGCGGCGATGTACGCGCCCGCCCGGTATTGGTTGTTGAATTCGTATGCGGTGGCGGCGATCTTGGTCGCAAAGGTGTAGCCGCCGTCGAACAACGACCACCCGAACGCCGCCTGGGTGCCACGCAGGATGATCAGCAGCGCGACGGTCTCGCCCAGCGCCCGACCCAGACCCAGCATCGCGCCGCTGATGTAGCCGGAACGCCCGAACGGCAGCACCGCGGTCTTGACCACCTCCCAGCGGGTGGCGCCGAGCGCGAGTGCGGCCTCGATGTGGCCCTGCGGCGTCTTCATGAACACCTCGCGGGTGACCGCGGTGATGATCGGCAGAATCATCACCGCCAGCACGATCCCGGCGGTGAAGATCGTTCCGCCGCCGGATACCGATGCATTGCCGGTCGCGAACAAGAACACCCCACCCAGGTGGTCGTTGAGCCATACCGCCACCGGTTGCAGCCGCGGCGCCAGCACGAACAGGCCCCAGACTCCGTAGATGATCGACGGCACCGCCGCCAGCAAGTCGACCAGATAGGCCAGTGGCCCGGTCACCCGCCGGGGCGAATACTGGGCGAGGAAGATCGCGATCCCCAGTGCCACCGGCATCGCCAGGGTCAGGGCGAACAGCGCCACCATCACCGTCACCTGGACCAGGTCGAGCACGCCGAACCGCATCGCCTCGGTGTTGGTGGTGTCCCAGTTGCCGCCGTAGGTGAAGAAATTGACCCGGTCGCGGGTCAGTGCCGGCACCGCGCGTATCACGAGAAACAGCCCGATCGCCGCGACCAGCGCCACGATCAGGGCACCCGAACCCGTGGCCAGGTTGCGAAACAGCGAATCGCCGCGGCTGTGTGTGATGTCGCCCCAGCTGAGCGGCGTCGCGGCCGGCCCGCGCGGTGACGTTGCGACGACCTGACCCGAACCGGTATCGGCGGGATTCGGCGTCGTCACTGTGTCCACTTCTCCTCGGGTGATCTGCGCCCAAGGGTAATTCGTCGGGTCAGCGGATCGTGTTGATCGCAGTGATCAGGCGCTTTTTGAACTTTTCCGGGAGCGGAATGTAGCCCGCGGCCGACAGGCCGTCTTGCGCATCCTCGGCGGCGACGGTCAGCAGGGATCTGAGCGCCGCACTGGTCGCCGGGTCGTAGCCCTTCGAGCAGACGATCTCGTAGGTGGCCAGCACCAACGGATAGGCGCCCGCTTCCCGGGAGCGGTAGATCGACTTCAGGTTGAGCTCCAGATCGTTGCCCTGCCCCGCGAAGGTGGCCCCGTCGATGGCCTTGCGGGCGGCGTCGTCGGTGAGGGCGACCGCACCGCTGCCGTCGTTGATCTGCGCGTAGGGCACGCCACTCTGGTCGGCGAAACCTTTCTCGACGTAGCCGATAGCGCCGACAGCGGAGTGCACGGCCTGGATGACGCCGGCCGACTTCTGCGCTCCCTCGCCCACGCCGCCCTGGAACTCGCTGCCGGTGTTGCGGTTCCAGCTGTCCGGCGCGGCGGCAGCCAGATACTTCTGGAAGTTGTCGGTCGTGCCCGAGGAGTCCGAGCGGTAGATCGGCGAGATCCTGGTGTTCGGCAGCTTGGTGCCCGGGTTGAGTTTCGCGATGGCCGGGTCGTCCCAGTTGGTGATCCAGCCGCTGAATATCTTGGCCAATACGTCGGCGTTGACGACGAGCTGCTTGACCCCGTCGAGGTGGAAGACGATGGCGATGGGTCCGAACACCATCGGCAGATGCCAGGCCGGATTGCCGTTGCAGCGGGCGGCGGCCTGTTCGACCTGATCCTTGCTCAACGGCGAATCCGAGCCGGCGAAGTCGACATGCCTGGCGATGAACTGCTCGCGTCCGGCACCGGATCCGGTCGGGTTGTAGGCCAACTGCTTGCCGGGGCACAGCTGCGACCAGTCCATGTTGAACAGGGCGATGGCGTTCTGCTGCGCAGTGGATCCCTCGGCGGTCAGGTCTTGCCTTCCGTCGCAGTTCACCGGCCCGGTCGGGGCCTTCATACCGTGCAGGTTGCTGTCACTGCCGCAACCGGTGGACATCACGCCCGCGATCGTGGCGGCCACCAGCGCTGCACGCACCGCGTGGAGCTTCACCGGTCTCGCTTCCTCGAGGATTTGTCCGTCATCGACCCCGCCCGCGACGGCGACGGGCCACCGGCGAAACTATGCGCCGGGCGTGGACGGCGTACGCCGCAAGGATGAACGGTCGGTGAACAGGTCAGCGTCGGGCGTACGCGGTGTCCACGCTGTACTGGGTGAATCCCAGACGTCGGTACGTCTTGAGCGCCGCGCCGTTGTCCGACTCGACGTAGAGCATCACGGTCGGTTCAGCAGCACCCTTCAGCCGGCGCGCCAGGAAGGCGATGCCCACGGCGGTCAACACACCGCCCAGTCCGCTGCCCTGCGCGGCCGGGTCCACCCCGACGACGTAGACCTCGCCGAGCCCGGCCTCCTCGGAGTGCACCTTCGTCCAATGGAACCCTTGCAGCGCGTCGGTCTGCTGACTGAAGGCGAGGAACAGTCCGTCGGGGTCGAACCAGGGTTCGGCCCGCCGCTCCGCGAGATCGGCATCGGTCCAGCCGCCCTGCTCAGGATGTGTCACGAAGGCAGAGTTGTTGACGCGCAACAACTCTGCATCATCCGCCGGTCCGCCATAGGTACGGATGCGCACACCGTCGGGCACCGTCGGCTCGGTGATGTCGTTCAGGTCGCGACGCATCTGCACGAGTTCGCGGACCGGCGACAGGTCCAGGGCCGATGCCGTCGCACGTGCGGCGTCGAGTGTGCCGTGGGCCCAAAATCTGTTCTTGCCATTGGTTTTCGACAATGCAGCCTCAATCAGCGCCGAGCCGGTGCCGCGTCTGCGCGCTTCCGGGTGCACCACCAGCTCCGCCATCGCCGACCCGTCGTCGGGCTCTTCGGACAGGTTCAGATACCCGAGAACGCGCTCGTCGCTCTCACCGGTGACGAGTAGGTGGCCGCTCCGATCGTGCGGCAACTCGCGCAGCACCTGCTCGCCCACCGGCGCTACGGCGTCCGATTGTGTTGCGGCAGAGACAAGTTCACGAATAAGGCGCTGCTCGTCGACGGTCAGCGTTTCGCGCCATTGCGGCGCTGTCACTGGCTGCGAAGCGGATCGGCCAACGACTCCGGGCCGCTGTCGGCGTCCGCGTCGTCGTCATCGTCGGCGACGGCCTCGCCACTCGGCGGGCGGCCCCGGCTGGGGCGGACTGCTTTGTAGCCCACGTTGCGGACGGTGCCGATCAGCGCCTCGTATTCCGGCCCCAGCTTGGCTCGCAGTCGGCGGACGTGGACGTCGACTGTGCGCGTGCCCCCGAAGAAGTCGTAGCCCCACACCTCATGCAGCAACTGCGCCCGGGTGAACACCCGGCCGGCATGCTGAGCCAGGTACTTCAGCAGCTCGAACTCTTTGTAGGTGAGATCGAGCGGCCTGCCGCGCAGACGAGCGGTGTAGGTGCCTTCGTCGATGACGAGCTCGCCGAGGCTGATCTTGCCGACCCCCTCCTGGTCCTCCAGGTTGCCGCGCCGACCGATCAGCAATCGCAGCCGGGCGTCGACCTCCGCCGGTCCGGTGCCGGGCAGCATGATTTCGTCCAGCCCCCAGTCGGCGTTGACAGCCACCAACCCGCCCTCGTTGACCACGACCACCACTGGGATGGATCGGCCGGTGGAACCCAGCAGCCGGCACAGCCCGCGCGCAGCGGGCAGGTCGTGGCGCGCGTCGACGATCAGGATGTCGGCGCTGCCCGCCTCCAGCAGCGACGAAACGTCGGGCGGGGCGGTGCGCAGGGTGTGGGCGAGCAGCGACAAGGACGGCAGGACCACATCCGGATTAGGTTCAGGAGTCAGCAGTAGCAGGTCCAAGCAAGCCCAGCTTTCGTGGGAAAGGCGTCTCCCAAAATTCACGGCGAGATACGAAGTTTAACGGCCAGGACACTAAACGATAGCTTGCAACCTGGTCTTTCGCGCGGTGACGATGCGGACCGCAACGGTCCGAGGAGGAACCGCGCCCACCCAACAGGTGCGGTGACGATGCGGACCGCAACGGTCCGAGGAGGAACCGCGCTCACCCACGGGAACGGCGAGGATGCGCTCCCGAACTCGGGGGTAGGCCACAATATGCGGATGCGGAAGGCACTGGTCGGGGCGGCGGCGGTGCTGTCGGCTGTGGCGGCTGTGCTGCTTGCGGCGGTCGGCGCCGACTTCGGAACCAGCATCTACGCCGAATACCGGCTGGCGCGGGCCGTCCGCGACACCGCTCATCTGGGCTTCGATCCGTTCGTGGCGATCATCGCGTTTCCCCTCATCCCGCAGGCGATGCGACATCGCTACGAGGACGTCGAAATCAAGGCCACGGCGGTCGACCGGCCGGTGATCGGGAAAGCCACGCTGGAAGCCACCATGCACTCCGTCGACCTGACCGACTCGTCCTGGCTGTTCAGGCCGAACGCCAAGCTGCCCGTCGGCAAGCTGGAGAGCCGGATCATCATCGGCTCGAGGTACCTCGGCCAGTTCCTGGGCATGCGCGACCTCATCGTCGAGGCACCCTCCAAAGACACCAACAACGCCACCGGCGGCACCACCGAGTCCGGCATCTCCGGCAGCCACGACCTGGTCTTCACCGGCACCCCGCGATCCGCCGGCTTCGACAAACGGGTCAGTGTCGCCGTCGACCTCTCGACGGCCGGCGACGAGCAGACGACGCTGGTCTTCACCCCCACCCGCGTGCTCACCGGACCCAACACCGCCGACGAACCCGTTCCCGACGACAAGCGGGACGCGGTGCTGGCCGCTTTCGCCGGACGGTTACCAGACCAGCGACTGCCGTTCGGGGTGAAGCCGACCACCCAGGGCGCCCGCGGCTCGGACGTGATCGTCGAGGGCATCACGACGGGATTAACGATCACTCTCGACGGGTTCAACAGGGCATGACAACGGCTCTGGTGGCAGTCGCGGGGGCCCTGCTGGTAGCGGGACTGGTCGGCTGGCTGATGACCCGTCGGGCCGGCCGCGTCCAAGCCACCGATCCGGCAACATCCGACGTCATCGACACTTCTGATCTTGGTTTGTCCGCCGACGGTCCGACCGTGCTGCATTTCAGCGCATCGTGGTGTGGACCGTGCAGTCACGTTCGCCGGGTGGTCGATCAGGTGTGCGCCGACCTCGACCGGGTTGCCCACGTCGAGATCGATATGGACGCCAATCCCGGCGCGGCACGCCGTCTTTCGGTGCTGTCGCTGCCGACCACCTTCATCTTCGACGCCGACGGCAAGCAGCGTTACCGGACGTCGGGTGTGCCGAAAGCCGATGACCTGCGCTCGGCCCTGACACCGCTATTGGCCCCATGACGTCGCCATTGGGTAAGCTGCTTGACGTGTCCGCCCGCGCCGAGCTCATGCTCACCAGTCGCCGCGCAGTTGACCTGTGCCGCGTCGCGGGCTGCTGCTGTTGTTGTAGCTGCTGAGTAGCCGCGCCTTTTCGCGCCGCGCTCGGAGCAGCCAGAATCCCCGTGGCGCGCCGCCACACAGTCGTGCATAGAGCAGTTCAGGAGCACCCGTCATGTCGAACACCAAGACCCCCGATCAGGTGGACGTCCGAGGTCCGCGTTTTGCGGCGTGGATCACCACCGCGGTGCTGGTAGTCACCCTGCTGGTGTCCGGCGTCAACCCACTGGCCGCCGCCGTCATCCTGGGCCTGCAGAGCGTCGTCTTCGCGATCGGCGCGATCGCCGGACCGCGCCGCCACCCCTACGGCCTGGTGTTCGCGAAGCTGGTCGCGCCGCGGCTGAGCCCGGTTCGCGAGCGTGAGCCCGTCGCCCCGCTGAAGTTCGCTCAGCTGGTCGGGTTGCTCTTCGCCGCCCCGGCCACGATCGGGTTTGCCACCGGCGCTTCACTGTTCGGCGTCGTACTCACCGGCGCGGCACTGGTCGCCGCCTTCCTCAACGCGGCCTTCGGCATCTGCCTGGGCTGCCAGCTCTACCCGCTCGTGGCGCGCCTGAAGCCAGCCCACAGCACTTCCTAGCGATCGAAAGGATCCCCCCTATGGCACGCTCCGACGTCCTGGTCTCCGCCGACTGGGCCCAGAGCAATCTCGATGCCGATCACGTTGTCTTCGTCGAGGTCGACGAGGACACCAGCGCCTACGACGACGGTCACATCGCCGGCGCGATCAAGCTGGACTGGCGCACCGACCTGCAGGACCCGGTCCGGCGTGACTTCGTCGACGCCGAGCAGTTCTCCAAGCTGCTCAGCGACCGCGGCATCGCCAACGGCGACACCGTCGTCCTCTACGGCGGCAACAACAACTGGTTCGCCGCCTACGCGTACTGGTACTTCAAGCTCTACGGCCACGAGGACGTCAAGCTGCTCGACGGCGGCCGCAAGAAGTGGCAGCTCGACGGCCGCGAGTTCTCCACCGACGCGGTGAACCGGTCGGCCACCAGCTACACCGCCAAGGCCGCGGACAACTCGATCCGGGCCTTCCGCGACGAGGTGCTGGCCGCGATCAACGAGAAGAACCTGGTCGACGTGCGTTCGCCCGACGAGTTCTCCGGCAAGATCCTGGCGCCGGCGCACCTGCCGCAGGAGCAGAGCCAGCGGCCTGGCCACATTCCGACCGCGATCAACGTGCCCTGGAGCAAAGCCGCGAACGACGACGGCACCTTCAAGTCCGATGACGAGCTGGCCAAGATCTACGCCGAGGCCGGGCTGGACGGGTCGAAGGAGACGATTGCCTACTGTCGGATCGGGGAACGTTCGTCGCACACCTGGTTCGTCTTACAGGAATTACTGGGCCACGAGAACGTCAAGAACTACGACGGCAGTTGGACCGAATACGGCTCCCTGGTTGGGGCCCCGATCGAATTGGGAAGCTGATTATGTGCTCTGCGCCGAAGCAAGGACAGACTCTGCCGGCCAGCGTCGACCTGGAGAAGGAAACAGTCATCACCGGACGCGTGGTGGATGGCTCCGGTCAGGCTGTGGGCGGTTCGTTCGTGCGACTGCTGGATTCCTCCGGTGAGTTCACCGCTGAGGTCGTCGCGTCGGCCACCGGTGACTTCCGGTTCTTCGCGGCGCCTGGGTCGTGGACGCTGCGTGCGCTGTCAGCCGCGGGCAACGGCGACGCGATCATCGAGCCGACGGGCGCCGGCATCCACGAGGTCGACGTCAAGATCGCCTGACCGCTCCGCCGAACTAGACTCGTCGCTGTGGTTCTGTTCTTCGAGATCTTGCTCATCGCGGCCGTCGTGTTCATCTCGTGGTTCGCGCTGTACACGCTGTACCGGCTGATCACCGACGAATCGTGAGCAGCCCCGAGCCCGACGACGGCGGCCCCGACAGCGGTCCCGCCCGCATTCCCGGCTCCGCGGACCGCGCGGTAGCCGCGGCGGCCGAGCGTGCGAAGGCGACAGCCAGCCGCAATATCTCGGACTTCGACGATCTGCCCGTCCCGGCGGACACCGCGAATCTGCGCGAGGGCGCCAACCTGAACGACGCGCTGCTGGCGTTGCTCCCCCTCGTCGGGGTGTGGCGGGGCGAAGGAGAAGGCCGCGGCGCCGACGGCGATTACCGGTTCGGACAGCAGATCGTGGTTTCCCATGACGGTGGCGACTATCTGAACTGGGAGTCGCGATCATGGCGGATCGGGGAGAGCGGCGAGTACGAGGCGCCGGACCTCCGCGAAACCGGGTATTGGCGCTTCGTCGACGAGCCCGACGACCCCTCGGAGTCGCAGGCCATCGAATTGCTGCTGGCACACTCCGCGGGCTACGTCGAGCTGTTCTACGGCCGTCCGCTCAACCAGTCGTCGTGGGAGCTGGCCACCGACGCGTTGGCCCGGAGCCGGTCGGGTGTGCTGGTCGGCGGGGCCAAACGGCTCTACGGCATCGTCGAGGGCGGCGACCTGGCCTACGTCGAGGAGCGGGTGGACGCGGACGGCGGACTGATTCCGCATCTGTCCGCACGGCTGTCGCGGTTCATCGGCTGACTCGACACCGTTTGATGCGCAACAGGTTTGCGGGCTGACCCCAGAGATGGGGCAGCCCCCGAGCCGTACTTCCCGGTTGGACGAACCGGAGGCTCGGGGGCTGGGTGACTGCGGGGAATTCGCCAGCGCGCGCAGGTGAATCCTCCCCTGGTGCAGCTAGCGGGCAGCCACCTCACAAGTCCAATAAGCTATCAATTCCCGGACCACCTCCTCTCCTGTGTACTGGCGAAGGTACCCGCTGCGGGCCAGTCCGACAACTGATTTCAGCGATCGCTGACAATGGCGGCGTCCACCAACTCGGCGAATTCAGCTGTCAGCGGAGCCCGCGCTAACGCCTGCCCGTCGAGGGTGTGCACGCGGGCGGCCAGAGTCATGCTCGATACCAGCCAAATTCCTTGCGCGGCATGCAGATCAGCGACCCGAAGGGCCCGGTAGTCGCAGTCGTACCCGTTGGCGCGCGCAACGCTGAACAAAGCCTGCTGGGTGGTGCCACGCAGGATCGGATACCAGGGCGGCGGCGTCAGCAGACACACGTTGCCGTCGTCGCCGGGGGTGGCGATCACGACAGTCGAACGTGGACCTTCCAGGATGTAACCGTCGGTGCTGACGAAGATGACGTCGCCGGCGCCGTGGCGGTCGGCATGTCGCAGCGCGGCCATGTTGATCGCGTACGACAACGTCTTGGCGCCGGCCACCAGCCAGGGCATGTTCTCGACGCCGGCTGACGGCAGCTCCCGCGGCAAGGTGATCGCGGCGATGCCGTCGCGGCGAGTGGCCGCGATCCGGTCGGCGACCGGAGTGACGGTGACATAGGCGGTCGGCGCCGAACCCCGCTCACGTCCGCGGCTGTAGACCAGCCGCATCGCCGCCTCGTCGGTGGTGTCGCCGACCCACTGCCGCGTCGCCACCTCGATCGCCCGCCGCCACGCCGTCATGTCCGGTTCGGGCAACTCGAGCAGCTTGGCCGAGTGGACCAGCCGGCCCAGATGCGCCTCGACCAGGCAGGCGCGACCGTCGCGGATCAGCAGTGTCTCGAAGACGCCGTCGCCGCGGACGGCCGCGAGGTCGTCGGCGAACAGCAGCGGTGTCCCCGGCGGGTGCAGCTCGCCGTCGAGCGTGACGACGACGCCGGGGTGGCCAGTCATGGACGAAAAGAGTAGCCCTGTGGACCCGTAGAGTTGACATGTGTCCGCAGTTCCCGCACCCGAATCCGGTCCCGACGCCGGCGCCATCTGGCACTACGGCGACCCGCTCGGCGAGCAACGCTCGGCCGAAACCGGCGCCGTCGTGGTCGATCGGTCACATCGCGGCGTCCTCACGCTCACCGGCGCCGACCGCAAGAGCTGGCTGCACAGCATTTCCACGCAGCACGTCAGCGAACTGCCGGACGGCGCGACCACCCAGAACCTCAGCCTCGACGGGCAGGGCCGGGTCGAAGACCACTGGATCCAGACCGAGCTCGACGGCGTCACCTATCTCGACACCGAGCCGTGGCGCTCCGACCCGCTGCTCGCCTACCTGACGAAGACGGTGTTCTGGTCGCAGGTGACGCCGGCCGCGGCCGACCTGGCGGTGCTGTCGCTGCTGGGCCCGCGACTCGACGACCCGGCAGTGCTCGACGCGCTCGGCCTCGACGCGTTGCCCGCGGAATCGGCCGCGACGCCGTTGCCCGGCGGCGGTTTTGCGCGTCGGATGCGGGCAGCCGACCCGGGTCAGATCGAGCTCGACGTCCTCGTGGACCGCGCGCAGTCCCAGGACGTGCTCCGACACCTGACCGACGCCGGGGTGCGCCCGGCCGGGGTGTGGGCTTACGAAGCTCTCCGGGTCGCGGCCGTGCGTCCGCGTCTCGGCGTCGACACCGACGAGCGCACCATCCCTCACGAGGTGGGCTGGATCGGGGGTGCGGTGCACCTGGACAAGGGCTGCTACCGCGGCCAGGAGACCGTGGCTCGGGTGCACAACCTGGGCAAACCGCCTCGGATGCTGGTGTTGCTGCATCTGGACGGGTCGGTCGACCGACCGGTCACCGGTGATCCGGTGCTGGCCGGCGGCCGCGCGGTAGGTCGGCTCGGGACGGTCGCCGACCATGTCGATTACGGGCCGGTGGCACTGGCTCTGGTGAAACGTGCGATACCGGCCGACACCGCGTTGAGCACCGGCGCCGACGCGGGAGTCGCGGCGATGATCGACGCTGGTTCCCTGCCGGCCGTGGACGGGCCGGGCGCCGGGCGGGTGGCCGTCGAGCGGTTGCGTGGAACGGTCCGATGACGTTGTTTGCGGCGTGCGGGGCGCAACAGCACACAGCCAGCGGGCACGGTAGACTCTCGACAGGACAATAAAGACAAAAGATCGGAGCCGCCTTCTCGTTAGGCCGCTCCGTTATTGCGTAAGGGGGCTCCCCCAATGGGCCGTGGCCGGGCTAAGGCGAAGCAGACCAAGGTCGCTCGAGACCTCAAGTACAGCTCACCGCAGACCGATTTCGATCGGCTCCGGCAGGAGTTGTCCGGGTCGGGCGATCAGGATGCTGACCAGTCGGAGGGCGACGACCCCTGGGCTGACGAGCACCGCTGAGGCGTGACGCGGGCCCGCCCCGGCGGCGGGCCGTCCTCTAGAACCTCGGGTGCTGCCCGACCAATTTGGCTCGGGGACCGCCTTTTCCCCCCTTGTTGATCGTGCCCAGGACCCAGCTGTTCAGGTGCCGGGCCGTCAGAATCGCCAGCGCGCGATCGGTGTCCTCCGGCGCGACGACCGCGATCATGCCGACGCCCATGTTGAAGGTCTTCTCCATCTCGCTCCGCGAGACGCGGCCGCGCTGAGCGATCATCGCGAACACCGGAGCCGGGGTCCACGTGCCTCGATCCACCTCCGCGAGCAGGCCGTTGGGGATCACACGTTCCAGATTGCCGGCCAGCCCACCGCCGGTGACGTGGCAGAAAGTGCGGACCTGCGTCTCGGCGGACAGCGCCAGGCAGTCCTTGGCGTAGATGATGGTCGGCTCCAGCAACTCCTCGCCCAGTGTGCGGCCGAATTCTTCGACGTAACCTTCCAGGTTGCCCCGGTCGATCTCCAGCAGGACCTTGCGCGCCAGCGAGTACCCGTTGGAGTGCAGGCCGGACGATCCCATCGCGATCAGCACGTCACCCGGCTTGACCCGTTCGGGTCCCAGCACGTCCTCGGCTTCGACCACGCCGACACCGGTTGCCGAGATGTCGTAGTGGTCCGGCTCGATCAGCCCGGGGTGCTCGGCGGTCTCGCCGCCGAGCAGGGCGCAGCCGGCCCGCATGCATCCTTCGGCGATGCCGCCGACGATCGCATTGAGGCGCTCGGGCACGATCCGGCCCAGCGCGATGTAGTCGAGCAGGAACAGCGGTTCGGCGCCGCAGACCACCAGGTCGTCGACGACCATCGCCACCAGGTCCAGGCCGACGGTGTCGTGTTTGTCCATCGCCTGGGCCACCGCGAGTTTGGTGCCGACCCCGTCGGTGGATGCGGCCAGTAGCGGTTCACGGTAGTCACCGCGTAACGCGAACAGCCCGGCGAAGCCGCCGAGCTTGCCGATCACCTCAGGACGGGTGGCTTTGGACGCCAACGGCTTGAACAACTCGACGGCGCGGTCACCGGCTTCGATGTCGACTCCGGCCGATGCATAGGTGGCGCCCGGCGTGGCCGGGTCTTTTCCGCGGGCGGTCATCGCGCTAAAGGCTACCGGTCGACGACCGTCGCGGGTATCTCCCACTCGCTGGATCGCCCGGCGAGCTCAGGGATGCTGCAGAACGGAAGCCTGTTCGGCCTCCGGGGACAGGCCGACGGAGATGTCCGAATGCCCGGCACCCTTGGCGGCGTTGGCGAGCATCTGCTCGATGACGTTCTTGCCAAGCGCTGTCTCGCTTGGCAATTCGATCGGGTATCGACCGTCGAAGCAGGCCGAGCACAGCCGCGACGTGGGCTGCTCGGTCGCGGCGACCAGTCCTCGCAGCGAGATGTAGCCGAGCGTGTCGGCGTTGATGGCATGCCGGACCGCTTCCAGCATCTCGTCCTCGTCTTCGACGGCGTTGGCGATCAGCTCGGCCGGCGACGGGAAGTCGATGCCGTAGAAGCACGGCCACTTCACCGGCGGTGACGCGATCCGCACGTGTACCTCGACGGCGCCCGCTTCGCGCAGCATCCTGACCAGGGCGCGCTGGGTGTTGCCCCGCACGATCGAGTCGTCGACGACGATCAGCCGCTTGCCCCGGATGACTTCCTTGAGCGGATTTAACTTCAGCCGGATTCCGAGCTGACGGATGGTCTGCGACGGCTGGATGAAGGTCCGTCCGACGTAGGCGTTCTTCATCAGACCCTGGCCATAGGGAATGCCGGACTCCTGCGCGTAGCCGACCGCGGCGGGTATGCCGGATTCCGGCACACCGATCACCAGGTCGGCGTCGATCTGGTGTTCACGCGCCAGCCGACGGCCGATCTCGAGGCGGGCGCCGTGAACCGACCGGCCGGAGATTGTGCTGTCGGGTCGTGCCAGGTAGACGTACTCGAAGATGCAGCCCTTGGGCTCGGGGTTGGCGAACCGGGCCGACCGGACGCCGTCGGCATCGATCGCCAGCAGCTCGCCGGGTTCGATCTCGCGGACGAACGATGCGCCGACGATGTCGAGGGCGGCGGTCTCCGACGCCACGACCCAGCCGCGGTCCAGCCGCCCCAGGCACAGCGGCCGGACGCCGAACGGGTCGCGCGCGGCGTACAAGGTGTTCTCGTCCATGAAGGTCAGGCAGAACGCGCCGCGCACCGTCGGCAGCAGTTCGAGTGCGGCCTGCTCCAGGCTGGAGTCGGCGGCGCCGTGCGCCAACAGCGCGCCCAGCATGTCGGAGTCGGTGGTGGCCGCGCCGGGGACGCGTGAGTTCAGCAGCCCCGCCTCGCGACAACGGGTGACGAGCTCGGCGCTGTTCACCAGATTGCCGTTGTGCCCCAACGCAACTCCGGTGCCAGCCGCGGTGTTTCGGAAGACCGGCTGAGCGTTTTCCCACGTCGGCTGACCGCTGGTGGAGTATCGGCAGTGCCCGACGGCGACGTGGCCTTCCATCGCGGCCAGGGTCTGCTCGTCGAAAACCTGACTGACCAGGCCGAGATCCTTGAACACCAGGACTTGCGATCCATCGGCGACGGCGATGCCGGCCGCCTCCTGGCCGCGGTGTTGCAGCGCGTAGAGGCCGTAGTAGGTCATCTTGGCGACTTCTTCGCCGGGGGCCCAGACCCCGAATACACCGCATTCTTCGCCGGGTGGGTTCTCCAGTGACTCAGAGATGTCAGCTGCTTTGAAGGTCACGGTGCGGCGGCTCCCCAGGGAACGGATGGTGACGGGAAGGAGTCTACGGAAATGCGGGGCGCGGACGCGAATTGTGCGCGCGTGTTGCGGCGTGTCACGATCGATTTTCCCAGTTCAAAAGCCCCATTAGCCTGCAAATGTCGCATGCGCCACAGGAGTCACCGTCAGGTGTGACGGGGATCGCCCAGTCTCACGACCGGCAGCCATGCCCCGATCTCCGCAGCGCGCGAACCGGAGAGTCGCAGCGCACCGGCGCCCGTCGCGTCGGCCACCTGTAGCAGTCCGGTCGCCAGCAGCAGCCAGGTCCGGGGATCGGTCTCGACGACGTTGGGTGGGGTACCGCGGGTGTGCCGCGGCCCGGCGATGCACTGCACTGCAACCATCGGCGGAATGCGCACCTCGACGCTGGCTCCCGGGGCTTCGGCGGCGAGGGTGCGCGCGGTGAGTCGCACCGCCGCGGCCAGGTCGGCACGGCTCGGCGCCGGGTTGGTCTCGTCGCGCAGCCAGTCTTCGAGTGTGTGGACGGCGGCGCGGGTCTGCGCCGGGTCGGCGTTCCGAGGGGGCGGCACGGCTCAGCCTTCGAGCGCGGCGCGCACGCGCTCGGTGTCCGCGGCGGTCCAGCCGTCCGGCGGGGCCACCGCGGCCCAGCCGTCCAGGATGTCGTTGCTGTAGTTGTGCCCGTGCCCGCCGGGAACCCCTTCGGCGTTGGTCAGGTCGGCGCTGACCTGCCAGAACGTCACCACCGGACTCCACTGCATCGCCGCGCTGCGATCGTGGCCCGGCGGCTCGGTGAGCCAGGCGGGCCGGCTGAACAGCAGGTCGGGCGACCACCACACCACGGGGTCGGACGGGTGCTGCAGGAACAGCACCCGGGTGCCGGTCCACGGCGGCCCGAGGACCTTGGTGACATCCGGCGGGTCGTTGGCCTGGGAGAACCGGACGGTACGCCCGTTGTCGTAATGCGGTTGCACTTCGGTGGTGCCAGGGTCACGGCGGTCGATCAGCGCGCGCCACAGCGTGCTCTCCTGCGGCGGCCCGACCCAGAGCACCGCATCGAACCCCATCCGCCGGATGTCGGGCAGCCACCCGAACGCGGCCTGGCCGGCCAGCGACCCCAGGCTCTCGCCGTAGAGCATCAGCTTCGGTCGTCGCTCGGGTGGGAGTTGCGTCCAGCGGTCGTGAACGGCGGTGATCAGCATCCGGCCGGAGTCCATCGACTTCTGTTTGTCTGCAAGGAAGGAAATCCAGCTCGGCAGATAGGAATACTGCAGACCCACGATCGCGGTGTCGCCGTTGTACATCGTCTCGACCGAGCGGGCCGCGACCGGGTTGATCCAGCCGGTCCCGGTGGTCGGCGCGATGATCAGGACCTTGCGGGTGAACGCGCCGGTGCGTTCGAGCTCGTCGACAAGGACGTCGAGCCGGCCGTGGTCGTCGGGAGCGGTGTGCAGTCCGGCGTACACCCGGATCGGCTCCTTGGCGGGCTTGCCATTGATCTTGGCAAGGTCGGCGGCGTGCGGCCCGGTTCCGACGAAGTCGCGGCCCTGGTATCCCAGCGTGTCCCAGGCGGCCAATGATGTTGGGCTGCCTGACTTTTCCGGCAACTGCGGCTGCGATACACCCGTGGGGGTCGCGCTGTCCTGCGGCTGGAAGATCGCGTTGGCGCCGGCGAAGAAACCGCGGACCAGCACACCGTCGAACAACGTGACCAGCAGCACCACCACGATCGCGGTGCCGATGAACAGCGCCACCTCGTCGTGCAGATGCCAGCGGCGAATCAGTCTGCGCGCCAACAATTTGACGACGTCGATCAGCACCCGGAACGTCGACACCAGCAGTGCGCTGACGGCTGCCGCGACGGCGAGAGTGCGCAGATAGCCCGGACTCGTCGGCCCCTCGATGCCCATCAGCGCCGACAGCTGCCGCTGCCAGGACGCGGCCGGGATGAGCATCAGGACGCATGCGGTCGGTGCGATCACGACGACCGCCGCCTTCATCCACCACAACACCCGCGGCGACGGTGGCCACCAGCGGGCTCCGCGCAGCAGCAGGCGGTAGACGATCCGGCCGATCAGCACACCGAGCCCGTAGCCGAAGGCGGCGTTCACCCCGCCAATCAACCCCTGGAACAACCACTCTCGCGGAACCAGTGACGGCGTCATCGACAGGCAGAAGAACAGCGCGCCGAACGCCACCCCGACGAATTTCAGTCGGAGCAGGCTCCATCCCCACAGCAGGAGCGGATGGGGTCCGCTGGACTCGATGCTCATCGCAGCAGGGCGGCCAGCACCCCTTCGGACGTGCTGCGCAACTCGGCCAGTGACACCGTGAACAAGTCTTGGAACTCGACCGCGTCCGAACCTTGGTCGACGACGCCGATCCGGGTGGCGGGCAGCCCGCGCGCTTCGCACATCGAAGTGAAGCGGCTTTCCTCGGTACGCGGCACCGCCACCAGCACCCGGCCGGACGATTCGGAGAACAGCGCGACGAATGGGTCGGCGTCCTCGGGAAGAACAATGCGACAACCTGTTTCGCCGGCCAAGGCGGATTCGACGATCGCCTGGGCCAGCCCGCCCTCGGACAGGTCGTGCGCGGCGGACACCAGCCCGTCGCGCGATGCCGCGCTCAGCACCTCGCCCAGCAGTCGCTCGCGCGCCAGATCCACAGCGGGCGGGCGGCCGCCCAGATGATCGGCGGTGACCTGCGCCCAGATCGAGCCGTCGAGTTCGTCGCGGGTGTCGCCGAGCAGGATGAGTGTCTCGCCCGGCTCGGTACCCATCGCGGTCGGGATACGCCGGGTCACGTCGTCGATCACGCCGAGAACTCCGACGACGGGGGTGGGCATGATCGCCGTGGTCCCGGTCTGATTGTAGAAGCTGACGTTGCCTCCGGTGACCGGAATACCAAGTGCCGCACAACCATCCGCCAAGCCGCGAACCGCCTGGGAGAACTGCCACATCACCCCGGGGTCTTCGGGTGAGCCGAAGTTCAGGCAGTTGGTCACCGCGACCGGCTTGGCACCGGTGACGGCGACGTTGCGGTAGGCCTCGGCCAACGCGAGCTGCGCCCCCACGTAGGGATCGAGCAGCGTGTAGCGGCCGGACGCGTCGGTCGACAGCGCGATGCCGCGGCCGGTCGACTCGTCGACGCGCAACACACCACCGTCGGCATGCTCGGCCAGCACCGTGTTGCCGCGCACGTAGCGGTCGTACTGCTCGGTGATGAACGCGCGGCTGCACAGATGCGGACTGCCCAGCAGCGCAAGCAAAGTCGCGCGCAACTCCTCACCGGCAGTCGGACGTGCGAGCCCCGCCGATGTATCGGCGATCAGCGCGTCCTGCGACTCGGGCCGCGCGACGGGACGCTGATACACCGGTCCTTCGTGGGCGACGGTGCGCGGCGGCACGTCCACCACCGTCTCGCCGTGCCAGGTGATCAGCAACCGGTCGCCTTCGGTGACCTCGCCGATCGTGGTGGCCAGCACTTCCCACTTGCGGCAGACCGCCATGAAGGCGTCGACGTTCTCCGGCGATACCACCGCGCACATCCGCTCCTGCGACTCGCTGGAGAGGATCTCAGCAGGCGTCATGTCCTTCGCGCGCAACGGTACGGTGTCGAGCTCGATCGCCATGCCGCCGTCACCGGCCGATGCGAGTTCGGAGGTGGCACACGACAATCCGGCCCCGCCGAGGTCCTGGATGCCGATCACCAGCCCCGCGGCGTACAACTCCAGGCAGCACTCGATCAGCACCTTCTCGGTGAACGGGTCGCCGACCTGCACCGAGGGGAGCTTCTTTCGCCCCGAGCCCGACTCGTCGCCGCCGAAGGTTTCCGAAGCCAGCACCGACACACCGCCGATGCCGTCCAGGCCGGTCCGGGCGCCGAACAGGATGATCTTGTTGCCCGCGCCCGAGGCGAAGGCCAGATGCAGGTCTTCCTTGCGCAGCACCCCGACGCACAACGCGTTCACCAACGGGTTGCCGGCGTAGCAGGCGTCGAAGACGGTCTCGCCGCCGATGTTGGGCAGGCCGAGTGAGTTGCCGTAGCCGCCGATGCCGCGCACCACGCCGTCGAGCACGCGCCGGGTGTCGGGGGCGTCAGCAGCGCCGAAGCGCAACTGGTCCATCACCGCGACCGGACGGGCACCCATTGCCATGATGTCGCGGACGATGCCGCCGACGCCGGTGGCCGCACCCTGGTAGGGCTCCACGTAGGACGGGTGGTTGTGCGACTCGACTTTGAAGGTGACGGCCCAGCCGTCGCCGATGTCGACGACGCCGGCATTCTCACCGATGCCGGCCAGCATCCCGGCCCGCATCTCGTCGGTGGTGGTCTCGCCGAAGTACCGCAGGTGCACTTTGGACGACTTGTACGAGCAGTGCTCGCTCCACATCACCGAGTACATCGCCAGCTCGGCGTCGGTCGGGCGGCGGCCGAGGATGTCGCGAATCCGCTGGTACTCGTCGTCCTTGAGACCCAGTTCGCGGAACGGTTGTGGCTGGTCAGGGGTGGCCGCGGCCCGCTCGACGGTATCGGTCGCGTGGGTGAGCCCTGACGTCACGCACACAGTCTAGGGTGCCCGGCGGCCAACCCGCTCCGGCGACGCAGAAGGCGTTGCCGGCCGGGTCGGCCAGCACCACCCAGCGGAAGCTGTCGCCGATGCTGTGCCGGCGGACCCCGGTGGCGCATCATCTCCAGTCCGGCGGCGATGACCTCGGAGGTAATTGTGCGGCGGCGTCGCGGCGGACAGACTTCGATCCGAACCATCGAAATCCAGGAGGAATGATGACCGACACTCAAACCGATTCTCCCGCAGCGCGATTCAGCCCGGAGTTTTTCGCCGCGTTCTGGGCCGCGCCCAGCATGTCGCAGAGCATGGACATCCTGGCCGATGACATCATCGGCTACTGGCCCGGCGACAGCGAGCCGGTGCGGGGATTCACGCCCTACACCCAGAAGATCGCGGACCTGCTCGCCGTCGCGCCGGACCTGAAACTCGAGCTCGTCGACAGCGCGTCGGCGCCCGGGGCGACGCCGGGTGAGGAACTGTTCTTCCTGCACTACGTCGGAAACGCGACCGGCCCGAACGGGCCCATCACGATTCGCGGACTGGACCGGGTGCGCACCCGCGACGGCATCGTGGTGGAGAACGTGATCCGCTACGACCCGGTGTTCGTCTAGGCGGGTGACAAGAACGCCCGCAGCGCCGCGGCGTAGGCGGGAACGTCGTTGGCGCCCATCAACTCTCGTGCGGAGTGCATCGCGAGTTGGGGGGCGCCGACATCGACGGTCGCGATCCCGGTCCGGGCCGCGGTCATCGGGCCGATCGTCGAGCCGCACGGCAGGTCGGCGCGGTGCTCGTAGCGTTGTAGCGGCACCCCGGCTTGCCGGCAGGCCAGCGCGAACGCCGCCGCGGTGCGACCGTCGGTGGCATACCGCAGATTGGGATGCACTTTGAGCACCGGGCCGCCGTTGATCGCGATCAAGTGCCCCGGCTCGTGCCGCTCGGGGTAGTTGGGATGGGTGGCGTGGGCCATGTCGGCCGACGCCACCATCGAGCCGGAGACCCGCCGCAGGAAGTCCTCGCGCCCACCGCCGCCGGCCAGCACGATGCGCTCCAGCGTGGTCAGCAGCAGCTCCGAGTCGGCGCCGTGATCCGAGGTGGACCCGACCTCTTCGTGGTCGAACAGCGCCAGCACCGGCAGGTATTCGTCGGACCCGGCGTCCAGCAGGGCTTCCAGCCCGGCGTAGCACGACGCCTGGTTGTCCAGCCGCGGGGCGCTGACGAAGTCGTCCTCGACCCCGATCAGTCGCGACGGCGTGAGGTCGTGGGTCATCAGGTCGGCCCCCAGCACGTCGCCGGGATCGACTCCGGCCTCGTCGGCGACGTAGCCGAAGAACGAGCGGATTCCGATGCCGGCCGACCACACCGCGTTGACGTGCCGCTGCGGGTCGAGGGTGAGCGATTTCCGATCCTCGGCCAGGTGGATCGCCAGTTGCGGCACCCGCAGGATCGGCCGGTCGATCCGGACCAACCGGTGCGCGATCCCGGCCCCCTCGCGCACCGACAGCCGACCGCTGATGCCCAGATCGCGGTCCAGCCACGAGTTCAGCCAGGCGCCGCCGTAAGGCTCCAGCGCAACGACGTGCCACCCCGCCACCGCGCGGTCGGGATGCTGCTTGAGCCGCAGGTTGGGGCTGTCGGTGTGACCGCCGACCACTCGGAACGGCCGGGCGCCGGAGCCGGTGCTGTCCCAGGCCACCAGCGACCCGGCCCGCACCGTGTAGAACTTGCCTGCCTGCGGCCACTCGTCGGCCTCGGCGAGTTCGGCGAAGCCGGCCGCGCGCAACCGAGCCGCCACGGTGGCACAGACGTGGAACGGCGACGGGGACGCGTCGATGAATTCGCAGAGCCCTGTCGCGGTGGCCGCCATGGGACCCATCTTTTCATCACGACCTCACCCGAAACGTTAGGGTCATTGGCGTGCCCACCCCGCAACCGCAGCAGGTGCTCGCGCCGCTGACGCCGGCCGCGATATTCCTGGTGGTCACCATCGAGCCGGGCGGTGAAGAGGTCGTGCACGAGGCGCTCCCGGGGATCTCGGGGCTGGTGCGCTCGACCGGTTTTCGCGATCCCGCGAAGCATCTGTCGGTCATCACCTCGATCGGTTCACACGCCTGGGACCGGTTGTTCGACGGTCCGCGGCCCGCCGAGCTGCACCCGTTCGTCGCCCTGGAAGGCCCCGGCCACACCGCCCCGGCCACCGCCGGTGACCTGTTGTTCCATCTGCGGGCCGAAACACTGGATGTGTGCTTCGAGTTGGCCAACAACATCTTGCGTTCGATGGCCGGTGCGGTGACCGTGGTCGACGAGGTGCACGGCTTCCGGTTCTTCGACAATCGTGACCT
Organism: Mycobacterium sp. IDUB_36; assembly: GCF_055419225.1. NCBI lineage: Bacteria > Bacillati > Actinomycetota > Actinomycetes > Mycobacteriales > Mycobacteriaceae > Mycobacterium > Mycobacterium sp. IDUB_36. The sequence continues at coordinate 2,967,620 of NZ_JBVAXH010000001.1, read as the reverse complement.
GCTCGGCTTCGTCGACGGGACCGAGAATCCTGATGGTGCACTGGCGGTTTCGGCGACGGCCATCGGTGACGAAGACGCTGCTTTCGCCGGATCCTGCTATGTGCACGTGCAGAAGTACCTGCACGACATGTCGTCGTGGGACTCACTGTCGGTCGGTGAGCAGGAGCACGTGATCGGCCGGACCAAGCTGGAGGATCTCGAACTCGACGACGACGACAAGCCGGCGAACGCGCACATCGCGCTCAACGTCATCACCGACGACGACGGCACCGAGCTCAAGATCGTGCGGCACAACATGCCCTTCGGCGAACTCGGCAAGGGCGAATTCGGCACCTACTTCATCGGCTACTCGCGCACCCCCCGCGTCACCGAGCGGATGCTGCACAATATGTTTCTCGGCGATCCGCCCGGCAACACCGACCGGATCCTCGACTTCTCCACCGCCGTCACCGGCGGGCTCTTCTTCTCCCCCACCGTCGACTTTCTCGACGACCCGCCGCCACTGCCGATCTCCACGGCAGCCACTCCGGCGATACTTACAACGTCCGCGGACGGCTCGTTGGCGATCGGCAGTTTGAAAGGAACCCCGCAATGAACAACCTGTACCGCGATCTCGCACCGATCACCGAAGAAGCGTGGGATGAAATCGAGGTCGAGGCGAGGCGGACGTTCAAGCGTCACATCGCCGGTCGCCGGGTCGTCGACGTCAGCGAGCCGGCCGGACCGGCCGCCGCGGCCATCAGCACCGGGCGCCTGGTCGACGTCACCGCGCCCTCCGACGGCGTGATAAGCCATCTGCGTGCCAGTAAACCGCTTGTGCGGCTTCGGGTTCCGTTCACGCTGTCGCGTTCGGAGATCGACGACGTGGAGCGTGGTTCGCAGGATTCCGACTGGGATCCGGTGAAGGAGGCCGCCAAGAAGCTGGCGTTCGCCGAAGACCGGGCCATTTTCGAGGGCTACCCGGCCGCATCCATCGAAGGCGTTCGCAGCGCCAGCAGCAACCCGCCGCTGAAGTTGCCCGAGGACCCCCGCGCGATCCCCGACATCATCACCCAGGCGTTGTCGGGACTGCGGCTTGCCGGTGTCGACGGCCCCTACTCGGTGCTGCTGTCCGCCGATGTCTACACCAAGGTGAGCGAGACCACCGAGCACGGATACCCGATCCTGGAGCACATCAACAGGCTGGTCAACGGGGACATCATCTGGGCGCCCGCGATCGACGGTGCATTCGTGTTGACCACCCGCGGTGGGGATTTCGATCTTCAGCTCGGCACCGACGTGTCCATCGGCTACCTGTCGCACAACGCCGACACGGTGGATCTCTACCTGCAGGAGACCCTCACCTTCCTGAACTACACCGCCGAAGCCTCGGTTGCGCTCAGCGTGTAGGAACAGGCGTGCGCGCCGGTGGCCGACTCACAGGTCCAGTACCAGGTCGCCGGCGGGCGCCGCTGAGCAGATCAGTACCGAGCCTGGTCCGGGTGGCTCCAGCGGCGCCTGAACGTAGTTGATCGATCCATCGACGATGTCGGTCTCGCAGACGTGGCAGACGCCGCTGCGGCAGGCGAAACGGGTTGGCACATCACACGCTTCGGCGAGGTCGAGGATACTGCCGACACCGGACGGCCACCTGACGGTCAGTCCACTGCGGGCAAAGGTGATCGACGGCCCCGTCCCGGGCCGACCGGGCGGCTGGTGTGGTGGCGTCCGTGGTGCGTCGTCGACGACGCCGGGGTTGATCGCCGGCAGGGCACCGAACAGTTCACTGTGGACCCGCGCCGGGTCGATTCCCGCCGCGGTCAACGCGCCACGTATCTCCGTCATGAATTGGTTTGGGCCACACAGGTATACGGTTGCGTCACCAGGTAATCCCAGTGCGCCCACCGAGTGACGGTCGATCCGGTCCTGGGACCCCGTGTAGAACACCCCTTGCCGGCCGCGGGGCAGGGACTCGATCAGGGCGTTGACCTCGTCCGTGAAAGCCTGAGAACGCGGATCGCGGACGGTGTGCAACCACCAGACCTCTCGACCGGTGTGCGACCGGGACAAGGCGTGCAACATCGCGAGCACCGGCGTGACACCGATACCCGCTGAGATCAGGACGACGGCGGTATCGGCTTCGGTCAAGCAGAAGTCGCCTCGCGGGGCCGCCACATCCAGCACCGAACCGGGTTCGATGTGGTCGTGCAGCCAGTTGCTGACCTGTCCCTGTTCTTCGCGCTTGACGCTGATCCGGTAGTCGCCCGCGGCGGGGTCACCGGACAGCGAGTAACTGCGCATCGGTGCTGGATCACCGGGGATACGCACCGTCAGATACTGGCCGGGCCGTGGACGCGGCAGCGCCGCGTGACCCTCGGCGGTCAGCGAGATCGAGGTCACGCGAGGGCTTTCCGGATGCACGGCACTGACCCGTAGTCGGCGAAAGCCGCTCCACCCCGGCTCGACTCCGACGGCCGGTGCCGTCTGTTCACTGCCGGCTTCGTGTTGCGCGAGCAGATCGTGGAATGACTGCACCCAGCCCGGGCTCAGCGCTGGGATGTCGACGACCTTGCGCAGCTGTTCGATATCGCGATCGGGTAGGTACAGCAAGGCGTCCACGTCGGCGACACTCAATTCGTGTCGTCCCCGCCGCGTCAGGACGATGTCGTCGCCGGCTTGAACCGATCCTTCCCGGATAACCCGTAAGTAAAACCCCGGGCGATGTTGCGAAACAAGAAGTTTCGGCATGTCAGGTTCATTCAACCGGAGGCCGACCCGATAGCAGGTCACCCGGGGCTGCGTGACTTCGAATTCCGCGGCCCCGATTCGGTAGCGGTCGCCGATGCACACCGCATCGTCCGCCAAGCCGGTGACGGTGAAATTCTCGCCGAAATGTCCCGGTTCGATGTCCTGGCGGTTCAGGTGGGCTCTCCAGAATTCGTACGACTCGGTCTGGTAAACCATGACGGCGCGGTGTTCGCCGCCGTGGCCGGCAAGGTCGCCCTGACCGTCGCCGTCGAGGTTGAGGCGTCTGGCCATCACCGGTCCGGCGACCGGACTCTTCCAGACCCCGGTGTAGACCGTCTTGTCGTTCCACTGAACGTTTTTGGGCATTCCGACGTTGACTGATTCAAGTCTGCCCACGACGACTCCTCGAGTGGCCCCCTGCTGATTGTGTACACCAGCGTGGCACCACCGTCTACCCGCGCCACCCGATCAACTGGGCTGAACATCCCAGATCGACTCGCGCTCGCGGGTAACCTGACTCGATGGCCAATCCCGACGACGGGGACGAATTACGGCTCACCGCCAAGGGCCGGGCCACCCGATCTCGGATCGTCCACACAGCCGCCCAGCTCATCGTCACCGGAGGCCTCGCGGGGACGAACCTGGATGGCATCCGGAAAGCCGCGTCAGTCAGCGGCTCTCAACTTGCTCATTACTTCGCCGACAAAAATGCGCTGATTCGCGCGGTCGTCCTGCATCAAATCGACGTGGTCCTCGATTTTCACCGGCAGCCCAGACTGAGGGATCTCGAATCCTTCGACGACTTCGAACAATGGATCGACCTGAACATGCGCTATCTGAGAAGAATCGGAACATCCGGTAGCACAACGACTTTCCACGCCCTGGCCGCACAACTGGCGAAATCCGATGCCGCCTCGCGCGAAACGCTCGCGGCGGCATATCTGCGGTGGGTGGAACTGCTGGAGGCAGCGGTCCAGCAGATGAAGGTACGCGACCTGCTCGTCGCCGAGGCCGATCCGCGGCGGATCGCGTTGGTCATAGTCGGGGCGCATCAGGGGGGCGGCACGCTGGCCTTCATCTACCGGGCACCGTGGCCACACGCGGATGCCACTCGCTTCGCGGTCAACTATCTGCGCATGTTCGCGACCGATCCGGCCGAACGCCGCGCCCGTTCGGTGCGGCGTCCGCGCGATCGGCGAAAGTCCGCCATTCGAGAGGCTGAGGGACTTCGCCTGACACGCAAAGGATTGGCCACCCGGGCACGCATTGTGACCGCAGCCAAGCGTCTGATCTTCGAGCGTGGCGCGGCGAACACCAGCATCGACGAGGTGCGCGTCGCCGCCGGAGTCAGTGGTTCACAGATCTCCCATTACTTTCGCGACAGACGCGATCTGACCCGACAGGTCATTGCGGCCCGGCGCGCGGACGTGGTCGCCTTTCACACTCAGCCGAGTCTCGGCTCGCTGGACACGCTCGACGATCTAGAGGCATGGGCCGACGCTTGCACCGCCGATATCGACGGTGTGTATCGCCTCGGGGGATGCGTCTACGGTTCGCTTGCGGGCGAATTGATCGACTCCGACGACGAGGTCAAGGACGATGTCGCGGCCGGATATGACCAGTGGCTCGCCTTGTTCGAGGCTGGTCTCAGCGTGATGCGGCGCCGCGGAGAGTTGCAAGACGAGGCCGACCCGCGACACCTGGGGACATCGCTCGTCGTCGCGCATCAGGGCGGGGCGATGCTCACGCACATCACCCAAGACGCGGAGCCGCTGCAGGCCGCCCTCGACGCGGCAGTCGCCTACGTCCGCTCATTCGCCCGACAGGTGCCGAGGAGTCGGCCCTGAGGTATGACCCGGTTGCTCGGTAGACAGGCCTGGTTCTCCTCGTCATAATATGGGTTGCACAACCCATTTATATGACCGGGAGACACGTCATGTCCGACGCCGACGTCCTGCCCACAGCGCCCGCCGTTGTCCGTGAACAACCCGGCGGTGAGACTATGCGCGCGATCGTCCTGGCCGGTTTCGGCGGGCTCGACCGACTCGTCTACACCGAGATACCCAAGCCGCTGCCGAAGCACGGCGAGGTCGTCATCAGAGTTCGAGGATTCGGCATCAACCACGCCGAAATGCATATGCGTCGCGGCGAATGGGCCGAAGCCGCAGAGGTCAGCGGCATCGAATGCGTCGGCACCGTTGACTCGTGTCCGGGTGGTGAGTTCCCCGTCGGAGCCAAAGTCGCGGCGCTGATGGGTGGTCTCGGCCGAACCGTCAACGGTAGTTACGCGGAGTACACCCGGGTTCGCGCGGCCAACGTCACGGGCGTCGAATCCGACCTGCCGTGGTCCCAACTGGCGGCGCTGCCGGAGACCTACGCCACCGCCTGGACGTGTCTCTTTCGCAATCTCAAGCTCACCTCCGGCCAAACTCTTGTCGTGCGGGGAGCGACGTCGTCGTTCGGCCAGGCCGCGGTGAAGATGGCTGTTGCAGCGGGCGCGCGGGTCATCGCGACGACGCGCAGTCGAAAGAGATTCCCGCTGCTCGAACAACTCGGCACCACCCGGGTCGAGTTGGAGTCACCGACGCTGGCCGCCGAGATAGCGGAGGCCAAGAAGGTCGACGCGGTCCTCGACCTGGTCGGCAACAGCACGATTCTCGACTCGCTGGACATGCTTCGGCGTGACGGCACTGCCTGCCTGGCCGGCTGGCTCGGCGGGCTGGACCCGATCGGTGATTTCAATCCCCTGCTGCGGATGGCGAGCGGCGTGAATTGGTCGTTCTTCGGTAGCTTCGTCTTCGGCAACCCAGGGTTCCCGCTCTCCGACGTACCGTTGCAGGACATCGCCGCCCAGGTGGCCGCCGGCGAACTGGAGGCGGCACCGTCCCAGGTGTTCTCCTTCGACGAGATCCACGAAGCGCATCGGACCATGGAGACGGGCGACGCCGGCGGAAAGCTGGTTGTCATCGTCGAATGAGCGATCGATGATGGCAGCCATGACCGACGCTCCACCGGTTCTTGTCCTCGACGTCAACGAGACGCTCATCGACATCGACTCTCTGACGCCGATTTTCGCGCGGGTGTTGGGCGATCCGGCAACGATGCGACAGTGGTTCGGCCAACTGGTCATGTACTCGATGACGATGACGTCGTCAGGGCATTACATCGACTTCTTCACGCTGGGTCAGGGTGTCTTGCGAATGGTCGCAGCCACCCGCGGCATCGACGTCTCGGCGGATGACGCCGATGAGCTGAAGCATGCAATGCTCACCATGCCCGCGCACGCCGACGCCGAAGTGGGGCTGACCGCTCTGCGTGACAACGGCTTTCGGCTCGTCACCTTGACCAACTCGCCGCCTGATCCAACCCGTCCCAGTCCGTTGGAGCATGCCGGATTGAGTCATCTGTTCGAACGGCAGTTCAGTGTGGATGCTTGCCGCGCTTTCAAGCCCGCGCCGGCGACGTACCGCTACGTGTGCGAGCAGCTGGCCGTGGCCCCATCGGAGTGCATGATGGTCGCGGCACATGTCTGGGACACGATCGGAGCGCAATCCGTGGGGTTCGACGGTGCGCTGATCACCCGGCCCGGCAATGCCGCGCTGCCGGTGCCCGGCTTGCCGCAGCCGACGATTGTCGCGACCGATCTGCGCGATCTGGCGGCTCACCTCACAACCGGCGCGCCCGGGACGTCTACCGGATAGAACGCAAATCGACCGACCACCGGAGGCTCAGATGTCCACTATCACCACGTCGACGCGCCATGCCGTCATCGACTCACCGATCGGACCCCTGACGCTGGTGCGCGACGACGACGGGTTGACCGGGCTGTACTACCCGGGGCACTGGACAAATCCGGATCAGGCCGGCTTCGGGCCACAGGTCGAGCCGACGGTCGATCGCGGATTCGATGACGCCATCATCCAGCTGGAGGAATACTTCGCCGGCGCGCGCCGAAATTTCGACATCGCACTCAATCCCGTTGGCAGCGAACGGGCCAGACGGCTCTGGCAGCTGCTGATCGAGATCCCGTATGGCAGCACCACCACCTACGGTGCCCTGGCCCGCGCGATCGGAAACGGCATCAGCCCGCGCGCCATCGGCGGATTCGTCGGCCACAACCCGTTGTCGATCTTCGTCCCGTGTCACCGCGTCGTCGGATCCACCGGCAAGCTCACCGGATACGCCGGGGGCCTCGAGCGTAAGCAGTACCTGCTCGAGTTGGAGAAGGCGATACCCGTTGCACCGCGGGCACTCTGGTAGCGATCGGTGAAGCCGCCATTCGAGAGCATTGTGGCCCGAAACGGTGCCACCGTGCTGCGAGTGGCACGCGCGGTCCTCGGTCACGCCGACGCCGACGACGCCTGGTCTGAAACCTTTCTGGCGGCGATGAAGGCCTATCCCACGCTGCCCGACGACGCGAATGTCGAGGCGTGGCTGGTCACGATTGCTCATCGCAAGGCCATCGACATCATGCGCGCCACCGCGCGCCGGGCGCTACCGGTCCCGGAGACTCCCGACCTGCCGACGCCGGATCATGCCGACGACCGGCATGCCGACCTGAATGAGGCGGTGGCCGAGCTGCCGCCCAAGCAGCGCCAAGCGGTGGCCTACCACTACCTGGCCGGCCTGCCTTACGCCGAGATCGCCACGATCGTCGACAGCACCGCGGCCGCCACCCGCCGCGCGGCCGCCGACGGCATCGCGACCCTGCGACGCACCTACCCGCGCACCACGGAGGTTGAGCGTGAACAACATTGACCTCGTCGGGCATTACCCGGTCGACGACAACGACCTCGCCCGCCTGCACTCCCGCCTGGCAGCGGCAGCCGAGCGCGACGGCGCACTCGACGTCGCATACCGAACCGTCGACTCCCCTGTCGGCGCGCTGCTGATCGCCGCGACACCGGCCGGGCTGGTTCGCGTGGCGTTCAGCAACGAAGGTCACGACGGTGTGCTGCAGAACCTGTCCGACCGGATCAGCTCCCGGTTGTTACACGCGCCCGCGCGCCTCGATTCCGTTGCGCAACAACTGGACGAGTATTTTGCGGGACGCCGGCGCACCTTCGAGGTGCCACTGGATTGGCAGCTTTCCACGGGTTTCCGCCGCATCGTCCTGGAGCACCTGGCTCACGACATCGGCTACGGCAGCACCGCCAGCTACGGCACGCTTGCTCGACTTTCCGGTTCTCCCAGAGCAGTTCGTGCCGTCGGGACGACCTGTGCGACGAACCCCATCCCTGTCGTGGTGCCGTGCCACCGGGTGATCCGCTCCGACGGCACGACGGGCAATTACCGTGGCGGCCCGGCCGCCAAACGTGCGTTGCTCGATCTCGAGGAAGCCGGGTGACGCCGGTGGCACCGAAAATTATGGGTTGTGTAACCCATTTAGCGTACCCTGTTGCAGTACCGAGAGAGAGGGCCACATGAGCGCGGAGCAGATTTACGACGTCGTCGTGCTGGGCGCCGGGCCGGTTGGGCAGAACGCTGCCGAGCGCGCCCGAGCGGGTGGCCTCAGCGTCGTGCTGGTCGAACGCGAGCTGGTCGGCGGTGAATGCTCCTACTGGGGATGCGTCCCGAGCAAAGCGCTGTTGCGTCCGGTGATCGCCTTGGCCGATGCAGCTCGCATCGATGGCGCGCGCGAGGCGGTCACAGGTTCGATCGACGCGTCAGGCGTCTTCGGTCGCCGTGATCGTTACGTCAGCAACTGGGATGACGCGGGCCAGGCCGAATGGATTACCGGGATCGGCGCGACCCTGGTGCGCGGTCACGGCCGGCTGGACGGACCTCGCCGCATCGTGGTGACGACTGAGAACGGCGAATCATCCGTGCTCGTCGCCCGGCACGCCGTCGTGATCTGCACGGGCAGCGGCGCTGCCCTTCCGGACCTGCCCGGTATCGCCGAGGCACGGCCGTGGACCAACCGCGAGGGCACCGACAGCGGGTCTGTTCCGCGCCGTCTCGCCGTTGTCGGTGCCGGCGGAGTCGGCGTCGAATTGGCAACTGCTTGGCATGGATTGGGCTCCTCGGTGACCTTGCTGGTTCGAGGTTCGGCCCTGCTACCCCGGATGGAACCGTTCGTCGGAGAGCTCGTCGAGGCCGGGTTGCGCAAGTCGGGAGTCGATGTACGTAAGAACGTCTCGGTGACCGGACTCCGCCGCCCCTCTGCAGACGGGCCGGTGACCGTGAAGCTGGACGACGGCAGCTCACTCGACGTCGACGAAGTGCTCTTCGCCACCGGCCGCGCACCGCGGAGCGTGGACATCGGTTTGGAGACAGTCGGTCTCACCCCGGGCAGTTGGCTCGATGTCGACGACACCTGCCGGGTCCGCGGCGTCGAGGACGGCTGGTTGTATGCGGCCGGTGACGCCAATCATCGGGCACTGCTGACCCACGAAGGCAAGTACCAGGCGCGGATCGCCGGGTCGGCGATTGCGGCGCGAGCAGCGGGCAGGCCACTGCAGACCGGCCCGTGGGGGACGCACGCGACGACGGCCGACCACTACGCCGTCCCGCAGGTGTTCTTCACCGACCCTGAAGCGGCAGCGGTCGGTTTCACCAGACAGGACGCTGAAGAGGCCGGGTACCGCGTGCGCACCGCGGACGTGGAAATCGGCGATGCCGTGAAGGGAGCCGAACTCTATGCGGACGGATACGTAGGGCGGGCCCGGATGGTGGTCGACGCCGACCGCGGCCACGTGCTGGGCGCTACATTCGTCGGCCCCGGAGTCTCGGAGTTGTTGCATTCAGCCACAATCGCCATTGCCGGCCAAGTGCCGGTCGAGCGACTCTGGCACGCGGTGCCGTGCTTCCCGACGATCAGCGAAGTGTGGCTGAGACTCCTTGAAGCCTATCGGGATTCGACGGGGACTTAGTCGGGTCCGGGTTCGCCCAATCGGGACCTTATCGCGCCCCACGGGTCGGCGTAGCGGCCCGGCGCGTCGCGGTAGGCGGCTCGGCGCTTGAGGACCAGCCGCGCGATCGGTGAAATCAAGGCCATCGGGTAACGCTGCCACCCGATGGATGCGCGCGCCTCGGCAAGCATCTCGGGCCACGAGTGACTCTGGAACGACAACGCCTGCTGGGCACGGGTGGTGTCCAACCAGTCTGTGGCGAACCAGTTTTCGTCACTGTCGGGATCGCCGGGGCGGCCGGCGGGCAGGACATTCGACAGCCCGCGCGCCGCGGCCAGCGCCGGGCCGATGTCTTTCTGCCGAAGCAGGTGTGAGTCGTCACCGGCGACCAGCAGTGTCTCGCCGACGACGTCGGCGGTGGTTGCCGCCGCGAATGCGGACGCCACGTCCCGGACGTCGACGGTGTGGATGCGCCCGTCGGCCGGCAGCGCGCTCTCGAAGAACAGCGCATCGGTGCTGAACGGCATCGCGCCGGGCTCGATACTGATCACCCCGCCGAGACGCAGGATCACCCACTCCAAACCCGAAGCACAGAGCAGGTTTTCGGCCTCGATCTTGTGGGCGCCGTAAATATCAGACGCCCGCAATGGCGACTCGGACGTCAGTCGTTCGGGGTGTCGATGCGGATTGCGCGACCCGTACACCGCGTTGCTGGAGGCCAGCACGAAGCGCGGCGGACTGGCATGCGACCGCGCGGCGCGTATCAGTGCAGCGGTGGCATCGACGTTCACCTTGCGGCCGAGTTCGCGGTTGCGAAAGATCGCCGGAATGATCAGCGCGGCCAAGTGCACGATCGCCGTCGGTGCCACGTCGGAGATGAGCCGTTCGACCTCGCCCTGATCTGTCAGGTTGGCCCAGTACGCTTCGGCGCCCGCCGGCAGTGCTGTGGCCGCCTCGCGCTGCTCGGGCGTACCGAGATCGGTCGTGACCACCTGATGGCCATCAGCGACGAGTCGCCGCACGGTCTGCGATCCGACCAGACCGAAACCCCCTGTGACAAGTACCTTCTCGGTCATCGTCCCTCGGATCGGCGTTGGCCACAGCAAACGGATATGACATTCTCCAAAAGCAAGAGTAACATGCTCGTAACGTCGATCTGCAACCCAGAGGTTCTCACATGGCAAAGGCGCCGAAAAACCGCGAGACGGCCAAGTGGGACCCGGAGTTCACCAAGCAGGTCGCCAACACCGTCGGTCCGCTGATCAAGCAGTACCACCGCGCCGAAGTGCGCAACATCGACAACATCCCGGCGACGGGCGGGGCGCTGGTGGTGTCCAATCACTCCGGCGGGATGCTGACCCCCGACGTCTTCGTGTTCTCGCCGGCTTTCTACAAGGAGTTCGGCTACGACCGCCCCGTCTACACGCTCGGCCATTACGGGATCTTCATCGGCCCGTTGGACGGCGTGCTCCGGCGGCTCGGCGTCATCGAGGCCAGCCGCGAAAATGCCTCGGTAGCACTGCATTCGGGTGCGGTGGTGCTGGTGTTCCCAGGCGGAGACTACGACTCCTACCGGCCGACATTCGAGAACACCATCGACTTCAACGGTCGAACCGGTTACGTCCGCACTGCGATCGAGGCCGGCGTGCCGATCGTGCCGACCGTGTCGATCGGCGCCCAGGAGACCCAGCTGTTTTTGACCCGCGGCAATTGGCTGGCCAAGAAGCTGGGAATCACCAAGGCGCGGGTCGACATTCTGCCGTTCAGCATCGGCTTCCCGTTCGGTCTGAGCATGATCTTTCCGCCCAACCTTCCGCTGCCGTCGAAAATCGTCACCGAGGTCCTCGAGCCGATCGACATCACCGAGCAGTTCGGCACGGACCCTGACATCGGCGAGGTGGACGAGTACGTCCGCTCGGTCATGCAGAGCGCCTTGGACCGGCTGGCCAAGCAGCGCCGGTTCCCCATCCTGGGCTGAATCGACCATTCCGATCAACGGCACCGGTTCAGGTGCTTGCATGAACACGTCGACACGGAGGTGGGCGTGAGAAGACTCAACGGCATGGACGCCATGCTGCTCTACAGCGAGACGCCCAACCTTCACACGCACACGCTGAAGGTGGCGATCGTCGACCCCGCGAGCGGCGACACAGACTTCAGCTTCGAGGCCTTCCGGCGCCATCTACTGCGGCGCCTGCACCTGCTGGAACCATTGCGCTACAAGCTGATTGACATTCCCTGGCGGCTGCACCACCCGATGTGGCTGGAGAACTGCGACGTCGACCTCGACTACCATCTGCACCGGGTGCAGGTGCCCGCACCCGGAGGCCGCCGCGAGCTCGACGCGGTCATCGGCGAGGTGGCCTCCACACCCCTGGATCGCAGCCGGCCGCTGTGGGAGTTCCATGTCGCCGAAGGACTGGCCGGCGGCCGGTTCGCACTGATCGGCAAGATCCACCACGCCCTGGCCGACGGTGTCGCGTCGGTCAACCTGCTCGCCCGCGCGATGGACCTCAAGGACGCACCGACTGACGAACGCGACAACGACGAAGCCGGCGTCAGCCCGACGACCGCCGGTCTGCTGCTGGCCGCCGGCCGAGACCACGTCCGGCAGATCGTCGATCTGCCCGGACTGATCGGCGACGCCGCGAAAGGTTTCAGTCGCGTGCGCCGCCGCACCCGGGAACGCGGCGATCATCCCGACCTCGCCGACGCGTTCGACGCACCGCCGACGTTCCTCAACCACGTGGTGACACCGCAACGCCGGTTCGCCACCACGGCGTTGCGGCTGGCCGACGTCAAGGCGACCGCGAAGAGTTTGGGTATCACGCTCAACGACGTCGTACTGGCGACCGCTGCGGGTGGCTTGCGGCAGCTGCTGCTGCGCTACGACGGCGAGGCCGACCGGCCGATCATCGCATCGGTGCCCACCGCGACCGACAAGTCCGGTCGCGTCACCGGCAACGAGATCAGCGGCCTGTCGATCTCGCTCCCGGTGCACGTCGCCGACCCGGCAGAGCGGGCCCAACTGGTGGCGCTGGCCACCAAGATCGCCAAGGAAGACCACGAGATCCTCGGCCCACGGCTCTACGGACAGCTGATGGGCTACCTTCCGACCGCGATCGCCCCCGCGGCATTCCGGTGGCTCGGCCACCGCGATGCGCCCAACAAGATGATGAACGTCGCCGTCTCCAGCGTGCCGGGGCCCCGGGAACGGGGTCACTTTGCCGGCGCGCCGGTCAGCGAGATCTACTCGACCGGTGTGCTGTCCCCGGGCGCCCCGGTGAACATCACCGTGTGGAGCTATGTCGACCAGCTCGGTATCGCGGTGCTGACCGACGACGCGACCTTCGACGACCCGCACGAGGCCACCGAGGCACTGGGCGAGGCTTTCACCGAATTACACCGCGTCGCAGGTCTTTCCACCCGCGACGAGGCCGCCGGCCTGCTGGCCGAACACGCGCTTCGCTAGGCGGTCAGAACGGCGTCGAGCGCCGAGTAGAACAAGCCCAGACCATCGTCGGACGGTCCGGTCAACGCCTCGGTGGCGTGCTCGGGGTGCGGCATCAACCCGACGACGCGGCCGTCGGCCGAACTGATTCCGGCGATGTCGCGCAGCGAACCGTTGGCGTTGTCGTGGTAGCGAAACACCACACGACCCTCGCCTTCCAGTTCGTCGAGCACCGCGTCGGAGGCCACGTATCGGCCCTCGCCGGACTTCAGCGGAATCAGCAGTTCTGCACCGGGCTCGTAACGCGAGGTCCAGGCCGTCGACGTCGATTCGACCCGCAGCCACACGTCGCGGCAGATGAAATGAAGACCGGCGTTGCGGGTCAACGCTCCGGGTAGCAGGCCGGCCTCGCAGAGCACCTGAAAACCGTTGCAGATACCCAGAACCGGCAATCCCCGGCCGGCCGCGGCGATGACCTCGCCCATCACCGGAGCGAACTTCGCGATCGCGCCGCAGCGCAGGTAGTCGCCGTAGGAGAAGCCGCCGGGCACCACCACTGCGTCGACGCCCTTGAGGTCGGCGTCGGCGTGCCACAGATTGACCGATTCGGCGCCGACGGCGCGCGCCGCGCGGGCCGCGTCCACGTCGTCGAGCGTCCCGGGGAAGGTGATGACGCCGACGCGCGGGGTCACTGCGACTCCCGGCTGACTGTCCAGTCCTCGATCACCGTGTTGGCCAACAGCGACTCGGCGATCTCGGCCAGTGCCGAGTCGTCGACGCTGTCATCGACCTCGAGCTCAAAGCGCTTGCCCTGCCGGACGTTTGAGATACCGCCATGGCCGAGCCGGCCGAGTGCGCCGACGATTGCCTGACCCTGCGGGTCGAGAATCTCGCCCTTCGGCATTACGTGCACAACCACCCGGGCCACCGGCACTCCTCACGACTGTCTTGGCTGCTCGGCGCCAACTGTACCGGTCGGGACCGCGACCGTCGTGCTAGCACGAGCCGATATAGGCCGCGCAGACCGGCGATGTCATGGCGTCCAGCACCTGGGCGTCCGAGATGATCGGCCAGGGCGGCTGGACTGGATCCGCGCCCCACAGGGTCAGCTCGCTGATCGTGCTGCTTTCCGGATGCGCCACGAAGTAGGTATGCAGGATCACCGGTCCGCTGATCACGGCCGCCAACCGAGTCGGCTCGTCGACGGTCAACGACGGCGATTCGGTGGCCGCGCCCAGTTGGCAGGCGCGCAGCGCGGGTGCGACGAGGTCGAATACCGACATCGCCACCGGACCGCCGCGGGCGGTGTCCCCGCGCCAATGCAGGATTTCGGCTCGTAACTGCCATTGACCTGCCGGCTTGTCGACGATCACCCGGCCGGCGACCGCGGAGTTACGGGTGTCCTGCGGAAAGGACGGCGTCGCGCACACGTCCTCGAATCGGAACCGGGGCGTCGCCGCGCCCGTCATGACCATCGCGGGCGCGCCCGGCCCGGCCGGCGCCGGCCAGTGGTAGGTCGAGTAGAGCGGTATCGCCTCCCGCGCGATCCAGGCGGTGGCGGGAATCTGATCGCAGGTCGGTGGGCAGCTCTCCGGGTCCGCCCGCGCCGGGGCCCACGACACCCATGTGACCAGTAGGCCGCCTGCGATCAGCACCGTCGCGAAGACTAGGCGCATGCGCGTGCACCCCATGAGCGCACAATCGTAGACATGCAACTCACGCATTTCGGTCATTCCTGCGTTCTTGCCGACTTCGGTCACACCACCGTGCTGTTCGACCCGGGAAGCTTCTCGCACGGCTTCGAGGGCATCACCGGCCTCTCCGCGATCGTGATCACCCATCAGCACCCCGACCATGTGGACGAGGAGCGGCTGCCTGCTCTGCTCGACGGCAACCCAGGTGTCGCGCTCTACGCCGACCCGCAGACCACCGCGCAGTTGTCCGCGCCGTGCCAGGCCGTGCACGTCGGCGACGAGCTGTCGGTCGGTGAGCTGACCATCCGCGCACTCGGCGGCAAGCATGCCGTCATCCACCCGGAAATCCCTGTGATCGACAACATTTCGTACGTGATCGACGAGGGCGGGCAATCAGGACGTTTCATGCATCCCGGCGATGCACTGTTCGTTCCGGGCGAGCCGATCGACGTGCTGGCCACCCCGGCCGCGGCGCCCTGGATGAAGATCTCCGAGGCCGTCGACTATCTGCGGGCGGTTGCGCCGGCCCGCGCGATTCCCATCCACCAAGCTGTCGTCGCGCCCGAGGCACGCGGCATCTACTACGGCCGGCTCACTGAGATGACGGACACCGACTTCCAGGTCCTGCCGGAGGAGACCGGCGTCGCCTTCTAGGCTCGTGCGGCGAGGCTGCGCTGGGCGCGGTCTCGAGCGGCAGTCAGCCGATGTCGCCGACGGCGCCGCGGCCGGCCGCGCGCCCGGAGAAGATGCAGCCGCCCAGGAAGGTGCCCTCCAGCGCGCGATAGCCGTGCACTCCGCCGCCGCCGAAGCCGGCCACCTCGCCGGCCGCGTACAACCCGTTCAGCGGGGTACCGTCGGTGCCGAGCACGCGAGAGTCCAGATCAGTCTCCAGTCCGCCCAACGTCTTTCGGGTCAGGATGTGCAACTTCACCGCGATCAGCGGACCGGCCTTGGGATCCAGCAGAGGGTGCGGCGCGACCACCCGGCCCAGCTTGTCGCCCAGGAATTCGCGGGCCGCCCGGATCGCGGTGATCTGACCGTCCTTGGTGAACTTGTTCACCACTTCGCGATCGCGGGCGGTGACCTCGTCGGCAACGGTCGCGTACTCCAGCGGTGCTACATCTGGCACCGCATTCATGGCAGAAACCAACTCGCGCAACGACTTTCCGGTCACGAAGTCGACACCGCGATCCATGAACGCCTGCACCGGCCCCGGCGCACCCGATCCGGCCCGCGATTTCACCAGTTGACGCACGCTGCGACTGGTCAGGTCGGGATTCTGCTCCTGCCCGGACAGCCCGAACTCCTTGCCGATGATTCTGGCGTTCAACACAAACCAGGTGTAGTCGTGCCCAGATTTCGCGATGTACTCCAGCGTTCCCAGGGTGTCGAAACCGGGATACAGCGGCACCGGCAGCCGCTTGCCGGTGGCGTCCAGCCACAGCGACGACGGGCCCGGAATGATCCGGATGCCGTGCATCGGCCAGATCGGGTCATAGTTGGTGATGCCTTCGGTGTAGTGCCACATCCGGTCCGGATTTATCACCCGGGCGCCGGCCTTCTCGGTGATCGCGATCATCCGGCCGTCGACGTGGGCGGGTACACCGGCGAGCATCCGCTCGGGCACCCGACCCATCCGGGTGGGCCAGTTGGCTCGCACCATGTCGTGGTTACCGCCGATGCCCCCGCTGGTCACGATCACGGCTTGGGCGTGAAACTCGAACTCGGCAACCGCTTTTCGTGACGACGTGACGCCGCGCGGCTCGGACGACGGCTCGAGCACACTGCCGCGCACTCCGGTCACCGTAGCGCCGTCGACGATGAGCTCGTCGACCTGGTGCCGGTAGGCGAACCGCACGTTCGGGTGGTCGACCAGTCGGCGGGCGAAGATGTCGACGATGGCCGGCCCGGTTCCCCAGGTGATGTGGAAGCGCGGCACCGAATTGCCGTGTCCCTGAGCGCCATAACCGCCGCGCTCGGCCCAGCCCACCAACGGGAAGATCTTCAGGCCGCGGTCGCGTAGCCAGCTCCGCTTCTCGCCGGCCGCGAAATCGACGTAGGCATGCGCCCATTGCCTGGGCCAATAGTCTTCTTGGCGATCGAACGCTGCCGTGCCGAGCCAGTCCTGCAGCGCGAGTTCGTGGCTGTCGCGGACACCGAGCCGACGCTGTTCGGGACTGTCGACGAAGAACAGTCCGCCGAACGACCAGAACGCCTGACCGCCGAGGTTGGCGCGGTTCTCCTGGTCGACGATCAATACCCGCTTGCCACGCTCGGCCACCTCGCAGGCGGCTACCAGGCCGGCCAGGCCCGCCCCGACGACGATGACATCAGCTTGGGTATCGCTCATGGCGCTACACAGTAGCGACCACGACGGTCAGGCGGCGTCGAGAATCGCCTGATCGGCCAGCCATTGGTAGACGGCGGGTTCGCAGCCCTGCAGCCGCGCGATGTCGACCGCGTCCAGCATCGCCTGCAGCGGGCCTGGTTTGCGGAGATGACCGGCACCCACCGCGACCCGGACGACACCGTCGCGGCGCGCCACCCGCTCGGCCGACAGCACCAGCATCCGGCACCACCACGGCTCGGACAGGAAACCCTCGCCGATGCCCAGCACCCGTGCCCGCGCGGACGTGTGACGAACCAGGTCGGTGATCTCGTGCAAGTCGGCGAGTAGCCGGAATCCGTTGCGCGGCAGAGCGGTCACCGTTCCAGGCGACGCGATCCACCGTGGGGCGGCGAACAGCCGGGTTCGCAGACCGAGGTGTTCGAGCACCCGGTCGGCGGCCATCAGCCGCAGATTGGCCTCGTGCGCGGGGAGCGTGGCGAATTCACCGCGGCGCTTCTTGGTGGCGGCGTCGTCGTAGCCGTTCAGCACGATGGCGTCGCCGGCGGATCGCCGGCCGGAGAGCCACTCCACTGTCGCCGGATCCTGATCGAGCCGGTAGCCGCCCTTCAGCCGCGGTGCGACGAGCAGCGACACCGGCACCGCGCGGGCGTCCATCTTCTTGCAGAACTCGGCGACGTCGTCCAACGTGCGATCGCTGATCCCGGAGACCGAGACGATCAACTTCCCAGACACACCACGAGTTTGACGATCACAGGTGTCCAGACAGTGACGTACACGCGGACAGCAAGCGTCAGTTCGACGCCGCGACCAGCTAGTTCGGCAGGACCGCCTCGACGGCCTCGATCACCTCGGGTGCGTCGGGAACGGTCTGCGGCCGAAACCGGTTGACCACCGCTCCACCGGGCGCGATCAGGAATTTCTCGAAGTTCCACTGCACGTCGCCGGCCTCAGCGGCAGCGTCGGGCGTCTTGGTCAGTTCGGCGTACAGCGGATGCCGGCCAGGCCCGTTGACCTCGGATTTCTCCAACAGCGGAAACGTCACCCCGTACGTGGTGGAGCAGAACGTCTGAATCTCCTCGGCGGTGCCGGGCTCCTGGCCCATGAACTGGTTGCACGGAACCCCAACCACGGTGAGCCCGCGTTCCGCGTAGTCACGGGCCAGTTGCTC
Organism: Mycobacterium sp. IDUB_36; assembly: GCF_055419225.1. NCBI lineage: Bacteria > Bacillati > Actinomycetota > Actinomycetes > Mycobacteriales > Mycobacteriaceae > Mycobacterium > Mycobacterium sp. IDUB_36. Next base: position 2,949,379 of record NZ_JBVAXH010000001.1, on the reverse strand, counting down.
CAGGGCGGCGTACTGGGGCGTCAGGCCGCATTTCGATGCCACGTTGACGACCAGCACAGCACGGTCGCTGTAGTCGGCCAACGACAGAGATTCGCCGTCGAGCCCGGTCAGAGCGATGTCGGTCACAGTCATAGTCGGAGGCTACCTGCATCGCACCGCGGGAAGTTTATTTGATCAGCTAGCTTTTATCTCGCTACGCTGGCGGTCATGGTTTCAAGCGCGGCACTGCCGACGGACTCCGCAGCCGAGGTCGACTACCCCAACTCCCTCGACGCGAGACTGTTGCGGATAGCCGCGGTCTGCATTCTCGCCTCGGTGATGGCGATCTTGGACGGAACCGTTGTCAGCGTCGCCCAGCGGACCTTCATCGCGGAGTTCGGGTCGACCCAGGCGGTCGTCGCGTGGACGATCACCGGCTACACGCTCGGCCAGGCCACCGTGATCCCGCTGGCGGGCTGGGCGGCCGACCGATTCGGCACCAAGCGGCTGTTCATGGGTGCGGCGTTGTGGTTCACCCTGGCATCGCTGCTGTGCTCGATGGCATCGAATATCAGCCAGCTCATCGCATTTCGTGTCATTCAAGGACTCGGCGGCGGAATGCTGGTGCCGCTGACACTGATCATCCTGACTCGCGAAGCCGGCCCACGGCGCCTCGGCAGGCTGATGGCCGTGTTGGGGATTCCGATGCTGCTGGCTCCGATGGGCGGCCCGGTGCTGGGCGGTTGGCTGATCAGCGCCTACAGCTGGGAATGGATCTTCCGCATCAATCTGCCGGTCGGCGCCCTGCTGCTGGTGCTCGCGGCATCAATATTCCCGAAGGATCGGCCGCAACCGTCAGAGGCATTCGACTTCGTCGGAATGCTGCTGCTGTCACCGGGATTGGCGGCCCTGCTGTTCGGGATCTCGTCGGTGCCGCGGCACGACAGCTTCACCGACAGCCAGGTGTGGATACCCGGGTTGATCGGCGCGCTGTTGATCGCAGCGTTCGTCCTGCATGCGCTGCGCGGCACCGAGCATCCGCTGATCGACCTCGCACTGTTCAAAAATCGTGCGGTGACGTTGTCCAACACCGCGATGATGGCGTTCTCGGTAGGGTTTTTCGGCGCCTTTCTCGTCATCCCGAGTTACCTTCAACAACTGCTGCACGAGACGCCCCTGCAATCCGGCCTGCAGCTGATCCCGCAAGGGTTCGGTGCGATGCTCACCATGCCGCTGGCCGGCACCTTGATGGACAAGCGCGGACCTCGCAATGTGCTGCTGGTCGGGATCGCGTTGATCACGCTCGGATTGAGCGTATTCACTTACGGCGCATGGCAACAGGCCGACTACCTACCGATTCTGATGGTGGGACTGGTGACGACCGGCATCGGCCTCGGGTGCACGTTGACCCCGCTGTCCGGGGCGGCGGTACAGACGCTGGCGCCGCGCGAGGTGGCGCGCGGCTCGACGTTGCTCAGCGTCAACCAGCATGTCGCCGTCGCGATCGGCACGGCGCTGATCTCGGTGATCCTGACGAGCCAGTTCAACCGCAGCGAAACCATCGGCGCTGCAGAGAAACTCGGAATCCTACGGGGCAAGTTCGCCAAGCACGGCGTGCCGATTCCGTCGCACCACGAGGTCTCGGCCGAGTTCACCGCCCGGCTGATGCACGACCTCACCCACTCCTACACCCTCGTCCTGATGGTGTCGATCGTGATCGTCGCGCTGACGCTCGTGCCGGTGGCGTTTCTGCCGAACAAACCGCCACCGGCCGGCCGCGCGCAATCGACGGTGCCGGTGTAACGCGTCACTCGTCGAACTCCCACTGTGCGGGTTGTCGCGGTCGACTCGCAGCTTCCGCATACCTAAGCTGCACATTCGATGCCGGAGCCCGACCCGCCGGCGTCGACGACGACCCGGCTACCCCGGCGCGCCGCTGAGGAGATCGCCGACCTCGCCGCGGCCGTAATGCTCGCGATCGGCGGCCGCCAAGAGCCAGGCGTATTGGTAGGCGGTCTCTTTCCAACGCTCGTAACGTCCACTGATACCACCGTGGCCCGCAGTCATCTGCGTCTTCAGCAGCACCGGGCTGCCGCCTGTGTTCGCGCGCCGCAGTGCGGCAACCCATTTGGCGGGCTCGACGTAGTAGACCCTGGTGTCGTGCAATGACGTCATCGCCAGAATCGCCGGATACTTCTGCTCGGCGACATTTTCGTACGGCGAATACGACTTCATGTACTGGTAGACGTCCCGGTTGCTCAGCGGATTTCCCCACTCGTCCCATTCGGTCACGGTCAGCGGCAGCGACGGGTCCAGGATCGTCGTCAGCGGATCGACGAACGGTACTTGCGCAAGGATGCCGGCGAAGAGGTCAGGCGCCATGTTGGCTACCGCGCCCATCAGCAGGCCGCCGGCGCTTCCGCCCAAGGCCACCAGTTGTTCTGGTCGGGTCTGTCCGGTGTCGACGAGATGCTGCCCGACGGCGATGAAGTCGGTGAAGGTGTTGATCTTCTCGAAAAGCTTGCCGTGCTCATACCAGAGTCGGCCCATCTCGCCGCCGCCACGCACATGGGCGACGGCGAAGATCATGCCTCGGTCGAGCAACGACAGCCGTGCGATGGAGAAGCGGGGATCCTCGCAGATTTCGTAAGCCCCGTAGCCGTAAACCAGTGCCGGCGCCGGAAATTCGATACCGGCCCGGTGCACCACCGAAATCGGGATTTTGGTTCCGTCCGCAGCGTTCGCCCATTCACGGCGCTCGACGTAATCCTCAGGGCGGTAGTCACCCAGCACCGGCTGCTCACGCAGCAGAGTGCGCTCACCGGTCCCGAGGTCGAGGTCGTAGATCCGGACCGGAATGACGAACGACCCGGCACCGATGCGCAACCGGGGTGAGTCCCAGTTCGGGTTGGCCCCCAATCCGGCCGACATCAGTTCGGAGTCGAACGCGATCTCGCTGGGTTGGCCGTAATCGCCATCACCGATGGGCCACAACTGGATTCGGGGTAGAGCTTCCCCGCGATAGCTGACCACCAGGTGGCCGGCGAACGCGTCGACGCCGTCCAGCCGCACATCGTCACGGTGTTCGATCAGGGTGCGCTGATCGGTCGGGTTGTCGACCGGTGCATCCACCAGGGTGAAGTTCACCGCGTCGTCGTTGTGCAGAATCAGGAATCGGTCCTGCCCGCCGACGACGGCATGCTCCACCGAATACTCGATGCCTTCCCGTCGGGGCAACACGCTGACGAACTCGGCGTCCGGATCGGCGGCGTCGCCGTAGCGGACTTCCGAGGTGATCGCCGAGCCCGACGCGATCAGTACGTACTTGTCGCTGCGGGTCCGCCCCACACCGAGCCAGTATTTCTCGTCGGCTTCGTGGTAGACCTTCTCGGCCGGAAGGCCCGACGCCAGCCGGTGGCGCCACACCGTATCTGGGCGCCACGCTTCGTCGACAGTGGTGTAGTAGATGGTCCTGTTGTCGGTGCCCCAGGTGGCTCCCGCGCTGATGCCGACGATCTCATCGGGATACTGCTCACCGGTGCGAAGGTCCCTGAACCGCAATGTATATCGCTCGTCACCGACCACATCGACCGAGTAGGCGAGCACGTTTCCGTCTGGGCTGATGCTGGCCGCGCCGAGCGAGAAGAAGTCGTGCCCTTCGGACTCGACGTTCTCGTCCAGCAGGACCTGCTCACCGGGAATCTCGGTGTTCTCGTCGAGAACCGGCGGGTTCCAGTCGGTCGGATCGGCTACCGCACAGCGGCATTGGACGCCGTATTGTTTGCCTTCGAAGCTGCGGGCGTAATACCACCACTCGCCGCGCCGGACCGGCACGGACAGGTCGGTTTCCTTGGTGCGGGCTTTGATCTCGTCGAAGATCTTCTGCCGCAACGGTTCGAGGGCAGCGGTCGACTGTTCGGCGTAGTCGTTCTCGGCCTCCAAGTACCCTAGGACTTCGGGGCTGGACTTGTCCCGCAGCCATTCGTAAGGATCGATGAACACGTCACCGTGAAATTCCCGCCGCGAGTCGACTCGTTTGGCGACCGGCGGTTCGTTGCGAGAACTCATGCGGCCGGACCGATCCAGTCGTTGAAGCTCAGTCCGGAAATGCGTTCGTAAGCCTCGACGTAACGGGCACGGGTGGCGTCGATGATGCCGTCCGGCAGCGGTGGCGGCGGCTTGGATCCGTGGCGATCCCAACCCGACTCGGGGCCGATCAGCCAGTTACGGACGAACTGCTTGTCGAAGCTGTTCTGCACCTCGCCGACCTTGTATTCGGCCGCCGGCCAGTACCGAGATGAGTCCGGGGTGAAGACCTCGTCGGCCAGCACGAGATTGCCGTTGGCGTCGGCGCCGAACTCGAATTTGGTGTCGGCGATGATGATTCCTTTGGTCAGCGCGTGATCGGCAGCCTGTACGTAAGTCTGCAGCGTCCGGTCACGTAGTTGATTGGCACGGACTCCGCCGACCAGTTCGATCACCTGAGCAAATGCGATGTTCTCATCGTGTTCTCCCAGTTCGGCTTTCGTCGCCGGAGTGAACAACGGTGTGGCGAACCTGCTGGCCTCCACGAGTCCAGGCGGCAGCGTGATGCCGCCTACCGAGCCGCTAGCCTGGTAGTCGAGCAGTCCCGAGCCGGTCAGGTATCCCCGGGCCACACATTCGACCGGAACCATCTCGAGCTGTTGGACCACCAGCGCCCGGCCCAGCACGTCGTCGGGGATGCGCGGGTCGTCGGGTGGCCCGGCCAGGTGGTTGGGTGCATCGACGAGCCCGAAGAAGAAGACGCTCATCGCGGTCAGGATCCGGCCCTTGTCGGGAATCAGGCTGTCGAGCACGTAGTCGAATGCCGAAATCCGATCGGTTGCGACGAACAACAGGTGGTCGTCGTCGATGCGGTACAGCTCGCGAACTTTGCCACTGGCCAGGTGCTGGTAGTCGGACAGCGCGGGACGACCCATCGGGACAGCCTAACTAGTTGGCTGCAAACCTCGATCACCTGATCGCGGTTGAACGAGTTGCAGACGTGGCCGAGATGCCATTAGCTACAGATTCGCGAATGACGGTTAATGGGCGCATTACCCTCAGCCCGCAAGCTGACGGAACGGTAGCCCTCGGAGGGAATGCGACTGTCTACCCCAGCATGGAGAGCTATCAATACCGTGACGGGGCGCCAACCGCACAGCTGCAATGGAACCCCGCGAGCACTGGCGGTGAGTGGGGGCCGGCCACCAACCTTATGCGTCACCATTGGGTTGGCGACGCCACAATTCCGGCCGTCCGTCCTGATGTTCCTGGCTGGAAGGGAGCTGGAGAACGCTTTGCCCTACAACGCCTTACCGTTCTTCGACGACCCGTTTGTCAGTCATACAACCCGACTGAGCGACCCGTTCCAAGGCGGCATCCCGACCGTAGGAACGGGGCGATGAATCGACTCTATTTCGTCAAGCCCTCCGTCTGGCGGGTCTTCTGGGCCACACTGGCTGTCGCTGCGGCGGTATCGGTGCCGACAGGATTAGGGCTCTACACCGGTGCCATCGCCACTCATGCCGATACCGAGCCCACCCCAGCAGGTGATTACGTCCGCCTCTTCATTCTGGATCTGACGCTCTGGGGACCGATGCTCGTGCTGACGGTCTGGAAGATCACCATCCCGGTGATCGGTGTTCTCGGGATTCTGGTCGCGGCCGTGCGCAAGACTTCCAAGGCTGATCCTCACTAGTGCGATAGGAGCGACCAAGGGCCTGGGCCGCCGCAAAGCGACGTGACACGCTTCGTGCGCCTCGACCGCAACGGCCTCAAGCGGGCACGATCGGGATATGAAATCGCGGTTTGTCCCCTACGCCAACACTCCGGGCCGGCTCGCGGCGCAACTCTTCTTCGACACCATTGTCGTGATCTGGAGTTTCGTGTGGGTGTTCGTCGGCCTCGCCGTGCACACCGCGGTCTCGACGATCGCCGAGGTGGGCCGGCAGGTCCAGGGTGGCGCCGACGGTGTCGCCGACAGCCTGAAGTCGGCCGGCCACAGCGCCGACCACATCCCGTTGGTCGGCAGGGCGGTCAGTGAGCCGCTGACCGCGGCCAGCAGGGCCGCGCTCGACATCGCCGGCGCCGGCCACAGCCTGGACACCACCGCGTCCTGGCTGGCCGTCGTGCTGGGGCTGGCGGTCGCGGCGCCGCCGACGCTGGGAGTGGTCGTGCCGTGGTTGGTGCTCCGGATCCGCTTCGTCCGGCGCAAGTTGACGGTGGGCGCGCTGGCCGCCACCCCGGCCGGTGCCCAATTGTTGGCGTTGCGCGCGTTGGCCAACCGGCCGCTCAACCGACTCACCGCCGTGAGCCCCGACCCGGTCGGGGCGTGGCGAGCCGGAGACCCGCACGCCATCCACGGGTTGGCCGCCATCGAATTACGTTCGGCGGGAATGGCCGTCCGGATGCGCTAGCGCAGTTCGACGACGAGGTGCCGGATACCGGTGTGCCGGTTGCTGCGCGTCCATTCGACGTCGCGCACCACCTGCACGTCACCGAAGCGGGTCAGCAGTTCTTCGAAGAGCACCCGCAGTTCCAGCCGAGCCAGGTTGGCACCCAGGCAGTAATGCACTCCCTGCCCGAAACCGAGGTGCGGGTTGGGCTTTCGCGTGACGTCGAAGGTATCGGCGTCGTCGAACACGCTCGCGTCGCGGTTGGCTGAGCCCTCCCAGATCTGCACCTTCTGGCCCGCGGCGATACCCACCCCACCGAGCGCGACGTCCCGCGTCGCCGTTCGTCGCTTGGACGGCGACGGTGACGTCCAGCGAACCATCTCCTCAACGGCAGTCGGCAAAGCCGCCAAATCTGCACGCAGCGAACGCAATTGCTCCGGGTGCTGAGCAAGCGCCAGCAACCCGCCGGCGACCGCGTTGCGGGTCGTCTCGGCACCGGCGCTGAACAGCAGGCTGAAGAACAGGTAGAGCTCCAGGTCGGACATGGCCGGCCCGTCCACGTCGTCGATGGTGGCATTGGCGACCACGGACAACATGTCGTCGGTCGGCTCCGCGCGCTTCGCGGCAATCAACTCCTGGCCGTAGTTGTACATCCGCGAGCCGGCCTCCTCGGCCGACAACTGCGACAGTGCCGCTGTGCGCGCTCCGCCGAAGTCGAACTGCGGCTCGATCGCCTCGAACAGCCAATGCCGTTCGGATTCAGGGACTCCCAGCAGGATGCAGATCATCTGCATCGGCAGCTCGGCGGCGATGTCGACCAGAAAATCGAACGGCTCGCCGGCCACCACCGCGTCCAGGAGGCGACGGGTCCGCAACCGCAGGTCGTCTTCGACAACGGAGATCATTCGCGGCGTCAGGCCTGAACTGACCAGCCGCCGTATCTGCGAGTGCCGCGGATCGTCCATCATGTTGAGCACCTGGCCCGCGATCGAAAGGTCTTGCAGCAGCGTCCCGCCGAAGGGCCGCGTACCTCCGGTGACCGACGAGAATGTCACCGGATCTTTCAGCACTGCAAGCGTTTCCGCGTAGGACGCAATAGACCAGAAGCCCTCGCCGTCGGGGGTGTGTTCGGTCGGGTGATGCCAGTACACGGGCGCGTCGCGCCGATGGATCGCGAAAAGGTCGTGGGGGAAGCCGCTGGCGAAATTGTCCAGATCGGTGAAGTCGACCTCCGCGAGCGTCACAGAATGGCGTCCGGTGTGTATTTCGCCGCATCGGGATAACGGGCCACCAACTCGTCGACCTCCGCGATCACGGCGTCGACCTGATCGCCGGCCGCGCCGATGAACGCGTTGCGGTCGGCCAGCGCGGCGTCGATCGCGTTGCGGTCCAACGGGAGTCGCGGATCGTCGGCCAGCCGGCCCAGCAGGTTCGGGTCGACACCCTGCTCGCGCATGGCCAGCGCCGCGGCGACCGCGTGTTCCTTGATCACCTCGTGCGCGGTCTCCCGGCCCACACCGGCGCGCACCGCGGCCATCAACACCTTGGTGGTGGCCAGGAACGGCAGGTAGCGATCCAGCTCGCGCTGGATCACCGCGGGGTAGGCGCCGAACTCGTCGAGCACGGTCAGCATCGTCTCGATCTGTCCATCGATGGCAAAGAAGCTGTCCGGCAACGTCACTCGGCGCACCACCGAGCAGAACACGTCGCCCTCGTTCCACTGCGCACCGGCCAGTTCTGCGGCCATCGACCCATAGCCGCGCAGGATGACCTGCAGCCCGTTGACCCGCTCGCAACTGCGGGTGTTCATCTTGTGCGGCATCGCCGACGAGCCGACCTGCCCCGGCGCGAAGCCCTCGGTGACCAGGTCGTGGCCCGCCATCAGCCGGATGGTGTGCGCCAGCGACGACGGCCCCGCGCCCAACTGCACCAGCGCCGACACGACGTCGTGGTCGAGGGACCGCGGGTACACCTGCCCGACGCTGGTCAAAACTGTCGCGAATCCCAGGAATTCGGCGATGCGGCCCTCCAACCGGGCCAGCTTCGCCGCGTCACCGCCGAGCAGGTCGAGCATGTCCTGTGCGGTGCCCATCGGGCCCTTGATGCCGCGCAGCGGGTAGCGGTCGATCAGCTCGCGCAGCCTGGTCAGCGCAACCAGCGTCTCCTGCGCCGCCGAGGCGAACCGCTTGCCCAGCGTGGTGGCCTGCGCAGCTACGTTGTGGCTGCGACCGGCCATCACCAGATCGCGGTAGGTCGCGGCCCGCTCGGCCAGTCGGGCGACGACCGCCACCCCGTGGGCGAACACCAGCTCCATGGAACGGCGCACCTGCAGCTGCTCGACGTTCTCGGTCAGGTCGCGACTGGTCATGCCCTTGTGCACGTGCTCGTGACCGGCCAGCGCGTTGAACTCTTCGATGCGGGCCTTCACGTCGTGGCGCGTCACCCGCTCCCGGGCCGCAATCGACGCCAGGTCGACGTCATCGAGCACCCGCTCGTAGTCGGCGATGGCCGCTTCGGGAACCTGCACCCCCAGCTCGGCCTGCGCGCGCAGCACGGCGAGCCACAGCCGCCGCTCGGCCACGATCTTGGCCTCCGGCGACCAGATCGCCACCATCTCGGCGCTGGCGTAGCGGTTGGCCAGCACGTTCGGGATTGTCACAAACACACAGCTTAATGGCGCGAAGATCGGGCACAGTGACGTCATGCACTTTGTCGGGCTCGACCTCGCGTGGGGCGAGAAGAACAACACCGGTGTCGCGGTCGTCGGCGCCGACGGCCGGCTGCTGCACGTCGGCGCTGCCCACGACGATGCCGGCATCGAGGCCGCGATCGAGCCGTACGTCAGCGACGACTGCCTGGTCTCCATCGACGCGCCGTTGGTGGTGAACAACCCGACTGGGTCGCGGCCGTGCGAGGCGGCGCTCAACCGCGACTTCCACGCCTTCGAGGCGGGCGCCCATCCTGCCAACACCACGAACCCAGCCCTGGCCCGTCCGCGTGCCGCCCGGATCGCGACCGCGTTGACGCTCGACATGAACCCGGCGTCGAGTTCGTCGCGCCGGGCGATCGAGGTGTATCCGCATCCGGCCACCATCGCGTTGTTCGGTCTGGACAAGACCCTGAAGTACAAGAAGGGATCTTTCGAGACACGTCAGCACGAGCTGCTGCGGTTGATGACCCTGATCGAGGGGCTCGACAACGCGACGCCACGGTTGCGGGTGAACCACAGCATGTCCTGGGTGGAGCTGCGCAAGCGGGTCGAGGCCGCGACCCGCTTGGTCCAGCTCGACCGCGACGAGGATCCCGTCGATGCCGTGCTCTGCGCCTACGTGGGGCTGTACTGGTATCACCGTCCCGAGGACGTGACCATCTACGGCGACTATGCGAGCGGCTACATCGTCACACCGACGCTGCCGCCCGACGCCACCCCCGCCCGCCGCCGGCGGCCCGCACCACGGACCGACGCCGAAGACCTACGCGCCCGCGTCGCCCAGGTTGCCACGCTGCTCGACCAAGCCCAGCGCGGTCTGGACGAAATCCGACGACAGCTGGACGGGTAACAACCGCAGCACTGAAACCTGCTGTGCTACAGGCTATTCAATTCCGACAGGTCAGATCTGCACGGGCCGGCGGTCGAACGGCGCCACCGAATCGATGACGTCGATCACGGTGGCCCGCGCAACCGCGCGCGGGTCTTGCAGCTCGTCGACCAACGCCGACACCACTGCCCCGTCGACCGTGCAGATCAGCGCAGAGACCACCTCCGGGCGCACCGATCGTCCGCAGCGATCGATGACGTCGGCGACCGCGTCGACCCGCTGACGCATGTTCCGGCGCTGGATCTCGCGCAACCCGGGCAACCGGGCACAGGCGATGTGTCGCTCGTAGCGCGATATCAATTGCTCGGTCAGCTGCGGCTCGGATTCGCTGCCGACGAGCAGTTCGACCAACAGGTCGGCGGTCGTCTCGGCGCTGCGACGGCGGCGCGACAACGGGGCCACCTGAGCCCGCAGTTGTGCGACCTCCAGCATCCCGATGTGCGCGACGGCGCTGGCGATCAGATCGTCCAGGCTGGAGAAGTAGTACGTGGTCGAGGCCAGGGGCAGCCCGGCGCGGCGGGCCACTGCGCGGTGCCGGACCGCTTCGAATCCGCCCTCGCACAGCAACTCGGCCGCAGCACTGACCAGCGCATGCCGACGGCGTTCCCCCTTGGGGGTGACCGCACCTTTGGGAGCGACGATCGTCCGCGGTGCGACCGATGCGGAGGCGGCGACGTTGGTCGCGGCCGCGACAGCCGGCGCGGCGGCGACGTTCGGCGCGGCAGCGACGGCTACCCCGGGAGCGTAAGCCCCCTCGGGAGCCACTGCTGCTGTCACCTTGGTCATGGTGCCAGCCGGAATGGTGCCGCATCGGGCTTTCGGCCAAACCACCCCTGTCGCGCTGCAGGCCGGGGACGCACGGGCGTCGCTTTATGATGGCCGGCATGCCGGAGATGAGTCGTCGCGCTGTGCTGCGTCTGGGCACCGGCGCCGCCGCGGGAGCGCTCGGGGCGTACGCGGTGGACAGGTTGCTGCCCGTCCGCACTCCGGTCGCGACACCGGTCGTGATGACCGGCACGGGAGTTCCGCTGGCCCCGCGGCCCCCGCTCGAGCCGGCCGCGGCGCCGACGATGGCGACCGGTTCGTTCGTGTCGGCCGCGCGCGGTGGCGTATCCACCAACTGGGCGATCGCCCGCCCACCGGGCCAGACCAAGCCACTGCGACCGGTGATCGCGCTGCACGGCAAGGGAAGTAGCGCTGCCACCGTGATGGAGGGCGGCGTCGAGCAAGGACTGGCTCAGGCGGTCGCCGCCGGGCTGCCGCCGTTCGCCGTCGTCGCGGTCGACGGTGGCGGAAGTTATTGGCACAAGCGAGCTTCCGGTGAAGACTCCGGCGCGATGGTGATCAACGAGCTCATCCCGCTGCTGGCCGGACAAGGGCTGGACACCTCCCGGCTCGGCTTTCTCGGCTGGTCGATGGGCGGCTACGGCGCGCTGCTGCTCGGCGGCCGGCTCGGTCCGGGCCGGACGGCGGCGATCTGCGCGGTGAGCCCGGCGTTGTGGATGTCGTCGGGAGCGGCCGCCCCGGGTGCGTTCGACGGTCCCGAGGATTTCGCGGCCAATTCGGTCTTCGGAATGCCCGCCCTGGGCTCCATCCCGGTACGGGTCGACTGCGGAAACAGCGATCCGTTCTACAGCGCGACCAAGCAGTTCGTCGCCCAACTACCGCGTCCACCGGCGGGCGGTTTCTCAGCCGGCGGTCACGACCCGTCGTTCTGGAGCTCGCAACTGCCTGCCGAACTGACCTGGATGGCACCGCTGCTGACGGCGTAGCTCACCCACCGTGCGCGACCGCGGGGCCTACCAAAAGCCTTACGATATTTGTTACGATAACCGGCCGTAAATGCATGGCCACAGCTCATGGAGGTAACCCGAATTGGCGAGGCAGGCCATCGCGGACAAGCGACAGCGGCGTGAACGCGGATCCATCAGCGTCGACGAGATCATCAGAGGCGCGTTCAAGGTGGCCGGCGAAGTCTCCGTCGACGGTTTGAGCATGCCGCTGTTGGCCAAGCACCTCGACGTCGGTGTGACCAGCATCTACTGGTATTTCCGGAAAAAGGACGACCTGCTGGACGCGATGACGGACCGCGCGCTGGGTCAGTACGACTTCGCCACACCGTTCGTGGAAAGCCGAAATTGGCGGGATTCGTTGCGCGACCACGCGCGCAAAGTTCGCCAGACCTTCCGCGACAACCCGATCCTGTGCGATCTGATCCTGATCCGCGGCACCTTCGGCCGAGAGGCCACGCTGGCAGCCTACGAAAAGCTGGAGAAGGTCATCGCCACGATGGTGGAGGCGGGTCTGTCTCCGGAAGACGCTTTCGACACCTACGCCAGCATCGCCATTCACACCCAGGGTGCCGCGGTCCTGGAACGGCTGCGGGAGAAGTCCGGCGGTGCCGAAAGCGACCAGCGCAGAAGAGATCTGGCGATCAACCCGGAGACCATGCCGCTGATCTCGCAGCTGACGCAGGACGGTCACCACATGGGGGCCACCAACGACATCAACTTCGAGTTCGGCCTGAATTGCATCCTCGATCACGCCAGTCGGCTGCTCGAGGCACGCTGACCACTGGTTTTCTCAGCGGCCCGCACCGTCGTCCGGGCTGATTCCCGCGCTAGACCTCGATGACGACGGCGCCACCCTGGCCGCCGCCCGCGCACATCGCCGCCACGCCGATGCCGCCACCGCGCCGGCCCAGTTCGTGGACCAGTGTGGTCAGCATCCGGGCGCCGCTGGCCGCGATCGGGTGACCGAGGCTGCAGCCGCTGCCGTAGAAGTTGACCCGCTCTTCGTCGAGACCGTATTCACGGCACGCGGCGATCGGCACTGACGCGAACGCTTCGTTGATCTCCCACAGGGTCACGTCACCGGGCGACAGGCCGGCCCGCTCCAGCACCTTGCCGATCACCTTCACCGCACCCAGGCCGGTGTCCCGCGGTTCGACGGCGGCCGACGCCCAAGCCTTGACCGAGCCCAGCACCTTCAGCCCGTGCGAACCGGCGTAGCCGTCATCGGCCAGCGTCAGTGCGGCGGCGGCATCATTGGTGCCGCTGCTGTTACCGGCGGTGATCGAGAATCCCTCGATCTCCGGGTGCAGCACCTTCAGCGATGCAAGCTTCTCCAAGCTGGTTCCGCGGCGTGGATGCTCGTCGACGCTGAATTCGACCAGGGCGTCGTCGAGTCCCTTGATTTTCAGCGGGACGATCTCGTCGACGAACGCGCCGCTGTCGATGGCGCCGATCGCGCGCTGGTGCGACCGGTAGGCCCAGGCGTCCATTTCCTCACGGGTGATCCCGACCGCTTGCGCGGTGTTCCAGCCGACGGTGATCGACATGTCGCGACCCGGCGCGTCCGGCGTCTCCACGTGGGTCGGCGGAATCCACCGCTCCTCGAACTCCAGCGTCGGACCGGGAATGCGCCAGTTCATCAGCGGCGTCATCGACAACGACTGCACACCGCCGCCGACGACGACCTTCTCCGCGCCGGCGCCGATCTGCGCGGCCGCGTTGGCGACTGCGGTGAGGCTGCCCGCGCAGTGCCGGTTGACGGCCTGCCCGGGAACCGAGGTCATACCCGACGCCACGGCGGCGTAGCGGGCCATGTCGCCTCCGCCGTAGTGCGATTCAGCGAAGATCACGTCGTCGATGTCCGCGACCTCGACGCCGGACCGGCGGACCGCCTCCTGCAGGATCGTGGTCGCCAGGAACTCGGGTGTGGTGTTGACCAGCGAGCCCTTGAACGACGTCCCGATGGCGGTCCGTACTGCGCTGACGATGACGGGCTTGGGCATGGAATCAACCTTCGGTTCGGCTGCGTGCGGGGGTTACAAATATGACTCAAAGCGTAAATCGTATCAGCTACCGTTGCTCCGACGATATCGGGTGGTTTGCCGACCTCCGTTCGCGCTGAAACACTGTTCGGGTGCAGCCGTTCGGGTGGGAGCTTCCCTACGCCTGGCCGCGAAAACCGGTCCTGGCGGGCAGCGCGGTCTGTACCTCGCAGCCGCTCGCCGCACAGGCCGGCCTACGGATGCTCGCCGAGGGCGGTAGCGCGGTCGACGCGGCCATCGCGACCGCGATCGCCTTGACGGTGGTCGAGCCGGTCTCCAACGGCATCGGCTCGGATGCCTTCGCGATTGTGTGGGACGGACGTCAGTTGCACGGGCTGAATGCGTCGGGCCGCTCCCCCGCGGCCTGGACGCCGGAGTACTTCGGCGGCGACGGCGTGCCCCCGTTCGGATGGAACTCCGTCACCGTCCCCGGCGCGGTGTCAGCCTGGGTCGAGCTGCACGCCAAATTCGGCAAGCTGCCTTTCGAGCGGCTGTTCGAGCCGGCGATCTCCTACGCTCGCAACGGTTTTCTGCTTTCACCGACGATCGCGCAACAGTGGGCGGCTCAGGTGCCCCTGTTCGAGTCGCAGCCCGGGTTCGCCGAGACATTCATGCCCGCGGGCCGGGCACCGCGTCCCGGCGAACTGGTCCGACTGCCCGGGCACGCCGGCACGCTCGAGATGATCGCCGCGACCAGCGGCGAGTCGTTCTACCGTGGCGAGCTCGCAGCCCGAATCGAGGCCCACTCGACCGCCAATGGCGGGGCGATGCGGGCCGACGACCTCGCCGCGCACCGCGCCGACTGGGTGGGCACCATCGCCGGCGACTACCGCGACTACACCGTGCACGAGATACCGCCCAACGGTCAGGGCATCGTCGCGCTGATCGCGCTCGGAATCCTGGAGCAATTCGACATGGCTTCGCGGACAGTCGATTCCGCCGAAAGCGTACATCTACAGATCGAGGCGGTGAAGCTCGCGTTCGCCGACGCGCAAGCCTACGTCGCGGACCTCGATCACATGGCAGTCGATCCGGACGCCCTGCTCGACAAGGACTACCTGGGCGAGCGCGCCGCGTTGATCGATCCGGACCGCGCCAGGCCGGCGTCCGCCGGGACGCCACGCGGGGGCACGGTCTACCTCACCGCCGCGGACGCCTCGGGCGTCATGGTGTCGATGATTCAGTCGAACTACATGGGATTCGGCTCGGGCGTGGTGGTGCCCGGCACCGGAATCGCGCTGCAGAATCGCGGCGCGGATTTCGTTGTCCAACAGGATCATCCGAACCGGGTAGGCCCTAACAAACGCCCGTATCACACCATCATTCCTGGCTTTCTGGCCAGGGACGGCGCTCCGGTGATGAGCTTCGGGGTGATGGGTGGCCCGATGCAGCCACAGGGTCACGTACAGGTGGTGGCGCGGGTCGTCGACCACGGTCAGAACCCACAGGCGGCGTGTGACGGTCCACGGTTCCGCTGGGCACAGGGTCTTCAGGTGTGCTGCGAGGCGGGCTTTCCGCCGTCGACCCTGGACGGGCTGCGGCAGCGCGGCCATGAACTGATCACCACCGACGACTACAACCAGTTCGGCAGTTGCCAGGCGATCTGGCGACTCGACGACGGCTACCTTGCGGTCAGCGACCCCCGGCGCGACGGCCAGGCCGCCGGCATCTAGACGCGAATCTTGTCTTCGGCGGCGGCCAAGCCGATGTCGGTGCGAAAATGGCTGCCGGGCAATCGAATCGAGTCGACGATACCGTATGCCGCCGCGCGCGCGGAGGATAGATCCGGGCCGGTGCCGACCACGGAGAGCACCCGGCCACCCGCCGACACGATCGCGCCGTCGTCGTTGTGGGCAGTCCCAGCGTGCAAGACGCCGGCGGCCTCCGAGCCGACGATCACGTCGCCCACTCGCGGCTTGCCCGGGTAGTTTTCGGCCGCCACCACCACCGTCACCGCCGCGCCGTCCCGCCACTGCAACGCACCGAGGCTCGCCAGCGTGCCGGTGGCCGCCGCGTTGAGCAGCTGCCCGAGCGGCGACTCGAGCAAGGCCAGCACCGACTGCGTCTCCGGATCGCCGAAGCGGCAATTGAATTCGATGACCGCAGGCCCCTTGGACGTGATCGCCAGTCCGGCATACAGCAGACCCGAGAACGAGCTGCCGCGCCGCACCAGTTCGGCCGCAACGGGTTCCACGATCGTGCTGACGATCGCACGATAGGTGTCGTCCGGCAGCCACGCCAGGGGGGCGTAGGCACCCATGCCGCCGGTGTTGGCGCCGGCGTCGCCGTCGCCGACCCTTTTGAAGTCTTGGGCCGGCAGGAGCGGCACCACGGTCTCGCCGTCGACGACGCAGAACAGCGACACCTCCGGGCCGTCCAGGAACGATTCGAGCAGCACCGGGTGGCCGGATTCGAGCAGGCCCGCGGCATGAGCACGCGCGGTGTCACGGTCCGCCGTGACCACCACCCCCTTGCCCGCAGCCAGTCTGTCGTCCTTCACCACCCAGGCCGGGTCGCCGGCGCCCGGACCGAACCGGTCCAGAGCCGCATCCAAACCCGCTGGGCTGTCGACGATCTCACTGGACGCGGTGCGGACCCCGGCGGCCGCCATCACATCCTTGGCGAAGGCTTTCGATCCCTCGATCTGCGCCGCTTCCTTACTGGGCCCGAAGCAGGCGATCCCGGCGGCGCGCACCGCGTCGGCCACGCCGAGGACCAACGGGACCTCAGGACCGATCACCACAAGATCGGCGCGGGTCTTCCGGGCCAGTGCAACGACGTCGGCACCGGAGGAGACGTCGACGTCGTGCTGGTCGGCTATGGCAGCGGTGCCGGCGTTACCGGGGGCGATGGCCAACGCCTCGACCTGCGGGTCAGCCCGCAATGCGAGCAGCAGAGCATGTTCGCGGGCACCGGAACCGATCACCAGAACGCGCACGGAAAGTCACTCTAGTAGAGGTGTTCAGACAATTCGTTCCAGCAGGCTTCTGAATTCTTTGCGCTGCGCGACGGTGAGCCGCGTGAGGCGTTTCTCGAACTCACCCGACAGCAGCGCCAGCCCGTCCGCCGCGACCCGGCTCCCGTCGGGGGTGAGCAGCAGGCGGTGACGCCGAAGGTCGCAGGGATCGATCTCGCGGCGCACGAAACCAGCCGCCTCCAGTCGCTTGAGGTATGACGTGACGGTCGCCTTGGGCATGCTCAGCGTCACCGCCAGTTCAGCCGGATACCGATGCTCGTCGATCTCGGCCAGCAGGAAAAGCTCTTTGGCCTCCAGACCCAACGCGCAGATCTTCGCCTCCGCGCAGGAGATCACCGACAACAGCAGCCGGTAATTGAGGGACCAGATCTTGACCGCGTCAGACATCGACTTGCCAGATCATTCAGATATAAACTAGTTTGAAATTGAACAAACGCATAGTCGAACAACTTACCAGAAAGCCTCCGTCATGCCTCTGGATCAATACACCACTCTTGGACGTTCTGGCCTGCGCGTCAGCCCGCTGTCTCTGGGCGCGATGACTTTCGGCGAAGACCTCGGCTGGGGCACCAGTGTCGAGGAGTCCCAACAGATCATCGACCGGTACACCGAACTCGGTGGAAACTTCATCGACACCGCCAACTTCTACACCCGGAGCCATTCCGAGAAAATCGTCGGCGATCACATCGGCCGCCACGCCGCGCGCCGCGACCGCATGGTCTTGGCGACGAAGTTCAGCGGCAACCTCTATCCGGGCGACCCGAACGGTGGCGGCTCGGGCCGCAAGTCATTGATCAACGCCTGCGAGAACTCGTTACGCCGGTTGCAGACCGACTACATCGACCTGTACTGGCTGCACATCTGGGACGTCAACACCCCCATCGAGGAAACGATGGCCGCGCTCGACCACCTCGTCGCGTCGGGCAAAGTACGCTACATCGGCGTATCGGACACCCCGGCGTGGAAGATCGTGCAGGCCAACCTGATTGCGCGTTTTCACGGCTGGTCCAGCTTTATCGGCCTGCAGGTCGAGTACTCGTTGCTGGAGCGCACCATCGAACAGGAGCTGGTTCCGATGGCGAATGAATTCGGCCTCGGCATCACGCCGTGGTCGCCGCTGAAGAGCGGGGTGCTCAGCGGCAAGTACACCCGAGCCAACCGCGGCGAACACAGCGCTGACCGCGGCGCAATGGTCGACGCCTTCCTCAACGACGAGACCTACGCGGTGATCGACGAATTGGACGTCATCGCCCGGGCGCACGACACCAATGTCGCCAGCGTGGCCTTGGCGTGGGTGCGGGCGCAGGCCGGCGTGTCGTCGGTGATCATCGGAGCGCGCCGCCTCTCACAGCTCGAGGACAACATTCGCGCCGTGGACGTCCACCTCACCGCGGAAGAACTCGCCCGGCTGGACGCACTCACCAAACCGGAATTCGGATTTCCGAACAACATGCTGGAGATGGCCCCGGGCATTCTCAACGGCGGTACGACCGTCAACGGGGTTACGGCACCGATTTCGGACTACGTGATACCCGAAGGCGTTCAGCCGTACTGAGATCGACGGGCTACTCGCCGGAGTGCATCTTCAGAGCGCCCTCGACATTGGCCTTCTTGTCCTCGCCCGCACCTTTGGCGGCGGCCTTCTTGCGCTTGGCCACCACGCTGTCGACGGCGCCGTTGAGCGCGGAGCCCAACGGGAAGCCGAGGTAGTGGGTCAGGAAGACCGCCATCTCCTTGAGCTCGGTCTCGTTGAGCTCTTCGTTGAGCAGCGCCGCGTTGATCTGGATCTCGGCGAGGTCGCGGTTGCCGACCGCGGTGACGGCGGTGAGCGTCATGATCCGCTTGTCGCGCATCGACAATCCCGGTCGGGTCCAGATGCTGCCGAACAGGTGGTCGACGGTCAGGTCGAAGTAGGCGTCGCCCTCGATGTTGGGCATCTCCCAGCCGTAGACCTCGTTCATCTTCGCCAGGCCCTTGCTACGCAACTCGTCCATCAGGCCTCTTTCTCTGTGTGCGGCACCCCGAGTCCCGCCGCCAGCCCCTGATGGGCCAACTGAGCGAGCGGCAGGTCGACCGAGACTGATTCACCCAGGGCCAGCGCCAGGCTCAGATCCTTCTCTCCCAGCCCGCGGGCGTGGGTGAAGGATTGGTACAGGAAGTTGTCCGGATCGAGGTCTTTCATGTTGTCGCGCACCATGATCGCGCCCGGTCCACTGGTCAGCGCGTCGGTGTGCCGCACGACCCGGCCCAGCGCCTGCAGGTCCAGGCCGGCCGCCTCGGCGAGCTTCATCGCCTCACATGCCGCGACGTAGGACGTGAACGTCAACATGTTGCGGGCCAACTTCATTCGAGTACCCGCACCCGGCTCGCCGGCGTGGACCACCATCGCCGCCCAATGCTTGAAGGCCGGCTTGATCCGCTCGTAGACTTCCCGGTCGGCGCCCACCATGGTGGCGAGCTTGCCTTCCGCCGCCGCCGCTGCGCCACCACTGACCGGAGCGTCGACGATGTGGATGCCCTGTTGCTTCAGCTCGCCGGCCAGTTCGGCGGCGGTGGTGTCTTTGATGGTCGAGTGGATCGCGATGACCGTCTCAGGCTTGGCATGCTCGGCCAATTCGCCGACGACCTCGCGCACCTGGGCGTCGTCGAGCACGGTGACATGGATGATGTCGGCAGCTGCCACGTCGGCCACACTGTCGGCCAGCCTCGCACCTTTTTCGGCCAGTGACGTCATCGCCTCCGCCCGAATGTCGTAAACCGTGATGCCGCCGGCCCATTCGGTCATTCTGGTGGCCATCGGCGCGCCCATGTTGCCCAGGCCGATGTAGCCGAGCTTGATGCCCTCACTCATGACCGGAAGATCTGTCCGCCGTCGACGTTGAAGATCTGACCGGTGATCCAGGACGCCTCGTCCGACAGCAGGAACAGGCACATGCCGACGAGATCCTCCGGCTGCCCCATCCGCGACAACGGGATCCCCTTGACGATGTCGGCGACCATCTCCTGCGGAGTGGTGGTGCGGTTGGCCTCGGTGTCGATCGGGCCCGGCGCGATCGCGTTGATGCGGATGTTCTGGCCGCCGAGCTCGGTGGCCAGCTGCTGGGTGAGGCCGTTGACGCCGACCTTGGCCAGACCGTAGAAGTTCGAATACAGCCATGCCGCCGTAGAGGATTGGTTGACGATCGCGCCGCCGCCCCGCTTGGCCATCTTCTTGTAGACCGCGCGGGTACACCACAGCGCGCCATCGAGGTTCACGCTCATGAACTTCTTGTAGTACTCGGGATCGACGGTGATCAGAAAGTCGAGTTTCATGCCGCCGAAAATCGCGGCGTTGTTGACCAGATAGTCGATGCCGCCGAATTCGGCCAGCGTGCGGTCGGCCATCTCCTTGGCGGACACCGGGTCTGACACGTCGACGGGCAGGGCGAGCGCGGTGCCGCCCTCGCCCTTGATTCCGTCGGCGACCTTCTCGGCTCCCTCGGTATTGATGTCGGCCACGACGACGGCCGCACCTTCCCGGGCCAGCGCCTCGGCGTACGCCTGGCCGATGCCGCCACCCGATCCGGTGACGATGGCGACCTTGTTTTCGAATCGCATGCTCGCTGACTCCTCCGGCTAGACCGCTGTCGCAATGGTTTTGGTTTCCAGGTATTCCTCGAAGCCGGCCAGGCCCATCTCACGGCCATTGCCGGACTGCTTGTAGCCACCGAAGGGCAGATCAGCGGAGTACCAGACGCCTCCGTTGACGTTGATCGTGCCTGCCCGGATCCGCGCGGCGACTCCGGCCGCCCGATCCGGGTCGGTACCAAACACGGTGCCCGACAAGCCATATGGTGAATCGTTTGCGATACGCACCGCTTCGTCGTCGCCGTCGTAGGGGATCACCGTCAGCACGGGACCGAAGATCTCCTCTTGCGCGCAGCGCGCGTCATTGTCCAGACCGGCGATCACGGTCGGCTCGATGAAGAACCCGACGTCACGGTCGGCCGGCCGCCCTCCGCCGCAGGCGAACGTCCCGCCCTCGGCGACGGCCGAGTCGAGGTAGCCCTGAATCCGATCGCGCTGACGCGCCGAAATCACCGGACCGCAAATGGTTCCGGCATCGGTAGGGTCGCCGGCCTTGATGCCGCCCACGGTCGCCGCCGCTATCGAGACAGCTTCGTCGTACTGAGCCCGCGGCACCAGCAACCGGGTGGTGATGGCGCAGCCCTGCCCGGCGTGCATGCACACCGAGAACCCGGCCATGCTCACCGCGCCGCCCAGGTCGGCATCTTCGAGCACGATGAACGCGGACTTTCCGCCGAGTTCGAGGAAGACCCTCTTGATGGTCGCGGCACCGTCGGCCATCACAGCCCGACCGGTCGCAGTCGATCCGGTGAACGAAACCATATCAACCCGTTGATCTTTGGCCAACAGCGCGCCGACGCCGTGGTCACTCGACGTGACGATGTTGATCACGCCGGCCGGGAAGTCGGTGTGCTCGGTGATGAGCTCGCCGAGCACCGCTGCGGCCCAAGGGGTGTCGGGTGCGGGCTTGAGCACGACAGTGTTTCCGGCGGCCAGTGCGGGCCCGATCTTGGCGAGGTTGATCTGGTGGGGAAAGTTCCACGGCGTGATCGCGCCGACCACGCCGACCGCCTCGCGGGCAATGGTGCGGCGGGTGGGGATACCCATCGGCTTCGCCTCGCCGAGATCCTGTGTGTACTGGTAGGACTCGGCGGTATCGGCCGCGAACGACAGGTCGTTCACCGGAATTTCGAGCTGCGCGATACCGGTGAGCATCCGGGGAGCGCCGACTTCGGCGATGGTCAGGTCGCGCAGTTCCTCGAGGTGCTGCTGCATGGCCGCCTGCAACTGGCGCACGCAGCGGACCCGCAACTCGGTGTTGCGCGACCAGTCCGTGTCGTCGAAGGCACGCCGGGCGGCCTCGATGGCGCTGTCCATGTCATCGGTGCCGGCGTCGGCCGCGGCACCCAGGACTTCCTCGGTGGCCGGGTTGATCGTGGAGAAGGTGCCCTGACTGCCACTCCTCAGCTTGCCGTCGATGAGTAGCGAGCTCACGCCGTCGGCCAACAATGCCATCTCTGCCTCCGCGCCTCGTTGAGTGGACACATGTCCGGAATAATCTCGTCGAACATAGCTCTCGCGCCCCGATGTCCGCAAGACCCTGCACCCACAACCGGCAAAATACCGCACTTCAACAGGTATTTTGCGACCGGGTCTTGCACGATGTCGCGACCATCGGCTAACTTGGACAAGTGTCCAGCGACCCAGTGGTCACCATCACTCCACCGAATAGCGCGCCGGCCAGTGACGCGCCACGCAACCGTCGACAAGAAGAGACCTTCCGCAGAGTGCTGACGGCGGGGGTCGAGGTCCTGCGAGAGACCTCTTACGCAGACCTGACCGTGCGGGCGGTCGCAGCCCGCGCCAAGGTCGCACCGGCAACGGCGTACACCTACTTCTCCTCGAAGAACCACCTGATCGCCGAGGTCTACCTCGATCTGGTTCGCCAGGTGCCGTTCTTCACCGATGTGAACGAGCCGATGCCGACCCGGGTCGACAAAGCCCTGCGCGCCCTGGCCCTGGTCGTCGCGGACGAACCCGAAGTGGCGGCCGCGTGCACCACCGCACTGCTCGGCGGCGGTGGCGACCCGGCCGTGCGGGCCGTGCGTGACCGCATCGGCGCCGAAATCCACCGGCGCATCACCTCGGCCATCGGGCCCGACTCCGAGCCCCGCATCGTGTCGGTGCTCGAGATGACGTTCTTCGGCGCGCTGGTCAACGCCGCCAGCGGCGCCTACACCTACCACCAGATCGCCGACCATCTCGCCTACGCGGTCGGACTCCTCCTCAAGACGGAAGCCCGATGACCGCTCAGATCGACAAGCCACTGCTCGACCCGTACGACTACGACTTCCACGAAGATCCATATCCGTACTACCAGCAACTGCGCGACGAGGCGCCGCTGTATCGCAACGAGGAACTCGGCTTCTGGGCGCTGTCCCGACACACCGACGTGCACCAGGGCTTCCGCAACAGCACCACGCTGTCCAACAAATACGGCGTCTCGCTCGACCCGGCGTCGCGCGGGCCGCACGCTTCCAAAACCATGTCGTTCCTGGCCATGGACGACCCGTCGCACCTGCGGCTGCGGACCCTGGTGTCAAAAGGCTTCACGCCCAGGCGTATTCGCGAACTCGAGCCGCGTGTCACCGAGATCGCGGTCCAGCACCTCGACGTCATGTTGGAAAAGGCCGCTTCCGGTGTCGCGGTGGACTACGTCGACGAGTTCGCCGGCAAGCTGCCGATGGACGTGATCTCCGAGTTGATGGGTGTTCCCGACGCGGACCGCGATCAGGTTCGGGCCTGGGCCGACGGCGTGATGCACCGGGCGGACGGTGTCACCGACGTCCCGCCGGAAGCCATCGAAGCCTCGCTGAATCTGATTGTCTACTACCAGACGATGGTGGCCGAGCGGCGCACGAAGCTGACCGACGATCTGACCTCGGCCCTGCTGGAAGCCGAGATCGACGGCGACCGGCTGACCGATGACGAGGTGCTGGGCTTCATGTTCCTGATGGTGATCGCCGGCAACGAGACCACCACCAAATTGCTTGCCAACGCCGCATTTTGGGGTCACCACAATCCGGATCAGTTGAAACCGGTCTACGACGACTTGTCGCGGGTACCGCTGTGGGTCGAGGAGACCCTGCGTTACGACACCTCCAGCCAGATCTTGGCCCGCTCGGTCGCCGGTGAGCTCACCCTGTACGACACCACCATTCCCGACGGCGACGTTCTGCTGCTGCTGCCCGGATCGGGGCACCGCGACGAACGCGTTTTCGACAAACCCGACGACTTCATCATCGGGCGCGACATCGGTTCGAAGTTGTTGAGTTTCGGCAGCGGTGCGCACTTCTGCCTCGGCGCCCACCTGGCCCGAATGGAAGCCAGAGTCGCTCTCACCGAATTGTTCACCCGCATCCGCGGTTACGAAGTCGACGAGGCCAACTCGGTCCGCGTCCACTCCAGCAACGTCCGCGGCTTCGCCCACCTACCCATGACCGTGGAGGTCCGCTGAATGCCCCGCTTTGAACCACTGCCCGAACGCCGCCCAGCAATCGTGGCAGGCGCCTCCTCCGGCATCGGCGAGGCCACCGCCATCGAGCTCGCGGCCCACGGCTTCCCGGTCGCCCTCGGCGCCCGCCGGGTCGAGAAGCTCGACGACATCGTCGGCAAGATCAACGCCGACGGCGGCGAGGCGGTCGGCTTCCACCTCGACGTGACCGACCCGAACTCGGTGAAAACCTTTGTCGCGCAGTCGGTCGAAGCGCTGGGCGACATCGAGGTGCTGGTGGCCGGTGCCGGTGACACCTACTTCGGAAAGCTCGCCGAGATCAGCACCGACGAGTTCGAATCGCAGCTGCAGATTCATCTCGTCGGCGCCAACCGGATGGCCGCGGCGGTGCTACCGGGAATGATCGATCGGCAGCGGGGCGACCTGATCTTCGTCGGCTCCGACGTGGCGCTGCGCCAGCGGCCGCACATGGGCGCCTACGGCGCTGCCAAGGCCGCCCTGTTGGCGATGGTCAACAACTTCCAGATGGAACTCGAGGGCACCGGTGTGCGGGCGTCGATCGTGCACCCCGGCCCGACCAAGACCTCGATGGGCTGGAGCCTGCCCGCCGAGAAGATCGGCCCGGCACTCGATGATTGGGCGAAGTGGGGCCAGGCCCGCCACGACTACTTCCTGCGCGCAGCAGATTTGGGGCGCGCCATCACGTTTGTCGCCGAGACACCACGCGGCGGCTTCATCGCAAACATGGAACTCCAGCCCGAGGCTCCGTTGGCCGATAAAACCGACCGGCAGAAACTCGCCCTCGGCGACGAAGGGATGCCAGCACAATGACGTCAACCACGCTCGTGCCACGGGTGTCCGGCGGCGAGGAAGAACACGGGCACCTCGAGGAGTTCCGGACCGACCCGATCGGGTTGATGCAGCGGATCCGCGACGAGTGCGGCGACGTCGGGTGGTTCCAGCTCGTCGACAAGCACGTCATCCTGCTGTCCGGAGCCGAGGCCAACGAGTTCTTCTTCCGGGCCGCCGACGAAGATCTCGACCAGGCCGAGGCATACCCGTTCATGACACCGATTTTCGGTGAGGGCGTGGTGTTCGACGCCAGTCCCGAACGGCGCAAGGAGATGTTGCACAACTCCGCGCTGCGCGGCGAGCAGATGAAGGGCCACGCCGCCACCATCGAGGGTGAAGTCCGGAAGATGATCGCCGACTGGGGTGACGAGGGCGAGATCGAACTGCTCGACTTCTTCTCCGAGTTGACCATCTACACCTCGACGGCCTGCCTGATCGGCCTGAAGTTCCGCGAGCAACTCGATCACCGGTTCGCCGAGTACTACCACGAATTGGAGCGCGGCACCGATCCGCTGTGCTACGTCGATCCGTACCTGCCCATCGAAAGCTTCCAGCGTCGCGACGAGGCGCGGGTGAAACTTGTTGCACTGGTGCAGGAGATCATGAATCACCGCATCGCGAACCCGCCGGCCGACAAGGCCGACCGCGACATGCTCGACGTGTTGGTGTCGATCAAAGACGAGCAGGGCGAACCGCGTTTCTCGGCCGACGAGGTCACCGGCATGTTCATCTCGCTGATGTTCGCCGGCCACCACACCAGCTCCGGCACGTCGGCGTGGACGCTGATCGAGTTGATCCGCCACACCGACGTCTACGCCGAGGTGCTCGCCGAACTCGAGGAGCTGTACGCCGACGGCCAAGAGGTGAGTTTCCATGCGCTGCGGTCGATTCCGAAGCTGGACAACGTGGTCAAGGAGACCTTGCGACTACACCCGCCGCTGATCATCTTGATGCGGGTCGCCAAGGGCGAGTTCGAGGTCGCCGGCTTCCCGATCCACGACGGTGACTTCGTGGCCGCATCGCCGGCGATCTCCAACCGGATCGCCGAGGACTTCCCGGACCCCGATGCGTTCAAGCCGGACCGCTACAACAAGCCCGAGCAGGCCGACACCGTCAACCGGTGGACCTGGATTCCGTTCGGCGCCGGCCGGCATCGTTGCGTGGGTGCGGCTTTCGCGCAGATGCAGATCAAAGCGATCTTCTCGGTGCTGCTGCGGGAATACGATTTCGAGATGGCGCAGCCCGCCGACAGTTACCACAACGACCACTCCAAGATGGTCGTGCAGCTGGCGAGCCCGGCCAAGGTTCGTTACCGCAGGCGTCAGGCGTAAGGCGTCCGATGGGTTTTCGCGTCGAAGTCGACCTGGATCTGTGCCAGGGCCATGCGATGTGCGAACTGGAGGCACCCGATCACTTCCGGGTGCCCAAACGCGGCAAGGTCGAGGTCCTGGAGGCCGAACCCGGTGACGACGCCCGCGATGAAGTCGAGCGAGCGGTCGATATGTGCCCCACTCAAGCCCTTTTGATCAAAGAAGATTAAGGAGACGGCTCACTATGTCCACGACGTCACACTCACGGGAGAAACTCGAAGCCTGGGTCGACAGCTGGCTGCAGGCCAACAAGGACTGCGAAAAAGCCGGCGACTGGCGGCCGCTCGGTGACTTCTACGCCCCTGAGGCCACCTACGGCTGGAACATCGGACCCAAGGAAGACGTGATGTGCGTCGGAGTCGACGAGATCCGCGACATCGCGCTGGGCCTGGAAATGGAAGGTCTGGAGAACTGGGTGTACGAGTACCAGAAGGTGCTCATCGACGAGAAGCAGGGCGAGATCGTCGGCTTCTGGAAGCAGATCGTCAACAAGACCGACGGCAGCCAGGACGAGATCTACGGCATCGGGGGCAGCTGGTTCCGGCTCGACGACGACGGGCTCATCGAATGGCAACGCGACTTCTTCGACTTCGGCCACGTCGCGAAGATGTTCGGCAACCTGATCGAGTCCGGCGACCTCAGCGACGGCATGCAGAAACGGATCGAACGCAGCGTTGCCGGCGAGAAATTGCCTGGTTATTACCCGCTGGGCCAGGCACCGGTCCCCATCTGGTGAGCCACACTCGGCTCCCCTGGTGACCAGGATCACCCGCTGACCTACACTCAACCAAGCGGTTGCTTGCGTGGAGCTGGGCCGTTCTCAACCGACGTTTCAACGACGAAAGCAGGTTCACGATGAAGACCAAAGGCGCGCTGATCTGGGAGTTCAATCAGCCCTGGTCGATCGAGGAAATTGAGATCGGCGACCCGCAGAAGGATGAAGTCAAAATCCAGATGGAAGCGGCGGGCATGTGCCACTCCGACCACCACCTGGTCACCGGCGGCATCCCGATGGGCGGCTTCCCGGTTCTCGGTGGTCACGAAGGCGCCGGCATCGTGACCGAGGTGGGCCCGGGCGTCGAGGACATCGCCGTCGGCGATCACGTCGTGCTGTCGTTCATCCCGTCGTGTGGTCACTGTCCGACCTGCCAGGCCGGCATGCGCAACCTGTGCGACCTGGGCGCCGGTCTGCTCAACGGTGCCGCGGTATCCGACGGCACCTTCCGCATTCAGGCCAAGGGCAAAGACGTCTTCCCGATGACCCTGCTGGGCACCTTCTCGCCCTGGATGGTCGTACACAAGAGTTCCGTGGTGAAGATCGACCCGACGGTGCCGTTCGAGGTTGCCGCCCTGGTCGGCTGCGGTGTCACCACCGGCTACGGCTCGGCGGTTCGCACCGCTGACATTCGCCCGGGCCAGGACGTCGCGATCGTCGGCGTCGGTGGTGTCGGCATGGCGGCACTGCAAGGCGCCGTCACAGCCGGTGCGCGCTACATCTTCGCGATCGACCCGGTCGAGTGGAAGCGTGACCAGGCTCTGAAGTTCGGCGCGACGCACGTCTACCCCGACATCTTCGCCGCCATGGGCGGAATCATGGAAGTGACCTACGGCCTGATGGCCCACAAGGTGATCGTCACGGTCGGCGAACTGCACGGCGCCGATGTCGACAACTACCTGATCCTGACGCAGAAGGGCGGCACCTGCGTGCTGACCGCCATCGGCAGCCTGGTGGACAACAACGTCAACCTGAACCTGGCGATGCTGACTCTGATGCAGAAGAACCTGCAGGGCACCATCTTCGGTGGCGGTAACCCGCAGTTCGACATCCCGCAGCTGCTGGCGATGTACAAGGCAGGCAAGCTGAACCTCGACGACATGATCACCCGCCAGTACAAGCTGGAGCAGATCAACGACGGGTACAAGGACATGTTGGAGGGCAAGAACATTCGCGGCGTCATCCGCTTCACCGACGCCGACCGGTAACCGTCATGTCCGCCGAAACTGCGGAGAAGTCTCCCGCACTGGCCGCTTCCCAATCGTCGTGGCGCTGCGTGCAGGCCCACGACCGGGAGGGCTGGCTGGCGTTGATGGCCGACGACGTAGTGGTCGAAGACCCGATCGGCAAGTCGGTGACCAACCCCGAGGGCACCGGTGTGCGGGGCAAGGACGGCGTCGCGGAGTTCTACGACACCAACATCGCCGCCAACAATCTGCGGATCACCTGCGAAGAGACGTTCCCGTCCAGCGACCCCAACGAAGTCGCGCATATCTTGGTGCTGGACAGCAAGTTCGACAACGGGATCACCAGCAGCGTGCGAGGCGTGTTCACCTACCGCGTCGACGACGCGGGTCTGATCGCCAACATGCGCGGCTACTGGAACCTCGAGATGATGACCTTCGGTCAGGAGTAGTGAACCCTCTGCTCGCCGGCCGCGGCGCGGTCGTGGTCGGCGGGTCGCGGGGCATCGGCGCGGCCGTCGCGGCCTTGCTCGCGCAGCATGGCGCCGGAGTGGTGGTCAACGGCCGGGACGCCGACGCTGCAGAATCCACCGCCGGCGCGATCACGGCCGCGGGTGGCCTGGCCGTCGCACATCCCGGCTCGCCATCGGATCCGCAGGCCGCGGAGTCGTTGGTGGACAACTGCATTGACGAGTTCGGCGGCATCCACATCCTGATCAACTGCGCCGGCATCGCCGAACCACCGGGCTCGTCCATCCTCGACATCGACGCGGTGCAGTTCGCCGACCTGATGGACGCGCACCTGGGCACGGTGTTCGCGACCTGCCGCGCCGCGGCACCACGAATGGTGGCACAGGGTGGCGGAAGCATCGTCAACAGCAGTTCGTTCGCGTTCCTCGGCGACTACGGCGGCACCGGTTACCCGGCCGGCAAGGGCGCGGTCAACAGCCTCACCCTGGCGATCGCCGCCGAGTTGAAAGAGCACCGGGTGCGCGCCAACGTGGTGTGCCCCGGCGCCAGGACGCGATTGTCCACCGGGGCGGACTACGTCGCTCACATCACCGCGCTGAACCGGCGGGGGCTGCTGGACGACGTGTCCATGCACGGATCGCTCGATGTCGCGGCACCCGACTACGCCGCGCCGACCTATGTGTATCTCGCCAGCGACCTGTCCGAGCATCTCACCGGCGAAATACTCGCTGCATCAGGCGGTTTCATCGGCCAATTCCCGAAATCGACCGCGACACTGGTCGGCTACCGCGATCATCACGACTCGCCGCCGTGGACCGTGAACGAGATCTCCGCGATGTTCGACGGTGGAGCCGGCTGAGCAGCAGCCGACGGCTCATATGCTGGAGCCATGAGCACAGTTTTCACCAAGATCATCAACGGCGACATTCCCGGGCGGTTCGTGTACGAAGACGACGAGGTCGTCGCCTTCCTGACCATCGAGCCGATGACCCAGGGACACACGCTGGTGGTGCCGCGGGCAGAGATCGACCAGTGGCAGAACATCGACCCAGCCACCTTCGGCCACGTCATGTCGGTCGCTCAGTTGATCGGCAAGGCGGTCACCAGGGCGTTCGACGCCGAACGCGCCGGGGTGATCATTGCCGGCCTCGAGGTGCCGCACCTGCACGTCCACGTCTTCCCGGCAAAGAGCCTCAGCGACTTCGGGTTTGCCAATGTCGACCGCAACCCATCCCCGGAGTCACTCGACGAAGCGCAGTCGAAAATCACCCAAGCGCTGGTCGAGTTGACGACGGGCTGATCAGTTGGTGCCCCGGTGACCATGCCGGGTCTTGAACAGATCAGGAAACGACCGGTGGGCGGAACTCGCCCCCTCGTCCATCGTGTCGATGGAGATCCCGAACGTCGCTTTGTACGAGGCCGCCAGCAGGAGTAGGACGACCGCGTAGACGACGGCCATGGCCGCGGCGAGTTGCTGCCAGTCGTGGTTGACGAAGATCGGCACCACCACGCTCGCCACCGTCAAAGCCAGCACGATGCAGAGCAGCCCTCCATAGGTGATGACGGACGCCGCGGCCATCGCATATCGCTTTCCGCGCAACAGTATTGGGACCTCAGTCACCAGCCGTCCGCTGGTATGGCCGAGCCACAGCCTGGTCGGGTAGGTGATGCTCGGTACGTGATCGAGCAGCCGCTGTTCGAGCACCACGACCGCTTGATTGTGAGCGAAGAGCCGACTGTTGAGCTGCGACTGCCAAGCGATCACCAGCCACACCGGTTTCGGGACCACCGGAACCAAAGCATGCGGGACGGTGTCCGGCCTGGTCACCCAGGCGGCGCCGACCACGGTCGAATAGGCCACCAGAATGCTGATCAGCGACAAGGCATGGCCCAGAATGCTTTGCACCTCAGTGCGTTCGGCCTCGAACAGCGCCGCGATCGCGGGTACCGAGTCTTCTCCGCCGGGCGTCGTCATCTACGTCCTGGCCGCGGCGGCCACGGCGGGTACTTCCGCTACCCGCGGCAAACTGACGAAGAATCGGCAGCCCTGTCCGGGCGCCGTGGTGACGTTCACCGTCCCGCCGTGGGCGTGCACCAGCGAGTCCACGATCGACAGCCCCAGCCCGGTGCCGCCGCTGCTTCGGGTGCGCGAGGAGTCGGTGCGATAGAACCGCTCGAAGACCCGCAGCGCGTCCTCCTTGCTCATCCCGGGTCCTTTGTCGACGACCTCGAGGATGGCGTCCTCGGGGGTGGTGCCTACCCGCACGGTGATCTCGGCGGTGTCCGGCGTGTGCTGCAGGGCGTTGGTCATCAGGTTGCCGACCACCTGGCGCAGCCGGGCTTCGTCGCCGAGCACCTGCGGGGTACCGGGCCCGTCCATCACGTCGATGGCGATCACCCGGCCGGGCGAGACGGCCTTCGCGTCATGCACGGCATCGGTGGCCAGCGCCAGCAGGTCCACCCGTTTGCGCTCGATGGGCCGTTGGGCGTCGAGTCGGGCCAGCAACAGCAGGTCGTCGATGAGCAGACCCATCCGGCGCGACTCGCTCTCGATCCGCGACATCACCATCTCCATGTCGCGCGCGGCACCCTGCCGGTACAACTCGGCGAACCCACGCATCGTGGTCAACGGGGTCCGCAATTCGTGGCTGGCGTCGGTGATGAACCGGCGCATGCGGTCTTCGGAGTTGACCGCCTTCTCCGCCGACGCCTCCGACGCGGCCACCGCCCGTTGGATCTGGGCGAGCATGCCGTTCAGCGCCGCCGAGAGCCGTCCGACTTCAGTACGTGAATCACGCTCGGGCACACGACGATCCAGCTGACCCGCGGCGATGGCCGCTGCCGTCTGCTCGACTTCCATCAGTGGTCGCAAGCTTCGGGTGACCACCCACGATCCGGCCAGACCGAGTACCAGCAGCACCGCCACCCCGATGCCGAGCTGCAACCAGGCCAACGACCGGACGATGTGCTGGATCTCGGAGAGGTCATAGGCGACGGTGACCAGTCGGTTGGGGCCGCGCATCGACACCACCCGCCATTGCACGCCGGAGTTGTCCACGGATCCGACCGTCGTCGGCTCGGGTCCGACGTCGTTGCTGGCCGGCAGCACAGGTTCGGCGTGGCGGTCGTTGATGATCGTTCGGCCGCGCCCATCCGCGGTGAGGCTGCGGACGTAGAAGTTCGACGGCGGGCGGTCGAGGTTGGCGTCGTGCGGCACCTTCAGCGCGCCCTTCGGCGCCTGCGCCCAGCCGCGCGACGCCTCCTCCAGCGTCTGGTCGGCCCGTTGGATCAGGTGCTGGCGCAGGATCGAGGTCACCGCGATGCCGGACGCGGTCAGGCCGCAGGCGACCAACAACAAGGTGGCGGCCACCAGCGCAACGCGCAGCGGCAACTCGATCCGGAAATGGCGTGCCATGCGATTAGCGAGGCTCCCGCAGGACGTAGCCGACGCCGCGCAGGGTGTGCAGCAGCCTCTTCTCGCCGGTGTCGATCTTGCGGCGCAGGTAAGACACGTAGGACTCGACCACGTTGACGTCGCCGCCGAAGTCGTAGCGCCACACGTGATCCAGGATCTTCGGCTTGCTCAGAACGGTGCCGGCGTTGATCACGAAATAACGCAGCAGGGTGAACTCTGTCGGCGACAACGAGACCGCTTCACCGGCTTTCCACACTTCGTGGGTGTCCTCGTCGATCTCGATGTCGGCGAAGGTGAGTCGCGCGTTGTGGTTGTCGTTCACGCCTTTTCCGGTGCGCCGCAAAATAACCCGCAGTCGTGCGACCACCTCTTCCAGGCTGAACGGCTTTGTGACGTAGTCGTCGCCGCCCAGGGTCAGACCGGCGATTTTGTCCTGCAAGGAGTCTCGGGCGGTGAGGAACAACGCCGGCGCGTCGATACCGTCGGCGCGCAGACGGCGCAGCACGCCGAAGCCGTCCATGCCGGGCATCATCACGTCGAGGATCACCGCGTCAGGTTTGACGTCACGCGCCAGATCCAGAGCCGACGCTCCGTCGGTGGCGGTGTGGACTTCGAAGCCCTGGAATTTGAGGCTGACCGACAGTAGCTCGACGATATTGTCCTCGTCGTCGACGACGAGGACACGTGCCTCCGGTGCTGCTTCTTGCATCGCTGCTGACATGAAGTCAATTTCCTCTCATGTAGCTGAAGAATGTCTGCAAACCGGCTGTGCCCAAGCTGTGAGTTCGTTGTAAGCCTGATCACGGCCAACGACCACGGGATTCGACCCCGGCTGAATACACTCTGGGGATGAACGTCGGCAAGAGTCTGATCAGCCTCGCCACCGCGCCCGTGCGGGTCGGACTCGCCGCCGCCGATGCCGGGGTGGGCATTGCGACCACCGCGCTCGGAATGGCCCACCGCAGCCTGGGCGACACCGGCCCGACCGGCGGGGGCAACCAGTTCGCGCACCTGCTCGGTATCGACGATGCGATGGCGCGGGCCAACCGACTGGCCCGCCTGTTGGACGACGATGCACCACTCGGACGGGCGATCGCCAACGACGGCCCGATCGATCGACTACTTCGTCCCGGCGGGGTGGTCGACATGCTGACAGCGGACGGCGGACTGCTCGACCGGCTGACCGCCGAAGGTGGCGGGCTCGAGCGGGCGCTGAAGCCCGGCGGTTTGGTCGATCAGCTGACCGCCAACGACGGGCTGATCGACCGCGTGCTCGCCGAAGACGGGCTGGCGGATCGCTTGCTGTCCGAAGGCGGTCTGATCGACAAGCTGACCGCGCGCAACGGACCGCTCGAGCAGCTGGCCGACGTTGCCGACACGCTGGCTCGTCTCGCGCCCGGGATGGAAGCCCTCGAACCGGCTATCGCGACACTGCAGGATGCGGTGATGTCGCTGACCTTGGTGGTCAATCCGCTGAGCAACATCGCCGACCGGATTCCGTTACCCGGCCGGCGCCCGCGGCGGCCGGGCACGTCGCGAACGGTGCGGTCGCAGCGGGTAATCGACCACGACCCCTCAGCCCAAGACGAGTGAGCCGTTAGGCCCGCCGGGCGGCGGGAGCGTCAGTACGACTGGCCTTGCGCGTATCGCTGCCGCCGGTAGTAGCGGCCGCTGCCGCGATTTCTCGCCCTGTTCGGGCGGCCCGCCTGCGAAAGCAACTCCGCACCGGGACAGCGAGTGGACGTGTGATGACGCATTCGTCGGTACGGACACAGTGGAGCCGCGTGAGAGACTCGAACTCTCGACCCTCGCTTTACAAGAGCGATGCTCTACCAACTGAGCTAACGCGGCGGCGCTTGGCTCGACGAGCCACGGCAATTCTACGATGGGGTGACGCCACCGCAGTGGGCCCTCGTTGAAACCGCCCGAGGCGCGAGTCGAAGGCGCAAGAGGAGTACTCATGATCTACCGCCGTCTCGCCTTGGCGCTCGGCACTGTGTTGGCAGCGGCGACACTTCCGGTCCCGGCTCTCGCCGATCCATCGGTGCCGCCGGGCCAACCGGTGAAGTGCGTGTCGAACACGAAGAAGGGCAAGCAGGTCCTGATTCCCTGCGATCTGCTCAACGCCGGCGCCAACTTCCCGTTCGGTTACCGTTGCCCGCCGCCGCTCGAGCAGTACACACAGGATGTACAGGACTGGTGTGGCGTAGGCCCTGGACTGGGAGCCACCCCACCGGGCGCCGAACCGGCGCCGGGAGCCGCCGGCCCGACCAGCCCCACAAGTCCGACCAGTCCGACCAGCCCTACAAGTCCGACCAGCCCCACAAGTCCGACCAGCCCGACCAGTCCGACCAAGCCGGTGAGTCCCGCGCCTGCCGGGTCCAGCCCGACACCGGGTCCGGGCACCGATCATCTGAATCCGGGCACTCCGCGATAACTTTACAGAAGTCCCGCTTTTTGTAACGATGCAGCGGTGAGCAACGTCGCGTCGGTCCTGGGTCTGGCAACACATCTGGCCCGCGGCGTGCAGCGCGTCACGACAGACGCCGTCGTCGGCGGGCTGCGCCCGCTGCCGCGATCGATCGACGAACTCGACGCCCGGGCACTCTCCGCGATCATGGGGCGACGGGTCGACTCGGTGTCCGTCATCGACGGCGACGCCGGCACGTCGTCGCGCGCCAGGCTGGCACTGACCGGCGACGGCGTTCCGGACTCGGTGTTCGTCAAGATGCCCGCCGAGACCGTTGCCACCCGGCTGATGGGCGAACTCGGCCGGCTGGCCCGCGACCGAGGTGATGTTCTATCGCGAACTCGCGCCCCAACTCACCGGCCTGCCCGCGTCGTACGGATCGGCCTTCGACCCGCTGACCGGTCGCTTCGTCCTGGTGCTGGAAGACCTCGCGGTCGACCCTTGCGTCTTTCCCGACACGCTGCATCCCCTCGACAAGGACCAGGCGGCCGGGATCGTCGAATTGCTGGCCGCGTTGCACGCGAAGTTCTGGGAACGCCTGCCTGCCAACGCAAGTCGATGGTTGTATTCCGCGTCCGGCGATCACACCTCGTTGCTGACGGCGCCGCTGCTGAACACTTCGGCACGTCGGCTGTCGGCGCGAACCGACATTGCGGTCGAAGGCGGTCGGTTCATCATCGACAACTACCGAAGTGTTGCGAAACTGATTGACGGGCAACCGAATACCGTAATGCACGGCGACGCACACCCGGGCAACGTCTACTTCCGCAACGGTGCAGCCGGACTGCTCGACTGGCAGGCGATGCGGCGCGGACACCCCGGCCGCGAGCTGTCCTACACGCTGGTCACGGGCATGACCACCGCCGAGCGGCAATCCTGCGAACGCGAGTTGCTCGCCGTCTACCGGTCCGCGCTGGCCGCCGCCGACGGCCCGGAGCTCGACGCGGACGAACTCTGGCTGCGCTACCGACAGGGCGCGCTGTACGCCTACGTGGCGCCGGTGATCACCGCCGGAATGGGTGGCATGCAGGACGAAGGCATTGCCCTGGAAGGAGTTCGGCGCGGAGTGGCCGCGCTGGCCGACTTGGGGACCGTCGCCGCTCTGAGGCAATCGCTGGCGACGTAGATTTCTCGTCATGCGGATGACGGTGCTCTGCAGCGGTGGCTGGATTCCCACCAGCTCCCGCCAGACCAGCTGCTACCTGATCACCTCTGGAACCGAGGCTTTGATCCTCGACGCCGGAACCGGTTTCGGCGCCTTGCACATCAACCCGTCTCTGCTCAACGGCATCGAGTCGGTGACGGTGGTGCTGAGCCACTTTCATCTCGACCACGTGACCGGGCTGGGTTTCGTCAGCGCACGGTCGCTGGGCGGCCGCGACCTCACCATTGCCGGCCCGGGTTCGATGGCCTACGGCCGGCCCACCCGCTCGATCGTGGAGGGGCAGCTTCTGGCCTCTCCGTTCCAGACCACGTCCCCGCTCGCCTCAGCCCGCTGGGCTGAGTTGGGTTGGGACACGCTGAGTTTCGCCGGACATGAAATCCAGACGTGGGAGCAGACCCGCCATCCACTGCCATCGGCCGGGTTGCGGGTCGGTGACCGCTTCGCCTACTGCACCGACACCGAGTTCGACCCAGCGACCGTTCGGCATGTGACGGGTGTGGCAACACTGCTGCACGAGGCGTGGGAGCCCACTGCGGCTGAGCGGGGTCACACCTCTGGCGAGGAGGCGGGGACGATCGCTGCTCAGGCCGGTGTGGAACGCCTGCTGATCACCCATAACCATCCCCTGCCCGGGGTGGCCGAACGCACCGCCGAAGCGGCTCAGGCCCACTTCGACGCCACCCTGCCGGCCGCCGATGGGGTCATTCTCGAGCTCTGACGGCACGATTTGGCCACAATTGGTACGGTTGCCCAGCAATGCTATTTCCAGCTATCGCCGCTGATCAGCGGCTTTTTGACGCTGCTGTGAGTCGTCTGCGGTTACCTGGCTCACAGGATGATCCTCAGCAAGCTGCCGCATACTAGACGCTAAGTACCAATCAGCGCCTGAGCACACTCATCCCGGTCCGGCGCGGCCCCTGAGACAGTCGAGATTCTGGTGGGAGCACTGCAGCAGTCCAACCCCAAGCATCGCCAGCTTGCGACGCCGAGATCCCGGCGCCGCACGCTGGTCCATGCGGTCGGCGCGGTGGTCGCTGCCGCGGCCCTGCTGGCAACCGGGTCCGGCTACTGGATGGCGCACGGGGTGCTCAGCGGCATCACCGTGTCGCAGGCGCTGAGCCCCGAGGATCCGAAGTCCAGCGGCGACGGAATGAACATCCTTTTGATCGGACTCGACTCCCGCAAAGACCAGAACGGTGACGACCTGCCCTGGAGTCTGCTCAAGCATCTGCACGCCGGTGATTCCGACGACGGCGGCTACAACACCAACACGCTGATCCTGGCGCACATCGGACCCGACAACAAAGTGTCCGCGTTCTCCATCCCCCGCGACGACTGGGTGTCCTTCAGCGGAGTCCCCGGCTACAACCACATCAAGATCAAAGAGGCGTACGGGCTCACCAAGCAGTACGTCGAACAGAAAATGATCAACAAGGGCATCGGCGACCAGAAGCAGCTGGAGACCAAGGGCCGCGAGGCCGCCCGCACGGCGACGCTGAAGGCAGTGCGGCAGTTGACCGGCGCACCGATCGACTACTTCGCCGAAGTCAACCTGGCCGGCTTCTACGACCTGGCCAGCAGCCTCGGCGGAGTGGACGTCTGCCTGAAACACGCTGTGTACGACGAGTACTCCGGCGCCGACTTCCCGGCCGGTCCGCAGACTCTGGATGCCGCACAGGCGCTGGCGTTCGTCCGGCAGCGCCACGGCCTGGAGAACGGCGACCTCGATCGGACACACCGCCAGCAGGCCTTCCTCTCCTCGGTCATGCACCAACTCCAGGACACCGGCACCTTCACCAACCTCGGCAAGCTGAAAGGCTTGATGGCGGTGGCACGCAAAGACGTTGTGCTGTCGGCCGGTTGGGACGAGGACATGTTCCGCAAAATGGGCGCGCTCGCCGGTGGATCAGTCGAGTACCGGACGCTGCCGGTGGTGCGTTACGACAACATCAACGGCCAGGACGTCAACATCGTCGATCCCGCCGCGATCAAAGCGGAAGTGGCATCGGCCTTCGGGACATCATCGACGGCGTCGACGACCGTCGGCGGCATGCCTGATCCATCGACCGTCGTCGACGTGGTGAACGCCAGCAGCGTCGGTGGCCTGGCCAGCAAGCTGGCGCGCACGCTCAAGCACGACGGCTACAACACCGGCTCGGTACGCGACCGGGTGCGTGGTGAACCCACTACGACCACAATCGAATACGCGCCGGGCGCGGACACAGACGCACACGAACTGGCCACTATGCTCGGCATCGATGCACCCGACAAGCCAAATCGCACACTGCAATTCGGGCACGTCCAAGTGGTCGTCGACGACAGCTTCTCGCTTCCCAGCCAGGACGAGTCCACGACCGAACCCACCACGCCGGCATCGATTTACGGCAACTACGGGTGGAAGTCCGCGACCACCACTACCACCACTGATCCGACACCCGATCGAGGCGTGCCGATCGGTGGTGGTGGAGTCCCCTGCGTCAACTGACGCTTTCTCGCAGCAGAAACGCCGACACCGTGCTTTCGAAAGCCTCTTTGGCCTCGATCATCGCCCAGTGACCGCAGTTGGGAAAGACGTGCAACTCGGCGTTGGGGATGGTCCGCATCGGTAGCAGCGCCATGTCCAGCGGACTGACTCGGTCGTCCCGGCCCCAGGTAATCAGCGTCGGCGCCTGGACCCGGTGCATCACGGCCCACGGTTGCGGACCTTTGGACGACTCCATAGCCTCCATCATCTGCGCGAACGCCTTCTTGCCGTACATCCGGCGCGCGCCGGCCAACGTCGCCGGGTCGGTGGCGTGAGTCCACCGCTCCTCGATGAGCTCCTCGGTCACGATCGCCGGGTCATGGACCATCGAATGCAACCAGCGAATTAGCCCCTCACGACTGGGGTTGTCGGTGAACTCCTGCAGTAACCGAATGCCTTCGGCGGGACCAGGGGTCAGGATGTTGCGGCCGATACCGCCGATGGTGACCAGCCGGCGCACCCGCTCCGGGTAGGCGATCGCATAGTTGATCCCAACGCCACCACCCATCGAGTTACCCACGATGTCAACGGTTTTCAATCCAAGTGCATCGACGAACCGCACCACGGCATCCAGCGCGGTGATCATCGGGTGACCGCCGAAGTCGTCGCTGACACCGAAGCCGGGGAATTCCAGAATCAGACAGCGGAAGGACCGGGCGAAGGTGTCCAGCACGCCGCGAAAATTCCGCCAGCCCGTGACACCCGGGCCCGAGCCGTGCAACAGCAACAACGTTGGACCCTCACTCGGGCCGGCCTCGTGATAGCGCAGAACGCCGGCGCCGGTGCTGATCTCGCGAAGGGTGTCCTCGTACGTCAGGCTCACGCGTGGGTTCCACCGTCGATGCGGATTTCGGTGCCGGTGATGAACGCACCGTCGTCGGACACCAGCATCGCGATCACCCCGGCCACCGCGGACGGGGCAGCCATGCCGGTGCCACTGGATTCCTCCGTGGTCGGCAGAATCGGCATCAACCGGGTGAAAAGACCCCAATCCGCATCCTTGGGGATGTATCCGCCGGTGGCATCGGTGATTCCGGACTTGATACTCCCCGGGCACACGCAGACCGCGCGGAGCCCTTTGCTCGCATACTCCAGTGCCAGTGCGTGCGTGAAGGATTGGACGCCACCCTTGCTAGCCGCGTAGGCCGCCATGTAGGGGTGGGCAAACGACGCAGACGTGGAACTGAAGTTGACGATCGCGCTGCGCGAGTTCTGCAGCAGGCTCGGGATGGCCTCCCGGACCACCAGAAAGGTTCCGGTCAGATTGATCCCGATGATCTGGTTCCACTGCTCCAGCGCCATCTGTTCGGTGTGCACGGCGCGCAGGATGCCGGCGGCGTTCACCACCGAGTCCAGACCTCCCAGTGTGCCGACCGCCGAGCGCACACCCTCGACCACCGAACCCTCGTCGCTGATGTTCATCTCGAGCGTGGTCAGCCGCTCTTCGGTACCGGCCTCCGCGGCTCGGGCGCGGGTCTTCTCCAGGCCGTCGGCGGCAACGTCAGCGCCGACGACCGCGGCACCTTCGTCCAGCAGACGCAGCGCGGTCGCCTGACCGATTCCCGAGGCCGCGCCGGTCACCAGGATCCGGTTACCCGATAGTCGATTCATCTGAGCACTCCTGTCCAAGGTCACTGTCCCATGACATATTTCATCGTCGGACCAGTGGTCCAACCACCGTCGACGGCGATCTCGGCGCCGGTCACGTAGGCGGCGTCATCCGACAGCAGGAAGCCGACGGCGCCGGTGATGTCGCCTGGTTCCGCGATCCGTCCCATCGGGGTGTTGGGGTAGTTACCCTCGCCGGGTTGGATGCCGATGTCGACGGTCATCGGGGTGTACACCATGCCGGGGTGTACGGAGTTCACCCGGATGCGGTCCGGCGCCAATTCGACAGCGGCGATCTTCGACAATCCACGTACACCCCATTTCGACGCGCCGTAGCCCGCGGTGAAGGCCAGGCCGAACATGCCTGCCGCAGAGGAGATGTTGACGACCGATCCGCCACCACCGTCGCGCATCGGCTTGATGACCGACTGCAGGCCGTTGAACACCCCCGTCAGGTTGATGTCCACCACCTTGCGGAAGTGTGCGAGCGGCTCGAACTCCAGCAGTTGCCCGGTCGATACTCCGGCGTTGTTGACCAACCCGGTCAGCGAACCGAACTCCTCGAGGGTGAATCGCACGGCCGCCTCCCAGTGCTCGGCGTCGGTGACATCGAGGTGGATGTAGCGGGCCTGAGGGCCGAGTTCGGCGGCCAGTGCGGCGCCCTCGTCGTCGAGCAGGTCGGCAAGCACCACGCTGCCGCCGCGCTCGAGGATCAGCCGGGCGAACGCGGCGCCCAGCCCGCCCGCCCCGCCGCTGATCAGCGTGACCTTGCCGGCCAGCTGACCTGAATTACTCTGCATCGCAATCACTTTCTGCCATCAGGCTTGACCAGGGCGAATCCTTTGTAGCCGGAGTCCGCGACCTCGGCGCAGATGTCGTTGTACGCGGCGAAGCCACCGATGAACAACATGAACACTCTCGGCTTACCCGGAACGTTAGCTCCCATGTACCACGAATTGGCTTTGGTGAACAACGATTCCTCGGCCCGGCGCGCAAGTTCCGCGGCCCAACCGTCTACCGCGTCTGTGGTCGGTTCCATCGCGACGTAGTCGTGGTCCTTGAGGTACTGGATGGCACCGGCGATCCAATTCACCTGCGCCTCGGCGTGCAGCACCATATTGGCCAACACGGCCGGCGCACCGGGCCCGGAGATCACGAAGAGGTTGGGGAATCGGTCGACGCCCAGTCCGAGATAGGTGCGTGGGCCATGTTCCCAGTCGGCC
The DNA here is from genome assembly GCF_055419225.1 of Mycobacterium sp. IDUB_36. NCBI lineage: Bacteria > Bacillati > Actinomycetota > Actinomycetes > Mycobacteriales > Mycobacteriaceae > Mycobacterium > Mycobacterium sp. IDUB_36. Next base: position 2,908,432 of record NZ_JBVAXH010000001.1, on the reverse strand, counting down.
CGCAGTGTCGAGCCGCCACGACCGACGATGTCAATTTGGGCCAGTGCGCCGGTCATCGCGTCGAAACCGGTGGCCAGGACAATGGAATCGACGTCGTAGTGTGCATCGGCGGTGCGAATACCGGCCGCATCGATGCGTTCGATGGGCGTGGCGCGGACGCTCACCAGACTGACATTGGGCCGGTTGAAGGTCTGAAAGTAGTTGCTGTCGGTGCAAATACGCTTGGTGCCAATCGGATGATCGGTCGGGATCAACAGGTCGGCCAGGGCCGGATCCTCGATGACCGAGCGGACCTTCTCCTCGTAGAACCGGCGCGCTTCCTCGTTGGCCGCCAGGTCGGTCAACTGATCGGGGAAGGTCTTTGAGTACAGCACACCGCCGAGCTGCCAACGCTTTTCGAAGGCGGCACGGCGCTCCCGCATGTCGTATTCGAGCGTTGCGCGGGGCGCCGTGACGTGCGGTGAGCCACCGCCGCTGCGCCAGGACAATCGCCGTCGTTCGGGGTAAGTCGCCTTGACCGCGTCCAGATCCTCGGCCGACAGCGGACGGTTGCCGGCCGGGACACTGTAGTTCGCGGTCCGCTGAAAGACGTAGAGCTGGGCCGCCTGTTCGGCGATGATCGGAATCGATTGAATGCCAGACGATCCCGTTCCGATGACGGCGACCCGCTTACCGGTGAAGTCGACAGGTTCGTGCGGCCAGTGCGCCGTGTGGTAGATCTCGCCGCTGAACTCCGCCAGCCCCGGAAAGTCCGGGGTCAGCGCAGCCGACAGCGAGCCGGTCGCCATCACACAGAAGCGTGCCGTCAGCACGTCCCCGTCGGCGGTGGTCACTGTCCACCGCATCGCCGACTCGTCGAATACCGCCGACACCACCCGGGCGTTCACCGTGATGTCGCGGCGGAGGTCCAGCTTGTCGGCAACCCAGTTCAGGTAGCGCAGGATCTCTGCCTGGCCGGCGTATTTCTCCGTCCAATTCCATTCCTGCTGGAGCTCGTCGGAGAACGAATACGAATAGTCCACGCTCTCCACATCGCAGCGCGCCCCCGGATAACGGTTGTAGTACCAGGTGCCGCCGAGATCGGGCGCGGCCTCGAGTAACCGGACCGACAACCCTTGCGAGCGGAGTTTGTGCAGCGCGTACAGACCGGCGAACCCGGCGCCCACCACCGCTGCGTCCAGAGGTTCGTCAACCGTCACAAGGAGCACTGTAGGTAAGGCACTACTGAGGCCACCGTGGTTTCCCGGTCATTGGACACCGCATTCGACGGCAGAGGTTTGCGCCCGCTCATCGGGATTGGCCGCGAACAAGGCGCGCACTGCGGTAGACCATCAGTAAGCCTACGTACCGGAGGACGACAACATGAGCGAACGTGTACTCGACCGAGTGATGGACTTGGCCGACCAGATGCGCGAACAGGGCGCCAATGCCGAGCAGATCGGACGACTCACCGACGACACCGTCAAGATGATGAAGTCGGCGGGTGTGATCCGGTTGCTGCAAACCAAGCAATACCAAGGCTTCGAGGTCCACCCGCGAGAATTCGCCGAGACGACGATGGCCACCGCGGCACTCGATCCAGCTGCCGGTTGGATCGTCGGTGTCGTGGGTGTGCATCCCTATCAGCTGGCCTACGCCGATCCGAAAGTCTCCGCCGAGATCTGGGCGGACGACGTCGACACCTGGATGGCCTCGCCCTACGCGCCGCAAGGTGTTGCGCGGCCCGTCGACGGCGGCTATGTCTTCAACGGCCGCTGGCAATTCAGCTCCGGCACCGATCACTGCGACTGGATCATCTTGGGCGCGATGCTCGGCGACGAGAAGGGCGTCCCGCTGATGCCCCCGCAGATGCTGCACATGATCCTGCCGCGCAAGGACTACGAGATCATCGACGACTCCTGGAATGTGGTGGGGCTGCGCGGCACCGGGTCCAAGGATGTCGCCGTCAAAGATGCGTTCGTACCCGCCTACCGGACGATGGATGCGTCGAAGGTGATGGACGGCACCGCACAACGCGAGGCCGGCATGACCGAGCCGCTGTACCTGATGCCGTGGTCGACGATGTTCCCACTCGGGATTTCCGCGGCGACCATCGGCATCGCCGAGGGCGCGCTCGCCGCGCATCTGGACTATCAGCGGGCACGGGTGGGTGCCACCGGCACCGCCATCAAGGACGACCCCTACGTCATGCACGCGGTCGGCGAGGCCGCGGCCGATATCAACGCGGCCCGCCAGGAACTACTCGCCAACGCCGACCGGATTTACGACATGGTGGCCGCGGGCAAAGAGGTGTCCTTCGCCGATCGCGCCGCCGGCCGGCGCACCCAGGTCCGCGCCGTATGGCGCGCGGTGTCCGCCGTCGACGAGATCTTTGCGCGGTCCGGTGGCAACGCCGCGCGGATGGACAAGCCGCTGCAGCGTTACTGGCGGGACGTGCATGTCGGCCAGATGCACGCAATTCACGTGCCGGGCACCACCTATCACGCGGCAGCGCTCAGTTCGCTCGGTGTCGAACCACCCGAGGGCCCGCTGCGGGCGCTGATCTAGGAAAACTGATCGTGAGCGATCTGAAGAGCCTCGGCTACGTCACCATCTCCACCAACGACATCGATCGGTGGCGTCAGTTCGCCTTCGGCGTGCTCGGTTTCGCCGAAGGCAAAGGACCTGATTCGTCGGCGCTGTATCTGCGAATGGATGAACGGGCCGCGCGGATGATCGTGGTGCCGGGCGACACCGACCGGGTACTCACCGTTGGTTGGGAGGTGCGCGATCGACCCGCACTGCACCGGGTCGTCGCAGCCTTGGACGGCGCCGGGGTGCCCTTCAAGAAACTGTCGGCCGACGAGGCCGAGTCCCGTCGCGTCGAAGAGGTGATCGCCTTCGAAGACCCGGCCGGCACGGCGCTGGAGGTGTTTCACGGTGCCGTGCTCGATCACAGCCCGATCGTCACGCCGTTCGGCGCATCATTTGTGACCGGCGCTCAGGGCCTGGGTCATGTCGTCCTACCCGCGACCGATCCCGACGGCGTCTTCGAGTTCTACACCGACGTGCTGGGTTTCCGGTCACGTGGCGCATTTCGCGTTCCGCTGCCCAAGGAATACGGCCCGGTGCGGGTGCGCTTCCTCGGGATCAACGAACGTCATCACAGCCTCGCCATTGTGCCCGCCGCCCATCAACGCGACCCCCGCCTGGTCCACATCATGGTCGAGGTGGATGCTCTGGACGCGGTGGGTCAGGCATTGGATCGCGTCAATGCCGAGGGGTTCCAGTTGTCGTCCACACTCGGACGCCACACCAACGACAAGATGGTGTCGTTCTACGTCCGTGCACCAGGCGACTGGGACATCGAATTCGGTACCGATGGCCTGCGTGTCGACGAAACCTTCTACACCGCAGAGGAAATCACCGTCGATAGCTACTGGGGCCATCAGTGGGTCGGCGAGATGCCGGCAGCCATGCGGCCATGAATGTCGACACCGACGTCACGCCGATCCCGGTCTCGTCGATCAGTTCCTGGGACCACGAGGCCGACGTCGTCATCGCGGGGTTCGGCGTGGCCGGGGCAGCGGCGGCCGTCGAGGCGGCGCGATCCGGTGCCGACGTTCTGGTGCTGGAGCGCACCGGGTCATGGGGTGGGGCGGCATCGATGGCGGGCGGCTTCATCTATCTGGGTGGCGGCACTGCGCTGCAAACCGCCTGCGGCTTCACTGATTCCGTCGACAACATGGCGGCATTCCTGAACGTCGCAATGGGACCTGGCGCCGACGAGCAACGAATTGCCGACTACTGCACCGGCAGCGTCGCGCACTTCGATTGGCTGGTCGGATGCGGCGTGCCGTTCAAGCCCGAGTTCTTCGCCGAGCCGGGTTGGGAGCCGATGGGCGACCAGGGGCTGATGTACAGCGGCGGCGAAAACTCCTATCCGTTCAACACAATTGCGACTCCGGCCCCACGCGGGCACGTGCCACAGATGCAGAACAAAAAGCAGGGCGAGGCCAGTGCGGGGTTCATGTTGATGAAGCCGCTCGTCGAGACGGCGACGGCAGCCGGAACCCGCGCACTCTACGACGTTCGGGTGCAAGCGTTGATTGTCGAAGCCGACGGCCGGGTCGTCGGACTGCGAGCACGCCGGTACGGAGTCGAGATGACCGTGCGGGCCCGCACCGGCGTGGTACTGGCGACGGGCAGCTTCGCCTACAACGACGCGATGGTCGCGCGGTTCGCCCCGCGCATCGCCGGACGTCCGGCGGCATCCATCGAGCAGCACGACGGGCAGGCGATCCGGATGGCGCAGGCACTTGGAGCCGATCTGGCCCACATGGACGCCACCGAGGTCGCGATCTTCGTCGACCCCCAACAACTGGTGCGCGGCATCCTGGTCAACGGCCGCGGCCAGCGCTACGTCGCGGAAGACACCTACCCCGGCCGAATCGGGCAACTCACGCTGTATCACCAGGACAACACCGCCTACCTGATCATCGACAGCGACGCCCAAGACCAAGCCCTGGCCTCGTGGTCGCCGAAACTGATGCTGCGCGAAGCGACGTGGGTCGCTGACACGATCGCCGACCTGGAACGCGAGATCGGTTTGGCGCCGGGTTCGCTGCAAGCGACCGTGGCCGCCTATAACGAGGGTGCCGAGCGGGGCGAAGACCCGTTGCTGCACAAGAAGTCTCAGTGGATCAAACCGATCGGCTCACCGGTCGGCGCCATCGATTTGCGGGAAAACACCGGCGGTTTCACCCTGGGCGGGCTGGCAACCACGTTGGATGCCGAGGTACTGCACGTCAGCGGAGATCCCATTCCCGGGTTGTTCGCCGCGGGGCGTTCGACCGCCGGGCTCGCCGCCTGGGGTTACGCCAGTGGCGTATCGCTGGGAGACGGCAGCTTCTATGGCCGTCGCGCAGGGCGGTCCGCAGCCAAAGGCTGACCTGGGACGACGTCGCCGTTGCTGTCAACACCGCCCGTCTTTAGTGACAGCGGCCACACTGCCGTGCTACAACTTATATGACTAATAGTCATATGCTTTGTAGTCATACGAGGGTCGGAGACTCCATGCCCGAGATCGTCAGCGGTGGTGCAGCCACCGAGACAGCCACTCCGAGCGCCGTCATCGACCGGATCTCGCTGGTCCTCGATGCCTTCGACGGCCCCGGACGCCTCACCTTGGCCCAACTCGTACGCCGCACCGGGCTGCCACGTTCGTCGGCGCATCGCATGCTCGAGCGTCTGGTCCAACTACGCTGGTTGCGTCGCAGCGGACGGGACTATGAACTTGGGATGCGGTTGGTGGAGTTGGGCTCGCTCGCTGTGCACCAGGATCGTCTGGCGCGGGCGGCCCGGCCGCTGTTGGGTGAGTTACACCGTGCCACTGGGCTTGTCGTCCATCTCGCGATCTTGGATGGGCCGGACGTCGTCTATCTCGAGAAGGTGGGCGATCGGCTGGCATCCGCGATCCCCACCCGGGTCGGTGGCCGTCAGCCTGCGCACTGCACTGCCGTCGGCAAGGCGATGCTGGCGTTCTGCGACGATTCCGGGGTGGATCTGCGCGCCCGGATGACGAGATATTCGATATCCGGCAGTTCGCAGCTGGACGCCGAACTGACCAAGGTACGAGCGCACGGTGTCGCATTCGAGCGCGAGGAGTCCCTTCTCGGATTCGGTTGCGTTGCAGCTCCTATCGGCCATCCTGGTGAGGCGGCGGCCGCAGCGGTATCGGTGTGCGGACCGATGAACCGCATGATGTTCGACCAACGGCTCGTCGCGCCGGTCCGGATGATGGCGATGAACATCTGGCGGAATGTCGAGGACGGCCCACGGCGGGTCGCGCCAACGCTGCAGCCGGCGCGACCACTGCTTCCCCATCGTCCCGCAGCAGCACCACCGGCCTTGCAATACGCGTGAGCCTCGACCCGCAACTCGCCCCGCTGATCGAGGCGCTGGACGCCGGGTTCCCGCCGATTCACACCATGACCGGCGCCCAGGCACGGGCGACCATCAAGTCGCGGTTCGTGCCGGCCCGTGAACCCGAGCCGGTGGCCGATGTCCGCAACACGACCGTTCCGGGGCCGGCCGGCGGTATCCCAGTGCGGGTCTACCGGCCAGCACACGGCGGCCACCTGCCGATCCTCGTGTACGCCCACGGCGGCGGCTTCGTTTTCTGCGACCTGGACAGCCACGACGGCCTCTGCCGCGATATCGCCAATCGTGTTCCGGCAGTGGTGGTTTCAGTGGACTACCGGCTGGCTCCGGAACATCAGTGGCCGGCGGCTGCCGAGGATGTGTACGCCGCGACGCAGTGGGCGGCGGATCAGGCGGAGAACCTCGGGGGTGACGCGCGGCGCATTGCGGTGGGCGGTGACAGCGCGGGAGGGAATCTGGCCGCCGTCACCGCGTTGATGGCGCGCGACCGCGAAACTCGTCCGGTCACGGCGCAGATGCTGCTTTACCCGGTGATCGCTGCCGACTTCGACACCGAGTCGTATCGGTTGTTCGGCGAGGGTTTCTACAACCCCGAACCGGCGATGCGCTGGTATTGGGATCAGTACGTACCTGCTGCCGCCGACCGGGAGCACCCGTACGCGTCGCCGCTCCGTGCGCATTTGACGGGTCTACCTCCCGCAGTCGTCGTCATCGCCGGCCACGACCCGTTGCGTGACGAAGGCATCGCTTTCGCCGAGGCTCTCGACGCCGCGGGGGTGACCACCGCACGATGCTTCTTCGACGGCGGCATTCACGGATTCATGACGATGCCCACGCTCGGCATCGCGCAGCAAGCCCGACAGCAGGCCTGCGCGGAATTGTCCCGGCTGCTGGGTGAATCGTGACCGACAGACCGATCTTCGTCATCGACAGGATGGTGACCAAGCCCGGCTGTGCCAGAACGATCGTCGACACCTATCTCGCCGAGTACGCGCCGGGCGCCCGTGACCGCGGCATGACGTTGCGCGACATCCTCGTCAGTCCGCCGATCTGGTCCGAGGAACTGTCGAACACCGTCACGATCACCTGGACTCTGCCCAGTCCGCAGGCATGGTGGGAGATGACGTGGAAGGGCAGATCAGACCGGACTCTGGGCGAATGGTGGTCGCGGATAGACGAACTCGTGGTCGAGCGGACCCGCTCATTCGCTGCCGCGGCCGGCGACGTCGACAGCCTCTGCGATGTATAGCGTCACCCGACTTCTGGACGTCGCCGCCCACGAGCGTGACCGGATGTTGGCGTTGGTCCGAACGAGGGCCGGGGTAATCGGTGCGCGCTTCCATCTCGTCGAGCCGACGCTGCCGGGCTCACGCAACGGTGGCGACATCCTGATTCACCTGAGATTCGACTCCAGAGATGAATGGCTGACCAGTGCAGGATCTTTCACCGATGCGCTATCTGAGCCGTCAATCACCAGAATCAACGGGGCCAGCTATCCGGGAAGCGTCACGCGTCGCGGCGACGGCATCGTGTACCGCACCCTGTTGCTGCGAGTTCCGCCGGAAACCGCGGTGGACACCGTGACGCGCTTCGAAGACGAGTTGCGCTCGATGACCCGATATATCCCGGCGATCAGGGCATGGCAGCTCAGCCGTGTCGACGAGGCGATCGGGGATTCGCAGTGGACGCATGTCTTCGAACAGGAATTCAGCGACGTCGACGGGCTCACCGGCCCATATCTGATGCATCCGATCCACTGGTCGGTGGTGGACCGCTGGTTCGATCCAGAGTGCCCCGATGTGATCGTCCGAGATCGTCTGTGTCACAGCTTCTGTCAGATCGAGTCGGGGTCGACCCGGCCATGACCGCGTTACTTCACATGCCGGCGGCCAACACATTCGGGTTTACACCGGCCGGCGGTTGCAACGGTTCGAGCACCAGCGCGCCGTCGAGGCTGTGCACCGGCAATTGCTGCGACCACGGATAGTGCAGGCTGAACGCGACCAAACCGGTGCGCTGCGCAGCCGGTAGATGACACATCGCGAGCACCGTCTCGGCGAGGTACTCCACCGGCTCGGTGGGAAAATCGTCGGGGATCAGTTGCGTCGCACCGGGAGTGCGGACGGCCGTCGACGGGCCGACACAGTTCACCGCGATGTTGTCGTCGACCAACTCGGCGGCGACTCCCTGAGTGAAGCGGTGCAGCGCCGCTTTGCACGACGCGTAGACCACATCGCCCGCAGTCTTGTTGTACGTGCGGTACGGCCGAATTGGGGTTACGCCGGTGACGGATCCGATGTTGACGATCCAACCGGCACGCTGTTCGCGCATGTATGGCAGGGCGGCCTTGGTGAGGGCGAAGGGGGTACGCAGATAGTGCTCTACGGTCCGGTCGAAGGTCTCCATCGACATGTCTTCGATGCTCGAGTAATCGGCGAAGCCGGCGTTGTTGACCAGGATGTCGAGACGACCGGTGGCGGCCACCGCGGCATCGATCAGCCCGTTGCGCGCTCCGCCATCCTCCAGGTCGGCGACGAGTCCGAATGCCGAGCCGCCGGCGTTCTCGATCAACGCGATCGTTTCGTCGATGGTGCCCGGTATTTCGGAAGCTTCACCGGCCCGCATGGACGGTGAAGGTCGGTGTGCCCGCGCTGTGACCGCGACGGTTGCACCCGCTGCCGCTAGACGTTGGGCGATCGCGCGCCCGATGCCACGGCTGCTACCGGTCACCAAAGCTGTTCTTCCGGCGAGTAATTGACTCATCGCAGGGTGAAGTCCTCTTCGATCGGCGCACGATGCTGCTGCCACAAGTCGACCAGTCGATACGGGGTCGCAACGACGACCCGGCCCGATCCGGACCGGTAGTAGGTGTGAGCACTCGGCGTATGGCACCACACCGTGCCGCTCATCGCCTCGTCGATCTCCGCGACGTATTTCTCGTACGCCCGCCGAGTGACCTCCATCGTGGCGGCGCCGCGCATCGCCATCAATTGGAGGCACTCGAGGATGTAATGAGCAAGCACCTCCATCGAGAAGTTCGCGCCCGCGCCGTGGCCGGGACTGTAGTTCGGCGCGGACATGGTGAACAGATTGGGGAAGCCGGGAACCGTCCCACCTCGGTAGGACCGCGGGCTGTCGCCCCATTCGTCGACCAGCTTTCTGCCGTTGCGGCCGCGGATGTCGATCGTGGAGAGGAAGTCCAGGTGGTAGCCGGTCGCGTAGACGATGACATCGAGGTCGACCTGCCGACCGGACTGGGTGACAATGCCTTTCGCGTTCACCTCGGCTGGTTCGCTGGCCTCGACGTCGACGTGGTCGCGCGTCAAAGCCGCGTAGTAGCCGCCCGGATCGCGGATGATCCGCTTGCCATAAGGCGCGAAGTCCGGGGTCACCTTCATCGCGAGTTCGGTGCCCTTCCCGAATGTGCGGTCGATGTAATCCAGACACATCTGCAGCAGGACGTCGTTGGCCGCCGAGATCGACAGGTGGTCTTTGGCCCAGTCCGGGTCCTGCAAGATGACCGGGTAGTTGTTATCCGCTGTGCCCCAATAGGATTTCAACCGGTTCCACTTGGCGTAGTACGGCAGATGCCTGCCCAGGTATCGCTTGTGTGCCGGCACGTCGTCGGTGAGTCGCTTTCTCGGCGCGACCCAATGTGGTTGGCGCTGGAACACGGTCAGGTGATCGACCTGGTCGGCGCAGGCGTCGACGATCTGGACCGCGGTGCAGCCGGCGCCGATGACCGCCACCTTCTTGCCGGTGAGATCCACCGCAGAATCCCACCGGGCCGAGTGAATGCTCTTGCCCGCGAACGTTTCCCGACCCTTGAGGTCGGGCCAGCGCGGCCGGTTCAGATAACCCGCCGCGGTCACCACCACCGTGGCGTAGTGGATATCACGCCGGCCGTCGGCATCGACCGTATGGAGCTGCCATTGGTTGCGGCCCTCGTCCCACCACAACGCTTCTACCTCGGTGTGGAATCGGGTGTGGTCGCGCAGCCGGTGCTTGTCCGCCAGCTTGATCAGGTAGCGCTGATACTCCGCTCCCTGTGGGTAGTAACTGGTCCAGTCCGGGTTCAGCTCACACGACAGCGAGTAATACGCCGACGGAGTGTCGACACCGATACCGGGATACACCGTCGTGTACCAGGTCCCACCCACCTCCGCGTTGCGGTCGAAGAGCGTAAACCGCACACCTTCTGCAGCGGCCGCCACCGCGACGCTGATTCCCGCGATACCTGCTCCGACAACGGCGATCTCGACGCTGTCAGGGATCGGGACGCACCGTGGCAGGGTCGGCTGTGAGCGCTGGAATCCGCCCTGCTCGAGTAACAGGTCCACCTGCTCGTCATCGACGGGTGAACCCAGCGCGATCGGCAACAGCCGTGCGAAGAAGTCTCGGTCGCAGGCGGGCACCGCGTCACCGTTCCGGGGCCGGCCCAGCGCATCGACGATGTCGTCGATCAATGCGGCAGCGGTGTCGGGATCAGTCACACCGGCACGCTCCGGCGTATCGGGGACGTGTGAAATGTTGGGCGCAAAGGTGTCGATCACCCCGGGATCGCCGGTCAGCTGAGCCAGCACCGCGGTCAGGACCCCGGGGTCGGCCTGCCGCAGGTTGTCTCGAAGTTCGTCAACGTCAGTCGGGCTCGGTGTCGACAGTGATCCCGTGGCTGAGGTCATGCCGTCGAGTATCGAGTTCGGTGGCCGCATCCGGCGTCGAGTTGTCTACTCAGTGGGAGGCGGCACACCGATGACGGCAGGCAGTGTTCCACTGATCGGACAACTGCGCAGCAACCCACCTGACACCAGAGTTGACTCACGGCATGCCGAACGACATCACATTATCGGAGCTCCAGGAATTCATCGCCGGCTTCTGGTACCACTACGACGAGGCCCACTACGACGACTTGGCGGCGACCTACGCCGAGGACGTGCACTACCTGACGCGAAGTGACAGCGGCGCCAGTCCATTCGAGGAGCTCATGTCTCCCGACCTGGACGGACGTGACGCGGTGATGACGTGGCTGATCTCCCATCGCAAGCAGAGCCCCTATCCGTTGCGCCATCACGCTACGAATGTGCACCGCACCGGCAGCGACGGCGTGACCACCACGGCGCGGTTCTACATTCTGGTGAACCAGATTGCCGGCTTCGTGCCATTCGCTGTGTCAAGCGGAGTAGTCGATGTGGGTGTTCGGCGCGGCGCGTCAGGCCTGGTCTTCACCGACATGGAAGTCGTTCTGGACACCCGGAATTCGGTTCAGCTGTCTGAGCTCACCGTCGACACTGCTACGGGGTCGTGAGCGCGCGGGACACATTCTCCGGCGGTGTCGCTGTCATCACTGGGGCAGGGGCCGGGATCGGTGCGGGCATAGCCCGATACGCGAGTGACCTCGGAATGACGGTCGTGCTGGCCGACATCGACGCCGAAGCGATAGAGCGGCTGCGCGACGAGATATCCGCGGCGGATGGCGCCGCGCACCACATCGTGTGTGACGTCCGGGACGCCCGCGCCGTCGAAAGCCTCGCCGAGGACACCTACCGCCGGTTCGGTGCGGTACGCCTTCTGGTCAACAACGCCGGAATCGAACAGTTCGGATATCTGTGGGACACGCCGATCGCCAATTGGCAACGGGTGGTCGATGTCAACGTCAGCGGCGTATTTCACGGTGTACGGGCCTTCATGCCGAGGATGATGTACAGCGACGCGCCGGCGTGGGTCTGGAACCTGTCGTCCGTCGGCGGGGTGGTGGCAATTCCACTGCAGGCGCCTTACATCATGAGTAAGCACGCGGTGCTGGCGTTGACTGAATGCCTGCATTTGGATGTCCAGTCCGCGGGCCATGCCCATCACATCCACGTCCAGGCGGTGCTGCCCGGCGCTGTGGTGTCGAACATCTTCGAACGTGCGGGCGGGGTCGACAGCGGTGACGTCGCCGCTGCGGACGCGCAGCGTTCGGCGATGTTGCGCATCAAGGCCACGGCGATGGACCCGCTGGCTGCCGCGAAGACCGTGTTCGAGCAGTCCGCCGCCGGGAACTTCTACCTTCTGACGCAGGATTCGGTTGGTGCCGCGATGGCAGACCGGGCGAATATCCTTGCCGCCCAGCGAGCCCCGACGATCTGATGGCCACCCCCGCGCTGGACCCCGATGCCGCTGTACGCGTCGCGTCATTCGGCGACGTTGCGCCGATGCGGCAGCGAGGCTTGGGGGCGGTGCGCGCTGCTGTCGAAACCGCCCCGCTACCCGACGACATGCCCGAGATGGCCGCCGTCACAGACGCCGCAATACCGGGGCCGGGTGGCACTCTGAATGTTCGGATCTACCGTCCGACAACTGATTCCGTGCAGCCCGTACTGGTGTACTTCCACGGTGGGGGCCTCGTCATGGGCTCGAACCATTCGTTCGAGCCACTTGCCCGCGCGCTGGCGTCGACGTCGGCCGCCACGGTGGTCGCCGTGGCGTACCGGTTGGCGCCGGAGGTCCCCCCGCCCGGACAATTCGACGACGCCCTCGCTGCGGTGGGGTGGGTGTCGCGGAGTGCCGACGACATCGGCGTCGACCCGGAACGTCTCGCGGTGATCGGCGACAGTGCAGGTGGGGCACTGGCAGCCGGCGTCGCACTGGCCGCGCGCGACAGGGGCGGTCCCACGATCTGCGGGCAGGTGCTGCTGTACCCCGGCCTGGATCGCGATATGACCGTGCCCTCGATCACCACCATGTCCGACGCACCGATGCTCGGCCGCGACGACATCGACTACATGCACGAACTCGTGGACGGCGACGCCGGACCGGTACGGGACCCGTATCTGGTTCCCGCCTATGCCGAGAACTTGTGCGACCTACCACCGGCGATCGTGGTGACCGCGGAATGCGATCCGATTCGTGACTGGGGTGAGCGCTACGCACTTCGCCTCCGCGACGCCGGTGTGCAGACCACTCTCACCCGCTACCCCGGCGTCTACCACGGATTTCTGATGCGGCCCGACGCGACCGCGCGCGGCAGACTGGCCATCGCCGAGGTCGGCGCGCAGCTTCGCGCGAGGTTCGCTGGGACAACACGATTCAACGTCCCGATCACCGGACACGGAGCAGCCACCGCGCGGTGAGTCTGCGCACAATCACGGCAACCCACACTGCTAGAGGGAGATGGCCAATGCTCACCGATGAACGCCGGACGGAACTTTCCGACGTACTGCGACCGGCCGCTCCGCCACGCGAGATCGACAATGTCTATACCGACGATCAGCGCGAGCGTCTGCTCGATGTCGTGCGCACCGACGGCCCGTGGAAATTGATCATCGCGCAGCACTTCGCGTCGGCCGATGAATTGATGGCCACGATGAGCGGCGCCTTCCCCGAGGGGTTCACCCCTTCGCTCGACCTGTTCCTCACCCCCACCTTCCGCGGTTACCTCGCCAACTACGGCACGGTGCTCTATCCGCAACTGCACGACTGCTTCTACAACGCACGGTTCGTGGAGATGGCCAAGAGCTATTGGGGCGCCGAGTATGCCAAGCCGCAGATGATGTTGTTCAACATCAACGGGCCGTGTGCGAATCGTGATCCAGGTCATCTGGATTCGCCGAGCTTCCGCGGCGTACGGCATGAGAACGCCCCGACCTGGCTGACCAGTGTGATGGGCAAGTCCGGTTTGTTCAACGACTACCTGGTCAAAATGGCCCAGGTGATCACCTGGTTCTCCCTCGACGCCGGCAGCGGATTCACCTACTGGCCGTGCGGACCGCTCGAGGCTCCCGAACGTGTCCTTCCGCCGATCAACAACCGCGGCGTCGTAGTGCAGAACGAGATGATGGTGCACCGCGGTGAGGCCAATGGGCCTCTGGAGCAACAGATTCCAGTCAATTTGGGATTCGACACGGTATTCGCCGGCGACCCCAGCGACCGCGACCACTGGCTTTTGACCACCGGCGACGAGGTCATCGCCCGCCACCACACCGACCAGCTGCGGTTCCTGGTGCACTGGTCAGCGGACGTCTTCGCCGACTTCGACGAGCTGAAGAGGAACATGGAGAACTCCGACGACCTGACCGTCGACAAGGCGATAGACATCATGGTCGACGACGTCAACTCTCAGGGGATGAAGCTCGACATTCCGAGTGAGCCGCTGCACGATCCGGTGTTCATCGCCGCGCTCAATTCCGCCTACGACATCGGCGGACCGTCGACGTATCCGGCCGAGGCACCGATCAGCTCCTTCCAGTTGACCTGATCGCGTGTGACTCAGTTACGTTGCCGAGTCAAAGGTCTCATCGACCACGGACAGGTCGCCGTCGCGTACTGCTTCGACAATCGACTCGGTCAACGCCGAGCAGGCCATGAACACGCCGCGCCCCGAGTCTGCGGGGAGGTTCTGACTACTGTTGCGCTCCAGGCATCGAGCCGACGCCTCGGCGTTCCATTGCACGCTGGTCTGGTTCCAGCTGCTCTTTCGAACCAGCACATCGCTTCCACAGCGACGACAGGCCACCGGTACCAGCGGGCACTGGGATAGTCGCTCATCGACCCGGACCGTCATCAGACAGTCCCCGCCACCGATCGGTCGGCCATGTTCTTCTCGACGATCTCCAGCCATTCGGCCCGCGGGCAACTGGTGTCCAGTTCATGCTCGAAACGGTCCACCATGTCCGCCGTCACATCCGCAACGTCGACGTAGAACTGCTCGTACCAGCGTCGAAGCTGATACACCGGGCCGTCTTCCTCGCACAGCAGCGGATTGTCGATCCGCGTTTTGTTCTTCCAGATCGCGACGTCCTGTTCGAAGCCCATCTTGACGAAGTCGCCGAGCGCTATCGCGGTCTGTGCCGCAAGATCTTCGGGGAGTGCCGCAGACTTCTTCACGATGATGCCGTACTGCAGCACAAAGGAATTCGCGTCGATCGGGTAGTGGCAGTTGATCAGCACGGTGTGGTGGTCGGCCTCTTCGTAGTGGTATGTCAAGTCGTCGATCATGAAAGACGGCCCGTAGTAGGACGCCACCGACGTGGTACCGAGCATCGGGGCTCCCTCGGTGTCACCGAGGTCGGGTCGACCCTGGCTGTTCATGTACTGGGTCGCCACATGCCCCTCGAAGATGTTCTTGAAGTGTGTCGGCAGTGAGCCGTGGATGTAGAAGAAGTGCGCCATGTCGACGACGTTGTCGACCACCTCCCGACAGTTGGTGCTGACAGTCGTGGTGTACCAATGCCAATCGGTCCATTCGTCACTGACCGCGCCCTCGATCAGCGGGATCGCCACCTCGGGCGGCGGCGGATTGCCTTCGGGGTCGTTCCACACGAACAACATGCCGTCTTGTTCCAACGTCGTCCATTTCGCGGTGCGGGCCAGTCGTGGTGCCCGCTTGCTGTACGGCACCCGCTTACAGCGGCCGTCGCCGCCCCAGCGCCAATCGTGGAACGGGCACGCGATCTCGTTCCCCTTCACCTCCCCCTGCGTGAGGTCACCACCCATGTGACGGCAGTAGCCGTCGAGAACATTGATCGTGCCGTCGCCGCCTCGGAACACGACCAGCTTTCGTCCAAAAGCGTTGACGCCGTGTGGCTTGCCGTCGCCGAAGTCTTTGGTCAGTCCCAGGCAGTGCCAGCCGCGGGCGAATCTGGCCGGGGACGGCGTGGCTTCGATCTGGCGAATCTCTTCGGTGTACGACTGCAAGGTCATCAGGATGTTCTACAACCGACGACGGGGTTGTAGCGGCCGACCTCCCGCTGGCAGGGAAAAAGCACGCGCCGCGACCAATACACGACCTAATGTCAGCTCCATGACCTCAGGCCTGCCCACTGAAATCCAGGACGACATCACCGTCGACCTTCTTGTCGTGGGGTCCGGGACAGGAATAGCGGCTGCACTGACAGCGCACGAAGCCGGACTGTCGGTGTTGATCGTCGAGAAGTCGCGGTATGTCGGGGGATCGACCGCGCGATCGGGCGGGGCGGTGTGGTTACCGGCAAGCCCGATCCTGGCGGAGAAGGCGGCCGGCGACAGCCTGGAGCGCGCGACGACTTATCTGCGATCCGTGGTGGCAGACAGTGCTCCCGCCGCTCGTTCCGACGCCTTCCTGCGCAACATCACCGCGACAGTCGAGATGCTTCGACGAACCACCCCGATTCGATTGACGTGGGCCAAGGACTACTCCGACTACCACCCGGAGCTGCCCGGCGGAACCGCGGGCGGGCGCACCTGCGAATGCCGCCCGCTGGACACCGCGATCCTGGGTGAGCACCGAGCTCGATTACGGCCCGGCGTGATGGAAGTCAAGATCCCGATGCCCACCACCACAGCGGACTACCGGTGGATGAACCTGATGGCCCGTGTCCCACGAAAAGGCCTGCCTACCATCGCCAAACGGCTGGCGCAGGGAGTGGGCGGACGTGCACTCGGCCGACGCTACGTCGCCGGCGGGCAGGCCTTGGCCGCAGGACTGTTCGGCGGTGCGCTGAAGGCGGGTATCCCGATATGGACTGACACCGAATTGACGCAGCTGACGTTCGACAACGGACGGGTCACCGGTGCGCTGTTGAATCATGACGGGCGCCAGGTCACGGTTTCCGCACGGCGCGGGGTGGTGCTCGCTGCCGGCGGCTTCGACCACAACATGACCTTGCGAAAGAAATTCCAATCCGAATCCCTGGGTGAGCACCTGAGTTTCGGCGCCGACACCAATACCGGCGACGCGATCCACGCTGCCCAAGACGTCGGCGCCGCAATCGATCTGATGGATCAGGCGTGGTGGTTTCCGGCTGTCGCACCGTTGCCCGGAGCCACCCCGTCGGTGATGCTGGCCGAGCGATCGTTGCCGGGGTGTCTGATCATCGACCAAAGCGGCACCCGTTTCATCAACGAGGCAACCGACTACATGTCCTTCGGGCAGCTGCTGCTCGAGCGCGAACGAACCGGTAGCCCGGTGGAAGCCATGTGGATCATCTTCGATCAGAAGTACCGTGACAGCTACGTCTTCGCCGGCGCGCTCTTTCCGCGCATGCCGATACCACGGTCATGGTATGCGGCCGAAATTGCCTATCGAACACAGGATCTCGGCGATCTTGCGGAGAAAATCGGCGTTGACCGCGCTTCATTCATGGCCACGATGACGCGGTTCAACGAGATGTCGCGGGCCGGATGCGACGCTGACTTCGGCCGCGGCAACAGCGCCTATGACCGGTACTACGGCGATCCCACCATCGGCCCGAACCCCAACCTGCGCGCACTCGATCGAGGTCCGTTCTATGCGGTGAAGATGTTGCTCAGCGATCTGGGCACCTGCGGCGGTGTGCGCGCCGATGACCGCGCTCGGGTGCTGCGCGAAGATGGCAGCGTCATCGGTGGTCTGTACGCGATCGGCAACACCGCGGCCAATGCGTTCGGCAACACCTACCCCGGCGCGGGTGCGACGATCGCCCAAGGACTGGTGTACGGCTACATCGCCGCCCGGCACGCCGCCGGGGAATGATCAGTCCGGTTCCTCGGCGTCGGCTTTCTTTTCGATTTCGTACCAGAATTCTGGTGGTGGCCAGGGGATCTTGGCACCACCAGCTTTACCGGGCTGAGGAAAGGCAGCTTCCGCCTCGTCCAGTTCTTTGAGGGTCTTCAGGGCTAGCTCCCGCTCGTTGGCGTAATACCGCTCCGCCCATTCCAGCGCTACACGTGCGTACGCCCAGGACGGATCGGCACCGGCCCACCGCGCATCTTTGGCGGCCTTGCGGTGCATCTCGTCGGCGTACGCAAAGTGCTCCTGCAGGACCTCTTTGAGCCTTTCCGGACCGGCAAGATGCCCGAGCGTGACCCGCAGCAGCGGGCCGTGCTTGAGGGTTGGTGGGTCGACAGGCGCTTCATTCGCCCAACGGGTTACTGCGTCGAGCCCCGCACTGGTGATCTTGTACAACCTGCGATTACGGATGCCGCCGGTGTTCTCGACCCGGGAGGTGACCAGGCCCAGCTTCTCCAGTTTCTTGAGCTCGGAGTAGATCTGGCTGTAGGCCGGACTGCCGTAGAAGAACCGCATACTCCAGTCGATCCACTTGCGGATGTCGTAGCCCGAGAGCTCGTGCTCGTAGGACAACATGCCGAGCAGCGCCCAGCTGGTCGCCGCAAGATTCGGCTTGCCGGGCGAAGCGTCGTCCTCCATTTGGCCAGGCTAACAACCCGGGTCGCGACCCAGGGAGTCACTGACCGCTGGCTGGGAGGCCCTCTTGCCCGGCAGACGCTGTGCGACGAACGATGTCTTGCGCACAGACTGCGACGGAGGTTCTGGTGACCGATGACTTGGCGGAGCTGGAGTCGGCATCTCGACAGCTGGCCGATTCCGTGCGTCGCCTCATCGATGTCACGATCAGAACTCAGGCCGACGCGCCCACGTTGGTCGACGTCAGCCGTGCCATCGACTGCGCGAGTGAGGAATTGGGTGCTGTGGTGATGCCGGGTTCTTTCGGCGTCCAGGCCACTGAGGACGGCCGGCCGATGGCCTGGGGCAACGTGATGATCGGTCTACGCAACGCCGTCGCGCCTCCCCTGGTGGTCCATCGCGGGTCAGACGGCGATGTCTGGAGCGACTTCAGTCTCGGCGCGGCTTATGAGGGTCCACCCGGTCTGGTGCACGGCGGGGTGTGCGCAATGGTGCTCGACCACGTGTTGGGCGCGACAGCGCACAAGCCGGGGAGGGCGGCTTACACCGGAACCCTGCGCATCCGTTTTCTGCGTGGCACTCCACTCGGAGAACTGAGTGCCCGCGCCCGCATCGACCGAGTCGAGGGCGCCAAGACTTTCGCCGTCGGGCACCTGGCGGACGAACGCGGTGTCACCGTCGAGGCCGAAGGCGTGTTCATCCACCCTCGGGACCGAACTCGCTAAGTGCGGACGGGGGCCAGACGCGTGAGAGCCAGCCCGCCTTCGAACGGCCGGTAGGCGAACGCAGCAGGTGCGAGATATCCGGTGTCCTCGAGCGGTGTGTGCACCTCGGCGACCGTCGGACCGATTTCGCTGGCGATGGGTGCGAGCGCTTCGAGATCGAAGCGGTACAACTGACCTGCGTTACCTCCGAGGATCTTTCGGCACTCATCCCCTGACCGGTTGTGCAACGCCCAGCGAATGGCGAGCTTGGAGTGTGGCGTGAAGCCTTCTTCGTGGGGGTAGTCACTGCCCCACATGATGTGGTCCGCCCCCATGAAATCGATCATCTGAGATTCGTAGGGCGTCAGTTCACTGGCCAAATAGCAATTCCGCCTTGCATATTCGGTAGGCGTCAGGGCCAACGCGTCGACCGAGGAGCCACCGAACATTCCGTAGGTGCGGTTCCCAGCTTCTGATTTCATGGTCGGCACCATGGCGTCGAGAATGGCCAGTTGCGACTGCACCCACAGCGTGCCCTGCTCCGTCGGGACGAACCGTAGCGTCGGGTACCGCTCGAAGACGCCGGCGAGAATCAGATGCCCGAGCGTGCGCTGAGCCCACAGCGCCATCTCGGTGACCAAGACAGCGTTGGACGCGGGCTGGTCCATCGGCATCTCCGGGCTACCCGCCCCCGCATGCTGCACCACCGTCAGATCCAACTCGGTACACAGTTCCCACAGCGGGTCGTAGCGGGTGTGGAAGAGCGGAGCCACGTGCGGGTCGCCGGGTGATACCGGCGGAATCAGCACGCCACCAAAGCAATCCAGTTCGGCGGCCCAGCGAATCTCCTGCATCGCCAGCTCGATGTCGTTGGGGAAGATCTGGATCAGACCGCGACGTCGCGTCGGGGCGAGGGAACAGAAGTCGACCTGCCAACGGTTGTGCGCCTGCACCCCGGCCCACCGCTTCTCGAACTCGTCCCGGGTGCGGGGCAAACTGATGGTGATGTTGGGTGTCGTCGGGAAGAACGGCGGAACGGTGTTGGGCAGCAACACTTCTGCGGCGACCCCGTCGGCATCCATCTCAGCGATGCGGAGCTTGTGATCCCAGTTCCGGTTCGCGGTCGCAACGATCAGGTCGTCGAATGGGCTGACGTAAGTCTTGGCCCAGGCGTCGAACTCGTCGTGCAGTTGCGCGGGCAGATATCGCCGGTAATCCAGCAGATCCGCACCGGCGTGGGTATCGGTCGAAATGACGACGTAACGGTCGATCGTGTCCCACGTTGTAGGCATCGCGTCCTCCGGCGGTATCGCTGTCGAGGCTAGCCTTCCGCATGTCGACGTGACCGCAAGATCGACATCTCAATCAGCGGACAGATATCAGACGACGCCGCGCAGTCCGTCGGCGCCGAACGCCGGCTCGAGCATCGCGGTGAAGTCCGGACCACGGCGCAACAGGTGCCCGCCGTCGACGTTGATCACCTGACCAGTGACCCAGCCCGCGGCGTCGCTGAGGAGGAACATCGCCATGTTGGCGATGTCTTCGGCCTCGCCGACCCGCGGCAGCGGCGTGCATGCCGCGTAGTCCTCGGACAGTTCGGGGGAATCGGTGATCGCGGCGACCATGTCGGTGCGGATCAGGCCCGGACGGATGCTGTTGACCCGCACCCAGGACGGGCCGAGTTCGTCGGCGGCCAGCTGCATCAGATGGTCGAGCCCGGCCTTGGTGACGCCGTAAGCGCCGAACCAGCGGTGGGTATTGCTGGACGCGATCGACGAGATGCCGACGAACGATCCGCCGCCGGCACGCACCATCTCGCGGGCGCAGTGCTTGAGCACGTACATGGTGCCGTTGATGTTCAGGTCCACGGTGCGTCGCCAGGCGTCGGAGTCCATCTGGGTGAGCGGCCCGATGGTCAGCGATCCGCCGGCGCAGTGCACGGCGCCGTGTAACCGCCCGTGCCAGGCGGTCGCGGCCTCGACGGCGCGGGTGACCTCGTCTTCATTGGTCACGTCGGCGGGTTCGTAACGAATCTCGCCGCTCTGGCCGTCGCCGATCTCCTCGACCGCCGCTGCCAGGCGGTCGGCGTTGCGGCCGATGATCATGACCGACGCCCCGGAGGCGACCAGGCCGGCGGCGACACCTTTACCGATGCCGCTGCCACCGCCGGTCACCAGGTAGGTGCGGTCCTCGAACGAAAGCTGCATGCCAACCCCTCGCACCGAAAACTGAAACACGTTCTAGTCATACAACCACACCCATGACGACAAGCTCCGAGAGCTGTGGGTCCTCGGACCGGCGCCCCTCGCGACTACGGGGTGTCCTTGCGGGCGATCGACGTGGGCTTGGGGTTACGCCAGTCCTCGACGTCGGGTGGCAGTCCGACGGGGTAGCGGTTCTCGTTGTGCGCCGCCCAGTGCGCGTGTCCCAGCTCGTGGATGTGGAAGGCGTGCCGTAGCGCTTCGGTGAAGCCCGTCGCGTCGGACGCGGCGTTGACCGAATCCTTGATCAACAGGGCCGCCATGGTCGGCCGCTCCGCGATCCGGCGGGCGAACTCGAGCGTCTTGTCCGCCAAGTCGTCGGCCGGAAATACTTTGGACACCATGCCGAGCCGGTAAGCCTCGTCGGCGTCCAGCGAGTCACCGGTCAGCAGCAACTCCTTGGCTTTCCGTGCGCCGAATTCCCAAGGGTGAGCGAAGTATTCGACTCCCGGCATCCCCATCCGGACACCGACCACGTCGCTGAATTTCGCGTTGTCGGCGGCGACGATCAGGTCGCACGCCCAGATCAGCATCAGGCCGGCCGAGATCGCGTTGCCCTGCACCTGGGCGATCGTGATCTTGCGTAGATCCCGCCAGCGGCAGGTGTTCTGGAAGAAGTAGTGCCACTCCTGGAGGTAGACCTTCTCCATGACCGCTTCGCGGGTGCCGCCGTTGCTCCGGAAGCTGGGCAGCTGGGCGTCACCCGGAGCCCGCTCGGCCAGCGCCAGCTCGGACCCGAGGTCGTGGCCGGCGGAGAAGTTCCTTCCGCGAGCGGCCAGGATCACCACGCGCACGGCGTCGTCGGCCTCGGCACGCAGGAACGCTTCGTCGAGTTGCACAAGCAAGCCGCGGCTCTGCGCGTTGTGCGCCTCGGGGCGGTTCAGCCAGATCCGCGCGATGCGGCCTTCGTCGAGAGTTTCGTAAGCCACCAACTCATCGGAGTCTGACATCGGCCACCTCATTCGCCTCGGCTTTGCCTATGGTCCTGCGGAGTTACACATTACGACCAGGCCGTAACGCCGCCCCGGCGGGGTTGCAGCGCGCTGAGCGGTTGATCACGCACTTCGCCTACAGTTATGTCATGCCCGCCAAATCTGACACCAGCGAAATCGAAGACGTGGAGCCGTTGGCCGACGACACCGCAAGCCAGGCCAGGCGCGTCGTCGCGGCCTATGCGATGGACGCCGACGAGTGCCGCGTCTTCCTCGCGATGCTTGGTATTGGACCCGCGAAGATCGAGGTGTAAGTGCCCCGCGCGGGCGGCAAGGGCTCCAAGAGCCCTTCCTCCGGTGTTTCCGACTTCGTCGTCGTCGCCAACCGGCTGCCGATCGACATGGAGCGATTGCCCGACGGCACCACCAACTGGAAGCGCAGCCCGGGCGGTCTGGTCACCGCGCTGGAGCCGCTGCTGCGCCGCCGTCGCGGCGCCTGGATCGGGTGGCCCGGCGTCGCCGACGAGGACGTGGACGTCGTCGACGAGCCCATCGACGACGACGACCTCCGGCTGTATCCGGTGCGGCTCTCGGCCGACGACGTCGAGGAGTACTACGAAGGCTTCTCCAATGCCGCGCTGTGGCCGCTGTATCACGACGTCATCGTCAAACCGATCTACCACCGGGAATGGTGGGACCGCTACGTCGACGTCAACCGCCGGTTCGCCGAGGCCACCGCGCGAGCCGCCGCCCAGGACGCGATCGTCTGGGTGCAGGACTACCAGCTTCAGCTGGTACCGGCGATGCTGCGTGAACTCCGGCCCGATCTGACGATCGGGTTTTTCCTGCACATCCCGTTCCCGCCGGTCGAATTGTTCATGCAGATGCCGTGGCGCACCGAGATCGTCAAGGGTCTGCTGGGCGCCGATCTGGTCGGCTTTCATCTGGCCGGCGGCGCGCAGAACTTCCTCATCCTGGCGCGACGCCTGCTCGACGCGAGTACCTCCCGCGGATCGGTCGGCGTGCGTTCACGCCTCGGTGAGGTGCACCTCGACGATCGCGTCGTGCGCGTGGGGGCATTCCCCATCTCCATCGACTCGGCCGAGCTCGACCAGAAAGGCCGCAACCGCAACATCCGGAAACGGGCCAAGGAGATCCGCGCCGAAATCGGAAATCCCCGCCGAATCATGCTCGGCGTCGACCGGTTGGATTACACCAAGGGCATCGACGTCAGGCTCAACGCGCTGTCGGAACTGCTTGCCGAAGGCCGCGTCAAAGGTGAAGACACCGTGCTGGTTCAGCTGGCCACCCCGAGCCGCGAACGGGTGGAGAGCTATCAGAAACTGCGCGAGGACATCGAGCGCCAGGTCGGCCACATCAACGGCGAATACGGCGAGGTCGGCCGCCCGGTGGTGCATTACCTGCATCGCCCCATCCCCCGCGACGAACTCATCTCGTTCTTCGTGGCCGCCGACGTCATGCTGGTGACCCCGCTGCGAGACGGCATGAATCTGGTGGCCAAGGAATACGTCGCGTGCCGCAGCGATCTTGGCGGCGCACTCGTGCTCAGCGAATTCACCGGCGCCGCAGCAGAACTCACGCAGGCCTACCTGGTCAACCCACACGACCTCGAAGGTGTCAAAGACGCTATCGAGGCGGCGATCGGTCAGCCAGAGGCCGAGGGGCGGCGACGGATGCGGGCCTTGCGACGGCAGGTGCTGATCCATGACGTCGACCGGTGGGCCCGGGCATTCCTGGACGCGCTGGCCGCCGGTCAGCCGTCAAACAGCTGAATCCGTGGTGCGGCGGTTGGCGCGCTGCGATACTCGACGCATGGCGCTCATCTCCCGCGGCCTGACCGCCGCCGCAGCCATCACACTCGTCGCTGTCGGAACATCGGGTCCCGCACAGGCACTCGGGCCGCCCCCGGACGGCATCTACACCTTCACCGAGGCCGGCGTGCCCGCGGCGACGTGGAAGATCTCCGCGCTGTGTGACGCCCCGTCGCGGCAACGGGCGATCCCCGACTTCAGCGACCCCGTCATCGCCGCCGACCTGTGCGCGCTGAACGTCAGCAGCACCACCGCCCGGGTGATCAGCCGTCCGGAGAAGATGGCGAATTACGTCGGCCGGGCCCGATTGACCAGCGATCTATGGACCTTTCAGGTCCCCAAGACCAATGGCGTCGCATGCCCTGACGGCAGCACAGCGGCCTCGACGGATACCTACGCCTTCGACGACGTGTCACTCACCGGCACGCACACCAGCATTCACGGTGATGTCTGCGGCCTACAGCCCGCGATGACCAAGACACCGTTCTCGCTGGCCCTCACGGGACCCCTGCCTAACCCGGTCGATCGTTATCCGTTGAACTGCAACGAGATCGGGCAGTGCCGCTGACGCCCCGGACCGGCTAGATCGGCGTGATGAAGTTGATCAACCACGTGCCGTCGATGCGCTGATACTCGATCCGCAGCCGGCTACCGTCATACAGCGGCTGGCGCGATTTGTCGGTCACAGTGCGATTCATGTACACCATCACCGACGCTGAATTGCGTTGTGCGCTCATCACTCCCACGCCCACCACGCTCGCCTGTACCACGACCTCGCGCTTGCGTGCCTCGGGGATGATCTTGTCGTTGGCGCTCTTCTCGAACTCCCGGCGGTAAGCCGGGGTCAGCAGCGGGTATGCGGCGCTCAGACTGCGCTCCACCGTCTGGAAGTCATAGGCGAATACTTCCGGAATCTGCTTGGTGGCCAACGGCGGAAGCGCGGTGCGGGCGGCCTGCTCACCGCGAGTCTCGACCCGCTCCCAGTACAGCCAGCCCCCCAGACCGGCCAACCCGACAAAGGCGGAGGTCAGCAGGCACACAACGGCGGTGATGAACCATCGCATCAATTGCCCCCGTCGGGATACTTCAAGTCGTAACCGGTCATCCGCCCGCTCTCGTCCTCGTGCACGATCACCCGCATGCGGTAGGGCTGGGACGGCTTGTTGACCCCGTCCAAATCGGTCACCGTGACGCGAATGGACACCAGTACCGAAGCGTTATCGCTCACACTGTCAATACTTTCCAGTGCGGCACCGTTGACGACCGCCTCGGAGTTCGCGTCGGTGTGGCGGAACAACGCCTTGATGTTCTCGACGTTGTTGTTGCTGCTGAGCATGCCGTGCAGGGGTCCGCTGGTGCCCTCGACGAATCTGGCGACGCTCTGGTCGATGTTGTCCTGCTTGTAGCTGAACATGTTGACCACGGTCTGGGTGGCGGTGTCGACGAAGCGCTGCGATCGAGCGAGCGCGGCATCGGCGTGACGTTGCTGATAGATCTCGAACCACACCCCGACGGCCAGTATCGCAATCCCGATCAGACCGGCCGCCAACGCGATCCACCCGACCCGCCTGCTGTTCGCGGGTCGGCGCGGCGGCGAACCGAGCGGTACATTCGGCCGCTTGACCGGCGATGCCGCGGTCTCCACCTCGACCGTGGTGGTGGCCGGCTCACCGCCATGCGGACCGGCAGCCCGCGACGCCCGGCGGCGCGGGGGACGCGCGGTCGATTCGTTCTCGGTCACAACTGCCTCGGGTCGAGCATCAGGTCCAACCAGTTCTCCGCGGTCGACGCTTTGCCGGGCGCAAAAATACCAGTGCCGCCGGACGGGTCCTGGAACTCCCCGGTGCTGTCGTCATAGGTGGTGTACGACGTCCCGTTGGCCCGCGGGGCCGCACCCGGCGGTGGGCCCCAAGGCTTCTCGGCCGGCGGGTACGGCGCTCCCGGCAACCCCACCGGAGGCGGCGGGGCGGGGACGGCCTTCGGGAAGGGGATGGCCGGAGCCTGCGGCGGATACGGCGAGGGGGGTATCCAGGCCTGCCGCCCGTCCGTACCGCCGGTGTTGGGTGGTGGCTGTGCCGGGAACGGCTGGTGTGGCGCCGGCCCGGGTCCTTCGATCACCCCGGGCGGAAGCGCCCCGGCGATCGGCGTTCCCGGATCCGGGTCGTTGCCCGGCGGAATGAACGGATACTTGTTGGGCGGCAGGATGTTCAGCCCATTCGTCACCGGCGTCCCGTACGGGATCGGCGGTCCACGCCACGGGTTGGTACCGATCGGCACGTAGCCCTTCGGGTCGCGACACAGCGCGACGGTCGGCGCCCGCTTGCCCGGAAACTCCTGGCACGGGTAGTTGCGCGCACCGCGGACCGCCGCCGGGTCGTTCTGCGCGGTCTTGCAGTACATGTCCGTCGGCAGTTCTCGCAAAGTTTCGTCCGCGGGGGTCCGAATCAGCGGTGGCGGAATGAAACCGGTGGTGCACGGCGGCGGATCGACATTGACCTTGAAGTCGAGCTTGGCGCCCTCGTCTTGGGGCGCGCCGTTGGCCGCGGTGATGATCGCGGCGAACAGGGCCGGCAAGACGACCAGCAGCTGCTCGATCGACTTGTGATAGATGACCCCGACGCGACCCAGGTTGGCCAGGTTCGCCGCCAGCATCGGGAACGACGGGCGAATACCGGAGAACGCGGTGTTGGCCTGGTCCACCGCGGGCGGAACGACGGTCAGCAGCGTGCGTAGCTGTGGATCAGCCTGGCGCACTTCGGAAGTGAACCGGGCCAGGCCGTCCGACAACGCCCTGATGTCGTTGCCGGAGCGGATCTGACTCTGCAGGAACGGGCCGACCTGATCGATCAGTTGCGAGGCCTGCGGGAAATCCGCGTTGGCCTGCTCCACCAGCAGCCGCGACGACTCGAACAACCGGGCCAGTTCCGGTCCGGATCCGTTGAAGGCCTTGAAGGTCTCGCGCAGCAGTTCGCGTAGCCGGGTGTCGGCCACGCTGTTGACCAGCGTCTCCGATTGGTGCAGCAGCGTCGCGATGTCCACACCGATCACGGTGTTGGCCCGGTCGATTCGCGATCCGTTGTGCAGTTTGTCGGATGCCGCATGCTTGGGAGGCACCAGATCGATGTACTGCTCACCGATGGCGGAGACGCTCTTCACCGATGCGGTGACGTTCGACGGGACGACGGTGCCGCTGTTCAGTCGCATCACCGCGTCAACGCCGTCAGGGGTGAGGCCCACCGAATCGACCCGGCCCACCGCAACTCCGCGGTAGGTGACGTTGGCATTCTTGTACAGCCCACCGCCGGCGACGAAATTCGCTGTCACACGGTATGTTCCGATACCCAGCGCGGCGGGCAACCTGAGGTAGAAGATCGCCATGATGACCACGGTGATCACCGTGACCACTGCGAAGATGGCCAGTTGGATACGAGTCAGTCGGTCCAGCATCAGTTGTTCCCCGCTGGCGTGCCGGGCGGAATCTTGAACGGGTCCGCGGCCTGTCCGGAGAGGTTGGCCATTTCCCCGAGCAGGAAGTCCGGCGGATTGAGAATCTCCTTCATGTGCTGCATGTTCGGGTCCAGCGGCCACGACGTGGTGAAGAACGTCTCGCCCAGTCGCCGCACGGTGAGATCGAACGTGGTGAACACGTTCAGATAGTCACCACGCACCGCCTGCTTGATGCCGAAGTTCGGGAACGGGAACGTCAGCAGTAACTGCATCGACGTCACGAAGTTCTTCCGGTTGTCGGCCAGCGCTTTGATGTTGGCATAGATGTCTTTGACGTCGGCGGCGAAGTCGACCTTGGTCTGCGAAAGCACATGCGCCGCAACGGTCGAGACTTTCTTCAGTGCGCCGAACGCCTCGACGATCTTGTCCCGGTTCTTGTTGAGCACCCGCAGTGCCTCGGGCAGCGTCTCCAGCGTCCGCCCCAGGCTGTCCTTGTTGTCGGCCAGGATCGTCGAGAACCGGTCGAGTCCGTCGATGGCGGCGACGATGTCCTTCACCTGGTTGTTCAGCCCGGCCGTCAGCTCTGCCAGCCGCGGCACCAGGTTGGTGAACTGCCCCTCCCGGCCGGCGACCGCCTGATAGGTCTCGTCGGTGATTTCTTGCAGCGCACCGAGATTGCCTTTGTTGACCACCACGCCGAGGGCGGAGAACACTTCCTCGGTGGTCGGAAAGCGGCTGGTCCGCGCTTCTTGGATGGCCGAGCCCTCGACGAGTCGGCCGACGGCCGGCTGATCCGGCGGGGCCGCGAGCTCGACGTGCTGGGAACCGAGCAGCGACGTCTGCGCCACCCGGGCAATCGAATTGGCCGGCAGCACGACGTTCTTGTCCAGCGCCAGCTTGACCGCGGCGTAGAAAGTTCCGTCGCGGCGCTGCAACGCGTCGATACCCGAGACACTGCCCACCGTGACGTCATCGACCATGACGGGCGAGTTCTGCGGAAGCGTCGCGACGTCGGCCAGGTCCACGGTGATCGAGAACGAACCGGAGCCGTGTCCGGCTGTGCCGGGCAGCGCCACCGAGTTGAGTCCGCCGAACTGGCAGCCGGCCAGCAGCGCGGTTCCGGCAGCCAAGGCGCTGCCGCGCAACAAGATCCGCTTCATCGGCCGGCTCCCTGTTCGGCGGGCAACGGCAGGACGGGCGGTGGCGCGGCCGGTCCGGGACCGGGCCGTGGGCCGAACGGACTCGGGGCCGGACCTGGTGCACCTGCTGCCGGGGACCCACCGACGGGTCCTGCCTGCGGCACCATCATCGCCTGCAGGTCGGTCGCGCTGGGCGGATGTGCACCGGGCGCCGGTATCCAATGCAGATCCGGGATGGGTGTCTGAGACTTGGCCTGGGTCTCCGGGGTGTCGTATTGGATCTGGCCCTTGTACGCGGTGATCATGTTCAGCGGGTGGAACATCAGCGGCGGATAGTTGAATGTCAGTCGGCGCAATGGCGGACCCAGTCGCTCGCGGCAGATCTCGGCGCGCTTGTAGTAGTCCGGGCCGGACAGACCCGCCACCGTGTCGAAGGAACCACCGCAGATGAACTGCACCGGGTTGGCGAACTCGGGAATCGATATCAGGCCGTTCAGCGTTCCCTGCGCCGGGTCGTAGATGTTGTAGAAGTTGGAGATACCAGGTCCGGCGACGTGCAGCACCTGCTCGATGTCTTCGCTCTGGTCGCTCAACACCTGGGTCAGGTCGGTGAGCTTGTTGACCGTGCCGATCAGCGTCGAGTTGTTCTGCTGCAGGAAGCCTTTGACGTCGATCAGCGCCTGGTTCAAGGTGCCGAGGGTGTTGTCGAGGTGGGTAGAGCTCTTGGCCAGGACCTGCGACACCGAGGCCACGTGTCCGGCGAACGAGACGATCTGCTCGTTGCTCGCCGACAACGCGTCGACAAGTACTTGCAGGTTCTTGACCGTGCCGAAGATGTCGGTGCGCGAATCGCCCAGCCGGCCGGCGGCCTGCGAGAGCTCCCGCAGTGAGGTACGGAACGAATCACCGTTGCCGTTGAAGGTATCCGCGGCCTGGTTGATCGCCTTGCCCAGCGGCCCCTGCAGCTCCCCGGCCGCGGGACTGAGTTGTTTGGCGAGATCGGTCAGCGACTCTTTGACCTCGTCCCACTCCACCGGCACCGCTGTCTTGGCCAACGGGATGGCCGCCCCGTCGGACAATGCCGGCCCGCTGGTGTACGCCGGGGCGAGCTGAATGAACCGCGCCGCAACCAAGTTGGGCGACATGACGATCGCGCGCGCATCCGAGGGGATTTTGACGCCGCTGTCCACCGACATGGTGATCTTGACGTCCTCGGCCCGCGGCTCGATCGAGTCGATCGTGCCGACGGGAACGCCGACGATCCGAACCTGGTCGCCGGGGTACAACCCGACCGCCGAGGTGAAGTAGCCGACGATCTTGTTGCCCACACGACCCGGCCAGACCAGATAAGCGCTCACAGCGAGCGAAACCGCAAGCAGCACAGCCAACGTCAGCCGCACACCGCGACGACGTTGCCGGATAGCCGAGGTAAGTGTCATGGCGACTGCGGCCTCAATTTCCAGCGCTCCTGCACGAGGCCGCGCAGGTAATCCGCGAAGCTGTTCGGCAGCTTGCCGGGCTGGAACACGGCGTCGAACATCATGCCGACGATAGGCGCCGGGATCACACCGTAGACGTTCACGTTGAATCCAGGCCCGGATCCCACCACCTCACCGAGCGTGGTTGCGTAGGCCGGCAGCCGTTTCAGCGCTTCGCTGATGTAGTCACGACGTTCGTTGAGGTCGTCGAGCACGGTGTTGAGCTTGCTCAGCGCCGGACCGAACTCCTTGCGGTTGTCGGCGACGAAGCCGGACAACTGTGCCGACACGTCGTCGATGCCGCCGATCAGCTCCCCCAGCGCGGCGCGGCGGGCATCGAGCGCGGCGAACAACTGGTTTCCGTCGACGATCAGTTTGTTCACCTGGCCCGCACGCTCGGCAAGCACCCCTGTCACCGACTTGGCATGCGCGAGAAGCTGTTCCAGCGCCTCGTCGCGGGTGTTCAACGAGCGCGACAGCGAGGTGATGCCGTCCAGCGCTCCGCGCAGCTGCGGCGTGGCGTCGTGTAATGCGTCGGTCAGCACCTTCAGCGACTTCTCGAACTGCGCCTTGTCCAGCTCGCCGGCAGTGTGGCCCAGGTCTTCCAGCGCCGAGCCCAGTGCGTACGGCGTCGTCGTACGACTCAACGGGATGGTCGTGGCGGTTCCCGCTCCGGACGGTGTCACTGCCACGGCGCGCTGGCCGAGGATGGTCTCCGTGCGGATCGCCGCGAGCGAGCCGTTCCCGACGTTGACGTGGCGGTCGACGGTGAAGTCCACCCTGGCGGTGTCGCCGGCAAGCGAAACCGCCTGCACCTTACCCACTTTGATGCCGGAAACGTAGACATCGTTGCCGGGGTCGAGGCCTCCGGCGTCGGCGAAGTACGCGGTGTAGGGCCGGCCTTGCGGCCAGAACGGCAACGAGGTGTAGCCGAACGCGACCAGGATGACGCACACCACGAGGACCACCCCGAAGATCCCGGTGCGGAGTGGGTCGCGGTCGCGGCGGTGGGTGCTACTTGTTGACAAAAGCGCACCTGCCTTTGCTCGGATCCACCTGGCCGCCCATCGGGATGATGATGTCGCTACCGGCCGGGCCGTTGATCTTCAGCGACACCGTGCAGAAGTAGATGTTGAAGTACGCGCCGTAGGCACCGAGCGCGGACAGCCGGAGATAGTCCTCGCCGAGTTGCTCGATGTCGTTGTTGACCTCGGGGAGTCGATCGACCAGCTCGCCGGCCAGCGGGCGGGTGTTCTCGATGATTCCTTGCAGCGGCCGTCGTGAATGCTTCAGCAGGTCAGTCAGATCCGTCGTGGTGGTGGCCAGCGGCTGAATGGCTCCGGCAATCGCGTCGCGGCCCTCGGCCAGACCGGTGATCAGTTTCTGCAACTGGTCGACGGTGTCGGAGAACTGCGCACCCTTGGCGTCGACGTTGGCCAGCACGGCGTTGAGGTTGGTGATCACGCTGCCGATGGCCTGGTCGCGGGCACCCAGCGTCGAGCCGAACGCGTTGGTGTTGGCCAGCAGGTTCGACAGCGCGCCACCCTGGCCCTGCAGAAGATCGATGACGTAACCGCTGATGCTGTTGATCTTGTCGGCGTCCAGTCCCTTGAGCACCGGGCGCAGGCCGCCGAGCAGGGCGTCGAGGTCCAGCGCGGGCTGGGTGTGACGTTGGTCGATCGTCGCGCCCGGCGAAAGCTTTCGCAGTTCACCTGGGCCCGAAGCGATTTCGAGGAACCGGTCGCCCACCAGGTTGTCGTAGCGGATCAGCGCGCGAGTCGACGAGTACAACGTGTAGCGCTTGTCGACGGTGAACTCCACGTCCACGGTGTTGTTCGGGTTGAGCTTGACTTCCTTCACCGCGCCAACCGGCACCCCGGCAATACGAACTTTCTGGTTGCCCTTCAGTCGGGTGGCGTCGAGAAAGTTCGCGTGATAGGTGTTCGACGGCCCGAAGCGGAATTCGCCGAACGTCACCACCAGACCGAGCGCCACCAAAAGCATGGTCACGGTGAAGATTCCGACCTTCACCATGATCGATCGCTGCGATTCGTAATTGTCCATCAGAAGTCGTCCCGCTCGGCGAACGCGCCGTGGAACAGCCACTGCAGCGTGGACGGGGCGTCGACCTGAAGCTCGGTGAACGGCTCGTAGGGAATGTTCGCGTTGTCAGTCACCAGGAACGGAGCGCGGTACCACGAGCCGCCGGTCTGCTTGGTCGGTAGGTCCGGCAGGCCGCGGCAGTTCGGGCCACCGGAGGCGTTGACCCTCGGCAGGCTTTCCGGATAGGTGTAGGTCGGGGCACCGAGGATGAAGCTCGACGAGGTGAACAGACCCGCCTTCTTGACACCGAGGATGGGCGCGAATTCCTGGATGCCGCGATTGATGGCTCCGAACAGGCAGCCGAATTCGGGCGAATAGTCGGCGGCGACCTTCAGCGGGGCGCGCAGTCGCTTGATCCCGTCGATCAGATTCTGTTCGGCCGGCGCCAGCGTGTCGTATGCGTTGTTGGACAGGCCTATTGCCGACAGCAGGCTGGTGTTGAGGTTGGTCTGCTGGTCCACCACGGTCTTGGCGATGGTGGGGGTGTTCTCGAAGACGGTGACCAGATCGGGTGCCGCGTCAGCGTAGATGTTGGCTACGGCAGCGGTCCGACGGAAGTCCTGCTGCAACGCCGGAAGCTTCGGGTTCAGTTGCTGTGTCAGGGTATTGAGCCCCGACAGCACGCCGCCCAGGTCGTGACCATGCCCGCGTAGCCCCTCGGCGAGCGCACTCAGTGTCCCGTTCAATTCGACCGGATCGATTTTCTGCAGCAGCCCGATGAGCGATTGGAACAGTGTGTTGACTTCCAGCGAGACCGCTGAGACCGCCAGATGCGAACCCGGCCGCAGCGCCGCGGGCGATGCCGCCTTGGGTGGAATGAACTCCACCGACTTGGCCCCGAAGACTGTGCTGCTGGCGATGTGGACGGCGGCGTTGGACGGGATGTAGTGCAGCTGGCCACCATCGATCGCGAGTGTGAGCTGAGCATGCTCGCCCTCGTAGCTGATCTCGTCGACCTTGCCGATCTGGATGCCGCGGTACTTGACCTTGTTGCCGCGGTCCATCTCGAGGCCGGCGCGCGGCGCAGTGAGCGTGACGGTGTCGACCGGGGAGAACGCGGCCGTGTAGGACAGATAGGTCAGCACCACGAACCCAAGCAGCAGAGAGGCCAGCAGCGCCGCTGCCAGCCTGACGTGAGTGCGTTGTGCGCCGGTGCTTGCCACTGTCCCCCTTTCTGCTAAATGCCCATCTGCTCAGTCATCGCGCGTCCACGCCCTGCGTCCCCGTCGGGCTCATCCGGAGAGGTTGAAATTACCGGAGGCTCCGTAGACGGCCAGGGAGATGAACAAGGTGATGACCACCACGACGATCAGCGAGGTGCGCACGGCCTGACCCACCGCCAAGCCGACGCCCACCGGACCGCCAGATGCGTTGTAGCCGTAGTAGGTATGGATCAGCATCACGGCGATCGACATCACGATCGCCTGCAGGAACGACCAGAGCAGATCGGTGGGGATCAGAAAGGTGCTGAAGTAGTGGTCGTACAGACCGGCCGACTGCCCGTTGATGAACACCGTGGTGGAGCGGGCCGCGAAGAAAGAGGCAAGCACCGCAAGCGAATACAACGGGACGATCGCGATCAGGCCGGCGATCAACCGGGTCGACACCAGGTAGGACACCGAATGCACGGCCATCGCTTCGACGGCGTCGATTTCCTCGGCCACTCGCATGGCGCCCAATTGCGCCGTCGTCCCGGCACCGATGGTGGCGGCCAACGCGATTCCCGCGACGACCGGGGCGACGATGCGAACGTTCAAGAACGCCGACAGGAATCCGGTCAGCGCCTCGATACCGATGTTGCCCAACGACTCGTAGCCCTGGACTGCGATCACACCACCCGATGCCAGCGTCAAAAAGGCTGCGACACCCACTGTTCCACCGATCAGAACCAGCGCGCCGGTACCCATGGTCATTTCGGCGATCAGACGGATGGTCTCTTTGCGATAGCGGGTCAACGCATTCGGGATGTAGCGCATCGACTCGCCGTAGAACAGCGCCTGCTCGCCGAAGTTGTCGACCGGGCCGGCGAACTGGTGCAAGAAGCGGCGGACCCGGACGGAGGCGTCATAACTCATCGGCGCGACTCCACGACGCCGGCGCGACTCATCGGGTCAGCACCCGAACACCGATGGCCGTCATGATCACGTTGATCACGAACAGGCAGATGAACGCGTAGACCACCGTCTCGTTGACCGCGACCCCGACCCCTTTCGGGCCGCCCTTGACCGTCAGCCCGCGGTAGCAGCCGACCAGGCCCGCGACAACGCCGAACAACAGTGCCTTGACCTCGGAGAGAATCAACTCGCCCAGGTGGGTCAGCACGGTCAGCCCGCTGACGAACGCGCCCGGATTGACACCCTGCAGCAGCACCGAGAAGACGTAGCCGCCGGCGATCCCGATCGCCGAGACCAGACCGTTGAGGAGCAGCGCAACGAAGGTCGACGCCAGCACCCTCGGCACGACCAGTCGGTGAATCGGATCGATGCCCAGCACCCGCATCGCGTCGATCTCCTCGCGGATGGTGCGCGCGCCCAAGTCGGCGCAGATTGCGGTGGCGCCGGCGCCGGCCACCACCAACACCGTGACGACGGGGCCGAGCTGGGTGATGGTGCCGAAGGCGGTGCCGGCACCCGAGAGGTCGGCAGCGCCGATCTCGCGCAGCAGGATGTTGAGTGTGAAGGCCACCAGAACGGTGAACGGGATGGCCACCAACAGCGTCGGAACGAGCGAAACCCGGGCGATCATCCATGTCTGGTCGAGGAACTCGCGGAATTGGAAGGGACGCTGGAACGCCTTTCGGAACGTCTCGAGGGCCATCTCGACGAAACCGCCCACGGCCCGCGCCGGAACCGCAAGCTGTTCGATCAACTTGGTTCCCTTCTCGCGCGGGCGTCTACCACCTTCAGACCGAAGGCCTTGTGTCCCCGGTCGCGCCGCCTTAGCTTGTTGCTGAGCCGCCGGCGCTCCGCGTGAGCCGGCCAATCGTAACTAGAACATGTTCGCAGTGTCAAAGAACGATTGAATTAGACAAAAGTTAGTAACACTGCAGGTCAGAGCGTTTGTGACGTAGATCATCCTGAAACGTGTTCTAGTTGATTTCCAATCGATACGTGCCGTCGCGGCAACGCGTCGATGCGTCGATCACTCCATCAATGCGGTGGCCGCGAAGTTGCGTTCGGGATCGCGTCCGGCGAAGTAGTGCTGCAACTCGTCGCTCAGCTCAGCCGGGTCCCAGGCCGCCGCGTTCGCGTCGAACCGGTGCTCCACGGTCGGTGCGGCCACCAGCGTCACCTGCGGACCGTAGACGATGAAGATCTGACCGTTGACATCCTTGGCTCCCGGCGACGCCAGGAACCGCACCAATGTCACGACGTGCTCCGGCGAGAGCGGATCGATCTCGCCCGAAGCGGGATCGGGGGCGTCACCGAAGACGTCGGCGGTCATCGCGGTCCGAGCTCGTGGGGCGATCGCGTTGGCACACACCCCGTACCGGCCCAGCGCGCGCGCCGCGGTGAGGGTCAGCGCGGAGATGCCCGCTTTCGCGGCGCCGTAGTTCGCCTGACCGACCGGGCCGACCAGCCCGGCCTCCGACGACGTGTTGATGATCCGCCCGTAGATCGAACCGTTGTTGTCCTTGGCCTTGGCCCGCCAGTAGGTGGCGGCGTTGCGGGTCAGCAGGAAGTGGCCGCGCAAGTGGACCGCGATCACCGCGTCCCACTCCTCGTCGGACATGTTGAACAGCATCCGGTCGCGGGTGATGCCGGCGTTGTTCACCACGATGCCGAGTCCGCCCAGTCCGTCGGCGGTGCTGACCAGTTCGTCGGCGGTCTCACGCTGGCTGATGTCGCCGGCCACCGCGATGGCCTTCGAGCCGGCGCTGGTGATCTCGTCGATCACGTCGGACGCATCCAGGGCGGCGGCGATGTCGTTGACGACGACGGTGGCGCCGGCGCGGGCCAGGCCGATCGCCTCGGCACGGCCCAGCCCCGCGGCCGCACCGGTCACCACCGCAACCTTCCCGGACAGGTCGATCGCGTTGGTGCTTGCCGCCGGCGACGATGCAGACCGCCCGGCGGTCTGAGGAGAAGCCGGTTCGTTGGGCGTAGTCAATTTATGAATACCTCTAGTCTGTGTTATTCGCTACGCAGCAGCGCGGCTCGCGGGCATTCCGCGATCGCCTGCTCGGTCAGCGCCTCCTGGTCGGCAGGCACCGGGTCGGCCTTGACCACTGCGTAATCCTCGTCGTCGAGGTCGAAGATATCCGGCGCGATTCCCAAGCACACCGCGTTGCCTTCACACCGGTCATGGTCGACTTTCACCCGCACGACGTTCCTCCTCTGACGCAAGCCTGGACTGTGGCTGAAAAACGGTATGCCCACCATACGACCAGTCCCGAACGCGTCCAGGGGAATGGTCGCTGGACCCTCAGACTAGAACGTGTTACAACCAGGGAAGCGAATGGGTGGCCGACGATGCAGGCTGCCGCAGAACTCACCGATGACCGGAGGGCGGCCGAAATGCGCATCAGTTACACACCGGAGCAGGAGGAGCTACGCCGCGAACTGCGGGCGTACTTCGCCAAGCTGGTCACCCCCGAACGTCGCGAGGCGTTGAGCTCGACCTCAGGCGAGGTCGGCGAGGGCAACGTCTACCGCGAGACGGTGGCGCAGATGGGCAAGGACGGGTGGCTGACCCTGAACTGGCCCAAGGAGTACGGCGGCCAGGACCGCTCCCCGATGGACTCGCTGATCTTCACCGACGAGGCAGCGATCGCCGGCGCCCCGGTGCCGTTTCTGACCATCAACAGCGTCGCACCGACGATCATGCACTACGGGTCCGAGGAGCAGAAGAAGTTCTTCCTGCCCAAGATCGCCGCCGGCGATCTGCACTTCTCGATCGGCTACTCCGAGCCCGGCGCGGGCACCGACCTCGCGAACCTGCGGACCACCGCGGTGCGCGACGGCGACGACTATGTGGTCAACGGCCAGAAGATGTGGACCAGCCTGATCGCCTACGCCGACTACGTCTGGCTGGCGGTCCGTACCAACACCGAAGCCAAGAAACACCGCGGCATCTCGATGCTGATCATGCCGACCACCGCCGAGGGATTCTCCTGGACACCGGTGCACACCATGTCAGGTGTGGACACCAGCGCCACCTACTACCAGGACGTCCGCGTGCCGGTGGCCAACCGGGTCGGCGAAGAGAACGCCGGTTGGAAGTTGGTGACCAACCAGCTCAACCACGAGCGGGTGGCACTGGTGTCACCGATGCCGATCATCATGGCGCTCAACCAGGTTCGTGACTGGGCGCAGAACACCAAGGACGCCGCCGGCGCGCGGCTGATCGACTCGGAATGGATCCAGCTCAACCTGGCCCGCGTCCACGCCAAAGTCGAAGTGCTCAAGTTGATCAACTGGGAGCTGGCTTCGGCGGAATCGGAGAGCCCGTCGCCGGCCGACGCATCGGCGGCCAAGGTGTTCGGCACCGAGTTGGCCACCGAGGCCTACCGGTTGCTGATGGAGGTGCTGGGCACCGCGGCGACTGTGCGCCAGGACTCCCCCGGCGCGCTGCTGCGCGGCCGCGTCGAGCGGATGCACCGGGCGTGCCTGATTCTGACCTTCGGCGGCGGCACCAACGAGGTGCAGCGCGACATCATCGGCATGGTGGCGCTCGGCCTGCCCCGAGCGAACCGCTGAGAACGGCAGGAGGACCCATGGACTTCTCGACAACCGAGGCCGCGCAGGATCTGGGCGGGCTGGTCACCACCATCGTCGACGCGGTGTGCACACCCGAGCACCAGCGCCAACTGGACGGACTCGAGCAACGGTTCGACCGTGAGCTCTGGAGCAAGCTGATCGACGCCGACATCTTGTCCACGGCCGCGCCGGAATCGTTGGGCGGAGGTGGATTCGGCGTGCTCGAGGAAATCGCGGTGCTGGTCGGCCTCGGCCGCCAACTCGCCGCGGTCCCCTACCTCGAATCGGCGGTCTTGGCGGCCGGGGCGCTGGCCAGGTTCGGCTCACCCGAGCTGCAACAGCAGTGGGGCACGGCGGCGGTGAATGGGTCCAAGATTCTGGCCGTCGCCCTCGACGGGGAGATGGGCGACGGGCCGGTTCAAGCCGCGACGGCCGGCGACGGCTACCGATTGACCGGAACCCGCACCCAGATCGCCTTCGGTCCGGTGGCCGACGCCTTCCTGGTGCCGGCCGAAACTGATTCCGGCACTACCGTTTTCCTGGTCGCCGCTGACGATCCCGGCGTCACGGTGACCGCGCTGGACACCACCGGGCTGGGCAGCATCGGGCACCTGCGGTTGGACGGGGCCGAGGTGTCCGGCGCGCGGGCGGTCGGTGGGGCCGATGTCGTCAGCTGGATCACGACACTGGGCGTGCTGGGCCACAGCGCTTTCCAACTCGGCGTTCTCGAGCGCGGCCTGCAGCTGACTGCCGAATACGCCCGCGAGCGTGAGCAATTCGACCGTCCGATCGGCAGCTTCCAGGCCGTCGGGCAGCGACTTGCCGACGGTTACATCGACGTCAAGGGCCTGCGTCTGACCCTGACCCAAGCGGCGTGGCGGCTCAGCGAGGACCTGCCCGCCGACACCGAAGTGGCCACCGCGGCGTTCTGGGCGGCCGATGCCGGACACCGCGTGGCGCACACCATTGTGCACATCCACGGCGGTGTCGGTATCGACACCGACCACCCGGTACACCGATACTTCTTGGCCGCCAAGCAAATCGAATTCGCGGTGGGCGGAGCGACCGGTCAATTGCTGAAGATCGGCCGCGAGCTGGCGGACACTCCCGCCTAGCACGTGACTCCCCGGGTGAGGATGCGGGCCGCGCAGCGGCCCGAGGAGGAGACGGGCTAGTGGCCGAGGCCCTGCCCACGGTTGCCGATCTCCTGGCACCGCTGGTCGACATCGACGACCGAGGCGTCTTTTTCGAAGACACCTTCGTCTCCTGGCACGACCATCTCCGTGACGGCGCGGCGGTGGCGGCGGCGCTGCGGGCGCGACTCGATCCGGCCCGGCCTCCGCACGTCGGGGTGTTACTGGAGAACACACCGTTCTTCTCCGCGGTGCTGGTCGCCGCGGGCATGACCGGAATCATTCCGGTGGGCCTGAACCCGGTGCGCCGCGGCGATGCGCTCCTCCGCGATATCGAACACGCGGACTGTCAACTGGTGCTTGCTGATTCGAAATCGTCAGCGACGCTCGACGGTATCGACCACGTCAATGTCGATAGTCCCGAGTGGGCGGCCGAAGTGGCCGGTCATCGTGGCACCGCGCTTCAGTTCCGGGCGGCGTCACCCGACGACTTGTTCATGCTGATCTTCACCTCGGGCACCAGCGGCAACCCGAAGGCGGTGATGTGCAGCCATGGCAAGGTGGCGATCGCCGGTGTGACCATGTCCGAGCGATTCGGCCTCGGACCCACCGATGTCTGTTACGCCTCGATGCCGCTGTTCCACTCGAATGCGGTGCTGGTCGGGTGGGCAGTTTCATTGGCCTGTCGTGGCTCGATGGTGTTGCGGCGCAAGTTCTCCGCGTCCGGGTTCCTGCCCGACATCCGCCGCTACGGCGCCACCTACGCGAACTACGTGGGCAAGCCGCTGTCCTACGTGCTGGCCACACCCGAGCGGCCCGACGATGCGGACAATCCGCTGCGGGCGGTGTACGGCAACGAGGGTGCACCCGCCGA
This sequence comes from Mycobacterium sp. IDUB_36, assembly GCF_055419225.1. Taxonomy (NCBI): domain Bacteria; kingdom Bacillati; phylum Actinomycetota; class Actinomycetes; order Mycobacteriales; family Mycobacteriaceae; genus Mycobacterium; species Mycobacterium sp. IDUB_36. The sequence goes on along the minus strand of NZ_JBVAXH010000001.1, from coordinate 2,868,766 downwards.
CATCGACCGGTTCGCGGCCCGCTTCGGCTGCCGGGTTGTCGACGGGTTCGGGTCGACCGAGGGCGGGATCGCCATCGGCCGAACACCGGACACCCCGGCGGGAGCTTTGGGTCCGTTGCCTGCCGAGGTTCAGATCCTCGATGTCGAAACCGGCGATCCCTGCCCGGTAGGCGTGGTGGGCGAGCTGGTAAACGTCACCGGCGCCGGACGTTTCGAGGGCTATTACAACGACGTGGAAGCAAACGCGCAGCGGTTGGCCGGCGGTAAGTACCACAGCGGTGACCTCGCCTATCGTGACGAGGCCGGCTACGCCTACTTCGCCGGGCGACTCGGCGACTGGTTGCGGGTCGACGGTGAGAACCTCGGCACCGCACCGATCGAGCGGGTACTGGCCCGCCACCCCGACGTCACCGAGGTGGCGGTGTACGCCGTCCCGGATCCGGCCGTCGGCGATCAGGTGATGGCCGCGGTGGTGTTGGCGTCGGGTGCCGAATTCGATGTCGACAAGTTCCGGGCCTTTCTCGCCGAACAGTCGGATCTCGGACCCAAGCAATGGCCGTCCTACGTCCGGGTCAGCTCGAACCTGCCCCGGACCGCGACGTTCAAGGTGCTCAAGCGACAACTGTCGGCCGAAGGGCTGAACTGTGTCGACCCGGTCGTGCCGATTCGCCGCTAGCCGCTAGGGGATTCGGCGATCCCACTCGTGTGGCACCACCGGGTAGAACGGCGCGGCCAGCAAGGGTTCCACGGGTGCGTCCCGCCATCGCGCGGACAGCACCGGCCGCAACCGGTTCCCGGTGTCCACCGGGTCGCCGTCGAGGAAGCAGTACGTGATGGACTGACCCGGCCGCGTGTCGTCGCCGCTCGCCGACGCCGACCAGACCCCGGCGACACCGTCGACGTCGAGAAGCCCGGTCGCGGGTGCGGTTCCCTTCTCGACCAACAGGAACACTCCCCGCATCGGCCACCACGGCAGCACGTCGGCACCGACCTTGACTTCCGGTGCTGAGGCCTTGGTGTGTACCTGGTACACCCCACGCTGCACCGGGGGCAGCAACGTGGGTATCCGGCCGGCGTCGCGCAACGCCTTCCCGAGCTCCAGGAAGCCGGTCAACCCGTCGGGATCGGTGAAGAAGTAGGTCATGACGTGATCGACGGGGTCGAATCCGTCATGGCTGACCGCGCGGACCGACCGGCAGGCCGGCGTCGACACCAAGCGGAGCGATGCGCGCAGGGCCGCCAGCCGATGTTGTTCCGGGCGGTGATCCAGTGTGTGCCAACGCAGATATTCGGCGTCGGATCCATCGGGGTGCCGAGTCGCCATCGAGACGAACAGCGTGCCGATGCCGCCGTCTCCCGTCCCGAGAACACCGGTCACGGCATCCGACGGCGTACCTGGAAGCTCGGTCATCTGCGGTCCTCAGGCCGAATGTCGGTTTGTGACACCGACTGTAAACCGTGCGACCAGACGGTTCGTCGTAACGTCCGGTCGGTAGGATTCGGGCATCGTGAAGCGATTGGTGGAGGCCGGCTTTCAGGAGTTGTCGGGAAGCATCCCGGCAACCGTCGGTTTCGCGATCGCATCGTCCAACAGCAGTCGGCCGGCCTGCTACGGCGACTGGCAAACCGGCGTCGCATGGTCGACGATCAAGGTGCCGTTGGCAATCGCTGCCCTCCGCGCGAGATCGGACAGCGACGAGCTCGTCGTCGAGACGATCACCCAGTCCGACAACGCCACCGCCGAGACATTGTGGGCGCGGCTCGGCGACCACCCCGGACAGCTCGTGCAAGCCGTGATCCGCGACGCGGGTGATCCGGTCACGGTCGTCGAATCACGCCGCCTGCGCGCCGAGTACACGCCGTTCGGTCAGACGCGATGGTCGCTGGCCGACCAGGCCCGCTTCGCCGCCGGGTTGTCCGACGTCGACGGGGCGGCCCGGGTGGTCGAGTTGATGGGTCGCCTCACCGCCGGGCATCGTTGGGGTTTGGCTGCGAAAGGCCATGCCGCAAAGGGCGGTTGGGGTCCGGGACCGGGCGGCGGGTATCTCGTTCGCCAGTTCGCGGTCGTATCCGGGAACGTCGGTGTCGCGCTGGCGGCCGAAGTCGACGAAGGCGGCTACGAAGCGGGGGTCGGCGTGGTCGACCTACTGGCCGACTGGATCCTCGGCGAGGCCTTAACCGAGTACTGACGGCACGACGGCGTCGATCAGGTGCGGGCCGGGTTCGGCGAACGCCGCCCGGAGCGCATCGGCGAATTCCACCACCGTGGTGGCCCGGCGGGCCGGCACCCCCATGCCTTCAGCGATCTTGACGAAATCCATTGTCGGACGGGATAAGTCGAGAAGATCGAGCGCCTTCGGCCCGGGCGCCGCACCGACCCCGACCCGCTGCAGTTCCAGCCGCAGGATGTCGTACGCGGCATTGTTGTAGATGACGGTGGTGACATCGAGGCTCTCCCGGGCCTGGGTCCACAGCCCCGAAATCGTATACATGGCTGAACCATCCGATTCCAGACAGAGCACGGGGCGATCGGGAGCTGCCACCGCGGCTCCCACGGCTGCCGGAATTCCGTATCCGATGGCGCCGCCGGTCAGCGTCAACCAGTCGTGCGCGGGGGCGCCGGCGGTAGCCGCCGCCAACGGCAGGCTGGATGTATTCGACTCGTCGACCACGATCGCGTTGTCGGGCATCAGCGCGCCGACGACGTCGGCCACCGACACCGCCGTGAGGGGCCCGGACGGCAGTTGCGGGCGGGAGAGCTCGGCGACCGGTGCAACCGTGCCCGGTGCCAACTCGTCGGCCAGAGCGATCAATGCGTCTGCGGCACCGGTAGTTTCGGCGAGGACGTGCACTTCGCAACCGGGTGGCACCAGGTCGCTGGGCTTGTCGGGATAGGCGAAGAAGGACACCGGTGACTTGGCGCCGGCCAGCACCAGATGCTTGGCGCCATCGAGCTGCGCCAGCGCAGCCTCGCCGAAGTAGGCGAGCCGCTCGACGGCAGGGACCCCGGCGCCGCGCTCGAGCCGCGTCGGGAAGGTCTCACACAGCAGACGCGCACCGGTGGCCTGGGCGATCCGGGTGGCCGCGGCCAGCCCGGGCCGCCGTGTGGCGTCTCCACCGACGAAGATCGTCGTGGGTTCCCCGGATCGCAACACCTCCACGACCTCGGGTGCCAGCGCCGGGTCGGCGGCCGGTATGCGCCTCGGCAGCTCGCCGACGGGTTCGGCTCCCTCCGACCAGGACACGTCGGCGGGCAGGATCAGCGTCGCAATCTGGGCTCCCGCCCGGCTCGCGGCTACCGCTTGGGCCGCATCCGCTGCCACACCGGCAGTACCGGTCGACCGATGCAGCCAACCCGAGACACTGCCGGCGAGCGCGTCGATGTCGGATTCCAATGGGGCGTCGTACTTCTTGTGATACGTGGCGTGATCACCGACGACGACCACCATCGGCACGCGGGCGCGGCGCGCATTGTGCAGGTTGGCCAGCCCATTGCCCAGGCCGGGACCGAGGTGGAGCAGCACCGCGGCCGGCCGACCGGAGATGCGGGCGTAACCGTCGGCCGCACCGGTCGCCACGCCCTCGAAAAGGCCTAACACACCTCGCATTTGGGGAACCGCGTCCAGGGCGGCGACGAAGTGCATCTCCGACGTGCCGGGGTTGGCGAAGCACACGTCGACTCCGGAGTCGACCAGCGTGTTGATCAGAGCCTGCGCACCGTTCACGCTTCGACTCTAGAACTGCTCAGATCGCCAGCGCGGCCTGGGCGCAGATCTGGGTCCGCTGCGCATGCCCACCGCCGAACAGCACCACGTGCGCCAGCAGTGCATAAAGCTGGTGCAGCCCGATTCGCCGGCGCCACCCCGGCCGCAACGGGTGCGCGCTCTGGTAGCCGTCGATGATGGCGTCGTAGTGCGGGCAGCCGAACAGCGCAAGCATGGCCAGGTCGTTCTCCCGGTGGCCACCGTGAGCGGCCGGATCGATCAGCACCACACCGTCGGGCGTCCACATCACGTTGCCCGCCCACAGATCACCGTGCAGCCGAGCGGGCCTATCGCCGTCGTCGAAGTCACCCGCCCGGCATCGCGCTGCGACACGTTCCACCGTCTCCCGCGTCGACGCAGTGAGCTGCGGCGCGGCACGCACCGCCATCGGCGTCAGCCGCTGGTCGGCGTAGAACTGCCCCCAAAGCGGCTGCGGCTCCAGCGACATCGGCAACGGCTGGGTCAACGGCCCGAAGAACCCCGGCCCGTCCCATCCATCGGGGCCGGCACCGAAACCCGCCGCTCCCGCGTCATGCGTCGCGGCCAGTCGCGACCCGAACTCGCGGGCCGCCTCCCGGCTGGGCGGAACGGACTCGAGCCGTCGCAACGTCAGACCCGTCTCGTCCACCGACCGCACCGGCACGCAGGGCACACCGCCGTCGGCGGTCGAAAGCCATTGCAGCCCTGCGGCTTCGCATTCAAAGAACCCGGCCGGCGCGCCGGCGTGGCGCTTGACGAAGTCGGTCAAGCGGTCGCGTGCGCGGCGTGGACGTCGTCGGCCGGCCGCGCCTCGGTCTGCTCCTTGGCCCACCGGTAGTCGGGTTTGCCCGCGGGTGAGCGCTTGACCTCGTCGACCAGCCAAAGACTTCGCGGCACTTTGTATCCCGCGATCTCGGCGCGGACGAACGAGTCCAAGTCGGAGAGCGCCGGCCGGGCCCCGGGCCGCGCCTGCACGACGGCCGCCACATGCTGGCCGTAGCGCGGGTCGGGCACTCCGACCACCAGTGCGTCGAACACGTCGGGATGCCCCTTCAACGCGGCCTCGACCTCCTCGGGGTAGATCTTCTCACCGCCGCTGTTGATCGACACCGAACCGCGGCCGAGCATTGTGACGCTGCCGTCCTCCTCGACCGTCGCCCAGTCGCCGGGGATGGCATACCGCTCGCCGTTGATGGTCTTGAAGGTCTCCGCGGTCTTCTTCTCGTCCTTGTAGTAGCCGACCGGAATGTTGCCCTTCTTGGCGATGAAGCCGCGGACCCCCGAGCCTGGCTTGACCTCGTTGCCGTCGTCGTCCAGAACGACGGTGCGGTGGTCGATCGTCACACGTGGGCCGCCGCTGTGCGGCGCGTCCTTCGCGACGATGCTGGTGCCGCCGAAACCGGTCTCCGACGAGCCGATCGAGTCGGTGATGACCCGATTGGGCAACAGCTCGAGGAACTTCTCCTTGATGCTCGGCGAGAACAGCGCCGCGGTGGAAGCGAGCAGGAACAGCGACGACAGGTCGTACTCGTTTCCTTTGTCCTGGTGGGCCAGCAGCGCGTCCAGCAGCGGCCGTGCCATCGCGTCACCGGTGAAGAACAACAGGTTCACCTTGTGATCGTGGATCGTGCGCCACACCTCATCAGCGTTGAATTCCGGTGCGAGAACGGTGGTTTGGCCGGAGAAGATCGACATCCAGGTGGCCGACTGGGTGGCGCCGTGGATCATCGGCGGGATCGGGTGGCGCACCATCGGCGGGTTGGCCGCGGCGGCCTTGGCCAGGTCGTGTTCGTCCTTGATGAATTCGCCTGTGGCGAAGTCGGTTCCACCGAACAGCACCCGGTAGATGTCCTCGTGGCGCCACATCACGCCCTTCGGGAAACCGGTGGTGCCGCCGGTGTAGAGCAGGTAGATGTCGTCGGCGCTGCGCGGGCCGAAGTCACGCTCGGCGGAGCTGCCGGCGATCGCGGAGTAGAACTCGACACCGCCGTAGCTCTGGTATTCAGCATCCGAGCCGTCCTCGACGACGAGGACCGTCTTCACATCGGGGGTGTCCGGCAGCACGTTGGCGACGCGCTCGGAGTACTGCCGCTCGTGCACCAACGCGACCATGTCGGAGTTGTCGAACAGGTAGCGCAGTTCGCCCTCGACGTAGCGGTAGTTGATGTTGACCAGGATCGCGCCCGCCTTGATGATCCCGACCATCGCGATGACGATCTCGATGCGGTTGCGGCAGTACAGGCCGACCTTGTCGTCCTTCTTCACCCCCTGCTCCTGCAGGTAGTGCGCGAGGCGGTTCGCCTTCTCCTCGAGCTGGGCGTAGGTCAGCTGCTCGTCACCGCAGATCAGGGCGACACGGTCTGGGACGGCATCGATGGCGTGCTCCGCCAAGTCGGCAATATTCAGGGCCACGGGACCTAAATTAGAACGTGTTACATTTCCTGACAAGTTTCAGGCCGGCGCACGGGAAGGTGATCATCGGTGAGCGAGGCAGAAAAGAAGGCCGACGCCCTCATTGAGCAGCGCGGACACACTCTGATCCTGACGTTGAACCGCCCCGAGGCCCGCAACGCGCTTTCCACCGAGATGCTCTCGATCATGGTCGAGGCCTGGGACCGCGTCGACACCGATCCCGACATCCGCTGCTGCATCCTGACCGGGGCCGGCGGCTACTTCTGCGCGGGCATGGACCTCAAAGCCGCGACCGCGAAACCGCCGGGCGACTCGTTCAAAGACGGCAGCTACGACCCGTCACGAATCGACGCGTTGCTCAAAGGGCGGCGGCTGACCAAACCGCTGATCGCGGCGGTCGAAGGTCCGGCGATCGCCGGGGGTACCGAGATCCTGCAGGGCACCGATATCCGCATCGCGGGTGAAAGCGCCAAGTTCGGCATCTCCGAGGCCAAGTGGAGCCTGTACCCGATGGGCGGCTCGGCGGTCCGCCTGGTTCGGCAGATCCCGTACACGATCGCCGCCGACCTGCTGCTGACCGGACGGCACATCACCGCCGCCGAGGCGCTGTCCTACGGACTCATCGGATACGTCGTCCCCGACGGCAGCGCGCTGGACAAGGCGCTCGAGATCGCCGACGTGATCGCCAACAACGGTCCGCTGGCGGTACAGGCGATCCTGCGCTCGATCCGGGAGACCGAAGGCCTGCACGAGAACGACGCGTTCAAGATCGACACCAAGCTGGGCATCGGGGTGTTCCTGTCCGAGGACGCCAAGGAAGGCCCGTTGGCCTTCAAGGAGAAGCGCGCCCCGCAGTTCAAAAACCGCTGACGCGGGGTGCTTTTCGCCGAACGTGCGGTTTAGCCGAGCTTGCGTGCTCGCCGAACGTGCATTCAGGGCGGCTTTTTGTCGATTCTCCGCCCTCAGTGCACGCTGGGTGAGATGTCGGACCGCAGCGGCACACTTCCCCCCATGGCGGACCCGTTCCTCGGCAGCGAAGCCTTGGCGTGCGGTCGGCTCACCCGCCACGCGTTGCGAAGCAACTTCGTCGCCGTTCACCCCGACGTCTACCTTCCAGCCGGCGCCGAGCTCTCCGCTGAATTGCGTGCCCGCGCAGCCTGGCTGTGGTCGAGGCGACGAGGAGTCGTGGCCGGACAGTCCGCCGCGGCGCTGCACGGCTCCAAGTGGGTCGACGCTCGGGCGCCGGCCGAGTTGCTCTACGACTACCGCCGCCCGCCAAGGGCGATTCGAACCTGGTCAGATCGCCTGGACGACGACGAAGTCCAGATAGTCGCCCAGATGCGGACGACCACGCCGGCACGAACTGCTCTCGACATTGCGTGTCGCTACCGATCGGATCCGCGATCGCCGCACTGGACGCGCTGGCCAGGGCGACGGATCTCAAGATGGCCGACGTCGAGCTGCTCGCCGAGCGCCACCAGGGACGACGCGGCATCCGGCGAGCCCGCCGCGCGCTGAGCCTGGTCGACGCCGGAGCCGAGTCGCCTCGCGAGACCTGGCTGCGACTGCTGCTCATCCGCGCCGGCTTTCCCGCCCCCAGGACTCAGATCCCGGTCCACGACGAATACGGTCAACTGGTCGCGGAGCTCGACATGGGCTGGGAGGCAATGAAACTCGCTGTCGAATACGAGGGTGACCATCATCGCACCGATCGGCGGCAGTTCAACAAAGACATCACTCGGCTCGAGACGTTGAACGACCTCGGGTGGGCCGTTGTCCGGGTCACTGCCGACGACACCGAAGGCGGCGTCATTGCGCGAGTGCGGGCGGTCCGGGATCGCCGAGCGTGCATCCAGGGCGGAATTCAGGAGGAATCAGCGCCCTGAGTGCACGCTCGGCGCAGGGGCACGGCACGCTCGGCGCGCCAAACCTCAGCTGCCGACGGGAGCGGTCGGGGTGAACACCATCGGCATCGACTCCAACCCGCTGACGAAGTTGGCCGGGCGCAACGGCAACCGGTCGCCGTCGTCGGCCAGGCGCAGGTCCGGTAGCCGCTCGAGCACCCGCTCGGTCATCAGCCGCAGTTCCAGCCGCGCCAGCTGATTGCCCAGACAGAAGTGGGTGCCGAAGCCGAAAGCGACGTGGCCGTTGGGGTCTCGACGAATATCGAATTGATCCGGTGTGTCGAACTGCGACTCGTCGAAGTTCGCCGACTCGAACAGCAGCATGATCTTCTCGCCCTGTTTCAGCTCGGTGCCGTGAAAATCGGTGTCCGCAGTCAACATTCGGCACATGTTCTTCACCGGCGACGTCCAGCGCAGCATCTCCTCGATCGCGCCGGGCAGCAACGTGTCAGGGTCAGCGCGCAGCGCGTCCCACTGATCGCGGTGACGCACCAGCTGCTCGGTGCCGCCGGAGAGCGTGTGCCGAGTGGTCTCGTCGCCGCCGATCAGGATCAGCAGGGTCTCCATCACGATCTCGGCGTCGCTCATCCGCTGACCTTCGACCTCGGCGTTGACCAGGATGGAGAACAGGTCGTCGGTCGGCTCGGCCCGGCGCTTGGCGATGATGCCCATGGTGAATTCGGTATATCCCGCAAAGGCATTCATCACCGTCTGGAACTCGGGTCCAGTCGGGTCCAGGTGCGAACTCAGTCCCGAAACCAGATCGTCCGACCACTTCAGCAGCATGCCCCGCTCCTCGGGCAGGACGCCGAGCATGTCGCCGATCACGGCCATCGGCAGCGGGGCGGCGATGTCGCGGACGAAGTCGCATTCACCGCGCTCGCAGACGGCGTCGATCAACGCGTCGCACAGCCGGCCCAGCGACGGAATCTTCTCGGTGACCCGCTTACGGGTGAACCCGGCGTTGACGAGCTTGCGCCGCACCAGATGCGCCGGATCGTCCATGTCGATCATGTACGGCATGCCGGGCTGATCCGGGCGGATGCCACCGGTGTTGGAGAACAGTTCGGGATTGCGCTCGGCATCGATGATGGCCTGATACGTCGTCGCGCCGGCCAGACCGTTGCGGTCGCGAAACACCGGCTGGTTGGCGCGCATCCAGCGATAGGCCTCGCGCGAAGCCGTGCGGTCGGCATAGAAGTTGCCGTCCGCGAGATCGATGTTCGCGATCGTGGTCGGAATGGTTGCGGTCATGTACCTAAGCCTCCAGTTATGTACTTGGCCCAATTACTAGCGGATTACAGTGGCCGGCATGCCGAATTCACAGCACACCATCGCCGGAACGGTGCTCACCATGCCGGTGCAGATCCGCAAGGCGGACGTTCGCACCGCGATGTTCTCTGTCGACGCCGCCGCGGCGCAGCGGCTTGTCGACTACAGCGGCCTGCAGGTCTGCCGGCACCGCCCCGGCCGCGCGGTGGTCACCCTGATGCTGGCCCGCTACATCGACGGGGATCTGGGCGAGTACAACGAATTCGGCACCGCGGTCATGGTCAATCCGCCGGGTTCGAATGCCCACGGCCTCAAGGCCCTCGGCGATGCGGCTGCTTTCATCCACCACCTGCCGGTCGACCAGGCCTTCACCCTGGAGGCCGGTCGTGCCATCTGGGGTTTCCCAAAGATCATGGCGGACTTCACCGTTCGCGAGGGCCGTCACTTCGGCTTCGACGTCAGCGCGGAGGGGCAGCACATCGCCGGCATCGACTTCGGCCGCGGCCTGCCGGTGCCCGCCGTGTTCACATCGAAGCCCCGGGTGCTCAAGACCTACACGTTCGCCGAGGGCACCACCCGCGAGGTTCCGTGGGAGATGCGGATCCGCGAGGTGCGCGGCCGGCCGGGCGGGGCGACGTTGCGTCTCGGCGATCACCCGTATGCCAAGGAGTTGGCGTCGCTGGGTCTGCCGAGCCGCGCGATGGTGTCGGGAGCAGTCGGCCACGTCGAGATGACCTTCGGCGACGCACACGCCATCAGCTGACCGGTCACGAACCGCCATCCGGCCAATCTAGAACGTGTTCTAGCTGATCGCAAGAACGCGGTCAGATCAAGCCTGCCAACTCCTGGACCTGCTCGGTACTGCGGCCTGACACCACCATCATGGTGACGCCGGAGGCCTCCCAGGCCTTGATCTGCTTACGCACGTAGTCGACGTCGCCGACGATAGCGGCGTCGTCGATGACCTCGTCCGGGATGATCTCCGCGGCCTTATCCTTCTGCCCATTGCGGAACAGCTTGGTCACGTCGTCGACCACCTCGGCGTAACCCATCCGGCGGTAGACGTCGGCGTGGAAGTTGGTGTCCTCGGCCCCCATCCCGCCCATGTAGAGGGCGATGTAGGGCTTCATCGCGGCGAACGCCGCGGGACGGTCCTCGGTGATGACGATGTTGGCCGTCGCGCAGATCTCGAAGTCCTCACGACTGCGGCGTGCACCTGGGCGGGCAAACCCCTCGTCGAGCCATTCGTTGTAGGTGTCGGCCATCCTTGGCGTGTAGAAGATTGGCAGCCAGCCGTCGCAGACCTCGGCCGCCAGCGCCACGTTCTTGGGGCCTTCGGCGCCCAGCATGATCGGAATGTCGGAGCGCAGCGGGTGGGTGATGGGCTTGAGCGGCTTGCCCAGACCCGTTGCGCGCTCGCTCTTCAGCGGCAGCGGGTAGTGCGGGCCGTCGCTGGTGACGGGCTTCTCGCGGGCCCACACCTGGCGGATGATGTCGACGTATTCGCGGGTGCGGGCCAGCGGCTTGGGAAAGGCCTGGCCGTACCAGCCCTCCACCACCTGCGGCCCGGACACCCCGAGGCCCAGGATGTGCCGACCGCCGGACAGGTGATCGAGCGTCAACGCGGCCATCGCGCAGGCGGTCGGGGTGCGCGCGGACAGCTGGACGACGGACGTGCCGAGCCGTAGCCGCTGTGTCGACGAGCCCCACCAGGCCAACGGCGTATAGGCGTCCGATCCCCACGCTTCGGCGGTGAACACCGCGTCGAATCCGTTGTTCTCGGCGGCCGCCACGAGTTCGGCGTGGTTGTCGGGCGGCTGAGCACCCCAATATCCCAGCTGGAGTCCGAGCTTCATGCGCACTACCTTCCTGCAGGTCTCGACCCTATCTTGAATCCATTCTTAGAACCTGTTCTACTCGACACTGTGACCACCAGCCAAAGCAGCCCGGTGCAGATCGATACCCATCAGAAGGTTCTCTCGGCGCCTCTGAAGCTGACCTTCGACTACACCCGTTCAGTCGGCCCTGTCCTGAGTCAGTTCTTCACCGCCCTGCGCGAACGACGCATTGTCGGCGTCCGAGGCTCCGACGGCCGGGTCTACGTCCCGCCGGCCGAGTTCGACCCGGTGACCTATGAACAGCTGACCGAGATCGTCCCGGTGGAAAGCGTCGGGACCGTGCTGTCTTGGACGTGGCAGGCTCAGCCACTCGAAGGACAACCGGTCGACCACCCGTTCGCCTGGGCGCTGATCAAGCTCGACGGTGCCGACGTCCCGCTGCTGCACGCGGTTGATGCCGGATCCGCCGATGCGATCAGCAGCGGTGCCCGGGTACACGCGCACTGGGTCGACGACCCAGCGGGCGCGATCACCGACATCGCCTACTTCGTCCTCGGTGACGAGGCCGAGCAGGTTTCCGGTGACAAGGACGATCGCGAGCCGGTGACGGTCCAGGTGACCCCGGCCAGCATCGAAATCCAGCACACCGCTTCACTTCCCGAGACCGCGTTCCTCCGCGGCCTGGAGGAGGGCAAGCTGCTGGGCGCCCGCACGGGCGACAGCGGCAAGGTCTACTTTCCGCCCAAGGAAGCCGATCCGGCGACCGGTCTGGTGCTCGACAACTTCATCGAGCTCCCGGACAAGGGCACGGTCACGACATTCGCCATCATCAACATCCCGTTCGCCGGGCAGCGGATCAAACCGCCGTACGTCGCGGCCTACGTGCTGCTCGACGGCGCGGATATCGCGTTCCTGCACCTGATTCAAGAGATCGATGCGACCGAGGTGCGGATGGGCATGCGGGTCGAGGCGGTGTGGAAGCCCCGCGAGGAGTGGGGCCTGGGCATCGACAACATCGAGTACTTCAAGCCGACCGGCGAGCCCGACGCCGACTACGACACCTACAAGCATCACCTCTGAGCACCGCCGATCAAAGGGAACGACGTGACTTTTCGCGATGTAGCTGTCGTCGGATTCGCCCATGCCCCGCATGTGCGCCGGACCGACGGCACCACCAATGGCGTCGAGATGCTGATGCCGTGTTTTCAATCGCTCTACCAGGAACTCGGCCTGCAGCAGACTGACATCGGCTTCTGGTGCTCGGGGTCATCGGATTACCTTGCCGGACGGGCATTTTCGTTCATCTCGGCGATCGACTCGATCGGTGCGGTGCCGCCGATCAACGAGTCGCATGTCGAGATGGACGCGGCATGGGCCCTCTACGAGGCTTACATCAAGTTGCTGACCGGAGAGGTCGACACCGCGCTGGTGTACGGCTTCGGAAAGTCCTCGGCAGGCACGTTGCGCCGGGTGCTTGCACTGCAGACCGACCCGTACACCGTGGCGCCGCTGTGGCCCGACGCCGTGTCGATGGCCGGACTGCAGGCCCGGTTCGGCCTGGACTCCGGTAAATGGACCGCCGAGCAGATGGCCCAGGTCGCGCTCGACTCGTTCGCAGCATCCGAGCGCACTGATTCGGAGAAGCCGGCGAAGAGCATCGACGAGCTACTCTCCCGTCCGTACTTCGCGGATCCGCTTCGGCGCCATGACATTGCGCCGATCACCGACGGCGCGGCGGCCATCGTGTTGGCCGCCGGCGACAAGGCCCGCGAGCTGCGCGAGAACCCGGCGTGGATCACCGGCATCGAACACCGCATCGAAACCCCGGTGCTCGGCGCCCGCGACTTGACCGCTTCGCCGTCGACCGAGGCGTCGGCCAAGGCCGCGACGGGTGGCGACGCCGGCTCGATCGCGATTGCCGAGATCTACGCGGCGTTCACTCATCAGCAGCTGATCCTGACCGAGGCCATCGGCCTGCCGTCGTCGACGACGATCAATCCCTCGGGCGGCGCGCTGGCGGCCAACCCGATGTTCTCCGCCGGGTTGGAGCGCATCGGCTTTGCCGCGCAACACATTTTCGACGGCTCAGCGGGGCGGGTGCTCGCGCACGCGACCAGTGGCCCGGTGTTGCAGCAGAATCTCGTCGCCGTGCTGGAAGGGAAGTAGATAATGGCGGGCCAGTTGGCTGCGGTGCTCGGCACCGGTCAGACGAAGTACGTCGCCAAGCGCCAGGACGTCTCGATGAACGGTCTGGTTCGCGAGGCCATCGACAAGGCATTGGCCGACTCCGGGTCGACGATGGCCGACATCGACGCGGTGGTGGTCGGCAAGGCGCCCGACTTCTTCGAGGGCGTCATGATGCCGGAGTTGTTCATGGCCGATGCCGTGGGCGCCACCAACAAGCCGCTGATCCGGGTGCACACTGCCGGTTCGGTCGGCGGGTCGACCGGTGTGGTGGCGGCCAGCCTGGTTCAGTCGGGCAAGTACCGGCGGGTGCTGGCGATGGCCTGGGAGAAGCAGTCCGAGTCGAATGCCATGTGGGCGTTGAGCATTCCAGTTCCGTTCACCAAGCCGGTGGGCGCCGGCGCGGGTGGTTACTTTGCTCCGCACGTGCGGTCCTACATCCGCCGATCCGGCGCCCCGACCCACATCGGGGCCATGGTCGCGGTCAAGGACCGGTTGAACGGAGCCAAGAACCCGTTGGCGCACCTGCATCAACCCGACATCACGTTGGACAAGGTGATGTCGTCCCAGATGCTCTGGGACCCAATCCGGTTCGACGAGACCTGCCCGTCGTCCGACGGTGCCTGCGCAGTCGTGATCGGCAACGAAGAAGTCGCCGACAAGCGGGTCTCCGACGGCCATCCGGTGGCCTGGATCCACGCCACCGCGCTGCGCACCGAACCGCTGGCGTACTCCGGTCGCGACCAGGTCAATCCGCAGGCCGGCCGGGACGCCGCCAAGGCGTTGTGGAAGGCGGCCGGCATCACCAGCCCGATCGACGAAATCGACTGCGCGGAGATCTACGTGCCGTTCTCCTGGTTCGAGCCGATGTGGTTGGAGAACCTCGGGTTCGCCGCCGAAGGTGAAGGTTGGAAACTCACCGAGGCCGGCGAGACGGCGATCGGCGGCAGAATTCCGCTGAACGCCTCCGGCGGGGTGCTCTCGTCCAACCCGATCGGCGCCTCCGGCCTGATCCGGTTCGCCGAGGCAGCGATCCAGGTGATGGGCAAGGCCGGTGATCATCAGGTCCCCAACGCGCGCAAGGCACTTGGCCACGCCTACGGCGGTGGCTCGCAGTATTACTCGATGTGGGTGGTTGGAGCGGACAAGAAGTGAAGTACACCTGCAGTATCGCGTTCGGCCAGATCGACCAGCTGACCGAACTGGCCAAGACCGCGGAGGAAGTCGGCTTCGACTCGATCGCGCTGCCGGACTCGATCTTCTATTTCGAGAAGCAGTCCGTCGACTATCCCTACACCGCCGACGGCAAGCGGATGTTCGACGAGGAGTCGCCCTGGGTGGACCCGCTGATCCTGGCGGGCGCGATGGGCGCGGTCACCTCCAAACTGCGGTTCTACACGAACGTCATGAAGTTGGGTTCGCGCAACCCGCTGCTGCTGGCCCGCCAGGTGGGCTCGGTGGCCAACCTGACCAACAACCGCTTCGGGTTCGGCGTCGGCATCGGCTGGGCTCCCGAGGAATTCGAATGGTGCGGCGTCCCGTTCGCCAAGCGCGGCAAGCGGGTCGACGAGATGATCGAGGTCATCAAGCTGGTGCTGGCCGGCGGGATGGTCGAATTCCACGGTGATTTCTATGATTTCGACCGCCTGCAGATGAGCCCCGCACCCATTGAACCGGTGCCGTTCTACGTGGGCGGCCACACTGACGTGGCGCTGCGCCGAGCGGCGCGGATCGGTGACGGGTGGACCAGTGCGATGATGACCCACGCGCAGCTCGCCGAGACCATCGGCAAGCTCGACGCGCTGCGCGCCGAAAATGGCCGCGCGGACCTGCCTTTCGAGATTCAGGCGGTATGCATCGACAAGTTCGGTGTGGACGGCCACCGCGAGCTCGCCGAGATCGGCGTCACCGACTACATCACCATCCCGTGGCTTCTGGACGGTCTCGGTACCGACGCGCCGCTGGAACAGAAGAAGGACTCGCTCAAGCGTTGGGCCGAAACCTACATCCACTCGGGCTGGCAGAAATGAGCGATACCCCCGCGCACCTGGCCGGTAAGCGCTCCCGCGACGCGGTCGCGGCCCGTGACAAAGAGGCGTGGGTGTCGAACTTCGCCGACGACGGCATCGTCGAAGACCCGGTCGGCCCTTCACATTTCGACCCCGAGGGCACAGGGCATCGCGGTCGCGACGCAATCTCGGCATTCTGGGACATGGCGATCGCGCCGACGGACAAGATCGAGTTCGTCTTCGACAAGACCTACCAATGCGGTGACGAAGAGGCCAACGTCGGCCACATCCTGATCACCGCCGCAGGACATCAGATCACCGCCGAAGGCGTGTTCACCTACAAGGTCGACGACGACGGCAAGATGCTGGCGCTGCGCGCTTACTGGGAAGTCGACCGGGCCACCGCCAGCGCCCGCAAGCTCTAAATCGGTTCCAGCCCCGTCAGATAACGCTGGGCCAGATCCTGGTAGGCCTGCGGGTTCACCTTCACCCACATCTCGGCCCCGGTCCCCGCGATCGGGCCCTTGATGGTCGCGGGAGCCCCCACCACCAGGACTTCGGCCGGGATCTTCGTCCCGCCGGTCACCAGAGCGCCGGCCGCGACCAAACTGCGCGCCCCGATCACCGCCCCGTCGAGCACGGTGGCGTGGTTGGCGATCAACGCCTCGGCGCCGATGTGGGCGCCGTGGATGACGCACATGTGGGCCACCGTCGCCCCCGGACCGATGTCGACCGGGATGCCCGGCGGTGAATGGAGCACCGAACCGTCCTGGACATTCGCGCCCTCACGAACGATCACCGGGCCGTAGTCGGCGCGCAACACGGTGTTGAACCAAACCGACGCCCCCGCCTCGACGGTCACGTCGCCGATCAGCGTGGCCGTGGGCGCGACGAACGCAGTGGGGTCGACGCGCGGCGATCGGCCCTCGAAGGAATACAGCGGCATCGTTCAGATATACCGCAGGCCGGGTAACCGGCAGTGATATCCCCGTCATTGCGCGAAACGGGAGAAAAACTGTAACGTGTTCTAGTTAGAAGCCCGATAAATCTGGAGGCCTGATGGCTACCGAGACCGCCGCTGTCCGCGAGATCGACGCCGGCACCCTGCCCGACCGCTATGCCCGCGGTTGGCACTGCCTAGGCCCGGTGAAGGACTATCTCGACGGCGAACCGCACGGCATCGAGGCGTTCGGCACGCATCTGGTGGTGTTCGCCGACTCGCACGACGACCTGCATGTCCTAGACGGATACTGCCGGCACATGGGTGGCAACCTGGCGCAGGGCACGATCAAGGGCGACGAGGTGGCCTGCCCGTTCCACGATTGGCGCTGGGGCGGCGACGGCAAGTGCAAGCTGGTGCCCTACGCCAAGCGCACCCCCCGGCTGGCCCGCACGCGATCCTGGACCACGGATGTGCGCAGCGGGCTGCTGTATGTCTGGCACGACCACGAGGGTAATCCGCCGCCGCCGGAGCTGCGGATTCCGGAGCTTCCGGAGTTCGCCAGCGACGAGTGGACCGACTGGCGGTGGCATTCGATGCTGATCGAGGGCTCCAACTGCCGCGAGATCATCGACAACGTCACCGACATGGCGCACTTCTTCTACATCCACTTCGGTCTGCCGACGTATTTCAAGAACGTCTTCGAAGGCCACATCGCCTCGCAGTACCTGCACAACGTGGGCCGGCCCGACGTCAACGACCTCGGCACCTCCTACGGCGAGGCGCACCTGGACTCGGAGGCGTCGTATTTCGGCCCGTCGTTCATGATCAACTGGCTGCACAACCAATACGGCGACTACAAGGCCGAGTCGATCCTGATCAACTGCCACTACCCGGTGACCCAGAACTCGTTCGTGCTGCAGTGGGGCGTCATCGTCGAAAAGCCCAAGGGCATGGACGAAAAGATGACGAACAAGCTGGCCAAGGTCTTCACCGAGGGGGTCAGCAAAGGCTTCCTGCAAGACGTCGAGATCTGGAAGCACAAGACCCGGATCGACAACCCGCTGCTGGTCGAGGAGGACGGTGCCGTCTACCAGATGCGGCGGTGGTACCAGCAGTTCTACGTCGACGTCGCCGATGTCACGGCCGACATGACCGACCGCTTCGAGATCGAGGTCGACACCACCGTCGCCAACGAGAAGTGGCACGTCGAGGTCGACGACAACCTGGCCAAGCAAGCCGAAGAAGAGAAGACCGAACAGCCGGCCACATGAGCTCATCCCACCAGCCACCCGACGTCGATCGGTTAGCTCGGTCGATGCTGATGCTCCACGGCGATCACGAAAGCCACGACGAGCCGGCCGCTGCGGGTAACGGCAAGAGCAGTGGATCCTGGTCCAAGGCACCGAATTTCGCCGACGACCCGGAACGGGCCGCCGCTGTGCAGGCGGCCACTCAGGCAGACAAGGCCCGCTACCTGACGTCGGGCCTGCAACCGGTGGACTGCCGCTTCTGCCATGCCACCGTCAATGTGAAACGGCTGGGGCCCGGACACACTGCGGTGCAATGGAACAGCGACGCCTCGCAGCGCTGCGCCTACTTCACCGAGGTGCGGGCGTCGGGCGAGCCCAGCGCTCGCAGCCGGTCCTGTCCCAAGCTGGGCGACAGCATCGAGCACGCCGTCGCCGAGGGTTGCCTCGACGCGGTGTCGACCGCTCCCCCACCGGGCGACGGCTGACCCCGGTCACCGTCACAGCCCCGCGAATCGCTCCTTGACCTCGTCGGCCGTCAACCCGTAGTCGGCCAACGAGTACTTGTGCTTGGGAGCCCTTGCACCGGTTTGGCTTTCGGCGTGGCTGTTTTCCATTGCCTGCCGCGCCTCATCGGTGAGCGGGATGTCGAATTTGCGATAGATGTCGGCCACGGTGCCGATCGGGTCGGCGATGAGCTCCCGGTAGTCGACGTCGTAGAACTGGTTCGGGTTGTATTTGGCCCGCGCGGTGTTGAACTGCTCCAATCCGCGCGCCCAGGTTTCCATTGCGTCCGCACCGATTTGCTCACCGGTGAACCCTGTCGACCAGCCATCGGCGGTGTGCTGGGCCAAGGAGCACATCGACGCCATGATCGTCTCGACCGGTCGATGGGTCTGGATGACCAGCGCGTCGGGATAGGTCTGCATCAACGCGTCGAGCGCGAACAGGTGGCTCGGGTTCTTCAGCACCCATCGCTTGTCGGCATCGTTGAGCCCGATCAGCTGGAGGTTCTTGCGGTGCCGCTGGTAGGCCGGCGTCCAGTCCTGTTGCGCCAACCACTTCGAGTACGTCGGCAGGTGCGCCAGCGTCTCATAGGACACCGAATGCAGCGACTGTCGCAGCAGCTGCCAGCATTCCTCGAGCTCGTAGGCGGCCATGAAGTGCAGTCCGGTGTAGCCGGGATTGTCCTGGTGATGCTGGGTGAACTGGTCGTCGAGCTGGCGGTACAGCGGGTGGGACTCCCACGTGTCGCGTGGGGGACGCGGTTGCGGGAATTCCGCCAGCCACATGTGCAGCCCCTGGTGTGCCGGGTCCGCGCCGAGCAGTCGGTGCAGGGCGGTGGTACCGGTGCGCACCAGACCGGTGACGAAGATGGGCCGCGTGACCTTTATGTCGGCATGCTGCGGGTACTGCTTCCACGCGGACTCCGACAACAGCCTGGCAACCAGGGCGCCGCGCAGGAAGAATCGATTCATCTTGCTGCCCAACACCGTTAGGTCGGCTTCCTGCCGGTATGACTCCAGCAGCACGCCGAGCGCCTCGCGGTAGTTGTCGTCGTCGGCGCCGAAGTCGTCGAGCCCGGTCAGCTTGGTAGCCGAGGCATGCAATTCATCGACGGTCGCGATATCGGTGCGTTCACCCACTAGCCCGTCTCCCTCCTCATCGCTTCGCTCTGCATCGTCGGCGGAGGCCTAGTTGTGGTACTCGCCGCAGTTGACATCGAGCGTCTGCCCGCTGATACCGCTGGACAAGTCGCTGGCCATGAAGATGATCGCCGACGCCACCTCGTCTTCGGTCGGCAAGCGTTTGAGGTCCGAATTGGCCGCGGTCGCCTGGTAGATCTCGTCGGCCGAGGTGCCGTACTTGCCTGCCTGGTGCTCGAAGTAGCCCTGCAACGTCTCACCCCAGATATAGCCGGGTGCAACGGAATTCACGCGGATACCCTTCTCGCCCAACTCAGTGGCCAACGACTGCGACATGGACAGCAGCGCGGACTTGGCCATTTTGTAGGCGCCGTACTTCGCCTGCGAGTGCCGCAGCACCATCGAGTTGACGTTGACGATCGAGCCGCCACCGTCCTCCAAGGCCGGCGTGAAGGCCTGGATGAGCCGTAACGCGCCCAGCGCGCTCAGCTCGATCGCGTCGCGGATGTGCTGGAAGCTGGTGCCGGCCAACGGTTTCATCGACGGCACCCGGAACGCGTTGTTGATCAGCACGTCCACCTTGCCGAAATTCGAGGTGGTGGATTCCACCAGGGCCGCGACGTCGTCGTCCTCGGTGATGTCGGCGCGCACGGCCAGCGCCTTGTGCCCTGCGTCACCGAGCTGAGCGGCCAGTTCCTCCAGCCGTTCGACCGTACGAGCCGCCAGCACCAATTCGGCGCCGTCGTTGGCACATCGATGCGCCAGCGTGGTGCCGAGCCCCGGGCCCACACCACTGATCACGATGACTTTCTTCTCCAGCAGTCCCGTCATGGTCACCCCAGCATCCTGGCCGCGATTTGCTGCTGGCGCAACGCGATTCGTGTACGCCAGTCTTGCTCTGAGATCTTGTTGTGCTCGAGGTAGGGCAGAGCTTCCGAAAGCTTGTCGATGTCGACCAGCTGGACGGTGGGGCCGTCGGCTTCGGTGAGTTGGCGCGACACCCGCTGCCAGCGGAACTGCAGGAACCCGCGGCGATGCCCCAGCGTTTCCACCCAGTTGGTGACGCCGGGATTCTGGTCTGCGACGACGATGCGGACCATCCCGTCCGGATCTGCTTGCGCCTGAGCGTTGTTCAGCGACGTCTGGTGGTTGATGTAGTCCAGCGAGATGTACCACAAACTGCCCAGCTGGAACCCGAGGTAGGGCGCGTCGGTCACCGGTAGCGTGATCACCAATGCCTCGTCGGGCCGCAGGTCGAAGTGACCGACCGAGGAGTACTGCGTCGCCAGCCCGCCGGGCGTCAGGCGCGGTGCGACCATCGTGTTGACCGGAAGGTCGAGGTAGAACCACTGCGGGAACTGCAGCCAGGTCTTGATCCGGTTGACCAGCTGCTTTCCCGCTGCGCTGTAACGCTTTTCGATCGTTGCCCGGCTCAGGGGCGGCGGCGCCGTGCCGGCGGTGTCGGAACGCGAGATGGACAGCGTTCCCCGTCGCGCGGCCCAGTCGCCGTAAACCTCACGGATCACCAACTGGCCGGGATTGGTGGGCCTGACCTGCCACTGAAAGCTGCCGTCGGCCGCGATCTCGAGTTCGCGGTCGTCGAACGCGGCCTGGCTGGCGGGCACGTTGTCGTCGGTGTACTCGCCGCCGAGCAATTGGAAACTCAGATCCGTGGTGGTGCCACGGACCCCGGTGACGAGGTAGTCGTGATCCGGCTGCACCCGGCAACCGAAGTAGAGGGTGTCCGGATTGTCCAGGCCCATCTTCGTATACGGCCCGGTACCGGAGAGCAGCACCGGATGGTCGCGGTCGTAGTCGAACACCATGTGCGTGCACGCGGCCACACAACCGGCCAGGTACTGCAACCCCTCGAGCAGGTCGGCCTCGGACTCGATGTGCGGCGCGGCGGCGACGAGTTTCTCGGACTCGGCGACGGCGTCGATCAGCGGCTGAGAGAAGAGGGGATCGGGCACGCTCTGACGCTAGAACGTGTTCTAGTTTTCGTCAACAAGCGAACAATGGCGCCGCGTCCGACGACAACGAGTCAGCTAGTCCGTGCACCGCGCAGACAGGTCGATCAACTGCTGCCTGACGTCCGGGTGCCGGTTCAGGTAGCCCATGACGTCGGGTCCACCGCCCTCCGCCTGCGACTGCGAGGAGAGGCGTTGCCTCACATCAGGGTGACGTTGCAGATACGAGTCGATCGACTGACCCACAGTCTGATTGCAGGCGGCGTTCGCCACCGGCAGCGCAATGATCGTGGCGGCCGATGCCGCAACCAGTGCACCGGCCACTCGACCGGCCCAGATGAATCTCGTACTCATGGATGCGACGCTACGCGTGACAGCTATGGGCAGCCTGTGCAATTGGCCAGACTATTGCGAGGCGGCGGCCGCTTCCTGCTCGCGCTTGATCTCCAGCGCAATGTCGATCAGCTGATCCTCTTGGCCGCCGATCAGCTTGCGCTGCCCGGCCCGGTGCAACAGCTGATGTGCCGGAACGCCGTACCGCTCGGATTGCCGGACGGCGTGCTTGAGGAAGCTGGAGTAGACCCCGGAGTAGCCCATGATCAACGCGTTGCGGTCGAGCAGGCATTCGGCCGGCATGGCCGGTGCGACAACCTCTTCGGCCGCGTCGGCGATGTCGAAGAAGTCGATGCCGGTTTTGACGCCGATCTTGTCGAACACCCCGATCAGCGCCTCGACCGGGGCGTTGCCCGCACCCGCGCCGAACCGGCGGCAGGAGCCGTCGATCTGCTTGGCGCCGGCCCGAACGGCCTCCACCGAGTTCGCCACGCCCAGCCCCAGGTTCTCGTGGCCGTGGAATCCCACTTGGGCGTCGTCGCCGAGCTCGGACACCAGCGCCGCAACCCGGTCGGCCACGCCGTCGAGCACCAGGGCTCCCGCGGAGTCGACCACGTAGACGCACTGGCAGCCGGCATCGGCCATGATGCGGGCCTGGGCGGCCAGCTTCTCCGGCGCGATGGTGTGCGACATCATCAGGAAGCCAACAGTTTCCAGACCCAGCTCGCGGGCCAGGCCGAAGTGCTGGATGGACACGTCCGCCTCGGTGCAGTGGGTGGCGATCCGGCAGATCGAACCGCCGTTGTTCTGCGCCTCTTTGATGTCTTCCTTGGTTCCGACGCCGGGCAGCATCAGGAACGCGATCTTGGCTTCCTTGGCGGTCTCGGCAGCGAGCTTGATCAGCTCCTGCTCGGGCGTCTTGGAGAAGCCGTAGTTGAAGCTCGAGCCACCCAGCCCGTCGCCGTGGGTCACCTCGATCACCGGCACGCCGGCGTTGTCGAGGGCGGCCACGATCGCGCCGACCTCGTCCTTGGTGAACTGGTGACGCTTGTGGTGCGAGCCGTCACGCAGGGAGGTGTCCGTCATCCGGACGTCCCAGATCGGGTTGAAGAAGATGTCTTGGGTAGTCATGCCTGTGCTCCCTGGGCCGTCGCCGACAGCGATTCCTTGGCGATCTCCTCGCCCACCTTGGTGGCCGCGGCGGTCATGATGTCGAGGTTGCCCGCGTACGGCGGCAGGTAATCGCCGGCACCTTCGACCTCGACAAAGGTGGTGACCAGCGCCTGACCGCCGGAGTGCACCGACGGGTCGTCGAACTGTGGGTCGTTGAGCAGGCGGTAACCCGGCACGTAGGTCTGCACTTCGGCGACCACGTCGCGGATCGACTGGGCGATCGCGTCGCGGTCGGCGTCCTCGGGGATGGCGCAGAAGATGGTGTCGCGCATGATCATCGGCGGATCGGCCGGGTTCAGGATGATGATCGCCTTGCCGCGCTTCGCGCCACCTATGGTCTGCACTCCCCGCGACGTGGTCTTGGTGAACTCGTCGATGTTGGCCCGGGTGCCAGGCCCCGCCGATGACGACGACACCGACGCGACGATCTCGGCGTAGGGCACCTCCACGACGCGACTGACCGCATAGACGATCGGGATGGTCGCTTGGCCGCCGCAGGTGATCATGTTGACGTTGGGTGCATCGAGGTGCTCGCGCAGGTTGGCCGGCGGGATCACCGCGGGGCCGACCGCGGCCGGTGTCAGGTCGATCGCCCGGATTCCGGCGGCCTCGTACTTCGGGGCGGCATCGCGGTGTACGTAGGCGCTGGTGGCCTCGAACACGATGTCGGGTTTCTCGGACTGTGCCAGCAACCAGTCGACGCCCTCGTGGCTCGTCTCGAGTCCCAGCTTGCGAGCGCGGGCCAGGCCCTCGCTCTCCGGGTCGATCCCGATCATCCAGCGCGGCTCCAGCCACTCCGAGCGGAGCAGCTTGTAGAGCAGATCGGTGCTGATGTTGCCCGATCCGACGATGGCCGCAGTCAGCTTCGACGGCATGGACGCTCCTTATCTGTTTGTCGCGACCCGCTGCACCCGGCTTCGCCGCGCTTGCGATCGCTCCTCATCTACCTCTCGCGACCCGCTGCACCCGGCTTCGCCACGCTTGCGATCGCTCCTCATCTACCTCTCGCGACCCGCTGCACCCGGCTTCGCCGCGCTTGCGATCGCTCCTACTCGAAAGACAGCCGGACGGACCCGAGCCCGTCGAAGTCGGCGACGAAATTGCTGCCGGGAGGTGCGTCGATGGCTCGAGTGCACGAACCGGGCAACACGATGTCACCGGCCCGAAGCCGCACTCCGAAGCTTTCCACCTTGCGGGCCAGCCACGCCACCGCGGTGACCGGATTTCCCAGCACCGCATCGCTGCGTCCCTCGGCCACCACCTCGCCGTTGTTGGTCAGCACGGCGTCGATCTTGGTGATGTCGATATCGGTCGGCGCGACCCGGGCCTCGCCCAGCACGAAGCCCGCGGACGACGCGTTGTCGGCGATGGTGTCGCACAACGCGATCTTCCAGTCGGTGATCCTGGTGTCGATCAGCTCGATCGACGGCACGAACGCCTCGGTCGCCTTCAGCACGTCTTCCTCGGTGCAGTTCGCGCCGGGCAGGTCGTGCGCCAAGATGAAACCGACCTCGACCTCCACCCGTGGGTACAGAAACCTGTCGGACTTGACCGGGACGTCCTCGAAGACCTGCATCTCGTCGAGCAGGTGCCCGTAGTCGGGCTCGTCGACGCCCATCATCTGCTGCATCGCCAGCGATGACAGGCCCACTTTGTGGCCCACCACCCGGGCGCCCTCGGCGACTCGCTGCCGAATGTTGATCAGCTGAATCTCGTAGGCGTCGACCACGTCGATCTCGGGGTGCCCGGCGGTCAGCGGAGTGATGGGCAGGCGGGTCCGTTCGGCCTCGGCGAGGTCGGCGGCCAGCGCATCACGGGTGGCTGACGGAAGCATTGAGCCGAAGTCCCCTCACTCGATTGACCGGGGCGGTAGCGCCCGGCCCCGGCAATTCTATAACGTGTTCTACATGACGGATCAGGAGTTCGACGTCGTCGTGGTCGGGAGCGGCGGCGCCGGCATGGTTGCTGCGCTCGCAGCCGCCCACCGGGGTCTCAACACTATAATCGTAGAGAAGGCCGCCCACTTCGGCGGCTCCACCGCCCGCTCCGGCGGCGGCGTGTGGATTCCCAACAACCAGGTTCTCCAACGCGACGGCGTCAAGGACACCGCCGAAGCGGCTCGCACATACCTGCACGGCATCGTCGGCGACGTCGTCGAGGCGCAGCGCATCGACACCTACCTCGAGCGCGGGCCCGAAATGCTGTCGTTCGTGCTGAAGAACTCGCCGCTGAAGATGTGCTGGGTGCCGCAGTACGCCGACTACTACCCCGAAGCACCGGGCGGTCGCGCCGGGGGGCGCTCGATCGAACCAAAGCCGTTCAACGCCAAGAAACTCGGGCCCGACCTTGCCGGCCTGGAGCCGGCTTACGGCAAGGTGCCACTCAATGTCGTTGTCATGCAACAGGATTACGTTCGACTCAATCAGCTCAAGCGCCACCCTCGCGGAGTGCTGCGCAGCCTCAAGGTCGGCGCCCGCACCATGTGGGCCAAGGCGACCGGCCAGAATCTGGTCGGTATGGGACGCGCGCTCATAGCGCCGCTTCGCGTCGGGCTCCGCAAGGCCGGGGTTCCGGTCCGGCTCAACACCGCGCTGACCGACCTCTACGTCGAGGACGGCGTCGTCCGCGGAATCTACGTGCGCGAGACGGGGCAGTCGGAAGCCAGTGAGCCACAGCTGATTCGGGCTCGTAAGGCTGTGATTCTGGGTAGCGGCGGGTTCGAACACAACGAGCAGATGCGGGTGAAGTACCAGCGAGCGCCGATCACCACCGAGTGGACCGTCGGCGCGAAGGCCAACACCGGCGACGGCATCGTCGCCGCCGAAAAGCTGGGTGCGGCACTGGAAATCATGGAGGACGCCTGGTGGGGTCCGACGGTTCCACTGGTCGGGGCGCCGTGGTTCGCGCTGTCGGAGCGCAACTCCCCCGGGTCGATCATCGTCAACATGTCCGGGCAGCGATTCATGAATGAATCCATGCCGTACGTCGAGGCCTGCCACCACATGTACGGCGGTGAGTTCGGCCAGGGCTCCGGCCCGGGTGAGAACATCCCGGCGTGGCTGGTGTTCGACCAGCAATATCGCGACCGCTACATCTTCGCGGGACTGCAACCAGGACAACGTATTCCACGCAAGTGGATGGAGTCCGGGGTGATCATTCAAGCCGACACCCTGGAGGAGTTGGCCACCAAAGCGGGCTTACCCGCAGACGAGTTCGCGGCGACGGTGCAGCGTTTCAACGGGTTCGCCCGCTCGGGCGTCGACGCCGACTACCACCGCGGCGAGAGCGCTTATGACCGGTACTACGGCGATCCGACCAACAAGCCGAACCCCAACCTCGGCGAGATCAGCCACGGGCCGTACTACGCCGCCAAGTTGGTGCCCGGCGACCTGGGCACCAAGGGCGGCATCCGGACCGATGTCCACGGCCGCGCGCTGCGTGACGACGGCAGCGTCATCGAAGGCCTGTACGCCGCGGGCAACGTCAGTGCTCCGGTCATGGGGCACACCTACCCCGGTCCGGGCGGCACCATCGGACCCGCGATGACGTTCGGTTACCTTGCCGCACTGCACATCGCGGGAGAGAACTGACACATGCCGATCGACGTCGACGTTGCGCTCGCCGCCGAGCTGGAACCGATCGAATTCTCCTGGAGCAGTAGCGATATCCAGCTCTACCATCTGGGCTTGGGTGCCGGCGCCGACCCGATGGACGCCGGCGAACTGCGTTACCTGATCGACGACACCCCGCAGGTGTTACCGACGTTCGGCAACGTCGCCTCGAGTTTTCACCTGACCAAGCCACCGACCGTTCAATACCCCGGCATCGACATCGAGCTGGGTAAGGTCCTGCACGCCAGCGAGCAGGTCAGCGCGCCCGCCCCGCTGCCGCCGTCGGGTTCGGGAACCGCGATCACCCGGTTCACCGACATCTGGGACAAGGGCAAGGCCGCCGTGATCTGGTCCGAGACCCGGGTGAATGCCCCGGACGGGACACTGCTCTGGACGCAACGCCGGTCGATTTTCGCCCGCGGCGAGGGCGGATTCGGCGGCGACCGCGGGGCGTCGACCTCCGCCGCGGCACCTGAGCGCTCGCCCGACCTCGAGCTCGACATCCCGATCCTGCCGCAGCAGGCTCTGCTGTATCGGCTGTGCGGCGACCGCAACCCGCTGCACTCCGACCCCGAATTCGCCTCTGCCGCAGGGTTTCCCCGTCCGATCCTGCATGGACTCTGCACCTACGGCATGACCTGCAAGGCGCTGACGGACGCGCTACTGGACGGCGACGCCGGTGCCGTCGGCTCCTACGCCGCGCGGTTCGCCGGTGTGGCCTTCCCGGGCGAGACGCTGAAGGCGTCGGTCTGGAAAGAGGACGGCCGCCTGCTCGCG
Organism: Mycobacterium sp. IDUB_36; assembly: GCF_055419225.1. NCBI lineage: Bacteria > Bacillati > Actinomycetota > Actinomycetes > Mycobacteriales > Mycobacteriaceae > Mycobacterium > Mycobacterium sp. IDUB_36. The sequence continues at coordinate 2,841,704 of NZ_JBVAXH010000001.1, read as the reverse complement.
ACCGTCACCGCGCCTTCGCGGGATAACGCCGTGGTGCTCAGCGGAGTCGAGCTTTCGCCACGCTAGCTACGCTGCTGCCGCGCTTGACTGGCCGAGCGCCCGGCTAGCCGGGACTGAGTGGTCGAGCGCCCGTCTGGCTGAGCGCTCGGCGCGCCAACGCCGCGCGAACACGTCTCACAACTTCCGCCGGCCGGTCTCCTGCCACGACTCGTATGACGATCCACCCACGTCGCTCAAGCATTTCCAGCCTTCGGACGTCCCAGGTGTACTGCCTGCGGTCGACGCGATGCTGTTCACCGTCGTACTCGACGGCTACCTTCTTGTCCTCCCAACCCATGTCGAGATACGCGACAGCATCACCGAACTCGTCGAGTACAGGGATCTGTGTCTGCGGTCGCGGCAGGCCGGCTTGAATCAGAACAAGCCGTAGCCATGACTCCTTCGGCGACTGTGCGCCCGGGTCGAAGAGTTCGATCGCCAGGCGGGCTCGCGCGATCCCTCGGCGTCCGGGGTATCTGCGCGCCAACAGCTCCACATCAGCAGCCTTTATTTCCGTCGCTCCGGCTAGCGCATCGATCCCCGCCACGGCGGTCATCTTCGGGTACCAGCAGCCCAGGTCGAGAGCTGTCCTTGTCGGCGATGTGACTACGACATCGCCGATCATCTCGACTTCGTCCGCCTCGACAAGGTCCCTGTGCAGTTGTATCCCCGCCGCGCGATGGTGATTGTCGTGGATCAACTCCACCGGTCTTCTGTCGTCGACCCACTTACTCCCGTGCAGCGCGGCTGCCGAGAACCCCGCCACGACTCCCAATCGGCGGGTCCACAACCACCCGGCCTCGGCGCGCTCCACGGCGGTGATCTCAGCGTTCCGATCGATGTAGACGTCTCGCAACACTCGGGTGTATCGCGTCTGCAATTGGCTCTTGGTCAGCACTCCACGTGCAACAGCTTCGCTCCCGACAAATGGCTGGCCCATCGCCGCAGATTCGCACGCAAGATCGTCGCCGTCACTTCAGCTGTCGAGCGCCCGGGCAGTCGACCGTTGGGCGTCGAGCGCCCTGCCAGCCGGGCGCTCGCGCAGAAACCAGCTAGCCCAAGATCAGGCCGGACGTCGGAACACCGGTGCCGGCGGTGACCAGCACGTGCTCGACGTCGGGCACCGGGTTCACCGAAGTGCCGCGCAGTTGGCGCACGCCTTCGGCGATGCCGTTCATGCCGTGGATGTAGGCCTCGCCCAGTTGGCCGCCGTGGGTGTTGATCGGCAGGCGTCCACCGATTTCGATCGCACCGTCGGCGATGAAGTCCTTGGCCTCACCCCAACCGCAGAATCCCAACTCCTCCAACTGAATCAGGGTGAACGGCGTGAAGTGGTCATAGAGGATCGCGGTCTGGATGTCGGCGGGTTTCAGGCCCGATTGCGACCACAGCTGCTTGCCCACCAGACCCATTTCTGGCAGCCCGTCGAGCTCGGGCCGGTAGTAGCTGACCATCGAGTACTGGTCCGGGCTCGCACCCTGCGCCGCGGCCTCGATGACGGCCGGCCGGTTCTTCAGGTCCTTCGCCCGCTCCGCTGAGACGATGACGAGCGCAACCGCGCCGTCGGTCTCCTGGCAGCAGTCCAGCAACCGCAGCGGTTCGGCGATCCACCGCGAATTCTGGTGATCCTCAATGGTTATCGGCTTCTCGTAGAAGTATGCCTTCGGATTCTTGGCGGCATGCTTGCGATCCGCCACCGATATCGCACCGAAGTCGCGGCTGGTGGCCCCCGACAAGTGCATGTAGCGCTTGGCGATCATGGCCACCTGCGCGGCGGGTGTCGACAAGCCGTGCGGGTAGGAGAACGAATTGTCCACGCCGGTCGAGTCCGCGTTCTCGACCAGACGGGTCTGCACCTGACCGAACCGCATACCTGAGCGCTCGTTGAAAGCGCGGTACGCCACAACACAATCCGCGACACCAGTGGCCACCGCGATGGCCGCTTGCTGCACCGTGGCGCAGGCGGCGCCACCACCGTGGTGGATCTTGGAGAAGAACTTGAGGTCGCCGATGCCGGTGGCCCGGGCGATGGCCACCTCGGTGTTGGAGTCCATCGTGAAGGTGACCATGCCGTCGACGTCGGCCGGTGTCAGGCCGGCATCGCCGAGGGCGTCGAGGACCGCCTCGGCGGCCAACCGGAGCTCGCTGCGCCCGGAGTTCTTGGAGAAGTCGGTGGCGCCGATCCCGGCGATCGCGGCCTTACCGGAGAGTTCACCGGGCACCGGAACCCCCGATGGTCAGGGTCGCATTCGCGATGACGTGATCGCCGAGGCTGTTGCTGCCAACGATTTTCAGTGTGATCAGGCCGTCGTCCACTGCGGTCACTTCACCTTTGAACGTCACGGTGTCGTAGGCGTACCAGGGCACCCCGAGCCGCAACCCGATCGACTTGATGAACGCCGACGGGCCGGCCCAGTCGGTGATGTAGCGCTGGACCAGACCGGTGTCGGTGAGAATGTTGACGAAAATGTCCTTGGATCCCTTGGCCTGCGCCTTGTCCCGATCGTGGTGGACGTCCTGGTAGTCGCGGGTGGCGATCGCCGTCGAGATGATGAAGGTGGGATCGCCGTAGAGAGCGAGCTCCGGCAGCGTGGTGCCGACTTCGATCGTCGGGGCGCTCATGCTCCGACCTCCGAGGGCTCCCACGCGTACAGTGTCCACGCCGGACCGATGTCGTTGGCGGGGAAGTCGATATACGTTGCGCGAACCGGCATTCCGACTTCCACGGCCGCAGGGTCGACGTTGCGCAGCTCGCCGAGCATCCGGACGCCCTCCTCCAATTCCACCAGCGCGATGACGAACGGCAGCGTGCGGCCCGGCACCTTCGGCGCGTGGTGGACCACGAAGCTGAACACCGTGCCCTCGCCGCTGGCGACGACGTAGTCGGTCGGCTTCACATCCTCGCCGGCGTCCTTCCACAAAGCGGGCACCGGAGGATGCTGCAGGCTGCCGTCGGGCCGCTGCTGAATGCGCAGCTCGTGCGCCTTGACGCCGTCCCAGAAGAACTTGGTGTCCTTGGACTCCGAGGGCCGCATCATGGCTTCGGCGTCGAGATCCTCGGGCACCGATCCGGTCGACGACTCGCGCGGTTTGAATTTGAGTATCCGCCACTTCATTTCGGCGACGTCCTCATCGCCGACCCGCCAGCTGATGTGCTGGTTGATGAACCAGCCCTCGCCGAGCCCGGTCTGCTTGGGCCCGACGACGTCGCCCATCTCCGAGTGGATCGTGACCTCTTCACCGGGTTGCAGATACCGGTGATAGGTCTGCTCGCAGTTTGTCGCGACCACGCCGATGTAACCTTCGGTGTCGAAGAGTTGCATGATCGGACCCATGGGGTCGTCGGAGGGACGTTCCCCGCCGAGGCCGAACATCGTCCAGACCTGAATCATGGCCGGCGGCGCGACGATTCCCGGATGGCCGACGGCGCGGGCAGCGTCGGCGTCCCGATAGATGGGGTTGGTGTCGCCGATGGCCTCGACCCAGCTGTTGACCATCGGCTGGTTCACCGGGTCGCGGCCTTTGCGCGGCTTGGGGCCGCCGGCCGCCTTGATCTTCTCGAGCGCCTCTGCGATGTCTGTCATCTGGGCACCCTCGGCACTTTGAGGCCGGACGCCGCGATCATCTCGCGCATCACTTCGTTCACGCCTCCACCGAAGGTGATCACCAGATTGCGCTTCGTCTGCGAGTCGAGCCAGTCGAGCAGCTCGGCTGTGGCGGACTCGGCGGGGTTGCCGTACTTGCCGACGATCTCCTCGGCCAGCCGTCCGATGTACTGAATGCTCTCGGTGCCAAAGACTTTGGTCGACGCGGCATCCGCCACGTTGATGTCTTCGCCGGCGGCGGCCACCTGCCAGTTCAGCAGTTCGTTGACCCGCCACATCGAATAGATCTCGCCGAGCGTCCGCTTGACGTCCTGATGGTCGATGGGGGTCACCCCGTCGCCACCGGGCTTGGATGCCCAGTCGTGCAGCCGGTCGTAGATGCCCGCGGTGCGGCCGGCCGGGCCGAGCATCACCCGTTCGTTGTTGAGCTGGGTGGTGATCAGTCGCCACCCGCCGTTCTCCTCACCGACCAGCATGTCGGCGGGAACACGGACGTCGTTGTAGTAGGTGGCGTTGGTGTGGTGCGCCCCGTCGGACAGGATGACCGGCGTCCAGGAGTATCCCGGATCCTTGGTGTCGACGATCAGGATCGAAATACCCTTGTGCTTCACCGCTTCCGGATCGGTGCGGCAGGCCAGCCAGACGTAGTCGGCGTCGTGCCCGCCGGTAGTCCACATCTTCTGGCCGTTGACGATGTACTCGTCTCCGTGACGGACGGCGGAGGTGCGCAACGACGCCAGGTCGGTACCGGCCTCCGGCTCGCTGTAGCCGATCGCGAAGTGCACCTCACCGGCCAGGATCGCCGGCAGAAACTTCTTCTTCTGGGCCTCGGTCCCGAACTGCTGCAGCACCGGACCGACCGTCTGCAGCGTCACCGCGGGCAGCGGTACGTCGGCGCGGTGCGCTTCGTTGACGAAGATCGACTGCTCGACCGGTCCGAATCCCAAGCCGCCGAACTCTTTCGGCCAGCCGACGCCGAGCTTGCCGTCTTTACCCATCCGCCGGATCACGGCGCGGTAGGCGTCGTTGTGGCGATCCTTCTCCATCGCCTTCATCTCGTCGCTCGTGATCAGATTCGAGAAGTATTGCCGCAGTTCGGCTTGCAGCTGACGCTGCTCCGGGGTCAGGTCGATGAACATTGCGCTCCCACCAGGTCGAGGCGATGCGACGGCCCACCGAGTAGGCGGGTCAGGTCTTTGATCGTCGAGTAGTACCGGTGCATCGGATAGGTGATGTCCATCCCCATGCCCCCGTGCAGGTGGTGGCAGATCTGCATCACCCGCGGCGCCTGCGAGGTGATCCAGTAGCCGAGCACGTCCAGGTCGTCGGCGGCATCGCGACCTTCGGTCAGTCGCCATATCACCGAGATGGAGGCCAAATCGATTGTCCGCGAAGCGATGTACACCTCAGCGAGCTGCGCGGCAACGGTTTGAAAGGTCGAAAGCGGCTTGCCGAACTGCTGCCTGCTCCCCACGTAGTCCGCGGTCAGGCGCAAGGCACCGGCGACCAGGCCGGCGACGTACGAACCGATCGCGGCCAGCGCCAGCTGGTTCACCCGCTGCGCCGTCGCCCCGACCAGTACGTCGTCGGGGCCGACCTCGACGTCGGAGAAGGTGACCACGTACTCGTCGGACCCGGCCGAAGTCGGTGTCTTCACGATGCGCACACCGTCGGCATTGGCGGGCACCACGACGACGGCACTGTCCGCGGTGACCAGGATCCATTCGGCGTTCTCGGCATAACCGACACCGACTTTGGTGCCCGACAACCGGCCGTCGGTAAAGGTCGTTGCGGGCCGGTCCGGCAACGCGCTGCCGGGCTCGTTGAGCGCGGCGGTCAGGACCGAACCCTTGGCCAGACCGGCGAGGAAGCGATCCTGCTGATCGTCGGAAGCCAAGTCCAGCAATGTGATTGCACCGAACCCCAGGGTGGCCACCGCCGGGCCGATCAGGCCGTGCCGACCGATTTCGGTGAGCGCCGTCGCTATCTCGGGCAATCCCACACCGTCGCCGCCGATACGTTCCGGCACCGGCAGTGCGGTCACGCCACCGGCGACCAGCGCATCCCAGGAGTTGTCTCGATCCAGCACCGACGTGACGACGTCGGCGACTGCCTGCTGCTCGGCGTCCGGCGTGAAGTCCATCGTCGCTTTGAGATTCATCCCTGTGCGACCGCGCTCTTGCCGGAGTAGTCGACGTGCCAGTGCTTGATGCCGTTGAGCCAGCCCGAACGCAGCCGCTCAGGCTCCGAAATCGGTGTGAGGTCCGGCATGTGGTCGGCGACCGCGTTGAAGATCAGGTTGATCGTCATCCGGGCGAGGTTGGCGCCGATGCAGTAGTGCGCGCCGGTGCCGCCGAACCCGACGTGTGGGTTGGGGTCACGCAGGACGTTGAAGCTGTGCGGGTTGTCGAAAACCTCGTCGTCGAAGTTGGCCGAGCGGTAGGACATCACCAGCCGCTGACCCTTCTTGATCTGCACCCCGCCCAGTTCGAGATCCTCGTTGGCGGTGCGCTGGAAGGCGGATACCGGTGTGGCCCAACGGACGATCTCATCCGCGGCCGTCGACGGGCGCTCCTTCTTGAACAACTCCCACTGATCGGGGTTGTCCGCGAACGCGATCATGCCGTGGGTGATCGAATTACGCGTTGTCTCGTTGCCCGCGACCGCGAGCATCACCACGAAGAACCCGAATTCGTCGTCGGAGAGCTTCTCTCCGTCGATGTCGGCCTGGATCAAGGTCGTCACGATGTCGTCGGTCGGGTTCTCGTTGCGCTCCGCGGCCATCGCCATCGCGTACATGATCAGTTCCATCGACGACTGCGCGGGATCGACGTCGGCGTATTCGGGGTCGGTGCCGCCGGTCATTTCGTTGGACCAGCGGAACAGCTTGTCCCGATCTTCCTGCGGCACACCGAGCAGACCGGCGATGGCCTGGAGCGGAAGCTCGCACGAGACCTGCTCGACGAAGTCACCGCCGCCGGCCGCCGCCGCGTCCTTGGCGATGTTCTGCGCGCGCTGCGCGAGTTCTTCTTCCAGCCGGCCGATCGCGCGCGGGGTGAACCCGCGGGAGATGATCTTGCGCAGCCGGGTGTGGTGCGGGGCGTCCATGTTGAGCATGACGCTGCGCTGCAGTTCCACCTGCTCACGCGTCATCTCCGGCGGCCACGTCGGGATCGCGCCGTTCTGCCAGCTGGAGAAGACGTCGCTGCGGCGCGACACTTCCTTGACGTCGGCGTGCTTGCTGACGATCCAGTAGCCGTTGTCCTCGAAGCCGCCGCAGCCGTCGGGCACGTTGACCCAATGGATCGGCTCGGACTTACGAAGCTCGGCGAGTTCGTCGACGGGAAGTCCGGCCAGGTTGACGTCCGGATCGAGGAAGTCGAAGTCCGCCGGAATGCTGGGGGGTGCCATAAAGGGTCTCCTGAACTACAACGTGTTCTAGTGCCAGTAAAACATGCTCTCACCGCAGACCAAAAGGTGCGCGCGCATCGTCGCTTGTCAGGCTAATGAAACGTGTTCTAGCCTGACCTCATGGGTAACCCGGTAATCGTTGAAGCCACCCGCAGCCCGATCGGCAAGCGCGCCGGATGGTTGTCAGGACTGCACGCCACCGAGCTGTTGGGCGCCACCCAGCGGGCGCTTGTGGAGAAGGCCGGCATCGACGCGGGCGAGGTCGAGCAGATCGTCGGCGGCTGCGTGACGCAGTACGGCGAGCAGTCCAACAACATCACCCGGGTCGGTTGGCTCGTCGCCGGGCTGCCCGAGCATGTCGGCGCCATGACCGTCGACTGTCAGTGCGGTAGCGGCCAGCAGGCCAACGGTCTGATCGCCGGTTTGATCGCGGCCGGCGCCATCGACGTCGGCATCGCGTGCGGCATCGAAGCGATGAGCCGTGTCGGCCTGGGCGCCAACGCCGGCCCGGATCGCGGGATACTTCGGCCCGCTTCGTGGGACATCGACCTGCCGGACCAGTTCACCGCCGCCGAGCGAATCGCCAAGCGCCGCGGCATCACTCGCGAGGAGATCGACCAATTCGGCCTCGACTCGCAGCGCAAGGCCAAGCAGGCATGGGCTGAGGGCCGCTTCGACCGCGAGATCAGCGGCATCGAGGCACCCGTGCTCGACGAGAACAAGCAGCCGACCAGCGACCGGCACATCGTCAGCAAGGACCAGGGTCTGCGTGACACCACGCTGGAGGGCCTGAGCCAACTCAAGCCGGTACTCGACGGCGGCATCCACACCGCGGGCACGTCCTCGCAGATCTCCGACGGCGCGGCCGCCGTGCTGTGGATGGACGAGGACAAGGCCAAGGCGCTCGGCCTCAAGCCGCGGGCTCGCATCATCAGCCAGGCACTGGTGGGCGCCGAGCCTTATTACCACCTGGACGGCCCGGTGCAGTCGACGGCGAAGGTGCTGGAGAAGGCCGGGATGAAGATGGGCGATATCGACATCACCGAGATCAACGAAGCCTTCGCCTCCGTGGTGCTGTCGTGGGCGCGGGTGCACAACCCGGACATGGACAAGGTCAACGTCAACGGCGGCGCGATCGCGCTGGGCCACCCGGTCGGCAGCACCGGCAGCCGGCTGATCACCACCGCGCTGCACGAGTTGGAGCGCACCGACCAGACCACCGCGTTGATCACGATGTGCGCCGGTGGAGCGTTGTCGACCGGCACGATCATCGAGCGCATCTAAACGGTGACTTCCGACCAAGACCGGATCACCGCGGCACAGCTCTACATCGACGCGCTGGCCAACCATCGGGGCGACGAGGTTCCGTTCGCGCCGGATTGTGTTCGGATCGAGATGGGGATCAAGACCGGATTCTCCGGGAACCACTTGCGGCGCAGCCTGAATCGCGGACCACAGTTCCGACTCATCGAGCAGTGCACGCCGCCGAAGTTCGACGTGGACGGCAACCAGGTGCGTGCTCAGTTCGACGTGATCACCAAACCGACGCTGGTGGGGCGTCGAGTATGCGCGCACGTCGACGAAACCTTCCTGATCGTGGATGGCAAGATCCGACACATCAACGCTCGGATGCGTCCGTTCATCCAGCACCGCTGATAGGAAGAACCCGATGGCCAATCCGCCGCGCGCACTGAATTCCGCCGGCACCGGCGTCCTCATCAAATGGATGTCGCGACTCAACACCGCCGCCTACAAGGTCTCAAGCGGCAGAATCGGCGGCACATTTCTCAAGGGCGCGCCGGTCGCGCTGCTGACCACCATCGGGCGCAAGACCGGGCAACCGCGGGTCAGCCCGCTGCTGTTCCTGCGCGAAGGCGACCGCATCGTCTTGGTGGCCTCGCAGGGCGGGCGGGCCGACAACCCGATGTGGTACCTGAACCTCAAGGCGAACCCGAAGGTGACGGTGCAGGTCAAGAAGGACGTGCTGAAGCTCACCGCCCGCGACGCCACCGAAGCCGAACGCGAGCAGTACTGGCCGAAACTCGTCGCGATGTACTCCTCGTTCGAGGACTACAAGTCGTGGACCGACCGCGTCATCCCAATCGTCATCTGCGACCCGTAACCCACCGGGATGAAGGTTCTGATCACGGGCGGCACCGGATTCGTGGGGGCGTGGACGGCGAAGGCGGCCCAAGACGGCGGACACCACGTCAGGTTTCTCGCGCGAAACCCCGATCGCCTGCACACCAGCGCCGCGCAGATCGGCGTCGACGTCAGCGATCACGTCGTCGGTGACATCGCCGACCCCGACAGCACCGCCGCGGCCCTACAAGACTGTGACGCCGTCATTCATTGCGCAGCAATGGTTTCCACCGACCCCGACCGCAGCGAGGAAATGCTCCGCACCAACCTCGACGGCGCCCGCAATGTGCTGGGCGGGGCTGCCGCGGCGAAGATCGATCCGATCATCCACGTCTCGAGTTTCTCGGCGCTGTTCCGGCCCGATTTACCCATGCTGCATGCGGACCTACCCGTGGTCGGCGGGTCCGACGGCTATGGCAAGTCCAAGGCCGTCGTCGAAGCGTATGGGCGCGGTCTCCAGGACGCCGGTGCGCCGGTGAACATCACCTATCCCGGCATGGTGCTGGGCCCACCCGCGGGTGACCAGTTCGGTGAGGCGGCCGAGGGGGTGGAGGCGGCGATCAAGATGCGCGGTGTGCCCGGCCGCAGCGCCGGCTGGATCGTCGTGGACGTCCGCGACCTCGCCGCCTTGCACGTCGCCCTCTTGCAGCCGGGGAAAGGACCGCGCCGATACATGGCCGGTGGCCGGCGCATCGCGGTGGATCGCCTCGCATCGCTGCTCGGTGCCGCCGCCGACCGCAGGCTGGTCGCCCTCCCGGTTCCCGATTCCGGTTTGCGTGCCCTGGGTCACGTGTTCGACGTGATCGGCGACTATCTGCCGTTCGAGACGCCGATCAACTCTGCGGCGATGCAGTACTACACCCAGATGCCGCCTTCGGATGACACGCCTGCCGAGCGTGACCTCGGAATCACGCACCGGGACGCGGCGCAGACACTCGCCGACACCGTCGACGGGTTGCGGGAGGTCGGCCGCATCTGAGTCGAAAGGTTGTGTGGACCGGCTTAAACAAAGCTGTGATTTTGCTTAAACAAGCAGGTTAACTGCGATAGATTGCCTGCGTGATGAGCCATCGGTCTGCGCGTTCCCTCGCCATCGGTCTGCTGTCCACCGCGCTGTTGACCATGGGCTCAGCACTGGCGCGGGCCGACGACGGAACGATCGTGCTGGACCTGGTCCGGCACGGGGAGACGTTGTCCAATCTCAACGGCATCATCGACACGGCGCCGCCGGGGGCGCCGCTGGACGTGACGGGCATCGTCCAAGCCAATGCCGTCGCCGATTCGATCTATGCGGACTTCGACAAGGACATCGCCGGGGTCTTCGCCTCGCAGGCAGAGCGCACCCTGCAGACCGCGACCCCGCTGGCCGATCTGCTCGGCATCCCGACATCGTCGATCCCGCAGTTGGAGGGACTCAACGAGATCCCGGCCGGCATCTTCGAAGGTCAATCGACGACCAGTCTCGCCGGTCTGCTCTACCTGCTCGGCCCGATTGCCTGGACGTTTGGCCTGCCTCTCGTCCCGGCCTTCGGTGATCCCAGCGTCAACGGCATCACCTTCGACGAAGGCTTCGATGCCGCCGTGCAGACGATCTACGAGGGGACGGTGAGTTCGACCGCCACGGTCAACGATGTCGCGTACTCCAGTGCGGGCTCGATCGCCGTTTGGACGCTGATGAACGTCAAGAACCCCGACTTCTCGATCCTGATCGACGAGGTGATCAAGAACCAGGAATTCCTGCCCAACACCGGCCAGGTGATCATCAGCGGCAGCCCGGGGGACTGGACGCTGGTGAGCTACGACGGGGTTGCCGTCCCGGAGGACCCCGGCCTGTTCACCAACTTGTTCGTCGATTTCCGCGACCTCATCCAAGCTCCGCAGATCGCCGCCTACGACATCTACGAGGCCCTGCTCACCGGCAACTCGGCGACGATCGACTCCGCACTGCAGACCGGGTTCGGCCAGATCGACGCCGCATTCAGCCAATTCCCGGTCGAGGTGTTCGAAGACCTCGTCGCCGCATTCGGAGGCAGCGTCTGATGCGTCGTCGCGCAACGATCGCCGGATTGCTCACCGCGGCAACCCTTTCCGCCGGACCCGCAGTCGCCTGGGCCGACGACGGCTCGATCGTGCTGGACTTCATCCGGCACGCCGAATCCGGCGACATGACCGCGATCAACACGACCGTGCCCGGACCTGGACTCACCGAGGCGGGCGACCTGCAGGCCTCACACTTGGCAGATACCCTGCAGAACAGCGGGATCGATGAGATCTGGGCATCCACCATGGTCCGATCTGAGCAGACCGCGGCGCCGCTGGCCGACGCACTGAACCTGACGATTCAACCCTTACAGGCCGGACTCAACGAGATCGACGCAGGGATTTTCGAAGGTGCGCCGGTGAATGTCGGCGAACTGCCGCTGGGTGGTGCGCTGTACCTGCTCGCGCCGGCACTGTGGACGCTGGGGTTCACCTCCGTTCCGGAGTTCGGGTCTACCGACGCCAACGGCATCGTGTTCGACGCCCGCGTCGACGCGGCGATCGAGAACATCTACGAAGGAAGTGTTCCCGGCGACATCGATGCCGTGTTCTCCCACGAGGGCACCATAGCGATCTGGGCGTTGATGAACGTCGACAACCCCGACTTCGGGCTGGTCCTCAAAGAGTTGTTCACCACCGGCGAATTACTGCCCTACACAGGACAAGTCGTCATCGAGGGCTCACCGGGCGACTGGACTTTGGTGAGCTGGGACGGCATCCCGGTGCCGGAGGACCCGGGACTGCTGACCGACCTGTTCGTCGACTTCCGCGACCTGATCCAGGTTCCGCAACTCGTCGGCTACGACATCTACGAGGCACTCCTGACCGGCAACGCGACAACGATCGACAGTGCGTTTCAACTCGGCTTCAGCCAGATCGAAATGGCGGCTTCGCAATTCCCAATCGCGGTGTTCGACGACATCGTCGCCGCGTTGGGCGGTTCGGTCTAGGCGCCGTACACCGGCACCGGTGTGCGCGACTTGGCCAGCAGATCGGCCACCACCGGCCCCAGCACGGCCGGGTCCCAGCGGGCGCCGTTGTCGATCTGTGGTCCGTGGGCCCATCCCTCGGCGACCCTGATCTTGCCGCCCTCGACCTCGAACACCTGCCCGGTGACGTCGCGAGACTCGTTGCTGCCCAACCACACCACCAACGGCGACACATTTTCCGGTGCCATCGCATCGAAGTCGTTGTCCTGGGTGGACATCATGTCGGCGAACACCGTCTCGGTCATCCGGGTGCGGGCCGAGGGGGCGATCGCGTTGACCGTCACGCCGTACCGGCCCATCTCGGCCGCGCCGACCAGTGTCAGCGCAGCGATACCGGCCTTGGCCGCGCTGTAGTTGCCCTGACCGACACTGCCCTGCAGGCCCGCGCCGGAACTGGTGTTGATGATCCGCGCGTCAACGCTTTTGCCCTCTTTGCTCAGCCCGCGCCAGTACGAGGCGGCGTGCCGCATGGCCCCGAAGTGGCCCTTGAGGTGCACTGCGATCACAGCGTCGAATTCTTCTTCGCTGGTGTTGGCCATCATCCGGTCGCGCACGATGCCGGCGTTGTTCACCAGCACGTCCAAGCCGCCGAAGGTGTCCACGGCGGTCTGGATCAGTCCCGCGGCCTGGTCCCAGTCGGCGATGTTGGCACCGTTGGCGACGGCTTCGCCTCCGGCGGCGACGATTTCGTCGACCACGCCTTGGGCAGCGCTACCGCCGCCGGCCGGTGACCCGTCCAGACCCACGCCGATGTCGTTGACGACCACGCGCGCGCCTTCGGCGGCGAACGCCAGCGCGTGCGCACGTCCGATGCCGCCGCCCGCTCCGGTCACGATGACCACACGGCCGTCAACCACACCCATAGTTTGTTCTCCTCTTATTTGACCGAGCTCGCGTTGGTGGTGGCCAGATAGTGTGGCGGCTCCCCGCCGCCGTGCACCTCGAGTGAGGCGCCGCTGATGTACGACGCCGCTTCTGAGGCGAGAAACGCTGCGGCCCAACCGACATCAGCAGGCTTGGCGAGTCGACCGAGGGGTACGTTCTTCGAGATCGCCGCGATCGAGTCGGCGTCGCCGTAGAACAGTTCCGACTGCTCGGTCTCGACCATTCCGACGACGCAGGCGTTGATCCGGACCTTCGGTCCCCACTCGACCGCAAGCGTTTGGGTGAGATTTTCCAAGCCGGCTTTGGCCGCACCGTAGGCGCCGGTTCCGGGCGACGGTCGGCGGCCGCTGAGGCTGCAGATGTTGACGATGGACCCGCCCGAAGCCTGGCGTTGCATCACCTCGTTGGCGTGCTGCGACACTGACAGCGCGCCGAAGAGGTTGAGTTCGATGATCTTGCGGTTGAACTTCGCGCTGGCATCCGCCGTCAACACGAACGGGGAACCTCCGGCGTTGTTCACCACGACGTCGAGGCGGCCGTGCCGCTCCACGATCGCGCCGACCATCGCCTTGACGGCGTCGTCGTCGCGGATGTCGCAGGGGTGGAATTCGAAGGGCAGGCCGTCGACTTCGCGCCTGGCGCAGGTGACCACGGTGGCGCCCTGCTCAGCGAAAACAGTGCTGATCCCGGCGCCAACCCCTCGAACGCCGCCGGTGACCAGCACGACCCTGCCAGTGAGCCCGAAGCTGAAAGCGCGGCCTTCGTCGGCATGAGTCACTGTGCTAGCGTACCAAGCAAGTGCTTGCTTAGGTAAATCGTCTCCCGTCGTCCCCCAAGGAAGTGGTCGAGGATCTCGATGACAATCACATCGCGCACCGTCGAACCGGGGATAGTCGCGGTCACCGTCGACTACCCGCCCGTCAACGCCATCCCGTCGCAGGGCTGGTTCGAACTCGGCGAGGTCCTCACCGCCGCCGGCAACGACTCGACCACTCACGCGGTGATCCTGCGCGCCGAGGGCCGCGGCTTCAACGCGGGCGTGGACATCAAAGAAATGCAGCGCACCGAGGGCTTCACCGCACTGATCGACGCCAACCGCGGTTGCTTCGCCGCATTCCGCGCGGTCTACGAATGCGCCGTCCCGGTGATCGCCGCGGTCAACGGGTTCTGCGTCGGGGGCGGCATCGGCCTGGTGGGTAACGCCGACGTCATCGTGGCATCCGACGATGCGACGTTCGGGTTGCCCGAAGTGGAGCGTGGCGCACTGGGCGCGGCGACGCACCTGTCGCGCCTGGTACCGCAACACATGATGCGCCGGCTGTTCTTCACCGCGGCCACTGTTGACGCCGCCACCCTGCATCACTTCGGCTCCGTGCACGAAGTGGTGCCGCGAGCCGAACTCGACGAGGCCGCGCTGCGGGTCGCTCGCGACATCGCCGCCAAGGACACCCGCGTGATCCGCGCCGCCAAGGAAGCGCTGAACCTGATCGATGTCCAGCGGGTCAACTCCAGTTATCGCATGGAACAAGGCTTTACGTTTGAGCTCAACCTCGCCGGAGTGGCTGACGAGCACCGCGACGCGTTCGCCGGTACCTCGAAGGGCGCCGGTGAAAAATGACCGACAAGCGCATCACTCTCGATGACGCCGTCGCGCAAGTGCGCAGCGGCATGACGATCGGCATCGGCGGCTGGGGATCGCGGCGCAAGCCGATGGCGTTCGTACGCGCGTTACTGCGCACCGACGTCAAGGATCTGACCGTGGTGACCTACGGCGGCCCGGACCTGGGACTGCTGTGCTCCGCCGGCAAGGTCAAGCGGGCGTACTACGGGTTCGTCTCGCTGGACTCGCCACCCTTCTACGACCCCTGGTTCGCCAAGGCCCGCAGCGCCGGCACGCTCGAGGCTCGCGAGATGGACGAGGGCATGCTGCGGTGCGGCCTGCAGGCGGCGGCACAACGGTTGCCGTTCTTGCCGATTCGCGCCGGGCTGGGCAGCTCGGTGATTGATTTCTGGGAGGGTGAGCTGAAAACGGTCGACAGCCCCTACCCCGCAGCCGGTGGCGGACACGAGACGTTGCTGGCGATGCCGGCGCTGAATCTCGACGCCGCGTTCGTTCATCTCAACCTCGGTGACGAGCGAGGCAACGCCGCCTACACCGGAATCGACCCCTACTTCGACGACCTTTTCCTGATGGCTGCGCAGCATCGCTACCTGTCGGTCGAGCGCATCGTCTCCACCGAGGAATTGGTCAAAGCCGTACCGCCACAGGCATTGCTGGTGAACCGGATGATGGTCGACGGGGTGGTCGAGGCACCCGGCGGCTCCCACTTCACCACCGCCGCCCCCGACTACGGCCGCGACGAGAAGTTCCAGCGACACTACGCCGAGGCCGCCGGAACGGACGAGGGTTGGCAAACGTTCGTCGGGACCTACCTTTCCGGCGGCGAGGCCGAATACCAAGCGGCGGTGCGTAAGTTCGCCGAGGAGGCATCACAATGAGCACTCGCGCCGAGGTCTGCGCCATCGCCTGCGCCGACTTGTTCCGCGACGCCGGCGAGATCATGGTCAGCCCGATGACGAACATGGCGTCGGTCGGCGCGCGGTTGGCCCGACTGACGTTCTCCCCCGACATCCTGCTGACCGACGGTGAAGCGCAGCTGCTCGCCGACACTCCGGCGCTGGGCAAGACCGGACTTGTCGAGGGCTGGATGCCGTTCGGCCGAGTGTTCGAGACGCTGGCCTGGGGTAGGCGTCACGTCGTGATGGGCGCCAATCAGGTTGACCGGCACGGAAATCAGAACATCTCGGCGTTCGGTCCAGTGCAACAGCCGAAGCGGCAGATGTTCGGCGTGCGCGGCGCACCCGGCAACGCGATCAACCACGCGACCAGCTACTGGGTGGGCAACCATTCCACGCGGGTGTTCGGCGAGACGGTCGACGTCGTCTGCGGCATCGGCTGGGACAACATCGACACCGACAATCCGGCGTTCCGATTCGCCAACACCTATCGGGTGATCTCCAATCTCGGCGTCTTCGACTTCGACGGCCCTGATCGCACGATGCGGGCATTGTCGCTGCACCCCGGGGTCACGGCCGACGAGGTCAGGGAGAACACCTCATTCGAGGTGCACGGCCTCGACGACGCCGACGAGTCCCGACTGCCGACCGAGGAAGAATTACACCTGATCCGAGAGAAGATCGACCCGAAGTCACTGCGGGATAGAGAAATCCGGTGACAAAGCTACGTACGCCGCTGACCGAACTGATCGGTATCGAGCATCCGGTGGTGCAGACCGGAATGGGCTGGGTGGCCGGTGCGCGTCTGGTCGCCGCGACCTCCAACGCCGGCGGCCTGGGCATCTTGGCCTCGGCGACCATGACGCTCGACGAGCTGGCCGTCGCGATCGGAAAGGTCAAGGCGGCCACCGACAAGCCGTTCGGGGTCAACATTCGCGCCGATGCCGGTGACGCGGGCGACCGGGTGGACCTGATGATCCGCGAGGGCGTCAAGGTCGCGTCCTTCGCACTGGCGCCCAAGCAGGAACTGATCGCCAAGCTCAAAAATGCCGGCTCCGTGGTCATTCCATCGGTGGGTCTGGCCAAACACGCCCGCAAGGTGGCGTCCTGGGGCGCTGACGCGGTGATCGTCCAGGGCGGCGAGGGCGGCGGCCACACCGGCCCGATCGCCACCACGCTGCTGCTGCCCTCGGTGCTGGACGCCGTCAGTATCCCGGTGATCGCGGCGGGCGGCTTCTTCGACGGCCGCGGCCTCGCGGCGGCGCTGTCCTACGGCGCCGCCGGCGTCGCGATGGGAACCCGGTTCCTGCTCACCTCGGATTCCACCGTGCCCGACGCGGTCAAGCAGCGTTATCTGCAATCGGCCCTGGACGGCACCGTCGTCACCACCCGGGTCGACGGCATGCCGCACCGGGTGCTGCGTACCGGCCTGGTCGAGAAGCTCGAAAGTGGTTCGCGGGCAAGGGGATTTACTGCCGCGGTGGGTAACGCCGGCAAGTTCAAGAAGATGTCCGGCATGACCTGGGCGTCGATGATTCGCGACGGCCTGGCGATGCGGCACGGCAAAGAAATGACCATGGCGCAGATCGTGATGGCGGCCAACACGCCCATGCTGCTCAAAGCCGGTCTGGTCGAAGGCAATACCGATGCCGGCGTCCTGGCGTCCGGTCAGGTCGCCGGCATCGTCCAAGACCTACCGTCCTGCGCGGAGCTTATCGACGCGATCGTCGCCGACGCCGTCAAGCATCTGCAGGCCGCGTCCGGGTTGATTCAGGACTGAGGACCGTAGGCTCGCGCGATGTCCTGCGAGCCGGCCCAGCGGCTGTAGGTCGGTGACTGCGGCCAACCTTCCGGAGAGTCCTGCCACTCCTCCTGCCGACCGTAGGGAAGCAGGTCGATCAACGCGAAAGTGTGCTGCAACTGCTCGGTCCCGCGGCCATTGGTGTGCCAGGTTCGATACACGTTGTCGCCGTCTCGCAGAAAGACATTCACGCCGAAGCCGCCGTTCGGCGGCGCACCCACGTCGGCGCCGAATGAGCTGTTGGCGGTGGAATACCAGGTCATCTGATTGCCGACCCGCCGCTTGTAGGCGAGCGCCTCGTCGATCGGGCCCTGCGTGACGACGACGAACCGGGCGTCCCAGTTGTCCAGGAACTCCAGCCGGGTGTACTGCGACGTCATGCCGGTACATCCCGGGCACTGCCACTCTTCTCCCGGAAACCACATGTGGTTGTAGACAATCAACTGCGACTTGCCGTCGAACACGTCGACCAGTCGCACGGGCCCCTTTTCGCCGTCCAGGGTGTAGTCCGGCATCGCCACCATCGGCAGCCTGCGTCGCTGTGCTGCGATCGCGTCGAGTTCGCGGGTAGCGCCCTTCTCCCGAACCCGGAGCGCTTCCAATTCGCGTTCCCAGGTCTGCTGATCCACAACGGGCGGCAATCCTGCGGTGCTCACAACAATCCCCTCCAAAGTGATGTTTACGCCGTCAACATGCTAATGTTCACACCGTACACTTCAGCGTCGAGAAGGGTCAAGCGTGACCACCTTGAAGACCGGTTACCACCACGGTGACCTGCGGATGGCTCTGATCGACGCGGGCCTGCACCTCACCCGTGGCGGTGGGCCCGGAAGTTTGACCATTCGGGAAGCGACGCGGCGGGTAGGGGTCTCACCCAATGCGGCGTATCGGCACTTCGTCGACCGGGAGGCACTAGTGGGTGCCGTCGCGTCAGCGATCCAGCATCGGATGGCGGCGCAGATGGCCCGCTTCCACAACTCGGCGGCGTCGGATCGGCTGCGCGCGGTCGGCGTGGGCTACATCAAATTCGCACTCGACGAGCCGGGCTGGTTCACGGTGGCCTTCTTCGGCGCCGACCCGGTTGGGCCCAACGACGAGACCGCGAGCGCACCACCGTATCTGGCGCTGATCGATGCGCTCGACGCGATGGTGGACAGCGGCGAGTTGTCGCCCGAGCGCCGCACCGGTGCCGAGTGGCCGTGCTGGTCTGCGGTGCACGGATTCGCCGAACTCGCCCTGCGCGGACCGTTGCGCCATGCGACACGCCGCGAAGTCAATGCCCTGGCCGCGCGCACAGTCGACGACATCATCGCCGGACTGTCGCGTCCCGGGTGAAAACGTCCACAATGCGGCAACAACGGATTAGCGTCGGTGATGAGCCGGACGGGAGGCAACCATGAAGCGCTGTGTCCTAGCGGGACTGGCCGCTGCGCTGATCGCAGTGGGGTTGATCGAGGCGGCACCACCGGCCAGCGCCGGCTGCCTGTCTGCTCCAGGCGTGATCAGCAAGTGCGACGGACCGATTCAGCCCGACGGCACCTGGCAGCGTTGCGTGGTGACGACCCACCTGAATTACCAGGGCGCCAGCTCATTCCTGATACCGGAGAAGAGTTGCGACACGATCGGGCCCGGTGTGGCCGATCCACCCGGGCACATCGACTAGTCCTGCCCCAGCGTGAAATTCACGACGCAACACGCCGTTGACGCGTCGCCCCGTTCACTTTCGACCGTCAGGCAGCACGCCGCGCGGCGTCTATCGCCGCGTCGACGCGAGCGATCAGCGTGCCCTTGCGGTATCTGAGCAAGTCATTGCTCACCCGGATGATCACCCAGCCCAAGTCGCTCAGGGCGCTGTACCTGTCGATGTCACGTTCGCGCTGTTGCGCGCTCGTCCAATGTTGCGCGCCGTCGTACTCGATTCCGACGCGAAGGTCCTGGTAGCCCATATCGATGCGGGCGACGAATTCGCCGTATACGTCGCGCACCACGATCTGCGTCGTGGGCGGTGGTAGCCCCGCGTCGATCAACGCCAGGCGCGTCCATGTTTCCTGCGGCGACTCTGCACCGCCGTCGACAAGGGGCAGGATACGTCGAAGCCGCACCAGACCACGCGCTCCAGGATGCCTGGCGGCGACTGCCTCCACGTCGGAAGCCTTGACGTCCGTCGCATTGGCCAACGCATCGAGCAGTTGCACCGTCGCCAGGCGCGGGCCCGTCCGGCGACCGACGTCGAAAGCTGTTCGGGCCGC
This sequence comes from Mycobacterium sp. IDUB_36, assembly GCF_055419225.1. NCBI lineage: Bacteria > Bacillati > Actinomycetota > Actinomycetes > Mycobacteriales > Mycobacteriaceae > Mycobacterium > Mycobacterium sp. IDUB_36. The sequence goes on along the minus strand of NZ_JBVAXH010000001.1, from coordinate 2,822,026 downwards.
AGAGGTCACAGCGATCCCGCCGACGTACGTGAACTCGTCGGCCAGCAGCGTCTCGCTGCGCACTGTGATGCCTGCTGGTGGATGACGATTGTGGTGTATCAACTCGGCGTCCCGCCGCGGCTCCACCCACCTGGCGCCGAGCAATGCGGCTGCCGACGCTCCGGCCACGATCGCCCGCCGGCGCGACCACAACCACGCAGCCTCCGCGCGATGGACTGCCGTCAGATCGATGCCACCCGGCACGTACACGCCCGGGTAGATTGGGTCATACAGCGAACGCATTGCGCGCTCCGGCAACGCCTTCGCGGCCAGCGCCTCCTGCCCGAGAAACGGCCAGTCAATCTCTGCCATGCCGAGATGCTGCCAACATGCACCGACAAGGCCGCGATAGTGAACCGTGCGACGCGACACGCCGCATCGGCGTCGCGAGATTCACCCTCGGCGCAAGAGTTACAGACGCTCGATGATCGTGACGTTGGCGGTGCCGCCGCCTTCACACATCGTCTGCAGTCCATAGCGACCGCCGGTGCGCTCGAGCTCGTTGAGCATCGTCGTGAAAAGCTTTGCCCCGGTTGCACCCAACGGGTGGCCGAGCGCGATCGCGCCGCCGTTGGGGTTCACCTTTTCCGGGTCCGCCTTGATCTCCTTGAGCCAGGCCAGCACCACCGGCGCGAACGCCTCGTTGATCTCGACGGTGTCGATGTCGTCGATGGACAGTCCGGTCTTCTCCAACGCGTAGCGGGTGGCCGGGATCGGCCCGGTGAGCATGAACACCGGGTCGGCGGCGCGAGCGCTGATGTGATGGATGCGCGCCCGCGGAGTCAGGTTGTGGTCCTTGACCGCCTGCTCGGAGGCCAACAGCACGGCGCTGGCGCCGTCGGAGATCTGGCTGGCCATCGCGGCGGTCAGGCGGCCGCCCTCGACCAACGTCTTGAGCCCGGCCATCTTCTCCAGGGACGACTCCCGCGGACCTTCGTCCACCCGGAAGGGGCCGTGTTCGGTTTCGACGGTGATGATCTCGTTGTCGAAGTGGCCGCCGCGGATCGCGCCGAAGGCGCGCTCGTGACTGGTCAGCGCGTACCGCTCCATCTCCTCACGGGACAGGTTCCACTTCTCGGCGATCATCTCCGATCCGCGGAACTGCGAGATCTCCTGGTCACCGTAGCGGTGGAGCCACTGCTTGGACTCGTTGGTCGGTGACGTGAAGCCGAACTGCTCGCCGACGAGCATGGCCGACGAAATCGGGATCTGACTCATGTTCTGTACGCCACCCGCGACAATCACGTCCGCGGTGCCCGCCATGATCGCTTGGGCGCCAAAGGAAATGGCCTGTTGGCTCGAGCCGCACTGACGGTCGACGGTGACGCCGGGGACTTCTTCGGGGTAGCCGGCGGCCAACCACGAGAGCCGGGCGATGTTGCCGGCCTGCGGACCGATCGCGTCGACGCAGCCGGCGATCACGTCCTCGACGGCGGCGGGGTCGATGTCCACCCGGTCGAGCAGTCCACGCCACCCGAGCGCACCCAGGTCGACGGGATGCACCCCGGCGAGCGAGCCGTTGCGTTTGCCGACTGCGGTACGGACGGCATCGATGACGTAGGCCTGATTGGTTGGAGCCATGGTCTAACTTCCTTCTTTGGTAATTCCACCGAGGACGATCGCGAGATATTGCTGACCCACCTGCTGCGCGGTGAGCGGTCCGCCGGGCTGATACCAGCGGACCGACACCCAGGTGGTGTCACGAATGAATCGGTAAACCAGATCGACGTCGAGATCGGGACGCAGGTAACCCTCTTCGATGCCCTGATGCAGGACGTCGACCCACATCTTGCGTTGCTGCTTGTTCAGGTCCTCCAGGTAGGAGAACCGGGGCTGCGGCAGCAGCCGCTTGGCCTCGTCCTGGTAGATGACGACCTCGGCGTGGCGATGTTCGATGGCATCGAACGACGCCATGAACAGCCCCTTCAATCGCTCCAGCGAATTCGGTTGGGTGTCAACAATTTCCTGATACCGGGCGAACAACCAGTCCATGAACTTTCGCAGGACCTCGTCGACCATCTCCTCTTTGGAGGCGAAGTGGTGATACAGACTGCCGGAGAGAATGCCCGCGCTGTCGGCGATGTCGCGCACGGTGGTCGCGCGCAACCCGCGCTCGGCGAACATCGTCGCGGCGAGTTCCAGTAACTCGTCGCGTCGACTGTTCGGCTGAGGCAGTTGGGTCATGGATGCTGACTCGACACCGAAATCACTTCTCCAGTCAGATAACTGGAGTAGTCGCTGGCTAGGAACGCGATGGTCGAGGCGACCTCCCACGGCTCGGCGGCTCGGCCGAACGCCTCACCGGCCGACAGTTGGTCGAGCAGTTCGGGCGAGCTGGTCTTGTCGAGGAACTTGTGCCGCGCGATGCTCGGCGACACCGCGTTGATTCGCACGCCATAGTCGACGGCTTCGATTGCGCTGCAACGGGTCAGCGCCATCACTCCGGCCTTGGCCGCCGCGTAGTGCGACTGCGAGTGCTGCGCGCGCCAACCCAGTACACTGGCGTTGTTGACGATGACGCCGCCGTGGTCCGCGTCGCGGAAGTACCGCAGCGCCGCGCGCGTCGTGCGGAGCACCGACGTCAGCGTGACGTTGAGGACGCGATCCCATTCCTCGTCGGTGATGTCGACCACCGGGGTCTGGCCGCCGAGCCCGGCGTTGTTGACCAGGACGTCGAGTCGGCCGAGGCGCGCGGTAGTCGAAGAGATCAGCGCGTCGACCTGAGCGGTGGACGTGACGTCGCAGACCACGCTCTCCACCCGGCCGAGGCCCAGCGCGGTCAGCTCGTCGCGAGTCTCACCGAGCCGTCGTTCGTGGTGATCGGAGACAACCACGTCGGCACCTTCGACGAGGGCACGTCGAGCGGTCGCCGAGCCGATGCCGGTACCCGCCGCCGCCGTGACGACCACAACCTTGCCCTGCAGAAGTCCATGTCCGGCAACTTCTTTCGGCGCAACGGCCAGTGTCATCGAGCCTCCCTCGGTAGGCCGAGCACCCGCTCGGCGATGATGTTGCGCTGAATCTCGTTGGAGCCGCCGTAGATGGTGTCGGCGCGAGTGAACAGGTACAGCCGCTGCCACTCGTCGAACTCGCCACCCGACAGCACCAAACCCGCCTTGCCCCGGATGTCCATCGCGATCTCGCCGAGTTCACGATGCCAGTTGGCCCACAACAATTTCGACACGTTGTCCTGACCGGGCTGCTCGACGTCCATCGTCGCCAGGGCGTAGGACCGCATCGCCCGCAGGCCGGCCCAGGACCGGGTCAGCTGCTCGCGGATCAACGGATCATCTGATGCACCAGTTTGTTTGGCGAGATCGACAACGGATTCGAGTTCGCGTGCGTAGACGATCTGCTGACCGAGCGTCGACACACCACGCTCGAATGTCAGCGTTCCCATTGCCACCCGCCAGCCGTCACCGGGTTCACCGACCACCAGCTCGGCCTCGGTGCGCGCGTCGTCGAAGAACACCTCGTTGAATTCGGAGTCACCGGTCAACTGCACGATCGGACGGACATCCACGCCGGGCTGATCGAGCGGCACCAGCAGATACGACAGGCCCGCATGCCGCTTGGAGCCCTTCTCAGTGCGGGCCACCACGAAGCACCACTGCGCCCAGTGCGCCAGCGAAGTCCACACCTTCTGGCCGTTGATCACCCACTGGTCACCGTCGAGGACGGCGGTGGTCGAGACGTTGGCCAGGTCGCTGCCCGCGCCCGGCTCGGAATAGCCCTGCGACCACAATTCGGTGACGTCGAGAATGCGCGGCAGGAAACGCTGCTGCTGCTCCGCGGTGCCGTAGGCGATCAGCGTCGGACCGAGCAGTTCCTCACCGAAGTGGTTGATCTTGGCCGGCGCATTGGCAAGGGCGTATTCCTCGTAAAAGGCCACCCGATGCGCCACTGACAGGCCGCGGCCGCCATGCTTTTCCGGCCACCCCAGACAGGTCAGACCGGCCTTTGCGAGATGCTGGTTCCACGCCCGCCGCTCTTCGAACGCCTCGTGCTCGCGACCGGGACCGCCGAGCCCCTTGAGAGCGGCGAAATCGCCGACCAGGTTCTCGGCCAGCCAGTCGCGGACCTCGGCCCGGAACTTCTCGACGCCTTGCACCCTAGTAGGCTAACCTACCAAGCACTTGCTTTGTTAGCCCGGCAGCGAACTTCTCCTGCCAGCGGCGATAGCAATCAGCACCCTGAGGGAGTTCGATGTCGAGCCATCCGCAGACCATTCCTGCGGCGCTGGACCACATCGCGCGCGAACTCCCCGATCACGACGCGCTGGTCACCGCGGATCGGTCGCTCACCTTCAACGAACTGCGCGACGCGGTACGTCGGGCGGCGGCGGCGATGATCACTCTCGGCGTGACCCCCGGCGACCGGGTGGCCATCTGGTCGCCGAACACCTGGCACTGGGTGGTGGCCTGCCTGGCCACGCACTACAGCGGCGCCACCGTCGTGCCGCTGAACACCCGCTACACCGCGGCCGAGGCGGGCGACATCCTGTCCCGAACCAAGGCTCCGCTGCTGGTGGCCATGGGCGAATTTCTCGGCGCAGATCGCGTCGCGGACCTCGACCGCTCGGCACTCCCGGATCTACGGCACATCGTCCGGGTGCCCATCGACGGTGACGACGGCACGTGGGACGAGTTCGTCAGCCGGGGCACCGACCTGGCGGCGGCCGACGCCCGCGCTGCCGCCGTCCAGCCCGACGACATCTCCGACGTCCTGTTCACCTCCGGCACCACCGGCCGTAGCAAGGGCGTGCTGTGCGCACACCGGCAATCACTGGCCGGGTCGGCGTCGTGGGCGGCGTGCGGAAAAATCACCAGCGACGACCGCTACCTCTGCATCAACCCGTTCTTCCACAACTTCGGCTACAAGGCCGGCATCCTGGCCTGCCTGCAGACCGGAGCGACCCTGATCCCCCAACTCACGTTCGATGCCGAGCAGGCGTTGCGCGCGGTCACCGAACACCGGATCACCGTGCTGCCCGGGCCGCCAACGATCTACCAGACCCTGCTCGATCATCCGTCGCGTGGTGACTACGACCTGAGCTCGCTGCGGTTCGCAGTAACCGGTGCGGCAACGGTGCCCGTCGTGCTGATCGAAAGAATGCAGAGCGAGCTCGACTTCGACATCGTGCTGACGGCCTACGGCCTGACCGAGTCCAACGGGATGGGCACGATGTGCCGCGCCGACGACGACGCAGCCACCGTCGCCAACACCTGTGGCCGGCCGATCGCCGACTTCGAGTTGCGCATCGCCGAGAAGACCGGCGAGGTGCTGCTGCGCGGGCCCAACGTGATGCTCGGTTACCTCGACGATCCGGGAGCCACCGCTGCCGCCATCGACGACAAGGGCTGGCTGCACACCGGTGACATCGGAAAGCTAGATGCCGCAGGCAATCTCCAGATCACCGACCGGCTCAAGGACATGTACATCTGCGGCGGCTTCAACGTCTACCCCGCCGAAATCGAGCAGGTGCTGGCCCGGCTGGACGGCGTGCTGGATTGTGCGGTGATCGGGGTTCCCGACCAGCGACTCGGCGAAGTCGGGCGCGCTTACCTGGTCACACGGCCCGACGCCGGTCTCGACGAGACCTCGGTAATCGCTTATACCCGCCAATATTTGGCGAATTTCAAGGCCCCACGTTCGGTGAGATTTGTCGACGGGTTGCCCCGCAACGCGGGCGGCAAGGTGGTCAAACCACTACTGCGAGAGATGGCGTAATGGACCTGCATTATGACGACGAGACGCTGGCTTTTCAGCGTGAGGTGCGCGAGTTCCTGACTTCGCACCGCGACGCGTTTCCGACCCGGTCGTATGACACAGCGGAGGGTTTCGAACAGCATCGACGTTGGGACAGAATTCTTTTCGACGCTGGACTGTCGGTGATCACCTGGCCGGAGAAGTACGGCGGCCGAGACGCGAGCCTGCTGCAGTGGGTGGTCTACGAAGAAGAGTACTTCCGCGCCGGCGCGCCCGGCCGAGCCAGTGCCAACGGCACGTCGATGCTCGCTCCGACCTTGTTCGCGCACGGCACCGACGAGCAGCTCGATCGCATTCTGCCGAAAATGGCGAACGGCGAGGAGATCTGGGCACAGGCGTGGTCAGAGCCCGAATCGGGTAGCGACCTCGCCTCGTTGCGGTCGACCGCAACGCGCACCGACGGTGGCTGGCTGCTGAACGGTCAGAAGATCTGGAGCTCACGAGCACCGTTCGGCGACCGGGCATTTGGCTTGTTCCGGTCCGACCCGGAGGCCCAGCGACACAGCGGGCTGACCTACTTCATGTTCGACCTGCACGCGGACGGGGTCACGGTCCGGCCGATCGCCCAACTGGGTGGCGATACCGGCTTCGGCGAGATCTTCCTCGACGACGTCTTCGTGCCCGACGCGGACGTGATCGGCTCGGCGAACGACGGCTGGCGGGCGGCGATGAGCACGTCGAGCAACGAGCGTGGCATGTCGCTGCGTAGCCCGGCCCGGTTTCTGGCCTCCGCCGAACGGCTGGCCGAGGAGTGGAAAGCCAACGGCAACAGCTCTTTCGGTGACGAGGTGGCCGATGCGTGGATCAAAGCCCAGGCGTACCGATTGCACACTTTCGGCACCGTGACGCGGCTGGCGGGCGGCGGCGAACTGGGTGCCGAGTCGTCGGTCACCAAGGTGTTCTGGTCGGACCTGGATGTGGCGATCCATCAGACCGCACTGGAGATCCGCGGTGCCGACGGCGAACTGGCCGGCGGATGGACCGATGGGCTGCTGTTCGCTCTGGGTGGCCCGATCTACGCCGGCACCAACGAGATTCAGCGCAACATCATCGCCGAGCGGTTGCTGGGTCTGCCCCGGGAGAAGGCCAAATGAGATTCGACCTCGACGAGCAGCAGCGCGACTTCGCCGCCAGTATCGACGCGGCGCTGGCGGCCGCAGATCTGCCAGCTGCGGTGCGGGCCTGGGCCGGCGGCGACACCGGACCCGGTCGCAAGGTCTGGGCGCGGCTGGCCGACCTCGGGGTCACCGCGCTGGCGGTGCCGGAGCGATTCGACGGCATCGAGGCGCACCCGGTCGATCTGGTCATCGCGCTGGAACGACTCGGCCGCTGGGGCGTACCCGGTCCGGTGACCGAATCCATCGCGGTGGCACCGATATTGCTGGCCGATGACGAACGGAGTGCCGCGCTGGCCTCCGGTGAGCTGATCGCCACCGTCGCGCTACCACCGCAGGTGCCGCGCGCCACCGACGCCGACACCGCCGGCCTGACTCTGCTGGCCGACCTGGACGGGACGGTCCGCGAAGCGAGTGCGGGTGAGCAGCACGAATCGGTGGATCCGAGCCGCAAGTTGTTCGACGTCACCGCCGGGGACCCGACGTGGCAGGCCGATGTGATGCGGGCCTACGAATTCGGCGCGCTGGCCACGGCCGCCCAATTGATAGGGGCCGGACAGGCGCTGCTGGACGCGGCGGTCGACTACGCCAAGCAGCGAACGCAATTCGGTCGGGCCATCGGCTCGTACCAGGCGATCAAACACAAGCTGGCCGACGTGCACATCGCCCTCGAAATGGCCCGTCCGCTGGTGTTCGGCGCTGCCCTGTCGTTGGCTGACTCGTCACCCGATACGGCACGAGATGTCAGCGCCGCCAAGGCTTCCGCGTCCGATGCCGCACTGCTCGCCGCGCGATCGGCGTTACAGACCCACGGCGCGATCGGCTTCACCGCCGAACATGACCTGTCGCTCTGGCTGCTACGGGTGCAGGCTTTGCGGCCGGCCTGGGGTGACCCGGCCGCACACCGGCGACGGCTTCTGGAGGCACTGGCATGAGCTCTGACGAACGGGAACTGCTGCGCGAGACCGTTGCGGCGCTGGTAGCCAAGCACGCTTCCCCAGCGGCCGTGCGTGCGGCGATGGAGTCCGACCGCGGCTATGACGAGTCGCTGTGGCGGCTGCTGTGCGAACAGGTCGGCGCGGCGGCTCTGGTCGTGCCCGAGGAATTCGGCGGGGCCGGAGGCACTCTCGGCGACGCAGCCGTCGTCGTCGAAGAACTCGGCAAGAACCTGGTGCCCAGCCCCTTGCTCGGTACCACCCTGGCCGAACTTGCGTTGCTGGCCGCCGACGAACCTGACGCCGAGGCGCTGGGATCGCTCGCCGAAGGGACGACGATCGGCGCGGTGGTCTTCGACCCCGACTACGTGCTCAACGGCGACGTCGCCGACGTCGTCATCGCCGCGGCGGACGGCCGGCTGGACCGGTGGACCGACAACACCGTCGAGCCGATCACGTCGATGGACCCGACCCGCCGGCTGGCCGGGCTTCGGCCGGGAGCCGCGATGCCGCTGGGAGACGACCCGGGCCTGGCCGATGCCGCGGCGATCCTGCTGGCCGCCGAGCAGGTCGGTGCGGCCACCAGATGCCTCGAATTGACCGTCGCCTACACCAAGGAGCGCCAGCAGTTCGGCCGGGCGATTGGTAGCTTCCAGGCACTCAAGCACCGGATGGCTGACCTGTATGTCGCGGTGCAGGCAGCCGGCGCCGTGGTGAACGACGCCGCCGACGCGCCCTCTGCCACCTCGGCTGCCTTGGCGCGCGTCGCGGCCAGCGAGGCGTTCACCAAGGTCGCCGCCGAGGGCATTCAGCTGCACGGTGGAATCGCAATCACCTGGGAACACGATATGCAGCTGTATTTCAAACGCGCACATGGCAGTTCGCAACTTCTTGAGCCGCCGCGCGACGCCCTGCGCCGGCTGGAATCCGAGGTGTTCTCCGCCGACAACGACGCGGAGAGCCTGGCCCGATGAGGAGGAGCCGGGCTCATCGAGCCGGGCTCATCTAGCCTGAACCGTATGACCGATGGGGTCGCGCTACGCGCCGGGGTGCCGCCGTTCTACGTGATGGACGTGTGGCTGTCGGCTGCCGAGCGTCAGCGCAGCCACGGCGACCTGGTGAACCTGTCGGCGGGCCAGCCGAGCGCCGGTGCCCCCGAGCCGGTGCGCGCCGCGGCCATCGCCGCACTGAATCGCAACGAACTCGGCTACACCGTGGCGCTGGGCATTCCGGAGTTGCGTACCGCGATCGCGGCATCCTACGGCGACCGCTACGGCGTCGACGTCGACGTCGACGTCGACGATGTCGTGATCACCACGGGCTCGTCCGGCGGCTTCCTGTTGGCGTTCCTGTCCTGCTTCGACGTCGGCGACCGGGTGGCGGTCAGCAGCCCGGGCTATCCCTGCTACCGCAACATCCTGTCCGCGCTCGGGTGTGAAGTCGTGGTCTTGGAATGCGGCCCGGAAACTCGTTTCCAGCCCACCGCGCGGATGCTGGCCGAACTCGATCCGCCGGTGAAAGGCGTTGTGGTGGCCAGCCCGGCCAATCCGACCGGGACCGTCATTCCGCCCGAGGAGCTCACGGCGATCGCGGCCTGGTGCGACGAGACCGGCGTGCGACTGATCAGCGATGAGGTCTACCACGGGTTGGTGTACCAAGGCTCACCAGAAACCAGCTGCGCGTGGAGTACGTCGCGAAATACGTTCGTGGTCAACAGTTTCTCGAAATACTTCGCGATGACGGGATGGCGGCTCGGCTGGCTGCTGGTACCCGTCGAGCTGCGGCGCGCCGTGGACCGGCTCACCGGGAACTTCACCATCTGCCCACCCGTGCTGTCCCAGCGGGCCGCGGTCGAGGCGTTCACGCCGCAGTCGGTCCAGGAAGCCGAGAGCCACCTGCAGCACTACTCCGACAACCGCGCGGCGCTGCTCGATGGTTTGCGGCATATCGGCATCGACCGACTGGCGCCGACCGACGGAGCGTTCTACGTCTACGCCGACGTTTCGGATTTCACCGAAGATTCGATGGGGTTCTGTTCGAAGTTGTTGGCCGACACGGGAGTGGCGATCGCGCCCGGTATCGATTTCGACCCGGCGCGGGGCGGATCTTACGTGCGACTTTCGTTCGCGGGTCCGGGAAAGGACATCGAGGAGGCACTGCGGCGGATCGGAGGTTGGCTACCGCATCTCGGTTAGGGCGGGGCCGGCTTCACGACGTCGAATTCGTGCCTTCTGCCCGCATCGCTGTCAGGCCGAGACCGCGGCAATCCGGGCTTCGAGCACCGCGCGGTCTCCGGTGTCGGCCACATTGATCCCGAAGCGATCGATCAATGTGTCGACAACTGTTGCAGCATCAGGCAATTCAGTTTTCTCGGTGTCGCTGCCGCGGTGGATGGACAGGTTGCGGCCGGAGAGGTTGCATCGCCCGTCGGCGGTGACCAACGATGCCATCAGGGAGGTGACGAAGTGCGAGGACGGATGAGTCGAGACATACCAGCTACCCACCTGCAGGTCGATCGGCGGCGCCGTCTTGGTGGCGAACTCGTAGAGCGACTGCCACTCGCCGCGGATCTCGGCTTGCAGGACGACAGTGTCGTTACGGTTCTGCAGCCGATAGGGCTCATGTGCCGTCTGTTGGATGCTTCCGGTCTCCAACCGAAGCGGTGACGTCGGCGTCTGCCCACCGAAACCCACGTCGACGAGGAAGAGCTGCGGCGCGCGTGGCGGCGCCACCCCCAGCAGGGTGTGGGTCTGCGCCGGCACCGGCGAACCCGGCTGGGCCCCCCAGACCACCCGGGCGGCGAATCGTCGGACCCCGAAGCCCAATTCCTCGAGCACGTAACCCAGCAAGCCGTTGTGCTCGTAGCAGTAGCCGCCACGGCGCCGGTGAACCAGCTTGTCGACCAACGCCTCTGGACTCAAGTCGTCGACGGGCACACCCAGCAGCGGATCGAGGTTTTCGAACGCGATCGTACTGACATGCGCCGTGATCAACTCCTGCAGGACATCGAGGGTCGGATCCGCGTCGCCGCCGTAGCCGATCCGCGCGAAGTATGCGGCCAGATCCAGCGTCATGTAGGACATTGTGGACCAACGGTGATCGGTGCCCGCGACGCGGGCTGCCGCGCTACTCACCGGCGATGCAATGGCTTCAGACCCGGCGCAATGGTCGCCGGGTTAGCATCCGGACATGGCCTTGGAGATCTCCGACCGCGAGCGGGATGCGCTGGCCGACCTCGCCCAGTTTCCGCTGATGGCCGCCATGACGGGACGTAGGTCGCGCCGATTTCCGGTCGGCGGGCGGATTCCGAGCGGGGCACTGGCCTACACCAGTCGCCGGCCGGTTCAGCCCCTGTCGGAAGTCGAACGGGCTCTGCTGATCTCGGTCACCGGCGGAGTGACAGGATGGAACTTCGGGATCACCCACCACCCGGGTTACGCGCCGGCGTTGCCCAACTACTCGGGAAGCGCCACCGGCCGGACGTTTCCGTCCGCGGCCGGATTTCACACGAGTCAGTTGTTCTTCACCGACGACACCGGTACCTATCTGCTGCCCAGCCGTGACGAGGCGCCGCGGCAGTTCGACAGCATCGAAGCGTGGATCAGCCACACCGCCGAGTCGTACGTGCGGATCTCGGATGCCCGCCTCGAGCTGCCTCGTGAAGAGCCGTACATGGAGGGCCACAACACCTGGATCGGCAATCATCCGGGCAGCCTGCTGGCGTTCCCGGCGGCCGACCTCGCCGAGCACCTGATGGAGAACCTGTGGTTCTTCGCGGCCAACGGTTACCTGATCACCGACGACATCCATGGTCGCAATATCGCCGGCTTGGAACAGTTTTCGTCACTGTCGCACGCCGACGACCCCTTACCCCTGTCGTTCGTCGAGCAGTACACCATCACCGAGGCCAGCGCCGAGCTGGCGATCGCCGCCAACAACGGGGTGTTGGCGCTCCAGGCGATGGGTCTGGGCGGCTGGACGTACGACGGTCTCGACCGGTTGTCGGTACTGGGCGGCTCGGGCGATCCGCGCGCACCCGGACTCGGCTTCGTCGCTGACCATGACGACCGCTGGCCTTTCCCCAATGTCACCGGGTTGCCCGGATACTTCGAGACGCTCAGCCCACCGCATGTGCCGTCGATCGAGGCCGGCGTCGAAAAGCTGGTAGCGCGAAAGTTCGCTCCCGGTGGACCCTTTCACCCCGACACACCGGGTCCATGGGCGAACAATGCGAAGGTGCGCGGCTCGGCATTACCGCCGGAAGGCATCCAAGAGGTGGTGGTCGCCGAAGCCTCCTACATCTACGACACGTTCGGCAAGCTGCCCGGCACAATGCCGACCGTGCACGTGCTGATGTATTTGCAGGCACAGCATCTCGACACCGACTTCTACGACGAGCTGTTCGGTCCCGGTGCTTACCTGGGTACTCATGCAGAGCACCAGGCCCACTGGCATTAGACCGGGGTGCCCCGGACGAGACTGGTTCCCACGGGTGCATAGCGGTCCGGATCGGCGATCTCCCAGTCCGAACGCCAACTCGGCGGCGCGTGGTTGAGCAGTTCACCGGGCTCGAGCCATTCGTAAAGCTCGGCGTAGGACCGTTGTTCGGTCGGCGATATCCGCTTGCGGAGCATCTGCGGATTGAGCATCGACAGATCCGCGACACCCATCGAAGCCATCATCCGCATTGCCTGCGCGACGGTGGCACGTTGGTAGTTGTACACGCGCTCGCTCTTGTCGGCGACGACGAGGGCGCGGGCCCGACGCGGGTCTTGGGTTGCCACGCCGACCGGGCAGTGGTTGGTGTGGCAGCGCTGGGATTGGATACAGCCGGTCGCCATCATCATCGACCGCGCCGAGTTGGTGTAGTCGGCGCCCTGGATCAGTCGCTTGACGATGTCGTTGCCGGAGGCGACTTTCCCGCCGGCGCCGATCTTTATGCGGTCCCGTAACCCGGTGCCTGTCAACGCGTTGTGCACGATCATCAGTCCATCGGTGAGCGGAAGACCGATGTTGTCCTCGTATTCCAGCGGTGCGGCAGCGGTACCGCCCTCTGCGCCGTCGACGACGATGAAATCGGGCGTCACATTTTCGGCCAACATTGCTTTGCAGGTCGCCAGCACATCGATCCTCGAACCAACGCAGAGCTTGAATCCGACCGGCTTTCCGTCGGCCAAATCGCGCAAGTGCGCCACGAACCGGATCAGTTCACGCGGTGTGCTGAACGCCGAGTGCGCGGCGGGGCTGACGCATTTCTCACCGACCGGCACTCCCCGGTACTCGGCGATCTCCTTGGTGACCTTGGCCGCCGGTAACACACCGCCGATGCCGGGTTTGGCACCCTGGCTCAGCTTGATCGAGATGCACTTGACCCGAGGATCAACGGCCTTGGCCGCAAAGATCTCTGGGTCGAATCGTCCATCCTTCGTGCGGGCCCCGAAGTAACCCGAGCCGAGTTCCCAGATCACGTCGGCGCCGCCCAGGTGGTAGGGAGTCAGCCCGCCCTCGCCGGTGTCATGGGCGAACCGACCCTTGCGGGCACCGTTGTTCAAGGCGCGCAGCGCATTGGCGGACAACGCGCCGAAACTCATTGCGGAGACATTCATCAGGGCCATGTCATAGGGCTGCGTGCAATCCGGTCCCCCGACCCGAACCCGGAACGGCTCCGCGGGCGGTTCCAGCGGCCGCGCCGAATGCACCAGGTACTCGTAGCCGATCTGATCGATGTCGCGCTCGGTTCCGAAGGCGAGCTCGGCGGCGGTGCCCTTCGAACGTTCGTAGATCAGCGACCGGACGTCGCGGTCGAACGGGCGGCCATCGAAGTTGCGCTCGATGAAGTACTGCTGCAGCTCCGGACGCAGGGCCTCCAACAGGAACCGCATGTGTCCCAGGATCGGATAGTTGCGCAACAGGGAATGTCGACGCTGGACAAGATCGTAGATCCCGAGCGCGGCCAAGATCCCGACCAGCGCTGCGGGGATCCAGTAGGTCCACACCACGACGACCGCCGCAACCGCCGACGCCACCGCGAGGACGGCCAGCATCGCGACCACCGCAAAACGGACCAACGCAGCCTGCCTCTCGCGAAACACTGTTTCGCTGAGCGTAGCGGTAGCAAAAAAAATCTGGGACGTCAGTAGTTGATCCGAAAGCCACCGATCAACGTGACGGTGTTGCCATCCGGGTCGGTCAGCGTCGACAGGCGCACACCCTTGTTGGCCTCGACGATCTCACCGGGCCGCAACCCCCGCTGTCGCAACTGCTCGATGTGCTCTTCGAGGTCCTGGACGGCAAAGTTGACGAACGACGAACCGGCGCAATCCTCTTCGGCGAACACCTGGACCCACGCACCCGGCACCACCTGCCACTCCACCAGCGTGGGCATCGGGTTGTTGTCGGGCGCCCGTCCGAACAGCAATTCGTACCAGCGAGAGCTTGCGCCCAGGTCAGTTACCGGTACTGCCGCCAAGACATGTTCGATTGACATGTTTCTCCTCTCTGTGGCCTGCTGGGACAGACCCGCTGCGGGGCCCGAACTCATCGCAGCGCCGGCGCGTTCATTCCGACCGCGCAGCCCGGCACAGCAGCGTCTGGCCAAAGTTACTCAGTGCCAACATGTCTGGCGTGCGCCCGGCCGGCCGGCGGGCCCAGGTTTAGGAAATCCCGGGTCGGGCATCCGCTGTGCATGATGTTGCGGCCTTTTTGATGACCATTGCCCCCCAGAAGATCGTCATCACCGGAGCATCAGGCAACGTCGGGACCGGCGTGCTGCGAGCGCTCACCAGAGCGCTGCCGGATAGCGAAATCGTCGGAATCTGCCGTCGACCGCCGTCTGGAGATCCGGCCGGCGGGGCGGTGACCTGGCACCGTGTCGACCTGTCCGCATGCAGCGCGGTTGACGACCTAGCCCCCGCGATGCAGGGCGCCGACGTCGTCATCCATCTCGCGCTGGCCCTCAGGCCACCCGAAGACGAAGATTATCTCTCCCGGGTCAACGTGGCAGGAACCGGCGCGGTACTCACCGCGATGGCCACCGCTGGTGTCCAGCAGTTGATCTACGCCTCCAGTCTCGGCGTATACGCGCCGGGCGCAACGGATCCGGTCACCGAAGATTGGCCGTGCAGCGGTCAACCCACCTCGGCCTACAGCCGCGACAAAGTCGCCGCCGAAAAGCTGGTGGACGCGTTCGCGCAGGCGCATCCGGAGGTCGCGGTCGCGCGGTTCCGTCCCACTCTGGTGGTGCAGCGTGAATCGGCGTGGGAAGTCCAGACGCTGTACCTGGGCCCCTTCGTGCCACGCGCTGTGCTGAAACTCCTGCGCCGACGGGTGCTGCCCGTCGTGCCGTTGCCGGCCGGGATCGCCCTACAGTTCGTCCACGCCGACGACGTCGGTGAAGCGGTGGTGCGCATGGTGCAGACCCGGGCTACCGGTGCTTTCAACCTGGCCGCCGACATCTTGGACGCTCGCGCGCTGGCCGGACTGGTCGGTGGCCGTCCGATCGAGGTGAATCCGCGAATCGTGCGCAGGGTCGTCACCGCCCTGCACTCGATCCACGCGGTCGCCGTCACACCCGGTTGGTATGACGTCGCGATGAATTCGCCGACGATGGACATCTCTTGTGCGCGCGATGAATTGGGTTGGTCGCCGACTCGATCGTCGACGGTGAGCGCGAAGGAATTGATCGATGGCCTGGCCGACGGTGCGTCGGGCTCCAGCGCGGCAATGGGCGCCAGACAAGACGACCGGTCGGGATTTCGCCGGGCGTCAGACCAGATCCACGACAGCAGTCTGCTGCTCTGGACCACGGCGGCAGTACTCCGGGCCGCGGGCGTCGGCCGGGCGGGACTGACGGATGCTGCGTTCGTTGCCGCCAATGTCGTCGGTGGCACCCCGGCGGCACTGGAGCGATTGGTGACCCGACGACGTGACCCGGTCGCACTTCTTGCGCCGATTGCGGTGGTCGCCGCCATCGCGACCACGATTCGCGGCGGGTGGTCCTCAGTCGCCTCCGTCGCCATCCTCAACCTGTTCGCCGCATCCGAGCGAAGGAGGGCGAACACACCTACGGAGCAACATGATCCGCGTGGCTCCGGTTACGTTCGACGAGAAGGCAACTGATGATGGATACCGAACTCCGCACCGAGCAGACCACCCAGGTCGTCGTCGTGACCGGAGCCTCGAGCGGGATCGGCAAAGAGACCGCGTTGCTGTTCGCCGGCCGCCACGCCCGGCTCTGTCTCGGCTCACGGTCCGAAGCTGCCCTCGATCTGGTCGCCGAGGAGTGCTTGGCGGCGGGTGCGGCCGATGTCGTCGTTGTGCCCATTGACATCGCCGAGGCAGACCAAGTCCAGAAGCTGTTCGACATCACGCTTGCGAAATTCGGCCGAATCGACGTCGTCGCTCAGTGCGCGGCACTGACCGTCTTCGGGCGCTTCGAAGATCTGCCGGTCGACGTTTTCGATACCGTGGTGCGGACGAATCTCATCGGCGCCGTGAACGTCGCCCGGTCGTCGCTGGCGCACTTCCACGAGCGCGGGCAGGGCCACCTGGTGCTGCTCGGGTCGCTACTCGGGCAGGCCGCGATGCCCTACCAATCGGCCTATGTGGTCAGCAAGTTCGGCGTGCACGGCCTGGTCCGAGCCTTGCGGCAGGAGAACAGTCACCTGCCGGGTGTCAAAGTCCACGGGGTCTATCCCGGTCCGGTGGACACCGCGATGTCCAGCAACGCCGCCAACTATTTCGGCCATCCGGCGCACGTCCCGCCGACCGCCGTGGGACCGATCACCGTCGCCGCCGCGATCGTCCGCGCGACGACCCGCGGGAGTTCGACCGAGCGACATGTCGGATGGCTCAACCGTCCGATGATGATGGCGTACAGCCTTTTTCCGTCGCTCTTCGACGCCTTCGCCGGGCAGTTGACCCGCGCGGTCCTGTTCACCGGAGAGGTCACCGGCATCGCCGAAGGCAATGTCTCGATCTCGACGGCAGGCCCACCCGTAGTTCAGTAGCCGCGCTACAGCCAGGTGTCCTGGGTGGTCGCGGTCAGGAACGCCTCCAAGTCGTCACGCCACTGCGCCGGCCTGGTCTTGTCCGGCTCGATGCCGGTGTAGTCGCCGCGATAGAACAGCAGCGGCCGCGGCTTGATCTGCGGCACTTCGGACAGCGACTGCACCGACCCGAAGACCACGAAATGGTCGCCGCCATCATGCACTGAAGCGACTGTGCAATCGATGAAGGCGAGCGATCCGTCGATGATCGGGGAACCGAGTTCCGATGCATGCCAATCGATGCCGGCG
This sequence comes from Mycobacterium sp. IDUB_36, assembly GCF_055419225.1. Taxonomy (NCBI): domain Bacteria; kingdom Bacillati; phylum Actinomycetota; class Actinomycetes; order Mycobacteriales; family Mycobacteriaceae; genus Mycobacterium; species Mycobacterium sp. IDUB_36. The sequence goes on along the minus strand of NZ_JBVAXH010000001.1, from coordinate 2,804,872 downwards.
AACTTGTCCGGCTCTCTCGAACCGAAGCGCGCCGAGACGTGCTGCTGGCTCTCGGTCAGCACGTTGACGCAGAATTTCCCGCTCGCCTCGATGGCCTGCCAGGACCGCGACACTTTGGTCGGACAGAACAGCACCAGCGGCGGATCCAGCGACAGCGCCGCGAAAGACTGGCAGGCAAAACCCACCGGGACGTCGTCGTGAATCGTGGTGATGATCGTGATGCCGGTGCAGAACTGGCCCAGCACACTGCGAAACGCGCGGGCGTCGATCTGCCCGGACATTACTTGAAGCCGACGCTGAAGTCGTGACCCCACAGGCTGATTGCGGTGCTCTCCCGGGCGACCCAGTCGGCGTCGTCGACTTGCCTTCCTTCACAGCCGAATTCGATGTCGAACCCGCCTGGAGTCTTCATGTAGAAGGACAGCATCAGGTCGTTGACGTGGCGGCCCAGGGTGGCCGACATCGGCACCTTGCGGCGCAGCGCACGATCCAGGCACAAGCCGACGTCGTCGGCCTCGCCGACCTCGATCATCAGGTGCACGATGCCACTGGAGGTCTCACCCGGCATGAACGCCAGGCTGTGGTGACGTGGGTTGCAGCCCAGGAAACGCAGCCAGGCCGGCGCCCCGTCGGCGGGACGACCCACGACCTGAGGCGGCAGACGCATCGAGTCGCGGAGCGAGAAGCCGAGCACGTCACGGTAAAAATGCAGCGTCTCGACGTCGTCACGGGTGGTCAGCACCACGTGGCCCAGACCCTGCTCGCCGGTGACGAACTTGTGGCCGTACGGATTCACGACCCGGCGATGCTCGAGCGCCGCGCCGTGGAAAACCTCGAGGCCGTTGCCGGAGGGGTCGGTGAACCTGATCATCTCGTCGACGCGGCGATCGGCCAGCTCGGCGGCGGTGGCCTCCTTGTATGGAGTGCCCTCGACATCGAGCCGGTTGCGGATCTCTTGCAAGCCTTCGGCATTGGCGCATTCCCAGCCGGCTTCGGAGAGCCGGTCGTGTTCACCCGGCACGATGACCAGGCGCGCGGGGAAGTCGTCCATCCGCAGATAGAGCGCGCCCTCGGTGCTGCCCTTGCCCTCGATCATGCCGAGGACCTTCAGGCCGTAATCGCGCCAGGCCTGCATGTCGGTGGCCTCGATGCGCAGGTAACCCAGGGAACGGATGCTCATCACAGACCTCCCAGGAAGTCGATGGTCAGCTTGTTGAATTCATCGAACTTCTCCACCTGCGCCCAGTGGCCGCACTGGCCGAACACGTGCAGCTGGGCCCGGGGGATGGTCTTGAGCGCCACCAGCGCACCGTCGATCGGGTTCACCCTGTCCTCGCGGCCCCAGATCAGCAACACCGGCTGACGGAGTTTGTACACTTCGCGCCACATCATGCCGAGCTCGAAGTCGGCGCCGGAGAACGACATTCCCATCGCGCGGGTGGCCGTCAACGACTCCGGCGTGGAGGCGAGCTCGAAGCGCTGGTCGATCAGTTCCGGGGTGATCAGCTTCTGGTTGAACACCATGACCCGCAGAAAGGCTTCCAGGTTTTCCCGGGTCGGCTTGACGGAGAACTTGCCGAGCCTTTTGACACCTTCGGTGGGGTCGGGGGCGAACAGGTTGACGCTCAGGCCACCGGGGCCCATCAGCACCAGCTTGCCGGCTTTGTCCGGGTAGTCCAGCGCAAACCGGACCGCCGTACCGCCGCCCAGCGAATTGCCCACCAGCGGAACGCGTTCCAGACCCAAGTGGTCGAACAGGCCCTTGAGCGCCCGCGCCGCGTAATGGTTGAACTGCCCGTGCTCGGCCCGCTTGTCGGAGTGACCGTAGCCGGGCTGGTCGACCGCAAGCACGTGAAAATGCTCCGCCAGCACCGGGATGTTGCGCGAGAAGTTCGTCCAGCTTGCCGCGCCGGGCCCACCGCCGTGCAGCAGCACGATCGTCTGTTCGTTTCCGACGCCGGCCTCGTGGTAGTGCAGCTTCAGCGGGCCGTCGACGTCGACCTCGACGAACCGGGAGGTGGACTGGAAAGTGAGCTCTTCGGTCGTCGTCATCGCCTCAGACCATGGTGTCGCCGGGCGGCAACCCGAACTCGTGATTACCGAAGATCTGGTAAGCGCGCTCAGGGTCGTTGGCCGCATGCACCCGGCCGGCGTGCGCGTCACGCCAGAACCGTTGCACCGGCGCATCGCTGGCCAACGCGGTCGCACCGGAGGCTTCGAACAACCGGTCAACCGAGGCGATCGAACGGCCGGTGGCACGCACCTGGTCACGACGAGCGCGAGCCCGCATCTCGAACGGAATCTCCTTACCCGCCGACAACAGCGCGTACTCGTCGCCGACGTTGCCGATCAACTGCCGCCACGCCGCATCGATGTCGCTGGCAGCTTCGGCGATACGCACCTTGGCGAACGGGTCGTCCTTCGCCTTCTCGCCGGCGAACGCCGCCCGCACCCGCTTGCCCTGGTGCTCCACGTGCGCCTCGTAAGCGCCATAGGCCATGCCGACGATCGGTGCCGAGATGGTCGTGGGATGCATTGTGCCCCAGGGCATCTTGTACACCGCGGCGGTGTTGTTCTGGTAACCGCCGGCGGTGCCGTCGTTCATCTGCTTGTAGGACAGGAACCGGTGCCGCGGCACGAAGACGTCCTTGACGACGACGGTGTTGCTGCCAGTTCCCTTGAGGCCCACCACATGCCAGACGTCGTCGATGCGGTAGTCGGTGCGCGGGATCAGGAAGCTGCCGAAGTCGACCGGCCGGCCGTCCTTGATCACCGGTCCGCCGAGGAAGGCCCAGGTGGCGTGGTCACAGCCCGAGGACCAGTTCCACGATCCGTTGACCAGATACCCGCCGTCGACGACCGTGCCCGCACCCATCGGCGCGTAGGACGACGAGACACGCACGTTCGTGTCGTCACCCCAGACCTCGTCCTGAGCCTGCTGGTCGAACAACGCCAAGTGCCAGTTGTGCACTCCGATGATGGAGCTGACCCACCCGGTGGATCCGCATGCGCTGGCGATCCGGCGGACCGCTTCGTAGAACACCGCGGGATCGGTTTCCAGCCCGCCCCACTGCTTGGGCTGCAGCAGTTTGAAGAAGCCGATCTCCTGGAGTTCGCTCACTGTGGCGTCCGGCAGACGGCGCAGGTCCTCGGTCTCCTGAGCCCGCTGGCGCAGCTTGGGCAGTAGGTCGTCGATGCCGTCTAGGACCGACTGGGCGTCACGTTGTTGAATGGACGTCACGGCTTCCTCCAAAGGTGGCTTACGTAGACCAAGACTAGAACACGTTCCGATTCGTGTCGAGCGGCCTATTGCTGCGGCTGGTAGCGATACCTATCCACGTTTCTGTAACCTGTTCTAGTTATGACGGACGGAAAGGCGGGGTTGTGACGGGCACAATTCCCGACGAACCACTTGGCAGTCACGTTCTGGAGCTGGAGATCGCCGACGTCGTCGTCGAGACAGACGACGCGCGGTCGCTGGTGTTCAGCGTCCCGAGCGGCCCGGAGGATCCCGCGGTGCCGCCCGAACGGCTGCGCTACGCCCCGGGTCAGTTCCTGACCCTGCGGATCCCCAGCGACCGCACCGGCTCGGTCGCCCGCTGCTATTCGCTGTGCAGTTCGCCGTTCTCCGACGAGGCGCTGACGGTCACCGTCAAGCGCGACAAAGACGGTTATGCGTCGAACTGGCTCTGCGACAACGCGCGCGCCGGGATGCGCATCCACGTGCTGGCTCCCTCGGGGACGTTCGTCCCCAAGACGCTCGACAACGACTTCGTCCTGCTGGCGGCCGGCAGTGGGATCACGCCGATCATGTCGATCTGCAAGTCAGCGCTGTCGGAGGGCGGCGGACAGGTGACCCTGCTCTACGCCAACCGCGACGAGCGGTCGGTAATCTTCGGTGACGCGCTCCGCGAGCTGGCCGCCAAGTATCCGGACCGGCTGACCGTCGTGCACTGGCTGGAGTCGTTGCAGGGGCTGCCGTCGGCGAATGCGCTGGCGCAGCTGGTCGCGCCGTTCACCGGCCGGCAGGCATTCATCTGCGGGCCCGGGCCGTTCATGGCAGCTGCCCGTGAGGCGTTCGAGAGTGCGAAAGTGCCTGCGGGGCAAGTGCATTTCGAGGTGTTCAAATCGCTGGACAGTGACCCGTTCGCGGCGGTGAAGATCGAACACGACGATGACGATGACGCCGCGGGCCCGGCCAGTGCGGTGGTCGAACTCGACGGCGAGACCCACACCGTGTCGTGGCCGCGCAAGGCCAAGCTGCTCGACGTGCTGCTGGACGCCGGCCTGGATGCGCCGTTCTCCTGCCGCGAAGGACACTGCGGCGCCTGCGCCACCACCTTGCGCAACGGAAAGGTGAACATGGAGGTCAACGATGTTCTCGAACAGCAGGATCTGGACGACGGCTTGATCCTGGCGTGCCAGGCGCACCCCGAGACCGATTCGGTCGAAGTCACTTACGACGAATAGCCGCGGCGTAAGTTCTGCTCAGGCGCGGCGAGACGGAGGACGAAGCAGATGATGCGGCTGGTCACGGCATTGGCGGGCGTTGGCCTGATGCTCGCGTTGACACCGCCCGCGATCGCGCCGGCGGCGGCCAACACCGCCACCTCGCTGATCCCGCTCAACGACGGCAGCCAGCTGGAAACCCGCGCCACGCTCGACTGCCACGCCGCGAACGGCACGTGTGACTTCACCGTCGGCGCCGGCCGCAGGACCGGTGACGCCCTCGATGGCTTCCCCCACGACCTCTGGTCACGACAGAGCACCGATATTCGCTCGATGGACCGCACGCTGTACCTCGACGTGCACGCCTACGCGCAGTACGACCGGGTGTTCAAAGAGGGTGGCAACGACAACGTCACCACCATCTACATGGGTGAGGGCCCGCTGGAGAAGTATCAGACCACCGGGCGGATCGACGCGACTGACTGGCACACCGGCCAGCCGCGCACCGACAAGCCGGTGATCATGTGCACGCACATCCAGGTGGTCTACGGCGGCAACAACATCACCTCGCCGAGCACCTGCGCGCAGGCCGCCTTCTCCTGAGCCCTCAGCCGCGAAACTGACTGCAAGGTCGCGGTTTCGGTGTTGACTCAGCGGGGCAGACCGAGAAGCCGCTCGGCGGCGACGGTCAGCAGGATCTGCTCGGTACCGCCGGCAATCGTCAGGCAACGGGTGTTCAGGAAGTCCTTGACAGTGTTGTCGGCGACGATGCCCGAGCCCTCGCTGAGGTCCATCCGGTATTCGGCCAGCGCCTGCCGGTAGCGGACTCCGATCAGCTTTCGGACACTCGACTGCGCGCCCGGGTCCTGACCGCCGACGGCTAACTGGGCGATGCGCTGGTCGAGCAGTGAGCCGACCTGCGCGGTGATGATCAGGTGGGCAAGCTGATCTTGTTGTGCGACATCGATATTCGCCTTGGCCGCCTCGTCGAGCAGCTGCTCCATCGGGTTGCCCAGCGCGGTGCCGGCGGCCATTGCGATACGTTCGTTGGCCAGTGTGGTGCGGGCCAGGCGCCAGCCGTCGTTGACGGTGCCGACCACCATCTCGTCGGGAACGAACACGTTGTCCAGGAAGACTTCGTTGAACAATGCGTCGCCGGTGATCTCACGCAGCGGCCGGATCTCGATACCCGGCGAGGTCATGTCGATCAGGAAATACGAGATGCCTTTGTGCTTGGGAGCTTCGGGGTCGGTGCGGGCCAGGCAGACACCCCACTGCGCTTTGTGCGCCGACGAGGTCCACACCTTCTGGCCGGTCAACTCCCAGCCACCGTCGACACGAACCGCTTTGGTGCGCAGCGATGCCAGGTCCGATCCGGCACCAGGCTCGGAAAACAATTGGCACCAGAAGATTTCGCCGCTCAACGTGCCCGGAACGAAGCGCTCGATCTGCTCGGGCGTTCCGTGCTCGAGGATGGTCGGCGCGGCCCACCAGCCGATCACCAGATCGGGTCGGCTCACACCGGCCGACGCCAGTTCCTGATCGATCAACAGCTGCTCGGCCGGCCCGGCGCCGCGGCCGTACGGCTTCGGCCAGTGTGGCGCCAGCAGACCCGCTTCGGCCAACCCGGCCTGCCGCTCGCCCTCTGCCGTAGCAGCGACTCCTGCTGCGGCACTGGCAATTTCGGGCCGAAGGTCGGCGACGTCACTGAGGTCGATGCTGAGATCGCGGCGGACACCGTCCTGGGTCAACTCGGCCGTCCGGCGCAGCCAGTGCGCGGGGCCCCCGAGGAACTGGCCGATACCGTAGGCGCGGCGCAGGTACAGGTGAGCATCGTGCTCCCAGGTGATGCCGATGCCACCGAGAACCTGGATGCAGTCCTTGGTGTTGGCCTTTGCCGCCTCGATCGCGAGACCCGCGGCGATGGCGGCCGCGATGGACAGCTGCCGGGGGTCGCCGTCCTGTGCGGCGCGAGCGGCGTCCGCAGCGGCGACCGCGATCTGCTCGGTGCGACAGAGCATCTCGGCGCACAGATGCTTGATCGCCTGGAAGCTGCCGATCGGTTTGCCGAATTGTTCCCGAACCTTCGCGTAGGCGACCGCAGTGTCCAGCGCCCAGCGGGTGATCCCCGCGGCCTCGGCGGACAACACCGTCGCGGTCAGATCGGACACCCAGCCCACCGGGGCGTCGATCACGCTCGCCGGGGCCGAGGTGAGTACCGCCCGGGCCAGCGGGCGGGAGAAGTCGGTGGGGTGCAACGCCTCGACGACGACAGTGCCCGCGGCATCGGCAGCGCTCGGGTCGACCAGCAGCCACTCCTCTCCGGCCGGAAACAACAGCAGCCCGTCGGCGAGGCCGCCGAGCACCCACGGCAGGGTTCCGGACACCTGGGAGGCCGTCTCGTCGAATTCGACGTCGCTTTCGAAGGCCACTCCGGCGGTGCGCTCGCCGGCAGCCAGAGCCGTCCGCAGCGCGGGGTCGGACACTACGAGTGTGGCTAAGGCGGTGGTGGCCACCGGGCCGGGCACCAACGCCCGTGCGGCTTCCTCGACCATCGCCGAGAGGTCCTCGACGCTGCCGTCGGCGCCGCCGCACTCTTCGGGGACCGCGACGCCGAACAGGCCCAGGTTGGCCAGGCCTTCGAATGCGGTGCGCCAGGCGTTCGGCTCACCCTGCTCGATATCCCGAACCGCCTCCGTCGCGCCGCTGCCGGCCGCCCAGTCGCGGACCAACTCCCGCGCCGCAAACTGCTCGTCGGCGATACTCGTGGCCACCTGAACTCCTCGATCGACGGGGAACGGCGCAGCGCGAGAGGCAACGCGCAGCACTAGAACGTGTTCTAATAGTGCCAGTGTTCGACCGTCAAGTCGAATGCCATCGCAGCAGGACATCCGGGTGTCCAGGCCGCACGGAGGTGAGAGATTCGCGCTCGGCATGCGTATCGTTTCGGGCGAGCGCGTAAGAGAAGGAGCAGTCCGTCAGATGTCGTCACCGGCGAACAAGAACTCGGGATCATCCGCGAGTTCATCCTCCGCGCAACCTCGTGAGGTGTTGAACGTGGCGGTGCTGGCCGAGTCGGAGCTCGGCTCCGAAGCGCAGCGGGAGCGGCGCAAGCGCATTCTCGATGCGACCATGGCGATCGCCTCGAAGGGCGGCTACGAGGCCGTTCAGATGCGCGCGGTGGCCGACCGTGCCGACGTCGCGGTGGGCACGCTGTACCGGTACTTCCCGTCCAAGGTGCACCTGCTGGTCTCGGCGCTGGGCCGGGAGTTCGAGCGCATCGACGCCAAGACCGATCGCTCGACGCTGGTCGGCGGATCGCCGAATCAGCGACTGAACTTCATGATCAGCAAACTCAACCGCGCGATGCAGCGCAACCCGCTGCTCACCGAGGCCATGACCCGCGCTTACGTCTTCGCCGATGCGTCGGCGGCCGGCGAGGTGGATCAGGTGGAGAAGCTGATCGATTCGATGTTCGCCCGCGCGATGAGCGACGGCGAGCCGACCGAGGAGCAGTACCACATCGCCCGGGTGATCTCGGACGTGTGGACGAACAACCTGCTTGCCTGGCTGACCCGGCGGGCGTCGGCGACCGACGTCGCCAAGCGGCTGGAGTTGGCGGTTCGGCTCCTGATCGGCGACGAGAACACCGCCCAGGTGTAGAGGTCAGGCCGGCGCGACGGCAGTGCGGCCGTGGATCAGCGTGGTGCCGAGCACCTCGACGGTCGGGTCGAGGTCTCCGCTCAGTAAGAGCTCGCCGGCGCGTCGTCCCTTCTGCAGGCTCGGCTGGGCGACCGTGGTCAGGCCGCGGTTCATCGCCTCGGGCACGCCGTCGAAGCCGGTGACGGTCATCTGGCCGGGCACGAGTGTGCCGCGGGCGCGCAGATATTCCAGCGCCGAGACTGCCAGCACGTCGGCGGTGCACATCAGCGCGGTGATCCGCGGGTTGGCCTGCAGCGCGATGTCGGCAGCAACGCCGCCGGATGTCGGAGTGTGCTCGTGACTCTCGACGACGGTCAACGAGTCCGGGTCGAGTCCGGCCGCGACCATCGCCTCGCGCACCCCCTGGATGCGTTCGTTCTGAACATGAAAAGTGGACGCCCGCAGGCGCTTCATGTCGGCCAGACCCTGGTGCCGGTCACGTAGCAGCCGCATCGTCAGCAGACCGATGTCGCGATGCCCCAAACCGACGACGTAGTCGGCGATTTCGCGCATCGCCGATCGGTCGTCGATGCCGACCCAGGATGCGCCGGGCACGCCTTTGGGTTGGTCGACCACCACCAACGGCAGCCGCCGCTGCAACACCACCTGAAGGTAGGGGTCGTCGCCGGCCGACGAATAGACCACGAACCCGTCCACTCCCGCGGCGAGCACCGACGCCGTTCCGTCGGCGACGCTTCGGCCGGGTCCCACTGCCACCAGCAGCAGACCCTGGCCGAGGACCTCGCACGACTGGGCAAGTCCAGCAACGAAATCCAGAGCCGCGGGATCGCTGAACGAGTAGGTGAGCGGCTCGGTGATCACCAGGCCCACCGCACCGGCCTTGCGGGTTCGCAGCGAGCGGGCCACCGGATCGGGCCCGGGATAGCCCAGGCGCTTGGCGGTGGCGAGCACCCTTTCGCGCAGCGCGTCCGACAGTTGGTCGGGCCGGTTGTAGGCGTTCGAGATGGTCGTCCGCGACACCTTGAGCTCGGCCGCCAGCGAGGCCAGGGTCGCCCGGCGTCGCGGCAATGGGCTCATAACCTGCGAGTTTAACGGGCAGTTGTCGGGTCAGCCGTCTTTCGGCAACTACGCCTGCGTGCAGGACGCCCGACGATCTCACCGACGTCGGCATCCGCCTGCGATCGCCACTGCTGTGCCGGGAATCGCCACAGTCCCAAAGCGGCGGGCGATCGCGCGCTTAAGCTGTCGACCGTGGCCAGAATCGACCTCAACGCCGACCTCGGTGAGGGCTTCGGCGTGTGGCGACTCGGCGACGACGACGCGATGCTCGGCGTCGTCAGCAGCGCCAACGTCGCGTGCGGTTTTCACGCCGGTGACCCGGCCGGACTGCTGTCGGTGTGCCGGTTGGCAGCCGAGCGCGGTGTGCGAATCGGTGCTCAGGTGAGCTACCGCGACCTGGCCGGTTTCGGCCGGCGCTTCATCGACGTCGCACCCGAGGATCTACTGGCCGACGTGGTGTATCAGATCGGCGCCCTGCAGGGCCTGGCCGCGGCCGCCGGCTCAGCGGTGTCCTACGTCAAACCCCATGGCGCGCTGTACAACACGATCGTGACGAATCGCGACCAGGCGGCCGCCGTCGCGGAAGCGGTGCGGAGCGTCGATCCGGGTTTGCCGGTGCTCGGCCTGGCGGGCTCGTCGTTCTTCGACGAAGCCGAGCGGTGTGGTCTTCGCACGGTCGCCGAGGCGTTCGCCGACCGCGCCTATCAGGCTGACGGTCGACTCGTCTCGCGGCGTGAGCCCGGCGCGGTGCTGGACGACGCGGCCGCGATCGCCGAGCGGGTGCTGACCATGGTGACCTCGGGGACCGTCACCGCCGTCGACGGTTCGACCCTTGATGTGAGCGTGGAATCGGTTTGTGTGCATGGTGATTCACCGGGCGCGGTGCAGATCGCGACCGCTGTGCGGCACCGGCTGCAGGCCGCCGGTATCGAGCTGGAGGCATTCTGCTGATGCGCCTGCGACCGGGACGTCCGGACCTCGAACGGCACGCACACCGCTTCACCGTGCCGGCCGCCGCTTCCGATGCGCCGTTGACGGTGACGTGGTTGGGGGTGTCGACGCTGCTGATCGACGACGGATCCTCGGCGCTGATGACCGACGGCTTCTTCTCCCGGCCGAGCCTGGCCCGGGTCGGGCTCGGCAAAGTGTCGCCGTCGCCTGCCCGGGTCGACGGGTGTCTCGCGCGAGTCGGGATCACCCGCCTCGCGGCGGTTGTGCCGGTGCACACCCACTTCGACCACGCCTTGGATTCCGCGCTCGTCGCCGACCGCACCGGCGCCCAGTTGGTCGGAGGCGAGTCCGCGGCGAATGTGGGCCGCGGCCACGGCCTCGACGAGGACCGCTTGGTGGTCGCCGACTCGGGTGTGCCGATCCGGCTGGGCGAGTTCGACATCACGCTGGTGAAGTCACACCACAGTCCGCCTGACCGTTTCCCCGGAACCATCGACGAACCCGTGGTGCCGCCGGTGAAGGCTGCCGCCTACCGGTGCGGGGAGGCGTGGTCGACACTGATCCATCACCGTTCGTCGGACCGTCGAGTCTTGGTCCAGGGGAGTGCCGGTTTTGTCAGAGGTGCACTGGCCGGTCAGCGCGCCGACGTCGTCTATCTGGGCATTGGTCAGCTCGGTGCGCTCCCGGAGTCCTACATCGTCGACTACTGGGCGGAGACGGTGCGGACCGTCGGCGCACAACGGGTGGTGCCGGTGCACTGGGACGACTTCTTCCGGCCGTTGTCAAAGCCGTTGCGGGCCTTGCCTTATGTCGCTGACGACCTGGACATCTCGTTGCGGGTCCTCGATGATTTAGCGGCCCGCGACGGTGTCACGCTGGAGATGCCGACGGTATGGCGGCGCGAGGATCCCTGGGTGCGCGTGTGACGGGCGCTCGCATCTTGTCGCACAGCTAGTTTCGGCGGTACGCCGCGGGCAAGGGCATGCCCCGTTCGGCCAGCACGCCTCGCAACACGGCCGGATAATTCGTGATGATGCCGTCGACCCCGTCGTCGATCTGGGTCCGCATGTCGTCGACGTTGTCCACGGTCCATGGAAGGACGGTGAGTGACGAGGCGTGCGCGCGGTCGACCAGACCGCGATCGACCAGTGCGTGATCCGGTGACAGAATCGTGGCGCCGACCGTCGCGGCACCGACGACCGGGTCGCCGACCACCGCGGGGTTGACGCCTGCCAGCCACGGCGAGCCGGTGCTCCAGGTGTGGGCATCCCACAAGGCCGCCAGTCGTATTGACGGATCGATGCGACGCACCAGATCCAGCGTTCGCCAGTCGAAGCTTTCCATCTCGACACGGTCGAGCCGGCCCGCGGCACGGACGGCGCTCAGGATCACCCCGACGAATGTCTCGGGAGCGGCGGTTCGAGCAGGCTGCTCGGCATCGACCTTTGTCTCGATGTCGAACCGGACGTCGGCGCGGTACTCGTCGAACAGGGCGAAGACCTCAGGCAATACGGCAATGGTGTTGCCGCAGTTCAGCGTTCGGATTTGGGCGAGCGTGAGATCGTGCACGAGCTTGCCGCGGTAGGGGAACTGCGGATCACCCGCGAAGGCCGGCGTGGTGTCCTGGCATTTCATCGGGTCGATGAAATCGTCGTGCCACACCACCGGCTGGTGGTCCTTTGTGATACCGATATCGAGTTCCAATGTGCTGACGCCGATTTCGAGTGCATTGGCAAAGGCCGGCAGCGACTCCCCCGTTCCCGCACCGGCCGGCCCGCCTTGGTGCGCAACCACGTCGAACGCGGCGGGTTCGGCATGGACGCTGGGGGCCAAGACAGTTGCGGCCGAGAAGAGCAGGACGATCAGCTGGACGGACATGGTGTCGAGGCTAGCGTGATTCGCGGAAGATCGACGACCCGGCTAGCCGGATGCGTTGGCCTGCCCTGGATTTCGACAGTTGAGGAGCTACCGATTCAGCGATGACATAGCCGAGCGCACCGGCGAGTGCTGCGAACTTGATCAGGGCGGCACCGCGGGCTCGGCGGGCGTTGCGGTCGACCTGCTCGCGGTCGAGCACCTTGAGCAGCGACACACCCTCGACGGCGTCACCGGCGACCGCGACGGCCACGGCTGTGGTCAGCACCTGTGGATGCCCCCAACGGCGACGGGCGCGCTCCACCAGTAGCCCCGTCAGCACCCCGTATGTCGCCATGTACCCGAAGTCGAGCCACATCGACGTACGCGCCGCGCGCTGGCCGCTGCGACCCCACTGCCCCAGGATCTGCTCGGCGCGAAAACCGCTGCCGGCCAATTCGAACGCGATGATTCCAGGACCACCGGTGGCCAGCATGCGTCGTTCCAGAGCCGCCATCACCACCGTGTAGCCGGTGAATGCACCGGCCGCCACGAGAATCTTGTTGTCGCGCAACCAATCCATCTCAGCGACGGCGCTGACGTGCGATCTCGGCCAGCACCACCCCGGCAGCCACCGAGGCATTCAACGATTCGGTCGGCCCGGACATCGGAATCGAGATCACCGCATCGCAGGCCTGGCGGACCAGGCGGGACAGTCCCTTGCCTTCCGATCCCACCACGACGACGATCGGACCGCCGCCATCCACCTCGTCGACGACGGTGTCACCGTCGGCGTCGAGGCCGACGAGCTGCAGGCCTTTGTCGGCCCAATCCTTCAGGGTCCGATTGAGATTGGTGGCCCGCGCGATGGGGATCCGCGCAGCGGCGCCGGCGCTGGTCCGCCAGGCGACGGCGGTCACCGACGCGGACCGCCGCTCCGGGATCAGTACCCCGTGCCCACCGAACGCCGCTACTGAGCGGACAATCGCCCCGAGATTTCGCGGGTCGGAGATGTTGTCGAGCGCGACCAGCAACGCGGGCGGGTTGTTCAGCGCCGTCTTGAGCAGCTCGTCCGGGTGTAAATAAGCGTAGGGCGGCACCTGCAGCGCGATGCCCTGATGCAGCCCGTTGGTGGTCATCCGGTCCAGGTCGTGTCGCGGCACTTCCAGGATCGCGATGCCGGAATCGGCTGCCAGCGTGACGGATTCGCTGAGCCGCTCGTCGGCCTGGGCGCCGAGCGCGACGTACAGCGCGGTGGCCGGGACCCCGGCACGCAGGCACTCGAGCACCGGGTTGCGTCCCAGCACCGTCTCGGCGGCGTCCTCTTTACGCCGCGGGGGGCGCCGGGATTGCGCCTTGGCCTGCTTGCCGGCCGGATGGTTGGGCCGCATGTGGGCCGGCGGAGTCGCGCCGCGACCTTCCAACCCACGGCGCCGTTGCCCGCCTGAGCCGACCGTCGGGCCCTTCTTCGACGTCTTGCGGATCGCGCCGCGGCGCTGAGAGTTACCGGCCATCGGCCTGGGACTCCAACGACCATTGCGGGCCGTCGCCGGTGTCGGTGACCTCGATGCCGGCGTCTTTGAGACGATCGCGAATCTCGTCGGCCAGCTTCCAGTCACGTTGTGCGCGAGCCTGTTGGCGTCGTTCCAGCTCGGCGCGAACCAGCACGTCCACCGCACCCAGCGCGGCCGACGTCTCGTCGCGCGACACCCAGCGCTCGTCGAGCGGGTCACAGCCGAGAATGCCCATCATGGCGCGGATCGCGCCGGCTTCGGCGAGCGCGGTGTCATGGTCGCCCGCATCGAGCGCGCGGTTGCCCTCGGCGCGGGTGCGGTGCACTTCGGCCAGCGCCGTCGGCACGGCCAGGTCGTCGTTGAGCGCGGCGGCGAATCGCGGAGTCCACTCACCGGGTTCGACAGCGCCGACCCGGGTGCGCACCCGGTGCAGGAAATCCTCGATCCCGACGTAGGCGTTGACCGCGTCCTTCAATGCGGTTTCGGAGAATTCGAGCATCGAACGGTAGTGCGCGCTGCCCAGGTAATACCTGAGTTCGGCGGCGCGGACGCGCTGCAGCATCGCCGGGATCGCCAACACGTTGCCCAGCGACTTGCTCATCTTTTCGCCGCCCAGCGTCACCCAGCCGTTGTGCAGCCAGTACCTGGCGAACTTGTCACCCGCCGCGCAGCTCTGCGCGATCTCGTTCTCGTGATGCGGGAACACGAGATCCATTCCACCGCAATGAATGTCGAATTCCGACCCGAGATAGGTCCGGGCCATCGCCGAGCATTCCAGATGCCACCCAGGTCGTCCGCGTCCCCAGGGCGTGGGCCAGGACGGCTCGCCGGGTTTGGCGGCCTTCCACAGCGTGAAGTCGCGCTGATCGCGCTTACCGGTCGCGACGCCTTCACCCTGATGCACGTCGTCGATCCGGTGACCGGACAACTTGCCGTAGTCGGGGTAGCTCAGCACGTCGAAGTAGACGTCGCCGCAGCCTTCGTAGGCGTTGCCGGACTCCACCAGTCGCTCGATCAGTTCGACCATCTGGGTGATGTGGCCGGTGGCCCGTGGCTCGACGGACGGCGGCAGGACGCCCAGCGAGTCGTAGGCGGCGGAGAACGCCCGCTCGAAGGTGGCCGCCCACTCCCACCACGGCCGCTCGGCCGCAGCGGCCTTGTTCAGGATCTTGTCGTCGATATCGGTGACGTTGCGGACGAACGCGACGTCGCAGCCACGCGCGGTCAGCCAGCGCCGCAGGATGTCGAAAGCGACTCCGCTGCGCACGTGGCCGATGTGCGGCAGGCCCTGGACGGTAGCCCCGCAGAGGTAAATGGAAACGTGACCGGGGCGCAGCGGAACGAATTCACGAACGGCGCCGGTTGCCGTGTCGTGTAGCCGCAGGTCGGCGCGATCGGTCACGACGTGCCAGCTTACCGGGCCGAACACGGCGCCGATGACCACCGCGGCCCGGGTGGGTCGATTCGGGCTACAAAGCCCGACGGATTCGACCCGGGGTCTCGCCGGCAAGGGAAACGATCAGTGCGAGGCGAATGACTCGCGGCTAACCGAGGTTCTCGACGCTGCCGACCAGCAGAGCCGTTGCGATGGCCGCGCGACCCTCGCCACGCCCGGTCAGGCCCAGGCCGTCGGTGGTGGTTGCCGACACCGATACCGGCGCGTGCAGGACTTCCGACAGCGCGGCCTGTGCTTCGTCGCGGCGGGGACCCACTTTCGGCCGGTTTCCGATCACCTGGACAGCGGCATTTCCGACCTGAAAGCCGCGCTCGGCGAGCAGATCGGCGACGTGGCGCAACATCGTCATGCCGCTGACGCCGGCCCAGCGCGGGTCGTCGACGCCGAACACCGCGCCGATGTCGCCCAGGCCGGCAGCGGAGAGCAAGGCGTCGCACAGGGCGTGGACGGCCACGTCGCCGTCGGAGTGTCCGGCGCAGCCGTCGACGTCAGGAAACAGCAGGCCCAGCAGCCAACAGGGCCGGCCGGCCTCGATGACGTGGACGTCGGTGCCCAGCCCGACCCGGACGTTCACCGGCTCACAATCGCTTGAGCCAGCAGCAGATCGAGCCGCGTGGTGATCTTGAAGGCGAGCGGATCGCCGTCGACCACCTGAACCTGCCCGCCGATGTGTTCGACCAGGGACGCGTCGTCGGTGAACTCGGCCGTCCCCGCCTGTCGGTAGGCCCGCAGCAGCAGCTCGGTGACGAACCCCTGCGGTGTCTGCACCGCGCGCAACCCGGCCCGCTCAGGGGTGCCGAGCACGGCGCCGTTGGCGTCGATGGCTTTGATGGTGTCGGCGACCGGCAGCGCGGGAACGACCGCAGGATACCCGGCGCGTAATGCTTCGACGACGCGAACGACCAGCTCGGGCGGTGTCAGCGACCTCGCCGCGTCATGAACGAGCACGTAATCCGGTGTATCCGCCTCGGCGATGGCGGCCAGCGCCCGGCTGACCGAGTCTCCGCGGTTGGCTCCGCCGGCGATCACCGTCGCGTTGTGACCGAGAATGAGCTTGGCCCGGTCGGTGCGGTCGGCGGGCACTGCCACCACCACGCGGTCCACCACGCCAGAACCCAGTAGGCCGTCCACGGCACGCTCGACAAGGGTGCGGCCATCGAGTTCGAAGAAAGCCTTCGGCACCCCGGCAGCCAGACGCTCGCCCGAGCCAGCGGCCGGAACGACCGCGACCGTGCCGGTCAATGCGGGTCCTTGCGCGTCAGAAAATCAGGAAGCGGCGGCCAGAGCCTCGTCGAGGATGGTCTCCGCGCGGGCGTCGTCAGTGCTCTCGGCCAGCGCCAATTCGCCGACCAGGATCTGACGGGCCTTGGCGAGCATCCGCTTCTCGCCGGCGGACAAGCCACGCTCTTGGTCGCGGCGCCACAGGTCGCGAACAACTTCAGCAACTTTGTTGACGTCGCCGGAGGCGAGCTTTTCCAGGTTGGCCTTGTAGCGGCGCGACCAGTTGGTCGGCTCCTCGGTGTGCGGCGCCCGAAGCACCTGGAACACCTTGTCGAGGCCCTCTTGGCCGACCACGTCGCGGACGCCGACGTACTCGGCGTTTTCAGCGGGTACTCGAACGGTCAGGTCGCCCTGCGCCACTTTCAAGACGAGATACTCTTTTTGTTCCCCTTTGATGGTCCGGGTTTCAATCGCCTCGATCAACGCAGCACCGTGGTGTGGATAGACAACGGTGTCTCCGACCGCAAAATTCATCTGTTTCGAGCCCCTTTCGTCCCTTCATACTAACACGCCGTGCCAACACCCGTGGAACAACGGTGCAGGTCAGGGGCACCGCGGGTGTGGACAGGGGGTTGACAGACCGCCGAATTCATGCAAGGCGGCGGCCAATTCCGAAGCCGTTCATCGACATCCGGAGACGACCGGATGGGCGCCATTCGTCTCAGGAATCGGGTTACTGCGCTGCTACAACCGCCTGCCTACGCATTGGTGGCCCTCAGCTTTCGCCGGCCTGATCGACCTACTACTGTGCATAGTCGAACCACAGGGCGTTCGTGGGCCGAGCAGGAGGCTTTGAGTGAACCGCTTCGACAACCGCGTCTCGAGATCACGTCGCTCGGCAAAGATCGCCGCGCTCGGATCGGGCGCCTTGATCGGCGCCCTGATGATCTCCGGATGCGGGGCCGGCCAGATCGCGCAGACGGCCATGCAGCAATCTGCCGTCAACGGCAACCAGGCCACCGTCAAGAACATTGCCCTGCGCAATGTGCACATCCAGGCGGGGCAGACGGGTGACTTCCTGCGCCCGGGGGCGACGGTCGATCTCGTCCTCGTCGCCGTCAATCAGTCGCCGGACTTCAACGACAGACTGCTCGGCGTCACCACCGAGATCGGCAAGGTGACGGTCACCGGCGATCCCACCCTGCCCGCCAGCGGGGTCTTGTTCGTCGGCGCGCAGAACGGCCAGCCGAAAAAGGCGGACGACGCTGTCGAGGCCGCCGACACGGTCAAGGCGACCATCGCGTTGAGCAAGCCGATCACCAACGGGCCCAACTACGACGTCACCTTCGACTTCGAGAAGGCCGGCAGGGTCAGCCTCGCGGTGCCGATCTCGGCGCCGGAAGGCTCGCACCGCTAGCCTCCACAGTTCTGTCACAGCCGGCGGATACCGTCAGCGGGTGGCCAAGGCGCGATCGCAATACCGCTGTTCGGAGTGCCGCCACGTCACGGCCAAGTGGGTCGGTCGTTGCCTCGAATGTGGCACCTGGGGCTCCGTTGACGAGGTCACGATGCTCAGCGCCGTCCGGGGCAGCAGCCGTCCCGTGGTCAGCCCGTCGTCGGCCGCCGTCCCGATCAGTTCGGTCGAACCCGACGGCACCCGCCACTGCCCCACCGGGATCGACGAGCTCGACCGCGTGCTGGGTGGCGGCGTCGTGCCGGGCTCGGTCACGCTGCTCGCCGGCGATCCGGGGGTAGGCAAGTCGACGCTGCTGCTCAAGGTCGCCCACCAGTGGGCGGCGGCCGGCCGGCGCGCTCTCTATGTATCGGGCGAGGAGTCCAGGGGCCAGATCCGGATGCGGGCCGACCGGACCGGTTGCAGCCACGACGAGCTCTATCTGGCCGCCGACTCGGACCTGCATGCCGTGCTGGGCCACATCGATGCCGTGCAGCCGACGCTGGTGGTGGTCGACTCGGTGCAGACCATGGCCAGCTCTGACACCGACGGCGTGGCCGGCGGCGTCACGCAGGTGCGGGCGGTGACCAGTGCGTTGACCGCGGCGGCGAAAACCACTGGGGTGCCACTGATTCTGATCGGTCATGTCACCAAGGACGGCGCCATCGCCGGCCCCCGCTCGCTCGAGCATCTGGTCGATGTGGTGCTGCACTTCGAAGGCGACCGCAATTCGCTGCTGCGCATGGTGCGTGGCGTGAAGAACCGCTACGGCGCCGCCGAGGAGGTCGGCTGCTTTCTGTTGCAGGACAACGGGATCGAAGGTGTGGCCGACCCGTCCGGGCTCTTCTTGGACCAGCGGCCCGAACCCGTTGCGGGTACCGCGATCACGGTGGCACTCGACGGCAAGCGCCCGCTGGTCGGCGAGATCCAGGCGTTGCTGGCCACCCCGTCGGGCGGCGCACCCCGTCGCGCCGTCAGCGGCATCGACCATGCGCGAGCGGCGATGATCGCGGCCGTGCTGGAAAAGCACGCCCGCCTCAGGATCGCGGTCAACGACGTCTACCTGTCGACCGTCGGCGGGATGCGGCTGACCGACCCATCGTCGGATCTCGCGGTCGCCGTCGCGCTGGCCTCGGCATATGCCAACCTGCCGCTGCCGGCGACCGCCGTGATGATCGGCGAGGTCGGCTTGGCCGGCGATCTCCGTCGGGTCGGCGGGATGGAACGCCGACTGGCCGAAGCCGCCCGTCAGGGCTTCACCACGGCCCTGATCCCGGCGGGCACCATCTCCGTGCCACCGGGGCTGAAGGCGTTGCAGGCGGCCAACATCGGCGCGGCGCTGGAGCACGTCCTCAACATCACCGAGCGCCGCGGCCAGGCCCCCACCCCACCACATCGAGTGGACTCGGCGCCCACAGAGCACAATGAATGGTGATGACGGTCGGCAAATCAACAACGAACGGCTTGGCGCCGCAGCATCGCACCACTCTGCGTGAGGCGGTGGCGCGGCTGGCGCCGGGTACCGCCCTGCGCGACGGCCTCGAGCGCATCCTGCGCGGCCGGACCGGCGCCTTGATAGTCCTCGGCTACGACGACAGCGTCGAAGCGATCTGTGACGGCGGCTTTTCCCTGGACGTGCGCTATGCGCCGACGCGGCTGCGTGAGCTGTGCAAGATGGACGGAGCGGTGGTGCTGTCCACCGACGGCAGCAAGATCCTGCGGGCCAACGTCCAACTGGTGCCCGACCCGTCGATCCCCACCGACGAATCCGGTACCCGGCACCGCTCGGCCGAGCGAGCCGCCAGCCAGACGGGCTATCCGGTGATCTCGGTCAGCCATTCGATGAGCATCGTGACCGTCTACCTCAGTGGTGAACGCCATGTATTGGCTGACTCGTCGACCATTCTGTCGCGGGCCAATCAGGCCATCGCGACCCTCGAACGGTACAAGGCGCGCCTCGACGAAGTCAGCCGCCAGCTGTCGCGGGCCGAGATCGAGGACTTCGTGACTCTGCGTGACGTGATGACTGTCGTGCAGCGGCTCGAGTTGGTCCGCCGAATCGGCGTGGAGCTGGACAACGAGGTCGTCGAGTTGGGTACCGACGGACGCCAGTTGCGACTGCAGCTCGAAGAGCTGCTCGGCGGCAACGACGCCTCGCGCGAGTTGATCGTGCGGGACTATCACGCCAACCCCGAGCCACTGTCCAAGGCCGAAGTTGCGGCCACGCTCGACGAGCTGGATGCCATGTCCGATGCCGAGCTACTCGACTTCACCACGATGGCAAGGGTTTTCGGTTATCCCTCGACCGCGGAGGCACAGGACTCAGCGGTGAGCTCGCGCGGCTACCGGGCGATGTCGGAGATCCCCCGGCTACAGTTCGCCCATGCGGACCGCCTGGTCCGCGAGTTCGGGTCGCTACAGAGCCTGCTCGCCGCCAGTGCGGGCGACCTGGAATCAGTCGAGGGGATCGGCGAGATCTGGGCTCGCCATGTGCGAGAAGGCTTGTCACAGTTGGCCGAATCGACGATCGCCGACCACATCAGTTAACGCTGCCGGCGCGGCTCAGCCGCCGGGTGCGGGCGCCGGTCCGGGCAGCGGACCCGGAGCGGGTCCGGGCGCAGGCCCCGCAGGCGGTGCCTGGCCGGGAGGTAACGCCGGCGCCAGGATGAACGGAACAGCAAGGGAGCGAAGGTTTCCCAGCTGGACGACGAGGTTGTAGGTGCCGGGTCCGATCGCGGGACGCGGCAGCGGGCAGTGCGGCGCCGACCCCATCCCGGTCCAGGTGACCGCGGTGGTGACCTGCTCGCCGGGCGCGAACGTCTTGACCAGTGTCTCGTTGGACGGGGCGCAATCCAGATTCGACCACAACCGCTTGTTGTCCAGCGAGTAGACGTAGGCGGCCAGGACCGCGGCCCCGACATCGCGTTTGCAGGCCACCAGCCCGATGTTGGTCACGACCATCACGAACTTCGGCTGATCGCCGGTGGCGTACTGCGGCGCGTTGGTCAGGCCTTTGACGGCAAGCGTCGAATCCGGGCAGTCGTCGCCGGCGTTGAGCACCGGCGGCGGCTGGACCGCGGCCGTCGGCGTCTCGGCAGGCTGATCGGGATTCTCGCCGACCGGCGGCTCCACCGGGGTCTTGCCCTCGGGGTTCGCGCCTTGCGCGTTCTGCGTCGGCTTCTTGGCGGCGTTGGTGTTGTTGGCGCCGGCGCTTCCACTCAGCATGGCGACGATGATCGCGACGATGACGGCCACCACCACGACGGCGATCCCGATCGCCAATCCCCGGCGACGCCAGTAGATCTCCGGCGGCAGCGGTCCTCGCGGTTCCAGATCCAGCACATTTACACGGTAAGGCCAGGTCACACCGACAGGGTCGACCTGGCTCGGCGTGTCGCCGACTTAGCTCGGAGATCCGGCGGCTGCGACGCCCCGGAACTCAGCCCGACGGCCACCGCCAGAGTGCGTCTCCAACTCGTTCCAGCGACTCAGGCGTCAACCTTGTCGCCGACGTCGCCGATGATGTTGCGCACCACGACCTGCCCGTCGGCAAGGTGGTAGGTCGCACCGACGATCGCCAGGTCGCCGGCGGCAACCGCGGCCGCGATCGCCGACGAACGCTCGACCAGCTGGGTGCCGGTCTCCACCACGTGGCGTGCCTCGAATTCATCGGGCCGGGTAAGGCCCTCCCGGCGACCGAGCAGGATCGACGGGGTCACCCGCTCGACCAGGTCGCGCACGTAGCCGCCGGGCAACGCACCGTCGTCCAAAGCGGTCAGCGTCGCTTTGACCGCACCGCAGCTGTCGTGACCCAGGACGACGATCACCGACACACCCAGCGCGCCGACTGCGAATTCCAGTGATCCCAATACCGAGGAGTCGATGACGTGGCCGGCGGTGCGCACCACGAACATGTCCCCGAGCCCCTGGTCGAAGATGAGCTCGGCGGCCACCCGGCTGTCGCCGCAGCCGAACAGTGCGGTGGTGGGCTTCTGCCCCTTGGCCAGGCTGGCCCGGTGCTCGATGCTCTGGCTCGGGTGTTCGGGCTGGCCCGCGACGAAGCGCTCGTTACCCTCTTTGAGTGCTTTCCACGCGGTTACGGGATCGGTATTCGGCATATCGCTCATTGTGCCGTAGTCGGCTATGACACTCGCTGTAACGCATAGTGAACTCTTGGACTGGTACGCCCGGTCGCGCCGCGACTTGCCGTGGCGCGATCCCGCGGTGACGCCGTGGCAGATCCTGGTCAGCGAGTTCATGCTGCAGCAAACACCGGTGTCGCGGGTGGAGCCGATCTGGCGGGAGTGGATCGCGCGCTGGCCGACGCCGTCGGCCACGGCTGCGGCGGGTACCGGCGAGATCGTGCGGGCCTGGGGCAAGCTCGGCTACCCGCGCCGGGCCAAGCGCCTGCACGAGTGCGCGATCGTCATCGCGCGCGATCACGGCGACCGGGTACCCGACGACGTCGAGCTGTTGCTGACGCTGCCCGGGGTCGGCGCCTATACCGCCCGCGCGGTGGCGTGCTTCGCCTACCAGCAGGCGGTGCCGGTGGTCGACACCAATGTGCGGCGGGTGGTGGCCCGTGTAGTGCACGGCAAGGCCGATGCCGGTGCGGCGTCCACGGTCCGCGACCACGCCGACGTGTCGGCGCTGTTGCCGAAAGACTCGACCGCGCATACATTTTCCGCGGCGCTGATGGAATTGGGTGCCACGGTGTGTCAGGCGCGGACGCCGAAGTGCGGCATCTGCCCGCTCAGCGCCTGTGGCTGGCGGCAGGCCGGTTTTCCGCCGTCGGACGGCCCGGCCCGTAAACCGCAGGGCTACGCCGGAACCGACCGACAGGTCCGCGGGCGGTTGCTGGACGTGTTGCGCGGCAACGACTTACCCGTCACCCGCGACCAACTCGACGTCGTCTGGCTGCGCGACACGGTACAGCGTGACCGGGCACTGGAGTCGCTGCTCGCCGATGGTCTGGTGGCCAAGACCAGCGACGGGCGCTTCGCCCTGGCCGGCGAGGAAGGCTAACCGGCCGCCAGGAATGACTCCACCGCCTGGCGATATGCCTGCGGCGCATCATCGTGCACCAGATGGCCCGCATCTGGTACACGCAAATATTTTGTCCGATAACCGTTTTCGATCATCGTCTGCATCTGGCCGGCCGGGGCCACCGAGTTGCCGGCCTCGATGAGCAGGGTCGGTGACCGCACCGCCCGCCATTGCGTCCAATAGTCGCGAGTGCCCCACTCGGCGGCGATCTCGATCCATCGAGAGGTGTGCCCGTGCAGCCGCCACCCGTCGTCGGTCCGGTCGAAGGCTTCCAGGAAGTACCTGCCGGCGATGTCGCCGAATTCCGCGATGACCTTGTCCGGGGAATCGAAGTCGACCGGCAGGCTGTGCAGCCATGGCTCCCACGGGCCGGTGGTGCGGCCGCGGAAGTCCGGTGCCATGTCTTCGACCACCAGCGCAGAGACCAGCTCCGGGCGCTCGGCGGCCAGGCACCAGGAGTGCAACCCACCCATCGAGTGGCCGATAAGCCGGACCGCTGCGCCCAGTTCGGCCACCGCGTCGCCCAGGTCGGACACAAAGCGCTCGGTGCTGATCGGGAACGGATCTGCGACGTCGCGACCGCGATGCCAGGGGGCGTCGTAGGTGTAGACCGCACCCAACCGTCGCAGCCACGGCAGCTGTCGCGACCAGGTGCTGCCCCGGCCCATCAGGCCGTGCACCAGCACCAGCGGTTCACCCCGACCGCCGCGATGGGTGAGCAGATCAGCGGCCATCCAGCTATCTTCGCGCGCTGTAGGTGGGCTATTGCGGGCGCGGTAGCCTTGCGCAATGCCAGTGGTGAAGATCAACGCAATCGAGGTGCCTGCGGACGCCGGCCCCGAGTTGGAGAAGCGGTTCGCCCACCGCGCGCACGCCGTCGACAACTCGCCCGGGTTCCTGGGCTTCCAGCTGCTGCGCCCCGTCAAGGGCGAGGACCGCTACTTCGTGGTGACGCAGTGGGAGTCCGAGGAGGCATTCCAGGCCTGGGCGACCGGGCCTGCCATCGAGGCGCACGCCGGGCAACGGCAGAACGCGGTGGCGACCGGCGCGTCGCTGCTGGAATTCGAGGTTGTGTTAGACGTTGCCGGATCCGGCAAGTAGGCGCTACCGGCGCCCGCGCGGAGGCCGGGCCGCGGCGATAGCGGCGACCGTCGCGCTGCTCACCGTATTGACGCCGGCCTGCGCGCCACCTCCGCCACCGGCGGCACACGCCGCCGAGTCCAACCGGAACATCGATGTCCGGACTCCGGCCGGTCTGCGGGCGCGACAGACCCTGGACATGCTGAACTCGGACTGGCCGATCGGCCCGGTCGGGGTTGGCACCCTGGCGACTCCGAAGATGGTCGAGCAGGTCCAGACGGTGATGGAGAAGCTGTGGTGGGATCGGCCCTTCACACTGCGCTCGGTCGACGTCAAAGCGGGTGCTGCCACTCTGAAGCTGACGACGTCGTACGGTGCCCAGCAAGAGATCTGGGTGCACACCGACGAGAACACCATGGTCGACGGATTCGACCTCACCACGCTCCCCCCGAAGATTTCGCGGTGGAGTGACGTCGACGCGCTGTTGGCCAAGACCGAAGCCCGCTATTCATGGCAGGCCACCAAAGTCGATGCCGGTCAATGTGATCGGATTGCCGGCGCCAACACCGACCTGTCGCTGCCGCTGGCCTCCATCTTCAAGCTGTACGTGCTCTACGCCGTAGCCGAATCGATCACGGCCGGGACGGTGTCCTGGGATGACCAGCTACTTGTGACCGAAAAGGGCAAAGCCGTCGGGTCCAGCATGGATCTGGCTGTCGGAGAACAAATCTCGGTTCGCACCGCCGCCGAGAAGATGATCGCCACCAGCGACAACATGGCGACCGACATGCTGATCGAGAAAGTCGGGCGGCAGGCTGTCGACGACGCGTTGGCAAAAGCGGGACATCACGACCCCGCCGCGATGACCCCGTTCCCGACGATGTACGAACTGTTTTCCATTGCATGGGGCCGGCCGGACGTCCGGGCCCAATGGAAACAGGCCACCGCGCAAGAGCGCGCCGAGATGCTGCAACGCGCCGATTCCGCTGTTTACGAACCAGATCCGAACCGGGCACACGTGCCAGCCTCAGCATTCGGCGCGGAATGGTATGGCAGCGCCGAAGACATCTGCCGCGTGCACGTCGCGCTGCAGGCGGCCGCCGTCGGTGCCGCCGCACCGGTCAAGAAGATGCTGGATGCCGCGACCGGCGTCAACCTCGACCGTAACCAGTGGCCGTACGTTGGCTCGAAGGCCGGTGGTCTACCGGGTGATTTGACGTTCAGCTGGTACGTCGTCGACATCGGCGGCCAGCCCTTCGTGGTGAGCTTTCAGCTGAACTGGCCGCGCGACCACGGACCGAGTCTCACTGGCTGGATGCTGCAGGTGGCCAAACAAGTCTTCGCCTTGCTGCCTGCCCAACACCGCTAGTGCCCCAACTCGTCCGTCGCCTGCTGGCGACCTGGAATCGTCGCGACTTCGTCGAGATCGGTGTCTTGCTCGGTGTGATCGCGGTGATGCATCTGGTCGGCTTCGCGGTATTGGTGTTCATCATCGCGCCGCACCACTATCGCTCTGGCACGCAGGTATTCGGTGTCGGGCTGGGCGTCACTGCGTACCTGTTCGGGCTGCGGCACGCGTTCGATGCCGACCACATCGCGGCCATCGACAACACCACGCGCAAGCTCATGTCGGACGGAAAACGGCCCAAGGCGGTCGGATTCTGGTTCGCCATGGGGCATTCGACCTTGGTGCTGGTGATGGCCGTGCTGATCATGCTCGGCGCGCGGGCGGTGGGCACCCTGGCCGACGACAAGTCGCCCACCCGTCATGCGCTGGGCTTCGCCGGAACCCTGGCCTCGGGCTTGTTCCTCTATCTCATCGCCATCATGAACGTGATCGCGATGATCGGGATCCATCGCGCATTCGCCAAACTTCGCGACGGCTCGTACTCCGACAGCGAAATCGAAGCGGCGCTTGATGATCGGGGGTTTTTCGCCCGACTGTTGCGTCCGGTGATGAATCGCATCACCAGGCCGATACAGCTGTACCCGGTGGGCGCACTGTTCGGCCTCGGGTTCGACACCGCAACCGAGGTCGCGTTACTGGCACTCGCGGGCAGTGGTGCGGCGGCCGGACTGCCGTGGTACGCAATACTGGTGGTGCCGTTGTTGTTTGCGGCCGGCATGACGCTGATGGACACCCTGGACGGGCTGCTGATGACCGTGGCCTACGACTGGGCTTTCATGCAGCCGGTACGCAAGATCTACTACAACCTCGCGGTCACCGGTCTGTCGATCGCGGTGGCGCTACTGATCGGGTCGATCGAACTGGTGTCGATACTGCACGACGACCTCGACTGGGTCGATCCGATCACCAGTTGGGTGAGCGGGATCGACCTCAACAACGCCGGCCTGGCGATCGTGGCCCTGTTCGCGGTGACCTGGCTCGGCGCGATCGCCTACTGGAAACTGGCCGACGTCGAAGCCCGCTACCGGACCGCCGACTCGGCCGAATAGCCGAAAGCCGGCTAACGCGTTGCGCTAGCCGGCTTTTCGGTTCGTCTTACGGCGTGGGTGTCCCCGTGCTACCGGCGGCATGCGCACCGGTGCTCGCGAGGTCGGGCTCGACTGGCTTGCGGGCGCCGTGGAACGTGAACACCGCGTCCTCGCCGTTCCCCTCGCCGTCCCAGTTGTCCACGTCGACCGTCACCAGCTGGCCCGGACCGACCTCGTCGAACAGGATCTTCTCGGAGAGCTGGTCCTCGATCTCCCGCTGGATGGTCCGGCGCAGCGGGCGGGCGCCCAACACCGGGTCGAAGCCACGCTTGGCCAGCAGCGACTTGGCTTTGTCGCTGAGCTCCATCGCCATGTCCTTGGCCTTGAGCTGCTTGCCCACCCGGCCGATCATCAGGTCGACCATCTCGATGATCTCTTCCTTGGTCAGCTGGTGGAAGACGATGATGTCATCGATACGGTTCAGGAACTCCGGGCGGAAGTGTTTCTTCAGCTCGTCGTTGACCTTCTGCTTCATCCGCTCGTAGTTGTTCTCGCCACCGCCCTGGGTGAAGCCCAGCCCGACCGCCTTGCTGATGTCGGAGGTACCGAGGTTCGAGGTGAAGATCAGCACGGTGTTCTTGAAGTCGACCGTGCGGCCCTGGCCGTCGGTGAGACGACCGTCCTCGAGGACCTGCAACAGGCTGTTGTAGATCTCCTGGTGGGCCTTCTCGATCTCGTCGAACAACACCACCGAGAACGGCTTGCGCCGCACCTTCTCGGTGAGCTGGCCGCCCTCTTCGTAACCGACGTATCCCGGCGGGGCACCGAACAACCGCGACGCGGTGAACCGGTCGTGGAACTCACCCATGTCGATCTGGATGAGCGCGTCGTCGTCGCCGAACAGGAAGTTGGCCAGCGCCTTGGACAGCTCGGTCTTACCCACACCGGACGGGCCGGCGAAGATGAACGAACCGGACGGCCGCTTGGGGTCCTTCAACCCGGCGCGAGTGCGACGGATCGCCTTGGAGACGGCCCGCACCGCGTCCTCCTGGCCGATGATCCGCTTGTGCAGCTCGTCTTCCATCCGCAGCAACCGGGTGGTCTCGGCCTCGGTGAGCTTGAACACCGGAATACCGGTCCAGTTACCGAGGACCTCGGCGATCTGCTCCTCGTCGACCTCGGCGACGACATCGAGATCCCCTGAGCGCCATTGCTTTTCACGCTCAGCCCGCTGGGCCACCAGCTGCTTCTCACGGTCGCGCAGACTGGCCGCCTTCTCGAAGTCCTGCGCGTCGATCGCGGACTCCTTCTCCCGGCGGGCGTCGGCGATCTTCTCGTCGAACTCGCGCAGGTCTGGCGGAGCGGTCATCCGGCGGATGCGCATCCGCGCGCCGGCCTCGTCGATCAGGTCGATTGCCTTGTCCGGCAGGAACCTGTCGTTGATGTAGCGGTCGGCCAGCGTGGCGGCAGCCGTCACGGCACCGTCGGTGATGGACACCCGGTGGTGCGCCTCGTAGCGGTCCCGCAGGCCCTTGAGGATCTCGATGGTGTGCTCCACCGTCGGCTCGCCGACCTGAACCGGCTGGAACCGGCGCTCGAGGGCGGCGTCCTTCTCGATGTACTTGCGGTATTCGTCGAGGGTGGTCGCTCCGATGGTCTGGAGCTCGCCGCGGGCCAGCTTCGGCTTCAGGATCGACGCCGCGTCGATGGCGCCCTCGGCCGCTCCGGCACCGACCAGCGTATGCAGTTCGTCGATGAACAGGATGATGTCGCCGCGGGTGTTGATCTCCTTGAGCACCTTCTTCAGGCGCTCTTCGAAGTCACCGCGGTAACGGCTGCCGGCCACCAGTGAACCCAGGTCGAGGGTGTAGAGCTGCTTGTCCTTCAGCGTCTCGGGCACCTCGCCGTGCACGATCGCCTGCGCGAGACCCTCCACGACGGCGGTCTTGCCGACGCCTGGCTCACCGATCAGCACCGGGTTGTTCTTGGTGCGGCGGGACAGCACCTGCATGACCCGCTCGATTTCCTTCTCGCGGCCGATGACCGGGTCGAGCTTGCCCTCCATGGCAGCCGCGGTCAGGTTACGACCGAACTGGTCGAGCACCAGCGAGGTGGACGGCGAGCCGGACTCGCCGCCGCGGCCACCGGTGCCGGCCTCGGCGGTCTCCTTGCCCTGATAGCCGCTCAGCAGCTGGATGACCTGCTGGCGCACCCGGGTGAGTTCAGCGCCCAGTTTCACCAGAACCTGGGCGGCGACGCCCTCGCCCTCACGGATCAGTCCGAGCAGAATGTGCTCGGTGCCGATGTAGTTGTGGCCGAGTTGCAGCGCTTCGCGCAAGCTCAGCTCGAGAACTTTCTTCGCGCGCGGGGTGAAGGGGATGTGACCGGACGGGGCCTGTTGGCCCTGACCGATGATCTCCTCGACCTGGCTGCGGACACCTTCCAGGGAGATGCCCAACGACTCCAGCGACTTGGCCGCTACGCCCTCGCCCTCGTGGATGAGACCCAGCAGGATGTGCTCGGTGCCGATGTAGTTGTGGTTGAGCATCCGGGCCTCTTCTTGCGCCAGGACGACAACCCTGCGGGCACGGTCAGTAAAACGTTCGAACATTGGCGTTTACCTGCTCTCCCTCACCATCGGTACTTCAGTCTCTGCCGGCTTTAGCGCCGGCGCCGCGTACCTGACTTCCACTGTAGTGGTCGGCCGGCCGGGCTACCCACCTTGCCGTTGCGAACCCGTTACAGCTGTGACAAGACAACGCGGGAAAACGAGCATTCGTTTCCCGCGTTGTGTGTCAGATCAGTTCGCTGCTAGCGAAAGTGGGACGGCGCCGATCAGGTCGCGGCGTGAAAAGCGTCGATGACGTCGGCCGGGATCCGGCCCCGCGTCGACACGTTGTGGCCGTTGCGACGCGCCCAGTCCCGGATCGCGGCGCTCTGCTCACGGTCGATGGCACCGCGGCCCCGGCCGGAACTCGACCGCCCACGACGGCGCCCGCCGACCCGTCGAGAGGCTTCCACCCATTGCTTCAGGTCGTTGCGGAGTTTCGTCGCATTTTTAGCCGAAAGGTCAATCTCATAGGTGACACCGTCAAGACCAAATTCGACGGTTTCATCGGCGGCGCCTTCACCGTCGAAATCGTCGACAAGAGTAACGGTCACTTTCTTTGCCATGGCTGAGCCTCATGCTTTCTTCTTAGACACTTGCCATACAAGACACGTGCTCGGACCGCCCCCGCCGCATAATCTGCCATACCCCGACGGGTAATTCAATACAGCGTCACCGGAGCTCAGCTGCTATGCGGACGCACAATAGGAAATAATACTGTTTCCCTTATCGACAGGCCGGTCAAAGCCATCAACAGCCGATCGATGCCCATTCCGGTTCCCGTGCACGGCGGCATAGCGTGTTCCAGCGCGGCCAGGAAATCCTCGTCCAGGACCATCGCCTCGTCGTCGCCGGCCGCCGCCGCGCGGGCCTGCTCAGCGAACCTCTCCCGCTGGACCACCGGGTCGATCAACTCCGAGTAACCGGTGGCCAGCTCGAACCCGCGGATATACAAATCCCACTTCTCGGTCACTCCGGCAATGCTGCGATGCTGACGCGTCAATGGAGTTGTCTCGACGGGAAAGTCCTTGACGAAGGTCGGCGCCGTCAGCGTTGCGCCGACGGTGTGCTCCCAGAGTTCCTCGATCAACTTGCCGTGGCCGTAGCCGCGGTCGGTCGGCACCTCGACGCCGAGTGAGGCCGCGATAGCGAGCAGGCCAGCAACATTGGAGTTCGGTGTGATCTCTTCGCCAAGTGCCTCGGATAGTGACGGATACATTTGAATCGACGCCCATTCTCCGTCGATGTCATAGACGCTGCCGTCGGGTAGCGGGAGTTGTCGACTACCGATCGCCTCGTCAGCCACCTGTTGAATAAGCTCGCGGGTAACAACGGCAGAATCGTCATACGTTCCATACGCTTGATACGTCTCCAGCATGGAGAATTCCGGCGAATGCGTGGAATCGGCACCTTCGTTTCGGAACACTCGATTTACTTCGAAGACCCTGTCGAAGCCACCGACTACGCAGCGCTTCAGGAACAGTTCCGGTGCGATCCGAAGGTAGAGATCGATGTCGAGCGCATTGGAGTGCGTCACGAAGGGTCGTGCGGCCGCGCCACCGGCCAAAGTCTGCAAGATCGGCGTCTCGACTTCTAAAAAGCCGCGTTGCTCCAGAGCATTACGCAATGCGCGCATCACGGCAATTCGCTGACGGGCCACCGTGCGCGCCTCGGGGCGCACGATCAGGTCGACGTAGCGCTGCCGGACCCGGGATTCCTCGCTCATCTCCTTGTGCGCCACCGGCAGCGGACGCAGGGCCTTGGAGGCCATCTGCCAACTGTCGCCGAGCACGGACAGCTCACCGCGCCGGGAGCTGATCACCTCGCCGTGGACGAAGACGATGTCGCCGATGTCGACGTCGGCCTTCCATTCGTCGAGCGCCTGCTGCCCGACCCCGGCCAGGCTGACCATGACTTGCAATTGGGTGCCGTCGCCGTCCTGGAGACTGGCGAAGCACAGCTTGCCGGAGTTGCGGGCGAACACCACCCGGCCGGCGACCCCGACGACGTCTCCGGTTGCGGAGTCGGCCGGCAGATCGGGATACGCGGCGCGGATCTGCGCGAGGGTGTGGGTGCGAGGAACTTCGACGGGGTAGGGATCGCGACCCCCGGCGGCGAGACGCTCCCGCTTGTCCCGGCGTATCCGAAACTGCTCGGGGAGGTCTCGGGGGTCCGCGGAGTCGTTGTCGCCGGCCGTCACGAACAGCCAGCTTAAAGCAGTTAAGACGGTGGGGTGTTCGCGGCGGTCGGCGTCGCGGGACAGCAGCAGGGCGCGGTCGCGCCTGACTCGGTCTGGCGTGGAGCGGATCGGTCAGCGTGCGGTCTTGAGGCGTCCGCGCTGACTGTCGCGGTTGCGCTCGAACACCAGGCGCAGCCCGTGCAAGGTCAGGTGCTGGTCGTAGTGATGCACCGAGCTCAGCTCGGCCAGCAGCAGCGGAGCGGTGTGACCGGTTGCCACCACGGCCACGTTGTCGCCGGCGAAGCCGTCGACGTCGGCGCGGATTCGGCCGACCAGGCCGTCGACCAGGCCGGCGAAACCGAACACGGCCCCGGCTTGCATGCATTCGACGGTGTTCTTGCCGACCACCGATCGGGGCCTGGTCAGCTCGACCCGCCGCAAGGCGGCCGAGCGGGCCGCGGCGGCATCAGAGGAGACCTGGATGCCCGGCGCGATCGCGCCGCCGAGGAATTCACCCTTGGCGGACACCACGTCGACGCAAATCGAGGAGCCGAAGTCGATCACGATTGCCGCGGTGTTGTATTTCTGAAAAGCCGCCAGGCAGTTGACGATCCGATCGGCACCGACTTCTTTCGGGTTGTCGACCAGCAGCGGGATGCCGGTGCGGACACCGGGTTCGATCAACACGTGCGGCACCGTCGGCCAGTACTGCTCGAGCATCAGCCGCACTTCGTGCAGCACCGAGGGCACGGTGGACAGCGCCGTCGCACCGGTGAGCTGATCGGAGTCGTCGCCGATGAGCCCGTCGATGGTGAGCGCCAGTTCGTCGGCGGTGATCTCGGACTCAGTCCGGATCCGCCACTGCTGCTCGACTTTCGCGTGATCTTTGGTGCCCGACAGCAGCCCGACGACGGTGTGGGTGTTGCGGACGTCGATGGCCAGCAGCACGGCTAGCGGGCCTTCATCGCGGCGAGACCAGCTCGCCTGCGTCGGCCGGCACGAAGGCGGGGTCGTTACCCAGGTCGATGGCCTTGTTCTCGGCGTCGACGAAGACGATCCTGGGCTGGTAGCTACGCGCCTCGGCATCCTCCATCTGGGCGTAGGCGATCAGGATCACCAGGTCGCCGGGATGTACGAGATGCGCTGCCGCACCGTTGATTCCGATCACACCGCTGCCCCGTTTGCCGGTGATCGCGTACGTGACGAGCCGGGCCCCGTTGTCGATGTCGACGATGGTCACCTGTTCGCCCTCGAGCAGGTCGGCCGCGTCCATCAGATCGGCGTCGATGGTCACCGAACCCACGTAGTGCAGGTCCGCCTGCGTGACTGTCGCACGGTGGATCTTCGACTTGAGCATTGTCCGTATCATCAGTTCCTCCAATGTGATTCGAGAGGCTCGGCTGGTGCGGCGGGCATCAGCCCGTCGGCGCCGATGGTGGTTCCGATCTCAATTGCGACGTTGTCCAGCAGTCTGGTTCTGCCCAGTCGCGCGGCGACCAGCAGACGGCCGGCGCCGGTGACGGGGGCCGGTCCCAGGCCGCCGTCACGCACCTCGAGGTAGTCCACGTCGATCGCCGGGACTTCCGAGAGGACCGAATTGGCGGCATCCAGTGCGGCCTGCGCGCCACCCGGCGCGGCGTGCGAGCCGGCCAGCAGAGCGGCCGACAAGATGCCGGCCAATTCGCGTTCGGCGGCGCTGAGATACCGGTTGCGTGACGACATCGCCAGACCATCGGTTTCGCGCACGATCGGCACGCCGACCACCTGGACGTCGATGTCGAGGTCGGAAACCATCTGATGGACCAGCACCAGCTGCTGATAGTCCTTCTCGCCGAAGAAGATTCGATCGGGTGCAACGATCTGCAACAGTTTGCAGACCACCGTCAGCATGCCCGCGAAATGCGTCGGCCGCACAGCGCCTTCGAGCTCCGATCCAAGCGGTCCGGGGTACACCGTGGTCCGCGGACCGCCCGGGTACATCCCCGAAGCGCTTGGCGTGAACGCTATTTCGACTCCCTCACCGCGCAGCAAGGCCAAGTCCGACTCGAGGATGCGCGGATAGGCGTCGAGATCCTCGTCGGCGCCGAACTGTAACGGGTTCACGAAAATCGAGACCACCACCACCGAGCCGGGTACGCGCTTGGCGGCCCGCACCAGCGCCAGGTGCCCGTCGTGCAGAGCTCCCATGGTCGGCACCAGCATCACCCGTCGGCCGGTTCGGCGTAACGCCCGGCTGATCTGCCTGACGTCGGCCGGCTCCACAAAGAGGTTGAGCTCGCCGGCGTTGAATTTCGGTGGCCGTCTGCTGCTCATCGCGCCAGCACCTCGAGCACGTCGTCGGGAGCATGGACCTTCTCGGCCGTGCGCATCGCGTTCGCCCGGTAGGCCTGGGCCAACTGCGGGTCGACCAGCTGCAGCGCACGCAGGTGACCGGCGACGACGCCGGCGTCGCCGCGAGCGATCGGGCCGGTCAAGGCCGCCTGTCCGCGATGCAGCGTGTTCTCCAGCGCCGCGCGGGCCAGCGGTCCCAGGATGCGCTCGGCGATGCCGCCGGGCTGATTGTCGACCAGCTGTTGTCCGAGCAGCTCGGTACCGGACACCGCGGCCCGCAGCGCATCGAGGGCGTCGGTGACCACGGTGACGATGTGGTTGCCGGCGTGGGCCAGGGCCGCGTGATAGAGCGTGCGCGCGTGCTCGGGAACCCGGAACGGTTCGCCTCCGATCTCGAGCACCAGGGACTGCGCGATCGCATAGCCGACTTCGTCGGCCGCGGTGATGCCGAAGCAGGTGTCGGGAAGGCGTGCGATGTCCTCGTCGGATCCGGTGAACGTCATCGCGGGATGAATGGCCAGCGGAATGCAGTCTCGAGAGCTCAGCGGGGCCAGCACGTCAACGCCGTTGACGCCCGAGGTGTGCACGACGATGGTGCCGGGCCGCACCGCCTGAGTCGACGCCAAACCCGTTACCAGGCCGGGCAATTCGGTGTCCGGCACGGCCAGCAGCAGCAACTCGGCGTCACCCGCGACATCAGGCACCGAGGCCACCGGAGTGTCCGCCAACCAGCGCTCGGCGCGCTGCCGGGACGCTCGCGAAACGGCACTGCAGGCGACGACCACATGGTCGACGCGCTCCAGCGCCACCCCCAGTGCGGTTCCAACCCGGCCGGCGGAGATGATCCCCACCTTGAGCCGAGCCGGGCGCAATCCGTCGAACTGCACCATCGCAGACGACCCTCACAAGTCCTTGGTTTCGTTCCAGTCCCGCGTAGCGGGTACCGGACGGTCGTAGAGATGCTACCGCGACACCTCAGCCGGACGCTGTGGTGTTCGCCTCAGTCCTCGCGGCGTCGTCGACGCCCGCCCTCCGACGGGGTGGACTGCAACCGCGCCAACAGGTCGGCCACCGACTGCCCGCCGGACTGTGGGTCGCCGGATTCGGCCAGCGCGTCGGCGCCGCGATGGCGGGCGCTGGCCGCGGGCGGCGGCGACATCGCCGGGCCGCGGTCCGGAGCTGCCGTCGGTGATGGTGGTGGCGGTGGCGGCGGCGGTGACATCGCCGGGGCTGGAGAATCGATATCGGCAGACGCGGCGTCGGCGGGCTCGGCCGAGTGGCGAGACCGGGCGCGCCGGCCCGACTCGCTCGACTCAGGTTGTACCTCCCTCGGCTGGCCGGCCGGGTTGGGCTGGCCGGCCGGGTTGGGCTGGCCAGCAGGGTTGGGAGCCGATTCGGCAGGGCCGCCGGAGTGGCGGCCCCGACGCTCAGCAGGCGCCTCTGCGGCTGGGTCACCGCTGCCGGGGGCACGGTGTGAGAGCTTGTCGCGGGACGGACCGTTGTCGTACGCCCACGACGCCGGCACCGGACTCTCGGGTTGACCGGAATTCCAGTTGCTGCCCGGAGCTCCCGGAGGCAACCATTGGCCCTCCTGGCTGACCGGCTGCCAGGTCGCCGGTTGCTCCGGTTGCCGCGGCGCCTCCCCGGGTGGCGGCCACGGGATCCGCGGCTGATACTGGGGCGGCTCGGGTTGTTGCAGCTCGGGCCGCTCGGGTGTCGCCTGCTGTTGCGGCGGCTCAGGCGGTGGGGGCGTCGGGGCCGGGGCGAACTGTGCGGGAACCGGTTCTGGCCGGTCCGGACGCTGAGGCGGTGCCGGCAGCGGCTCAGAGGGCGGGCCGCCTTCGGCACGACGATGCGACCGCCGCGGCGACTGGGGCGGCTCGAATCGCTGCGGCCCGGTCGTGGGCGAGGTGCCGGGGGCGACCCACCCAGCGGGCTGAGCCGGTGGCTGAGCCCAGCCGCGGCCCTCGGGTGGCCGCTCGATCGGGCCGACGGGCGCCTGCGGTGGATGCCAGCCGCCGGTGGGCGCCGGCTCTTGGCGGGCGGGGGGTGTTTCGGGCTCGCTGGGACGCCAATGCGAACCGCGCTCCGGCTCAGCCGTCGCCTCCGGGGTCCGGCCCGGACGAGGCGGTGCGTAGGCCTCGTGTGGCTGCGGGGCGTAAGCCTGGTGGTAGCTCTCCACCGCCGGCTGCCGCGGCGCGGCCGGGGCCAGCGGCTCCTCGTGCACGTCGATGATGGTGTCGTCGGACCGCCGGGCAGGTTCTTCGGCCCGGACCGACGACACCCGGTTGACGCGATCGCGGGCACTTTCGTTCTCGCGGTCCCACTCGGAGTAGCCGCGGACCGCCTTGCGCTCGCCCTCCAGTGCCGGCCGGTCGCTGAGCTCCGCGTCGAACAGGATCTCCAAGTTGGTACGCAGTGCCGCCAGCTCGGCGCGGAGCTCGGATACCTCATCGGACGCCTGCGCCCGCAGTTCGGAGGCAAGCTCGCGACGCAGCTGGGACTCCACGGTCAGCTCGTACTCGCGCCGCGCCGAGATCTCCCGGTCCAGTTGCAAGTCGTACACCAGCTTGAGGTCCCGCGCCCTGGCCTGATCCACATCGCTCTGCCGGCGGTAGATCACCGAGACAAACGCCGCCACCACGGCGGCCCACAGCGCGAGGATCACCGCGAGCTTCAGGAGTTCGACTCTGCTGGTGAAGACCAGCGCGGAACTGGCTCCGATGGCCAGAACCAGCAACGCCGTCAGCAGTACCCAACCGGGTCTGCGGCCGCTGCGCCGCATGCGGACGCCGCGGGACAGATCGGTCATGGCCCGACTGTACCGGCCCTAGGTCACTGCGCGTGTCGCCGCGCTCCGGCGTTTCTCACCTGGACTAATCGCCGAATTCCGGTGGTCACCGGGGCTAGCTAACTTTCGACGCCCTCACCGATGTCGGCGTTGTCGCCGGGATCGCCGGGCGATCGGCAGCAGTACTGCAACCACACCGCGGCGGCCACCAAGGCCAGCGCGCTCAGCGTCGCGACGGCCGTCCCGGTGGTGTCCTGGGCGGCCACCCGAAGCCACGAGCGGCGCGGCAGAAGGTAGACCAACACACCGATCCACCAGCCCGACGCCAGTGCCCCGACCCAGGCCGACGCCTTGGCGATCACCACCGTGCGGGCCACCGACAGCGGATGCAGCCAACCCGACGCGTCGCCGATCTCGCCGGCGGCGATCTTCGCCCGCACGTGGCGCCCCCAGATCGCCTCGCCCACCCCGACCGCGAACAACGAAAAACCGGTCCACACCGTGATCGGCGGAAACCACCGGTACAGGGCGACAACCACCAGGTATCCCGCGACTGCGGCGCCGAGTGCCGCGGCCGCCAGCTCACGCTTCCGGGTGGGGCCCATCAGCTTCCAGGACGCGGCTCGAGGGCGAGATCCGTGTGCCGCACACCGGCACGGTCGGATGTGTCGAGCTCGGCGATCAGCCTGGCGACCGACTGCGTGCCGCCGGCCACCGTCAACGCCGCGTCGGGGTCGACGGCAAGCCATGGAATGAGCACGAAGGCCCGCAGGTGAGCCAGTGGATGCGGCAGCGTCAGGCCGTTCTCCAGCGAGAACAGCTCGCTGTCGCCGTCCGGCGACGTCACGTGGCAGCAGATCAGGTCCACATCGAGGGTGCGCGGGCCCCACTTCTGGCCGCGGACTCGATCCGCAGCCACTTCCATCTCCTGCGCGCGACGCAACCAGCCCTGCCCGTCGAGGGTCGGGTCGTCGGCGATGACCACGGCGTTGAGGAACGCGCCCTGCTCGACTCCGCCCCAGGCGGCCGTCTCGTAGACCGGCGACACCGCCTGCACGGAGTCGCCGAGCCGGTCGAGCACCGACTGCAGCCGGGTCAGCCGGTCGCCGATGTTGGATCCGATCGACAGCACGACGCGTGTCATATGTGCCACTCCTCCACCCCGGCCTCACCGGGATCGTCGTCGTCGAAGGCGATCACGCCGGCACCACCTGCCCGCGGCCGCCGCGGCGGGACCGGCGGGCCACCACCGCGACATCGTCGAAGGTCAGTGGAATCGGAGCCTGCGGCTTGTGCACCGTCACCTCCACAGCGTGCACCCGATCGTCCTTCATGACGTCCTCGGCGATCTCGCCGGCGACCGTCTCGATCAAGTTGCGGGCCGGACCCGCGATCACGGCGGCGGCCCGTTCCGCCAGCACGCCGTAGTCGTAGGTGTCCGCCAAGTCGTCGCTGGTCGCGGCGGTCGCCAAGTCGATCCAGACGGTGATGTCGGCGATGAAATCCTGCCCTTCGGCGCGTTCGTGGTCGAATACGCCGTGATTTCCGCGAACCTTCAATCCGCGCAACACGATTCGGTCAGCCATTACCGTTCCCTGCGTACGTCCATGCCTCGACCACTTTGACAGCATCGGCCGAAGCTCGCACGTCGTGTACCCGAACTCCCCAGGCACCATGCAGCGCGGCCAGCGCAGACACCACCGCGGTGGCCGTCTCGCGACCGTCCGGCGCCCGCACCGCGCCGTCGGAATCCGCCAGCAAGCTGCCCAGGAAGCGCTTACGCGAAGCCCCGACCAAAACCGGGAAGCCGCTTGCCACCAATTCGGGCAAGGCATGCAGCAGCGCCCAATTGTCCTGGGCCGACTTGGCGAAACCCAATCCGGGATCGACGATCAGCTTGGCCGGGTTCACTCCCGCGGCCACCGCGGTGTCGACACCGGCCATCAACTCGTCACGCACTTCGGCGACCACGTCGCGATATGGCGGCACCTGATGCGGTGACTCGGCCGACACCGAGCGCCAGTGCATCAGCACCCACGGCGCATCGGCCTCGACCAGCACGTCGGCCATCGCCGGGTCGGCGCGGCCGCCGGAGACGTCGTTGACCATCGCGGCACCGTTCTCCAGCGCGGCCCGCGCAACACCCGCGTGCATGGTGTCGACACTGACGGTAATTCCCTGCGCGGCAAGCTCTTTGATGACAGGGATGACGCGGTCGGTCTCCACCTGCGGATCGACACGGACTGCGCCCGGTCGAGTGGACTCGCCGCCGACGTCGATGATCGACGCGCCGTCGGCGGCCAATGCCAAACCATGCTGCACCGCACGCTCGACATCGAGGTAACGGCCGCCGTCCGAGAACGAATCAGCGGTGACGTTCAACACGCCCATGATCTGAACGTGCGCCGTGCTCACTTGCGCAGGATCAGGTCGAGCGCCTCGGCTCGAAGTGCGTTGTCGGACTTGAACTGTCCGCGCACGGCCGACGTCGTGGTGACCGCTCCCGGCTTGCGGACTCCGCGCATCGACATGCACAGATGCTCGGCCTCCATCACGACGATGGCGCCACGTGGGTCCAGCTTGCGCATCAGCGCGTCCGCGATCTGCGCGGTGAGGCGCTCCTGGATCTGCGGGCGTTTGGCGTACAGGTCGACCAGCCGGGCGATCTTGGACAGGCCTGTGACCCGGCCGTCGTGACCGGGAATGTAGCCGACGTGAGCGACGCCGTGGAACGCCACCAGGTGGTGCTCGCAGGTGGAGTACAGCGGGATCTCTTTGACCAGCACCAGCTCGTCGTGCTGTTCGTCAAAGGTGGTGTCCAGCACTGCATCCGGGTCGATGTAGAGACCGGCGAACATCTCTTGGTAACTGCGTGCGACCCGGGCCGGGGTGTCCAGCAGCCCGTGCCGGTCCGGGTCTTCACCGATGGCGATGAGCAATTCGCGGATGGCGGCCTCGGCGCGCGGCTGATCGAAGACCCGGCCGTTCAGAGTCGCGGTATGGGAATTGTGCTGCGCCATCGCAGACTCCGTTCGTGTCAGCCGTGCGTCGAGGGGTTAGACGGTCCCGCGCCGCCACCGGGTGGGTCGGCGGACTGGCCCGTCTCCGGCGCGGGTGCACCGGGCGGCGGATACGGCGGATACGGCGGGTAGGGCTGACCCGCGGGCTGGTGTGGTGGCGCCGGCCAGTGTTGTGGCGGCTGATTCTGCGGCGGGTACCAGTAACCCGGCTGCTGCGGCGGTGGCCATCCCGGTGCGTGCCAGCCGACGGGCGCACCGTAGTCGGGTTGCGTCGACACCTGCGGGCCGCCGTTGGTACCGCCGTGAGAACCGTTGTTGCCATTGGCGGTTCGTTCGGCTTCGGCCTGCGCGGCATCCCGCGCCGCCGCTGCGATGGCCGCCTTGAAGGCCGGCTCGGTCTCCGGCTTGGGCCAGGGCTCGCCACGCTCGATCGCGAGCTCGCCCGGTGTCTTGATCGGCGGCTTGTCCGACGGAATGCGACCGCCGAAATCGTCGAAAAGTGTCAGGCGTGGGCGCTTTTCGACTGCGGTGAAGATCGCTTCCAACTCGGCGCGGTGCAGCGTCTCCTTCTCCAGCAGCTCGCCGGCCAGCGTGTCGAGCACGTCGCGGTATTCGGTCAGGATCTCCCAGGCTTCGGTGTGCGCGGTCTCGATGAGTTTGCGCACCTCCTCGTCGATCTCGCGGGCCACCTCGTGCGAGTAGTCCGCCTGGGTGCCCATCGTCCGGCCCAGGAACGGATCGCCGCCCTCGGTTCCGTACTTGACCGCGCCCAACTTGGAGCTCATGCCGAGGTCGGTGACCATCGCGCGGGCGACCTTGGTGGCTTTCTCGATGTCGGACACCGCGCCCGTGGTCGGCTCGTGGAAGACCAGCTCCTCGGCCGCGCGACCACCCAGCGCCATCACGAGTTTGGCGACCAGCTCCGAGCGGGTCTGCAGGCCCTTGTCGTCCTCTGGCACCGCCAGGGCGTGACCGCCGGTGTTGCC
Organism: Mycobacterium sp. IDUB_36; assembly: GCF_055419225.1. Taxonomy (NCBI): domain Bacteria; kingdom Bacillati; phylum Actinomycetota; class Actinomycetes; order Mycobacteriales; family Mycobacteriaceae; genus Mycobacterium; species Mycobacterium sp. IDUB_36. The sequence goes on along the minus strand of NZ_JBVAXH010000001.1, from coordinate 2,764,775 downwards.
CCGGGCCAGGATCGTCACCTTGTAGACGGTGTCGATGCCCGGCATCGCCCAGCCGGCCAGGGTGTGCCCGGCCTCGTGGTAGGCGGTCATCTTCTTTTCCTGCTCGCTGATGATCCGGCCCTTGCGGCGCGGGCCGCCCACCACCCGGTCGACCGCCTCTTCCAGGGCGGCTCCGGTGATGACGGTGCCGTTCTCGCGGGCGGTCAGCAGCGCCGCTTCGTTGATGACGTTCTCCAGGTCAGCGCCGGTCATCCCGACGGTCCGCTTCGCCAGGCCGTCGAATTCGACATCCGGGCCGAACGGCTTGCCCTGGGAGTGCACCCGGAGCACCGCCCGCCGACCGGCCAGGTCGGGGCTGGACACCGGGATCTGGCGGTCGAACCGGCCGGGCCGGAGCAGCGCCGGATCCAGAATGTCGGGGCGGTTGGTGGCGGCGATCAGGATGACGCCCTGGCGGTCGCCGAAGCCGTCCATCTCGACCAGCAGCTGGTTCAGCGTCTGCTCGCGCTCGTCGTGGCCACCACCGAGTCCGGCACCGCGCTGACGGCCGACGGCGTCGATCTCGTCGACGAAGATGATGCACGGGCTGTTCTGTTTGGCCTGCTCGAACAGGTCCCGCACCCGGGAGGCGCCGACGCCGACGAACATCTCGACGAAGTCGGATCCGGAGATGGTGAAGAACGGCACCCCCGCTTCACCGGCGACCGCGCGCGCCAGCAGGGTCTTGCCGGTTCCAGGCGGGCCGTAGAGCAGCACGCCCTTGGGAATCTTGGCGCCGAGCGCCTGGTACCGCGAGGGGTTCTGCAGGAAGTCCTTGATCTCGTAGAGCTCTTCGACCGCCTCGTCGGCCCCGGCGACGTCGGCGAAGGTGGTCTTGGGCATGTCTTTGTTCAGCATCTTGGCCCGCGACTTGCCGAAGCCGAAGCCCATCCGCGCGCCGCCCTGCATGCGGGAGAACATCATGAACAGGCCGACCAGCAGCAGCAGCGGCAGCACGTAGACCACGATCGAGCCGATGATGCTGCCCTGATTGACGACGGTGCCGACCTGGGCGTCCTTGCCGTTCAGCTGGTCGAACAGCGGGACGCCGTAGCCGGTCGGGTAGTGGGTGATGATCTTGTCGGAGCCCTCGGTGCCGGTGGCGGCGCTTTTCAGCGTCAGCCGGACCTGCTGCTCGCGGTCGTCGATCTGGGCGCTCTTGACGTTGCCGCCCTTGATCTGGGCCATCGCCACCGACGTGTCGACCGGCTTGAAGCCGCGGGTGTCGTCGCTGAAGTAGAAGAAAGACCAGCCAAGCAGAAGCACGACTGCGATGGCCGTGAGCGTGCGGATCACGTTTTTACGGTTCATCAATCATCGGCCGTTGCCGGCCAGGTCCTTCCCGATACACGCAGCTGGAATAGTCCAGGTTACCGCCCGCGGTAAACGGCGACCCGGCCAGAGCCGAGCGCAGGTGGTCGGCTCACGGAACGTCTCGGTCTGAACAACGAATCGAAGTTCCCGACACCCGCCGGGGCGCACGTGTGCTTTGGTGAAGCGGTGTCTGACAGCCAGCCCATCTCCGAACGCATCATCGACACCAACGGCGTGCAGGTGCACACCCTCGAGGCGGGTGAGCGGGGCGCGCCGGTTGTCGTGCTGGCCCACGGCTTCCCCGAACTCGCCTACTCCTGGCGTCACCAGATTCCGGCGCTGGCCGCCGCCGGGTACCACGTGCTGGCGCCTGACCAGCGCGGTTATGGCCGCACCACCTGCCCGGCCGACGTCGCCGCTTACAACGTCGCCGAGCTGTCCGCTGACTTGATCGGCCTGCTCGACGACGTCGGGGCCGACAAGGCGGTGTTCGTCGGTCACGACTGGGGAGCCCCGGTGGTGTGGAGTTCGGCCCAGCTGCACCCGGACCGGGTCGCGGCCGTCGTCGGCATGAGCGTGCCGCCGGTGCCGCGGTCGCAGGTTCCGCCGACCACAGCGTTCCGGTCGATCTTCGGTGAGAACTTCTTCTACATGCTGTATTTCCAGCAGCCCGGGGTGGCCGACGCAGAACTCGGTGGCGACCCCCACCGAACCATCACCCGGATGCTGGGCGGACTGACCCGATCCGACGACCCGACGGCAGCGCTGCGGATGATCGAACCGGGCCCGGCCGGCTTCATCGACCGGCTGCCGGAGGCCGACGGCCTGCCGGACTGGATCACCGGCGAGGAGGTCGACCACTACGTCGGTGAATTCGAGCGCACCGGCTTCACCGGCGGGCTGAACTGGTACCGCAACCTGGACCGTAACTGGGAGCTGCTGGCCGACCCGCCGGCCGCAACCATCACCGTGCCGGCCATGTTCATCGGCGGCACCGCCGACCCGGTGCTGAGCTTCATGCGTCCGGACCGCGCTCCGGAGCTGGTCACCGGCCGCTACCGCGAGGTGCTCATCGACGGCGCCGGACATTGGTTGCAGCAGGAGAAACCGAAACAGGTCAACGAATTGCTGCTGGACTTCCTGTCGAGCCTGAAGATCGCGGCCGAGCGGGCATGACGCGTCCGCTGAACTTCGGCGTCTTCGTCACACCGTTTCATCCCACCGGCCAATCACCCACTCTGGCACTGGAATACGACCTGGACCGGGTAGTGGCGCTGGATCGGCTCGGCTTCGACGAGGCGTGGTTCGGCGAGCACCACTCCGGCGGTTACGAGCTGATCGCCTGCCCGGAGGTGTTCATCGCCGCGGCCGCCGAGCGGACCAAGCACATCCGGCTGGGCACCGGTGTGGTGTCGCTGCCCTACCACCACCCGTTGATGGTGGCCGACCGATGGGTGCTGCTGGATCATCTGACCCGAGGGCGGGTGATGTTCGGGGCCGGCCCGGGAGCACTGCCTTCGGACGCGTACATGATGGGCATCGACCCGATCGAGCAGCGCCGGATGATGCAGGAATCCCTGGAAGCGATCTTGGCCCTGCTCCGCGCCGAACCGAGCGAGCGGATCAACCGGCACTCGGACTGGTTCACTCTGCGTGACGCGCAACTGCACATCCGTCCCTACACCTGGCCGTACCCGGAAATATCAACGGCGGCAATGCTTTCCCCGTCCGGCCCGCGGCTGGCCGGGAAGCTTGGCACGTCGCTGCTGTCGCTGTCGATGTCGGTGCCTGGCGGCTACGCCGCGCTGGACAACACCTGGGGAGTGGTCGAAGAACAGGCCGCTAAAGCCGGCCGCGACGAGCCGGACCGCGCCGACTGGCGGGTCCTGTCGATCATGCACATCGCCGATACCCGCGACAAGGCCATCGACGACTGCACCTACGGTCTGCAGGATTTCGCCAACTACTTCGGCGCTGCCGGGTTCGTTCCGCTGGCCAACGCCGTCGAGGGAGAGCAGACGCCTCGCGGGTTCGTCGAAGACTATGCGGCCAAAGGCAATTGCTGCATCGGTAGCCCCGACGACGCGATCGCTCACATCGAGGATCTACTGGAGCGCTCGGGCGGATTCGGGACGCTGTTGATGCTCGGGCACGACTGGGCGTCACCCGAAGCGACCTATCACTGCTACGAACTGATGGCCCGCAAGGTCATCCCGCACTTCAAGGGACAGCTCGAGGCCGCCCGATCGTCACACGAATGGGCCAAGGACAAGCGCGACGAGTTGATCGGACGGGCCGGACAAGCCGTCGTCCAAGCGATCACCGAACATGTCGGCGAAAGCAACTGATGCGCGCCTCGGTGCTTCGGAACGGCCGCATGGTGTACCGCGACGACCTCCCCGAGCCGGTGCCGGGTGCCGGCCAGGTGCTGGTCGCGGTCCGCTCATGCGGAATCTGCGGCTCTGACCTGCATTTCGCGGCACACGGCGCCGAGGTGCTGTCGCTGAGCAGCGAGATGCCCAACGGTGGTGGCATGGCCGTCGACTTGAGCCGCGATGTGTTCATGGGCCATGAGTTCAGCGCGGAGATCCTGGAGGCCGGACCCGACACCGACACGCATCCGGCCGGGACCCTCGTCACGTCGGTGCCGGTGCTGTTGTCGGGCACGGGAGTCGAGGCAATCGTCTACAGCAACACGACGGTGGGCGGCTACGCCGAGCGAATGCTGCTATCCGCACCGCTACTCGTACCAATCCCCAACGGCCTTGACGTGCAACATGCTTCGTTGACCGAGCCGATGGCGGTGGGTCTGCACGCGGTGAACAAATCCGCGGTCAAACCCGGCGAAGAGGCGCTGGTGCTCGGCTGCGGCCCGATCGGCATCGCCGTGATCGCCGCGCTACGCGCACGCGGTATCGAAAGCATTGTGGCATCCGATTTTTCGCCGAGTCGACGAGAACTGGCCGCCGCCATGGGCGCCCACCGGACGGTCGACCCCGCGCAGGATTCGCCGTTCGACACCGCGAAACCGGCGGTGGTATTCGACGCAGTCGGCGTACCGGGGATCATCGACGACGTGATCCGCCGTACCCGGCACGGCACGCGGCTCGTCGTGGTCGGCGTCTCCATGCAGGCTGACACCGTCTACCCGTTCTTTGCGATCGCCAAGGAACTCAGCGTTCAGTTCGTCCTCGCCTACGAGCCAGGCGAATTCAACGAGGCGCTCCGGGCGATCGCCGAGGGGGAGATCGATGTCGCCCCGATGATCACCGGCACCGTCGGTCTCGCGGACGTCGGGGCCGCCTTCGATGACTTAGGCGACCCCGAACGTCACTGCAAGATCCTGGTGACTCCCTAACCGCCGACGACCAGACGAGGCAATACGGTCGGCTTGAAACCGTAACGCGGAGCCGCGAATTGCATGCCGCCGCGGCCGCCGCCGGCCATCACCGGCGGGGCACCCATGCTGTTGGCGACGGGCTGGGCGGTGAGCGGTTGCGACGACACCGGGGTGCCGAGGTTGCCGATCGAGGTCACGGCCGGGCTCACCGACGGGGCAACTCCGCCCCAACCCGGTGGTACCGACAGCCTGCCCACCAATTCCGCCTTGCCCAGGCCGCCGAGAGCCCCGGCACCGGAAATACCCGACGGCAGGCTCGGCGGTGGAAGGGCCGCCGGGATCGCCTCGACCGCCGACACTTTCGCAGCCCCCCCGAACGATTTAGTCGCCGCTTCGGCCAGCCCTTCGATGTCCTTGGTAGCGGTGGTGGACAGTCGGAAGGGGGAGATCAACCGGATGAACGAGTCAAAGGGTGTACTGCCATCCACCGTCTGCGAACCGGTCAGACCCTCGATGATGTCGCCGAGGACGCCATTGAGGACGAGGCCGTCGCCGTTGGAGTTCGGAAGGGTGCCGGTCAGACCCAGCTGGGCCAGCAACTGTTCCCAAGTGAGGTCACCCGGCGCCGCCGGTGCGGCCGCCGCCGCCAAAGCATTGGTCACGTCCTGTCCGGCGCTGGAACCGACCGCCTGCGAGACAGCGGCCGCCTGGGCACCGAGGCCGGCCGGGTTGGCCGACTCAGCCGCCACGTTGAACGGTGCCAGCGTCGACGCCGCGGCCGACGCCCCGGCATAGCTGTACATGGCACCCGCGTCCTGCGCCCACATCTCGGCGTACATCGCTTCGGTGGCGAGGATCGCCGGCGTGTTCTGCCCCAGCAGGTTGGTCGCGATCAGCTGCAGCAGCAGCGCCCGGTTGGCCGCCACTTCCGCAGGCGGCACCGTCGCGATGAAGGCCGCCTCGTAGGCGCTGACCGCTGCCGAAGCCTGAGCCGCGACCTGCTCAGCGCGCGCGGCGCTGTCGAGCAGCCATTCGACCTGAGCCTGCGACGAGACTGCCATCGAGGCGGCGGCCGGGCCGACCCATGATCCGTCGGTCAGGGCGGCGATCACCGACTCGTAGGCGGCGGCCATGCTGTGCAGCTCACCTCCGAGGCTCGCCCACGCCGAGGCCGCGGTGACCATCGGGCTCGAGCCGGGACCGGCGTACATCAACCCCGAGTTGACCTCTGGGGGCAACAACGAAAAATCGATCATGTCCGGCGGGGCCTAACCGACTGCGGCGGCGTTGGCGGCCTCGGTGGCCGCGTACGAACCGGAGCTGGCGGTCAGAACGTTGGCCATGAACTGCTGCACCGCGGCCGCGTGCGCGCTGACGGTCTGATATAGCTGCGCGTGCGAGGCGAACTGAGCGGCAGTCAGCGCTGACACCAGGTCGCCGGCCGCCGGCGTCACGCCGGTCGTCGGGCCGGCCGCGGCCGCGTTGCCGGCGCGCAGCGCCTCGTTGATGGTGTGCAGCTTGCCCGCGGCGGCCGCGAGGACTTCGGGCTGCGCAATGACGTTGGACATGGTCCCTCCGAAAAGTACTTGGGTTCAACAGCTTCAGTTGGCGTCGTCGCGACTGAAGCGGATCATCCGCCACGTTAGGCCAGCCATGGCGCCCCAACACAGCCTCCATCGACCCTGTTCACCGTCGAGTCGGCAACTATTCACTTAGCTGCGAAAGCCACTCGGCAGATAGGTAATTGGCATGAAATATGTTGGAGTTCAGTATGATTAGAAAACGATATGAACTTTCCGATGAGGGCGACGTTACCCGCTAAGCTTTGCTGGGGCTAGCTATGTTCACTTTCTGACCACCATCCGCCGGGGCATCCGTCCGGCGTGAAATCTCAAACTTGTTGTCAATAGTCATTATTCGTAGATGTTTCTTTGACGTCTGAACTCAGACAACACCTTTCGATAACTCCGAAATTTTCCGGTCGAAGCCATGCCGCGCGCCCGCGCACCGCTGCCGCCGGACCGCCCGTGTCACACCCGGCGCGAGGCCCTGAGCTGGTATATCTTGGTCCGGGCTGGCCACATCGCGATGGACGAAGCGGGCAGCTTTGGCCGAGCAGTCGACCGACCCGGCGTGCGATCACCGATGCCACGGAGGAGGCGCCATGCCCACGCCGGCGCTGAGCCTGCCCGAGCAGATGCTGCGGCGGCGTCCGGTCAACGGCGCACCCGTGGCCGCGGGCGCTTCGGAGCATCTGCAACGCAGTCTCGGCGTTTTCCTGCTGACGATGTTCGGCGTCGGCGAGACGGTCGGCTCGGGCATCTTCATCGTGCTCTCGCAGTCGGTGCCGCAAGCGGGCCCGGCCGTCGTCATCTCGTTCCTCATCGCCGGCGTCGCGGCGGGGCTGGCCGCGATCTGCTACGCGGAGCTGGCCTCGGCGGTACCGGTGTCGGGGTCGGCTTACTCGTACGCCTACGCCACCCTGGGAGAATTCGCCGCGATGGGCGTCGCGGCGTGCCTGCTCCTCGAATACGCCGTGTCCGCTGCAGCAGTCGCAGTCGGCTGGAGTCAGTACCTCAACAAATTGCTCTACAATCTGTTCGGTTTTGCTCTGCCGCAATCGATTTCGTCCGCGCCGTGGGACCCCCAACACGGCATGGTCAACCTGCCGGCGATCGCCCTGGTCGCGATGTGCACGCTGCTGCTGATCCGCGGGGCCAGCACATCGGCCAAGGCCAACGCCGTGATGGTGGTCATCAAAATCAGTGTGCTGGTGCTCTTTTCAGCGGTAGCGTTCACCGCGTTCGACGCGGGCAACTTCACCGACCTGGCTCCGTTCGGTGTCTCCGGCATCAGCCTGGCCTCCGGCACGATCTTCTTCGCCTACATCGGCCTCGACGCGGTGTCCACCGCCGGCGACGAGGTCAAAGACCCCCAACACACCATGCCGCGCGCGATCATCGCCGCGCTGCTGATCGTGACCGCAATCCACCTGCTCGTCTCGGTCGCCGCGCTGGGGGCCCAGCGCTGGCAGGATTTCAAGGGCGAAGAGGCGGTGCTGGCCGTGATCCTCGACCACATCACCGGCAATTCCGCGGGCAGCACCATTGTCTCGGCGGGTGCGGTGATCTCGATCTTCTCGGTCACGCTGGTGACGCTGTACGGCCAGACCCGAATCCTGTTCACGATGGGGCGGGACGGGCTGCTGCCGATTGCCTTCGCGAAGGTCAACCCCCGCACCATGACTCCGGTGCACAACACCGTGATCGTGGCGGCGGCGGTGGCCGTGCTGGCTGCCATGGTCCCCTTGGACCGGCTGGCCGAGATCGTGTCGATCGGCACGTTGACGGCGTTCATCGTGGTGTCGGCCGGCGTGATCGTGCTCCGAATCCAGGACCCCGACCTGCCGCGCGGTTTCAGAGTGCCTGGTTATCCGGTGACACCGATCCTGTCCATCGCGGCATGCGCCTACATCCTGTTCAGCCTGCACTGGTACACCTGGGTCGCGTTCAGCTGCTGGGTCGCGGTGGCGCTGGCTTTCTACCTGGCGTGGGGCCGCCGGCACAGCGCCCTCAACATCACCGCCGACTAGGGTGGCCAACCATGCGTGCCTCACTGCCGATCCGCATTCTGCTCGCCACCGGCCTGGCTGCATCGGCCGCCGCGTGCGACCACGCCGCGGTTGAGAAGGTCAGCGAACACCCGCGTCAGGTGACGGTCGTCGGATCCGGGCACGTGCAGGGCGTTCCCGACACCCTCACCGCCGACGCCGCCATCGAATTCACCGCCCGCGACGTGACCGCGGCAATGGACCAGACCAACACCCGCCAGCAGGCGGTGATCGATGCGCTGGCCAATGCCGGCGTCGACCGCAAGGACATCAGCACCACCGATGTCAGCCTGCAGCCGCAGTACGATACCGCCGGCACCGTCGTCACCGGCTTCCGCGCCGCGAACTCGATCCGGGTCAAGATCCACCCCGCCGGCACAGCCTCGCGGCTGCTGGCCGTCATCGTCGGCACCGGCGGCGACGCCACCCGGATCAACTCGGTCAGCTACTCCATCGCCGACGACTCGCAACTGGTCAAAGATGCCCGGGCACGGGCGTTTCAGGACGCCAAGGACCGCGCCGGCCAATACGCCCAGCTGTCCGGCCTCGGGCTGGGCACAATCATCTCCATCTCGGAGGCGTCCGGGGGCGCGGCCCCGACCATTGCTCCGGCGCCGCGGATGATGCCGGCGGCAGTGCCGCTGGAACCCGGCCAGCAGACAGTGAGCTTCTCGGTCACCGCGGTCTGGGAACTGCGTTAGTCCCGGCCGGTTAGTCCTGGTAGACCCGCGGGTCCAGGGTGCCGATGTACGGCAGGTCGCGGTAGCGCTCGTCGTAGTCGAGGCCGTACCCCACCACGAATTCGTTGGGGATGTCGAAACCCACGTAGGCGATGTCGGTGTTGGCGCGCAGTGCGTCAGGCTTGCGCAGCAGCGTGCACACCCGCAGCGAGTGCGGACGGCGGGTGGCCAGGTTGCGCAGCAGCCACGACAGCGTGAGGCCGGAATCGACCACATCTTCGACGATCAGCACGTCGCGGTCGTTGATGTCGCGGTCGAGGTCTTTGAGGATGCGCACCACGCCCGAGGACGACGTAGAAGATCCATAGGAACTGACCGCCATGAACTCGAACTGGGTCGGTAGTGGAATAGCGCGGGCCAGGTCGGTGACGAACATGACCGCGCCCTTGAGCACGGTGACCAGCAGCAGGTCGCGACCACCATCGGCGGCGCGTTGCCGGTACTCGACCCCGATCTGAGCACCGAGTTCGGCGATGCGGCTCTGGATCTGCTCTTCGGCCAGCAGGACCGACTTGATGTCCCCCGGGTAGAGCTCCGGCGATTCCGCTGCCACGAGCACAGCGTGCCATGCCATCCGGTCGAGAACTAGACCGGCTCCTGATGCAACGTCAAAACGCCGCCACGCCGGCCGGCGACCAGCCGTTGCTCGCGCAAAGCGGAGCCGACCGCGACGCCACCCTGACCGCGCCACGCGGTGACCAACACGTCCACCCCACGAATCTGCTTGTCGGTCAACCCGATCGCGCCACCCGCCAGGAGCCAGTTGCGGATGACGCCGCGACGGACCGGGTCGGGCAACGCGGTCAACACGCCGGCGTCGAGTCCGTCGGCGGTCGACGCCGTGCTCATCGCCTGCTCGATCAGCGAATCGATCAGCTCGGTGTCGGCGCGCAGTGCGGTTGCGGTGCGCGCCAACGCCTCGGCCACACCCCCGCCGAGCACGTCCTCCAGCAGCGGCAGCACCTCGTGGCGCAACCGGCTGCGGGCGAACCGCCGATCGAGGTTGTGCGGGTCCTGCCAGGCGGTCAGGCCCAGCTCCACACAAGCGGCGTGGGTGACCTCGCGTCGGACGCCCAGCAGCGGGCGGCACCACGGCGGATCGTGGGCCCACATGCCGGCGATCGACCGCGCCCCGGACCCGCGGCCCAGCCCGAGCAGCACCGTCTCCGCCTGATCGTCCAGGGTGTGGGCCAGCAATACCGGTCGATCGTGACGAGCCGCCGCCAGCGCGTGGTAGCGGGCACTGCGCGCCGCGGCCTCTGGGCCGCCGTCACCGTCCACCTGGACGGAAAGTACTTCAGCGTCAACGCAACCCAGCTGCATTGCTTGTCGGCGCGCGGTCGCGGCCACGTCCGCCGATCCGGGCTGCAGGCCGTGGTCGACGATCAGCGCGGTGGTGGGCCGCAGCGACGCCGCAATGCCGGTGAGCGCCAACGAATCCGGGCCGCCCGACAGGGCCACGCACCACTGTTCGGCGGGGCCGAGATGCTTCGTTGCGAACGCCGCCACCGCTGCGCGGAGGTCGGCTACAGCACCCGGTCGATCCATTGCTGCGGATCTTCGATCTCGGCCGGCCGGGGCAGGGTGTCCGGACTCGTCCACACGGCGTTGAACCGGGCCATCCCGACCCGGTCCACCACGTGGTCGACGAATGCCTTGCCCCGGGTGTACTGACTCAGTTTGACGTCGATGCCCAGCAGTGCGCGTAGCAACCGTTGCAGCGGTGGCTGTTTGCGCTGCCGACGCTCGTCGAAGCGAGCCCGGATGTCGGACACCGACGGAATCACAACGGGTCCAACGGCATCCATTACATGATCGGCGTGACCCTCCAGCAACGTGCCGAGGACCAATAGTTGATCCAGCGCCTCGCGCTGCGGTTCGGACTGCACGGCGCGCAGGAAGCCGAGGATGCCTGCCGAATTCGGGTCGGACCGCGACGAGCGGCCACGGACGAGCTCGGCCAATCGGCCGACCACCTGGGTGATGTCGTCGGCGCCGTCGGTGGTCAGCACACCGAGAGCCTCCGACATGTAACCCGACAGCCAGGGGTTGGCGGTGAACTGCACGCGGTGGGTGACCTCGTGCAGGCAGACCCACAGCCGGAAATCGGCCGGCTCGACCCGTAATTGGCGTTCGACCGCGATGACGTTCGGATAGACCAGCAACAACGCACCGCCACCGTCGGAGTCGGCGAACGGGTCGTATTGGCCGAGGATCCCGGTCGCGACGAAGGCCAGCACGGCGCCGGTCTGCGCGCCCGTGATGCGGCCGCTGATCGCGCCGCGCGGTGTGTCGGTTCCGCCGGTCATCACCCGCATCGACTCGGCCGCCGCCCGAATCCAGCCCGGCCGGTCGACGATGCGCGCCTCGGCGACGGCTGTGTCGACGTGCAGGCCGGTGACCTCGCGCACCGGTGGCTCCGCGGCTTTGGCTGCGGTGGACAGGTTTTCGATCACCTGGCGGCGGGTGTAGTCGGTGGACGGCGGTCCCGGACGGGCCAGCCGCTGCCCGACCGTGGCCGCGAATCCCCAGTCGACCGTCCGCCCGACGGTCAGGTCCGACGTGGGGGTCATGCCACGCACCCGCACGACCACAGCGTGGCGGCCACCGCGTCGATCGCCGTACGACCGGACGGGCCGGCGTCGTTGGAGATCAGCGCGAAGCTCAGCACCCGCCCGCTGCGATCGGTCACCACCCCCGCCAACGCGTTGATCGCGGTGAGCGAACCGGTCTTGGCACGCAACCAACCTGCCGGCCCGGAACCGGCGGGGGTGCCGTCGATGAATCGGTCCGACAACGTGCCGCTGCCGCCCGCGATCGGCAACACATCCAGCAGCGGCCGCAACGTCGGCTCGTCGGCTCCGGCGGCCGCTTGCACCACGGCGTCCAGGGTTTTGGCGGTCAGCCGGTCTTCCACGGACAACCCGCTGGAGTCACGCAGCATCGCGCTGCCGGTGTCGATGTGCGCGGTGTTGAGCCGATTCGTCACTGCGGCAACGGCTCCGGTGAAGCTCAGCGGCCGCTGCATCGACGCGGCGACCTCCCGCGCGATGCATTCGGCCATCACGTTGTCGGAGACGTTCATCATCTCGTTGAGCCGGTCGATCAGCGGCGCCGACTGGACGGCGGCCAGTTGCCGCGCGCTGGAGTCGACGGGCCGGCTTGTGACCGTCACCCGCTGCGGGTCGACGCCCAGCGCGGTGGCCAGCGCGCGGCCGGCGTCCAGGGCGGGCGTCACCGACCGTCGTGACTCGTCGGTGGCCGGCTGAATCCGTCCGGCATCGAGCATCACCGATTCGATGGGCGCGATGTCGCCGCCTTCGATGTCGGCCGGGTCCCAACCGGGGGCGAACGTCGGGCCGGTGAACAGCGACGTGTTCACCTCGATGGCCGTCGGCGTCACGCCGCTGCGGCGAACCTGGTCGGCAAGGTCACTGAGCCGCGGCGCGCCGTGGTACCAGGTGCCCTGTCCCGGCGCGGCACCCGACAGCGTTGGATCGCCGCCGCCGACCAGCACAACGGTTCCGGTGGCGTCCGGCCCGGTGCCGGCCACGATCCGGGTGGTGACCCGTGCGTTGCGGTCCAACGCCAGCAGCGCCGCGGCACTGGTCAGCGTCTTGTTGGTGGACGCCGGCTGCAGCAGAGCGTCGTCGCCCTGCTGCCAGAGTTCTTCGCCGGTCATCGCGTCGGTGACCCGCGCACCCAGCTTGCCCAGGTTGGGGTCGGCCGCGACCAGCGCCAGCGCCGCGGCCAATCCCGAGCGGCTCGGTGTGGGGGCGGTGGCCGCCACCGGGACGACGCCCGGCCTGGCCGTGACAGCCGGCGGCGGTGGCGGAACATGCGCGGCATTCGCACCGTGGTCGCCGGTGAGCAGCGCGGCAGCGGCCACCAGGGCGGCGACAATCGCCAGCACCCCCACGCCCACGATCAGGTGGGTGGACGTACGCCACTGAGTGGGACGCATGACTCTCCTGCCTTCTTTGCGCCTATTGTGCGCCAAACCCCCGCGGACGGACGTGGCGCGGGAGCCCTACGATCAACGCCAAGCGACATTCCTCAGGCGAAGGAGCCGGACCGGTGCAATTCGACGTGACCGTCGAGATCCCCAAGGGTCAACGCAACAAGTACGAAGTCGACCACGAGACCGGCCGGGTGTTCCTGGACCGCTACCTCTACACGTCGATGGTCTATCCGACCGACTACGGCTTCTTCGACGACACCCTCGGCGAGGATGGCGACCCGCTGGACGCGTTGGTGCTGCTGCCGCAGTCCGTCTTCCCGGGTGTGGTGGTCAAGGCACGTCCGGTCGCGATGTTCCGGATGACCGACGAGGCCGGCGGCGACGACAAGGTGCTGTGCGTGCCCGCCAAGGATCATCGCTGGGACCACATCCAGGACATCGGCGACGTCCCGCAGAACGAGCTGGACGAGATCAAGCACTTCTTCACGCAGTACAAGGCGCTCGAGCCGGGCAAGTTCGTCAAGGCCGCCGACTGGGTGGGCCGCGAGGAAGCCGAGGCCGAGGTGCAGCGCTCGATCGAGCGGTTCAAGCAAGAGGGTCACTGAGGGCGACGATGCGGGCCGATTAATCGGCCCGAGGAGAAGCCCGACCATCCAGCACTGAGGGCGACGATGCGGGCCGAGTATCGGCCCGAGTAGGAGCCCGATCAAACGCATCTCCGCGCGGATCGAGGCGTGACCGGCGATCTCCGGGGTGGCACTCGTTTTTACTTGTGTGACTATCGGCGATATCACCGGCCCAGCTGATATCGCCGATAGTCACGATTCCGCGCAGAGTGTTGCCGACACGCTCAGGTGCCGCAGTGGCCGATGTGACTGAACGGGCGTACGACCTGGCTCAGTCATCCCCGCGGGTGGCGATGAGGCTGGCCGCCGCGGCGACGATCAGCGTCACCGCAATCACCGCGAGGCTGACCAGGGTCGGTATCTCGGGCACGTCAAAGTGCTTGCCGCCGTTGATGAATGGCAGGTCATTCTCGTGCATTGCGTGCAGGACCAGCTTGATCCCGATGAAGACCAGAATGACGGCAAGCCCTTTGGACAGGTAGACCAGCCGCTGCAGCAGTCCTTCGACGATGAAGTAGAGCTGGCGCAGGCCCATCAAGGCGAACACGTTGGCGGCCAGCACCAGATACGGCTCGGAGGTGAGGCCGTAGATGGCCGGGATCGAGTCCAGCGCGAACACCAGGTCGGTGGCCCCCAGCGCGAGCACGACCAGGGCCATCGGAGTGATCGAGCGTCGCCCGCCGTCCTTGACGACGATCTGGCGTCCGTGCCACTCGTCGGTCACGCTCATGTGCTTGCGGGCGAACCGGACCAGGGCGTTCTCACGATCCGAGGAATGGGTTGCCCCCCGCGCCAACCGCACCGCGGTGTACACCAGAAACGCGCCGAAGATGTAGAACACCCAGGTGAACCGCTCGATGGCGGCGGCGCCCAACGCGATGAAGACGCCGCGGAAGACCAGCGCGATCACGATGCCGATGAACAAGGCTTCACGTTGATACACCCGGGGCACGCCGAAGCTCGCCATGATGATGACGAAGATGAACAGGTTGTCCACCGACAGGCTGTATTCGGTGAGCCAGCCGGCGAAGAACTGGATCGCGTATTGGTGACCGTGGACGAACCACAGCCAGATCCCGAAGAACCCGGCGAGCGCGATGTAGCCCGCCAGCCCGACCGCAGACCGTCGCATCGTCGGCTCTTCGCCTGAACGGCGTGCCATCAGCACCACGTCGAACAGCAGAACCGCGACGGTCAGGCCGAGAGTGACGATCCACTCCAGCGGGTGGACGTGCATGCGCGTACCTCCGGTCGTTGGCAACCAGAGGTCTCTTCCACCGCCACGATCGCGACTGGGCGGCCCGCGTGCCGGTCTCCCGATGGTGGGCGACGTGATGACGACTCCGCGGCCGAGGAATACTCCCCTCCCCCAGCAGTCTGTCAGGTCGCGCCCGTCGCAGCGTGCCGAGGTCGGTGACGGCTGTGAGTATTTTCAAACCGTGACCGAAGTGGGCGGCAGCGCAGGCATCGGGCCGTTCGCCGGTCCGATCGCGCGCAGCAGCATGGCCCGGGTGGGTACCGCGACGGCGGTGACGGCGCTGTGCGGCTACGCGGTCGTCTACTTGGCCGCCCGCGACCTGGCCCCGGCCGGCTTCTCGGTCTTCGCGGTGTTCTGGGGCGCATTCGGCCTGGTCACGGGAGCGGCGAACGGGTTGCTGCAGGAAACCACCCGGGAGGTGCGCGCGGCCGGCTACGCGGAGGTGCTGCCCGACGCGCGTACCCACCCGCTGCGGGTCGCGGCGCTGGTGGGGATCGGCGCCGCCGTGCTGATCGCCGGTAGCTCACCACTGTGGAGCGGCCGGGTGTTCGCGCACGCCCCCGGGCTGTCGGTTGGGCTGCTCGGCGTCGGGCTGGCGGGCTTCTGCCTGCACGCCACATTGCTCGGCATGCTCGCCGGCACCAACCGCTGGACGCAGTACGGCGCACTGATGGTCACCGACGCGATCATGCGGGTGGCCGTCTCCGCGGTCACCGTTCTGGTCGGCTGGGGCCTGGTCGGATTCCTGTGGGCCACCGTCGCCGGCGCGGTGGCCTGGTTGATCATGATCGCGGCCTCGCCGACGACGCGGGCCGCGGCCCGGCTGCTGACACCGGGCGGCACCGCGACCTTCCTGCGCGGGGCCGCGCACTCGATCACCGCGGCCGGAGCCAGCGCGATTCTGGTGATGGGTTTTCCGGTGCTGCTGAAGCTGACGTCAAGTCAGCTCGGCGCCCAGGGCGGCGTCGTCATCCTGGCGGTGACCTTGACCCGGGCGCCGCTGCTGGTGCCGCTCACCGCCATGCAGGGCAACCTGATCGCGCACTTCGTCGACCAGCGCACCGCACGGCTGCGGGCGTTGCTGGCGCCGGCGGCACTGGTCGCCGTGATCGGCTGCATCGGTGTCACGGCGGCCGGCCTACTGGGTCCGTGGCTGCTGCGAGTGGCGTTCGGTCCGGACTACCACGCCGGCGGCGCCCTGCTGGCCTGGCTGACCGCGGCGGCGATCACGATTGCGATGCTGACCCTCACCGGCGCGGCCACCGTCGCGGCTGCGCTGCACCGGGCCTACGCGCTGGGCTGGGTGTCGGCAACGCTGGCGGCGGCGCTACTGCTCTTGCTGCCGCTGCCGCTGCAGACCCGCACAGTGGCTGCGCTGCTGTGCGGCCCGCTGGTAGGGATCGGCGTCCACCTGGTCGCGCTTGCGCGTGCGGGCCGCTGAACTGCGTGTACCTTGTGGGCTTGATATGCCCAGTGATACGCGTGACGTCTGGATCGTGGTGCCCGCCTTCAACGAAGCGGGCGTCATCGGCGAGGTGATCGCAGAACTGCGGTCGACGTTCCCGAACGTCGTGTGCGTGGACGACGGCAGCGCCGACGACACCGGCGACATCGCCCTGGGCGCCGGAGCGCATCTGGTGCGACACCCGGTGAACCTCGGCCAGGGCGCCGCCATCCAGACCGGCGTCGAGTACGCCCGCAGCCAGCCCGGCGCGCAGGTGTTCGCCACCTTCGACGCCGACGGCCAGCACCGCGTCGGCGATGTGCTCACGATGATCGACCGGTTGGCATCGGACGCGGCCGACATCGTCATCGGGACCCGCTTCGGTCCGGGCGTCAGCCGGCCGCCGCTGCTGAAACGCATCGTGCTGCAGACCGCCGCGCGGCTGAGCCCGCGGGGCCGACGACTGGGTCTGACCGATTCCAACAACGGCTTGCGGGTGTTCAACAAAACCGTGGCCGACCGGCTGGACATCACCATGAACGGGATGAGTCACGCCACCGAGTTCGTCATGCTGATCGACGAAAACCGTTGGCGGGTAGCCGAACAACCCGTCGAGGTGCTCTACACCGAGTACTCCTCGGCGAAGGGGCAGCCGCTTCTCAACGGTGTCAACATCATCGTCGACGGATTCTTGCGAGGAAGGATGCCGCGATGAATTGGATCCAGGGTCTGCTGATCGCGTCGATCTTCGCGCTGCTGGTCTACTTGGTGCGGTCTCGGCGCAGCGTGCAGTCGCAGGCCTGGGTCAAGGTCGGCTTCGTATTGTTCCTGCTGGCCGGCGTCTATGCGGTCGTGCGACCCAACGACACGACCGTGGTGGCCCACTGGCTCGGCGTCGCCCGCGGCACCGACCTGATGCTGTACGCGTTGATCGTCGCGTTCAGCTTCAGCACCCTGAGCACCTATCTGCGATTCAAAGACCTCGAACTGCGGTACGCGCGGCTGGCCCGCTCGATCGCTCTGGACGGCGCGCAGCAGCCGAAAAAACCGCGATAGGTGCGCCGCGCCACAGATTAAAATCGGCTGACCCCGAAAGGTGCCGCGATGCAACGCGTCTCAATTTGTCTCTCCACCGCTACGGCCGCCGCCCTGCTGATCACCTGCCCACACGCCGCGGCGACCAGCCAAACCGACCTCGCCGACTGGCTCTCCAAAGTCGCGGGGCACGTGGAGGCGATCCACAAGGCCGAGAACGACGCGTACAGCCTCATCGCAGCCAGGGGTCACATCGACGACGACAAGTTGAAGGCCAACTGCGATCAACTGCGCAATGCCACGGAGGGGCTGCGGGATGTGATGCCGTCGCCGAACCCCACCCTGACCGCAGAGGTGCAGCAGGCCATCGACAACTTCGACAGCGCGTCGGAATCCTGCGCCGAGTATTTCGGGATAGGCGATGCCGAGA
This sequence comes from Mycobacterium sp. IDUB_36, assembly GCF_055419225.1. Classification (NCBI taxonomy): domain Bacteria; kingdom Bacillati; phylum Actinomycetota; class Actinomycetes; order Mycobacteriales; family Mycobacteriaceae; genus Mycobacterium; species Mycobacterium sp. IDUB_36. The sequence goes on along the minus strand of NZ_JBVAXH010000001.1, from coordinate 2,746,978 downwards.
AGCTGAACGAGTTCTGGTTGCGCTCCCGAAACGGGGAGCAACACCTGTCCAGCGCCGACTCCATCATCGTCTCGTTGACCAAGCCCCAACCCACGGAGGCTCCCCGATGAACCGACTCCTGCGCGCTGCCGTGGTCGTGGTGAGTGTGGCCGCCCTGGTGGTGGGATGCCACAAGCCCTCGGTGCCCACCCCGCCGCCGGCACCGACTCTGACGCAACCGAACCCGTCGAAGGTGGCCGACAAGCCGGTCGGCAACGGGATCTCCGGGCTGCGGCCCGGCGCGCCCGGGCCCACCCGCAACGTGGCGGACGGCGACGGCGGCGAGATCGACAATCTGGCCGCGATGGCCGTGTCGGACATCGAACAGTTCTGGGCCGACGCCTACAAGGCGCCGTTGCAGGGCAAATTCACCCCGGTCAACGATTTGTTCTCCTACGACTCCCGGTACAAGAACGGCATGTTCTGCGCGAGGGACACCCACGGGGTGCCGAACGCCTTCTACTGCCCGGTCAAAGGGACCAACTGCCCCGACGACCGGCCCAGCCCGCCTGGCCAGTGCACCAACTCCTACAACACCATCGGATGGGACCGCGGCGTGCTGCTGCCCGAGGAACGCAGCACCGGCGGCGATATGGGCGTGGTGGTCGTCCTCGCTCACGAGTACGGTCACGCGGTCCAGCGGTTGGCGGGTCTGGAGATCAAGGACCAGGCTTCGCAGACGGTGGGCGAGCAGCAGGCGGACTGCTATGCCGGGGTCTACATGCGCTGGGTGGCCGACGGCAAGTCCAAACGCTTCACGCTGAGCACCGGAGACGGCTTGACCAAGTTGCTGTCGGTGATGATCGGTATCAGCGATTCGCTTGTCACGTCAGCGGTTTCGGACCGACTCAAGCGGCGGCAGGTACACGGGTCGGCGTTCGAGCGAGTGACGGCATTCCAGTTCGGTTTCGACGGCGGAGTGCCCGCCTGCGCCGGGATCGACGAGAAGGAAATCAAGCAGCGCCGCGGCAACCTGCCCAAGGAATTCGTCGAAGAGGGTCAGACCGGCGAATTCCTGATCAGCCAGGAGTCGGTGAAGAAGGTGACCGAGGCGCTGGGCAGAGTGTTCCCGCTCGACAAGGCCCCGCAGTTGAGCTTCGATCCGGCCTTCTGCCCGGACGCTCGCCCTAGCCCGTCGGCCTCGTACTGCCCGGCAACCAACACCATCGCGGTCGATATGCCCCAACTGATCCTGATGGGCACCAGTTTGGCCCGCGGCGCCCCCTTCCAGGGTGCAGGCCCACTGTTCGGCGACTACTCGGCGTTCTCGGTGTTCGCGTCGCGGTACATGCTCGCAGTGCAGAACCAGCGCGGCGGACTGCCGCTGGACAACACCAACACCGGATTGCGTACGGCGTGTCTGACCGGGGTGTTCACCACCAAACTCGCCAAGCCGGTGAGCCTTTCGGGTGGCACCAACATCGCACTCAGCGGCGGTGACCTCGACGAGGCGGTGTCGGGCATCCTGACCAACGGCCAGGTCGCCGGGGACGTGAACGGCCAGTCGGCGGCATCGGTCTTCGCGCGCGTCGACGCCTTCCGCAACGGAGTGCTCGGCGACGAGAACGCCTGCTTCAAGCGCTGGCCGTAGCGGACCCGCGGCGCCGGCGGTCGACCCGATCAGCCGGCGCCGACACCCCAGTGCAGTCCGCGTGAGGTGATCAGTACCAGCGCGAGCGAGACTGCGGCGACGACCACCAGGCCGATGACCGCGACCACCAACGGCCGCCATCCGGTGCGAACCAGTTCGCGGATGTCGGTGTTGAGCCCGACGCCGGCGAACGTCAGCAGGAACGCCCACCGTGACACGTTGGCCACATTGGCGGCTTGGCCCTTGCTGAGCAGGCCGGCGGTGGCGATCGCGGACACCGCGAGGAAACCCAGCACGAACTTGGGGAACTTGTCCCACACGAACGCGGCCCGCGCCCGCAGGCCCGGCGCTATGCCGTCGGCCTCGCCCCGGGACGCCCAATACAACGCGAAACCCAGCACGACGAAGCCGATCAGCGCGTTGCGGGTGGACTTCACCAGCACCGCGATCTTGCCGGCCTGCTCGGAATACAGGTAACCGGTGGCGGTGGTTTCCGCGGTGTTGTCGACGGAAAGCCCTGCCCACAAACCGAATTCGTGGTCGGTCAAACCGATCGCGTGCCCGAGGACCGGTAGGGCGAACAGCGCGACAGCGCCCAGCGCGAGAATCGAAGCGATCGCGTAGCCGACGTCGGCGTTGCGGGCCCGGATCGCTCCCTTGGACGCGACGATGGCCGACACCCCGCAAATGGAAGTGCCGATGGCCAACAGGGAACCGAGCTTGCCGGACAGGCCGAAGAAGCGGGCCGCGGCAAGGATGATCGCTCCGGCCAGCACCATGTCGACGAGGATCTGGATCAGCGAGATGCCGCCCAGTTTCACGACATCGCCGAGCACGAATCGCACACCGAGAGCGACGATTCCGATCTTCAGCCAGAATTCGTAGGTCTGGACGCCGGCGCGGAATATCCGGTGCAATCCGACGGTGTTGGTGACGAGCAGGCCCAGGACGATTGCCCACAACACGAATTCGACATCCGGGACGCGCCAATGGTACTGGTGGGCAAGCGAATTCCACCAGACCTGGGCATACTTGCCCAGCAGTCCGATGGCGGTCAGCAGCAGCACCCCCGGCACGTACTCGACGACGTTGCGGCTGACGAACTCGTTGTCGGGCTCGGTTGCAACGGCGCTCACCAGGTCACCACGGAATCCTGGGCAGCAGGCCCGCCACGGCCAGCAGCACCACGACGCCGGCCACGATGGTGGCCCACCAGTCCAGGCTCAGACGTCGCCGGTGTCCGTGCCGAGACGAGCCATCGTCGTCGTGCACCCCGTCGGGGTCGGGTGTGGACACCGCAATCTCCTTCCTGCCGGGACTTGCACAGATGCTCACCGGCGATCACGAACTCGAACAAGGGATTGGCTCCACCTGATCGCTACCCGCGGAGGAGCAAAATTGGTGCCCTTGCCGACGCCGCACCCTGGATAGGATTTCTGGCACAGCAACGTCGTCCGGGGAGTATCACGTGTCGCAGCCGCAGCAGCAGCCCAGCTATCCGCCGCCACCGGCGGAGCCGATCTTCCAGGTGCGCACCGTCAAGCACACGGGCGCCTTGATCTTCTGGATGAATCAGCGTTTCACCACCACCGGGACCTACGCGCAGTGCGAAGCGGCCATCGACGAGGCCCAACAGTACTGCATCCTGCTGGGGTGGTGGAGCATCGCATCGGTGCTGTGGAATCCGATCTCGTTGTCGCAGAACGCGAATGCGCGCAAGACCCTGCGGTTGCAGGCGCAGCAGGCCCACGACTACGCGGTGTGGTGGGCCACCTACCACGGCGGCGGCGTCGCGCACACCCGCGTCTGGGCTCCCCCGCCGGCGCAGCCCACACGACGCAAGTGGTGGGTATGGCTGCCGCTGGCAACCGTCGGATCGTTTCTCGCGCTCGTCATCGTGATCTCCGCGGTGCACGGCCCCAAGCATCACCGGCACACCGACCAGTGGACGCCGGCTCCGACCCTGTTGACCCCGACCTCGACCCCGTGACCAGCTAGCCGGCGTGGGTCCGGCGGAAGTAGTCCACGGTCCGAGCCACACCGTGGTCGAGTTCGACCTGCGGCTTCCAGCCCAAAACCGTTTCCGCTGAACTGATGTCGAGGCAGGACCGCTTCAGGTCACCCAGTCGCGGCGGATGGAACTCCGGGTCGTCAGGCGCGCCCACGGCGGCGGCCACGGCTGAATGCAGTTGCCGGTCCGAGGTTTCCACGCCGGTGCCGACGTTGAATCGTTGCCCACCGCCCGCCGAGCCGGAGGCCTTGACGAACGCGTCCACCACGTCGTCGACAAACACGTAGTCCCGGGTATTGGAACCGTCACCGAACACCTTGGTGGGTTTTCCGGACAGCAGAGCCTGCGCGAAGATCGCCACCACACCGGCCTCGCCGTGCGGATCCTGCCGGGGCCCATAGACATTCGCGGGCGCGATGTGCGAGCACTCCAGCCCGTAGAGATGCCGGAACGTGTTCAGGTAGATCTCGCCGGCCACCTTGCCCGCGGCGTAGGGAGACGCCGGGTCGGTGGGCACCGCTTCGCCGGTCGGATAGACCGGCGGTGTCCCGTAGATCGAGCCACCGGACGAGGTGTGCACCACCTTGCGCACCCCGGCCTGCCGGGCGGCATCGGCAAGCCGCACAGTGCCGATCACATTGACCGACGCGTCGAATTGCGGGTCGGCCACCGAGTGCCGAACGTCGATCTGGGCGGCCAGATGGAACACCACTTCGGGGCGGTGCTCTTCGAAGATCGCCCGCAGATCGGCGGTGACGATGTCGGCCTCGACGAACGCGAACTCGCCGGTCTCGGCGAGGTGCTCGAGGTTGGTCGCCCGGCCGGACGCGTAGTTGTCCAGGCCGGCGACGGTGTGGCCGTCGCTCAACAGCCGGTCGACTAGCGTCGACCCGATGAACCCGGCAGCCCCGGTGACCAGTGCGCGCACCGGCTCACCATACCGACGGGTCGGCGGGCTGCCGATAGTGGCGCTGGCCGCGGCGGGGCTCATCGCGATCCAGCTGGTGATCCGCGGCGTGCTGGCCTTCGGCGGCTACTTCTACTGGGACGACATCATTCTGGTCAGCCGGGCCGGCACGCACGGCCTGCTCTCGCTGTCCTATCTGTTCGACGACCACGACGGTCACGTCATGCCGGCGGCGTTCCTGGTGGCCGGGGTCATCACCCGGGTCGCACCCTTGAACTGGATCGGGCCGGCCGTCAGCCTGGTGGTGCTGCAGCTCGCGGCGTCGCTGGCATTGCTGCGGGCGCTGTACGTGATTCTCGGCTGGCGCCCGGTGTTGCTTGTCCCGCTCACCTTCGCGCTGTTCACGCCGCTCGGGGTGCCCGGGTTCGCGTGGTGGGCGGCGGCGCTGAACTCGCTGCCGATGCTGGCCGCGCTGGCCTGGGTGTGCGCCGACGCGATCCTGCTGGTTCGCACGGGCAGTCAGCGGTACGCGGTCACCGGCACGGTCGCCTACCTGGGTGGGTTGCTGTTCTTCGAGAAAACCGCGGTGGTCCCGTTCGTCGCATTCGCGGTCACCGCGCTGTTGTGTCATGCGCGGGGCGATCGCACCCCGCTCCGGACGGTGTGGCGAGGCGGCGTCCGACTGTGGGTGGTTTCGCTGGCGTTGACGGCCGGCTGGATCGCCGTCTATCTGGCCGTGGTGAACCAACGCCGGTGGAGTTCGGACCTGGCCATGACGTGGGATCTGTTGCGCCGCTCCGTTACTCACGGCATCGTGCCGGGTTTGGCCGGAGGGCCGTGGCAGTGGGGCCGGTGGGCGCCCGCCTCGCCGTGGGCTACCCCGCCGACGTCCGTGATGGCGCTCGGCTGGTTGGCGCTGGCAGCCGTGCTGGCGCTGTCGTTGGCGCGCAAGGAGCGCATCGCCGTGCTGTGGGTGACCGCGGCCGGTTACGTGGTCGCCTGTCAGGTGCCGATCTATCTGATGCGTTCGTCACGCTTCACGGTGCTGGAGTTGGCCCAAACCTTGCGCTATCTACCAGATCTCGTGGTCGTCCTGGCACTGCTGGCCGCGGTCGGTTTGTGCGCACCCAACCGTGCGTCGTCACACCGGTTGGACACGTCGGCGCTGCGCACGGCGATCACCGTCGCGGCGGCAGCACTGTTCGTGGCGAGCAGTGGTTATTCGACGGCGACCTTTCTGACGTCCTGGCGGGAAAACCCGGCTCAGCCGTATCTGCAGACCGCTCGCCGCGAACTCGCCGCGGCGCACGCGCGGTCGAGCGCACCGCTGCTGGAGCAGGAGGTGGATCCGCTGGTTCTCGGCCGGGTCGCGTGGCCGGACAACCTGGCCGGTCACGTCTTCGCGCTAATGCAGGATCGGCCTGAGTTCGCCTTGACGACAACACAATTGAGGACACTTGACGGAAGCGGTCGCCTCGTCGACGCGCAGGTGACGTGGGTTCGCGCCATGAATCCCGGACCGGTGCCGCAGTGCGGGTATCTGGTGCAACCCGATCACCCGATCCAGATCGGTCTCGACGGCCCACTGCTGCCGACGGATTGGACGGCCGAGGTCAACTACCTGGCCAACAGCGACGGGTCGATGTCGATGGCTTTGTCGGACGGGACCTTCACCCGGGTTCCGGTGCACCCCGGGCTCAACCGGGTGTTCGTGCGACTGCCCGGCGCGGGCAACGCCATCCGGGTACGCGCCAACACCGCCGCCTTGAGTGTGTGCGTCGCGGCCGGACCGGTGGGGTACGTATTGCCGCGCTGAGCGGCCCTCGGTCGAGGAGTGGAGCCACCTAGGAGAATCGAACTCCTGACCTGCTCATTACGAGTGAGCTGCTCTACCGACTGAGCTAAGGTGGCCTGCCCTGTCGGGCGGCACGAGTCTACGGCAGCGCCACTCGGGCGCTCAAACAGCTCAGTCGCGTAGCGCCTGACCGATGGTGGCGACCATCGCGTCCACGGCGAACTTGGGCTTGACGTTGATCGCCAGCGCCTCCCGGCACCCCAGTACGGCCTCGATGCAGCGCAGCAACCGATCGGCCGGAACGTGCGCAGCCATCGAGGCGATCTGCTCGGCCATGTCGGGGTGATTGGCCCGCGGGCCCGGGGCACTCGCCGCGACCAGCAGCGCGTCGCGAAAGTAGGTTGCCAGGTCGATCAAAGCGCGATCGAGCGCATCTCGGGACGCCCGGGTCTGGCGCGACTTCTGCCGTCGCTCAAGGTCTTTGATCGCACCGGCGGATCCGCGCAACGCTCCTGCGGCGCCCTTACCGGTGCCGCCGGCGCCCAGCGCCGTCCGCAATTCCTCGGTCTCGGCCTCGTCACGATCGGCCGTCAGCACCGCCGCCTCCGACTCGGCGGCGGCCACCAATGCCTCAGCCGCGGCATAGGCCTTGGAGCGGGTCGCGGCGTCGCGGGCCAGCCCCAGCGCCTGCATCCGCCGGTCTCGGGCCTCGGGATCGGTGGCCAGCCGCCGCGCCCGCCCGACGTGACCGCCGCTGACCGACGCCGCCCAGGTCGCCGTCTCGGGTGAGAGCCCGTCGCTGTCGATCAGGACCTGCGCGATGGCGTCCGGCGGCGGCGTCACCAGGGCGACGTGCCGGCAGCGAGAGCGCAGCGTGATCGCGATGTCCTCGGGATCGACCGACGGCGCGCACAGCAGGAAGACCGTGGACGGCGGCGGCTCCTCGACCACCTTCAGCAACGCGTTGGCCGCGCCCTCGGTGAGCCGGTCGGCATCCTCCACCAGCACGATCTGCCAACGTCCCGTACTCGGTCGCCGGGACGCGATCTGCACGATCGCACGCATCTCGTCGACACCGATCGACAGCCCCTCGGGGATGACGCGGCGTACATCGCCGTGCGTACCGGCCATCGTCGTCGTGCAAGAACGGCACTCACCGCAACCGGGCAGGCCCTCGGAGGTGCACTGCAGCGCCGCAGCAAAGCACAGCGCGGCCACCGAGCGCCCCGAACCGGGCGGGCCGGTGATCAACCAGGCGTGGGTCATCGCGGCGCTGTGAGTCGAATCACCGCGGGCCGCGGCCGCGGCGGCCACCAAGTCGGCCTCCACCGACTCCTGGCCAACCAGGCGCGTAAATACCCGTGACATCACCGGCAACAGTAGTGGCCACCGCCGACCTCCCGGCGCGATCGGGCACCGCATACTGCCCTTTTGGCTACTTTTTGGTCCCCGTCGACCGATACGGTGGGCAGGTGAGCATGGCAGGGGCACTTCCCAGACGAATCCGCGGATTCGTCCAGTGGTTCGTGCGCACGCCGTGGCCGGTGTTCACGCTGAGCCAATTGCAGGCCGACATCATCGGCGCGCTGTTGGTGCTGGGGTTCCTGCGCTACGGGCTTCCGCCGGAAGACCGCATCGAGCTACAGAAGCTGCCGGCGATGAACCTGGCGACCTTTGTCGGGTCGATCGTCGTGTTGTTCGCTCTCGGGACACTGATCAGCGCGCGGCTGCTGGTGCCGGTGTTCCGGTGGCAGCGCCGTGACGCGCTGTTGGCCGACACCGATCCGGTCGCGACCGAGTTGGCCCGCAGCCGGGCACTGCGGACACCGTTCCACCGCACGGTGATCAACCTGGCGTCCTGGTTGATCGGCGGCGTGGTGTTCATCATCACCAGCTGGCCGGTGGCCCATCACGCTGCGCCGGTGGTGGCGGTCGCGACCGGCCTGGGTGCCACTGCCACCGCCATCATCGGCTACCTGCAGTCCGAGCGGGTGCTGCGCCCGGTGGCCGTCGCCGCCCTGCGCGGCGGATTGCCAGAGAACATCCGGGCCTCCGGCGTGATCGGCCGCCAGATGCTGGCCTGGGCACTGTCCACCGGCGTACCGCTACTGGCGATCGTGCTGGCCGTGGTGGGAGACAAAGAGCGGTACCTGCTCGGGCCCCCGGAGAAGCTGCTCAATCCGATCCTGTTGCTGGCGTTGCTGGCACTGGGCATCGGGCTGGCCAGCACGCTACTGGTGGCGATGTCGATCGCCGACCCGTTGCGCCAATTGCGCTGGGCCCTGGGCGAAGTGCAGCGCGGTAACTACAACGCGCACATGCAGATCTACGACGCCAGCGAGCTGGGTCTGCTGCAGGCCGGCTTCAACGACATGGTCCGCGACCTGTCCGAGCGGCAGCGCCTGCGCGACTTGTTCGGACGCTACGTGGGTGAGGACGTCGCCCGCCGCGCGCTGGAACGCGGCACCGAACTCGGCGGCCAGGAGCGCGACGTGGCGGTGTTGTTCGTCGACCTGGTCGGCTCGACCCAGCTGGCGTCGACCCGGCCGCCGGCCGAGGTGGTCAGCCTGCTCAACGAGTTCTTCCGGGTCGTGGTGGACACCGTCGGGCGCCACGGCGGCTTCGTCAACAAGTTCCAGGGTGACGCGGCGCTGGCCATCTTCGGCGCCCCGATCGAGCACCCGGACGCCTCCGGTGGCGCACTGGCCGCCGCACGCGAGCTACATGACGAACTGTTGCCGGTGATCGGTTCGGCGGAATTCGGCATCGGGGTGTCCTCGGGCCGCGCCATCGCCGGACACATCGGCGCGCTGGCCCGATTCGAGTACACGGTGATCGGCGACCCGGTCAACGAGGCGGCCCGGCTCACCGAACTGGCCAAGCTGGAGACCGGTCACGTGCTGGCCTCGTCGGTCGCGGTCAGCAACGCTCTGGACGCCGAAGCCCTGTGTTGGGACGTCGCCGAAGTGGTGGGCTTGCGCGGGCGCACGGCACCGACTCAGTTGGCGCGTCCGCTGAATCTGGCCGCGCCGGAGGGGGTTTCGAAGGAACTCAGCGGCTAGCGGCCGGCAGGCGGCGGGATGGTGAGGTCGCTGGGCACCAGCGGGCCGACATCGATGAATGTCTTGCCCTGCGAGTCAGGGCCGCCGCTGATCGGGTCGCTGCCCAGATTCAGCAGATCACTGAGGCCCGGGATGCTGGCCGGCTGACCGCCTTCGAGCACACCGGCGTCGGACTCGGTGATGTTCTGCACCACGACCGGCGTTTCCACCCCGCCCATGGTCTGCAACAGGTCCGCGAAAGAGGGACCGCCGGCATCGGGATTGTCGTGCGAGTTGTTGGAGAGCTGCATCGCCGGCACCTGTACGTCGCGCAGCGGCGGCGAAGAAGGGGCCGCGATCAGGATGCTGACACCACCGAGCGCAACACCGGCGGTGATGCAGTAACGGACGGCGGGTCGCATGATTCTCCCTATCGGACGCGTGATGTTTTCACGACGTGTGTAGGGACACTGTACCTGAGAACTGGCTGAGAATCACTAGTTAATTTTTCCGGGCTCGGCCAGACCTCCCGAAAAGGCCTCTAGCTGCGCTTTGCTGCCTTCTTGGCCGCGGTCTTCTTCGCCGTTTTCTTAGCCGGAGTCTTCTTCGCGGCGGCTTTCTTAGCCGTCTTTTTCACCGGGCCGCGGGCCCGCCGATCCGCCAGCAGCTCGGAGGCGCGCGCATCGGTGATCGACAAGACGTCGTCGCCCTTACGCAGGCTCGCGTTGGTCTCACCGTCGGTGACGTACGGGCCGAAGCGGCCGTCCTTGATCACCATCGGCTTACCGGACGCGGTGTCGCTGCCCAGTTCACGCAGCGGCGGCGCCGCAGCGCCCTGGCGCCCACGACGTTTCGGTTCGGCGTAGAGCTTCAACGCCTCCTCGAGAGTGACGTCGAAGATCTGGTCCTCGGTGGCCAGCGAGCGAGAGTCGGTGCCGCGCTTCAGGTATGGGCCGTAGCGACCATTCTGGGCGGTGATCTCCTCTTTCGATTCGGGGTCGACGCCGACCACCCGCGGCAGCGAGAGCAGCTTGAGGGCATCCTCGAGCGTCACGGTCTGCAGGTCCATGCTGCGCAGCAGCGATCCGGTGCGCGGCTTGGGACCGGTCGGCTTCTTGCCCTTCTTCGCCGGCTGGCCGGCGGTGCCCTCGTCGTCGTCCGGCTTGGGCAGCACCTCGGTGACGTACGGGCCGTAACGTCCGTCCTTGGCCACGATCTCGTGCCCGGACTCCGGGTCGACGCCCAGTGAGCGGCCCTCCTGGGGAGTCGCAAACAGCTCTTCGGCAACCTCGAGGGTCAACTCGTCGGGGGTCAGCGAATCGTGCAGGTTGGCCCGCTGCGGCGTCGGTTCGCCGTCGTCACCCGTCACCATCCGCTCGAGGTACGGCCCGTTGCGGCCGACCCGCACGTTGACCTTTCGGCCCTCCGCGTCGTCAAAAAGCTTGATGGAGTTGACTTCTCGGGCATCGATGCCCTCGAGGTTGACGCCGACCAGCTTTTTCAGGCCACCCGAGCGGGCGATCGAGTCGTCGACGCCGTGGTCGCCGCCGAAGTAGAAATTGTTGAGCCAGTTGGTCCGCCGCTCGGTACCCGACGCGATCGCGTCGAGTTCGTCCTCCATCGCGGCGGTGAAGCCGTAGTCCACCAACCGGCCGAAATGCTGCTCCAGCAAACCTATGACCGCGAACGCGACCCACGACGGGACCAGCGCGCTGCCCTTCTTGTGCACGTAACCGCGGTCCTGGATGGTCTTGATGATCGACGAGTACGTCGACGGTCGCCCGATGCCGAGTTCCTCCAGCGCCTTGATCAGCGAGGCTTCGGTGTAGCGGGCGGGCGGGTTGGTCGAATGGCCGTCCGGAGTGAGCTCGGTGGCGTCCACCCGCTGGCCCTGGGTCAGCTGCGGCAGCCGGCTCTCGGCGTCGTCGGCCTCACCACCGGCCTGGTCGTCGACGGTTTCCACGTAGGCCTTCAGGAACCCGGCGAAGGTGATGGTCCGGCCGCTGGCGGAGAACTGAACCTGACGGCCGCCCGATTCGCCGTTGATCCGCAGGCTCAGCGTGGTGCCGCGGGCGTCGGCCATCTGCGAGGCCACCGTGCGCTGCCAGATCAGCTCGTAGAGCCGGAATTCGTCACCGTCGAGCTCACGCCGCACACCGTCGGGGGTGGCGAAGGTTTCCCCGGCCGGCCGGATCGCCTCGTGGGCTTCCTGCGCGTTCTTCACCTTGCGGGTGTACTGGCGCGCCGAGGGGTAGACGTACTCCTCGCCGTAGAGCTGACGGGCCTGCGTACGGGCCGCGTTGATCGCCGACTGCGACAGCGTGGTCGAGTCGGTACGCATGTAGGTGATGTAGCCGTTTTCGTACAGCCGCTGGGCGATGCTCATCGTGCGCTCGGCGGAGAACCGTAACTTGCGGCCGGCTTCCTGCTGCAGCGTCGACGTCATGAACGGTGGGTACGGGCGACGGGTGTAGGGCTTCTCCTCGACCGACCCGACGGTGAGCTGTTGCCCGCGCAGGCCGGTGGCCAGCGAAACCGCACCGGCCTCGTCGAGCACCGTCACCTCGTCGGGCTTGCGTACCACGCCCAGCGAGTCGAAATCGCGTCCGGTCGCAACCCGCAGGCCGTCGACCGTGGTCAGCCGGGCGTTGAACCGCGGCGGCTGCGCCTTGGGGTCCGACACGCTGGCGTCCAACTCGGCCACCACGTCCCAGTAGGCGGCGCTGCGGAACGCCATCCGGTCGCGTTCGCGCTGCACGATGATGCGGGTGGCCACGGACTGCACGCGCCCTGCGGACAGCTTCGGCGCCACCTTCTTCCACAGCACCGGGCTGACCTCGTAGCCGTACAGCCGGTCCAGGATGCGGCGGGTCTCCTGCGCGTCGACCAGGTCGATGTCCAGGTCGCGCGGATTGGCGGCGGCCTCCAGGATCGCCTGCTCGGTGATCTCGTGGAACACCATCCGCTTGATCGGAACGCGGGGCTTCAGCGTCTCGAGTAGGTGCCAGGCGATTGCTTCGCCCTCGCGGTCACCATCTGTGGCCAGGTAGAGCTCGTCGACGTCTTTGAGCAGGCCCTTGAGCTCGGTGACCGTGCTCTTCTTGTCCGGGCTGACGATGTAGAGCGGTTCGAAGTCCTCGTCGACGTTGACGCCGAGACGGGCCCAGGGCTCCGATTTGTACTTGGCGGGCACGTCGGCCGCCGCCCGCGGCAGGTCGCGGATGTGGCCCCGGGACGACTCGACGATGTAATTGGCGCCGAGGTAGCCGGCCAGTTTGCGCGCTTTGGTGGGCGACTCGACAATGACAAGTCGCCTCGTGGCGCCGTTCCCGCCGCTATCAGCCACTTGTGCCTACGCTCGCTTCCATTACTTCTTCGGCCCCCACCGGCCTCGCAGATAGGTATTTCCGCGATCGGCCGACGTCAATCCACGAAGCCTCTCGGCCGGTAGACAACTGACAATGTGGCACCCGAAAAGGGCCGACGCAAACCGACCCCCCGTGCGGAGCCGTTTTCGAGGCCGCGCTATTTCACCTAGACGCGCGGCCAGAATGCCAACGCCTCGGCCACCTCAGGCGGTTCCCCGACGTTCTCTACCAGGCGCGATAGCCTGCGGCGACCACTGATACGCAGAGCGGGCCGCGCGCCGCGGGTGCCGATCAGCGTCGGCGCGATCCCGACGCGCATCAACGCGGACGCCAGCGGCGAATGCGTGTCCGGTGCGTGCGGATCCAGCCCCAACAGGTAGCGGTCGGCTTCCGGGCTGCCGGCGGCCAGGATCCAGGCGCGCAATTCCCGCGGCCCAGGCAGCCACATCGGTGGAACGGTCTTCACCGCGCCGCGGGTCCACTCTCCGGCCATTGGACGCAGCCGGGTGTCGACATCGGTCCGAACCAGCGGGGTGTGTTCGTCAGTCTGGGTGATTTCGGCGGTCAATCCGGCGTTGTCGATCATCTGGCCGAGCGCCTCGGCCCGCCAGGCTTGATCGACCACCACTGACAGCCGGGCTCCGCTGCCGACGGTGACGATCTGGCCGGCCGCGGCGAGCACCCCGGTGAGGTCGGTGACCGCAGGCGGCACCGACTCAGCGGAGAAGAAAGACAGCTGGCTCACGACATCGACATTAAGCGCCCGAGCGCGGACGATGCGCGCCGCAACGCGGCGAGAGGAGGACTCGCTCCCACCAACCCCAGCGCGGACGATGCGCGCCGCAACGCGGCGAGAGGAGGACTCGCTCCCACCAACCCCAGCGAGGACGATGCGCGCCGCAACGCGGCGAGAGGAGGACCCGCTCCCACCAACCCCAGCGTGGACGGCGCGCGTGACGCTCGTGAATCACGATGGGCGGGAAGCGAAAACCCCCCGTCCGAACCTGGGGATACCAGGTCGTGCGGGGGGTCGTCGTTGACAGTTGCTCAGATGGAGCGGACGCCGGTGGCCTGAGGACCCTTGGGGCTCTGTCCGACCTCGAACTCCACGCGCTGGTTTTCTTCGAGGGTGCGGAAGCCGCTTCCCTGGATCTCCGTGTAGTGGACGAACACGTCGGCCGAACCGTCTTCGGGGGCGATGAAGCCGAATCCCTTTTCCGCGTTGAACCACTTCACAGTTCCCTGTGGCATTTCTCGATATTTCCTTTACTACTCGGGTGCGAAGCATCACCTCGATGCTCCGGGCCCGTTCCGACCGCTAGACCTTGCTGAGTCGTCGGAACTTCACCCGACCTACAACGCAGGAACCGCGACCGCAACGTCGATCCTGCGAAAGTTTGACACGAACACAGAAGCTGCGACCGCAAACAGTCAACCATGTTCAACGCCCCAGCAACAGCCTCAGGTCAGCAATTGAGCTACCACGAGGTAAACAATTGAAGTGCGGGCCCGAAACCGCCGGTCGACGCGGGCCACTCGGCCGCATTTCCGAGTCGTCAGTTCAGATCAGGAGGCACTTAATCGTGGTGACGTTCGGCAGCGAGTTGCTCGCGGCCGCGGTCGCCGGCATCGAGGTCGGTGAACACCCGCTGCGCCATGTCGCCGAGCTACCGGCGCGGCACGGCCGCCAACAGCCTTGGCCGACATGGGTCGAACCCGATGTGCTGCGCGCTTTCACCGACCGCGGTGTGAGCTTGCCGTGGGCACATCAGGTGCAGGCCGCGGACCTGGCACACGCCGGACATCACGTTGTTATCAGCACTGGCACGGCATCCGGGAAATCGCTGGCCTACCAACTGCCCATCTTGAATGCGCTGGCGACCGGTCCGCGCGCCCGTGCCCTCTACATCTCGCCGACGAAAGCCCTTGGCCACGATCAATTGCGGGCCGCCCACGCACTGACCGCAGCGATCCCCCGGCTGGCCGATGTCGCGCCGACGGCGTACGACGGCGACAGCCCGAGCGAGATACGGCGTTTGGCGCGCGAGCGGTCCCGCTGGGTGTTCTCCAACCCCGACATGGTCCACCTGGCACTGCTACGCAACCACGCTCGCTGGGCGATCTTCCTGCGCAATCTTCGCTTCGTCGTCGTTGATGAATGTCATTACTACCGTGGCGTTTTCGGATCGAACGTGGCGATGGTGCTGAGGCGGCTGCTGCGGTTGTGCGCCCGCTATTCCAGTGACCCGGCCACGGTACCCACCGTCATTTTCGCCAGCGCGACGACGTCTGATCCGGGCGCGACCGCCACCGAGCTCATCGGCCAACCTGTCGCGGAGGTCACCGAAGACGGATCACCGCAGGGCGCCCGGACGGTGGCCCTGTGGGAACCGGCATTGCGCACCGACATCACCGGTGAAAACGGCGCACCGGTCCGCCGGTCCGCCGGCAGCGAGGCGGCGCGGCTGATGGCCGATCTGATCGCCGAGGGGGCGCGGACCTTGACGTTCGTCCGGTCCCGTCGCGGTGCCGAACTGACCGCGCTCGCCACTCGTGCACGCCTCGAAGACATCGCTCCGCAGCTGGTCGAGACGGTGGCGTCGTATCGGGCGGGGTATCTGCCCGAGGATCGCAACGCGCTGGAACAGGCGCTGCTGGACGGGCAGTTGCGCGGTCTGGCCACGACCAACGCCCTGGAACTCGGTATCGACATCGCCGGCCTGGACGCGGTGGTGCTCGCCGGTTTCCCCGGAACGGTCACCTCGTTCTGGCAACAGGCCGGCCGTTCTGGACGGCGAGGCCAAGGGGCGCTGGTGATGCTGGTGGCCCGCGACGACCCGCTGGACACCTATCTGGTGCACAACCCCGCCGCCCTGTTGGACAAGCCGATCGAGCGGGTGGTGATCGATCCGGCCAACCCCTATATTCTGGGTCCTCAATTGCTGTGCGCTGCAACAGAACTACCGATCGACGACGCCGAGGTTCGATCGTTGGGCGCGGAGGATGTCGCCGCCGGCCTGGTGGATGACGGGCTGCTGCGACGTCGTTCCGGCAAGTACTACCCGGCGCCGGGGGTGGATCCCCATCCGGCCGTGGACATTCGGGGGCCGACGGGCGGTCAGGTCGTGATCGTCGAGGGCGACACCGGTCGGCTGTTGGGGACGGCGAGTGCAGGCCAGGCCGCCGCCGCGGTGCATCCGGGCGCGGTGTACCTGCATCAGGGCGAGAGCTACGTCGTCGACTCGCTGGATTTCGATGACGGCATGGCCTTCGTACATGCCGAAGATCCCGGATATGCCACGTTCGCACGCGAACTCACCGACATCGCGGTCACCGGGCCCGGCGAGCGCCGCGCATTCGGACCGGTCACTCTCGGCCTGGTGCCGGTCAGCGTGACGAATCAGATCGTGGGCTACTTGCGTCGCCGGTTGAACGGCGAGGTCATCGACTTCGTCGAGATGGTGCTGCCGCCACACACCCTGCACACCATGGCGGTCATGTACACCATCACCCCAGAAGAGTTGGACGACAACGGGATCGAGCCCCTACAGATTCCCGGTTCGCTGCATGCCGCCGAGCACGCCGCGATCGGCCTGCTGCCGCTGGTAGCCAGCTGCGACCGAGGTGACATCGGCGGCCTGTCCACCGCCGCCGGTCCCGAATCCGACGGTCTGCCAAGTGTCTTCGTCTACGACGGGTACCCCGGCGGGGCGGGCTTCGCCGAACAGGGATTCCGGCAGGCCCAGACCTGGCTCAGCGCCACCCTCGCGGCGATCGAGGCGTGCGAATGCCCGTCGGGCTGTCCATCGTGCGTGCAGTCGCCGAAATGCGGCAATGGCAACGATCCGTTGGACAAGGCGGGAGCGGTGCGAGTGTTGCGACTGGTACTCGACGCGCTTGCGACTGGCGGCCAGTCATCGGGATGACGACCCACCCCTCGAACGGCCGACGTCCTTATGACCATTCCTTCGCAGCGGCGACGGTGAAAACGCTTTCCGCACTGCTGAAGAAACGTGCGTCCGCGCCGCAGAACATCGAAACAGCCTGCGATGGGCGCAGCAGAAAATACCGTCGGCCTTCGACCTGTGCAAGTTCAGCACCCGCGCATCAGGCTACGCACAGGTTGATCACAGTGATCGGTACCCGGATTCGAGTGTGACGCAACGGGAATCGCATTTTCGCGGCTAAGCTCGTGAGTTATGACCGACGACTGGCTGCTGGTGGAGACGTTGGGCACCGAACCGGCCGTGGTGGCCGTGGGCCGTCAACTGCAGGACCTGGTTCCCATTGCCGCGTTTTTGAAGCGCACCGCCGGCCGCGCGGCCATCCAGTCCGCGATCGCGGAGTCGGTCCAAACCAGCAAGGGTCTGGTCAGCATCACGCCGAAGAAAGCCCGGGTGATCCGGACCGAACCGGTGTTGATGTCTGACGGCCGTGTCCACGGCGTGCATGTCTGGAGCGGCCCGCCCGAACAGGAGCCTCCCGAGCGGCCCATTCCGGGTCCGCTGAAGTGGGACGCGACCCTCGGCGTTGCCACCGATACCGCCGAGTCGCTGGCCAACATGGGCCGGCAGGTCGAGATGGACGGCCCCGAGGAGCGGGCGTTCGCGGAGTGCTGGCCATCGGGTGAGCTCAAGCCCAACGAAGGACGGGCACTTGCGGCGGCAGTCCGGTTCGAACCCGGTCACACGATGTGCGACACCTGGGACGGCCGGGACTGGCAGGGCAACGCCATTCGGGTGAGCTTCGTGGTGCGCAACGGGGTCGAAGAGGGCGGGGACGGCCGCGAGCACATGGTCGCGCGCGGCTTGAACTGGCGCGCCGAACCGGCCGACCGGCCGACGCCGTCAGACCGGCTTGCCGAGCAGATCCTGCGGGGGCTGGCTGAGCCCGGGGTGCATCGCGCATTATTCGACCCGCACAGCTGGACGCTGCTGAAGTGGCTCGACGCCCCGTGCCCGTTCTACGACTGGCGCCGCATCGCCGCCGACAGCCCGCGGATACATCCCGACGACGAGGCGAAGAGAGCCGCGATGCGCACCGAGTTCGCCGACGGTGCGGCATCTGCGGTGCTGCGCTTGCCGGCTCACGACGGCGGCTGGGCGCCGATCCACGTCACGGTCAACCGGGTGGAGCTCGACCAGGACGCCTTTGCCGGTCTGGTCTCGGTGCGGCTGCCGACCGACGCCGAACTCGCCGAGGCGGGGCTGCCGGACTGACCGGAAGACGGTCAGTCGTGTTTCGCCGCGTAGCGCAGCAGGACTGTGCCGCCCGGGAAGGTGCGGTTCTCCACCAAGCGGAGCGAGATCCACGACGGCAGGGTCGGGAAGAACGGTGTGCCGCCGCCCACGATCGTGGGCGTGACCACGATTCGGTACTCATCTACCAGTCCGGCCCGCACGATCGGTGCGGCCAGCGTCGCGCCGGCCACCTCCAGCGAGCCGTCGGTTTCGGCTTTCAGCCTCGTGACCACCTCGACCGGGTCGCCGCGTTCCAGGCGGGAGTTCCAGTCGACGGACTCCAGGGTGCGCGAGAACACGACTTTGGGCATGTCGCGCCAGATGTGCGCAAAGTCGACGATCAGCGGGGTGGCGTCCGGGGTCTCGTCGGCGGTCGGCCAGTACGCGGACATCAGTTCGTAGAGCCGTCGTCCGTAGATCGACAGGGCCGTCTCTCGTTCGAAGTCGTTCCAGTACTGGTGCAGTTCCTCGCTCGGCTCTGACCAGTCGATGCTGCCGTGTGCGTCGGCGATGTACCCGTCCACCGAGACGTTGAAGCCATAGGTGAGTGTGCCCATGCCGATCAGACTGCACCCGGAGGCAGAACTCATCGCGCCGGGCGGATCAGACCGGACCGGCGCGAGCGGCAGCTCGCGCATTGCCCCAGCGACCGCCCGCGACCCTCACCTCGACAGTGATCACGACATCGAGCTCGTCGACAACGCAGTCAGCGACGTCGGCGTCCATGGTGCGGGCCAGCGCACTGCCCCGTCCACACGCCGACTCAGCTCCACCGGGCAGCTGGGCGGCGGCGGCCAGCGCGGCCAGGTCGGCGGCGGCCTGCGCCCGGTGCCGCGCGACCACGGCGGCGCCCAGGTAGGCGCCTCCTGCGGTGACGACCAACAAGACGACGACCATCGCCGCCGCGACGACGGTGACCGCGCCCCGCTCGTCACCCAGGCTCGACCGCCGCAGCCGCACTCGCGGTGATATGCAGCGCCAGAAGCAGATTCGATCGCGCTGTGACCTTGGCGACGATGTAGTCCCCATCGCGATGCACATCCACGGCCGCGCCCGCGGGTGCGACTCCGCGAGCGGCGCCGATCGCCGAGCGCTCATCCCCCCGAGCCGCCAACCGGGCCGCCTCGCGTGCCGCGTCGATGCAGCGGATCTGCATTGACACCGCCGTGAGACCGGCCAGACACAGCATGAGCACCGTGACCAGGGTGGCCACCCCGAATGCCGCCTCCACAGTGGCCGCACCGGTGTCGTCGGCTAGGCCTTGGTGTTCAGCGCGCGGGCGATGATGTTGGTCAGCGCCGAGACGATCGAGTCGCCGGTGACCACCGAGTAGAGAATGGCCGCGAAGGCCGCCGCCGCGATGGTGCCGATGGCGTATTCGACCGTCGACATCCCGGCCTCGTCCACCGCCAGCAGCTTCAGGCGAGTCGCACATGCGTGAAACACGTTGACTGATTGCATCTTTCCTTCTTTCGTTATCTGACATTCACAGCAAGCCCGACTCCAGAAATCCTCCCGCCAGACCCGCGACGACGGGGACGATGCCGAGGCAGACGAATGCCGGCAGGAAGCACAAGCCGAGCGGTCCGGCGATCAGCACGCCCGCTCGCTCGGCCGTTGCGGCGGCCGCGTGCGTGGCGTCCTGCCGGCACTGCGCGGCAAGCCCGGATACCGCCTCGGCCAGCGCCTGACCCGAGGCCGAGGACCGCCGGGCCAGTCGCAACAACGCGTCGATCTGAGGGTCAAGCTCGCTGGTGGCGAGCCCGGGCGGCGCCGACCAGGCGATGTTGGGATCGGCGCCCAGTGCGAGCAGGTCGGCTGCCCGGCGCAGAATCTGAGCCAGAGTCGGTGGGGCGGATCGCGCCGACGCCGCCGCGGCCGTCGACACCGCCATCCCCGCGGCCAAGCAGACCGCGAGCACATCCAGGCTCGACGCGACGGCCAACGGATCCGGTCCGCGTCTCTTACCGGACTGCACGGGTGGGGTACGACGCGGTGCCGTAGCACGCGATCGCACGATCGACGGGCCGACGCCGCTGAGTAGCGCTCCGGCCAAAAGTATTGCTGCAGTAAGATTCATCCGCACCGAACCCCGTCGATCATGCGCCCGCGCTGTCGGTGATGCGGTCCGCCCACAGCAGCCCGGTACAGACCAGCGTCAGCCCGACGATCAAGAGCCATCCACCGAGCCGACCGCCGAACAGGAACGCCAGGGGATTCGCGCCGATCATCTGGCCCATCAACACCGCCAGCAGCGGCAGGCCTGCAAGGATGGTGGCGGTCGCACGCGCTCCTGCCATCGCCGAGTTGACTTGGCTCGAGAATCGTTGTCGCTCAGCGATATCGCATTGGGCTGCGCGCATCAACACCGACATCGCCAGGCCTTGATCGGTGGCAAGCTGCCAGCACACCGCGAGCCGATCCCAGGAATCCTGCAGCACAGATGTTTCGGCGACGCCGTGCAGACCCGCGGCAACGTCGGCCCCCAGCCGGGCCCGCGCTGCGACCGCGCGGCAGGCATCGGCGACCGGCCCGGCCGTCTCACCGGCCGCCACGGCGAAGGCGGCCGCCGGATGCGCACCAACTCGAAGCTCACCGACCAACACGTCGATCGCCGTCTCCAGCGCCCGGCTCTCGTCGGCCCCTCGACCACGTCGCCGTCGTCGCCGATGGCGCAGTGACAGCGTCCCGGCAACCACCGCCACCGCGACAAGCGTTGTCGGCGGCAGTATTACAGCACCCATGGCGCCGGTGCACACTGCCGCAAATACGGCCACTCGCGGCGCCACGACCTTGTGGTCGCGATTGATTCGGGTCAGCCGCGGCCGGGAAGAGGACGGCAGCACCAGCACCGCGGCGGCCAGCGCGAGCGCAGCGGATGCGATCACCTCGGCATCCGATTGTCCAGCAGTGCACGGAAAGTCACGATCTCGTCGGTGAGCCCACGGTCGGCGTGCCACACAGTGAGGGCTTGCACCCGTTGGTCGGTGCGGCGCAGCATGGCGATCTCGTCGAGCCGTCGTCGCCCGGCATGATCACGGGCGACGTGCAGCAGCACCTGTACCGCCGCGGCGAGCTGGCTGTGCAGCGCAGCACAATCCAGGCCGCCGAGAGCACCCAGTGCCTCCAGACGGGCCGGGACCTCGGCGGGTTTGTTCGCATGCACGGTGCCCGCGCCGCCGTCGTGACCGGTGTTCAGCGCAGCGAGCAGATCGACGACCTCGGCCCCCCTCACCTCGCCGACCACGATGCGATCCGGTCGCATCCGCAGCGCTTGGCGAACGAGTTGGCGCACAGTGATTTCGCCGATGCCTTCGACGTTGGCGCACCGTGCGACGAGCCGTACCAGATGCGGGTGCGGCGGTGCCAGCTCGGCGGCGTCCTCGACGCAGACGATCCGCTCGTCGTCCGCGACCGCGTTCAGCATCGCCGAAAGGAGGGTCGTCTTCCCCGCCCCGGTCCCGCCGGACACCAGGAACGCCAACCGCGCCGCGATGATCTGATCGAGCAACGCCGCGGCCTCGGGCGCGATGGCACCCGCGGCGATCAACGCGGGGAGATCCTGTGTTGCCGGTCGCAGGACCCGCAGCGACAGGCAGGTGCCGGCGGCCGCGACCGGCGGCAGCACGGCGTGCAGTCGAACGGCAACGTCACCGGGGCCGATCCCGGTCAGCTGGCCGTCCACCCACGGTTGGGCGTCGTCGAGACGTCGGCCGGCCGCCAGCGCCAGCCGCTGCGCCAGGCGTCGCACCGCGGCTTCGTCGGCGAAACGGATGTCGCTGCGCCGCAGTCCTTTCCCGTCATCCAGCCAGACAGCGTCGGGACTGGTGACCAATACGTCGGTCACACCTTCGACGCAGAGCAACGGTTCCAAGATTCCCGCGCCGGTGAGCTCGGTCTGCAGTATTCGCAGACTGCTCAGCAGTTCGGTGTCACCGAGCACTCCGCCGGACTCGGCCCTGATCGCGTCGGCCACCACGCCGGCGCGCAGCGGCGCGGATTCGGCCGTCAGGCGTTCGCGTACCCGATCGATCAGCGAACCGCTCACGCCGCTCGGCCACCGATCTGGGCGGCCGGATGGTTCGGCAGCACAGCGAGCACGCGGCGGGCGGCCGCGGCCAACTGCGAACGCTTACCGACCGCCAGGCCGCCGCGCTCCAGTTGCTCGGCCAAACCGGGATGCGGCTTCATGGCGGCCAGCAACGGTACGTCGGCGATCGCGGCCACCTCGTCGGCCCGCAGGCCGCCCGGCGACGGGCCCCGTACCACCAGGCCCATGTTGGGGTTGATCGCGGCGAGCACCGGGGCCAGCGTCGCGGTCGCCGCGCAAGCCCGGACGTCGCAGGGGCTGACCAGTACGACAAGATCGGCTGTGTCCACGGCAGTTTCGACAGCGTCGGTCATTCGGCGCGGAAGATCGCAGATTACCGTCACTCCGCCGCGTCGACCGGCATCGAGCACGGCTTGCACTGCGCGACAGTGTATTTCGTAGCCCCTGCGGGTGCCGGAGAGAATGCTCAGGCCGCGGTGCCGCGGCAGGGCTTCGCGCACCGCCGACCACGTCAGCCTGCCGCCCTGCAGGGCCAGATCCGGCCAGCGCACACCGGCTGTGGTCTCGGCGCCGACCAGTAGGTCGATACCGCCGGCCCATGGATCCAGGTCGACCAGCATCGCCTCGGTTGCCGTCCGCGCCAGGGCAACCGCGAACAGCGAGGCGCCCGCGCCGCCACAACCCCCCATCACTGCCAGCACCGCGCCACGAATCCCGGTGTCGCGAAACGATTCCGCTGCGTCAGCGAGCTCGCGAACAAGATCTTGTTCTTGCACAGGCAATCTCAGCACCTGACGAGCACCCACCTCGATGGCGGCCGCCCACGTCGACGGCGGTGGGTCGTCCCCGCTGGCCACGATCACGTGGCTGCGCCGCGGCAAACCGGCCAGCACACTGCCCGATGCCGCCGACTCGTCGAGCACGACGGCGACTGCGGCCGACCACACCTTCCGGCTCACCGGTAATGCGCTGGCGGCGTGCACGACTCGTATTCCGACGGCCGCGGCCACCCGGTCGAGCTCGTCGCGGAGAGCGGGGTCGGTAAGGACCGCCAGAATCCCGCGCGCCTCGTTGTTCGGCATCGGCCCACCGTGCCGTGGGCGGGCCAAGCGCACCAGTCACGTCAGCGAAAGGATGTGGACAGCTGAAAGGCTGTGAAAAAGGTTGCCAGAAGGTGTCTAGCGAAGAATTGCCCGACAAAAGGGACGACCCCCGCCAGGGGGGGAGGAGGCGAGGGTCGTCGTGAATCAGCCCCGGGGGGTCGGGCTGATACACCCTCGGCTAAGCCGAGTGATGCTTACTATACACATGAC
Source organism: Mycobacterium sp. IDUB_36 (assembly GCF_055419225.1). NCBI lineage: Bacteria > Bacillati > Actinomycetota > Actinomycetes > Mycobacteriales > Mycobacteriaceae > Mycobacterium > Mycobacterium sp. IDUB_36. The sequence continues at coordinate 2,723,622 of NZ_JBVAXH010000001.1, read as the reverse complement.
AGTGTTACGCAGCGCAAGGGTTGCTTGCTACGGATAAGTATGACCTTTAAGTAGCTGAACCAAACGTATCGCTGGTACCACACGTATCTGGACCAGGCTTGACCGGTGCTTTTGTCGACAGCACGCCGATTTGCGGCCGCGCCGTCCTATGCTGGATCGGTGACCGTCTCCGACTCGGCCGCTGACCAGCAAACATCGCCGACGCCCAGCGGTCCCACGCCACGCACGGCGGCGTTTTTCGATTTGGACAAGACCATCATCGCCAAGTCCAGCACGCTGGCGTTCAGCAAACCCTTCTTCGCGCAGGGACTGATCAACCGGCGCGCCGTCCTGAAGTCGAGTTACGCCCAATTCCTGTTCCTGCTCTCGGGCGCCGACCACGACCAGATGGACCGGATGCGCATTCACCTGACCAACATGTGCACCGGGTGGGACGTCGAGCAGATCAAGACGATCGTCAACGAAACCTTGCACGACATCGTGACCCCGTTGGTGTTTGCCGAGGCGGCCGACCTGATCGCCAGCCACAAACTGTGCGGCCGCGACGTGGTGGTGGTGTCGGCATCCGGCGAGGAACTGGTCGCCCCGATCGCGCGCGCGTTGGGTGCCACCCACGCGATGGCCACCCGGATGGTCGTCGAGGACGGAAAGTACACCGGCGAGATCGGGTTCTACTGCTTCGGAGAAGGCAAGGTACAGGCGATTCGCGAGCTGGCTGCGCGCGAGGGTTACCCGCTGGAGCACTGCTACGCCTACTCCGACTCGATCACTGACATGCCGATGCTCGAGGTGGTCGGGCATCCGAGCGTGGTCAATCCCGACCGTGCGCTGCGGCGGGAGGCCAACGCCCGCGACTGGCCGGTCCTGGAATTTTCCCGCCCGGTGTCGCTGCGCGACCGCATCCCCGCCCCGTCGGGAGCGGCGGTCGCCACCACCGCCGCGGTCGGGATCAGCGCCCTGGCTGCGGGCGCCCTGACGTACTCGCTGCTGCGCCGGCTGTCGTTTTAGCGCCGTCCAGCAAACTTCCGATGTCACGGCTCGGCATCGCTTTGGCGATTTCATGACAATTGACCCTTGATGTGACCGAGGTCACGGAGTACAAAGGATCTACGGAAGTCCGGTGAGGCCAAGGTCGACTCGGAAGAGAAGGGCCGATCTCCCGAACGGGGCAACCGAGCACGGTTCCCGGCACCCACGCGGAGTCATAGCCGCGATAATGGCAGAAGTGTTGCGGGCCTGCGTAATTGCGACAAGTGGACGGTGTCGACGGCCCTTTGGGTGGGACCGCAACCGGAAGCTTCGCAAGATCGCCGAGGCCATCCCACGCAACCCACAGGTGCACGCATGGTAACCGAGATCCGTGCTAGCGGGCGGTGAGCCGAAACCCTTCGGTACGCCGCCCGCTTTATTGCGTCGAGTGCCCGCTGCCGCCCTGCTCTGACAGCGTTTCAGCAATCGTCAACGCCTCCTGCGCGCCGGTGCGCATCGCGCGGCAACACAGCACCAGCCAGGCAGCCATCCCTTTGGGTGTGCCGGCCGCGAAACCAGCCGTCGCCTCCCGGTAATCGGCAGCGCGGCGCATCCAACCCACCTCGGGCACACCCAGCCCATGCGGGTCGAGACCGGTGGCGATGGTGACCAACCGCGACACTGCGCGCGCCACCACGCCGTCCGCGGTGCCGAATGGAGCCAAGGTGAGCAACTCACCGTGCGCAACGGCGGCAATCACCGGGGCAGGCGCCTTGCTACCCCCCGACACGATGTGGGCGAGCAGTTCCAGTCGAGGTGCGACGTCGGGTTCGGAACGCGGTCTGCCGAGCTGACTTTCGTCGACCCGGTCCGCCGCCGCCAGCATGTGCAACCGGGCCAGTGCCTGCAGCGGCGCGCGCTGCCACACTCCGACCAGGTTAGTCTCGCCGCCGTCCAAAGCTTGCGCGACGCGCAGCGCGCCGGCGAAGACCGGGTCGCCGATCGCTGACGCGTCGATCTGGTCATCGAGCTTGTGGCCACCGCCGTCGAGCACCGCCGACGCCCGCGCCGACCGCAGCGCGGCCTCGGCGGCGGTCACCGGCCAACGCCGCAAGTTGGCGCGGTGCCGATGAGCGCGGCCGAGCGCTTCACGCGCCTGGTCGCTGGCTGCGGCGACACCGGGCAGCTCCATCAGCGGAGCAAGCGGATCGGGACTCACGAGTTCTCAGCGTAGCCAGGGCCCGCCGCGGGTATCGCGGCCAGTAGCTGCCGGGTGTAGTCGTGCTGCGGCCGGCTGAACACTTCTTCGGTGGCCGCGTGCTCGACCACCCGGCCGGCCCGCATCACCATCACCTCATCGGCGATCTGTCGGATCACCGCCAGGTCGTGACTGATGAACAGATAGCTCAGGCCCAATTCGGCTTGCAGCTCGGCAAGTAGGTCCAGGATCTGTGCCTGCACGACGACGTCGAGAGCGGACACGGCCTCGTCGCAGACCACGACGTCCGGTTGCAGCGCCAGCGCCCGCGCGATCGCCACCCGCTGGCGCTGACCTCCGGACAATTCTCGCGGACGGCGGTCGAGCAGCGACGGCGACAGCGCGACCTGTTCGGCGAGCTCGCGGAGGGTTCGCTCACGTCGACGACGGTCACCGATACGGTGGATTCGCAACGGCTCCTCGATGATCTGCGACACCGAGTACATCGGATCCAGGCTGCCGTAGGGATTCTGGAACACCGGCTGGATCTTGCGACGAAAGGCGCGGGTGTCCTGGCGGCTGAGCGGAGCTGTCGGTTGCCCGTCGAAAGTGACTGTGCCCGAGCTGGGTTCGAGTAGACGGAGCACCATGCGGGCCAGGGTGGATTTCCCGGATCCGGATTCGCCGGCAACCGCCAGGGTGGTTCCGCGACGCAGCCGGAACGACACGTCGTCGACGGCACGCACCTCGGTCTTGCGCCACGGTGCGCCGTGCGAGGACCGGTAGATCTTGGTCAGGCCGGTCGCGACGAGGATGTCCGGCGATTCGGTCGGCGGTTTTCGAGCGGGCGGCTGACGCAATGACGGAGCCGCTGCCACCAGTCGTTGAGCGTAGGGGTGCTGCGGCTCGCTCAAAATCGCCTGTGCCGCTCCATGTTCCACGATCCGGCCTTGGCTCATCACGATGAGCTGTTCGGCTCGTTCGGCGGCCAGTGCCAGGTCGTGGGTGATCAGCAATACCGCGGTACCCAGATCAGCGGCCAGCGCCTGCAGGTGGTCCAGCACGCGGCGTTGCACGGTGACGTCCAGCGCAGAGGTCGGCTCGTCGGCGATCAGCAGGCGGGGGCCGCCGGCCAAACCGATCGCGATCAGCGCACGTTGAGACATCCCGCCGGACAGCTGGTGCGGGTACTGCCGGGCCCGCACGTCCGGCTCGGGCAGACCGGCGTCGGCCAGCAGTTCGATACTGCTGCGCTTGAAATTGTTCGCGCGCAGCGCCTCTCGTACCTGAAACCCGACCCGCCACACCGGGTTCAGGTTGGTCATCGGGTCCTGCGGCACGTACCCGATTCCACTACCCCGCACCGCCTGGAGCTGCCGTCGGCTCGCGGCGGTGAGGTCGATGCCGTCGAACTCGATGTGGCCGGCCGTGATTCGCCCACCGGACGGAAGCAGGCCGAGGATCGCCGCTGCGGTGGTGGACTTGCCGGACCCTGACTCGCCGACGATCGCCACGGTCTGCCCGGCGCGAACCGCGAGATCGACGCCGCAGACCACCGGTTCACCTCCGCCGAAGCGCACCTCGAGTCCGCTGACACTCAGAAGTGGCTCAGCCATCAGCGCCACTCCTCCTCATCGCTGCGCTCTGCATCGTCGTCGGCGCGCTCACGGACGTCGCGCCCGTGACGCGGGATCCAGTGCGGCACGCAATGCGTCGCCCATGATCATGAAGGCCAGCACCGTGATCGCCAGCGCCCCAGCGGGGTAGAACAGGATCGGTGATCCGGCACGCAGACGAATCTGGTCGACATTGATATCGCCGCCCCACGACACCACCGACGGCGGCAGGCCGACACCGAGGTAGGACAGCGTGGCCTCGGTGACGATGAACAGTCCAAGCGCAATGGTGGACATCGCGATCACCGGGCCGATCGCATTGGGCAGAACATGGCGAAGCAGGATGCCGAACCTGCTCATTCCCAGCGCCTTTGCGGCCAGCACGTAATCGCTGCCGCGGACTTCCAGAACGGCGCCGCGGGTGATCCGCGCGATCTGCGGCCAGCCGAACAACGCGAGGATCGCGATCACCGTCCACACCGTCCGGTGATGCATGACCTGCATCAGCACAATGGCTGCCAGCAGCAGCGGGATCGCGAAGAACACATCGGCGATGCGCGACAAGATCGCATCGAGCCAGCCGCCGTAAAAGCCGGCCAGCGCACCCAACGCTCCTCCGATGACGAAGACGACGAGGGTGGCGCCGAGGCCGACCGTGATGGACGCCCGCGCTCCGTAGATGGTGCGGGCGTATATGTCGTGGCCCTGCAGGTCGGTACCGAACCAGTGTGCGGCCGACGGCGACAGCAGACTCAGTTCTGGATTGGCGAAGTCGGGGTCGGCCGCTGTGAACAACGATGGCCATACCGCGGCGAGGACGATCACCCCGATCAGCACCGCGCTGACGACGAACTGCGGACGACGCCCCAGCGTGCGCCAGGTGTCTCGCCAAAAGCCAACGCCCGCCTGCGTTTCAGTCATAGCGGATCCTGGGGTCCAGCGCTGCGTACAACAGGTCCACGGCCAGGTTCGTGACGAGGTAGACCACCACCAGCACCGTCACGATCGACACCACGGTCGGCGCTTCCTGGCGGGTGACAGCCTGGTAGAGCACGCCGCCGACACCGTGGATGTTGAAGATGCCTTCGGTGACGATCGCTCCGCCCATCAACGCTCCGAGGTCGGCGCCGAGAAAAGTCACCACCGGGATCAGCGAGTTGCGCAGGATGTGCACGGCGACCACCCGCGGCCGCGACAAGCCTTTCGCGGTCGCTGTTCGCACATAGTCGGCGTGTGCATTCTCGGCGACCGCAGACCGGGTCAGCCGCACCACGTAGGCGAATGACACTGCGCCGAGCACGATTCCGGGTAGCAGCAGCCTGGCGAACGTCGGCTGGTCGCCCACCGTCACCGCGGCCAAACCCAGCCGCACCCCGAAGACGAATTGCGCCACGAAGCCGAGCACGAAGATCGGGACCGCGATGATGATCAGGCTGACGATCAGCACACCGGAGTCAAACGCTCCTCCCTGGCGCAATCCCGCAATCACGCCGAAACCGATGCCGAACAACGCCTCCACCGCCAGCGCGATCAGCGCCAGCCTGACAGTTACCGGAAATGCCTGCGCCAGAACGGAAGTGACCGGCAGACCGGAATAGGCGTGGCCCAGGTCGCCGTGCAGAACCCCGCCGAGATAGCGCAGGTACTGCAACCAGAACGGGTCGTCGAGGTGATATTGCGCCCGCAATTGGGCGGCCACCGCCGGACTCAGCGGCCGGTCACCGCCCAGTGCCGCGATCGGATCCCCGGGGAGCAGGAACACCATGCCGTAGATCAGCAGCGTCGCGCCCAGAAAGACCGGGATCATGGCCGCGAGACGTCGCGCGATGTACCACCCCACGTCAGGTCTTCACGATGCGTTCGTAGTCGGGTAGCCCGTTCCAGGTCAGCGCCACGTGGCTGACCGCTGCAGAGCGCCCTGCTACCGCGACGGTGTACCACAGCGGCACAACTGGCATGTCCTGCAACAGAATCCGCTGCGCGGTATTGGCCAACGTCGACGATTGCGGCAGGTCGGGCGCGGCCTCCGCGGCGGCGACGGCTGCGTCGAACTGCGGGTTGGAGTAGCCGACGTCGTTGGCGCCGGCGTGGGTGACGAACAACGGCTCAAGGAATTCCAGCATCGACGGGAAGTCACCCTGCCAGCCGGCCCGGAACGCGGTGCCGATCGTGCGGGTTGTTATCTGCGTCCGGAAGGCGGCGAAGGTCGGCTGCGGGGCGCCGACGGCGTCGATCTTCAGGGTGTTCTTGATGCTGTTGGCCACCGCGTCGATCCACTCCTGATGCGATCCGTCGGCGTTGTAGGCGATCGCGTATCGACCAGTCCATGTCGAGATGGCGTCGGCCTGCGCCCACAGCCTTCGGGCACGCGCGGGATCGAAGTCGAGCGCCCGGGTGCCGTCGATACCGGAGTCGTAGCCCGGCAGCGAGCTGGCGGTGAATTCGCGGGCGGGTGTACGCGCGCCGGAAAAGATTTTGCGGCAGATCTGATCCCGGTTCACCGCCGCTGCAAGTGCCAGGCGGCGCAGACGGCCCTCTTCGCCGGAGAAATGCGGCAGACGCAGCGGGGTGTCCAGGGTCTGATTGGCCGCCGCCGGCGCGGTCACCGCGCGGTCGCCGAGGTCGCGCCGGTACACCGTCAGCACGCTGGGCGGAATGGTGTCCAGCACATCGAGATTGCTCGCCAGCAGGTCGGCGTAGGCGGTGTCCAGGTTGGCGTAGAAGACGAACCGCAGACCTTTGTTCTGCGGCGTCCGGTTGCCGTGATAGCTGGGGTTGACGACCATGTCGAGCTTGACGTTGTGCTGCCACGCCGGAAGGTCGGGTTGGTCCGCCAGCCGGTACGGACCGTTGCCGACCGGATGCTGGCCGAATGCGGCGATATCCTTCCACGCCGAGTCGGGCAGCGGGTAAAACGGCGAAAAGCCAAGCCGCAGAGTGAAATCGATGGTCGGATTCTTCAGCCGCACGGTGAACTCGCCGTCGTTGACGACCCGAAGCCCCGACATCGCTGTCGCGCTCGGCTTCGCGGCCGCCACCTCGTCGAAACCGGCGATCGGAGCAAAAAAGCTCTGCTGCAGTTGAGCATTGGCGGCCAGTGCACCGTAATTCCAGGCATCGACAAAAGAGTGCGCGGTGACCGGTGAGCCGTCGCTGAAGGTCCAGCCCGGCTTCAGCCTGATCCGGTAGTTGACGTTGTCGTCGGTCTCGATCGACTCGGCGACTTCCAGGGCCGGTGCGCCCTTGGCGTCATACGACATCAGCCCGGCGAACAGCCGGTCGACGATCCGGCCGCCGTTGCTGTCGTTGGTGTTGGTGGGAATCAGCGGATTCTGCGGTTCACCCGCGTTGACGATCACCACATCGGTTCGGACGACCCCCACCCCGCAGCCCGTCAACGAGGCGGCAGCCAGCATCGTCGTCGCAGCAAGAATGCGAAGCCGATGCACGCCGTCCTCCTTCGATCCGAAAATAGACTTCCAGGCTCAGTGTCGCCCAACCGACTGTGACGGCTCGGCGCCGCGCTTCAAGGTCGTCAAAGGAAATCGCCTACCAGAGTCCCGCGCGCCGCTATTGCCTCCAGCCACTCAAAAACCGAGCGGGCCCCGGCTACGCTCGTGCCCGTGACCGAGACGCACACACCGACCTCGTATCCACCCTCAGACGAGTTCGCCGCGCAGGCCAACGCCCGCGATGACCTGTATCAACAGGCCGAAGAGGACAGGCTGGCGTTCTGGGCCGAGCAGGCCAACCGACTGTCTTGGGCCACACCGTTTTCCGAGGTGCTGGACTGGTCGGAGCGTCCGTTTGCCAAATGGTTCACCGGCGGCCAACTCAACGTCACCTACAACTGCGTCGACCGTCACGTCGAAGCCGGTAACGGCGGCCGGGTGGCCATCCACTGGGAGGGTGAGCGGATCGGCGAAGACCGCACCCTGACCTACAGCGACCTTCAGGCCGAGGTGAGCAAGGCCGCCAACGCGCTGACGGATCTCGGCCTGGTGGCCGGCGACCGCGCCGCGATCTACCTGCCGATGATCCCCGAAGCCGTGATCGCGATGCTGGCCTGCGCCCGGCTGGGCGTACTGCACAGCGTCGTGTTCGCCGGGTTCACCGCCACCGCGCTGGGCGCCCGGATCGACGACGCCAAGGCAAAACTCTTGATCACCGCCGACGGGCAGTTCCGGCGCGGCAAGCCGGCGTCGCTGAAGGACGCGGCCGACCAGGCGGTCGCCGACGCCGACTCGATCGAGCACGTTCTGGTGGTCCAGCGCACCGGCACCGACATTCCGTGGACCGAAGGCCGCGACGTGTGGTGGCACGACGTCGTGGACGCGGCACCGCCCGAGCACCAGGCCGACGCGTTCGACGCCGAGCACCCGCTGTTCCTGCTGTACACCTCGGGTACCACCGGTAAGCCCAAGGGGATCGTGCACACCAGCGGCGGCTACCTCACCCAGGCGTCGTACACCCAGCACCACATCTTCGATCTCAAGCCCGAGTCCGACGTGTTCTGGTGCACCGCCGACATCGGCTGGGTGACCGGCCACACCTACAGCGTCTACGGGCCGCTGTCCAACGGCGTCACCCAGGTTCTCTTCGAGGGCACGCCCGATACCCCGGACCAGCACCGGCATTTCCAGATCATCGAAAAGTACGGTGTGACAATCTATTACACCGCGCCGACGATGATCCGGACCTTCATGAAGTGGGGCCGCGAGATACCCGACGCCCATGACCTGTCCAGCCTGCGGCTGCTGGGATCGGTCGGCGAGCCGATCAACCCCGAGGCGTGGCGCTGGTATCGCAGGGTCCTCGGCCGCGACGCCATCCCGATCGTCGACACCTGGTGGCAGACCGAGACCGGGTCGGCGATGATCTCGCCGCTGCCCGGCGTATCAGCCGCCAAGCCGGGGTCGGCGATGGCCCCGCTGCCGGGCATCTCCGCGAAGATCGTCGACGACGAGGGCAAGCAGCTCGATCCGCCGGCGTCCGACGAGGGCGAACACGCCAGCGGGTACCTCGTGCTCGATCAGCCGTGGCCGTCGATGCTGCGCGGCATCTGGGGTGACGACGACCGCTTCCGCGAGACGTACTGGTCGAAGTTCGCCGAGCAGGGTTGGTACTTCGCCGGCGACGGCGCCCGCTACGACGCCGACGGTGCGATCTGGATTCTGGGCCGCATCGACGACGTGATGAATGTGTCCGGCCATCGGATTTCCACCGCCGAGGTGGAGTCGGCGCTGGTGGGCCACTCCGGGGTGGCCGAAGCCGCCGTCGTCGGGGCGACCGACGACACCACCGGCCAGGCGATCTGCGCGTTCGTGGTGCTGCAGGCCGACCATGCCGAGACGACCGGCGCCGAGATCATCGACGAGTTGCGCGCGGAGGTGGCGCGGGTGATCTCGCCGATCGCGCGGCCGCGGGAATTGCACGTGGTGCCGGAGTTGCCGAAGACCCGCAGCGGCAAGATCATGCGACGGCTGTTGCGCGATATCGCCGAAAAACGCGACCTCGGCGACACGTCGACCTTGCTCGACCCGGGGGTGTTCGACGCCATTCGAGCCGCCCAGTGAGGAACTGCCCCGCCCGGTGACCGTTAGGCCGGGATCGGCACGAACCCCATGCCGGGACGGTTCTTGGCCTGCAGATCGGCCAGGTCGGCGTTGATCGACTGCACCACCGCCGGCGTGTGCAGCGGAATGTACTTGGTGACGCACACCGGCAGGTTGTCACTGAACGCGCCGTGGATCATGCCGACCAGTTGATCGTTGACTGTCACAGGGGCGCCCGAGTCGCCCGGCTGTCCACACACCTGCATCAGAATCGTGCCCGGCTCCTGCCCGGGGCCCCAGGTGACACCGCACGAGTTGCCGGTGGTGCGGCCCTGCTTGCAGGCGATCTGACCGGACGACGGATCCGGTCCGATACCGTTGATGGCGAAGCCGCCAAAGTTGGCCTGCGGCAACACTTTCGCTTTGTCGAATTGGATCACCGCATAATCGAGACCGTCGTTGCCGGACACCATGACGCCGATGTTGCCGCGGTCTTTGGCCTCCTCGGCGGCGACCACCGCACCCGGGCCCCCGCAGTGCGCGGAGGTGAAGCCGATCAGGTCGCCTTTGGGGTTGGTGCCGATCGCGGTCAGAGTGCACAGGGCGTCCCCGTTGACCAGGATGCCAGCGCCGCCACCCAACGGGATCCGGTCGTCCGCTCCAGCGGAAGCGTGTTGCTGACCGATGACCAGGGCGCTCGCCATGATGGATACCGCGGCGACCCGGAGTATCCGACGACCCATGACCATGGCCTGCAAAGTCGTCTCCCCTGCGTGTTGGACGCGCACCCGATGGGGCGGCGCCAGTCTAGTCTGCTCCATGCCCGCCGTCGCCGGTGCTCAAACCGCCTTGCCTCGTGTGCCGCCGCGCTGCATGGCAACATGAACCGCGTCGGAGCGTGCAGCCACACCCAGCTCGAGAGGACCGTCTGTGAGCAAGTCAGATCGAAAGAACGGCGACGACAAGGACGGGGTCCCACGCACGCTGACCAATATCCCGTTGACGGACCCGCACGCCCTGTCTGCCGAGCCGTCGATCGGCCAGCTGGTCAAAGACGCCACCGCGCAGATGTCCACCTTGGTGCGCGCGGAGGTCGAACTGGCCCGCTCCGAGATCACCCGTGACGTCAAGAAGGGATTGACCGGCAGCGTCTTCTTCATCGCGGCGCTGGTGGTGCTGTTCTACTCGACTTTCTTTTTCTTCTTCTTCCTGGCCGAGCTGCTGGACAACTGGCTGTGGCGCTGGGCCGCGTTCTTGATCGTGTTCGGGATCATGGTGGTGGTCACCGGTGCTCTGGCGCTGTTGGGCTTTCTGAAGGTGCGGCGCATCCGCGGCCCGCAACAGACCATCGAATCCGTGAAGGAAACCCGGTCAGCCCTGACGCCGGGCCATGACAAGACCGCCGCGCCGCCGGCGCTCAATCCGGGAACCACCGATCCTTCGGGTTGGTAGATGGCCCCACCAGATCCGTCGGTAACCCGTATCGACGGGCCGTGGCGCCATCTCGATGTGCACGCCAACGGCATCCGGTTCCACGTGGTCGAGGCGACGCCGGATGACCAGGACCCTCCGTCGACGGCTCTGCCGCTGGTAATCATGCTGCACGGCTTCGGCTCGTTCTGGTGGTCGTGGCGTCATCAGTTGCGCGGCCTGACCGGCGCTCGTGTGGTGGCGGTCGACCTGCGGGGTTACGGCGGCAGCGACAAACCGCCACGCGGGTACGACGGCTGGACGCTGGCCGGTGACACCGCCGGACTCATCCGCGCGCTCGGGCACACCTCGGCGACGCTCATCGGCCACGCCGACGGCGGCCTGGTCTGCTGGGCCACGTCGGTACTGCACGCGAGGCAGGTCCGCGCGATCGCGGTGATCAGCTCGCCGCATCCCGCCGCACTGCGCCGCTCGGCGCTGACGCGTCGCGACCAGGGCCGGGCGTTGTTACCGTCGCTGCTTCGCTACCAGGTGCCGGTCTGGCCGGAGCGCGCGTTGACCCGCCATCACGGCGCCGAGCTGGAGCGTGTGATTCGCAGTCGCGCTGGCGCCAAATGGCTTGCTTCCGAAGACTTCTCCGAGACAATTGGACATCTGCGACAGGCCATCCAGATTCGATCGTCCGCACACTGCGCACTGGAGTATCAGCGCTGGGCGGTCCGCAGTCAGCTGCGCGAGGAAGGTAGGCGGTTCATGCGCTCGATGAGCCGACCGTTCGGCATCCCGATGTTGCACATCCACGGCGATGACGACCCTTACGTCCTGACCGATCCGGTCGAAAGGACGCAGCGCTACGCCCCCCACGGACGTTACGTATCAATCTCCGGCGCAGGACATTTCAGCCACGAGGAGAAGCCGGACGAAGTCAACGGCCACCTGTCGCGGTTCATCGACCGGGTGTACCGCTCGCCGCTCAGCTGATGCATTCACCGGTCGGCACCGACGCGGTGTCACCGATGTGGGCGAGCTGAGCCGCCACCTCTTTGGCCGTCAGCACGAAGCCGGTGTCGGTGTCGTCGACCGCCGCGCCGAACACGACGCCGATCACCTGCCCGTCGAGATCGATCAGCGGTCCACCCGAATTGCCTTGCTCCACATTGGCTCTGACGGTGTAGACCTCGCGATTGATGGTCGCTTTACGGTAGATGTCGGGGCCGTTGAGCTCGATCAGCTCGCGGATCCTGGCCGGCGTGGCCATGAATCCACCGCCACCGGGGTAGCCCATCACGATGCCCTCGGTGCCTGACGTCACCGGTGCGTTGGCGAATGCCAGCGGCCCCGCCGGCAGGTGCGGCACCGCCAGGATCGCGATGTCCACGGTCGGGTCGTAGGACACCACCGTCGCGTCATAGGGATTGCCGCTGGCCTCGACGGTGACATTGTTCGAACCGGCGACCACGTGTGCGTTGGTCATCACGCGGTCTGGCGACAGCACAAAACCGCTGCCCTCCAACACTTTCGAGCAGGCCGGCGCGATGGCGCGGATCTTCACCACACTTGGTTCGGCGTTCTTGACGACGGGATTCTTGGACAGCGCCGCGTCCGGAGCGGCGACCGCCACGACCGGAGTGCGGCTGAACGGCTCCAGCACCTGCGGCAGGCCCGAGGTGTCCAGCAGCGCGGACAACCGCTTGGGCACCGTCTTCAGCCACTCCGGCGCGTAGTCGTTGACTTCGCCGAGTACCCGCGAACCTCGCACTGCAGCAGCCAGACTGGGCTGGCCCGCCGACGACGTCAACGGTGTCGCGAGCAGCCACGCCGCCACCAGCACCACCACCAGCTGGACCGCCACCCCGATCAGCGAGTCGAAGAATCTCACCGAGTTGCTCTGGATCGCGCCGCGGACCGCGCGGCCCAACACCACGCCGGCCACCTCGCCGACCACCACCAGCGCCAGGATCAAGAACAGCGCCGCGAACAGCTTGGCCCGCGGCGCGGCGACATGCGCCACCAGGTGCGGAGCCAGCAGCACCCCGGCGATCGCGCCGAGCAGCACGCCGACGAACGACAGCAGCGAGCCGAGCGCGCCCGACCGCCAGCCCGAAACCGCCGCGATGAACGCGACCGCCAGGACCGCGATATCCAACCACTGTGAGGAGCTCATCAGGCATCTTCCCCGTCGCCGACCAGTGCCATTGCTTTGTCCAATTCGCGAACATCGTTGGTGTCCCAGGGCTTTGCCCACCCGGCGACGTCCAACATTGCAGAAATCACCTGACCGGTGAACCCCCAGACCAGCATCTCGTTCAACAGGAACGCCGGCCCGGCGAAACGGCGGCCTAGGGCACCGCGGTACACCGTCAGCCGGTTGGCGGGATTGATGAAGGCCCGGACCGGAACCCTGGCCACGACTGCCGTCTCCGCCTCATCCACCACGGTGACCGGACCCGGATCCGGCGAGTACGCCAGCACGGGAACGACGTGAAAACCCGACGGCGCGATGAAGGTTCGCTCCATCGTGACCAGAGGATGCAGTCTGCCGGTGTCGATGCCGGTCTCCTCGCGCGCCTCGCGCAGCGCGGTGTCCACCGGCCCGGTGTCGCCGGGATCGGATGCGCCCCCGGGGAATGCGGCCTGGCCGGCGTGGTGGCGCAGCGAGGAGGCACGCACGATCAGCAGCAAGTCAGCATCGTCTGGCAGGGAATCGGTTGCGGCGCCGGCGGACTCGGCAACGGGCGGACCGGAGAAGAGCACCAGCACCGCCGCTTCGCGGCCCTTGGTACCGTTCAATGCCTTCGAGGCCGTCACCATGGCCCGGACATCCGCGGGCAGCCGCCGTTTGTACACGTCGGGCATGTCAGCGACATTGTCGATCAGGGGCCGCAACCACGGCGGGCCCAGTTCGGGCGTCAACAGCTCGGTTGCACCCCGATGGCCGCGATCAGTATCGAGGCGTTGGGGCGTGCCGCCTCCGGTCACCGGCGCCCCCTTCGTGCGTCCAGCCGCCCGACCGCATCCGTGATCTCGTCCGCGGTCGCGAAAGCGCGGGGCAGCGTCTCCGCAACGCTACCGTCCGAGTCCAGCACGACCGTCGCGGGCATCACGTTGGGCACCCGCAACGCCGCGGCCACCCGTCGGCCGCCGTCCTGCAGCGTCGGCAGCCGGACTCCGAGCTCGGCCAGCCGCATCAGCGCCGCCGCCTCGTTCTCGTCCTGATGCACCGTCACCACCATCACCTCCGAGCCCATCCGGCGCTGATATTCCGCCATCGCGGGAAGCTCAGCCGCGCACGGGCCGCACCAATACGCCCAGAGGTTGAGCACCACGCGATGCCCGGCGAGTGCCGGCCCGACGTCGACGGCCGAGCCGTCGGCCGCGCATTCGACCGTCACACCAGTCAAGGTGGCCGGGCCTGGCTGGCCGCTCGGCCGGGGGCACGGCGTCAGATCGGCGCGCCGGCGCGGGCCGGCGAGCGCCGCCGCGGTGTCGGCGTCGCGATGTTCGCGTGCCGGGCCGATCGATGCCGGTGCCGGCGAATGCGACGCGTCGCGCAGCGCCACCACCAACGCGGCGATCAGGGCCGCGACCACCACCAGGACCGCGAGGGTCCAGCGGGCGGTTCGGGTGGTGAGCATGCGGTGCTACAACCCGGCCATCGCCAGGAGGTGTTCGGTTTCCGGACCCGTCACCAACGCGGCGGCGAGTTCCGGCTCCGTCGGTCCGGTTCCGAACGACGGGCAGTCCTTGGCCAGCACGCAGACACCGCATGCCGGTTTGCGGGCGTGGCACACCCGGCGACCGTGAAAGATCACCCGGTGGCTCAGCAGGGTCCATTCCTTGCGCTCGATGAGTTCGCCGATCGCATGCTCGACCTTGACCGGATCCTCCAAGGTCGTCCAGCCCCACCGGCGGACCAGGCGTCCGAAGTGAGTGTCGACGGTGATTCCGGGAACGTCGAACGCGTTGCCCAAGACGACGTTGGCGGTCTTGCGGCCGACGCCGGGCAGCGTCACGAGCTCGTCCATGGTGCTCGGCAGTTCGCCGCCGAAACGTTCCATCAATGCCTGGCCGAGTCCGATCAGCGAGGTCGCTTTATTGTGGAAAAAACCGGTCGGACGAATGAGCGCCTCGAGCTCTTCTCGGTCCGCCTGCGCATAGTCCACCGCGGTCCGATAGCGGACGAACAGCGCTGGGGTGGTGAGATTAACCCGCTTGTCCGTGCTCTGCGCGAACAAGATGGTGGCCACCGCCAACTCCAGCGGCGTGGTGAAATCCAGTTCGCAGTGGGCATCGGGAAAAGCTTGTGACAGTGTGCGATTCATGCGACGAGCCCGGCGCACCAACCCGGTCCGAGTCTCCGACGCGAAGCGGCGGGCAACGGCCGCGGAGGGCCCTGTTTGACCTTTTGCGCCCTTGGCGGCGGCGCGAGAAGGTTTACCCATTGTCACCCCGACAGCGTACTAATTCGTGATCCCGCTGAGACCTTAGCCGTGTTTACTTGCTGCTTGTGTCCTGGTTGCTAGTTGCATTCACCCCGGGGTTGCTAATGCTGGCAACTTTCGGGCTGCAAAGGCTTGAAGCGGGCTTGGAGAAAGACACAGTGACCGCAACTGATGTCGCTGAATTTCTCGAGCAGGCCGAGCCTATAGATGTGCGCACATTGGCCCGGGAAGGAATGCCCGAGGCGCTCGACGGTTTACACCGCCGGATCGGCCACGGCACCGGTGGGGCACCCTATCTGCCCAGCCGCGACGACCCGACCGCGGACCACGTGCTGGCGGCCGCCATTGTTTCGGCCGCCAATCAACCCGGCTCATCTCAGCGGCGGCATCAGCATTCCCAAGCCAATCGGCAATTTGGGCCGCGTCAGCATGCCAATCGTGTGTAGCGTTGGCACGTCGAGTCGAGGCCGTAGCTCTAGACTTCGGATCGACCGGGAAACACTCCCGGGCGCTAGACCCGTCCGATGACGATGCGGGCCGCACAACGGCGGCCCGAGGAGGAGTCGGGCACACAACTCGCGCCGACACCTGTCATTTGAATACCTAAAGGGGCAACGTGGACGAGATCCTGGCGAGGGCCGGAATCTTCCAGGGGGTTGAACCGAGCGCCGTCGCTGCGCTGACCAAGCAGCTGCAACCCGTCGACTTCCCGCGCGGGCACACGGTTTTCGCGGAGGGCGAGCCGGGAGATCGGCTGTACATCATCATCACCGGCAAGGTGAAGATCGGCCGCCGTTCGCCGGACGGCAGGGAAAATCTGTTGACCATCATGGGTCCGTCCGACATGTTCGGTGAGCTGTCGATCTTCGACCCCGGGCCGCGGACCTCGAGCGCGACGACGATCACCGAGGTGCGTGCGGTGTCGATGGACCGCGACGCGTTGCGGGCCTGGATCGCCGACCGCCCCGAAATCGCCGAGCAACTGCTGCGAGTGCTGGCCCGCCGGCTGCGGCGCACCAACAACAACCTCGCCGACCTGATCTTCACCGACGTGCCCGGTCGGGTCGCCAAGCAGCTGCTGCAGCTCGCCCAGCGGTTCGGCACTCAAGAGGGTGGCGCGATGCGGGTGACGCACGACCTGACTCAGGAAGAGATCGCCCAGCTGGTCGGCGCCTCCCGCGAGACGGTGAACAAGGCGCTGGCCGACTTCGCCCACCGCGGCTGGATTCGCCTGGAGGGCAAGAGCGTGCTGATCTCGGACTCCGAGCGGCTGGCGCGCCGAGCGAGATAAGCGCGCGCGAAGCGCGGGCGCAACCGAGCGAGCATCCCACCCGAGCGAGGTAAGCGCGCGCGAAGCGCGGGCGCAACCGAGCGAGCATCCCACCCGAGCGAGGTAAGCGCGCGCGTCCAGATCGACGCTAGCGAGACGGTCTCTCGGAGTTTCTCGCGGCGGCGTCGATCTTAGCGCGGGCGCTATCGCCGCAGGTAGTCCAATTGGGCCTGCACCGACCATTCAGCGACGTCCCACAGTTCCTTGTCGACGTCGACATAGACGTGCTCGACGACTTGGCGCGTGGTCGCCTCGTCACCCAGAGTGCGAAGAGCGGAGCGGATCTGGTCGAGCCGCTGTTCGCGATGCGCGAGGTACTCCTGCGCAACCGCTCCGATGTTGGGCAGGTCGGGACCGTGGCCGGGCAGAACAGTGCGCTCGCCGAGCCCGCGGAGCCGTTCCAGCGAAGCGAGGTAGTCGGCCAGGCTCCCGTCTTCGTTGTCGATGACGGTGGTTCCGCGCCCGAGCACGGTGTCCGCGGTGAGCACCGCGTCGTCGAGAACGAAGGACAACGAGTCGGCGGTGTGCCCGGGTGTCGCCCACACTGTGATCCGTACGCCCGCGGCGGCGATCACCTCGCCGTCGGTCAGCTCGGCGGACAGCCCGCGCAGGAATCCGCTGCCGGCCGAACGCACCGGGGCGCCGGTCAGCTCCACCAGCTTGTCGATCGCGTCGGTGTGGTCGCCGTGCCGATGGCTGATCAGTACCAGCGCGATGTGCCCCACCCCGGCGAGGGCCGCGATGTGCTCGTCGTCGTCGGGTCCGGGGTCGACGACGACAACCTCATCGCTGCCGGGAGCGCGCAGCACCCAGGTGTTGGTCCCCTCCAGCGTCATCTTGCCCGGGTTGTTCGCCAGCAGCACCGACGCGGTGGTCGTCACCGGGCGTAACTGCCCGTAGGCCGGATGCTGCAACGTCTCAGGAGCGCCCGCCACGAGCCGCTACCCGACCTCGACCACCAGCTCGACCTCGACCGGGGCGTCCAGCGGAAGTTCCGCGACGCCGACCGCCGAGCGGGCATGCACCCCTGCTTCGCCGAACACCTCGGCGAGCAGATCCGATGCGCCGTTGAGCACACCGGGTTGGCCGTTGAAACCGGCAGCGGAAGCGACGAATCCGACGACCTTGACCACCCTGGTCACCGAGTCGATGCCGACCAGCGAGTCGATCGCCGCCAAGGCGTTCAGCGCGCAGATCCGCGCCAGCTCTTTGCTCTTCTCGGGTGCGACCTCGGCGCCGACCTTGCCTGCCTGCACCAGCTGGCCGTCGTGCATCGGCAACTGACCGGAGGTGTAGACCAGGTTGCCGCTGCGGACTGCGGGAACGTACGAGCCCAACGGCTGGACGACGACCGGCAACTCGATACCGAGCTCCGCCAGCCGCGCCTTGGCAGACCCAGCGGTCATTTGGGGCGTTTGAGATACGCGACGTGCTGCTCGCCGGTGGGACCGGGAAGCACGGACACCAGCTCCCACCCGTCGGCTCCCCACTGGTCGAGGATCTGCTTGGTGGCGTGGGTCAACAGGGGGACTGTTGCGTATTCCCAGGTTGTGGGTTGGCTCATATCCCGAGCTTATCGGCAGGCCCGGGAGACCCGGTGGTTAGCATGCAAGGGTGGGGACCACATCGAGCGGTGGCAGCAACGTCGGCTGGCCATCGCGATTGTCGAAGACTCGTCTGCATTTCGTGACCGGCAAGGGCGGGACCGGCAAATCGACCGTCGCCGCCGCGTTGGCACTGACCCTCGCCTCGGGTGGACGCAAGGTGTTGCTCGTCGAAGTCGAAGGGCGCCAAGGCATTGCGCAACTCTTCGACGTGCCGCCGCTGCCCTACAAAGAGCTCAAGATCGCCAGCGCCGAGCGGGGCGGTCAAGTCAACGCGCTCGCGATCGACATCGAGGCAGCGTTCCTGGAATACCTGGACATGTTCTACAACCTCGGTATCGCCGGTAAGGCGATGCGCCGGGTGGGCGCGATCGAATTCGCCACGACGATCGCGCCGGGCCTGCGTGACGTCCTACTCACCGGCAAGATCAAGGAAGCCGTGATCCGAGTGGAGAAGGGCGCCAAGACCCCGGTCTACGACGCGATCGTCGTCGACGCGCCGCCCACCGGTCGCATCGCCCGCTTCCTGGACGTCACCCGGGCCGTCTCCGACCTCGCCAAGGGCGGACCGGTGTACTCGCAGGCCGAAGGCGTGGTCAAAATCCTGCACTCCGATCAGACCGCGATCCACCTCGTCACGCTGCTCGAGGCACTGCCGATGCAGGAAACCAGGGAAGCGATCGACGAGTTGCAGGAGCTGGGTCTGCCGATCGGGTCGGTGATCGTCAACCGCAACATCCCGGCTTATCTACAGTCCGACGATCTCACCAAGGCCGCCGAGGGCGACATCGACGCCGAAGAGGTGCGAGCCGGCCTGGCCGCCGCCGGGATCAAGCTCGGCGACGAGGATTTCGCCGGCCTGCTGACCGAGACCATCCAGCACGCCACCCGGATCACCGCGCGGGCGTCGACCGCCGAGCAGCTCGATGAGCTGAAGGTGCCGCGGCTGGAACTGCCGACCATCGCCGACGGCGTCGACCTCGGTAGCCTCTACGAGCTTTCGGAATCGCTTGGCCAGCAAGGAGTTCGATGAGCACCACACCGCCGGTACTGGACATCGCCGGCATTCTGTCCGACACCACCAACCGCGTCGTGGTGTGCTGCGGGGCGGGCGGGGTCGGTAAGACCACCACCGCCGCGGCCATGGCACTGCGCGCCGCGGAGTACGGCCGCACCGTCGTGGTGCTGACCATCGACCCGGCCAAGCGACTGGCGCAGGCGCTGGGCATCAGCGACCTGGGCAACACCCCGCAGCGGGTGCCGCTCGCTCCGGAGGTCACCGGCGAGCTGTTCGCGATGATGCTCGACATGCGGCGCACCTTCGACGAAATGGTCGTGCAGTACTCGGGACCTGATCGCGCACAAGCGATTTTGGACAACCAGTTCTACCAAACGGTCGCCACCTCCTTGGCCGGCACGCAGGAGTACATGGCGATGGAGAAACTCGGCCAGCTACTGGCCGAGGACCGGTGGGATCTGGTGGTGGTGGACACTCCGCCGTCGCGCAACGCGCTGGACTTCCTCGACGCGCCCAAGCGGCTCGGCAGCTTCATGGACAGCCGACTATGGAAGTTGCTGCTGGGCCCCGGCCGAGGGATCGGACGACTGGTCACCGGCGCGGTCGGTCTGGCGATGAAGGCGCTGTCGACCGTGCTCGGCTCGCAAATGCTCTCCGACGCGGCCAGTTTCGTGCAGTCACTGGATGCCACCTTTGGCGGTTTCCGGGAGAAGGCCGACCGCACCTACTCACTGCTCAAGCGGCGCGGCACGCAGTTCGTGGTGGTGTCGGCTGCGGCGCCGGACGCGCTGCGCGAGGCCTCGTTCTTCGTGGACCGGCTCTCGGAAGAGAAGATGCCGCTGGCCGGGCTCATCCTCAACCGGACGCACCCGCTGCTGTGTTCGCTGCCGGTCGAGCGCGCGATCGACGGGGCCGAAACCTTCGAGAGCGACGGCGCCAACGCGTTGACCAAGGCCGTCTTGCAGATTCACGCCGACCGGGCGTCGACGTCGAAGCGGGAGATCCGACTGCTGTCACGGTTCACCGGCGCGAACCCCCACGTCGCGATCGTCGGGGTTCCGTCTCTACCGTTCGACGTCTCCGATTTGGAGGCACTGCGTGCGATCGCCGATCAGATGACGGCGACCGCCTGAGAAAAGCGTTCTGGCTAGCCGACGCTGCGGTGCTTGCGCTGGGTGCTGAAGAACTCAGCCCAGGACACCACCTCGGGGTGCTGCTTGAGCAGCGCACGACGCTGACGCTCGGTCATCCCACCCCAGACGCCGAACTCCACCCGGTTGTCCAACGCATCGGCACCGCACTCGAGCATCACCGGGCAGTGCCGACAGATGACCGCGGCCTTGCGCTGCGCGGCCCCGCGCACAAACAGCTCGTCAGGATCAGCGGCCCGGCACAGCGCCTTCGACACCCAGGTGATTCTCGACTCCGCCTCCGCACCGTAAAGAACGGCGTTGGTCGGTACTGCGGCTGTCTTCCGCGGTGCGGTCCGTATAGCTGACACCAGCGATTCCCCTTCGCTAATTGCCACCCGGTGTGGCGTGCAATGCGTGATCCAGATTCCCGATGCGACCTATGCCACACTGCGCTGCTCGGTGTTACCTGTATCTCATTGTGTGGATAAGCTACGTGGTCAGATACCAATTACGCAACATTCTGGAGACGCTTTTTTGGGACGACCGTGCAGTCCGATCATGAAAAGACGTCAGAAACCGGGCGGCGAACCTACTAACGGCGGCCTGAGCTGCGACTGAGAGAAACCTGAGGCCTCGCGTCGGCTGGAAAAAATTCCGACAACGGCGCGGGAAGACGTCCTTCGCAGCGCCGCTAGTGTAGTAGCCATGTCGGAGCGCCCCGCGACCGCGGCCACCATCGCCAAGCTCGCCGGCTGTTGCCTGCTCGCCAGCGTCATCCTCGCCGCCCTGATGTTCCCGGTCGCCGGTGGAGTCGGGCTGGTGTCCAACCGCGCGTCCGAGGTCGTCGGCAACGCATCAGCCCAGCTCCTCGAGGGCGACGTCCCGGCGGTGACCACGATGGTGGACGCCAAGGGCAACACGATCGCGTGGCTCTACTCGCAGCGCAGGTTCGAAGTGCCCAGCGACAAGATCGCCAACACCATGAAGCTGGCCATCGTGTCGATCGAGGACAAGCGCTTCGCCGAGCACAACGGCGTGGACTGGAAAGGCACTCTGACCGGGCTGGCCGGCTACGCCTCGGGTGACGCCGACACTCGCGGCGGTTCGACGCTCGAGCAGCAGTACGTGAAGAACTACCAGCTGCTGGTGATCGCCCAGACCGACGCCGAGAAGCGGGCGGCCATCGAGACCACCCCGGCCCGCAAGCTGCGTGAGATCCGGATGGCACTCACCCTGGACAAGACCTTCACCAAACCGGAGATCCTGACCCGCTACCTGAACCTGGTGTCGTTCGGCAACAACGCATTCGGCGTACAGGACGCGGCACAGACCTACTTCGGCATCAACGCCACGGATCTGAACTGGCAGCAGGCCGCACTGCTGGCCGGCATGGTCCAGTCGACCAGCGCGCTCAATCCCTACACCAACCCGGACGGCGCGCTGGCCCGGCGAAACCTGGTGCTCGACACCATGATCCAGAACGTCCCCAATGAGGCCGACGCGATCCGTGCCGCCAAGGCCGAGCCGTTGGGCATCCTGCCGCAGCCCAAGGAGCTGCCGCGGGGCTGTATCGCGGCCGGTGACCGGGCCTTCTACTGCGACTACGTGCAGGCCTACCTGGCTCGGGCCGGGATCAGCAAGGAGCAGCTCGCCCGCGGCGGCTACCTGATCCGCACCAACCTCGATCCCGAAGTGCAGGAGCCGGTCAAGCACGCGATCGACACCTTCGCCAGCCCGACCCTCGACGGCATCGCCAGCGTGATGAGCGTGATCCGGCCGGGCAAGAATTCGCACAAGGTCGTCGCGATGGCCAGCAACCGCACCTACGGCCTGAACACCGAAGCCGGCGAGACCATGCGATCGCAGCCGTTCTCTCTCGTCGGCGACGGCGCGGGCTCGATCTTCAAGATCTTCACCACCGCCGCCGCCATGCAGATGGGCATGGGCATCAACACCAACCTCGACGTGCCCGGCCGCTTCCAGACCAAGGGCATGGGCAACGGCGGCGCCAAGGGCTGCCCCAAGGAAACCTGGTGCGTCATCAATGCCGGCAACTACCGCGGCTCGATGAACGTGACCGACGCGCTGGCCACCTCGCCGAACACCGCCTTCGCCCGGCTGATCCAGCTCGTCGGTGTACAGCGAACGGTCGACATGGCGGTCAAGCTCGGGCTGAGGTCCTACGCCGAGCCGGGTAGCGCCCGCGACTACGACCCGGAGAACAACGAGAGCCTGGCCGACTTCATCAAGCGGCAGAACATCGGCTCGTTCACGCTGGGTCCGTTCGAACTCAACGCCCTCGAGCTCTCCAACGTCGCGGCGACGCTGTCCTCGGGCGGCATGTGGTGCCCGCCCAACCCCATCGACAAGCTGATCGATCGCAACGGCAACCAGGTGGCCGTCACCACCGAGGCGTGCGAGCAGGTCGTGCCCGTCGGGCTGGCCAACACGCTGGCCAACGCGATGAGCAAGGACGCGCTCGGCGGCGGCACCGCGGCCGGGTCCGCCGGAGCGGCCGGCTGGAACCTGCCGGTGTCGGGAAAGACCGGCACCACCGAGGCGCACCGGTCGTCGGGCTTCGTCGGCTTCACCAACCAGTACGCGGCGGCCAACTACATCTACGACGACTCCACGTCGCCGTCGGATCTGTGCTCGTCGCCGCTGCGTCGCTGCGGTGACGGCAACTTGTACGGCGGTAACGAGCCGGCGCGCACCTGGTTCACCGCGATGAAGCCGATCGCCACGCTGTTCGGTGAGGTGAAACTGCCGCCGACCGACCGGGAGTACGTCGAGGGCGGCCCGGGATCTCGGGTGCCGAGCGTCGCAGGTCTCGACGTCGACGCGGCCAAGACACGCCTGAAGGAATCGGGCTTCCAGGTCTCGGAACAACCCGCGTCCGTCAACAGCAGTGCCAAGTACGGCGAGGTAGTCGGAACGTCCCCGAACGGGCAGACCATTCCGGGCGCCGTCATCACCATCCAGACCAGCAACGGTATTCCGCCGGCGCCGCCCCCGCCGCCGGATGGCCTCCCGCCCGCGCCGGTGGGCTCTCAGGTGATCGAGATTCCGGGTCTGCCACCGATTACCATCCCCATCCTGGCGCCGCCACCTCCCTAACCCGCGGGCTGGTGTGGGACGCGCGAACACTCGGTTACCGGCAGTAGGCTGGCCGGCATGCCTCGTGGGACCCTCACCGCTCTGAAAAGCACCGGCGCTGTCGCGCTCGGCTCGGCTGTCGCCGGAATCGGCTATGCATCGCTCATCGAGCGCAACGCGTTCGTTCTGCGCGAGCTCACCATTCCCGTGCTGGACCCGGGTTCGTCACCGCTGCGGGTGCTGCACATCAGCGACCTCCACATGAGGCCCGGCCAGCGGCGCAAGCAGGCCTGGCTGCGGGAACTCGCCGGCCTCGAGCCCGATCTGGTGGTGAACACCGGTGACAACCTGGCGCACCCCCGGGCGGTGCCGTCGGTGGTCCAGAGCCTCGGCGATCTGTTGTCGGTGCCGGGGGTCTTCGTGTTCGGCAGCAACGACTACTTCGGTCCGCGTCCGAAGAACCCGCTGAACTACCTGACCAATCCCGGCCATCGGGTGCACGGTCAGCCGCTGCCCTGGCAGGACCTCCGGGCAGCGTTCACCGAGCGTGGCTGGCTGGATCTGACCCACAATCGCCGTGAATTCGATGTCGCCGGCGTGCACGTCGCGGCGGCCGGCGTCGACGACCCGCACATCGAACGCGACCGGTACGACGCGATAGCCGGCATGGCGAGCCCGGTGGCCAGTCTCCGGCTGGGCCTGACCCATTCTCCGGAGCCCCGGGTGCTGGATCGGTTCGCCGCCGACGGTTACCAGTTGGTGATGGCCGGCCACACCCACGGCGGGCAGTTGTGCCTGCCCTTCTACGGCGCGCTGGTGACCAATTCGGGGCTGGACCGCTCCCGCGCCAAAGGGTCGTCCCGCTGGGGCGCTGACATGCGCTTGCACGTGTCGGCGGGGGTAGGTACGTCGCCATACGCGCCGGTCCGATTCTGCTGCCGGCCCGAGGCCACCCTGCTGACGTTGATCGCGGCCCCGACCGGCGGACGCGACCCGCAACACCAGCACGGCCGCTCCCAGCCGACGTATTCGGTGAGCTGAGGCGTCGCGACTACTGCGGCGACGAGTGCGTCAATGCGCGAAACTCGGCGTGCTCACGCCAGGTCGACTCGACCCACTCCTGGTCGACATCGCTGCCCGGAGCAGTGACCAGTAACCACAGCACCCCGAGGGCGAGGATTCCGCCGAACACCACGGCGCCTAACACCGTCATGATTTACCTGCTTCCGTTGCACATCGTGCGCGCTCAGTGTAGTTAGCTGTGCCCACTACCGACTTATTCCACGCCCCGGTGTGGCGCACATCGCTCAGCGTGATGACGCTCGGTCTGCTTTAGGAGGCTGCCGGGTCGGTGCGATACGCTGTCGTGGCTTCAATCGGGGTGTGGCGCAGCTTGGTAGCGCGCTTCGTTCGGGACGAAGAGGTCGTGGGTTCGAATCCCGCCACCCCGACTCGCAGGCAAACCAGCAAGGCAGTAGGCGCGATTTTCCGCCCGCTGCCTTGCTTGTTTTTCTCAGCTTCCGAATCGAGGGATTCCCCTGTATCGGAGATACGCCGGTGCCACTATCGTCTCCAGCGAGTCGTTCGTTCTAGGGGGGAAAGTAATGGGGGCTGCACGGGGATTGGCGGCGGGCACGGCGTTTGTCGCTGCCGCTGTCGGATTGGCATTTCACGCGGCGGCGGAAGCACCCGTCGGGCGCTACACCGCGACGGTGATCGGCGACTCCGCCGGCTCGGAGTCGTCTGAGAAGGCGGCGACGCTGCGCTTCACGTCCTGCGGCAACGGTTGCACGCACGTTCTCTCGCCGGGGGGCGAATTCGATCTGCATCTGCAGGGCAACATGTGGACGGGAACGGTGAATTCGCTCGACGGTGAGACGTGCACCCACACGGTGGACGCCCACTTGGTCTGGACGCATGCCTGCTCGGGCCCCGTGGTCCGCGCGCAGCTGACCAAAAGCGGCTAAGGGATCACCAAACTGTCCGTCGACAGCGGCGTCCCGAAATAGGTCGCCTGCGGGTCGATGACGACCTTTTTGGTGTCGCCCTGTTTGGCCAGCACGTCGCGGGCCATCTGCTCGAACGTGATTTTCGCTGGGCCGCCGACATTCTCGATGGCATCGCTGGGTGCGGCGGCCGCAACCCTGGCCACCGCCTCGGCCAGGTCGGCGGTGGCGATCGGTTGAATCAGCGCGTCCGGCACCCGCACCTCGTCGCCCACCGTCAACGACGCGGTGATCGCATCGGTGAATTCGACGAACTGCGTGGCCCGCACGATCGTGTACGGAACTCCTGACTGCTCGACAAGCTTTTCCTGGGCGACCTTGGCCCGCATATAGCCACTCTCGGGCATGGTGTCGCATCCGACGATCGACACGACGACATAGTGTCCGACACCCGTGTTCCGCGCTGCCTCAAGCAGATTCGTCGTCGACGTGGTGAAGAATTCCATCACCGGATCGGCGTCGAACGTCCGGGAGTTGGCCACGTCGACGACCACGCTCGCACCGGCCAGCGCCTCGCCGAGCCCTTCGCCGGTGAAGGCATTGACACCGCTCCGCGGCGAGGCCGCCACCGCTTCGTGGCCCGCATCGTCAAGCGCAGCAACAACTTTCGATCCCAGCGCGCCTGTTCCGCCAATTACCACGATTTTCATGACCGCCACCTTTCGGATGTCAACGAGCCCCGCAGAGTCTATCGCCGGGTGGTCGCAGGCGGAACTGCCTCGAAACCGCCGCACCGCCGCGGGAAAGATTGGGATGATCACCGGGTGAGAGTCATCATCACCGGCGGCAACAGCGGCGTCGGCGCCGCCACCGCGTCCCGGCTCGCGGCCGACGGGCACCGCGTCGTCATCGCCTGCCGAACGATCCCGAAAGCCGAGCGAGTCGCCGCCGCGATGAGTGGCGATGTGACGGTCGCTCAGCTGGACCTGGCCGATCTGGCCAGCGTCCGAAAGTTCGCCGATTCGGTGGACGGGGTCGACGTGCTGATCAACAACGCTGGAGTGCTGGGCCTGCCACTGACCCGGACCGCCGACGGATTCGAAGCCCACATGGGCACCAACCACCTCGGCCATTTCGCGTTGACCTGTCTGCTCGGCGACCGGATCGAGGACCGGGTCATCTGCGTGGTGAGCTCGTCCTACGCCTTGAGCCGCCTCCGGCTCGACGATCTTCACTGGGACGCTCGGAAATACTCCACCTGGTCGGCCTACGGCGAGTCCAAATTGGCGGTCATGCTGTTCGGCCACGAGCTGGCCCGGCGCGGCGTGCGGACCTACCTGACCGACCCGGGTGCGACGAACACCGACATCACGCGGGACGCCAGCGGCATCGTGCCGTGGATCCGGGACCACACCTTCCGCGGGTTCCCCGCGCACAGTGCCCAGGTCGGAGCGCGGTCGACCCTTCAGGCCGTCACCACCGATCTGCCCAGCGGTACCTACTTGGCGCCGCGCTTCGGCCAATGGGGGAAGCCCAAGGTGACCAAGCCACGGGAGAAGGCCCGCGACTCCGCGACGGCTCGTCGGCTCTGGGAGGTGTCGGTCGAGATGACCGGCTGCGACTGGCCCGTTTGAGGTGGGCCGATGCACGGGTAAACACCCCCGTGTTGTCCACCATTGTCGAACCCAGGCTGCCGGCCGCGCATGGACCGGTGTCCATGGCAGTCCGGCGCAGCCTCACCGAGCCCGCCCCGCGCAACCAGCTGACCCGTATCGACGCGTCGCTCCGCGATTCCGATCCGTACGGTCTGGATCTGCAACTGGCGCTCTACATGTGCTACGAGCTGCATTATCGCGGTTTTGCCGGCGTCGACCCGTCCTGGGAGTGGGATCCCGGTCTGCTGCACTTGCGTTCACAGCTGGAGCAGGCGTTTCTGGCCGAGGTGCGACGCGACGTCGGCGCCATCGAGCCGGATCGCACCGCCGAGGCCGAGATGGAGGATCTGTCGATCGAGTCCTCGGACGGATCAGGCCCCTCATATTGGTTGCGCGACAACGGATCTTGGCAGCAGATGCGTGAGTACTTCGTTCACCGGTCGCTGTATCACCTCAAAGAAGGGGATCCACACGCGTTCGCTATTCCCCGCCTCAGCGGACAGGCCAAGGCGTCGTTCGTAGCAATCGAATTCGACGAATTCGGCGGTGGGAAGGGCGCGAAGCTACACCAACAATTGTTCGCCGACTTGATGGTCGCCGCTGGACTCGACGCGACCTACCTGGCCTATCTCGACGATGTTCCCGCCGAGGCGCTCGCCGCGGTAAATCTGATGTCGCTGTTCGGTTTACACCGAGAGTTCCGCGGCGCCGCGGTCGGTCATTTCGCGTCGACGGAGATCACCTCGTCGCCGGGGTCACGTCGCCTGGTCGATGCGCTGCAGCGGATGGGCGCGCCGTCGGAGTGCGTCGGGTTCTACAGCGAACACGTCGAGGCAGACGCGGTGCACGAGCAGGTGGTACGCCGCGACGTAGTGGGGTCGTTGGTCGAGCACGAGCCCGCCCTGGACCGCGATGTGGTATTCGGCATCCGGGCTCACGCCGCCGTCGAAGACCGACTGGCCGACGTGATCATGGCGTCGTGGACAGCCGGCGAAAGCTCGCTACGACGACCGCTCGACTGAATCTTTTTGTGCCGCAACATCGGTGGTGATGCGGGCACGAGCCGGCCGACATCGCCGGTGACTCGTGTCGCACATCGGATACATCTTGCTGCGTCGGCACGTGCAGATCGCCACCATGAAGCGGTCGGATTCGACCACCTCTCCGCTCGGCATCTCGATCTGCACCGGCCCGGGTATCAGCACCGGGCCGTTAGGCACCACCTGCACCCGAACCGGCTCGGTCACGGCTTGTCCGCGCGGATCACGACCAGTTCTTCGGTCCGGCATCCGCGGGTGATCTGACCGGTGACTTCCAACCATCCGGCGCGTGCTGTCAACACGGGACCGAATGGGATGTGCTGCGACGCAACAACTTCAGCACTCAGTCCGGTCGACCGCAGCGAGTCCAGCGACTTGTCGACGCCGGCCAGGGCCGAATGCACCATCAGCAGCGAGCCACCCGCGTCCAGCATGCCGGCCGCTGATTCACACAGCGGGTCGAGCACCATCCGGCCGTCGACGCCGGCATCCCAGGCGCGGGCCGGCCCGGCGGTGATCGGGATGACGTCGGTGTCACCCGCCGGTGGGGTGGGAACATACGGGGGGTTGGAGACAATCAGATCGAACGGCGCGTAATCCAATGCGCCGGACCAGGATCCTTCGCACACATTGATCTCGACTCCGGCGTACAGCGCATTACCCTGCGAGCAACTGACCGCCCGCGGGCAGATGTCGAACGCGGTCACGCTGCGGGCGCCGAGTTCGGCCGCCGCAATCGCCACGACACCGCTGCCGGTGCACAGATCGAGCACATTGCGGCCCCGCGCCAGACCAGAATGGTCGATGCTGCGAATCAGCAGCTGAGAGTCCTGCTGTGGCGGATACACGCCATCGATGTCAAACGAACTGGGCTTTGCGAAGTAAGCAGTAGTCACGTCGGCCTTTCGAATGCTGATTGCCGTGCTGCTTACGGCTAGACGTGTCTGATGCCCACAATTAACAATCCCGAAACCGCATGGAACGGTCGACGTGCTCAGTTGCGCGCCGCAGCTCGCTCGAGTTGGCCGATGAGACGCGCGCAGAATGCGGGCAGGTCGTCGGGCGAGCGACTGGTCACCAGATTGCCGTCCTCGACCACTTCTTCGTCGACCACCGTGGCACCGGCGTTCCGCAAATCGGTCCGGATGCTGGGATACGAGGTCAGGGTGCGGTTCGCGACGACACCCGCTTCGACCAGGGTCCAGGGCCCGTGGCAGATGGCCGCGACGGGTTTGCCGGAGTTGACGAAGTCGCGCACGAACGCGACAGCCGAATTGTCGATCCGCAGCTTGTCCGGATTGACTGTGCCCCCGGGTAATACCAGCGCGTCGTACTCGTCGACCGAGGCCTCGGAGACCAGCCGGTCGACACGGATCGTCCCAGCCGGCTCGAGATCGTGGTTGCGCGCCTGAATGTCACCGTCTTTGAGCGAGAGCAACACCACCTCCGCGCCCTTCTCGACGAGTTGCGCACGAGGCGTTTCGAATTCGACTTTTTCCACGCCGTCAGCGGCCAGAATCGCAATCTTTCGGCCTTGCAACGGTTTTGACATTGTTAACTCCTATACCGCGGACCGCAGGGCGGCCAGCAGCGGCTCGGCGGCCTCCTTGAGGAACTGCTGCTGGGTGTCGCCACCGACCTGGAGCAGGGCGATGTCGGTGAAACCCGCCTCCCAGTAAGGACGGACGGCCTCGACGATCGCGTCCAGGTCGGGTCCGCACGGAATACTCTCGGCGACATCTTCGGGACGGACGAACTGCGTCGCGCCCGCGAAGCCGGCGGGGGTGGGCAGGTCGGCGTTCACCGTCCAGCCACCACCGAACCAACGGAACTGGTCGTGTGCCCGCGCGATCGCCGCATCCCGGTCGGGGTCCCAGCAGATCGGGATCTGCCCGACAACGCGTCCGCCGTCCGCGACGTCCTTGGCCTGCCGGGCGGCGTGCCACTCGCCGACGAGCTCACCGTCGGGTTCCACCGCGATGAGGTGCTCGGCCAGCAGACCGAACTTCTCGATCCCCTTTTTGCCGCCTACGGCCACACCGATGCCGACGGGCACGTCCGGCAGATCCCACAGCCGCGCGGAGTCGACCTGGTAGTAGTCGCCGCGCCAATCGATCAGGTCGCCGCTGAACAGGCGGCGGATGATCTCGATGGCCTCGCACAGCATGTCCTGGCGCTGCGTTACGCCAGGCCAGCCACGTCCGACCACGTGCTCGTTGAGGTTCTCCCCACTACCCAAACCCAGCGTGAACCGACCGTCGGCCAGAATCTGCACCGTCGCCGCCTGCTGCGCGACCACCGTCGGGTGGTACCGCATGGTCGGACAGGTCACGTAGGTATAGAGGTCGACGCGCTCGGTCATCTGGGCAACCGCGCCCAGCACCGCCCACGCATTGGGGGCGTGACCCTGCGACGTCAGCCACGGCGAGAAGTGGTCGCTGGCGACCTCGAAGTCAAATCCCCGGTGTTCGGCCGAAATCGCGTTTTGGACAAGATCTTTGGGGCCGTTCTGTTCTGTCATGAGGGTGTAGCCGAACCGTGTCATATGGGCTCGGGTACCCGAGACCGGTCAGCGCAAACGATTTCGGCAGCGCGAACCGCGTCAGAGGCGGTCTTTCACCGCTTTGGACAACCGCGCCCCGTCCGCCTTGCCCGCGGCCAGCGCGGTGGCGGCCTTCATCACCTGGCCCATCTGCTTCATGCCCGGCCGTTCACCCAACTCCTCGGCCAACTGCGCGATCGCGGTGTCGGCGACGTCGGCCACCTCCGCATCGGTCAGCGGGGTCGGCAGATACTCGTCGATCACCCGAGCTTCGGCGTGCTCGTTGGCCGCGAGTTCGCCGCGGCCGTTCTGGGTGTAGATCTCGGCGGCCTCGCCGCGCTTGCGGGACTCTTTCGCCAGGACCTTGAGCACCTCGTCGTCGGACAGCTCGCGGGCTTCCTTACCGGACACCTCCTCGGTCTGGATCGCGGCTAACAGCATCCGGAGTGTCGCGGTGCGCAGTTTGTCCTTCGCCTTCATCGCGTCGGTCAGGTCCGCCCGCAGTCGAGACTTGAGTTCGGCCATGCCGCAGACGCTACGCGCCGGGGAGCGGCACGTTGAGAAATGGCCGGGTGCTCGACAGTATGGAGCCATGCGCGCCGACGACGATGCAGAGCGCAGCGATGCAGAGCGCAGCGATGCTGAGGAGTGGCGCTCGTGAGGCAGGCCAACAACGATGCAGAGCGCAGCGATGCTGAGGAGTGGCGCCAGTGATGCACGCCGACGACGATGCAGAGCGCAGCGATGCTCAGGAGTGGCGCTCGTGAGGCAGGCCGACGACGATGCTGAGCGCAGCGATGCTGAGGAGCGGCGCTCAACCGCCGACCACGACGGTGGCTGCACCTGGTGAGCGCGCCGCCACCCGATTACCCGGTCTACCCCTACGGCGGATACCCGCAGGCCGGCTACGGACCTCCCGCCTATCAGCAGCCACCGGCCTATCCGCCACCTGGGTATCCACCGCCGGCCTATCCGCCGCCCGACTACGGCGCGAGTTACCCCCCGATGGCCTGGCCGCCGACGAGTCAGCCGCCGCCCGGTTACACCGCGCCGGGCTACCCGCCGCCCGTCCAGGGCTGGCAGCCCAGCTACCCCGCACAGCCCGGTTACTTCCCGCCGCCCGGCTACCCGCCGCAGCCCGGCTACGGAGGGCCACCGCCGCCGGCGAGCGGACTCTGGACACCGGGCATCATTCCGCTCCGGCCGCTGAGCCTCAGCGACATCTTCAACGGCGCCGCCCTGTACATCCGCGCCAACCCGCGAGCCACCCTGGGCGTGACCGCCGTCGTCGTGGTGATTTCGCAGCTCATCTCGCTGGCGGCATTCGCCGGACCGCTGGCCGCGGCGAGCCGGCTCAGCACGGCGCCCGCCGACCAGCTCACCGCGGGTGACGTCGGAGCCTGGTCGGCATCGACCGGGCTCAGCGCGCTGGTCGGCTGGCTGGGCGGCATCCTGCTGACCGGCATGCTGACGGTCGTGGTGGGGCGCGCCGTGTTCGGCGGCCAGATCGGTGCCGGTGAAGCGTGGGCCCGGATTCGCGGGCGGTTGCCCGCGCTGCTCGGTCTGGTCGGCCTCGAGGCGGCCGGAATGATCCTGCTTGCCGGCGGTGTCGGCGTGATCATCGGAGCCACGGCCGCCGCGGGCAACATGGCGGCGGCGGTGCTGCTCGGCTTTCCCCTGAGCCTGCTGGCGGTGGGCGCAGTGCTGTATCTCTACGTGGCGCTGTCCTTCGCGCCGGTGCTGATCGTGTTGGAACGGCTGCCGGTGTTCGACGCGATCACACGCTCTTTTGCCTTGGTGCGCAACAGCTTCTGGCGCATTCTCGGGATCCGGTTGCTGACCTGGTTGGTGGTGAGCCTGGTCGCCGGCGCCGTTGGCGCCCCGTTCACCTTCATCGGCCACCTGCTGGGCGGCGGTTCTGTGCTGGCCGCCGCGACAGTGGGTGCCATCGGGGCGGCGATCGGCCAGATCATCACCGCCCCCTTCGGCGCCGGCGTCGTCGTGCTGCTCTACACCGATCGCCGGATCCGCGGCGAAGCATTCGATCTCGTGCTGCAGACCGGCGCTGCTCGCGGACCTGCCGCGACCGCTTCGACCGACGCCCTCTGGCTGACCCGGCCGGTATAGGACAGCGCCCCCAGATGCCCGCCATCGAGATCGACCGCGATACCGCGCATGAGGCGGCCCAGCGTGAACTCGACAAACCGATCTATCCCAAAGGATCGGTGTCGCAGCGCATCGACGAATGGATCCACGAGCTGCTATACCGCATCGTCGAGAAAGGCTCGTCGCTGCCCGGCGGTTGGCTCACCATCGTCGTGCTGCTCACCGTCCTGATCGCGTTGATCGTGCTGGCAGTGCGCATCGCACGCCGAACCATCCGCACCCGGGCCGGCGGCGACTACCAGCTGTTCGACGCCGGCCAGCTCAGCGCCGCCCAGCACCGGGCTATTGCGGAACACTCTGCAGCCGAAGGGGATTGGACGTCAGCGATTCGCCATCGACTGCGGGCGGTGGCACGGGGCCTGGAGGAGAACGGGACGCTGGATCCCGCACCGGGGCGTACCGCCAGCGAACTGGCCGTCGACGCCGCCGATCGACTACCAGCACTGGCCGCCGAACTGTCCCGATCGGCGACCGCGTTCAACGACGTCACCTACGGTGAACGGCCCGGCACCCAGGCCGGCTACCAGCTCATCGTCGACCTCGACGACCACCTCCGGTTCCGTTCCCCCAGTGGGCGATTCGACCGTTCAGAACATCGGATCCCCGAGTCGTGGACGCCGGTTCGATGAACAACGCGCCGGCATCGCAGGCAGTACGCCGACGACCGTGGGGATGGATACTGGCCGCCCTGGTCGCGGTCTCCGCCGTGGCCGCGATCAGCACCTACCTGACCGCACCGCGACCGGGCGGGCAGCTGGACCCGGCATCGACCGAACGCGACGGAGCGCATGCGCTGGTCGCCCTGCTCCGCGATCACGGCGTCACGGTCGTCGTCGCCAACTCGGTCGACGAGGCCGCACGCGCGGCACGACCGGGGTCGCTGCTGCTCTTCGGCGAGACCCAACGCGTCAGCGCCGAGCCGCTGCTCGAGCGGCTCGCCAACACCCAAGCGGACCTACTTCTGGTCGAGCCCACCTCACGCACCCGCGCCGCTGTGTCGCCCGGTATCCGCAACGCCAGCGCCGCGACGGCCGACAGTGAGCCGAATTGCGCTCTGCGAGAGGCGAATCAGGCCGGGACCGTCGACTTCGGCCCGTCCAACACCTTCCAGGCCGACGGCCACACCACCGTGACGAGTTGCTACGGCGGCGCACTGGTGCGCTACCTGGACGGCGATCGGACGGTGACGGTGGTCGGCAGCAGCGAGTTCCTCACCAATCGCGGGCTGTTGCGCGCCGGCAACGCCGCGCTGGCGATGAACCTGGCCGGAGCGAAGTCCCGCCTGGTCTGGTTCGCCCCGCAACACATCGAGGGCGGATCGGCGGCCAAGGGCAAGATCTTCGACCTGATCCCGGAATCCGTGACGTGGATGGTCGTGCAGCTGTGGCTGACCGTGGGGCTCGTCGCGCTGTGGAAGGGTCGGCGACTCGGGCCGTTGGTGGCCGAGGACCTGCCGGTCGTGGTCCGCGCGTCGGAGACGGTCGAAGGTCGTGGCCGGCTGTATCGGTCGCGGCGGGCCCGCGACCGGGCCGCGCAGGCGCTGCGCACCGCGACACTGCAGCGCCTGCTGCCGCGCCTCGGGCTCGGCGTCGACGCTCCACCGCCGGCCGTGGTGGCCACGATCGCCTCGCGTGCCAGATCCGACCCGGAGATGCTGTGGCACATCCTGTTCGGGCCGCCACCCACCACCGACGCGGACTTGACACAGCTCACCGAGGCTCTCGACGACATCGAAAGGCAGGTCGCAGATTCATGACTCAACCGGAAGGCCAGTCGGCCCGCCACGCACTGCTGGCGTTGCGCGGCGAAATCGGCAAGGCCGTCGTGGGCCAGGACGCGGTGATCACCGGATTGGTGATCGCGCTGTTGTGCCGGGGGCACGTCCTGCTCGAAGGTGTTCCGGGCGTGGCGAAGACGCTGTTGGTGCGATCGCTGGCCGCTGCACTCCGGTTGGATTTCAAGCGGGTCCAATTCACCCCGGACCTGATGCCGGGTGACATCACCGGTTCGCTGGTCTACGACAACCGCACCGCCGAGTTCGCATTCCGCAACGGCCCGGTGTTCACCAACCTGCTACTGGCCGACGAGATCAACCGGACCCCGCCCAAGACGCAGGCCGCCCTGCTGGAGGCCATGGAGGAACGTCAGGTCAGTGTGGACGGTGAGGCCCGGGCACTGCCCGACCCGTTCATCGTTGCGGCGACGCAGAACCCGATCGAGTACGAGGGCACCTACCAGTTGCCGGAGGCGCAGCTCGACCGGTTTTTGCTGAAGCTGGAGGTGCCGCTCCCGCCGCGCGACGCCGAGATCGCCATCCTCGGCCGGCACGCACACGGCTTCGATCCGCGCGACCTGTCGGCGATCCGACCGGTCGCCGGCCCGGCGGAGCTGGCCGCCGGACGCGATGCGGTGCGACGGGTCCTGGTCGCCGATGAGGTGCTCGGCTACATCGTCGACATCGTCGGCGCCACAAGGCATTCACCCGCTCTGCAGCTCGGGGTCTCTCCGCGCGGTGCCACGGCCTTGCTGGCCACGGCGCGGTCCTGGGCGTGGCTGTCCGGGCGCAACTACGTCACCCCGGACGACGTGAAGGCGATGGCCCGGCCGACGCTGCGGCACCGGGTGATGCTTCGACCTGAAGCAGAACTGGAGGGCGCCAGCACCGACGGTGTGCTGGACGGCATCCTGGCGTCGGTTCCGGTGCCACGCTAGTGGTGCTGACCGGACGGACCGGGCTGGTCGCCCTGCTGTTCGTGCTGCCGATCGTCGTATCCCCCTGGCCAGCAGCAACATTCAGCGTGCTGCTGGGCGTGCTCGCGGTCGCGGTGATCATCGACGCGGGCCTGGCGGCCAGCCCACTTCAGCTGCAGTACACCCGGCTGCCCAACGGCTCGGTCCGGCTCGGCGAGCTGGTCACCCTCGGTCTGCTGGTCCACAACGCCGGCCGCAAGCGGTTTCGTGGTCGACTCCGCGACGCCTGGCCGCCCAGCACCCAGGCCGAGCCGGTCAGCCATGCCGTCGACGTCGAGGCCGGACAGCTGCTGCGGTTGGACACCTGCCTCCGGCCGATCCGTCGCGGCGATCAGCAATCGGCCGCGGTCACGGCGCGGTCGATCGGCCCACTCGGGCTCGCCGGCCGGCAGCGGTCACGCCCGGTGCCCGGCGAGGTTCGGGTGCTGCCGCCGTTCCTGTCTCGCAAGCATCTGCCGTCGCGGCTGGCCAGGTTACGCGAGCTGGACGGGCTGTTGCCGACGTTGACCCGCGGCCAGGGCACCGAATTCGATTCGCTGCGTGAGTATGTGGTCGGTGACGACGTCCGCTCCATCGACTGGCGGGCGACGGCCCGCCGGGCTGACGTGGTGGTCCGCACCTGGCGGCCGGAGCGCGACCGGCGCGTCGTCATCGTGCTGGACACCGGACGCACTGCCGCCGGACGCGTCGGTGTCGACCCGACGGCGGGCGACCCGAGCGGGTGGCCGCGCCTGGACTGGTCGATGGACGCCGCGCTGCTGCTGGCGGCGCTGGCCTCGCGGGCCGGCGACACCGTCGACTTCCTGGCGCACGACCGGGTCACCCGGGCGGCCGTCTTCGGCGCCTCGCGAACCGAACTGCTGGGCCGCGTGGTCGAGGCGATGGCGCCGATCGCCCCGGCACTGATCGAATCCGACGCCACAGCAATGGTTTCCGCGATCATCCGACGTACCCGGCGCCGTGCGCTGGTGGTGCTGATGACCGACCTGAACGCGAGCGCCCTCGACGAGGGGTTGCTGCCGGTGCTGCCCCTGCTGTCGAGCAAGCACCAAGTGATCGTGGCGGCGGTGGCCGACCCGCGGGTCAACCAGTTGGCCGCCGGCAGGTCCGATCCGGCCGCGGTCTACGACGCTGCGTCCGCGGAACGCTCACGCGGCGAGCGGTCCGCGATCGCGTCGCGGTTGCGTCAGAGCGGAGTGGAGGTCGTGGACGCGGCGCCGACCGACCTGGCGCCCGCACTGGCCGACCGCTACCTGGCGATGAAAGCCGCCGGTCGGCTGTAGCGAGCCGGTCTAGCGGGTCGGCACGATGTCCGGCGCGTTGGCGATGTCGCCGGCGTCGCCCACCCGCACCGCGCGCCGGCCGAAATACCCCACGTATGCCAGAAAGCCCGCCTCGGCGAGTACCCCGATCCCGATGCGCACGAAGGTCGGCAGCGACGACGGCGTGACGAACGCCTCGATCACGCCTGAAACCAACAGCACCACAACCAATCCCACGGCCACCGAGATCACTGCCCGGCCCTGCTCGGCCAGCACCTGCCCACGCGGACGATCACCGGGTGAGATCACCGACCAACCCAGCCGCATACCTGCGGCACCGGCCAGGAACACGGCGGTCAGCTCCAGCAGGCTGTGCGGCAGCAGCAAGCCGAACAGCACATCGGCCTTGCCGGCCTGCAGCATCAGCCCCGCCACCACACCGAGATTGGCGGCGTTGGCGAAGAGCACGAACGGGATCGGAACACCGAGC
This sequence comes from Mycobacterium sp. IDUB_36, assembly GCF_055419225.1. NCBI lineage: Bacteria > Bacillati > Actinomycetota > Actinomycetes > Mycobacteriales > Mycobacteriaceae > Mycobacterium > Mycobacterium sp. IDUB_36. The sequence continues at coordinate 2,686,378 of NZ_JBVAXH010000001.1, read as the reverse complement.
AGAACGGAGAACGCGACGCACTTGGCCGCCACCCAGGAGTTGTTCACCCAGACGTGCAGCCCGAATGCGGCCGCCGCGTGCTCGCTGTAGTACGAGGCGAAGTCGTGATTGACCAATTCGTCGATCTCGCTTGGTGTTCCGATCGTCGACTGCACCTCCGGGCTTCCGATCACCCACAGCGCGATCACGGCCGACACCGCGAAGAACACCACGGCCGACCCCAGCCACCACCGCCACGCCCGGTAGGCCACCACGGGGAACGACACCGTCCAGAACCGGGCGAATTCGCTGGACAGCGGAGCGTGCGCGCCGGTGACCGCGGCCCGGGCCCGAGCGACCAGGCTCGATAACCTGCCGACGAGCGCGGAATCCGACGAACCGGAACGCAGCATGGACAAGTGCGTCGACACCCGTTGATACAGCTCGACGAGTTCGTCGATCTCCGCCCCGCTGAGTCGGTTGCGGCCGCGGACCAACCGCTCGAGGCGGTCCCAGCTGTCGCGATGCGCGATCACGAACGCGTCGACGTCCACTCGACCGAGGGTAGTGGCCGGGTAAGGTGCGCAGTATGTCGGAGGTGGTGACCGGGGACGCCGTGGTGCTCGACGTGCGGGTCGCTCAGTTGCCGGTACGCGCTGTCAGCGCCCTGATCGACATCACCGTGGTCGTCATCGGCTACCTGATATCGCTGCTGCTGTGGGCAGGCACCCTCGGCCGTTTCGACGATGCGGTGGTCGGGGCGATCATCATCATCTTCACCGTGCTGGTGTTCGTCGGCTATCCGCTGGTTCTGGAGACCGCGACCCGCGGCCGAACCCTCGGCAAGATGGTGATGGGTCTGCGGGTGGTTTCCGACGACGGTGGCCCCGAGCGTTTTCGCCAAGCGTTGTTTCGCGCGTTGGCGTCGATCATCGAGATCTGGATGCTGTTAGGCAGCCCGGCGGTCATCTGCAGCATGCTCTCGCCCACAGCGAAGCGAATCGGTGACGTCTTCGCCGGCACGATCGTGATCAGCGAGCGCGGCCCGAAGCTGGGACCCCCACCCGTCATGCCGCCGCAGCTGGCGTGGTGGGCCGCGTCGTTGCAGCTGTCGGGCCTGCGGGCCGAACAGGCCGACGTGGCGCGCCAATTCCTCTCGCGGGCAATGCAACTCGATCCGCAGCTACGCGATCAGATGGCGTACCAGATCGCGGGCGACGTATTCAGCCGGGTCGCTCCCCCGCCGCCGCCGGGGACGCCGCCGCAATTGGCGCTGGCCGCGGTGCTCGCCGAGCGCCATCGCCGTGAACTGGGGCGTCTACGGCCGCACCCGGGGCCGCCGTCGTTCCAGCCCGGGTACGCCCCGCGGTTCTGACGCGGTTACTGCGCGACGGTGATGGCCAGAATCGCCATGTCGGCGATCAGCAACGCCAGCGCGGTTACCGGGATCACGAAGCCCCAGCGGCGCCGAGCGGTGAAGATCGAGAGCAGGATCGTCACCACCGCTACCGCGGGCGCGCCGTAGTACAGCACGTCGAAGCTGATCCCGCGGGGACCGAGATTCGGGCAGGACTTGTCGCTGCAGGCGGCGGTACTCATCACCGCACCCAGGGCAACCGCCATGGTGACGCCCGCCGCGAGGGCGGTGAGCAGCGCAAGCGCCCAGTTCAGCCACAGCCGCCGACGGCTACCGCGGTCGGGGCCGGTCGCCCGCGCCTCGGGGTCAACGCCCGGGTGATCTTGTACGTCAACGTCCTTGCTCATGTGTTGGGTGCTACCCCGACGACCCCTCCGGCAAACGAGCCGCCAGAAACAAGATGTTGCGTAACGATATTTCCCGATATATCGTCACTGTATCGGTTGCGCATTCGGGCGCGACCTTTCCAGAAACGAGATCACTCAATGAACAACCCATTTTTCGATACAGACGACCCTCAACTGGGCGGACCCTTCGCTGGTGGACCGCACGGCTTCGGCTTCGCACCGCAGGACCGCCGTGCGGTTCATCTGCAGCGCAGGCAGGCCCGCCGCGAATTCCGCGACTTGGTACGGGGCCACGACGCCGGCCACGACGGCCCGTTCGGGCCGGGTTTCGGCCGGGGCTTCGGGCGCGGATTCGGCCCGGGCGGATTCGGTCCCGGCTTCGGCTTCGGGCCCGGCTTCGGCCCCGGCCCGCGTGGCGGGCGCCGCGGCGGTCACAATCGGCGCGGTCGGCGCGGTGACGTGCGAGCCGCCATCCTGGTACTGCTCGCCGAGCGGTCGATGCACGGCTACGAGATCATCCAAGAGGTTGCCGAGCGCAGCCAGGATCTGTGGAAGCCCAGCCCCGGCTCGGTGTACCCGACCCTGCAACTGCTGGTCGACGAAGGCCTGATCGTCAGCAGGGAATCCGAAGGCAGCAAGAAGCTCTTCGAATTGACCGACGCCGGCCGCGAGGCCGCCGAGAAGGTCGCCACGCCACCGTGGGAGGAGATCGCCGACGGCGTCGACCCGGCCCACCTCAACCTGCGGTCCGCAGTCGGCCAGCTGTTCGGCGCCGTGGCGCAATCCGCGCACGCCGCCAACGAAGAGCAGCAGCAGCGAATTCTCGACATCGTGAACAACGCTCGTCGCGAGATCTACACGATTCTCGGCGAAGACGACTGACCAACTGAGTGAGTGGTGGGGGCCGGCGTCGCCGGTCCCCACCTTCGCGTCAGGTGACTTCGACCCAATCCAGAGTGCGCTGCACGGCTTTTCGCCAGCCGGCGTAACCCGCGGTGCGCTCCCGCTCGCTCCACACCGGCGCCCACCGCTTACCTTCGCGCCAGTTGGCCCGAAGGTCATCCGGGCCCGACCAGAAACCGACCGCCAAGCCGGCCGCGTAGGCGGCGCCCAATGCCGTCGTCTCGGTCATCGCCGGGCGAACCACTTCGACGCCGAGCACGTCGGCCTGAATCTGCATGCACAGGTCGTTGGCGGTGATCCCGCCGTCGACCTTCAGAACACCCAGGCGCACACCGGAATCGGCTTGCATCGCGTCGACCACGTCGCGGCTCTGGTAGCAGATCGACTCCAGGGTCGCGCGGGCCAGGTGCGCGTTGGTGTTGAAGCGCGACAACCCCACGATTGCGCCGCGGGCATCGGAGCGCCAATAGGGTGCGAACAAACCCGAAAAGGCCGGCACGAAATACATTCCGCCGTTGTCGTCGACTTGTCGGGCCAGCGACTCGCTCTGCGACGCCCCGCTGATGATGCCGAGCTGATCTCGCAGCCATTGCACAGCCGATCCGGTGACCGCGATCGAACCTTCAAGAGCGTAAACAGGTTTGGCGTCACCGAACTGGTAGCACACCGTGGTCACCAGGCCGTTGGCCGACCGGACGATTTTCTCGCCGGTGTTCTGCAACAGGAAATTGCCGGTGCCATAGGTGTTTTTGGCATCCCCGGGTTCCAGGCAGACCTGCCCGACCATGGCGGCGTGCTGGTCTCCGAGGATTCCGGCGATCGGCACCTCGCCGCCCAGCGGGCCGTTGTCGGATGTGACGCCGTAGGGCTCGAGCGGTGAGGACGCCGCGATCCGCGGAAGCATCGAGCGCGGAATGTCGAAGAACGAGAGCAGTTCGTCATCCCAGTCCAACGTCTCGAGGTTCATCAACATGGTCCGGCTGGCGTTGGTGACGTCGGTGACGTGCACGCCGCCCCGCGATCCGCCGGTGAGGTTCCACAGCAACCAGGTGTCGGTGGTTCCGAAGATCGCGTCGCCGGCGTCGGCCGCCGCGCGAACGCCGTCGACGTTGTCCAGGATCCACTGCAACTTGCCACCGGAGAAATAGGTGGCCGGCGGCAGACCCGCCTTGTGCCGGATGATGTCACCGCGGCCGTCGCGGTCCAGCGCCGACGCGATGCGGTCGGTGCGGGTGTCCTGCCAGACGATCGCGTTGTGGTACGGCCGGCCGGTCCGGCGGTTCCACACCAGAGTGGTCTCGCGCTGATTTGTGATACCAAGCGCAACAAGGTCTTTAGCCGACAAGTTGGTCGCGTTGAGCGCCGACATCAGCACCGACGAGGTGCGCTCCCAGATCTCGATCGGGTTGTGCTCGACCCACCCCGCGCGCGGCAGGACCTGCTCGTGCTCGAGTTGGTGCCGGCCCACCTCGTCGCCATCGTGACCGAAGATGATGCATCGAGTACTGGTGGTGCCCTGGTCGATCGAGGCGACGAACTCGGCCAACTGCATTCCTCCCGCGCGTCAGTCCATCATGGACTACGCGCGTCACGGTCGGTCTACAGGCCGCTGATGAAGCTCAGGCCGACGTCGGGGGCGAGGAAATCGGTGTAGTCGATCGAGAAGATCGGCGTGATCGCCCCAGCTACGTCTTCGAAGCCGGCCTGGAAGAGCAACGGGACCGTCAGTAAGAACTCCGCGGAGTCCGATCCCGGAGCGCCAGAGGCGAAGTCGAGGTCGAATGGCAGTCCATTGAACGATCCGGTGACAAAATTGTCGATGGCATAGGTGGCGGAATTGATGCTGAACGTGTCTTCGAATCCGCCCAGATCGAACGGCCCCAGCGAAATCACCCCCAGGGCCGGGTCGGGCGTCCCGCCGAGGGCGATCAGGCCGGCGTCGGGGCTGAGGAAGTCGGCGGGGTCGAGCACCGACGCAATCGGCGTGATCGTCCCGCCGTCGTCGGTGAAACCGCCCTGGAACAGCAAGGGGATGGTCAGCAGCACGCCACTGTTGCCCGATCCGGTGGGGTCGAAGTAGACGTCGAGGTCGTACGGATAGCCGTCGTAGGACCCGACCAGATAGTTGTCGAAACCTCCGCTGGCGGTGTTGTAGGCAAGGGTCTCGGTATACCCGCCGATGTCGATGGGTCCGATCGACGCCACATCGTCGGCGTGGGCGACCGTGCCGGTCAGCATGGCGAGTGCCGGCGACGCGATCAACGTTCCCACGGCAGCAGCGGCAATGCGGCGATAGCTGCGGGCCATGGCGCCCCCCGATCTATTCCTGTGAATAACGTAAGCGTGAGCTGAGATTGTTGCAAGCGTCCTACGTAAGCGTCAATAGCGTGCGACGTGAATTAACGCGGAAGGCACATCGTGGCAATTGGCGGTCACAACAGTTCATTTGGCCGATCTGTTGCGAGGCCCGAGGTAAAGCGGTTGCATCGGCACCGTGGGCGAAGACGTCAAGCGGACTACCTTTACGCCCGTCGACCGGCAGGAGTACCGGCGCAAGGTACAACAGTGCCTCGACGTGTTCGCGCGGATGCTCGCGCAGTCCAGCTTCGACGTCGACCACCCGCTCACCGGAATGGAGATCGAGTGCAACCTCGTCGACGACGCCTACCAGCCGGCGATGAGCAACTCCGAGGTGCTGGCGGCCATTGCCGACCCCGCCTACCAGACCGAATTAGGTGCCTACAACATCGAATTCAACGTTCCACCCCGGCCGCTGGCCGGCCACGCCGCTGTCCAGCTCGAGGATGAAGTCCGGGCCAGCCTGAACGCCGCCGAAAACCAGGCCAGTGCCGGCGGCGCCCACATCGTGATGATCGGCATCCTGCCCACCCTGATGCCGGAACATCTCGCCAGCGGATGGATGAGTGCATCGTCGCGCTACAAGGCACTCAACGACTCGATCTTCAACGCTCGCGGTGAGGACCTCGAGATCGACATCGACGGGCCGGAGCCACTGAGTCTTCAGTCTGCCTCGATTGCACCCGAATCTGCCTGCACCAGCATGCAATTGCACGTGCAGGTGTCGCCCGACGATTTCGCCGCGAATTGGAACGCTGCGCAGGTGCTGGCCGGCCCACAGTTGGCGCTGGGAGCCAATTCGCCCTATTTCTTCGGCCACCAACTCTGGTCGGAGACGCGCATCGAACTTTTCGCGCAGTCCACCGACACCCGGCCCGACGAGCTGAAAACTCAAGGGGTGCGGCCGCGAGTGTGGTTCGGCGAGCGCTGGATAACGTCGATCTTCGATCTGTTCGAAGAGAACGTCCGATACTTTCCGTCGTTGCTGCCGGAGGTCTCCGACGAAGATCCGGTGGCCGAACTCGAGGCCGGTCGCACCCCGCACCTGGCGGAGTTGCGGCTGCACAACGGCACCGTCTACCGATGGAACCGGCCGGTGTACGACGTGGTCGAGGGCCGTCCGCACCTCCGGGTGGAGAACCGCGTACTGCCCGCCGGCCCGACGGTGATCGATATGCTGGCCAACGCCGCCTTCTACTACGGCATGCTGCGGGCGCTGTCGGAGGAGGATCGGCAGGTCTGGACCAGGCTGGATTTCGCTGCGGCGCAACGCAATTTCACCGAGGCCGCCCGAAACGGAATGCGAGCCCAGCTCTACTGGCCGGGATTGGAGACGGTCGGCATCGAGGAGTTGGTGCGTAGCGAGCTGCTGCCGATGGCCTACGACGGGCTGGACAGCTGGGGTGTCGCGCCCGACATCCGGGACCGGCTGCTCGGGGTGATCGAGGGCCGCGCCCGCGTCGGCCGCAACGGCGCGAGCTGGCAGGTGGCCGCTGTCCGGGCACTGGAGGAACGCGGACTCGACCGACCCGCGGCGCTGGCCGAAATGCTGAAGCTGTACTGCCGGAACATGCACACCAACGAGCCGGTCCATGGCTGGGCCGATCTGTAGGCGGTAGGGCCCGGAGTACGTTGGAGGACATGGCAAATGAAGTGATGGACTGGGACAGCGCATACCGCCAGGACCGAGACGAGGGCTTCGAGGGACCGCCGCCGTGGAACATCGGCGAGCCACAGCCGGAGCTGGCCGCGTTGGCCGCAGCCGGAGAGTTCCGCAGCGACGTACTCGACGCCGGTTGCGGGTACGCCGAGTTGTCGCTGAGTCTGGCCGCCGACGGTTACACCGTCCACGGTGTCGATCTCACTCCCACCGCGGTCGCCGCTGCCACCCGTGCCGCACAGGAGCGCGGGCTGAGCACCGCGACCTTCGAGCAGGCCGACATCACGGCATTCAGCGGACACGACGGCCGGTTCAACACCGTCGTCGACAGCACGCTGTTCCACTCGCTGCCGGTCGAGGGCCGCGATTACTACCTGTCGGCGGTGTACCGGGCGGCCGCCGACGGCGCCGGGTACTTCGTGCTGGTATTCGCCAAGGGCGCATTCCCAGCCGAATGGGAGCAGAAGCCGAACGAGGTCGACGAGGACGAGCTACGGGCCGCGGTCGAAAAGCACTGGCAGATCGACGCTATCCGGCCGGCCTTGATCCACGCGAACATCCCGCCGGCTCCGGCGGATTCGGACGTGCCGATGATCGAGCACCCCCGCGACCAGAAGGGCCGGATGGAGCTGCCCGCCTACCTGCTCAGCGCGCACAAGCGCTGAGCGTCAGACCGCGGCCGTGGCCTCGGTGAGAGCGTGCGCGAAGGTCGTGAGATCGTCGACGCCGGCGTCGACGTGCGGCGAGATGCGCAGCACCGGCGCGGCCAGCTCCATCGGTGCACGCTCGACCGCCACCGCGGTCGTCACGATCTGGCGCTCAGCGATCAGCCATCCGCGTATTTTCACCGGATCCGCACCGCCGGTGGGGGCCAACGTGGTGATGGCGCTCGGTTCGTCGACCGCTTCGATCACCCGCCAACCCGGCACGTCGGCCAGGACAGTCCGGCTCACCCGGCCAACCTCAGCGAGCCGCCCCTGCACGGCGGCCGGCCCGGCCGCTACATGCTCACCGACCGCGACCGAAAAGCCCACTCGGGCCGCGATATTGGCCTCACCCAGCTCGAGGCGGTCGGCATTGGTCAACGATCCGATCCAGTCCTTCGGCGGCAGACGGGGTTTCAGCCGCTGCATCAGTGCAGGCCGCACCGCCAGCACGCCGACCCCGCGCGGTCCGGACAACCACTTGCGCGACGGCGCGTACATCGCGTCGACGCCCACCGCGCAGTCGACCTGTCCGAGCGCCTGAGCCGCGTCGACGATCAGCGGCAGCTCCAATTCCGCACACAGCGTTGCCAATTCCGACAGCGGCTGCACCACGCCGCGGTGGCTGGCGACCAACGTCAGATGCACCAGGTCAGGTGGGTCAGCGGCCAAGGTGGCCGCCAACTCCGGCACCGCGAGCCGACCCTCGGCGTCCGTCGGCAGCGTCTGACGCTCGAAGCCATGCGCGGCCATCAAGGCCAGGTTCGGTCCGTATTCTCCGGGCAGGCAGGCCAGCCTCCGCCCACCCGGCCAGCCGCCCAGCAACAGGTCCAGTGCGTGCTGCGCCCCGGTGGTGAACACGACCTGCGTGTCCGGCGCTCCCGTCAGCGCAGCGACCGCAGCCCGCCCGGCGTCAAGCACCGGCGAGGCTGCCTCCGCGGCGACGTATCCACCGACCTCCGCTTCGTGTCGGGCGTGCCGCGCCGCCGCGTCCAGCACGGCGAGGCTCTGCCGGGAACAGGCCGCGCTGTCCAGGTGTAGCCCGGCGACCGGTGGTCGAGCGGACCGCCAGGCCTGCGCCAGGCCGTTGCTCACTTGACCGACAGCGACAATCCGAAATCGCCGGCGGCGTCGGTCCACCACTCGGTCAGCCGCAGGCCCGCCTCCGCCAACTCGGCGGCGACCGAATCGGCCCGGAATTTGCACGACACCTCGGTGAGAACCTGCTCGCCGGAATCGAATTCGACGGTCATGTTCAGTGCCGCGATGCGGACCCGTTGCGCCCGCTCGGACCGCAGCCACATCTCCATCCGCTCGTCGGCCGCGTTCCAGGTGGCGACGTGACGGAACGCGTCGACGTCGAAGTCCGCGTCGAGTTCCCGGTTGACCACCGCGAGGACATTGCGGTTGAACTGGGCGGTGACCCCGGCCGCGTCGTCGTAGGCCGCCACCAGCCGCTGGGTGTCCTTGACCAGGTCGGTGCCCAGCAGCAAGCTGTCACCCGGCTGCAACGCCGCGGCCAACCCGGCCAGGAATTCCGCCCGGTCGCCGGGCTTCAGGTTGCCGATCGTCGAGCCGAGGAACACGAACAGTCGACGGCCGCCGCCGGGGATTTTGGCCAGGTGCTTTTCGAAATCGCCGCACACGGCCGCGATTTCGATACCCGGATATTCGTCCTGGATTGCCTTCGCCGCTATCGACAACATGCTCGCGTCGACGTCGAACGGGACGAACCGGCGCAGCGCGCCGGTGTCGCGCAGCGCATCCAGCAGCACCCTGGTCTTCTCCGAAGTCCCGCTGCCCAATTCGACGAGCGTGTCGGCGCCCGCGGCCGCCGCGATCTCCGAGGCGCGGGTCCGGAGGATCTCCGCTTCGGCCCGGGTGGGGTAGTACTCCGGTAGCCGGGTGATCTGATCGAAGAGTTCGCTACCCACCGCGTCGTAGAACCACTTGGGCGGCAACGACTTCGGTGTGCGCTGCAGCCCGGCCCGCACGTCACGGCACAGCGCCTCGTAGGCCGAGTCGGCGGCCAGGTGGTTGGACAAGGTGAGCGTCATATTCATCCCTCCGTTTGGTTTAACGCGGTCATCGTCACCAGTTCGGCGGTGACTTCGACGAGATGGCGGTCGGGAACGTCCTCCCAGCCGGGCTGGTCGTCATAGGGCTCACTGGCCAGCACCACCCCGTCATCGCGGCGCAGGATCGACAGGGTGTCACCCCACGTGGTGGCCAGCAATCGAGAACCGTTAGCCGCCATGATGTTCAACCGCGCGTCAGGGTCGGCGGCACCTACTTCGGCGATGGTCTGCCCTAATGAACCGAGGCCGCGACTGAAGATCAAGGCAGCCAGAACGGCGCTGTCGCAGGTAGATTCGGCCGCAGCGCTGACGGGCAGCACGTCACGGTCGACGACTCCGTTGTGCGACAACAGCCATCGTCCATCGGTGAACGGGGCGGCCGCACTGGGTTCGATAGGCATACCCACGGTAGCCGACCGCACCGCCGCGACCACGCAGTGACTGCGAAGCGCCGGTGCGATGGAAACGAGGGAAACATCTCCCCACAGCGGCGCGGCACTACGCCAGCGCCGCGGAGTGGTGCCGTCGAAAAAGCCGACGCCCCAGCCGTCGGCGTTCATCAACCCGTGCTTCTGCCGGCGCGGGGCATATGACTGCACCCGGAGACCGTGCGGTGGGTCGAGCACCAGCGACGAGACGGAGGTTTCGCGTCCCAGCCAGCCGAGGTGACGGCACATCAGGGGCGACCCCCCGGGTCGGTGTCGACGGACCACGCCAGCCGGACACCGGAGAAGATCTGGCGGCGGTACGGGTGATCCCAGTTACGGAAGCTGGGTCGCACGATGCTGGCCTCCACCGCCCACGATCCGCCGCGCAGCACCCGGTAGTCGCCGCCGAAAAAAGGCTCTGAATAGCGTTGGTAGATCATCGGTGTGAAGCCGGGCCACGGTTCGAGTGCCGAGCTGGTCCACTCCCAGACGTCGCCGAGCAGCTGCTCGACTCCGTAGGCCGACGAGCCGCCCGGGTAGGCGCCGACCGGCGCCGGGCGCAGCGCATCGCCACCGAGATTGGCCAGTGCCGGTGACGGCTCCGCGGACCCCCAGGGGTAACGCCGACGCGTTCCGTGCTGCGGATCCCAGGCACACGCCTTCTCCCACTCGCGTTCGGAGGGCAGCCGCGCACCGGCCCACGCCGCGTAGGCCTCCGCTTCGAAATAGCTGACGTGCTGGACGGGTTCTTCGGCGGGGATCTCCTCGACGTGCCCGAACCGGGTCCGGGTCTGCCCGTCGGCGTCCCAGAATTGCGGCGTGGTCAGCCCGGCGCTGGCGCGATGCTCCCAGCCGCGCGCCGACCACCACCGCGGTTGCCGGTAGCCGCCGTCGTCGATGAACTGCCGCCATTCGCCGTTGGTCACCGGAACCCGGCCGATCCGGAACGTCGGCACGTCGACGACGTGCGCGGGCCGCTCGTTGTCCAGCGAGAACGGCTCGTCGGCCGCGTCGACACCGAGGGCGAACGGTCCGCCCGGCACCAGCACCGACGTACCCGCGAGCCCGGCCCGACCGGGCGGCAGTACACCTGCATCGTGCAGCAGCGCCGGGCCGACCCGCAGGTTCAACGCCTGCAGCATGGTTTCGTCGTGCTGGTTCTCGTGGCTGACCACCAGCCCGTAGACGAAGTTGTGGTCCGGATCGTCCGGCAGCCGGTCGAGGGCATCGAGGGAGGCCGCCCGCACGGTGCGGCAGTAGCTGCGTGCCTGTTCCGCAGACAACAGCGGCAGGTCGACCCGGCTGGCCCGGGAGTGCACGAAGGCGTCGTAAAGGCTTTCGACCGCGCCGGAGAGGATTCCGGGCCGGTCCGGGTCGCCACCGCGCAGCAACCACAGCTCTTCCTGCTGGCCGATGTGCGCCAGGTCCCACACCAGCGGGCTCATCAGCGGGTCGTACTGGCGACGCAGCTCGGTCTCGTCGAAATCCACCAACCGCAGGGTTCTCGACCGGGCCCGCTGCAAGTCGCGGACCACCGTTTCGCGTGACGTCACTGCTCCCCTAGCGCCAGGGCGGTGACGGCGGCCGCGACCCCGCTCTCGATCACCCGGTCGGAGAAATCGTCGGCCGGGCTGCGGCCCCGCTCCACGGCGGCGGCCAGGCGCTGCATCCCGTCGCCCAGACCGGCGGGGGCACGTTCGGCGGCGAGGGCCACGCACCGGTTGGCGGCGGCCTGAATCCGCTGATCGCCCAGGCCGAGCCGGGCGGCGGCATCCCAGGCCGTGGCGACCGGTTCGACCGCCTCGGCAGCCAGGTCCGCGGCAACCGGGTCGTCGAGCAGGGTGACGATGGTGAACACCACCGCGGGCCAGACGGCGGCCGGCATGCTGTCGAGGTAGCGGATTTCCAGCCATTGACGCGGCCGGACCGGCGGAAACAGCGTGGTCAGGTGATATTCCAGGTCGTAACGGGTGGGCCGGCGACCACCGAGCAGCTCCCGACCGTCGGCCCAGTCGGCGAAGGGCAGATAGTGGGTGACCGGCGTCGGCTCGGGGGTGTGCACCAGCATCACCGGCGCATTGAGCGCGTAGCGCGCCCAGTCGGTGCCGGGGTCGTCGACACTCGCGGTCAGGACCGGCCCGCACCGCGCCGAGTCCAGTTGACTCCACACGCGCTGGCGGGTCGAGCGCCAGCCGGAAAACGTCCCGTTCAACAGCGGCGAGTTCGCCGATATCGCGACCATCACCGGGCCCAGCGCGTGAGCCAGCCGGACCCGGTCCGCCCAACCCGCCTGCGGACCGGCGTCCAGATTGACCTGAACGGATGCGGTCGAGGTCATCATCGCCGCGCCGGCCTCACCGGTGTGGCTGGCGATGAAGAACTCCTCCATCGCCCGATAACGCGGGCCCGGATTCACCCGTCCGGCCGGCCGCAGCGGGTCCGCTCCCAGTGGCACCAGACCCAAGCCGGCGGCGTCGAACGCCTTGGCCAGCGTGGCCTGGTCGCCGGCGATCGCCTCGATCGCAGCCGTCACGCCCAGTGCGGGCGGGCCGGAGAGTTCGACGGCGCCACCGGGTTCGACCGTGACGAGGCTTTCGCCCGGCATGGCCGGCAGCGACTCCAGGACGCCGGTGATCTCGTCCCAGCTCGGCCGGCGATATGGGTCGGCCGGGTCATAACAGTGCGCCTCGATCTCCAAGCCGACGCGGCCCACCGGGCCGTCCGTCAAGCAGACGTCGGCGATGAACTGGGCGGCCGCCGAGGCGCTGGCGAATTCCTCGTCCTTCAGGCGCGCAGGATCGACCTGCGATGCGACGGCAAACGCCATGACCGGAATCCCTTCGACCCCACACCGCAGGTCCCGAGCGATCGAGCCCGCCGGTTGCGCGCGGCTAACCAACGATAGTCACAAGACTCATCCCCCAGACCGCCCCGACATATTCCCGCCGGGCCCGACGGCTACTGGCCGAGCGCGTTTTCGATGGCGCCGGCCAGCACGTTCACTGCCGGACCCCCGTTGCCGGACTGACAGACTTTGGCTTGCAGGACGACGTTTTCCCGCAGACGGGTCTGGGTGAAACATCGCCGGTCGGTGCCGGCTTCCTGCTTGCTCCATGCGGCGTCGGACGCGCCGGCCGGGCCGCCGTCGAACGTCCACACCTGGGTGGTCCCGTTGTCGAGGTGCATGGCCGTGGTCTGGCCCGAGCAACCGGCCGTGCGGTCGACCACGCGATGGAACGCGGCGCCGGCCGCGGGACCGGTGGCGAACACCCCGACGGCTTGCTTGACGAAGTGCGTCTGATCGGTCGGCGACGTCTGCGTGCTCGCTCCGTTGAAGGAAGCCAGATCGGGATCGTTGTAGACCTCTGGCAGCCCGATGTCGGCCCAGTTGTTGCACACCGGATTGTCGACGGAGAACGCCTGCACCGGTTGGGCGAACAGCGACTCGTCCCGCATCGGGCCGCCGACGATGTTGCCCACCGAACCCTTACTCAGGACCGCGTAGCTGACCACCCCGGGGTCCGAGGGTCGCGCGGACGCGACTGCGCCGTCCCACGACATGGTGGCGCACACCGTCGATACCACGAATGTCGTTGCCGCCGATCCAATCCGGCTCATCATCGCCGATCGGCTGTCATTACGGCGTGTAGGTCGGCGGCGGAGGCTGGTCCGGGCCGCCGGGCCCGCCGGGGCCGCCATGACCACCATGACCGCCCGGCCCTCCCGGTCCCATGCCGGGACCCCACGGACCGACCCACGGCGGTCCGCCTGGACCCGAACCGGGCGGGAACGGCCCACCCGGGAACACCACCCACGGTGGGCCTTCCGGCCCGCTCGGCGCCTCCGGCCCGAACACCCCGCGATTGTGGTGTTGATTCTGCGGGCCGTAGCCGGACAGCTCGGCGCCGGCGAGGAAGACGACCGCCAGCACGAATACGGTGCCGGCCACGATCACCACCCAGGCCGCGGCTTGATAGAGCCGCGCATGCCTGGCCGGGGGCAGCAGCGGCGCGGCCGCCGGGACGGCCGCGGGTGGACCCGGCGGCGCGATCGGGGGTTCGGGAGCTTGGGTCATGTCTTGATCATGCCGAGGCGCGCCTCGCCCATCAACCAGCGATGCGCGCGAGTCGGGAGCAAAGAAACGATGGCGATGGCTCCGGGATCCCTAGTAGCCGAGCACCCAGGCGAACTTCAGGATGACCACGGCGATGAGCGTGATTCCGGCGATGATCGCCACCCAGGCCGCCACTTGGTAGAGCCGTTCCGACTGCGCCGACGGAGCCAGGATGGGCGCCGACACCGGGGGCGGTGGCGGTGTGGACCCTTCGGGCGTCTCGCTCATACCCGCATAATGCCTCAGCTCAACGCGGTCCGCGAGCGCTACCCCGACCGATCGGTTCGATAAAACTGCAGAGCCCGGCGTCCACGGAGGACGCCGGGCTGGGGACAGTCGGGGCTAGGAGTGGGCCGGGGCCAACGACGGAGCGATCGATTCCGGCGTGTGCGACGGTCCGGGACCGCCGAGGCCGTGGTGGAAGCCGGCGCCCTGCTCGTGGTGGCGCGGACCGTCCGGGCCGCCGGGGTGCTGGTGGTGCCAACCGTGGTGATGGCACTTGTGATGCCCCAAGTGGGCGACCTTGAAGCCGGTGAAGAAGACACTCAGGACGATGAAGACGATGCCCGCGACGATCACGACCCACGCCGCGAAGCGGTAGACCCAATAGGGTTTGTCGGCCACGACCGCCGGCTCGGTGGCGACCGCAGTCGGCCGCGTTACTGATTCAGGTGTTTCGCTCATATGTGAATGATGCGGTGGCAACAAATAGGCTCCGCTAGGCGCAACTTATGAAACTGCTATGAGATGCAGCTCACGCGGTATCAGCCGGCATCCGGCCAGGGCTTGAACGGATTGACAGCAAATTGGATCACCCGATACGGCGACCGCTCCCGCCCGTCGGTGTTGTGCCACTGGCTGACGAACACCCGCACTTCGTCCAGCGTCGAACCCGGCGAGATGTACCCGCCATAGGGCTGAGCCAGCCGGTTGTCGTACGGCGGCGGGAGGCTCTCGGCCGGCTCGGGCCAGTCGTCGTGCTGAACCACGGTGGTGACCGGCGCCGTGGCCAGCGCGGTCGGATCGTCGGCAACCCGGATCTCCATGTTGCCGGTGCTGGAATTGAAGTACGAGAGCACCGCTCTGCCGTCGATCTGCGTCATGCTGATTTCACCGATCGAATCGCCCCACAGCGCGACGGGCGGTCTGCCCCAACCGCCGTCCGACCCGGGCGCCCAGCCCTGCCAGCGGGACCGGTCGCCGAAGTCCTGCGGTGTCACGCGGTAGAGCACCATCGGCTGGCTGCGGTCGAAATTATCGGCGACGATGTACACCCAGCCGGTCGGCGACTCGGCCGTCGGAATCGGGTCGTAGTAGCCGCTGATCTGCGACTGCCGGCCGCCGGCATAGTCGGCGTCCCGCGCAGAGCCCGTCACTGTCGGCCAACGCCCTTGCCCCGCTTCAGCTTTCACCAGTCTCGAGCTCCTCGGAACCAGGTTCTCGGCGGTGGTGATCAGCACATAGTTCTGCCGGTTGATCTGGACGACGCCGGCCGGTAGTTGGGACGCGCCCGCCGGGGTGGGCTCGGCCAGCAACGGTTCGTCGACACCGGTCACCCCGGTGTACTTGACGCCGTCCGGGTCGTCCACCGACGAGGTGTCCACCCGCAGCGCGATCGGCGAGTAGTAGCCGCCGAACCCGACTCCCTGACCGGCGAAGCTGTCGCCGCAGACCTGGACCACCTGCGTCGGGAATTGCAGGAACACACACAGATCGGTGGCGCCGATGCCGTAGTCGCGGGTGGGCGTACCGGTGCCGGCGGCCGGGCCGATCCGGACGACCTCGCCCGGGTTCAGCGGCCGCAGAACCGGCTGCGGCATCGGAGCCGGTGGGTCGGCATGCGCTATCGAAAACCCTGGGCAGGTAAGTACTACGACGGCGACAAGTGAGCGGCGGGCCAGGCTCACCCGTGCGTCACAGATCGGCAGCGAGCAGTTCAGCGATCTGAATAGTGTTCAGCGCCGCGCCTTTTCGTAAGTTGTCGCCCGAGATGAACAGCGCCAGGCCACGACCCTCCGGTGCACCGGGGTCGCGACGGATCCGGCCGACCAGCGATTCGTCGATACCGGCGGCGGCCAGCGGTGTCGGCACGTCGACCACCTTGACCCCCGGCGCGCCGGCCAGGATGTCCCGGGCCCGCTGCGGCGAAAGCGGTTGAGCGAATTCGGCATTGATCGACAACGAGTGTCCGGTGAACACCGGCACCCGCACACAGGTTCCGCTGACCAACAGCTCGGGGATGCCCAGGATTTTGCGGCTCTCGTTGCGCAGCTTCTGGTCCTCGTCGGTTTCGCCCGAGTCGTCGTCGACCAGTTTTCCGGCCAGCGGCACGACGTTGAACGCGATCGGCGCGACGTAGGCCTTCGGCTCCGGGAAGTGCAGCGCGCTACCGTCCTGCACCAACTGCTCGGCGTCGTCGATCACCGCACGGGCCTGCTCGGCCAGCTCGGCGACGCCGGCCACCCCGGTACCGGACACGGCCTGGTAGCTCGACACCACCAGGCGGACAAGCTGGGCCTCGTCGTGCAGCACCTTGAGCACCGGCATCGCGGCCATCGTCGTGCAATTGGGGTTGGCGATGATGCCCTTCGGCAGGCGTCCGGCGCCGCGTACATCCCGGTCGAAGTTGACCTCGGAGACCACCAGCGGCACCTGGTCGTCTTTGCGCCAGGCCGACGAGTTGTCGATGACGGTCGCGCCGGCTGCGGCGAACCGCGGTGCCTGAACCCGCGACATCGTTGCGCCCGCGGAGAACAGCGCGATGTCCAGCCCGCTCGGGTCGGCCGTCTCGGCGTCCTCGACCTCGATTTCCTGACCTCGGAACGGCAGTTTGCGGCCCTGCGAGCGAGCCGAAGCGAAGAACCGCACGCTGGTCGCCGGGAAATCACGCTCCTCCAGCAGCCGGCGCATCACCTGGCCCACCTGGCCGGTGGCACCTACAACTCCTATTGACACCGAATTGGCGCCCATATCTATCGTCCTGTTCCCGCATACACCGTGGCCTCCTCGGCACCGCCGAGGCCGAATGCTTCGTGCAACGCGACAACCGCCTTGTCCAGTTCGGTGTCGCGGCACAGCACCGAGATCCTGATCTCGGAGGTGGAGATCAGATCGATGTTCACACCGACCTGGGCCAGCGCCTCGCAGAACGTGGCGGTGACTCCCGGATGGCTGCGCATTCCCGCGCCGATCAGCGACACCTTGCCGATGTGGTCGTCGTAAAGCACTTGGCTGAAACCGATTTCGCTTTTCAGCGCGTCCAGCTTCTCGACGGCGGCCGGCCCGTTGTCGCGGGGGCAGGTGAAGGTGATGTCGGTCTTGCCGTTCTCGATCTTGGAGACGTTCTGCAACACCATGTCGATGTTCACGTCGGCGTCGGCGACCGCTCGAAACACCTTGGCGGCGTAGCCCGGATAGTCGGGGATGCCGACGACGGTCACCTTGGCCTCGCTGCGGTCGTGGGCGACGCCGGTCAGGATGGGCTCTTCCATGGGTATGTCCTCGATCGATCCGGTGACGATGGTGCCGGGCTTGTCCGAGTATGACGAGCGCACGTGCACCGGGATGTTGTAGCGGCGGGCGTATTCCACGCAGCGAAGCATGAGCACTTTCGCTCCGCAGGCGGCCATCTCGAGCATCTCCTCGAAGGTGACCGTGTCGAGTCGGCGGGCGTTGGGAACGATCCGCGGGTCGGCGCTGAAGATACCGTCGACGTCGGTGTAGATCTCGCAGACGTCGGCATGCAGTGCCGCAGCCAGGGCGACCGCGGTGGTGTCCGAGCCGCCGCGGCCCAGCGTGGTGACGTCGCGGGTGTCCTGGCTGACGCCCTGGAATCCGGCCACCAGCACGATGCGGCCCTCGTCGAGGGCGGCCTGCAACCGGGTCGGCGTGACGTCGATGATCTTGGCTTTGCCGTGGGCGCCGGTGGTGATGACGCCGGCCTGCGACCCGGTGAACGAGCGCGCCTGCGCGCCCAGCGACTCGATGGCCATCGCGACCAGGGCGTTGGAGATCCGCTCGCCGGCGGTCAGCAGCATGTCGAGCTCGCGTGCCGGCGGGGCCGGGCAGACCTGTTGGGCCAGATCGAGCAGGTTGTCGGTGGTGTCCCCCATCGCGGAGACCACGACTACGACGTCGTTGCCCTGCTTCTTGGTCTCGACGATGCGTTCAGCGACCCGGCGGATCCGGTCGGCGTCGGACACCGATGATCCACCGTATTTCTGCACGACGAGCGCCACTGTTGCTCTCTCAGGTCTTCGAGTACCGGCAAGTGATAGGTCGGAAGACAGAATACGTGGACTGGCACTGTGACCTGCACCCGCCGGTCAGCGGCATTTGGTATGCAGATGAACTCAGACGGCGCGAGGAAAGGTTCAAGCGATGACGGATGGTCCCGCGGTGCTGTGGGGAGACGAGCCTGATGAGCACGACTACCCGGCCGCAGCCGATTACCTCGCCCTGCTGGCCTCACCGAGGCGGATCGACGAGATCGTGGCGGCACTCAAACGGGCCCCGGTGGTGCACAAGAAGGCCAAAGACCTGTTGCGTGCCTCGCAGCTCGCGCTGCTCCCCAAGGACAACGTGCACGTCCAGCGTGACCTGAAGAAGATCAAGAAGGGCAAGCCCCTCTCGCCGATCCTCTGCGTGCGCGGCGACCTCGACACCGGGGTGGCCCTGCAGATCGCCGACGGCTACCACCGGGTCTGCGCGAGTTACCACACCGACGAGAACACCGATATCCCGGTCCGGATCGTCCCGGCGACGAACTAGCTTTGGTCCAGCCGCCGGTCGCGGTAGAGTAACCGGCGTGCAGCGGGTGCTCCTTCTCGGACGCCGCGACAGGGCCTGATCCAGACCGGCTTCCTGTCGCGGGTGTCGCGATGCGCCGGTCTAGCCCGAATACGGGCGCCCTCTCAAAACCCCGGAGCAACCACCGTGACCAGCTTCTCGAAGTCGTCGATCGAATCCCCCGACGCATTCACGTCCAGCCGAACCATCAACAAGCCCGCGGGCCCACCCCATCCAGGCCAGCCCGCGTGGAACACCCAGCGCGGATCGTCGATGCCGGTCGCCCGGTATCGGCCCTTCGCCGACGAGGTCGAGCCGATCCGGTTGGCCGACCGCACCTGGCCCGACAAGGTCATCGACACCGCGCCGCTGTGGTGCGCGGTGGACCTGCGCGACGGCAACCAGGCCCTGATCGACCCGATGAGCCCGGCCCGTAAGCGCCGCATGTTCGACCTGCTGGTCCGGATGGGCTACAAGGAGATCGAGGTCGGTTTCCCGTCGGCCAGCCAGACCGACTTCGACTTCGTCCGCGAAATCATCACCGAGGGAGCGATTCCCGAGGACGTGACGATTCAGGTGCTGACTCAGTGCCGGCCCGAGCTGATCGAGCGGACCTTCCTGGCATGTGAGGGCGTCCACCGCGCGATCGTGCACTTCTACAACTCGACGTCCATCCTGCAGCGGCGGGTGGTGTTTCGGGCCGACCGCGCCGCGGTGCAGGCGATCGCCACCGACGGCGCTCGCAAGTGCGTCGAGGAGGCCGCCAAATACCCTGGGACACACTGGCGTTTCGAATACTCGCCGGAGTCCTACACCGGCACCGAACTCGAATACGCCAAGCAGGTGTGCGACGCGGTCGGCGACATCATCGAGCCCACGCCGGAGAACCCGATCATCTTCAACCTGCCGGCCACCGTCGAGATGGCCACCCCGAACGTCTACGCCGACTCGATCGAGTGGATGAGCCGCAACCTGGCCCGTCGCGACTCGGTCATCCTGAGCCTGCACCCGCACAACGACCGCGGAACTGCCGTCGCCGCAGCCGAATTGGGCTACCAGGCGGGCGCCGACCGCATCGAGGGATGCCTGTTCGGCAATGGCGAGCGCACCGGAAACGTCTGCCTGGTGACGCTGGGACTCAACCAGTTCTCCCGCGGCGTCGACCCGCAGATCGACTTCTCCAACATCGACGAGATCCGCCGGACGGTCGAGTACTGCAACCAGTTGCCGGTACCCGAACGCCACCCCTACGGTGGCGATCTGGTGTACACCGCGTTCTCCGGCAGCCATCAGGACGCGATCAACAAGGGACTGGACAGCATGAAGGTGGCCGCCGACGAGGCCGGCACCGACGTCGACGACATGCTATGGCAGGTCCCGTATCTGCCGATCGACCCGCGCGACGTCGGACGCACCTACGAGGCGGTGATCCGGGTCAACTCGCAGTCCGGCAAGGGCGGCGTGGCCTACATCATGAAAGCCGACCACGGGTTGGCGTTGCCGCGGCGCCTGCAGATCGAGTTCTCCCAAGCCATCCAGAAAATCACCGACGGCGAGGGGGGCGAAGTCACCCCCAAGGAAATATGGGACGCGTTCAACGACGAGTACATCGCCCCGATCCGGCCGCTGGAGCGGATCAGGCAACGCGTCGACGCCTCCGAGGAGGATCACGGCGTCACCCGGATCGCCGCGACGGTCAAGGTCGACGACGTCGAGACCGAGATCACCGGCTCAGGCAACGGACCGCTCGCCGCGTTCGTCGACGCTCTGGCAAGCACCAACTTCGACGTGGCCGTGCTGGACTACTCCGAGCACGCGATGAGCGGCGGCGAGGACGCCCAGGCCGTTGCCTACGTCGAGGCCTCGATCGCGAGCGCGGCGCAGCCGGGCGAAGCGGGTCGCCCTCAAGAACGTAAGACGGTGTGGGGCGTCGGTATCGCGCCGTCGATCACCACCGCGTCGCTGCGTGCCGTCGTGTCGGCGGTCAACCGGGCCGCCCGCATCTGACCCGTCAGGCCAAGACCTTGGCCAGCAGCATTCCGGCCAAGGTCTGGGCCTGTACGCAGCTGTCGGCGCCGACGATCAGGTAGACCCAGCCCTTGAGCACGTCGACAGTCGCGGGCGGGGCCACAAAGCAGAACGCTTGATCGCCCAGGGCCGGGACGTTCTGCACCTTGCCGGCGCTCTGCTTGTTGACGCCGAAGCCCTTGGCTTGCGAATCGAGACACTTCTTGTCGACCGGCTTACCGTCGATGCAGTACTCGTTGTTCCAGTACAGCTTGAAGCTGACGTCGTTGCCTGCGGTCGGAATCGAGGTGCACTGCGCTTCACTCGGCGACTGGCTGCCCTGGGCCGCGGGGAACGCGCTGCCCATCACCCGGCTGATCTCGGATGCGCTGAGCAGACTGCAGAAGTTCTCCGGAACGTGGACGCTGGCCGACCTCGACGACGCGTCGCCGTGGGAGCACCCGCCGGCCGCCAGGACTGCGACAGCCATGGCGGTCCATACCCGCCACCGGCCGCCAGTTGCATTCGCGTTCATTGCTTTAACTCAATCAAACCGCATCACGCTGTGCGCAACGGCCATGACGCAGGGCGCGGCGATGCTGGTGGGGGTCACTTCTAGAACAGCGCGAACTGCTCACCCGCGTGCGCCTGAATCTCGGCGGCACCGGTGCCGCCGACCGTCGAGCCGACGGAGTCCATGAACTTCGAGTCCGACACCAGCGGCACCCCGAGCTCGTGGGCCAGGTAGCCCTTGCCGTGCACGGGGCGATGTTCGTTGCAGATCACCAGCGAGGTGTCGCGGTCGACGTCGGCCGCGTAGGCCAGGCCGGCGTGCAGGATCCGCTCGACCAGCTCGTCGTGCGTCCGCTGCACTTCGGACGACAGCGCCACCCGCATGCCTTGCACCAGAGGTCCGCCGCGGACGTAGGGTCCGGGGTTGCGATACGGGCACGCGATCCGGGAGGCCAGCACCTTCAGCGGCCGCAGCTCCTCGTGGGTGACCTTGCCGCTGGGCCAGAGCCGTCGGGTGACCGGTCGCACCGGCAGCCAGACGTCCCGCTCGCGTGCCCGCCGCAGTGAGGCGGCCAGCACGTCGGTCAGGACGACGGCGTCGTCGAACGCATCGTGGGCGCGGCGCTGCGTGACTCCCCAGTGCGCGGCCAGGGTTTCCAGCCGCAGGTTGTCGGTACCCAGCTCTAGGCGGCGGGCCAGCTCGACCGTGCACATGACGCTGTCGATCGGCAGCTCGACGCCGGCCAGCTCGGCCTCCGCGGTCAAGAAGCCGTAGTCGAAAGCGACGTTGTGGGCCACCAGCGTCCGTCCGCGGACGAGTTCGGCCACGTCGCCGACGATCTCACTGAACTGCGGCTGGTCTTCCAGCATCTCGGCGGTCAGGCCGTGGATGTGGGTGGGCCCGGGATCCACACCCGGGTTGAGCAAGCTGACCACGGAATGCTCGACGCGGCCGTCGGCGTCGAGGGCGAGCACCGCGAGGCTGATCACACGCGCGTTGCCGGGCTTGAAGCCGGAGGTCTCGACGTCGATGACGGCCCAGCCCGAGCCCGTCTCCGTGACTGGTCGCCCCCAGGGCGCCGCCTGCATAGTCGCCGTACTGTCCCGCATGGAACCGAGGATTTCACGCCGAGCCGACATCGCCGGGTCGCTGCGCCTCGTGTCGTGAAGTTAGTCCACGGGGCCGACCCGCAGCACTCGGAAAAGCACCGAGCTTGCGATCGACCCCACCCCCGCAGGCCGACCCGCAGCACTCGGAAAAGCACCGAGTTTGCGATCGACCTAAACTCTCCCGGTGATCACCGCCCGTGGACGACTCGCCCTGGCCGCCGGTGCCGGCGCGCGCTGGGCGTCTCGAGTGACCGGCCGGGGCGCCGGTGCGATGATCGGCGGACTCGTCGCGATGACGCTGGACCGGTCCATCCTGCGGCAGCTCGGCGCCGGTCGACGCACGGTCGTGGTCACCGGCACCAACGGCAAGTCGACGACCACCCGGATGACGGCGGCCGCGCTGCGCACCCTGGGCGGTGTCGCCACCAACGCCGAGGGCGCCAACATGGATGCCGGGCTGGTCGCCGCGCTGGCCGCCGACCGGTCGGCGTCGCTGGCCGTTCTCGAAGTCGACGAGATGCACGTGCCGCATGTCGCCGACGCAATCGAGCCCGGCGTGCTGATCCTGCTGAACCTGTCCCGCGACCAGCTCGACCGCGTCGGCGAGATCAACGTGATCGAGCGTCGGCTGCGAGCCGGACTGGCTGCGCATCCGCACACGGTCGTAGTCGCCAATTGTGACGACGTGCTGATGACGTCGGCCGCCTACGACCACCGGGAGGTGGTCTGGGTCGCCGCCGGCGGCAGTTGGGCGGCCGACTCGGTCAGCTGCCCGCGTAGCGGCGAGGTGATCGTGCGCGAGCACGGCCACTGGTATTCCACCGGCGCCGATTTCAAGCGGCCCACCCCTCAGTGGTGGTTCGACGACGAGACGCTGTACGGCCCAGACGGATTGGCGTTACCGATGCAACTCGCGCTGCCAGGCGCGGTCAACCGGGGCAACGCGGCGCAGGCGGTGGCCGCGGCTGTGGCGCTGGGCGCCGATCCGGCCGCCGCGGTGGCCGCGGTGGGCGGCGTCGACGAGGTCGCTGGGCGGTACCGGACCATCGAGGTCGGCGCGCACTCCGTGCGGATGTTGTTGGCCAAGAACCCCGCCGGCTGGCAGGAAGCGCTGTCGATGGTCAACCGGGATGCGGCCGGCCTGGTAATCGCGGTCAACGGTCGGGTGCCCGACGGCGAAGACCTGTCCTGGCTGTGGGACGTCCGCTTCGAGCACCTCGCGGAGACCGCGGTGGTCGCGGCCGGTGAACGTGGCACCGACCTCGCGGTGCGACTGGGCTATGCCGACGTCGACCACACTTTGATCCACGACACCGTGGCCGCGATCGCGTCCTGTCCGCCCGGACCCGTCGAGGTGCTTGCCAACTACACCGCGTTTCTGCAGTTGCAGCGTCGACTGGCACGGCATGGCTGACTCGACGATCCGGATCGGCCTCGTACTGCCCGACGTGATGGGCACCTACGGCGACGGCGGCAACGCCGCGGTGCTGCGGCAAAGACTGCGGCTGCGGGGCATCGCTGCCGAGATCGTCGAGATCACGCTCGCCGACCCGGTGCCCGACAGCCTCGACCTGTACACGCTCGGCGGTGCCGAGGACTACGCCCAGCGGCTGGCCACCAAGCACCTGACCCGCTACCCGGGACTGCAGCGCGCCGCGGGGCGCGGCGCGCCGGTGCTGGCGATCTGCGCGGCGATCCAGGTGCTCGGTCACTGGTACGAGACGTCGGCCGGTGAGCGGGTCGACGGCGTCGGGCTGATCGACCTGACGACCTCCCCGCAGCTCACCAGGACGATCGGCGAGTTGGTCAGCTCGCCGCTGCTGGCCGGGCTGACCGCGCCGCTCACTGGTTTCGAAAACCACCGGGGCGGAACGGTTCTCGGCGAGGCCGCGGCACCGCTGGGCGCGGTGAAGAAGGGCGCCGGCAATCGGCTGGGCGACGGTGTCGACGGCGCGGTGCAGGGCAGCGTGTTCGCGACCTACATGCATGGCCCGTGTCTGGCCCGCAACCCGGAGCTCGCCGACCTGCTGCTCGGCCGGGTGGTCGGTGAACTCCCGCCGCTGGACCTGCCCGAGGTGGAACTGCTTCGCCGGGAACGGCTTCGGGCTTAGTTCGTTCACACCCGCCCCTCTGCGGGTAGGCACTCTTTTCTCGTTTTGTGATCACGGGCGATATCACCGCGTCCAGGTGATATCACGGGTGGCTACGATTCCAAGCGAGAGGCAATGGTCGCAGACAGGTGCCGGAGTTACTCCTGTGACTGCCTGTGCGACAACAGGTTCAGGCCATTGCGCGGCGGCCGGTCAGTGCCCGGCCCAGGGTCAGCTCGTCGGCGAATTCCAGGTCGCCGCCCATCGGCAGGCCCGACGCAATCCGGCTCACGGTCAGCCCGGGGATGTCGCGCAGCATCCGGACCAGGTAGGTGGCCGTCGCCTCGCCTTCGGTGTTGGGGTCGGTCGCGATGATCACCTCGGTGATGTCGACCCCGTCGACCTGTTCGCCGATCCTGTTCAGCAGCTCGCGAATGCGCAGCTGGTCCGGTCCGACACCGGACAGTGGGTCCAGTGCACCGCCCAGCACGTGGTAGCGCCCGCGGAACTCACGGGTGCGCTCGACGGCCTGGACATCCTTGGGCTCTTCGACGACGCAGACCAGCGTGCCGTCGCGACGCGGATCCGCGCAGATGCGACAGCGCTCGTCGTCGGAGACGTTTCCGCACACGGCGCAGAACCGGACCCCGTTGCGAACCTTGGCCAGGACCGCGGTGAGGCGATCGATGTCCGGCGGCTCAACGGACAACAGGTGAAACGCGATCCGCTGGGCGCTCTTCGGCCCGATACCCGGCAGCTTGCCGAGCTCGTCGATCAGATCCTGGACCGGTCCTTCAAACACCCAGTGCGCCGCCGCCCAAGCCACCGGCCAGCGGACCGAGCTGTTCCTGCGCCAGCGCCGCAACCTGTTTGGCGGCGTCACCGAGCGCGCCGACCAGCAGGTCCTGCAACGTCTCGACATCGTCGGGGTCGACGACCTTGGGGTCGATCTTCACGGCGACGACCTCGCCGCTGCCCTTGACGGTGACCTCCACCAAGTCGCCACCGGCCTTGCCCACCACCTCGGAGTTGATCAGCCGCTGCTGAGCCTCCATCAGTTGCTGCTGCATTTGCTGAGCCTGGGCGAGCAACGCCGACATATCCGGCTGGCCTCCGGGTTGCATGACAGTCCCCTTGCGTCTTGGTATCGACTTGGTTTCGCCTGCGCCGTGCGGGCGGTTCAGAGTTCCAAGCCTAGACGGCGCCGGGCTAACGTGGCGGCGTGCGCATACCTCACCGTCTACGTGTCGGGCCCCCGGCGGCATTGGCCGCGGCGGCCGTGGTCACTGTCGCCGCCGTCGTCGCACCCGCTCCGCCGAGCGCACTCGCGGCACCCGGAAGCATCGCCGGCATGATCGTCTTCCTCGATCCCGGCCACAACGGCGCCAACGACGGGTCGATCAGCCGCCAGGTGCCCACCGGTCGCGGCGGCACCAAGGACTGCCAGGCCTCCGGGACGACCACCAACAGCGGCTACCCGGAGCACACCTTCACCTGGGACACCACGCTGCGACTGCGAGCCGCCCTCAACGCGCTCGGGGCGCGGACCGCCATGTCGCGAGGCGACGACTCCACCGTCGGCCCCTGTGTCGACCAGCGCGCCGCGATGGCCAACGCCCTGCGCCCGAACGCGATCGTCAGCATTCACGCCGACGGCGGCCCGTCGGGCGGCCGGGGCTTCCACGTGAATTACTCGGCACCGCCGCTCAACCAGGCGCAGGCCGGACCGGCCGTTCAGCTCGCCCGGGTGATGCGCGACCAGATGCAGGCCTCGGGCATTCCGCCGGCCAGCTACATCGGTCAGGACGGCCTCTACGGACGCTCAGACCTGGCCGGGCTGAACCTGGCGCAGTACCCCTCGGTCCTGGTGGAGTGCGGCAACATGAAGAACCCGGTCGACTCGGCGCTGATGGAGAGCCCGGAGGGACGACAGAAGTACGCCGACGCGGTCGCGCGGGGTGTGGCGGCGTTCCTCGGTGGCCAAGCCGCCGCCCACTGACGCCGTCACCCGACGTCTAGCTTTCGACTTCCCGCTTCAGGTTGGCCAGCACCTCGCCCTGAATCTTCTTCAGGCCCAGCGGCGCGAACGTCTTCTCGAAGAAGCCCTTCACACCGCCGGCGCCCTTCCACGTCGTGGTGATCGTGACGCTGGAACCCGGTCCGGCCGGCGCCACCGTCCAGTTGGTCACCAGCGTCGAGTTGGCGTCCTTCTCGATGACGGCGTGGCCGGCGACGTCGACGCTGGCCTTGACGTCGCGCACGCGTGACTTGGTGGCCTGCAGCTTCCAGCTGGCCACGGTCCCCTGGCCCTGCCCACCTTCGAGCACCTGGTAGTCGTGATAATGCGACGACAGAATCTTGGGCCGGACGTCCCGGTAGTCACCAACGGCGGTCAGCACGGCGGCGGGCTCAGCGTTGATCAGGATCGTGCTGGCTGCACTGACGTTTCCCATTAGGCGTTACTCCTCTGCGCGGGCGGATCTCGCCGACCAGCGTATAGGTGGCCGTGCCGGCCCTACGCGCTGAGGCGGTCGGTGCCGTCCTGAACCGACTGGCTGCGCGTCGACGCCGCACGTTTCCGCAATCGGAGCCGAAATCCCCTCGGCTTCAACGTAACTGACTCCGATATCTTCAGCCGGTATCTGGGGTCCGCGGTCAGGTCGTAGCGGTGCACAATCAGCGCGAGCGTTAACACCGCCTCGTGCAGGGCGAACTGTCGACCGATGCAGGCCCGCTGACCCGTCCCGAACGGCTTGTAGGAGTGCGCGCGGTTCTTCATCTGCCCGGGCGCGAAGCGGTCGGGGTCGAACCGTTCGGGGTCCGGCCACACCTGCGGGTCGCGCTGCACGAGCGGCAGCACCACCAGCACCCACTGACCCTTCTTGATCCGATAGCGCCCACCCAGCACGGTGTCGTCGTGTGCCACCCGCAGGTAACCGGGCGCGGTCGGCCACAACCGCAGTGCCTCATCGAGCACCGCCCGCACGAAGCGAAGTTTCGCGACATCGCCGTAAGCCGGCTCAGGGTCGTCCTGCGCGCCCCACAACGCGTCGACTTCCGCAGTGGCCCGGGCCAGCAGCTCAGGGTTCTGGGTGAGGTAGTACAGCGCGAAAGACAGTGCGCCCGAGGTGGTCTCGTGCCCGGCGACGATGAACGTGATGACCTGCTGACGGATGTTGACCGGGTCCAGCCGACGTCGGGTGTGCGGATGGGTGGCGTTGAGCATCAGGTCGAGCAGGTCGGGCGTCTCGGGGGTGGCGCCGTCGCGACGGGCCTCGATCACGTCGTCGACGATGCGGCCCATCATGGCGCCGTTGCGCCGGATGGCCGGCCGCAGCAGCCTGGTCAGCGGCGGGAACGTCGACCAGCTGGCGTACTTCAGCACCCGGTTCATCGCCGAGATGAACACGTGCGGCCGACGCCGGTCGAAAGAACCGAAGGGGTAGCCGAATCCGGCCCGCCCGATGGATTCCAGAGCCAGTCGCGTCATGTCCGCGGTGACGTCCACCCGGCGTCCGTTGTCGGCGACGCCGTCCCAGTTGACCAGCATCTCCCGGATGGTCTGCACCATGATCGAGTGGTAACCCTGCATCGCTTCGCGGCTGAAGGCGGGCTTCAGGATGTCGTGCGCGAGCTTCCAATTCGGATTGTCGGTCTCGACGGTGATCAGCGCGTCCCCGATGACCTCGCGCAGTGGCGTCAGGTGATGCCCCACGTACTTCCCGAAGCGGGCCTCGTCATGCACTTCGGCGACCAGATCGAGTCCGCTGACGGCGACCATCTCGGTGCCGAGCATCTTGCGCGCCGAGATCGGCCCCAATTTCTTCGTCTGGGGCAGCGACGACTGGAACGGGGTACGGGGATTGAGCCCGAGGACGTCTCCCACGAACGGAACCCGGTACGGCGGGTGGGGAAGGTCGCCGGTGTCGACGATCGCGCGTTCATCCTGCTCCGAAGCATGTGGCGTGCCGAGAGTGGCCTCCGACGGCCGCATACTAACCGTAGTCATAAGTGGAGTATTACATACTATTTGACTGATTTAACAGCTTAAAGTTTACTTATGGTCTAGGTCACGTCCCGGTCGTGTAGCGGCCACCCGACCTGCAGGACTAGGCGTTGTCGATGCGGCGAGCGCCCAGTTCGTTCTGCAGGAGTTCCAGCGCGACCTCCTCGGGATCGCGACGCGGTGTCGACGCATCGTCGTCGTTCGCCTCGGCGAGCATGCTTTCTTCCTCGGCTCGCTGATCCGATTCCCGGTCGACGGACGGCTCCGGCGGCGGAGGTGGCGGGACCACTCGACGCGGACGCTCGACCGGTGGCGGCGCGGCCGGTGCTGCCGGGGCCGCCGATGCCGTCGGTGCGCCGGTCTCGCAGCGCACCCGCCAATCCACGCCGAGCGCATCTTTGAGCGCCTCGGCGATGACATCGGCGTTGCGCTGTTCGCTCAGCCGCTTGGCGAGGGGCGCCGAGTCGTGACTCAACACCAAGGTGTTGCCTTCGACTGCGCGGACGGTCGCACCGGCCAACATCACCTCGGTGGTCCTGCTGCGCTGCCGGACCTTGTCGCGGACGGTCGGCCAGAGGGTGCGCACCGCGGCCGCATTCGGCTCGCCGGCGCCCACGGCCGCCGTGCTCTCCTCGGCCACGACGGGCTCGACCTCGACCGGATCCGGCGCAGGCTGGACCGGCGCAGGCTCGGCCGGACGCTCGGGTTCGGTGGCGACCACCGGGGGCGTCAACGCAGGCGCATCCGGCGTGGGCGCCGGTTGCGAGGGTTCCGGTTTCGGGGGTTCCGGTTTCACGGGCGCCGGCTGCGGGGGTGCCGCCTGCGCCGCGACGGCCGACGGCCGGACGTAGGCGGGTTGCGTCACCACTGCCGCCTGCTCGCCGGCCGGAATCGACATGTCCAGTCGCGTCTCGATGCGCTCGACGCGTTGCAGCAGAGCCGATTCAGCGTCGCTGGCCGACGGCAGCAACAGCCGCGCACAGATCACCTCGAGCAGCAGGCGGGGTGCGGTCGCGCCGCGCATCTCGGTCAGACCGGCATGCACCACCTCGGCGAAGCGGGTCAGCGTCGCCGGACCCAGCCGGGTCGCCTGCTCGCGCATCCGCTCCAGCACGTCCTCGGGCGCATCGACCACCCCTCGCGACGTGGCATCCGGAACCGCTTGCAGCACAAGCAGATCGCGGAACCGCTCCAGCAGGTCGGTGGCGAAACGGCGAGGGTCGTGGCCGGCATCGATCACCGATTCCACGGCCCCGAACAACCCCGCGGCGTCTCCCGCACCCAGCGCGTCGACCGATTCGTCGATCAGCGCCATGTCGGTGGCGCCCAGCAACCCCAGAGCCCGTTGATAGTTGACCCGGTTGCCTTCAGCCCCGGCCAGCAACTGGTCGAGCACCGAGAGCGTGTCGCGGGGCGAACCGCCACCGGCGCGGATCACCAGCGGGTAGACGGCGTCGTCGACGATCACGTCCTCGTGGGCGCAGATCCCCTCGATCAGGCCGCGCATGGTCCTGGGCGGCAGCAGCCGGAACGGATAGTGGTGGGTCCGCGAGCGGATGGTCGGCAGCACCTTCTCCGGCTCCGTGGTGGCGAACACGAAGATGAGGTGGTCGGGTGGCTCCTCGACGATTTTGAGCAGCGCATTGAATCCCGCGGTGGTGACCATGTGCGCCTCGTCGACGATGAACACGCGGTAGCGCGACTGGGCCGGCGCGTAGAACGCCCGGTCGCGCAGCTCGCGGGTGTCGTCGACACCTCCGTGGCTGGCCGCGTCGAGTTCGACGACGTCGATGGTCCCGGATCCGTTGGGCGCCAATCCGACACAGGAGTCGCAGACCCCGCACGGGGTGGCGGTCGGACCCTGCTCGCAGTTCAGCGAGCGGGCCAGGATGCGTGCCGACGAGGTCTTGCCGCAGCCACGCGGGCCGGAGAAGAGGTAGGCGTGGTTGATGCGCCCGGCGGTCAGCGCGGTCGACAGTGGCTCGGTGACGTGCTCCTGCCCCACCACTTCGGCGAAGGTCGCAGGACGGTACTTGCGGTAGAGAGCCACGGGTCAGAGGCTACCCAGCTCGTCCGACGATGCGAACCCCGAAGGGGTTCGTTGAGGAGGCGGGCAACGCCGAGATCGACGGCAGCGTGCTGGTCACTCGCACTTCTCCGCGCCGATGTCGATCTGGCGAACGCTTAACCGCTCTTGAGCAGCGATTCGGTCGCCGACAGCAGGGCGCAGGTCGCCAGGCCGTCGATCGCGTCACGCAGATCCGACTCCGGCGGGAACGTGGGCGCGATTCGGATGTTCTTGTCGTCCGGGTCTTTCCGGTACGGGAACGACGCGCCCGCCTCGGTCACGGCGATGCCGGCGTCCTTGGCCAGCGCAACAGTGCGCTTGGCCGTGCCGGGCAGCACGTCGAGGCTGATGAAGTAGCCGCCTTCGGGCTCACTCCAGGATGCGATCTTCGACTCGCTCAACCGCTGGTCCAGAATCTCCAGAGCCAACGCGAATTTGGGTGCCAGCAGTTGCTGGTGACGCAGCATCTGCAGACGCACTCCGTCGGCGTCACCGAAGAATCGAAGATGCCGCAGCTGGTTGACCTTGTCCGGGCCGATCGACTTCTTGCCCGCGTACTGCAGGTACCAGGCGATGTTTCCCAGCGATCCGCCGAAGAAGCTGACGCCGGAACCGGCGAAGGAGATTTTCGACGTCGACGCGAAGACGTATGGCCGGTTCGGGTTGCCGGCGGCGGCAGCCAGCCCGAGCACGTCGATCGGACGGGGGAAGTCCAGCGTCAGGGTGTGCACCGCGTAAGCGTTGTCCCAGAAGAGTCGGAAATCGTTTGCGGCCGTCTGCATTTGAACGAGGCGACGGACCGCTTCCCACGAGTAGCTCAGTCCGGTGGGGTTGGCGAACACCGGGACCGCCCACAGGCCTTTGATGGCCGGGTCGACGGCGACCAGCTCCTCGATCGTGTCGACGTCGGGGCCGTCCTCGCGCATCGGGATCGGGATCATCTCGATGCCGAGCGTCTCGGTGATGGCGAAGTGACGGTCGTAGCCGGGCACCGGGCACAGGAACTTGATCTTCGGCTCGTCTTTCCACGGCCGCGGCGAGTCGACACCGCCGTAGAGCATCGAGAACACGATCACGTCGTGCATCAGCTCGAGGCTGGCGTTGTTGCCGGCGATCAAGTTCTGCACCGGGATGCCGAGCAGTTCACCGAAGATGGCCCGCAGTTCGGGCAGACCGTGCTGGCCGCCGTAGTTGCGGGTGTCGGTGCCGTCGCCGTCGCGGAAGTCGGAACCGGGCAGGCTCAGTAGCCCGTTGGAGAGGTCGAGTTGCTCGCTGCAGGGCTTGCCGCGGGTGAGATCCAGCGACAGCTTCTTGGACTGCAGCTGCCCGTAATCGTCTTGATTTCGGGCGTGCACCGCCTCGAGGTCGTCACGGCCAAGGGAACTGAACGAGCCGTACGACACCATTCGCCTTTCGACGTTTCACTGCAGGCTTGGAATAGGGGACCCCGCGCACCCGCCAGAGCCCATTGACCCTTGCTGCCTTCCGGCCCTGGGGGAGTTCACAGGATAGACGCCGCGCGGGGTCCACCGAGAGTCTAGTACCCGCGCCGGCGGCGACGGCCGGCCTCCTCCCCGCGTCGCGGCGGGATCGTTCCTGCCTGCATCGTCGCCGAGCAGAGGTTGGCCCTCGGCTACCATTGCCGACGGAGGATTCGCCTAGTGGCCTATGGCGCTCGCCTGGAACGCGGGTTGGGTTAATAGCCCTCGCGGGTTCAAATCCCGCATCCTCCGCACTTGGTTCGGGACGTGACCAGGCCCAATTGATAGGGTCTGGTCGCTTCCGGACTACCACTCGAGGAGGGGCATGGGACGCAGGGCCACCATCTTCTGGCACGCGGCGCTTTCGGTCGCCGCCGGCGTCCTCTACTTCTTCTTCGTGCTGCCGCGTTGGCCCGAGCTGATGGGCGACACCTCGCACGGTCTCGGCACCGGCCTACGGATCGTCGCGGGACTTCTCGTCGGCTTGGCCGCTCTGCCGGTGGTGTTCTCCCTGGTGCAGCTGCGTAAGCCGGAGTTCGGCACCCCGGCCCTGGCGTTGAATCTGCGGACCTGTTCCGTGGTGGCGCACGTCGCCGCCGGCGTGCTGATCGTCGGCACGGCGATCGCCGAGATCTGGCTCGCTTTGGACGCCGTGGGCCAATGGCTGTTCGGCATCTACGGCGCTGCGGCCGCGCTCGCGTTGCTGGGCATCGCCGCGTTCTACCTGTCGTTCGTCGCCGAGCAGCCGCCACCACCGCCGAAGCCGCTGAAGCCCAAGAAGGAAAAGCGGCAGCGCCAACGGCGCGGCAATAAGGCCGACGCCAAGACCGACGAGGAAGACGCGACCTCGGACGACGCAGGCACCGACGACGCAGCCACCGACGCCACCGACGAGACCGAGGCGGCTCCCGGCCAGGACACCGACCCGGCCGCCACGGAGGTCGAAGCGGCCGAGGACACCGAAGTTGCGCCAGCCGCGGCCGCCGAAAGCGCGAGCTCCGAGGCCACGACGAAAGAAGCCGCAGTCGAGTCGACGGCCACCGCTGTCGAGCCGAAGACCCAAGACGCCACCGCCGAGGACACCGAAGACACCGAGGCGGCCGAGGAAACCGACGAGGACACCGAGTCCGGCGGGCTCCGCAATCGACGCCCGATCGGCAAGGGTTCGCATCGCCGGCGGCGTTCGCGGCGCGGCGTTCCCGTAGACGAGTAGGCAATTGCCAGTTCCGGTCGGTCCGGCTTCCCTATGCTGAGCGAGTGCCAAACACCTATCGAGTAGTTCAGTGGAACACCGGAAACGTCGGCAAGAGCTCCCTCAAATCGATCGCGGACAATCCGCTTCTCGAGCTGGTCGGCCTCTACGCCTGGTCACCTGAGAAGGCCGGCCGCGATGCCGGCGAGTTGGTCGGCATCAAGCCGCTGGGTGTCGCGGCCACCAACGACGTCGACGCCCTGCTCGCACTCAAGCCCGATTGCGTTGTCTACAACCCGATGTGGATCAACGTCGACGAGCTGGTCCGCATCTTGAGCGCCGGGGTCAACGTCGTGACCACCGCGTCGTTCATCACCGGCAAGAACCTCGGCGAGGGCCGCGACCGACTCGTCGAGGCCTGTGCGAAAGGCGGCGCGACGATCTTCGGGTCCGGGGTCAGCCCCGGCTTCGCCGAACTGCTGGCCATCGTCTCGGCGATGGTGTGCAACCGGGTCGACAAGGTGACCGTCAACGAGGCCGCCGACACCACGTTCTACGACTCACCGGACACCGAGAAACCGGTCGGCTTCGGTCAGCCGATCGACAATCCGGACCTGCCGGCAATGGCCGCCAAGGGCACCGCCATCTTCGGCGAAGCGGTCGCGCTCGTCGGCGACGCCCTGGGCATCGAACTCGACGAAATCCGGTGCGAAGCCGAATTCGCCCAGACCACAGCGGATCTCGAGATGGCGTCGTGGACCATTCCGGCCGGGTGCGTGGCGGGCACCTACATCAGCTGGCAGGGCATCCTCGACGGCAAGACCGTCATCGACCTCAACGTCAGGTGGCGCAAAGGCCAGACTTTGGAGCCGGACTGGAAGATCGACGGCGACGGCTGGGTCATCCAGGTCGACGGGCAACCGACGGTGACCACCAAGGTCGGTTTCCTGCCGCCGCCCTACTTCGAGGCCACCACGATCGAGGAGTTCATGGACCTCGGCCACATCATGACGGCCCTGCCGGCGATCAACGCGATTCCCGCCGTGGTCGCCGCCGCGCCGGGCATCGCCACCTACGCCGACCTGCCCCTGACGTTGCCGCGCGGGTTCGTCAAGACGTGAGGTTGGCTCAGGTGCCGGGGATGTGCTGCAGCTTGCCCTGGAGGTCGGGGCAGTAGATGCTGATCGCCGAGCCGAGGAACTGGTACGCCTGTACCTGCGTGGTGCCTCGCGGCAGATTGTGCGAGAGGAACTTGGCCGACGCGGCGGCGTCGGGGTCAACCCCGACCCCGAGCCGGTGGCAGGCGATCTTGGCGATGTACGGGTTGTAGTCGTGCGGCCCGTAGATGCCGTACTTCGAGGCGATCAGGTTGTCGAAATCGATGTCCGGGTCGGCAGAGGCCGGCGCGGCCAGGCTGATCGCCGCGGCAGCGGCGGCAATCGCTAAACCCGTGAGCTTCATGGGCTGAATCCTACCTTCGGTGAATCTGCGTCCGCTCATCGTCACTGTGTCCCCTTCGGCCCAGCGAGCCACCGGTCCGCGGCCGCGCTACGGTCTTGAACAACCTCCGCGCCCGGTTTCTTTCTGGTCGCCTATTCAGATTAGAGTAGCTAAGGTTACACACAGGCTAATTAGTTGAGCAGCCTTCGCCCGCGGTTAAGGAATTGAAGCGCCCATGACGACGACTGAGCCAAGGACAGAGCCGCTGAAGACTCCGGGTTCCGCAGGTAGCGGGGGCGATCGCGCCCACCGTCGACCGCCGGAACGCAGAGGTCTGTTGGCTCTCTTTGCCCGGTACTGGCTGGTCCTCACCCTCGCGGTGGTGGTCGCCCTGTCTGGGTTCGTGGTGCACCGCCTGCACGGCGTCTTCGGCGTTCACAAGGGCTCGTTCGGTGGTGGTACCTCGGGCGAGGTCCTCGACAGTTTCAACGCCAAGACGGTGACTCTCCAGGTCTGGGGCCCACCGGGCAGCACGGCGACCATCAACTACCTCGACGCGGAGTCCCATCCGCAACAGGCCCTCAACGTGCCCCTGCCGTGGAGCACAGTGTTGAGTTCCACGAAGCCCGGAATCCCGGCCAACCTGGTGGCGCAGGGCGACGGCAGTTGGATCGCCTGCCAGTTCGTGGTCAACAAGCACGACGGAAGCGGTGACGTCATCAAGACCCCCAATCGTTCGGATGGTGCCGAAACCAACAACGCCTTCGTCTACTGCCTGGACAAGTCCGCATGAGCGAGACCACTGAGACCGAGACCCCGCGCGTCGACCAGCCGCTGATCCCGCCCTTCCTGCCGAAGTGGATCCACCGACTGGCATTGCCGATCGTGCTGGTGTGGCTGGGCATCGTCTTCGTCACCAACACCGTTGCGCCGCAGCTCGAGGTCGTCTCGAAGAACCACTCGGTGTCGCAAAGCCCGCACGACGCGGTGTCATTCCAGTCGCAGATGCGCGTTGGAAAGACGTTCGACGAGTTCAACACCGACAACTCGGCGATGGTCCTACTGGAGGGCGACAAGCCGCTGGCGGCGGAGGCCCATAAGTACTACGACGAGATCGTCAGGCGCCTCGAGAGGGACAAGAAGCACGTCCAGCACATCCAAGATTTCTGGAGCGATCCGCTGACCGCCGCGGGCTCGCAGAGCCACGACCAGAAGGCCGCGTACGTCCAGGTGTACCTGGCGGGCAACATGGGCAGTGGTCTGGGCTCCGAGTCCAGTGAGGCCGTCCGCAAAATCGTGGACTCAGTGCCGGCGCCGCCGGGGATCAAGGTCTACGTCACCGGTGCCGGCCCGCTGATCGCCGACCAGTCGCACGCGGGTGAGAAGGGCGTCGCGAAGGTCACCCTCGTCACCATCCTGGTGATCCTGGTGATGCTGCTGTTCGTTTACCGGTCGGTGAGCACCGTGCTGATCATGCTGTTCATGGTCTTCGTGGAGTTACTCGCGGCCCGCGGCGTGGTCGCAACAATGGGTTACTACAACGTCATGGGTCTGTCGACCTTCGCCAACAACATGCTGGTGCTGCTGGCGATCGCCGCCGGAACGGACTACGCAATCTTCATCGTCGGCCGCTACCACGAGGCCCGTGGTATGGGCGAGACGCGCGAAGAAGCGTTCTACACCATGTTCCACAGCACCGCGCACGTCGTGTTGGGCTCAGGCCTGACCATCGCCGGCGCCATGTACTGCCTGAGCTTCTGCCGGTTGCCGTATTTCGAGTCTCTCGGCGTGCCCTGTGCGGTCGGCATGCTGGTCGCGGTGTTCGCGGCGCTGACGTTGGGACCAGCGGTGCTGACCGTGGCATCGTTCTTCAAGCTGATGGACCCGAAGCGAAAGCTGCAAACTCGGGGCTGGCGCCGGATCGGTACCGCGATCGTCCGTTGGCCCGCACCAATTCTTGCGGTCACCATCGCAATTGCGCTGGTCGGTCTGCTCGCCCTGCCCGGCTACCAGACGGACTACGACACCCGTCACTTCCTGCCGCCGGACACCCCGGCCAACGTCGGCTATGCCGCGGCGGACCGGCACTTCGACCAGGCCCGGCTGAACCCTGAGCTGTTGATGATCGAGACCGATCACGACCTGCGTAACCCGGCCGACTTCATCGTCCTGGACAAGGTGGCCAAAGCGGTCTTCCATATTCCTGGCATCGGCCGGGTGCAAACCATTACCAGGCCGCTGGGCACGCCGCTGGACCACAGCACCCTCGGTTTCCAGATGGGCGCCCAAGCCGCCGGCCGGATCCAGACCCAGCACTACCAGGAAGAGCAGGCGAAGAACCTGCTGAAGCAGGCCGACGAGCTGAAAAAGACGATGGCGACGCTGCACGAGCAGATGCAGGTGACCCAGGATCTGAGCAACACGACTCACGAGACCACCAAGCTCACCAAAGAGACCGTCAAGATCACCGAAGCGCTGCGTGACGACATCGCCAACTTCGACGACTTCTTCCGGCCGATCCGTAGCTACTTCTACTGGGAGAAACACTGCTTCGACATCCCGGCCTGCTACACACTCCGGTCGATCTTCAATGCTCTTGACGGTATCGACCAGGTCAGCGAGAACATCGAGAACCTGAGCGCGAACCTGGACAAACTCGACAAGATTCAGCCGAAGCTGGTGGCGCTGATCCCGCCGCAGATCGCCAGCCAGCAGGCGAACCTCGACACCATCATGTCGAACTACGCGACCACGAACGGTCTGAACGAACAGGCCAAGGCGCAGTCCGACAACGCCACCGCACAGGGCGACGCGTTCGACAAGGCGAAGAACGACGACACGTTCTACCTTCCGCCGGAAGCGTTCAAAAGCCCCGACTTCGCGCGCGGCCTCAAGCAGTTCATCTCGCCCAACGGGCACGCCGTCCGGCTGATCATCTCGCACGAGGGCGACCCGGCGACCCCCGAGGGCGTCAGCCACATCACCCCGATCAAACAGGCCGTGCACGAAGCGATCAAGGGCACGCCGTGGGAAGGCGCCAAGGTCTACCTCGGCGGTACCGCCGCAACGTACAAAGACATGCACGACGGCTCCAACATCGACCTGTTGATCGCCGGAATTGCCGCTGCCACTTTGATTTTCGTCATCATGCTCATCATCACCCGAAGCGTGGTGGCGGCGTTCGTCATCGTCGGCACCGTGCTGCTGTCGCTGGGCGCGTCGTTCGGACTCTCCGTGCTGCTCTGGCAGTACATCCTCGGCATCAAGCTGCACTGGATGGTGCTGGCGATGGCAGTCATCCTGCTGTTGGCGGTCGGGTCGGACTACAACCTGTTGCTGATCTCCCGCTTCAAGGAAGAGATCCGCGCCGGCCTCAAGACCGGCACGATCCGCGCCGTGGCCGGTTCGGGATCGGTGGTGACCTCCGCCGGCCTGGTGTTCGCCGCCACCATGGCGACCTTCGCCTTCAGCCCGCTGAAGGTGATGGCCCAGGTGGGTACGACGATCGCGCTGGGCCTGTTGTTCGACACCCTGATCGTGCGGTCGTTCATGACGCCGTCGCTGGCGACCTTGCTCGGGCGTTGGTTCTGGTGGCCGCAGCACGTGCGCCCACGCCCGGCCAGCGTCATGCTCCAGCCGTACGGCTCGCGCCCGGCGGTCCGCGATCTGATCCATCGCGCCCCCGAAGACGAGACCGAAGCGGGAGTGGTCGAGAAGGTCTAGTTGTCCTGGGTTGCTTGCTGATTCGCTGAGCTGCGTGGGTTCTCGGCTAGCTAGCCGCCCTCAATGACAGCCAAGATGGTCTGAGCTACCAACTCCGGATCATCGAGCATGGGATTGTGGCCGACGCCGGGCAGCAGAGTCCATGTCGCGGCAGGCAGCAGTTCGCGTGCCATCCGTCCATATGGTTCGGCGGGGACCATCCGATCGTGTTCTGACCAGGCCAAGGTGATGGGGCACGGCAGCGGATCGAGCGGCTCGACGACGTCGCGCGATGCTGCGAAGTCAGCCATGATCGTGCATCCCATGGGATCGGTGAAGTACAGGTCCAGAGCCCGGGACGGGCTCAGTCGTTCGCCATGGCGAATGAAATTGCGCAGGACGATTCGCCGTCCCGCAGCCGACCGGAGCACTAATGGTGCGACGGGGTTCAGCAGGCGAACCATTTTTCCCCCAATGCGGATAGCCCTGTGTACCCGCCGGGCCGCAGCACTTTCATTGGATGACCAGAGACCGCCCGGCGAAAAAGCACAGACGGTAGCTGCTCGCCCGCGGCGGGCCAATTCGATTGCCACCGCGCCGCCACCGGAATTACCTACCAGATGAGGTCGGTCCAGGCCGTGCGTGTCGAGGTAGCTTTCGGCCGAATCGACGATGTCGTCGGGCGTCACCGGACGACGCTGCACCGCGGGTCCACCGCGATGTCCGAGCAGGGTCGGTGTGTGGACCTCGTGCTTCTCCGACAGGAGCGGGACCAGTTGCTGCCAGATGCGCTCCGAGCTGGTCGCAGGATGCAGCAGGACCAGAGCTGCCTTCTCGGCGGTCACGACCAGATTCTCGCATCCGCATCAGAAGTCGACAACACTTTGAACCGAGACCGCCCGGCGACGGCGTGAAACGGCTGTCAGGCGGTCGATTTCGGCAATGGCGCGGTGTGGGCGTCGTCGCCCGAGCTTTGGCCGAAGCTCTCGCCGAGCAGCGACCGCACCGCGGTGCGCGGTCCGGTAGGCCGCAGCATGACGCTGGCCGGCCGCGGCCGCACCTTGATCGGCCACCAGAACCAGCGGCCGAGCAGCGCGGCGATCGACGGCGTCATGAACGAACGGACCACCAAGGTGTCGAACAGCAGACCGAGGCCGATCGTGGTGCCCACCTGACCGATGATGCGCAGATCGCTGACGATCATGGACGCCATCGTGAACGCGAACACCAGACCGGCGTTGGTCACCACCTTGCCGGTGCTGCCCATCGCCCGGATGATCCCGGTCTTCAGACCCGCCGGAATCTCTTCCTTCAACCGCGATATCA
Source organism: Mycobacterium sp. IDUB_36 (assembly GCF_055419225.1). NCBI lineage: Bacteria > Bacillati > Actinomycetota > Actinomycetes > Mycobacteriales > Mycobacteriaceae > Mycobacterium > Mycobacterium sp. IDUB_36. The sequence continues at coordinate 2,646,667 of NZ_JBVAXH010000001.1, read as the reverse complement.
GCAGCAGGTTGTAGTCGGATCCAACGGCGAGCAGCACGATCACCGACATCGCCAGCACCATCCAGTGCAGTTTGACGCCGAGTAGGTATTGCCAGACGAGCACGGACATGCCGAACGAGGCGCCCAGCGACAACGCCACCGTCCCTACGATCACCATGGATGCGACCAGGCTCCGAGTGATGATCAGCATGATGATGAAAATCAGACAGAGCGAACCGATTCCGGCGATCATCAGGTCGTACTTGGAGCCGTCTTTCCAGTCCTTGAAGGTGGCCGCGGTGCCGGCGAGGTAGATCTTGGCGTCTTCGAGCGGGGTGCCCTTGAGCGACTCTTCCGCGGCCTCCCGGATCGAGGCGATCCGCGCGATGCCTTCCGGCGATGCCGGGTCACCTCGGTGCGAGATGATCAACCGCACCGCTTTGCCGTCCGGCGAGAAGAAGTTGTTCAGTGCTCGCTTGAAGTCTTTGTTCTGGAACACTTCTGGCGGCAGATAGAACGAGTCGTCGTTCTTGGCCTGGTCGAACGCATGACCCATCGCGTTTGCGTTGGAGCTCATGTCGTCCATCTGGTTGAAGATGCCGGACATGGTGCTGTGCATCGTCAGCATCATGGTCCGCATGCTGTCCATGGTTTCGATCATCGGTGGGAAGTCGACGATCAACTGCGGCATCAGGTTGTCGAGCTGGCTGAAGTCACTGATCAAAATCTGGAATTTGTCGTCGATCTCGTCGATGCCGTCGACGGCGTCGAAGATGGACCTCAGCGAATAACAGATCGGGATGTCATAGCAGTGCTTCTCCCAGTAGAAGTAACTGCGGATCGGCCGCCAGGTGTCTTCGAAGTTGGCGACGTCGTCGCGCAATTCCTCGGTGACCGCCTGCATCTCCCTGGTCTCACCGATCATCTTGTGCGTGATTCCGGTGAGCTGTTGCATGAGGCCGTACATGTGCCTCATGCGGTTCATCGTCTCTTGGAGGTCGTCGGCCTGCTTGAGCATGTCCTCCATGCGGGCCTTCTGGAACTTCATGATCTGCGTCTGCCCGGCGTTCTGCATGCTGAGCTGGAACGGGATCGACGTGTGTTCCATCGCCGTGCCCTCAGGGCGCGTAATCGACTGCACGCGTGAGACTCCGGGGACGCGGAAGATACCCTTGGCCAGTCGGTCGAGCACCAGGAAATCGGCCGGATCGCGCAGATCGTGGTCGGACTCGACCATCATGACTTCCGGCATCAGCCGGGCCTGGGAGAAGTGCCGCTCGGCGGCGTCGTATCCCTGGTTGGCGGCGATGTTGTGCGGGATGTACAGCCGGTCGTTGTAGCTGGTCTGGTAACCCGGGAGGGTCAGCAGACCGATCAGGGCGATCCCGATCGACGCGGCGAGGATCGGCAGCGGCCACCGAACGATCGCGGTGCCGACCCGTCGCCAGCCGCGGGTCGAGATGCGCCGTTTGGGGTCGAACAACCCGAAGCGACCGCCCACCACGATGACGGCCGGCACCAGTGTCAGCGCGACGGCGACCGCGACGAGCATGCCCACCGCGCACGGGACACCGATGGTTTGGAAGTAGGGCATCCGGCAGAAACTCAGGCAGAAGGTGGCGCCCGCGATGGTCAGGCCGGATGCCAGCACCACGTGAGCGACGCCGTGATAGGTGGTGTAGAACGCCTCTTCGCGAGTCTCGCCGTGCTGACGCGCCTCTTGATAGCGGCCGAAGAAGAAGATGGCGTAGTCGGTGCCGGCAGCGATGCCCAGCGACACCAGCAGGTTGACAGCGAAGGTGGACAGCCCGATCAACTGGTGATAGCCGAGGAACGCGACAATGCCTCTGGCCGCGGTCAATTCGATGAAAACGGTGATCAGCAGCAGCACCACCGTCCACACCGAGCGGTACACCAGCAGCAGCATGGTGAAAATCACCAGCATCGTCACCATGGTGATCTTGACCAGTGTGCTGTCGCCGCTGTGGTGCATGTCCGACACCAGCGCCGAGGGTCCGGTCACGTAGGTCGTCACACCCTTGGGTGGCGGTGTCCGGTTCACGATGCCGCGGACGGCCTCGATCGACTGCTCCGCCAGCGTCGTGCCCTGGTTGCCGGCGAGGTTCATTTGCACGTATGTGGCCTTGCCGTCCGGGCTTTGGGCGCCCGGAGCGGTGAGCGGATCACCCCAGAAGTCCTGCACGTGCTGGATGTGTGCCGGGTCGGCGCGCAACTGCTTGACGATGCTGTCGTAATACCGGTGGGCCTCGTCACCGAGCTTGGTGTCGCTTTCCAGCACCAGCATCGCGAAGTTGTCGGAGTCGGACTCCTTGAACTTCTTGCCCGTCACCTCCATCGCCTGGACCGACGGAGCGTCCTTGGGGCTCAACGAGACCTGGCGTTCTTCGGCCACCTTCTCCAGCGGTGGGACGGCCACGGCCATCAGGATGATGACCCCGATCCAGGCGAGGATGATGGCCACCGCGTACTGACGGATCAGTCGCGGACCGCGTGGCGGTGCGGCGCCGTCGGTCCTGCTCTGCCGGGTGGTCATGCGCCCTTGAGAACGCAGTAGGTAAAGGCGTTCACCTCGTGCGAGACCCGCTCGGCTTTGACCACGTCGTCGATGATGATGCGGCAACCCAACGTGTTGCTGTTACCTTGCGCCACAACGTTTCCCACCACTGACGCGGCCTTGGTCGTCATCTTGAGAGTCCAGGGCAGCTTCGCGCCGTCGACGTGCTGCGGATCGGCGTTGGCGTCGAAGTAACTGATGTCCGCCGTGGTACCGGGCGAACCGTAGACCTCGTAGGTGATCCGCTTCGGGTTGAACGGCTTGCTGTCGTCGGTTGCGCTGTCGGAGTACGCGGGACGCTTCTCAGAGCCGAAGATGCCGTGGATCCGGAACACGGTGAATCCACCGAGACCGACCACGATCACAATGACGAGCGGAATCCACGTCCGCTCCAACACCCTGAGAATCGAAAACCCCTTTACCGCTACCGGTGGCGCCTCTGCTCGGCGACGACCCAATTACACGAAGATATTCACCCGCTGCTCGACGGGACGTCTCAGGGCGCTTGCGTGGGCCTCAGGGCGCCGCCGGACCCTGACGAGTAAACCACGTCCGCACCCCCGATAGTCGGCTCCTTACCCCGCCCCAACAGCGATTCATACGTAACGCATGGTGTGTGCGTAAGCGGACGCTACCGGGTTCCACAGCAGCCCGCAATGCGTCCGTGTGCGCTATCCTCGCGCGGTGCCGCAGCTCACCTTCCAGCGCGCCCGCACCGAGGACAAGAAGCGTCAGCGGGCGGCGGCGCTGGTCGAAGCGGCCCGCTCGCTGGCGCTGGAGTCCGGCGTCGCCTCGGTCACCCTCACCGACGTGGCACGCCGGGCCGGAGTGCATTACTCGGCCGTGCGCCGCTATTTCACCTCCCACAAAGAGGTGCTGCTCAACCTCGCGGTGGAGGGCTGGTCGCGCTTCTCGGACACGGTCTGCGCCGACCTGGCCGAGCCCGGACCGATGTCGCCGGCGCGGATCGCCGAGGCGCTGGCCCAAGGGCTGGCCGCCGATCCGCTGTTCTGCGATCTGCTCGCCAACCTGCACCTGCACCTCGAGCACGAGGTCGAGATCGACCGGGTGCTCGAACTCAAGCAGATCAGCAACAGCGCCGTGCTCTCGCTGACCGAGGCGATCGAGAACGCCCTGCCGGCGCTGGGGCGCTCGGGTGCTTTCGATGTGCTGCTGGCGTCGTACTCGCTGGCGGCGCCGCTGTGGCAGATGGCGAACCCGCCGAAGCGGCTCGCCGACGCCTACGCGAACCGGGCGGACGTCCCGCCCGACTGGAAGATCGATTTCACCGCGGCGCTGACACGCCTGATCACCGCGACGTGCGTCGGCCTACTGGCCGAGGCTGACGAAAAAGGCTAGCGACTCAGAACCACTGCCACAACGACATGTCGCCGCGCGGATAGTTCATGCAGTTCTCGGTCTCGTGGGCGACGACGCCCTTGTTGTTGAAGAAGATTTTGAAGTGGTTGGGCCAGGCGAACCACAGCGGGTCGCCACCGGAACCCAACGGCGGGTAGAAGTTGGCCGAGTACTGCCTGCGGTCCGCCGGCGACAGCCCGAAGAACCAGTGCGCCTTGTCGATGGTCGCCTGCTGAACGTTCGGGTGGTTGTTGAAGTCGATCATGTACCGCTGGTAGTAGACCGGCGAAAAGTCCCGCGCGGCGGCCAGAACCTGCTCGGCGTCACACGACGTCGCGATCATCCGACGCGGGATGGGGAAGTCGTCGGTCGAGTCGTTGTAGGTGCGGCCGGGGCCGGGCTCCAGCTCCGGATCTGCCAGCGCCACCGGCGGAAAGACGGCAGCAGCGGCACCGACTGCGAGCGCCGCAACGCCGGCGCGGATGAAAGGGCTCAGGCCAAAAAGACGCATGCGGCTACTATAACGCTCCGATTACGGCAGCGCGCAACGGCTGGGTAGCCTGACTAACCAACGGGCGGCGTGATCTCCAGCCCGACGTGGACCTTGTCGATTCCACCCCGCACGATCGAGTGCACGTAGAACCACGGGGCGTGGTACCAGTAGCGCTTGAGCACCGCGTTGTAGACCCGCCGGGTCTCTGATTTCGGCAGGATCCGGGCAACGCCGTCCACGTCGTCGCTCTTCGGCTTGCCCAGTGCTCCGCTCTTGGCGAGCGTGACGCGGGGGGTGTTCTTGATCCGCTTGGTCTTCCACGACCCGTCGTCGGTGATCACCAGCAGCTTGCCGTTGTCCGGCACGCCCCAGATCGCTGTCGGCTTCGGGCGACCGTCTTTGGTGAAGGTGGTCAGGAGGAGGTACTTGGACTTGATGACGTCCGCAAAGGTGGTGGCCACGCCATATTTATAACCAATCGCGCAACGATCCGCTGAATGCGTGACGCACGCGCGGGGTCGGCTTACTGTGTCGTCAGAGCCGAGGACTGGTGCAGATGACCCCTGACGACACCTCCGTCACGACACTGGAAGACCTTCGCAGCGATCTGGCGCTGCGCTACAAGTGGACGCCCAGCGGTGGCACCGCGGTGGACCCCGCCGTGGTGGAGGCCGACGCGGCCGCGCTGGCCCGCGACGGCTACATCGTCTGGGAGAACCTGCTGACATCCGAGCAGTGCGACCAGATTCGCGATGAGGTAAAACCCTGGCTCGGGCACACCGGCCGCAACACCTTCGAGGGGCGCCGCACCCAGCGCATCTACAGCGTGCTGAGCCGGACGCGGATCTGCGACCCGGTGGTCGACCACCCGCGGGTGCTGGCCGCACTGGACCGGCTGTTGATGCCCAACTACCTGCTCTCGGCGCTGCAGGCGATCAACATCCAGCCGGGCGAGGCGGCGCAGCTGGCCCACCACGACGACGGCTTCTACCCGATCCCCCGGCCCCGCGATCCGCTGGCGGCCGCCACGATCTGGGCGATCGACGACTTCACCGCCGACAACGGCGCGACGGTGCTTTACCCGGGAAGCCATCGCTGGGGTAAGCGGCGGCCGGGCCCGGAGGACCGGGCGGTGCCGGTGGTGATGCCGGCCGGCTCGTGCGTGTTCTTCGTCGGCACGCTGTGGCACGGTGGCGGCGCCAACACCTCCGACGCCGATCGGCTGGCCGTCACCGCGCAGTACTGCCAACCGTGGCTGCGGCCGATGGAGGCCTTCACGCTGTCGGTGTCCCGCGACATCGCGCGCTCGGTGTCCGACGACATCCGGCGCATGCTGGGCTATAGCGTCCATCCGCCGTTCGTCGGCGCCGTCGACGGCCTGCACCCGCTGCGACTACTGGAAGACCGGTAGCGCGCACGCGTGCCACGGGGGGATGGCACCATTCCACCCATGACAAGTCGCAGCGTGGCCCGCATCGTCGCCGGTGCGCCACTGATGGTGTTCGCCTTTCTCACGGTCCCGGTCGCGAGCCCGCCGGCCCCGACGGCCGCGGCCGATGACTGCCCGAACGCCGAAGTCGTGTTCGCCCGCGGCACCGGCGAGCCGGTCGGACCCGGCGGACCCGGACAGGCCTTCTACGACTCGCTGACCGCTCAACTGCCCGGCAAGACGATCAACCTCTACCCGGTCAACTACCCGTCGACCACCGACTACGTGAACAGCGCGCACGCCGGCGCCGACGACGAGGTGGCGCACGTCCAGGCCACGGCCGCGGCCTGCCCCAACACCAAGATCGTGATCGGCGGCTACTCGCAGGGCGCCGGAGTCGCGGACATGACCAGCCACCGGCTGTCCCCGCAGGTCGCCAATCACGTTGCGGCCGTTGCCCTTTTCGGCAACCCGCAGAGCAGCTATTCGAAGAGCTTGTCGGACAGCCAGATTCCAGCGCTCGATCCCAGCTTCACCCCGAAGGCCATCGACATCTGCCTGCCGAACGACAACATCTGCGCCGAGGGTGGCAGCATCATCGCCCACCTGGGCTACGTTCCGGACTCGACGAACCAGGCCGCCACCTTCGTGGCGGGCAAGCTGCAGTAGCTAGCGCTTGCGGTCGGTATCTTTGCTCGGCTGAACACGTTTCGGCTCGCCGGGCATCTTCGGATAGTTGGGCGGGTACGGCAGATCACCGAGCCCGCTCTCCTCGTCGGCGGCGACCATCTCCAGTAGCGGTTCGATCGACTGCTCGACCGTATCGATGTCCGCCCACGGATCGTCGCGGTCGGCCACCAGCTCGGCGGCTGTCGCGATCGTGTAGTCGTCGGGGTTCGCGGTCGCCAGCTCGTCCCACGACAGCGGCATCGATACCGTCGCGATCTGGGTGCGCCGCACCGAATAGGCGGACGCGAAGGTCCGGTCGCGGGCGTTCTGGTTGAAATCGATGAAGATCCGCTCGCCGCGTTCCTCTTTCCACCACGACGTGGTCACCGCGTCGGGGGCGCGACGCTCCACCTCGCGGGCCAGCGCGATGCCGGCCCGGCGGACCTGGATGAAATCCCAGTCGGCTTTGATCCTCAGGAACACGTGGATCCCCCGGCCGCCGGATGTCTTGGGGTAGCCCACCAACCCGAGTTCGTCGAGCAGCGGGCGCAGCACGTCGATCGCCACACTGCGCGCTTCGTCGAACCCGGTGCCCGGTTGTGGGTCCAGGTCGACCCGCAACTCGTCGGGGTGCTCGGCGTCCGGGCAGCGGACCTGCCACGGGTGCAGCGTGACGGTCCCCATCTGCGCCGCCCAGACGATCGCGGCCGGATGCGTCACCCGCAGCGCGTCGGCGGTACGACCCGACGGGAAGGTGATGGTGCAGGTCTGCAGATAGTCGGGGTGGTGCTGCGGGATGCGCTTCTGATAGATCTCCTCGCCGTCGATGCCGTCCGGGAAGCGCTGCAGATGGGTCGGCCGGTCCTTCAACGACGCCAGCATCGGACCTGCGGCGACGGCGCGGTAATACTCGACGAGTGCGCGCTTGGTGCCCTCGGAGCCCAGCTTCGGAAAGTAGATCTTGTCCGGGTTGGTCAGCCGGACGGCGATGCCGTCGACGTCGATTTCCTCCGCGGGCGATGCCATCTTCCGATTCCAGCACAGCGGTTCGGACACAATGTGCAAATGGACTTGCCTGTCATGCCGCCGGTTTCGCCGATGCTGGCCAAATCGGTCAAGGCGATCCCGCCCGATGCGTCCTACGAGCCGAAGTGGGACGGGTTCCGGTCGATCCTGTTTCGCGACGGCGATCAGGTGGAGGTCGGCAGTCGCAACGAGAAACCGATGACCCGCTACTTCCCGGAACTGGTCGCGGCGGCGGTTGCCGAATTGCCGCAGCGCTGCGTGATCGACGGCGAGATCGTCATCGCCACCGACCACGGCCTGGACTTCGAAGCGCTGCAGCAGCGCGTCCACCCGGCCGACTCGCGGGTGCGGATGCTGGCCGAGAAGACGCCGGCATCGTTCATCGCCTTCGACCTGTTGGCTCTCGGCGACGACGACTACACCCGCCGGCCGTTCACCGAGCGGCGCGCCGCGTTGCTGGACGCGTTGAGCGCGACGGGCCCCTCGTTTCACGTCACGCCGGCGACCACGGACCTCGACACGGCGCAGCGTTGGTTCGACGACTTCGAAGGTGCCGGCCTGGACGGCGTGATCGCCAAACCATTGACGATCACCTATCAACCCGACAAGCGAATCATGTTCAAGATCAAGCACGAGCGCACCGCCGACTGTGTGGTCGCCGGTTACCGGGTGCACAAGTCCGGCCCCGACGCGATCGGCTCGCTGTTGCTAGGGCTCTACAAGGACGACGGCACGCTGGCGTCGGTCGGTGTGATCGGCGCATTCCCGATGGCCAAGCGGCGCGAGCTGTTCTCCGAAATGCAGCCGCTGATAACCGGTTTCGACGATCACCCATGGAACTGGGCCGCTCACGAGGCGGGTGACCGTACCCCACGGAAGAACGAGTTCTCCCGTTGGAACGCCGGCAAGGACCTGTCGTTCGTGCCGCTGCACCCCGAGCGGGTGGTCGAAGTGCGCTACGACCACATGGAGGGCGAGCGGTTCCGCCACACCGCGCAGTTCAACCGGTGGCGGCCGGACCGGGAGCCGACATCCTGCACCTACGCGCAACTCGACAATCCAGTGACGTTCAGCCTCGGTGATATCGTCCCGGGCCTCGGCGCGACCGGGAAGACTGGCTGACGTGACGCGCGCCGGCGACATGCCGAGCGAGGCGAGGAGTAGGAGCGGCGCATATGACTGACGAAAAAAGCTTCAACGAGAAGAACATCGAGGAGTTCCGCGCCAACCACGGTCAGGTCGGCGGCAACTTCGAGGGCGCACCGCTGGTCATCCTGCACACGGTCGGCGCGAAAAGTGGCGAGCCGCGGATGAACATCATGATGTATCAGGCCGACGGCGACCGGTACTTGATCTTCGCCTCGAAGGCCGGTGCCGACACCAACCCGGCCTGGTACTGGAACCTCAAAGCCAACCCGGACGCCCGGATCGAGGTCGGCGACGACATCGTCGACGTGCACGCCACCGAGTTGGAGGGCAGCGAGCGCGACGAGAAGTACGCGTTGCAGGCCGAGCGTTACCCAGGATTCGCCGACTACGCACGCAAGACGTCGCGGGTCATCCCGGTGGTCGCGCTTGTTCCGACAGGTCCGCCGCAGCCGCGCGACTAGATCGCGATGTCCAGCGAGGCCAGCCCGCGCAGGGTGACGTTCGGTTTGTAGACCGGATCACCGGCCAACCGGGCATCGGGGAAACGCGCCGTCACCGCCGTCAGGGCGACCGCGGCCTCCAACCGGGCCAGCGGCGCGCCCAGGCAGTAATGCAATCCACGCCCGAAGGACAAGTGCCGGAACGCTTTTCGGTCGGGATCGAATATCGCGGGCCGGTCGAACTCGGCGACGTCGTGTTGGGCCGCGGCCAACAGCAACAGCATGGTGTCACCCTTGGCCACGTCGGTCTTGCCGATTGTGATGTCCTCGGCGGCAATTCGCGCCACCAGATGCACCGGAGGGTCGTAACGCAACGTCTCCTCGATGACGGCCGGTGCCCGCTGCGGGTCGGCGGCCAACGCGGTCCACTGCCACGGTTCCCGCAGCATGGCCAGCATCGCGTTGGCGATCAGGTTCACGGTTGTCTCGTGCCCGGCGATCAGCAACAGGCTGCACGTCGAGACGATCTCATCCTCGGCCAACTGGTCGCCGGACTCTTCGACCGCGATCAACCGCGACATCAGGTCGTCGCCGGGATTCTTGCGGCGCTGATCGATCAGGTCGTGCAAGTAGCCGCGCAGCCATTGGGCAGCCGCTATCCGCCGGTCCATGCCCTCCATCGGCGCGCCGGTGGCCGCGAAGAACGGGTCGAGCGCCTGCGCCAACAGTGCCGAGGCCTGGCTGAACTCCGCTTCGTCCTCGATCGGCACCCCGAGCAAACGGCAGATCACGTTCACCGGGAGCGGGTGCGCCAGATCGTCGACGGCCTCGAACCGGCCGCGTTCGGCGACACGGTCCAGCATTCCGTCGACCAGTTCGGTGATATGCGGCGTCAACTCGTTGACCACCTTGGGTACGAAAGCCTTGCTGACCAGTTTGCGCAGCCGGGTGTGATCGGGTGGATCGAGGAACAGGAACATCGGCGGGACATCGGATTGCTGCGCCTGGCCGTCGGCAAGCATGCGTTGCACCATCGCCGACTTGTTGCGGTCGACCGAGGACGCCGGGTGCCGCAGCGCGTCGTCACAGTCGCGGAACGACGAGAAGATCGTGAGGGTGCCGTCGGGCAGTCGCATCGGCCCGCATTCGCGGAATTGCCCGTAGACCGCATAGGGGTCGGCCCGGTTCGCCGGGTCCAGAAGTTGCAGAAGGAGTTCCTGCGGGCCGGCGACGCTCGACGTGGCAGACATATTTGCATTGTGCCGGTGTCAAAGAAATTGCAGGTAGCTACCGTCGCGCGGAGACGGCGACCCATGAGCGCCGGCGTCGGGTTAGGTTCTCTCTGTGAACAAAGGTGTGTGTACCGTCGCCGCCGCGGCGCTGCTGGTCAGCGGCTGCTCCGACAAGTCGGCGACTCCGCCCCACGGGGTGCTGCCGCCCGGCACCGCGGTGCTGTCCATCGACGGCAAAGACGTCGGCAAGACGTACTCGGTCAGCTGCCAAACGGTGGACTGGATGACGCGGATCCACACCGACCTGCATGCATCGAAGGTCAGCGCGATGCTCTCCAACGCCGGCAAGCTGAAGGCCGAGTTCGTCCGGTTCCACGATCTCGACGGCTTCACCGGCTCCTACGAGCACGCACTGCAGGGCGAGGCCGCGGTCACCATGACCGGCACGACGTATCACATCACCGGTGCCGCTCTGGGTTTCAACGACGCCGAGCGGACCCGCCTCAAAGCCGAGACGTTCACCATCCACGTGTCGTGCTGAGGCGTCAGCCGCCCAGGAAGTCCACGATGTATCCGGCCAGCTCCTGGCCGGCGTCCTCCTGCAGAAAGTGCCCGGCGTTGCCCACCACCGGGTGATCGATGCCCTGCGCGCCAGCCATCTCGCGCTGCAGGATCGGCGCCATCCCCCCGGTGATCGGGTCGCCGTCGCTGAAGGCCACCAGCATCGGCGTCGAACTCGCGGACAGGGTCGCCCAGGCTGACCGGTTGGCCGGCGCAGCGGGATCGTCGGGCGAGGTCGGCACCAGACCCGGCATAGCCCGCGGTCCCGCGCAGAAGGTGTCGTCGGGAAACGGTGCGTCGTAGGCCGCGCGGACCTCGTCGCTCATCGGGCGGCGGCAACCACCCTGCACGAACCGGCCGACGTCGATCGACGGCGCCGTCTGGATGGCCTGGCGGAATTGCCACCAGATCTCCGGCATCGGTATGTCACCGGTCGGCAAGCCGGTGTTGGCGACCACCAGCCGGCTGAACCGGTCCGGGTGTTCGGCGGCCAGCCGCAGCCCGATCAGGCCGCCCCAGTCCTGCCCGACCAGCGTCACTCCCCGCAGGTCCAACTTGTCGAACACCAGCTCGCGCACCCACTCGACGTGGCGCGCGTAGCTGTGGTCCTCGATGCGGGTCGGCTTGTCCGATCGGCCGAAACCGACCAGGTCCGGGGCGACGACGCGATGTCCGGCCGCGGACAGCACCGGGATCATGGTGCGGTACAGGTAGGACCATGACGGCTCGCCGTGCAGCAGCAGCACCGGGTCGGCATCGGCCGGGCCGTCCTCGACCCAGGCCATCCGCAGCGTGCCACCCTCTCCGTCGGAAACGTCGGAATAGTGTGCGGCATAGGGGAATTCAGGTAGAGCGGTAAACCGGTCTTCGGGAGTGCGCAGCGTCTGCATGGGAGTGAAGATACGCCAGCCCGCTCAGCCCTCCGCCAAATCGGCCAGCTCCGGGGCTGACATCAGTTGATCGAGCAGTGCAAGCTGGCCCTTGAGCAGCTTGGCCCTGGCCCGCGCCACCGGAAACCACTCGACCCGGTCGACCTCCGGAAAGGACTTCATTTGCCCTGAGCCCCTTGGCCATTCGAGCTCGAAGGTATTACTGCGGGTGTCGGACACGTCGAGATCTGCGTGCACCGCGAACGCGGTGACGATCTTGCCGCCGGACTGCTTGACCGGGGTCAGGTCGATGCGGGGGCCGGTCGGTGGCGCGCAGCCGACCTCTTCTTCGAATTCGCGTTGCGCCGCGGCCCACGGATCTTCGTCCTGCGCATATTCGCCCTTCGGTATCGACCAGGCGCCGTCGTACTTGCGCGCCCAGAACGGTCCACCCGGATGCGCGATCAGGACTTCGACAACGCCGTCGCGCGTGCGGTACAGCAACAGGCCCGCGCTGAGCTTGGGCACGGCGTCACACTCCGACTGCGCGTTCCAGATCTTTCAGTGAGGTTTCCAGGTGGCCGAGCAGCCGCTGCAGGTGCGGCACGCTGCGGCGGCAGCCGACCAGACCGAAGTCGATGTTGTCGGCGTTGTTGACCATCGTGATGTTCAGCGCCTGACCGTCCAGCGCGATCGACAGCGGGTAGTTGCCGTCGAGGCGGGCGCCATTCCAGTACATCGGCTTGGTCGGTCCCGGCACGTTGGAGATGACGATGTTGAACGCCGGCGGCGCCGTGGTGGCCAGGCCCGGTACGGCGGACAGCCCCAGCGGCGCGATCAGAGCCGCCGACAGCGCATAGGCCTGCAGCTTCGGCAACTCCGAGAACACCTGCTTGTTGCCGCGCATCGATGCGCTGATCGTCTCCAGCCGCTTGACCGGGTCTTCGACGTTGGTGGCCAGGTTGCACAGCAGCGCGGCGACCTGATTACCGCCACTGTCGGCCTCGTCATCGGAGCGCATGCTCACCGGCACCATCGCGATCAGCGGGGCGTCGGGCAGGGACTGCTCGTCCTGCAGGTAGTAGCGCAACGCCCCGGAGCACATGCCGAGGATGACGTCGTTGAAGGTGACACCGGCGGCGACCTTGATGCCCTTGAGCCGGTCGATGCTCCAGGACTGGGCGGCCACCCGTCGCGCCCCACCGATCGGCACGTTGAACATCGTGCGCGGCGCGGCGAACGGCAGGGTCAGCTGCTGTTCGAGCAGCGCGGCGCGGGCCAGCGACCAGGTCGACGGTCCGTATGCCGCAATGGATCCCGCGATCTTGGACAGTCCCGGTCGCCCGGCCTTCTCCACCTCTTTGCGATGGCGGCGCGGCAGATCCCAGATCGCCTTCATCTCGGTGTCGTCGGGGTCGGCCGACAACGTGCGCTGCATGAGTCGCAGCGCCGAGACGCCGTCGATCAACGAGTGGTGGAACTTGCTGTAGACCGCGAACCGGCCGTCGTTCAGCCCTTCGACGAAGTGGGCTTCCCACAGCGGCCGGTGCCGGTCGAGCAGACCGCTGTGCCAGCGCGAGGTCAGCTCGAGCAGCTCGCGCACCCGGCCCGGCGTCGGCAGTGCGGAGCGCCGGACGTGGTAGTCGATGTCGACGTCGCCGGGGTCGTCGTAGGTCCACGCGACGTTCGGCACTCCGCCGAACGTCCACGCCGGGTGCTTGCGAAAGGTGGGCTGGAAGTCGGTGTTGGCGACCAGCGCGTCGCGCATCTCGCGGGCGAACTCCGGCCCGGCATCCTCCGGCGGTTCGAACAGCTGCAGCCCGCCGACATGCATCGGGTGCTCGCGCGACTCGATCGTCAAAAACACCGAGTCGAGCGGACTCATCAATTCCATGAACTCATCTAAGGCGTTACCGGGCGGACGCGGCATCCGAATCCGCGAATCAGTTCAACTCGTGAACATTCCGCCGAGTGGTCCGACCAGTCCGAGTACCGGGTCCAGCAGATTCTGCTGGATGCCGGTGAGATCCAACAGATTCTGGATGTCCGCTCCGATCGGCCCGGCGATGTCGATGAAGGCCGTGAACGGGTTGAACTCGTCGTTGAGTTGGGAGACGAACTCGTAGTAGGGCAACCCGATGGTCTGTTCGGACCAGGTTTGCGCCTCGTCGAAGAAAGACTCCAACTGGTCGAACCCGGGCAGCTCGGCGCCGAACAGGGCGAAGGCGTTGTTGGCGCCCTGGACCACGCCGTTGGCGAGTTGCAGGGTGAATGTCACCGGGTCGAGGGTCGGGATGAGTTCGGCAGGTGTCGGCTCCCCGAACGGAACCGAACGGTCGTAGCCGGCTTCGACGAGCACCTGCAGCGCCGGCTGGAAGACCTTGAGCACGGGTTCGGGCACACCCAGGCTTCGGAGCGGCTCCAGTAACGGCAGGTTGTTGGCGGGAATGAAATAGAAGGTGGTGTCGCCTTCGACCTGCCTGACGACCTCGGTCGACCCGAGCACGTACTGGTCGGCGAACGGAGCGTCCAGCCCGGGTAGCGGATCAGACGGCGGCCAGATCGCCGGAACCTCGTATGGCAGAGGGCCGTTGCCGTATCCGGCGTGCGAGTAGACGAAGCCCAGCAGTGCGTTGGCGTCGGCTACCAGGTTGACCGGATATTGCGGAAAGTCGGCCACGGCGTCGTACTGGTTGGCGATGTCGATGGTGTCGATGCCCGCGGTGGTCGGCTCGGCGCCGTTGAAGTCGAAGCCGGGTGCGCCCGGGATGACGAGTCCGGCGAAGCGTTCCAGGAATCCGCCGTCGGGCCGGTTGCCGGATCCGAGCAGCAGGAAGGTGACATCGGGCCGTGCTTCAGGCTCCAGTTGCATGAGAAGCAACTTCTCCTGAACCGCGATCTGGGCGCTCTGCGAGTAACCCTCGACCAGGTAGGGCTGGCCCGCCGGCTGAGCCTCCATCGCGGCCTGCAGGTTCGCCAGACCGACCGGAATCGAGGTGCTGGCAGCCGATTCCGGCGTCGGGACCAGGAGCGAGGTGTAGTTCTGTCCGGTCGCGGGGTTGATGTAGTCGGTGACGATCGTGTCCCGCCAGAACTCGCTGGGCGTCGGCATTCCGGTGCCGCCCATCATCAACGCGATCAGCGGGTCGTCGTCCGCGCGCGCAGGCGCGGACCAGATCGCGCCCAGCGCAGCAGTCGCGAGCAGCCCACCGAACAACCGTCGAAAGTTCAAGCCTTCACTGTGCCGCACCGCAAGCGCGTTCGGAGACAATTCCGCGGACAGATTTCGACTGGTAACGGCAACCCGAGACACCGCTTGGCCCTAAGCTCTTGGGATGCGCGACCGGGAGACAATCGACTCCGAATTACGCCGCGTCGCAGCCGAGCTCCGCTCGATTCGCGAGCGTGGTGGTCTGCCGTCCAGCCAACAAGTCGACGCGCTTCTCGACGAACGCCTTGGCCACCCTGTCGAAGTCATGAGCGACACCGCGGTTCTCGACGAGATCCTGGCGCCGTTCAAAGACACCGTCGACCGGCCGCGGCGACGCCGGCGTGGCCGGCTGCTCCGCTTCGCGTTGCGCGCGGCGGTCCCGCTGTCGGTGCTCGCCATGGCCGCGGTGCTGGTGACGATGTTCACCCTGCACCGGCACCACCCGCCGGCCGAACCGACGGCCACCACGGTGTCCGACGAGCGGGTGAGCCCGGTTGCGGCGCCGCCTCTGCATCCGCCGACAACTCCCCCGTCGTCCGCGGACATCGCCGAGAAGGCGATGGTCGATGCCTTGCAGCAGGAGGGGGTGCCGGTGCCCAGCCGCGACTACGCCGCTACGCAGGGGCACGCGGTGTGCGACTTCCTGGGCAAGGAGCCCAACTTCTCCGACGCGACCCAGTTCGTGCAGCGCTCGACGATCTGGGACAACCAGCAGAGCGCCGACTTCGCCGCGGCCGCCGTCGTCACCTACTGCCCGCAGTTCGAGTCGACGACCAACTCGCAGGCGGAGCAGACGATGCAGAAATCGGTGACCAACCTGCAAGCGATCGAGGGCGATCTGCAGGGCATCAACCACGATCTCGAGGGCATCAAGAACGGCCTGCACGGCGGAGCATGATTCTCCAAATCAGGACGAAAGCTTGTTCTCGAATTCTTCGACGACGAACCTTGCGACCTCAGCCAGCTTGATGTTGGTCTCCTGCGAGGCTTTGACCATCATCGCAAACGCGTTCACGCCGGTGATCTTGTCGCGGGCCATGAGGATGCCCTTGGCCTGCCCGATCATGTCGCGACTGGCGATCGCGGCGTGCAACTGCTCCTGCGCCGCGGCCCCGGCCAATGCGACGGCGGCGTGTTGGGCCAGGACCTCGCCGACCATGACCGACTCGTCATCGAACATGTCAGGGGCCGGCCCGTAGATCGTCAGGACGCCCAGGACTTCACTTTCGACGAATAATCGAAAGACCATCAGACAACGCACGCCGAGACCGGTGGCTGCCTCGACGAAGCGAGGCCAACGGGATTCGCGGGTCAAATCCGGTACGACCAAGGTCTCGCGGTCGGACCGGGCGGCGATCGCCGGTCCCTCTGCGAGCTCGTTCTGCAACTCGTTCAACGATCGAGAGACCTCGTCGCTGGGCACCTGAGCCAGCACCGTTTTGCCCCGGACATGCGCGACACCGGCCCAGCTGATTCCTGGCAATAGTGTCACTGCGGCATCGATGATCGTGTTCAGCACGTCGACGGGGCCGTCTTGAGCCTGCATCCGGATCGCCAAATTCCCCAGCGCAGTAGCCAACCCGATTCGATCCTGCGGTGACGGCATGATCCGATCAGTCGATTCCGGCTGCAGTGACATACGGCAAACCCCCGAAGAAAAGGCAGATGGCGGCTGGGGCTGAACCTTCGGCAAACGATATAAGGCCTTGTTCAGCAGGGATGATCGGGGGCGAGTTCCGCCAACATCAGCGCATCCCCCGGGACGTCGTGGGCGACGCTCATCAGCCGATTGCAGTTGAACGGTACGTACAGCTCAATGGTTATGGCGGTGGCGGAGGGATTTGAACCCTCGGACGGGGGTTACCCGTCACACGCTTTCGAGGCGTGCTCCTTAGGCCGCTCGGACACGCCACCGCCGGAGAGCTTACCCAACGGCGGCTCGGCTATCCCAATCGCTGGCGCGCGGCCAGCGCTTCGAGCACCGCGCCACACTCTTCGGCGCGCGCCGACACGGCGATGGTCAGGCGCAGGCCGCATCCGCGGGTGGGTGGGTCGGCGATACGAAATCGCTTGTCAGACAAAGTACTGCGCGTTGCGGCGTGCCACGAGTAGCGTAGGAGCCCTGACCCGGGAAGTCCCGGCTTCCCAATCGAGAGGACTGCCGTGGCGCAACCTGAGTTGAGTAGCCTCATCGGCCTTCGAGACAGCGACGGGGACCGCTTGCTCCTCATTCGCCAGACCCGGTCCGACGGCGTGCGGGGCTACATTCTGCGGGTCGGTACCGGCCGGGTGTTCCTGACCACCGGCGACCTCGACCGGCTGAGCAGCGTCATCCGATCGGAGCTGGCCTTGAGCAGCGGTGTCCGGTTCCTTGTCCAGGCGATCGGGCTGCTGGTCACGTGCGCGGTGGTGTGGCTCCTGCTCGCCGCCGCGACCGGGCCGTTGTTCGCTTACCCCTGGTCGAACTGAGGCACGCCGCCGAATAGCCCACGGGCTATCGCCGGCCGGCGAAGAACGCTTCGAGCACCGCGGCGCATTCGTCCGCCAGCACGCCGCCCCGTACGTCGGGCCGGTGGTTGAGTCGGCGATCGCGCACCACGTCCCACAACGACCCGACTGCGCCGGTCTTGGGTTCCCACGCTCCGAAGACCACCCGCCCGACCCGCGCCATCACCAGTGCGCCGGCGCACATCGTGCAGGGCTCGAGGGTGACGGCCAGCGTTGCGCCCTCCAGACGCCACCCGTCGCCCAGCACCCGGGCGGCTTCGCGGATGGCCAGGATCTCGGCGTGCGCGGTCGGATCGCCCAGCTTCTCCCGGGCATTGACCGCACGGGCCAACTCGGTCCCGTCGGCCGCCACGACCACGGCACCCACCGGAACATCCCGGGGATCGGCCGTGGCAGCGACCGTCAGCGCTTCGCGGATCAGGTCGTCGTCGGAACGCACCGGGCAGAGCTCACCTGTTGAGCTTGTCGATCACCGACGACAGCTCGTCCGCGAAACCCATTTCCCGGGCGATCCGGCCCAACTGCTCGTCGGCGTACAGATCGGTTTCGTCCAAGATCACGCTGAGCACGGCCTCGGGTAACCCGATATCGGACAGCAACCCGAGATCGCCCTCCGCGAACGGATCGGCATCTTCAAGATCATCGGCCTCGATGTCGGCATCCAGGTTGTCCAGCACTTCTTCGGCGATGTCGTAGTCCAGCGCCGCGGTCGCGTCCGAGAGCAGCAGCCGGGTTCCCGACGGCGCGGGCCGCACGATCACGAAAAAGTCGTCGTCGACATCGAGCAGGCCGAAAACCGCTCCGGCGCTGCGCAACTCACGCAATTCCGTCTCGGCTGCGGACAAACTGATCAAAACCTTCGGACCCATCGCCGAGCACCGCCACTTGCCGTCTTCGCGCACGACGGCCACGCCGAATCCGTCCGGCGTATCGGCCTGCGCAGAGGCCCGCTGTGCTCCCATGGGCGCCTACGCTAGTCGCGCACAAGCCCATTGACCAGCACTGACCAGCACATGCCCAGCAAATCGGTGTCGAGTCCGCAGCGGGATATGCCAACCTTGACGGGTGGCGAAGACACCGGTGTGCGTGCTGGGCCTGGGGCTGATCGGTGGTTCGCTGCTGCGCGCCGCCAGCGAGGCCGGTCGCGAAGCCTTCGGCTACAACCGGTCGGTCGATGGGGCCCAGGCCGCCCGGTTCGACGGTTTCGACGCCAGCACCGATCTGACCGCGGTGCTTCATCGGGCCGCCGGCGCGGGCGCACTGATCGTGCTGGCAGTGCCGATGCCGGCCTTGCCGATCCTGCTCGGCCACATCCGGCAGTCGGCCCCGGAGTGCCCGCTCACCGATGTCACCAGCGTCAAGAGTGCCGTGCTCAACGAGGTCGAGGCCGCGGGTCTGCAGGCCCGCTTCGTGGGTGGACACCCGATGACCGGCACCGCGCATTCGGGCTGGGAGGCCGGCCACGCGCGGCTGTTCGTCGGCGCTCCGTGGGTGATCAGCGTGGACGACCACGTCGATCCGGCCGTGTGGTCGACGGTGCTGCAGTTGGCCCTGGATTGCGGGTCGATCGTGGTGCCGGCCCGATCCGACGAGCACGATGCCGCGGCGGCGGCCATCTCGCATCTGCCGCACCTGCTCGCCGAGGCCCTGGCGGTCACCGCCGGGGAGGTGCCGCTGGCCTTCGCGCTGGCCGCAGGCTCGTTCCGGGACGGCACCCGGGTCGCCGGCAGCGCGCCGGACCTGGTGCGGGCGATGTGCGAGGCGAACGCGAGCGAGCTGCTGCCACGGGTCGACCGGGCCATCGAACTACTCAGCGAGGCCCGAAAGTCGCTGGCGCACAACGACTCCGTCGCCGCGCTGGTGGAAAGCGGGCACGCTGCCCGGGCTCGCTACGACAGTTTCTCGCGGCCGGAGATCGTCGGCGTGTTCGTCGGCGCCGAGAATTGGCGCGGCGAGTTGGCGGCCGCGGGACGGGCCGGCGGGGTGATCAGATCCGCTCTGCCAAGTCTGGATAGTCCACGATGAACCCGTCGTCGTCGATGACCAGCGTGGTGTCGGACACCGGCGAATTCACTTTCACGCCGCCACCGAGGTTGCTGTAGCTGATCACCGCGGCGGCGACGCTCATCTCCGGCAGCCGCACGTAGACCGTGGGCACCGTGACCGAGTCGGTGTGTTCGTGCAGTCCGAGCCGGCGGATCGGCAGCGTGTTGAAGAACGGGCTGTACACCACGTCGACGTCGACCGCCCCGTCGTAGGCGGCTCGTGAGTCGCCCCGGTGGTCGGTGACCAGCCAGACGTTCTCGTCGTCGCGGGCGACCACGAGTTGGCGTTCCCGCTCGGCCAGCGTCACGGTCATGCCGAGCCGCTTGGTGGCGCCGGTCTCGTCGGTCAGCAGGTCGTAGTAGGCGGCGAAGGCCGGGTTGGTCGCGGTC
This sequence comes from Mycobacterium sp. IDUB_36, assembly GCF_055419225.1. Taxonomy (NCBI): domain Bacteria; kingdom Bacillati; phylum Actinomycetota; class Actinomycetes; order Mycobacteriales; family Mycobacteriaceae; genus Mycobacterium; species Mycobacterium sp. IDUB_36. Next base: position 2,626,732 of record NZ_JBVAXH010000001.1, on the reverse strand, counting down.
TCGGCGGCGACGATGCGCCCGTTGGCTTTGATTCGCTTGCCGGACAACTGCACCCGCACCGACTCCATCCGGCGGTGATCCTGTGAACGCCAGGTCAGGATCTTCGACCACGAGGTGCCTGTCGGGTCTGAGGCGGCTGGGCTCACGCGTCTACGTTAGGCGACGCCTCATCAGATATCGACGGCTGGTGGTGTGGCCTTCGGCGCAGCCGGCCGGTTCCGGGCACCGATGCCCATACCGCGAATGCCAGCGCGCCGTCGAGGATCAGCGCCAGTGCGGCAACCATCAGCGCGCCGACCAGTGCGATGTGAAACTGACGCACCTTGATGCCGTCGATCAGGTACCGGCCCAGCCCACCGAGGCTGGCGTAGGCCGCCACCGTCGCGGTGGCGACGATCTGCAGCGTCGCGGTACGCAGCCCTCCCACGATCAGCGGCAGCGCGTTGGGCACTTCCACCCGAAGCAGCACCCTGAACTCGCTCATCCCCATCGAGCGCGCGGCGTCGACGACCGTGCGGTCGACCGCCGCGATCCCCGCGTAGGTGCCGGCGAGCAGCGGCGGAATGCCGAGCAGCATCAGCGCCACGATCGGCGGGATCAATCCCAGGCCCCACAACAGCACGGCCAGCAGCAGCACGCCCAGCGTCGGCAACGCGCGCAGCGCATTGACCAGGCTGACCACAACCAGGGTGCCGCGCCGGGTATGCCCGACGACCAGCCCGATCGGAACGGCGACCAGCGCCGACACCGCGACCGCCGCCGCGGTGTACTCCAGGTGCTCGAGCGTGCGGGCGGCCAGTCCGACCGGGCCGAACCAGTTGTCCGCGGTGCACAGGTAGGACAGCGCCTGGCGCAGGAAGTTCACCGCGACCCCCCTACCACCGGCGCGGTCAGCAGCCGCCGGCCCGGCCGCGACACCCGGTCCCACGGCGTGGCCAGCCGGCCGGCCAACATCAAAGCGACGTCGATCACCACCGCCAGCACGAATATCGCGATGATGCCGGCCACGATCTGCCCGCTCTTGTCCGCCTGGTATCCCTCGGTGAACCAGGTGCCCAGCCCGCCGATACCGATCACCGCGCCCACCGACACCATCGAGATGTTGGTCACCACGACGACCCGCAGGCCCGCCACCAGAACCGGAATCGACAGTGGCAGTTCGACTTTGATCAACTGAGCGACGGGACGGTAGCCGAGAGCCCGGGCGGCGTCCCGGATCTGCGACGGCACCGCATCCAGCGCCTCGAACACCGCGCGCACGAGTAGCGCCGAGGTGTACAGCGTCAGTGCGACGAGGACGTTGGCTTCGTCCAGGATTCGGGTCGGTATCACCAACGGCAGAACCACGAACAGCGCCAACGACGGAATGGTGAACACCGCGCTCGCGACCACCGTGGTGACTTTTCGCAGTGCCTGATGCCGCCAGGTCAGCACTCCCCAAGGCAATGCCAGCGCCAGCCCCACCAGCACCGGAATCAGCGACAACCGCAGATGGATCACGGTCAGCGTCCACGCCATGGGTAGGTGGTGCAGCAGATAGTGCACGGCTAATCCCGCCGGTGAGCGTCCAACGCGGCCAACACATCCGCGGCATGCACGCCGCCGATGACCTTGCCGGCGGTGTCGACGGCGACGCCCATCGCTGCCGGCGACGACAGGGCGGCGTCCAGCGCGTGGCTCAAGTTGGCACCCGGACGGAACACCGCCCCGACCGACGTCACGCTCTGGCCCAGCGGCACACCGCCGCGGTGCTTGCGCAAGCCGTCGGTGTCGATCCAGCCCACCGGTGCGCCGTCGGGTTCGACCACCAGCGCCCAGCCGTCGCGAAGCGGCTCGTCGGCGGCGGCCGGCTCGACGATCGTCGGGATGTCGTGGATCGGCAGGTCTGTCGCGTGCAGGAACTGCAGCCAACGGTAGCCGCGTCCGGCGCCGATCATCCTGGCGACGAAATCGTTGGCCGGCCGCGACAGCAGGGTGGCCGGCTCGTCGTACTGCTGCAGCACGCCGCCTCGGCCGAACACGGCGACGCGGTCGGCGAGGCGGATGGCCTCGTCGATGTCGTGCGTGACGAACACGATGGTCTTCTGCAGTTCGGCTTGCAGGCGCAGAATTTCGCGCTGCAATTCGTGGCGCACGATCGGATCGACGGCAGAGAACGGCTCGTCCATCAACAAGATCGGCGGGTCCGCGGCCAACGCCCGTGCCACCCCGACGCGCTGCTGCTCTCCCCCGGACAGCTGAGCGGGATAGCGCTCGGCCAGCTTGGCGTCCAGACCCACCCGCTCCAACACGGCGTAGGCGGCCTTGCGGGCGGCCCGGCGCGATTGACCCTTGAGCACCGGGACGGTCGCGACGTTGTCGATCACCCGCTGATGCGGCATCAGGCCCGCGCCCTGGATCACGTAGCCGATGCCGAGGCGCAACCGCACCGGGTCGACGTCCGCGACGTCGGCGCCGTCGACCACGACGCGGCCCGACGACGGGTCGGCCATCCGGTTGATCATCCGCATCGACGTCGTCTTCCCGCAGCCCGACGGTCCGACGAAAACCGTCAGCGTCCCGGGTGGCACCTCGAGGTTCAACCGGTCGATGGCGACGGTGCCGTCGGGGTAGACCTTGTGGACGTCATGGAAGCTGATCATCGGTCAACTGCCGATAGGACGGTCGAAGTTTTTGTCGCGCAACCAGTTGCGGGCCGCCTGATCGGGATCCACGCCGTCGTTGCCGGACACCGATGCATTGAGTCGGGCCATCTCCACGCTGGTCAGCTTCGATGACACCGCGTTCAGGACCTTCGTCAACCGGTCCGACTTCTTCCGGGAATTCAACAGCGGAGCGATGTTTCCGGCCAGGAAGTTGTGCAACGGATCCTCGAGCACGGCCAGGTCGCCGGTCAAGATCGCCGGTGACGTGCTGAAGATGTTGGCCGCGTTGACCTTTCCCTCGGTCAGGGTGCGCACTGTCACCGCACCCCCGTCGTCACTGATCGCGACGAAGTTCTGCGGCGCGATGTCGAGACCGTAGCGCTGCCGTAGTCCTCTCAACCCCGAGGGCCGGACCTGAAAGTCCGACGGCGCGGCGAGCTTCACCTGCCCCGAATGGGGTCTCAGGTCGGCGATCGTCTTCAGCTTCCACTTGGCTGCGGTCGCGGCGGTGACGGTGACGGTGTCGGTGTCACAGGCCGGCGACGGTGCCAGTAACGACAGGTCCGGCGGGAGCCGCTTCGTCAGCTCGCGTTCGACGTCGTCGAGCACTGTCGCGGTGGCATCGGGCTGCAGATACAGCAGCAGGTTGCCGACATACTCCGGCACCAGGTCGATCGAATGATCTTTCAGCGCAGGGACATAGGTTTCGCGACTACCGATCCCCATCTGGCGCTCGACACTGAATCCGTTGGCCTGCAACGCTTGTGCGTAGATCTCGGCGACGATCTTGGACTCTGGAAATCCGGCGGATCCGACCACGATCGAATTCGGGTCACTCGATGCCCCACCCAACGGATTAGCGCTGCCGCAGCCCGTCGCGACAAGCAGCACGGTGATCGACCACGCCGCTACGCGGTGCCGACGGAGCACGCTCATAGCAACCGACACTAGCGTTGCACGCCTTTCCCGGTCGTTCGGTTCACATCAGGCCGGAAACGGGTAAAGATGACACCATGAGCAGCGATCCGTCCGTGGCGCCTGAAGAGCCGCCCGTCCTTCCCGCGCAGCAGGTCCCCCATCGGGCGCCGGCACCCGAGTCGGCAGTGAAATTCACCCGGACTGCCGGCCTGTGGTCGTTTCTGGCGGTTGGCTTTCTGATCCTGATTGTTTTGCTGATATTCATCACGCAAAACACGGCATCCGGTGAGTTCGCCTTTCTCGGCTGGCATTGGAGCCTTCCCCTGGGAGTCGCCATTCTGCTGGCAGCGGTGAGCGGCGGCTTGATCACGTTCCTCGCCGGAACCGCGCGGATCTACCAGCTGCGCCGCGCGGCGAAGAAGAACCTGGTCGCCGGCCGCTAGCCGGCAGCCACCTCGTCACTCCTTACGCAGCGCCGCGAGACCTGTTGCGATCAACGGCGCGACGGTCTCGCCGACCCGGTCGGATGCGTCCACCCCGTCGTCGGCCTTGCCGGACATTCGGCGCCGGAAGTCGATACCGGCCGCGATGATGGCCAACTTGAAATAGGCCAGCCCCATGTAGAAGTTCCAGTGCGCCAGCGCGCTGCCGGAGACTTCCGCGTACTTGGCGGCCAGCTCGTCGGCGTCCGGCAGCTGGGGCGACGTCCACGCAGCTTGCGCGTTGATGATCAGATCGAGCGACGGGTCACGGTAGACGCACATCAAGGCTGCGTCACTGAGCGGGTCGCCCAGCGTGGACAGCTCCCAGTCGACGACAGCGCGAACAATCGACGGGTCGTCGGTATCCAGGATGGTGTTGTCGATCCGGTAGTCGCCGTGCACGATCGACGTCCGGCTCTGCTGCGGTACCGCTTCCTGCAACGACGTGTGCAGCCGCGCGACGTCGGCGTCGCGGGCGTCGTCGGGCAGATGCACGTGCTCCCACTGCGAGCCCCAGCGCCGGACCTGGCGTTCCAGATATCCGCTGGGCTTACCGAAGTCGGCGAGCCCGACCGCGGCCGGGTCGACGGCGTGCAGGTCGGCCAGCACCTTGACCAAACTGTCGACGCAGGCGTCGATGACCTGCTGATCGCCCATGGCCTCCAACTCGGCCCGGCTCCGAACCACTTGCCCCGCAACGTATTCGACCATCTGAAACGGCGCTCCGAGTACCGAGTCGTCGTTGCACAGCGTGACCGCGCGGGCCACCGGTACATCGGTGTCGGCCAGACCGGCGACCACGGTGTACTCCCGCGCCATGTCGTGCGCCGAGGGAGTCAGCCCGTGCAGCGGCGGGCGGCGCAGCACCCACTTCGACGCGTCGTCCGCGACCAGAAACGTCAGGTTGGAGCGGCCTCCGGAGATCAGCTGTGCGGTCAACTCCCCGTCGCGGGCAACACCGGCCGAACGCAGGTGCCGGTCCAGTGCGGAGAGGTCGAGCCCATCGAGAGTCACCAGGCTTTTGTATCACCGCCTGTTTCTCGGCAGCAGATCCCACACGTGCTCGGTGCCGTTGACCGCCACCACACTGGCCTGACCGGAACGCGAGAACAGCAGCCTGGTCACCGAGACGTAGTCGATCGGAAACGACAGGATTCGTCTGGTGCCCAGGATCTCGTGCAGCACCACGTTGATCACGCCGCCGTGGCTGGACACCACCACGGTCTCCTCGTGTTCGGCGGTGGCGACGACGTGGTCGACGGCGGCCTGCACCCGCGCCCGGAACGCGTCCTCGTCGACCGTGCTCGGCAGGTGCCCCCGGGCCATCCGGGCCCACTCCTGCGGATTCTCCGCGCGGATCTGCTCGATCGGGATGTAGACCGGCAGCTCCCGGTCGTACTCGGCGAAGCGGTCGTCGATCTCGATCGGTAGGCCGCGGGCGGCGGCGACCGGTTCCACGGTCTGCACGGCGCGACGTTGCGGGCTACTGATCACCCGGGTGATCGGATACCGGGCGAGAGCCTCCGGCAGCCGCCCCACCTGCTCGCGTCCCTCGTCGGAGAGGTCGGGGTCGGCACCTTGGCCGGGTTCGCTGCGGAGCGGCAACGCGTGCCGGACCAGTAACAACTGCATCCGCACAGCCTCGCACGCACCGCAGTGCCCACGGCAAGCTGCCGCAGAATACTGTCGGTGAGGAACTGGTCCCAGTTGCGGACCGATGGACGACAATGTGTTCTCGCAGTTTGCTGACAGGACGTGGCGGGACCCAGTGGCGCGTGACGTGATCGCCTTCGACACGACGGTGGATCACCCATGTCCGGATGTCTGGGGCATCCTGCGCGTGCCCGGCTGGTATCCGCGGTTCTTCCACGGGCTGGGCACCGTCGAGCGGGTTGCCGGCAAGGCGCACCACGTCGAGGTTCGGCTGTCCACTCCTCGTGGCGCCCTGGCCGCCCACGAGGCGCGCCATACGGTCCGTGAGTCCGACATGGCGATGCGGCTCGAAGCCACTGCACTGCCCGGCTGTTTCGTGTCGGTCCGGCTGACCCCGCAAGCGGGCATCACATGCGTCGCTCTACGGATCTTCGGCGTCGCCCTGATTCACCCCGACCTCGCGAAGACCGGTGAGGGCGCCATCCAGAGCTGGGTCCGGGACGGCCTGCGGCGGGTGTCGGAGTATCTCGACGGTCAGCAGTCTTCGGTTCTGGTCAACACCGGTGACCGACGCTCCCTGCAGTTCAGCGTCTTGAAGACGTTGATGGTCAGTGGCGTGGTGCGCGCTTCGAGGCCGGATCGGGGTGTCCGGCAACTCAATTCGCTTGCCAAATGGGGCTTCACTCTGGCGGGCGGCCTTGGGGCGGCCGCCGCACGATCGCCGCAGCGGGCCGCCGTGATCGACCGGCACGGAACGTCGAGCTACGCAGATCTGGCCGAGCGCACCACCCGCATCGCATCGGGTCTCGCCGCCATCGGCTTCACCAAGGACAGCACGTTCGCGGTACTGGCCCGCAATCATTCGGCGATGGTCGAATGCATGCTGGCCGCCAGCAAATTGGGTGCGGACCTGATGCTGCTCAACACCGGCCTGGCCCCGGGCCCGATCGGAGAGCTCGTCGGCGGTAACGGGGTCGACGCGATATTCCTCGACGACGAGTTCGAGCCGCACATGCGCCACGTGCCTGCCGATGTCGCCCGGATCGCGACGTATCCGCATTCCATTGTCCAACAAAGACTCTCGATCGACGACTTGACTGCTACCGCCGCCGGCACGGCCCAGCTGGAGCCGCCCAAGCAACCGGGGAAGCTCGTCGTCCTCACCTCGGGCACCACGACCAGCACTCCGAAGGCCGCTCGCCGGCCCACACCGTCCGGCTTCGGCGCCATCGCCGCGATGTTGTCGCGGATGCCGCTGCGTCGCGACGAGGTGATGCTGCTGGCCGCGCCGCTGTTTCACGCCTGGGGCCTGGCGGCGCTGCAACTGAGCACCCCGCTGCTCGCGACGGCGGTGCTCATGGAACGGTTCGACCCCGAAGAGTGCCTGAAAATCATTGCGCGGCATCGCTGCACCGTCTTGATCCTGGTTCCGGTGATGCTGCAGCGCATACTCGAGTTGCCCGCCGCGGTCATCGACCGCTACGACACGTCGTCGCTGAAAGTGGTCGCCAGCAGTGGGTCGCCGATCTCCGGCGCATCCGTCGTCGAGTTCATGGACACCTTCGGCGACATCCTCTACAACTTCTACGGCTCCACCGAGGTGTCGTGGGCGACGGTCGCGGATCCCGCCGACCTGCGCCTGGCCCCGACCACCGCGGGTCGGGCACCGCTGGGTACCCGCATCTCGATCCTCGATCCCGCGGGAGAACCCGTTCCTGCGGGTGCCGTCGGCCGCATCTTCGTCGGCAACGACATGCTGTTCGACGGTTATGCGGACGCGGTGTCCCCCGTCGTCGAAGGCCGGCTGATGGACACCGGCGATCTCGGATACGTCGATGCCAGCGGACGTCTCTTCGTCGCCGGGCGCGCCGACGAGATGGTCATTTCCGGCGGCGAGAACGTGTTTCCCCGGCCGGTCGAAGAAGCCATCGCCGCGCTGCCACATGTCGCGGACGTGGCGGTGGTCGGTGTCCCGGACCGGGAGTTCGGCCAACGGCTGGCCGCGTTCGTCGTCCGTGCCGACCGGGCCCGGCTGGACGAGGAGACGGTGAAGAACCACGTCCGGAATCGACTGTCCCTGTTCTCGATTCCGCGTGAGGTCATCTTCGTCAGCCAGCTTCCGCGTAACGCGACGGGCAAAGTGTTGAAGCGCCAACTGGCCGACGGGCACTTTCCGCCGGACCCGGATTGGCCGGCATAGGGCATTCCCGCCAGTCTCGGAGAATGCTATTCTCTGTACGGAGATTGGGGTGTGCGAATGTTGGACGACGAAGTCCTCGGACGCTGGCTGGACACGAACGGCGCTCCCGGCGACGGCGAAAAGCCGCGGCTCGAGCAGCTTTCCGGCGGCTCGCAGAACACGCTGTACCTGATTCATCGAGGCGATCAGCGGATGGTGCTGCGGATGCCGGGTGATCGCGCCGACGCCGCTCGCATCGACGGGTTGCTCCGGGAGATCCGGCTGGTCCGAGCGCTGCGCGGGACCGACGTGCCGCACGCCGAGCTGATCGCCGACGACGACGGTGATCTGTTCGGCAAGCCGTTCTACGTGATGCAGGCGATCGACGGCTGGAGCCCGATGGACGGCGGCTGGGAGGCTCCGTTCGACGACGACCTGGCGGCGCGGCGTGGCCTGGCGTTCGAGTTGGTCGAGGGAGCGGCAAAGCTGGGCCGGGTCGACTGGAAGGCGCAGGGATTGGACGGCTTCGGCCGGCCGGACGGATTCCACGAGCGGCAGGTCGAGCGCTGGCTGGCATTCCTGAACAGCTACCAGGTGCGCGAGTTACCCGGCCTCGACGAGGCGGCGGCCTGGCTGAACCGCAACCGTCCCGCGCACTACACCCCCGGAATCATGCACGGTGACTACCAGTTCGCCAACGTCATGTTCGCCCACGGCGGCCCGGCCCGGCTGGCGGCGATCGTCGACTGGGAGATGACGACGGTCGGTGATCCGCTGCTGGATCTGGCGTGGTGTCTGCTCGGCTACGACGGCGAAAAACCCAAGCAGGACGGGTTTTATCTCGACATGACGGGGATGCCCACTCGCAGCGAGCTGCTCGATCGCTACGAGACGGTCAGCGGGCTGTCGACCGAAGACATCGACTACTACCTGGTGCTGGCCAACTGGAAGCTCGGCATCGTGCTGGAGAAGACCTACGCTGCAGGGGTGCGCAGCGGCAAGGTCGACCCGAAGATCCAGGAGGCGTTCGGGGCGATGGTGCCGCAGCTGATCACCACCGCGGCCGAGTTGGCCGGCTCACCGAAATGAGTTACAGCGAACAGCTTTTCGACCTGACCGGCCAGACGATCCTGATCACCGGCGGCAGCCGCGGGCTCGGCAAGGAGATGGCGTTCGGCGTCGCCCGCTGCGGGGCCGACGTGGTGATCGCCAGCCGGAAGCTGGAGAACTGCGTCGCGGTCGCCGAGCAGATCGAGAGCGAGACCGGTCGCACGGCAATGCCGTACCAGGTGCACGTCGGCCGCTGGGAACAGCTCGACGCACTCGTCGACGCGGTCTACGACCGGTTCGGCAAGGTCGACACGCTGATCAACAACGCCGGCATGTCACCGGTCTACGACAAGCTGACCGATGTCTCGGAGAAGCTGTTCGACGCGGTGGTGAACCTGAACCTCAAGGGCCCGTTCCGGTTGTCCGCGTTGGTCGGCGAGCGGATGGTGGCGGCGGGACGCGGGTCGATCATCAACGTCAGCACCGCGGGCTCGCTGCGCCCGACGCCCGACATCATTCCCTACGCCTCGTCGAAGGCCGGCCTCAACGCGATGACCGAAGGTTTCGCCCGCGCACTCGGGCCGAAGGTCCGGGTCAACACGCTGATGGCCGGCCCGTTTCTCACCGACGTCAGCAAGTCGTGGAACATCGATGCGACTGAACACAACCCGTTCGGCAGCCTGTCGCTGCAGCGAGCCGGTGACCCGGCCGAAATCGTCGGCGCAGCCCTGTTTTTGGCGTCGGACGCATCCAGCTTCACCACCGGCTCGATACTTCGGGCCGACGGCGGGATCCCGTGACTCGACGTGCTCGCCGACGCGGGCAGGCAGGGCACGGCGGGCCGTCGACAACCCAACTGAGCTAGGAGACTTCGACATGGCGTGGGACTTCTCAACCGAACCCGAATTCGCGAAGAAGCTGGACTGGATCCGCGGGTTCGTCCGCGACGAGGTCCAGCCGCTCGAGGTGCTGTTCCCGGGATGCGAGTTCCTGCCGCTGACCGACGAACGGCGCACGATCGTCGATCCGCTCAAACAGCAGGTCCGCGACCAGGGGCTGTGGGCGCCGCACCTCGGCCCGGAACTCGGCGGGCAGGGTTTCGGCGCGGTCAAGCTGACGCTGATCAACGAGATCCTCGGCCGCAGCCCGTGGGCGCCGATCGTGTTCGGCACACAGGCGCCCGACACCGGCAACGCCGAGATCATCGCCCGCTTCGGCACCCAGGAGCAGAAGGACCGCTACCTGTCGGGCCTGTTGTCGGGCGAGATCTTCTCGTGTTTCTCGATGACCGAACCGCAGGGTGGCGCCGACCCGCGCGTCTTCACCACCCGCGCCGTCCGCGACGGTGACGACTGGGTGATCACCGGGCGAAAGTATTTCTCCAGCAACGCTTCGGTCGCGTCGTTCTTCATCGTCGTCGCGATCAGCAACCCCGACGTGGCGGTCCATCACGGGGCGTCGACATTCCTGATCCCGGCCGACACCCCCGGCCTCAAGGTCGAGGCCAACCACCATCTGGTCGGTGCCGACCCGCATGAGCCGGGCCATTCGCTGGTGCACTACGACGACGTGCGGGTACCGGCGACCGCGTTGCTCGGCGAGCCCGGCCAGGGCTTCCTGATCCTGCAGACCCGGCTGGCCGGCGGCCGCCTGCACCACGCCATGCGGGCGATCGGCATGGCCCAACGCACCGTCGAGATGATGGCCCGCCGGGCGAAAAGCCGGTTCACCCAGGGCACGGTGCTGGCCGACAAACAGCTGGTTCAGGAATTCGTCGCCGACTCCTACACCGAGCTGACGCCGTTCCGGCTGACCGTGTTGCACGCGGCCTGGCTGATCGACAGCGGCGACGAGCAGGGCGCACGTGCCGAAATCGCGACTTGCAAGATCCTGGCGTCGACGGTGCTCAAATCGATTGCGCTGCGCGCGATTCAGGTGCACGGCGCGCTCGGACTGACAGATCAGCTGCCGCTGGTCAACGTCCTGCTGGGCGGCATCGCGCTGGGATTGGCCGACGGACCGACCGAGGCCCACAAGGTCAACCTGGCCCGGATGCTTCTCAAGGGTGTCGGGGCCGAGAGTGCGGAGTGGCCGAGCGAGATGCTCGACGTCCGCCGCGAAGCTGTCCGGGCGAAATACGGTGCCGTCCTTGTCGATTAGCCCATCGCCTGGCACCCGCGTCACCGCGGCCGTCGAGCGTGCCCTCGACGACCGCCAGCGTGAGGCGACCGAAGAGGTCGAACGCATCCTGGCCGCCGCGGTCCGGGTGATGGAGCGGGTGGCGCCGGAGGCTCCGCGGGTCAGCGACATCGTCGCCGAAGCGGGCTCGTCGAACAAGGCGTTCTACCGCTACTTCGCCGGCAAGGACGACGTGATCCTCGCGGTGATGGAACGCGGCGTCGCGATCGTGGTCTCCTATCTGCAGCACCAGATGAGCAAGCAGCGCACGCCGGCCGGACAGGTGCGGCGCTGGATCGAAGGCGCTCTCGCGCAGGTCGCCGACCCACACCTGATCAGCATGAGTCGCGCTGCGGCGGGCCAGGTTTCAGCGACCACCGACTGGCGGTCCGCCGACGACGCGATCCTGCGGCCGATGCGCGAGCTGCTGACCGAACCGATCGCGGCGCTGGGCGGCAAGGACGTCCGGCGGGACGCCGACGCGGTGTTCCACTGCACGGTGTCGGCGATGCGCCGCTACCTCGATTCCGCGCAGCGCCCCAAGCCGGCCGACGTCGATCATCTGGTCAGGTTCTGTCTACGCGGGTTGGGAGCAAGTTGATGCGTGCCGTGGTCTGCCGGTCCTATTGCGCACCAGAGGATCTCGTTGTCGACGAGGTGCCCGATCTGGTGGCCGGTCCCGGCCAGGTGGTGGTGCGGGTGCACGCGGCGGCGGTGAACTTTCCCGATGTGCTGCTGATCGCCGGCAAGTACCAGGTCAAGATTCCGGCGCCGTTCACCCCGGGTAGCGAGCTGGCCGGCGAAGTGGTCGCGGTCGGCGACGGTGTCGCACTGCGCCCCGGTCAGCGCGTGTCGGCCACCACGTTCGTCGGGGCATTCGCCGAGCAGGCCCTGCTGCCGGCGGAGGCGGTGACCGAGATACCCGACTCCGCCGACTTCGCATCCGCGGCTGCCTTCGGCGTCACCTACCGGACGGCGTATCACGCGCTGCGCTCGATTGCCGCTGTGCAAGAGGGTGATTGGGTGGTCGTACTCGGCGCTGCCGGTGGTGTCGGTCTGGCCGCGGTGGATCTCGCGGTCGCCATGAAGGCGCGGGTGCTGGCCGCGGCCTCGAGCCCGGCGAAACTCGAGCTGTGTCGCCGGCGCGGCGCCGAGGCGACGGTCGACTACGACGCCGAGGACCTGAAGAGTCGCATCCGTGAGCTCACCGGCGACGCCGCCCGCGCGGTACTCGACCCGGTCGGCGGCAGCTACGCGGAGCCCGCGCTGCGGGCCATCGCCCGCGGCGGGACCTTCGTCACGCTCGGTTACGCCGCGGGCGCGATCCCGGCCATCCCGCTGAATCTGGTTCTGCTCAAGGGAATCACGGTCCAGGGCATGGAGATTCGAACTTTCATGAGCGACCGGCCGGACGAGTCCGCGCGCGACATGCAGGAGTTGACGGAGCTGTTCGCCACCGGGGTGGTGCGGCCCTACATCGGGGCGAGGTTCCCGTTGGCCGACACCGCAGCGGCGTTACGACTGGTCGCCGATCGCCAGGCACTCGGCAAGGTCGTCATCGAGATCCCCGCGTGAGGGATGCCCGTCACGGCGTGACGATGTCGAACGCCGGGTCGGACCGGTCGAGCACGCCGAGAAACTGTTGCAGCACAGACTCGTCGCCGGACGTCTCGAAGCCCGGCGACGTGAAGTCGCCCATCCCGAGCGTCACCAGCCGAAAAGCGTTGTCCAGCCTGATTGTCACCTGAGCGGTGGTCGAGTCGGCCGCCACCCGCCGATGGACGAGCACTCCGTTACGCAGGGCGAGTCGGTAGTTCACGTCGCGATCGGTCAGCGCCACATCGATGGCGATGTCGAGATCCCACGCCCGCGGCCCGTTGACGCTGATCGCCAGGCCGTCGAAGATCTGCTCCGGCGTCAGCTGCGACAGCAGCGAGGGCGACGACGCCTGGGTCGCGGTGCCGAAGTTGCCGTCGCGCAGCTCGGCCGCTCCGGATAGGAAGAAGTTGCGCCAGGTCGCATTCTCGGCGCCGAAGGCCAGCTGTTCGAAGGTCTCGGTGAGCAGCCCGCGGGCACCGGCGTGGTCGCTGTCGGTGAACACCGCGTGATCGAGGAGCGTTGCCGCCCATCGCAAATCGCCGTCGTCGAAGGCCTGCTGGGCGAGTTCGACGACGCGGTCGACACCGCCGATCGCATCGACGTAGCGGGCGGACAGCGCTTCCGGCGGGTGCGGCCACAGCCGGGCGGGATTGCCGTCGAACCAACCCATGTAGCGCTGGTAGACGGCCTTGACGTTGTGGCTGACCGAGCCGTAGTAGCCGTGGGTGTGCCAGGCCTCGTCGAGAGCGGGCGGCATCCGCAGGTTTTCGGCGATCTCGGCGCCGGTGTGCCCCTGATTGAGCAGCCGCAGCGTCTGGTCGTGCAGGTATGCGTACAGATCGCGTTGCAGCGAAAGGAATTCGACGACCGGCTCGCGTCCCCAGGTCGGCCAGTGGTGTGAGGCGAACACCACGTCGGCACGGTCGGCGAACGTGTCGATGGCCTCGGTCAGATACCCGGCCCAGGCGTGCGGGTCGCGGACCAGCGCACCACGCAAGGTCAACAGGTTGTGCAGGTTGTGGGTGGCGTTCTCGGCCATGCAGAGCGCGCGGAATTGCGGGAAGTAGAAGTGCATCTCGGCCGGCGCCTCGGTGCCCGGTGCCAGCTGGAACTCGATCTGCACCCCGTCGATGGTGTGGACTTCGCCGGTGCTGCGAACGTCGACCGTCGGCACGATCAGCGCCACCTCGCCGCTGGACGCAGCCTGTCCCAGTCCGCAGCCGACCTGTCCCCGTGGACCGCGCGGCAGCTTGCTGCCGTACATGTAGGTGGCCCGCCGGGTCATCGCCGGCCCGGCATAGACGTTCTCCTGCACCACGTGCTCGGTGAATCCTTCGGGCGCCAGCACCGCGACCGCGCCGGCGTCGACGTCGGCCTGTGAGGTCACGCCCAGGACGCCGCCGAAATGGTCGACGTGGCTGTGGGTGTAGATCACCGCGACGACGGGCCGGTCACCCCGATGGGTGCGGTACAGCTGCAGCGCCGCGGCCGCCACCTCGGTGGAGACCAGCGGGTCGATCACGATCAGACCGGTGTCGCCCTCGACGAAGCTGATGTTCGACAGGTCGAGGCCGCGGACCTGGTAGATCCCCGGAACCACTTCGTAGAGGCCCTGTTTGGTGGTCAGCTTGGATTGACGCCACAGGCTCGGGTGCACCGTGGCGGGTGGATCACCGGCGACGAACGCGTATGCGTCGTTGTCCCATACCACCCGGCCGTCGGCCGCCTTGACGACGCAGGGCGTCAGCGCGCCGATGAAGCCGCGGTCGGCATCTCTGAAATCGTCGGCGTCATCCACCGCGTCATCATGTCAGCCTTGGCGGCCTAGGCAACCGCGGTTTGCTGATACAGAACCAGACGCCAGCTGCCATCGACCCGCCGGTACACCGATGACATCGCCGCGACGAACGGTTCGTGCTCCCCGTGCCGGTAGGCCTTTCCCACGTACACCAGTACCGCCACGTCACCCGCATCGATCAACCTCTGGTCGCTGAGCTGATAGGTCCGCCACGGTGGCGCCTGGCTCAGCGCCTCGGCCACCGCGTGGCGGTCCATGACCGAACCGTTGGCCAACACCATGAGCGCGTCGTCGGTCATCAACCGCGGATAAAAGGTGCCGGCGGTGCCGTCGCAGAGCGCGCGCCAGCCGTCGTTCTCGATCTCCGAGATCTGTTCGAGCAAAGACATGGCGGCGGATTACCCGGGCCCGCGATCCGCCAATCGGCAAATTCTCGGTAAAGCCAACTCATGCCCTCTCAACAGGCAGCTCAAATTTTGATCAATTCACTATCGATGGTTTCAGCAAAGCTGCATACTGCCGAAACGGCACGTCATTGCCGACGCGCCGCACACATCAACAAAGGAGAACCGGGTGAAGCGTTCAGTAACGGTCGCGGCCGCGGCAACGGCGATCGTCGTCGTCGGTCTGTCTGGCTGTTCTAGCGACAAGAAGTCGTCGGGAGGTTCGAGTGGCTCGTCGAACGCGAGCAGTGGCGCCACCGCCTCGAGCGGATCGTCGACCGCAAAGGTGTCCATCGACGGCAAGGACCAGAACGTCGAGGGCACCGTTGCCTGCACCACCGCCGCCGGCAGCATCAACATCGCCATCGGTGGAGCTTCTACCGGCATCGGCGCCGTCCTCACCGACGCCGCTCCGCCATCGGTGAAGTCAGTCGGACTGGGCAATGTCAACGGGGTGACGCTCGGCTACACGCCCGGCACCGGCCAGGGCAACGCCAGCGCGACCAAGGACGGCAACAAGTACAAGATCAGCGGTACCGCGACCGGGGTGGACATGGCCAACCCGATGCAGCCGGTGAACAAGAAATTCGAAATCGACGTGACCTGCCCCTAGGGCCCGTCTAGCGGACCACGCCGCACGGCAGCGACGACCCGGCGTCGCCGCCGCTCGGTGGGGTCCGCGCATCGATCAATCCTTATGAGCGCCTGAGGGTTTCAGGACTCCTCCGACAGCGGCAGTCGAACCGTGAAATCGGTGCGACCCGGCGCGCTCTCGAGTGTGATCGTGCCGTGGTGTGCCTTGACCACCGCAGTGACGATGGCCAGCCCGAGGCCGGTGCTACCCCCTTTGCGCGACCGCGACGTGTCGCCGCGGGCGAACCGCTCGAACACCTCTGACTGCAATCCCTCCGGAATGCCGGGGCCGTTGTCACACACACTCAGCACGGCGTGCTCGCGGTCGGATCCCAGCCGGGTGGTGACGACGGTTCCCGCGCCGGTGTGCACCCGGGCGTTGGCCAGCAGGTTGGTCATCACCTGATGCAGCCGGGCCGCGTCGCCGGACACCATCACCGGCTCCTCGGGAAGGTCGAGCTCCCACTGGTGGTCCGGCCCCGCGACGTGCGCATCGCTGACCGCGTCGACCGCCACCCGCGACAAGTCCACCGGCTCGCGTTCCAGCGGCCGACCGGAGTCCAGTCGGGCGAGCAGCAGCAGATCCTCGACCAGGTGTGTCATCCGCTCCGCCTCGGACTGCACCCGGCTCATCGCATGCGTCACCGCATCGGTGTCGTCGCGCACCCGCTGAGCCAGTTCGGTGTAGCCACGGATCGCGGCCAGCGGTGTCCGCAGTTCGTGGCTGGCGTCGGCGACGAACTGCCGGACCCTCGTCTCGCTGGCCTGCCGCGCCGACAGCGCGGCGGCGACGTGGTCGAGCATCTGGTTGAGCGCCGAGCCCAGTTGGCCGACTTCGGTGCGCGGGTTGGCATCTGACTCGAGCACCCGTACCGGCAACGTCACCTCGCCACGATCGAGCGGCAGGTCGACGACCTCGCCGGCAGTTTGGGCCACCCGGCGCAGCGGCGCGAGTGCTCGCCGAATGATCACGACGCCGGCGGTGGTGGCCGCCGCGCCGGCGATCGCCGTGACAACACCGAAGATCAGCAACACGCGGAGCATGGTGGCGTCGACGTCCGACATCGACAAACCCGTGATGACGACGTCACCGCTGCGTCGCGCGTGCGCGGCGACCAGGCGATACCGGCCCAGCCCGGGGATGTTCTCGGTCACCGCCGGCCGGTCGACCGCCAACGCGCCCAGTTCGGCGCGGGCGGCGTCGGTCACCGCCGCGCGCCCGCCGGCCGCCGTCAGGAAGCCGGCCTCGATCGCACCACCGCGCCTGACCACCGCCCCGACCATGTTCACCGGTTGAGCCGGAGCGTCCAGGAAGATCGGGCCCGGACCGGGTCTGGGAAACGGTCGGGGATGGCGCCGCCAGGGCGCGGTGGACGGCTCCGAGAAGATTCGCACCGAGCGCTGCGAGGCATCGTGCAGCTGAGTGTCGAGTTGAGCCAGCAGGTATTTGTACAGCGCCAGCTCGGTCGCTGCTCCGATACCGATACAGACCACGACAAGGACGACGACCTGCCCCACCAGCAGCCGGAACCGGAGGGACGAAGCCCCGGCCATGGCTAGCGTGCCGGCTTGAGGACGTAGCCGGCGCCGCGGAGCGTGTGGATCATGGGCTCGCGCCCGCTGTCGATCTTCTTGCGCAAGTAAGAGATGTACAGCTCGACGATGTTGGAGCGGCCGCCGAAGTCGTAGCTCCACACCCGGTCCAGGATCTGCGCCTTGCTCAGCACCCGCTTGGAGTTGCGCATCATGAATCGGAGCAGTTCGAACTCGGTGGACGTCAACGCGATGGGCTCGCCCCCGCGTGTCACGTCGTGGCTGTCCTCGTTGAGCACCAGATCGCCGACGACCAACTGTGCGCCGCTGTCCTCGGTCGTGACGCCGGTGCGCCGCAACAGCGCCCGCAGTCGCAGCACGACCTCTTCGAGGCTGAATGGTTTGGTGACGTAGTCGTCGCCGCCGGCGGTCAGACCCGCGATGCGGTCCTCGAGCGCGTCCTTGGCCGTCAGCAGCAGCACCGGAAGTTGCGGGGTTTCCTCGCGGAGTTTGCGGAGGACGTCGAGCCCGCTCATGTCGGGCAACATCACATCGAGGACGACGACGTCGGGGCGCTGGGTGCGAGCCGAGTCCAAGGCGGCCGCTCCATCGCCCGCGGTCGCGATGTTCCAGCCTTCGTAGCGCAGTGCCATCGACACCATCTCGGCCAGCACAGGCTCGTCGTCGACTACCAACACGTTGATCGGATTCCCGTCGGCGCGGCGCATGATCACGCGCTCGGCCGGGGCCTGAGAAACAGGAGTGCGGGGTTGGCTCACAACTATCCAGTATGCGCAGCCCGATGGGGCACCGCTATGGCGCTGCTATGCGCCCGCTGTGAGCCAACCCTGCCCGCAGGTCAGCGGCTAGAACCAGACTTTACGACCACCCACCGGCCGTCCGACTGCGCCGAGGATGAAAAGAATGACACCGATGAGCAAGAGAACGCCACCTATTGTGGTTAACGCGCTGGCGAGCCCCGGCCCGAGCGGAACTAAGTAGCCGACTAAGAGCAGAATAAGTCCGAGCACGATCATGATGACTCCCTTTTTCAGTTATCCAGACAGTTATTCAATTGTTGTTCACGCATACCGGCGTCAGTACCAGTAACGCCGGCCGCCCACCGGGCGGCCCACGGAACCAAGCACCCACAACACGGCACCGATGACCAGCAGCACAACGCCGATCGGTTGCAGCACATCCACTTTCAGAACGTAGCCCACAATCAGCAAGATGACGCCCAAACCAATCATGACGCCTTCACTCCGATCAGTTGATCGATGCCCAGAGCAGGCATCGAGCTGGGTTGCGGTAAGTGGCAATCCGCCACTTTCGGGTTGACTCCCGCGTAATTCAAGGGACCCACGAGAACTGTTACTGCAATAGTGCTAAGAGTGGCGCAATTCTGATCGGTGTTTTTCAAATAATCCCGCTGGAATGCGGCGATCACGCCGATTACCAGCCAGACGACCACGATCGAACTGATCAAACCTCCACCACGCATCCTGACCTCCATTGATGTCGGGCAAAATCGTAGAGCGACGCTAAAAGTACCCGCGACCGCATTCGTCCAAACACTTGGACGCAACATCTGAAATACCGACAGACGGACGAGTGGGCGAACACGGCCTCACGCTGCGGGTTCGCCCGCATATCGGGCCTGAATCAGTACTCAGGTACCACAATCCGGCCGAGACAGGGCCGGCCGGTGCGAGCGCCTCAGCAAATCAAGGGCGACGCCCGGCGGTGAACACCACCGGCGGCAACGCGTCCTCCGCAGGAACCCGGCGGCCATGCCGCGCCAGCAGGTCCGCCATCCCGATCGCCGAGGCCTCCCAGCCGTGCCGGCCTAGCCAGTCAGCGATCTCGGTGCGCTCCTCGGGATACCAGAGCTCCTCCACGTCGGGAATCTCGGAGCCGAGCACCTCGGCGGCGGCCGCGCGGAAACGGGTGGACCGCTCGCGCTGAGTGGCGAGCAGATCCGGGTTCACCGCGTTCTTCGACGGTCCGTTGGTGGCGAGCCGGCTGCCGGGCGCGCTGAGTGAGTCGATCCGCTCGAACAACGCGTCCTGCGCCGTCGCAGGCAGGTAGCGCAGCAGACCCTCGGCCGACCACATCGTCGGCGCCGATGCGTCAAAACCGGCTTCCCGCAACGCCGTTGGCCAGTCTTCGCGGAGATCGACCGCCACGCTGACCAGCTCCGCGGTCGGCTCGGCGCCGTGACGCCGCAGCGCGATCGACTTGAATTCCAGCACCTTCGCCTGATCCAGCTCGTAGACGGTGGTGTTGTCCGGCCACGGCAGGCGCCACGACCGGGAGTCCAGACCGGACGCCAGGATCACCACCTGCCGAATGCCGGACGACACCGCGTCGAGGAACAGTTCGTCGAACCACTTGGTGCGCACCGCCATGAAATCGACCATGACCTGCCGGTGCAGGTCGACCTCGGGGACCCGGTCGGAGAGGGCGGTCGACAGTGTCGGATCCGACGTCAGGCTCCACATACCGGGGCCGGCCGCCTCCAGGAAGACCCGAGCGAATGGATCCCGGATGAGCGGGTTCTCACTCTCGGTTTCCGCGGCGCGGGCGGCACATACGCCGAGCGCGGTCGAACCCACACTCTCGGTGATCTCCCAGGAATCGTTGTCGGTCCGCGCCATCGTCAATCCTCCCGCTAGTAGCCAGCTTCGGACACTAACCGAACCGGCTGTGAGGTCGCTGCGGTAGCTTGCAGGCGTGGAGGAGCTCAAAGCCCCGGACGGCCTCGCGGAGTGGATGTCGGACCAAGGGCTGGGAGACGGCCCGCTGGAAGACGTCTCGAAGATCACCGGCGGAACGCAGAACATCATGCTGCGCTTCACCCGCTCAGGCCGGCCATATGTGTTGCGCAGAGGGCCCAAGCATCTGCGCCCGCGCAGCAACATCGTGATCATGCGGGAAACCGAGGTGCTGGCGGCGCTGGCCGGCAGCGACGTACCGCATCCCCATCTGATCGCCAGCTGCGCGGACACCGATGTCCTCGGCGACGCGGTCTTCTACCTGATGGAACCCATCGACGGTTTCAACGCCGGTCAAGGACTGCCGGAGCTGCACGACGGTGATGCCGCCGTTCGCTTCGCGATGGGCCTGTCGATGGCCGAGTCGCTGGCGAAGCTCGGTGCGATCGACTACCAGGCAGTGGGGCTGAGCGACTACGGCAAGCCGGATGGCTTCCTGGAACGTCAAGTGCCACGCTGGCTTTCAGAGCTCGAGTCCTACACAGGATTCGACAACTATTCCGGCCCGCAGATCCCGGGCGTCGACGACGTCGCGGCGTGGCTGGACAAAGGCCGGCCGTCGCAGTGGACGCCCGGCATCATGCACGGCGACTATCACGCGGCCAACGTGATGTTTTCCCGCACCGGGCCCGAGGTCGTCGCGATCGTCGACTGGGAGATGTCCACCATCGGCGACCCGCTGCTCGACCTCGGCTGGTTGCTGGCCACCTGGGGAAGTTCGCCGGCTTTCGGCGGCACGCTGTTCGAGAAGGGTGGCCTGGCCGCCCCCGGCGACCTCGTCGAGCAGTACGGCCGTAACACCACCCGCGACCTGTCGAACATCACCTGGTACACCGTGCTGGCCTGCTTCAAGCTCGGCATCGTGCTGGAGGGCACGCACGCGCGGGCCTGTGCCGGCAAGGCCCCCAAGGACATCGGCGACCTACTGCACACCGCCACCGTCCAATTGTTCGAGCAAGCCCTGACTCTGATGGAAACCCGATGATCGACTTCGACATCCCGGCTGACACCGCCGCCCTGCGCGACCAGATCCGCGCGTTCGTCAACGACAAGATCGTTCCGTATGAGACCGATCCACGGCTCACCCGGCACGGCCCCGACGACGGGCTGCGGGCCGAATTGGTGGAACTGGCCCGCGATGCCGGGTTGCTGACATTCCAGGCGCCCAAGCGATTTGGCGGGCGCGAGCCCTCGCACCGCGAGCAGGCGGTGCTCTTCGAGGGGGCCGGCTGGTCCACGCTGGGCCCGATCGCGCTGAACTGCGCGGCACCCGACGAGGGCAACATGTTCCTGCTCGGCAAGGTGGCGAACGCCGAACAGGTCGAGCAGTACCTGGTGCCGGTGGTCGACGGACACCAGCGCTCGGTGTTCGCGATGACCGAACCGGGCGGCGCGGGATCCGATCCCAACCAGCTGAACACGACCGCCGAGTTCGACGGCAGCGAATACCTCATCAACGGCCGCAAGTGGCTGATCACCGGTGCCAACGGCGCGCGGACCTGGATCATCATGGCCCGCGTCGCGCCCAACCCGCACGGTCCCGACGGGCCGACGCTGTTCCTGTGTGAAGGCGGAACCGCAGGCATCGAGATCGAGCGGGTGATGAACACGATGGACCGCAACTACGTCGAAGGCCATGGCGTGGTGCAGTTCGACGATCTACGGTTGCCCGCCTCGGCGGTGCTGGGCGAGGTCGGCCAGGCGCTGCGCTACGCGCAATTGCGACTGGCGCCGGCACGTTTGACGCACTGCATGCGCTGGCTCGGCGCCGCCTCCCGCGCGCAGTCGATCGCGATCCGGCACGCCCGCGAACGCACGGCGTTCGGCAAGACGCTCGGCGAGCACCAAGGCGTCAGCTTCATGATCGCCGACAACGAAATCGCGTTACAGCAATGCCGGCTCGCAATCTGGTGGGCCTGCTGGACGCTGGACATGGGCGACCGGGGCACCGGGCGCCACGAGAGCTCGATGGTCAAGGCCTACGTGTCCGAGGAGCTGTTCAAAGTCGCCGACCGTTGCGTCCAAATCCTCGGTGGCATAGGCATTTCCGACGAGACGCCGGTCGGCATGATCTTCTCCGACATGCGGGCGTTCCGGCTCTACGACGGCCCGACCGAAGTGCACAAGTACGCCATCGCCCGGCAGGTGCTGCGCCCCTAGCCGTCAGTCCCCAGGCGCGCTCAGCGCCGCATCGAGGGTGGGATACAGCGCCACGACGCTGTCCAGCCCGGTCAGCTGAATGGGCCGGGCTGCGGCCGAATTGTTGGCCACCACAGCGATTCGCGTCGTCTTGCCGACCTTCTCGTTGGTGGCCGCCAGAATCCTCAGACCCACCGACGCCATGAAGGTCACGTCGGAAAGCTCGATCGCGAGCACCGCCGGCTCCTGAGCGAGAGCTTCCGCGATCGCCTCTTCGAACACGAGCGCGGTGCTCAAGTCGATCTCGCCGCCAATGCTCACCACCGCGGCGTCGTCTCGCAGCGCGACGGAGGTGGTGATGGGATCCGCAGCTGCCAACGGCCATCCTTCATCGAGGTCTCGTCGCTCATGGGCGGATCCGGTGCCGACCCGAAGCCGCTTGGGAAATTCGGGGAAATAGTACTGCACGGTATAGCGCCACGCGGCTCGGTTAGTCTGAGCGCGAGCCTTATGTCTGCCGCGGAGAACCGGGAGGTTCAATGTCGACGTCACCGCGCCGGTTCTGGTGATGACCGCGCTGGTGGTCACCGCATGACACCCGACGACTTCCACCATCAGTACGAGGCCGCGCTGCGCGCCCACCTGCTGGCGAGCGGTGCGCACGACCTCGGTGTCGGCAACGAACTCGGCCGCCAGGCGCTGGACAACGACGTCAGCATGCTGAAGATCGTCGAGCAGCACGCGGGGCTGGTCGACGATCTGGGACACGAGCTCCCCGACTTCAACGGCGCGGAGGCGCTGGCGTTTCTGCTGCACACCCTCGCTCCGCTGGACGCCGCGACACGTCGATCCGAGGAGCAGCGAGCTCGCGCCGACGATCTCGAGGACCGCGACCAGTTCCGCGACGCCGTGGTGAACTCGTTACAGGAGGGGTTCTTCGTCTCCGACCGCGGCGGCGCCGTCATCGAGCTCAACGACGCATTCGCCAAGCTCACCGGTTACCCGGCGCAGGGTCTGCCCTACCGATGGCCGCATCCGTGGCTGGTCGACGAGAAGGCCGCGCGGCTCCAGCAATCCCGGCTGCGTGTGGAGGCCCAGGTCCAGTACGAGACCCCGATCCGGCATCGCGACGGCCGACTGGTGTGGGTCGCGGCCAACGTGAACCGGGTCAACGTCGACGCCGACGACGACGTCTATGTGGGCACGTTGCGCGACATCACCGCCGAACGCGCCTTCGCCGCGCGGGAGAGCGCGGTCCTGCGGCTGGCCACGGCGGTCAGCGTCGCCAAGAGCATGTCCGAAGTCCTGACGATCACCCTCGACGAGTGCCGTCTCGCGCTCGACGTGCACCGGGTGGTGGCCGCGGTATGGCCGACGGGCGGTGCCGAACCCACGATTCAGGTTGCCGGGGAGCGACTGCCATCGGACTGGAGGAATCTCGACCCGACGCTTCGGGAGATCTTCGAGCAGGCCCGCCGGCAGTTGCCACTCACGGTTCAGCCCATCGAAAGTCCGGACGCCCCAGGCCAATCCAGCGGCATCGTCGCCGTGCTCACCGGTGGAGGCGGCGTCGCACTCTGGCTCGAGCTCCGGGTGCCCCGGCGGATCAGCGGCGAAGACCGCCTACTGGTCACGGTGCTGGTCGGTCACCTCGGGCTGGCGATCCAGCACGTGCGGCAATTCGAGGCCGCCCGTGAGACATCGCTGACCTTGCAGCACGCCATGCTGGCGCCCACGACACTTCCGCCCGGTTTCGCGGTTCGCTACGAGCCCGCGGTGACACCGCTGGAAATCGGCGGCGACTGGTATGACGTGCTGCGCGTCGGCGACCACCGGATCGGCATCATCGTCGGCGACTGCGTCGGGCGTGGCCTGTCCGCCGCGGCGGTGATGGGTCAACTTCGCAGTTCTGCGCGCGCGTTGCTGCTCACCGGCGCCGAGCCCGCGCGGCTACTCGAGGAGCTCGACGCGGTTGCCGAGCTGATTCCGGATGCGTTCTGCACCACCGTGTTTCTCGCGGTTCTCGACACCGAGTCCGGCGAGTTCTCCTACAGCTGCGCCGGGCACCTGCCCGCGGTGCTGGCCACTCCCGGCCAACCGCACACGCTGATCTCGGATGCCCGCTCGGTGCCGTTGGCGGTGCAGCGCAAGGTTTCCCGCCCGCAGGCGTCGGTGACGCTGCCGCCGGGCTCGACGCTGATGCTCTACACCGACGGCCTGGTCGAGCGGCGCGACGTGCCGCTGGACGACGGCATCGCGCACCTCGGCCGAACGGTAGAAGGTGGACTGAATCTGACCGTCGACGAGGTGGCGGACGCTGCGCTGAGCGCACTGGCGCCGCCGAGCGGATACGACGACGACATCGCGATCGTGGTCTACCGGCGGCCCCACCCGTCGCTGGCGATCCATCGAGTCGTCAACGTCAATCAGCTCGGCGACATCCGGCACGAGCTCGCGACCTGGCTCGGTGGCACCGGGCTGTCGGAGGAGAAGATCGCCGACATCGTGCTGGCGGTCAACGAAGCCGTCGCCAACAGCATCGAACACGGTTACCAGGGCCGCAAGCCGGGCAAGATCCGTATCCACGGTGAAAACGACGGTGCCCGAATAGATCTCAGAATCGCCGACAAGGGCAAGTGGAAGCCCGCGGCCACCGACCCGGGTGTGCGCGGACGCGGCCTGGTGTTGATTCGAGCCGTCAGCGACTGGCTCGAAATGGACTGCACCCCAAAGGGAACCACGGTCACGATGAGCTTCGGCCTGTCGCCGTAGTCGGGTGTGCTCGCGTCAGGGCAATACGGTGTGCATCAACATCACGTCGTAGCCGGACCACAGCGAGAGGTTGAAGTACAGGTCCTTGCCGCTGGACCACGGGTGGATCATCGGCGCATAGATTCCGCCGGGCATCTGGAACGACGAGACCAGCGGCTGCTCCGGGCTCCACGGTCCCTCGGGCGAGGGAGCCGTTCGCGCGATGACATCGTTGTTGCCGCCGTTGGTGTAGAGCACCAGGTACTGCTTCAGGTAATCGTTGTACTGCGCCGACATTTCGCCGACCGGTCCCGGGAAGATCGGCGTTGCCGCCGACGGATCGACCGGCACCCAACCGCGCCCTTCGCCGTTCCAGTACTGGTACTTGCTCAAGTCCGGCAACGCGTTCGGCTGGACCCGGGACAGGAACGCCGCGCCGCTGCGGCCTGATGGAGTTCCGAAGGAATAGAGGTAGCCGTCCTTGCCCCGCATGAACGCGGCCATCTGGAAGTTCTCGTTGCCGGGGAAGAAGTGCGCGCCCGGGACGGTGTCCGCACCGGCCAGCCGGATGCTGCCGGGGTAGATTCCCCAGCTCTGACCGTTGTCCAGCGACCGCGCGATGCCCGAGTAGTTGGTCGACCATTCGCCGTCGCGGCCCCAGTTCTTGATCGACATGAAGCTCATGTACTGGGTGCGGCCGAGCGATATCGCCGAGGTCGGGATCATCCCGGTTTCGTGGCTGGCTTTGTGAATGCTGTTCAGCACCTGCTTGGACAGCCCGGGCGCCCACACCGGCGAACCGGAGTAGGGGTTGTTCGGCACGCCGTCGGCCACGTGGATACCGTGCGACAGGTCGTGGTCCTGGCTGCGGAACAGCACGTTGTAGCGCCACTGCTGGCCGTGCACCGCGCAGTAGCCGAAGGTGTCGCCGAACGCCATCAACACTTGGCGATTCGCCGGATCGCCGTTGTCCCAGGGGATTCCGAGGTCGGTGCCGGAAATACCGAAGCGCTCCAGGGTTCGGTTCGGGCTGTTCGGCCCGGTGACGAAGTCGACGAGCGACGTCGGCGCGCCCGCGATGCTGGCCGGTGGCGCCGGTTGCACCGGAACTGCCTCTGGGACAGCCTGATTCACGTTGGGCGACTGCGGTGTGGCGGCGCCGGGGACCGGCGGGACGGGTGTCACTGCGGCCTGGAGCTGGGCAGGCCGCTGCGGAATGGCCTTGAGCAGGCCGGAGATCAGTGGGCCGAGCTTGGGCAGCGGCGCGTTGTCGTTGGCGCCGCGCGGCTTGCGTCCGGTCGGTGGCGCGACCGGGCCGGGCGACGGTATGGCGGGCATCCCGGCGGGTGGCGGCACGTTGGCCTCAGGGCTGCTACATGGCACCGCGCGTGCTGCCGGCGCGTTGCCGACCGGCACGATGAGTCCGATAGCGGTCACCGAGGCGACCGATACCGAAACGACTCGACGAATCGCCGACATGTCCCACCTCTCCAGGGGTCGAGCCGTCGCCGCTGAATCACGCAGGATCACGTTGACGTTCGCAGTTGCTCATGTGACGATAGATTCGAATGTGGCAGCTGAAACCTCTGATGTTTCAATGGGTACAGATCCGTGACCGTGTCGCAATAGAGTAGTTCGCATGGCACGCAAAGCCTTTGCTCACCAAGCAGTAGTCGTGATGCATGCCGGGGACAGCCCCGACGCTCTCGGCGGCGCGATCGCCACGGCCTTGTGTGGTGGCTGGGACCACCCGCCACCGTGCCCGCTCGCGCCGCACTACGTCAGCAACGTCGCGGACGGCGAAACCGTCGCGCTACGTGTGGTTTTCGCGACCGAGCCGGCGGACGAGCAGCGGGTACGCGACCTGATCGGCGAAGCGCTGGCCACTGGGCAGCTGACCGTTCCCGACGGGGGGCTCGCGCACTGGGAGTTGCGATCGGCGGCAGAGAGCAGCCTGCGCGCCGACGAGGCGGACCTTGCCGCGAATCTGATCGCGCACTGAAACGTCCGTGGTGTACGCGCTGCGGCGCCGAAAGCGAGTGAGTGCGCCCGAAGGGATTCGAACCCCCAACCTTCTGATCCGTAGTCAGATGCTCTATCCGTTGAGCTACGGGCGCCTGTGTTCAGTTGTCTCGTTGGCGGAGGCGAGAGGATTTGAACCTCCGGTCCCCGGTAAGGGGGACAACTCATTAGCAGTGAGTCCCATTCGGCCGCTCTGGCACGCCTCCTTGGCCGTCTGAGGGTACCGGAATCGAAACGCACTCTCGGAACCGCCGCGGAGCACAGCGTACACAGCCCCGACATATGCTGTCGAAATGACCGCTCGCCTTCGTCCCGAAATGGCCGAGCTACCTGCCTACGTTCCCGGTAAGACCGTTCCCGGGGCGATCAAGCTGGCCAGCAACGAGACGGTCTTCGGCCCGCTGCCCGCCGTTCGCGCCGCCATCGAGCACTCGGCCGACGGCATCAACCGGTACCCGGACAACGGCTGCGTCGAACTCAAGTCGGCGTTGGCCAAACATCTGAACTCCGGTCGGGTCGGCAGCGCCGGCGGCTGGGGCCCCGAACACATCGCCGTCGGGTGCGGATCGGTGAGCCTGTGCCAACAGCTCATCCAGATCACCGCGACAGCCGGCGACGAGGTGCTGTTCGGCTGGCGCAGCTTCGAGATCTACCCGCTGCAGGTCCGCCTGGCCGGGGCTACCGCTGTGCAGGTGCCGTTGACCGACCACACCTTCGACCTGGACGCGATGCTGGCCGCGGTCACCGACCGGACCCGGCTGATCTTCGTGTGCAATCCGAACAACCCCACCTCGACGGTCGTGGACCCGGACGCGCTGACCCGATTCGTCAACGCGGTGCCGTCGCACATCCTCATCGCGATCGACGAAGCCTATGTCGAGTACATCCGCGACGGGCTGCTGCCCGACAGCCTCGCGCTGGTCCGCGAACACAGCAATGTCGTTGTGCTGCGGACGTTTTCCAAGGCATACGGCCTGGCCGGGTTGCGGGTGGGCTACGCGGCCGGCCATCCCGACCTGATCACCGCGCTGGACAAGGCCTACGTGCCGTTCACCGCGAGCACCATCTCGCAGGTGGCCGCCATCGCCTCGCTGGATGCTGCCGACGAGCTGCTTGCCCGGACCGACGCGGTGGTCGCCGAGCGCGTCCGGGTCGGCGATGCGCTACGGGCGGCCGGGTTCACCCTGCCGGCCTCGCAGACGAACTTCGTGTGGCTGCCGCTGGGGCCGCGCACCGCGGACTTCGTGGAGCGGGCCGCGGCCTCGCAGATCGTGGTGCGGCCATACGGCACCGACGGGGTCCGGGTGACCATCGGTGCACCGGAGGAAAACGACGCACTGCTGAAATTCGCGCAGGACTGGATCTGAGGAGACGGGCATGAGTGAGACGTTGGCGCGCAAGAGGTTCGACGAATTCAAGAGTCGCACCGACTCCATTGCCGATGCCGAGCTGGACGACTACTGGGCCGGTCTGCCGCCGGCAACCGTCGACGGGATGCTCGGCGAGTGGAAGGGCGGCGAATTCGTCACAGGCCACCGGATGAACGGTCAGCTGGAGAAGTCCCGGTGGTTCGGCAAGACGTTCAACTCCCCCGCTGACGTGCAGCCGCTGGTCTGCCTCGACGACGACGGCAACCGCTTCTCCAACGTCCAGATGGGCAAGGGCGAGGCCAGCCTGTGGCTGGAGGAATTCCGCGGCGAAGTCACCGCCACCATGGTCTACGACGGCCAGCCGGTGCACGATCACTTCAAGCAGGTCGACGACCGCACCGTGATGGGCATCATGAACGGCAAAGGCGTCGTCGACAACGGCCGGTACTTCTACTTCTACCTGGAGCGCGTCTAGGCCTCACGGGCCGGATCGCGGCCGGTGAACGCCGCCAACCGGTCGAAGGCGCTGGCCTTGTCCGGCGGCTCGACGGGTTGAGCGAATTCCCCGTTGGCCCGGCGCTCGGGCGTGACGAACTCCTGGGCGAGGTCCAGCACGTAGTCTGCCAGCGAATCGGGAACGTCCGCGGGAACCCCCGTGGCCGCGGCGTAGTCCCAGCCGTGCACGAGCATGCCGAACGCCAGCACACCGGCCAGCGTCCGGACGGGTGCCTCGCTGCCCCGCCAGGTGACGGTGCCCTCCAGACCATGGCGGAGGTGGAAGGCGTCCAGCGTCGCGCGCCCGACGGCCACCAGCTGACGCTCGACCGTGTCGTCGGGATCGCGGGGCGGGAGGTCGGCATCCACCGCGGCCCCGATCGACTCGATCGTCTCGACCAGATGGTCGGTCAGCTGCGCCACGTCGAAGTCCTCGCTCGCGGTCGGACGTGACATGTCGTCGCGTGAGATCGGGTGCACGATGTGCTGCAACACACCCAGCGCGGCTTCCGCCGCGCGCAGCTCGTCGGTGGGTGGTGAATCGGGTCCGGGGCGCAGGTCGGAGGCCATGAAATCCACGGTACGGTCTCGTCCATGGGCCAGCCATACGAATCCGTGCTCGTCGACACGAAGGACCACGTCGCGCAGGTGACGCTGATCGGGCCGGGCAAGGGCAACGCGATGGGTCCGGCGTTTTGGGCGGAGCTTCCCGAGTTGTTCGCCGAGCTCGACGCCGACCCGGACGTCCGCGCCATCGTGCTGACCGGCTCCGGTCGTAACTTCAGCTACGGCCTCGACCTGCCCGCGATGGGCGGCACGCTGGCGCCAGTGCTGGCCGACGGCGCCATGGCCGGCCCGCGCAGCGAGTTCCACCGTGAGGTGATGCGCATGCAGGGCAGCATCAGCGCCGTCGCCGACTGCCGCACGCCGACGGTCGCGGCGATCCACGGCTGGTGCATCGGCGGTGGCGTCGACCTGATCTCCGCCGTCGACATTCGTTACGCCAGCGCCGACGCGAAGTTCTCGGTCCGCGAGGTGAAGCTCGCAATCGTCGCCGACGTTGGCAGCCTGGCCCGGCTCCCGCTCATCCTGTCCGACGGCCATCTGCGCGAGCTCGCGCTGACCGGCAAGGACATCGACGCCGCGCACGCCGAGAAGATCGGTCTGGTCAACGACGTATTCGCCGACCCGGACGCCACCCTGCAGGCGGCCCACGCCACCGCCGCGGAAATCGCCGACAATCCTCCGCTGACCGTTCGCGGCGTCAAGGATGTTCTTGACCAGCAACGGATTTCGCAGGTGTCGGCCAGCCTGCGCTATGTGGCGGCATGGAACGCGGCGTTCTTGCCGTCGAAGGACCTGTCCGAAGGCATTTCAGCGACCTTCGCCAAGCGCCCGCCGAAGTTCACCGGGGAGTAAGGCGATTCGGCAACGCCCCAACGGGTAACCGGTGACGATGGCAACCTATCGAGTACTCAATCCGCACGGCGACGTCGTCGACACCAAGGACATCGAGAGCGCCGGAGACGCGCACGCCTGGTTCGTCGACTCCAAGGCCGACAACTCCGAACTCGGCTGGCGGATGGAAGTCGAATCCGACGGCGACTGGCGTTTCTTCGACGACACCGAAGGCGACCGGTCCTAGGCACCCGGCGCGCAACGGAACACACCTAGGGCTCGTCGTCGTCGTCGCGTAGCAGCTTTTCCGGGCGGTGAAAGCTGTTGGTTCGGGGTTGGCCGTGGTCGAGGTGTGGTGGTGGGACCCACTCGGTGTGGCCGCGAGCGTTGTTGCGCGTCCTCCAGCCCTTCTCGGTCAGGTCGTGGTGGGGCCCGCAGGTCAGCGTCAGCCCGTCGACGTCGGTGACCGGGTTGGTGCGGTAGGGGTCGTTGTGGTGGACCTCGCACAAATACGCCGGCAGGGTGCAGCCAGGGGAGGTGCAGCCACGATCGCGGGCGTGCAACATGATTCGTTGGGCGGGTGAGGCGAGACGGCGGGTGTGATAGAGCGCCAGGGCTTTGCCGTTGTTGAAGATGGCCAGGTAGTGATGGGCGTGGGAGCCCAGCCGGATCACATCGGACATCGGCAGCAGCGTCCCGCCGCCAGTCAGCGCTTTACCGGCGCCTTGCTCGAGTTCGTGCAGGGTGGTGGTGACGATGATCGAGGTGGGTAGGCCGTGGTGTCGACCCAACTCACCCGATGCCAGCAGTGCGCGGCAGGCCGCGAGCAGGGCGTCGTGGTGGCGCTGGCCCGCGGTGGGGTGTCGCCCTGGATGGCGACCTGCGACGGGGTGCCACTGACACAGGGGTGTTCGTCGTCGGGGTTGCACATCCCCGGCGCGGCCAGCTTCGCGCAAACAGCGTCGAGGGTGGCGCGGGCTTCGGGGGTGAGCCACCCGCTGACCGGTGACATGCCGTCGATGTCTTGTTTCCCGATCGACAAGCCACGGCGGCGGGCGCGGTCGACGTCGGTGAAGTCACCGTCGGGGTTGAGGCAGTCCATCAACGTGTCGGCCAGCTTGGCGAGCTCGTCGGGGCGGTGCTCGAGGCTCAGCCGGGCCAGCTGCGCCTCAGCCCGCGCGCGGGTGTCGATGTCGACGACGTCGGGCAGCCGATGGAAGAAGCTGCGGATCACCGCCACATGGCCCGGCCCCAGGTCGCCGTTGCGTTGGGCGTCCGCGGTCGCCGCCAGCACCGGCGCCAACGGCTCACCGTTCAAGGCCCGCCGCTCACCCAGATCGGCCGCCTCATGCACCCGCCGCGACGCCTCAGCCCGGCTGATCCGCAACCGGTCGGCCAACACCGCCGCCGGCTTGCCGCCCAACACAACCGGGTCCTCACCAACCAGCTCCGTGACCAACCCATGCTCGATCGCAGGCTGAAGCCGGCGGAACCCCTCGAAGCGCTCCAGCACCCTGAGCCGTTCAGGTGTGGTCAGCGTGTCAAAGCTCAGGTCCAGAGCACGTTTGTAGGCGGCGTCGAGCGCGTCGAGAACCTCGACGATCTCCTCACGACTACTCGAACGCATGTGCGAATACTATCCACGCGTGCCGACCAAAACAGCTCACCAAACCCTCGGCTGTGGATAACCGTGCAACTGTGGATAACCTCGGCACGCGCCGCCCACGTACCCTCGCGGGCATGGACGACTCACAGGGCAGGATCCAGGTCCCGGCCGACCTCGAATCCGTCACCGCGATCGGCGACGAGGACCACTCCGGCATCGACCCACGGGCCGTCGAACGGATCTGGGACGCCGCGCGGCACTGGTACCAGGCCGGCATGCACCCGGCGATCCAGGTCTGCCTCCGGCACAACGGCAGGGTTGTGCTGAACCGGGCGATCGGACACGGCTGGGGCAACGCGCCCACCGACGCACCCGATGCAGAGAAGGTCCCCGTCCAGACCGATACACCGTTCTGCGTCTACTCCTCCGCCAAGGCCATCACCGCGACCGTCGTGCACATGCTGGTCGAGCGCGGCCATTTCTCGCTCGACGACCGCGTCTGCCAGTACATCCCGGGCTACACCAGTCACGGCAAAGACCGCACCACCATCCGGCACGTGATCACCCACAGCGCGGGTGTCCCGTTTCCCACCGGTCCGAAGCCTGACCTCAAGCGCGCCGACGACCACGAATACGCGCAGGAACAGCTCAGCAATCTGCGGCCGATCTACCGGCCGGGCCTGGTGCACATCTACCACGCGCTGACATGGGGTCCGCTGATGCGCGAAATCGTCTACGCCGCAACAGGTCAGGACATCCGCGACATCCTGGCCGCCGAAATTCTCGAGCCGTTGAAGTTCCGATGGACCAATTTCGGTGTGGCAGAAGAAGACATCCCCCTGGTCGCGCACAGCCATCCCACCGGTAACCCATTGCTGCCGGCGCCGATCGCCGCAGCCTTCCGTAAGGCGGTCGGCGGCACGACACACGAGATCATTCCGATCACCAACACACCGCTGTTCCTCAAGACCGTCGTCCCGTCGTCCAACACCATCTCGAACGCCGACGAGATGTCGCGCTTTGCCGAAATATGGCGTCGCGGAGGTGAACTCGACGGCGTCCGGGTGATGAGCCCGGAGACACTGCGCGGCGCCGCGAAGCAGGCCCGGCGACTGCGACCGGACGTCGCAACCGGACTTCTCCCGGCCCGCTGGGGCACCGGATTCCAGCTCGGCACCAAGAGATTCGGCCCGTTCGGCCGGGGGGCTTCGCAGGCGTTCGGCCATCTGGGACTGGTCAACTGCGCCATCTGGAACGACCCGGAGCGCGCACTGGCCGCGGGTGTGGTGAGCAGCGGCAAGCCCGGCAGAGATCCGGAGGTCAAGCGCTACACCGCCCTGATGGATCGCATCGCCGCGGAGATCCCGCGCGTTTAGCAAACCTGCGCCATAGTTAACCGGTGCAACCGCAGTATCCGTACTACCCGGGGTACCAGCCGGGTTACCCGCCGCCCGTCCCGCCGCGGCGGCACACGGTCGTCGACATCACCCTGACCGTCATCCTGTCCGCGCTCGCCGTCATCGGCGCCATGGCATCGGTGACCCTGTCGTTCTTCTTCGTGATGGCCACCGACTCGTGCGGATCCCGCCGGTGTGACTACGACGCGCTCGGCACCGCGTACCTGATCACCTGGGGCGGCGTCGGAGTCGCCATCCTGGTCGGCGCCGTGGGGATCATCGTCGCGGCTATCGGCAAGTGGACGATGTGGATCTGGCCGGCGGTGGCATTGCTGCTGGTCGCCCTGTCGACCGGGATCGGCCTGCACCTGGCCTACTCGGTCATGCACCAGGGCTAGCTTCCGCGCTGGCGGTGGCGGAGGGATTTGAACCCCCGGACGGTTTTAGCCGTCTCTCGCTTTCAAGGCGAGTGCATTAGGCCGCTCTGCCACGCCACCGCGGACAAGGGTAGCTGTGCCGGCAATCAGAGCGGCCATCACGTCATGCCATGCCTTACATCGCCTTTGAACAGACCACAATTCGTGGCTAGTAGCGTGGCGGGCATGTATGGCATCGTCGTCGAATCCGCCGATCGACTTGTCTGGCAGCAGGTCCCCGACGTCACTGCCGGCCGCGGTGAGGTGCTGGTCAAGGTCACCGCTGCCGGGGTGAACCGGGCCGACCTGCTGCAGGCCGTGGGGCGGTATCCCCCGCCGCCGGGCTCCAGCGAATTGCTGGGGATGGAGGTCTCCGGTGTCATCGAGGCAGTCGGCGACGACATCTCGGGGGACTGGTCGACCGGGCAAGAAGTCTGCGCCCTGCTGGCGGGCGGCGGCTACGCCGAATACGTCGCGGTGCCCGCCGGTCAGTTACTGCCGCACCCCGCCGGCCTGGACCTGGTGGACTCGGCGGGCGTTCCGGAGGTGGCGTGCACGGTCTGGTCGAACCTGGTGATGGCGGCCCATCTGGGCGAGGGCCAGCTGCTGCTGATGCACGGCGGCGCCAGCGGCATCGGTACCCACGCCATCCAGGTGGCCCGCGCGTTGGGCGCCCGGGTCGCCGTCACCGCCGGCTCGACGGACAAGCTGGAATTCTGTCGCGACCTCGGCGCGGAGATCCTGATCAACTACCGCGAGCAGGACTTCGTCGAGCGGGTGCGCGACGAGACCGGCGGTGCCGGCGCCGACGTCATCTTCGACATCATGGGCGCCGACTACCTGGACCGGAACATCGACGCGCTGGCCGCCGACGGCCGGCTGGTCATCATCGGTATGCAGGGCGGGGTCAAAGGGGAGCTCAACATCGGCAAGTTGATGGGTAAGCGGGGGTCGGTCATCGGCACCACGCTGCGCGCCCGCCCCGTCGACGGGCCGAACAGCAAGAGCGAAATCGTTGCGGCGGTTGAGGAGTCGTTGTGGCCGATGATCGCCGACGGGCGGGTGAAGCCGGTGATCGGGGCTCGGCTGCCGATTCAGGAAGCCGCCGAGGCGCACCGGCAGCTGTGGGCGGGCGAGGTGACGGGCAAGGTCGTCCTCACGGTGTAGCCGGGCGGCGAACTCAGCCCAGCGAGGCCAGCGCGCGCACGACCTGGTCGACCTCGGCCATCGTCGAGTAGTGCGCGAGACCGATCGTGACCGCGCCGCCGACGTCGTTGACGCCGATGACGTCGAGCACCCGCGAGTTGGCGTTGGAGATCGCCAGGATCCCGTTGTCGGCCAGCCGCTGCACCACCCGCTCGGCCGGCACATCGTGCACCGCGAAGCTGACCACCGGTATCCGCGACTCCGGCCGGGCGATCACCACCACGCGTGGCAGCGACCGCAACGAGTTCATCAGGTAGTCGAAGATCCCGTCCAAGTACGTCGTCGCGGATTGGATTGAGGTGGCGAGCCTTTCGCGACGTGTGCCGTGAGCCGACTCGTCGAGTGAGGCCAGATATTCGATGCTGGCGACGAAGCCGCCCAGCAGGCCGAACTGATGCGAGCCGACCTCGAGGCGGGCCGGCCCGGTGGCGTAGGGGTTGGTCGACACCGAGGTGAACGTGTTGATCATCGCCGGGTCGCGGAACACCAGTGCCCCCACCGGCGGACCGCCCCAGTTGACCGCGTTGATCGCCACCACGTCGGCGTCGATGTCGTCGATGTCGAACAGTCGATAGGGAGCCGCGGCGGAGTGGTCGACGACGACGAACCCGCCCACGTCGTGCACCAGCTTCGTCACCGGCCGCAGGTCGGTGACCGTGCCGAGGGTTCCCGACGCCGAGCTCACCGCGACCAGCCGGGTGGCCTGGCCGATCAGCCCCTCCCACTGCCACGACGGCAGGTCGCCGGTCTCGATGTCGACCTCGGCCCACTTCACCTTGGCGCCGAATCGGTTCGCCGCGCGCAGCCACGGCGCGATGTTCGCCTCGTCGTCGAGTCGGGTGACGACCATCTCGTAGCCCAGTCCGGCGCGGGTCGACGACGCGTCGGCCAGCGACGCCAGCAACACCGCGCGGTCGGCGCCCAGCACCACGCCGCGGGGGTCGGCGTTGACCAGATCGGCCGCTGCCTGTCGCGCCGCCTCCAGCACAGCCGCGCTGCGCTTGGCCGAGGGATGGGGACCGGATGTGCTGGGGAACGAACCGCGGAATGCCGTCGAGACGGTGGTTGCCACCGAGTCGGGAATGAGCATCCCCGACGGGGCGTCGAAGTGCACCCAGCCGTCACCGAGCGACGGGTGTAACCCGCGCACTCGGGCGACGTCAAATGACATACCAGCCACCTTAGAGCCATGCGCAATAAGTGAAACCGTGACGGTAGCGGGCACCCGGATACGTCCCCACCGTCCCGAGCCAGGTCACCCGGGCAGCCATACTAGTCGCGTGGGGCTCTGCTTCGGAATGCTGATCGCATTGTTTTTGCTGATCGTGCCGGGGGCGATCATCGGGCGAATCACCCAGCTGAGCTGGCCGATCGCCATCGCGGTTGGCCCGGCACTGACCTACGGTGTGATCGCACTGGCGATAATCCCGTTCGGCGCCACCGGAATCCCGTGGAACGGCTGGACCGCGCTGGCCGCGCTGGCGGCAGTGGGTGCCGTGATGCTCAGCCTGCAGCCACTGCTGGCCGGCTACCGCGAAACCGAGACGTCAGGCGCGGTGACCGCACCGATCGACCGGCGGCAGGCGCTGACCGTCGCGGCCGGGGTGCTGCTCGGTGCGGTGCTCATTCTCTGGGCGGCCTACCGCGGGCTGGTGCACTGGCAGTCGATTCCGAGCACCTGGGATGCGGTCTGGCACGCCAACACGGTCCGATTCATCCTCGACACCGGTCAGGCGTCGTCGACTCACATGGGTGAACTGCGCAACGTCGAGACGCATCAGCCGCTGTATTACCCGTCGGTGTTCCATGCGCTGGCCGCGGTCTACTGCCAGCTCACCGGCGCGGCGCCGACGACCGGCTACACGGTCAGCTCGGTGGCCGCCGCGGTCTGGCTGTTCCCGTCCAGCGCGGCAGCGCTGACCTGGCATCTGCTCCGCCCCCGCACCCGGTACGCCGCGGGCGTGGCAGCGACGGCGGCGGCGCTCTCGGCGTCCTTCACGTCGGTGCCCTACGTCGAGTTCGGCACCGCGGCGATGCCGAATCTGGCGGCCTACGGCGTGGCGATCCCGACGTTCGTGCTGGTGACCTCGACGCTGGCGCACCGCGACCGGATACCGGCAGCGGTACTGGCTCTGGTCGGTGTCTTCTCGGTGCACCTCACCGGCGGGTTCGTGGTGATTCTGTTCGTGGCGGCCTGGTGGCTGATGGACGCGTGGTGGCATCCGGTGCGGGGACGGCTCGCCGACGTGCTGACGCTGTCCGCGTCGGCGGTGCCGGCGTTGTTGATCCTGGCGCGGCAGTTCGTCGGGGTGGCCAAGCAGGCCGACATCATCGCCGGTCACGCGTTCCCCAGCTTCAAGACCGTCAAGCAGGGGGTGATCGATGCCCTGCTGCTGCACACCCGTCATCTCAACGACTTCCCGATCCAGTACGCGCTGGTGGCGCTGAGTGGCCTCGGCATGGTGATCCTGCTGTACAAGCGGGTCTGGTGGCCGCCGGTGATCTGGCTGGTGCTGACCGTCGCGACGATCTATTCCGGGGCGCCGTTCCACAATCCGCTGGGCAGCGCGATCGAGCTGTTCAGCCAGTTCTTCTACAACGATCCGCGCCGCTTGTCGGCGGTGGTGACGATGTTGGTGACGCCGATGGCGGCGGTCGCGGTGTTCGCGCTGGTGGTCGGGGCCGTCGCGCTGGCCAAGCGGGTGGTGGCCCGGAAATTCGCGGTAGGGCCTGACGCGGTATGGGTTTCGGTGACCATCGGGGTGCTCGTGCTGACCACTGTGCTCAGCGCCCGGCATTACCTGTACCGGCATCTGGTGTTGTTCGGCGACAAGTACGACTCGGTGATCATCAACCAGAAGGACCTGGACGCCTTCGCCTACCTGGCCACGCTGCCGGGCGCGCGCAGCACGCTGATCGGCAACTCCAACGTCGACGGCACCGCCTGGATGTACGCCGTGGCGGACCTGCACCCGATGTGGACGCACTACGACTACCCCCAGCAGACCGGCCCGGGCTATAACCGGTTCGTCTTCTGGGCCTACGCCGACGCCGACGCGCTGCCGGCCGTTCCCCCGGACAAACAGGCGTTGGTGCCGGACGCCATCCGGGCGCTGAACATTCGCTACATCCTGACCAGCGCCCCCACGGTGCGGGGGTTCAAGGTGCCCGACGGACTAGTCTCGATAGACCGATCGAAGTGGTGGACGAAGATCTACGACAACGGTGAAGCCTGGATCTACGAGTGGGTGGGCCCTCAGCGCACTCCGACATCTACCCAAAGGTGACGAAGCATTGAGTAACGACGACGACATCGAAGTCATCGGCGGCGTCGACCCTCGCCTGATGGCGACCGCGCAGGACCCCGGTCCCGACGGCGACGACCGGTCGATCACCGACCTGGTCGAACAGCCCGCCAAGGTGATGCGGATCGGCACCATGATCAAACAGCTCCTCGAAGAGGTGCGCGCCGCTCCGCTCGACGAGGCCAGCCGCAACCGGCTGCGCGACATTCACGCCACCAGCATCCGGGAGCTCGAAGAGGGGCTGGCGCCCGAGCTGCGGGAAGAACTCGATCGCCTGACCCTGCCGTTCACCGAGGGCAGCGTCCCGTCGGATGCCGAACTGCGCATCGCACAGGCTCAGCTGGTCGGCTGGCTGGAGGGACTGTTCCACGGGATCCAGACCGCGTTGTTCGCGCAGCAGATGGCCGCCCGGGCGCAGATCGAGCAGATGCGCGAGCAGCGTGGCCTGCCGATGGGCCCCGGCCGGCCCGGCGGGCCCGGTCAATCCGGTTCCGGCACTGGCCAATACCTGTAGGCAATCGGTGACGCCAACCGGTCCGCACATCGAAACCCACAACGCGTGGGTGGAGTTTCCGATCTTCGACGCCAAGTCGCGGTCGCTGAAGAAGACCTTTCTGGGCGGCTCGATCGGGCGCAACGCATCCAACGTGGTGGTCATCGAAGCGCTGCGGGACATCACCATGTCGCTGGAGTTGGGCGACCGGGTCGGGCTGGTCGGTCACAACGGCGCCGGCAAATCGACTCTGCTGCGGCTACTTTCGGGTATCTACGAGCCGACCCGCGGCTCGGCGATCGTCCGCGGCCGGGTGGCGCCGGTGTTCGACCTGGGCGTCGGGATGGACCCGGAGATCTCCGGATACGAGAACATCCTGATCCGCGGGCTCTTCCTCGGCCAGACCCGCAAGCAGATGCTGGCCAAGGTCGACGAGATCGCCGAATTCACCGAACTCGGCGACTACCTGTCGATGCCGCTGCGGACCTACTCGACCGGCATGCGGGTGCGGTTGGCGATGGGTGTGGTCACCAGCATCGACCCTGAGATCCTGCTGCTCGACGAAGGTATCGGCGCCGTCGACGCGGACTTCTTGAAGAAGGCACAGACCCGCCTGCAGCAACTGGTCGA
The DNA here is from genome assembly GCF_055419225.1 of Mycobacterium sp. IDUB_36. NCBI lineage: Bacteria > Bacillati > Actinomycetota > Actinomycetes > Mycobacteriales > Mycobacteriaceae > Mycobacterium > Mycobacterium sp. IDUB_36. The sequence continues at coordinate 2,587,616 of NZ_JBVAXH010000001.1, read as the reverse complement.
GCGCTCCGGAATCCTGGTGTTCGCAAGCCATTCCAACGAATTCCTGGCCCGGCTCTGCAAGACCGCGATGTGGATCGACCACGGGGTGATCAAGCAGACCGGCAGCATCGAGGACGTCGTGCGCGCCTACGAGGGCGAGGACGCCGCCCGGCACGTCCGCGAGGTGCTGGCGGAAACGAACCGCGCGTGAAGGAACTGGTGTGCGCCGTCGTGGTGACCCACCGCCGCCCGGACCAACTCGCCACGTCGCTCGGCGTGCTGAGCAGTCAGAGCCGGCCGCTCGACCAGGTGATCGTGGTCGACAACGACGCCGACGAGCGGGTGCGCAAACTGGTGGCCGGCCAACCGATCCCGACGACGTACCTGCCGTCGCGCCGAAACCTGGGCGGCGCAGGCGGTTTCGCGTTGGGCATCCTGCACGCGCTGGCGCTCGGCGCCGACTGGGTGTGGCTGGCCGACGACGACGGCCACCCGCAGGACAGTCGGGTGTTGGCGACGCTGCTGGCCTGTGCGGACAAGCATCGCCTGGCCGAGGTGTCGCCGATGGTGTGCGACGCCGATCACCCGGAGAGGCTGGCGTTTCCGCTACGCCGCGGCCTGGTCTGGCGGCGACTGGTCAGCGAGCTGCGCACCGACGCCGACCAGGAACTGCTCCCGGGTATCGCGTCGCTGTTCAACGGCGCGCTGTTTCGCGCCTCGGCGTTCGAGGCGATCGGCGTTCCGGACCTGCGGCTCTTCGTCCGCGGTGACGAGGTGGAGATCCACCGGCGACTGGTCCGGTCCGGGCTGGCGTTCGGCACCTGCCTCGACACGGCCTACCTGCACCCGTGCGGCTCGGACGAGTTCAAGCCGATCCTGGCGGGGCGGATGCACACGCAGTATCCCGACGACGCCACCAAGCGCTACTTCACCTACCGCAACCGCGGCTACCTGATGGCGCAGCCGGGTCTGCGCAAACTGCTTGTCCAGGAATGGCTTCGGTTCGGCTGGTTCTTTCTGATATCCCGTCGCGACCCGAAGGGCCTGCTGGAATGGCTGCGGCTGCGCCGGCTGGGCCGCCGGGAACACTTCGCGAGGCCGTTATGACCCGTGCACAGCGCAGCGATGAAAAGGGGTGGCGCGCATGACGATCATCGACATCGCCGCAGAGTCCAAGACGATGGCGCGGGCCTGGGGCGACCTGGTCGACGGGTACCGCCGCCGCGAGCTGTGGCTGCACCTCGGTTGGCAGGACATCAAGCAGCGCTACCGCCGCTCGGTGCTGGGCCCGTTCTGGATCACCATCGCCACCGGGACGACGGCCGTCGCGATGGGCGGGCTGTACTCCAAGTTGTTCCACCTCGAGCTCGCGGTGCACCTGCCCTACGTCACGCTCGGCCTGATCGTCTGGAACCTGATCAACGCCTCCATCCTGGAAGGCGCGGACGTGTTCGTCGCCAACGAGGGTTTGATCAAACAGCTGCCGACGCCACTGAGCGTGCACGTCTATCGGCTGGTGTGGCGGCAGATGATTCTGTTCGGGCACAACATCGTCATCTACCTGATCATCGCGATCATCTACCCGAAGCCGTGGTCGTGGGCCGACCTGGCGGTGATCCCGGCGCTGGGGCTGATCGTGCTGAACTGCGTCTGGGTGTCGTTGTGCTTCGGCATCCTGTCGACGCGGTTCCGCGACATCGGACCGCTGCTGTTCTCCGTCGTGCAGTTGCTGTTCTTCATGACGCCGATCATCTGGAACGACGACACGTTGCGGCAGCAGGGCGCCGGGCAGTGGTCGAAGATCGTCGAGCTGAACCCGTTGCTGCACTACCTGGATCTGGTGCGGGCACCGCTGCTGGGCGCGCACCAGGAGCTGCGGCACTGGGCCGTGGTGATCGGGCTGACCGTGCTGGGCTGGCTGGTGGCGGCGTTCGCGATGCGGCAGTACCGCGCGCGGGTGGCCTACTGGGTCTGACGGCTGTCTGGCGGACGGCTACCGGCCGTAGACTCTCCGCCGATGGCTGAGATCTCGGCGAGCACCCCGCTGCCGCTGAAAACACAGGCGTGGCGCTTCATCGTCACCGGCGGACTGTCGGCGATCGTCGACTTCGGGCTGTACGTGCTGTTCCTGAAGGCCGGCCTGCAGGTCAACGTGGCGAAGTCGCTGAGCTTCATCGCCGGCACCACGACGGCCTACCTGATCAACCGCCGGTGGACGTTCCAGGCACCGCCGAGCCGGGCCCGCTTCATCGCGGTCTGCGTGCTCTACGCGCTCACCTACTGCGTGCAGGTCGGCATCAACTACGTCTTCTACCTGCAGTTCGCCCACCAGCCGTGGCGGGTGCCCGCGGCGTTCGTGATCGCGCAGGGCACCGCGACGGTGATCAACTTCGTCGTGCAGCGATCGGTGATTTTCCGCCTGCGCTGAACCCCGACCATGCATGCTGAGCCATGGCAAAGGCTCTGGTGGTGTGCTGCGACGGCACCTGGGACAGTCCGGATGAGCTCAGCGACGGCAACCCGACCCCGACGAACGTCACCCGGATCGCGCTGGCCCTCGCGGACAAGGATGACCAGGGCCTCGAGCAGCGCATGTACTACCACGTCGGCGTCGGCACCAAGCGACGCCAGCGGTTCATCGGAGGCGCGTTCGGTTTCGGTGTCGCACGCGCTGTCCGCGACACCTACGCCTTTCTCGTGAAGAACTACGAACCCGGCGACAAGCTCTATTTCTTCGGCTTCAGCCGTGGCGCGTTCACCGCGCGGAGCACCGCCGGTTTCGTCCGTAACTGCGGCATCCTCCGGCCGGAGAACGCCGGCCTGATCGACCGGGCGTTCGCGCTGTACCGCAACAGGACCAGCACCACACATCCCCGCGGCATCGAGGCGACGCTGTTCCGGCACTCCTACTCCTATGAGCCCGAGATCCGCTTCATCGGCGTCTGGGACACGGTCGGGGCGCTGGGTATTCCGATGACCCCGTCAGCGCTGGCAGCCTTCATCAACCGTCGAACACGCTTTCACGACACCGACCTGAGTTCCCAGGTCGGCGCGGCATTTCAGGCCCTGGCGATCGACGAGAAACGCGGCCCGTTCTTCCCGACCTTGTGGACGCACGTCACCGAAGGTCAGCGCGTCGAGCAGGTCTGGTTCACCGGTGTGCATCGCGACGTGGGCGGCGGTTACCCGGAACACCGACTCAGTGACATCACCTTCCGCTGGATGATGGACCGGGCCCGCGAGTGCGGCCTCCAGTTCGTCGACGGAGCTGACACCGCCCTGCCGATCAGCACGAATCCGGTGCCCGGAGACGACGCGTTGACGGCGGCGCTTCGAGTCGACCCCGATCCGCTGGCGCCGCCGCACGACTCGCGCACCGGCTTCTACCGACTCCTGTGGACTTACGTGCGCACATTGGGCGTCACCGACCCGACCCAATACGCCGCATCCACTGCCGTCAAGCACGCCGAGGCGCGATCCGGATACACCGCACCGAACCTCGCGGCGTATCTCGACGGCCCGCACCACGTCCTCGACGTCACATTCTGAGTCGGGGCGCGCTGAACCGTGACCCGCCCTGATGGGCCGACTTCCCCCCGGGACGAGCGCGTCCCGCATCGTCGCCGGAGGGGCGGGTACCCTCTTTCACGATGTTGAGCAGCGACATTTCCACCACCAAAACCCCGCTGATGGGCTTCGGCCGCACCGCGCCGTCGGTAGCGGAGGTGCTGTCGACTCCGGACACCGAGCTGATCGCCAAGGCGGTCGGCCAGATCGCAGAATCGGGCGGGCGGGCTCACAGCAGAGGTGTGATCGCGCGGGGGCTGGGCCGCAGCTACGGCGACAACGCCCAGAACGGCGGCGGTCTGGTGATCGACATGACGCCGCTGAACAAGATCCACTCCATCGACTCCGACTCCCGGCTGGCCGAGGTGGACGCCGGGGTGAGCCTGGACCAGTTGATGAAGGCGGCGCTGCCGTTCGGGCTGTGGGTGCCGGTGCTGCCGGGCACCCGGCAGGTCACCGTCGGCGGCGCCATCGCCTGCGACATCCACGGCAAGAACCACCACAGCGCGGGCAGCTTCGGCAACCACGTCGTGTCGATGGACCTGCTGACCGCCGACGGCCAGATCCGCCACCTGACCCCCGACGGTGACGAAGCCGAACTGTTCTGGGCCACCGTCGGCGGCAACGGGCTGACCGGCATCGTGCTGCGGGCCGTCATCGCGATGACCCCGACCGAGACGGCGTATTTCATCGCCGACGGCGTCGCGACCCGCGACCTGGAAGAGACGGTCGCCGTGCATCTGGACGGCACCGAAGACAACTACACCTACTCCAGCGCATGGTTCGACCTGATCAGCCCGCCAACCAAGCTCGGCCGGGCATCGATCAGCCGCGGCAGCCTCGCCAAGCTCGATCAGCTGCCACCGAAACTGGCCAAGAATCCGCTGAAATTCGATGCGCCACAGCTACTTTCGGTGCCCGACATCTTCCCGATCAGCGCGATGAACAAGCTGTCGTTCAAGGCGATCGGCGAGGTCTATTACCGGCTGGGCGGAACCTATAGCGGCAAGATCCAGAACCTGTCGAAGTTCTACCACATGCTCGACCTGGTCAGCGGCTGGAACAACGCTTATGGCCCAACAGGTTTCGCGCAGCACCAGTTCCTGGTGCCGCCGGATGCGCTGGAGGAATTCAAGGCGATCATCCGATGGATCCAGACCCGCGGCCACTATTCGGCGCTCAACGTGTTCAAGCTCTTCGGTCCGGGCAACAAGGCACCGCTGAGCTTCCCGATGGCCGGCTGGAACGTCGCGATGGACTTCCCGAACAGGCCCGGCGTCAACGAATTCCTCAACGAGCTCGACGCCCGCGTCATGGAATTCGGCGGCCGGGTCTACACGGCCAAAGACTCCCGGGTCAGCGCCGAGAACTTCCACGCCATGTACCCCCGCATCGACGAGTGGATCGCGTTGCGCCGCAAGGTCGATCCGAACGGAGTCTTCGTCTCGGACATGGCCCGACGTTTGGAGCTGCTGTAAATGGTGCTTGACGCCGTTGGAAACCCCCAGGCCATCCTGCTGCTGGGTGGCACGTCGGAGATCGGGCTGGCGATCTGCGAGCGCTACCTGCGCAACGCGAACGCCCGCATCGTGCTGGCCGACCTGCCGAACCACCCCGGCAAGGACAAGGCCATCGCACAGCTGAAGGCCGCGGGCGCCAAGTCGGTCGAATGGATCGACTTCGACGGCACCGACACCGCGAGCCACCCCGCGGTGATCGACGCGGCTTTCGGCGGCGACGCCCCGCAGGACATCGACGTGGCGATCGTGGCGTTCGGCCTGCTGGGCAACGCCGAAGAGCTGTGGCAGGACCAACGCAAGGCCGTTCAGATCGCCCAGGTCAACTACACCGCAGCGGTTTCCGTCGGTGTGCTGCTGGGCGAGAAGCTCAAGGCGCAGGGCTTCGGCCGCATCATCGCGATGAGCTCGGTTGCCGGTGAGCGGGTGCGCCGGTCCAACTTCGTCTACGGCTCTACCAAGGCCGGCCTCGACGGCTTCTACCTCGGACTCGGAGAGGCGTTGCGCGAGTACGGAGTTCGCGTGCTGGTCATCCGGCCCGGGCAGGTGCGCACCACCACCACGTTGGAACACTGGAAGGCCACCGGCGCCAAGGAGGCGCCCTTCACCGTCGACAAAGAGGCCGTCGCCGAGTTGGCCGTCACCGCGTCCGCCAAAGGCAAGGACCTGGTCTGGGCGCCCGGACCGGTCCGCTATCTGATGACGGTGCTGCGACACATCCCGCGACCGATCTTCCGCAAGCTGCCCTTCTAGATGCGCAACGCACTGGCCACCGTCGGCCACTTGGTGATCGCGGTCGCGATCGCGGCGGCGGTCTCGGTGATGTCGCTGGCCGCGATAGCCCGGGTGCAGTGGCCGGCCTTCCCGTCGTCGAATCAGCTGCACGCGCTGACCACGGTCGGTCAGGTCGGCTGCATCCTCGGATTGCTGTGCGCCGGTTGGGTTTTTCGGCGGGGTCGCCGATATCTGGCGCAGCTGCTGGCGGTGGTGCTGGTGTCGGCGTTCTCGGTGGTGACGCTCGGCATGCCGCTGGGCGCCACCAAGCTCTACCTGTTCGGGATCTCGGTCGATCAGCAGTTCCGCACCGAGTACCTGACCCGGTTGACCGACAGTCCGGCGCTGCACGACATGACTTACACCGGGCTGCCGGCGTTCTATCCCCCGGGCTGGTTCTGGATCGGCGGACGCGTCGCCGCATTGACCGGCACGCCGGGCTGGGAGACGTTCAAGCCGTGGGCGATCACCTCGATCACCATCGCGATCGCCGCGGCATTGGTGTTGTGGGCGCGGATGATTCGCTTCGAGTACGCGCTGCTGGTCACCACCGCGACCGCCGCGGTGACGCTGGCCTACAGCTCGCCGGAGCCGTACTCGGCGATGATCACCGTGCTGCTGCCGCCGGTGCTGGTCCTGACCTGGTCGGGTCTGCGCGCCGGCACGCGCGGTCGAGGTTGGGCCGCGGTGATCGGCGCCGGGGCGTTCCTCGGTGTGGCGGCCACCTGCTACACGCTGCTGACCGCCTACAGCGCCTTCACCATGGTGCTGATGGCGCTGACGCTGGCGGCGGCCCGCCGGCGGGACGGCCGCAACGCCGTGCTCGATCCCCTGGTCCGACTGGGTGTCATCGCCGTCATCGCCGCGGCCATCGCGGCGACGACCTGGCTGCCGTTCCTGCTGCGCGCCGCCCACGACCCGGTGAGCAACAGCGGCAGCGCCTTCCACTACCTGCCGGCCGACGGCGCCGAGCTCACCTTCCCGATGCTGAAGTTCACCCTGCTCGGCGCGCTGTGTCTGCTCGGGACGCTGTGGCTGGTCGTGCGGGCCCGGTCGTCGGTGCGGGCGGGTGGCCTGGCGGTCGGCGTGCTCGCGGTCTACCTGTGGTCGCTGCTGTCGATGCTCGCGACGCTGGCCCGCACCACACTGCTGTCCTTCCGATTGCAGCCGACTCTGACGGTGCTGCTGACCGCGGCGGGTGTCTTCGGCTTCGTCGAAGCGGCGCTCGCGGTGCAGGCGCGCGGCCGCGAGCGCACCTGGGGCCGGGCCGTCGTTCCGGTGGCGGCGTCGATCGGGCTGGCCGCCGCGATCGCGTTCAGCCAGGACATCCCCGACGTACTGCGCCCCGACCTGACCATCGCCTACACCGACACCGACGGCCACGGCCAGCGCGGCGACCGCCGTCCGCCCAGCTCGGAGAAGTTCTACGACGAGATCGACCACGCGATCACCCGCGCGACCGGCAAGCCGCGCGACCAGACCGTGGTGCTGACCGCCGACTACAGCTTCCTGTCCTACTACCCCTACTACGGCTTCCAGGGGCTGACGTCGCACTACGCCAATCCGCTGGCGCAGTTCGACAAGCGGGCCGCGGCAATCAACCAGTGGGCCAAGCTCAAGAAGGCCGACCCGTTCGTCCACGCGCTGGACACCCTGCCGTGGGCGGCGCCGACGGTCTTCCTGATGCGGCACGGCGGCTCGGCGGGCGAGTCGAGTACCTACACCCTGCGGCTGGCCGAGGACGTCTATCCCAACCAGCCCAACGTGCGCCGCTACACCGTCGAACTGAACGCCGCGATCTTTGCCGACCCGCGGTTCGCGGTGACCAAGATCGGCCCGTTCGTCCTAGCCATCCGCAAACCCTGATGGCTACCGAGGCAGCGCAACCCGAGCAATTAGCATCTACCCCCGTGGGCAGCCAGGCAGTCAGGAGTTATCGCACCGCCCGCCTTGTCGCCGTCGTCGCCGGGGTGCTCGGCACGCTACTGGCGATCGCCACCCCGCTGCTGCCGGTCACACAGACCACCGCTCAACTGAACTGGCCGCAGAACGGCGTGCTCGGCAGTGTCGAAGCCCCGCTGATCGGCTACGTCGCCACCGATCTCACCATCAGCATCCCTTGCCAGGCGGCGGCCGGCCTGACCGGAACCGGCAAGACCGTGCTGCTGTCGACGGTGCCCAAGCAGGCGCCCAAGGCGGTGGACCGCGGCCTGCTGATCGAGCGCGGCGGCGACGACCTGGTGCTGGTCGTGCGCAACGTCCCGCTGGTGGTCGCACCGCTGAGCCAGGTGCTCAGCCCGGCCTGCCAGAAGCTGGTCTTCACCGCCCACGCCGACCGGGTGATCGGCGAATTCGTCGGACTCACCCAGGGCCCCAACGCCGAACATCCCGGCGCGGCACTGCGCGGTGAGCGCAGCGGCTACGACTTCCGGCCGCAGATCGTCGGGGTCTTCACCGACCTGAGCGGACCCGCTCCGCCCGGCCTGACCTTCTCCGCGACGATCGACACCCGTTACAGCACGTCGCCGACGCCGCTGAAGATGGCCGCGATGGTGCTGGGCGTTGCGCTGACCCTTGCCGCGCTGATCGCGTTGCACGTCCTGGACACCTCGGACGGCACCCGGCACCGCCGCTTCCTGCCCCCGCGCTGGTGGTCGCTGAGCGGGCTGGACGGCCTGGTCGCGCTCGCCCTCGTGTGGTGGCATTTCGTCGGCGCCAATACCGCCGACGACGGCTACATCCTGACCATGGCCCGGGTCTCCGAGCACGCCGGATACATGGCCAACTACTACCGCTGGCTCGGCACCCCCGAGGCGCCGTTCGGCTGGTACTACGACCTGCTCGCGCTGTGGGCCCACGTCACCACCGCCAGCATCTGGATGCGGCTGCCGACCCTGCTGATGGCGCTGGCCTGCTGGTGGGTGATCAGCCGGGAGGTGATCCCGCGGCTGGGGCACGCGGTCAAGACCTCGCGGGCGGCGGCGTGGACGGCGGCGGGCACCTTCCTGGCGGTGTGGCTGCCGTTGGACAACGGCCTGCGGCCCGAGCCGATCATCGCCGTCGGCATCCTGCTCACGTGGTGTTCGGTCGAGCGCGCGGTGGCCACCAGCCGGCTGCTGCCGGTGGCGGCGGCGTGCATCATCGGGGCGCTGACGCTGTTCTCCGGACCGACCGGGATCGCCTCGATCGGGGCGCTGCTGGTGGCAATCGGCCCGCTGCGCACCATCATTCACCGCCGCTCGCAGCGTTTCGGGGTGGTGGCGCTGCTGGCGCCGATCGTCGCCGCGGTGAGCGTCAACGCGATCCTGATCTTCCGCGACCAGACCCTGGCCGGCGAACTGCAGGCGACGTCGCTCAAGCGTGCGCTGGGGCCGAGCCTGAGCTGGTTCGACGAGCACATCCGCTACGAGCGGTTGTTCATGGCCAGTCCAGACGGGTCGGTCGCCCGCCGGTTCGCGTTGCTGGTGCTGCTGGTCGCGCTCGGCGTCTCGGTGGCAATGACGTTGCGCAAGGGGCGAATTCCCGGCACCGCGGCCGGCCCGAGCCGACGGATCATCGGCATCACAGTGATCTCGTTCATCGCGATGATGTTCACCCCGACCAAATGGACGCACCACTTCGGGGTGTTCGCCGGATTGGCCGGTTCACTGGGCGCGTTGGCGGCCGTCGCGGTGACCGCGGCGGCGATGCGGTCACGACGCAACCGCACGCTGTTCGCCGTGGTGGTGTTGTTCGTGGTGGCGCTGTCGTTCGCCAGTGTCAACGGGTGGTGGTACGTCTCCAACTTCGGGGTGCCGTGGTCGAATGCGTTCCCGCAGTGGCACTTCGGCTTCACCACCGGGTTCCTGGCGCTGACGCTTCTGGTCGCGCTGCTGGCGGCCTGGCTCCACTTCGTCAAGAGCGGCAGCGACGCCGATCCGCCGAACGATTCACGACTGGGGCGAATCATTCGCTCTCCGTTGGCAATTGCGGCCTGGGCACTGGTCTTCTTCCAGGTGCTCTCGCTGACCCTGGGCATGACCGACCAGTATCCGGCGTGGTCGGTGGGCCGCTCCAATCTCCAGGCGCTGACCGGTAAGACCTGCGGCCTGGCCACCGACGTCCTGGTCGAGCAGGACCCGAACGCCGGCATGCTCAGTCCGGTCTCGTCGGATGAAAAGGACGCGCTGGCCGACGGTTTCGCCGAGGGCTTCGACGCCAACGGCATCCCGTCGTCGGTGTCCGCCGACCCGGTGATGGAGCGCCCCGGCGACCGCAGCTTCGTCAGCGACGACGGGAATGTGACCAACGGCGAGGCCGGCAACGAAGGTGGCACCACGGCGGCGCCCGGGGTGAACGGCTCACGCGCACGCCTGCCCTACGGCCTGAATCCGGCGCACACCCCGGTGCTGGGCAGCTGGCGGTCCGGCGGACAGGTGCCGGCCCGCGTCCGCTCGGCCTGGTACCGGCTGCCGGCCCGCGACGAGTCCGGGCCGCTGCTGGTGGTGTCGGCCGCGGGCCGCTTCAACTACGGCGAGGTCGAGATCCAGTGGGCCAACGACCGCCAGGCCGCCGAGAACAAGCCCGGCGGCTCGACCGGCCTCGCGGATGTCGGCGCGGCCCCGGCCTGGCGCAACCTGCGGGCGCCGTTGTCCGCCCTGCCCGCGGACGCCACCCAGGTGCGGGTGGTGGTCAGCGACGAGGACCTGGATCCGCAGCACTGGATCGCCGTGACCCCGCCGCGAATCCCGCGGCTGCGCACGCTGCAGGACGTGGTCGGTTCGTCGGATCCGGTGCTGCTGGACTGGCTGGTCGGCCTGGCGTTCCCGTGCCAGCGGCCGTTCGGGCACCAGAACGGCGTCGAGGAGATGCCTAAGTGGCGCATTCTGCCGGACCGGTTCGGCGCGGAGGCCAACTCACCGGTGATGGACAAGAACGGCGGCGGTCCGCTGGGCGTGACCGAGTTGCTGGTGCGCGCCAACACCGTGTCGACCTATCTGAGGGACGACTGGTCGCGCGACTGGGGCGCCCTGCAGCAGTTGACGCCGTACTACCCGAGTGCCGGCCCGGCCGAACTCGACCTGGGATCGGCGACCCGCAGCGGGCTGTGGAGTCCCGCTCCGCTCAGACGGGGCTAGCAGCCGCGCGTCGGCTCTTGTAACTCCGCGTGTGGCAGGCCGACCGGACCCGTGAACAACCTAGTTCTTGGACGGTTGTGGTGGTTGGGGTTGGAACGGGTCGTACCACCACCAGTTGGCGCGCTCGCCGGTGGGCCCGGGGCACGGTGGAACAGCGGGCGGGGTGAGGGTGGGCGGTCGCGCGAGGGATGCCGCGCACAGTTGTCGACCACGACTGTCGGTGACGATGAGCTCGTCGGCGGGTCCGGAGATGCTGATGACACTGCGGTGGTGCAGCCGGTGGTGATACGGGCAGACCAGTACCAGGTTGGCCAATTCGGTGGGGCCGCCGTCTTCCCAGTGGCGGATGTGGTGGGCGTGCAGACCGCGGGTGGCCCCGCAGCCCGGGACCGCGCAAGTGGGGTGGCGGTGCTCCAGCACGCGCCGAAGCCGCCGGCTGATCACTCGCGTCGTCCGGCCGGCGCCGATGACCTGACCGTCACGCCTAAACCAGACCTCGCAGTTGGCGTCACAGGTCAAATAGGCGCGATCGGCGTCGGTGAGCAGCGGGCCCAGATGCAGCGCCGACACGGACTGTTCGAGGTCGACGTGCACCACCACCGTGGTGTGCTGCCCGTGTGGCCGTCGAGCCGCCTCGGCGTCCCAGCCGGCCTCGACCAGGCGCATGAACGCCTCCACTGTGCTCGGCATTGGTGGCGTGAGGTGCTCGACGCGCTCGCCATTGCCGCGAGCCTGCTTCCACTCGGCCAGCAGTGCGTCACGATGGGACGCCAGTGCCGCCTCGAACTTCGCCGCGTCGTCGTGCGGAAGAGTGATCCGCCAGCAACTGGACTGGTCGCTGGATGTCTTGCTGATCGTGCGCTGCGGTTCGGGCCGAGGATCGGGTTCGGGTCGCGGTTCCAACTTCACCGCCGTGCGCAGCTGATTGACCGTCGCGACCTGCGCCAGCTCGGCGTAATGCTGATCGGATCCATCGCCCGCATGTGCGGCGATCACGCCCACCTGATCCAGGGACAGCCGCCCCTCCCGCATACCGGCCGCACAGCGGGGAAACTCCTCGAGCCGCCGCGCGACGGTGGCGATCGTGGCGGCATTTCCCGACGTTGAGCCGAGCTTCCAGGCCACCAACGCCGCCACCGACCGCGCTCCGGTAGCGCCGCACAACTCGTCGCGTTCCAGCTCGGCGACAATCTCCACGATGCGCCCGTCAACCGCGTTGCGCTGACCAGCCAGCTCCGCCAACTCCTCGAACAACACATCGAGACGCTCAGCGGGGCTGACCGCCGCAACGGGCGACGTGGTCACGGACATGACCTCATATTCGCACCCGGGTACGACACGTTTCGGCAGCCTGATTTACGACCAGACGGCTCCCGCCGCCGGACGGATCAGAAAGCGATCTGCCGGCGACCGGCGCGAAACGCGGTGACGCAGGCGCTCAACGCGAGCAACGCGAAGACGGCGAAGGCCCACCTGGCCGCCGAAGCTCCACCACCGTCGACCAGGTTCACCACGACGCCGGCCAATCCGGCGCCGAACGCCCCGAAAATCAGCTGAACCGAGTTGATCGCGGTCGCGGCGGCTCCACCCTCGGCGGGATCGTCGACGTCGCTCATCGCCCACGCCGACAGATGCGGCCAAGCGGCGCCGATGCCGAGCCCGACACCCAGCAGCGCGAAAGCACAGACGACGACGATGCCGGCGGTCGCGCCCTGCACGTGCATGACTCCGGCCAGTGCCAGACTGCCCGCCATCACCACCGGCGCAGCGATCACCACGCCCACGATCGTGCGGGTGCGGTTCAGCGAGCCGCTGCCCAGTCCACTGATCGTCCAGCCCAGCGACAGCGCGGCACCCAACAGGCCCGCGACGATCGGCCCGAGGTGTGCCAGTCGCTGGCCGAACAACGGAACGTAGAGGTCGACCTTGGTGGCGGCCACCAGCAGTCCCAGCGTCAGGTAGACCCATTTCAGCGGGCCGAAGCCGTAGACGCTGGCGGGCAGCACCGCGGTGTCCATCCGGCGGTCGACGATCAGGAATGCGCCGATCAGAAGCGCGCCGAAGACCAGCAGCGCGGCCGTCTCGAGCGTGTTGTGCGGCACCGAGGCCACGCTGACCGCCAACGCGGCCGCGCCCAGCAGCACCACGGACGGGATCGGAACCCGGGCCGATTCGCGGTCGGGCTGCTCCGAGCCGTCCACCGTCAACAGCCCCGGCGTCGCGATGCCGATCGCAATGCTCAGCATCGCCAACAGACCGAACGCCCACCGCCACGCACCGAACTGCGCGAAAAGTCCACCCAGCGCGGGGCCGAGCAGCGCGCCGATGCCCCAGGTCGAGGCCGCCAACGCGGAACCTCGACTCCATAATCGGCGTGGCAGCACCGCGTTGATCACCGCGAAACTCAGGCCGCACAGCAGGCCACCGGCGAGTCCCTGCAGGAACCGGCCGATCAACAGCACTTCCATGTTGGGAGCCGCCGCGCAGACGACGCTGCCGGTAGCCAGGACGCTGTAACCGCCGAGGTAGGAGAGGCCGGCACCGAAGCGGTGCAACAGCGCATTGACCGTCGCCGCGGCGACCACCGACCCGACGAGATAGAGAGTCGTCACCCACGCATAGATTCGCTCGCCGCCGATCTCGTTGATCGTGCTTGGCAGCATGCTGATCGTCAGGAACTCGTTGGTGGAATACAACACCACGCCCCCGGCGACCACAGCGGTCGTTCGCGAATAGGGGGAACTCCACAACTCACGCCAATGGCCGGTGGTGTTTTGTTGCTGCTCCGTTAAATTCACCACCGCTGACTCACTAAACCATGTTTGGTACGGCGAGTCGAACGGGCCGGAGGGGTGCGGAGACGTTCGTTGAGCAGGGCTGTTCGGTGTGCGCGACGCATTGACCTGGACCGTCATTGGCCGACTTCCTGTGTACTTCATTTGGATCAGAGGAGGACAAATGCCTGTGCCCGCCCTCAGCCGGGCTCAAACCCGGAGGTCCGAAAGCCAGTCGTCCGGCTGTGCGAGGGGCGGCGGACGGCCCCGGTGTTAACGGGCGGTTACGTGCACGAACCGGCGGGGCGACAGCCACGGCCACCTGGCGTCCGGGGTCGAATCCGAAGCAGCCTGCTCAGCGCGCGGCGCGCGCTGCGTCGTCAGCGGAAGGGGTCGCCTAACATCGTCCCTCGTGTCCTCCGACGCCAGATCGCTCGCCCGGCTGATCGCCGTCGTCGCGGGCATCGTCGGCGCCCTGCTGTGCGCGATGGTTCCGCTGCTGCCGGTCCGGCAGACGACAGCGACCGTGCTGTGGCCGCAGGGCCTCAAGGACGGTCGTCTCACCGACATCACCGCGCCGCTGGTCTCCGGGGCGCCACGGGCGCTGGACATCTCCATTCCGTGCGCCGCGATCGCGACGCTGCCCGCCGACGGCGGCCTGGTCGTGTCGACGCTGCCGGTCGCCGGTTTCGAGACGGGCAAGAACGGGCTGTTCGTCCGGGCCAACAAGGACACCGTCACCGTCGCGTTCCGCGACTCGGTCGCCGCGGCCGCCGCGCGCTCGGCCATCGCCGACGGTAAGTGCAGCACGCTGCACATCTGGGCGGACGCCGGCGGCGCTGGCGCCGACTTCGCCGGAATCCCGGGTGCGGCCGGCACGCTGGCCCCCGAGAAGAAGCCCGCGGTCGGCGGCATCTTCACCGACCTGGCGGTTCCCGCGCAGCCGGGGCTGTCGGCACGGGTCGACGTCGACACCCGATTCATCGTCGCCCCCACGCCGCTCAAGACCGCGGTGATGGCCCTGGGCGTTCTCGCCGTGCTGGCCTCGATCGCCGCGCTGGCCGTCCTGGACCGGCAGTCGGGACGCCGAACGCCCCGCAACTGGCGCCATCTCCTACAGGCCGGGTTCACCACCTGGCTCGCCGACGCCGCGGTGATCGGCACGCTGCTGCTCTGGCATGTCATCGGTGCGACCTCGTCGGACGACGGCTACAACCTGACCATGGCCCGGGTGACGGGCCAGGCCGGTTACGTCGCCAACTACTACCGCTACTTCGGCACCAGTGAGGCTCCGTTCGACTGGTACCAGTCGGTGCTGGGCCACCTGTCCTCGGTCAGCACCGCGGGCGTCTGGATGCGGCTGCCCGCGACCCTGGCCGCGATCGGCACCTGGCTGATCATCAGCCGCTACATGCTGCGCCGGCTGGGCCCGGGGCGCGGTGGCCTGGCCGGTAACCGAGTGGCGGTGTGGACGGCGGGCGCGGTGTTCCTGGCGGCCTGGCTCCCATTCAACAACGGCCTGCGGCCCGAGCCGCTGATCGCGTTCGGCGTGGTCGCCACCTGGGTGCTCGCCGAGACCTCGATCGCCACCCGACGGCTGGTGCCGGCGGCTTTCGCGATCATCGTGGCCTCGCTCACCGCGACGCTGGCGCCGCAGGGCTTGATCGCCGTCGCGGCGCTGCTGGCCGCCGCCCGGCCGATCGCACTCATCATCATGCGGCGCAGGGCAACTGACGGTCTGGTCGCGCCGCTGGCAGTGCTCGCCGGGTCGCTGTCACTGGTCATCGTCGTGGTGTTCCGGTCGCAGACGCTGGCGACCGTCGCCGAGGCGGCGCGGATCAAGTACAAGGTCGGCCCGACGATCGCCTGGTACCAGGAGTTCCTGCGCTACTACTTCCTGACCGTGGAGAGCAACGCCGAGGGCTCGATGTCGCGGCGGTTCGCGGTGCTGATCATGATGTTGTGCCTGTTCGGGGTGCTGGTCATCCTGTTGCGGCGCGGCAAGGTGCCCGGCGTGGCCGGCGGCCCGGCCTGGCGGTTGATCGGCACCACCGCGATCGGCCTGCTGCTGCTGCACTTCACGCCGACGAAGTGGGCGATCCAGTTCGGCGCGTTCGCCGGGTTGGCCGGCGCGCTCGGCGCGGTCACGGCGTTCGCGATGGCCCGCATCGGTCTGCACAACCGCCGCAACCTGACGCTGTACGTGACCGCGCTGCTGTTCATGCTGGCCTGGGCGACCTCGGGGATCAACGGCTGGTTCTCCGTGAACAACTACGGCGTGCCCTGGTACGACATCCAGCCCGTCATCGCCAGCCACCCGGTGACGTCGATGTTCCTGGCGCTGTCGATCGCGACGGGACTGTTGGCCGCCTGGCAGCACTTCCGGATGGACTACGCCGGACACACCGAGGTCGCCGCGACCCGGCGTAACCGGGTACTCGCGTCGACGCCGCTGCTGGTGGTCTCGGTGATCATGGTGTTCGGTGAAGTCGCGTCACTGGGCAAGGGCGCGGTGCTGCGCTATCCGATGTACACCACCGGCAAGGCCAACTTCGCCGCGATCGCCTCCGGGCTCTCGTCGTCGAGCTGCGCGATGGCCGACGACGTGTTGGCCGAGCCGGACCCCAATGAGGGTGTGCTGCAACCACTTCCCGGACAGCAGTTCGGGCCCGACGGTCCACTCGGCGGCGTCAACCCGGTCGGCTTCACCCCGCAGGGCGTCGGCGACAACCTGCAGTCCGACCCGGTCGTGACCAAGCCGGGAGTGGTCAACTCCGACGCCTCGCCGAACAAGCCGAACGCGTCGATCACCGACTCGGCCGGCACCGCGGGCGGCAAGGGCCCCACGGGGATGAACGGCTCACAGGCGGCGCTGCCGTTCGGTCTCGACCCGGCACGCACTCCGGTGATGGGCAGCTACGGGGAGAACGCCCGCGCCGCCACCGCCACCTCGGCCTGGTACCAGATGCCGCCGCGCACGCCTGACCGCCCGCTGGTCGTGGTCGCCGCGTCCGGCGCCATCTGGTCCTACAAAGAGGACGGCGACTTCATGTACGGCCAGTCGCTCCGGTTGCAGTGGGGCGCAACCAAACCCGACGGTAGCGTCGCACCGCTCGGGCTGATGTTCCCGATCGACATCGGCCCGCAGCCCGCTTGGCGCAACCTGCGCTTCCCGATGAGCTGGGCGCCGCCGGAGGCCAACGTGGCCCGCATCGTCGCCTACGACCCGAACCTCAGTGAAGACCAGTGGTTCGCCTTCACCCCGCCGCGAGCGCCGGTGACCAAGAGCCTGCAACAGCTGATCGGGCCGCAGGAGCCGGTGCTGATGGACGTCGCCACGGCCGCGAATTTCCCTTGCCAACGGCCGTTTTCGGAGCACCTGGGTGTCGCCGAGCTGCCGCAGTACCGCATTCAGCCGGACCACAAGCAGACGTCGGCGTCGTCCAACCTGTGGCAGGCGTCGAAGTCCGGCGGTCCGTTCCTGTTCACTCAGGCGCTGATGTGGACGTCGACGGTGCCGACCTACCTGAACGGCGACTGGTACCGGGACTGGGGTCAGGTGGAGCAGTACCACCGGTGGCTGCCCGACGACGTGGCACCGATCGCCGCCGTCCAGCAAGGCACCAGCACGGTCTACGGCTGGAGTCGCCAAGGACCGATTCGAGCACTGCCGTGAGCACCTCCAGCACGCCCGCGACCACCGCGGACACCGTCAGGACGACCCGCTGGGTCGCCACCATCGCCGGGCTGATCGGCTTCCTGTTGTCGGTGGCCACCCCGCTGCTTCCGGTCGTGCAGACCACCGCCGACCTGAACTGGCCGCAGAACGGCCAGCTGAAAAGTGTCACCGCGCCGCTGATTTCGTTGACACCGGTCGACTTCCACGCCCAGGTGCCCTGCGAGGTGGTGCGGGACATGCCGCCGACCGGCGGCGTCGTGCTGGGCACCGCGCCACGAAAAGGCAAGGACGCCAACCTCCAAGCGCTGTTCATTGTGGTGAACAAGCAGCGGGTCGATGTCACCGACCGCAACGTGGTGATCCTCTCGGTGCCGCGCGAGCAGGTGGTCTCGCCGCAATGTCAGCACATCGACGTCACCTCCACCACGGCCGGGACGTACGCCACCTTCGTCGGCCTCAAGGACTCCGGCGGCAAGGAGTTGCGCAGCGGCTTCCCCGACCCCAATCTGCGCCCGCAGATCGTCGGAGTGTTCACCGACCTGGTCGGCCCCGCCCCGCCGGGGCTGACGATGTCGGCGACCATCGACACCCGGTTCTCCACCACCCCAACGACATTGAAGTTGTTCGCCATGGTCGCGGCGATCGTGGCGACGATCGTCGCGCTGATCGCGCTGTGGCGGCTGGACCAGCTGGACGGCCACCGGATGCGCCGGTGGATACCGGCCAACTGGCGGACCTTCACCCTCGCCGATGCCACGATCATCTCCGGGTTCGTGCTCTGGTGGGTGATCGGGGCGAACTCCTCGGACGACGGTTACATCCTCGGTATGGCCCGGGTCGCCGACCGCGCGGGGTACATGTCGAACTACTTCCGCTGGTTCGGCAGCCCGGAAGACCCGTTCGGCTGGTACTACAACCTGCTGGCACTGATGACCCACGTCAGCGACTCGAGTCTGTGGATTCGGTTGCCCGACTTGATCGCCGGGCTGGTGTGCTGGTTGCTGCTGTCACGCGAAGTACTGCCCCGGTTGGGGCCGGCGGTGACCAAGAGCAAGGCCGCGAACTGGGCGGCCGGGCTGGTACTGCTGACCGCGTGGATGCCGTTCGACAACGGCCTTCGGCCCGAGCCGATCATCGCGGTCGGCTCGCTGATCACCTACGTGTTGATCGAGCGGGCAATGCGCTACAGCCGGCTGACGCCCGCCGCGTTGGCGGTGGTGACCGCGGCGTTCACCCTCGGCGTCCAGCCGACCGGGTTGATCGCGGTGGCCGCGCTGGTGGCCGGTGGCCGGCCGATCCTGCGGATCCTGGTCCGGCGCCATCGCCTGGTCGGCACCTGGCCGTTGGTGGCGCCGATGCTGGCCGCCGGCACGGTGATCCTGACCGTGGTGTTCGCCGACCAGACGCTGTCAACAGTGTTGGAAGCCACCAGGATTCGCACCGCGATCGGGCCCAGCCAAGCCTGGTACACCGAGAACCTGCGCTACTACTATCTGATCCTGCCGACAGTCGACGGCTCACTGTCGCGCCGGTTCGGCTTCCTGGTCACCGCGCTGTGCCTGTTCACCGCGGTGTTCATCATGTTGCGGCGCAAGCGAGTTCCCGGCGTCGCCCGCGGGCCGGCGTGGCGGCTGATGGGTGTCATCTTCGGCACCATGTTCTTCCTGATGTTCACCCCGACCAAGTGGGTGCACCACTTCGGGTTGTTCGCCGCGGTGGGCGCCGCGATGGCGGCGCTGACGACAGCCCTGGTGTCGCCGGCCGTGTTGCGCTGGTCGCGCAACCGGATGGCGTTCCTGGCCGCGACGCTGTTCCTGCTGGCGCTGTGTTTCGCGACCACCAACGGGTGGTGGTACGTCTCCAGCTACGGCGTGCCGTTCAACGCGGCGATGCCGAAGGTCGCCGGAATCAGCATCAGCACCATGTTTTTCGCGCTGTTCGTCGCGGTGGCGATCTACGCGGCGTGGCTGCATTTCGCGTCCCGCGACCGAGGTGAAGGCAGTGTGGCCCGCGCGCTGACGGCGGCCCCCATCCCGCTGGCCGCCGGGTTCATGGCGCTGGTGTTCATCGCCTCGATGACGATCGGGATCGTCCGGCAGTACCCGACCTTCTCCAACGGCTCGTCGAACATCCGGGCTTTCGCCGGTGGCTGCGGCCTGGCCGACGACGTCCTGGTCGAGCCGGACACCAACGCCGGATTCATGCAGCCCCGCCCCGGCGGCTCAGACTCCGGCCCGTGGGGCCCCCTCGGCCCGCTCGGCGGCACCAACCCGGTCGGCTTCACGCCCAACGGCGTCCCGGACCACACCGTCGCCGAGGCGGTGGTGATGCACCCGAACCAGCCCGGCACCGACTACGACTGGGACGCGCCGACCAAGCTGAAGACGGCCGGCGTCAACGGCTCGACCGTACCGCTGCCGTATGGGCTTGACCCGCAACGCATTCCGATTCTGGGGAGCTACACCACCGACGCGCAGCAGCAGAGCAAGCTGGCCTCGGCCTGGTATCAGCTGCCGCCCGCCGACGACGGTCATCCGCTGGTGGTGGTGACCGCCGCGGGCAAGATCGAGGGCAACAGCGTGCTGCACCACCACACCGAGGGTCAGACCGTGGTGCTTGAATACGGCCGCGCCGGCGCCGGCGGTGACGTGGTGCCGGCCGGGCGGCTGGTGCCCGACGACTTGTACGGCGAGCAGCCGAAGGCGTGGCGGAACCTGCGCTACCCACGTTCCGAGATCCCCGCGGACGCCGTCGCCGTCCGGGTGGTCGCCGAGGATCTGTCGTTGACGCCGGAGGACTGGATCGCGGTGACGCCGCCGCGGGTGCCCGAGCTGCGGTCGGTACAGGAGTACGTCGGGTCGACGCAGCCGGTGCTGCTGGACTGGGCGGTCGGGCTGGCCTTCCCGTGCCAACAGCCGATGCTGCACTCGAACGGGGTCACCGACATCCCCGAATTCCGCATCACACCCGACTACACGGCGAAGAAGATGGACACCGACACCTGGGAAGACGGCGTCAACGGCGGTCTGCTGGGCATCACCGACCTGCTCCTGCGCGCCCACGTGATGGCGACCTATCTGTCTCACGACTGGGCCCGCGACTGGGGTTCGCTGCGCAAGTTCGACACCCTGGTCGACGCTCAGCCCGCGCAGTTGGACCTCGGCACCGCCACGCACTTCGGCTGGTGGTCACCGGGCAAGATCAGGATCAAGCCCTAACCACAGCGCCGTGATTCGGTGAGGGCTGTCACATCACGTTGAGTCGCCCGCGACACCGGGTATGGATTTTTCATCCCATCCCCGAGCAGAAAGGATCGTGTAGTGACCAGCGGACCCGAAGCAGCCGTCCTGGGCGTGATCGAAGACGTCAAGGGCAAGGCGAAGGAAATCATCGGCATCGTGACCAACCGCGACGGCCTTCGCGAGGAAGGCCGGGCCCAGCAGGACAAGGCCAAGGCCCAGCGCGACGTGGCCAAGAAAGAGGCCGAGGCCGAGGCCTCACGCGCCGCCGAGAAGGCAGCCGAGGCACGCCAGAAGGCTGCTGAATAGGCAACACGAACTTGGCTGGGCGGCAAGGACTTCGTTCCTTGCCGCCCAGTTTTGTATTGCGGGCCGAGTCACGGGGGATCACCGACCGCTTCGATCAACCCCTGCAGGACCCGGACGAGGTGGCGATGGTCGTCGAACGCACTGATGCCGCGAACGAACCCCATCATCACGCCGTCCATGAAGGTCAGGAGGGTCAGTGTCTGGTCCTCGATCAAGTCGGTGTCGAGCTGTTCGCCGGGGTCCTGCCAACTGGTCACCGCCTGCCGCGCAAGGACGGTGAAGAACGCGATCGTCTGTTGCAGGGTTTCACTCAGCACCGGGTCGCGACCGGACTGCAGCGCGAGCTCGAATCGCGCGCGGGTGCGGGTGAGCCACGGATCCTGGGACGCCTTCATCACGATCTTCGCCAGCTCACTGATTCTGGGCGTGGCGCCGGCTTCGCGACCTACCTTCTCGGTCATCAAGGTCAGGTCGGCCAGGTCGAGCTCGGTGATGCGGGCGGCGATCGCATGCAACAGCGCCTCGCGCGTCCGGTAGTACGCGGAGGTGGTACCGGGCGGCATCCCCGCGCGACGGTCGACCTCGAGGTGGGTCAGACTGCGTGCGCCGCCGCGGCCCAACACGTCGAGCGCCGCGTCGCACAGATCATTACGGC
This sequence comes from Mycobacterium sp. IDUB_36, assembly GCF_055419225.1. Classification (NCBI taxonomy): domain Bacteria; kingdom Bacillati; phylum Actinomycetota; class Actinomycetes; order Mycobacteriales; family Mycobacteriaceae; genus Mycobacterium; species Mycobacterium sp. IDUB_36. The sequence goes on along the minus strand of NZ_JBVAXH010000001.1, from coordinate 2,566,006 downwards.
GCTGCTGAGGACTGGACCTGCGGGATGTGGTGATTCATCTATTAAACGGCGCGTCGATTGCCCTGGCCTTGCGTGCCGGGGGCGTAGCTGATCAGCGGCCGCGGTCCTTTGCCCGGCCAATCGTTGTACGGCTCGAAGTACGTGCCGGTCACCGCGATCGGATTGCCACGAGTATCGGTGCTGCGGTACATGATTCGCGTCCCGGTCGCCATGATGGCGCCCAGCTGGCCGGAGGGCTCGAGCACCAGTCTCGACGGCTCGGTGCGGATCAGGTCCCCCGGCCGCCCCGCCGGCAACGGATCGGGCGGCAGGTAGAAGTCCGCATATCGCGGCTCGTCACCGGTGTCGGCGCTGGCATGCTGCGTACCGCAGAGGAGCAGCGGCGCGAACAACAGTGCAGCCAGAAACGACGCTCTCCATCGGTGCATGCGCCGCACGCTAACAGCGGCGTTATCGCGTGGTGACCGTATTTTCTATATTTGTAGAAGATTCCTGCACTGATTCGGCGGCCGCCATCACGGGTACGCACGGGCGAATGGAAAGAGGTCACCATGCGCGCTGAAGAAGGCGACGAGTCCATCGGCGAAATGGCCGATGAAGCGGCGAAGGCGAAGAAAGAGCTCCGGGAGTCCACCAAGACCGGTGAGAAGGTGCAAAAGCAGCAAGAGGGCACCGACAACTAGCACCTGACGGTGTCCCCCGTCACATCACCGCATCCCATGTAAGCGAACTCTCCCTCGTCCGACGTGGTGTGTTCACCTCGTCGAACGGATAATTGACAAAATGTCACTAAGGATTTCCACCCTGGCATGCTGCGCGCTGCCCGCCATCCTTGCGCTGACTGCTTCGGCAGGTCTCGCCAACGCCGAGGCCGGAACACTCGTCCCACTGCGCGGCATTCTGCGCGCCTGCGACTTCAGCCCCATCCCCGACTTCGCGTCGACCAACAGCGGCACGGCATCGGCCCTGATCCATGCCGGTGGCGGCAAGGTCACAGCGGACGTCCACTTCGCCGAGGCGGCCGAGCCCGGCGCGCATTTCGACGTCCAACTCATTCAACTGCCCCGCCCCGCGAACGCGCCCTGCGACGGATCCGGACCCGGCGTGGCCGTGGGCTCGCTGGACACCGACGGTGGCGGTGTCGGCAACGCCACCGTCAGCGGCGGGCTGGCCCCCGGGACCACCGGCGCCTGGGTGTTCATCCGGCGTCCGAGCCCGCGGTCGCAGAGTCCGGCCGAGTTCTACACCTCGGACTTCGTCGTCAAGGTCTAGATCGGCGTCAGGCCGTGCTTGCGCTGCGTGCGCCAGTGAATTTGCTTCTCCCGCAACAGGTGTAGCGATTTGCGCAGCAGCAGCCTGGTCTCGTGCGGCTCGATCACGCCGTCGATGTAGCCGCGCTCGGCGGCGATCCACGGGATCGCCATGTTGAGGTTGTACCCCTCGATGAAGTCCTTCTTGATCTGCTGCACCTCGGGCGCCGTCGGGTCGGGAAAGCGCTTCACCAGCAGTTGCGCCGCACCGTCGGCTCCGATCACCGCGATACGCGCGGTGGGCCAGGCGAAGTTCAGGTCGGCCGACAACTGCTTGGAACCCATCACCGCGTAACCACCGCCATAGGCCTTGCGGACGATGATGGTCACCTTCGGCACCTCGGCTTCCACGATCGCGTTGAAGAAGCGGCCACCACGCTTGATGATGCCGTTCTTCTCCTCCGTGACACCCGGCATGGCACCGGGGGTGTCGACCACGAAAACCAGTGGCAGATTGTAGGAGTCGCAGAACCGGATGAAGCTCGATGCCTTGTCGGATGCCTCGCTGTCGACCGCGCCGGACATGAACATGGGCTGGTTGGCGATCACGCCGACCGATCGCCCGTCGACCCGGGCGAAGGCGGTGATGATCGCCGGCCCGCGCTGGTCGGCGATCTCGAAGACGTCGCCGTCGTCGAAGATGCGCAGCAGGATCTCGTGCATGTCGTAGGCGGTGTTGTCCGCATCCGGGACGATGGTGTCCAGCTCGAGGTCGGTCGGGGTGATCTCCGGCTCCAGACCCGGGTTGACGATCGGGCCGTCACCAAAAGTGTTGTCCGGCAAGAACGAGAGGTAGTCGCGCACGTATTGGAACGCCGCGGCCTCGTCTTCGACGACCTTGTGGATGTTACCGCGTTGCGCCTGCACATCGGCGCCACCCAGCTCGTCGAACGTCACGTCCTCACCGGTGACGTCCTTGATCACGTCGGGCCCGGTGATGAACATGTAGCCCTGGTCGCGCACCGCGACCAGCAGGTCGGTCTGGATCGGCGAATAGACCGCTCCCCCAGCGCATTTGCCCAGGATGATGGAGACCTCGGGCACCATGCCACGCAGGCTCTCGTGCCGGCGGCCCAATTCGGCGTACCAGGCCAGCGAGGTGACGGCGTCCTGGATCCGGGCGCCGGCGGAGTCGTTGATCCCGATGATCGGGCATCCGACCATCGCCACCCAATCCATCAGCTTGGCCACCTTGCGGCCGAACATCTCACCGACCGAACCCTGGAACACCGTCTGGTCGTGGCTGAACACCGCGACCGGGCGGCCGTTGATCCGGGCGTGGCCGGTGACCACACCGTCGCCGTACAGCGCGTTCGGGTCGCCGGGGGTGCGAGCCAGGGCGCCGATCTCCAGAAAGCTGCCCGGGTCGACCAGGGCGGTGATCCGGGCCCGGGCGCTCGGGATGCCCTTCTTGTCGCGCCGCGCGATCGCCTTCGGATCACCAGGTTCCTTCGCCAGCTCCAGCTTCTCGCGCAGTTCGGTCAGCTGCTCGGCGGTGGTCTTGGTGGTCACTTAGGCCTCTTTCTGCTCGGCGTGAATCTTGTTGAGCGCCTGGGTCATATGGGCGCCGACCTTGGCGATAATCGGCTCGTCGATGGCTTGGATGTGCTCGCCGCCGATCGGCACGACCTCGAGGTCGGCCACGTAGTCGCCCCAGCCGCCGTCCGGCTTGCGGATGGCGTACGCGGGTTCGAACGTGATCGCGTCGTCGTGGTAGCGGTCGGCCATGTACAGCGTCACGTGCCCGTCGTAGGGCTGGTACTCGGCGGTGTCGATCGCCCGCTGGTCCAGATACGACGTGCGCTGGTGCTCGATGATCCCGCCGGGGATCTGCACGCCGGCCTGCTGGACGGCTTCCAGTACGAACCTGACCTGTCCCTCGTCGTCGAGCGCTTCCAGCGTCTCGTACGGGATCGGCGGCACCTCGACGTTGAAGGTCCGCTCGGCGAACTTGGCGTAGCGGTCCCAGCGCTTGCGGGTCTCTTCCTTGGTCTGCAGGATCGGCTCGCCCGGCATCACCGCGTCGATCAAACCGACGAATGGCACGTCGCAGCCCTGCTGCTTGAGGCCGATCGCGCAGGCGTAGGCCAGCGCGCCGCCCAGCGACCACCCGGCCAGGATGAACGGCCCGTTGCCGCCGAGCTCACGGAGCTTCGGAATGTATTGGGCCGCACGCTCTTCGATGGTGCCTTCGACACGTTCGAAGCCGTACATCGGGATGTCGGTCGGCAGGCGGCTGAGCAGCGGCTCGTAGACCACCGTCGACCCGCCCGCGGCGTGGAACACGAACACCGCCGGCTTGGTGGAACCTTCGGGCCTGGCCCGGATGGTGCGGACGAAGCCGTCGATCTGGCCGGCCTCCAGGAATTCACGCACGGTGCTCGCGAGTTCTTCGATGGTTCCGGCAGCCCTGACGTCGTCGACGGTGATGCTGCCTTCCGCGCGCTCCGAGAGCCGCTCCGCCAGCTTGGCAGTGGCGGCGTCGTCGAGCTTCGGCAACGCGTTGAAGATGCCGCCCGGCGACTTGCCGGTGACGATCGCCCACGTCGCGAAGGTGACCCGCTCAGCGGCGTCCCGCGGCGGGATGTCCGAATTGAGGGCCGCAGCAACGGCTTCGGAGTTGAGCGCCTGCGCGGCACCCGCCAGGTTGGGCTGCGCCGCCGCTTTAGGCCCCGACGGATCGGTCGGCGGCGGCGGAATGGACGACGCGGGCTCCGGGCTGGGCTCGGGCTGGCGCTCAGGCGCCGCTTGCGTCTGGGGTTCGGCCTGGGTGTCGGGCGCCGGAGCGGTCAGCGATGCCGGGGTCGCGCCGGACAGTATGGCGGCCTGCTCGGCGGCGATTTCCTCTGGTGTCTGCGTCTTTTGGCGCTCGAACAGACTCTGCACCTCGTCGCGGTTCTCGACCGCGTACTCAATGAGCTTCTCGACGTTGTAGAGGTTCGCGTCGCGCACCGCCTGCAATTGGATCGGCGGCATGTCGAAGTCGTATTCGACCCGGTTCTTGATCCGGACGGCCATCATCGAGTCCAGTCCGAGCTCGACCAGCGGGACCTCCCAGGGCAGGTCCTCCGGCTCGTAACCCATCGCCATCGACACGATGGACGCCAGCCGATCGCGAATCGTCTCACCGGAATCCGGCGACCAGCGCTGAATCGAGCCGAGCTGGCGCGCGGTCAGGCTGTCGGTCACCGCACTGGCTGCGGGGTGGTCAGCCACCGGCTCGGCGACCGGGGCGGGCGCGGGGGCCTGCCCGGCGGTGACCGTCGGCGCGATCGCCGCACCGGCTCCGACGGCCGTCGGCAGCACCGATGCCTGGCCGGCCCGCGACACCAGCGCGTCGTAGACCAGCGTGAAGGACTCGTCGATGCGCGCGTGGATCTGCACCGCGGCACCACCGGGATGGCGGGTCAGCGTGGTGACCAGGCGAGCACCGTCGGCGGCGACCGCGCGCTGCTCCGATGCCGTCAACACCGCATCCGGAAGAACGTGTGTCGCAGCGGCTTTCACCAGCGCAGCGAGATCGGTCTCGCCACGCGGCGCGTACTCCCAGACGTGGCGGCCGTCGGGCAGCGCCACGTGCGTGCCGGGCATCAGCACCGAGCCGTCACCGGAGAAGTGCGCGTCGAGCCAGTGCTCCTTGCGCTTGAACCGGGTCGGCGGAACGTCCGCGTAATCCTCCGGGCCCGCGGCCCGGGTGAACAGCGTGCGGATGTCGAGGTCGTGGCCGTAGACGAACAGCTGCGCCATGGCCGAGATCATCGACTCGACGTCGTCCTGCTTGCGGGCCAGCGTCGGAATCAGTTGCGCATCGGGCAATCCCGCGGCAGCAGTGGTCAGGCCGATCTGCATCAGCGCGACCGGGTTGGGCGCGAGTTCCAGGAACGTGGTGTAACCGTTGTCGACGGCGTTGCGGACGCCGTGGGTGAAGTACACCGAATGCCGCATGCCCTTGATCCAGTAGGCGACATCGTGGATCGGCTCGCCGTTCGGCCGGACGTAGCTGCCCTCGTGCACGGTCGAGAAGATCCCGACGTTCGGACTGCCGGGCGAGATGCCTTGCAGCTCAGCGGAGAACTCGCCGAGCAGCGGGTCCATCTGCGAGGTGTGGCCGGCGCCCTTGGTCTGCAGTTTGCGCGCGAAGCGGCCTTCGGCCTCGGCCCGGGCGACGATCGCGTCGATCTGGTCCGGCGGCCCACCGATCACCGTCTGGCTGGGTGCGGCGTAGACGCACACCTCGAGGGCGGGGAAGTCGGCGAAGACGGTCTTGAGTTCGTCCGCGGAGTACTCGACGAGCGCCATGAACCGGATGTACTCGCCGAACAGCATCGCCTCGCCCTCACCCATCAGGTGCGAGCGGGAACAGATCACCCGCGTGGCGTCGGCCAGCGAAAGGCCGCCGGAGAAGTAGGCCGACGCGGGCTCACCCAGCGACTGGCCAACCACGGCAGCGGGTTTGGCGCCGTGGTGTTTGAGCACCTCACCCAGCGCGATCTGAATCGCGAAGATCACGACGTTGCTGGTCTCGATGCCGTAATCGACCGAATCATCGAGGATCAACTCGAGGATCGAGTAGCCCCGCTCGTCCTGGATCAGCGCGTCGACCTTCTCGATCCACTGGGCGAAGATCTCGTTGCGCAGGTAAAGGTTCTTGCCCATCTTGCGGTGCTGGGCACCGAAACCGGCCATCGCCCAGACCGGCCCATTGGTGGCCGGACCGTCGGTGCTGAACACATACGGCTTCTGCTTGCCTTCGGCGATCGCGCGCAGGCCCTTGACGGCCTCTTCGTGGTCGTGGGCCAGCACCACCGCGCGGGAACGGCCGTGGTTGCGGCGCGACAGCGCCCGCCCGATCGACTCCAGCGACGACGCCTGACCCTCCGGCGATTCAATCCAGTCGGCGAGTTCGGCCGCGGCGGCCCGCTTGCGCGACGTGAGGAACGCCGACACCGCGAGCGCCACGACCGGGGTCGGGACCTCTTCGGCGGCAAGCTCTTCCAGCGCTATCTCTTTGAGACGCAGGGCCTCGTCGGTGATACCGGGCAGCTCGTAGGAGTCCTCGGCGGGCGTTGCGCCGTTCTCGGCAGCATCCACGAACTCGCCGTACTCGTCGAAGCGGATTCCGCCGATCAGTTCGCCGTGCTCCTCGGCGGCCGGTGCCTCGGGTGTCTGCTCGACGTCCGCGTCGGGTTCGCGCTCGACGACGTCGCGGGGCAGCACCTCGCGCAGCACCAGGTGCGCGTTGGCGCCACCGAAGCCGAAGCCGGAGACACCGGCGCTGGCGTACCCGCTGTAGCGAGGCCAGTCAGCCACCGTGTCAAGGACTTTCAGGTGCGCGGCATCGAAGTCGATGAAGGGGTTGGGGCCGGCGTAGTTGATCGACGGCGGCAGCTTGTCGTGATGGAGCGCCAGCACCATCTTGGCCAGGCTGGCCGCGCCGGCAGCCGACTCCATGTGTCCGACATTGGTTTTCACCGCACCGAGCAGTGCCGGCTTGTCGGCGGCACGGCCGCGACCGATCACCCGGCCCAGGGCCTGCGCCTCGATCGGATCGCCCAGCACGGTGCCAGTGCCGTGGGCTTCGACGTAGTCGATGGTGCGGGGGTTGATGCCGGCGTCCTTGTAGGCCCGGCGCAGCACGTCCGCCTGCGCGTCCGGGTTGGGTGCGATCAGCCCGTTGGAGCGGCCGTCGTGGTTGATGGCGCTTCCGGCGATCACCGCGAGGATCTGGTCGCCGTCGCGTCGCGCGTCGTCGACCCGCTTGAGCACCAGCATCGCCCCGCCCTCGGAGCGGGTGTAGCCGTCGGCGTCCGAGGAAAACGACTTGATCCGGCCGTCCGGTGAGAGCACCTGACCGATCTCGTCGAAACCGAGCGTCACGGCGGGGGTGATCAGCGCGTTGACCCCGCCGGCCATCGCCACGTCGCATTCGCCGTTACGCAGCGCCTGCACCGCCTGGTGGGTGGCGACCAGCGAACTCGAGCACGCGGTGTCCACCGCGACCGACGGGCCGTGGAAGTCGAAGAAGTACGAAACCCGGTTGGCAACAATGGAACTCGCAGTACCGGTGATGGCGTAGGGGTGGGCGACGGTCGGGTCGGACATCGCCAGGTAGCTGTAGTCCATCACCGAGGTGCCGACGTAGACGCCGACCGACTCGCCGCGCAGGCTGGACGCCGGGATGCGGGCGTGCTCGAGCGCCTCCCAGGTGAGCTCCAGTGTCATCCGCTGCTGCGGGTCGATGTTGTCGGCTTCGGTCTTGGACAGCGCGAAGAACTCGGAGTCGAAGCCCTTGATGTCGCTGACGTAACCGCCGCGGGTGCGGGCCTTCTTGATCGCCTCGGCCAGCCGTGGTTCGTCCATGAACTCCGACCAGCGGCCCTCGGGCAGGTCGGTGATCGCGTCGCGGCCCTCGAGCAGCGCGGCCCAGGTCTCGTCGGGGGTGTTCATGTCGCCGGGCAACCGGGTGGCCAGTCCGACGACCGCGATGTCGACACGCTCGACCGGGCCGGTACGCGTCCAGTCTTCGTCGGCGGTGCCGCCCTGGTCGAGTTCGGGGTCGCCCTCGACGATCCAGGTGGCCAGCGACTCGATGGTGGGGTGCTCGAACGCCGCCGCGATCGACACCGTGACACCGGTGGCGTCCTCGATGTCGGCGGCCATGGCGACGGCGTCGCGCGACGACAGGCCGAGTTCGACCATCGGCGTCGCCTCGTGGACCGCGTCGGGTGACTGCCCGGTGGCAGCCGCCACCCAGTTGCGTAGCCACTGCCGCACCTCGGTGATGGACATCTCGGTGCGGGCCGGGGCGGCCTCGGTCGGGGTTTCGATCTCGAGCTCAGTCATGTTGTCGCTCAGTCAGTTTGGTCGGGGTAGGCGTTCGGGCCGGTGGTACCACTGCGCAGGCTGCCGTCGATGTAGGCGGCGCGGCAGGCGCGGCGGCCGATCTTTCCGCTGGATGTCCGTGGAACCGATCCGGACTGCACCAGCAGCACGTCGCGTACCGTCACGCCGTGCCGCACGGCGATGGCCGCCCGGATGTCGTCGGCGATCGGCTGGTAGTCCAGCTTGTGCGCGCCCGGTGCCCGCTCGGCGACGATCACCAACTGCTCGGAGGTGTCGTCCTTGTCGAATTTCAGTCCGGCGTGCGGGTTTTCGAAGACCGAGGCCGGCAACTGGTTGGTCGGCACCGAGAACGCGGCGACGTAGCCGGTGCGCAGGGCCCGGCTGGCCTCCTGCGCGGAGTACTCCAGGTCCTGCGGATAGTGGTTACGTCCGTCGATGATCACCAGGTCTTTGACGCGGCCGGTGATGTAGAGGTTGCCCTTGTAATAGGTGCCGTAGTCACCGGTCTGGACCCAGGTGCCGTCGTCGGCGGCGCCCTCGGCGTGCGACTCGGCGATGCGGGATTTCAGGATGTTGCGGAAAACCTCGGTCGACTCGGCCTCGCGGCGCCAGTAACCCTGACCCATGTTGGGGCCGTGCAGCCAGATCTCACCGATCTGACCGTCGGGCAACTCGGTGGCCGTCTCGGCGTCCACGATGACGGCCCACTCGTCGACCCCGACCTGGCCGGCGGAGACCTGGGTGACCGCGGTCGGCGAGTCCTCGTCCACCTCGACGAAGGTGTGGCTGTTCAGCTTGTCCCGGTCGACGTAGACGACGGTCGGGCCCTCGTCCATCGGCGTGATCGAGACGAACAGCGTCGCCTCGGCCAAGCCGTAGCAGGGCTTGATCACGTTGGTGTCCATGCCGTACGGCGCGAACGCGTCGGTGAATTTGCGCATCGACGCCACCGAGATCGGCTCGCTGCCGTTCAGCAGGGCCTTGACGTTGGACAGGTCCAGCGGCGGCTCGTCGTCGCGGGGCAGACCGCGCAGCGCGGCGTGCTCGAACGCGAAGTTCGGGGCCAGCGAGTAGGTGGGGCCGTCGTCACCGGCGACACCGGCCAGCGCGCGCAGCCAGCGGCTGGGCCGGCGCACGAACGCCGCGGGCGTCATGAAGGTGTTGTGCTGGCCGAGCATCGGGCCGAGCATGATCGTGATCAGGCCCATGTCGTGGAAGAACGGCAACCAGGTGACGCCGCGGTCGCCTTCGTTGCCCTCCAACGCCTGCAGCACCTGGACGCAGTTGGTGGCCAGGTTCGCCTGGGTGACCTCGACCCCGGTCGGGGTGCGGGTCGAACCGGAGGTGTACTGCAGGTAGGCGATCGCGTTGGCGTCGACCTGACTCGGGTCCCAGGTGGACTCGACCTCCTTGGGCACCGCGTCGACGGCGATCACCCGTGGACGTTCCTTGGCCGGGCGGCTGCGGAAGAACTTGCGGACGCCTTCGGCGGAGTCGCTGGTGGTCAGGATCGCGGTCGGCTCACAGTCGTCGAGCACGGAGTGCAGCCGGCCGACGTGGCCGGGCTCCGACGGGTCGAACAGCGGCACACCGATCCGGCCGGCGTAGAGGATGCCGAAGAAGCCGACGACGTAGTCGAGGTTCTGCGGGCAGAGGATGGCGACCCGGTCACCCGGCTTGGTGACCTGCTGCAGGCGGGCGCCGACGGCCCGGTTGCGCGCGGCGAACTCCGACCATGCGATGTCGCGGGTGACACCGTCACGCTCGACCGAGTAGTCCAGGAACCGGTAGGCGAGCTTTTCGCCGCGTACTTTCGCCCACTTCTCGACGTGGCGGACCAGGTTGGCGTTGTCGGGGAACGTGATCCTGCCGTTCACGACGAACGGGTTGTGGTAAGCCATGCCGCTCTCTCTTTCACCACGTCTGCTCGGGTTAAGTGCGTGTGAGCCCCGTCGACAATGTCGAAAGGCCCGGGTCGACCTGCGGGAACACCGCGCCCTCACCCTCGTGGGGCGGTCGCGGACGGCAAACCTCCCAGAGGCTACCGAAGCATGCTGAGCGTCTCGAACAGCATGGACACGACAGGACGACCACAGTTGCTCTTAAATTCCTCTTAATGTTAGAGGGCGGCGCGCCGCCAACCAAATCTGAAGGTACGCCTTGTCACAACTGTGACCTGTGACGCCGTGCCGAAGAATTTCAGACGCCCCGATTCACCCGTGTTTGGGGTGCGGCGCGTTCTCGATCGCGCCGTGCGCCCAATTCAGCGTCCACTCGGTCGACGGCTGACCGTCCAGACTCCAGAACTGGGTGGTTCCGTAGAGCGCGTGCACTGGGGCGCCGGCGCCACCGGCCAGGATGTCCAGCGTCCTGGGCAGGTTCGCCAGGCTGAACGCCTCCGGCGGGGCGGCGCAGATCAGGTCTCCGGCCCCGCAGATCTCGTTGGTCTTGCCGTTGAGTGCGCCGAAGCCACCGGGCCGCGGGCCCGTCATCGTCAAACCGAGGCTGGACAGCACCGGCACCTCGTGCAGGATGATCTCGGCGCCCTCGCCCGGCGGATTAGGCCCGATCTCCTGCCCCACCCCTTGTTGGCGCCGGCCGTCGGCGATCAGCGTCACGCCGAGCACCAGGTCGTCGTCCACCGGTCCGCGGCCGTTGCCGACGTCGCTGGCGATGTCGCCGGCGATCACCGCGCCCTGCGAGAACCCCACCAGGACGTAGCCGGTCAGCGGGCATTTGGCGTTCATATCCGTCATCGCCTTGACCGCCGCGCGGGTGCCCTCGGCCCGGCTGTCGTTGTACGAGATCTGCGGGTCTCCGCTGAGCGGGTTATGGAACTGGGCGGTGTAGGGCACGGTGTAGGTCTCGACGCGGCTGGAGTTGAACTGCTCGCGGATCGGGCGGGTGACGTTGAGCAACAACGCCTTCGGGAACTGGACCGGGTTGAGCGGGTCGTCCTGCAGCGACGACTCCCAGGTGCCGGGAATCGAGATGAGCTGTACGTCAGGGCAGCTGGAATCCTGCGAGGCCGGCCGCGGCTTGTGCGGAAGGGCCGAGCCGCTGCTGGTCGGGGGCACGATGCTGGGGGGCACCGCAGTGGGCACGGCCTGCCGCTGGCGCAGCATCCCGACCACGACCAGGATGACCAGCCCGACCACCAGTGCCACCGCGGCGGCGGCGGTCAACGCCAGGATTCGACGACGGCGTTTCCGCCGTGAGTTCACAGCCATGGTCTCCTGCTAGCAGAGTCGGTCGGTGGCACAGCCGACAGACCCGGGGCCGTCGAGCTTTCGTTCACGGTACCGGGTCGCGGACCCGTGATCGGCTGACCAGCTAGCGGATGGCCCCGACGATGTCACCGGACATGGCGCCCAGCTGCCCGCTCCACGAGCCCCAGTCGTTGCTGCCGCTGCCCGGGAAGTCGAAGTGGCCGTTGTGGCCGCCGACGTTGCGGTATTCCTGGTAGAAGAACCGGGCGTTACCCATCGCCTCGCCGGCCTGACCGATCATCGCGGCGGCGTCGCCGCCCATGGTCGTCGGGCTCCAGACCCAGATGCGGGAGTTGTTCTGCGCCAGCAGCATCGCGTGCACGTCGGGGTCGTGCCACTTCCACCGGCCCAGCTGCGGCGCACCCCACATGCCGTTGCCGTCGACCCCGCCGAACTGCTGTAGGCCGGCCAGGATGGCGCCGTTGGTGGTCGTGTTGGACGGGTAGAGGAAGCCCGACAGCGATCCGGCGAAGCCGAAGCGGTCCGGGTGGAAGCAGGCCAGCGCCATCGCGGCGTACCCGCCCTGCGAGGCGCCGACGACGCCGTGGCCGCCGGGGGCCAGCCCCTTGTTGGCGGCCAGCCAGTCCGGCAGCTCCTGCGACAGGAAGGTGTCCCACTGCTTGCTGCCGTCGCGCTCCCAGTTGGTGTACATGCTGAAGGCGCCACCGGCCGGCGCGGCCACCGAGACGCCCTTGCCGGCGAGGGTGTTGAAGGCATTACCCGCGGTGGCCCAGTTACTGACGTCGGGGGCGGCGTTGAAGGCGTCCAACAGGTAGACCGCGTGCGGCCCACCGGCGAGGAACTGCACGGGGATGTCGCGGCCCATCGCCGCGGACGGCACCATCAACGTCTCGTAGCCGGCGGCGCGCGCCGCGCTCAGGTGCGTCCCGATGAGGCCTCCGACCGTCAACACGGCCGCGCACAGGAGCCGTAGCAGCATCGACAGACTTCTCATCCCAGACCTCGCTTGTCGCTCAACCGACGATGGGAGGGCTTCAGATCGCCCCCGGTTCCGCAAGGTAGCTAATCACACCCGGTTGGACGCCGACGCCAGAAACGGCGAACGGCGACGACCTCGCAAGGTCGTCGCCGTCTGCCGTGCTGTTGTCAGCTTAGGTGTGCTGGCCGGTCGCCGATGCGGCCGGTGCACCACCAGCGGCCGGGCCTGCGCCCGGAGTCGCGCCGAGAGTCGCCTGCAGGTCGGGCAGCATGGCGTGCAGCTGCGCTCCCCAGTACGGCCAGTCGTGCGTGCCGTTGGCGTCGAAGTGGAACTGCGCGTTGTGACCGCCGGCCGCGTTGTACGCGTCCTGGTACTTGATGTTGCTGGTCCGCACGAAGCCCTCGAGGAACTTGGCCGGCAGGTTGTCGCCACCCAGGTCGGACGGCTTGCCGTTACCGCAGTACAGCCACAGGCGGGTGTTGTTGGCGACGGTCTTGCCGACGTTCAGCAGCGGGTCGTTGCGGGCCCACGCCGGGTCTTCCTTCGGGCCCCACATGTCGGCGGGCTTGTAGCCACCGGCGTCACCCATGGCCAGACCGATCAGCGACGGGCCCATGCCCTGCGACGGATCGAGCAGACCGGAGAACGCGCCGACCTCGGTGAACTGCGCCGGGTGGTAGTTGGCCAGGTTCAGCGCCGAGGCGCCGGCCATCGACAGACCCACGGCCGCGCCGCCGGTCTGCTTGACGCCCTTGGAGGCCAGGAATGCGGGGAGCTCACTGGTGAGGAAGGTCTCCCACTTGTAGGTCTGGCAGCCTGCCTTGCCGCATGCCGGCTTGTACCAGTCGGTGTACCAGCTGGACTGTCCGCCGACCGGCATCACGAGCGACAGCCCGGACTGCAGGTACCACTCGAAGGCGGGGGTGTTGATGTCCCAGCCGTTGAAGTCGTCCTGCGCACGAAGACCGTCGAGCAGGTAGACGGCGGGCGAGTTGGCGCCACCGCTCTGGAACTGGACCTTGATGTCGCGACCCATCGCTGCCGACGGCACCTGCAGGTACTCGACGGGCAGACCCGGCCGGGAGAATGCACCGGCGTCGGCGGTCTGGCCCACCGCACCGATCAGGCCCGGCAGCAGAGCCGCAGCGGCGGCTCCGATCGCGAGCCGGCGTGGCAGCTTGCTTGCCACACCGCGAAACCTGTCAACAAGCCTCATTCTTGCTTCCTCATTCATTGTCGGGCCCAACATTGTGGGTCGGACTGCATGCCCTATTGCTCAGCTTCTCAGGGAGCCGCTTCTTGGCCCGCGTCGTTGCTGAGCTCGCCGGCCTGAGTGTCCGGCTCTCAGCAAGTCATTCGGACCCGCATCGATGCCGGACGGCGCAGCTGTGCTTCCGTAGTCAACCACATCTCGTGCGGCGGACTGTCATCGGCGTTGGCCCGAAAAGGGGCCTCGCGCTGTGGCCGGACCCGCTCGACTCGGCCGCGGATCACCACGCTGTGAATGTGCCGACGAGCGGTAGTTCACCGGTGAGGGTACACATTCGGAGTTGCTGGACGCCAGTCGGTGCGCTGGGCGCGCGCCGGTGTGCGCCGACCGATGGCCGGCAGAAATTCGCCTGCCGATAACGCCGGCGGCCCGGGTCAGGGCCCGGTGGCCGGCAGGCCGGTGTACTCGGCGGCGCCGGATTCCGGGATGGCCAGACCGCACCTGATCAGCTCGTAGCGCGGGACGCGGTCGATGCGGTAGCGGGTGAACTTCACCGAGTGCAGCAGGTTCGACAGGAACCGGTGGAACCCCATCGGGCTGCGCACGGAGTTCAGCACCTGTTGGGTGCCCTGACATTTCAGTGCCGCCTCCGCCTGGTGGACGAACTTCTGGTCGAGGTAGCCCGGCACGCCGGGGTACCACTTCACCCACGGCCCGTCGGCGATCACCCAGTCCGGGAAGAGGTTCTTGTCGTGGCCGATGCGGCCGTGCTGCAGCCGCGCGGTGTGCGCCGCCAGCGGATTGGCCAGACCGATCTGGTCGATCACCCGGACGTCCAGGCCGACGTTCATGCCGACCATGCCGAGGTTGGTGAAAAACACTGTGTGCGGCCCTGTTCGGGGAGGCGGGGCGCCGGGCGGCAACGTCGGCGGGATGGGTGGGACCAGGTCCCACTGGTCGTAATTACCGGACGGCAGCAGCAGGGCGCCCTCCGGAGTGTTGTTGAGCGCCACCAGAACTGCCCGCATCCGGGGGTAGTCGAGGTAGTCGGCCGCGGTCAGCGGATGCGCGTGACCCGTTGCCTGCGCATAGAACCGGCGCTCGTCGACGATGCCGCTGTAGGTGACCCGGGTGGCGTCGTCGCCCAGGCCGTGCGAATTGGCCGCCCACAGCGCCCATCCCGCCACCGACATCCACAACGCGCTGACCACGCCGGCCAACCAGTAACCGGCCTCGCGGGACAGCCGGGTGCCGTCGGGAAACACCACCGGCACCACCGCGACCGGCGCGATCAGGCACAGCAACGGAGCCAGCAACACCCGGCCGTGCATGAAGTCTCCACCTTGCCGGATCCAGTACACAGCCTGCAGCAACCCGCTGACCAGGATGAAGATCACGACGGCAGCCGGGCTCTGCGTGGTGCGGGCCAGCGGCCCGCCGGTCGCCGGCGGCGCCCCGGCCGGCTTGCTGCGGCGCGTCGAGGCCCACAGCACCAGCCCCAAGCCGGCCAGCAGGAACAGCGGCACCCACAACACGTACGGCCCGTTGAAATTCGTCAGATAGATCAGGCCCTGCGACCACTTGTCGCCACCGGCGTCCTTGGCCAGCGCGGTGCCTGGAAACAGCAAGCCGTAGTAGCCCATTCGGAAGATCTGGTATCCCACCGGCAACAGTCCACCGGCCAGCACGATCTCGAGCCTGCGCCGGCCGTCCCGGGTGGCGATCAGCATCATGATCAGCGCCCCACCGCCGATCAGCGCCAGCTCCGGACGCACCAGGACGCTGCAGCCGCCGACGAAGGCCAGCGCCAGGACGAACGCCCGGGTCGGAGGGCGGCCCCGCTTGGCTTGCGACCAGCAGACCAGCATCCACCAGAGCAGCCCGAGATAGGCCATCACCAAACCACTTTCGAGGCCGGAGGTGGCGAAGTCGCGCGCCGGCGGCACCGCGATGTAGGCCAGCGCGCCGGCCGGCAGCATGATCGCGCGGCGACCCGTCAGGCTGGGGGCGAACAACCGGCCGGTGCCCAACATCAGCATCGCCAGGCCCAGCAGGCTCAACCCGAGCGCCAGCGCCAGCGCCACGTATTCCAATTGCAGGGGCCGGGTCACCGCGCTGGCGACGTACACCAGATACGTCCACACCACCGAGGTGTTGGCCTCGACCCGCTCGCCCTGGTTGAACACCGGACCGTTGCCCGCCAACAGGTTTCGCACGGTTCGGAGCACGATCAGGCCGTCGTCGGCGATCCAGCGGCGCTGCCAGGCGCCATATCCGAACAGCACCGCGACCACGGCCACGCTCACCCAGAGGCTGGCCCGGACCGTGATGTCGTAGGGGAAGGACGGCTTGACGACCGACTTCAGCGCCGGCCAGCGCAGGATCGGGGCTGGGGCGTGGCCGGTCGCGTCAGCCGAGGATGACTGCGACACCTATGGTTCCGATCCAGGCCAGGAACAACACTTGCAGCACCCGGTCGCGCAACGCGATCTCCTCGGGCTCGCCGGCGACCCCGCCGTCGACGTCCACCGCGTACCGCAGGATGGCGATGGTGAACGGCACCATCGACACCGCGAACCAGCCGGCCTTGCCGTGGTCGCGCTCGAACGCCCAGAGCCCGTAGCAGACCACCACCGCGGTGGCCGACATCGTCCAGACGAACCGCAGGTAGGTGCTGGTGTAGTTCTCCAGCGACTTGCGGATGCTAGCCCCGGTTCGCTCGGCCAGTTGCAACTCGGCGTAACGCTTGCCGGCCGCCTGGAACAGCGACCCGAACGCGAGCACCAGGAGGAACCACTGCGACAGGTGAATGCTGGTGGCGGCCGCGCCGGCGATACCCCGGATCAGATACGCCGACGACACGATGCTGATGTCGATCACCGCTTGGTGCTTGAGGCCGAAGCAGTAGCCCAGCTGCATCACCAGGTAGACGGCCATCACCACGGCCAGGTTGGGGGTGAGCAGCCACGCGATGCCCAGCGACGCGGCCGCGAGCACGGCCGCCATCGTGTAGGCCAGCCACTCGGGCACGATGCCCGCCGCGATCGGGCGGAACCGCTTGGTGGGGTGCTGACGGTCGGCCTCGACGTCGCGGACGTCGTTGATCAGGTAGATCGACGACGCGCTCAGGCTGAACACCACGAAGGCGACGGCGATCTGGATCAGCATGTCGCGGTAGTTGTAGTGGGCGTCGGCGCCCCACGCGGCCAGCGGCGCGGCCAGCACCAGCACGTTCTTCACCCACTGCCGCGGGCGCATCGCCTTGATGACGCCGGCGATCAAGTTGGCCGGCGGTCCGGCCACCTTGTCCTCGACGTCGCCTACCTCACTACTCATCTCCACGCTCCACCTGTCGTCCGACGGTCGACCTGGACGGCGGCCCATTCCGTGGCAGCCGCCACTGCGGCTCCGACGGCCACCCCGGTGGCCACGTCGCTGGGATAGTGCACGCCGAGCAGCACCCGGGAGAGCGCCATCGGCGGCACCAGCATGACAGGCAGCGGTAAACCGGTGGCCCGCCCCAGCAGAATCGCTGCCGCGGTGGTGGAGGTGGCGTGCGCCGACGGGAAGCTCAGGCTGCTCGGGGTGCCGACGTTGATCGCGACGGCGGGATGGTGCGGGCGCGGGCGGCGCACGATCCGCTTGATCACCACGGCGGCGGCGTGCGCGGCGAACGCACCGGCGCCGGCCAGCAGCCAGCTGCGGCGCCGGGCGGGTTGCGCGACCGCGCCGATTCCCGACACCGCCAACCAGCCGAGGCTGTGCTCACCGAAATGGGACAGCGCCCGGGCGATCGCCAAGGCGCCGGGTCGGCCCGCCAGCGCCGACTGCACGGCGACCAGGACCGCGACTTCGCCGCTCGGCGATGCCGACTCAGCCGCGATGTCGGCCATTGCCAGCCGCATTGCTCTGGGTCGGCAGCAACACCGTCTCCCACTTCTCCTTGCTGGATAACACCGGCAGCGCGGCGCGGTAGACGCGGCGCATCTCGTCGAAGCGGCTCAGCAGTTGACGCTGGCGGCGCAGCGACTGCCACAGCAACGCGAACATCTTGTCGCGGTCGCGCTGACGGTAGACCGCACCGCGGCCGTCGGCGGTGGTCACGGTGGCGCCGTCCAGCGTGGCAAGCCGGAACCAACGGGCGTCCTGGGTCGGCACGTTGAGTTGCGGCCGCTGATGGTGTTGCGGCGCAGTCTTTTTCAGCTGATGCAGGGTTCCACGTATCAGCCGGTAGCCGATCGACAGCGGGTGCACCGGCGGCTTCATCTCGTAGTTGCGCTGCGACGGCTGGGGTAGTGCGTCCGACGACGGCAGTACGACGGCGTCCGGATATTCCTTGCGCATCCGGTGCACTTCGGGCAGCCCGGATTCCAGGATCGAGAAGATGTGCTCCGGGCCGGCCAGGAAGTCGTCGATCGCCTTGTTCTGAATGGCGACGGTCGAATACTCAAGGCAGGAAAGGTGTTTCAGCGTCGCCTTGAAGTGGCTGCGGACCAGGCCCTTGACCTCGCCGTCCCAGTGGATGGCGGCCACCACCAGCCGGTTGCGGAGGTGGAAGTAGGCCTGCCAGTCGATGGCGTCGTCCTTGTCGCTCCAGGCCATGTGCCAGATCGCCGCACCGGGCAGCGTCGCGGTCGGGTAGCCGTGTTCGGCGGCGCGCAGGCCGTAGTCGGCGTCGTCCCACTTGATGAACAGCGGCAGCGGCTGACCGAGTTCTTCGGCGACATGGCGCGGGATCATGCACGTCCACCAGCCGTTGTAGTCGACGTCGATCCGCCGGTGCAGCAGCTGGCTGCGAGGGTTGTTGTCGCTCAACGGGAATTTGGCGAAGTCGTGGTCGTACTCGGTGTAGGGCGCCGCGGTCCACATGAAGTTGGCCCGATCGACCATCTCGCCCATGATGTGCAGGTGCGACGGCTCCTGCAGGTTGAGCATCTGGCCGCCGACCAGCATCGGCGCCTTGGCGAAGCGGTGCATCGCGAGGATCCGCAGGATGGTGTCCGACTGCAACTCGATGTCGTCGTCCATGAACAGGATCTGTTGGCAGTCGGTGTTTTTCAGCGCCTCGTACATCACCCGGCTGTATCCGCCCGAGCCGCCGAGGTTGGGTTGGTCGTGGATCACCAGCCGGTCGCCCAGCGGCGCCGTGGCGGCCGCGAAGTCGGGATGGTCGCGGACCTTGTTCGTACCTTGGTCTGGCACGATGACCGCGCCGATCACCTTGTCCACCAACGGGTCTGCGGTCAGCTCGCGTAACGCGTTGACGCAGTCGTTCGGCCGGTTGAAGGTCGGGATGCCGATCGCCACGTTCGCCACACCCGGCGCGGGCTGGTCGGAGTACCAGCCGGCACTGCGCAGTGTGACGTCGGAGTCGGTGGTGATGTCGAACCAGATCCACCCGCCGTCCTCGAAAGGCTGCAGGCTCAGTTCGAATTCGACGACCGCAGGGTCGCCGCCGGTGGAGGCGAAGTCCCGGCCCTCGACGAAGATCCGGGCACCGGTGGCCTTGGTGCGGTAGACGTCGACCCGGCCCTGGCCGGTGAGCTCGGCGCGCAGCACCACCGTCTTACATGTCGTCCACCGCCGCCAGTAGCTCGCCGGGAACGCATTGAAGTAGGTGGCGAACGAAACCTGCGACTCGGCGCCGATCTGCAGCGAGGTCCGGCCGTTGGCGTGCGCGCGCCGGGCATTGGTCTTCGACTCTTCGAGATAGAGCTTGCGGACGTCGAGCGACTCGCCTGGCCGCGGCAGGATCACGCGGGCCAGCAGGCTCACCGCCTTGCTGTGCTCTTCGTAAGCGGCTGGGCTCACATCTGCGACAGTGGGGTTGGTCATCTTCCTCTGCTGTTCTCACTCAGTGCCACGCCGTCACGCAAGTGCGGCGCCAGCACGTTGTCGTACATGTTCAACGCACTGGCGATGGCCATGTGCATGTCGAGATACTGGTAGGTGCCGAGGCGCCCGCCGAAAAGCACCTTGGCCGTGTCGGTTTCGTTCGCGGCCCGGGTTCGGTAGGCCGCCAGCACCGCGCGATCTGCCTCGGTGTTGATCGGGTAGTACGGCTCGTCGTCGTGCTCGGCGAACCGGGAGTACTCCCGCATGATCACGGTCTTGTCGGCCGGGTAGTCCCGCTCCGGATGGAAGTGCCGGAACTCGTGGATGCGGGTGTACGGCACGTCGGCGTCGTTGTAGTTCATCACCGGGGTGCCCTGGTAATCACCGGTCGGCAGCACATCCATCTCGAAATCCAGTGTGCGCCAGCCCAAGTGGCCGTCGGCGTAGTCGAAGTAGCGGTCCAGCGGACCGGTGTAGACCACCGGGGCGTCCGGGCTGGCGGCGCGCAACTCGTCGCGGACGTCGAACCAGTCGGTGTCCAGCCTGACCTCGATGCGCTCGTCGGCGGCCATGTTCTGCAGCCAGGCCGTGTACCCGTCGACCGGCAGGCCCTCGTAGGTGTCGTTGAAGTAGCGGTTGTCGAACGTGTAGCGGACCGGCAGCCGGGTGATGTTGGCTGCCGGGAGTTCCTTGGGGTCGGTCTGCCACTGCTTGGCGGTGTAGTGCTTGACGAACGCCTCGTACAACGGCCGGCCGATCAGCGAGATGGCCTTCTCTTCGAGGTTCTGCGCGTCGTCGGTGGCGATCTCGGCGGCCTGCTCGGCAATCAGCGCCCGGGCCTCGTCGGGGGTGAAGTAGCGGCCGAAGAACTGCGCCACCAGCCCCAGCCCCATCGGGAACTGGTAGGCCTGGCCGTCGTGCATCGCGAAGACGCGGTGCTGATAGCCGGTGAAGTCGGTGAACTGCCGCACGTAGTCCCACACCCGCTTGTTGGAGGTGTGGAACAGGTGGGCGCCGTATTTGTGCACCTCGATGCCGGTCTGCGGCTCGGCCTCGGAGTAGGCGTTGCCGCCGATGTGCGGTCGCCTGTCGACGACGAGCACTCGCTTGCCGAGCTGGGTCGCCACGCGCTCGGCAATCGTCAGACCGAAAAAACCGGAGCCGACGATATAGAGGTCAAAGCGACCGGAAGGAGAAGTCATCGGTTGCCTAGGGTATCGGACTACGGGACCGCCGCCCGTTTGGCGCGTGGGCTTTCCCGCGACAAGGCTCAAAGCAAGCCCGATCACCGGCGTGGCGGATAACGGTTGAGCCTTTTTTGGTGACGAAAGTCGCGATTGGTTCACGATTAGATCTCGTCACACCAGTAACAACATTCACGTAAGTAACATCGGCCAGGTGTCCGAATAAGCACTAGTCAGACACCGTGCGCGCCCCCGGCGTGCACGACACCGCAGTCCAGATTGAGGAGACTTCCGTGCCGAACCGACGTCGACGCAGGCTCTCGACAGCCACGAGCGCGTTCGCCGCTCTGGCGGTCGCGAGTCCTTTTGCTTACATCGCCGTTTGCGACTTGACCGCCAAGCCCGCACCCCAGCAGCACGAGTTCGTCCGCGCAGCGTCCATGACCGATCTGCCCGGTGAGCTGATGGGCGCACTGAGCCAGGGCTTGTCACAGTTCGGGGTCTCGCTGCCCCCGATCCCGAGCCTGACCGGTGCCACCAGCCCGAGCAGCCTGGGCTCTCCGGACCTGGGCCTGAGCCCCGGGCTGGGTACGCCCGGGCTCACCTCGCCGGGGTTGACCTCGCCCGGTCTGACCTCGCCCGGTCTGACCTCACCGGGTCTGACCACGCCGGGGCTGACATCTCCGGGGTTGACCACGAGTGCCGCGCCCGGACTCACCACTCCGGGACTGACCTCGGGCACCACTCCCGGGCTCACCACTCCGGGTCTGACGCCCGCCGCGCCGGGTTTGACCACGCCAGGCCTGACCAGCCCCGGTCTGACTCCGGGACTGACCAGCCCGAATGCCTTCGATCCCACAACGGGAGCCGGCGGCCTGACCGCTCCGGGCGAGCTGCCGATCAGCGACCCGGTCGGCCTGGACCCCGCCAGCGGCACCTACCCGATCCTGGGTGACCCCTCGCTGGGTGCCGCGCCCGCTCCCAGCGGCGGCTTGGTCAGCGACATGATGAGTGCGGCCAACCAGTTGGGCGCCGGTCAGGCGATCGACCTGCTCAAGGGCATGATCCTGCCGCAGCTGCAGAACGCGGCGCACGGTGCGGCGGCCCCGGTGCCGCCACCGGTGGCGGCACCCATCCCCTGACCGCACGCGGCCTCGGCTTTCCCCCGAAACGGCACCGCAGAAGTGGAACCCCCGGTCTGACCGGGGCAACCCAAACTCTGCGGTGCCGTGCCGCGTGCGACGCGAGAGTGCAACCACCGGGGCCGCTACCCGCGAAATAGCTCGCCAATTGCACTCTCGGCATGACGTGGGCAAATCACTTTGTTCACTTCGGTAGCGTGTCGAATCATTTGCACCACTAGACACATACGTAACATCGTGCTGTGCCGTCCCGCCGACCCGCGCCGACGATGTTGTTCACCGCGATTGCGGCGACCGTCGTCATCCTGCCGTGGGCGGTCGACTCCTCCGGTGGCCAACGCGACCACACCCCCGGCCCGGCCGACACCCACCTGGCGCAGCAGCCGCTGGTCGGACTCGGCGGTGGCGTCACCGTTCGCGAAATCAGCCAGGCCACACCGTTTTCCATGGTCGCCCTCACCGGCGGCGATCTGACCGGAACCACCGCCCGGGTCCGCGCCCGTCACCCCGACGGATCCTGGACCCCCTGGTACCAGACCGAGACGTTGACCGGTCACGGCGACGGTGCCGCAGCGGGCCCGCACGGCACCGACCCCGTCTTCGTCGGCAGGACCACCACCGTGCAGATCTCGGTCAGCCGCCCGGCCGGTGCGCCGGTCACGTCGGCGCCGGCGAGCACCCCCGCACCCGGCCTCGGCTACATCCCGGCCACATCGGAACAGCCACTGGCACAGAACATCTCGGCCATCCTGATCACACCGCCGCAGGCGCCGGCCGACACCCAGTGGAACCCGCCCACCGCCATCGTGGCCCCGGGCCAGGCGCCCGCGATCATCACCCGCGCCCAGTGGGGCGCCGATGACGCCGTGCACTGCGGTAACCGGCCGTTCGATCAACCCATCCGCGCCGCGGTGGTCCACCACACCGCTGAGAGCAACGACTACCAGCCCCAGGACTCGGCGGCGATCGTGCAGTCGATCCACGCGTATCACACCCAGATCCTGGGTTGGTGCGACATCGCCTACAACGCGCTGGTCGACAAGTACGGCCAGGTGTTCGAAGGGCGGGCGGGTGCGCTGCTCGGACCGGTGCAGGGTGACCACACCGGCGGTTTCAACCGGGACAGCTGGGGCGTGGCGATGATCGGCAACTTCGACGACATCGCGCCGACGCCGATCCAGTTGCACACCATCGGCCGGCTGATCGGCTGGCGCCTCGGCATCGACCACATCGACCCCCGGGGCACCGTCGGGTTGCCGTCGGAGGGTGGGGAGAACACCCACGTCCCACTCAACGCTGTAGCGACGTTGCCGACCGTCTTCGCCCACCGCGACGTCGGCGCCACCGACTGTCCAGGCAACGTCGCCTACGGACTGCTCGACGAGATCCGGGACACCGCTGCGCATTTCAGTGGCCCTCCGAGGCCTGAAGACCTGGCCCTGTCGCTGCAGGGCGGCGCCATCTACGAACGCTGGCAGACGATCGGCGGACCCAGCAGCGTCCTGGGCGCACCGACCTCACCCGAAGCGACCGGCAACGGGGCCGCCCGCTACGCCACCTTCGACCGCGGCGCGATGTACTGGTCGCCGGAAACCGGCCCGCAGGTCGTGACCGGTGCCATCTACGACGAGTGGGCTTCGCTCGGCTACGAGCGGGGTGCGCTCGGCCTGCCGACCAGTTCGGAGATCCAAGAGCCGCAATGGGTCAAGCAGAACTTCCAGCACGGCACGTTGAACTTCGATCGGCTCAGCGGACGGGTCACCCGGGTGATCGACGGCGTCGTCGAGGAACTCCCGCCGCCCCCGGCGAGCGGACCGCCGGTTCAGCTCGAGCGCTTCTCGCCCGTCGCACCGGCGGCCTGACGACCGCTCGGTTTGTCAGCTGGTGAACACCATGCCCGGGATCGAGTCGAAGAACCCGAGGATGAGCGCGTCGGTCGCGCTGGTCGAGTCGATGCTGGCCTGACCGAGGTTGACCAGGCCGAAATAGGTGTCACCAGAGGCGAATTCGGTGAATGCGACGGAGAAATCCTGCTGGACGTTGGCCAGGGAGGTTTGGACCTCAGTCAACGCGATCGCGAGGTCCTGCGGCTGGGGTGGGTTTTCGAGGGCGTACCCGGCGTTGCCTCCGACGCCGGTGAGGGCGGCGTAGCCGTTCACCAGCAGGTCGTTGTCCACTCCGACCGTCTGATTGTTGAGCCCGCCCAGCGCCTCGGACAACGCCAGCGGGTACTGGCCCTGGGTGAATGCGGCTTCGGCGAGGCCGAACTGCTTGTCGGCGGCAGCGGTGGTGAAATCGATGGACGACTGCAGGTCTGCGTACGAGTAGGCGGCTGCCGGCACTGCGGCCGCGACCTCGGCCGCAGTGGTCCCGAGCGGGATCGTGTAGTTGCCGAACGGCGTGATGATGGTGTCGGTGATGGTTTTGCCGCCATTGATGTCGACGAAGCTCAACCACTCGCTCTCGAAGCCGCCGCCGAAGTTCATCAGGTCGACCTCGCTGCCTTCATAGGGCAAGGCAGCACCGGCACCGGCACCACCCGCGAGGCCACTGCTTTCCAGGAAGTCATCGTTGACGAACGATCCGATCGTTGTCTGTGTGTCAGTGCCGGCGAGGGTGACATTCAGGCCTGGCGAGTTGATCAGGTCCCACTGCTCCGCGCCCTGCAGCACCTCTTCGACCGGTGGGAACCCCGCGGCCACCGTCGGGGTGAACGTCGACAGGTCCGGCATGAAAATTTCGGCATCACCCGCGGTGAGTACCACGGCCCGCGTCTGGGTTGACGGTCCCGGCGGCTGCGACAGCGCGGCGAGGCCTAACAAGCCGGCGCTGACAGCCACCGCGCCCGCTACGGCGACGGTCTGAATCGATGGGCGTTTCGGCACGTGACTCTCCTCAGGACACTGGAGGTTGGTAGGCATCGCGTAGGCGAATGCTTAGAACATCCTGAGTGAAGTCGGGCAGGTTATCTATAAGGGGTTTTCCTACACTTTGGGCAGGTCGCGGCTCGCTGAGGCTCGCGAGCGTAACGCTGCCGTTGAATCCCGCGCCCACAAACGCGGTGGCGTTACGGTCGCGCTAGACCCGACGGCTCTAGAGCCACCAGCGTTCGAGCACCCGCGCCACGCCGTCGTCGGCGTTAGTGGTCGTGATCTCGTCGGCGGCCGCGAGCGCTTCGGGGTGCGCGTTGCCCATCGCGACCCCGAGGCCGGCGCGCAGCAACATCGGCACGTCGTTGGGCATGTCGCCGAACGCCACCCAGTCGGCGTCGACGATGCCCAGCGGCCCGGCGATCTCCGCGATGCCGGCGGCCTTGCTGACCCCGACCGGCACGATCTCGATCAGCCCGTTGTTGGTCGAATAGGTCAGGTCGCCTTCGGCTCCGATGTGCTTGAGCAACTCGGCGGCCATGTCGGCGCTGCGGGCGCCGGCCTTGCGGACCAGCAGCTTGATCGCCGGTGCGCTGAGCAGGTCGTCGAGGGAGACTTCGGTGTTGTCGGGGTTCAGCCAGGCGTGCTCGTAGCCCGGCGAACTGACGAATTGCGGTGTCGCGCTGTCGTGGGCGCTGGCCCCGACCCGCTCGACGGCCAGCCCGGCCCCGGGGATGACCCGGGTGGCGATGTCGGCCAGCGCGGACAGTGCGTCGACGGACAACGTCTTGGCCGAGATCACCCGATCGGTTTCCGGGTCGTAGATCACTCCGCCGTTGGCGCACACCGCGATCGGCGCAAAGCCGAGACCGTCGACCACCGGCGGGATCCATCGGGGCGGTCGGCCGGTGGCGAGCAGGAACAGCGCACCCGCATCGACGGCCGCGCGCACAGCGGCGCGGGTCCGCGGCGTGACCTTCTCGTCTTCGTTGATCAACGTGCCGTCGACATCGCTGGCGACCAGCGCGGGCAGCGTCATCCGGCGATCAATGCGTACCACTTTGGCGCTGCCCCGGAGGCGTCACGCCGTCGGTGCCGAACTTGTTCAGGCGCGCCTGGAGTTCGTGCAGCCGGATCTGCTGGGAGTCCTCCCGGGTCGGCGCTGTGCCGCCGAGCCGTCGCGGTACCCAGAACTCGCCTTCGGGGTGCGGGTACTCCTCCTGCACCTGATACAGCAGATCGTTCATCGCCTGTCGCAGATCGACATTGAGCTCCTCGATGGTCCCGCGCGGCGGCAACGGCCGACCGGCGGCGACGGTGATCGGAATCTTGTTGCGGAACAACTTCTTCTCGTGGTCTTTGGGCCAGATCCGGTGCGCGCCCCAGACGGCCAGCGGCACGATCGGCACCTGCGCCTGCAGAGCCATCCGGGCCGCGCCGGTCTTGAACTCGCGCAGCTCGAAACTGCGGCTGATGGTGGCCTCCGGGTGCATTCCGATGAGTTCGCCCGCACGCAGCCGTTCCACCGCGACCTCGAAGGCGTCGTGACCGTCGCGGCGGTCCACCGGGATCAGCCGGGCGTGCTTGATGACGAAGTTGACCGATTTCACGTCGGCCATCTCCGCCTTGATCATGAAGTACATCCGTCGCCCCCGCTCGCGTGCGGCGAACAGCGGCGGCAGCCAGTCCAGATAGCTGGTGTGGTTCTGGGCGAGCAGAGCACCACCGTGCTGCGGGATGTTCTCCAGACCCCGGAAGGTGAACTTCGTCCCGTTCATCGCGACGACGGGCGGCACGACCCACTCTCCGAACCGGTAGAAGGGCTCCGGCATGGCGGTCGCTCCTCTCATCCGTTTGCTGTCAGCGGACCGCGGCTTTATCAGTGTCCTTAAAAACATTTGCCTTCGCTACCGTAGGTACGCCGACGCCCAGCTCAGACGGCACCAACCGACCACCTATCGGGTGCAAACATCTTTCAAGAACGTGCTTCGGGGCCGCTGACATTCCCGGCGACCGCACGCCGCTATTCGGCGCGATCCGCTTTGCGGGCAGCCCGGGCCGCCGCTCGCTGGCTGGCTTCCTCGGCGTCCATCTGGGCCGCCTCGGCCAGCGTCGGCGCGCTGCCGCCGAGCCGGCGCGGCACCCACCACTCGCCGGGTGGATGCGGACCGTAGGCGTCCTGCGCCTGTTCCAGCAGATGCTGCATCCGGGAGTGCAGCAGCGTGGTCAGCTCCGCCGCCGGCAGAGTCGGCTGAATCGGCTCGCCGACCAGCACCACGATCGGCACCTTCGGGCGGAACATCTTCTTGGGGTGGCCCTTGGTCCAGATCCGCTGGGCGCCCCAGACGATGTGCGGGATGATCGGCACGCCGGCCTCGATCGCCATTCGGGCGGCACCGGACTTGAATTCCTTGATCTCGAAGCTGCGGCTGATCGTCGCTTCGGGGTACACGCCGACGAGCTCACCGGCCTTGAGCCGGTCTACCGCGGCCTCGTACGACGCGGCACCGCTGGCCCGGTCGACCGGGATGTGCCGGCAGCCCCGCATGATCGGCCCGGTGATCTTGCTGTCGAAGACTTCCTGCTTGGCCA
Source organism: Mycobacterium sp. IDUB_36 (assembly GCF_055419225.1). Lineage (NCBI taxonomy): Bacteria > Bacillati > Actinomycetota > Actinomycetes > Mycobacteriales > Mycobacteriaceae > Mycobacterium > Mycobacterium sp. IDUB_36. The sequence continues at coordinate 2,538,811 of NZ_JBVAXH010000001.1, read as the reverse complement.
TGAACCGGACTTTGCGGGCCCGGTGTTCGCGGAATGCGGGCAGCCCCGCGAGGGTGAAGTCCATATAGCCGGTGTGGTTGATGGCGATGACGGCGCCGCCGGTGGCCGGGATGTTCTCCTGCCCGATGACCGTGAAACGCAGACCCTGCACCCGCCACACCGTCCGCACGAGCGCAATGACCGTTCCGTATACCGGTTCCACGGTCGCCAAGCCTAGTGTTCGCGGCTGGGCGGCTCCAGCGGGCCTAAGGCGGATCGGGGCACGACGAACTGGGCTCGACTACTACCGACGGCTCTGGGACGCCGGGGACGTGCCTCCCGGCTAAACTCGGCTCCGCAGGCGAGCATTGCAACTCCAGTCCCCGAAGGGTGTACGTGCAGGTCACAAGCATCGGCCACGCCGGCTTTCGGATAGATACGCCGGCCGGCAGCATTCTGTGCGACCCGTGGGTCAACCCGGCCTACTTCGCGTCGTGGTTCCCGTTCCCGGACAACAGCAGGCTGGACTGGGACGCTTTGGGCGACTGCGACTACCTGTACGTCTCGCACCTGCACCGCGACCACTTCGACGCCGAGCTGCTGACTGCGCACGTCAACAAAGACGCCGTGGTCCTGCTGCCGGACTATCCGGTGCCGGATCTGAAGAACGCCCTGCAGCTGCTCGGGTTCCACCGGTTCTTCGAGACCACCGACTCGGTGAAGCACCGGCTCAGCGGCCCGAAGGGCGAGCTGGACATCATGGTCATCGCCTTGCGGGCACCCGCGGACGGGCCGATCGGCGATTCCGGGCTGGTGGTCAGTGACGGCGTCACCACCGCGTTCAACATGAACGACGCGCGTCCGGTGGACCTGGACGTGCTGACGGCGGAATTCGGTCACGTCGACGTGCACATGCTGCAGTACTCCGGCGCCATCTGGTACCCGATGGTCTACGACATGCCCGATCGCGCCAAGGAGACGTTCGGCATCCAGAAGCGTCAGCGTCAGATGGACCGGTCGCGTCAGTACATCGCGCAGGTCGATGCCACCTGGGTGATCCCGTCGGCCGGCCCGCCGTGTTTCCTCGACCCGGAGTTGCGTGACCTCAACGACGACCACGACGATCCGGCCAACATCTTCCCCGACCAGATGGTGTTCCTCGACCAGCTGCGGCGCAACGGCCACGACCACGGCCTGCTGATGATGCCCGGATCGACGGCTGAATTCACTGGCCCACAACTGAACTCGCACCAGCACCCGCTGCCCACCGACCAGGTCGAGGCCATCTTCACCACCGGCAAGGCCGACTACATCGCCGACTACGCCGCCCGGATGGCGCCGGTGCTGCAGGCCGAGAAAGCCCGCTGGGCGCCTGCCACCGGCGAGTCCTTGCTCGAGCCGCTGCGCGCGAAGTTCGAACCGATCATGCTGGCCGGCGACGAGATCTGCGACGGCATCGGCTATCCCGTCGAATTGGTCATGGGCGCCGAGCGGGTCGCCCTCGACTTCCCGAAACGCACTGTGCGCGAACCGATTCCCGACGAGAAGTTCCGGTACGGGTTCGCCATCCCACCCGAGCTGGTGCGTACCGTGCTGCGCGACGACGAGCCCGACTGGGTCAACACCATCTTCCTGTCCACCCGGTTCCGGGCCTGGCGGGTCGGTGGCTACAACGAATATCTCTACACCTTCTTCAAATGCCTGACCGGTGAGCGGATCGCCTACGCCGACGGTTGGTTCGCCGAGACCCACGACGATTCCGCGTCGATCACCCTGGACGGCTGGGAGCTCCAGCGGCGATGTCCGCACCTGAAGGCCGACCTGTCCAAATTCGGGATCATCGAGGGCAACACCTTGACCTGCAACCTGCACGGCTGGCAGTGGAACCTGGACAACGGCCGCTGCCTGACCGCCCGAGGCCATCAGATTCGGAGTTCACGACAATGACCACCGATTCCTACGACGACGGACTGGTTCTGCTGGATCGCGAGGCGATCACGTTGCGCCGCTACCACTTTCCGTCCGGTACCTCGAAGATCATTGCGCTGCAGCAGGTCCGGGGCTACAAGGCCGAACCGCTGGGGTTGCTGCTGCACCGGTTCCGCATCTGGGGCAGCTCCGACCTGCGCCGCTGGCTGCCACTGGACGTCGGGCGGCCGTTCCGGTCGACGCTGATCACGCTGGACGTGCCCGGCGCCCGGCCCAGCCCGGCGTTCACTCCCGCCGATGCGGACGAATTCACCGCCCTGCTGGATCGACTGCTCGACGCCCGCGGCTAGCGGCCTTCAGGTGTCGAGTGTGCTGGTTGTGTGGGCGAATTCGCGCCACCAGCACTCATAACATGCACAGTCGATGCGCGCGGTTCGGTTACCGCCCCGCGTCGGCCAGCGCCTGCATGGCCGCGTTGTATCCCGGGATGAAGGTGATGCCCGGCCCGCCGTGGCAGCCGGTGCTGGCCAGATAGAGCCCGCTGATCGGAAGTGGTTGCCCGAGATAGCCGGTGGGGCCGGGCCGATTCGGCCCGATCTGGTTTGCGTGGAACAGACCGTGGCAGTAGTCGCCGCCGGGGGCGCCGAACATCACCCCCATGTGTTTGGGCGTGAAGGTGGTGTGCCGGCTGATGCTGCGTTCGAAGTTGGGTGCCAACCGGTTGATCTTGTCGATCACCCGTTGGCCCATCTCGGTTTTCGCCGCGCCGTAGTCGACCTCGCCCTCGATCGGGAACCACAGTGCGAAGGCCGACGCGGCGTGCTTGCCGGGCGGGGCGAGATCGGGGTCGTTCTGCGAGGGAACCTGGAAGACGACGGTCGGGTCGACGGGCACGATTCCGCGCCGGCAGTCTTCCCACTGCTGCTGGACTTCCTCGGGAGTGCTGAAGATCCCGATCGATGCCTGCATGCTCGGCTCGTTGAGCATCTCGTAGGGGGCGGTGAAATCGGGCGCCTCGTCCAGAGCGAAGTGCATCTGTATGTAGCTGCCGCGGTGGTCGATCCGCGCGTACCGGGCACGGATGTCCGCCGGAACCGAGGCTTGGTCGATCAGCTCGGTGACGGTCAGATCGGGCGCCAACGCCGAAACGACGATCGGCGCGGTCACCGTCTCGCCCGCCTCGGTGCGTACCCCACCGACTGCCCCGTCGTTCACCACGATCTCGGTCACGGTGGTGCGCAGCCGGATCTCGCCACCCTCGCGCTCGAGCGTGTCGACCAGATATGTTGTGAGCGCCCCGATTCCGCCGCGCAGCTTCTTCATCTGCATGGTGTCGCCGTCGGGGACGCCGAGACCGAACGCCAGCGCGGCCGCGCTGCCCGGGGTGGCCGGTCCGCGGTAGAGCGTGTTGACCGCTAGCACGGTCATCGAGCCGCGTAGCGCGCCGTGCTTCTCGCGATCCGGCAGGTAGCGGTCGAGCACATCGGTGACCGAGCCGAACAGCATCTCGTCGATGGCGGAACGTTCGAATTCGTTGGTGGCACAGGCATACATCTCGTCGAGCGTCTTGGGCGGCGCACCGGCGTCGAACCTGCCCAGCGCCCGCGACGGGGCCTGCGCCCACGCCATCAGCCCTGCCATGCCGTTGACCGCGTCGGCGCCGTGGACCTCGTTGAGGTGGGTGAACAGCTTGATCGGGTCGCTGTACTGGACCATCGGATCGTCGCCGACCCCGCGCAGCGCCACCGACATCACCTCGAGGTCGACGGTCGGAATCGTGTCCAGGCCGAGTTGCTCACGGACCACCGCGGCGGTGGGGAATTGCACCGAGCCGGCGATCTCGAAGTGGTAGCCGTCGAACAGTTCCACGGTGGACGCCATTCCGCCCGCGTAGAGCTTCGATTCCAGGCACAGCGTGCGCAGGCCGGCCTTCTGCAACAGCACCGCGGCGGCCAGGCCGTTGTGTCCGGCGCCAATCACGATCGCGTCGTAGTCGGTCATCTGCTCGCACCTCTCCGCTCTGCTGAGCAGGCTGGCAGGGATGCAGAGTTTTGTCAATTATGACGAAACGTGGCCGGGCCAGGGTTCGGTGATACCGGCCCGCAGGGTCTCGAGGGCAAGATGACACAGCCGGGCCAGCTCGCCCAGCGAGCGGTTGTCGCCGAGCATCCAGACCTCCATCGCACCGAAGACACCGGCCGCGATGCAGCGCGCCGTCACGGCGAAACGCACCCGGTCATCCGGCGTGGGTGTGGACTCGCCACTGCGCCGCTGCAACTGTGCGGCGATGGCGTCGGCGAAGTCGGTCTGCACGTCCTGGATGTGCCGGACGATGCGGCCGGGGTCGATCTCGTGATCGCGCAGCGCAGCGATTTTCGCTACGGCGTCAACGTCATACGGGAACGCGAAGATCGCCGACTGCACCGAATCGACGATCGCCTCGTCGGCCGGCCGGTCGCCCAGCGCGGCACGAAACCAGTGCAGGCCGGTGTAGTCGGCGAACAACAGATCGTGCTTGGAGGAGAAGTGGCGATAGAACGTCCGCAGCGTCACACCGGCGTCCGCGGCGATCTGCTCAGCCGAGGTGTCCTCGACACCTTGGGCCAGAAAACGCACCAGCGCCGCCTGCCGCAACGCCTCACGAGTGCGTTCGCTGCGCGCGGTCTGGGCGGGCCGGATCATCCGTGTAAGTTACCTCAGAAGAGTTGTGTCAATATTGACAAAACTTCGACGCTGGGGTGAGACTGCGGCGATGGTCTCGCTTCTCACCCACGCAATCCTCGGCCTCGCGGTCATCACGTGGATCGTCACCTCGAACCGCACGGTGTTCTCCCGTCCCGGTGGCGGCGCGCTGTTCTCCCCGCTGGAGGCGCTGTATTACGCGATCGGTATCGCCTCGGTCGCGCTCGGCTGGTACTTCAACATCCGCTTCGTGCAGGAGTATTCGCACGGCTCGACCAACCCGCTGTGGGGTGAGCACGGCAGCTGGGCCGAGTACATCCGGCTGATGTTCACCAACCCGGCGGCCAGTTCGGCCAGCCAGGACTACACGATCGCCAATGTCGTTCTGCTGCCGCTGTTTACGATCGTGGACGGGTACCGGCGTGGGTTGCGGCGACCGTGGCTCTACTTCGTCTCCAGCCTGTTCACCAGTTTCGCGTTCGCGTTCGCGTTCTACTTCGCGACCATCGAGCGCCAGCACCGGCACGCGACCGTGCGGGTCTGACGTCCCGCCTCCTCCTCAGACCGCTGCGCGGTCTGCATCGTCAACGTGGTCTAGGCGCTGACACCGTCGCGGTAGTCGGTCTCGTCGTCGGTGTAGGTGGTCAGCGGCTGCGGCAGCGGCCATTCGTGATGGCCGACCTGATTTCCGCCCCGCCGTTTGGCGGTGTACATCGCCGCATCGGCGGCCGCGATCAGTTCGATGAGCAGGTCGCTGCGACTACCGGTGCGGTAGGCGGGATGGACGCCGGCGGTGCCGACGCTGGCGGTGATGCCGAACGGCAGGGCGGCGATCTCCTCGCACAGCTGCTGCGCGCGGCGATGCACCTCGTCGGGATGCCAGCAGTCGGCGATCACGAACTCTTCGCCACCGGAGCGGCCGATCACCGCGCTGTCGTCGGTGGTGTCTCGTAGCGCACGGGACACCGAGACCAGCGCATCGTCGCCAGTGCTGTGGCCGTAGCTGTCGTTCAGCTGTTTGAAGCGGTCCAGGTCGATCACCGACACGACGACGTAAGCCTGCTGCTGGCCGCCCAGATCCAGGCAGGCCTTGGCCCGACGGTGGAAGGCACGTCGGGTGAACAGCCCGGTCAGCTGGTCACGTTCGGCGCGGACCGCGTCGGCACCCAGGACGTGCACGACCACCTGAACGCCGAACGGCACCGCGAGGTTCAGCAGCAACAGCAGCAGGCAACAGCACAGCGCCGCCATGCCGTTCAGCCGTTCGGCGACCCGGAAGCCTTCGAAGCCACTGATCGCGCTGGCGACGGTGAAGTTGTAGGCCATCAACCAGGCCCGGTGGAACAGGGCGATGTAGCTGGCCATCGTCGCGAAGGTGGTGCAGGTCAGCATGGCGATCAGCGGATCGTTCTGGGCGACCGCGATCAGCGCGATGCAGGCGGTGGATCCCAGCGCGAACCGGATGGCGGTGCGGCGGCTGGGCCAGCGCAGCGCCCAGAGCAACGCGCCGGCGGCCGCACCGATTGCCGAGATGATCGCGCAGGTGAGGGCGGCCGGGCCGGTCGGGCCGGACGGGGTCCAGATGGTGAGGAGCGCGACCAGCGCCAGACCGCCCGCGATGATCGAGACAGTGATGCGGGTGAGGGTGCTCATCCCGCGGGCCGCCAGATGCGCACTCAGCCGGTCATAATGATCGGACTGGTGCCACCACTGAGCCAGCCACCCCATCGCGCTGTAACACCCCTCAGACGCGGTTGCCGTCACCGCATGCATGACTCCAGTCAGCAGATGATAGTGCAGCAAACTAGCTGATGACTCGACTTTGCTGCTCGCGACGGCCGCGACGGCACTACTTCGGCTCGAGCACCTCGGTGCCGACGAAGGGCACCAGCGCCGCCGGAACCCGCACACTGCCGTCGGGTTGCTGGTGGTTTTCCAGAATGGCGACCAGCCAGCGGGTGGTGGCCAGGGTGCCGTTCAGCGTCGCGGCGACCTGGGGCTTGCCGTTGCCGTCGCGGTAGCGGGTGGCCAGCCGCCGGGCCTGGAAGGTGGTGCAGTTGGACGTCGAGGTCAACTCGCGGTAGGCGTGCTGAGTGGGCACCCAGGCTTCGCAGTCGAACTTGCGCGCGGCCGACGAGCCCAGATCGCCCGCGGCCACGTCGATCACCCGGTAGGGCACCTCGATGCGGGCCAGCATCTCGCGCTGCCAGCCCAGCAGCCGCTGGTGCTCGGCTTCGGCGTCGGCCGGATCGCAGTAGACGAACGCCTCCACCTTGTCGAACTGGTGCACCCGGATGATGCCCCGGGTGTCCTTGCCGTAGCTGCCGGCTTCGCGGCGGAAACACGATGACCAGCCGGCGTAGCGCAGCGGGCCGTTGGCGAGATCGAGGATCTCACCGGAGTGGTAGCCCGCCAGCGGGACCTCCGACGTGCCGACCAGGTAGAGGTCGTCGGCCTCCACCCGGTAGACCTCGTCGGCATGGGCGCCGAGGAATCCGGTGCCGGACATCACCTCGGGGCGCACCAGGACCGGCGGGATGATCGGCACGAAGCCGTTGTCGGCGGCCAGCCTGATCGCCATGTTGAGCAGGCCGAGCTGCAGCAGCGCGCCCTGACCGGTCAGGAAATAGAACCGCGATCCGGAGACCTTGGCGCCGCGCTCCATGTCGAGCAGGCCGAGTGCCTCGCCGAGCTCGAGGTGGTCCCGGGGATTGTCGATCGCGGCGGGCTGGCCGACGACGTCGAGGACGACGAAGTCGTCTTCACCGCCGGCGGGGACGCCGTCGATGATCACGTTGGAGATCGCCAGGTGGGCGGCCGTGAAAGTGGCTTCGGCGTCGGTCTGCTGCGTCTCGGCGGATTTGACCTGTTCGGCCAAGTCCTTGGCCGTCTGCAGCAGCGCCGCCCGCTCGTCGGGTGTGGCTTTGCCGACCGCCTTGCTCGCAGTCTTCTGATCGGCGCGCAGCGAGTCCGCGGTCGCGATCGCCGAACGGCGCGCGGTGTCGGCCGCCAGCAGGGTGTCGACCAGCGTCGGGTCCTCGCCGCGCTTGCGCTGCGACTCACGCACGAAATCGGGATTGTCCCGAAGCAACCTCAGGTCGATCACGGGCTAGAACCCTACGCGGTCCGCTCCGACGACCGGCAACCATTTCACTTCTGTAACAGCCGTCACAGAGCCGCGTTCGCCTGTCAGAATGGAGGCAATGTGGCACGCATCTGAGCGCGACGACGACGACGCCTCGGGCGCCTCAGCGGCGCCGGGGGACTCGGCGTCCAAGCGTCGACGGTCGCGGGTGCGGCTCTCCACCCCGCAGCACGCGACGCAGCCCTCGGCGACCCGACGGGCGCTGCTGTTGACCGCGCTCGGCGGCCTGCTGATCGCCGGCCTGGTCACCGCCCTGCCGATCGGCGGCGGTCCCGGACGGCTGGCCGGCTACATCGACCCGGTGCCGCCGACCGGCACCAAGAGCAACGACGCGTTCGCGCATGCGGTCGGTGGCAACTGCCTGATGTGGCCGGAACGGATGCCCGAGGCCGCCAACATCGTCGACTGCAAGGACGAGCACCGCTTCGAGGTCGCCGAGTCCATCGACATGCGCACCTTCCCCGGCTCCGAGTACGGGCCATCGGCGCCGCCGCCCTCCTCCACGCGTATCGAGCAGATCAGCCAGGAGCAGTGCGAGTCGGCGGTCCGCCGCTACCTCGGCGCCAAGTTCGATCCGAACAGCAAGTTCGTCATCAGCATGCTGTGGTCGGGCGACAAGGCGTGGCGGCAATTCGGCGACCGGCGGATGCTGTGCGGCCTGCAGCTGCCGGGCTCCGGCAACCAGCAGGTGGCCTACAAGGGCAAGGTCGCCGACGTCGACCAGAGCAAGGTCTGGCCGGACGGCACCTGCCTGGGCATCGACCCGGCCACCAACCAGCCCACCGATATTCCGGTCGACTGCGTCGCGCCGCACGCGATGGAAGTCACCGGCACGGTCAACCTGCTGGCCCGGTTCCCCGAAGGCCTGCCGCCCGAGCCGGAGCAGGACGGCTTCATCAAGGACTCCTGCACCAAGCTGACCGATGCCTACCTGGCGCCGGTGCAGCTGCGCAGCACCACCCTGACACTGATCTACAGCACGCTGTCGCTGCCCAGCTGGTCGTCCGGCAGCCGTCAGGTCGCCTGCAGCATCGGCGCCACCCTGGGCAACGGCGGCTGGGCCACGCTGCTGAACAGCGCCAAGGGCGCGTTGAAGATCAACGGGCAGGCGCCGGTTCCGCCGCCGGACATCCCGCAGGAGCGACTCAACCTGCCGCCGATCCCGACCGGACCCGAGCCCGGCGGGGGCGCCTCGTCGACGGGGTCGAACGGCTCGTCCGGGGCCAACGGTTCGTCCGGCGCCAACGGGTCCTCCGGGGCCAACGGCTCGTCCGGATCGAATGGGTCGTCGGGAACGAACTCGCAGCGGCAGGGCAACCAGCACCTGCCGGGACAACCCTCGCCCGCCCAGCAGCCGGCCTCCCCCGCGCCGCAGGCACCCGCACCGGCACCCGAGGGGCCGCCCGCCGACGTGCCGGCGAACCCGGTCGCGCCCGCGCCGCCCGGCGCGGAACCAGGACCGGGACCGGGGCCGGGGCAGTAATCCCGTGACCGTTCGGATGGATCCGCAACGGTTCGACGAGCTGGTGTCCGACGCGCTCGACCTGGTTCCGCCGAAGCTGGCCGCGGTGATGGACAACGTCGTGGTGCTGGTCAATGACCGGCACCCCGAGGACGACGAGCTGCTGGGCCTGTACGAGGGTGTGGCACTGACCGAACGGGATTCGCACTACGCCGGCTCACTCCCGGACACCATCACCATCTACCGGGACGCGCTGCTGGACATCTGCGACGACGAGGACGACGTCGTCGAAGAGGTCAAGATCACCGTGATCCACGAGATCGCCCACCATTTCGGCATCGACGACGAGCGCCTGCACGAACTGGGCTGGGCCTGATCCCTCCGACCCGGGCGCGGCGGCGCGGATCTGTCGGCGATCGGTGCTACAAACGGCGCATGGACATTCAAGGCTGCCGCGACTGCCGGGCCGGCCTGGAGCATTGCCACGGCACCCTGATTCACCACTGGCTGCACCGATCCGAGTGCACCGACCACGACTGCGTCGGTCCGGAACTGCTGCCGCACACGTTCGTCGTCGACTGCGACGCGGTCGGGTGCGAGTGCGCCGCCATCGAGGCGCGCTCGGCTCTCGCGATCTAGCTCGTCAGCCCATCGGGTCGGCGGCCGAGTCGATCTCATCGACATCGGGCGCGAACGGCGGAGAATGCGTTCCCCACTGCCGGCAGCTCCATCCCGCGTCACCGTTCGGCGCGAGAACGACGAACTCGGTGTTGGCCAGGTGGTGGTCGAGCGCGAAAGTGCTTGGCACGTCTGCCAATACCGCCGCCGTCAGCCGGATCGCCGCGCCGTGACTGACCACCACGACGTCGCCGGTCCAGCCGTCGTCGTCGAGGTAGCGGGTCCGTAGTTCGGCCAGCACCGGCAGGTAGCGGTCGAGCACCTGATCGGCGCTCTCCCCGCCCGGCATCGCCACGTCGCGCTCACCCTTGAGCCAGCGCTCGTACACGGCATTGAATTCGTCGACCGCGGCGTCGTCGTTACGGTTTTCCAGGTCGCCGACCTGCACCTCGTGGATGCCGACGACTTCGCGGGCCGGCACGCCGACCAGGCCGCCGATCTCCGCCGCGGTCTGCACGGCTCTGGTGGCCACCGAATGCAACAGCAGACCGGGCGGGGCGGTCAGCGCCTTCGCGAAATCGCGTGCCTGCTCCCGGCCCAGCGGCGTCAGCTCCGCCCCCGGCGGGCGGGTGTCCAGCCGCTTGTCGACGTTGCCGACGGACTGGCCGTGCCGCACCAACACCAACCGACCGCTCATTGCGGTGTCCCCGAACGCAACGCCTCGAGCCAACGCGTGGCCTTGTCCAGCGGAGGCGGCGGCGCGCCCGCTACCTCGCCCGTCGGCCAGGAGCCCAGGTACCGCACATCGGTGCAGCGCTGATGCAATGCCTTGAGGGCCTCGGCAACGGCATCGTCGTCGATGTGGCCGACGCAATCCAGGAAGAACACGTAGGTGCCCAATTCGGTTCGGGTGGGCCGAGATTCGATGCGGGTGAGGTCGATGCCCCGGATCCCGAACTCGGTGAGCGTCGACACCAGTGCGCTCGGCACATTCGCGATCCGCAGCACCACCGAGGTCCGGTCGGCTCCGGTGCGGGCCGGCGGCCGACCGGGCCGGCCGACCAACACGAACCGGGTGCGCGCATTGGCCTCATCGACCACACCCTCCGCCAGGGTGGACAGGCCGCGGTGCACGGCGGCCAGCGGGGAGCTCACCGCGGCGTCGACGAGTCCGTCGGCAACCTGTTGCGCCGCATCGGCATTGGAGATGGCCGGTCGCAGCTCGGCACCGGGCAGATTGGCGGCCAACCACTTCCGCACCTGTGCGGCGGCAACCGGAAACGCGGCCAGCGTGCGGACGTCGGCGGCGCTACGGCCGGGCCGGACGGCGATGCTGAATGAGACGTCCAGCGTCAACTCGGCGAAGATCTGCAGCGGCGTCCCGATCGCCAAGCTGTCCAGCGTCGGCATGATCGAGCCGTCGATCGAGTTCTCGATCGGCACGCAGGCGAATTCGGCCGCGCCGTCCCGAACGGCGTCGAGCGCGGCGATCGTGCTGTCGACCGGCAGCGGCTGCCGGGCATCCGCCGTGGCCTGCGGAACCAGGCCGGCTTCGGTCATCTGCAACAGCGCCGCTTCGGTGAAGGTCCCCGCCGGACCGAGATACGCGATGCTGGCCACGACCAAAACCCTATCGGGTCGTAGGGGTTGCGCCGCCGGATCGTCTTTAGTTAAGTAAGGCTTACCTCACTTGTTAGGACGGTCAAGGATGACACTCGCCCACTGCCCGGCGCCCACAACGGCCGAGCGGATTCGCAGCACCTGTGTCCGCGCCGGCGGGGCGCTACTCGCGATCGAAAGCGCCGACCCGCTCACCACGCCGCTGCATCATCTGCTCGCCGACGGCTCGTTTGCGGTCGGCGTCCCAGCCGACGGACCCGTCGCCGCGCAGTTGGAGGACGCCGGGCCCGCAGGCGCCCAAACCGTGCTGGAGCTGGCCGATTACGCGCCGTTGCCGCTGCGCGAACCGGTTCGATCACTGGTCTGGATTCGCGGGCGCCTGCACCAGATCGCCCTCCCCGAGGTGCGCGAGATGCTCGATCTGATCGCCTCCGAGCACCCGCATCCGGCACTGCTGCAGGTGCGGACATCGGCCTCGCGGCCGGTGGCCGCCGATGGGCCGGCCGACACCCAGTACCTGCTGGCCCGGTTGGAGATCGAGTCGGTGGTGGTCACCGACGCCACCGGCGCCGAGGCGGTCGACTCCGCCGCATTGCTCGCGGCGCGGCCCGACCCGTTCTGCGCCTTCGAATCATGCTGGATCCGTCACCTCGACACCGCTCACCGCGACGTCGTCGCGCGGCTCGCCTCGCGGTTGCCGGCCCGGTTGCGGCGCGGCGACATCCGCCCGCTCGGCATCGACCGATACGGGATGCGGCTGCGGGTGGAGAGCGCCGAGGGCGACCAGGACATCCGGCTGCCGTTCCGGGCGCCGGTGGACGACGTGATCGGGTTGGGCAAAGCCATCCGGGTGCTGCTGGGCTGCCCGTTCGTCAACGGTCTGCGCGCGCGCCAGGACTGAGCGCCGGCCCGCGCCGGTTACCGTGTCGGGGTGGCCGCGCCCGACAGTGAAGCCGGCAGCGGCGCTGCCGAGGACGGACCTGTTCAGCGTCGCCCGCTGCGCGTCGAACTCGTGATCGTGCTCGGTGTGACGTTCGGGCTCAGCGCGGTCACGGCGGCGTTGCAGCTGGCCGACTCGGTGTTGCGCGGTCTGAGTTCACAGCGCATTCCGCTCAACCCCAAACGGTCCTACTTCGACCTGATCGACCTCGGGCTGAACGCCACGGTCGTCGCACAACTGGCCGCGTGGGGCGCGCTCGGGCTCTATCTGTTGTGGCGCACCGGAACGACCCCGGCCGGTGTCGGGCTGGCGCGGATCGGTTGGGGCCCCGACGTGCTCGGCGGCGTCGGTCTGGCCGCGTTGATCGGCCTGCCGGGTCTGGCGCTCTACCTGGCCGCGCGCGCCCTGCACCTGAACGCCTCGGTGGTGCCGTCCGGCCTGGACAACTCGTGGTGGCGGGTCCCGATGCTGGTGCTCACCGCCTTCGCCGACGGCTGGGCCGAGGAGATCATCGTCGTCGGCTACCTCCTCACCCGGCTGGACCAGTTGGGAGTCGGGTCCCGCGCGGCTCTGGTGTGGTCGAGCCTGCTGCGCGCCGCCTATCACCTCTATCAGGGCTTCGGTGCTGGCCTCGGCAATTTCGTGATGGGTCTGGTGTTCGGGTACGCGTGGCGGCGGACCGGCCGGCTGTGGCCGCTGGTGATAGCGCACGGGTTGATCGACACGGTGGCATTCGCCGGATACGCGCTGCTGGCCGGCCATCTCAGTTGGTTGACGTGAACGACTACCGCCGTCGGCGCCCGCCGCCACCCGGCATCCCGCCGCCGCGCCCGGTCACACCGAACCGCCGTGCCGCCGCGGAACCGAAACCGGCTCGCCGCACGACCGTCGAGCAACCGAAACCGGCTCGCCGCACCTTGGTCGACCCGAAGCCGGTGCGCCGCAAAAGGGCTTGGCTGCAGGTGATTTCGCTGAGCTTGGTGATCGCCGCCCTGCTGGGCTGCGCCGCGATCCTGGGGGGCACCCTGTGGCTGGAGTCGGCGCTGCACCGCCAGACGGCGTTGACCGATTACCCCGATCGGCCGGCGGCCGGGCCCGGTAGCACCTGGTTGCTGGTCGGATCCGACAGCCGCCAGGGCTTGACCGTCGAACAGCAGCAAGTTCTGTCGACCGGCGGCGAGACCGGCAACGGCCGCACCGACACCATCCTGGTGGTGCACGTGCCGGCGTTGGGATCGAGCACCCCGACGACGATGGTCTCCATTCCGCGCGACTCGTTTGTGCCGATTCCCGGCTACGGCCGCGACAAGATCAACGCGGCGTTCGCCATGGGTGGCGCGCCGCTGCTCGCGCAGACGGTCGAGCAGGCCACCGGTCTGCGCATCGACCACTATGCCGAGATCGGCTTCGGCGGGTTCGCCGGCCTGGTCGACGGCCTGGGCGGGGTCACGGTGTGCCCGGTCGCCGCGATCAACGACCCGCTGGCGGGCATCGATCTGCCCGCCGGATGCCAGCAGCTGGATGGCCGCACGGCGCTCGGCTACGTCCGGAGCCGGGCCACGCCGCGCGCCGACCTCGATCGAATGATCGACCAGCGCCAGTTCATGTCGGCACTCCTGCACCGGGCGGTGAGCCCGGCTGTCTGGCTCAATCCCTGGCGGTGGTACGCGGTGCCGCACGCCGCGGTCGGCGCACTGACCGTCGACCATGGTGACCACGTCTGGGACCTCGCCCGGCTGGCCTGGTCGCTGCACGGCTCGACCACCGAGATGACGGTGCCGATCGGGGATTTCGCCAGTTCCAGCGCGGGTGCGGTGGTGGTCTGGGACCACCAGAAGGCGGCCGCGTTGTTCGATGCGCTCGCCGCCGATCGGCCGGTGCCGGCCAGCGTGAGCGACCAACCCTGATCGCACTGCCCGCCGCGGCCGGTAAATGTAGCCTTCGTTTACTTAGGCGACGCTGGCCTCAGTGAGTATTACCTTGGGTGACAAGGTATTTCGTGCGGGATACCGTGGCGGACATGAGCGATCACGATAGCCACAAGACCAAGTTCCACGCGTTGCTGCAAGAGCAGGTCTTCCACGAGTTCACCAATTCCCAGCAATACATCGCAATGGCCGTGTATTTCGACGGCGCCGACCTCCCGCAGCTCGCCAAGCATTTCTACGCCCAAGCCGTCGCGGAACGTAACCACGCGATGATGGTCGTCCAGTACCTGCTGGATCGCGATGTGCGCGTTGATATTCCAGGCGTCGACAGCGTGCGCAACACGTTCGACACCCCACGTGACGCGCTGGCGCTGGCGCTGGATCAGGAGCGGGTGGTCACCGATCAGGTCAGTCGACTCGCGGCCGCGGCCCGCGACGAGGGTGACTACCTCGGTGAGCAGTTCATGCAGTGGTTCCTGCGCGAGCAGGTGGAGGAGATGTCGCTGATGACCTCGCTGGTGCGGGTTGCCGACCGCGCCGGGGCGAACCTGTTCGACCTGGAGGCTTACGTCGACCGGGAGATCGGCCAGGAGCGCAGCCCGGCCGACACACCCGCGGCGGCCGGCGGCCGACTCTGAGGCCTGGCGGCCTGGCTAATGCTGGTCGACGCCGGTGCGGCCGTCTTCCAGCCAGGCTTTGACGCGGCCGGGGTAGTTGGTGGCCAGCCAGGCCACCCCGATGTCGCGGCAGAACCGGACGTCGTCGTAGTCGTCAGGGGTCCAGCAGTACAGCGCCCGGCCCTGTGCCGCCGCCCGGTCGACCAGCTCGGGGTGCTCCCGCAGCGTCGCGATCGACGGACCCACCGCGGTGGCCCCGATGGTGCTGGCTGCGCTGCTCGCCAGAAAACGGTGACTGCGGCCCAGCAGCACCGTCGGCAGCAACGGCGCCGCCCGCCGGACCCGCCACAGCGCGGAGGCGGAGAACGACATCACCACCGCGCGGGACAGATCGGCAGACGCCGGTGCGGCAATGCCGTAGCGGTGCAGCAGCGCCAGCACTTTGCTCTCCACCAGTGCGCCGTACCGAACGGGGTGCTTGGTCTCGATGAAGATCTTCACCGGCCGTTTCCAGTCCAGCACCAACGAGACGAGCGCGTCCAGGGTCAGCAGACCGGTGTCGCCGTGGGTCCCGTCGGCACGCCAACTGCCGTGCCAGGAGCCGAACTCCAGCTCACGCAGCTGAGCCAGCGTCATCATGCTGACCAGGCCCGCGCCGGTGGACGTCCGGTCCAGCTTGCGATCGTGGACGCAGACCAGATGGCCGTCGCGGGTGAGCCGGACGTCGCACTCGACGCCGTCGGCGCCTTCCCTCAGCGCGAGGTCGTAGGCGGCCAGCGTGTGCTCGGGGCGAGACGCCGAGGCGCCGCGGTGGGCCACTACGAACGGGTGCCGAGAGACTACTTCCTCGGCGAACGTCATCTCCCTATGCTGCCGGTTCTTCACCCGGCAACTCAACCGCTGCAGCAGATTCCGTGCCGCCCACCGGATAGTCCTCTCCGTCGTCACCGACCACGACCCAGCGATGGGCGGGCCGCTCGACGGGTTTGCGCTCGAAGCTTTCGTAGAGCTTCACCGTCACCAACGTCGCCGCCAGCGCGATGAGGTACGCCACGATCATCGCCACCGTGTTGTTGGCGATCCCCTGGGCGTCCGGCGCCCCGCTGGTGATCGAGGCGAACACCGACGTCAGGGTGCTGACCAGCCATATCAGCCACCAGCTCCAGATCACCGGGCGCAGCTGGCTGTAGTGGCCTTCGGTCTTGGCCAGCTCGATGACGTACACCAGCGCCCACACCGACCCGAGCAGCGGCAGGCAGCAGAATGCCAGGCAGGCCGCCATCAGCGCCCAGCTGGCCAGGTGCTCCGTGGTGGCCGCGACGACGGCGAAGATGATCGCCAGCGCCATCGCTGCGAACGGCGGCAGCAGCGTGCCTGCCCACAGCGCCCGCCGGCTGCGGGACTCCGGCAGGCCGGCATGTTCGAACGCCGCCGCGCGGCGGGCGATCAGCCAGCGGGTCAGCAGGAACGCGGTCGTCATAACCGCCGCGGCGGCGGCCAGACTCGCCAGCACGCTGAACAGCGCGGCCGCATCGGCGACCACCCAGTTCAGCAGCGTATTGCGGTTGATCACCAGCAGCAGGTAGCGCAGCACGTGCACCAGGGCGGCCACGCCCAGGGCCACCGCCGACACCAGGAACGCGCTGCGGACGCGGTCGGTGGGCGGCGCCTGCCGCTGCTCGCGGCCCGGCCCGCTGTCCTGATCAAAGTGGTCGTGCAGGCCCCAGCGCGGAATCGCGAGGTAGCGCGGAGTCGGCCCGAGCGGTCGACGTGGCCGGCGCGGCGGAGGGGGTGGCCCGGGCCGCACGGCGATCCACCGGTATCCCGGTGGCAGCCGAGACGCGGGCCGCGGGCCGGCGTTCCAGCCGGCGGGGGCACCGGTCGGTGGGCCCGGTTCGGTGGCGGCCGGCGCCAACAGCGTTCCGTTACAGCGTGGGCACCACGACCGCTGCTTGTCGCGCACATTCCAGCGTGTGCCGCACTGTGAGCACACTTGGATCATCGGCGCTGCTCCTCCGCATCGCTGCGCTCTGCAGCGTCGTCACCGCGGATCATCGGCGCTGCTCCTCCGCATCGCTGCGCTCTGCAGCGTCGTCACCGCGGATCATGGGTTCAGAGTATCGAAGCGACGACGGCTGACGCGTCAGCTCAGATACTTCCCGGACTGCCGTCGTTGGTCACAACCGGGCGCCCGGCCGCGGCCCAGGCCAGCATGCCGCCCTCGACGTTGATCGGCTCGAACCCGTCGCGGGCCAGGAAATCGGCGACCTTCGCGGAGCGGCCACCGGCCTTGCAGATCACATACAGGGTGGCGGACCGGTCGATCTCGTTGAGCCGACCCGGCACCTCACCCATCGGAATGTGTTGCGCGGCTGCCGCGTGTCCGCGATTCCACTCATCGTCCTCGCGGACATCCAGCAACAGCGCGGACGGTCCGAATTCGGCGGGCAGATCGGCGACGGCGGTTTGTGCGACAGACGGTTCTGAACTCACGGTGTCGATCTTGGCACGCGCAGCAGAACAACGCGACGCCCGCCGTTCAGCTAAAACGAGGTATCCACAGTTTCCACAGGTTTATCCACAGGCACCCCGAGCGGCGTTTGCGGCATCGGCGCACGTTCGCGCGCCCGACCCAGCCCATCGATTGTGGATAACCGAGGGCCGTAACCGGTTCGTGATCGACAGGTCCGACGAGCACTCAGCGAATTCTTAGCCAACCTCACGGAGTTCCGCAGCGCCGAGGTATGGGGCATGTCACACCGCCGCGAGCCGTGTCGCTGTCGTCGCTGCGAGCGGCCAAATTTGCTATTTGGCACGCGAACAACAACAACGTCAGCAAAAACTCGCTGGTCAGCGGGTCTTGCGCGGCGCAATTTTCCAGGCGGTACAGAAGAGGATATGATCGCGATCACCGAGACCTTTTGTGACTCATCTCACGGGGGAAATAGTTGGACGAGCAGGCCGGAGCCACCCGATGACGACGCAACCGTTTGGACCCCAATCGGCGCGGTCGTCGTCGCACTGGTACGTGACATCGTCGACGTGCAATCGCTCGTATCTGCTCGCCGGGCTGCGCGCCGGCCTGATCGCTCTGGTTTTGCTGGCGGTGCTTGCCGTCATCATCTGGTTCTGAAGTCAAGCTGCCGGGTACTCCGCCGAGCACCCGTTCTTGCGGCGTTCACGACGATGAAGCAGGGTGGGTTGGGACAAAGCCGACCCGCCGTCAACAGCCTCAGAGCGGCCCGTCAGAGTAGATCGGAAACGATCACCACCAGGAAGGAACCGCGTGTCTGATTACACCTTGCCCGATTTGGACTGGGACTACGGAGCCCTGGAACCCCATATCTCGGGTGCGATCAACGAGCTTCACCACGACAAGCACCACGCCACCTACGTCAAGGGTGCCAACGACGCCGTCGCCAAGCTGGAAGAGGCCCGGTCGAAGGACGACCACTCGTCGATCCTGCTCAACGAGAAGAACCTGGCGTTCAACCTGGCCGGGCACGTCAACCACGTCGTGTGGTGGAAGATCCTGTCGCCCAACGGTGGTGACAAGCCGACCGGTGATCTGGCCGCGGCCATCGACGACGCGTTCGGGTCGTTCGACAAGTTCCGCGCACAGTTCAGCGCAGTGGCCAACGGAATCCAGGGGTCGGGCTGGGCAGTGCTGGCCTACGACAGCCTCGGCGACAAGCTGCTGACCTTCCAGGTCTACGACCACCAGACCAACTTCCCGCTGGGCGTGGTGCCGATCCTGCTGCTCGACATGTGGGAGCACGCCTTCTACCTGGACTACAAGAACGTCAAAGCCGACTACACCAAGGCGTTCTGGAACGTCATCAACTGGGAAGAGGTGCAGAAGCGCTACGCGGCTGCCACCTCGCAGGCCAAGGGACTGATTTCCGCCTGACCCGTCACCACCTCCCATTCGGGGCGTCGCGCCACTGTGCGCGGCGTCCCGAATGCTTTTGGCCAGGTTTTTCGGACTTCCTCGGCGTCGATCGACCGTGTCCGCTTGCGGGCGTTGCCGCGCTGCCGCATGCTGATCGGATCGACCCACCGGCGTATCGCGGATACCCGAATCGACTGTGGCGGAGGGCGAATTGGAAACTGGTTCCGGCCGGGCCATCGAGGTGGCCCCCTTCCATTCCCGTGGCGCGCTCAAAGGCTTTGTGATCTCTGGCCGATGGCCCGACTCGACCAAAGAATGGGCGCAGCTGTTGATGGTGGCGGTCAGGGTGGCATCGCTTCCCGGATTACTGCACACCACAACGGTTTTCGGTGTCCGCGAGGAACTCCCCGACACGCCGGCGCCGGGCACCGTCGGATTGGTCCTGGCCGAAGGACCGGTGGTCGGCGAGCGCGCGATCCAGCCCGGATACTTCGCCGACCATCAACCGCCCGCGCTGCTGATGCTGCATCCGCCCTCGGAGACGACGCCGTCACTGCCGGAGTGCAACGGCGCGGCGTCGGGCTGTGTGTTGTTGCCCGGTTTGCCGTATCTCGGATTGGAGCACCGGGCGGCCTGGGTCGAGGCGGAAGCCGACGGCACGATCACGTCGATGGTCAGCCGCGTCGGCGTCGACCCGATCAGCCACCCGGACACAGCTATTTTGGCGATGCTGCTCGCCGCCTGACCGTTTCGGCGACCACGCGAGCATGGCGGCCGGTATGTCCGCGCCTTCTGGCTGCTCACACAGATTGACCGACGATTCGGACGAGGCGTCCAACCCGGGCCTGATGCCGGTTCTGGAACAGGCCCGGAAAACCGGCCCGGAGTCGACGATGGCCCGCTCTACAGCAAAGCCGGTTTGCATTTCAGCCAGACTCCGAACACGTTGCCGAGGGCCCGCCCGGCCGACGGCGAATTGCCATCAATAGTCCTCAAAGCGATGAAACTTCACACAAAACCCTTAAAATATCATGTGTATCCGCTGTACAACGCCTTGAAGTTGTGACGCTTGCGGCGCTGGTGTCAAGAAATAGCATGGGCGTCAATTCAACGCGATGTTTCGTACTTGGTTGCGGCGAGAACTCTGGCTACGATGGTCAGCAAATACTTTGACGCAAGCTATGCGGTCTACCAATCCCGGTGGAGGTCATTTCGAATGAGCACGACGTTTTCCGCCCGTCTGAACCGCCTGTTCGACACGGTTTACCCGCCCGGACGAGGACCGCATACCTCGGCCGAGGTCATCGCGGCGCTCAAGTCGGAAGGAGTGACGATGTCGGCTCCTTATCTGTCGCAGCTACGGTCCGGCAATCGGACCAACCCGTCGTCGACCACCATGGCCGCCCTGGCGAACTTCTTCCGGATCAAACCCGCGTACTTCACCGACGACGAGTACTACGAGAAGCTCGAACGGGAGCTGTCGTGGTTGCTGGTGATGCGTGACGAGGGGGTTCGACGCATCGCGTTGCGCGCCAGCGAGCTGTCCCCGGAGTCCAAAGAGGATGTCGTCCACCGCGTCGACGAGCTGCGCCGCAAGGAGCACCTGGACGCCTGACGGCGATCGGCTCGCCCCGCATGGATAGGGTTGGCGCATCGATGCCGCACAGGCACCGCGATAACCGACGAGATTCCGGGGAGGCAACGCGCGAATGAGCCTGTTCGGTAAGCGGAAGACCCGCGCCACCCGCCGCGCCGAGGCGCGTGCGATCAAGGCCAAGGCGAAGCTCGAGGCCAAGCTCTCGGCGAAGAACGAGGTACGCCGGTTCAAGGCCGAGCACCGCGCCGAGACCAAAGCGCTCCGCGACAAGTTGAAGGCCCAGCGCAACAGCGACCAGACCGCGCTGAAGGTCGCCGAGGCCAACTTGAAGGCCGTGCGCGAAGGAGCGCTGCTCTCCCCCACCCGCATCCGGCGGCTGCTGACGGTGTCGCGGCTGCTCGCACCGATCATCGTGCCGGTCGCCTACCGGCTGGCGATCGCGGCGCGGGGGCTGATCGACCAGCGCCGGGCCGACCAACTCGGTGTGCCACTGGCCCAGATCGGCCAGTTCTCCGGAAGCGGCGGCCGATTGTCGGCTCGTATCGCCGGCGCCGAGCAATCGCTGCGGACCGTGCAGGACAACAAGCCCAAGGACCTCGAGACCAAGCAGTTCGTCGCCGCCATCTCCGAGCGGCTCGCCGATCTGGCCGCGGCCGTCACCGCCGCGGAGAACATGCCGACCGCGCGGCGGCGGGGCGCGCACGCGGCGATCTCCACACAGCTCGACGACATCGACGCCGACTTGTTGGCTCGCCTCGGATTGACCTGACGCTCCGGCCCGTCCAGACAGGAACTGCTATCCAATGACCGCTCACCGCAAGATCATTCGACGCAGCCTGATCGGAATCGCCGCGGCGTCGGTGCTCTATCTCGGACCGGCTGCCGCGATCACCACGGCGTCGGCGCACGTGCAGGCCAGCAGCGACGACGCTGTCCGCGGGGGTTACGCGACGATCAGTTTTCAGGTGCCCAACGAATCGACGACCGGGGCGGCCACCACCGCGCTGACGGTCGACGTGCCCAATGGCGCCGCGGTGCGCACCGAGACCAAGCCCGGGTGGGCCGCCACCATCGACCGCGACGGCGACAAGGTCCGTTCGGTCACCTGGACTTCGGCGCCCAACGGCGGCATCCCGGCCGACCAGTTCGACGTGTTCCGGATCGCGCTGAAACTCCCCGACACCGACTCGGTGAGCTTCCCGACCACGCAGACCTACGCCGACGGCGCGGTGGTGAAGTGGGATCAGTCGCCGGGCTCCGGCGGCGCCGAACCCGAGCACCCCGCTCCGACGCTGAACCTGGTCGCGGGCTCACCGCAGAAGCCCGCCCACCATCCGGCAGCGCCCACGTCCGCCGCGCCGACCGCCTCGGCCGGCCCGCCGGCGCCGCAGCCACGCAAGGTCGTCGACAACACCAGCCGGATCCTGGCCGGCGCCGCTTTGCTGGTCGGCGCTCTGGGTGTGGGTCTCGCGCTGATCGTGCGACGACCGTGATCCGCCGGGCCCGCCTGGGTGTGGTGGCCCTGATGCTGGCAGCGTTCGCGTTCACCACCGCGCTGACGGCGGGGGCGGCCGGCGCACACGCCGCCCGGGTGTCAGCCGATCCGGCGGACAACGCCGCGTTGAGCACCGGCCCGGTCCGGGTCCGCGCGACCTTCAACGAGGACCTGCAAACCACCTTCGCGGCGATGACGGTGGTCGGCCCGGACGGCAACCTCTGGACCACCGGCGAGCCGAGTGTGCACGGCACCGTCGTCAGCATCGGCGTGCGCCCGCTCGGGCCGGTCGGCACCTACACGGTCAACTACCGGGTGACCTCGGCGGACGGGCACGTGGTCGCCGGGTCGTGGTCGTTCCGCCTGACAGCGGCCGGATCAGGCACCCCCGGACGATCGGCCCAGGGTTCGAACACTTCGCCGGACGACCTTCCGATCTGGCCGTTCGTCCTGGGCGCGGTGATCCTGGTCGGCGGCGGCGCCCTGTGGGCCATGCGAAATAGACCCTGACCGGCTGAAATCATCGTCAGCCGGGCCGACATCGCGGCACTGGCATGATGGATTCGACCTTTCCGCTGTACGCAACGAGAAACGGCAAAGGAGCCTTCCGGATGGCAGACCCGCAGGATCGACCGCACGAGACGCCCGACTCCGCGCCTGAACCTCCCCTGACCACGCCGCCACCCCAGCCGCCGGCGGACGCGGCGTCGACTTCGCACGGCGCCGACGTACCGGCGAAGAAGGCACCGGCGAAGAAGGCCACCGCGAAGAAAACCACACCGGAGAAGGCGGCCAAAAAGCAGGCGGCCAAAAAGGCGGTCGCGAAGAAGGCGCCCGCCAAGAAAGCCGCTGCCAAGAAAGCGCCGGCGAAGAAGGCCACCGCGAAGAAGCTGGCGCCGGCGGCTCCGGAATCCAACGGCCAGCTTGCTGCCGCCGCCAAAGACGTTGCGGCACAAGCGAAATCGACGGTTGAAGCGGCTCGTAATCCACTGCCCGCTCGGCCCGCGACCGAATCGGCGGGACGATCGCCGCTTCCGTTCGCGGTGGCCATCGCGATCAGCGTGCTGGCGGTCCTCCTGGTGCGGCATCTGCGTCAACAGGACGAGTGACGATGTTTAGCATGGCCCGGTGACTTCGTTATTCCGGCCGACGGCCGACCTCGTCGACGACATCGGACCCGAGGTCCGCAGCTGCGATATCCAGTTCCGTCAGTTCGGTGCGCACACCGAATTCGCCGGACCGATCAGCACCGTGCGCTGCCACCAGGACAACGCGCTGCTCAAGTCGGTGCTGTCGGAGCCGGGTGACGGTGGGGTGCTGGTGATCGACGGAGGCGGGTCGCTGCACACCGCGCTGATCGGCGATCTGATCGCCGATCTGGCCCGCAGCAACGGGTGGGCCGGCGTGATCGTCAACGGCGCGGTACGCGACGCCGCCACGCTGCGTGGCATCGAACTCGGCATCAAAGCGCTGGGCACCAATCCCCGTAAGAGCACCAAGACCGGAGCCGGCACCCGCGATGTGACGGTGGACCTCGGCGGGGTGGAGTTCGTCCCCGGCGACATCGCCTACAGCGACGACGACGGCATCGTCGTCGTCGCCGCCGACCCTGACTAGACCGTCAGCGCCGCAGGCTTTTTGGCGAAGCTCAGCGCCTCGTCGTCGACCTTTCCGCGGCGAATCAGCTGCAGGTCCATGAAGTAGTTCTGCTTGAGCCGCCACGGTGAGACGTGACCGGCCTTGGGCAGGTAATCCAGGGCGCGCAGCACGTAGCCGGGGGTGAAGTCCATCAACGGACGCTCGTCGACCGCATTGCCCGGGTGCTGCGGCACCACGGTGTCGAAGTGCTTCTCGTCCATGTAATTGATCACGCGGCAGACGAACTCGGACACCAGGTCGGCCTTCAGAGTCCAGGACGCGTTGGTGTAGCCGATGGTGAACGCCATGTTGGGCAGGCCGGTCAGCATCATGCCCTTGAACGCCATCGTGTCGTTGAGGTCGACCGCCTCGCCGTTGCGCCGGATCTCGGCGCCGCCGAACAGCTGCAGGTTCAAACCCGTTGCGGTGATGATGATGTCGGCGTCGAGTTCCTGGCCGGAACCCAGCTTGATCCCCGTCTTGGTGAACCGGTCGATGGTGTCGGTGACGACGTCGGCCTGACCCTTACGGATGGTCTTGAACAGGTCGCCGCCGGGCGCCAGGCACAGCCGCTGGTCCCACGGGTTGTAGCTGGGCCCGAAGTGCTTCTCGACGTCGTAGCCCTCCGGCAGGTAGCGCTTGGCCATCGTCAGGAGCGTCTTCCGCATGGACTTCGGGAACTTGCGGGCGAGCTGGTATTGGAAGGTGCTGAACGCGATCCATCGCCACCGGGTCGCGACATTGGCCGCGCGGGCCGGCAACAGCTTCTGCGCGCCCTCGGCGAACGGGTCCTTCAACGGCAGCGACCCGATGTAGCTGGGCGACCGCTGCAGCATTGTTACGTGACCTGCACCTGTCTTGACCAGCGACGGAATCAGCGTGATCGAGGTGGCGCCCGAGCCGATGACGACGATTTTCTTCCCGGTGTAGTCCAGGTCCTCCGGCCAGTGCTGCGGGTGGATCGTGGTGCCTTCGAAGTCGTCGTAGCCCTCGAACTTGGGCAGATAACCCTCGTCGTAGTTGTAGTAGCCGCTGCAGGCGAACAGGAACGAACAGGTGAGTTCGTCCTGCTGCCCGTCGTTCTCGATGGTCAGGTGCCAGCGGTTGTCGGCGTCCGACCAGTCGGCGGCGATCACCTTCTGGCGGTAACGGATGTGGTTGTCGATGCCGTTCTCGGTGGCGGCTTCCCGGATGTAGTTCTTGATCGAGGCGCCGTCGGCGATCGACGTCGTCGACTCCCACGGCTTGAACCGGAAGCCGAGGGTGAACATGTCGGAGTCGGAGCGAATGCCGGGGTACTTGAACAGGTCCCAGGTGCCGCCGAGGTCGGCGCGGCGCTCCAGAATCGCGTAGCTCTTGGACGGGCAGCGGTCCTGCAGGTGCCAGGCCGCGCTGATGCCGGAGATGCCGGCGCCGACGATCACAACATCGAGATGTTCAGTCATGGCCGACACGCTATCAACGCCGTGTCGAGTCAGTCAACACCCTGTTGATTCACTCAACACCGTGTAAAGTAACGCGGGTGGCGACCGTCGGCTCCAAACCCACCCAGCGGGGGCGGCGTTCGGCGCGCCCGTCGGGCGACGACCGCGAGCTCGCGATCCTGACCACCGCCGAGCGGCTGCTCGAACGCCGCCAACTGGCCGACATCTCGGTCGACGACCTGGCCAAGGGCGCCGGCATCTCCCGGCCCACGTTCTACTTCTATTACCCGTCGAAAGACGCGGTGCTGCTGACGCTGTTCGAGCGGGTCATCGTCGAGGCGGACTCCGCCCTGGAGAGCATGGTTGCCAATCCCCCGGCCGACCTGAGAGCGTTGTGGCGGATCGGCATCAACGTGTTCGTCGAGACCTTCGGCTCGCACCGCGCCGTCTCGTTGGCCGCCGACTCCGCGCGTACCAACGCCGACGTTCGCAAGCTGTGGTCGCGGTTCATGGAGAAATGGGTCGGCCACATCGCGGTGGTGATCGAGACCGAGCGCGCTCGCGGCGCGGCGCCGGTGACGCTGCCGGCCGAGGAACTGTCGGCCGCACTGAACCTGCTCAACGAGAAGCTGATGCTGACCTCCTTCGCCGACGACAGCCCCTCGGTACCCAGGGAACGGCTGCTCGAGACCCTCGTGCACATCTGGATGTCCAGCATTTACGGCGAACAGGCCTAGCACTCGTCGGCAGTGGATGCGAACATATGTTCGTGCGCGTTTCCGGCGGTGAAGCCACCATTCTGCACGCGGACCTCGACTCGTTCTACGCATCCGTCGAGCAGCGCGACGACCCGGGCCTGCGCGGCCGACCGGTGATCGTCGGCGGCGGCGTGGTGCTGGCCGCCAGCTACGAGGCCAAGGCCTACGGGGTGCGGACCGCGATGGGCGGCACCCAGGCCCGGCGGTTGTGCCCGCAGGCCGCAGTGGTTCCACCCCGGATGTCGGCGTACAGCCAGGCCAGCGACGCGGTGTTCGAGGTCTTCCGGGACACCTCCCCCCTGGTCGAGGCCATCTCGGTCGACGAGGCGTTCCTGGATGTCGGCGGCTTGAAGCGGGTCGCGGGCACGCCGGTGCAGATCGCATCCCGGCTGCGCGAGCAGGTCCGCGATCGGGTCGGGCTGCCGATCACGGTCGGTATCGCGAGGACGAAGTTCCTGGCCAAGGTCGCCAGCCAGGAGGCGAAGCCCGATGGCCTGCTGCTGGTCCCGCCCGGCCGTGAGCTCGCCTTCCTGCACCCGCTGCCGGTGCGCCGGTTGTGGGGCGTCGGTGCGGTCACCGCCGACAAGCTGCGGGCACACGGCATCGAGCGGGTCTCCGACGTGGCCGAACTGAGCGAGTCCATGCTGGCCTCGATGGTGGGCCCGGCCATGGGCCGCCAGCTGTTCGCGCTGTCCCACAACATCGACCGTCGGCGGGTGGTGACCGGGGTGCGGCGACGGTCGGTCGGGGCGCAGCGGGCGCTGGGCCGCGCGGGTAACAACATGTCGGCGGCGGAGGTGGACGCCGTGGTGATCGGCTTGATCGATAGGATCGCCGGCCGGATGCGGGCGTCGAGCCGGACCGGCCGGACCGTCACATTACGGCTGCGGTTCAACGACTTCGGGCGGGCCACCCGCTCGCGCACCCTGCCGCGGGCGACCTGCTCGACGGACGCTCTGCTAGGCGTAGCGCGACAGTTGGTCGCGGCCGCCGCGCCGCTGATCGCCGAAAAGGGGCTCACCCTGGTCGGTTTCGCGGTCTCGGAGATCGATCGCGACGGCGCCGAGCAGCTGGTACTGCCGTTCACCACCGGGGCGGAGCCCGGCATCGTCGACGCGACGATCGACGATGTGCGGCGCCGCTACGGCAAGGCCGC
This sequence comes from Mycobacterium sp. IDUB_36, assembly GCF_055419225.1. Lineage (NCBI taxonomy): Bacteria > Bacillati > Actinomycetota > Actinomycetes > Mycobacteriales > Mycobacteriaceae > Mycobacterium > Mycobacterium sp. IDUB_36. The sequence goes on along the minus strand of NZ_JBVAXH010000001.1, from coordinate 2,511,931 downwards.
GCTCACCCGGGGCGTGCTGGTCGGCCGCGACGCGGGCATCGAGGTGCCGCATCTGCCGGACTGATGTGTTGGCCGTCTTGGCCTCAAAATGCTTGGCTGCCACCGGGTTTGAGGACAAAGCCATGCTCACCCAGCACGCAGACGGTCATCGCGTCGGCCGCCGCGCAGGTGGCCGAGCCGGAAAAGGTGAGCTTGCTGCCCGCCGGCAGCAGCGTGTACGAGTCCGGGTCGACGGTCCGCTCCGGGTGAACATGCGGCGGAGGCGGGGAGTAGTTCTCCATCTCGGTGAGATCCACATCGGCAAACCTCGCCGGGTCGGCGTCCATCCCCAGCCTGACGAAGACCGCGTTCGATGCCGTCCCCGGTAGATCGCCCCAGCAATGGGCGTCTTTGACGTTGGGGTTCGCCTTCCAGGTATAGGTGATCCGGCACCGGTAACCGCCCGGCGTCACGAAATTGACTCCATAGGTCGTCGGGTAGTTGTAGTACTTGCCGAAGTCCTCCGGCCGGGCCACGGTGAAGCCACTCAGGTCCGGCAGCGGATCCGGATCGGCGGCCGCCGGTGGCACGGCAATAACGCTCAGCGCCAACGCGATAGCGACCGATGGGCGGGCCATAGCCCAACCGTAAAGCAGCGAGCGAGTCCAGCGGGCCGCTAATTCTGGCGCGTCCGGGCCAGCAGTTTGTCCACCGGCCAGGTGTTGACGATCCGATCAACCGGAACGCCGGCGTCCAGCGCGCGCTGCGCGCCGTAGCCGAGGAAGTCGAGTTGGCCCGGCGCGTGCGCGTCGGTGTCGATGCTGAAGTCGCAGCCGATCTCCAGCGCCAGGTTCAGCAGCCGGGTCGGCGGATCGCGGCGCTCGGGCCGCGAGTTGATCTCGACGGCGGTGCCATGCTCGAGGCAGGCGGTGAACACCGCTTCGGCGTCGAAACTCGACTCGTTGCGGATACCGCGGTTCCCCGCGACCAGCCGACCGGTGCAGTGCCCCAACACATCGGCATGCGGGTTGCTGACGGCGGCGACCATCCGTCGCGTCATCGCCGGGGCGCCCATCGACAGCTTGGAGTGCACGCTGGCCACCACGATGTCGAGACGTTCCAACAGCTCCGGCTCCTGGTCCAGGCTGCCGTCATCGAGTATGTCGACCTCGATCCCGGTCAGAATCCGCATGGGCGCGAATTGATCCCGCAGGCCGTCGATGACGTCGAGCTGCTTGCGCAGCCGCTCGGGCGAGAGTCCGTTTGCGATGGTCAACCGCGGCGAGTGGTCGGTCAGCGCGCAGTACTCGTGCCCCAGCGCCTTGGCGGTGGCCATCATCTCGTCGATGTTCGCCGAGCCGTCCGACCAGTTCGAGTGCAGATGCAGGTCGCCGCGCAACGCGGCGCGTATCTCCCCTCCGCCGAGATCCTCAGCCGCTGCGCGTAATTCGACCAGAGCGTCCGGCTCGCGACCGGACCAGGCCTGGGCGATCACCTTGGCGGTTTTCGGGCCGATCCCGGGCAACGACTGCCAGCTGTTGGCCTGGCCGTGCCGCTCCCGCTCCGACTCGTCCAGGCTCTCGACGATGTCGGCGGCGTTGCGGTAGGCCATCACCCGCCGGGTGTCTTCCCGCGCGCGGTCTTTGAAGTAGGCGATCTGTCGCAGAGCGGCTACCGGATCCATGGCTCCAGTGTGCTCCTACCGGTCAGAACTGACCGGCGATGAATCCGGCCAGCAGCACCCCGAAACCACCGACCTCGCCGATTACGAGTGCCACCATGCCGAGCCGCATCGCCCGATCGGGGTTGGCGAACTGGTTGTCGGTGTCCTGCTTCCAGCCATGCAGGATGTAGGTCAGGATCGCGACGACGAAGAAGAACACCAGGACCATCGCCGCGGTCAGGTTGACCCAGGTCGGCCAGACGCTGAGGTGGACGAACTCCGCGACCAGCAGAGCGGCGAACGAGTACAGCAGCGCCGCGCGGTGGGCGATGTCGACGTACGGGTGCGCGCGGTGGTTCTCGGAGATCAGCACCTGCCGGTATTTCCAGACACCGAGTATCAAGGCGAGCAGGAAGATCAGCCCGGCGGACAGCAGGGTGATCTTGACGTCGATCGGCAGTGCGACGACGTCGGCGTACCGACGCGGGCACTCCTGGCCGACCTGGACTACCGTCGGGCTCATGCGATTTGCGTTCAAAACGTCACCCCAAAACACCACCTGGGACCGGATGTCGGCCGTCTGGAAAGCCGCCGACGACATCGACGTCTTCGAGTCCGGCTGGACCTTCGACCACTTCTACCCGATCTTCAGCGACAGTACCGGGCCATGTCTAGAAGGTTGGACCACGCTCACCGCGCTGGCCCAGGCCACCACCCGGCTGCGGCTGGGCACCCTGGTCACCGGGATCCACTACCGTCACCCCGCGGTGTTGGCCAATATGGTTGCCGCCCTTGACATCATCTCCAACGGTCGACTCGAACTGGGTATCGGCGCCGGGTGGAACGAGGAGGAGTCCGGCGCCTATGGCATCGAGCTGGGCAGCCTCAAGGAGCGCTTCGACCGGTTCGAAGAGGCCTGCGAAGTGCTGACCAGCCTGCTCAGCAAGGACACCACCAACTTCGACGGGACGTTCTATCAATTCAAGGATGCCCGCAACGAGCCCAAGGGCCCACAGCGGCCACATCCGCCGATCTGCATCGGCGGCAGTGGCGAAAAGCGGACCCTGCGGATCACGGCCAAATACGCCCAGCACTGGAATTTCGTGGGCGGCACGCCGCAAGAGTTCGCCCACAAGCGCAGCGTGCTGGCATCGCACTGCGCCGACATCGGGCGCGACCCGACCGAGATCATGACGTCGGCGCACCTGCGATTGGAGGCTGACCTCGACTACGCAAAGGTCATCGAGGACGCCGCCGGACTGGCCGCGGAGGGGCTCGATCTGGGCATCGTGTACATCCCGCCGCCGCACGACCCGGCCGTGCTGGAGCCGCTGGCCGAGGTGATCCGCGACTCCGGGCTGATCAGCTGAGTCCGCGTCGTGCACGCACGGCGTCGATCAGGGAATCGGGTCCGGACACGCTGATCCGCAGCAGGCGCACCTCGACTCGACGCCGAGCCGCGCGGGCCTGGAATGGCGGATCGATCGCGATCTCCACGATGTCGTTCGCCGAGCCGTTGACCACCCAGACGCCTTGACGCCCGCGCGCACCCCATCCGTCGATGACTCGCTGGCCACGACGGATGGCGGCGATCGAGGTCAGCGGGATGTCCGCCTCGAACGCCCAGCCCAATCTGATGTGTAGGTCGTTGTCTCCCAGACGAATCGCGGCGCGTTTCGGACTCAGCCTCAGCGGTGCCGCCAACCAGCGATACCACCGATCAAAGCTGAACCGGAACTCCACGGAGTCAGCCGTCAACGGCCCCACTCACCGCGGGCACACCTGATGGACCCATGCATCGAGGGCATCGTTGAACTTCTTGTAGCTCGGGTCGTCGAACTGGGCTCCCCCGGTCTGTACGAAGTGCTCAATCGCGTCCTGCGCTGACTGCGATGGCGAGTATTTCTCCAAGGTGTCGGCGGCGGTGCGGGCATCCTGAGCATTGGACGCGGCCGTCAGATCCAAATTCGCCTGGGTGACCGCGAGACACCCTTCGCCATCCAGTCGTGTGCCACCCGCCTCGTCCGCCGGGGGCGCCGGGGGCGCCGGCGAGGATTCGGTCGACTGAGCCACGGCCGCGGACGTCGTGGCAACCGACGTCGGCGGGCGGACGGTGACTTTCGGGCTCGCGCATCCCGCCAGCACCAGCGCCGCCAGTGCTGCCGCGGCGACGACACGTGTGTTCGGCACGTCTTCGCCGGTTCTAGCTGATCGGCAGGCAGACCGACTTCACCAGCTTGTCGGCGATCGTCTGCCGCTTGGCGTCCCACAGCGGGAACAGGAAGCCGACGTAGCAGATGACCGCGTCGATCGCGTGGGCGAACTGGCGCACGATGGACATGCCGAATCCGAGCGGCTGACCTGTCGCTTCACCGACGACCTTGAATTTCATCACCGACTTGCCGATGCTCGAGCCTGTCGTGCCCTGCTTGTAGCCCAGATTCCAGAACACGAAGACGAGCGCGACCAGCGCAGAAATGACGACCGCGGCGACGCCCAAGTTGGAGTTTCCGGTCGCGCACACGGTTCCGATCTGAAGCTCCGACGTATCGGTGATGCACGCGGTTTCCTGCGTCGCAGCCTCGATGCCGAAGCCGATCCCCAGAATGACGGCGTAGGGCACGTAATCGACGAGGAACGCGAGCACCCGGGTGAGCCACGGTGTGTAGGCCTCGGTGGGCAGGGCCCCGGGCTGGCCGCCCAGGGCTGACGGGTAGCCGCTCGGCGACGGATAACCGCCGGCCGATGGGAAACCGCTCGGCGGTGGCGGATAGTTGGCCGGCGGCGGGGGGTAGCCCTCGGGCGGCGGTGGGTAGTTGCCTGGCTGTGGTGGAACGGTCATGGGGCGCCCTTTCTGCGAGGTCGCGGCCGTGCTGCTGGCTAACCTGCGGCCGCGCGAAAATGCTGGCGCACGCTAACAACGCCCCGTTGGAAATCACTTGGACTTGCCCACGCCGAATCGCCCTCAGCGTTGGAGAGGGGTTGGCGTGATGTCACGCGGCGGATCGCGGTCGGCACCCGGCGCCCGGGCGTCAGATCTTGGGCACCGGGCCGAAAGTCACGACTCGATTACCACCAGCAAACGCCCGCTGTTATCGACGGGCCGTCTGCGAGCTGTCAGAAACCGAAGCGGAGTAATTCGTCGGCCGTCACGAGGCGCTCGTGCTTGGCGGGGAATTCTCGGCTCCGAACCGGGTATCGAAAGAATGACCAGGCAATTCTGCCGACCCGAGAGCGAGTCACTGGGTTCATATACACGCTGCATACTCCTGCGGTCGATTAGCTCAACCAGGCTCCACACCCCGCGGCGCCCATGCCGAACTAGTAGACACCCATTTGCTGGCAAATAGTGTAAGACGCGCCGAAGAATTTATCAAATGTTTCTGATGTGACGAATGTGACTACCGTTGCGGCGCCGCCGTCGGACCGATCGGAGCCGGAAGGGCGGTCTCGCCCATCAGGAACCGGTCCACTCCTGCCGCTGCAGCCCGACCCTCGGCGATCGCCCACACGATCAGCGACTGTCCACGGCCGGAGTCGCCGGCTACGAAAACCCCCGGCACCGATGACTCGAAATTGCTGCCGCGGGCGATGTTGCCGCGCTCGGTGAGGTCGACACCCAGGTCGGTCAGCAGACCCTTCTGCTCCGGGCCGACAAAGCCCATCGCGAGCAGCACCAGATCGGCCTCGAGTTCGAAGTCGCTGCCCTCGGTCTTGACGAACTTGCCGTCCTGCTGGGTCACTTCGTGCACCTTCAGCGCGGCGACGTGGCCGTCGCGGCCGACGAACTCCTCGGTGTTGACCGAGAAGACTCGCTCGCCGCCCTCTTCGTGGGCGGACGACACCCGGAACATCATCGCGTAGGTCGGCCACGGCGTCGATGCCGCACGGGTCTCGGGCGGCCGCGGCATGATCTCGAACTGGTGGATGCTCGCCGCACGTTGCCGGTGGGCGGTGCCCAGGCAGTCGGCGCCGGTGTCACCACCACCGATGATGACGACCTTCTTGCCTTCCGCGGTGATCGGCGGGGTGTCCAACTCGCCGACGGCATACTTGTTGCCCCAGGGCAGATACTCCATGGCCTGATAGATGCCGTCGAGCTCGCGGCCGGGGATCGGCAGGTCGCGCCAGGCGGTCGCCCCGCCGGACAGCACCACCGCGTCGAAGTCTGACTTCAACTCCTCGGCGCTGATGTCGACACCGACGTCGACGCCGGCACGGAACTCGGTTCCCTCGGCCCGCATCTGGTCGAGCCGGCGGTCCAGGTGCCGCTTCTCCATCTTGAATTCGGGGATGCCGTAGCGCAGCAGACCACCGATCTTGTCGGCGCGTTCGAAGACCGTCACCGAGTGACCCGCGCGGGTCAGCTGCTGGGCGGCAGCCAGGCCGGCCGGCCCGGAGCCCACCACGGCGACCTTCTTGCCGGTGAGCTGGTCGGGCGGCAACGGGACCACCCAGCCTTGCTCGAAGGCGTTGTCGATGATCTCGACTTCGATCTGCTTGATCGTGACCGCGTCCTGGTTGATACCCAGCACGCACGACGACTCGCACGGCGCCGGACACAGCCGCCCGGTGAACTCGGGGAAGTTGTTGGTCGCGTGCAGCCGCTCGATGGCGTCCCGCCACCGGTCGGTGCGAACCAGGTCGTTCCATTCCGGGATCAGGTTGCCCAGCGGACAACCGTTGTGGCAGAACGGGATTCCGCAGTCCATGCAACGGGTTGCCTGGGTCTGCAGGTTGGCGTGCGGGAAGTCTTCGTAGACCTCGTTCCAGTCTTTGAGGCGCAGGTCCACCGCCCGGCGCTTGGGCGTCTCGCGGTGGGTGTACTTGAGGAAACCCTTGGGATCAGGCACTGGCGGCCGCCATGATCGCTTTTTCGGGATCGGTGCCGTTGCGCTCGGCCTCGGCGATCGCCTCGAGCACCCGCTTGTAGTCGCGCGGCATCACCTTGGCGAAGCGCTGCTGTTCGGTGTCCCAGTCGGCCAGAATACGTTGGCCGACAGCGGAATCGGTCGCGTCGATGTGGGCCTGCAGCATCCCGTGCAGCCATTCGAGGTCTTCGGAGTCGAGGCTCTCGAGTGCGACCATCTCGGAGTTGAGGTTGGCTTCCAAAGCGTCCTCGGGATCGTAGACGTAGGCGATCCCGCCGGACATGCCCGCCGCGAAGTTACGGCCGGTACTGCCCAGGATCGCCACCTTGCCGCCGGTCATGTATTCGCAACCGTGGTCGCCGACGCCTTCGACCACTGCGTGTGCGCCGGAGTTGCGCACCGCGAACCGCTCGCCGACCGCACCGCGCAGGAAGGCCTGCCCGCTGGTGGCGCCGAACAGGATGACGTTGCCGCCGATGATGTTGTCCTCGGCGACGTAATCCGCCGGCGCATTCTCCGGCGGCCGAACCACCACGCGCCCACCGGACAGCCCCTTGCCGACGTAGTCGTTGGCGTCACCGAAGACCCGCAGCGTGATGCCGTTCGGCAGAAACGCGCCGAAGCTGTTGCCGGCCGACCCGGTGAAGGTGATGTCGATCGTGCCGTCCGGCAAGCCTTGGCCACCATAGGCTTTCGTCACCTCGTGGCCGAGCATGGTGCCGACCGTGCGGTTGACGTTGGCGATGGTGGTGGCGAAGCTCACCGGCTTCTGCGAGTCCAGTGCCTCGCGGCTCATCACGATCAGCTGCTGGTCCAGTGCCTTGTCCAGGCCGTGGTCCTGCTTGGAGCTGTTGTAGAGATCCTGGTTCATGAAGGCCGATTCCGGCTCGTGCAGCACCGGCGAGAGGTCGAGCTTGTGCGCCTTCCAGTGCGCGCGGGCCAGCGTGGTGTCCAGCGAACCGACCTGGCCCACCGCCTCGTTCACGGTGCGGAAGCCGAGCTGCGCCAGGTACTCGCGGACCTCTTCGGCGATGAACAGGAAGAAGTTCTCCACGAATTCGGGCTTGCCGTTGAACCGCTCCCGCAACACCGGGTTCTGGGTGGCCACCCCGACCGGGCAGGTGTCCAGGTGGCACACCCGCATCATCACGCAGCCCGACACCACCAAAGGTGCTGTGGCGAAACCGAATTCCTCGGCGCCGAGCAGTGCCGCGACCATCACGTCGCGGCCGGTCTTGAGCTGGCCGTCCACCTGGACGACGATCCGGTCACGTAATCCGTTGAGCAGCAACGTCTGCTGGGTCTCGGCCAGACCGAGCTCCCACGGCGCCCCGGCGTGCTTCATCGACGTCAACGGGGTCGCGCCGGTGCCACCGTCGTGGCCGGAGATCAGCACCACGTCCGCGTGCGCCTTGGACACTCCGGCGGCGACGGTGCCGACACCGTTCTCCGAGACCAGCTTCACGTGGATGCGGGCCTGCGGGTTGGCGTTCTTGAGGTCGTGGATCAGCTGCGCGAGATCCTCGATGGAGTAGATGTCGTGGTGCGGCGGCGGCGAGATCAAGCCCACGCCCGGGGTGGAGTGCCGCACCTCGGCGATCCACGGGTAGACCTTGCCCGCCGGAAGCTGGCCGCCCTCACCGGGCTTGGCACCCTGAGCCATCTTGATCTGGATGTCGGAGCAGTTGCTCAGGTAGTGCGAGGTGACCCCGAAGCGTGCCGAGGCGACCTGCTTGATCGCGCTGCGGCGCCAGTCGCCGTTGGTTTCGCGGTCGAAGCGGGTGACGCTCTCGCCGCCCTCGCCGGAGTTCGACCGGCCACCGAGCCGGTTCATCGCGATGGCCAGCGTCTCGTGTGCCTCGGCGGAGATCGAGCCGTAGCTCATCGCACCCGTCGAGAAGCGCTTGACGATCTCGCTGGCCGGCTCCACCTCGTCCAGCGGCACCGGTGGGCGCAGCCCCTCACGGAATTGCAGCAGCCCGCGCAGCGACGCCATCCGCTCGCTCTGGTTGTCGACCAGTTGGCTGTATTCCTTGAAGATCTTGTACTGCCCGGTGCGGGTGGCGTGCTGGAGCTTGAACACGGTGTCCGGGTTGAACAGGTGGTACTCGCCTTCGCGGCGCCACTGGTAATCCCCGCCGACCTCGAGTTCGCGATGGGCCCGCTCGTCCGGACGGTTCAAGAAGGCCAGCGAGTGCCGGGTCGCGACGTCGGCGGCGATGTCGGCCAGGTTGATTCCGCCGGTCGGGCAGGTCAACCCGGTGAAGTATTCGCCGAGCACATCCTCGTCGACGCCGACGGCCTGGAACAGCTGGGCGCCGGTGTAGGACGCCAGCGTCGAGATGCCCATCTTGGACATCACTTTCAGCACGCCCTTGCCGGACGCCTTGATGAAGTTGTTCAGCACGGCCTCGCGGTCGAGGTCGCCGAAGTCGCCGCGGTCCAGCATGACCTCGATGGACTCGAAAGCCATGTAGGGGTTGATCGCTGCGGCGCCGAATCCGATCAGCGCCGCCATGTGGTGCACCTCGCGGGCATCGCCGGTCTCGACGACCAGGCCGACCTTGGTGCGGCTGCGTTCCCGGACCAGGTGGTGGTGAACGGCCGAGACGGCCAGCAGCGACGGGATCGGCGCCAGCTTCTCGTCGGACTCCCGGTCGGAGAGAATGATGATCCGCGCCCCGTCGGCGATCGCCGCCGACGTCTGCTGCCGCACATCGTCGAGCGCGGCCTTGAGCCCGGCGCCATTCTCGGCGACCGGGTACAGACAGCGAATCACCTTGGACCGCAAGCCATGCCGGCGACCGTTCACCTCGACGTCGGGATCGAGGTTGATCAGCTTGGCCAGCTCGTGGTTACGCAGCACCGGCTGCGGCAGGATGATCTGGCGACACGAGTCCGCATTCGGGTTGAGCAGGTCACCCTCCGGCCCGACCGTGCCCTGGATGCTGGTGACCACCTCTTCGCGGATGGCGTCCAGCGGCGGGTTGGTCACCTGGGCGAACAACTGCTGGAAGTAGTCGTAGAGCATCCGGGGACGCTGCGAGAGCACCGCGACGGGAGTGTCGGTGCCCATCGAGCCGATCGGCTCGGCGCCGACCCGGGCCATCGGCGCGACCAGCAGGTTGAGCTCTTCGTAGGTATAGCCGAAGACCAACTGCCGCAACACAACCCGGTGCTCGAGCATCCGTTCGTAGTTGCCCTGCGGCAACTCGGCGAGCGGGATCAGGCCCTTGTCGAGCCATTCCTGATAGGGCTGCTCGGCGGCCAGCTCGGCCTTGATCTCCTCGTCGGAGACGATGCGGCCCTCGGTCATGTTGACCAGGAACATCCGGCCCGGCTGCAGCCGCATCCGGCGCACCACCTTGGCCGGGTCGAGGTCCAGCACGCCGGCCTCGGACGCCATCACGACGAGGCCGTCCTCGGTCACCCAGATGCGCGACGGGCGCAGGCCGTTGCGGTCCAGCACCGCGCCGACGACGGTGCCGTCGGTGAACGTCATCGACGCCGGTCCGTCCCACGGCTCCATCAGCGACGCGTGGTACTCGTAGAACGCCCGACGAGCGGGGTCCATCGAGGGGTGCCGCTCCCACGCCTCCGGGATCATCATCAGCACGGCGTGCGGCAGGCTGCGGCCGCCCAGGTGCAGCAGCTCCAACGCCTCGTCGAAGCGCGCGGTGTCCGAGGCGCCCGGAGTGCAGATCGGGAACAACTTGTCGACGTCGTCGCGGGATCCGAAGACGTCGGTGTCGATCAACGCCTCGCGGGCCCGCATCCAGTTCTCGTTGCCAGTGACGGTGTTGATCTCGCCGTTGTGCGCGATGCGCCGGAACGGGTGCGCCAGCGGCCACGACGGGAAGGTGTTGGTGGAGAACCGCGAGTGCACGATGCCGAGCGCGCTGGTCAGCCGCTGGTCCTGTAGGTCGAGGTAGAACGCCTTGAGCTGCGGGGTGGTCAGCATGCCCTTGTAGACGAACGTCTGGCCGGAAAGGCTTGGGAAGTAGACGGTTTCGCGGCCGGGACCATCCTGGCCCGGGCCCTTGGTGCCCAGCTCGTGCTCGGCCCGCTTGCGGATGACGTAGGCGCGGCGCTCCAGCGCCATCCCCTCGGCGCCGGCGATGAAGATCTGCCGGAAGGTGGGCATCGCGTCGCGGGCCAGCGCGCCCAGCGAGGAATCGTCGGTGGGCACGTTGCGCCACCCCAGCACCTGCAGACCCTCGGCCTCGACGATCTTCTCCACCGATGCGCACGCAGCGCTGGCGTCTTTGGCCGATTGCGGCAGGAACGCGATGCCGGTGGCGTAGCTACCCGCCTCGGGCAGGTCGAAGTCGACGACGTGGCGGAAGAAGTCGTCCGGCACCTGGATCAGGATGCCGGCGCCGTCGCCACTGTGCGGTTCGGCACCCTGGGCGCCGCGGTGCTCCAGGTTGACCAGCGCCGTGATGGCCTTGTCGACGATGTCGCGGGTGCGGCGACCGTGCATGTCGACGACCATGGCCACCCCGCACGAGTCATGCTCGAATGCGGGGTTGTAGAGCCCGACGCGGTTGGGCGCCATTCCCACCTGCTCCTTCACCGATTTCCGCCGCAGCATTGACGACGCTTTCCGTTGGGGGCCGCGCCCTGATGGCTGCGGGCTGAACCCCCGTGGCTCGTCGATGTGCTGCTCGCCGGATACGACGATTCCGGTTGGGGAGTATCCGTACGGCGCTGAACGGGGCCCGATTACCGGTTTTCGACAAGTCGTAAAACGATATGACAAAACCCGCCTGACATGCCAACTTGGACCATCTTAACCCGTGGATCCCCGGTGCCGCTTCGTTGTGACGGCCTGCACACCGCCGCGGTCCCGGCCGTGCTGCGCCACAAGGCATTTGGGCGCCCGGCCACGACCGGCACCCGACGGATGCGGTGTGGACCGCGCGAACTGTCGGGCGACATTGTTTGCTGTAGTGACAGGCGCCGGACCGCCGCGACTGGTCTTCGGCCGACGGAGCGGGTCGGGATCGGCGGCGCAGCTCGCCAAAAGGCGAGGCAGCGGGGGTTTGACGGCTGATCGGACAGCACCGCGGAGGTCCCCGACGCTCCCGTCGGGTCCTGCGGCGCAGGAGTCGGCAAAGTTGCCGAAATTTTTTCCGACGACGACGGGCTTGGCCTCGTTGACCTGCGCAATCGCCGATCGCAGCGCTGCGCCGTCGCGGACCGCCCTACGATGAATCCATGAGCTTGGCCGAACACGACGTCCGCAGGCTCATCGACACCTACATGCGAGCGTGGACCACCCAGGATCCCGACCTGATCCTGACGGTGTTCACGCCCACCGCCACCTATCACGAACGGGTGCTACACGAGCCCATCCGCGATCACGCGGGCATTCGTGAGTACTGGCAGACCAAGGTCGTCGAAGCACAGGCCAACATCCAGGCCGAGCTGCTCAACCTGTATCTGGACGGCACGACAGCCATCGCGGAGTGGGAAGCCCGCTTCGACGACGTCGTCCAGGGTCACCGCAAGCGGATGCGCGAAGTCGCCATCCTCGAACTGGCCGGCGACCGGGTGGCCAGCCTGCGGGAGTACTGGACCTCCGAGCGTGTGAGCTCATGACCGAATCGGACGACTTCCTGCGGGACCGGCAACGATCCGCGCCGCCGCATCAACCGGCCGGCCCGCCGCCGCGTCCCGCGGCGCCTCAGCAGCAGCCGCAACCGCAGCAACAGCGGCCCGCTCCCCCGCCACCTGGTGCTCCTCCTACACCGGGCCCGCCGCGGCCGGGCCCGCCCGGGCCTTCGGACCGCACGTCGTGGAGTGACATCGACTTCGCGCCCCGCAAGCGGACCGCCGCGCCCGGCCCGGCTTACGGCTGGCGCCGCGCCGTGTTCAAGGCGACGTTCGGGTTGGTGAACCCGGGACCGTCAGCCGCCGAGAAGCAGGACGCCGCGTACGAGGCCGCCATCGGGTCGGCGCTGCGCGGCAACTACAAGGTCGGGGTACTGGGCAAAGGCGGGGTCGGTAAGACCACCGTCGCGGCGAGCGTCGGCTCCATCTTCGCCGAACTGCGCCGCCAGGACCGCGTGGTCGCGATCGACGCCGACACCGCCTTCGGCCGGCTCGGCAGCCGGATCGACCCGCGTTCCAACGGCTCGTACTGGGAGATCGCGTCGGATCAGAACCTTCGCTCGTTCGCCGACGTGAGCAGCCGGGTCGGCAGCAACTCGGCGGGTCTCTACGTGCTTGCCGGCGAGCCGACCGCAGGGCCGCGGCGGGTGCTGGACCCGGCACTGTACCGGGAGGCCACCTCGCGGCTCGACCGTCACTTCACGATCGCGATCATCGACTGCGGATCCACGATGGATGCTCCGGTGACCCAGGAGGCGCTGAACGACCTCGACGCGCTGATCGTGGTGTCGTCGCCGTGGGCGGACGGCGCCGGCGCCGCGGCACAGACCATGGAATGGCTGGCGGCGCACGGTCGGACCAGTCTGCTGCGACGGACTGTGGTGGTGCTCAACGACTCCGACGGCCATTCGGACAAGCGGCACCGATCGGCGCTGGCGCACCAGTTCGTCGAGCGCGGTCAGAAGGTGGTCGAAGTGCCCTTCGATCCGCACCTGCGGCCCGGCGGCGTCATCGACGTCCGCAGCGAGCTGGCCCGCAAGACCCGGCGCACGTTTCTGGAGATCTCCGCAGCGGTCGCCGGCTATTTCGCCACTCGGCAGGAGCCCCCGCGCGAGTCACGCTAGCCGCGTGCCGGCGGGTCGGCGGTGGCTTCGATCTTGGTCACCAGGTGGTCGCCGATGGTCAGCACGATGACGGCGAAAAGCCGTCGCTCCGCAAAGGCCAACAGCACAGGCTGACCGGCCGGGCCGCTGACCACCGTCACACCCGGGCCCAGATACCGCAGCAGGTTGACCGCGACATCGTGGGGACCGCGGTTGATCTGGGGGGGCGGCATGGGCTCGACGAGGACTGTGCCGACGCCCCACACAGTCGGATCCAGCACCTCGATTAGCGCCGTCAGATCGCCGTTCGCACACGCGGTGATGAACCTCTCGGTGACCTGCTGATGTTCAGCGGTCGACACCTCGACCAGCTTCGGTTGCGCAAGGGCGATTTTCGTCCGCGCCCGCCGAGCGAGCTGCCGGCAGGTGCCGACTGGCCGGCCGACGGTCTCCGCGATCGAGTCGAAAGGCACCCCGAACACGTCGTGCAAGACGAACGAGACCCGCTCGCCCGGACTCAGTCTGCGCAGGACCTGCAGCAGCGCAATGCGCACCTCGTCGTCGAGGGTGACCCGGTCCGCCGGATTCAGTCGTCCGAGCTGGTTGAGAGTGACCGCCTCTGCGCCGATGTCGTCGGGTCGCTCGTAGCGGGCGCGCGCTGAGCGCACCTGATCCAGGCACAACCGGCCCGCCACCACAGTCAGCCAGGCGCGGACATCGTCGATCGCGCTGACGTCGGTTCCTGAAAGCCGCAGAAAAGCCTCCTGCGCAACGTCTTCGGCGTCGCCAACGTCACCGAGCATCTGGAAGGCCAGGTTCACCAGATAGGGACGATGATGCAGCCAGACTTCGGCGATCTGTGACGAAGCGGAGTTGGTCATGTATTCACGACGATCTCGGTCGGCGAAAAGTTACGAGGTGCAGCTGTAACTTTCCCACTTCGCGGCCCGTCCTTGATGGAAAGAACCCTGACAGGAAGGCCACCATGACCATCGTTGTGACCGGCGCGACCGGCAACGTCGGACGCCCACTGGTGTCGCTGCTCGTCGCCGAGGGCGCACAGGTACGCGCTATCACCCGTATACCGGAGACCGCAGGGTTTCCGGACGGCGTAGAGACGCTGCGTTCGGCCGTCGACGCGCTGCCCGGGGCATCGGCCGTGTTTCTGAACTCCCGGGCGCTTGGCGACGGTCTCGCCGACCTGGTGGCCGCAGCACGGCGCAGCGGAGTCACCAGGTTGGTGGCGTTGTCCGCGATCAACGTCGACGACGACGTCACGCGACAGCCGTCACGCGTTCGCGGCGACCGGAACAAAGAAGTCGAACAACTCTCCATCGACTCCGGCATGGAGTGGGTGAGCCTGCGGCCGTCAGTGTTCGCAATGAACTTCGCCGGCATGTGGTCGGCACAGATCAGGGCGGGCGATATTGTCGGTGGCCCGTATCCAGACGCCTCCAGCGCGCCGATTGCCGAGGACGACATCGCCGCTGTCGCGGCCCGCGCTCTGCTGACCGATGAGTTCGTCGGACAGCGGATTCCGCTCACCGGGCCACAGGCATTCACCAACGCCGAACTGGTCGGCGTCATCGGTGACGTCCTGGGCCGACGGCTGCGTTACACCGAAGCCCCGCTTGATGCCGTGCGAGAGCGCTTCATCAGCATCGGGCTGGGTGCCGAATTCGCTGACGCGTACCTGCTGATGCTCGCCGACGCGGTTGACAAGCCGGCTCTGGTCACTTTCGACGTCGAGAAGATCGCTGCCCGACCGGCGACGCCCTTCGCGCAATGGGTTGCCGACCACCGTCATCTCTTCACCAATTAGCCAAGGAGACAACGCATGTCCGACCCTCGTCCGCCGCGGTACCTCAAACCAATGAACAAGCTGATGATGGCCGTCCAGAAGCTCGGCATACCGACCGGGCCCGCCATGGTGCTCACGGTGCCCGGTCGCAAGTCAGGTAAGCCGCGGAGCACGCCGATGACACCGTTTAGCCGCGACGGCTATCTTTACGTGGTCGCCGGGTATCCCGATGCGGACTGGGCCGCCAACGCCCGCGCCTCCGGCACCGGCATCCTCAGTAGGGGTCGGCGATCGTGCGCCGTCAGAATCGTGGAACTGACTGCGGCACAGTCGCGTCCGATACTTCGGGTCTATCCGCGCGAGGTGCCGGTCGGGGTCAGTTTCGCGAAGCGGTCCGGCATGGTGGTCGACGGGACACCCGACGAGTTCGAGGCGTTGGCCGGCCGCATCGCGGTGTTTCGGTTCGACCCGATTCCGTCGCGTGCTCAAAGGTGAACGGGCACGTGCTTTTCCGCGCACGCATCGGTGACCGCCGCCACGACGTCCTGGGTGCGTAACGTCTCGAGGTCTTCGACCGTCACCGACCCTCGGTCGGAGCGGTTCTGGGCGGCCACCCGGGAATCGCGGAGCCGCTCGGCCCGCTCGACGACGTTTCGGGCGAAGCGTCCGTTCTGCATGACGTCGATCCCGTGTGTGCCGTCCGGTGCCAGGTAGGCCCGTAATGTCTTGCACGCCATGTTCAATGCCTCGCGAGCGGCCGGCTCGATGACCGTCGCGCGGGGCTCTCCGTAGCGCACCGCGATCTCGACCAGCTCGTCGGGGGCATACGACGCGAACCGCAGCTTGCGGTTGAACCGGCCCGCCAAACCGGGGTTGACGGTGAGGAACTCGTCGACTTCCTTCTCGTAACCCGCGCCGATGAAGCAGAAGTCGAAGCGGTGCACCTCGAGGGCGACCAGCAACTGGTTGACGGCCTCCATGCCGATCATGTCCGGCCGGCCGTCGTGGTGACGCTCCACCAGGCTGTAGAACTCGTCCATGAACAAGATCCGACCGAGCGAACGGGCAATCAGCTCATTGGTTTTCGGTCCGGACGCACCGATGTGCTCACCGCAGAAGTCGGCGCGTTTCACCTCGACGATCTCAGGATGGCGCACGATGCCCAGCCCGGCGTAGATCTTGCCCAGCGCCTCCGCGGTCGTGGTCTTACCGGTACCGGGCGGCCCCACCAGCAGCATGTGGTTGGTCTGGTTGTTCACCGGCAGTCCGGCCGCCAACCGCAGTGCCCGGACCTCGATCTGGTCTTCCAGTTCGGCCACGGCCTGTTTGACTTCGCTGAGCCCCACCTGGTTGTTGAGCAGCGCCCGACCCTCGGTGAGCAGCTCCTCGCGACGCCCCTCGGTCTCCTCCGCCCGGCGGTCCGACGCGGACTGCTCGGTGCTGACGTCCCACTTGTTGCTGCGGGTGTTGATCGTCTCCTCATCGGTGACCACCAATTGCAGCTGCTGGTCGCCGAGCGCCTCCTTGGCCGGCGCGATGAGCGCGCCGTTGATCGTCGCCTTGGACAGCCAGATCTGGGCCTTGTCCTCTTCGTCGAGCTGGCGGTGTGCCATCCCCCGGACGTACGCGAGATCGGCTGCGATCAATGGGAATTCGTTGGGGTCGATCGCCGTCACCGCGGTGTCGGTCAACTGGTGGCGGCGCGCCTCGGACGAACCGCCGGCGCGCATGTCGACCCGGTCGGCCCAGTCCAGCGCGACCCGGGCCTGTCCCAGATGCGCGGCCGCGTGGGCGGCGAGCGCATTCGTGGCAGCGGTCACCGCGGACATGATGATCGCCTGCGGCGGCAGCACGGTCGCCGCCACCGAGATCACGTCCGGCCAGCGTTGGGTGGCGAACATCAGGTAGGCCCGCACGTACTGCTGCCACTGGTGGTTCTCCCAGGTGTCCAGCAGAGCCGAATCCTTCAGCAGCGCTTCGGCTTTCTCGTATTGGCCGTCGTCGATCAACGCGCTCGACAGAGCCAGGCCCGCATGCGAGGACTCCGTCACCGAGATGGCCAGATACGGTCCGGCCTTGATCGACGCCGACAGCCGGACTCCGAGCCGGTTGGTCTCGCGGTGCAACCGGGCGCCGTAGGCGTACAGCTGCTGCAGGGATGCCAGTTCGTCGTCGCCCGCGGCGATCCGTCCCAGCCAGGCATCGGCCATCGACGGGTCGATCTCGGTGGCCTCCCGGAACCGTCCCAGAGCGGCCTGCTGGTCGTGGTCGAAGAGGTCCATCGCCTGGTCGAACCGCTTGCGGGCGGCTGCCGTGGTGGTCGCACTGGTCACGCGCCGCTCCTCCTGCCTCTCCAGATCCGCACTGCTCCGTCTGTCCCCGCCGGGGAAGCCGCCCTCACTCCACCGGTTCGAGCTCGGATGTCCTCAGACTCGTCGGCTCCGACGAGATGTAGCGATTCTCGGCGCGGAACAGCTCGACTTCAACCGTATGCAGTTGACCGGCGGCCGTCACATCCACGGTCGCCGGACCGATCTGCGTGATCAGCACGTCGGCCGAGCCCCGGTACGGCGTGCCCGGCTCACCGATCGAGATCAGGGTGTTCGGGCGCGGCGCCGGGGTGACCGTGCCGTCGACCACGCTGACCGTGGTGCCGGCCATCGGCCGGACCTGGGGGCCGACTGCGATGTCCGGCATCCGGACGCTTGCCCATCGCTGTTGGTCACGGGTGTGCACGGTGATCCGCTCGCCGGCGCCGGCCAGGCGCACCACGATCCGTTTGGCCAGCGCGTCCTGCGCGGCGATGTGCACGCGGCTGAACTCCCCCGGATCGTCCAGCGGCAGCGTCAACCGGTTACCGGCGTCGACCTTGCCCAGCAGCACACCCGACGGCCCGATCGGGATGACCAGCGGCGTCGTCAGGACACCACGGCGCAGGCCGTGCAGCGTGGGCATCGGCCCGCACATGTTGGCCGCGATCGCCCGGGCCTGCTCCCCCGGCAGCGTCTTGAGGTTCACACTCGGCGGGGCGGTCGGTGGCTGCGCTGTGCGGACGGTGACGGTGGCGGTGAGGCTGCCATCGCCGAAGACCGTGATGTTCTGGATGATTCCGTCCGCCCGCAGGGACCACGCGTGCTCCAGGCTCTCGGCGCTGATCTCGTCGGGGTGATACCAGTACGACGTCAGCCAGCCGCCTTCACCGCGCGCGGTGCGCCAGCGCTGGTGATGTGCGTTCAGCGCCGAGGAGCCCAGCCGCCGTTCCAGCTCGACGATGTCGGTCGCGGTGGCCACCTTTGCGCGAATACCGTGCTGGCGCAGTGCCGCCGCGATGCGCTGGGCCGCGGCCAGTGTCGCCGTGCCCGCCGAGGTACGCCATTGCAGCGCACTGGCATTCGGCATCGACAGGATCCGGACAACCAGCCAGGTCTCGCGCTGCCCGGCGTACGGCGGCGTGCCGATCAAGGTGTCGTAGACGCGCGGGTAGTCACCGCTGCTGCGGCGCCGGGCGCCGACGCTCACCACGCTCAGCGAGTCGATCGACAGGCCGAGACTCTGGTGCAGCAGCGGCAACAATTCGGCGACGTCGACGGTGTTGTCGCTGTAGGTCGCCGTCGAACCGGTGAACAGCGTGGGCCGGTGCGCCTTGCCCAGCAGCTGCACGGCCACCACTGCGACGCCGTCCTGGTAGCGGACACCGCCACCGGCTCGGTCGTTGGCGACGGTGATGGGCTCGCTGAACGTGATCGCCCGTTTGCGCTGACGCCACAACAACAGCCACGACCAGGCCGGCTGCCGCCACCAGCGCACTACCCCGGCCGCGATGCCGAGCACCAAACCCACTGCGGCGCCGGGATATCCGCCCACCGCCCAGCCGACGAGGCCGAGGGTGAGGATGCTGACGACGATCGTCAGCCGGATCCCGGCCGTCATCGCTCTCGCCGAGCCCGCGCGACGAGCGATGCGATCAGCACCGCGGCGGCCACCAGACCGGCGAACACCATCGCCACGGTCCGGGCGCGGTGATCGGGCGGCGGCGGTGGCGCGGCCGGAACGATCACCCGGCTCTGCGCACCGGGCGCGAGGCGGTCCCCGGGCGGCACGTTGAACGTCAGCGCCGCCACCGGATCGACGACGCCGTAACCGACCTGGTTGTCCACGCCGCGCGGCGGGTTGTGCGACGTCTGCAAGATCCGGTTGATGATTTGATGCGCGGTCAGGGCCGGATACTTGGCCCGGACCAGCGCGGCCACCCCGCTGACATAGGCCGCCGAGAAGCTGGTGCCCCAGAACGGCAGATTCTTCTCACCGGCGCGCAGCGGCGGGTAGGCGTTGACCGGTCCGCCGGTCTGCGGGGACAGCCCCATGATCCCGACCCCGGGTGCGGCCGCGGCCACCCACGGCCCGGACAGGCTCTTGCTGACCGGGGCGCCGGTGTTGTCGACGGCCCCGACCGACAACACGTAGTCGGAGAACCACGACGGCGACGACACGGTCTTGACCTGGTGCCAGTCCCGTGGGTCGGCCGTGTCGAGCGGGTCGAATCCGGGGTTCTGCGCGCACTCGTCTTCGCCCTCGTTGCCGGCGGCCGCGACGATCACAGCATCTTTCACGGTCGCCGCGTACCAGACGGCCGCCCCGATTGCGCTCTGGTCCAACGGGTCTGCCGCCGATACGCAGGCGGTGACGCTGATGTTGATCACCTTGGCGCCCATGTTGGCGGCGTGCACGATTGCGCTGCCCAACGTGGCGATGCTGCCCGCCTTCTTGCGGGCTTCCATGTCGCCACCGGGGTGCTCCAACTCGTAGGCCCGTGACGACTGACGGATGGAGATGATGCGCGCGTGCGGCGCCACGCCGGCGACCCCGTCGGGTGCGCCCGGCGGAAGCCCCGGGACCTCGGGATCGTCCGGCGCGCCGGGAGTCGGGTCGCCCGGCCCGTTCGACGGTTCGTCACCGGGCGGCGGCGGTGGCGGCGGCGCGGCAGGCTTGGTCTCGGTGATCGTCACCGGCGACGGCGGAGCGGGCGGCGCGATCGGTGGCGGCGGTCCGCCCGGCGGCAGTGGTGCGGCGATCGCGGGCGGTGGGCCGGCCGGCGGCGGGAAGGCCGGCACGGACGGCATCGCGGCGGGCATCGGAATACCTTGCGGCGCAGCAGCAATCAGCGATGCGACGACGGTTCCGTGCGAGTCGCAGTCCAGCAGCCCGTCACCGCTCATGATGTAGTCGCCGCCGGGAACGACCGGGAGCCGCGGAGTCGGGTTGACGCCGGTGTCGATGACCGCGACGGGCACGCCGTTTCCGGTCGAGTACTGCCACGCCTTCGCGACGTTGAGCAGCGTGAAGCCGGGTGCCGTGACAGCGACGTTCGGCTCGGCGACGGTGATGGTGCGCGCGCATATGTTGCTTTGGCGCATCGGCGCTTCCGGCCCCGGCTTGCCATCCGCGGGAACCCGGGCCGGGTCGACCACGGGCGGCGTGATCGCCTGGGCCGCAGGAAGAGTGGCCGGCACACCGACCAGCAGACCGGTCAGCGTGAGGGCAGAGATCCGCCGCGTCATCGACCCGTGCCTCATCGCATGCGCACCCAGTTGAACAGGCCGCCGATCCACGCGGCCAGCGGCAGCGCGGCGATGATCGCCGCGATCTCCAGCCATTCGGCGATCATCCGGACCAGCGGGGTGAAGCGGGTGATCGGCACCAGCAGCGCCGCCACCAGGCCGGCGGCGCCGAAGCCGGCCAGGATCAACCCGCCCCACAACACCGAGTCGGCCGATGCCGCCGGTGCGTGCCAGGCGTACTTGATCACGCCGACGCACGTCGCGGCGGCCGCCCCGCACACCAACGCGACGGCCTGTCGCTTGTCGGCGAACGCCCGGCCACGGCTGATGAAGATCAGGACGAACAACCCCACCAACACCACCGCGTATCCACTCCGGTGCTGCCCCGGGATCAGCGTGGCCCACACCGCGGCCGGCAGCGCGATACTCGCGCCCACACAGATTCCGGTGAGCACGTTGTTGGCGCGTACCGCCGCCGCCGCGATCTGGGTGCCCCGGGGCGTGGTGTCCGGGCTCAGCTCTTCCTCGGCCGTCTCCTCGACGGGTGACACCGCGTCGACCGGAAGGCCCGCGCTGCGACGGAAGAGGTCACGGCCGGTGACCGACCCGAAGTACGGCGGCCGGATGCGTGCCGACCAGAGTGCGATCGTCGGCGCCATGGTCAGCAGGAACAGCAGCACGACCAGCGTGCACATGCCCAGCCATTGCGCGGGAACCGGTCGCCACATCCTGGCGGAGGCGATCACCCCGCCGAGCGCGCACAGCGTCACCGCGGTCGCCGCGACGTTGACGTGGCGGCCGGTGAAGACCGCGACCGCGCAGGTGAGCATCGCCGCGGCCAGCGCCGAGATGAACACGTGCGCCGCTCCGACCGGGCCGGGCGCTCCGGCGCCCAGGCTCACGGCCAGCAACGGGACAGCCAGCCAGGCGAACCCGCCGACCAGGTCGGTCCGCTGCGGCCACCAGCGGGCCACGGTCGCGGCTCCGCCGACGGTCAGCAGGCCGAGCACCCCGGTGACAGCGCTGGGCACCATCGAGTCGCCGGCGACTCGGTCGCGCAGCGCCAGCGCCAGTACCGCGGCGGAGATCATGGCCAGGATGGCCAGCGAGGTATGCGCGGCCGTCGACGCGGTGACCGGATCGAACAGCTTCTTGCCGACCCGCGCCAACCCGGTGGACAACGACTCGTACTGCGGCTCGAAAGAATCGCCTTCGACCGCCGGCGCCAGCACCAGCGTTGCGCCGTCCTCGACGCCGAGCTCATCCAGAGTTTTCGTGACGTCGAGTCGTACGCCGTTGGCTTTGTGCAGTTCGTAGCCGATACCGGATTCCAGCCCGGCCAGGCCGCGGCGCTTCAGTTCGTCGTTGAGCAATTCGACGATGTTGTCGACGAAGACTTCGACCGGCACCGAGGCCGGGTACACCTGTGAGACCAGGTGTTCGCCACATACCACCGCAACTGCGCACCGCGCCGGGAATGCGACCTTCGCCATTACCGTGGCCTGTCGGCGTCCGGAACGTATTTGTCCGCCAACGCCGCAGTGATCTCAAATAGTCGGAGTCGAGTTTTCTTTTCCAATTCATGCCGGGTGTCGATGATTCCGCCTTTGGCCAAATGCGGATCGAATGGCATGAATTCAACGGTCGCGCCGGATTGACCGAATCGCTCGGTGAGGTAAGCACGCGCGTCGGCGTCGTATTTGTCACGGCTGTCATTCAGGATCACCATGCTGCGGGACACCAATTCGTGGTAGCCCATCGATCGCAACAAGTCGATCGCGCGGGTCACCGGCAGCGAGGTGTCCGCGGTCAGACCCGAGACGAACACCAACGTGTCGCAGGCGTCGAACACGGCCTTCATCACCGGGTGCTCGAGGTCGTCGGAGGTATCGACGACGATCACGTTGTGGGTGCGGCGCAGGCGTGACAGCACACCCGCGAACATCGACGGAACCAGCGGACGGGGCTGGTCCGAAGCACGGTTACCGGCCAGCACGTCGAGGCCTAAGCTGTTCTGCCCCAGGTGTTCCCGGATGTCGGCGTAGCCCTGGACGTCGGTGTCGTTCAAGACGGCCGAGTAGTCCCCCGGAGGGGATTCGTCGATGCGACCGGCCAGTGTGCCGAATCCCGGCGCCGCGTCGATGGCGACCACGTTCTCCGGCCGGCATTCGCGGAACACCGCGCCGATGCACGCCGTCAACGTGGTCTTGCCGACACCACCCTTACCGGAGACGACGCCGACCACGTACTGCTTGCGGATGTGGCGGCGGATGCGCCCCTGTAGCTCGCGGTAATGACGCTCGGCCGGTGACTCTCCGAGATTAATGGTCTGGAAAGACGCGGAATATATGAATTTGCGCCAGCCCGAACCGGGCGGAATTTTACGCGCTCGGACCATATCCGATATACGCAATGTTTCCGAAACGGAGTCGGGATGTTGGGAACGCGAACCGGCCGATGATCTCGGCGTTTGCCGGCCTTGTTCGGGTGAATTAGGTGCCGCGTTCCACGGATTTGTCACGATGCCGATGCTAACACGCGTGCGGAACCCATCACTTACACAACCTTTCGGTATGAATGCCATTCATCATTCGCGGGTAGCCGGCGCATCATCCGGTTTACCGCGGTGGTGATGTTGCTCGTTGTGCCCGGCGCGAGGATCATCCACTTCTTGCCACCGGACGGCTCGTGCTCGGCGACGATCCGCCCCTCGGGGGTGTCGATGATCGTGACGGCGCTCGGCTCGACGTGAGTCCGGGTAGGCCCGGCGAGCGCCATTCCGGACTGCAGCGCGACGATCCCCGCTTGGGCCGAGCGGCTGAAATCCGCGGCCATCTTGAGAATCTGGAGCTGATCGGTGTCGAGCCGCTGATTCGACAGGAACGCATCCAGCGCTTCCCGGCTGGTCGCTTTCTGCTGCAGCGCGTCGACGTCCAGGGTGACGGGTCGGAACGGCGCCGGCCCGTTGATCCCACAGAGACGCTCTATCTGGGCGCGGATCACCGCATTCGCCGAACCCTCGGCGGTGGACGTCCCCGCGCCGGAAATACGGATCAGATCCTCGGACCGCTCCATCACCACCCACCACTCGGCGAAGCGTGCCAGCAGCGCGCGGGTGAGTGCGTCGCCGTTCGTCGGTGTGCGGACGCTGATCAGCAGCGCGACGTCCCGCCGCGACAGCACGGTGAGCCATTCGACGACATTGTGGTCGACGGTGCCGTCGTCGTCGATCACGCCGGCGGCGCGTAACTCCGCGGCCACCGGGTCGGCCAACGCCGCTTCCCGCGTTTCCGCGCTCGGACGGATGGCGCGCAGCCCCAACTCCGGGGCGAGCGTTTCGATCCCGGTGAGAATTTGCAATACCCACAGGCCGTCGACAGTGGTTGTCAACACAAGAAATCCCTACTGAAAGCAGCTGGGGCGCAAGCTTTCGCGTGCGCCCCAGCCTGGCTGCTCGAATTATCCGCCCGCGAGTGACGCGTCGAGCATGACGGCGTCGTTGGTGATCGAGTCCAGCACGTGACCATGGACGCCGACGGTCTCAGCGAGGTGCAGCAGCGGCTGCTCGATCTGCCGCATGCTCTCCTGGTAGGACTCGTGAAAGGTGCCATGCATGGCGTCGGCCAGCAGGGCGTTGATGTTGACCAGATCGCTCTGAGCCTCCGACAACGCGGCCGAGGCGCTCGCCAAAGCCGAGGTGCCGTGCGCGATTACGTCGGGCCGGTACGTGATGACTGATGGATCGTTCATTGTTGTCTCCTATTCGAACAAGAATGCGGCTGAGGTGATTCTCCGGCGAAGGGCCGGCGGCCCCGACTAAGTCGACTGGATGGCAGCGACCTTGTTCTTGGCGTCCTGGTCGTGCTGAACGAATTGGTTCACCGCGATACCGAGCTTGTGCGCCAATTCTTGGCAGCCGGTGATGACCCGCGTGAGATCGGTGTTGATCTCGACGGCCTTCTGTCCCGAAATGACGGCCGCGTCACCGGAGTGCCCGCCGCTCATGATCATCTCCTCGACGGCGGTCTTTCCCTGAGTTGCGGCAATGGTCGCGTGCTCCATCAAGGACTCGATCTTCTGTTTGACTTGCGCGGCCAGCTCCGGCGGAATTCTCGGCCCGGATGTAGTGGTCATTCGCCTCTCCTTTGGTCTCGCCCACCCCAACCTGGGGCGGGGCTTGGGCAAAAGTCTAAGCTCTTTTCGGGATGTGTCACTTCAGCTTTTTGCGCCCGTAAAAGACGCGCAATTCTCCCATCTGTCGCAGATGTACCAATAGCTGACAGCTGTTACACGGCACGTTTCAGAGATCCGTTCGCTGATCGTCCCGATGCTCGGAATTCACCACAATGCGCGCGTGGGTGACGTCGTCCTTCTTCTCTCCTGACGCCCCCTCGCCGCGTCCCAGCATTCCGGCCGGCGACATCGGCATCGGCGAGCCGCCGGCACGCGCCGTCGGACCACGCAACTCCGAGGCGTTGAGAACCCCGGCGCGACCGGTCGGCCGCCCGGCGGTCTCCGGCTCGAAGGTGCTGGCCGGCGACGTGAAACTGGTCAAGCTGGCAGCGCTCGAGCTCAGGCCGCCCATTCCCGCACCGCCGGCACCCAGGCCGCCCGCCGCGGCACCGCCGCCGCCCAACGGCGCACCCAGCGCGGCCAGGCTTGCGGCATCGCCGGCACCCGCGCCCGCGTTGGCTCCGGTGAACATCCCCATCAGGCTTTGGATGGGGCTCATCCCGCTCTGCATCATTTGCATCGGCGCCTGCAGCGCCTGAGTGAACGGCTGCATGACGCCGGAGATCATTCCCTGGCCTTGCCCGAGCACCGAGGAGATCTGACTGCCGGCCTCCGCCGGCGCCTGCCCGGCCGTGCTGGCCAGCTGCGTGCCCTCGGTCGACGCCTGGGCCGCGTTGCTACCGGCCGTCTGGCCGGCCTGGGCCGCCAGGCTGGCCGCCGCACCTAAGCCAGCCGGAGCCGAACTGCCGACGAGTGCCGGCGGCGGGACTGCCGCGGCGGCCGCGATAGCCCCCAAGGTGGTGGCGTAGAGCAAGCCGACACTGGAATTCTGTGGCCAGAAGTCACCGAAGTACTGCAAGTCTTCGCACGCAATGCCGGGAAAGTTCTGGCCGAACCAGTTTGTCGCGCACAGCACACCCCAGAGATCACGATTTGCGGTGCACGCCACCGAAGGAATGACCGACGGGGCCGCCATTGTGTAGGCGTCGACGGCCGATTGCGCCAGCAAGACGTGCTTGGCGCAGTGGCCGGCGAGCGGCTCGAGCCCGGCCATGTTGAGCGTGGTCCCGTGCACCACATTGGCGGCACCGGCCATGCCGGTCCACACGTCGCTGGTGCCGGTGATGTTGGCGGCCGACGCCGCCATGCCCATCTGATGGCTCGCTGCCTCGGTCGCCATCACGGCGGCGTAGGCGACGATAGATTCGGGGCCGGGGCCGGCCTCGAAGATCGCGGCCACGATCTCGGGCGGCGCCGCGACCCACCTGGGGTCGATAGGCATGCGGTTAGAAGGAGAACTGCGCTGCGCTGATCAGCTCTTGGAGCACATAGCTGACCGACGACAGACTTTGACCGGCGGAGTACATGCCGCGCTCGGCGAAGTGCGCGCCCGCGGTGCCGAGATAAGCACCGCCCGCACCCGCCATGGCCGACGCGAACGCGATGTCGTCGGCGGATCCGGCCATCGGCACCACACCGGTCAGCGCCGCTGATCCGGCGGCGGTCGTTGCTGCCATTTCACCGGTGATGGCCGCCTCTGTCAGGGACGACAAGTTCACCGCTGCGGGGTTGACACTGAACATCGACATGTTGGCTCCCGTGTTTGTCTCCGCAGATCTTCCCTGCGGAATTTCTTGAGTCTAAGGGCTTTTTTGTTTGCGTGTGTACGCCAATTACAGGGCGCATTCTTCACCCCTATTCGTCGGTCTCCGGGCTCCCGACCAGCACTCCTTCGATTTCGCCCTCGGTCGTCACCAACAATGCGCGGCCGGGCGGCAACTGCTGCGCGTTGACCCGGGCGTACACCTTCACCGTCGCCGGATCGTTGTCCATGAACAATGTCGGCGAGCGGGACCCGGTCATCTTCTGCAGGAACGGGTTCATCACGACCTGACCGGCCCAGTTGCCGGGCAGGCGCGCGGCGATCACGTGCAACCCGATCTGGCGGCTCCGCTCGATCAGGGGCAGCAACGGCGCGGTCGCCGCCGGCTTCAGCACCTGGTTGTGCGGCCTGAGCTCGTGCTCGTCGTCGATGAGGACGAACTGCCGCGGGCCTTCCCAGGTTTTCAGGTTCAGCAGTTCCTCCTGCGTCAGACCCGACGGTGGAAGGCGATCCCGCAGCTCGGCCACCAGCTCGGCGATCACGGCGTCGATGTCGTCGGCGGTGTAGGCGTAGCCGCGGACATGCGGTCCGCGAATCTTTCCGATCAGCGTGGTCTTGGGGTCGATCACGGTGATCTGCGCCTGCTCCGGGGTGAATCGCCGGGTGATGGCCTGGCCGATGGCGGCCAGCGTCGTGGTCTTGCCGCAGAGCTGCCGGCCCATCACCAGCATGTTGGGCACCGCTCGGCTGGGCAGGGCCACCGGTTGCAGTGCGCTCTCGCCGATGGCGAAGGGGATGTTGAGCGGATCGCCCCCCTCGGGTGTCCGGTCGTAGGCCTCGATGATCTGGGTCAGCGCCACCCGCTCGGGCAGCCGGGACAGCCGCTCCACCTTGTCGGTGCCGGTGACCTGCGCGATGACCGCGCCCACCCCGCGGGCGTTCACCCGCTGACCGTCGGTGCCGGTGAGCTCCGGGACGCCGACCAGCATCTCGTGGCCGTCCCGGGTAAGCCCGAATCCGGGCCGGTCGAGGGTGTTGCGGGCGGCCTTGCGGCGCTCGGTCGAGGTGCCCATCTGCGACTCGTCGGGATTGCTGAGCCGAAGCTGGATGCGGGCGTTCGAGACGTTGAGCAGTCCCTGCTTCTGCCCGACGAACCAGCCGTTGGCGCTGGTCATCACGTGGACGCCGTACGACAACCCCTGACGGGCGATCGCCATCGCGCGATCCCCCATGGTGAAGTCCTTCTCGTAGAGATCGCCGTAGTTGTCGACGATCAGGAACACGTCACCGAATTTGTCTTCCGGATCGGTCCCGCCGCCGCCGGCTGCGCCGAACCGTCGCTCCCGGAACTCGGAGATGTCGATCTGGTAGTGCTTGAACGACGCCTCGCGGGCACGCATCAATCCTTCGATGGTGGCCAGGGTCCGCGACACCCCTTCGGTGTCGTTCAGGCTGACCACACCGGCGACGTGCGGGAGTTCTTCCATCGGGTACAGCGCCGCCCCGATGCAGAAGAAGGTCACGCGCTCGGGCCGGTACATCAAGGCCGCCGACGTCATCAACGTCATCAGCGTGGTGCTCTTGCCGCGCTGTGCGGTGCCCACCACCATGATGTTGTCCATCTCGGCGTCGATCACGTGCACCAGCTGGGTGTGGTCCTCGGGAATGTCGACGATCCCGATCGGGAAGGTCAGACCGGAGTTCTGGCCGTAGTCGACGTGCCAGGGCTTGCCGCGCCAGTAGCTCACCAGCGCATCGGCCGGCTCACTGACTTCCAGTGGGGGAAGCCATATTTGGTGTGGCAGTCGGGCCTGGGTCGAGACCAGCGAGTCGCGGATGACGTCGAGCAGCTTCTTCTTGCGGAAGCCGTCGGAGTGGAACAGGTACTCGTCGGGCTCGTCGGGCTCGTCGGCGACCGCGAGGGCTTCGGTGTCCTCGACGCTGAGCGGCTGGTACTCCCAGGTGAGCGGTCGCGGCTGGGAGAAGCTCACGTCGATGGTCCGGTTGACGTTGACGACCTTCTTCGGCAACACGAACGGCGCCGAAAGGTAGAAGCACCGGAACGGCTCCAGGTCGCGCGGGCCGACCTTCATCAGCGCGTAGCCGTTTTCCTTCGACGGCAGATGCAACGCGGCGTCGCTGCCGATCACGTCGCGGGAATCCTCGGCCGTCTCCGCCCGCAGCGCGACCCGGAATGCGATGTTGCTCTTGGCTTTACTCAGTGAAGACAGGTCCAGCCGCTGACCGCCCAGGGTGAAGAAGACGTTACAGCCACGGCCCTCCTGGCCGATGTGGATGACCAGCTGAATCCATTCCTGGTGGTGGTGGAACAGCTCGAGGTATTCGTCGATGATGACCAGCAGGATGGGCACCGGTTCGAGATCGCGGCCGGCCAGTCGCATTTCCTCGTACTCGTTGGCGTCACGCGCACCGGCCTCTTTGAAAAGCCGGTAACGACGGTGGATTTCGCCGTCGATGGCCTTGCGCATTCGTTCTGCCAGATGCCGCTCGTCCTTGCCGAGGTTGGACAGCGAACCGGCGACGTGCGGTAGGCCGGCCAGGTCCTGGGCGGCCGACTCGAACTTCATGTCGACGAAGATCAGGATGAACGTCTCGGGCGAGTGCGTCAGCGCGATGCCGTTGGCCAGCGACAGGAAGTACTCGGACTTACCCGATCCCGACGTTCCGATGACCACGGAGTGAAAACCGAAGCCGCCGAAGTCTTTTGCGCGGAAGATGACGTACTGGAGCTCCCCGCCCGGCTTCACACCCACCGGCACCATCGCCCACTTCGCGTCACCGCGGCCGCGGCTCTCGGCCCACAGCCGGTCGACGTCGAGCTGCCGGGGGTCGTTGATGCCCAGCGCCCGCAGCAATTCACCTGCCTGGCTGTCGGTTTCGGACAACTCCCCCGCGCTCATCGGCGACCAGCGGGCCAGTGCCCGGGCGTAGCGGTACGCGGTGCTCTCGGCGAGCATGTCGGCGATGGCGTAGAACGACCCGCGGTGATACAGGTGGCGCTCGCGCAGATCGAAGCGCTGGTCTTCGTCGGCGAATCCGACACCGACACCGGGCCGAGTTGCCAACCGCAGCACCGTGATTCCGGCCATACCCTTCTGACCGGTCACGCCCTCCCACTGCTCCGGGGTGCCGATGTTGTCGTCGACGATCACCCAGTGCGGGCCGAGCCTGGTTCCCAATGACTCCATCGCGGACGGCATCGAGGACGGGCTGGTGCCCACCGGTGGCGTCCACGGGCCCCGGCCCTTGCGGTGCAGCTCGGCGTCGAGCGCTTCCTCGAGCTCAGTCGGCGACACGAACAGCAGGCGGCGCAATCCACACGCGTCGAACATCTCGTCGTGCTGGTTGTGCGGCAGCCACACCAACCAGGACCACAACTCGGGATGGCGGGTCACCACCATCAGCTTCAGATCGTTCGGGCTGTGGTACACCGCGAGCGCGCACAGGATCGAACGCGCCAGGTTGTGCAGCTCGGCCGGGTCAGGTCCGATGAAGCTGAAGCCTGGCTTGGACCGCAGGCTCAGCACTTTGCCGATGCCGCGAATCTTGCTCTGCTCCAAGATGAAATCGCGCAGCGCTCCCCCGGTGACCGGTTCGAGCTCCTCGCCGATCGGCACCTCCGGCCACTGCAGCGACACTGCCGAATCGCTGGCCTGCTGGATGCCGACGCCGAGGCGGACATCGAGGAAGTCCGGGTCGTCGACCCGGCGCTCCCACATCCGCGGTCCACCGATCACGGTGTCCAGATGCTGCGGGTCGCCGTGGACGAACAGTTGGCTGCGGCGCTGATCCTGCGCGGCGCGCTGGACTTCCTCGCGATCTTCGTCGAGCTGACGCAGGTAGATCCGCCGCTGCTTTTCCTGCTCGCCCCAGGAGATTCGGCGACCCCGGCCGAAGCGCCCACTGAACATCAAGGCGCCGAAACCGGCCAACCCCATCATCGGGAAGAAGCCGGACTGCAGCGACCGGACCCCCGACGTGTACATCACCACCAACGTGCCGATGATGCCCACCAGCAGTGCGGGCAGCGCGATCATCAACAGGATGTTGCGCGGCTCGCGCTCGGGCAACGCCAGCGGCGGAGCGACCGCCACCCGAACCGGCGGGACCATCGGTGCGGGCTTGCGCGCGCCGCGGACGAATCCACGCTTGGACATTCCTAACCTCCGGCCTGTGAATGAGGTTCCGGGACAGGCGCTACGGAGCCGCCCCCGGTGATGGTGTCGCGCGCCAGCAAGGCGCTGTCATGGCTGATGGCCGGGCCCGCGGCGAAGGTGCGGACGATCGGCCAGGGGGCCTGCACCGCGCTGGCGGCGTCGAGCCCCAGCGGTTCGAGAGTCTTGTTGTCCCACTGCACGCCGAACCGAACACCTTGCGGCGAGACCCAATACAGATTCTCGCGGCTGCCGGAGCTGGCCACCCCGCTGGTTGTCGCAACGAAGTTTGCCGCCCCCGGCAAAACCAGCGCCTGGTCGGCCTCGACCGAGTCGGGTGCACGGTCGTCGCGCACCAACCGAACCAGCCGCTGGTCCATGCCGATCGGGACGGGCAGACCCCGGCCGCTGATGATGCTGATCCCAGCCTGGGGATCGGTGGTCTGCTTCTGCCACGCAACACAGGTCACCGGATTCACCGCGGCGTCAACGAAATTCAGCTTGCCCGATGGATAGAAGCCGACGTTGAGCACGTCGACCGCCGGGATGTGGATCAGCTTGTCCGGCGAGATCAGCGTCGGCGTGGCCGAAGCCTGAGCCATCGCGGTCCGCAACAGGTCGGCAACGAAGCTGGTGATCTTCTGCACCCCGTTGGCCAGCAGGGTGTAGAAACCGGTGACGGTACCGTTGGAGTCACGGGTTTCCAGCACGGTGCCGACGGTCGATCCCGGCAGCCATGTCGACGGCGTGCCGAGCTCCGGAATCGCCGGAATGATAAGGGGTTCCGTCGCCGGCATGGCGTCGAACAGGGCGTTGGAAATCTCGATCGGGTAGGTGACCCCGGGGTCGAGCCCGAGGTTGAACGTCACCGATCGGTCGGCGGGGTCGATTTGCGACCGCTGCCCGCCCCACACCACATAGGTGGCCCCTTTGTGAGTGACCAGGATGGCCTGGTTGGGTCGCATCGGGGCGGCCCGGCCGTCTCTCGCGAGCTCGCCGGCGATCGAGGTCACCAGTGGCACTGTTCCCGTTCCCCGGGTGGGCGCGGTGTCGCAGACCGACCACGCCGACACCGAATTCGGGGTGACCGTGAGACTGTCTGGCACGCCGGGGATTCCGATGATCGGGCCGGTCGGGTACTTGGCGATCTCGCTGGCCTTCACCCAGGTCGGTGCGGCCGCATTGCCGACCACCAGCCGGGCGGATGTCAGGTTGAGCGCGGGGTAGAGCCGGCCGTTGATCTTCGCGTAGACCGCGCCGGTGTCGCGGTTGCCGATGATCGAGGACTGGCCCACCAGACCGGCGGGCTTCATCACGTGCAGCAGCGCCATCCAACCGATGCCGATCAGCACGAACACCATCGAGAGTGCCACTGCCGCTTGCTGTTTGCGGTCGTCGTGCTTCATCCGCACCGAGAACCTGGTGATCGCGGCTTTCAGCCTGCGGTTGTAGAACAGGTGCCCCGAGTTCTGGTCGCGGTTGGAGAGATTGAGTGGCACGGTCAATGTCCTCTCGGCGACGGATACGCATCCGCCTGCTGTCCAGATACGTTGTGCGTCAACAGGTTGACCGTCATTGCAGTGCTCCGCCGTAGCGGGTCTGATTCTCGGCTTCGGCCTCGTCGCGCAGCGCGGCGATCGCGAGATTGAGTCGATCGGCCAGTTCGCCGTGGGTATAACCGGCCATCACGGTCGGATGCATGGCCAAGTCCACCAACCGGCCATCGGCGTTGGCCACCGCGTGGATATCGCCGAGATCGACACTGTAGGTGACTGATTCGGCTTGACCGACGAGTGCCTCCCACTTGTCGGCGGCCTCGTTCAACTCACGCAGTACCGAATCGACGAGTTCCTTGTCGCTCAGCTGCGCGCGACTGCTCGGTCCCGGCATCATGGCAGTATCTCGACCCCTCCGACCAGCGTCAATTCATCGTCTGCGGGCTTGCGCACGGCGATCTCTCACGGTCCGGCCTTCCATCCGCTGGCCGGTGGCGAGCTGAGCAATTGAAACCAGGCGAAGTGGTAGTTCGCGCTGGCCCGATCCTTGGTGGCGATCGCCTCGGTGGCCGCCAGCAGCAGGCAGTTCAGCAGCAACCCCGGGTCGACGTCCGGATACTGCGCCAGGATCTGGTACCGCGATGTGTCGAGGTAGACCCGCAGTATGTCGATCTCGGCGTCGACGATGCCTGTGCCGGCCGCGCCCGCCCGGGCCAGCGTGTTGACCATTCGCGGCAAGCCGTCGCGCCAGTGCGTCGCCTCGCCGAGCACCCAGCCCAGATCGTCGACGTCCGGAAGTTCGCGGGGTCGCGAGGAGGTGTCGGTGACCTCGTAGTCGGTGGCCCATCCCAGCGGATCACCTGGCGCGTAGGTCGCCGACAACGTGGTCTGTCCGAGCAGCTTCGACGCGGTCCCGGTGCGGCGGCCGGGTGCCAGAAGCTGCACCTCGGAGGGCAGCTTGAGGCCGGGCGGTATCCAGCCGTGCGCCAGATCGGTCACCAGCAGGGTGCTGCCGTCCGCGCGGGTGCCGACCGCCCACCGCAGGCCCGGTTCCTGACGGGCCACGAACTTCAGCAGCCGTTCGAGCCGGTCGCGTTCCGACTCGGACGGGCCGGCCGGCTCGGCCACCGGGATGTGGCGCGTGACCTCGGTGTCGTCGTTCAACGGCGGGACGACCAGCGGCGCCGCCTGGGGTGGTTCGATCGGGGGCTGTGCCAGCGGCGCGATCTCCTGGAGCAGCGACGACAGCTCGTCGAGCACCTCGGTGTCGTCGGTGTCGTCGGTGTCGACGGCGTGCCTCGGCCCGGACTTCGCCGGCTCCGGGTCGGGCTCAAGTTCAGGCTCAGGCTCCGGCCGGGGCTCAGGTTCGGGCTCCGGTTCAGGCTCGATGTGAAGTTCGGGCTCGGGTTGCGGCTCAGGCTCCGGAGCCGGCGGCACGAAGTCGGGGGAGTCCGGCCCCCACCACCTCGTCTGCTCGTCAGGCTCCGCGTCCGCCTCCGGCTCCCGCACCGCGGACGTCTCCAGCGAGTCGAACCCCTCCCAGGGTTGGAATGGTTCTGCTGGGCGGACCAGCGCCTCGGGCTGCTCCGGTCGGGCCGGTGCGGCGGGCTCCACCACGGGAATCTCGATGGTCGGCTCTGGATCCGTGCGCGGCGGTGCGATCTTGAACCGGGTGGTTTTCTCGGTCTCGTCGACGACATTGACCGGTCGCTGTTCGACCGGCAATTTCGATTTCAGGTTGTGCAAGTGGCGGACTGTCGACTCGACACGTCGTGCCGCATAGGCGCGGGCCTCATTGATGACGCGGGCTTCTTCCGCCTGCCGCGTCGAATCGACCAATCCCGCGCACCGAATGTTCTTGAGTTCTTCGTTTGCCGAATTGACGATCCGTTGCAAGTCGGCCTTCAGATATTTGACCAGGGGAGCGGTCTCGGTCGTCACCATGGACAGCTCCGCAGGCCAGAGGCCTCCCGTCACCCATGGGGAGCAGTCGACGGGCGACTTGAACGCCGGAACTTTCAGCGATTCCTGGGCAGCTCTTCGGAGGCGCTGGCGCGCCGTATTCCGTCCGAAGATCGCCATCGGCCAAGCGTACCGTCATCGTTCGCCCGACAACTGCGCCGTTTGCCGGCCGAAAAGGGTGGGTGAATTGTGCGAATAACGCCGTCTCGGTAGCGTGAGCGCGTGGCTGATTCGGGGCTTCAGCAGCAGCTGAATGAAGTGCGTGCGTTACTGGGCCGGGCGCGAGAGTTGTTCGGCGCCAACCCGGTCGAGCCGCCCACCAATATCGCGCCGGAGCGCGACGCGGTCCAGACCTGGGTTCGCTAGTCAGTGCTCCGCGTCGTCACGGCGCGGTAGATCGTGGGCGACCAATCGTTCGATCGCCACGTCAAGATCATCGGTGGTGGGAACTTCGGCCGACGGGGTGTAGCCGGCGGCGACGATCTCGCCGCGAACCTCCATGACGGCCTTGAGGTACGAGACGTCGGCGGTCAGCAGGATGCCCTCCGTCAGGCTCTCCGCATCGGTCTTCATCGCCGCTTCGCTCAGCGTCACGCTGTGCATATAGCCGCCGCGGCAGGAGCGGACCAGGATGTGTCCGCTCGGGTGGACGGTGTCGAACGCCGGATCGGCCTCTGTCATCGACCGTCGTCGACGATGCGTTCAAGCTTTCCGGCGGATTCAGCTTCGTGCTGTTCCCACATGCCGGCCGATTTTGTCAGGTTGGCCGCGATCTCGGCGTGGTTGTCGGCCTGTTGTTCGTAGCAGAGTCGGCGCTGCTCGAGTAGTTCGCGACCGGCCTCCCTCAAGTCGCCGAAGATCGGTCCCAGCGAATCGAGGCTGCGCTGAATCGCCTCGTGCGACGACGGCAGGGCGCGCAGGTACTCCGATGTCTCCTGGTGGTGCCCGGCAGCTTCCCGCAAGTTGGCCGGCACCACATGGATTCGGTCTGCCATCCGCTGTCTCCTTTCTCGGGGTCCGGCGCGAGCCGGGCCGCTTCTACGCTGTCTCGGTTCTCTCGGCGATCGCCGGCCTGGTCGGTGCCGGCGGGTGGGCGGTGTCCGGCGTGGGCGCGGTGACCGGCACCGGAGGGTGCTCCCAGCCTAGGAAGCCGGGTCCGCTCACGGTGGAAATGTGCTGGATCTGTCCGTTCACCAGCGCCCGGCTCTCGCCGAGAGACAGGGCGTGCCGGTCGATGAACATTCCGATGTCGCCCGGCGTGAGCTCAGCGGGGTCCAGCGGAGCACTGACCGCCGTCCCCGGCGGTGGGATGACGATGCCCTCGTGCCGAAACGCCTCCGCGACGGGCGTGCCAGCCGCCGCGGCTTCGATCACAGCGGCGAGTTGCGGTGTTGCGGCGGTCAACGTCTCACCGTTGGGGAGCGTTACGGTGGTCGGACCGGACGGCGGTTCGGCTGCCTTGTCGTGCTCCTCGGCG
This sequence comes from Mycobacterium sp. IDUB_36, assembly GCF_055419225.1. Lineage (NCBI taxonomy): Bacteria > Bacillati > Actinomycetota > Actinomycetes > Mycobacteriales > Mycobacteriaceae > Mycobacterium > Mycobacterium sp. IDUB_36. Next base: position 2,476,394 of record NZ_JBVAXH010000001.1, on the reverse strand, counting down.
TCGGACACCAACCGGCTGTCAGGGTCATCCGGGTCCGATCGCGCGTCGTCGAATTCATTGGGCGACAACTCTTCCGGCAGCGAACTCGACAGCGGGAGCCCGCCGGGCATGCCGAATCCTCCGCCACCGGGGAGGCCGCCACCGCCGAACGAGGGAATGCTGGGCATTGCTGCCGGCGCCGGTCCGGGCGGGTAGGCCCCCGACGGCTCTCCGGGTGCCAGTCCGAGATCGTCCTCGGGTAGCGAATCCAGGTACGGGTCGAGCCCGGATTCCGTTGCAGGTTCCGGACTCTGGGTGACGGGTGGTTGCGGCGCCGCCGCAGGCTGGGCGGACGGCCGTGCCTCGTCGGGGTTGTCGGGGCCAGACTTCGACGAGTTGTACAGCGACGTCCACGCGGCCATCAATGCCGAGTTCGACGTGTCGTCCAGGCTCGCGCCGGCGACCACCGCCTGGATGTCGCGCAGCTTGCCGATCAGATATCGCTGAAAGTCACGAGCACCCGCGGGGGTGTCGAGATCCGTCCGGGTGGCCACTGCGCCTTCGATGTCGCGTTGCAGGGCGTCCAGGGCATCCCGGCTTGCGGCGGCCCTCTGATGCGCGTTCAACACCGCCGTAACGACTTGCAGGTCGACTTGTGCCGCCGTCGAATTCTGGTGTGCCAAAGCGACTTCCGCAGTCCTGATGGCGTCGGCCGCGTCGCCTTCCTGATGGTCGGAGGGCATGTCGTCAGCCGTCGCCGTCGATCTGCTGCCCGAACATGGGGGCGACAGTATCCAGGGGCGGGTACGCCGACAATTCACCGTTGTGCACAGCCGCGGCGGCGCCGACGAGCTAGGCGCCGGACGCGTTGTAGTGCTCACGCAACGTGTCCAGAGCGGCTCGCGATGCGGTGTCGACCTGGCGGGCCTCGGTGACCACCGCTGAGATCTCCTGCTGCTTGGCGAGCAGGAACTTCTGAAACTCGCGCGCGCCCATCGCGGTGTCGAGTGCGAGAGCGGACTGATTCGTCACCGCGTGGTCGATGTCAGCGGCGATCGCGTCGAGGCGCTGGGTCGCTTCCAACGTGGCCGCGTGCGCCCGCGCAACCGCTTCCAGAAGGGCCCGGTCGGCTTCCGCGGTGACGGTGTGCCGCGACTGCAACGCGGCTTGCCGTGCCCCGATCGCCTCGACCGTGCCCCCGGCCTGCTCCGCCGCTCCCTGCCCCTGTTCACCCGCCATCGTCGTTACCCCCGCGGGCGCCGGATCTGCACGCCGGTGCCCAGTGGACTGATCCGCACGGTGGCACCGGGTTCGGGTGCTTCGACGACCAGGTTGTTGCCGATCGCCAGCTGCACGTGGTCCGCTGTCGGGAACACCAGGTCGCCTGGGCGGACCTGTGAACGCGGTATCGGAACGCCGTCGTAAATCTGCTGATATGTGGTGCGGTCCAGGTGAATTCCGGCCCGCGCGTAAGACCACTGAGTCAGCCCGGAGCAGTCGAATTGGTCGGGCCCGGTTGCTCCCCAGACGTAGGGCCGGCCCAGCCGCGACAAGGCGGCCCGGACCGCGATGCCGGCCCGGCTGTTCGGCGGCGGAAGCCGCAGCCCCGCCGGATGATGCAGCATCCGGTAGCGCACCGCCCGCCAGCGCGACCGGTGCCGACGGGACTTCCGCCGAGCCGCCAGGACGTGTGCCCGCTGCGCTCGCAACCGCGCCGCCCGGCGACGGATCGCCTCACGCTGGGCCATCGGATGCGTCGGCACCGCGGTGTCGGCGCGGGCCTCGTCGAGCACGCTCTTGGTGAGCGTGTAGGCGTGCGCACGATCTCGGTGGGCCTCGCGGGCAGTCGCCGTCAACGTCGCGTCGACCGCGGCCGCAGCGCGCAGGTCGTCGCGGCTTCGTCCCGCTGCTGCTTGGTAAACGCCTTGTCCACCAACGGTATTCAGTGCTTCCGCGCGGGCGAGCAGGCGGTCGTAGGGCGCCGACCGCGCATCCCAGGCTGCCTCGTGTGTGGCGCCGGCGAACAGCTCGTGCGCGCGACGTAACGCCGCGACGTCGTCGGCCGTCATTGGTCGTCCTTCTCCCCGGTCGACTCCGCGAACGCCCGGACCCGGGGGAGCGCGCCCGGCGGGATCACACCCCTGTTTCGGATGTCCCACATCTCCATGACGGTGACACCGAGCAGTGCCGCGATCACTGCCTCGGGTAGTGCCGAGCGGGCGCACGCTTGGTCCAGCCGGGCACTCAAACTCGTCGACACCCGCTCGAGAAGCGCACCCCGCGTCGCTTCCAGCTCTTCGAGATGAAGCATCAGCCGTCCCGCAGATTCGCTGTCGGCGTTGACGGCGACCCGCCAGGAGTTGGCGGCCAGCATCTCGGCCTTCACGCACTGTTCGATCACAGAGAGAATATACGACTCATATTCGTTTGATGTTTTCGCCGGCGACCGATCGATCGCCGATTTGATGGAATCCAGCTGGGCTTCGGCGTATCCCTCCAGCACTTCGGTGTCGGTGTTGTGCCGGACGACGACGATCGGGCCGTCGGGCCGCGCCACGGCGAGGTCGGTGGGTGGAGCCGCGGTCAAGCGCTCGAGTTCGGCGGCCGAGTCCGCCGCCACCACCAGCCGCGAATAGGTGCCGGTCGGCAGGCCCAGACCGTTTTCGACCTTTTGAACTGTGCTTTTATGCGGCTTGCGGGCGCCACGTTCGAGGTAGCTCAACCCCATGATGCTGACGCCGGTCACGGCGGCGAAGTCGGCCAGGGACCAGTTGCGGGACTCGCGCAATCCCCGGATGGCCGCCCCTGCCGATTCACGGCTCACCGTAGCGCTCCGGCCATATCCGGATATTACACAGCCACCCCTCGCTGCCTGGGCATATTCGTTTCTGTCTGCTAACTCTTGCGTCTGGCCAGATCGTGTGTATACGATTCTATATACGTTTCGACAACGAAGGAGGCGGGCAGATGGGACATCCGTGCTCGGTCAACCCGGAGATGTGGTTCGGCTACGCCGACGATGACGGTGGCGACGGTGCCGCGAAGGCCCGCGCCTACGAACAGTCGGCCACCGAGGCCCGATTGCAGTGCCTGCGGCGCTGCCCGCTCGCGCAGCAGCGGCTCTGCGCGCGGTACGCAGTCGAGAATCGCGAAGAATACGGCGTCTGGGCCGGCGTGAAACTGCCCGGCGGCCAGTACCGCAAGCGCGAGCAGTTGGCCGAGGCACACGCCGTGCTACGCCGGATCGCCGACGGCGACATCAGCCCCCGGCAGCTCGCCGACAACGCTGCCTTGTTGGCACGCCGGGAAAACGACACCGCGCCACCCACCGCGACGGTGTTTCACCTGCCTGTTCGCCAGATCGGGCAGCACTCCGCCGCGTGAACACTTGTTTACCCGACGGGATTGAATTCGTCAGCAGGGGGTAATAAAGGGTCAACCAACCTGGAGGACCTCCCTGATGAGCTTCGACCTGACACCGACCGGTGCTCAACACGACCTGGCCCGTCGCGCGCACGAGTTCGCCGCCGATGTCATCCGGCCCGTCGCACTGGAGTACGACCAGAAGCAGGAATTCCCGTGGCCGGTGCTCGAAGAAGCCGCCCAGCGCGGCTTCTACAGCCCGCTGTTCTATCGAGATCTGATCGGCGATCCCACCGGGCTCTCACTGCCGATGTTCATGGAAGAGCTGTTCTGGGGTTGTGCCGGAATCGGTTTGGCCATCGTCATGCCCGCGCTGGCGTTGTCGGCGATCGGGCAGGCGGCCTCGCCTGAGCAGATGCTGGACTGGGCGCCGCAGTGTTTCGGCACACCCGGCGACTTGAAGCTGGCGGCGCTGGCGATCTCCGAGCCGGAGGGCGGCAGCGACGTCCGCAATCTGCGCACCACCGCCAAGCGCGACGGCAGCGACTGGATTCTCAACGGACACAAGATGTGGATCGGCAACGGGGGAATCGCTGACGTGCACGTGGTCAACGCGGTCGTCGACGAAGAACTCGGCCATCGCGGGCAGGCGCTGTTCATCGTTCCGGGTGGCACCCCCGGCCTGGAGTTGGTGCGCAAGCTCGACAAACTCGGCTGCCGGGCATCGCATACCGCCGAACTGAAATTCAACGACGTCCGGGTCCCGGGGGAGAACCTGCTGGGTGGTGAGGAGAAGTTGGAGCACAAGCTCGAAAAGGCCCGCGAGGTGGTGGCCGGCGGAAAGCGTTCCGGCTCAGCCACACTGGGCACCTTCGAGCAGACCCGTCCGATGGTCGCCGCGCAGGCGATCGGCATCGCCCGGGCAGCACTGGAGTACGCCACCACCTACGCCACCCAGCGCGAAGCCTTCGGCGGGCCGATCATGGACAACCAGGGCATCGCGTTTCCGCTCGCCGAGATCGCCACCCAGATCGACGCGGCGCGACTGCTGACCTGGCGGGCGTCGTGGATGGCCGCCCAAGGTATTCCGTTCGAGCGCGGCGAGGGTTCGATGTCGAAGATGGCGGCCAGCGAAGTCGCCGTGCGGGCGACCGAACGGGCGATTCAAACGCTGGGCGGCTGGGGTTACATCAACGACCACCCGGTCGAGAAGTGGTATCGAGATGCCAAGCTGTACACCATCTTCGAAGGCACGAGCGAGATTCAGCGGATCGTCATATCCACGGCGCTCGGCGCTACCGAGGGCGCCCCTCCGTTGCATGTCGACCTCGAGCCGAGCGGGGGCCCGCTGAACCGCGCGTTCGGTCGCGGCACTCCGCTGCGTTCACGTGTTGCGGATGCCGCGCTGGCCGCCAAGGACCGGGTTCCCGGTCCGGTGATGAAGCTGGCCATGCAGGTCATCAAGCCGCCGCGCAAATGACGACTGGGCAACGGCGAACATGACAACAGACAAGACCGGCGCCGAGGCCGTCGTCAGCGCCGCCGACGGGAAGTACACGATCGCGGTCGACGGTGCGACCGTCGGCCTCGCAGCCATCGCGGACCGTGGTCGACAGCGGGTTTTCTACCACACCGAAGTGGACCCGAGTTTCGGTGGACGCGGGCTGGCCACCATCTTGATTCAGCAGGCGCTCGAAGCGACCCGCGCGGACGGCATGCGCGTCGTCGCGACGTGCCCGATGGTGGCCGACTTTCTCAAGAAGCACCCCGAGTTCAGCGACATCACCGACAAGGCCACGCCAGACATCTTGCGCTGGGTGCAGACGCTGTAGCTCAGTTCTGCCGACCGGCCAGTTCTGCGACGAAGCGCTCGATGAAGGCGTCCACCGATCCGGTGTCCGCCTGTCGGATAACGAATTTCGTCAGACCGGCCGCCAGGTAGCCGTCGATCTGGCGGTGCAGCTGACCCCAGTCGGCGGCAACCAGGTCAGCGGGGTCGGCGTCCGGGCGACGTTGCCGCACCGCCGCAAGCAACTCCGGTGGCAGTTCACCGTCGCCGACGGCCAGCGAGATGCCGAAGTGATCCGGCTCGATCTCCCGGCCGGCTTCGGCGGCCGCGCGCTGGATCGCCTCTCGGCCCGCACCGGCCTCGGTCGGCGTCAGGAAGCTGCCCAACCAGCCGTCAGCGAGTGCGCCGATCCGCCGGAATGCTGCCGGCGCCGACCCGCCCAGCCAAATATCAAGCGGGGGAGTGGGTCTCGGCATCACCGAGGCCGCCGTCACCGAGAAGAACTCGCCATCGTAGCTGGCCGGGTCATCGACCAGAGCGGCGCGCAGGATCCGCAGCGACTCATCGAACACCGCGCCGCGCTTGCCTTTGGGGACCGGGAAAACCTCGCGCTCAGCCGGTATCGCCGACTGCAGACCGAACACCGGCAGCACCCGCTTGGGCGCGAGTGCCGCCAGCGATGCCAGCTGCTTGGCCACCAGCACCGGATGGCGCCCCGGCAGCACCGCCACGGAGGTGCCCACCTTCAGTCGCTCCGTCCGCGCCAGGGCGTAGGCCATACCGACCATCGGATCGACCGCCGGTGAGTAGACCAGCTCGGAGAACCACAGCGAGTCCACCCCGCTGCTTTCCAGGTGATCGACGAGGGGTGGCAGCTGATCGACCGGGGTGTTGAGGCCGAGCCCGACCCCGAAGCGAACCTTCATGTCTCATGCAAACACGGAACGGGCGCGTCGCATGCCCGCCCGGCCGTCGCCGCCGCAGTGCGTGGCAGCATCGGCTCGTGGCTGTCGGCGACCAACAACGCGCGCTGCAGCGGGCGCTGAGGGACGCGGGCTTCGATGCCGCGCCGTCGCCGGCGAGCCTGCGCATCGACATGCTGCCGGCCGAGGCGCAGGCGCAAGTACTGCACCTGTACCGCCAGCTCGGCGGCATCCAGGACCAGCCCGCGCTGACACCGACGGGCTGGGATTGCCCCCTCGCGAACGGGCTCATTGTGGAGTTGGACGAGCTGCAACACTTCAACCGCTACCGTGCGACGACCCTGGACGCGGCGTGGGCACTCCAATTGCCCTGGCGCACCGACTATCTCAGGTTCTGCGCGGTATACGAGGCCGACTGCCTGCGGACCAAGGGCAGCAGCAAATTCTGGTCGACACCCAAGACCGTCTCGATGTTCGGCACGCCTGCGCCCGGCGCCAAGACGCTGGACGGCGTCGGTTCACCGCGGTGGAAGCAGCGGGCCCTGTACGACGCCATGCGCGACATCGCGGCGCTCAGCGGCGTGGTGCGGCTGGCTCGGGTGTCGATCTTCGACGACGTCGGCGGCACGCCACTGGGACTGACCCTCAGCGGTGCGATGCGCCCGGACCCGCAGTCCCTGACGGAGCTGATAGCCCGGCGGACCGCGGTGGTCGCCTGACGGCGGCGCTGGTCGGTTCTCCTCGATTCCTGTGACGTCGCCAAGATCCGGCGCTGCGCTCGTGGTTCCGGCGGCCGAATGTGGGACGGTGGTAGGCGATCGCGGGCGAGTTTGGAACGTTTTGCCCTTTTGGCGAGCACGGCGTCCTCCTGTCAGGGGCGGCTGGTCGGCTTCGGTCCGTCGGTAGGCAGCGCTCATCTGAGCTGCCGGCCAGCGAAGAGAGACCGGCTGAGGCCGGTGCACACGCGCCAGAGGAGACCCGCCATGCCAGTGCCCAACCCGTTCGTCGACGCCAAGACCGGGCGGATCAAGTTCCCGGACAACGGCAGCCTGGTCCGCCACGTCGAGCGCTGGTCGAAGATGCGTGGGGAGCGGCTGGCCTACCGCTACCTGGATTTCTCGACCGAACGCGACGGCGTCTACCACGACCTGTCCTGGGCCCGGTTCAGCGCGCGTAACCGCGCGGTCGGCGCCCGTCTGCAGCAGGTGACCAAGCCGGGTGACCGTGTCGCCATCCTCGCGCCGCAGGGCCTGGACTACATGGTGGCGTTCTACGGCGCGCTGTACGCCGACGTCATCGCCGTCCCGTTGTTCGACCCCGCGGAACCCGGCCACACCGGGCGGCTGCACTCGGTGCTGGGTGACTGCGCGCCGTCGGCGATCCTGACGACCGCGGATTCCGCCGACGGTGTTCGCCAGTTCTTCCGCCAGCACCGTCCGGCGGGGGAGCGGCCCCGCGTCATCGCCGTCGACGCCATTCCCGACGAGGTCGCCGAAACCTGGCAGCCGGTGTCGGCGGACCCCGATTCGATCGCCTACCTGCAGTACACGTCCGGGTCCACCCGCGCCCCGGCGGGCGTGAAGATCACCCACCGGGCGGTCGCCACCAACCTGGCGCAACTGATCACCGCGTTGCAGGTCGAGGAGGGGCAGCGCGGCGTCATGTGGCTGCCGCTGTTCCACGACATGGGACTGGTCACCGCGATGGTCCCGTCGGTCGTCGGACACTGCATCACGATCATGAGCCCCACGGCGTTCGTACGCCGGCCGCTGCGCTGGATCAAGGAGCTCGCGGTTCAACCCGACGACGACGGCCCGACGTTCTCGGCCGCACCCAACTTCGCCTTCGAGCACGCCGCCCTGCGCGGTCTGCCGAAGGACGGCGACCCCGAGCTCGACCTCAGCAACGTGTTCGCATTGCTCAACGGCAGCGAGCCGGTGTCGACGGCCTCGATGCGCAAGTTCAACGAGGCCTTCGCTCCGTACGGCCTGCCGGCCACCGCCATCAAGCCGTCCTACGGCATGGCGGAAGCGACCCTGTTCGTCTCGACCACCGACATGAAGCAGGAAGCGACCACCATCTACGTAGACCGTGAGGAGCTGGCCCGCGACCGCTTCCGCCTGGTCGCCGCCGACGCACCCTCGGCGGTGGCGCAGGTGTCCAGCGGCGTGGTCGCGATCGACCAGTGGGCAGCCATCGTCGATTCCGAGACCGCCACCGAGCAGCCCGACGGCCACATCGGCGAGATCTGGCTGCACGGCAACAACATCGGGGTCGGCTACTGGGGCAACGAGCGCGACAGTGCGGAGACCTTCAACAACATCCTGCAGACGCGTGCCACCCCGTCGCACGCCGAGCGGGTCGCTGAAGACGGCCCGTGGATGCGCACCGGCGACTACGGCACCTACTTCGAAGGCGAGCTCTACGTCACCGGCCGGGTAAAGGATCTGGTGATCATCGACGGCCGCAATCACTACCCGCAGGACCTCGAATACACCGCCCAGGAGACCAGCCCCGCGCTGCGGGCCGGCTACGTGGCCGCGTTCTCGGTGCCGGCCAACCAGCTGCCCGCCCAGGCGTCGGAGCCCAACCGCGACCCCGAGGACTCCTCGGAGCAGCTCGTGATCGTCGGCGAACGCACGCCGGGCGCGCACAAGACCGACATCGGTGCCGTCCTGGAAGGCATTCGCGCCGCGATCGCGGTGCGCCACGGCGTGACCGCGCGGGATGTGCTGCTGGTGCCCGCCGGCTCGATTCCCCGGACGTCCAGCGGCAAGGTCGGCCACGCCGCGTGCCGGGCCGCGTACCTCGACGGCAGTCTGCGCGGCGGGCACGTCCAAGACGCATTTCCCGACGCCGAGGCGACCCGGACGTAGCCCCGTATCCGGAAGGCAGTTAAGTGGGACCCATCGCGAATGCGAAGCGATGCGGACTGCCGGCGCTCCCAAAACAAAAACCCCGGCCGATAGCCGGGGAATCTGTTCTCTACTCGTCACCTATGTGGGCGAAGGGGGACTTGAACCCCCACGTCCCGAAGGACACTGGCACCTGAAGCCAGCGCGTCTGCCATTCCGCCACTCGCCCTGAACAACCGGTGGAGCCTATCACTGAACCAGCGGGCAGCCCCAAATCGCATGGCGCAGCTATTGACCTGCCGCAACAGGATTCTCAGAGTTCTGGAGGTGCCGCTGCGCTGCGCTTGCCGGATAGCATGCTGGTACGACACGCGTCATGCGACACGCCGGAACGAAGTCCGCGTACGGCACCGACCACAAGGACGAGCAGACATGGGCAGCCAAAGGGGGCTAGTTCAACGTATCGAGCGCAAACTCGAGGTCTCCGTCGGCGATGCGGTTGCCCGCGTGTTCGGCGGTTCTATCGTGTCGCAAGAAATCGAGGCGATGCTGCGCCGGGAGTCCGGCGAGGGAGTCCGTCCCGTCGCTGGCAATCGCCTTTTGGCTCCCAACGAATACATCATTACCCTCGGTAGGCACGACTACCAGAAAGTGGGCGCCGACCCAGACCTCACGTCGGACGCTTTCGCCAAGCATTTGGCGGGATACATCGGCGAACAGGGGTGGCAAACATATGGTGACGTGGTTGTCCGGTTCGAGCACTCGGCGAATCTGCACACCGGCCAGTTCCGCACCCGCGGCGCTGTCAACCCCGATGCCGAGCCCCGGCTAAGCGCCGGCGAGCTCGCCCCGCCACAATCAGACCATGCGTTCCACCCAGAACCAGGAGTACCAGCGATGACTGAGAATTCGAGCTACGGCGGTGGCCAGGGACCGGGTCGGCCCGGTGACGACTACTACGACGACCCGTACGCGCGCCCGCAGGATGACCCGCACGCCGCGCCGGAACCGCGTGGTGGTTACGACCAGCGCGGCGGCTACCCCGAACAGGGCGGCTACGGCGCACCCGACCAACGCGGCGGCTACCCCGACCAAGGCGGCCACGACCAGCGCGGCGGCTACCCCGAGCAGGGTGGCTACGGCGCACCCGAGCAACGCGGCGGCTACCCCGACCAGGGCGGCTATGACCAGCGCGGCGGCTACGGCGCACCCGAGCAACGCGGCGGCTACCCCGACCAGGGTGGCTACGGCCAACGCGGCGGCTACCCCGAACAGGGTGGCTATGGCGGCGGGCAGCGTCCGGACGCCGGCTACGGCCAGAGCGGCTACGGCCAGCCGGCCCCCGGTGGCCAGGGCTACGACGAATACGCCGACTACGGCCGCGGCCCGGCCCGGCAGGACGAGGGCGGCTACGGCGCACCCGAGCAACGCGGCGGCTACCCGGAGCAGGGTGGCGGCTACCCCGAGCAAGGTGGCGGCTACGACCAGGGCTACGGCGGAGGCAGCGGCTACGGCCGCCCGGAGTACGGCCAGCAACCCGAATACGGCCGCCAGGGCCAGGACTACGGGCAGCAGCCGTACTCGGCGCCGAGCGGCGGCTACGACCAGGGCGGCTACGACCAGGGTTACGGCCAGCCCGCCGAACCCGCCGGCTACGGCCAGAGCGGGTACGGCCAGGGCGGCGGCTACTCGGCCGCCGGTTCAGCCGTCACCCTGCAGCTCGACGACGGCAGCGGTCGCACCTACCAACTGCGTGAGGGCGCCAACGTCATCGGTCGCGGTCAGGACGCCCAGTTCCGGCTGCCCGACACCGGTGTTTCGCGCCGGCACCTGGAAATCCGGTGGGACGGCCACGTCGCGCTGCTGTCCGACCTGAACTCCACCAACGGCACCACCGTCAACAACGCACCCGTCCAGGAATGGCAGTTGGCCGACGGCGACGTGATCCGGTTGGGCCATTCGGAGATCGTGGTCCACATCCATTGAGCTCGTAGGTCGCCCCGCCATGCAGCTTGACCGCGCGCCGACCACCGTCCAAGTATCGTGACGTTGCTATATCCGGGCACGTGAGGACCGCGGCAACCAGGACGGAGGAGACGCCAGATGCAGGGACTCTTACTGCAACTGACGCGAGCCGGCTTCCTGATGTTGCTGTGGTTGTTCATCTGGTCGGTGTTGCGCATCCTGCGCACCGATATCTATGCGCCCACCGGCGCGGTGATGGTGCGTCGCGGATTGACGTTGCGCGGCACCCTGTTGCCCTCGCGGCAACGCGGAGGTGCCGCACGCTATCTCGTCGTCACCGAAGGGGCGTTGTCCGGTGCGCGAATCACATTGAGCGGCCAGCCGGTGCTGATCGGCCGGGCGGATGACTCTACGTTGGTACTCAACGACGACTACGCCTCGACGCGGCACGCGCGACTTTCCCAGCGCGGCTCGGAATGGTACGTCGAGGATCTAGGATCGACCAACGGTACATACCTTGACAGGGCGAAAGTGACGACGGCGGTACGGGTTCCCATTGGCACGCCGGTGAGTGTCGGCAAGACGGTGATTGAGTTGCGTCCGTGACTTTGGTCTTGCGCTACGCAGCGCGCAGCGATGTCGGCTTGGTCCGATCCAACAACGAAGACTCGGTGTACGCCGGTGCGCGCCTCCTGGCGCTGGCCGACGGCATGGGCGGTCACGCCGCGGGTGAAGTCGCGTCGCAGTTGGTGATTGCCGCCCTGGCCCATCTCGACGACGACGAGCCCGGCGGCGACCTGCTGGCGAAACTCGACTCCGCGATCCACTCCGGCAACTCCGCGATCGCCGCGCAGGTCGAGATGGAGCCCGATCTCGAGGGCATGGGCACGACCCTGACCGCAATCCTGTTCGCCGGCAACAGGATCGGGCTGGCTCACATCGGCGACTCGCGTGGCTATCTGATGCGTGACGGCGAGCTGACCCAGATCACCAAAGACGACACCTTCGTCCAGACGCTGGTGGACGACGGCCGAATCACCAAGGAAGAAGCGCACAGTCACCCGCAGCGGTCGCTGATCATGCGCGCGCTGACCGGCCACGAGGTGGAGCCGACGCTGACCATGCGCGAGGTGCGCCTCGGCGACCGGTACCTGCTGTGCTCCGACGGATTGTCCGACCCGGTGAGCGACGAGACCATCCAGGACGCCCTGAAGATTCCCAACGTCACCGACAGTGCCGACCGGCTCATCGAGTTGGCGTTGCGTGGCGGCGGCCCCGACAACGTGACCGTTGTGGTCGCCGACGTCGTCGACAACGACTACGGCCCCACCCAGCCGATCATCGCGGGTGCGGTGTCCGGTGACTCCGACGTCCACGACCAGCTGACCCGCCCGAATACCTCCGCGGGCCGCGCGTCGGCGCTCAACCCGCGCAAAGATGTCGTCAAACGCGTTCCGGCGCAAGTAGATACGGCGCCACCGCCGCGGCGGTCGCGGCGGCGGATGCTGATCGGGCTCGTGGTGGCGATCCTGTTGGTCCTCGCCGCCGTTGCGGTCGGCCGCCAGGTGATCCGCAGTTACTACTACGTCACCGACTACAGCGGCGCGGTGTCGATCATGCAGGGCATCCAGGTGTCCATCCTGGGAATGCCGTTGCACGAGCCGTATTCACAAGGCTGCTTGAACGGCCTCAACCAGTTGTCGGTGATCCGGGTCGGCGCGCCCGCCGACAAGAACTGCCGGCTGATGAAGCCGTCGGACCTCGCCGAGTCGGCGCGGGCGCAAGTGGCCGCCGGACTTCCGGTCGGCACGCTGGATCAGGCCAATGCGCAACTGCGTCGGCTGGCCACCGAATCCCTGTTACCGCTGTGCCCGCTGGCCCGCGCCCAAGCACCGGCGCCGGCGCCCGCTCCGTCCGCGTCGCCGTCACCCTCACCGAGCGTGGAAAGCCCGGCGACACAAGAACCTTCGCCGGGCCAGTCGCCGACGGCGCTGCCGGCATCGCCCACCGTCACGGCATTGTCGCCACCGCCACCCCAGCCGGGCACCGACTGCCGGACTCCGGAATGACGACGCAGCCGCAGGCGCCCGTCACTGTCACACCCTCGTTGCCGAACCGGCGCAATGCCGAGCTGCTGCTGGTGGGCTTCGCGACAGTGATCACCGCCGCGGCTTTCGCCATCGTCCAGGCCGATCAGGAGCGTGGGCTCAGCTGGCAGCTGTTCACTTACGCGGCCGGCTTTTTCGCGGTGTTCGCCGTCGCTCATCTGGCGATCAGACGTTATGCGCCCTATGCGGATCCGCTGCTGCTGCCCGTCGTGGCGCTACTGAATGGCTTGGGCCTGGTGATGATTCACCGGCTCGACCTCGACGAGCGGCTGGCCGAGGGCAGCGGCCGCGCCGTCACCAACCCCCAGATCCTGTGGACGCTGGTCGGCCTCGGCGCCTTCGCCGCGGTGGTCATCCTGCTCAAGGACCACCGCCAACTCGCGCGCTACGGGTATGTGTGCGGGCTGTCCGGTCTGGTCATCCTGGCCATCCCCGGGCTGCTGCCGAAGTCGCTGTCCGAGCAGAACGGCGCCAAGATCTGGATTCGGTTGCCGGGCTTCTCGATTCAGCCCGCGGAGTTCTCCAAGATCCTGCTGCTGATCTTCTTCTCAGCCGTCCTGGTCGCCAAGCGTGGCCTGTTCACCAGCGCCGGCAAACACGTGCTGGGGATGGACCTGCCGCGCCCGCGCGATCTCGCACCGCTGCTGGGTGCGTGGACGGCGTCCATCGCGGTGATGGTCTTCGAAAAAGACTTGGGCACTTCGCTATTGCTGTACGCGTCGTTTCTGGTGGTGGTCTATCTGGCTACCCAGCGCTTCAGTTGGGTGGTCCTCGGTCTGGCGTTGTTCGCCTTCGGAAGTGTGCTGGCGTACTTCGCCTTCAGCCACGTCCGGGTCCGGGTGCAGACGTGGCTGGACCCGTTCGCCGACCCCGACGGCGCCGGCTACCAGATCGTGCAGTCGTTGTTCAGCTTCGCCACCGGGGGAGTGTTCGGCACCGGGCTGGGCAACGGTCAGCCGGACACGGTGCCCGCTGCCGCAACGGATTTCATCACCGCGGCGTTCGGTGAGGAACTCGGCCTGGTCGGGCTGGCGGGCATCTTGATGCTCTACACGATCGTGATCGTGCGGGGCATGCGCACCGCGATCGCGGTACGGGACAGCTTCGGCAAGCTGCTGGCCGCGGGCCTGGCGTCCACCCTGGCCATCCAGTTGTTCATCGTCGTCGGTGGCGTCACCAACCTCATTCCGCTGACCGGTCTGACCACTCCGTGGCTGTCCTACGGCGGCTCCTCGCTGGTGGCCAACTATGTGTTGCTGGCGATCCTGGTGCGCATCTCGCATGCCGCCCGACGCCCGTTCCGTTCGCAGGAGCGCAGCGCAGCGCCGATCGCCAGCTCCAACACCGAGGTGATCGAGCGGGTATGAACACCTCTCTACGCCGCATCTCGGTGACCGTGATGGCGCTGATCGTCCTGTTGTTGCTCAACGCCACGCTCACCCAGGTGCTCAACGCCGACGGGCTGCGGTCGGATCCGCGCAACCAGCGGGTGCTGCTCGACGAGTACTCGCGCCAGCGCGGTCAGATCACCGCCGACGGCCAACTGCTGGCCTACTCGGTGGCCACCGACAGCCGCTTCCGCTTCCTGCGGGTGTATCCCAATGCCGCGGTCTACGCGCCGGTGACCGGCTTCTACTCGCTGCGCTACTCCAGCAGCGGCCTGGAGCGGGCCGAAGATCCGTTGCTCAACGGCTCCGATCAGCGGCTGTTCGGCCGCCGGCTGGCCGACTTCTTCACCGGCCGCGATCCGCGTGGCGGCACCGTCGACACCACCATCAGCCCGCGCATCCAGCAGGCCGCCTGGGACGCGATGCAGCAGGGCTGCAGCGGCCCGTGCCGTGGCGCGGTGGTGGCGCTGGAGCCGTCGACCGGGCGGATCCTGGCGATGGTGTCCTCGCCGTCGTTCGACGTCAACCAGCTGGCCTCGCACGACCCGGAGCAGCAGGCCAAGACATGGCAGGGGCTTCGCGACGATCCACACTCGCCGCTGATCAACCGCGCGATCTCGCAGACCTACCCACCCGGCTCGACGTTCAAGGTGATCACCACGGCCGCGGCCCTGCAGAACGGCGCCACCGAAGACGACGAACTCACCGCCGCGGCCTCGATTCCGCTGCCGGACAGCACCGCCAGCCTGGAGAACTACGGCGGTCAGCCTTGCGTCAACGCCGATACCGTCACCCTGCGCGAGGCCTTCGCCCGCTCGTGCAACACCGCTTTCGTCCAGCTGGGCCTGCTGACCGGGACTGACGCGATCCGCGGCATGGCTCAGTCGTTCGGTCTGGACGCCGTACCGGATCCGACGCCGCTGCAAGTCGCCGAGTCGACCATCGGCCCGATCCCCGACGCGGCGGCACTGGGTATGTCGAGCATCGGGCAGAAGGATGTGGCGGTGACGCCGCTGGAAAATGCGGTGGTTGCCGCTACCATCGCCAATGCCGGGGTGACCATGCAGCCCTTCCTGGTCAACGCCCTGCAGGGACCTGACCTGGCCAACATCAGCACGACTGCGCCGCACCAACAGCGCCGTGCGGTGTCCCCGCAGGTCGCCGCTAAGCTGACTGAGTTGATGGTCGGCGCCGAGAATGTGACACAGCAGAAAGGGGCGATCCCCGGCGTGCAGATCGCATCCAAGACTGGTACGGCAGAGCACGGCACCGACCCGCGCCACACACCACCGCATGCGTGGTACATCGCTTTTGCACCCGCAAAGGCTCCGAAGGTGGCGGTGGCGGTGCTGGTGGAAGACGGCGCGGACCGGTTGTCGGCGACCGGGGGTGCCCTTGCCGCACCGATCGGGCGCGCCGTCATCGAGGCCGCGCTGCAGGGAGGACCATGAGCCCGCGAGTAGGTGTGACGCTGTCCGGCCGCTATCGCCTGCAGCGACTGATTGCCACCGGCGGCATGGGGCAGGTGTGGGAGGCCGTCGACAGCCGCCTCGGCAGGCGCGTCGCGGTCAAGGTCCTGAAGGCCGAGTTCTCCCAGGATTCGGAGTTCATCGAGCGATTCCGCGTCGAGGCGCGCACCACCGCGATGCTTAACCACCCCGGCATCGCCAGCGTGCACGACTACGGCGAGACGCAGATGGACGGCGAGGGCCGCACCGCGTACCTGGTGATGGAGCTGGTCAACGGTGAGCCGCTCAACTCGGTGCTCAAACGGACCGGGCGACTGTCGCTGCGCCACACCTTGGACATGCTCGAGCAGACCGGCCGGGCGCTGCAGGTCGCGCACGCCGCCGGCCTGGTACACCGTGACGTCAAACCGGGAAACATCCTGATCACTCCGACCGGTCAGGTGAAGATCACCGACTTCGGCATCGCCAAGGCCGTCGACGCGGCGCCGGTGACGCAGACCGGCATGGTGATGGGCACCGCCCAGTACATCGCGCCCGAGCAGGCGCTGGGTCACGATGCGACCCCGTCGAGCGACGTCTATGCGCTGGGAGTCGTTGGCTACGAAGCGGTTTCGGGCAAGCGGCCGTTCACCGGCGACGGCGCGCTGACCGTCGCGATGAAGCACATCAAAGAGGCCCCGCCGCCGCTGCCGTCCGACCTGCCGCCCAACGTGCGCGAGCTGATCGAGATCACCCTGGTGAAGAACCCGGGCATGCGTTACCGCAGCGGAGGGCCGTTCGCCGACGCCGTGGCCGCGGTTCGGGCCGGCCGCCGCCCGCCCCGGCCCAACCAGGCCGCAGGGGGATCGCGCGCCACCCCGGCGGCCATCCCGTCGGGAGGGCAGACTCGGTCGTCGACCGCCGCCACTACCCGGGCTCCGGCCGCCCGGCGCACGAAACCGGCCACCGGCGGTCATCGCACCCCGCCGCCGCGGCGGACGTTCTCCTCCGGTCAGCGGGCGCTGTTGTGGGCCGCGGGAGTGCTGGGCGCGCTGGCGATCATCATCGCGATCCTCATCGTGATGAACTCGCACGGCAACAATTCGCAGCAGCAACCCTCGGCACCGACCGTGACCGACACCGGAGCACCGCCCAGCAATTCAGAAACCGCGCCGGCAAATCCAACTAATTGGACGTATCGGTTGCATGCGGGTAATCCTGGAGGGCAATGCACGCTGCCCACAGCCCGGCGGGCGCCCGCGCAGACGTCGTCCTGCGTGATGGCGTCCCAACACGAGAAACCGCGATGACCACCCCGCAGCACCTGTCCGACCGCTATGAGCTCGGTGAGATCCTCGGCTTCGGTGGCATGTCCGAAGTCCACCTGGCCCGGGATGTCCGACTCTCCCGAGATGTAGCGGTCAAGGTGCTGCGCGCGGACTTGGCCCGCGACCCCAGCTTCTACTTGCGCTTCCGGCGCGAGGCGCAGAACGCGGCGGCGCTGAACCATCCGGCGATCGTCGCGGTGTACGACACCGGCGAGGCCGAGACCGCCGCCGGCCCGCTGCCCTACATCGTGATGGAGTACGTCAACGGCGTGACGCTGCGCGACATCGTCCACACCGACGGGCCGATGACACCCACCCGGGCCATCGAGGTGATCGCCGACGCCTGCCAGGCGCTGAACTTCTCGCACCAGCACGGCATCATCCACCGCGACGTCAAGCCGGCCAACATCATGATCTCGCACGCAGGCGCCGTCAAGGTGATGGATTTCGGCATCGCGCGGGCGCTGTCCGACAGCGGCAACAGCGTCACTCAGACCGCCGCGGTGATCGGCACCGCGCAATACCTCTCACCCGAGCAGGCCCGCGGCGACACCGTCGACGCGCGCTCCGACGTGTACTCGCTGGGCTGTGTGCTCTACGAAATGCTCACCGGCGAACCACCTTTCGTCGGTGACTCGCCGGTCGCGGTCGCCTACCAGCACGTCCGCGAAGACCCGGTTCCGCCGTCGCAACGCTACGAGGGCATCTCCGCCGACCTGGACGCCGTGGTGCTCAAGGCACTGGCCAAGAACCCCGAGAACCGCTACCAGACCGCTGCCGAGATGCGCGCCGATCTGGTGCGGGTGCACAACGGCGAACCGCCGGAAGCGCCCAAGATCCTCACCGAGGCCGATCGCTCGTCGTTGATGGCCTCGCCGCACTCGTCGGATTCGACTCAGTCACAGACCAATCCGTTGCCGCGCCAGCAGCTGGACTTCGTCCGCCCACGCAATTCCG
The DNA here is from genome assembly GCF_055419225.1 of Mycobacterium sp. IDUB_36. Taxonomy (NCBI): domain Bacteria; kingdom Bacillati; phylum Actinomycetota; class Actinomycetes; order Mycobacteriales; family Mycobacteriaceae; genus Mycobacterium; species Mycobacterium sp. IDUB_36. The sequence continues at coordinate 2,458,291 of NZ_JBVAXH010000001.1, read as the reverse complement.
GGTCGGTCAGCCGCTGGGTGATCGCCGTCGCGGCGCTGGCCGTGCTGACGGTGGTGGTCACCGTGCTGATCAACACCCTGGGCGGCGGCATGCGCAACGTGCAGGTGCCCGACGTTCGCAGCCAGGCATCCGCCGACGCGATCGCGGCGCTGCAGAACCACGGTTTCAAGACCCGCACCCAGCAGCAGCCCGACTCGACGGTCCCGCCGGACCACGTGATCAGCACCGATCCGGGCGCCAACACCAAAGTTGGTGCGGGAGAGCTGATCACAGTCAACGTGTCGACCGGTCCCGAGCAGCGCGAGGTGCCCGACGTGTCGTCGCTGAGCTACTCCGCGGCCGTCAAGAAGCTCAAGGCCGCCGGCTTCACCCGCTTCAAGCAGGTGCATTCGCCGTCGACGCCGGAGACCAAGGACAAGGTGGTCGGCACCAATCCGCCCGCCAACCAGACGTCGGCGATCACCAACGAGATCGCCGTCATCATCGGGTCCGGCCCGTCCAGCAAGCAGATTCCCGACGTCGCAGGGCAGACCGCCGACGAGGCCCAGAAGAATCTCACGGTGTACGGCTTTTCCAAGTTCGCCCAGGCCGCGGTGGACAGCTTCAAGCCGGCCGGCTCCGTCATCGGCACCAATCCCCCTGCGGGAGCCAATGTTCCGGTCGACACGGTGGTCGAGTTGCAGGTGTCCAAGGGCAACCAGTTCGTGATGCCCGACATCACCGGGATGTTCTGGACCGATGCCGAACCGCGGTTACGCGCGTTGGGTTGGATCGGGCCGTTGGACCGGGGCCCCGATGTCGACGCCGGCGGTTCGCAGCACAACCGGGTGGTCTACCAGAGCCCGAGCGCGGGTCAGGGAGCCACCCGGGACGGCAGCATCACGCTGAAGTTCGGTCAGTAGCCGAGTCGTACTGGCGCACGGTGGCAAGGCTGTCCACCAGTTCGCTTTCCAGCTTGTCCACCAGACCGTCGTCACGCGTCTGGCCGCAGTCCGCCAGCCAGTTGGCCAGCATCCGGTGGCCGCCCTCGGTCAAAATCGACTCCGGGTGGAACTGGACACCGTGGATCGGCAGGTCGGCGTGCCGCACGCCCATGATCACGCCGCTGTCGGTGCGGGCGGTCACATCGAGCTCGGTGGGCAGCGTCTCCGGCATGATCGTCAGCGAGTGATACCTCGTCGCGGTGAAGGGATCTGGAAGCCCTTGCAGCACACCGCTATTCGTGTGATGAACGCTGCTGGTCTTGCCGTGTAGCAACTCCGGGGCGCGGTCGACGGTCGCGCCGAACGCCACCCCGATGGCCTGGTGCCCGAGGCACACCCCCAGCAGCGGTGTGCGCGCCGCGGCACAGGCCCGGACCAGGTCGATGGAGGCCCCCGCCCGCTCCGGGGTGCCCGGGCCGGGACTCAGCAGGATCCCGTCGACCTCGGCCGCTGTTGCCGCCGGGTCGGACAGCCGCGCGTCGTCGTTGCGCCAGACCGTCGCCTCGACACCCAACTGGCCCAGGTACTGCACCAGGTTGAAGACGAAGCTGTCGTAGTTGTCGACGACCAAGATCTGCACGGTGCCAGGCTACTGAATCGCAGGTGAGCTCAGTAACTGACCGGGCCGGCGGCCTCGGCGAAGTGCATCCGCACCGGCTCGCTGTGCCCGACGACGTGGGCGTCGGTGGTGGTGTGTTCGGTGTAGCCCAGGCCGAACCGGACCACGTACTGCTTGTAGAGGGTCACCAGGGGAGCGGCAGCCAGCGCGGCCTGCATCGCCGTCGCATCCCCGATCGCGGTGATCGTGTACGGCGGGCTGTAGGTACGTCCGTTGAGCAGCAGGGTGTTCCCCACGCAGCGGGCCACCGAGGTGGCGATGATGCGCTGGTCCTGCATCTGGATGGCCTCGGCGCCCGCGCTCCACAACGCGTTCATCACGGCCTGGATGTCCTGTTGGTGCACCACGAGATCGTCGGGCGAGGCGTCGCGGGGGAAGCGGCCGTTGGCGTCGCGCTGGGCGTCGTTGAGCGTGATGGTCAGCCCCGGTCCGTGCGCGGGGTCCAGCCCGGCTTCGCCGGCCAGTTCCGCCGACCGTCGCAGCATCGCGGCCAGTGCGGCGTCGGCGGATCGGCCGTGGGTGGAATCGAGGGTGTGGTCGAGGCGATCCCGTTCGCCGGTCAGTCGGTCTACGGCGGACTGCTCACTGCGGACCAGGTCGACCAGCCGGGGTGCGTCGCTGCGCCGGATCTCACCGCCCCGCGACACTCCGTGCGTGGCACCGATCATCAGCCCAGCGAGCAGGCAGACCAGCGGGACGCCCACCCGCCAGGGCGACGGCCGCGTGCCGCCGTCGCGCGCGGGTCGCAGCCGGGGGATCCGTCTGGGCATCGGCTCTCCGTCCACCGCAGGTGAGTGCGTTAGGCTCGTCGTTGCACACGCTCTGCCTACCGTAGCTCCGAGGTATACCCGAGGTAGAAATGCCCAAGTCCAAGGTTCGCAAGAAGACCGACTTCACCGCCCAGACGGTGAGCCGCACCCCAGTCAAGGTCAAGGCCGGCCCGTCCAGCGTGTGGTTCGTAGTGCTGTTCTGCGGCCTGATGCTAATCGGCCTGATCTGGCTGATGGTCTTCCAGCTGGCGGCCACCGGCGCCGATGCGCCGTCGATGCTGAACTGGATGGCCGATCTCGGGCCATGGAACTACGCCGTCGCCTTCGCCTTCATGATCAGCGGGTTGTTGCTGACGATGCGGTGGCGGTAGGGCTCCGCTGCCCCGCTCCGGCGGGCGTCGGCAACGGGTGAGAGACCAGATCACACGCGTGTGATTCATCCCCATTGTGCATAGCGCCTGTGGATAACCGCATCGACGGTGGTAGACCCCTTAGGAGCCTCGTGCAGCAAACACAGTGGGCGCCCTCGGCGGCAGGAACCGCAGCGTGTGGGCTCGTCGGAATTGTGATGGCTACCACATGTGTGACCGTTGTCACAGACGCGCCGGGCCGGCTGCTGCTGGGGATTTCGTCGGTCGGACTGATCCTGTTCGCCGCCGGGACGTGGCGCGCCCGGCCGAAGCTGGCAATCACCGACGACGGCTTGCTCGTCGGCGGCTGGTTCAGGCCGCATCGGGTGCGCCGCTCCGAGATCAAGATCATCCGGATCACCGAGTTCCGCCGGATCGGGCGTAAGACTCGGCTACTGGAGATGGACGCCCATGACGGTCGCCTGTTCGTGTTCTCCCGCTGGGACCTCGGCACCGACCCGCTCGACGTGCTCGACGCGCTGACCGCCCACGGCTACGCGGGCTGAGTGGCCCGACGCCGGAGCCGGCTAGGAGATCGTGATCGACTCGATGACGACGGGCTCGCTGGGCCGGTCGCCCGGGCCGGTGGCCGTGCTGGCGATCGCGTCCACGACGCCCTGGGAGTCCCCGTCGACGACCTCACCGAAGATGGTGTGCTTGCGGTTCAGGTGCGGGGTCTGGCCGACGGTGATGAAGAACTGCGAGCCGTTGGTCCCCGGCCCGGCGTTGGCCATCGCCAACAGGTACGGCTTGTCGAACTGCAGCTCGGGATGAAACTCGTCGGCGAACTTGTAGCCCGGGCCGCCGCGGCCGGTGCCGGTCGGGTCGCCGCCCTGGATCATGAAGCCGCTGATCACCCGGTGGAACACCGCGCCGTCGTAGAACGGGCCGGAGCTTCCGCCGGAGGCGTTCTCGGTGGAGTACTCCTTGGTGCCCTGGGCCAGGCCGACGAAGTTGGCGACGGTCTTGGGGGCATGGTTGCCGAACAACGCGATCTTGATGTCGCCGCGGTTGGTGTGCAGCGTGGCGGTGGCGGTCTGAATCTGGCTGGAAGTCACGGGATCACAGTCTGCCATCACCGTTCACCCCGCCGGACATCCGGTGCCGGTAGCCTCTGACGTATTCCCGGGGGGTCTTGCGAAAGGGTGATAAATGGGCGCCAAGAACGACATCCGGTTGACCCCGCGGGAGCGACTCGGCCGGGGGCTGACCTACACGGCGATCGGTCCGGTCGACGTGACCCGCGGCGTGGTCGGGCTGGGCGTGCACTCCGCGCACACCGGCGCCTCCAGCCTGCGCCGCCGCTACCAGGAGGGCCGGCTGGCCCGCGACCTCCGCAACGCGCAGGAGGCGCTGGCCCAGGAGTTGGCCGCCGCCCAGGAAGTCGTCAGCGGTCTGCCCGAGGCGCTCGCCCAGGCCCGTCGGTCGCAGCGGCGCAAGCCGCGGCCGTGGGTGCTGGCCGGCGCCGCAGCGGGCGTGCTCGCGGTCGGCGCGGTGGCCTTCTCGCTCATCCGCCGCTCGTCGCAGCGGGACACCTCGTCGCTGCCGCCCAGCGTCGACGTCGACCACCGCCCGTAAGTCGCCGTGAGCTGGCATCGTTACGACGGCCGGGCACTCGCCAACAGCACCCTGTCCGGCGAGGAGCGCGACACCGAACTGGAAAGCTACATCCGGCTGGCCAACTCGCACCTGTGTGACGTGCGATTGGAGGCGGCGGCCGCGACCGAGAGCTACGACGCGTCCCGGCGGTGGTACGACGTGACCTATCTGGCCGACGACGGCGAAGGCGCCTAGGTCCCAGGCCCGCGGGCCGGAGAAGGATTGTGGAGCCTAGGAGATTCGAACTCCTGACATCTGCCTTGCAAAGGCAGCGCTCTACCAACTGAGCTAAGGCCCCTGATGTTGATCAGTAGGGAACCGGCCATCGATCTGGTCGGCGGCCACATGCCACACCTCGACGCTCTCCCGAGACCGGATCGCCACCGCCAGCACCGCGATCGCTGCCAGCGGCAGCGCCAGTCTCACGAAACGTCTTGGCGAACACATGGTTGTGGGCCTAGGAGGACTCGAACCTCCGACCTCTTCGTTATCAGCGAAGCGCTCTAACCGCCTGAGCTATAGGCCCGCACGCGCACACGGACGAGCGACGAGATTACCGCACCCGAGCGTCTGCGCCCAAAACGCTAGTCTCGGTCGGCCAGCGTCACCTCGACGCCCCCGATCAGATCGGTGGTCAAGTTGTAGATGAACGCGCCGATCGTCGCCGCGGCGGTGAGCAGGACGATGTTCACCAGGCCGATCAAGATGGCCCCGCCGAAGATCGTGCCGCTGGACACCAGCTCGGCGCTGCCGCCGCTGTTGTTGAGCAGATCACCGACGTTGCTGTTGAGCTTGCTCCACACGCCCATGCCGCCGAGCACCAGATACAGGAATGCCACCGCGATCATCCAGACGAAGAACAGCGCCACCGACAACACCGCCGACACCTTCAGCGTGCTCCACGGATCGACGCGGCGGATCTGCATGCTGGCCCGAACCGGACCCGGGGTCCGCGACGAAACCTGGATGCGGCCCTCCGGCCGCGCCGGCGCGGTCATCGGGTCGTCCGACCGGTCGATGCTCGACTTCCGTTGTCCGCCACGGGGAATCGGGCCGGACAGGTCGGGCAGTTCGCTGGCGTAAGCATCGGTCTCCCGGCTCTCGTTCTGCGGGGGAGCCGGTGCCGGCTCAGCCTCGGATGATGGGGGTTTGGCGCTGCCGGGCGCGGCGGTGCCGGAGATGAACCGGTTCAGCCGTGCCTCGGCGCTGGGTGCCGCGCCACCGCGGGCCGGTTGGCGCTGCTGCGGCGGCGACGGGCGGGCGGGCGGACGTTTTCGCGGCGTCGCGGCCGTGTTCCCGCCGGACCCGTTCGGGCCATCGCCCGCTCCGGGACGAACCGGCTCGTTCGGTGAGGTCACTCCCACAGCTCCTAACTGTGCCACCGGCCGCCGTGCTGGCGGCCGGCGACCGCCTACGCCTCGGCGTCGCCGCCCGACTCCTCGTCGACGACATCGGCCTCTTCGGCGTTGCGTGCGATGGCTAACAGTGTGTCGCCCTCGCCCAAGTTCATCAACCGAACGCCCTTGGTCTGCCGCCCTGCCTTGCGGACCTGCCTGGCCTTCGTCCGGATCACCCCGCCGCCGGAGGTGATCGCGAACACCTCGCTGTCGTCGTCGACGATCAGCGCTCCCACGAGCTTGCCACGACGGGTGTCGTACTGGATCGTCAGAATGCCTTTACCGCCGCGGCCCTGCGCGGTGTACTCCTCGATCGCGGTCCGCTTGGCGTACCCGCCGGACGTCGCCACCAGTAGGAACGTGCCCTCACTGACCACGTTCAGCGACAGCAGGTAGTCGTCGGTGTTGAACCGCATGCCCTGCACGCCCGAGGTGGCCCGGCCCATCGGCCGTAACGCCTCGTCGGTCGCGGAGAACCGGATCGACTGCCCGTTGGCCGAGACCAGCAGCAGGTCCTCCTCCGAGGAGCACAGCACGGCGCCGACCAGTTCGTCGCCGTCGCGCAGGTTGACTGCGACGATCCCGCCGGAGCGGTTCGAGTCGAAGTCGGTCAGCTTGGTCTTCTTGACCAGGCCCTTGCGGGTGGCCAGCACCAGATAGGGCGCGTCCTCGTAGCTCTTGATCTGGATGACCTGAGCGATCCGCTCCTCCGGCTGGAAGGCCAGCAGGTTCGCGACGTGCTGGCCGCGCGCGGTGCGGGAGGCTTCCGGCAGGTCGTACGCCTTGGCCCGGTACACCCGGCCCTGGGTGGTGAAGAACAGGATCCAGTCGTGCGTCGAGCACACGAAGAAGTGCCGCACGATGTCGTCCTGCTTGAGGCCGGCGCCCTGAACGCCCTTGCCGCCGCGTTTCTGGCTGCGGTACAGGTCGGTCTTGGTCCGCTTCGCGTAGCCGGTTTCGGTGATGGTGACCACGACGTCTTCGCGGGCGATCAGATCTTCGTCGGCCACGTCACCGTCGGCGGCGATGATCCGGGTCCGGCGGTCGTCGCCGTACTTGTCCGCGAGCTCCTTGAGCTCGTCGTGCACGATCGCGCGTTGCCGCTCCGGCTTGGCCAGGATGTCCTCGAGGTCGGCGATCTCGGCCTCGATCTTGGCCAGGTCGTCGACGATACGCTGGCGCTCCAGGGCAGCCAGTCGACGCAGCTGCATGTCCAGGATGGCCTGGGCCTGGATCTCGTCGATGTCCAGCAGCTCGATCAGGCCGGTGCGGGCGATGTCGACGGTCTGCGATGCGCGGATCAACGCGATCACTTCGTCAAGTGCGTCAAGGGCTTTCACCAAACCGCGCAAGATGTGTGCGCGTTCGTTGGCCTTGCGCAGCCGGTAGGTGGTGCGCCGGATGATCACGTCGAGTTGGTGGGCGACGTAGTAGCGGATCATCTGGTCGATCCGCAGGGTGCGCGGCACTCCGTCGACGATCGAGAGCATGTTGGCGCCGAAGCTGGTCTGCAGCTGGGTGTGCTTGTAGAGGTTGTTCAGCACCACCTTGGCCACCGCGTCGCGCTTGATCTCCACGACGATCCGCAGGCCGACCCGGTCGCTGGACTGGTCTTCGATGTTGGAGATGCCGGCCAGTTTGCCGTCGCGGACCTGATCGGCGATCGAGGTGATGAAGTTGTCGTGGTTGACCTGATACGGCAACTCGGTGATCACCAGACCGGTGCGGCCGCGCGCATCCTCTTCCACCTCGACGACTCCGCGCATCCGGATGGATCCGCGGCCGGTGGTGTAGGCGTCGTGGATGCCCTGCGATCCGACGATCAGGCCGTGGGTGGGAAAGTCCGGGCCCTTGACCCGTTCACACACCGCGGCGAGGGTGGCCTCTTCGTCGGCCTCGTGGTTGTCCAGACACCAGTACACGGCCTCGGCCAGCTCGCGCAGGTTGTGCGGCGGAATGTTGGTCGCCATGCCGACCGCGATACCGCCCGAGCCGTTGGCGAGCAGGTTCGGGAACCGGCTCGGCAACACGGTCGGCTCTTGCACCCGGCCGTCGTAGTTGGGGATGAAATCGACTGTCTCCTCGTCGATTTCACGCAGCATCTCCATCGCCAGCGGAGTCAGTCGGGCCTCGGTGTACCTCATCGCGGCCGGCGGGTCGTTACCCGGCGAGCCGAAGTTGCCCTGCCCGTCCACCAACGGATAGCGCAGCGACCAGGGCTGCGCCATCCGGACCAGGGTGTCGTAGATCGACGAGTCACCGTGCGGGTGGTAGTTGCCCATCGTCTCGGCCACCGAGCGTGCCGACTTGGCGTGTCCGCGATCCGGCCGGAACCCGGAGTCGAACATCGCGTACAGCACCCGGCGGTGCACCGGCTTGAGGCCGTCACGGACTTCGGGGAGCGCACGCCCGACGATCACGCTCATCGCGTAATCGATGTAGCTGCGCTGCATCTCGTGCTGGATGTCAACCGGTTCGATGCGGTCGCCGGCTTCGTCGCCCGGCGGCAGCGTGGTGTCAGTCATGTGTTCCTTCGGTCGCTAGAACTAGCCGTCTCGATTTCTTAAACATCCAGGAAGCGAACGTCTTTGGCGTTGCGGGTGATGAAGCTGCGCCGGGCTTCGACGTCTTCGCCCATCAGGATGGAGAACAATTCGTCGGCCGCGGCGGCGTCGTCGAGGGTGATCTGGCGCAGCACCCGAACCGAGGGGTCCATGGTGGTCTCCCACAGTTCCTTGGCGTCCATCTCCCCGAGACCCTTGTACCGCTGAATACCGTCCTCGGTGTTGATCTTTCGCCCCGCCGCCCGGCCGGCCTCCAGCAGCCCGTCGCGCTCGCGGTCGGAGTAGGCGAACTCGGGTTCACTGCGCTGCCACTTCAACTTGTAGAGCGGCGGCTGGGCCAAGAACACGTGCCCGTTCTCGATCAGCGGACGCATGAAGCGGAACAACAACGTCAGCAGCAGCGTCGAGATGTGCTGGCCGTCGACGTCGGCGTCGGCCATCAGCACGATCTTGTAATACCGCAGCTTGGCGAGGTCGAACTCGTCGTGGATGCCGGTGCCCAGCGCGGTGATGATCGCTTGGACCTCAGTGTTTTTCAACACCCGGTCGATGCGTGCCTTCTCCACGTTGATGATCTTGCCGCGCAGCGGCAGGATCGCCTGGAACATCGAGTCGCGGCCGCTCTTCGCCGAGCCGCCGGCCGAATCACCCTCCACCACATACAGTTCAGATTTACTTGGATCGGTGGAGCGGCAGTCGGCCAGCTTGCCCGGCAGGCCACCGATATCGGTAGCGCTCTTGCGCCGCACCAACTCTCGCGCTTTACGGGCCGCCATCCGGGCCTGCGCCGACGACACCGCTTTGTTGACGACCGTCTTGGCGTCGGACGGGTTGGCGTCGAACCAGTGCTGCAGCTCCTCGTTACAGATCTTCTGCACGAACGACTTGACCTCGGTGTTGCCCAGCTTGGTCTTGGTCTGGCCCTCGAACTGTGGCTCGCCGACCTTCACCGAGATCACCGCGGCCAGGCCTTCGCGGATGTCGTCGCCGGTGAGGTTGGAGTCCTTCTCTTTGAGCAGCTTCTTGTCTTTGGCGTACCGGTTCACCACTGTCGTCAGCGCGCTGCGGAACCCCTCTTCGTGGGTGCCGCCCTCGTGGGTGTTGATGGTGTTGGCGAAGGTGTGCACCGATTCGGAGTAACCGCCGTTCCACTGCATCGCGATCTCGACCTCGTGGCCGGGACCCTTCCCGGAGAAGTCGACGATGCTGGAGTGGATCGGGCTCTTGGTCCGATTGATGTGCTTGACGAAGTCGACCAGCCCGCCCGGGTAGTGGAAGGTGCGGTGCTTGACCTTTTGCGGCGCAGCGGATTCCGCTACTTTCTCCTCCGCCGACTTCGGCGCTTCGGCGGTGTCGCTGACCACCTCGTCGACCACCTCGTCTTTGGTCACCCGCTCGTCCCGGAGGTTGATGGTCAGGCCCTTGTTCAGGAACGCCATCTCCTGCAGCCGGCGGGCCACGGTCTCGAAGTCGTAGTTGGTGGTCTCGAAGATGTTGGGGTCGGCCCAGAAGCGGATGGTGGTTCCGGTCTTCGTGGTCTTGTCACCCTGCTTGAGTTGGCCGGGTACCGAGTGGTCGTAGGTCTGGAACCACTCGAATCCGTCCGTGCTGATGTCGGCCTCGAGTCGACTGGACAGCGCGTTCACCACGGAGACCCCGACACCGTGCAGACCGCCGGAGACCTGGTAGGCCCCTTCTTCGAACTTGCCACCGGCGTGCAGAACGGTCATCACGACGTCGACGGTCGGAATGCCGGTGGAGTGCATCGCCACCGGGATACCGCGGCCGTTGTCGGTGACCTCGACACCGCCGTCTTCGAGGATCCGCACGTCGACCTGGGTGGCGAATCCCGCCATCGCCTCGTCTACCGCGTTGTCGACTACCTCCCAGACGAGGTGGTGGAGCCCTCGCTCACCGGTCGAACCGATGTACATACCTGGGCGCTTGCGGACCGCCTCCAGGCCTTCGAGGACTTTGATCGACTCGGCACCGTACTGTTCGTTGACAGCCACTAGCGGAACGCTCTCCTTGGGTATTTCTCTCCGGCCTCAAGGGCCTGGGACCGTCGGCCCCGCGCAGATCAAACTCAGTCTACCGTCAAGCTGGTTCCGGACTGACTCTGCGAGGGTGTTTCTGCACAGCTATTTGCGCCGTGTGCGGAATTTTTCGATCCATCTTGCGTCCAGACGCTTGACGCCGAGGTTTTCCGCGTTGTGACGGCCCTCAGGGGAATGGGTCCGGCGCGTCATCCGTAGGTGTCGCGGGGGCCGCGCCCGGAGATGTGCAGGGGGCCCTTGCGCCACGACGGCGCGGTCGGGCCGGTGATCCGCAGACTGGTGACCACACCGTTGCCGACCTCCGCGGCGATCTTGGCCAGCACCTGATTCTGGATCAACCGCAATTGCGTGGCCCACGCCGTCGACTCTGCCGTCACGGTCAGCACACCATCCCGCAGTCCGGTGGGTGTCGCATGCTCCGCGATCTGTGCGCCCACCATCGTCGGCCACTGCCCGAATACCGCGCCCTCGGCCACCTTTGACGACCATCCCTGCTTTTTGGCAAGGTCGCGCGTCGCGCCGGCGAGAGGCTGCGGATCACGCGCATCGGGCCCGGGACCCGACCAGCGCCGGCGGCTACCGGCCCCGGCCGGTCGACGGGTCGGGGGGAGCCGGCGACCACGGCCGACGTCTTTACCCTGGGTGCGAGCGGAGCCGCGGGCCTCTTCCAGCGCCCGCCGGACCAGGTCCATGCCCTTCATTCCGCTGAGGTGTTCCGGGGGACTCGCGCCGTCTTCGGGATTGTCATCGCTCACCGCGTCACTCCTCTTCGGGCTCGAAAGTCAGTATCGCCGACGCCGGGCCGCTGTCGTCGTCGTTGAGCGTGATGTCGATGCGGTCGGCCAACCATTCGCCGGGAATATCGTCGACGACGGCCGCGGTCACCAGTACCTGTTCCGCGGTGGAGGCCGCCGCGGCCAGCGCCTCGCGGCGGGCGGTGTCGAGTTCGGCGAACACGTCGTCGAGCAGCAGCACCGGGTCGCTGCCGTCGGCGCGCAGCAGCTCATACGACGCGAGCCGTAGCGCCAGCGCCATCGACCACGATTCCCCGTGGCTGGCAAAGCCTTTCGCGGGTTGTTCGCCCAGCCTGAGCTCGAGATCGTCGCGATGCGGGCCGACCAGACACACCCCGCGGTCGAGTTCGGCGTCGCGGCGGGCCGCCATCTTCTCCAGCAGGGCAGTCCGCAGCACATCGATGTCGGGCTGCTCGGGATAGATGTCGACGCTGGCGTGATAAGCGATCGACGCCGGCCGCGACGCCGGGGCGAGCAACTGGTAACTCTTCTGGACCTCCGGCGCCAATTCGTTGACCAGCGTGATCCGGGCCGCCATCAACTCGGCGCCGTGCGCCGCGAGATGGCCGTCCCACACGTCGAGGGTGTCCAGCGCGCCCTGGTCGCCGCGGAATCGAGCGCCGGACGCCGACTTCAACAGCGCCGTGCGCTGACGCAGCACCTTGTCGTAGTCGGCGCGAATGCCCGCCACCCGGGGCCGGCGCACCGCGGCCAGGTCGTCGAGATAACGCCGGCGATCACCGGGATCACCGCGCACCAGCGCGAGATCCTCCGGCGCGAACAGCACCGCACGCAGCACTCCGAGTATTTCGCGCGGACTACGCACCGGCGACCGGTTGAGCCGGGCCTTGTTGGCCCGGCCGGCGGTGATCTCCAAATCGACGGCGCACTCGCGGCCTTCGTTCACCACGATGGTCGACACCACCGCGCGCTGTGCCCCGAACCGGATCAGCGGTGCATCAGTGGCCACCCGGTGAGATCCCAATGTCGACGAATACCAGAGCGCCTCAACGAGATTCGTCTTACCGAAGCCGTTCGACCCGACGAATACGGTGCGGCCCGGCGTCAGTTCGAGATCGACGGTCGACCAGGACCGAAAGTCCCGCAAGCCCAGATGACGGACGTACACCGGACTGCTAACCGGGCAGACGAACCGGCATCAGCAAATACACATAGTCCGTCTGGATCGCCGGGAAGGGCCCGCTGTCGGTCGGTTGGGCGTCGTCACCGGCTGGCCGCAACACGGCGGGACGGCTCGGCGTGGTGAATCCGAACGACACCCGGTCGGAGTGCAGAGAACCCAGGCCGTCGGTGAGATACGTCGGGTTGAACGCGATGGTGAGCGGCTCGCCGGCGAACTCCACCTGGACGTCTTCCTCGGCGCGGCCCACGTCGTCGGCGCCGGCCGACAACCGCAGCGTGTCACCGGAGAATTCCATCCGAACCTGGGCTCCGCGATCGGCGACCAGTGCGACACGTTTGATGGCCTCGGTGAGCTCGGCGACGCCGAGGGTGGCCACCGCCGTGTGCTCACTGGGCAGCAGCTGCCGGAACTTCGGGAACTCGGCATCCAGCAGACGGGTGGTGCTGCGCTTTCCGTTCCCGCTGATGCCAAGGAGCCCGTCCTTGCCGACCGACGGCCCGGCTCCCAGCGACAGGTGTACTTCGGCGCCGTCGGTTCCGCTCTTGGCGGCTTCGGACAACGTCTTGGCCGGCACCAGCACCGCGGCCTCGACATCCGGTGCGGCAGCCGACCAGGTCAACTCGCGAACCGCCAACCGGAATCGGTCGGTCGCGGCCAAAACCACTGACTGTCCCGAGATTTCGACTCTGATCCCGGTCAGCATCGGCAGCGTGTCGTCGCGGCCGGCCGCGACCGCGACCTGGCTGATCGCCTCGGCGAACACATCGGCCGGCAATGCGCCGGTCTCGTCGGGCAGCGTCGGCAGCGTCGGGTAATCCTCGACCGCCATCGTCGGCAGGGAGAATTTCGCGCTGCCGCAGGCCAGCGACACCCGGGTTCCCTCGACCTGCACGTCGACCGGCTTGTTCGGCAACGCCCGGGTGATGTCGGAAAGAAGCCGACCGGATACCAAAGCTGTTCCCGGAGAAGCGATTTCGGCTGCCAAGCGGACTTCTGCGGAGACCTCGTAGTCGAATCCGGAAATCGTCAGGCCGTTGTCGGACCCGGTCAACAACACGCCGGCCAGCACCGGCACGGTCGGCCGGGACGGCAGCGTCCGCGCCACCCACGCCACTGCATCAGCGAAGTCGTCCCGCACCAGGCGGAACTTCAAGTCGGTCAGGCCGACGGCGGTCGTCGCCACGTCCATTGCGTCCCTTCATCACCTCGAACAGCAAGGCTTACTTCAGCGGCTCACCCCGTGGAAATCCCCGCCGACGGACGCCCGTGCCCGTAATTACTCCGACCGCCGAACCCGGCCGTCGAACCACAACCGTAGAGCGTCGGAGGCATTCTTGAAAGCTAATCGGATGCAGTGACACTCGGGGGTTTCGAGCCTGGATCACGAGGTGTGGAACGGCTCGTCCCCAACGCCCTTTTCTGAAGAACAAACTATGTAGGGATTTCAATAACAGTAATAAGGCCTGTGCATGTTGGGGACAGCATGGTGTCTGCGCTGCTGGCGACGCCGGCGGGGTTGTGCATGACACGGGGACGGACTGTGTGGTTTGTGTGCAGCGGTTGGGGATTGGTTGCGGCTGTGGACGGATCGGGCGTTCGTCGTGGACGTGTCCGCAGTTTGCGCACAGTGTCATCCACAGCCTGTCCTGTGACTGATGGTGACGACGGGTCCAAAGTTTTTTGAAATTTCGGGGGTGCGAGCAGCTCGCAACAGTGTCGAAAGACCGGATTTCGGGCAGCACGATGCCACTCGATACTTCGGTGGTCCGAGAACGATCAGCGCTTGGAGCGCTGGCGGATCCGGGTGGTGAGCTCTTTGACGTGATCGAAGACTTCACGCCGCTCGGCCATTTCGGACAGGATCTTCTTCTGCGCGTACATCACCGTGGTGTGGTCGCGGCCGAAGGCCTGGCCGATCTTGGGCAGTGACAAGTCGGTGAGCTCGCGGCACAGATACATCGCGATCTGCCGGGATTGGGCCAGCGCCCGGGTCTTGCCGGGACCGCGCAATTCCTCGACCGTGGTGTCGAAGTACTCCGCGGTGGCAGCCATGATCGTGGCGGCGCTGATTTGCATGGTGCTGGCGTCGGCGATCAGATCACGCAACACGATCTCGGCCAGCGACTTGTCGATCGGTGCCTTGTTCAGCGACGCGAACGCCGTGACGCGGATCAGCGCTCCCTCGAGTTCACGAATGTTGCGCTCGATGCTGCTGGCGATCAGCTCGAGCACATCGTCGGGAACATTGAGCCGCTCCATCTGCGCTTTCTTGCGCAAGATCGCGATGCGGGTTTCCAGTTCCGGCGGTTGAACGTCGGTGATCAGACCCCACTCGAACCGCGTTCGCAGCCGATCTTCAAGTGTCGCAAGCTGTTTCGGCGGACGATCGGACGAAATGACGATCTGCTTGTTGGCGTTGTGCAGGGTATTGAAGGTGTGGAAGAACTCTTCCTGGATACCTTCCTTGCCCTCGATGAACTGGATGTCGTCGACCAGCAGTACATCGACGTCGCGATAGCTGCGCTTGAACGCCACCTTGCGGTCGTCACGCAGGGAGTTGATGAAGTCGTTGGTGAATTCTTCGGTCGAGACGTACTTCACCCGCATGCCGGGGAAGAGGCGCTGGGCGTAATTGCCGGCGGCGTGCAGCAGGTGGGTCTTACCCAGACCGGACTCTCCCCAGATGAACAACGGGTTGTAGGCCCGGGCCGGCGCTTCGGCGATCGCCAGCGCGGCGGCATGGGCGAAGCGGTTCGAGGCTCCGATGACGAAAGTGTCGAAGGTGTAGCGCCGGTTGAGGCTCAGACCCGCGGCGGCGTCGGCGGCCTGGCTGTGGGGACGCTCGGAGAAATACGACGGCCAGCTCTGGTGTGCGCTGGCGAGGGCTTCGCCGTCCTCGTCGATCTCGTCGAGGTCGTCGAGCGCGTCATCGAATGCGGCGTTGGCGCGATCGTCGGATTCGTCGGCAGTCAAGGGGGAGATCCGCACGCCGAGCTCGATCTGATGACCGAGCCGACGACTGAGCGCGTCGGTGATCTGGGTCCGCAGGTGCCGCTCGATTTCGTTCTGGACGAAGCTGCTCGGCACCGACAGCAGGGCGAAGCCCTCGACGATGGTGAGCGGTTGGACCAGATTCAGCCACGCCCGCTGCTGCGGTGTCAGGGGTGGGACGTACGGTCCGCCGTTGTGAGAGGCGCCTTCTGTGGAGAATTCGCCGTTGAGTTCCGAGACGACTGCACTCCAGACCGTCGCGAAACTGGATCCGGGGTCCTCGGTCAACGACGGGTCCCCCTGCTACGACGTAAAAGTTCTACCGATAGTGCCGACGACGAACTGTCCACACAGTTATCCACAGGTGTGGAGAGGATAGCGGCCATCGCACCGCAGCCTACCTCTGACGGCTTGCGGGATCGGCGCTCGAGACGGCCGGTGAAACTCGGCTGGCTAGGAGGCCGATCCGCCATCCTTGCTTCGTTGTCCAGCGCCGTTTCGGTGTGAAACAGCACCGCCCGAAGCTAACAGTTTTCCTCGCTCGCGCCAACCGTTCGGCAACATTCGGAACCGCTTCGAGGACGATTGGTCCGGCCCCGGTGGCAGGTGTGGCGACAGTGACGGATTGGCGTCCAGAACAGCGGCCGGCAGGTGTGGTTTGACCGGGCGAACGGGGGTCAGTACCCTCATACAGTCGCCCGAAAGTCGGCGATACGGCTGCGATCCGAGCACTTGGCTCGGAGGCCGCGCCGGGCACCAGCGAGACACAAAGCCTATCGAGGCGTCGTGGGGTAGAGCGTGACCCACCGGCAAGGGGAAACCGTGCCGGGCACGACGTCAGACGCAGCAAGGAGAGAGTCGTGGCAAAGGGTAAGCGGACCTTCCAGCCGAACAACCGGCGCCGTGCCCGCGTGCACGGTTTCCGGCTGCGGATGCGGACCAGGGCCGGCCGAGCGATCGTGTCCAATCGGCGTGGCAAGGGCCGTCGCTCCCTGACTGCCTGACCGCCTCGGTGTAACGGCGGTGCTTTCCGCACGAAACCGCATGACGAGGTCGACCGATTTCGGCGCGACGGTCAAGCATGGAAAGCGAGCCGTTCAGCCGGACATGGTCATCTATATGCGGCATGCCACCGGGGATCCCAAACTCGGGCTGATCGTTTCGCGATCGGTCGGGTCCGCCGTGCAACGGCACGGGCTCTCGCGGCGTCTGCGTCACGTCGCCCGTGATGTGCTGGCGAATCTGAACCAGTCCGAGCACATCGTGATCCGGGCACTGCCCAGCAGTCGCGATGTCAGATCAGCCCGATTGAGTGAGCAACTGCGGGCCGGACTGCGTCGCATCGAGTCGACCGGGCCGAAGCGGTGAGCGCGATGGCAGCTCGCGTGCGCAGCGCGGAGTTCACGATCGCGCGGGGTTTGATCTTTCTCATCCAGCTGTACCGGCACATGGTGTCGCCGATGCGGCTGCCGACATGTCGCTTCACGCCGACCTGTAGTCAATACGCGGTGGACGCCCTGGCTGAATTCGGCTTGCTGCGGGGGAGTTGGCTGGCAGCCGCCCGGCTCGCGAAATGCGGGCCGTGGCATCGGGGAGGATGGGATCCGATACCGGAGCGCAAGGGTGCCGGGGCTCACGAGTGGGACACCAAAGCGCCGCTAAGGAAGAGTGATTCTGTTGTCGTTTGATTGGTTCAGCCTCGACTACTTCTACTATCCGGTCTCGGCGATCATGTGGCTCTGGTACAAGGCCTTCTCGGCCGTCCCGGGGCTGGGCCCGAAGAACTTCGTCACCTGGACGCTGGCGGTGATGTTCTTGGTCTTCACCCTGCGCGCGATCCTGTACAACCCCTTCGTCCGCCAGATCCGGACCACGCGTCAGATGCAGGAACTGCAGCCGCAAATCAAGGCGCTGCAGAAGAAGTACGGCAAGGACCGCCAGCGGATGGCGCTCGAGATGCAGAAGCTGCAGAAGGAGCACGGGTTCAACCCGATCCTGGGCTGTCTGCCGATGCTGGTTCAAGTGCCGGTTTTCCTGGGTCTGTATCACGTGTTGCGATGCTTCAACCGGACGTCGAGCGGGATCGGACAGCTGGGCCTGTCGCCCGAGCGCAACCGCTCGTTGGGCAACTACTTCTTCAGCGCGCAGGACGTCGGCCACTTCCTGGACGCCAACCTGTTCGGCGCGCCACTGGGCGCGAGCATGACCCAGCGCGGTGCCAGCCTTGCGGCGTTCCAGGGTTTCGAATTCAGTCGACCCGCCGTCGCGGCGGTGGGTGTGCCGGTGATGATCCTGGCCGGCGTCGCCACCTACTTCAACAGCCGGGCATCGGTGGCCCGCCAGAGCGTGGAGGCCGCCGCCAACCCGCAGACCGCGATGATGAACAAACTCGCGCTCTACGTCTTTCCGCTCGGTGTGGTGGTCGGTGGACCGTTCCTGCCGCTGGCGATCATCTTCTACTGGTTCGCCAACAACATCTGGACGTTCGGTCAGCAGCACTACGTGTTCGGAATGATCGAGCGCGAAGAAGAGGAACAGAAGCGCGAGGCGATCGAGCGGCGGGCGGCCAACGCACCGGCGCCGGGTGCCAAGCCGAAACGCTCGGCGGGCAAGACGGCGACGGCGGGGGGTAACGGCACGGCCGCTGAACCGCCGACACCGGACACCGGCACCGCCGACCGCACGCCGCGGCCGGGCGCCAAGCCGAAGAAGCAACGCGGCCGCTGACGTCAGCGCGCGGACACCAGACTTCACCGGGCGACGCCCGGGCACGGGAAGGGAAGACATGACAGAGACCGAAGACGTCACCAAGGCGGACGAAGCGCCGGCGCACGACGAGTTGGAGGGCGCCACCAACGGCAGTGCTCCGGCCGAGGGCGACGGCGAGGGCGATCAGGAAGAGCGCTTGGTCGCCGAGGGAGAAATCGCCGGCGATTATCTGGAGGAGCTACTCGATCTGCTCGACTTCGACGGCGACATCGACCTCGACGTAGAAGGCAGTCGGGCGATCGTCAGCATCGACGGCAGCGACGACCTCGCCAAGCTGGTCGGCCGTAAAGGCGAAGTGCTCGACGCGCTCCAGGAATTGACCCGGCTGGCCGTACACCAGAAGACCGGGGTGCGCAGTCGGCTCATGCTCGACATCGCGAGCTGGCGCCGCCGCCGCCGCGACGAGTTGGCCGCGCTGGGGGACAAGGTCGCCAAGCGCGTGCTGGAGACCGGCGAACGCGAAGAGCTCTCACCGATGACACCGTTCGAGCGCAAGATTGTGCACGACGCCGTGGCGGCGATCGACGGGGTGCACAGCGAGAGCGAAGGCGTCGAGCCGGGCCGCCGGGTTGTCGTTCTGATCGACTGACCGCACGCCGAGTTACACCGATGTAGTTCGGGCGGATCCGTCGGCACCGCGTTGCGGATGGGAAGGAATGTTTCACGTGAAACATGACGACTCCCGTGACGACTCCCATGACGACGAGGCGCCACCGGTTCCGGCCGCGAGCGATGTCGCCGCGACGATCTTCGGCGACCGCCTCGAGTTAGCCAAGCGCTACGCCGACCTACTGGCGACAGCCGGTGTGGAGTGGGGTCTGCTCGGCCCACGAGAAGTCGAGCGGATCTGGGACCGGCACATCATCAACTGTGCGGTGCTCGCCGAACTCGTCGAAACCGGAGAGCGGATCGTCGACATCGGCAGCGGCGCCGGTCTACCCGGTCTGCCCGTCGCGATCGCCAACCCCGGTGTGCGGGTGGTCCTGGTCGAGTCGATGCTGCGCCGCACAGACTTCCTCCGCTTGGCGGTCGACGAGCTGTCACTCGATGTCGAGGTGGTCCGCGGCCGAGCAGAGGATCGCGAAGTGCGAGAGACTGCCGGTGGCGCCGACGCGGTCACGTCACGGGCAGTGGCTGCGCTGGACAAGCTCACCCGCTGGAGCCTGCCCTTGCTGCGACCGGGCGGACGGTTGCTCGCGATCAAGGGGGAGCGGGCGCACGAAGAAGTACTCGAACACCGCCGAATGATGGCCAAGTTAGGTGCGGCGGATGCAAGGGTGGTGGAATGTGGCGTGGGTCTTTTATCCCCACCGACAACCGTGGTGGTGGCCCGACGGGACAAGCCGGAATCGC
This sequence comes from Mycobacterium sp. IDUB_36, assembly GCF_055419225.1. NCBI lineage: Bacteria > Bacillati > Actinomycetota > Actinomycetes > Mycobacteriales > Mycobacteriaceae > Mycobacterium > Mycobacterium sp. IDUB_36. The sequence goes on along the minus strand of NZ_JBVAXH010000001.1, from coordinate 2,438,841 downwards.
TCCGGAATGCGTCGCGTCGACGATCGAGCAGGGAGAGCCTATGAGTGCGCCGCGTGACTCGTTCGGTCCGGATACCGGGGTGCATGTTTCACGTGAAACATCGGAGTTCGAGACTCCGATCGGCGCCGCCGCCGAACGCGCGATGCAGGTGCTGTCGAAGGCTTACAAACCGTTGAGCCGGCCGACCCACCGCCGGCTGTTCACGATCGCCAATCAGAAGGGCGGCGTCGGCAAGACGACAACGGCGGTCAACCTGGCCGCCGCTCTCGCGGTCCAAGGGCTCCGGACGCTGGTGATCGATCTCGATCCGCAGGGCAACGCGAGCACGGCACTGGGCATCACCGACCGACACTCCGGGACCCCGTCGTCGTACGAAGTCCTTCTCGGCGAGATCCCGCTGAAAGAGGCGATGCGGCAAAGTCCGCACAGCGAACGGCTGTTCTGCGTGCCCTCCACGATCGATCTGGCCGGGGCCGAGATCGAATTGGTCAGCATGGTCGCCCGGGAGAACCGGTTGCGCAACGCGCTCGCGGAGCTCGACAGCATCGACTTCGACTACGTCTTCATCGACTGCCCGCCATCGCTGGGACTGTTGACGATCAACGCGTTGGTCGCGGCACCGGAGGTGCTGATCCCGATTCAGTGCGAGTATTACGCCTTGGAGGGTGTCTCGCAGTTGATGAACAACATCGCGATGGTCAAGGCGCACTTGAATCCCGGCCTGGACGTCAGCACGGTGATCCTCACCATGTACGACGGGCGGACCAAACTGGCCGACCAGGTGGCCGACGAAGTTCGCCGTTACTTCGGACCCAAGGTCCTGCGGACCGTGATTCCGCGCAGCGTCAAGGTCTCCGAGGCGCCTGGTTACAGCATGACGATCATCGAGTACGACCCGGGATCTCGCGGGGCGCTGAGCTACCTCGACGCCAGTCGCGAACTCGCCGAGCGCGGTACGACACCCGATGGAGGGGAAGCACGATGAGCCAACCGACACGCAGAAAAGGCGGCCTCGGGCGAGGTCTTGCCTCACTGATTCCGACCGGGCCGGCCGAAGGAGAGTCGAGTTCGTCAGGACTCGGCGGACCGAAGATCGGCTCAGCGGCCGCGGACGTCTTGATGGGCGGTCCACCGCCCGTGTCGTCGGACATCGGTGCGGTCTATCGCGAAATTGCGCCGGCGGACATCGAGCCGAACCCCCGCCAACCCCGGCAGGTATTCGACGACGAGGCGCTCGCCGAGCTCGTGCACTCCATCCGTGAGTTCGGGCTGATGCAGCCGATCGTGGTCCGCGCGCTCACTGTGACGAGCGGACCCCGCTACCAACTCGTCATGGGGGAGCGGCGCTGGCGCGCGGCTCAGGCTGCCGGCCTGACCGCGATCCCGGCGATCGTGCGCGAGACTGCCGACGACAATCTGCTCCGCGACGCTCTCCTGGAGAACATCCACCGGGCGCAGTTGAACCCGTTGGAAGAGGCGGCGGCCTACCAGCAACTGCTCGACGAATTCGACGTCACCCACGACGAACTTGCCGCGCGGATCGGCCGGTCGCGTCCGCTCATCTCCAACATGATCCGGTTGCTTCGGCTGCCGATCGCGGTTCAACGCCGGGTGGCCGCCGGCGTGCTGTCTGCCGGTCACGCCCGAGCACTGCTGTCGCTTGACGCCGGGGCTGAGGCCCAGGAGCTACTCGCCGCCCGGATCGTGGCCGAGGGGCTCTCGGTCCGCGCGACCGAGGAGGCGGTGACGCTCGCCAATCGGGCCGGCCCGAGCGAGCCGTCGGCGCCGCGGCGCAAGCCGATTCAGATGCCCGGCCTCCAAGATGTGGCCGAGCAACTGTCCAGCGCCTTCGACACCCGCGTCACGGTCAGTCTGGGCAAGCGAAAAGGCAAGATCGTGGTGGAGTTCGGTTCGGTGGACGATTTACAGCGCATTGTCGAGTTGATGAACTCGTCGAAGCGCTAACCGTCCATACCGACCCGTTACGTCACTGTGACATTCCGCCAGATCTGAGCGCGCTGACATGCCGAGGAAATCCGAAATCAACTGCGCAGCAATCGATTTGAGCCACCGCCAGCTGAGGTGGCACCCGAGCCGCTCCGCTGGGCCGGAAAACGTCGCACCGGCGCCGCGCCGGCCCTTCGAGGGAGGCCTTCGCGGGTATCGCGGTCGTCTCCGTCGGGGTACGCTCGGCTGCGAGGTGGGGCAGCCACCGGTTCGCGGGGAAGCGGGGCCGTCCACGGCCGCACCCCACGGAGGCCCAGGAGTCTAGTGTCCGCTCGAATCACGCCGCTGCGATTGGAAGCCTTCGAGCTTCTTCCGAAGCACGCGCGTCGCTGCGTTTTCTGGGAAGTGGACCCCGCGACGCTCGGTGAGCAGGATCAGCTCGCCGACCCCGAATTCGAAAAAGAAGCCTGGCTGTCGATGGTCATGCTGGAGTGGGGCTCGTGCGGGCAGCTGGCTACGTCGGCGCCGGCCGACGATGAAGCGGAGTCAGCCTGCCTGGGTTACGCGTTGTACGCCCCGCCGCGGACCGTGCCGCGGGCTCGCCGATTTCCGACCGCGCCGGTCTCCGCCGACGCGGTGCTGCTGACCTCGCTGCGGGTGGAACCCGGGCCGGCCGCCGACGAGTTGCCCTACAGCCTGGTTGCGCGAGTGGTCGACGAGTTGGTCCGCCGCGGCGTCCGGGCGCTGGAGGCGTTCGGCCGCACCGAAGCGGTGGCGGACTTGGCCGGCTCGCCCCCCACCGACCCGGAATTGCTGTCGGTTCTCGAAGTGCTGGGGGACTGCTCGGTCGAGCAGTGTGTGATCGAGGCCGAATTCTTGCAGAATGCGGGGTTTGTCGTGGTCGCCCCGCATGCCTACTTCCCCCGGCTGAGGCTGGAGCTGGACAAGGGCCTCAGGTGGAAGGCCGAAGTCGAGGCTGCCCTGGAGCGACTGCTGGAAAGTGCTTCGCTGCGGCAGCCCGTTGCCGCGGGAGCGCCCGCGTCGGCGTCGGCGTCGGCGTCGGCGTCGGCTAAGAGCCGCTAGCCCGGCCGGCCTGCTCCACGGCCAGCTCGTGGGCCAGCAATTCGGCGAAAGTGAATGTGCCAGTGGGCCGGTCGTTCTTGCCGAGTAGGTACAGCCGCTTGACCGCGGCCAAGATCCCCTCGGCGATCGCGTCGCGGGTCTGCGTGGTGACCAGCATGCCGCGATCGCGCGGGTTGGTGATGTAGCCGACGTCGACCTGTACGGTCGGCATCCGGGTCAGGCGCAGCAGGTCCCAGGTCCGGCCGTGGGTCCGGCAATCCCGTAAACCGGTGCGCGCCACCACTTCCCGCTGGATGAAGTCGGCCAAGTTGCGGCCGATCGTCGACACCGAGCCGTGTGAGTTGCCGAAGTAGAACGAGGCGACACCACCGGCCGACGGGCTGGTCTGTGTTTCGCAGCGCAGGCTGATCATCAGGTCGGCGCCGACGGCGTTGGCGGTTGCCGCGCGCTCGTGGTCGGACGGGCTGCGGTTGGTCGGCCGCGACAGGAAGGTCTCCATGCCGATCGCCGTCATCCGGCCCTCGAGCCGACTTCCCAAGTCCCACAAGATGTCTGACTCGCTGATCGGGCCCGCCGGGCCGTGTGCGATCAGGCCGTGGTCGTTGCCGCCGCGGCCCGGATCGATGATGATCCGCTTGCCGGACAACTTGGGGCCCGACCGGCGCACCAGCTCTTCCTCCCGGATCGCGTGTATCGAACCGCCGGTGACCCGAGAACTGAGAAAGTACAAGGAGCGCAACGTCTCTGGGCCGCAGATGCCGTCGGCGTACAGGCCGTACTCACGTTGGTAGGACATCAGACCGGTGTGGGTCTGCAAGCCGAAGTAGCCGTCGACCAGGCCGGTGTAGAAGCCGAGGTCCTGCAGCCGGTTCTGCAGGGTCGCGACGTCGTCGCCGTACATCGGTGCGCCGAACTGGTGGTGCAGCGTGCGGGCACCCAACCGGTAGGACGCCTCGCGCAACGCGCGGTTGGTGGCCTCGCCGACGATGCCGTCGACGAGCAGGCCACGATTCTGCTGAAACGCCCGCACCGCGTGGTCGAGTTCGTCGTCGAAGACGTCGACGGCGACGTGCCGTCCGGTGCTGAGGTCGGCATCCGCACTGTCGAGGTGACCGAGCGCCGCCAGCGACGCCCGAATCTCGGTGACTGCCGCACTGCGGTCACCACGGCGCAACTGATCGCCGTCGCCGCCGTGCGGTCTTGTCATTGGAGAGCCTCCGGTGAGCCGTGTGAGCAGCCCTGCCGCTTCATGACAGGCTTTGCCGGTATTCTCTCAGACGCTCGAGGATTTCGGTAAAACGCCAGGCCACCCGCGCCGAAGTTTGACCAGCTAGCCGACCCCGGGCACGGCTTCGGAGAGCTCCCGCAACAGCGCCGCCTTGCCCTTGGCGCCGACGATGCGTTTCACCGGCTCACCGTCCTTGAACAGGATCAGCGTAGGGATCGACACCACGTCGAAGTTGCGGGCTGTCTCCGGATTGGCGTCGACGTCGAGCTTGGCGACGGTGAGCTGCCCGGCGGCGTCCTTGGCGATCTCGGCGAGCACCGGTGCCACCATCTTGCACGGGCCACACCACGTTGCCCAAAAGTCAACCAGCACAGGGGTACTACTGGCCAACACGTCTCCCGCGAAGGAGGCGTCGGAGACGTCCACGGGCGTGCCCGAAGATTCGGTCTGGGTCATCGCATGAACTCCAATCAGAGGGTCGCTGCCGCCGGTTCTCCGACGGGTTGGGTTTGGGTGCGCTCGCCCGGCTCCGCGTGCTCGGCCAGCCAGCGTTCGGCGTCGATCGCGGCCGAACAACCGGTGCCCGCGGCGGTGATCGCCTGCCGGTAGGTGTGGTCGACCAGATCGCCGGCGGCGAACACGCCGTCGAGCGAGGTGTAGGTGGTGTGGCCCTGGACCAGCACGTAGCCGTCTTCGTCGAGGTCGATCTGGCCGCGGACCAGCTCCGAGCGGGGATCGTGGCCGATTGCAACGAACACGCCGGTCACCGGCAGAGTGGATTCCTCGCCGGACACCGTGTCGCGCAGCTTGAGGCCGGTCACCGTGTTGTCGCCCTCGACGGAGACCACCGCCTTGTTGGTGGCGAAGGAGATCTTGTCGTTCGCGCGGGCCCGGTCGAGCATGATCTTCGAGGCGCGGAACTCCTCGCGGCGGTGCACCAACGTGACGCTGCGGGCGAATTTCGTCAGGAAGGTCGCCTCCTCCATGGCCGAGTCGCCACCGCCGATCACGGCGATGTCCTGGTCCTTGAAGAAGAAGCCGTCGCAGGTGGCGCACGAGCTCACGCCGCGGCCGAGTAATTCCTGCTCGCCCGGTACGTGCAGGTAGCGCGCCGCCGCGCCCATCGCCAGGACGACGGCTCGGGCTTGCAGGGTCTCGCCCTCGGAGGTGGTCACCGACTTCACCGGGCCGTCCAGCGACACCGATTCGACGTCTTCCATCCGCAAGTCCGCGCCGAACCTCGAGGCCTGCTCGCGCATCTGGTCCATCAGTTCGGGGCCTTGGATTCCTTCCCGGAATCCGGGGTAGTTCTCCACCTCCGTGGTGGTCATCAGTGCGCCGCCGAAGGCGGTGCCTTCGAAGACGACCGGGGCCAGTTGCGCCCGTGCGGCATACAGCGCTGCGGTGTAGCCGGCGGGTCCGGAGCCGATGACGATCACGTCGTGAACGGTGCTGGTCGAGGAACTCATACCAACCTTTCCGATACTTGAAACCGCTGTAATGCACTGGAACGCCAGGGTAGGCGGTGCTGTTCCCGCGACATTACGGACGGTGGACGATCCTGTCAGCCGACAGGCCGGTGTTCACCGAACTGCAGGTCGGCGCCACCGCGAGCGCCGCCAGGGCGTCCGGCGCGTCGCCGGGCAGCACGAGCAGGACGGCCGGGTGGCCGGCGATGTCGATCGGGCGGGCGCCGAGCACGCGGGTGTTCGCCGGATACCCGAGACCGGCCAGGCAGGAAGCCTGACGGCGCGCATCGGCCAGCGGCCCGAGCTCCGGTCCACGGTTCAGCAGCGCCAGGATGTCCTGATCCGACAGCGGGATGGTGTTCGGCGGGCGGGACACCGTGATGTGTTCGATGGTGGTGGGCCGGCTCGGCAGCGGCGCCGGAGCGGTGAGCAGCGCCGAGACGCCGAGCCACGCGGCGACCGCCGCCGCTGTGAGACCCGCCGCAGCGACCGCGGTCCGCGTCCGGCGGGACAGCCGTCCCCGGGGCACGGCGTGGGCTGCGCCGTCGGCACGAAGCCCGGTGGTGTCGACCACGGCGGTATCGAGCGGTGGCTCGGACCCGGCACCGAGAGCGCCGATGTCGCGGCGGACGCGGTTCAGGGCCTCCATGGTGTGGCGGGCATCGGGATCGTCGCGGACCCGCTGCCGCAGTCGGGCCGCGGTGTCGTCGTCGAACAGCCCGGCCTGCAGGTCGGCGAGAGTCTCCGTGGTCAGCGGCAGATCATCAGGGTCGACGACGTCCATCCGCCCCAGTGTCCGTCATCGTGCGCAGGCGAGGCTAACCGGCCGGACGATGCGGAGCCGAATCGGCCTGCAGATACCCCAGGATCACGGCCAGGCGGGCCCGGGCCCGCGCGCAGCGGCTCTTCACGGTGCCCTCGGGCACCCCCAGCAGCCGGGCGGTGTCGGCGACCGAGTAGCCGTGCATGTCGACGGCCACCACGGCGGCGCGCTGTTCGGCGGGCAGCCGCATCAGGGCCTGCTGCACGGTGATCGCCGTGTCCACCTGCGCGGTCCGGTCGGGTACCGGGTACACGTCGTCGAGCACGGTGGTCAGGTGAGTTTTGCTGCGGCGCAACCGATCCAGGCAGGCATTGACGACGATGCGGTGTAACCAGCTGCTGACCGCGGCGTCGTGCCGGAATGTGCCGGCGCCGCGGTGGGCGGACGCCATCGCCTCCTGCAGCGCATCCTCGGCGTCCTCGACGGTCCGACTGGTCAGCCGCGCGACGCGGTGCAGCTGACGGTGGTGGCGGTGGAAGAGCTCGGCGAAGGCGAAACGGTCCCCGGCAACGTGCGCCGCCAGCAGTTCGGCGTCACTGCGTTGCTCAGGCGATGGCCGCCGAATCCGTTGCGCGAAGCCCACTCTGCGGACAGTAGTCAATCACCCGGTGCCGGGCACTTCACTATGCCTGGCCTGTCAGGACTTGGCTTGCACGGTGACTTCGGACAGGCTGGTGCGGCTCTGCCCGTTGGTCGTTCCCAGTGTCGGGATCCACACCAGCACATACTGGGTGGGCGATGACGCGTTGACCTGGATGGTGTTGTGCCCCGGGTGCATTGCGGCCGGCTGGCTCAGCACGGCGGTGTCCTCGAGCTTGCTCGGGGTGGCCGTCGACGACGAGCGGATCTGGATCTTGGTCCCGTTGCTGGGCACGTCGACGTTGACGGCACCGACCACGGTGGGTTGTGGCAGCTGCACCAGCAGGCCGACCCCGCTCTTGAAGCCCGGGAACGGAACCGGGTCGTGGTAGACGTCGGTCTCCCAGGCGGTACCCGGGCTGCCGTCGATCGCGAGCGCGGCCGATGCAGGGTTGTCGGGTTCACCGCCGGGGGAGAACACCGTGGCCCCGACCGGCTTGACGACGTTGCCCGCCGCGCCGTTGGAACTCGACGAGGAGGGTCCGTTGAGACCGAGTTGATCCTTGTCGAGGCCGCCGACGTCGCTGAACATCTTGCTCAGCACAGAGGCCAGAATCAGCAGCGCCACCACGATGACCAGGGCTCCGGCGCCGATCCCGATCGTGACGGCGCGCCGCCGGCGCAGGCGCGTCTGCACCCCGTCGCTGTCGGCGGCGCGTTCCCGGTTCGCTCGCGCGGGAGCCGGCGGCGGCACCGCCTCGTTGATCGGGGCCAGCAGCTCGGTCCGGTCGGCCACCACGGTGGCTTGCTGTAGCAGGTTCAAAAGTGTTGCGGCGCTGCGTATCCCGCCATCCAACTGAATCGAGTGGGTGGCTGCCGCCGAGATCTGGAACGGAATGTCTTCGTCAATCGAACTCGGATCCAGTACCTGGCCGGCCGAATCCCGCGGGGCGGGCGCCAGTCCGCTCGGTGCACCGGACTCCGGCAGCGGCCACTTGTTGACCAGCAGCGCGTACAGCGCCGCGCCGATCCCGCGGATGTCGTCTTCGGGGCTGATGTCGGGCATCGTCGCCGGGAACGCCAGCACGACGTCGCCTTCGATGCTGACCCGCACCCGGCCCGGATGATCGATCGACAGCGCGACACCCGAGTGGTGGGCGGCCTCGGCCGCCGCGGCCAGCGTCTGCATTGCCCGTGACGCGCCCGCGGCGGACGGTGAGGTGTCGGCCACCTCCTGCAAGGAGCCGCCGCGGACCCACTCGGTGACGACCAGACCGCCGGTGCCGGTGTGGACCACGTCGAGAATGCGCGCGATCCCGATCTTGTCGATCCGGCTCAATTTCATGGTGCGGGCCAGGATCTCGCGGATCCGCTCGTCGGGCAGACCGCCGTCGGGATCTACGAACGTCAGCGCCACCTGCCGATTCAGCGCGGTGTCCAGCGCCTGCCAGAACTGAAGGTGCGGCGCGCCGCCATGGAAGACCAACAGTCGGTAGCGACCCCGGGCGATGCTGGCGCCGGGCACCAGCTGTTGTTCGTCGGCCGGCGCCGAGGTGCCCGTGTCCGCGGGGATCGGCGCGTCGAACCCGATCGGGTCACTGGCGCTGAAGGCGGTGGTCTCGAGCTCGGCGTCAGTGGCGTCGCCGTTCGCGGGTTGCGCCGGATCCACCGCGGTGCCCTGCAGCTCGATGGGCACGTCGGGATGGAAATCGTCGGCCAGCGGCGTGGCGGTACGGGAGGAAGCCGCGAACTCGGACTCGGAGGTGGGCGCGGGTGACTCGGAGACAGCTTTGGCCGTGCTGTCCGATGGACCGTCGGTCATTCCCGCTCCTCTCCCCGTTCCCTCCCCGGTCGGTCGCTCCGGGCGCCGGAATTCTGGTGTGGGATGCCCCGTCGCCGCTGTTGAAATCCTGCGCTCAGGGTACGTGACGATTTCGGGGCGCAACAGTTGATCTCTGCCGCTGGATCGGACCGCGCCGATGCTAGCTGACCTGGCAGAAGTCGGCGGCGTCGGGCCGGGAGCAGGGGCGCTCGGCACCGGTGTGCGGCGGCCCGGCGCCAGGCCTGTCCAGCGGCGCAGCACGGCCAGCGCCGCGACCGCCTCGGGTACCTGCGCGCGCACCATGACCACGGCGACGACCGGCAGCATGATCGCCGCGAGCACCACCAGCCGCAGCAGCGAACCGGCGCCGCCGCCGTAGGCGGTCAACCGCTGCATGCCCAGCAGCACGTCGATCACGTAGGCGATCAGGCCGGCCAGCAGCGCCGCGGTGGCCGTCACCAGAACGGTGCGCACCTCCGCGGTGCCGAGTAGATGACCGCCATTGGGCCGCAACGCATTACGCAGCAGGATGTAGCCGGCCACCGCGCCGGCCAAGAAGCCCAGACCGTTGGCCAGACCGAGGTAACCGGCGACCAGGTCGGGGTTCGCGGTCAGATGCGGCGCGACCAGCGAGGCGGCGATCTTGACGATCGTGATCACCACGATGATCACGATCGGTATCCACGGCTGCTGGCGGGCGTAGAAGACCCGCAACTGCAACAGCACCACGGCGTAGGGGAGCAGGGTGAACGCCGACATCGCGATCGCCGCACCCAGATGGCCGGCGTCGAGATCGCCGAAGTGGCCGTAGGCGAACAGCGCGCTGCCCATCGCCGAACCGCCGACGGTCATGAACGCCACCGTCGGGATCAGCGTGATCATGGTCAGCCGGACGGCCAGCGACAGGTCGGCGAGCACGGCGCCGGTGTCGTCGGCGGCGGCGTTGCGGCTCAGCCGCGGCATCACCACCGTCAGCACCGTCACGCCGATCATCCCGTAGGGCAGCATCAACACCAGCCAGGTGTAGTTGTAGATGGCCGGGCCGGCAGCGGCTGCGGCGCTGGCGATCTGGTTGGTGACGATCAGGCCGACCTGGCTGATCAGGACGTACAAGACCATCGCGGCGGCCATCGCGCCGAACCGCTTGAGCCGATCGTCGATGCCCCACAGCGGGCGGAGGCTGATCCGGTGCCGGCGGATGGCCACCACCAGCACCGCGGTCTGCGCGAACACCCCCAGCGTGGTGCCGATGCCGAGCACCAGCAGCTTGGCGTTGCCCATCTCGACCGGGTCGACCGACAACTGCCCCGGTGCGGCCAGGTAGGCCCCCAGCGTGACGATCGCGACGACGTTGTTGAGCACCGGCGCCCAGGCCGGCGGCCCGAACACGTTGCGGGTGTTGAGGATCGCCATGAACACCGAGGACAGCCCGTAGAAGATCACCTGCGGCAACAGCAGGTAGGCGAAAGCGACGGTCAGCGGTTCGTTGACCTGAGGGCTGCGGCCCAGCATCAGCTCCACCAGCAGCGGCGCGGCCGCCACCGAGAGCAGCGTGGTGCCCAGCAGCAGGGCGGTCGCCAGGGTCACCAGACGGCGCACGAACGCCGCGCCGCCGTCGGCGTCGTCCTGCTCGGCGCGGGCCAGCACCGGCACGAAGATCGCCGTGAACGTCGCTTCCAGCACCAGCGCGGCGACCAGGTTCGGCAGCTGATTGGCCACCGTGAAGGAGCTGGACAGCGCCGCTCCCAACAGGGCGGCCAGCAGGACGATGCGGGCGAAGCCGGTAACGCGGCTGACCAGGGTGGCCAGCGCCATGCCCCAGGACCGGGACACCAGCGCGGCATCGGACAGCTCGGGGCGGGGCTGCAGCGAGGCGCCCTGCGACGGCACGTGACCGGTCGGTGGCAGCGGTCCGGTCGGCGGCCCCGGACTCCGCTTGACCCGGGCCGGCAACGGCTGCGACGGCGGGACGGACCGGCTCATCCGCGAAGCTCCTCCTCGCTCGCGTAGCCGGCGTCGGCGGCGTCCGGACGATCGAGGTCGGCGGGGTCGGGCTGACCGCGGAAGCGGTGCCACAACCGGCGCCCGGCCAGGGCGACCAGCACCGCGGCCGCGCTCATCGTGATGGCGAACAGCACCTTGCCGTAAGCGTTGGAATGCACGGACAGTCGGACCGGCTCACCGAGCGGCACGCCGCCGGGGGTGTGCAGCACGGCGTCGATCGCGACCCGCTGGGTGAAGTTGACCTCGATCGGCACCCGCATCGGGAGATACCCCGGCGGCAGCTCGATCTCGCCGGGATCGGTCACCGTCATCCCGGGCGGCACATCGAGGTGCAACCGGATCCGGATCGGCACGGCCAAACCGTTGTGCAGCGCCAGCGGCAACGGGCTGTGCTCGGTGGCCAGCGTGTACGACCCGGTGGGCGTGACGATGGTGACCGCGCCGAACAGGTCGTCGAGGGCATGGCCGAGCACGTCGAGCCGTTGCTGGGCCAGCCCGTTGCGGGTGTCGGGCGGATCGGCCTGGCTGATCGCCCGCAACAGGTCCTCGCGCAACGGCGCCGTATAGCTGACACCGGTCAGTCCGGAGCGCACGTCGGTGGTCAACGCGGCCGTCAGGCCGGCCAGCCGACCCATCTCACCGGTGATCTTGCCGACGACGGCATCGCTGAACCGGCCGCGCCCGCCGGCCTCGGAGTCCGGCTGCGGAGTTCCGTTGACCGGGGGGACTCCCGCCACCTCGGCGAGCAAGGCCGGTAACGGGCGAGGCACCGCGAGGCCGGCGTGGATGGCCGTCGCCAAGGCATTCATGATGGCGCCCGCGTCGTCGGGGCGCAGATTCCAGTTGGTGGGCGGCAGCAAAACCTCGGGTCGCGGGTTGACCTTCGGTTGCAGGGCCCGCCACAGCATCGAGGCCAGCGCATCCTGTCGGCGGGCGGTGTCGGAGTCGTGCCGCAGCCGAATGAGCAGGTCAGCAGTGAGGTAACCGGGCGCCACGGGGTCGGTACCGGCCGCGGCAAACGCGGCGCCGACGGCCGGGTCGAACGGCGCCAGCACCACCTGCGGCGACAACCGCCGTGCCGCTGTGTCCGGGGTCGACGGCAGCGGGGCGTTCGAATCGCCGGCGACGGAGGCGGCCGGGGCGATCACCACCGTGCTGCCGTTGGCGCTGAGCAGGTCGACGCCGCGCCGGGTCAGCGAGCCGTCCGGGATGAGCGTGGCCCCCCGAATCGCGACGATCCCCAGGATCTGGTCGACGATGTCGCCGGCGCCGTTGGTGGCGGCGGCACCGAGGCCGGGGTCGCCGATGCGTTGCACGGCATCCAGGTCGGCCTGGGCGTACGTCAGCGGCGCCACGCAGACCCGGTGGGCCAGTACCCGCAGCCGGTTGAGCCAGGCGGTCGCCGCCGCCTGACCGGCTCCCGGATGCGTCGGCGAGCCGGGTTCCTGCGCGGGGCCGGCCGCGGTGTCGGAGACGACGTAGCCCGCCGTCATCGCGTTGACGGTCACCAGCAGGTCCGGGTCGACGGCCAGGCACACCGAGCGGCTCACCGCGCCGTCGGGGTCGACGTCGTGGCTGGTGGCGAACTCGGCGGCGGACAACAGCACGTCCAGTCGACCGCCGGTGGCCAGCGATCCGGCCAAGTCGTCGTCCATCAACCGCACCGGGATCGACCCGCCGGGAACACCCGGCGCCAACCGCGGCCGGTCAGCCAACGGCCACAGCATGGTGACCGGTACCGGCTTGGAGGTGTCCGGCGCGACGACGGCCGTCAGCGCGTCGCCGGCGGTGTTCAGCGGGTCGGCGGGCACACCCAGCACCGGCAACAGGAAGCGGGCGTTGTCCAGTCGCGCCGGCTCGCCGTAGTCGGGAGTGCCGTTGACGTTGACCAGCAGCGGGTAGACGCCGGGCGCGGTGATCTCCAGCGAATGTTTGTCCGCCGACCGCATCGGCACCGACAGCGAGAACTTCGCCTTCTGGCCGCGCTGTAGTTCGGGGGAGACCGTCGCGAAGTCCATCGCGGCCTCGTACTGGTCGGTGTCGCCGTCGAGGTTGGTGCGCAGGCCCGACGAGTTCGGCACCGAGGGTGCGTGTTCCAGCCGGATCATCACGTCGTGGACCGGCCGGTCGCCGATGTTGGTCACGGTGCCGGCGACGGTCACCGTGGGCTCGCTGGTGGTGGTGACCTCCTGGGGAGTGACCTGTTCGATCCGGATCTGAACGAACGGCGTGGCCCCGGGCTCGCCGGCCGCGGCGGTCGGCACCACGCCGATGCTCAGGCCGGCCAGGATCCCGGTGACCGCCAACAGGCGCGACGCGACGAACCGCCGGAGTCGCGGTGCCGTCGGACCGCTGTTGATCCCCGGGTGGCTTTCCCACCTCGAATTACTCTGCATCGTTGTCGGCGGTTACGGCCCGGGACCGCGTCCGTTTTTTCGGCCCCGAACGGGCTCGTCGGCCCGGCGGACGCGGGTGCGGGAGTGGGTCTGCGGCCTGCGGCGCGGCGTGCTGGGCGGCAGCGGCGGAAGCGCGGCCGGGCCGTCGCTCTGCAGCTTGTCGATCAGCTCGTCGGCCACCTCGGCCAGTTTGCGCTCGTCGGCGTAGGCCAGCCGCGACGGCAGCTCGGGGATCGGCACCCACGCCACCTCGGCGACCTCGACGTCCTCGTCGGACAGCTCACCGCCGGAGAAACGCATCAGGTAATGATGAACGGTCTTGTGCACCCGCCGGCCGTCGGTGACGAACCAGTAGTCGATGCGGCCCAGCGCGGCGAGAACGCTGCCCTGAATCCCGGTCTCCTCGGCCACTTCCCGGATCGCGGTCTGTTCCGCCGTCTCGCCGAGTTCGATGTGACCCTTGGGTAGCGACCACAGCATCCGGCCGCGCCGGTCGACCCGTCCGATCAGCGCCGCGAGCTGCTCCTCCCGGGGCCGATCGATGTTGTCGATCACCAATCCGCCCGCCGAGGTCTCGTGCACGGTGCGTAGCCGCTCGGTGCTGCGGCGCGCAGGACGACGAGGTCCGGATTTCGCGGGCGTAGCCGACGGGGCCGCTGCCGTCGCCTCGTTGCTGGATTTGGCTTCGCCGGATCCTGCCGAGCGCCGACCGCGGCGCCTTCCCCGGCGCCGACGCGGTTGCGGATTTTCGCCGTCGGACACCTAAGCGATGGTAGCTGGCGTGCTGAGACGCTCTGGGCACACTCGCCGGTAGTGAGCTGCGGGATCAGGCCGGACTATCCTCGCTCCGTGCCCGAACAGCCCCAGGACGCCGAGCTGCTGGCCGCCGCCCAGGTGGCGGTGAACGGCCACGCGAAGATCCTGCGTCAGCTCGGCGCGCTGTTCGCCGACGCGGGTCACGAGCTGTACCTGGTCGGCGGTTCGGTGCGCGACGCGGTGCTGCAGCGGCTGAGCAACGACTTGGACTTCGCCACCGATGCGCGACCCGAGCAGCTGCAGAAGTTGCTGCGGCCGTGGGCCGACGCGCTGTGGGACACCGGGATCGAATTCGGCACCGTCGGCGCCGAGAAGCACGGCCAGCGCCTGGAGATCACCACATTCCGGGCCGACCGCTACGACGGTGTGTCCCGCAACCCGGAGGTCCGCTTCGGCGACTCGCTCGACGACGACCTGGTGCGCCGCGATTTCACCGTCAACGCAATGGCGGTGCGCGTAACAGGTTCTGGCGCAGCCGAATTCGTCGATCCGCTCAATGGTCTGGCCGCATTGCGGGCCCGGGTGCTGGACACTCCGGCACTGCCGTCGGTGTCCTTCGGCGACGACCCGCTGCGGATGCTGCGGGCCGCCCGGTTCGTCTCGCAACTCGGTTTTGACGTTGCCCCGCGGGTGCTGGAGGCGATCATCGACATGGCCCCGCAGCTCGAGCGGATCACCGTCGAACGGGTCGCGGCCGAGCTGGACAAGCTGCTGCTCGGCGCCGACCCGGTGGCCGGGATCGACCTGATGGTGCAGACCGGGATGGGCGACGTGGTGCTGCCCGACGTCGGTGGCATGCGGATGGCCATCGACGAACACCACCAGCACAAGGATGTCTACGAGCATTCGCTCACCGTGCTGCGGCAGGCGGTCGCGCTCGAGGACGACGGGCCCGATCTGGTGCTGCGGTGGGCGGCGCTGCTGCACGACATCGGCAAGCCCGCCACGCGAAAGCACGAGTCCGACGGCGGAGTCAGCTTCCACCATCATGAGGTGGTCGGCGCGAAGATGACTCGAAAACGGTTGCGCGCCTTGAAGTATTCGAAGCAATTGATCGATGACGTGTCGCAGCTGGTGTATCTGCACCTGCGGTTTCACGGCTACGGCGGCGGCAAGTGGTCGGACTCGGCGGTCCGCCGCTACGTCACCGACGCCGGCCCGCTGTTGCCGCGGCTGCACAAGCTGGTGCGTGCCGACTGCACCACCCGCAACAAACGCCGCGCGGCCCGGTTGCAGGCCAACTACGACGACCTGGAAGCCCGGATCGCCGAGCTGGCCGCCAAGGAAGACCTGCAGCGAGTGCGCCCGGACCTCGACGGCAACGAGATCATGGAACTGCTCGATATTCCCGCGGGCCCGCGGGTGGGCCAAGCGTGGCGCTACCTCAAGGAGTTGCGGCTCGATCGGGGGCCGCTGTCCCGCGAGGAGGCGATCGCCGAGCTGACGTCGTGGTGGCAGGCGCGCGGGAACCACTGACTCCCTGACGCCGTCAGATGAGGCATGGAGTACTGCCTGAGCGCCGGTGACGGCGCAGCGAATATGTGGGCCCACGGCCCGGATCTCGACCTCGACGGTGACGGCCGGCTCGACGCGGTCAACTTGGACCTGGATCACGACGGGCTGGCCGACGACGCGCTGGCCGATCTGGACGGCGACGGGATCGCCGATCACGCCGTGCTGGACGTTGACGGCACCGGCGAACGCTGGTTCACCGACGACGGCACCGGCATCTGGGGTGTCGCCGCCGAACGGCCTACGCGCCCGGCGTCCGGCCTGCGCTGGTTCGGACTCGACGGCCTCGAGCACACCGGCAAGCCGCTGAGCGAGTTCGGTAACGACGGCCGCGGTGAGGTGACCCTGGTGGACAGCGACGGCAATGGCCTGGCCGACCGCGCGCTCGTCACCGGTGCCGATGGAGTGGCCGGCTACGTCGACACCGACGGCGACGGCCGCTGGGACGTCAAGCTCACCGACTCCGACGGAGACGGCGCCGCCGATGCGGCCAGCCCGCTGCGGCCCAAAACGTAGGTCCCTGTGGGTCGCGGCCGCCCGGTACTGTGACGGCCCATGACCGCCGATTTGTCGCGCCCGGATTCGGTAGGCGCAGCTCTGACCGAGATCCTTCGCGACGACCTCAACATCGACGTCAGCCGGGTCACCCCGGAGTCGCGGCTGGTCGACGACGTCGGCCTGGACTCGGTGGCGTTCGCGGTGGGCATGGTCGCGATCGAGGACAAGCTCGGCGTGGTGGTCAACGAGCAGGAACTGTTGGGTTGCGACACCGTCGGCGACCTCGAGAACGTCATCCGGGCAAAGGTCCCGGTCGACCGGTGAGCGTGCTGGCCGCCGCCCTGTCGGAGGCGATGCGCACCTCAGCTCACGACCTGGTGGTTTTCGACAAGGACGCCGACGAATGGACAAGGCGGCCCTGGTCGCAGGTGCACGCCCGCGCGGAGGGCATCGCGGCCAGGATCCTCGACCAGCCACGGCCGGGCGCGGTCGGACTGGTCGGCGAACCCACCGCCGACTTCGTCTCGGCCATCCACGCGACCTGGCTCGCCGGTCAGAGCCTGTCGATCCTGCCCGGCCCGGTGCGCGGCGCCGACCCGCAGCGGTGGGCGCAGGCCACGTTGGCACGCTTCGCCGCCATCGGGGTGGGCACGGTGATCACCCACGGCGAGGAACTCGCGCTGCTGCAAGCCCACCAGGGTGGGCCGACGGTCGTCGACCTCACCGCCGTCGCGCACGAGCCGTCGACCAGCTTCATGCCCGTCGAGGCCGCGCCCGGAGTACCGGCGATCCTGCAGGGCACCGCCGGCTCGACCGGTAACCCCAAGACCGCGCAGTTGTCTCCCGAGGCGGTCCTGAACAACGTCAACGGCCTGCTGAACCGTATCGGCGTCGATCCGGCGGTCGACGGCGGTTGCACTTGGCTGCCGCTGTACCACGACATGGGACTGACGTTTCTGCTCAGCGGCGCGGTAGGCGGGACGCCGGTCTGGCTGGCCCCGACGTCGGCGTTCACCGCATCGCCGTTCCGGTGGCTGCGCTGGCTCAGCGAAAGCGGGATGTCGCTGTCCGCCGCGCCCAACATGGCGTACAGCATGATCGGCAAGTACGCCCGGTTGGTGTCCGACGTCGACCTCGGCCGGGTGCGGTTCACCATCAACGGCGGCGAGCCGATCGACTGCGCCGGCATGGAGCGGTTCGCGAATGCGTTGCAGCCCTTCGGTTTCGACGCCGGCGCGCTGGCCCCGTCGTACGGGCTGGCCGAGTCCACCTGCGCGGTCACCACCCCGCCGCCGGGCCGGGGCCTGCGGTATGACGAAATCGATTCCGGCACAACCGAACCGCAGCGGCATGCCTGCCTGGGCGAGCCGATCGACGGCATGGAGATCCGGGTCAACCCGGAGTCCGAGCATTCCGCCGAGGTGCCAGGCCGCGACGTCGGTGAAATCGAGATCCGCGGCACGTCGATGTTCTCCGGGTACCTCGGCGACACCCCGGTCGATCCCGCCGCCTGGTTCCCGACCGGAGACCTCGGCTACCTCACTGACGACGGGCTGGTCGTGTGCGGGCGGGCCAAGGAAATTATCACCGTCGCCGGGCGCAACGTCTTTCCCGCCGAGATCGAACGCGTCGCCGCCGAGATCCGTGGTGTGCGTGAGGGAGCGGTGGTTGCCGTCGGCACCGACCACGACGCCACTCGGCCCGGTCTGGTGATCACCGCCGAATTCCGCGGACCCGACGAGGCCGGCGCGCGCAGCGAACTGGTCGCCAAGGTGGCCTCCGAATGCGGCATCGTGCCGGCCAACGTGGTGTTCGTCCGCCCGGGTTCGCTGCCGCGAACTTCGTCGGGCAAGCTGCGGCGCCTCGAGGTCAAGCGCAACCTGGCGGCGGCCACCACATGACCGACGAGCTGAGTATCGACGGATACCGGGCATTGCTCGACGACGTCTTCAACGACGACGTCGCCAAGTGGACCGCGGAAGCCGAAGAGTCCGAGAGGTTTCCGCGCAAACTGATCGAGCACCTGGGTCAGCGGGGCGTGTTCGAGCAGAAGTGGCTGGGCGGCCAGCACCCCGACGTGGCCAAGCTCGTCGCGCTGGCGATCGCGCTGGGAAAGCTGGGCTCGGCGGGCATCGGCGTCGGTGTCAGCCTGCACGACTCGGCCATCGCCATCCTGCGCCGCTTCGCCCGGTCGGATCACCTCAAGGACATCTGCGAGCAGGCGATCCGTGGCGAAGCCGTCCTGTGCATCGGCGCATCCGAGGAATCCGGCGGCTCGGACCTGCAGATCGTCGAGACCGAAGTCCGTTCTGTCCGAGACGGATTCGAAGTCAAAGGGATCAAGAAGTACGTTTCACTGTCACCGGTCGCCGACTACATCATGGTGGTCGGACGTGGGGTGGACGACAACTCGAGCAGCCGGCACGGCAACGTGCTCCTGATCGCGGTGCCGACCGAGCAGACCGAGATCCAGACGCCGTACCGCAAGGTCGGCGCCGGCCCGCTGGACACCGCCGCGGTGCACATCGACAGCTGGGTGCCTGCCGACGCGCTGATCGCCCGTTCTGGAACGGGTTTGGCGGCGATCTCCTGGGGCCTGGCGCACGAGCGGATGTCGATCGCCGGCCAGGTCGCCGGTGGCTGCCAGCGGGTGCTCGGCATCACCCACGCCCGGATGGTCGAGCGCCGGCAATTCGGATCGACGCTGTTCGAACACCAGGCGCTGCGGTTGCGGATCGCCGACCTGCAGGCCCGCGTCGACCTGCTTCGTCACGGGCTCAACGGAATTGCGGCCGAGGGAAAACTCGACCTGCGGTCTGCCGCGGCCGTCAAGGTCACTGCCGCGCGCCTCGGTGAAGAGGTGCTGTCGGAGTGCATGCACCTCTTCGGCGGATCCGGCTACCTGGTCGACGAGACGCCGTTGGGACGGTGGTGGCGGGACATGAAGCTGGCCCGGGTCGGCGGCGGCACCGATGAGGTGCTGTGGGAATTGGTCGCTGCGGCAATGAAACCCGACTACGACGGCTATCGCGAACTGCGCGGCGACTAGCTGCAGTGATCGGGTGCCCGCTTTTTGTCGGAGGGGGCTGCAACGATCGCGTTATGTCTTCGATCGCATCCGCCGACGCTCTGGGGGTCAGTCCCGCTGAGCGTCTTGAGGTGTTGTTCGATGAGTTGGCGGAGTTAGCTGGTCAGCGCAACGCGCTCGATGGGCGTGTGGTGGAGATCGTGGCCGAGATCGGTCGCGACGAACTCTGGGGGGCCACCGGGGCGCGGTCGGTGCCGGCGTTGGTGGCCTGGAAGTTGGGCTGCTCGTCGGGTAATGCCCATACTGTGGCCGGTGTTGCGCGCCGGCTCGCGGAGTTTCCCCGCTGCGCGGCAGGCATGCGGGAGGGTCGGTTGTCGCTGGATCAGGTCGGCGTCATCGCCGCCGGTGCCGGCGACGGTTCCGATGAGCACTACGCGCAGCTGGCGGGGGTGGCTTCGGTCAGCCAGCTGCGCACCGCGGTCAGGCTCGAACCGCGACCCGAACCCGAGCCTCGACCGCAGCCGCAGCGCTCGATCACCTCGACGAGCAACGAGCAGGGCAGCTGCTACCGGATCACCCTTGACCACCATGACGCCGCGACGTTCAACGCCGCCCTGGCCTCGCACCGCGACGCCCTGGTCGCTGCGTGGAAGCTCGATCACGGCCGCGGTGCGGGCGACCCGGAGCAGCGACCCCCGCTGCCCAGCACCGGTGATGCGTTCATGCGCCTCATCGAGGCCGGTTGGGATGCCGAGGCGGCGCGCCGCCCACATGGGCAACACACCACCGTGGTGCTCCATGTCGACGTCGAGCAGCGTGCCGCGGCACTGCATCTGGGCCCGCTACTGACCGACGCCGAACGCCGATACCTGACCTGTGAGGCGACCTGTGAAGTGTGGTTCGAACGCCGCGGCGAGGTCATCGGCGCCGGCCGGGCCACCCGGCTGATCAACCGGCGGCTTCGCCGCGCGCTCGAGCACCGCGACCGGGTGTGCCGGGTTCCCGGCTGTGATGCGACCCGAGGTCTGCACGCCCACCACCTCCGGCACTGGGAAGACGGCGGCCCCACAGAATTGGCCAACCTCGTCCTGCTGTGCCCCTACCACCACCGGCTGCACCACCGGGGCCTCATCACCATCACCGGACCCGCCGACACACTCACCGTCACCGATGACACCGGCCAAACACTGCGCCCGGGATCACTGGCACGCCCACCCACTCAACCCCCACCCACCGTCGCACCCTGCCCAGGACCGACCGGCGAACGCGCCGACTGGTGGTGGTACACCCCGTTCCAACCACAACCACCACCGACAGACAACTAGATGCATCGAGATCGACCTGGCCGCAACGAAATTCGAGTGGCCAGCGCGCCAGCGTAGATCTCGGTGACGGTTAGCGGCCCTTCGGGATGTCGTCGGGGGTGCGGGGCAACGCGTACAACGCCATCCGCCGGTTACTCATGTCGTGCTCACCGAGGAATGTGCAGCCGGCGTACTCGCAGAGTCGTCGCGCGGCCGTATTGCGGTGATCAGGGTCGAACATGATGCGGCGACAATGGGATTCGACTTCGAAGACGCTCGCGACGACTCGGGGCAACAGGAACGGGCCGAGTCCTTTGTTGACGATCGACAGCTCGGCGATCGCGGCGTGTAGCCCGACGTCGTAGGGGTCGGCGTCGTAGCGGGTGGCGATGGAATCCTTTGCGGCCCGGTACACCTCGACGTAGCCGCTGTCTTCGCCGTTCATGCTGCCGACGAACGGCCGCGAGTAGGCGCCGGCGACCTGGGCGTGCAGGTAGTCGCGCCACCGCGGCACCGGCCAGTCGGATTCCCAGGCCTCGACCAGGTGCGGCATGTTCATCCACCGCGCGATCATCTCGGCGTCGGCATCAGGGTCCACGGGCCGCAGCGCGTAGGGATCGGCCAGCACCGGGGTCGGGGGTGGGGGAGCCGCGCGGACCTCGTCGCTGATCTCGGTCAGCTCGCGCGGCAAGACGAATAAAGCGCTCATAACGAGAGCTGAGCCTACCGGAGATAAGGGTAGGGTTACCTGCCTCCACTCGAGCTGTACGGCGGAGCGTCTCTGTCGCGCTAGGCGCTCATCCTCCGCTCCAGTTCATGCGGCGGAGCGTCTCTGTCGCGCTGCGCGCTCATCGACCTCCGCTCGAGCTGTGCGGCGGAGCGTCTCTGTCGCGCTAGGCGCTCACCGACCTCCGCCGGGAGGCCCCGCGAACGCCTGCGCGATCGGCAGCCACCGCGACGCGTCCTCGCCGGACGCGGTGATGTCGAGTTCGCGCAGCGGGCGGCGCTGAGTGACCAGAAAGCAGAAGTCCTCGGCGGAACCGGTGACGCGCTGCGCGGCATCGGCCGGCCCCCAGGTCCAGGTGTCGCCGTCGGGCGCCCGCAGCTCCACCCGGAACGGTTCGCCCGGCGGCGTCAGCTCGTTGATCGCGAAGGCGAAGTCGCGGGTCCGCACCCCGATGTGGGCGATCGACTTCAGGCGCGCGGTCGCGGGACGGGCGACGCCGAGCGCGTCGGCGACGTCGAGCCCGTGGGCCCAGGTCTCCATCAACCGCGCGGTCGCCATCGACGGCCCACTCATCGGCGGCCCGAACCACGGCAGTTTGCGGCCGTCGGTCACGGTCAGCAGCGCGTCGTGCAACTGCGACCGGGTGGCCCGCCACTCGGCCAGCAATTCGGCGGGCGGAACCGCGGCCAATTCGTCGGCCGCGGTGTTGACGAAGCCGATCGGGTCGTCGAGCGCCTGCTTGATCACGTCGGCGAAACGGTCCGCATCGGTGACCGAGACCAGCGCACCTCGATCGGTCCACAGCAGGTGTCCGATCTGGTGGGCGATCGTCCACCCTTCGGCGGGCGTCGGCGAGGTCCAGCGATCGTCGGCCAGACCTGCTACCAGCGCGTCCAGCTCGTCGCTTTCGGCGCGCAGGTCCTCGACGAGCTGCGAAAGGTCGGCCATCTGCGTACCTTAACGATTCGCCGCGCGCCCCACGACACTGTGCGCCGCCAGACCACCCAGGTAGACGATGCTGCCCGCCACCACCAGCGCGGGGGTGTGGCCGTCGGCGGGGGTGAAGCAGGCCGCCGCGGTGATCGCCGCCAGGAACGCCACCCAGAACAGCGAATCCTGAACGGCGAACACGTGTCCGCGCAGCGCGTCGTCGACGTCGATCTGGATCGCGGTGTCGGCGCACAACTTGATCACCTGGCCGAGGCCGCCGAGCAGGAACCCGCCCGGCACCAGCACCCACAGCTGCAGGCCGACCCCGACCAGTTCGACGACGGCGGCGATCGCCAGCGCGCCGTTGACCGTGGCGTAGCGGCCCCAGCGCCGTACCGCCGGCGGCGTCACCACATTCGCCAGAAAGGATCCGAACCCGGCCGCGGCAACGAACAACATCGCGTCGCCGAGCGCAGTCACCGCGGCCGCGTTGTGGCCGCGCACCAGCAGCAGCACCAGCAGCGAGTTGATGCCGAACACCATCCGGTGCGCGGCCAGGCCGGCCAGCGTGGCCGTCACGGTGGGCCGATCCAGCACGGTCCGTACCCCGTGCAACCAGCCGGTGACGACGGCGTAGGCGACCGAGCCGTGGATCGCGCGCCGGGTGTCGTCGGGACCCAGCACGTGTTCGGCGAACCGCAGCGAATACAGCAGCGCGATCGACAGCGGGATGACGACCAGCAGGATCACCGACGCCGAACCGCTGTCCCCGGAGCCGAACAACGCGCGCGGCACCAGCATGAAGTTGGCCCCCAGGAACGCCGCGACCGCGCCGATCGCCGACGCCACCGAGTTCATCGTGACGACTTGCTCGCGCGGCACCACGTGCGGCAGCGCCGCGGAGAGCCCCGACGCGACGAAGCGGGCCAGGCCGTTGACGATCAGTGCGCCGCACAGCACGAACAAGTCGCGGGCGCCCAGCGCCAGACAGATGCCCACGATGCCCACCGACACCAACCGGCCGATGTTGGCCGACACCAACACCAGCCGACGGTCCCAGCGGTCCATCAGTGCGCCCGCAAACGGGCCGAGCAGTGAGTACGGCAGGAACAGGACCGCGAATGCCCCGGCGATGGCCAACGGGCTCGAGGCGCGCTCGGGATTGAACAGCAGCGCTCCCGCCAGGCCGGCCTGGAAGAGGCCGTCGCCGAACTGGCTTGCCAGCCGCAGTTTCAGCAGTCGCTTGAAGTCGGGCAGCGCGCGCACCGAACGCCAGACGGCCACCGGCGCACGCGGAGGAGTCACGGAACCTGCTTCCCAACTGGCCCGGCGGTTACGGGGCCGGTGGCTATCGGACCGGATATCGGGCGCCGGTTACAAGCCTACAAATTCTCGAGCACCGCGGCTCCGGTTGACCACAGCTGTCGAACCCGGATGCCATGATGGACGGGTGGCCCAGCCCGAAGACCCGGAGGATTTCATCGCCCCTGCCGCACACCGCGTGCGGGCAGGGACGTTGCTTCTGGCCAACACGGACCTGCTCGAGCCCACCTTCCGGCGCAGCGTGATCTACATCGTCGAGCACAACGACGGGGGCACCCTGGGCGTCGTGCTCAACCGGCCCAGTGAGACCGCGGTCTACAACGTGCTGCCGCAGTGGGCCAAGCTGGCGGCCAAGCCGAAGACGATGTTCATCGGTGGACCGGTCAAGCGGGACGCCGCGCTGTGCCTTGCGGTGCTGCGGGTCGGCGCCGTCGGTGAGGAGATCCCCGGTTTGCGCCATGTGGCCGGCCGAATGGCGATGGTCGACCTGGACGCCGACCCCGATGTGATCGCCCCGGCGGTGGAGGGTGTCCGGATTTTCGCCGGCTACTCCGGCTGGACGATCGGTCAGCTCGAAGGCGAGATCGAGCGCGACGACTGGATTGTGTTGTCGGCGTTGCCCTCTGACGTTCTGGTGGAGCCCAGGGTGGACCTGTGGGGCCGGGTGCTGCGGCGCCAGCCCCAGCCGCTGTCGATGCTGGCCACGCACCCGATCGACGTCAGCCGCAACTAGTCGGACTAGGCAGTCGCGGCGGCGGGTTCGTCGTCGAGGGCGTCGCGAGAGAATCTGCTCGCGATCACCGAGCACACGATCAGCTGGATCTGGTGAAAGATCATCAGCGGCAACATGATCACACCGACGGTAGCGGCGGGGAAGAACACCAGCGCCATCGGAAGCCCGGACGCCAGACTCTTCTTCGAGCCGCAGAACAGCAACACGATGCGGTCGCCGCGATTCAGCCCGACCAGCCGGCCGGCGAACCAGGTCAAGGCCAGCACCAACGTCAGCAGCAGCGCATTGACGACGGCGACGACCAGCAGTTTCCACGGGTCCACGCTGGCCCAGATGTGCTCCACCATGCCCATCGAGAACGCGATGTAGACGACCAGCAGGATCGATCCCCGGTCGACGATCTTGGTCAGCGTCGCGTGCCGGACCACCCAGTCGGCGATCCACGGCCGCATCAGCTGACCCGCCACGAAGGGCAGCAGCAGTTGCACCAGTACGTCGCGCACCGCGGTGGCGTCCATCCGGGCCCCGCCGCTGGTGTTCATCAGCAGCACGACCAGCAACGGGGTCAGGGCGATCCCGACGATGTTGGAAAGCGACGCGCTGACCAGTGCGGCCGACACGTTGCCCCGCGCGATCGAGGTGAACGCGATCGAGGACTGCACGGTCGACGGGACCAGGCACAAAAACAGCAACCCGTTGTACAGGTCCTGGTTCAGCAGCCAGGGCACCAACCCTTTGCACGCCAGTCCGAGCAGCGGGAAGACGACGAAGGTGGTGGCCAGCACCAGCAGGTGCAGGTGCCAACGCTTCACACCCTGCCAGGCCTGCTGAGGCGAGAGCCGAGCGCCGTAGAGCCAAAAAAGAAGTGCGATAACGACTTTGGCGGCTACCGACATGAAGTCGGCGAACTCGCCACGGGCCGGGAACAGCGCGGCCAGCGCGACCGTGACGGCCATGGCCAGCAGGAAAGTGTCGATCGGCAGCGCCGACAGCTTCTTCAGCACGTGAGCCGCCGGTCAGTGGCAGGTCAGCGCGCAGCCGGCACAGGCTCCGGCGCAACTCGCCGGCGCCGACTCATGGCGCAGCGCATAGCGGGCGGTCTGGTACGACCCGGCGACGACGGTCCCGATCGCGCCGACGATGCAGACGCAGACAACGGTCAACGCGGTGGCCGGCGGCGCGGCCAGGGCCACGGCTCCGGCGGCGGCCAGCATGGCCGCGGCGGCCAACTGCGGCGGGGCGACCGAACGCATCAGGAGGTCGGTGGTGCTGGTGACGGCGGGACGGGTCAGCGACCGCAATCCCAGGACGGCCAGGACTGCGGCGACGCATGCGCACAGCACACCCGTGATGAGCATGGGGACACCATACGAGGCGCCCGGATCCGGTGCAGCGTCCGGTTGTCAGTGCGCCAGTGCCTGCGGCGGCACCGCGGCCGGAGCCGGAATGGCCGGGGGTGCGGGCGCGGGTTGCGGCGCGGGGGCTGCTTGCGGAACCGCCGGGGCCGGTGCCGGCGGGGCGGCGTGCGCGGACCCGGGCGGGCCGGCCCGGAAGCCGTTGACGATTCCGTCGGTGGCCTGCGCCTCCCCGACGGTCGCCCCGGCCGCGGTGGTCACGGCCAGCGAGACCAGGTACTTGTCGGGTCCGGAGTTGACGATGACGTGGCGGCGCGAGGTGTTCAGGGTCATCTCGTTCTGCCGGTAGGTGCCCTCGATGATCGACGACGCGCATCCGTTGTAGTCGGCCAGCGAGGCGTTGGTTGGGCGCCAGGCGGGCAGCTGCTGGCTTTCGACGTAGCCGTGCGAGATCGCCTCATGCGGATCGAAATCCCCGACCAGCCGGTAGACCACGAGCTGCGCGTTCGGGGTGTAGAGGCTCGGACTGCGGCGGTTGGCGGTCACGACGAAGGCATCCGGCACGTTCGGGTCGGGCACCTGGGTCCAGCCCTGCGGCATCGGCAGCACGAGGTCGAGTGCACTGAATCCCGGGGCCTTCTGCGGCTCCATCGTGACGCCCTTGCTGGTGAAGAAGTCGCGCAAGGTTCCGGTGGGAGCGGGCATCAGTGCCGGCGGGACGGCCGCCTGCGGCGCGGGGGCGGGGGCGACGGGAACGCCGGCGGCAGCCGGGGGGAGCGGGGCCGCTTGCGGCGCCATGCCGGGCATCACGTTGCCGAGCGCACCGGGGGTCGCGGCGATCGGCTGCGGGGCCGGGGCGGGAATCGGCGCCGGGACGGGCCGGGGCGGGAAGACCGGATCGGCCGACGCGGTGGGTGCGGCGAGGCTCAGCACGCCGGCCGCGCC
The DNA here is from genome assembly GCF_055419225.1 of Mycobacterium sp. IDUB_36. NCBI lineage: Bacteria > Bacillati > Actinomycetota > Actinomycetes > Mycobacteriales > Mycobacteriaceae > Mycobacterium > Mycobacterium sp. IDUB_36. The sequence continues at coordinate 2,412,319 of NZ_JBVAXH010000001.1, read as the reverse complement.
GACGGCCAGACCCGCGACCGTTGCTCGCCAGCTACGGGACAAGTGCTTCATCAGGGTCGGTCCTTCCGAGGTGGTGCGGCGCGTCTGTCAAGCCAGTCGAAGTCGCAGAAAAAGACTGTAACCAGGGACAAGTAGCCCTATCCAGCACCGGGATCGAGCTGCAACACACCTGGGATAAACCCCTGACCGGTCCGCAATGCAACCGAGACCGTCGGTGGTCGGCGGGTCGCTCGACGTCCTCCTTATAACCTGTTGAGCGTGACCGACTCCGACCCCGACGCGCCGCGGTACCGCTACACCGCGGACCTGGCCGGCCGCATCGAACAGACCTGGCAGGACACCTGGACCCGGCTGGGGACCTTCAACGTGCCCAACCCGGTCGGCTCGCTGGCGCCGACGGACGGCTCACCGGTGCCTGACGACAAGATGTTCGTCCAGGACATGTTCCCGTATCCGTCGGGCGAGGGACTGCACGTCGGCCACCCGCTCGGCTACATCGCCACCGACGTCTATGCCCGCTACTTCCGGATGCTCGGCCGTAATGTGCTGCACGCGTTGGGTTTCGATGCCTTCGGCCTGCCCGCCGAGCAGTACGCCGTGCAGACCGGCACCCACCCGCGCACCCGTACCGAGGCCAACATCGTCAACTTCCGGCGACAGCTGGGCCGGTTGGGCTTCGGGCACGACAACCGGCGCAGCTTCTCCACCACCGACGTCGACTTCTACAAGTGGACGCAGTGGATCTTCCTGCAGATCTACAACGCCTGGTTCGACACCGCCGCAGGCCGGGCCCGTCCGATCGCCGAACTGGTCGCCGAATTCGATTCCGGTGCACGCCAACTCGATGACGGACAGGTGTGGTCGGCGCTGTCGGCGGGCGAGCGCGCCGATGTGATCGACAGCCACCGGCTGGTCTACCGGTCCGACTCGATGGTCAACTGGTGTCCGGGCCTGGGCACGGTGCTGGCCAACGAAGAGGTCACCTCCGACGGCCGCAGCGAGCGGGGCAACTTCCCGGTGTTCCGGAAACGGCTGCGGCAGTGGATGATGCGGATCACCGCCTACTCCGACCGACTGCTCGACGATCTCGAGGCGCTGGACTGGCCGGAGAAGGTCAAGACCATGCAGCGCAACTGGATCGGCCGGTCCACCGGCGCGGCCGCGCTGTTCGCGTCGCAGGCGGGCGACCTCGAGGTGTTCACCACCCGGCCCGACACCCTCTTCGGCGCAACCTATTTGGTGCTGGCGCCCGAGCACGAACTGGTCGACCGGTTGGTCACGGCGCAGTGGCCGGACGGGGTCGACCCGCATTGGACCTACGGCGCCGACACGCCGCTGCAGGCCGTTGCCGCCTACCGGCAGGCGATCGCCGCGAAGTCCGACCTGGAGCGGCAGGAGAACAAGACCAAGACCGGCGTCTTCCTGGGCGCGTACGCGACCAACCCGGCGAACGGTGAACAAGTTCCGGTGTTCATCGCCGACTACGTGCTGGCCGGTTACGGCACCGGGGCCATCATGGCGGTGCCGGGCCACGACCAGCGCGACTGGGAGTTCGCTCAGCAGTTCGGTCTGCCGATCGTCGAAGTCATTGCCGGCGGCGATGTTTCGCTTGAGGCATACTCCGGTGACGGGATCCTGGTGAACTCGGACTACCTCAACGGATTCGACGTGGCGGCCGCGAAGGAGGCCATCACCGAGCGACTGGAATCCGAGGGCCGCGGCCGGGCCCGCATCGAATACCGATTGCGCGACTGGCTTTTCGCGCGGCAACGTTACTGGGGCGAGCCGTTCCCGATCGTCTACGACTCCGACGGCCGCGCCCATGCTCTCGACGACGCGGCGCTGCCGGTCGAGTTGCCGGATGTGCCGGACTACGCGCCGGTGCTCTTCGATCCCGACGACGCGGGCAGTGAGCCGTCACCGCCGCTGGGTAAGGCAACCGACTGGGTCAACGTCGAGCTGGATCTCGGTGACGGGCTGAAGCCGTACACCCGCGACACCAACGTCATGCCGCAATGGGCCGGCAGCTCCTGGTACGAGCTGCGCTACACCGACCCGTTCAACGCAGAGCGGTTCTGCGGCAAGGAGAACGAGGCCTACTGGATGGGGCCCCGGCCCGCCGAGCACGGGCCCGGTGACCCCGGCGGCGTCGACATGTACGTCGGCGGAGCCGAGCACGCCGTGCTGCACCTGCTCTACTGCCGGTTCTGGCACAAGGTGCTCTACGACCTCGGCCACGTCAGTTCCCGGGAGCCGTACCGGCGGCTGGTCAACCAGGGTTACATCCAGGCCTTCGCCTACACCGATGCCCGGGGCGCCTACGTGCCGGCCGCCGAGGTCGTCGAGCGGGACGGCGGGTTCTTCTACCCGGGCCCGGACGGGGAGATCGAGGTCTTCCAGGAATTCGGCAAGATCGGCAAGAGCCTGAAGAACTCGATCTCACCGGACGAGATGTGCGACGACTATGGCGCCGACACCCTGCGGGTGTACGAGATGTCGATGGGCCCGATCGAGGCGTCCCGCCCCTGGGCCACCAAGGATGTCGTTGGCGCCCAACGCTTTCTGCAGCGGGTCTGGCGTCTGGTGGTCGACGAGAGCACCGGTGAGGTCCGCGCGGGCGACGGTGACCTCGACACCGACACGTTGCGGCTACTACACCGCACCATCGCCGGGGTGTCGGAAGACTTTGCGGCACTGCGCAACAACACCGCGGTGGCCAAGCTGATCGAATACACCAATCACCTGACCAAACAGCATCGCGACTCGGTGCCTCGTGCCGCGGCCGAGCCGCTGGTGCTGATGCTGGCGCCGGTGGCTCCGCACCTCGCCGAGGAACTGTGGAAGCGCCTCGGCCACGCCGATTCGCTTGCGCACGGCCCGTTTCCGGTGGCCGACCCGGCGTACCTGGTCGACGACACGGTCGAGTACCCGGTGCAGGTCAACGGCAAGGTGCGCGGCCGAATCACGGTGTCCGCCAATGCTGATCGCGACGCGGTCGAGGCCGCGGCGCTGGCGGACGACAAGGTGCACGCTTTCCTGGCCGGCGGCGTTCCGAAAAAGGTGATCGTGGTCCCCGGCAAGATGGTCAACCTCGTCGTCTAGTCCGCCTAGTCCGAAGGCGACTGTGCAGGTTGTGGCTACGAAATCGCCTCACTGCCACGCATATGCCGCACAGTCGGCGCCGACGTCAACCGCGCGGCCGCAAGATCACCTCGTGCAGGTGCCCATCCGGCGGCGTGGCCACCGCCTGCGCGACCGCGGCCGCGACGGTGTCCGCGCGCAGGAACTTGGCGGCGTCGTAATCGCCACCCTCGTAGGACACCAGCTCGTGCTGCATGTCGGTGTCCGTGCGACCGGGGTAGACGGTCGTGACCCGAAGGTCTGGCTCGCTGAGTCGCAGCGAATCGGCGAAGGCGCGCAGCGCGAACTTGCTCGCCGAGTACGACGCCATGTTCTCCGACGCCTTGCGACCCGACCCGGAGTTGATGAACACCACCTGGCCCGCACCCTTGCGCAGCGCCGGCAGCAAGGCCAGGGTAACGGCAACGGCACCAACGACATTGACCTCGAAGGTGGTCCGCCATTCCTCGACGGTCGACTCCGCGATCTTCCCGGGCAGCGACACTCCGGCGTTGTGCACCAGCACGTCGAGCTCGCCGATGGCGGCGGTGGCGGACTGGATGCTGTCGGCGTCCGTCACGTCCAACGGCAGCGGCGTGGCGCCGAGCCGATCGGCGGTGGACTGCAGCGCGGGCGAGGGCCGTCCGGCCAGTAACAGGGTGTGAGTGGGTGCCAGGGCGTCGGCGATGGCAGCGCCGATTCCGCGGCTGGCACCGGTGATCAAGGCAGTCCGCATGTCCGCCAGCTTACGGGCGTCGGGTCTTACCCGGACAAACCCAAGCGTGACAACGGTTTACGAGGTGGCGTCGCCGTTGGACGAGGCGGCCGGAGTGGCCACCGCCTCGCTGGCGGCGAGCCGCTCCAGCGGTGCCAGCGCCTTGGTCAACGCATCGAGCTCGGGGCCGTTCAGTTGGCTCAGCAAGGAGACGAGTGCGGTGAGCCGGTTGCTCAGCGACTCGCGGTGAACCGCCAGGCCCCGCGGCGTGATGTCGACGAGCACGGCACGCAGGTCGGAGGGGTCGCGCGAACGCTTGACCAGGCCGACCTTCTCCAGCCGCCGGATCGCCACCGTGGTGGTGGGCGTGCGGACCCGCTCGTGGGCGGCCAGGTCGGTCATCCGGATCGGGCCGCGGTCGAGCAGGGTCACCAGGATCGACAACTGCGCCAACGTCAGGTCCTGGGCTGTTTCCTTGCCGGCGCTCGGATCGCCACGACGCAGGATGGAGAACAGCTTGGAAAGCGTACGGTGAAGTCCCTCCGCCAGCTCAGTGAGCTCCGGAACGGTGGCTTCAGTTTCCGCCATAGTTCGACAGTCTAACCTGTCCGCACTTCAGCGGCCCACAATTGGGTTTTGCTGTCACAGGACCTGTGACAAGAAGCGCTGCAGACGTTCGGTAGCTGCGGCCTCGAAGATCTGTGCCGGCGGCCCGGTCTCCACCACCTGACCGTTGTCCATGAACACGACCGTGTCGGATGTCGACCGCGCGAACGCCATTTCGTGCGTGACCACCAGCATCGTCATGCCGTCGGAGCCCAGATCGGCGATCAACGCCAGGATCCCTTTGACCAGTTCGGGATCCAGCGCCGAGGTGGCCTCGTCGAAGAGCATCACCTGGGGAGTCATGGCCAACGCCCGCGCTATCGCGACGCGCTGCTGCTGACCCCCCGACAGGGCGCCGGGCCGGCTCTGCGCCTTGTGTTTCATGCCCACCCGATCCAGCTGGGCCAGCGCCGATTCGCGGGCCTGCTCACCGGAGAGGCGTTTGAGCTTGCGCGGCGCCAGCATCACGTTGTCGAGCACGCTGAGATGCGGGAACAGGTTGAAGTGCTGGAACACCATCCCGACCCGCTGCCGCACCCGGTCGGGATCGTCGGCCAGCACGGACTGGCCGTCGAGCAGGATGTCGCCCTGATCAGGCTCGTGCAGTCGGTTCAGGGTGCGCAGCAGAGTGGACTTCCCGGATCCGGACGGGCCGATCACCGCGACGGTCTTGCCGGCGGGCGCGGCGATGTCGACCCCGCGCAGCACCTGATTGTGACCGAAAGCGAGATGAATTGCCTTGCCCGCCAACGCTACCGACCCGGTCATGTCATCTCCTGAGTCGTGACCAACGCCGGCTCGGTCGCGGGCCGGCCGTGCCGCAGCCGGTGGTCGACGACGTTGACCAGGTGGGTCAGCGGGATGGTCAGGATCAGATAGAAGGCGCCCGCGGCGACCAGCGGCGACAGGCTGCCGGTCTGCGCGTTCAGGTCGCGGCCGACCTGGAACAGTTCACGCTGGCCGGCGATCAGGCCCAGGAAGTACACCAGCGCGGATCCTTTCAGCAGCGCGATGAACTGGTTGACCAGTGCGGGCAGCACCCGGCGGATGCCCTGCGGAATCACGATCATCCGCATCGAGGCGCGGTAACTCAGGCCCAGCGCGCGGGCCGCGTCCAATTGACCGGCCTCGATGCTCTGGATGCCCGAACGGAAGATCTCGCCGACGTACGCCGCCGCGGTCAGCCCCAGCGCGGCGATGCCCAGCGGATAGGGGTTGTTGTTGGTCAGGCCACCGACGATCGGACCGATGCCGAGTCCGATCAGCAGGATGATCACCACCTCGGGCAGGCCGCGGAAGATGTCGGTGTAGATCCGCGCCGGCCAGCGCAACCAGCGGGTGCGCGAGATGCTGGCGACCGCCAGCGCCATGCCGACCACGAGCCCGATCACGCCGGAGCTGACCGTCAGGAACAGGGTGTTCGGCAGGCCCGTCGTCACCATCGCCGGGATCGCCTGCTTGTAGAGGTCCCAGTCGAAGAACGAGTCCCGCAACTGCATCAGCGTCGACTTGGGCGGGGCCGCCTCGTCGATGGTGCGGTGATTGCGGTCGGCGATCCTCGCGAAGTCCGGAAGGTGCGGCGTCAGAGCCGATCTCGACCCTGGATGCCAGCCGCGCGGCAGCGGCCGCGGAACCCAGTCGGTGTACAGCTGCGACCACGTGCCGTCGGCGATCACGGCGTCCAGGCCGGCGTTGAGCGCGGCGATCAGCGGCTGGTTGTCCTTGGACACCGCGTAGGCCACGAAGTTGCCCAGGCCGAAGGTGTAGCCGGCGATCGAGGCGCTGTCCCCGGGCCGCATCACGTTGGTGGCTTCCATCGCCGGGGCCACCCAGGCGTCGACCTGGTGGGTCTTGACGCTGGTGTACACGGTGGTGAAGTCGGGAAACTTCACCGGCTCGATGTGCAGGGTGTCGACGACGTAAGCCTCTTCGACGGTGCCCTGAACCACGCCGATCCGCTGGCCGGCGGCGAGGTCGTCGAAGCTGTCCAGCGGCGAGCCGGACGGCACGATCAGCGACAGGTAGCCGAAGTCGTAGCCGTTGGTGAAACCGACTGTGCGACGCCGTGCTTCGGTGGCCATGATCGACGACGAGCCGACGTCGAAGCGCCGGGCCGCGACCTGAGCGAGCAGGCCGGAGAATTCGGTGCCGGAGAACACGACCTGTAGGCCCAGCTTGGCGGCGATCGCCCGCAGCAGTTCGTTGTCGTAGCCGGTGTAGCGCCCCGAGCCGTCCAGGCAGCTGGTCGGCGGCCCGCCCGGCTGGGTGCCGACGATCAGCGTCCCGGGGGTGCGCAGACCCAGCGCGTTGACGTTGACCGAGCTGAGCGGTTCGACGTCGGCGGTGGTGTATTTGTCCTCACGCGGACGGTTGGCGGCGGCCAACTTCCGCGGTAGCGCGATCGCGCCTTCTTTACCGACCGGTTTGCAGAGGTTGTTGTCAGCGCCGGCGGGTGCGCAGGGAGCCAGGGAGTAGGTCAGCAGAATCGTGGTCAGCAGCGCCGCCAGTTTCGCCGCGCCGACTCTCATGCCTGGTCACGCCACCGGCACAGCGCCTCGGCGTCGCTCAGGTCGTAATCGGGTCCGTTGACGCCGATGGTCAGCAGCGTCACGCCTAGGGCGGCGAGCCCCTCGGCATCCTCGAGCGGGGTCTTCTCGCTGACGCCGGCGGAGCGTTCGATCGCGTCGGGCTCGCGACCGACCGCCCGGCAGTGCTCGGCCAGTATCTCGGCGGCCTGCGGGTAGCTCTCGACGGTGGTGAAGCCGTGCCAGATGTCGGCGTGCTCGGCGACCAGGCGCAACGTCTTCTTCGGGCCTTTACCGCCGATCAGCAGCGGGATGTCGCGGGTCGGCGCCGGGTTGAGCTTCGCCAGCCGGTCGCTGATCCGGGGAAGCGCGGCGCCCAGCTCGTCCAGCCGTCCGCCGGCGGTGCCGAACTCGTAGCCGTATTCCTCGTAATCCCGGTCTTTCCAGCCCGATCCGATGCCCAGGATCAGCCGGCCGCCGGAGATGTGGTCGACGGTGCGGGCCATGTCGGCGAGCAGTTCGGGGTTGCGGTAGGAGTTGCAGGTGACCAGCGCGCCGAGCTCGATGCGGGAGGTCTGCTCGGCCCAGGCGCCGAGCATGGTCCAGCATTCGAAGTGCGCGCCGTCCGGGTCGCCGTACAGCGGGAAGAAGTGGTCCCAGTTGAAGGCGATGTCGACGCCGATGTCCTCACATCGGCGCACCGCATCACGCAGGTTGCCGTAGTCGGGGGAGTGCTGAGGCTGCAACTGGACGCCGATGCGGATCGGCCGGGCGGACGAAGTCATGCCCCCCACGGTAGGCGGGTGGGCGCAACTAGCCCGCGAGCACGCCGCGCAGGATCTCGATCAACACCCGCGGCTGGTCGCTCTGCACCGAGTGACCTGCATTCTCGACGATCTGAATGCCCTGGAACTGCTGCGCGCGACGGGCCAGCTCCTCGGCGTCCTCATCGGAGACGAACGGCGATGAGCCGCCGCGCACCAACCGCACCGGCGCCGACAGCCCCGCGAAGTCCTCCCACAGGCCTTCGAAGTCGGGGATCTTGCGGATGTTGTCGTACCGCCAGGTCCAGGTGCCGTCATCGAGCCGGCGCGAGTTGTGAAAGACGCCGCGCCGCAACGATTTCCGATCGCGGTGCGGCGCCGCGGCGGTGGTCACCTCCAGGATCGCGTCGAAGCTGGGGAAGGTGCGTTCGCCGGCCACCAGGGCGACCGTGCCCTGCTGTTCGGTGGTCATCTCCGCGTAGCGGCGCAGCGCCGACGGGGTGACGTCGACCAGGACGAGCTCGCGAACCAGCTGCGGTGCAATCGCGGCCAGCCCGATCGCGGTCAGCCCACCCAGCGACATGCCGACCACCAGTTCGGCGTCCGGGGCCAGCTCGTCGATCACCGGCCGCACCGCGGCCGCGTTGTTCTGCGGCGAGTAGTCGCCGTCTTCACGCCATGCCGAATGACCGTGGCCGGGCAGGTCTACCGCCAGCGCGGGCACGCCGAGCCCGACGATCACGGTGTCCCAGGTGTGGGCGTTCTGCCCGCCACCGTGGAAGAACACCACCCGCGGCGGGTCTTCGCCCCATTGCAGCGCGCTGATGTCGCCCGCCTCGATCCGGCGTACCGACGGCAGCGGTCCGCTGACACCGGCCTGCTCGGCGTTCTCCGCCAGCAGGCCGAATTCGGAGAGGCCCAGTAGCTCGTCGTCGGAGATCTCGGTCATGACTCCTGACACTAAAGGACGTAGCGGCGGCGAATGCCGCGGAACCGTTCCCACATCGCTTCGGTCCGCTCGGTCTCGGTGACCATCGCGGTGTCGGGCGGTAGGACGCCGGACACGTCGTCGTGGGCGACCACCCGGGTGTCGAGCACCGCGGGGTGGCCTTCGAGCATGTGGCGATAGGTCAGGTTGCCGCGCTCGAATCCCTGGGTGTCCAGCCAGTTCTGCACGCCGGGGTCCCGGTGCGCCATCACCAGCCGGATTCTTCCGTCGGCGTCGACGGCGGCGCGGCTCGGCGTGTAGCTCACCGGCCGGTAGAGGTAGTCCATGCTGTTGAAGAAGACCCCCATGTTGGTCAGCATCCACAGTCCATCGTGGGCGTCGAACTCGACGATCAGCGCTTCGGCGGGACCCAGCTCCCAATACATGTTGGCCGCGGCTCGTCCGCGTTTGGCGTCGGCGTCGTTGGCGTCGACCCGCGGGAAGGTGTTCGGGCTGGCGGCGTCCACGCCGCCGTAGGTGAACGGGAACTCCGGCCAATCCGACATCAGGCCCGTGACGAAGTCACCCGCCCAGTCCATCGCTTCGACCATCACCTCCGGGGTGGGCAGCGGCTTGGGGCCGGCCATGTCGATCCGTTCGATCCGGATCTGCGCCGGAATTTCATCCCAGCGGTCGAATCCCTGGCGGACGAACAGCTTTCGCGACTCCGCCGTTGTCGGCAGCCAGTTACCGGCACGCTCGGGGCCGCCGATGTACAGCTCGAACTGTCCGTCGTCGCCGACCTCCAGCTGGGTGATGTTGGCTTCCGGTGTGTCGCCGAAGGGCTCGTGCAGCACCCCGGGTCCGGGTGTGCGACGGCCTTGCACGGTGACGTTGAAGAATCGCGCGGTGCCGCGACTGCCCGTCAGCCGATACGCCGACCGGCCGTCGATCCAGGCCTGCTGGTAGGTGAAGTCGCCGCAGTCACCGCCGAGCTTGCGGGTCGGGCCGCAGAACGTGTGCAACGCGGGGTAGTGGGCGTCGCGGGTCTCCAGCGCCAGATCGAAGGCCTGGCCCAGGTTTTGGGTGAGAAATCGGAAAGCGTCGACGCGCTGGGCGCCCGATGTGGCGTTGGCGTCTTTGAAGACCTGGTCGCCGGCGTCGCGGAGTTGCCCGCAGAACGCGGTCCATGCGGCGCGCAGCGCGGCGTCGTCGGGACCATCGCCGAACGCCATCTACCCCGCACCCAACGTGTCGAGCATTGACCCGACGACCGCGCATGCGCGACGGGCGGCGGCGAGCCGGCCCTCTTCCTCGATGCGCGGCCCGATCAGCTCCACGTCGAACCCGTGCGGATAGCCACCCTGAAGTGCTTGGCCCACAAGCGATTCAATCGGGATGACGCCGTCGCCGGGCACCGCGCGACCGGGCAGCGACCGATCGCCGAGCACGTAATCGCTGAGCTGGATCAGCCGGGTGCGCGGCAATGCCCGGCGCAGTTGCTCCTCGACGTCGCCCTCGGCCCAGCAGTGGAACACGTCGATGCAGATGTCCAGGCCGCTCATCTCGGCCAGGGCGACAGTGTCGCGAAGCGTGTGCGCGATATGCAGGTCCGCGTACAGACTCGACGCGTTCTCGATCGCCAGCGCCACACCGGCATCCTGCGCGCGCTTCAGGCACGGTGCAACCCTTTCGCAGAAGCGTTCCGCCGCTTGGGGCCAGGTGAGGTCGCCGCGGCCGCCGGTGAGCATGTACACCGTGGCGGCCGCGACGTTCGCGGCGGCGTCGATCACCCGGTTCAGCGCGGCTTCCTCGGCGAACAGGTGGTAGACGGCCTCGACGGAGTAGCCCCTGCGCTGCAACACCTTTGGGAAGCGAGGATCGAGTAGCTCGGTGTCGAGGATGCTCAGCCGGGCGATGCCGAGGTCGGTCCAGTATTGCTCGAGCTCGGCCGGCGCCGCGCCGTAGAAGGTGACGTTGTGCACGGACAGCAACTCGTGCGTCACCTCAACCCCGCTTCTCGATGTCGACGCCGAATCGCTCACGGAACGGCCGGAATTCCTCGTGCAACGCGTCGAGGTTCTCACCGATGTCGACCAGCAACTGGGTCGAGTAGCGGAACTTGCCGTGCCGGTCGCCGGGGTTCTCGGCGAGGTAACGCCGCATCGCCTCCGCAGCCGTCGAGGTCAGCGGCCGGCCACTGAATTCGTAAAACCGCCGAACGGTCGCAACCTGATCGGCGACAAAGTCGCTGTAGCGAATGTGCAGGATCCGCGGATCGTCGACCATGGGGTTGCTCATCGTGTTGGTGACGCCGACGCGGGTCAGGTCCAGGTGCATCTTGGCCTGCGCATGCAGGTCACTGGGCCCGACCATGCCCTCGGCGATGTCGGCCATCATCATCGTCCGCGACGCCGCCACCTGCACCGGGTCGCGGTGCAGCCAGACCAGCGTCGCGTCAGGATAGGCCGCGAACATCTCCGTCAGCCGGAAGCCATGGAAACCTTTGAGCACCCAGTACTTTCGCGGTCGACGGAATTGCAACTGCTGCAGCATCGCCTTGTGCAGCCGGTACTGCGCTGCGGCGTCGGTGGTCAGGCCGCCGACCAGCGACTGCATCGGAACCCGCCACCACGCGGTCGGGGTCATCACCCGGAAGTCGAAGGCCCAGGTGCGCTCGTCTTCGGGGAGCCCGTCGCCGAGCATGTCGTTGTAGGGGTGGCTGTGCAGCCACTTCGGCATCTTGGCGTTGATTTCCCGCCAATCGTCGTCGGCGCGGGCACGCCGGGGATCGTCCGACCCGGTCAGGCCGGGCGGTGGTGACGGATACATCACCTCCCAGAACCGCAGCGCGCGGGCGTCGGGGTCCACCGACATCAGGGCGTGCATCAGCGTTGTGCCCGAACGTGGCTCGCCGGTGACGAACATCGGCGCAGCGATCACCTCATCGGCGATCGGGTAGCGGTCGCGGTCCGCCAGGAATTCCAGCCGCGAGGTGAGCAGCCACCGGCAGACCTCAGCCGCGGCGGTTTGGCCGGCGGCATCCATGCCGAGCCCGTTGAGATGTTCGACGGCCACCGCGAAGCGATCCGGCAGGGTGGGGTCGCCGAAGTTGCTCAGACCTGTCTCCGCCACCGCCGCGGCCAGCAGCTCACCGGCGTCCAGCGTCACCGGACATCTCCACACAACGCGAGCAGAGCATCTTCGGCCGCGACGACATTCGCCGCCGAGCTGGTGGCGTGGGCAAGTCCGGCCATGGCGCTGTAGTCCAGGATCTTGGGCACGCGTAGACCCGCGTCGACATAGGTCTTGATGATGGCGGCCACCTGCGCCGGCGTACCGTGCGGCACCACGGCGAGCAGCATCTCGGGCTGCACCTTGGCCAGGAAATCGAGGATCCGCTCGCGGGTCAGCACCGCTGGGTCGATGTCCTGGAACCCGCGCCACTCCGGTCCCATCGGGTGCTCGAAACCGAAGCCGCGCAACGTCTCCGCCGATACCTGCAGTAGAAACGCCTTCACCAGCGGTGCTTGCAGGACCTCGTCCAGCGCGGCCTCGTTCGCGCCGATCAAGCACACCTGGATGAAGCACGGCGTGATCGAGAGCGGATCGCGGCCCGCCTCCTCGGCGGATCTCCTTATCGCGGAGAGCATCTCGCCGTAGTGTTCCGGGGTCCAGGCACCGGCCGGCCACCAGCCGTCGGCGTAGCGTCCGGCGATGTCGAGCATCCGTGGACCGCTGGCTCCGATCCAGATCGGCGGCGGCCGGCCGTCGTAGACCTCGGTGTCGAGCCGGGCGTGGTGCAGGGAGTAGAACCGTCCGTCGAAGTCGACCGGGCCTTCGCTGTCCCACAGCAGCCGGATCACCCGCAGCGCCTCTTCGAATCGCGCGACGGGCCGGGAGAAGTCGAAGCCGTACGGCAGGGTGTTCTCGCTCTCGCCGCTGCCGAGCCCGAGGATGAACCGTCCCCGGGCCACGTGGTCGATGGTCAGGGCGGTCTGGGCCAGCATCGCGGGGTGGCGCCGCACGGTGTCGACGACGGCGGTGACCAGCGGGACGTTCTCGGTGAGGGCTGCTGCCGCGGCGGCGACCGCCAGCCCGTCGAGATGGCGATGCGGTGACGGGGAAACCGTTGCCAGATCGGTGAATTCAGGTGTCCAGATCGAATCCGGCCAGAAGCTGACCATGTGGTCGGGCAGCCAGATCGAGTGGTAGCGCCCGCTGTCCAACTCGTTCAGACGCGACAGGTCCAGCGGCAGGGTGGTGCGGAGAAACGCGGCGGGCTGAACCTTCATCGAGACACGATGCTAAGCACTTGCCCAGCAGCATGTCGGCGAATCGCTGCGAGGCGGGCAAGATTGCCCCACCCCCGAAAACAAGAATGCGGTGAAGCCGCGCCCAGGCGACTCCACCGCATTCTCACAAGAGCAATCAGCCCTCGATGATGAACTCCTCGAGCTGCGCCCGCGCGATGTCGTCGGGCAGCTGCTTCGGGGGGCTCTTCATCAGGTAGGCCGAGGCCGGAACGACCGGTCCGCCGATGCCACGGTCCTTGGCGATCTTCGCCGCGCGCACCGCGTCGATGATCACGCCGGCCGAGTTGGGCGAGTCCCAGACCTCGAGCTTGTACTCCAGGTTCAGCGGCACGTCGCCGAAGGCGCGGCCTTCGAGACGGACGTAGGCCCACTTGCGGTCGTCGAGCCAGCCGACGTGGTCCGACGGGCCGATGTGCACGTCCTTGGTCTTGAACTCACGCTGCAGGTTCGACGTGACGGCCTGCGTCTTGGAGATCTTCTTCGACTCGAGTCGCTCGCGCTCGAGCATGTTGAGGAAGTCCATGTTGCCGCCGACGTTGAGCTGCATCGTGCGGTCGAGCTGCACGCCGCGGTCCTCGAACAGCTTGGCCATCACGCGGTGCGTGATCGTCGCGCCGACCTGGCTCTTGATGTCGTCACCGACGATCGGCACACCGGCGTCGGTGAACTTCTTCGCCCACACCGGGTCGGAGGCGATGAACACCGGCAACGCGTTGACGAACGCCACGCCCGCGTCGATCGCGCACTGGGCGTAGAACTTGTCGGCCTGTTCCGAACCCACCGGCAGGTAGGACACCACGACGTCGACGTTCGCGTCCTTGAGTGTCTTGACCACGTCGACGGCCTCGGCGTCGGAGATCTCGATCGTCTCGGCGTAGTACTTGCCGATGCCGTCGAGGGTCGGGCCGCGCTGCACCGTCACGTTGGTCGGCGGCACATCGGAGATCTTGATGGTGTTGTTCTCCGACGCGAAGATCGCCTCGGAGAGGTCGAAGCCGACCTTCTTGGCATCCACGTCGAACGCGGCGACGAACTTCACGTCGCGGACGTGGTACTGGCCGAACTTCACGTGCATCAGACCCGGCACGACGCTGTTCTCGTCCGCGTCGTAGTAGTACTGGACGCCCTGTACCAGCGAGGACGCGCAGTTGCCGACGCCGACAATGGCAACTCGGACCTCGGTGGACGCCTGCGGCGCGTTCTGCTCACTCATACGGCGTTCTCCTATTCTTTCTTGAGGGGATTTGTTCGGCTCAGGCCTGCTCAGCGCTGCTCTGCGCTAAACGTTCGGCCGCGATCAGCTCGTTGAGCCAATTGACTTCGCGCTCGCTCGACTCCAGCCCGAGTTGGTGCAGCTGGCGGGTGTATCGGTCTAACGAACTACTGGCCCGCGCTATGGCTTCACGCAGACCTTCTCGCCGTTCTTCGACCTGGCGGCGACGGCCCTCCAGGATGCGCATCCGGGCTTCCGCCGGTGTGCGGTTGAAAAATGCCAGGTGTACCCCGAACCCGTCGTCGGAGTAGTTCTGCGGCCCGGTGTCAGCCACCAGCTCGGTGAAGCGCTGCCGGCCCGCCTCGGTCATCTCGTACACGCGCCGGGCCCGACGCACCGGCGTTCCGGCCGGCGCGGCGTTCTCGGCGATCATTCCGTCGGCCTGCATCCGCCGCAGTGCGGGGTAGAGCGAGCCGTAGGAAAATGCCCTGAACGCCCCGAGCAGACCTGTCAACCTTTTGCGTAGCTCGTAGCCATGCATAGGCGACTCGAGCAAGAGTCCCAGGATGGCAAGCTCGAGCACCGAGTCACCTCCTTTGCTGCACCGATAGCGTCGCTGTTATGTCGAGAAACAGTCTCGCTGCATAGTATCGGCCCGATATATTCGCCGCTACTTCGGGCGTCCAGCTGCCGTTCCCGTTCTGTTCAATCACCGGTCGCCAACGCGCCAATCGGGTTCGAATTACGGTGTATGCACGCGCGTCGAAACCGGGCCCTGCCAGCTCGTCTAGGGCAGATCCACCCGTTTGATGGTGCCGTCGCCCGCAAAGGTGATCGAGCCACTGCCGAAATCACTGGACACGTGCACCGAGAGCGACAACGCCCCCGGCGCGACGGCGTTGGCGGCGGGTTCGATGATCAGGTAGGTGCTCTTCACCTCGGACCGCTTGATGTGCAGGGTGTCGGGTGCGCCGCGCATGATCCCGACCGTGGCCGGTATGTCGAATTTGCTGAGGTCCACCGGATCAGGCGGATCAGCGCCGCTCCTGGCCTTGTTCCGGGGATCGTCCCAGCCACCGCGGTAGTCGGAGTCGAGTATCCGGCGGTCGTCTGAGGGGTCCGGCCGGTCGAACGAGGCGTACGTCGGGTAGATGACCATCCGGTAGCCGACGACATTTCCGTACCGTTTGCGCGCTTGCTCCATCAGGCCGGTCAGCCCGCCGACGGAATGCAGCTGCGTGGGCGGCTTCAGCACCACCGGTGCCACGCCGTCCGACTGGGCACCGGGATCGGGGGATAGTTCGAATGGCGAGCTGCTGTCCCCGTAGATCCCCCAGCCGATCAGGACGCCGAGCAGCAGCGCCCCGACCAATGCGGCCACCAGGGTCGTTGCGCCGCGCTTGGTACGTGATCGGACCAGCGCCATCAGTCCGGGAGGTTTGTCGGCCTGCAGCGCCGGCACCAGGGAACTGTCGTATTGCAGATCGTCGACCAGGCCCCGCAGGTCGCCCAGGGTCACCGCCTTGGTGGCGGCGCTCACCCGCTGGCGATGCTCCTCCATCGAGAGCTCGCCGCTGCTGAGGCCGTTGTCCAGGACCTGACATGCGTCCTGGCGGTCCGCGTCCCTGGCGCGGGTTGCCGCCGTGCCGCCGCGAGCCGCCGGCGCTCCGAGCCACTTAGCCACGCGATGATCCTAGAGTCGCGATGTTGCAGTGCTGCGTCGTTTCGATATGCACCTTCGGTGAGGTCAGCGCCGCGCCGTCGCGCTGACGATGCGCGCTGCATGGTGGGGCGTCGAGGAACCGGGCAATCCGGGTGAGCCTCGAAACGTGACCGACCTACCTCTCCGCACCGGCCGTGCGGACGTACTCTGGTCATCGTGCGATTGCAGCGGCAGGTGGTGGACTACGCGCTCAAGCGCCGGTCGCTGCTCGCGGAGGTCTACTCCGGCCGCACCGGTGTCACCGAGGTCTGCGACGCGAACCCGTACCTGCTGCGTGCCGCCAAGTACCACGGCAAGGTCAGCTCGGTCATGTGTCCGATCTGCCGCAAGGAGCAGTTGACGCTGGTCTCGTGGGTGTTCGGCGAGCACCTCGGCGCGGTGTCGGGGTCTGCGCGGACCGCCGAGGAGTTGGTCTTGCTAGCGTCGCGGTTCGAGGAATTCGCGGTACATGTGGTGGAGGTATGTCGAACCTGCAGTTGGAATCACTTGGTGAAGTCGTATGTGCTCGGCGCAACACGCACGGCTCGTCCGCCGCGCAAGCGCAGCACCCGGACGGCGCGCGACGGCGCCCGCACGGCCAGTGAATAACGAAGGGCCGCAAGACCAATCAGCCGCTGGTGACCCGAGGGGGGCAGGGGCTGCTGGCGGCTCGAAGCAGCCGCGGTCGCGTCCCACCCCACCGCCGGACGACCGGCTGACCACGATCCTGCCGCCGGTCAAGGACGACACCCCGAATCGCTACAAGGACCCGATCGACGCGGTGAAGGCGGCGCTGGACGGCCGGCCGACATCGCGGACGTCAGAGCGGCGTGACCCGCTGGAGATGGCCTCGGCCGCGTTGGACGCCAAAACCCCACGGCGTCAGCAACGGTCGCCCGACGGCCCGCCACCGGGTGATCCGACGAGAAAGGGCCCGCCGCCCCGCAAGCCGCCGATTCCCGGTTGGGCTCAGCGCCTCGACTGGGAGTGGCTGAACCACATCAACTGGAGGTGGGTCCGCCGAGGGCTCTACGCCAGTGTCGTAGTGATCGTGCTGCTGCCGATCGTCACTTTCGCGATGGCCTACACCATCGTCGACATCCCCAAGCCCGGTGACATCCGCACCAACCAGGTCTCGACGATCCTGGCCAGCGACGGCTCTGAACTGGCGAAAATCGTTCCACCCGAGGGCAATCGGGTCGACGTCAACATCGACCAGGTGCCGGTGCATGTCCGCCAGGCGGTGATTGCTGCGGAGGACCGCAACTTCTACTCCAACCCGGGCTTCTCCTTCACCGGGTTCGCGCGGGCGTTCAAGAACAACATCTTCGGCGGCGACACCCAGGGTGGCTCCACCATCACCCAGCAGTACGTCAAGAACGCATTGGTCGGGGCGCAGCGCGCCGGTGTCGGCGGCCTGGTCCGCAAGGCCAAGGAACTCGTCATCGCCACCAAGATGAGCGGCGAGTGGTCCAAAGACGATGTGCTGCAGGCTTACCTGAACATCATCTACTTCGGCCGTGGGGCGTACGGGATCTCGGCGGCCTCGCGGGCGTACTTCGACAAGCCGGTCGAACAGCTCACCATCGCCGACGGCGCGCTGCTGGCCGCATTGATCCAGCGTCCGTCGACGCTGGACCCCGCGGTGGACCTGGATGGCGCCAAGGAGCGCTGGAACTGGGTGCTCGACGGGATGGTCGACGACAAGGCGCTGTCGCCGAAAGACCGCGCAGCACAGCTCTTCCCGCCGACCGTGCCACCCGAGCAGGCCCGCCAGCAGAACCAGACCACCGGGCCCAACGGGTTGATCGAGCGCCAGGTGACCAAGGAGCTGATGGAGCTCTTCAACATCGACGAGCAGACGCTGAACACCCAGGGACTGCAGGTCACCACCACCATCGACCCGACGGCGCAGAAGGCCGCGGAGAACGCGGTCTCGAAGTACCTGGAGGGCCAGAACCCCGATATGCGGACCGCGGTCGTGTCGATCGACCCGCACAACGGCTCGGTGAAGGCCTACTACGGCGGCTCGGACGCCAACGGATTCGACTTCGCCCAGGCCGGGTTGCAGACCGGATCGTCGTTCAAGGTGTTCGCGTTGATCGCCGCGCTGGAGCAGGGCATCGGCCTCGGCTACCAGGTCGACAGCTCACCGTTGACGGTCAACGGCATCAAGATCACCAACGTCGAAGGCGAAGGCTGCGGCGTCTGCAACATCGCCGAGGCGCTCAAGCGGTCCCTCAACACCTCCTACTACCGGCTGATGCTGAAGCTGAAGAACGGCCCGGAAGACGTGGCCGAGGCCGCCCACCAGGCCGGCATCGCGGGCAGCTTCCCCGGCGTCTCGCACACGCTGTCCGAGGATGGCAAGGGCGGCCCGCCGAACAACGGGATTGTGCTGGGCCAGTACCAGACTCGCCCGATCGACATGGCCTCGGCGTACGCCACCCTGGCCGATTCCGGGATCTACCACCGCCCGCACTTCGTGCAGAAGGTGGTCAACGCCGAGGGCAAGGTGCTGTTCGACGCGGCCGGCTCCGACAACTCCGGTGACCAGCGGATCCCCAAGGACGTCGCCGACAACGTCACGTCGGCCATGCAGCCGATCGCGTCCTACTCGCGCGGACACGCGCTGGCCGGTGGTCGGCCGTCGGCGTCCAAGACCGGCACCACCCAGTTCGGCGACACCGACGCCGACAAGGACGCCTGGATGGTCGGCTACACCCCGTCGCTGTCGACGGCGGTGTGGGTGGGCACCGTGCGCGGCGACACGCCGCTGGTGACCAAGGGAGGAGCGGCGGTCTACGGATCCGGTCTGCCGTCCGACATTTGGAAGTCGACGATGGACGGCGCGCTCAAGGGGACCACCAACGAGACCTTCCCGAAGCCGACCGAGATCGGCGGATCCGCCGGGGTGCCGGCCGGACCGCCGCCACCACCGCAGGCGCCGCAGATGACGGTGATCCAGCCGACGATGGAGATTGCGCCGGGCATCACGATTCCGATCGGCCCGCCGACCACGGTTCCCGTCGGGCCGCCTGCTCCGGCGCCGGGAGTTCCACCGCCGGGAGCGCCGGCACCGGGCGCGCCGCCTCCACCGTGAGCGTCGCCGAGACGGATCGCGCCGACATCTCACCGCGGCCCTTGGCGCGCGATCTGCGCTCCGCCGATGACCGGGATTGCCCGAGCCGCACCGACTTTCTGGGCGCGGCGCTGTCCAATGTCGTGGGCGGCCCGGTGGGCCGGCACGCGATCATGGGGCGTGCAAGGGTTTTCACGCCGCTGCGGGTGATGTTCCTGATCGGGCTGGTGTTCCTGGCGCTGGGATGGTCGACCAAGGCGCCGTGCCTGCAGACGGTCGGAACCGGCCCCGGTGATCAGCGGGTGGCCAACTGGCAGAACCAGCGGGCGTATTACGAGCTGTGCTACTCCGACACCGTGCCGCTGTACGGCGCGGAGTTGTTGAGCCAGGGCCGTTTTCCGTACAAATCGAGCTGGATCGAGCGGGACGGCAGCGGCAAACCGCAGACCCGCTACGACGGTAAGCCCGCGCTGCGCTACATGGAGTATCCGGTGCTCACCGGGATGTACCAGTACGTGTCGATGTCGTTGGCCAAGACCTACACGGCCGTCAGCAAGATGATTCCGCTACCGGTGGTCGCCGAGGTGGTGGTGTTCTTCGACGTGGCTGCGCTCGGATTGGCGCTGGCCTGGTTGGCGACGTTGTGGGCGACGGCCGGGCTGGCCGGACGACGCGTATGGGACGCGGCCCTGGTGGGCGCCTGCCCGCTGGTGATCTTCCAGATCTTCACCAATTTCGACGCGCTGGCAACGGCTTTCGCGCTCGGCGGGCTGCTGGCCTGGGCGCGTCGCCGGCCGGTGCTGGCCGGCGTGCTGATCGGCCTGGGCGGAGCGGCCAAGCTGTACCCGCTGCTGTTCCTCGGTCCGCTGCTGGTGCTGGGCATCCGGACCGGGCGGCTGCGGGAGGTGGCCCGCACCGCGGCGACCGCGTTGACGACCTGGTTGCTGGTGAATCTTCCGGTGCTGCTGCTGTTTCCGCGGGGCTGGTCGGAATTCTTCCGGCTCAATGCGCGTCGCGGCGACGACATGGATTCGCTGTACAACGTGGTGAGGTCACTCACCGGCTGGCCCGGCTTCGACCAGCACCTCGGTCTGTGGGAGCCGCCGAAGATCCTCAACGCCGTCGTCCTGGCGTTGTTCGTATTGAGTTGTGCCGCAATCGCTTACATCGCGCTGACCGCGCCGCGCCGGCCACGGCTGGCGCAGCTGGCGCTGCTGGTGGTGGCCGCGTTCTTGTTGACCAACAAGGTCTGGAGCCCACAGTTCTCGCTGTGGCTGGTGCCGCTCGCGGTGCTGGCGCTGCCACACCGGCGGATCTTGTTGGCGTGGATGACCATCGACGCGCTGGTGTGGGTGCCGCGGATGTACTACCTCTACAGCGTGCCCGACCGCGGGCTGCCGGAGCAGTGGTTCACCACCACCGTGTTGCTGCGCGACGTCGCGGTGCTGGTCATCTGCGGGCTGGTGGTCCGCCAGATCTACCGGCCCGAGGACGACCTGGTCCGCTGGGGCGGTCGGGTGGACGATCCGGCGGGCGGGATATTCGACCGGGCTGCCGACGCGCCGCCCGACGGGCTGCCGGCCTGGCTGCGCCCCCGTGGGCTGCGGCGGGCGGTCACGGGAACCGAGCAGGCGATCGTCGCGCCGACCGTGCCCTGACGGCCGCGAAATCGCGGAAAGTCCGCCCTGAGCGCACGCTCGAGGTCCCGTCGCACCCGAGGCCGGCGACGATTTCGCAGGTCCGGCCACCGTCCGGTAGCCTGTGACGGTTGCCGACGCAGGCGACCCTCCTGCCGTGGAGAAATGAGCCACGGCCGCACATGACCATAGGAGGTGATGAGGTTCCCATGCGTCCATACGAATTGATGGTCATCCTCGACCCGACTCTCGACGAGCGCACCGTTGCCCCGTCCCTGGAGACCTTTCTGAACGTCGTCCGTAAAGACGGCGGAACAGTGGAGAAGGTCGACATCTGGGGCAAGCGCCGGCTCGCTTACGAGATCCTCAAGCACGCCGAAGGCATTTACGCGGTGATCGATCTCAAAGCCGCGCCCGCGACGGTGTCCGAGCTCGACCGTCAGCTCAGCCTGAACGAGTCGGTGCTGCGCACCAAGGTGATGCGGACCGACAAGCACTGACGTCAATCGCCTGGCTTCGCAGCGGGACGTCCCCGTCCCCGCGTCGTTGCCAGGCGGCCCTGTTGACGAATGGCCGCAGCACGTCCGAGCGGTTGCGTAGGCTCAGCGTGACTCACGACCATTCGCCCGATTGTGGCGTGCCCTAACGGACTGAGGAGAACACAGTGGCTGGTGACACGGTCATCACGGTTATCGGAAACCTGACTGCCGACCCCGAACTGCGGTTCACGCCTTCGGGCGCGGCCGTCGCGAACTTCACCGTCGCGTCGACCCCGCGTCAGTTCGACCGCCAGACCAACGAGTGGAAGGACGGCGAAGCGCTGTTCCTCCGCTGCAACATCTGGCGGGAGGCGGCCGAGAACGTGGCCGAGAGCCTGACCCGCGGATCGCGCGTGATCGTGAGCGGACGGCTCAAGCAGCGTTCGTTCGAGACCCGTGAGGGCGAGAAGCGCACCGTCGTCGAGCTCGAGGTCGACGAGATCGGTCCGTCGCTGCGGTACGCCACCGCCAAGGTGAACAAGGCCAGCCGCAGCGGCGGTGGCGGCGGCGGTTTCGGTGGCGGCGGCGGATCCCGTCAGTCGGCACCTCAGGGCGGCGGCGCCAGCAGCAGCGGCTCCGGTGGCGGCGACGACCCGTGGGGCAGTGCCCCGGCGTCGGGTTCGTTCGGCGGCGGCGACGACGAGCCCCCCTTCTAACACACTTCGAACGACGGAACGAAAGAGAAAAACATGGCGAAGTCCACCAAGCGGCGTCCAGCGCCGGAAAAGCCGGTCAAGGCGCGCAAGTGCGTGTTCTGCTCCAAGAAGGGCCAGGACATCGACTACAAGGACACCCAGCTGCTGCGTACCTACATCAGCGAGCGCGGCAAGATCCGCGCCCGCCGGGTGACCGGCAACTGCGTCCAGCATCAGCGCGATGTCGCAATCGCGGTCAAGAACGCCCGCGAGGTGGCGCTGCTGCCCTTCACCTCGTCGACGCGGTAAGCGCGCGCAACGCAGAACGGAATAAGCGAAACAATGAAGCTCATATTGACCGCTGACGTCGACCATCTCGGTTCCGTCGGCGAGACCGTCGAAGTCAAGGACGGCTACGGCCGTAACTTCCTGCTCCCGCGAGGTCTGGCGATCGTCGCTTCGCGCGGGGCGCAGAAGCAGGCCGACGACATTCGTCGGGCCCGCGACACCAAGCAGGTCCGCGACCTCGAGCACGCCAACGAGATCAAGGCCGCCATCGAGGGCCTCGGCTCGGTCCCGCTGCCGGTGAAGACGGCCGGCGACTCCGGCAAGCTGTTCGGCTCGGTCACCACGGGCTCCGTCGTGACGGCCATCCGCAAGGCCGGCGGCCCGAACCTCGACAAGCGCGTGGTGCGGTTGCCCAAGGGCCACATCAAGGCCGTCGGCAGCCACCCGATCACGTTGCACGTGCACCCCGATGTGGACGTCAAAGTGGCACTCGACGTCGTCGCTGAGGGCTGAGCTCACACCTCCAACCCCCGGTGGCAGCCTGAACGGGCTGCCCCGGGGGTTTTTGTGCGCGCATAGCGAACTCGTCGCCGCCAGCAACCGATAGCGAACGTTACCGTCCGTTAACGCTGGTAATCATTCGGCGAAACACAACACGCCCGAAGCGGCAACCGCGCACGACACGCCGTAGAGATTCCTATGCACACAAAATACGCCGGTGTGTGGTGCGCTTATCTGCAGTGATGTGGCAACGGCGCATATTGCTCCACAAGTTCTCCACACCCCCTCAACACAGGCGTAGACGGCTATGCACACACCATGCACAGGTCTATGAACAACCGCGTTTTGCGTCGCCGCCAGCAACCTTTAACGTCGACCCGTCGTGAGGTGATGCTGGCGTTCGAAGATCGGCATTCGGCCCGCGGTGGATGTCCCGCCGCCTGCGAGTCGAGTCGATCACGAGGGCGAAGGCCGTGGATCCGCCCCGGGGTGGGGTCCCCCGATTTTTCGGGGGTACTGGGCGGTCGGGCTGAGTCGAGCGATGTCGGTGGTGTGGCTTAACGTCGGACCATCGGCGTCGAATATGCGTTCGAACGTCGTGGAGAGGGCGGGAGTTGCGTGGCTGTCGTTGATGATTTAGGACGTCCCGGCGCGGAGGCACCGAGCGAGGACTACGGCCGCCAGCCGCCGCAGGATCTGGCCGCCGAGCAGTCCGTGCTGGGCGGCATGCTGCTGAGCAAGGACGCGATCGCCGACGTGCTCGAGCGACTGCGGCCCAGCGACTTCTACCGTCCGGCCCACCAGAACGTGTACGACGCGATCCTGGATCTGTACGGGCGCGGTGAGCCGGCTGACGCGGTGACGGTGGCCGCGGAGCTGGACCGGCGTGGGCTGCTGCGCCGGATCGGTGGAGCGCCCTATCTGCACACCCTGATCTCGACCGTGCCGACCGCAGCCAACGCCGGCTACTACGCCGGCATCGTCGCGGAGAAGGCGCTGCTGCGCCGCTTGGTGGAGGCCGGGACGCGGGTGGTCCAGTACGGCTACGCCGGCGCCGAAGGGGCGGACGTCGCCGAGGTCGTCGACCGCGCGCAGGCCGAGATGTACGAGGTCGCCGAGCGGCGGATGTCGGAGGACTTCGTTCCGCTGGAAGACCTGCTGCAGCCGACGATGGACGAGATCGACGCGATCGCCTCCAACGGCGGTCTGTCGCGGGGGGTGCCGACCGGGTTCACCGAGCTCGACGAGTTGACCAACGGGCTGCACCCGGGGCAGATGATCATCGTCGCGGCGAGGCCCGGTGTTGGAAAATCGACCCTTGGACTCGATTTCATGCGCTCGTGCTCGATCAAGCACCGTCTGGCCAGCGTCATTTTTTCGCTGGAAATGAGCAAGTCCGAGATCGTCATGCGTCTGCTGTCCGCCGAGGCCAAAATCAAGCTCGGCGACATGCGCTCGGGCAGGATGAGCGACGACGACTGGACACGGCTGGCACGTCGGATGAGCGAAATCAGCGAGGCGCCACTGTATATCGACGACTCACCGAACCTGACAATGATGGAGATCCGTGCGAAGGCGCGGCGGCTGAAGCAGAAAGCTGACCTGAAGCTCGTCGTCGTCGACTACCTGCAGCTGATGTCATCGGGCAAGAAGGTCGAGTCGCGACAACTCGAGGTGTCCGAATTCTCCAGGCATCTCAAGCTTTTGGCCAAGGAGCTGGAAGTTCCGGTGATCGCGATCAGCCAGCTGAACCGTGGGCCCGAGCAGCGCACCGACAAGAAGCCGATGCTGTCCGACCTTCGTGAATCTGGGTCACTGGAGCAGGACGCCGACATGGTCATCTTGCTCAACCGGCCGGATGCTTTCGAGCGTGACGACCCGCGTGGTGGCGAAGCGGATTTGATTGTGGCCAAACACCGTAACGGTCCGACGAAGACAGTGACCGTTGCTCACCAGCTGCATCTTTCGCGCTTTACCAACATGGCGCGGTAGAAGGAGCACCAGTAGGCGCTACGTGCAGCAGTAGGTGGTGCAACAACCGCGGTAGGTTGCTGCCACCGAGCGGGACAGCGGCAAGCTGCTGGTGTAGCTCGACTGCGCCCGGCCTCGGCTCGACGGTGGTGGCGAGCTTGGCGTCGACACGTGGGAGTAGCTGCGATTGCGGCCGAGGGCCGGCGGCGGGTGACCTGATGTAGGCAGCGATGTTGCCGCACACCGCCTCGAGCGAACGCCCTCAGCGCCGGCCCCTTTTGCGTAGCGACCGTGTCGCGGACGAGGCTGCCGGGCGAGAGTTCCGGGAGCAGATAACTCGGACTTCGTCGATTTGTAGTTTGATGAGTGGGATGGTTTCTGCCGTCGGGACTAGGTAGGTGCGATCGATCCGGGAGGCCTGATTGAGCATCGAGACGATGGGCGATCGCCGGCGCGAAACCTGCCTGGTCCACGGAAGGTCCGTCGAGACGCCTGAAATTGTGGTCGAGCGCCGCACCAACGGCGCGGGATCACATGATCCGCAGGCCTATCCGTGCAACGAGCTGATCGTCATGTTCGGGGGTCAGGCGCTGGTGGAGCGTTCGGGTGAGGGCATCGACGAGCGATGCTTTGCCCGCGCGGGAACCGGATGGACAGGGCCGATCGGCTTCTCGGAGAAGGCCGTCCTTTCCGATCCGATCGATTGTGTCCACCTGTGCCTGCCGTCCGGGCTCATCGACCGAAGTGCGGAACAGGACTTCGGCGTCGATGCCAGTCGGATCGAACTCGCATTTGCGGGGGGCTTCCACGATCGTTTCATGAACGAAGTGGCACAAGCTCTTTGGAGTCTGTCCGAACAACCGGCTCATCCAACCGACCGGTTATTCGTGGATGGCTTGACGGCCGCGCTCGTTGCGCACGTGGTCAAGCGCTACACGGTCGATCGATGGAAGCCGAAGGGGATGCCCCGAGCGCTCAATGCGCAGCGCCTGAAGCGAGTGCTGGACTACATCGACGCGAACCTCTTCGAACCGCTTGCACTCGATCGACTGGCGTCCGAAGCATGCCTTAGCCCGTTCCATTTCAGCCGTTTGTTCAAACAGGCCACCGGGTTGTCGCCACAGCGCTACGTCACAGACCGCCGGGTGCAGGCGGCAAAACTCGCGCTGGCTTCGGAGCACATTTCGCTCATCGACATCGCACTGGAACATGGCTTCGGCTCGCTCGACAACTTCATCCGGGTCTTCCGGAGAAGCACCGGAGAGACACCCGCCCGGTATCGGAGACAGGCCCTGAGCTGATGACGCTGCAAACAGCAAGAAGCGTCGGAAAGTTCGCAAGAAGCGTCGAGAATCGCGGCACGCTGCTGCCTTAGCCTAGCCGTGCAGGTTGACGAGCCACTAGTCGTCGACCACGGAAAGCGGAGGCCTTCGATGGCGTATTACCCACTGGCCGTTACCCATGTCGGCATGACCGTCACCGATATCTACGCAGCGACAGAGTGGTACACCGACGTGCTCGGTTGCCGTCACACCATCGGTCCACTGCAGATCAAAGATGACGGTTCTCCGATCGGCAACGTCTTCAAGGGCATCTTCGGGGAGCGAATGGAAGATCTG
Organism: Mycobacterium sp. IDUB_36; assembly: GCF_055419225.1. Taxonomy (NCBI): domain Bacteria; kingdom Bacillati; phylum Actinomycetota; class Actinomycetes; order Mycobacteriales; family Mycobacteriaceae; genus Mycobacterium; species Mycobacterium sp. IDUB_36. The sequence continues at coordinate 2,386,158 of NZ_JBVAXH010000001.1, read as the reverse complement.
TACGTCAGCCATCTGGCCACGGCCAACGGCGTGGGCATCGAGCTGTTTCAATTCGTCGTTCCGCCCTCGGAAGACAACAGCGCGAACAACTTCGAATACTGGAAGACCGGGGTCTTTCACTTCTGCGTGGTCGATCCCGACATCGAGGGACTCGCCCAACGGATCAACGCTACGGGTGGCAAGCAGAACTCGGCCGTCTGGACCCTGTTCGAGGGCGAGCCCTTCAAGGCCGTCTACTGCCAAGATCCCTGGGGCAACCTGATCGAGATCTACTCGCACTCAACTGAGCTCATGTACGCCAATCGTGACACCAACGCGATGATGGTTCCTGACGAATTGAAGCGAAAAGACAGGAATCAGAGGGACATTCGTGCCTGAAAGTTGGTCCGACGGACTGCCCACCCCGTTTCAGGAGACGCTCCTGTGAGCATCAGGAGCACGCTGCTCGCCGGTCCGCTCGGCTTCGGCACGGCGCCGCTGGGAAACATGTATCGGAGCATCTCCGAAGAGGAGGCCGAAGCGACCGTCGATGCCGCGTGGACGGCGGGCATCCGATTCTTCGACGCCGCACCGTTTTACGGCGCCGGCCTCGCGGAGATGAGGCTCGGCGCAGCACTGAAGAAATACCCGCGCGACGACTACGTCCTCGCCACCAAGGTCGGCCGGCTGGTGCTCCCGGAGTTGGTCGATACGAGCAAGCGAACGTTCGGCGACAAAGGCAACATCTTCAAGGACGGCAATGCCAACGCCATCCGGTACGACTACACGGCGGAAGGCACGAAAAGATCGATCGCCGACAGCCTGGAACGGCTGAGCGTCGATCGCCTCGACTACGTCTTCATCCACGATCTTGCCCAGGATTTCCACGGCGACGCCTGGATTTCAAAGTTCGAGGAGGCGCAGCACGGGGCCTTTCCTGTGCTGGACAAGTTGCGTGACGACGGCGTCATCAAAGCCTGGGGGCAGGGCACCAATAGGGTCGAACCGATTGAAATCGGACTCGAACTCACGGAGCCGCAATCGAACGGCATCCTGCTCGCCGGCCGCTACACCATCCTCGATCATGAGTCCGCTCTGCAGAGACTCATGCCTCTTGCGACCAAGAAGAAGATCGATGTGGTCGTCGGCGGCCCCTACAATTCGGGCGCCCTCGTCGGCGGCGCGCACTTCGAATATGGTCCGATTCCGCCGGAAATCGCCAATCGGGTGGAGAGAATCACTGCACTTTGTGAGAACTATGGCGTGCCGATCAAGGCTGCCGCGCTGCACTTCTCCCTCGCCCATCCCGCGGTGGCGGCGGTCATTCCGGGCTCGAGCAGAGCCGGCCGCATCGCGGAGGATGTCGCCGCACTGAATGTCGAAGTGCCCGCAGCTTTTTGGCGTGATCTCAGGGCCAGCGGCGTGGTGGCGCCAGAAGCGCCCTTGCCCATCGACAATCCGGCTAAGGGCTGATTCAGCCCCTAGAAGACGCAGCGGTGCCAGTGCGCCACACCACGAACGCCGCCGCGTTTCGGCTCCGAGACATCGTAAGCACCAATCCCGCTGCGAGTTTCGGACTCGATCTGCGCTCGGCTGGTACCCGCTACTGGCAGATCGGTTCGCCAGGGACCATTCGAGAGGGCGGGGCGGCGTCGGCGTGCGGGACTTCAACTTCTCGCTCGTCACCGACTTCGGCTGTCCCAGGACCCGGCACGCGGCCCTGTCCGGGTCCGCCCGCAGCTGGCGGTACTGCTGCCGTGGGGATGGCGTTGTCGATGAGGATGACTGCGATGGCGGCGGCGGGGGCGAAGGTTTCGGTGTTGAGGACCCGGTTGCGGGCCGAAGCTCCGTCCAGGAGCAGCGCCAGTTGTTCGCCGAGCTGCTCGGGGTTGGTGGCGCCGGCCTCGCGAGCGGTTTCGGTGAGCCGCGCGGCGAAAGCCTTCTTGTAGTCGGCGGCGTGTACGCGTGCGGGGTGTCCGGGGTCGTTGATTTCGACGGCCGCGGCGATGAACGGGCACAGCGGCGCGTGAATATCGAAGGCGGCGAGGAGCCGTTCCCGGGGCGTGAGATCGGTGCGGTCGAACACCTCGGGCAGGATGTCGGGATCAAATCGGCGGAGGTGTTCAGCGATCAGCTCATCCTTGCCGGCGAAGTGCTGGTAAAAGGTGCGCTTGGACACCTGGGCCACTGTGCAGAGCTGGTCCAGGCCGGTGCGGTTGATGCCTTGATCGCGGAACAGTTGTTGTGACGCGCTGAGAATGCGCTCTCGTGCACCCCTACCGCGGCGCAGGCCTCGCGGGCCCTTGGCCAACTCCGTCATAACCCCAGTTTAACCCATTCCGGTACGGACCGGTGTGCATAGCTTGCGTGCCGCGCCGGCGTCCGATACGTTAAACACACAGACCGGTGTACATAGCATCGGCATCGAACGGATGGAGTTCTCATGGGAAAGCTCGACGGCAAGGTCGCGGTGATCACCGGCGCGACAAGTGGCATGGCGCTGGCCGGCGCGAAGTTATTCGTTGAGGAAGGAGCCCACGTCTTCATCACGGGCCGACGGGAGGACGCGCTGGAAGAAGCCGTCGAACAGATCGGGCGGAATGTGACTGCCGTGCAAGGCGATTCAAGCGACCTCGATGATCTGGACCGCTTGTTCGACACGGTCAAGCAGGAAAAGGGCGCCATCGACGTGTTGTGGGCAAGCGCCGGGATAGGCAAGCAGGGCAAGCTCGGTGAGATCACCGAGGAGGACTTTCACGACGCCTTCTGGCTGAACGCGCGCGGCACCCTCTTTACGGTCCAAAAGGCGCTGCCGCTGTTCAACGACGGCGGTTCGATCTTCATGACCGGCTCGAACGCATCGCTGCGGGGCTACCCGAACTGGAGCGTTTACGCGGGAAGCAAGGCGGTGCTGCCCGCCTACGCACGGGTGTGGGTGTCGGAGTTGAGGGACCGGAAGATCCGGGTGAACGTGCTGACCCCCGGCCAGGTGGGCTCGCCGATGTTGGCGAAGGTGATGGACGAGGAGGCCAAGGCACAGTTCGAGTCCGTGATCCCGCGGCGCGAGATGGGCCAACCCGAGGAGATCGCCTCGGCCGCGTTGTTCCTCGCCTCCGACGACTCCAGCTACGTCAACGGCATGGAACTCGTCGTCGACGGCGGCACCACCGTGATCTAGCAGGCGACGACTGATGAACTCGCCAATCCGACTCCGCAGGGCTCGGTCCTCGATCGGCGAGTTCATCTCACATTTCGATGACCTGGCACCCCGGCCCGAAGTGGGTTGGCAGCGAGAGCGGGTCTCAGCAACCCCGCGCAACAAACGACTGAAGGAGAACCCATGACCACTTTTGCCCCGGACGTGACACCGTCGATGCCTTCGTCGACGCCATGCACGGCGGCGCCAACAGCGACGATCTATCCAAAATCCTCGCCAAGGACGTAGTGCTTTACAGCCCGCTCGGCAACGAGCCCACCAGCGGCCGCGAGGCGGTCCTGGAGGCAATGCAGGGAATCGGCGGGTCGGCCGACCTCACCTACAAAGAAGTCCTCAGCGGCGAGACGCACCATGCTGCGTACTTCCGGCTGCAGATCCAAGACACCGCGGTGGACGGGATGGACTACATCCGGCTCGACGCCGAGGGCAACATCGCCGAGGTGACCATATTTTGGCGGCCGCTTCCTGACGGCGTCCAGATGCAGGCACACCTTGCGGAACCGCTTGGCATGCAGCCCTGGGAACTGCGCACGAACGGGGAGTAGAGACGAGCTCCGTGCTCTCTGCCGGGCCCGACATGAGGGCTGGGCCACTGCGGTTCCAACCGCCGCCACGCTTCCTCGTTGGTTGCGGACTCGAAATTCTGAATTGTCTAGATAAATCAACTCTTTCGACTAATCAAGATAGGAACTCTAATGAGCAACATCAGCCTCATCGGCACCGGGAAAATGGCCCGCACCATCGGCAAGCTGGCGGTCAAAGGCGGCAACACCGTCGAGATCATCGGCCGTGATCAGTCCAAGGCAGCAGACCTGGCCAAGGATCTCGGCGGCGGCGCCACGGCAGGAACGTGGGGCGCCGCCCCGGCCGGTGACATCGTCATCCTCGCTGTGCTGTTCGCCAGCGCCGTACCGGCCGTCAGCGAGTACGGGGATGCACTGGCGGGCAAGATCATCGTCGACATCACCAACCCCTTCAACGACAGTGGCACCGGGCTGGCCATTCCAGCCGACACCTCGATCGCGCAAATGGTCGCCGAGGCCGCCCCGGCCAGCGCCCATGTCGTGAAGACGTTCAACACCCTCTTCCAAGTCGTCCTGGCCAAGGGCGAGCGTCTCGACACCTTCCTCGCCGGCGACGACGAGCACGCCAAGGCAGCTGTGGCGGAATTCATCGAGACCCTCGAGCTGCGACCGCTAGACGTCGGCGGCTTGAACATGGCCCACTACCTGGAAGGAATGGGCCTGGTCGCGGTAGGTCTCGCTCAACACGGAGTGGGCAACCTCGACTTCGCCCTCGGTGTCACCCTGCTGGGCTGAGCCGCACTGCCGCCCACACACCCGAAGCTGTGAACGGCAGGGCGCCGTCTATCCAAACAACGAGGCATTCGCAGTGCCAAGCATCAGTGGCGGCCGAGGATCGGCTGCCTGGAAAGGATTACCGCGATGAAGGTTGGTTTCGTTCTTCCCTTCGTCGGGCCCGCTGTCAGCAGCGCCGCTGGTCTGAGCGCGTTCTGCAGCGAACTCGAGGACCTTGGCTACGACACGCTGTGGGTCGGCGATCGACTGATCACGCCGGTCCATATGCAAAGCACCTATCCGGGCAAGGACAAGGAGCAGCCGTACCCGCCGCAAATGAAGCGCTACCTCGACCCGGTGCTGCTGTGGACGGTCGCGGCGACTGCGACCAGTCGGGTGCGGCTGAATTCGAGCACATTCAGCACGTTTTACTACGAGCCGGCACACCTGGCCCGACTACTGACCACGCTCGACGTGCTCAGCGACGGACGCCTTGACGTCGGCGTGGGAGTCGGGTGGATGAAGGACGAATTCGACATCGCCCGCGGCGCGGACTGGCACCGGCGCGGGCGGATGCTCGATGACGTACTGGCGTTCCTGCAGAAGTGGTGGACGACTACCCCGGTGTCCTGGGACAGCGAGTTCTTTGAGATGCCGCCGGTCCATGCCGACCTGCGCCCGGTCCAGGTGGGCGGTCCGCCCATCTGGATCGGCGGTACCAGCGAGGCCGCCATGCGCCGGGTCGGCCGCAGCGGCACCGGCTGGCTCGGGGTCGAGGGGCTGCAGGACTCCGACCACTTGTGGTCGATTGCTCGTCGTGCCGCGCAGGACGCCGGCCGCGACCCCGATGCGCTGAAGACGGCCGTGCGGGTCAACCTCGAGCCAGATATGTCCGTTGACTCGGTTGCCGCGAAGCTCGAGCGCTTTGCGGCGTCCGGCATTGACGAGGCGATCCTGGATGCCTTCGCAATGTTCCCCAGCCTCGAACAGATGCTGGATTTCGCAAGCCAGGTAATCGCGAAACGCGAGTAAACGCAGGCATCCTTATTGGCCCCCATTTTCTCTGGCCTCGGCTGACGATGATGCGGCCATGATCATTCAGCCTGCTGTCCCAAGGGATTTGAGTCGAGATCACCGCCTAGTCGTCGGTGCGCAATTCCCATGGTTGCCAACCGAGAGTGTTGGCCATATTTTGCTGGAGCGCGACGCCCGCTGGCAGCGTGCGGTAGAAAATTTGGACCTCGACGATCTCTCCGTCCACGTTGAGCAGAACCATGAAGATCCCGTTGACTGCGGCGTCTCCGATCTGCAGACGGAAATGCGCAGCGTGGTGGGTGTCGCCGCTGAGGACCTCCGTGTAGGTGTCGTCGGTCGACAGTCGGTTAACGCTTCGGATGGTTTCCACGACTGCGTCGCGGCCGCTGACCGGGTCATCGCTGAACGGCCCGTAGATCACCACGTCCTCGGCGAGTAAACGGGAGAGGGCATCCGTATCGACGCCATTGATGTCAGCGTCATTGATGCAATCGACGAAGGACTCCAGCGTGTCGCGGTGCGGGGCGAGGGAAGTCAAAGTTACTCCTGGGTCTCAGTTGGCGGGGAAGTAGTGGCCGTTGTCCAGGTCGGCGAACAGGCCTGGCTGTGCGGGTTCCCAGTCCAGAATCTCGCGCGTAACGAGGCTGGACGCGGGGAAGGACCCCGTGACCAGATTCATGAACTGACCGAAGTATCCCGGCAGCATCAAGACGTCCTCAGGAATGCTCACGACGGGCAGATCCAGACGGCTGCCGATCGCCTCGGCGATCTCGCGGAACGGGATTTCCCCCTCCGCAATCGCGTGCCAATATCTGCCAGACGGCCCCTTCTCCAACGCTAATCGGAACAAGGAGGCGACATCGCGGATGTGCACGGCACACCACAGGTTGGCACCGTCTCCGGGGTAGCCGGCGAAACCCTTCTCCTTCGCGAGCGCGATCAGCCCCGGCAGAAACCCGGTGCTGTCGGTTGCGTCGTGCGCGATAAGCGGAAGCCGCACGATCGAAGACCGCACCCCCTGCTCCGCGAGGCCGATCACGGCGCGTTCGACGACGTTGCGAGCCCGCAGGGTGCCCTTGTCCTCGTCCCTGCTCGGAAGGGCCGGGTCCGCCTCGGTGGCCGGTCGGCCCAGGCTTCCGGCCGAGCCGATGCTGCCGGCGGCGACCAGCGGCTTTCCGGTCCCTTCCAGTGCCTCGCCGTAGGCGAGCATGATCGGCAGCTCCGCGGCGGCCACGGCGGCCATCCCGCCGGAGGGAAGCAGATCTTGCCGGTGTGCGACATGGATGACCCCGTCGGAGTTCGCGGCCGCCTCCTTGAGCCCGTCGAGATCCTCGAGGTCACCGCGACGTACCTTCGCGCCTTGCGCGGACAGCACTGCCGCGGACTCGTCCGAGCGGGCCAGGCCGGTGACCTCGTGCCCGGCGGTGATGAGCTCGGGAATTATGTGCGAGCCGGTATGGCCGGTTCCGCCAGTAACGAAAACGCGCATGTAACTGTCCTTTCAGTTTGTAGGCGTAGCTGCCCCTAGTCGAGAAGCGTGATGCCCAAGGCAAAGTTGGCGTGTTGGAGCGTGTTCATGAGGTTCATCTCCAGCAGGCCCGTGTTTTCTAACGCGCTCGCCAAGGCCAGCGGCCCGGCATCGATAGGGCGCAGGCCTAGGCTTTCGATGAATGCCGACACATCTCTCTTCGCCTTGGCGTCGTCGCCGGCAATGAACACATCCAACGAGCGGCCCTGGTCCGCGGCGGCCGAGAGCACGTTGGCAAAAACGGTGTTGAACGCCTTGACGACATGTGCGCCGGCTGGCGCGGCCTTGGCGATTTCCTGCGCTCCGGAACTGCCCTCGGGAGTGACCAAGCCCGAAAGGTCGGAGTTGGCGGGGTTCGTGATGTCGATGACAATTTTGCCGTTCAGGGCGTCCCCGTACTCACGGACCACTTCCGCCGCGCTGGAGTAGGGCACGGCGAGGATGACAATGTCCCCGGCCGGCGCCGTTCCGCTCGTTCCGATGGCGGCGCCGTCGAGCTTGGCGGCCAAGTCGTTGGCCTTGGCCGCGTCGCGGCCGATGATCTCGACGGCGTTGCCGTTTGCGAGTGCGCGGTTGGCCAGGGCGCTGGCCATCGTGCCGAGGCCGATGATGCTGATGCTGCTCACGGTTGCTCCAATCTGGTTGACTATGCAACTAGATGACGTATCAACCATAGGCGTGTCTTCGGTGACGCGTCAACTAATCGGGGTAGGGTGGTTCCCGATGGAGCCGAGCTGGCTGAGCCCCGACGAAGCTCGCGCGTGGCGGGCCTTTGTATTCGCGCAGCGGCAGCTCGTTGCGCACCTGAATCGGCGCCTGCAGTCGGGGCTTTCCGGGCCCGACTACGACATTCTCGTGGAGCTTTCGGCGACGGACGGGGGCAGCATGCCTGCCCACGAGCTAGGCGCTGCAGTGGACTGGGAGAAGAGTCGCCTCTCCCATCAGCTGCGGCGCATGCAGAACAGAGGGCTGATCGGCCGCGAACTTAACCCCGACGACGCACGCAGCACAGTGGTTCGACTGCTGCCCGCCGGACGCGCCGCCATCGAAACAGCCGCACCACGACACGTGAAGGACGTCCGCCGCAACTTCATCAACCTGTTCACTCCAGAGGAGCTCAACACGCTCGCCACCCTCAACGAACGAATCATGGGCCACCTAGCCGCGACCGACGGTTCGCTTGCCGAAGACGAGCCCCCTTAACCTCGACATCGTCGTGATCAGCCGCAACTGGCCCGAGACCTAGCGTCCCTCCAACGGCTTCGCTTCGAGCACCGCGTTCGACGGCGCTGGATTGGCTGCAGCTGAAATTCGCCGTGCCTACGCGAGTGCTGCGAGCCCCGCCCGTCGGCGGCGTCGTGCTCGACGGTAGCGGCGCGCGGTGGCAGGTAGCGTCGTTATCAATGGCTGATCAGACCCTGCGGGCACAAGCTGTCAGACACGTGCGAGCGCGCCGTCTGCTTGTGGTGTCGGCGATCGTGGCGCTGCTGTTCGGGGTGCCGTGGTGGACGTTGTTGATCGCGGGCACTCGGTGGCCCACCGCTGTTTTGGTGGTCGGGACGCTCGCGTTCGTCGCCGCAATGGTCGGGCTGCTGATGACGACGGTGCGGGGGCACGGGCGCAGGCACCGGGACGGCGCGGCCGTGACCGGCGGGGTGCTACTGGGTGCCGTGTGGGTGCTCTTCGTCTGGTCGGTGTTGTCTCAAGTGCTTCGTGTGGCTCTGCTGGTGTTCGGGTTCGGGGATCCGGCAAGGTCCCGGGTCGTCGCGGCCACGGTCGTCGTCGTGGTCGTTGCGCTGCTCGGGTGGGGTCATTTCGAGGCGATGCGGGTGCCGCGTGTCAAGCACGTCGACGTGACGATTCCGCGGCTCGGCGCGGGGATGGACGGCCTGCGGGTGGCGATCATCACCGACACGCACTACGGCCCGCTCGACCGCGCCGGCTGGTCCGCGGCGATGGTCGAACGGGTCAACGAACTCGACGCCGACGTGGTGTGCCACCTCGGTGATATTGCCGACGGCACAGCGGATGTGCGGGAGGCGCAGGCCGCACCGCTCGCCCGTGTGCGAGCGACGCATTCCCGCTTGTACGTGACCGGCAACCATGAGTACTTCAGCGAGGCCGAGGGCTGGCTGGATTTCATGCAGAGCATCGGCTGGGAGACGCTGCGCAACCGGCACGTGGTGGTTGAACGTGGCGGCGACGCGCTGGTGATTGCCGGCGTCGACGACGTGACCGCGCGGGGATCTGGTCTCGAGGGGCACGGCGCCGACGTCGGCGCGGCGCTCGTGGGGGCAGACCCGACCCTGCCCGTGCTGCTTCTCGCGCACCAGCCCAAGCTCGTCTCGCATGCGGTCGGGGCGGGTGTCGATCTGCAACTCTCGGGGCACACCCACGGCGGGCAGATCTGGCCGTTCAATTTCCTTGTCCGGCTTGACCAGCCCGTGGTGCACGGGTTGAGCCGGCACGGCGAGCGCACACAGCTGTATACGAGCAGGGGCAGCGGCTTCTGGGGCCCGCCCTTCCGGGTATTCGCACCCAGTGAGCTCACCCTGCTGACGCTGCGCAGCGTCTAGCCCCTGCGCCGCAACAGTTTTCCTAATCCTGGTCCGGCGTTGAAGGTGCGTAGTCCCAAGACAATGTTCTGACAGGCGTCACGCGGATGTAGGTGGAGCCCGGTCTGGGTGCGGTCGGCCATTCGGACTCGGGCACGCCCCGTTTCCGGGCACCTTCCCTAGCGAGCTCAAGTGTTTCGTTTGGCTCGCGAACGATGCGGGCGTGACCTTGGAACATCACTCCCCGGATATCTGCCATGCTTGAGCCGTCTTCCAGCATGACGCTCACGTTCGGGTTGCTTTCGACATTGGCGACTTTGCGTGTCCCATCTCGGACACCCATGACGATGTCGCTGCCAAAGCGGAAGTATCCAAGGGGCACGGTGTGCGGGAATCCGTCTGCGTCGATAGTGCTCAGCATCGCCCACGATGGGCGGCTATCGAGATACGCCTCAATTTCTTCGTCACTGAATTTTCGTGGCATGAAAAGAGGTTAACAAGGTCGAAATCGGCGCTAAGCGTTGCAGTTCGACGACATCCAGCTCAAGAATTCCCGGCCGACAATCCGAACTGATGATCGCCGCACGCTGGGGACGCGCCGCGATGATCTCCTCCTCAATTGATCACGAGTGGACACAAAGAGCGGGACCCTACAACAGCGGAATGTCAGATGGGGTGCCGTGCACGCTCAGGTCCCAAACACGTTCGGCAAGAGACGCTTCCCTGGGCGGCAGTCGCGTGGTCGCGTCAGCCGTTGTCTCGCCAGTTAAGGACCTCTTTGAGATTCGCGAGGTCGTATCCGTTGTCAGAGGTGAGTTCTGTCTGGAACAGCGTGACGCCTGACTCGCGGAAGGCATCGGCACTGTGGCCGCCCGTCCAGAGCGTCGAGCGTTCGATGTCGGCGCCGTTGCGGCCGAAGGTCGTCGCCAGCTGGTCGACCCGTTCGCTGGACCGGCGGAACGCGTCGAGGTCCTGGAACGCATGCCAGATGTCGGCGTGCTTGGCAACGGCGGGCAGCGAGCGCTTGGGCCCCGTGCCGCCGATGAGGATCGGGAGCTTGCGCAAGGGCGGCGGGATCAGTGCGGCGAGCCGGTTCTCGATGCGGGTCAGACTCTCGTCGAACAGATCAAAGCGTGAGCCGAAGCTGCCGAAGTCGTAACCATATGTGGTGTAGTCCTTTTCGTACCAACCGGCACCGAGGCCGAGGATGAGGCGACCTCCGCTGATGTGGTCGACGGTGCGCGCCATGTCGGCGAGCAGGTCGGGGTTGCGATAGCCGACGCCGGTGACGAGTAACCCGATCTCAGCGTGTGAGGTGATCTCGCCCCACGACGCAAGCGCGGTCCAGCCCTCGAAGTTGGCGACGTCCGGTTGCTCCTCGTACAGGACGGGTTTGCCGTCGACGATGCCCTGCATCGCCGGGCGGTGGAAGTGGTCGTAGCCGAAGATGACGTCGACACCGAGATCGTCGGCGGCCAGCACGGCATCGCGCCACGTGCGGTAGTCGGGCGTGCCTCCCGGTTGGATCTGAACGGCGACGCGAACGGGACGAGTCATGCATGCTCCTGAGGCGGGGTGACGGCGACTCTTCAGCCAAGCTCATCGGTTGCGGGGTTTATTCCGGGCCGGCAGGTCGATGCTGGTGGCCCCCATCCAAGACGCTCCGCGGCGGTGACGTCTTGCACGGTCCGGCCGTTTAACCCGGGGGTATCCCCTAGGGATGCATTCAGTTCGCACCGGAGCCGGCAAACCGCTCCTACTCGTCCACGGCATCTCCAACCTGCACAACTGGGACCTCGTCGTCCCTGCACTAGCCCGCGAACGCACGGTGATCGCCGTGGACCTTCCCGGCTTCGGACAGAGCCCACCCCTGACCGGTGAGGTCTCCGTCGCCTCCCTCACCGACGCGGTCGAGAATTTCATCGCGGAGCAGGATCTCGGCGACGTTGACGTGGTCGGTAGTTCGATGGGCGCTCGCATTGTGCTCGACTTGGCCCGCCGCGGTCATGCCGGTGATGTCGTCGCGCTCGATCCGGGAGGTTTCTGGTCCGACCGACAGGTCAAGATCTTCGGCGCCACCGTGGGTCCGTCGCTCGCCTTGGTCAAGCGCATTCAACCGCTGCTGCCGGCCCTGACCAAGAGCGCCGTCGGGCGCACGGCGCTGCTGCTGCAGTTCTCCGCCAAACCCTGGCGGCTCCCCGCCGACCTGGTGCTGGGAGAACTGCGCAACTTCAACAGCTCTCCGAGCCTGAACGACGCGGTGCGAGCGCTGGTGCACGGTCCCAAACAGCAAGGCGCACCGGCAGGTTCGTTGAAGGGGCGGGTCACGATCGGCTGGGGTCGCAACGATCGTGTGACCCTGCCGAGCGAAGCCGACACCGCGATGCGAGCCTTTCCCGACGCCTCCCTGCACTGGTTCTCCGACTGCGGCCACTTCCCGCATTGGGATCAACCCGAGGAGACGGTGCGGCTGATCCTCGAAGCCACCGGGTGACCCTGTCTGAGACCCGCACGGCGACCCGAGTAAGTCATCGCGTCGCATGTAGGTAGTCGCCGGGAAAGCCCGTCGTGAATCAAGTAGTCGTTGCCCGGCTCTGAGGGTCCCTCGGCGCTCCACTATCGGCAGTGGGGACGATGAAAGGACCACACCGATGCGATTCGTGAACAGGTCGGCGGTCGCCGCGGCGACCATGACGCTCGTGGGCGCGGCTGTCGCCGCAGCGCCGACCGCAGGGGCCATGGTGGAGAACTGGCAGTTGACGAACAAGACCTCCGTTCCGTTGCACGGCGAGATGCACAGCCAGTGCGGAAGCGCTACGGCCAACTGGGTGACGGATGCAGCACACCCGGTCAAACAGGAGGACGTGGTCCACCTCCGTCAGGACTGCAGCACCTTCGACTTGTTCTATGTCTGGGGACGGATGTGCTTTCACGGCTACTGGTGGAACCTGCCTCGCTCGACTTGGCACAGCGACAACTACGCGTTCGCCGAGAAGAGTCTGGCGACAAACCCGACGCTGTACGTCCAATTGGACGACGGTAAGACCGCCGATTTGGTGGAGACGAGCTCGTGCTGAACGAGCCGTACATCCACCCCCAGCAGAACGGAATGGCAGCGGTAGGGCGAACATTGACGGAGCGAAACTTGGTATCGCCGGGCGGTGCCATCGCTGCCGCGGTAGCAATGATTTTCGCCGCTAGCGTGGCGGTGGCTCCGCCAGCCCACGCCGATAGCACCCGCACGCTGTACAACCAGACCTCTGAGCCGCTGTGGGGCGAGATGCACGACCAGTGCGGCAGCCACGTGCAATCGTGGTCCACCTCTGCGGCGCAACCGATTCCGCCGAACGGCTCGACGATCATGCCGTACTCGTCGTGCACGTTCGGGTCAGACATGTACCTATGGGGACGGCTGTGCTACCGCCACCGATGGTGGAACCTACCCCGCGGCAAGAATTTGGCCACCGTCCAATATTTCCGGCACAAGGACCTCGAATTCGATCCGAAGCTCTATACCTCCGCGGGTGCGGACCCCGGCAAAGTGATCGACATGATCGTCACCGACGGATGTTGAGCTGCGTAGTCGGGCAACGCAACTAGGTAGTCACCCGCACAACAGCGGCGGCGAAACACGTAGCGGAGACCGGATCCCACGACACCGCAAGCGCACACGATTGACGCACAGCACCAACCCACCGAACTTGAGGAGTTGCACCATGCGATCCACCACCAAGCCTGCGGGTGCCCGTCGCCGCGCTACCGCTGCGAGGGCCGCGACCGCAGTCGGCGCTGCAGTGCTCGCCGCGGGCACGATGATGTCCACCGCACCCCTGGCGTCCGCGAACTATCAGGTGACGGTCGGGAACGAGAGCGGGGTGCCGCTGTGGGGTGAGTTCCACACTCAGTGCGGCAGTTCCGTCGGCGGCTGGACCACCGATGCGGCACACCCGTGGGCCACCGGGACCTCGATCGACGTCTCGCTGGGCTCGTGCGGCATGACCGACAAGTTCTACGCCTGGGGGCGCGTGTGCTGGCAGGGCAAATGGCGCAACCTGGAGCGCGGGCCGCACGACAACGTGCGGATGAAGTTCCTGTTGGACGAGGTCAAGAATTTGATATTCAGCGACAAGGGCGTCTACGGGCCTTTGACCACGACGGACGGCTGCTGAGTTCACACTGCTGGCCCACACTGCCCGGGACCGGTCCCTTCAACGGGGATTCCGATTCCGGGCGGTGTTGGTTGTGAACTTCCCGCAGTTCGAGATCGCTACCCCTTGTCGAGCAGAAATTCCACGTTCCTGACCCCGCGGCTGCTCATCGAGTACTGGCTGTTCAGTAGGTCGTACCCGCCTTTGGGACTTGGCACCACGACGAGTGTCTGGGCGAACATGTCGGTGGGCGCGACGTTGTCCTTCAGCAGATTGAACGGGTTGACGCCCAGATCGTTGACGTGCAGCGCGCGAAAGTCCCTGCCCAACAGAGAGATGACAGCACTGCGCCATTTGGCTGGGTCGGTGGTGATGAGCTGCTGCTGGCGGTTCAGGTCGTCCTTGGCGTCCCTACGCAGCCGGCTGACGTGAATGTGCAACTGGTCCTGGTCGCGCATCTCCGCTGAGTTGAGGGCTAGTGCTATGTCGGTGCCCGAGGGAATGCGGCGGGCTGCATTCCGGGCGTACTGCCAGAGGTTGAATGCGTTGGGCTGCCAGATCTTCGGGCATTCGATGCCGGAGATGCGATTGGTCGGGATGAGCAGCAGATCATAGGTGCTCGACTGCCCGTGAGGCTTGCCGTTGTGCACGGCGTACCCGTAGTCGCGGCTGGGATCGGGGAACGTCACCTCGAGATTGTTGCCGGGATGTCCGGGTGTGCGCCTCTTCACCTGATCCCAGAGGTAGAACCGTCCGCCGGTGTCGTTCCAGTCGCCGCAGCCGGACGACTGGGGATCGGCAACTGCCGGTGCCGGCGCAGCCACGCCGGAAAGCGCGGAGACGGCAAAGGCTACCGCGATGAATCGCCAGGCCGCCGATCGTGTGTGGCCGAATGTGAAGGCGCAGCTCATTCCGGACTTTCTGGGTGGAGTTCGGCCGATCGGGACAATTCTGTGCGCAACTTCCGGTACGCCACTTCGAGCAGCAGCCCGAAGCTTTCCGGTTCGATGCCGAGACGCGCACATATTTCGTCGGCGGTTGCCGTTGATTCGGCGAGACGCAGAACCGACGCGTACGCATCCGGAAGCCGTGCCAGTGCGGCTGCGTAGCAGGGGTCGGCGCTCGGTAGATCTCCAGCGTTCGCGTTCGACATCGTGTCCATCCTGCGCACGCCACAGCCGTGCCGAACCCGAGTCGGACTACTCGATTTTTGCCGTGCTTCGGCGTGACTACGCAGTTCAGCCCAACAGTGCTCATGAGAGGCGTCTGTTCCACCTCGGCCAATCATGAAGGGGCACAGATACACCAATGCGAATCGACGCAACGCGGGGCGCAACCTCTAAGTGCCAGCTAACCTTCTGTGTGTGCACGAGCACTGGCCCCTGACAGGTCGCGACGTCGAGTCGAACGTCATCGCGGAACTGCTGGGGGGCGAGCAATACTCGGGTGTCGCTCTGACAGGCCGTGCCGGGGTCGGCAAGTCGCGCTTGGCCCGCGACGCTGCCGGCGCGGTCGCGGGCAAGGGCTGGGCGGTGCGGTACGTCGCCGCCACGGCGACCGGAAGATCAGTTCCGCTCTGTGCGTTCGCGCCGTGGACGGACGAGTTCGGCGGTGCGCCACTGACATTGGCCCGTCGGGTGATCGATGCACTTACCGCAGGCACCGATCCGGGGCGAGTCCTGGTCGTGATCGACGATGCGCACCTGCTCGACGATCTGTCGGCTTTGGTAGTGCACCAGCTCGTCTTACAACGGGCCGCATCGGTGATCATCACGATGCGTAGCCGCGTCGCCGCCCCCGATGCGGTGGTCGCCCTGTGGAAAGACGGCCTACTGCGCAGACTCGAGCTACAACCCTTGTCTCATCCGGAATCCGATGATCTGCTCGAGTTGGCCTTGGGCGCGCCACCGGATCGCGACTGCGCCGACCGGATGTGGCGACTGACCCGGGGCAACGTGTTGTACCTCCGACAACTCGTCGAGCAAGAATGCGCAGCGGGCAGATTGATCTGCGAACAAGGATTGGCACGGTGGATCGGCAGTCCGCACGTGTCGCCTTCGCTGGTCGACCTGGTGGAGCACCAGATCGGGGCCGTGCCGGAAAGCGTGCGTGACGTCGTGGACCTGGTGGCGGTCGCCGAGCCCATCAATCGCGACTGTCTGGCTCGTCTCGTTGACCCGCTGGCAATCGAGGACGCCCAACAGCGCGACCTGATCCGGACGTCTGATACCGGCGATGCGGTGTACGCCGGGCACCCCATGTACGCCCAAGTGCGCCTCGAACAGTGCGGCGCGTTACGACTCCGGCGCCTGCGCGGCATGGTGGCCAAGGCGATGGAAAATGATTGCGCCGGAGTCAATTTGGTGCGGCGTGGCCTGTTGTGGCTGGATTCGGATGTACCGCCGGACCCTGCGGTGCTGGCCGCTGCGGCCAGCGCTGCCAGCTCTCTGCTCGAATTCGAACTGGCCGAGCGCCTGTCTCGCGCCGCCGCAGACGCCGGTGCCGCCGTCGAGACCCGCGTCGAGCTCGCGTACAGCCTGCTGATGCTCCAGAAGGGCGACGACACCGAGCAGGTTCTCGACACCATCTCCAGCGAGTCCGTACCAGCGTCGGCCTTCATCAACGACGTGATCCTGCGCGCGGCGAACCTGCTGTGGACCCGGCAGTCCCCCGAACAGTCGTGGCAAGTCATCGACGATGCGCTGGCCGGGGCTTCCGGTGAACGCCGATCGCAGCTACTCGCGTTCCGCGCCAACCAGTTAGCGCTCGCGGCGCGACCGGGTGAAGTCGCCGCGGTGATGGCGGATGTCGACTACGGCAGTCTGGACGCCTTCGGCGCCACCATTGGGTTGTGCGCCGAAACGTTGACGTTCGCCGACCTGGGCCAGACTGCCGCGGCGGTCGCCAAGGCCACCCAGTGCTACGAGGTCGTCGACTTGTCGCCACAGAGCAGTTTCCTGGGCCAGCCCCTGGCGGAGTTCCATTCCTACGCACTGTTGTCGGCCGGCTACGTGGACCAGGCGGTCGAGGTGGCCGCTACCCATCTACGGCGCAGTCAGGAACGTCCGGCCACCGCGCAGTCCGTCGCCGGCGCGATCGTCGGGGTCACCGCACTGGCCGCCGGGAATCTGCAGGTAGCCAGGACGCACCTGAGGACGCAATCCACCGACCCTGATGCCAATTTCGTTCTGGCCAATAGCTACTACCGATTCCAGTTACTGCTGGCGCAGACGTTGGCCATTCTGGGTTCGCTCGACGAGGCCGAGGCGGCGCTGCGCACGGCCCGGGAGCATCGTCACCCCGCCTACGTCTATGTCGAGAGCAATGCGCGGCTTGCCGAGGCCTGGATCGCCGCAGGACGCCGGCGGATGGATGAAGCACGTAGAACAGCTTGGGCTGCAGCTCAATTCGCTAGAGAGCACCACCAATTCTCGCGTGAAGTCATGTGCCTGCAGGCTGCCACGCAATTCGGGGATGCCGCGCCGGCCAGCCGACTCGCCGAACTCGCAGAAATCGTCGATGGTCCCAGGGCCGCACTGGCAGCCCGCCACGCGCATGCCCTGAGTACCGACGATGCCGGCGAGTTGGACTCTACCTCAGCGGATTTCGAGTCCATCGGTGATCGCCTGGCTGCTGCAGATGCCTCGGCCCAAGCGGCGGCCGCTCACCGCAGGAACGGACGCCGGGGTAGCGCGATGAGTTCGGCGGCACGAGCCGCCCAGTTGGCCGCGGCCTGCGGTGGCGCGGTCACTGCCGCGCTCATCGATGCCCGTCTCACCGCCCCCTTCACTCAGCGGGAGCGAGAGATCGCAGTTCTGGTGGCCCAAGGGATGAGCAATCGTGAGATCGCAGAAACGGTGTCGCTGTCCGTGCGCACCGTCGAGGGGCACGTGTATCGCGCTAGCTGTAAAGCCGGCGTGGAACGCAGGTCCGACTTGGCACTGGCCCTGCGCACCGTGAACCTTTGGTCAGCCGCCGAATAAGACGAATTGCACCCAGCCCGCCTCCGCAGGGGACCTTCACTTACCTATTCCAGAAACCCTGTGCGCGGCAGCAGATTCGAGTTGCTACCCGCGAGCTTGCAGCTCCATCAGGCTCGAATATGGCCGCAGCACAGAGGATTTCACACTGCGCAATATAGAGCCGGGGCACATCTCGGGGTGTGAGGGCGGCGGGGGGTGTCGGAACCGCCACGAAGTCTGAGAACCCTGCGAAGCGCACCTGCCCCGTAATTTAATTTGAATTGCGAGAAATTATGCTATGGTCAGCGGATGAGCGACGAGGGGTACCAATTCCAGGTAGTTACCGACGACGGGGCAATCAAGGCTCAGACCTTGGAAGTGTTCGCCTACCCGATGGGTGACATTACTGTCCGCCGCCGGCCCGACTCTGATCTTGTGCCCGGCGCGGTCCAGCTACTGCAGGTCACTCGCACCGCGGTGGACTGGACCCTGGTCCGCGAATGGGCGTCGCTGACGGCGAGCGTGTTTCCCGGCCAGCCCCGAATCCTGGCCTTGCCCTACCTGCCCAGCGCTCGCGGCGACAAGGACATCCCAAGTCCGGCGGCAGTCAACGCCGCGCTGGCCGGCGATTCCGGTATCACCGACATCATCACGATCGACCCGCACAGCCCGGTCTGGCTCACCGCGCTTCGCGAAACCAACCCTTCGATCCGTGAACACACCCTGCCCCTGGGGGACATCGTCCGGCGCGCGCTGACCGCGGATCCCGACCGCTTGCAGCACCTGGGCGTGATCAGCCCGGACAAGGGGGCGGTCGCGCGGGCCAGCGAGGTGGCTTCGTTGCTGGGCTTACCGGTCTATGTGGCCGACAAGCACCGGGATCCGAAAACCGGCCATCTGAGCCACTATTCGCTGAACGCGGACCTGCTACCGGGCGCCTACCTGGTGGTCGATGACATCTGCGACGGTGGAGGCACATTCGCGCTTCTGGCTGGCGCTGTCAGTGACGATGTGATCTTGGACTTGTGGGTCACGCACGGGGGATTCACCAAGCCAGATTTCTCAGCTGATGCCCGCGCACCGTACCGGCGGATCTACACCACCGACTCGTTGCCCTCCGCAGTCGCAGCGGGCCTGGCCGACAACCAGATTCAGGTCACCGCACTGGCCCCCTGGATCGCCGATGTCGTCACTCGCATTGCCGAACAGGACCGTCGCAACGCCGAGACGGAGCGGAACCAGTGACCACCAGAGCATTCACACCCTTAACCGATCAACAGGAGCCGACATGACCGCCGTCATCGACCGCGTGGTGGATACCTTGATGGCCACCGACGCCTACAAATTCGACCACCGCCGCCAATACCCCGAAGGCACCGAGGTGGTGTTCTCCAACCTCACCGCTCGGGGAAGCCGAATCCCCGGCGTCGACGTGACCGTCTTCTTCGGATTACAAGCCTTTCTCACCGACCTGACCAATCGATGGGACGAATTTTTCGGCCTGGCGGCTGCCGAGCTGGACGCGGTGCTGTCCGCGTACGACACCGAAGTCGCAGAACTACTGGGCACCAACGACATCGGCAGCGAGCACTTCCGGGTCCTGCACGGCATCGGTCATCTCCCACTGCGAGTCAAGGCATTCAGCGAGGGTGCCCTGGTTCCCACCCGGGTCCCGTACTTCACCATTGAGAACACCGATTCACGGGTGTTCTGGCTGACCAACTATCTAGAGACCGAGCTGTCTGCGGAACTGTGGCAGCCCATCACCAGCGCAACCATCGCTTGGCGTAACCGCCGCCTACTCGACGAGCGCGCGGCGCAATCCGGCGATCCGGCCGCGGTCGACTACCAGGGTCACGACTTTTCTTGCCGGGGCATGGAAGGCATCGTGGCCGGAGCGGCCAGCAGCGCGGGCCACCTGCTCAGCTTCCGGGGCACCGACACCGTTCGCGCCGTCCGATTCATCAAGCGGTTCTATCCAGGCGACAACGGAATTGTGGCGGTCTCCTGCCCGGCCACCGAGCACAGCGTCATGTGTGCCGGTGGCCGCGGCACCGAGTTCGAGACCTTCGAACGACTGCTGGACCTCTACCCGGGCGGGACTCTGGCCGTCGTGTCAGATACTTGGGACCTATGGCAGGTCTGCACCGAGTTCCTGCCACGCCTCAAAGACCAAATCATGGCCCGCGACGGCAAACTGATGATCCGACCCGACAGCGGAGACCCAGAGCTGATTCTGTGCGGCGACCCCGACGCGGCCGAGGACAGCCCCGCCCGCCGCGGAGTTGTCAGGCTGCTGGCAGACCAGTTCGGCACTGTCGTCAACGACAAGGGTTACCTTGATCTCGACCCGCACATCGGCGCGATCTACGGTGACTCCATCAACTTCGAGCGCGCCGATGCGATCACCGCCAATCTGATGCGGCAGGGTTTCGCCTCAACTGCAGTTGTTTTCGGCTACGGCAGCTTCACCTACCAGTACCAGACCCGTGACACGTTCAAGATGGCGATGAAAGCGACGTGGGTCCGAGTCGATGGTCAGGGTCGAGACATTCTCAAAGACCCCATCACCGACGACGGCACCAAGAAATCCGCTACGGGCCGCCTGGCGGTGCGGCGCACCATGGACGGCCGCCCCTATCTCATCGAACACGCCGACCCGGAGCAAGAGGCCGAACAGGAACTCAAGCTGGTATACGAGGACGGAAAGCTGCTGCGGCACTCCTCCTTTGCCGATATCCGCGCCACCTTGGCCTATGAGACCGAGGTGTACCTGCGCCGTACCGGACACGTCCCAGACGGGAATGAGTTGCCATGAGCTCTATGCGGGAATCCAACCTGGTCTACAAAGGCGGTGAGCACGCCATCCACGGGACCTGGCTGTCAGTCGATGTCGTCGCGCTCACCCGCGACAGCGACGCGGCACGGGTTGCGCTCGTCACCCGCGTCGGCCAACCGCACCGCGGTGCAACGACTCTCCCCGGCGGGCTGCTGGCTGCCTGGAATCAGGAAACGGTGGAGCAAGCCGCCCGACGCGTCATGACCGAGAAGGTCGGAGTCGACATCGTCGGTGGTGTCGCGATCCTCGACGTGGTCAGCGACCCCGGCCGCGACGAGCGCGGCCACACCGTCTCGATCGTCGTCGGCGCGCGCATCCCTGCCGAAACAGCAGGTGCCGTGCGGCCTGTCCGCGTTCCCCAGGACATGCCGTTCGGGCATACGGCGATGATTCGAAAAGCGTTGGCCAAGATCAACACTGGATTGTTCACCGATCCGGACCTGACCTATGCGATGCTCGGCGACGCCACCACGATGGCTGAGGTGATGGCCCTGACCAGGGCGTGTGATCCGAAAGCCAGTGAGAGCACGATCGGGTCACGGTTACGACGGTGTGGGCTCTATGAATCCGGTGCCGAGCGCAGCCGCAAAACCGAAGCGGGCGCTGGACGACCGGCTCTGGTGTTCACCAGAGTAACTGCCAAGGACACTGGTAATCCGGAGAAGGCGGCGAAGGTGCGCCCATGATCGCCGGCTGGTTGGGTACGTCGCCGTAGGGGAGCATTGCGTGCCGTGTTACCCAGTGTGATGGCGCAGAAGGATACGGAGTTGGCGGTGGACGTCGTCGAGGGGGGCCAGGGATTTCTCGGCCTGGGCCATGATCACGGCGCCCTCGACAGCCGCGAGGACGGTGTTGGCCAACGCGCTCGCGGCATTTTTTGCGATGCCGTGATCACGTAGGGACTTGCTGATCGCATCCCGCCACCGGATGAAGGTTGCGCCGGCGATGTCGGCGATCTCGATTTCGGAAGATCGCGCGAGGCCGGCGGCGGCGATGGGGCAGCCCGCCGCGAAATCGCTTTCTGCGACTACCGTTTTCCATCCGGCGATGAAGGCGTCCAACGATTTCTGCGGTGTGGGTTGTTGCAGAGCGGTCGCGATCTGGTGGTCGATGAAGCTGCCGGCCACGCGTGTTGCTTCCTGCACCAGTTCGGTCTTGCCGTTGGGAAAGTTGAGATAAATCGACCGGCGCGCGACGTGGCTGCGTTCGAGGATGGCGGTGATCCCGGTTCCGGCGACACCGTGCCGGCGCATGAGATCAATCGTGCTGAACACCAACTTGTCTCGGACTTTCACGCCTTGATCCTCCGAACTCGGCCATTCCCCGGCATAGCGTCGGGTGGTTGCGAGTATACCGATCGATGTACTACGGTCACCGACAACTAGTAGAACGATCGGTATAGGTAGTCGTGAGGAGTCTGGTGCAGATCAACAAGCAGTGGGACGCGATCGTCATCGGCTCTGGACTCGGTGGCCTGTCGACGGCGGCGGATCTGGCGGCGGCGGGCCGCAAGACCCTGCTGCTGGAGCGTTACACGACACTGGGTGGCACGTCGCATGTTTTCAGCCGGCGCGGTCAGTGGGAGTTCGACTGTGGCGTGCACTACGTCAGCCATTGCGGACCGGACGGCATCGTCACCGCGATGATGCGCGGGATCGGGATCGACGACCGGATCACCTGGTTGCCGATGGATCAGAGCGGTTTCGACCGCATCATCGCACCCGGCTTCGAACTGGCCACCCCCGTCGGCTGGGACGCCTACGAGGCCAATTTGATCGACGCCTTCCCCGGTGAGCGCAAGTCGGTGCGCCGTTTCCACGGGCTGATGCGACGGATTGGCGAAGCCCACGACCGCAACGACATGGTCACCGCTGGTGGAATGGCCCGCTGGGCGGGACGGGCGGGACGGGCAGCGCCGTTCATGGGACTGCCCTACGGAGCAACGCTTGCCGCGCTGGGGATCTCACCGCGCATGGCCTACGCACTCTCGGTGCAGTCCGGTGCGGTGGCGTGCAGTCCGACTGTGCTGCCGACCGCGGCGATGGCGGCGTTCTTCCAGGACTACATCGGCACCGGGTCCTACTACCCCAAGGGTGGGGGACAGATCCTGGCTGCCGGGTTCGCCGCGGTGATCACCGCCCACGGTGGGGAAATCCGCACCCGCAGCGAGGTCTCGGAAATCCTCCTCGGCCAGGGTCGTGTTCAGGGTGTCCGGCTGGCCGACGGCGAAGTGATCTCCTCCGCAACGGTCGTGTCCAACGCTGACATCATCAAGACCTACACCGATCTCGTTGGCTTGGACAAGCTTCCGCGTCTATTCCGTCGCCGCGTAACCGGCTGGAAGATGTCGCAGCCGTTGATCAACGGATTCTTCGGAGTGGAGATCGACCTCGCCGACCGACCCAACAGCAACTACTTTTCCATCCCGGACTGGGGGCCCGCCAAGTCGTACAGGGGGATGGCGGCATTCGGTCGAGACACTCTCAACGGCAACGGATTCGATGTCGGAGCTGAGTGGGCGCGCGATATGGCGCACAGGCAACCGATGTTCGTCCAGTCCTCCTCACGGCGAGACCCGAGTAACCACCGCGCCGCACCAGCGGGGCACGCCACCATCGAGGTGCAAACTGTCACACCGTCGGATCCGCGGTTGTGGGGCTTCGACGGCTACGACGTGGCCAACGGTGATTACAGCCAGGACTCCGGCTACCGGGAGGTCAAGAAGATCATCATCGACGGAATGCTCGATCGGATGGAGCAGGCATTCCCCGGTTCGTCGTCCAAGGTGAAGTTGACTGAGCTCGGAACACCGGCAACACAAACGAGATTCGTCAACAACACCGCCGGCGCCCCCTTCGGACTGCAACTACGACTTTCTCAAACGGGCCCGATGCGCCCCAGGGACACCACACCGATCCCGGGTCTGTACACCGTCGGAACCAGCACCGCCTGGGGACCCGGCACGGTGGGCTCCATGCTCAGCGGAGTCAACGCCGCGGGCAGCATCCTCGGACGCGACCTCGTCCCTTTCATCCGTAGCGGCGGCCGACTCGCCAACTCCTCAGCCCTGCCCACGTGGCCCGACGACTTCGACCCCTTCACCACGACGCGGGCTTTACACGACTGAGTGTCACGGGCACACGGTGAGCACCGACCCGTTGCGGCTTTGAAAGGATTCTCAATGCCCAAATCTCGTCTCTACCCTGTCCCTTGGCGTAAAGCGCTGATGACCGGGCGCTTCATCGTCGCAGCCACCCACTTATTCGCCCCTCGCCTGACCACGCGACTTTTCGGGCTCTCCGTTGGCGGCACCCCCGCGATCGCGTACGCGCGGATGTTCGCAATCCGCAACGCTGCTCTCGGGCTTGGACTCTTGCGGCAGGACAGTTTCACCCGTCCCCAGCAGTTTCTCGCGTTGAACATCGTGATGGACGCGGTCGATGCCGCCGCGTTTCTGGCCGCGGGTCAGCGGCGTGAAATCAGCCCGACCGCGACCGCGCTGACCACCGGTGTGGCGCTTTCTGCAGTGGTCGCCGGTACTGCGGCGCTCATCGAGCACACGCGATCGGCCGCACCCTAGGCGGAGCCAACGGCGACCAGCGAAGCTTTCGAGGGCCCTTACCTGTTGTCAGGCAGCGGTGTTCAGCCCACCGCGTCGACTGCGGACAGGATGTCGGGCACCTCGCTGCGGGTGGTGTAGTTGGGGTGCACGTCGATCCACTGGATAGTGCCCGCGGAGTCGATGACAACGACGGTGGGCATCGGCAACGCTTTGCCTCCGTCGGCATTCACCGCGGTGAGGTCGACTCCCAGTTTGACCTGTGCGGCAATGGAATCGGGGGATGGTTCGGTGAGAATCCCCAGCGCGGTGGCGATCTGGTTGCCTGGATCCGATGCCACCGAATAGGTCAGTTCATCGGATTCGGCCGTGGTCAGCGAGCCGTCGGGTTTCTGTGGGCTGATGGCGATCAATTCGAAGCCGCGTTGGCTCAGGGCGGGAACCAATTGGGCTTGATAGGTGCGTAGCGCGATGTTGCAGTAGGGGCACCACGCCCCGCGATAGAACACCACGACCGCTGGGCGCCCGTCGCGCAGTCGCTCCAACGATGTGGGTGCACCAGTCACGTCGAGCAGGTCGCCGTCGGGCATGGCGGATCCAGGCGCAAGGACATTCGGCGGTACACCCCGGGCCTCCAATGCGGCTTGATCCGCGGTGAACGCGGCGACCGCGTCCGCAGGCAACCTCGTTGCCGACGCGGTGGCCACGGCGCGGGCCTGTTGGTTGATGGTGGGCATGGTCATCGGAGTCTCCGCACGCTCGATTGGATTGATCCCTCCAGAAAACTCTCGAGTTTTTGGATTGTCAACTCCAAAACGTAGGATTGTTGGATGATCACCCGGAAAGGCCAGGCCACCCGGGATCGCATCGTGGCCTCCGCCGCGGAGCTCTTTTATGAGCGCGGGGTCGCCGGGACCAGCACTGAGGATGTGCAAGCCGCGGCCGGCGTGAGCGCCTCTCAGCTGTACCACTACTTCGCGGACAAGCGCTCGCTCACCCGCGCCGTCATCGGGCACCAGACAGACGCGATACTCGAGTTCCAGAATGCACTGCTCTCGCGACTCGACTCGCTTTCCGCGCTGCGCAATTGGGCTGCGGTGATCGTGGACATGCAACGCGGCAACGGATTTCGCGGCGGCTGCCCGCTGGGCTCGCTGGCGAGCGAGCTAGCCGAAAATGACAGCGCCGCAAGAGAAGACATCAGGGCGGGCTATCAACGCTGGCATGACGCCATCCGCGGTGGACTCGCGTTCATGCAAGAGAGCGGTGCGCTAGCCGACTGTGCCGACATCGACAAGCTGGCCATGACGTTGCTGTCCTCGCTGCAAGGCGGGCTGCTGCTGGCCAAAGTGCTGCGCGACGGCGAACCGTTGGAGACGGCTCTCAACACCGCGATCGATCACATCGCGACATTCGCCGCCGAATGACCGGACCAAGACTGTGATCAGCTGATCAGACCACACCTCGATACGCCGACAGAAGTGGATACCGCTATGGACAACGCTCCCACGCTCGCCCAATTTCCGGCCCAGTCCTACGACAAGTTGCGCTACGCCGACACCGACCGGCAGGGGCACGTCAACAACTCGGTGTTTTCGACGGCCTTGGAAACCGGTCGCGTGGAACTTCTGCACGCGCCTGGTACGGGCATCCTCGAAGCCGGAAAAGCGTTCGTCATCGCCCGTCTCGAGTTGGACTTCCGCGGCGAATTGACCTGGCCCGGTCAGGTCGCGATCGGGACGAGGGTCGAATCAGTGGGCCGTACCTCGATCAGCCTGGCGCAGGGCCTTTTTCAACGAGATCAATGCGTAGCTCTCGCCCGCACGGTCATCGTGCAGGTCGACGAACATACTCACCGCGCGACACCGTTGAGCGACGCCGCCGTTGAGCGCCTCCGTCATTTATCGCCGTGAGAGTAACGACGATGAGTTGTGGTCTCGGCATTGGTAATGCCTCGCTGGCTCTTTCGGTGTATGGGAATACTCATGTGTCGGGCCATGTTTCGCAATACGAAATCTTCAGTTTCGCAGATGGCGGCGCACCACCGGCGTTTAGCCGAGTATCGGCCGTCGTTTGGCGGTGAGCTCATCGAGGCGTGCTTGCATGATGTTGCGGACCCGCGCGGCGAGATCATCCGCAGATTCGTCCGGCTCGGAAACGATCGCCGGCAGTACGGCGGTGACAAGCTTGGTGGGTAGCGGCAGATAGGGCAGCAACCCGACCAGCCCGACGTTGAGACCCCAGGGGATCGACACGCTCAATGGAATCGATTTCAGGCGCAGTAATTTCGGCAGTCGGAACAACCGTGCCGCGGATTGGCCATCGCTGAGCACCAATAGCGACTCTCCTGCCCCAGCGGTCACCACCGGTACGATCGGTACGCCGTGATCGAGGGCGAGCTTGGCGAATCCCGAGCCGTGAAACATGATTCGGTTTCGATCACGCCATGACTTTCCCGCATCGACATCACCACCGGGAAAGACCAGGACATTGTGGTCGGCGGCGAACGCTTCGTCTGCGGCCGGCCGACTACCCGGCGTTCCGCCGAGTCGTTCGACGACGGGCCCGACACCGAGCGTCCAGGCGATCTGGTGTACCAGCGCAGTCGTGGGTCGAGTGATGCCCGCCGCTCGCCGCGCAGCGACGAAAGCGGCGACGTTGAGGTCGACGACACCGCCGAAGCCGTGGTTGCAGACGAACAACACCGACCTGTCGGGCACTGGAGCATCGACATGCACCTCATGCCGGTGATAGGCCTTGAGATAGGTCGTCACAGCGTTCGAGAGCCATGAGGGTGGGTCAAGTTCGGGTGGCTCAGTCATCAGGTCGCTGATCCGTGTCGCCGACGGTGTGGATTGAGGTCCTGTCTGGTTCCACTTACTCGCATACTGACGAAATCGTCACATGCGCAGCGGTCCAAAGTCCAGCGAAGCCGAGTCGGTACGGCGTCACATCGTCGAGGACGACGCGATTGCCGCGCAGGGCGAGCAGCCGCGTGGTCGCGGCACCGATGCCAGCGACCGGTCGGCCGTTGCAATCATTCGCCATCAAAGCGCTGAAAGGTCCGGACGGCGGGCCGTAGCCGGCGCTCTCAGCATCTTCCGACGGCGGAGGGGGTACTGGCACCGCTTCGCTCACACCGGTGATTCCTCAGACAGCTCGGAACCGCGCTGTCTGGCGGTCGTCAAAATTTCCTGCCGTAAGAGCTCCCTCTCCTGGGGCGTCCACCGTGTAGTCGGTTCCAGCACAAGGGAATCAACTCGATACCCCAGCAAGGTGAAGACATACTCCAGGTAGGGCAATTGGAAGTCGCGAAGTTCGGGATGCCTGCCGTCGTAGGCGCTGCTTCGCGTGAGGATCAGGTGCACAGGTCGATTCGCGCCCAGCGTGCCGACGTGCCGACCGTTGGAATCGAGGGTGAAGGTCAGCAGTGGCTGGATAATGACGTCGATCCAGTTCTTCAGCGGGGCGGGTATCGACCAGTTCCACATCGGCGAGGACACCACGATGCGATCGCAGCCGCGCACGCGGTCGATCTCGGCGGAGACGCGATCCCACGCGCGCTGTTGATCAGGCGAGAGCGAATCACCCAGCAGCGGAGCGAATTTCGCCAGTGCGGCGTCGCGTTGAAACGTCAGCACGTCCTCGGCCCACAGGTCGACGTGATCAACCGCGCCGATGGACGTATCGCCGGCTGCATCCAGGAAGGCACGCGCTGCGGCAGAAGACAACGAGTGCTCGCCTTTCGGCGACGCCTCGAGCCAGAGTGTCCGCATCAGTGCACCGCTCGCCGAACCGGTTCCGCCGTAGTCACGCTGAAGCACATCGGCCGAACCTAACATACCTAAAGGTATGGAAGACGAGAGTGGTGGGGTTTCACGCGGGTTGTGCGATGCGGGCGGCGTCCAAGGTGATTGGCACCCGCAGAATCTTCGAGATCGAGCACAACCGGCGTGCATCCTCGGCCACCTCTTGAAACTGCGCGTCGGTGGCACCGGGCAGGTCAGCGCGCACGATCAGATGGATGCCGTCCACCGAGTAGCCGTGGCCGTCAGACCCTTGATTGTCGGTGCCCATAGTCAGCTGCGCAGTAGTGCTGATCGACCGCACCGTGATGCCGTTCTTGCGGGCGATGTTCGCCAGTGCGTGGTTGTAGCACCCGGCATGTCCGGTCACGAGCAACTCCTCGGGGATCGCTCCGTGCGCCCCTTCGAACCGGCTGGCGAACGTGTACGGCGCGTTGCGGACGGTGTCGCTGGTGTCGGTCGACAGAGTGCCGGTTCCGTCGAAAAACGACCCATTCCATTGTGAACTACCGACAACGATGGTCATAGCGCTCCTAGTCGAGGGCTGAGGGGTAGGGGTTTGGTCGGCGCGACTCAGGATGAAATGGCGTCGGTCACGGCGGCGATGTTGGTGCCGAGGCGGTATTCGATGTCCGACTTCTGTTGCAGCCCTTGCTCGAACAGAGCTTTCGCCACATCCTGGAATCCGGGGGTGACGGCGGCTGCCCAGAACGCGTCGGAGTGCAACGGGTACTCCGTGTCGGGCAGCCGGGTGTACTTGTTGATGAATGCTTTGATCTCACCCAGTGCGCGGTGATCCCAGCGTGATACCCGGCGTGCGTAATCGTCGACGAATGCGGGGAAGTCGGCATCAGAGATGGCGCGGTTGACGTAGCCGTACAGCTCGGCGGTCGGACCGTCGAAATCGGCTCCACCCAAGAGGATTTCAAACGCCCGGCCTCGACCGACCAGGGCGGGCAGCCGCCCAGCGGCACCGCCACCGGGTACTGCGCCGAAGCCGATCTCCATCTGGCCAAGGATGGCCTTCTCGCGGCTGGCGAACCGGATGTCGGTGGCCAGGGCGAATTCGCTACCCGCGCCGCGGGCAATTCCGCGTATGGCACTGATAGTCACCGCCGCCAGCTTGCTGATCCGCACGGTGATGTCGACCCACGCTGCGTACCCAGTTGGACTCGGAAGTGCCTCGGAGGCAGCGTGATCGGCGGCGAGGTCGTAGTGGGCCAGAAAGAATTCCGGGTCCGCGCTGTCGAACAGCACCACGTTGACGGAGTCGTTGGACTCCAGTTCGGTGAGCAAGTCTTTGAGGTCACGGATCAATTCGGTCCCGATGACGTTGACCGGAGGGTTGTCGAAGGTGACGCGCCAAAAGGTCGGTGACTCTGCGGTCAATCGGAGGTGGGTGGGAGTGAAGTCGTCGCTGAAGGGCATGACGAGACCGTAGACCTCTCACTTTGTTTTTACAAGTCTGCGTGATGGGAGGCCAGCCTTGCTCTAGCACCACGTAAGGCCAAATTCTGTTGTGAGCTAGGGTTGGCGGCAAGTTGTCGTCCACGAGAAGTCGGTGGGCCCGCGCAGCGATCTGACTTGAACTAGCCAAGTCAGATCGGTATCTTCGGTCGAATGGCGGCGAAAAAAGTCGACGACTGGCAATGCTCGGTCGCACGAAGCATCACGGTGCTCGGCGAACGTTGGACGATCCTGATCCTGCGCGAGGCTTTGCTCGGAACGACCCGGTTCGTCGACTTCGAACGTAACCTCGGACTGCCGCCGGACCGACTCGCTGACCGTCTGGGCACTCTCGTCGAATACGGCGTGATGACCAAGGAGTCCTACCAGGAGCCTGGCCAGCGCCGCCGGCCTTCGTACCACTTGACGCCCGCCGGTCGGGAATTGCACGTCTTGATCGGCGCATTGCAGCAGTGGGGCGATCGACATCTACCTCGCCCTGAAGGACCGACGATGGTGCGCAAGGCCAAACGAACTGAACGGCCTGTGCATGTAGCCTTCATCGACGACCTCGGCTACGAAATTCCCGCCGACGACGTCGCGACAATCCCGACGGGTAACTAAGCCGCCGTCGGATCGCGACTCGTGTTGTGCAGGCAGGCTTTTGGCGTTGCGAGCCGACCGATCGTCCGTCAGCCGTCTTTGACCAAGGTGAATTGGCACACGTCGGTGTAGCCGTCGCGAAACAGTTCAGCGCACCCGGTGAGGTATTTCATGTAGCGCTCGTAGACCTCTTCGGATTGAATCTCGATGGCCTGCTCCCGGCGGCTCTGTAACGTCGCTGCCCAGATGTCCAACGTTCGGGCGTAATGCGGCCGCAGCGGCTGGACGCGGGCCACCCGAAAGCCGGCTCTGGTTGCGTGCTGCTCGACTTGGGCAACCATCGGCAAGTCCCCGCCGGGGAAGATCTCATCCATGATGAACAAGATGAAGCGCAGCAGTTTCGCCGGCAGCTTCAGCCCGAGTTTTCGAGACTCCTCCGGGCTGGTTGTGACGATGGTATGCAGCAGCATCACACCATCGGCGGGTAGCGCGGCGTAAGCCATGTTGAAAAAGCTCTCGTAGCGCTTCTTGCCGAAATGCTCGAACGCGCCGATCGACACAATCCGGTCGACCCGTTCGTGGAATTGCTCCCAGCCCGCCAAGTACACCCGTCGGCTGAGCGGACTGTTCATCGTGCTGAACGACTTGTTGACGGCAATGGCCTGATTTTTGCTCAGCGTCAGACCGACGACGTTGACACCGTATTTCTCCAGGGCACGCCGCATCGTTGCGCCCCAGCCGCACCCGATATCGAGCAGCGTCATGCCGGGCTGTAGCCCCAATTTGCCCAAAGCCAAGTCGATCTTGGCTATTTGGGCTTGCTCCAGAGTCGTGTCGTCGGACTCGAAATAGGCGCAGCTGTAGGTCTGAGTCGGATCGAGAAAGAGCCGGAAGAAATCATCGGACAGGTCGTAGTGAGCCTGGACGTTGTCGTAGTCCGGGATCAGGCCGGTCTTCGCCCGGCTGGCATCCGCCGAGGTCATAACAGACCAATGTATTCGTGAGAATGTGACCTCATGCGGGTTCCGCGAGGTTTGTTGCGAGTCAAGGCTTATCCGATGCCGAGCGGTGCGTCTTGAGGCGCCGGCTCATCGGTGATCGCCTGATAGCCGCGGGCTCCTACCCGGTCGACGGCCGCTTTCACGACACCGAACACCAGCCCCTGCAAGCCCGCTCCCATCAGGACCGCGCTGCCAGAGCGATTGAGGTCTTTGGGGTTGGGCGGAGCG
Organism: Mycobacterium sp. IDUB_36; assembly: GCF_055419225.1. Classification (NCBI taxonomy): domain Bacteria; kingdom Bacillati; phylum Actinomycetota; class Actinomycetes; order Mycobacteriales; family Mycobacteriaceae; genus Mycobacterium; species Mycobacterium sp. IDUB_36. The sequence goes on along the minus strand of NZ_JBVAXH010000001.1, from coordinate 2,354,954 downwards.
GCCTCCTCGTCGCTGAGACGCTTCCAGATCAAGCCGAATACCGCACTCGCCAACAGGCCCCCGGCCACGCTGGTGGCGGCCGACAGCGGCAGATAAAGCGCCTTCGACGTGTTGCTCATGGCACCTCCGGTTCTTTGTCGGTCGCGCTTCTACAGCGTGCGCGTCCGGGACGTGACGACTTTGAAAAGCACCAGCAGCACTACAGCGCCTACCAGCGCGCCTAGGAATGAATGCTGGATCGGCGGGTGGATGTCGAACTTGTGCGGCGGAAATATCACGCTGCCCAGCGTGCCGCCGACGTAAGAACCCACGATGCCGAGCGCAGCGGTGGCGATCCAACCCATGGGCTGTCGGCCCGGAACAACGGCTCGTGCGATCAGACCAACGATGAGTCCGAGAAGGATTAACCAGATGATGTGCAGTACCACGATGACTCTCCTCTGACAGCGGATGACGGCCCGGGCGCATGACCTGCCGACGGGTGGCGGCAATCTCGGATACCGCGCTGGCGCTATTCCAAACCTTGATCTGAGGCGTCGCCGTCAAGGGTTGCTGGGAGCGGGGACGCTCACAGGTGCCGTCGGCGAGGTGGGAGTTTGGGTCGTGCCGTTGTGTCCGCTGGTCTTGTCGGCGAGAAGAAATATTGCGACGCCGAGCAGAATTGCGGCGAAAAAGCCAATGGTGAGCGAGACGATCGGTCTGCGATACCACGGCTCGTCGGGTGGCGTGTCACCCGTTTCGCCTTCCGGGGCGTCGCCGGAGTCGGACAAGCCTTCATTGCCGGCCATGGCGGGCTACCTCGACCCGCTGCGGGCAACGCTATTGACGACCGTCGGGCCAGAGACACCGACATTGAGAAAGACGACGGCCGGGCTGACCATCGCGACGGTTTCGTCGCGCCATTCAGGTGTATTCACGGAAGTCCTTTCGGGCTGAAGCCGATTGCTGAGGCCTGCTTTGACGCCGAAGTCGTTCAGTAAACCTGTCAGGATTGAGCCTTGGTTTCGCTGACGCCAGGTCAGTCAGTGCCGTGGGCGGGGGCGGAACCGGGACGTGACGGCGTGCGACGCGGCGCCGGCGAGCGCGGGCAGCCCCGCGTAGGTGCGCGGATCAAGCAGCGCCGGACGAGTGTGACGGCTGGTGGGCCGGTCGTTCTTGGCGAGGCGTTCCGCCAGCCACCACAGGCTCATCGGAACCGCGAACGGATACAGCAGCAGGTGTTCAGCGAGCGGGTCACGGTGGTAGCTCACCGCGCCGCCACCCTCGGTGTAGATCTCGACGAGGCTGTCCACGTCGGCGACGTCGACGATCTTGTCGTGCACGCCCTGGATGAGGAGCACAGGCATGCTCGGTGTTTTCTGCCCGAGCCTCGTCACCTCGAAGACATGCTGGAGTTCGGGCAGCGCGAACAGTTCGTCGAAGCTCATGTCGACGTAGTCAGCGATGTCGAAATTTCGGAAACGCCGGATCGCGCCGCCGGTCGACATCCCCTCGATCTGCTTCAGCAGGGCCTTGCCGTCCTCGGTCGCGTGTTCGTCGACGACCTTCCTTGCCTCGGGGAAGATGTGCACCAGCGACGCGACCATCAACGCCGCCAGACCCGCCCAGGGCGACGCATTCAGCCGACGCGCAACGCTTTCGGGATCCACCACCGGTGAACCCATCACCGCTCCCACGATCGCGAGCTCGGGCGCATACTCGGCGGCCGCTTCGGCCGCCCAGCCGCTGGCCAGCCCGCCGCCGGAATATCCCCACACCGCCATCGACGTGCCGGGCGACAGGCCCAACTCCGGGAAGCCGACCGCGGCTCGCAGACCGTCGAGAACGCGAAAGCCCGCCTCGTAGGGCGCGCCCCACAGACCATTGAGGCCCTCGTGATCGGGGATGCTGACGGCCCACCCCTGAGACAGGGCAGCGTTGATGAACAGGAACTCAGCCTGAACCGAGGCTCCGACCACCTCGGCGCCCAGCCGCAGGGCATAGGACGGAAAACACCGCGCCGCCACTGCGTCGATGGCGCATTGATACGACAACACCGGACACGTCGCCGGGTCCTTCCCGCGCGGAACCACCACCGTCGTGACCGCCGCCTCGGGGCGACCGCGCATGTCAGTGCTGCGATACATCAGTTGCCACGCCGCGCCCTGCCGAACACGACCAAAAAACGACACCTGCACCCGTCGGGACCGCAAAACCGTCCCGGGAGCGACGTCGTCGAGATCGGTGGGGCTGGCGTAGAACGGATCGCGATCAGGTGCGGGGATGCCCACGGGATTCAGGTAAACGGATTTTTTCTTCGTCATGTTGTCCTCCCACGCTATCGCCCCCCCAGTCGTGGCAGCAGCCGTACGGACCGGCCCCGCGATCGCGCTGACTCGGACCGTTTGTCGGTGAAGGCCGGGTTCGGGGCTAGAACTGCCAGTCGTTGGAGCCGTCGTGCCGGGAGTAGGTGCCCCCGCCGGAGTTGGTGACCACGATGGGATCGCCGGCGTTGAAATTGTCGAAGAACCATCTCGCATTGGCCGGGCTGATATTGATACACCCGTGGCTGACGTTGCGCTTGCCCTGGTCGTCGACCGACCATGGCGCACTGTGCACGTAGTCGCCGCTGTCGTCGAACCGGACCGCCAGTTCGACCGTGGTCTTGTAGCCGTAGGTCGAGTTGACCGGGACCCCATACGTCGAGGAGTCCATCACGACGGACGGCTTCTTCTCCTGGACGTAGTACGTGCCGTTGGGCGTCTGGTGCCCGCCGGCCGCCATCCCCATCGACATCGGAATCGTCTTCTCCACAACGCCATTACGGGTGACCACCAATTGATGGCTGGGGTCGTCGGCCGTGGCGACCAGGGTGTCTCCAGTCGAGAAGCTGGACACCGCACCGCCGGCATCGACGGTCACCCCGGTGTGTGCCGGCCAGAAAGTGAGCGGGCGCCAGCGCAGCTGCGTGGGCGACATCCAGTAGAACTTGCCCGCCACCGGCGGCTCCGACGAGATGTGGACGGAGTTCTCGGCTCCGCCGGCGTTATCGACGGGCCCCGGGTAGTTGATGATGATCGGTTGAGCCACACCCACCGTCGAGCCGTTGCCGGGGAAGACCCGCACCGGCGGCGCCGCGTCCGGATTCGGCGCCGGAGCAGGGTCCCCGACAGCACCGGGATCGCCCGGAGGGGGATCCGCTGACGCGGGACCGGTTCCCGGCATCAGCATCGAGGCTGACGCCACTAGCGACACCAATCCCGCTGCCTTCACAGTGGTGAGGAGTCTTCCCCTGGTCCAGCCGGACATGCTTTTCCCCTCCGGTTACCGCGTGTGAACGTGACGACGAGCGCTCTCAGTGACCCGCACGAGCCAGGTCGACGGGGCCGCCGTTGTGAGCCAGGTCGACGACGTACTGATTCACGAAAGTCCCGGCCGGCGGATCGCCCTTGTCGCACGAGCCGTCGGACTCGCCTGGACGTTTGATCCACAGGAAAGCATCGACGTGTCCGTTGCCGGTCGCGGTCGTCGGTGCAGCGCCCAGCGCCCGACCGCTGGGGTTGCACCAGTCGAGCTTGGACGTCGGTGCCGGGCCGACGCCGTTGCGCGAGGTGTCGATCACGTAGTGCGCGCCGTTGATGTGCGCCGAAACCGCATCGCCATAACCGATTTCGTCCTCGGTGGTGTAAAAGTTTGCGACGTTGAGGCTGAATCCCCGGGCGTGGCCTACACCGGCTTTGTTGAGTCGGTCAGCCATGTCCTCAGGGCTGTGCCAGTGGATGTGGCCGCCGTCGACGTACACGGCGGTGGCCGGATTGCGGGTCAGCGAGTCGACGGCGTAGTGGATCAGGTCGTAGCGCTCCTGGCGCTGGTCGCCGGACAGGCAGTCCGCCATGGCGAGCGCGTCGGGTTCGAGGACGACCGCGGCCCGCGACGCGCCGATTTGGGAGGCGATGCCGTCGATCCACCCGCGGTAGGCGTCGCCCGAGCCCATGCCGCCCGCGGCGAAGCTGCCACAGTCGCGGTGCGGAATGCCGTAGATCGTGAAAACCGGGAGCGCCCCAGCGGCTGCGGCGTCGCCGGCGTACTTCGCCACTGTGGACGCCGACGAACCCGGAACGATCCAGTACGCCTGCGGCGTGTTCGCGACCGCGGTCAACTCCGGACTGGGGGGATTGGCCTTCTGCGCAGCGCGCATGGCCGCCGAGGTGGGGTTGACGTAGAAAGGCATCCCTGCCAGCGGGTTGGCGTCGTCAACCAGGCGCACCGCCGGGGCGGGGCCGACCTGTGCGGGACTGGCGAAGAGAATTACGCCGGCTATCAGCGGGAGGATGGTGGCGACAAACCGGGCGGCAGCTGAGAACATCACACCTGCGAAATTAGCGAACCTGGCCGTCGAGCGCGACTTGCCCCTCGATATGCGGCTCGCGCAACCGTCGAGTCACACGCGATTGCGCAGGATGAAGGCACGGCCATCCCGCAGAGCCGACGCCGGCCAGCCCGCATTACGATCGCAATTCATGACGGAGGGAGCACCGGGAGCGGCGTCGGCGCAGCCATCGGCCGGCCAGGTTCCACCGCTCGACGTCGAAGGCTCCGGAATCCTCCCCCCGGTCGCCGACCGGGTGCGCCGGGCTTTTTGGTGGCTCGAGCGACTGGCTCCCTTCCTGGGGTCGCGCTGGGCAGTCGAATTGTGGTGCACCCCACCGGTTCTCGAGTCGAGCCTGCGTATGCCGCCGGGAGTGGCGCCGGGCAGTCCGGTCGAAGCGTATTGGGACGGGCATCGGGTCGTCGGCGAGCAGTGGGGCGAGGGGCCGCCGATCTACCTGGTGCACGGCTGGGGCGGCCAACGACCGCATCTGGCCATGTTCGTCAAACCGCTGGTCAAGGCGGGGTATCGGGTGATCACGTTCGATCTGCCCAGCCACAACGACTCTGATCCGGGTGCGCTCGCGCCCGGGCGTACCACTGCCACCGAGTGCGCCGACGCGATCGCGGCCATGATCGAGGCTCATGGGCCCGCTTACGCGGTGGTAGCGCATTCGCTCGGAGCGAACGCGACCGCTCTGGCGGCGGCGCAGGGCGCACCCGTCGGCCGCTTGGTCTTCTTCGCGCCGATGGGCGATTTCCCGCTCTATCTCGACCTGTTCGCCGCGCGGCACGGCTTCGGCCGTCGGATCCGCGCGGGCCTGCACCGTCGGCTGGAGAAACGAATCGCCATGCCGCTGGAGGAGACGAACATGACCCGGATCGGTCGACGAGCCAGCTATCCACCGTTGCTGCTGATCCACGATCCCGACGACCCGGACAGCCCCTACGCCGCCAGCGAGCGGCTGGCCGCGTCATGGCAGGGCGCACAGTTGGTGACCACCCGCGGGCTCGGCCGCCTCGCTCATTACCGAATCCTGCGACACCGCCCCGCTATCCAGGCCGGGCTGGAGTTCATCGGCCCTCCCGTGGCTGACCAGAGCGTCGAAGGGTGAGGGAGCACCACATAGCCTCGGTCACTCAGCCCCGCGATGTCCCCACCGGCTGATCCGCACGATCGCGGGTTGGCGTCAGGCCAGTCCGTGTGAGAACCGGCGGCGGGGGTACACCGAGACGTGGAATCAGTTGAGGTGCAAAGAAAGCTTGTAAAGCCGCCCGGAATATGACGCCCGTGCCCGCCGATCTTCGGGAGTTGGCTGAAGCTCACGGAGTAGCTACGCATTACCGAAATGAGCGCCGCGAGGTGGTCGACGTCGACGCCGACGTCGTGATCACGGTGCTGGGTCTGCTCGAGGTGGACGCAGGCAGTCCACGTGACCGGGTGCTGGAGTTGGCCAAGGTTGCCGAAGCGGGCCGAGCTGATCTGCTGCCGGCCACGGTTGCTGTCCGCATCGATGGCCGGCGCCACCGATTGCCCGGCGCCGAGTTGCTCGTGGCGGAAAGCGGCGACGAGTTTGCGCTGCGGGACGAACTACCCGGCGACCTCTCGCCTGGCTGGTATCGACTGCACACCCGGAAGGGGCAGGACGTCACCCTGGTCGCAGCTCCGCCGAGGTTGCCGCCTAGCCCGGCAACCTGGGGCTGGATGTTGCAGCTCTATGCGCTTCGCTCGTCCCGATCGTGGGGCATCGGCGACCTCGGCGACCTCCGGGAGTTCGTGCACTGGACCGCCGCCGAGCACCGAGCGGGTGCGGTGCTGCTGAACCCGCTGCACGCCCCGGGGCCGACGCACCCGGTGCAGGCCTCTCCTTACACCCCGTCGAGTCGCCGCTTCGCCAACCCACTCGCTCTGCGCATCGAGGACCTCGAGGCCTATCGACGGGCCGACGCCCGGACCCGCGGTGAGGTCGACGCGCTCAAAGTGTGGGACGGTACCGAGCGCATTGATTACGACCTGGTGTGGGCCGCCAAACGGGCAGCGCTGGAATTGCTTTGGCGCGCGGAAGGACGGCCGTCGCGCGATACTTTGTCCTCAGCTCTGGTCGATTGGGCCACGTACTGCGCGCTGGCGGAACGGCACGGCGGTCGTTGGACACGCTGGCCTGAGTCGCTGCGCGATGCCGGCGGGCCGGCCGTGGCCTCGGCGCGTCAGGAGTTGTTGCCGCGCATTGCCTTTCATGCGTGGATCCAAGACCGATGTGCCGAACAGCTGGGCGCCGTACGCGATGCGGCCCGCGACGCAGGTATGTCCATCGGCCTGATTCATGACCTCGCGGTGGGAGTCGACGCTGACGGCGCCGACGCGTGGGCCCTGGCCGATGTGCTCGCCACCGGGGTGACGGTCGGCGCACCGCCGGACAACTACACTCCGTCCGGGCAGGACTGGGGTTTGCCGCCGTGGCGACCCGATCGCCTGGCCGCAACCGGTTACGGCGCGATGCGCGACATGCTCGAGGCGGTACTGGCTCACGCGGATGGTCTGCGGATCGATCACATAGCCGGCCTGTGGCGGCTCTGGTGGATTCCACCGGGGGATGGCCCCGACCGCGGTACGTACGTGCGTTACGACGCCGATGTGATGCTTGCCGTCCTGGCGCTGGCGGCGCATCAGGCGCGGGCCATCGTGATCGGCGAGGACCTCGGCACCGTCGAGCCGGAAGTGACCCAGGCACTGGCCGACAACGAGATGCTCGGTTGCGCGGTGTCATGGTTCGTCCGCGACGAGAACGCGCCGGACCAACCGCTGCTGCCGCCGGCGCAGTGGCCACGGCACGCGGCCGCCAGCATCTCCACCCACGACTTGCCTACCGCAGCAGGATTTTTGCGCGGCGAGCACGTGCGGGTGCGTGCCGAGCGCGGGCTGCTCAACGACATTCCAGCCGAGGAGGCAGCAGCCGAACGTGAACGCGCTGAGTTGCTGGCGATGCTGCGCTCTGCAAATCTTCTGCCGCCCAACGACGATGGGTCCGAGCCAGACGAAGCAAGCATCATCACCGCCATGCATCGAATACTCGCTGCGACCCCGAGTCAGCTGAAACTGATCTCGCCCTACGACCTCGTCGCCGAGCCGCGACAGCCCAACTTGCCCGGGACGATCGACGAGTATCCCAATTGGCGATTGCCGCTGCCACTGACGCTCGAGCAACTGCGCGCCGACCCGCGGGTCGCGGCAACTATCGCCGCTTTTCGGCGCGATCAGGACTTGCTGTGAGCGATCGAACTCAGCGCAGCAGCGGCAGCACGTCGCGTTCCCAGGCTTGGAAGAATCCGTCCATGTCCGGGCCGACCTGCTGTACGTACACTTCGTCGACGCCCGCGTCGAGGTACGCGCGTATTTGAGCCGCATGCTTTTCGGGGTCCGAGCCCGCCGTTATCGACTCGGCGACAGTCTCTTTGGGCACGAAGTGCATTGCGGCCTCGAAATCTTGGGGGCGCGGCAGGATCTGGGCGAGCTGACCGGGCAGACTTTCGTTGGCCCACAGTCGATGCGCCGCATCGAGGGCCTTGTCGGCATCGCGGTCCCAGCTGACCTTGGTGCCGGCCTGGACTGGCTTGTCGCCGCCACCGGCGTCTCGGAATGTCTTCACCAGATCGGCGTCGGGGGTCACGGTGACGAATCCATCAGCGATGCGACCGGCGAACTTCGCGGCCTGCGGCCCGAATCCCGACACGTAGATCGGCACGGGGTCTTCGGGCAGTGTGTAGATCCGCGCTTCCTGCACCTCGTAATGGGTTCCATGATGGCTTACCTCTTTGCCTCCGAGAAGAAGTCGGATCACCTCGACGGCTTCTTCGAGCATCTCCAGCCGCACGCCCACCGAAGGCCACGGGTCGCCAAGCACGTGCTCGTTGAGCGCCTCCCCGCTACCCACACCGAGCACAAACTTGCCCTTGAGTTGGACCGCGGCGGTCGCTGTAGCTTGCGCGATGATGGCCGGATGAATCCGGATCGTGGGGCAGGTGACAGCGGTCGAGACGGGCAGCGAGGTGGCCTCCGACAGTGCGCCGATCACACCCCACACGAAGGGGCTGTTGCCCTGGTCGTCGTTCCACGGATGGAAATGGTCTGAAATCCACAATGATTCGAAGCCGGCCGCTTCGGCTCGCTTGGCCTGATCGATGAGCTCGTGGGGGCCGAACTGCTCGCACGACAGGAAGTATCCGATCTTTGGCATGGTCGGGCGAGTACCCGGTGCCGGACGTTGTTACGCAAGTTCTGACGCCGCGGTCACCGGGGTTGTTGTTCGCGGCGTCATTCGACTTACGCCGCGGCTACAGGAACAGAGTCAATACCATTGCAGCGAAGGGGGATTCGCGACGCCTAGAGATCGAGGGTGAGCCGTCCGCCGGACGCCACACGGGATATGCACACCAGCATCATGCCGCTCTCGCGCTCTGGAGTCGTCAAAAGGGTGTCTCGGTGTTCGACCTCACCGTCGAGCACCCGGGTGCGACATGTCCCGCAGAAGCCTTGTTGACATGAATAAGGGGTCGGCACCTCGGCCCGCCGCAGCGCGGCGAGCAGCGTCTCGTCGGCGCCGACCGTGATCGTCGCTCCCGATGACGCGACGGTGACCTCGAATTCGGTTCCGTCGAGCACCGGGGGTGCGGCAAACCGCTCGAAATGCAGTTCGACATCGTCGCGGCCGGCCAGAGTTGCGCGGATCGCGGTGAGCATCGGCTGCGGCCCGCAGGCGTACACGGCGGTGCCGTCCGCGCAGTCACCGAGTAGCTCCTCAGCACTGGGAATGCCGGATCGGTCGTCGGTGCGGATCTCGACCCGGTCCCCGAACCGGTCGACTTCATCGACGAATGGCAGGCTGTCGCGGCTGCGGCCGACGTAGACCATCGACCACTCGACGCCCAGACGCGCCGCCGTGGCCAGCATCGGCAGGATCGGCGTGATGCCGATACCGCCGGCGATGAAACGCAGCCGTCTGGACGGCGAGCCGTAACCGGGCACCGTCAGCGGAAACGCGTTGCGCGGACCGCTGGTCGTTACCGTCGCACCGACGTTCAGGGCGTCGTGCACCTCGATCGAGCCACCGCCGCCGTCGGGAATCCGACGGACCGCGATCCGGTAGGCGTCGGTGACCGCGGGGTCGCCGCAGAGCGAGTACTGGCGCACGAGTCCGCTCGGCAAGTGGATGTCCAAGTGCGCACCCGCGCGCCACGGCGCCAGTCGCCCAGCGTCCGCAGACGTGAGAGTCAGCGCCACCACCTGTTGGTCGTGGGCGACCACCTGCCGGTCCGCCACCGTCAACGTGACGGTGCGGTCGAATACGCGCGGTGCCGCCATCTGCCGGATGTTGCCCGACACCTTCCACACCCCGGACACGGCCGCATCGATCAGACCGACGAAAACGTCGTGGCGCAACCGTCCGGACATGCTCGGCGGCAGCCGCCGGTAGCGGTCGCGAAGCGACATCACATGTGCGCCGCGCGAGCGGCAGGCGACCGGGCCAGGTAGGCGACCGCCTGCGCTGTCGATCCCATCCGGTCCGGGGTGAATCCGGGCCGGAAGTAGGCCAGCGTGTTGGAGCCGAAGAGCTTGCTGTACTTGGGAAGCAGACCCAGCTTGGAGTCGCGGACGCGCAGGCGTTGCGTTTTCCACCAGCCGATGTCCACATTCGGGTCGGCCTTCATCAGAAATGTGGCGCCGCGCTGGAAGAACGAAAAGATACCGATCATCGCCATCACCATGGCGCCGATGCGGTCGACGTAGCTGTCGTGGAAGTACACCGCGACATCGTGAGCGACGCTGCGGTGCTCGACCTCTTCGCTGCCGTGCCAGCGGAACACATCGGCCATCGTCGGATCGGCGCCGTGGTCGTCCCAGCTGCAATTCAACGCGAAGTCACCCATCACCGCGGTGTAGTGCTCGAGGGCGGCGATGAACCACAGCCGGTCACACAGGTGGTTCATCCGGCGCTTGGGGTCCTCGGAGGTCGACGGGGCCAGCACCTTGGTGAAGATGTACTCCATCTGGTCCAGCATCGGCGTGGGATCTACGCCGCGTTCCTCCATGAATTCGTGCAGCAGCCGCTCGTGGACCTCGGCGTGTGCACCTTCCTGACCGATGAAACCGCGCATGTCCTCGGCCAGCTTCGGGTCCTTCACCAAGGGGAGGGCCTCGTTGTACGTCGCGACAAACCACCGCTCGGCCGCCGGCAGGATCAGGTTGAGCAGGCCTATCACATTCGAGGCGACGGGATGGCCGGGAATCCAGTGCAGCGGCACGTCGGTGATGTCGAAGTGCACCTTGCGGGCTTGCAGCTGGACCGGGCCCGGATCGACCTCCTCAGCCGAACGGCTCGATCGTGTCATCTCGGACCTCCCTCTGGCGAAGGTTACAGGAGCTCATGACACCTGTTGCGCGACTCGATACGCATCGAGGCGGCCAGTCCACCCGTGCACATCGCTGGGATCGGCGAAGCTCGCGGTAAAACTGTTGTGCGCCAACGTAATAAAGTCATCGATGTCGAGCGACAACGCCTCGGAGGCGGCGAGATAATTGGCGTTGACGTAGCCGCCGAAGAACGGTGGATCGTCGGAGTTGATCGTCACCCGCACGCCCGCATGCAGGAGTCGGCGTAGGGGATGCGAAGCCAGGTCAGGCACCACCTGCAGTGCCAGATTCGACAACGGGCACATGGTGAGGGCGATGCCGGTGTCGGCGAGCCGTCGCATCAGCGCGTCGTCGTCCGCGGCCGCGACGCCGTGGTCGATCCGGTCGGGTAGGCAGACGTCCAGTGCTTCGGTGACGTAGGACGCCGGCGTCCCCTCGCCGGCATGCACGGTGGTCCGGTACCCGCGCGTGCGGGCCCGGTCGAAGTATCGAGCGAATTTGCCTGGCGGGTGGCCGAATTCGGCCGACCCGAGGCCCACCCCGAGGATGCGCTCGGCCCATGGATCCAGCAGGTCGAGCAACTCCAGACCCTCTGCCTCCGAACGCTGACGCTGCGCTGTGCAGATCACCTGACCGTCGATACCCCACTCGGTTCGGGCGTCGTCGATCGCCTGGAACACACCCCCGAGCTGATCGGAGATCGGGACGCCCAGGTCGAGGAAAGTTTGTGCACCGTAGAACATTTCGGCGCGAAGGACGTTCTCTTGGGCGGCCCGCTGCAGATAGGCCAGCGTGAGATCGTAGAAATCCTCCCGGCGGCGCAACACCTGGCCGACCCGGAACAACACGGCGAGGAAGTCTTCCAGGCTGCTGAAGCGGTAGGCGGCACGGATCTCCTCGACCGATCGCCACGGCAGGTCGACGCGGTTGGCCCGCGCGGTCCGCAGCATCACCTCCGGCTCGAGTGTTCCTTCGAGGTGGACGTGTAGTTCTGCTTTGGGCAGGCCGGCGATGAAGCCGGCGCTCACGTCCACAGCAGGAGTCACGGAACGCGTGCGATGGTGATGTCCAACGGGTGGGGCACCACACCGGGTTTCCCGGGCAGGGAGATGTCGCGCAGATAGTCGATCAACAGCTCGCGGGCTGCGCGCCCCAGCGCCGCAATACGTGCACCGACCAAGAAGTCGAGCACCGCTTCCCCTCGCCCGAGCGGATCCGCCAAGGCTTCGCGGAGGTCAAGATGTGCAACGAGGGTTTCCGCGCGAACCGAGAGACCGCGCACGTCCAGCTCGGCGCGGACGTCGTCGGCGAACCACGGCTGCCGGGTGTCCCACGGGCAGAGGAGTTCGGTGAGGACGCACAGCGGCTCCAGCGGTGCGGTGGCGGCCAGCAGCAACCCGCCCGGCCGGACCATGCTCAGTCCGTGGTCGAGCGCGGCTGACAGATCATCGACGTAGTACAGCGAATGCACGAAGTGCACGAGATCGGCGGGTCGCCCCGCCTCGTGGTCGGTGAAATTCCCGATGACGACGGTGGGGGTAAGCCCTTGAGCGTTAAGCCCATTCAGCCGCTCGGCGAAAACCACCGCAGACGGGGCGTGTGGCTCGACGCCCGTGTAGTGCACGCGGCGGCCGTCGGCGGCAAGCACCGCCGCGAGCGGTGCGTCGATACTGCCGTCCCCGACACCGACTCCGACGATGCGCACCGGATCGCAGTCGGCCAGCAGCGGTGGAAGCACCCGTACCAGCCAATCCTTCAGACGGGGGCGTTGATCGCTGGCAGCCTCGTACCGCGCATGGGTGAGCGCGTACCGCTCGCCCGACAGCACCGGGAGCGGCGGTTCGTCGACGACCTGCTTCCGTAGCCGGTCAAGTGCGGTGGTTCGACTCTGAACTATCACGCGCCCGTGTTCCCCGCTCCGAGCCGGAGCAAACTGACGCATCTCCGCCGCGGGCAGGCCGCCCGGATCCGTGGTTATGGTGAGTTATGACCCGGCCCGATACCGCCCGACGCAGCTTGGACCATTGGAGCGAGAGCGGACGGGCCGAAATGGAGTCCTTCTACGCGCTCGCCAGGGAGGACTACCGGCAGCTCGCAGCAGCCCGCGACTGGGGCGCCGACCTGGGTGGGCACGCGCCCGACGCTCAACTTCGGCTGCTCGACGTCGCCTGCGGAAGCGGGAAGTTCCCCTCGGCTCTGCTCGCTGCCGGGCTGCCGGCGCGGCCCGTCGTCGAGGTAGACCTGCTCGACCCGTCCGCGTTCAGCATCGCCGAGGCGCGGGCGGCACTGGCCCCGCCGTTCGTCGCCGCCGGAGAACACGAGGTGTTCCTGCAGGACTTCACCGGTACCGGGTACGACGTGGCCTGGGCCATGCACGCGCTGTACGCGCTGCCGCCCGCCGAGCTGGCTGCCGGCGTGGCCCGGATGGTTGCGGCACTGCGACCAGGCGGTTTCGGCGCCGTCGCGCAAGCATCGTCCGCTTCGCACTACTTGGCCTTCTACGACGCCTACCGCGCGGCATTCGCCCCCGACGCCACGCCTTATACCGACGCCGAAGGCGTGGCTTCGGCCCTCCGCGCAGCGGGGGCGCCGATCGAGGTGCAGGCAATTCATTACCGCACCGGGTCAAGCGATCGGGCCGTCGTCGAGGGGTTCCTCCAGCGCTGCGCGTTCGACGACGCCGTGTCGCTGGACGAGTTGGAGCGACGAGAGCCGCTCGCCGACTATCTGGCAGGCTGTCGAGAACCCAATGGAGACTATGAGTTTCAGCACGAGGCACACCTCATCACCTGGGAGCAGCCGTGATTCGCAATCCCCACCTGTCAGCGTCGACAGCGGCGGGCGCCGCCTCTGACGTCGCCGTCGAGTGGGACCGCGGCAACGACCAGTGGTGGGACTGGTACATGTCGCTTGCGGACGGCCCGGCTTCCGACGGCCCCCTGGTGGATCCGCCGCCACACGATCCCGGCCCGCTGCCTTCCGACCGCGAGATGCTGGCCGAGTTGGCCGACCCCTATCCGGTCACGGCGGCGCAGGTCGAGCGATTTCAGGCGGAGTCGTTCATCAAGCTGCCCGGCGTCTTGACACCAGGCACGCTGGAACGCATCCGGGTTCGGATGCGCACGATGCTCGATGCCGCGGTCGACCCCTCGGTGGGTTTTCAGAGTCTTGAAATGATGTGGCTGCAGGACGATCTGATGCACGCCGCAGTCGTCTCGCCGCGCATCGGATCCATTTGCGCGGCCCTGTTGGGAACCCCACAGGTACGGCTCTATCACGACAACGCGCTGTCCAAGGAACCGGGCGCAGGCCGCACGCCGTGGCATTACGACGCCCATCATTTTCCGCTCGATTCACCTGACGTGCTGACGGCATGGATCCCCTTGCAACCCACCCCGCGCGAAATGGGACCGCTCGCGTTCGCACGCGGCGCCGAGGTTGGATCCTTGGTTGCCGACGTCGAATTCGACAAGCACGGCACCTCCTATGACCGGGGTGTGTCGGACACCTTCCGCAGCCACGCCGTGCGGGTGGAGGACGGACCGTTCGCGGCGGGCGAGGTCAGTTTCCACGCCGCGAGCTGTTTCCACACCGCCGGTGCGAACCGCACCACCGTCGCTCGGATGGCGCTTGCCACAACGTATTTCGCTGACGGTGTCCGGGTGGTGCCCAGCCCGACCATGGTGAGCGGCGACTGGCGCAAGTTCATTCCCGGTGTCGAGCCCGGCCAGGTCGTGAGTAGTCCGTACAACCCGCTGCTAGCCCTCCCGGTGCGGGCCTGAGCTTCGTGACGCGAGCCGGTTGGACCGGACGGTTGTGGGCTGAGGTTGCCGGCACCTACGCGTCGATCGTGAAGCACCCGTTCCTGGCCGGCCTCACCGACGGCAGCCTCGACCTGGAGCGCTTCACCTACTACATCGTGCAGGACGCCCACTATCTACAGGAATTTGCTCGCACGCTGACCGTTGTGGGTAGCAAGGCGCCGACACGTGCCGGTGTCGGCATGTTCGCCCGGCACGCCGCCAGCACCGCCGAAGTCGAACTCGCACTGCATGAGTCGCTGCTGGCCGAACTGGGCATCGAGAACATCGGGGACATCCCGGTGGCCCCGACCACCCTGGCCTATACGAGCTACCTGTCGGCGACTGCGTCTCGTGGCACCTTCGCCGAGGGGTTCGCTGCGGTGCTGCCGTGTTACTGGATTTACGCCGAGGTGGGCGCCGGACTCGTCGGGCGCGGTTCTCCGGATCCGCGGTACCAGCGCTGGATCGACACCTACGCCGACGCCGACTACCAATCCATCGTCACTGAAGTGTTGGCGCTGGCCGACGATGTCGGCCCGACCCTGTGTGCTGCCGACGAGGCCCGGGCCCGGGCTCATTTCGCAACGACGGCCCGTTACGAGTGGATGTTTTGGGACGCCGCCTGGCGCCGCGAGGTGTGGCCGGTCTGAGGCGAAGGTCCTCCGTCAGATCGCTGCGGTGCCGCCGTCGACCACCAACTCCACCCCGTTGACGTAGCTCGAGTCGTCCGAGGCGACACCAAAACCCTCGCCACCGCTTCAGCCCATCGCCGTCGTCCTCATCGACAACGCCATCCCCGCGGCACTGAGTTGACGGCCGGGTATAGCTGAATCGTGCAACGAGAAGAGGACGTCAAGATCTGCGTGGCCTGTGGGCGCCCGTTCGCCAATCGCAAGAAGTGGCGACAACGAGGGCAGTGGGATCAGGTGATCTACTGCTCGCAGCGCTGCCAGAAATCGGGGAAGCGAATCGGTCCGTGAAGGCGCGCACCACACGCGGTGATGCAACTACGCGGCGGCGATTCCGAAATCATATGGCGGGATGAAGGTCTCGCACGGGACTGATCCGTTCCAGGACCGAGGCGAGGTACAGAACTGTGGACTCGGCGTGCCAGCTGCCGGCGATTTGAACTCCGATCGGGAGGCCATCGCCGCTGGTGCCGAACCGCATCGACAGCGCCGGCAGGCCCGTGATGTTGAACTGCACGGTGAATGTCTGAATGTGCGTGGCGTCGACCGTTTTACCGTCGATGACGAATTCCGTCAGACCGTGCCGGTGCGCGGGTGTGGGAAGTACTGGTAGAAGCAGCGCGTCGTAGCGGGTGAAGTAATCCGCGTACCCGTCGCGGATCCGCTCCAAGCCCTGCTCTGCCGCGACGTAGTCCTGCATCGAGGTGTCAGGGGTGCCGAGCATGTACTTCGACATCGTGAACATCTTGTCCTGGTTACCGCTGACCGCGGCCGCCATCGCAGGCTTGAGCTCCATGACGTGCTGAAAATTGAACAGAACCAACGGGTTATCGCGTTGCAGCGCAGGAATCGTGACTTCCTCGACGTGCGCCCCGGTGCTCGCAAGTGCCTGCGCTGCCGCGCGGACGGTCGCGGCGACCTCGGGGTCGACCGGCCCCAGACCCGAGTCGACGAGCCAACCCACGCGTAGCGGACGGTGTGGGCTGGGGCCGACACCACTGTCGAAATCGGCCGGTGTGACTGCGAAACCGTCCTCACCGTCGGGTCCGGCGAGCAGCGAGTAGGTCAAGGCCACATCGCGTACCGTTCGCGCCATCGGGCCGACGTGCCAATCCCTGCGCGGTACGCGGGGCCAAATGCCGGTCATCGGGATGCGGCCATGGGTGGGCTTGAGTGCAACGATTCCGGTCTGGGCGGCCGGGCCCCGCACGGAAATCGCGAGGTCGGTTCCGATACCGAACGGGCTCATCCCGGCTGCAATGGCAGCCGACTCGCCGCCGCTCGACCCGCCGGGGGTGCGGTCGAGGTTCCAGGGATTGTTCGTGCGACCGGTGAGCAAGTTGTCGCTCTCGGTCGAATACGAGAACTCCGGAAGATTCGTCTTCGCCAGCAGGATCCCGCCCGCGGCCTTGATGCGGGCCACGCTGGTGGCATCTGCGGTGGGGAGTCGACCGGCGAAAATCGGCGAGCCACGCTGAGTCAGCACGCCTGCGGTGTCGACGGAGTCCTTCACGGTGAACGGCACGCCGTGCAGGGGGCCGACGGCCTGGCCATCCTTCAGTGCGGCGTCCGCGCCGCATGCCGCGTCGAGGGCATCGTCGGCGATGGTCACGACGGCGTTGATCGCGGGATTCGTCTCGTCGATGCGCGCCAGGTGCGCATGGATCAGTTCGACGGAAGACACTGACCGGGAACGGACCAACTGTGCCTGCGTGGTTGCGTCGGCGAAGATCAACTCGTCGGACATGGCTTCTCTCACCTGGACCTCTACGTTGAGCGGCAGATATCGATGGACTGATTTTGCTTCTTGCCGGTAAATCTTGCCGGGTTCGGGGCACGGCAGACGGGGCACACTTCCCCCGAACTACAGTCCGGCGGGACGAGCCCGCCGCGACGAGCGGGAGGATTCACATGACGATGCCCAGCGACGCCGTGGACGGTGTCGAGTCCGAGGGATCCAACGAAGGTCCACGTGACCACCAGGGTGTCGACACCGATCACGACGCCTACGTCGACGAGAACAACGTGCCACATCCCGGCGACGCCAACGAGGATCGCTGACTTCGACGCTGAACTCTAGGGCGAAGCCTCGTCCTAGGTATGACCTCGTTACGACGTCGAATTGTGCGGGAGTGAAGCAGCGACCGGATCGGTGGCTGTCGCTTGGAGGGTGAGCGTCGATTGCAGTGCGATCAAGGCAGGTATGGCTGCAGTGATCGCGGCCCGGTGAGACGTGCTGAGTTGGCCTAGAGCTTCGGACAGCAGGCGCTCGCTGGCGGCGTCATATCCCCGCAGCAGTTGGGCTGCGTGACGGGTGAGGGTGACGTGGACGACTCGTGCGTCGTTGTCGTCGCGGTTCAGAGCGAGCAGACGCGCTCGCTTCATTGTCTGGATGACGTTGCTGACCGTGGGCCGCGCCAACCCGAGTCGATCGGCGATCGCTCGCGGAGTGATACCGGGACTGCCGGCCACCGTCCGCAGAATCTCGATGTGTGCGTCCGGGAGGTCGGGTAGGCCCTCGGCTGCCCGGGTGGTCCTCAACACCACCCGACGCAGCGGGCCCAGGATGCGGGAAAGCTCCGCAGCGGTGCTGGGATGCGACGGCGGTTCAGCCAAAGGGTTCCTCACAAAACTATTTTGTTCTAAACTCATTCTATGCCCGACGACAGCGATCTGCATCCACCCGCTGACGGTGACGCCCGTGGCCTGGTTGGACACCACTTCATCTACACCTACGCCAACGGCTGGCGATACGAGATGTACGTCAAGAATCTCACCACCATCGACTACCGGATCCACTCCGGCCACGTCGGCGGTCGTTGGGTGCGCGACCAGACCGTCGACCTCGTCGCTCTGGCTCCCGATGTTTACAAGATCTCGTGGACCGAGCCCACCGGCACCAGCGTCGTCGTTGATGTGCTGCCCGGTTTGCGCCGGTTGCACGGAACCATCTTCTTCCCCGACTGGATCCGCACCGACGGACACAAGACGGTGCTCTATCAAAACGATCACCTCGACGAGATGCGCGCATACCGCGACGCCGGTCCTACCTATCCGATCTACGTGGTGCCTGAATTCGCGACGATCACCTTCATCGAAGACGTTGGCGCTGACGACGAGTCGATCATCAACGTCGCGCCCGAGGCGCTGCCCGCCGGGTTCGCCGACCGCCGAAACTAGCGCGGCAGCGCTAGTGCAACCCACGACCTCCTGTGAGAACCGTTGACCGCCGAATCTCCGCTGTTGCTACTTCATGGAGTCACCATGTCGGCCGCCGCCTGGGCCAGCGTGACACCGTTGCTAGAAGACCGCTTCGACCTCATTGTGCCCACCCTCGCGGGGCACCGCGGCGGGGTCTCGATCGCGACGCCCGCCACGATCAGCCGTCTGACGGACTCCGTGGAACGTCTGCTCGACGGTCGCCGGCTGGACACCGTGCACGTGGCCGGCAATTCGATGGGTGGATGGATTGCCGTCGAACTGGCACGTCGAGGCCGCGCAGCATCGGTGTGCGCCCTGTCCCCGGCCGGACTGTGGCCCTCGGTAGGCGGCCCCGACCGCAGCCGAAAACAACTGCGCCGCATGAGAACGCTGGCCGTAGCCACCCGCCATCTCACACCGCGGTTACTTGGAATCGCTGCAGTGCGACGTCTCGTGATGTTCACGGCCGCGGTGCATGGCGAGCGTATGTCTGTCGAGCAGGCCGTGCACGCCTTCGAGGACGTGGTGGGCTGCCCAGCCGCCGAGGACCTGTTGAACACCACTGAATATTTGGCGACACTGGAATCGCTTACCTGCCCGATCACCGTCGCTTGGTCAGGCAACGACCGCATCTTTCCGCCCGCCGCGTATCTGCCGACCGCGCGTGAAAGACTGCCCCACGCACGAATCATTGTGTTGCCCGGCGTAGGGCACGTTCCGATGATCGACGATCCCAGACTGTGTGCCGACACGATCCTCGGGTCCATCGCCGAGGATCCCACACCATGACGCCGGAAACCCAGCCTTGTGCGAACAGCCCTGTGCTGCAACATGTCTTTCAGCTACGGGTCACGGTGGCACAAGGTATCGAGGTCGGACCGACACCCCTGGGCTATCGCCGCGTCGTCCCGATCACCGGCGGCCGTGTCGAGGGACCTGTGATGACCGGGCGGGTGTTACCCGGCGGTGCCGACGTCCAATGCGTCCGAAGCCCAACCGAAATAACGGTACTGGCCACCTATCTACTGGAGTCAGACCAGGGAGAAACGGTGCTCGTGCGAAACGCGGGAATCCGTTGCGGTACAGCAGAAGATCTCAACCAGCTGCTCCGCGACGAGCCTGTGGACCCGGCCCGGATCTATTTCCGTAGTACGCCGAGCTTCGAGACCGCGGCACCACGGCTGGGCCGGTTGAACAACCACGTCTTCATCGGCACCGGCACCCGCATGCCCGGATTGGTCTGCTTCGACGTCTTCGAAGTCCAGTGACCAACGGATGTTCAACACCGCGCGTGTACGGCCCGGCAATCACCGCGTGAGGATGCGGTGCTCGATGACGCCCACGCCGTCAATCGTCAAAGTGATGGTGTCCCCGGGCTGTAACCAGTTGCCGGTTTCCATCCCGCTGCCACCGGGCAGTGTGCCCGTGCCGAACAACTCACCGGGTAGCAGGTGTTCGCTGCGTGACGCGTGGGCGAGCACGTCGCCCAAGCTGTGCGTCATCCCGGCGCTCGACACAGTGGACACCGTCCTACCGTCGATGGACACCGTCCCGTGCAAACGATCGAGGCGCGGCAATATCTCGTCGGCGGTCACGGCCACCTCGGAGAGCGAACTGGCAAAGTGCTTCGCTTTCTGTGGGCCGAAACCAGTTGCCATTTCGGCTCTTTGTACATCGCGGGCACTGAAATCATTGAGGACGACGAATGCTCCGATGGCGCTCAGCGCCTCGGCCGGTGTCGCGTTGAACAGGGGCTGTGCCAACACGAAACCGAGCTCGAGCTCGTAATCCAGCGCGCCACTGTACGAGGGCACCTCGATCGGGGTGCCGGACGGCACGAAGGTCAGTGCGTTCGACATGTAGTAGACCGGCTGGGAATGCCACAGCCGACCGGGCTTGAGCATCGGGAACGTACGTCGCGTGACAGCCTCCACGAGTTGGATCAGGCGGTACTGGCCAGGATGGAAGCGGCGAACCAGACCACGCGCGGCGTCCACCGCATGCCGCTCGTAGAGCATGAAATCACGAAAAGACGCCGGCTGAAACGGCAGCAGCGATTCGCTGAGAGCCAAAGATTGGTCGGCTCTTGCCAATTCCCACGTGTCGTCGAACACCGGCCCGCCCAGCGCTGATCGATCGGGGTGGCGCTCCCAGTTTCCGGTCTCTTGCAGCGCCTGCAATTCGAGACCGTCGTCGGTTCGCACCCGCCGCAACTTCATCTACACCTCAGCAATCACGCCGTTGTCGGGAGAGGTATCGAGCACGCAGATCATAGGTCGGGTCGACGGTCCGCCCACGGCTGCAGCTGCTCGAGTTGCGAGGCGAGTCGGATGAGCAAGCCTTCCGCACCGAGTTTTCCGACGAACTGGGACCCGACGGGCAGACCGTCCGGCGTCCAGTGCAGCGGAACACTGATGGCCGGCCGACCGGTGATGTTCGCCAGTTGCGTGTAGGGCACCCACCGCAGGTTTTCCTGGACAATCTGATCCACGATCGGCGTCAGCCGCAGCAGTCCCGCGCCGCGGGTGGCAAGCAGGAGTTGCTGGCCGCGGCGCACGATCGGCGGCAGGTCGAACGCCCCGATCCGGGGCGGCGGGGTTGCGGTCGTCGGGGTCAGCAGCAGGTCGTAGGAGCTGTGGAATTCAGCGAGCCGCCGAACGTGGGTGTGACGACTCTCGATGGAGCTATAGAGGTCAAGGGGATTGGTGGCTCGACCGAGCGCGGCGAGTAGGCGGGTGTCGATCTCGAAACCCGAATCGTTGCAGCCGGTTTGGGCTTTGACGCCGGCGACGCTGGCAGCGCAGGCGACGAACCAGGTGGTGAGGAAATCCTTGGCCAGCGTGGCATCGTCGACGGGGGGCTGCGACAGCTCGGTGACATCGTGCCCCGCGCGGACCAGCAGCTCCACGGTATTCGCCACTGCGGCAACGGCTTCCGGGTGCGGGTCGGGATTGATCGCGCTTGCGGTACATACGCCGATCCGAAGGCGGCCGGGGTCCTGTCCGACGTCGTCGGTGTAGCGGCCGGCGGGCTGAGCAGCAAGGTAGGGCGAGACGGCGGTGGGACCGGCAAGCACCTCGAGCATCGCGGCGCTGTCGCGCACCGAGCGTGAGATGACACCGTCGGTGGCGCTGCCGCCGAGGTATTCGCCGAAAGCGGGCCCGGCCGGGATCAACCCGCGCGACGCCTTCAGCCCGAACAGGCCACACGCCGAGGCCGGTATGCGTATCGAACCGCCACCGTCGCTGGCCCCGGCACACGGCACGATTCCCGCCGCTACTGCGGCGGCCGATCCGCCCGACGATCCGCCCGGTGTGTGGTCGGTGTTCCACGGGTTGCGCGCCGGCCCGAAGAGCTCCGGCTCGGTGACACCCTTCAGGCCGAACTCCGGGGTGTTGGTCTTGCCGAAGATCACCAATCCCGCGTCCAGCCAGCGCTGGACGACGGTCGAATTTTCCTGGGCGACAACGTTGGCGAGAGATCGTGACCCGCCGCTGGTCGGGTAGCCGGCGAGGTCTTGATGCAAGTCCTTGATCAGGAAGGGCACACCCGCGAAGACGGCGTCGGCCTCGCCCGCGCGAGGCGGGTCGACATCCACCACAACCGCGTTGATGCGCGGATTGACCTCCGCTGCCCGCGCCCGCGCCGCGTTGAGCAGATCAGCCGGGGTGACGTCTCCGGATCGAACGCGCTGCGCCAGACCTACCGCGTCGTAAGTCGTGTAGTCATCCACATCGGCACCCTATCCGCGGCGGCGAGGCTGTAGCGACCGCGTCGCGTCGCGGGCCTGCCGTACCACATCGCTTGAATTCTGCGGTCCTCGACGTCACACCATTAGCATCGATCACGTGACAGGTCGCGGTACTCCTGCGCCCAGTCACCCCGAGAACGATCAGGCCGGGGCGAGAGGTCACGCGGAGCATGCCAGCAGCACGCACGAGCGTGGGACGTGCGGTGAGCCGCGTCGAAGGCGTGGACAAGGTGACCGGCCGGGCCCGCTACACCGCCGACGTCATCGTTCCCGGGGTCGCTACCGCGGTCTTGGTGCAGTCGACGATTCCGCACGGGCGTGTCACCGAGGATTCGCTGCGCGCGAGCGCCGTCCGGGCAGAGCAGGCACCCGGGGTCCTTCACGTCCTGACGCCGCTGAACTGTCCGCCGCTGAACATTCTTCCGGCTGGCCTCACCGCTGACTTTCCCATGGAACGTCGCCCGCCACTGTCGGACGTGAACGTTCAGCACGTCGGCCAGCACATGGCCGTCGTGGTCGCTGACACTCTGGAAAACGCCACCGATGCGGCGTCGCTGTTTTCACTCGACTACGAGGTGGTACCAGCGCAGATGAGCGCGGGTGCTGTGCTTGCCGAGCCGTCGACAACCGATCGGAACGACGGCCAGATCCGCTACGGCAGTTACCTTCCCGATCACTTCGTGAAGCTCGAGGAGGAGAAGCTGCAGGACCGACGGGGTCGTCCGCCCGACCCGAATAACACCGATAGCCGCGTGGTTTCCCGCTACACGACACCGATGAATGCCCATTACCCCATGGAACTGTCGGCGACGATCGCGCAGTGGCAGGGCGATCATCTGACGATTCACGACAGCACCCGGTGGATCGGTGGCGAACGAACGGCCTTGGCAGCCTACCTGGGCATGCCAGAGGACCGGATTCGCATCGTGTCGCCCTTGGTGGGTGGCGCCTTCGGATCGAAAAGCTTCCTCTGGATGCACGTCGTGCTGTGTGCGGTGGCCGCTCGGGCGATCGACCGCCCGGTGAAATTGGTCTTGACGCGCGATCAGATGTTCACGTCGACCGGGCATCGACCACGCACCGACCAAGACGTGACGCTGGTTGCCGACGAGGACGGCCGAATTCTCAGCACCGAACACCACACCGTGACCGAGACCTCGACCGTGGCGCACTTCTGTGAGCCCACGGGGCTTTCCACCAGATTCCTGTACCACTCGCCGCACCTGGAGGTGTCTCACCGGACCGCGCGTATCAACGCGCCCACCCCGTGTTTCATGCGCGGCCCAGGAGAGACGCCGGGCCTGTTTGCGCTGGAGTCAGCCATCGATGAACTTGCCCAGCGGATGAATCTCGACCCGCTCGATCTGCGGATCCGTAACCACGCCGACGTCGATCAAGCGAGCGGCAAACCGTGGTCGGGCAAGCACCTTCTGCAGTGCTACCAGGACGGTGCACGTCGTTTCGGCTGGCAAGACCGGCCCACAGCGCCGCGATCGATACGACGTGACGGCGTCCAGATCGGATGGGGAATGGCGACCGCTACCTACCCGGGTCGACGGATGCCGGCTGGCTGTCGAGTCGTCACCGACTCTGATGGGTTCGTTCAATTCGCCTCGGCCACACATGAAGTCGGTAATGGAGTGCGCACCGTTATGACCCAGGTCGCGGCCGATGTCACCGGTATTCCGATGAACCGGGTGAGCTTTGTATCTGGCGACTCCCTGTTTCCCGCTGCGCCTTACAGCGGTGCTTCGCAGACCACCGCCACCGTCGGCTCCGCTGTCTTCGCGGCCGCCACCGAGTGGCGGCGCCGATTCGCCGGTGCATTGACGCGGGATGCCGACTCTCCGTTCTTCGGCTCAGATCCTGCCGAGGTCGATATCACCACCGTTGATCCGGTAGCCGCTTCGGCATACCGAAATGATCTGAGCTTCACGGTCGATAGCGACGCCGGCGGCCAGCACGCCAAGGCATTTCAGTCTTTCGGCGCACACTTCTGCGAGGTCGAGGTCGACGAGCACATCGGCCGCGTCAGCGTCACCCGGTGGGTGGCTGTGATGGACTGCGGACGAGTGCTCAATCCGATGCTCGCCCGCAACCAGGTGATGGGCGGCATCACTTTCGGCCTTGGTATGGCGCTGCTCGAACAGATCCCGTATGACGAGGCGACCGCACTTCCGATCGGGGAGTACTACGTGCCGACACATGCCGACCTCCCTGAGTTCGACATCTCCTTCATCGACCACCCCGACTACGGCCTGAACCCGATCGGCGTGCGCGGCATAGGGGAAATCGGGATATGTGGGGTGCCCGCCGCGATCGCGAATGCCGTGCACCACGCCACCGGCAAGAGACTGCGCGACCTACCGATCACCATCGAGGATCTCATGTCTCCCTACCGTCCTCCGAAAGACAGTGCATGACGGGCCATTGGTCTGCCGACGAATTCACCGACGGCCGCCGACACACGATGCGGCTTCGTGTCAACGGTGAGATCCACGAGATCGTTGCCGACATCCGAACCACGCTGCTCGACTTGCTTCGAGAGCGGCTGCACATCACCGGCACCAAGAAAGGTTGCGACCACGGATTGTGTGGTGCGTGCACCGTCGCTGTGGACGGCGAGCGCGTACTGAGCTGCTTGACATTGGCGGCATCGATCGACGGATCCGACGTGATCACCATCGAAGGAATCGGCAGTGACTCCGATTTGGATCCGGTGCAGCAAGCGTTCCTCGACTGCGACGGACTGCAATGCGGCTACTGCACGCCGGGACAGATTTCGTCCGCTCACGCAATGCTTGCGGAATTCGACCGCGGTGACCTGAGTACCGCGACTTTCGACGGCAATCGCCACGACGTCATCCAGGGATGCTCGCAGCTGACCCGGAAAGAAATCCAGGAACGGATGGCCGGCAACATCTGTCGCTGTGGCGCCTATGCCAACATCGTCGAAGCGATCGAGACCGCCGCCGAAATAGCTGAATCGTGAAGGCTTTCGACTTCCGGCATGCCAGCTCCGTCGAGGACGCCATCGACGCCGCCGCCGTTGTCGGAGCGAAGTATCTCGCCGGCGGCACAAATCTCCTTGACCTGATGAAAGGTAGCGTCGAACAACCCACGGCTCTGATCGATCTCCGACGGTTAGAGCTGACGTCAGTCACGTCGACAGAGACCGGCGGGGTATTCGTAGAGGCATGCGTGACCAATAGTGCGCTCGCCAACCACCAACTCATCCGCACCCAGTACCCGGTGCTGTCTCATGCGATTCTCAGCGGAGCCACGACCCAACTGCGCAACATGGCCACGGTAGGGGGAAACCTGTTGCAGCGCACCCGTTGTCCCTACTTCATGCAGACAGCCTTCGTGTCATGCAACAAGCGCAGCCCGGGCACTGGTTGCGCGGCACGACACGGATTCAATCGCGAGCATGCCATCTTCGGTCACAGCGATGACTGCGTAGCGACTCACCCGTCAGACATGGCGGTCGCCCTGGCGATCCTGAATGCGACTGTGCATGTGCAGAATTCGACGGGACGGCGCATTATCTCGATCGACGAGTTCTTCGCACTCCCAGGCCGTACCCCCGAGTTGGACAACACTTTGAAACCCGGCGAACTGATAATCGGAATCGAATTGCCACCGTCGCGGCTGTTCGACCATTCCTGGTACCTCAAAGTCCGCGATCGCCATAGCTACGCCTTCGCTCTGGTATCGGTCGCGGCTGGCTTGCACCTCGACGGCGATGTGATCACTGCAGCCGCCCTTGCATTGGGTGGCGTGGCTGCCTCTCCCTGGCGACTGTACGAAGCCGAAAACAGCCTGGTCGGAAAGCGGCCCGACACAGCGGCATTCCACACGGCGGCACAGCTGGCGGTCAGCGGTGCAAAACCGCTCTCGCAGAATACATTCAAAGTCGACCTCGTCCGCCACAGCGTGGTCAGGCGCTGGAGTCAGCTGCTGTCGACCGCGGAAACGGGCTGACCACGTGACTATGGTGAGTGACGATCGTCGCTGTCGGTTAATCGGGTTCGTCGTAGTCGAGGCCGGTGGCGAGATCTGCACATTCGACGATCTCGACGTCATGACGGGCGCGGAGGAAGGCGGCGGCCCCCCGGTCGCCGGCAATGCTGGACAACACATCGAGCCAATGGCGTCGCGCGAAAACAACAGGGTGGCCAGGCCGATCACCGAAATAAGCCTGAGCCAGTCCGCTGCGGGAAGTCAACGCGCGGGTCAGAACTCGCGAGACCACGGTCGCATCGACATCCGGTGTGTCGACAACATGCACCACGGCGTATTCGGCGCGGAGCGCATCGGCCTGCCGCAGGCCGGCGCGCAACGATGCGCTCAGGCCGTCCCGCCAGTCAGAGGCGGTCACGGTGATGACGCCGTCGGGCACCGGCACCTGCGCCGCACCGAGGACCACGATGACGACATCGCAGCCGCCGTCACGCAACGCCGTCAACGCGCCTGTTCGCCATTCGTCGACAAGCACTTTCGGCTTGCCGTACCGCCGGCCCGCCCCCGCAGCCAGCAACACCCCGGCGACACGGCGACCAACTGCGTTGTCCGCCATGACACACATGATGTCGCAAACGTGGGCCTTCGCATCCGGGACATGCCACAGGCCGGTAGCGCTGGTGCGTGAGTTACTGAGCGACCTGGTGTCAATCTGGCAATCGGGCGGCACCGCCGGTGTAGCGACTGTCGTCGACCAACGAGGCTCGGCGCCGTGTCCACCGGGTGCCTCGATGGTGGTTGCGCCCGACGGGACGGTCGCGGGCTCGGTGTCCGGTGGATGCGTGGAAGCAGCGGTATACGAGCTGTTGTGCGAGGTCCGCCTAACCGGGCGCCCGATGTTGCAGCGATACGGGATCGCTGAGGACGATGCCTTCGCCTTCGGCCTCACCTGCGGCGGCGAGATCGACGTGTTCGCCGAACCCGTATCCCGGGTGACATTCCCTCAGCTGCAGCGGGTTGCCGACGAAGTCGCTACGAACCACCCGACTGCGACCGCAACCGTCATCGATCACACCGATCCCGGCGTGGTCGGCCGGCGGCTGGTGCTCGGACCGGATTGGGTCGACGGGACGCTGGGATCGTCGCTTGCCGATGCCGCTGTGATCGAGGATGCGCGCGGGCTGCTCAGCGCAGCGCACTCGGCAACGCTGACATATGGGTCAGGCAGGACGGGTCAGCACGCGAGCATGAGGGTTTTTGTCGCCAGCATGACTCCGCGGCCGAGGATGCTGATATTCGGCGCAACAGTTTTCGCGCACGCGTTGGCTCGCCAGGGTGCGTTACTGGGTTACCGGGTCACGGTGTGCGATGCGCGTGCTGTCTTCGCGACGCGTATCCGCTTTCCCGACGCTGACGACGTCGTAGTCGAGTGGCCGGATCGCTACCTGGCGGAACAGGCAGCGCTCGGCGCACTCGACCGCCGCACCGCAATCTGTGTGCTCACCCACGATCCCAAGTTCGATGTTCCGTTGCTCAACATCGCGTTGCAGCTCGACGTCGGCTATGTCGGCGCCATGGGTTCGTTCCAGACGCACAATGACCGCATGGACCGGTTGCGCGCGGCCGGCGTGGCCGATGCCGACCTGCTCCGTCTGGCCAGTCCGATCGGGCTCGATCTCGGTGCGCGCACCCCCGAGGAGACGGCGGTGTCGATCACCGCAGAAATGATCGCTCGACGCTGGGGCGGAGGAGGCCGTCCGCTGTCGGACGTCGACGGCCGCATCCACCGACTTATTGCTGATTGACGGGAATCAACCCGCCGGCTGCCATCCCCGCATCGCGTCGTCCATCTGGTCGTCGTCGAGTGCGCTGACCGTCAGGTGCTGCGTGCTGTCATGCAGGCGCATGCCGTCGAGCAGAAGAGCCACGTAGCGACGCCACAATTGCGGCTCGACCTGACCGGCCCACTCACTGACCGTTCCGGCGAGCAGGCCGAGGATCGGCATGTCGGTGTGAGCGATGTCCGGCCGTAAATGCCCGTCGTCGCGCGCCCGCTTCACCAGTGTCGACAACAGCGGGGTAAGCCGTTCGCGAGCGCATTCGACCCGGTTACCACCGGCCTTGCTGTACACCATCTCGCGTAGACCCCGGTCGGTAGCGGTCAGCTCGCACAGCTGCTCGACGAACGATACGAAGCCCTCCCACGAATCCTGGTGTTGCAGCGCGGCTTCGGCGAGACCGGCCACCTGGTCGATGCTGTCCTCGAAGATCGCCTCGACCAGTTCGTCCTTGGTGGCGAATCGCCGATAGACCGTTCCCACACCGACATTCGCGTAATGGGCGACATCGTTGAGGGTCGCCTCCAGCCCCTTGACCGCGAACAGTTCGCGGGCCGCCTCGAGCACGCGGCGCCGATTGCGCTCCGCGTCCTTCCGCAGGCCGCGGCATGGCTGTTCGCTCACCTGGCCCAGCTTAGTGACCTGCGTTACCCGCGTCCACAAGTGGATTGACTCTATCCACTTAAAGACTTAGATTGGCTAGCGAGATCGCCCGCCGACGGTTGATCTGCCGCGTCCATCGTCGAGAGGCCACGTCGTGGATTCACCCACAAAACGCGCTCAACCGGCAGCTATGCCGGCTATTGCCTTGGTCAAGCGGGTGTGGCTGCCAGTCCTGGTGGTGGTGGCTGTCGCGGTTGGCCTGGTCAGCGTGGCGCACCTGCGATCGGTCTTCGGTTCCGACGGTGCGGTGGTGACACCGGTGGGGTCGGATACCGCGGAGAAATTCAATCCCAAAGTCGTCGTCTACGAGGTATTCGGAAGCGGCACAACCGCAATCGTGAATTACACCGACCTCCACGGAGTTCCCCGCCGAGCCGAGAACGTGAGCCTGCCGTGGTCGTTACGGCTGGAAACCACGATCCCCTCGGTCATGCCCAATCTGCTGGCACAAGGTGACGGCCGCGCAATCGGTTGCCGAGTGCTCGTTGACAACCGCGTCAAGGACGAAAGGACGGCACACGGAGTGCATGCCGCAACCTATTGCTTGGTGAAGGCGGCATGAGCGCGCTCACCGAAGGCGTCGTAACGGAAGAGGCCACCACCGATGCCATCCCCGTCACCCACCGCGCCGCCCGTCCCCGTCTGCCGCGTTATCTGCGTACCTTCGCCGTTCCGATCGTCCTGCTGTGGATAGCGGTTGTCGCGGTCCTCAACACCAGCGTCCCGCAACTCGAGGTGGTCGGAAAACTCCGCGCCGTCTCGATGAGCCCGAACGACGCACCGGCCCTCGTCGCCACCAAGCGCGTCGGTGAGGTGTTCAAGGAGTACGACACCAACAGCAACGTGATGATCGTGCTGGAGGGGGCTCGTCCCCTCGGCGCCGACGCACACGCGTACTACGACCAGATCGTTCGGAAACTTCGCGCCGACGGCAAGCACGTTCAACACGTCCAGGACTTCTGGGGCGACACTTTGACGGCGGCCGGCGCGCAAAGCATGGACGGCAAAGCCGCTTACGTTCAGGTCTATATCGCCGGCGACCAAGGCGAGGCCCTTGCCAATGAGTCGGTGCAGGCCGTCCGCGCGACGGTCGCATCCGTGAAGGCGCCACCCGGCGTCCACGCCTATGTCACCGGACCCGCTGCCACGTCGACGGATCAAAACGCGGTCGGTGACGCGAGCATGGAGATGATCGAAGGCCTGACCTTCGCTGTCATCACGATCATGTTGCTGCTGGTGTACCGATCGGTGGTGACGGTGATCGTCACCCTGGGCATGGTCGTCATCGGTCTGTCAGCGGCACGCGGCATCGTCGCCTTCCTGGGGTACCACCAGGTGTTCGGCCTCACTACGTTCGCGACCAACATGCTGGTGACTCTCGCTATCGCTGCTGCCACCGACTATTCGATTTTTCTGATCGGGCGATATCAGGAGGCGCGGCGTTCGGGTGAAGATCGAGAATCGGCCTACTACACGATGTTCGAGGGCACCGCACACGTCGTGCTGGCATCGGGTCTGACCATCGCGGGGGCGACACTGTGCCTGCGCTTCACACGGTTGCCGTACTTCCAGACGATGGGCATTCCGCTGTCGGTCGGAATGGCGATCGTGGTCGCCGCCGCGCTCACGCTCGGACCGGCGCTCATCTCGATCCTCACCCGTTTCGGCACAGTCCTGGAACCCAAGCGGTGGGGCCGCGCCCGCGGCTGGCGCCGCGTCGGTTCGGCCACGGTGCGCTGGCCCGGGGCGGTGTTGGTGATGGCGACCGCGCTGGCTCTCGTCGGTTTGCTGACTCTGCCCGGATATCACACGACGTACAACGACCGGATCTTCCTGCCCGAGGACGTTCCTGCGAACGTGGGAATGGCTGCCGCCGACAGACATTTCTCCGATGCCAAGATGAATCCCGAACTGGTGATGGTCGAGGCCGGTCACGATTTGCGCAACCCCGCTGACTTCCTGGTGATCGACAAGATCGCCAAGGCCATGGTCCGCGTACATGGAATCGCGCAGGTGCAGACCATCACTCGGCCCGACGGTAAACCGATCGAACACGCGTCGCTGGCCTACACGCTGGGCCAAAGCGGTATCGGTCAGCTGATGAACAACGACTACCAGCAGCGGGTCATCGGCAACACCCTCAAGCAGGCCAACGAGATGCAGACGACCATCGACTCGATGACGAAGATGCAGAGCATCACGCTGCAGATGGCCGACGTGACTCGCAAAATGGCGGACAAATTCGCCAACACCTCGGCCGATACCAGTGAAATCCGCGACCATCTCGCCGACTTCGACGACTTCTTCCGCCCGATGCGCAGCTACTTCTATTGGGAACACCATTGTTTCGACATCCCGGTGTGTTGGGCACTGCGGTCGGTCTTCGACTCTCTCGACGGCATCGGCACATTGTCCGACGACATCGAGGACCTGGTGCCAGACATCAATCGACTGGCGGAACTCACCCCGCAACTGGCAGCGCTGATGCCGGCGATGATCCAGACGATAAAAAATCAGAGAGAGTATCTGCTCAATCAGTATCAGGCGCAGAAGGCGCAACAAGATCAAAACATCGCCACTCAAGAGAATTCGACCGCGATGGGACAAGCGTTCGACGCCGCACGCAACGACGAGACGTTCTATCTGCCGCCCGAGGCATTCCAGACTGCTGACTTCAAGCGGGGCATCAAACTGTTCCTGTCGCCCGACGGACATGCGGTGCGGTTCACGGTGTTTCATCAGGGCGACCCGCTGAGCGAGCAGGGCACCGCGCACATCGAACCGCTGCGGGTCGCCGCCGCGGACGCGATCAAGGGCACGCCGTTGGAGGGTTCGACCGTGTACATCGGCGGCAGTGCGGCCATGTTCAAGGACATGCAGCAGGGCGCTGACTATGACCTGATGATCGCCGCGGTCGCCGCGCTGATCTTGATATTCCTGATCATGGTGGTCCTGACCCGGGCGGTCGCGGCGGCGGGAGTGATCGTGGGAACGGTTGTGCTGAGTCTTGGTGCATCCTTTGGCCTTTCGGTTCTGCTCTGGCAACACTTGATCGGCATCCCGTTGCACTGGATGGTGTTGCCGATGTCGGTGATCGTCTTGCTGGCAGTCGGCGCCGACTACAACCTGCTGCTGGTCTCGCGGATGAAGGAAGAACTTCACGCTGGACTGCACACCGGCATCATCCGGTCGATGGCCGGCACCGGTTCGGTGGTGACGTCGGCAGGCCTGGTCTTCGCCTTCACGATGATGGGCATGGCGGTCAGCGACCTCACCGTCATCGGCCAGGTCGGCACCACGATCGGGCTTGGTCTGCTGTTCGACACGCTGGTGGTCCGATCGCTGATGACGCCATCGCTTGCCGCGCTGCTGGGCCCATGGTTCTGGTGGCCGCAACGCGTGCGGCTGCGTCCGGTTCCTCAACCATGGCCTCGCGCAACAAGAGTCGCGGCCGACTGAACCGCTGAGTTTTCAGTCGGCGACCGACTCATCCATTCGCAGCCGGCAGGGTGAGCTGGAACTGAGCTCCGCTGTCCTGCGGTAGGCAGAGCAGGTCACCGCCGTGGGCACGGGCCAGCGCTCGTGCGATGGGCAGACCCAAGCCGGCTCCGCCGTAGTCGCGAGCACGGGCGGTGTCCAGCCGCACCAGGCGCTCGAAGACGCGTTCGCGTTCATCCATGGGAACGCCGGGACCGGTATCGGTGACTGTCACCACGGCCAGATCGCCGGTAGCACTTGACTGTTGACGCGCCAGATCGATGGTGATGCGTCCGCCGTGCGGCGTATGCCGGCGAGCGTTGTCGAGCAGGTTGGACAAGATCTGTGCCACGCGGGTGGCGTCGGCCCGAATCCCGAACTCGGTCAGTCCAGTTCGGGTAACGGTCAGCTGCGGCGCCAGCATGGCGGCACGATCGGCCTCGGCGTCGACGATTGTTGCGAGGTCGGTGTTCTGGACGTCGAGCGGCAACCCGGCATCGATGCGGCTCAGATCCAACATGTCGGCGACGAGCCGCGCCGCCCGGCGGGCATCGGAGATCAGCAGCGTCGCGCGGCGGTGCTGGCGGCGCCCCGCGGTGTCGGTGTCGTCGTCGCTGACATTGCTGGCGAGTTGTTCTGCGGCGACCTGAATCCCTGCTATCGGAGTTCGTAATTCGTGAGCGGCGTCGACCAGAAAACGCCGAGTCGCGGTCTCAGCCCGCTGTGCGCTTTCCGCAGCGTCCCGGGCGCGTCTTTCGGAGTCCTCCAGTACGTCGAGCATCCCGTCGAAAGCACTTGCGGCGCGGCCGAGTTCGGTGCCGTCGCGGTCCGGATACAGTCGCCGACCGCGATCTCCGGTGGTGATGTCTCTGGCCAGTGCGGTGAGTCGCTCGAGCGGACGTAACGCCACCCGGCTCGCAGCCACCAGCAGAACCGCTGCCACCGCCAGGGTGATCAGGCCGGCCACAATCATCAACTGGCGCAGCTGGCGGGTCACCTGCGTGGTCTGGGTGGTGTCGGCGACCAGGATCAGCCGAGCCCCGCCCGGCAGCGGGTGCACGACGGCCGTGGCAGTCGAATCAGGCGGCGGAGGCGGTGGCCCGCCGGGCGGGGGAGGAGGCGGCGGCTCGCCAAACGGCGGTGGCAGGGGTGCTTCGGGCGGAACGGGGCGTGGTGGCCACGGTGGTCGGTGCCACCACGGCGGTCCCGCGGGAGGCGGTGGCGGCGGGGGAGGTGGCAGCAGAGGCGTCGCCGGCCCCGCTGTGGTGTCCGATCTGATCGCCGGGTCGCCATAGGTCGCTCCCTGCTCAGTGATCAGCAGAGCCCGAATGCTGCCACCGTTGAGCTCGGCGGCGATCTGGCTGGGTGCGGTGTGGGCGGCCACCAGAGCGTCGGCTCGGGAGGTGGCGGCGACCAGCCTGTCGTTGAGGTTTCTGCGGGCTTGCGATGCCAGGCTCACGTCGATGGCGACGCCGAGACCCACCATCAGGACCATCAGCAAACCGACCACGATCAGGGTCACCCGACGCTGCAGCGACGGGGTCGCGGTCATGGGCTGAGCCGGTACCGGCGCCGTCATGACCGAGGTGGTTGCAGGCGGTAACCGATACCCCGAACCGTCTGCAGGATGCGCGGTCCGTGGGCTTCGAGTTTGCGGCGCAGACTGCTGATGTGCACCTGAGCAAGGTTGGTGTCGTAGGCGTCATAGCCCCAGACCGCGGTGAGAATCTGTGCGGCGCTGACGATCCGGCCGCGCTGCTCCACCAGGAAGGCCAGCAGCCGCAATTCGGTGGCGGTCAGGTCCAGCGGGTGGCCGCTGCGGGCGGCGACACCGGCGGCTACGTCCAGGGTGAGGTCGTCGACCTGGATGACCTGCGGCAGGCGGCCGCGCCTGCGCAGCACCGCGCCGACCCGGGACACGAGTTCGGCCAATTCGAAAGGTTTGACCACGTAGTCGTCGGCGCCCCCGTCGAGGCCGCGCAGCCGGTCGGGCAGACCGTCGCGAGCGGTGATCAGCACTATCCCGGCGTCGCCCCACCCGCGGATGACGTCTATCAACGCGAAACCGTCACGCCCGGGCAGCATTACGTCAAGCACCACCAGGTCCGGGCGCACGCCGTCCAGGACCGTCTCGAGTCCGTGGCCGTCGGGGCGGGCGTCGGTGTGATAGCCGACGTCGGTCAGAGCTTCGGCGACCATCTCGCGAATGGTTTCAGAGTCCTCGACCACCAGGACGCGCGGCACGCCGGCACTGAATGTCCCAGCTGCCGCCCCGGCGGAGCGGCGGCTGGGTGGCGTGGCGCGGGAGCGATCGAGCATGGTCCATTGTTAGCGCCCCGATCCTGAAATGGGCCTGAAGATCTGTCGCGTCGAGCGCCTTCTTCAGATTCACCTCAACTTCGCTGCCTAGCTTCCGTGGTATCGACCACCGAGTGAATGGGAAACCTGCGATGACAACCGAAGACAACGGGATCGACCAAGCCGGCGACGACGACACCGGAGCTGACCAGAGTCCTCCAGACCGGGAGCTGGCATCGACGGAGGCAGACCAGCGCGAGTCAAGCCCGGACCACACCGAAAGTCCGCGCCGGCGCCCATTGGCCGGCCTCGGCGAGGCGTCGCGACGACGGCCCGTGCTGGTGCCGATCAGCGCAGGCCTGGCGGGACTGGTTCTGGGCGTCGGTGTGACGGCGGCGCTGTTCACCGCGGGCGACCCGCCCACTCCCGCGCTGTCGGCCGTCGACGCGCCTCCCGTGCCCGGCGCCGTTGCCTTCCCGCCGCGCGCCTGGGCAGGTCCACCCCCACTGCACGGCCCGCCGGGCCATGAACTTCCACCTCTTGGTGCGCCGCCCGCCTGGGGTCCGCCGCCGGGTCCACCCGCCTGGGGCCCGCCGCCGCCACCTCCCGCCTGGGGCCCGCCGCAGCCGGGTTGGGGTCCGCCGCCGCCTCCGGGCTTGGCACCGCCGCCGGCCGGTCTTGGTGCACCTCCAGCACCCGGGTGGGGCCCGCCACCACCGCCGCCGGGCGGCGCGCAACCTCTGCCGCCGGCGGGACCCGGCGCACCCGCCCCGCCCCCGGCCTGAGGCCTCGACCGCGAGTAGCCGAAGGAGTGCTGTCCATGCCGCTGGTTTTGCCGCCGGCTGTAATCGGCGGCGGGACAGCCCTCTTCGGCGAGCTGACAGGGCGCTGCGCCGGCACAGGCATTACGGTCGTCGTTGCCGCACCTTGTCGCGTGTCGGGGTTGGTCATCATCGCCTGCGGGCGTGGGGAGGAGCTGGACGGGTGAGTGCGGCGGTGGCGGAGTCGCTTTCTGCTCTGCTGTTACTGGTAGTGCTGGCGGCCGCGGTGATACGCCCGTTCGGGTGGTCCGAGGCCGTCTTCGCGGTACCCGCCGCCGCCATCGTGGTGGGCGTCGGGGCGGTTTCGCTTGCCGATGCGCGCAGCGAAGTGTCCGAGCTCGCACCGGTGGTGGCTTTCCTGGCCGCTGTGCTGGTGCTGTCCCAGTTGTGCGGCGCCGAAGGGCTTTTCGATTGGTGCGGGGCATGGATGGCGCATGCCTCCGGCGGGACATCGCGGCGGCTGCTGGTCGCGGTGTTCGTCGTCGCCTCGATCGTGACCGTGGTCTTCAGCCTCGACGCGACCGTGATGTTGCTGACCCCCGTGGTGGTCGCCACCGCGTCACGGCTGCGAGTCAACGCCCGGCCGCACCTGTATGCGTGCGCCCACCTCTCCAACAGCGCGTCGCTGTTGCTGCCGGTGTCGAATCTGACCAACTTGCTGGCCTTCAAGGCCAGCGGGTTGAGCTTTGTGCGGTTCGCGGCACTGATGGGATTGCCGTGGCTGGGCGCCATCGCAGCCGAATTCGTGGTGTTGCGGTGCTTCTTCGCCGCCGACCTCACCACGAGCGACGTTGCCCAGTCGGAGGAACCGACGCCCGCCCCGCCGTGGGCGGCAATCGTCACGGTTGCCGCCACGTTGGTGGGATTCATTGTCGCCCAGGCTTTTGGGATCAGCCCCGCGTGGTCCGCCGCGGCCGGCGCCGGATTCCTGGCGGTGCGGTCGTTGCTGTCGAAGAGGGTGAGCTTCGCGACGATCGCACGTGCCGTCGAACTGCCGTTCCTGGTGTTCGTGCTCGCCTTGGCAGTGGTGGTCCGGGCTCTGATCGACAACGGACTCGGAGCGCACCTGCACGTATGGCTGCCGCACTGGGGCGGGTTGGCGGGATTGTTGGGAATAGCCGTGGTGTCAGCGGTTGCCGCCAACGTCGTCAACAACCTGCCGGCGGTGCTGATGCTGATCCCGATCGCCGCCGGCGCCGGGCCTGCCGTAGTGCTCGCCGTCTTGATCGGCGTCAACGTCGGACCCAATCTCACTTACACCGGTTCGCTGGCGACCATGTTGTGGCGGCGGGTCTTACACCAGCACGGCCAGAAGACATCCTTCGGTGAATTCACCGCAGTGGGCGCGCTGGCCACACCCGCCGCGCTGTTCACCGCCGTCGCCGCGTTGTGGGCGTCGTTTCAGCTGATCGGACCGTGATACCGCCCGAATGCCAATTCGTGACGAATTGCCGAGTACCACCCGAACGAAGGAGCTTGACGATGACGCCCACCAGCACACTGTGGCTGTTCCCCCTGATCGCCGCGGGAGGTGCGCTGCAGGCCATCGGCGGTCCGATGAACAACACCCTTCGGGTATCGCTGGTGAACCCGTGGCTGGCAACCCTGGTGTCGTTCGGGCTCATCCTGCCGGTTTTTCTCGTCATCGCCGCGGTGTTCGTGCGACCGCTCCCAACCGTCGCCGGCATCGCCGGCATGCCATGGTGGGCCCCGCTCGGCGGCATCGTCGGGTCGCTGGCGGTGGTGTGCGGCTTGCTGTTCATCGGCGCGATCGGCGCTGGTGCTTACGCCGCGCTGACCGTCAGCGCCAACCTCGTGACCTCGTTGGTGATCGACCACTTCGGCTGGCTCGGCGTCACACCGCACCCGATCACGCCGTCGCGCATCATCGGTGCGCTGGTACTGGTGGCGGGGGTCATCCTGATCACCCGGTAGCCCACGGCCGTACGGGCAGTCGCGCTGTGCCGCAATGTAATCGCCCGTAGACGTCAGCGACTCGTCGCAGGGTTGTCAATGGCTGCGAACGGGTAGCCACTGCAGGTCGCACACGCTTGCGGCGTGAATCAGAGAGGCAACGATGTCTGCACAGGACACAGCGGATAACCCCGGCGGCGATTCGGGCGACGCGGCGAAGCAAACGCAGCAAGCAGCAGAGCAATCCGATCGAGTCGGAAGTTACAGCCCGGAGGAGTACCCCGAGGACCCCGGGGCCGCCGATTCGCCGCTCGATGAGGGTGCGACCGAACCGCCCAAGAGCGACTAGAGCTCAGCAGACGCTTACGCGGTGAGCAGGTACCGCGCCACCGCGTCCTCGCTCCAGGAGATGCTGTTGCCCGGTTCGGACGTGGGTGTCAGGCAACCATTGTGGGGGCGCAATGGTTGCGCGAGAACGGGTTCGGCGAGCCGAATGTACTCGAGGTAATGCGGTAGCGCTGCCAGCGGCATCAGGTGGGCGCTGATCTCGTGATACATGTGCGACGACAGCGGCACGCGGGCGGTGTCGCAGAGTGCCGCAGCGGCGATCCACCCGGTGATGCCTCCGGTCTTCATCAGGTCCAGCATCGCCAAGTCCGTGGCATCATTGGTCAGCATCGCGCTGGTATCGGTTGACCCCCAATTGTTTTCGCCGAGTTGCAGCGGCGTCTGGATTGCCGCAGCAATCCGTGCGTGTCCCGCGAAGTCATGGGAGACGACAGGTTCTTCGATCCAGGCCAGGGCCTCGTCGTCGAGGGCCCGGCAGCGTCGCAGCGCCTCGGGCAGAGTCAGTGACTGGTTGTAGTCGACCATGAGAGCGATGTCGGGACCTACCCGATCACGGACGGCGTTGATCACCGCCAGATCCTGCGCGAGGGTGTCGTAGCCGATCTTGATCTTGATGGCCTGAAAGCCGGCGGCGACAGCCTCGTCAGCGCGGTCCGCGGTGAGGTTGGCGCTGTCCATCCCGAAACTGGCGTAGGCCGTGACCGGTACGATCTCGCCGCCCAGCAGACGGACCAGTGGCAGCCGGGCGTGGCGGGCGAGTGCATCCCACAGCGCCATGTCGACGCCCGCCAGCGCCATATCGATCAGACCCGGCGTGCCGATCAGACGAAACTCACGGCGCAGCGTCAGCGCGATCGATCGCGGCGCCAACGGTTGTCCGACGACGTGTGCGGCGATGCTGCGCACCACGGCGGTCAGTGCGGGCAGGATGTCGTTCCGATAGGCGAACAGGTAGGCGCGGCCGGTCGCATCGCTGCCGGTGTACAGATCAATCAGCACAAGGGGAGCGGTGTCGGACGATCCGCTGGCGGTCCGCAGTGGGGGATGCAGGGGGACCAGCACCGCGCGTGCGCGGATCGCGGTGACGACAGGGAGGTCGCCGGACTGAGTGTGGGCGTCGTGACCGTCCTCATCCGAGCAGTGGTGTGGGATGGCGGCCATTCCGGATTCCGTTCTGGGCGAGGTTGCGTCGGCAACAGTGTCAGTGGGGCCGCAGGATGGTGACGGCGTTGTCGTATTTCTTGAAGCTGCCGAATGTGGCTGCGGGGACCCCGAAGACGGCTGCCAGCACGTCGGGTGGTGTCTGTGTGACCGACTCGCCGATGCCGATGTTGTCGTCGTCTTCGGAGGCGCTGGCGTTCTGCACGATCAGGACCTCGAGGTCGTCGGCGCCGAGGTTCTCGAAGTAATGCAGTGAGCCTTGCGGAGCGAACACCAAATCGTCGACGTGGGCGTCGAAGCTTTCATGGTTGCCGTTGCCGTCGATCAACACCCAACTCGCGGTGCCTTTGAGGATCAGGTTGAGTTCCCACGCGCTGGGGTGCCAGTGGGGCTCGCGAATAGCATTGGGCTGCAGTGTGATCAGTTGGATGCTGGCTTGTTGACCTTGCAGGATCGGGAAATTGTCCTCGTGTGCCTGTTGCTGCGAACCCCCGTCATACCTGGTCGGTGGCATCGCCGCGAGGCGGAACAGGTGTGATCTCGAGGTGATGGTCTCTGCGGGAACGCGAGGATCACCGAAGCGTGTCACGTCGTCAGTCATGAATTCTCTTTCAGTGCTTGCGCAGGACGATGATCGCGTCGTCGTACTTTTTGAATGACGTGAATGTGCCGGCGGGAACACCGAATAGAGCCGACAGCACCCGGGGTGGCAGCTTGCTCAGGGATTCGCCGATGCCGATGTTGTCTTTGGGTTCGGCGGCGCTGGTGTTTTGAATAATGACGATTCTCATGTCACCGGTGCCGCGGTTCTCGAAGTAGTGGAACGACCCTTGAGGGGCAAAGACCACGTCTCCGGCGTGCTGATCGAAGCTTTCATGGTTGCCGTTGCCGTCGACCAGGCTCCACGCGGCGACACCTTGGGTAACGATATTGATCTCCCACGCGCTGGGATGCCAGTGCGGCTCGCGAATCCCGCCCGGCTGCAAGGTCAGTACCAGAATGCTCGCGGCCTGCCCTGTCAGGATCGGGAAACTTTGCTCCTCGGCTTGCTGGAACCAGCCACCGTCGAGTCGGGTCACCGGTGAAGCGCCGAGGCGGAACAGATGCGTCTGCGATGTGATCGTCTCGGCAGGGATGCGGGGGTTTCCGAAACGGGCGGCATCCTCGGCTGTCGACACGTCGTCCTGGGGGCTGCGCCCGGCGACCAGCCGGTCGACGCCCACACCGGTGGCGGCCGCCGCACCGGCCAAACCGGCTCCGCCGAGAACCTTGCGACGGTTGATG
This sequence comes from Mycobacterium sp. IDUB_36, assembly GCF_055419225.1. Classification (NCBI taxonomy): domain Bacteria; kingdom Bacillati; phylum Actinomycetota; class Actinomycetes; order Mycobacteriales; family Mycobacteriaceae; genus Mycobacterium; species Mycobacterium sp. IDUB_36. The sequence goes on along the minus strand of NZ_JBVAXH010000001.1, from coordinate 2,314,987 downwards.
GGCATGGTGGACAACTCCTTTCGCGTCAGTTGGACGCTGTCTGGTTGTGAAGAGTGACGACGAGCTGCGCTGCTTCCAGAAGCGGCACGCTGACATCGTGGCGATGCGCGCGTTGAGTAAGTTCCTCGAGCACTGCGCTTTCCGTCGGCAGGCCGGCCATGAGGTCGCGGAACATCGACGGTGCAAACGTCGAGGCCGGGTCGGTGAGAGTACCCAGCAGCTGCTGTTGGACGGGGGAGCTCAGCGGATGGCCGTCCGCCGCGGCCACGGCACCGACCTCAGCCAAAATCGTTCGAGCCAAGCGGATTCCGCCGGCATTCCGCGCGACCGGACCGATTGCATGACGTGTCAGACACGTCAAGGCCGCCGTCGCGGTGATGAACGCGAATTTCGACCACATCGCGTCCACGATGTCGTCGGTGATGGTGGCAGTCAGTCCGTCGACCGTCAGTTCCCGGGTGAGCACGTCGAGGTCGTCGTCGAGTCTTTCGCCCAGGGATCCGATCTGCACGCTGGTGCCGGGCTGGGTCTCCTCGATCACGCCGTCGCGCAACGACACCACCAACCGGGCGGCCGCCCCGACGACCCGCGGCGCACCGAAACGGTTCGACAACACCTCGAGGTGAGCCATCCCGTTGACGACGGGAACGATGAACGTCGACTCACCCACCGCGGCAGCCACGTCGCCGATGGCCTGCTCGACCGCACCGGCCCGAACCGCAATGATGACAGCGTCGAACTGTTGCCGTAGTTGGGATCGGGTCAGCGCGCGCACCGGAGTAGACACCGTGTCGCCGTCTGCTCTGCGGACTATCAGCCCGTCACGCTCCAGTTGATCCTGGCGAGCTTGGCGAACCAAGAATGTGACGTCACGGCCCGCGGCGATTAATGTCGCGCCGATATAGCCGCCGGTCGCGCCGGCGCCGACCACGAGCAATCTCAATGCCATATCCCGCCGTCAGTCTCTGTCCACGCCGCCCGCATGAGGTCGGCAAGCACGGTCATCAGCGAGACCGGCGATTGAGCGTCGACGAAACGGTTGAGATGCTCACTCATATCGAACATGCGGTACTTCCTCACGTGCGCAACGGTTTCGCTGCGCCTATAGACAGGAATACCGATCGCTGCGAGCCGGCGGGCACGCCAGCCGATCCCTGTCGAGGGTGGTACCGGCAGGGTCACCTTTAAGATCACGCCATGGTGGGCAACGCGGATACGCTGGGCCGCTACCTGGCCGCGCGCCGCGCTCAGGTACAGCCGGAGGACGTGGGGCTCGCGCCGGGGTCTCGGCGACGCGTGACCGGGCTGCGCCGCGAGGAAGTCGCCACGCTGGCCGGCATCAGCGCGCCATATTATTTGCGACTGGAGCAGGACCGGGTGAGGCATCCGTCCGCGTCTGTCATCGATGCGCTGGCGCAGGCGCTTCGGCTCGACGTCGAGTCCACCGCCTATCTGCGGCGGCTGGCACATTTGTCCGAGGGTGCTCACGCACAGTCCTCGGGAGCCCAGAACGTCATCGACGGACTCGACCAGGTGATCGATCAGTTTCCTTTGCCCGCAGTCATTCTCAACCGCCGCCAGGACGTGCTGGCGGCAAATCCCTACGCGCGGGCGCTCTCACCAGAATTCGCGATCGGTGAGAATGTCTTGCGCTGGCGGCTTCTCAACCCGTCGGCCCGCGAGCTCTATCTGGACTGGGAACCGGCCGTCGCGAATCTGGTTCGCGGGCTGCGCGAAGTGGCCGTCACCGACCTCAATGACCGCAGATTGCACGCACTGGTCGACGAACTCAGCACCGCCAGTTCGATTTTCCGCGGATTGTGGAACAACGCTGAGGTCGGCTACCGCTTCGGTACCGTCCGTATGCGCCACCCACACATCGGTGACATCGAGCTTCGCCGCAACCGGCTCGGCCTACCCCACTCCGGCGGCCAGCACATGATTCTCCTGCACGCCGAACCCGGCAGCGCCTCCGCCCGCGCGCTGACAACCCTGCTGAGCGCACCAGACCAGCACGCCTGACACAGAGCCGGCGCCGAGCCGAAATTTTTTCGTGGTGGGGTCTTGCATCAGATACCTGGTGGGTGATAAATAAAACCTGTACCAACTGGCATAGATAAACCAGTTGGGTTGGCATAGATGGCGAAGAGAAAGGACAACTGGAGGTGGCCACCATGCTGATGCGCACTGATCCGTTCCGCGAGCTCGACCGTTTCATTCTTCAGCCCTTGGGGACCGCTGCGCGGCCCATCGGGGCGCCTATGGACGCCTGGCGCGACGGCGACGAGTTCATCGTCGAGCTCGACCTGCCCGGCGTCAACGGGGATTCTCTGCAACTCGATGTCGAACACAATGTCGTGACTGTGCGTGCCGAGCGGGCAGCGGCGCCGTCGCGAGAGATGCTGGCCGCTGAACGGCCCCGTGGCCAGTTCCTTCGCCAGTTCGTGCTCGGCGACATCCTCGATACCGCCCGGATCACCGCGGACTACCACGACGGGGTACTGCGGTTGGTGATTCCGGTGGCCGAGAGGGCCAAGCCCCGCCGGATCTCAGTGAGCCGATCGTCCGCGATCGTCGACGACGCGACCGAGATCACCAAGAACGCCGCAGCGGCACCCAACTCCGGCTCCGTGAAGGATCCGGTCAGCGCCTGATCGGCCGCCCGAACCGCACGTCTGGCGTTTCCGAGCAAAGGAGGTGATGACGGATCATCGTGACGGCTGGGCCGGCCCACCATCGCACCAAATCCCAACCCGGGCAATACTTCTCACGGTGGGCGGCCCGCCGTCACGCCCGCGCCTGTTTCGAGGCGCAGCTTCACTGTTGACAAGCGAACGCTCCATCCGCAGCGGAAGGTGAACCATGATCGAATACGCATCGCTGACCGACGAGCTGTCCCCGGCAGTGGAAACGGACGTGACCGACTGGGCCGAGCAGCAACGAATCGTCACACTGCCGGACGAGGAATACCCGCACCTGAACGAGCACTGATCCGCCCCACCGGTTTCCCCGGCGTCGTGGTGGGGCATGCCCACCGGATGGTCGAGCGCGCGCTGAATCCGGCCGCAGCGGCGGCGCGTCCCTGATGATCGCGTCTGGCGGCGGCCCTTCGCTGATGCACGGTTGGGCACCCCTCGCCGTGGAGATCATCGCCGCGGCGGCTTCGGGGTACGTCCTGGCACGACGGCGCCCGGCGCTCAACCCAATTCATGTCGGCTCGGCAATGGTGGTCGGCGTGGCAGCCGTGGTAGCCGGGCGCTGGATGTTGCAGAACTCGGGCATCTCCGGCGAGGTGGCGCCGTGGTCGCTGTGGGCGTGGACTTTTGCGACCGCCTTCGCTGTGACCATCGGAGTATCGGGATGGCGGGCCGGCGGCGGGTGGTGGCGCCACGGCGCGGTGCTGGCGTCGTCGCTGAGCCTGCTGAGCACGGGCCTGGTCGTCAACGGCTGGATCGGCTATCTGCCGAATGTGGCGGTCGCCTGGGATCAGTTGACGGGGCGTCCCCTTCCGAATCAGCGTGACTGGAGTACCGCGGCGGCCATGCGATCGCGCGGCGACGTGCCACATGATGGGCAACTGGTCGCTGTGGACACCGGTGACCGGGCGTCGGGCTTCCGTCATCGCACGGAGTGGGTTTACCTGCCTCCGGCGTGGTTCCGCAGTAATACAGCTGGTTCGACGTCGACAGTCATGATGATCGGCGGGGAGTTCAGCACCACAGTCGACTGGGTGCGCGCGGGTCAGGCGGTGGCCACGGCCGACCGCTACGCCAGTGCGCACGACGGGAATGCCCCGGTCTTGGTGTTCGTCGACGCCAACGGCACATTCGCCAACGACACGGAGTGTGTCAACGGTATTCGCGGCAAGGCCGCCGACCATCTGACCAAGGATGTGGTGCCCGACATCGTCAGCCGGTTCGGTGTCGGCGCGGGACCTGCCTATTGGTCGGTAGCCGGGTTCTCCTCTGGCGGCACCTGCGCAGTCGACCTGGCGGCCATGCATCCCGAAACCTTCGGCACCTTCGTCGACATCGGTGGCGACGAGCGCCCGAACGTGGGGACCCAGGCGCAGACGATTCAGCGTCTCTTCGGAGGTGATCGAAAGGCGTGGCTGCGCTTCGACCCTGCCTCGGCAATGGCCCGCCACGGCCGCTATGTCGCTACCGACGGACTCTTCATCGTGCCGGATTCGGCTCACTCCGACACTGATGCGGCGAACCGATTGTGCGAGGTGGGCGCCGCGCATGGCATCAGATGTTCGGTGACCGCGGTGCCCGGGCGTCATACCTGGCCGTTCGCCGCCGCCGCGTTCGCGCTGGCGTTGCCGTGGTTGATGGGTTCCCCCGACGCCGATGCACCGCCGCTGGCGAGCAGTACTAGCTGACGTGCTCACCGGTGCTGGCGGGATGCTTCGCCAGTGCGTCAGCGACGTGGTCGAATGCGTTGTAACACTGCATCTCCCGGCCCAATCGCTGCGCCGCGTCGCGGTAGCGGGCTCGAGTCAGCACTCGGTCGATCGCGTCGGTGAGATCGCGGCGGCTGGGGCGTGATGTGCGCAGGTCGATGCCCGCGCCCGCGTGGGCGACCCGGGCGGCGACCTCCGGCTTGTCCGACGTCTTGCCGGCGACGACCAGGGGTATTCCGTGGGACAAAGCGTGCTGCACGCCGCCGAAGCCACCATTGGTGACCATGACGTCGACAATCGGCAGCAGAGCCTGGTAGGGCACATAGTCGGTGACAAACGCGTTGCGGGGCAACGTGATCGGCAATGTCACCCGACCGCGCCGGCCCGTTGTGGCAATGACGATGGTGTTGTCGCGGGAACGCAGCGCCCGCACGGTCGGGATGACGAGCTCGGTGAGGTCGCTGTTGTCCCAGGTGCCCTGGGTGACATGAACGACCGTTCTTGCGCCTACCCGCTGCTGATCCGCCGGACGAGGAGGCAGGCTCTGCGGGACTACCGGACCAGCGAAGCTCACCTTCGCCGGGAGATCACGGCGCGGGTACTCCAGACCCGGAATGGACAGCTGCACCACCTGGTCGGCCAGCAGCGGCCAATCCGTCAGGAACACCGGCATCCGCGGCGCGCCCACCGATCGCAGTGCGTCGTCGAGCTGCGACCGAATGCCGCGGAACAAGACGTCGCCCACGACCTGGTTCATCCTGCGGTAGTCGATGAAAGGCTTTGGTTGCCAACCCATTCCGAAAGGCGGCGTATCCGAACTCGACAGCATCAACGGACTGACGCTACACACGACGACGCGTGGCCGCGGCTGCGGCGACAACAACAGCGGGAGCACTCCGGTGAAGGCGATGTCACACAGCAGCGCATCGACACAGTGGTCGTCCAGCAGTCGCCGCAAGGCGTCCCACTGTGCTGCCATCGGTGCGATGAACACCGACGACATGTCTTGGCGCCCGTTCAGGAACCGCTGCACCAACCCCGGCACGGCGAGTGTCGGACGTTGTGGTCGCGGCGCGGCCGTCGGGGGCAGGGGATGATGCCGCATTCGTCGTCGACAGACCGCGTCCCGGTACTCCGCGTCGGCGAGGAAGGTCACCTCGTGACCACGCCGCACGAGATCGCCGCCGAGTTCGAGAAGCGGGGTCAGGTGGCCGGGGATGCTGCCGGCCGCCAACAAGTAGTGGGCCACGTATTTCTTTCGTTCCGGTGCTGGTCGTAAGCGATCTCTGACGACGACGCGACCGGCGGGGGTTTCGAGGCGCACACTTCACGCAGCGACAGACTCGCTGGTCACGCAGCGACAGACTCGCTGGTTGATACCCCCGGTGACGGTATGGAAAACGCCTGGCCGGCAACAAGCGCTCTTTTCTGCCGATGGTCTCGCGACGGTTTCAGTTCCGCAAAGGTACGGCAGCCCACCTGCGACGCGAGGGCGGATGACAGCTGCCTGGCTCTAGGTTGGTTGGCATGGCCGGACTGGACCAGCGCGTGTGGCGATGGCGGGTGGCGCTGCACCTGATCGTCTCGGTGTTGACCGCCGCCGCCGTCGGACTGGCCGTCACTCCGCCCGGTCGTGCGGCGGCCGCCACGGCGACGCTGTCGGTGTCGTCAACCTGGCAGACCGGCTTCATCGCCCACTTCAGCATCAGCAATTCCAGCAGCGCTGCGTTGACGGATTGGACGCTTGAATTCGACTTGCCGGCAACCGAATCCATCTCGCACACCTGGAACAGCACCGTTGCGCGATCCGGAACGCACTACATCCTGACCCCGGCGAACTGGAACCGGATCATTGCCCCCGGTGGTTCAGCCACCGGAGGGTTCAGAGGTGTGCTGACCGGCCAGTATTCACCGCCGTCGAATTGTCTGCTCAACCGGCAATTTTTCTGCACCGCGATGTGACGACCTGACCGTCGAGACAACTGCGGCACAGCGTTATCGGGGTCCGTCGACTTCGTAGGTGCCGTTGTCGTCGGATACGAGAACCGTGACGTGACGTCGAGTGCCGTTGACGGTGGCGTCGCAGGTGAATGTCGTTCCTTTGGCGGCGCTCGGGTTGCGTCCGCTGTTGCACGCGACGTTGGTGACGGTGTTGGCACCGTAACCGCTGGCAGGGTCGGACAACGTCTTCTGGACGCCCGCTTGGACGCGATTCACGTCGAGGGCTGTCCCGCCGCTGACACTGAAGAGGTTGGTGAAGGCAATGGCGGCAACAGCTACGACGACGAGGCCGCCGACCCCGATGAGCACCCGGGTCGTGCTCCGGTTGCGACCGGTGGCGACTCCGACTTTTGCTGTGCCGCTTGGCTTTTGCTGCTCCGGCGCAGGTGGTGCCGGCGCAGGGCGATCTGGACGTTGCAGATACCAGGGAATCTCAGGCGTTGCCGGTCGTTGCTGATGCGGCGGCGGAGGGTAGGCCGACGGAGGTCGTGGTGGTGCGGGGCCCGGCGGCGGAAGTGGTCGCGGACGGGCAATGTGCGTGCTGTCCCCGGGACGCGGCGGGCGTTGATGCCACGGTGTGTCCGGGCCGGGTTCATTCCCGGAATCCCGCCGGGGTGGTTCGTTCACGGGAAATTGCCGTAGCACTGATCGGCGTCGCCGACGAGACCGGAACGGAACGCGACAATCCGCGTGAATCCGGCCGGCACGCTGTCGCCGTCGGCGTCGCTGGCGACGAGATGATTGGTGAGCAGGCCGGACACCGCCTCGTCGAGGTCACCGGCGTTCAAGACCAGGTGGTTGCCGGACGGCGTAAGTACGGGGGTCGCCATGCCGCGCTGGGCGACCCCGGTGAGGCAGGCGGTACGCAGCGCCGCGCGTTTGCCGGTCAGCGGAACACCCCGTTCCTGTTGGACGGCAAGCATGTAACGCGACGTGACAACAGAAAAGGCGGTGTCATCGCCCTGCAAGAGTTCGCGGCTCGTGTCGTCGGCGTAGGTGCCGATACTTTGCAGGCCGGGAAGATCGACGTTGATGGTGTTCGTCGCGGGGCAGTAGGACGCCGGCGGGCTGGGCCGGGCGTTGGCGCACTCTGCGGGGCCGTCGACGGTCAGCGTCGGTGGTTGTTGCGGGTGGAAGATCTCGGTGAGGGTCTCGGTCAGCTGATTGAGCGACTTTGTGTTGATCGCCATCTCGCCGGGGTTCGAACCGTTCGAGGCATCGCTCTGCAGGGCGGGCGGCAGACCTACGTGGCGCCGTTCGATTTCACGGTGGTCGATGGCGGCGCAGGTAGCGGCGTCGCCATCGAAGCCCTCCTGGAACGCGCCGACCCGGTCGAGTGCGGAGCCGTGTGCGCCGGGAGCGTTCTGCGATTCGTCCGTGGGGTCGCGCAGGGTGATTCCACCGGCGATCACATGGTCGAGGCCGTCGGTGGTGTTCATCGCGAACCGGGTCGAGTGGCCCTCGGCGACCCAGTGCAGATACACCCCGGCGAAGCAGTCGGCCTGTTGCTCCTTGACGATGGTGCGGGTCGACGCGTGGACGGTGCGCGCCTTGGTCTGCACGGCGTGACCCATTTCGTGTGCGAGGACACCGGCCACCGCGGCATCCCCGAAGTACTTGCGCGCGTTCGGCATCAGCGAGCCGCGGTCCCACGATATGGAGTCGTCCAGGCGGCAGTACGACGCGTTGGGGTCGCCGGCGATACGGCTCTTTCCGCACACCCGCGGGCTCGCCGGATTGGTCGAGTCGTACGAGCTGATCGTCTTCACCGGTCGGTACCGGCCCGAGAAGAATCGGGGGTAAGTGGCAGCCCAGAATTCCTGGATGTCGTTGATTGCCAACAGGGAAACGCGATCGACATCGCCACCGTCGGTGGACTTCACCACCCCCGTCGGTGCGGGCGCATCAGGGCGCACACCGCTGAATCCGTCCGTGGCCTGCAGACCCCCGACGCGATCCGGGTCGTAGAGCATCGAGGCCGCGCGACCGTCCATCACAGCGGGAGCGCATCCCGCGGCCACCGGGATCATCAGGGCGAACAGCAGCGCCGTGCCGCGGTGCCGGCGATCGAGGAGCCGCGCACCGGCGCGCCGGGGTAGGCGATGCTCCATGTGGTCCCTCCCGACGGTCAATGCCGTTGGCGCTGGCAGGTAGCCGTTACCCGTGAGCGACGTTAGCTCAAACGGACGGGCGTCACGCTGCGAACAAGTCGCAATCAGTCCGCTACGACATGCACCGCGGCCCCGCTCGCCAGCAACTGCGACGCACTCAACCCGAAGGTGGCTTTGAAGGTGCCGGATAGATGTGAGGGACTGGCGAAGCCCGCCTCGGCGGAGGCTTCGGTCAGACTGCGCCCCGCCGAGACGGCGGCACCTACCCGCAGTAGTCGCGCCCAGGACCGGTACCGACGCAGGCTCGTTCCCGCGTCACGCCGGAACAGATGCAGGAAGCGAGACTCCGAGAGGCCGGCCTCGGCGGCAAGCTCGCGCAGCGGCGGCGCCTCGGACGGCGCATCGTTGATCCGTGTCATCGCCGACACGATCCGCAGGTCCATCGTCCGAGCCGACGTAGGCGCGGCGAGCTCGAGCCATTGCCATGCGGCGGCGGTGTCCGACGGCAGGGTGGTGAGGTCGCGGTGCGCGGAATGGTCGACGAAGATTCCCCTGGCCGATTCGCGGCACCGGTCGCGGCACGTGGCCGCGCGCCCCGACGAGGGGTCGAGGTAGCAGGAGACGAGCCGCCCGCCGTGGGTGTCGAGCTTGTGGTTCATCCGCGGCGGCACCAGAGCGGTGCGGGCCACGACGGTCCGACCGCCTGCCGTCAGGGTGAGATCGCGATCGACTCCGACCACCAGACACCACACCGACCCCGAATGATGGCCGAGTTCCAAGCTCGGGCCCGCGTAGAGCCCGTGTCCGGGCCACAACCAGACAGCCGGGTAGCAGGTTTGTGGTAGCGCGGACTCGACCGTCGCTGCCATTGTTGTCTCCCATGGGCCATCTGGACACAAACGTCACCGTCATCGTCGCAGTGTTCTTCGCCGGGATGGGCATCTACGCACTCATCGCGCCGAACCGGCTGGTCGCGCCGTTCGACATCGCGTTGCGGTCGGTGACGGCCCGCGCCGAGGTGCGCGCGGTGTACGGCGGCTTCGGTGTGGCAATTGCCGGCGTGCTGGGCGTCGCAGCGATCAAGGCCGATCTTCGGGTAGGCATCCTGGTCACGGTGGCAGCGGCGCTGGGCGGCATGGCCTTCGGTCGATTGACCTCGATGCTGGACGGCCGGTCGTCGTTCTATCCGAACTGGTTTTACTTCGGTGTCGAGTCCGCCGCCGCGGCCCTGTTGTTCATCGCCGCACAGGCGAGCCACCACGCTTGATGGCGCACGCAATGTCGAGGCGGCTCATCCTCAGGGATGCAGGTTCCACTGGCCGCAGTCCTGGGCCAGGACGTCGTTGACGTCGACCTCCTGACCGCCGACCACGGGCCCCGGGCTCGACGCGGTGCTGACAATGCGTTGGTACAGCACCGCGGCGGGATCGACCTGGCCGTGCGACCAGGACCGGGTCTGCCAGGCCCATCGGTGGCCGGGAGTGCGGGAATTTCCGATGACACCGTCGGCGGCGGCCCACTGGCACACGTTGATACCGCCGTACACACCGGTGCGTTGAACTCCGATCACCGAGTTGATTCCGCGAAACCACTGCAGCGCCAGCCTGTTCCAGGTGTCGCGATTGATGTCGTCGTCAACGGTGAAGAAGATCGGCGCACTCTGGCCTCCGCCCGCCGCCGCGTGCAACTGCGCGGCTGTGCGGGCATCGGCGACGCCGCCGGCGAAACCGCGAGTGAAGTCCGACGGCGCCGTCCCACCGGGCTTGCCGTACTGGTAGTTGCTGACGATCACCAACCCATTGGCCGTCAGCGATTCGGCGTAGGGCTTGGTGATCGGCTTGGCACCGAAGGACGATCCGGGCCGCGACAGCGAGACGTAGTTGACCACTCCCGAGTGGCCGGCAGCCCGAATGTCCTGCGCCGGAATCTGATGCATGGCGAAGTCGATCAGCGTGGGAGCCGCGGCCCTGGCGGTGGGGATACCGGCCCCTACCGCTGCCACGCCCAAACCGGCCAACGCCGACGCGGCGGTGGCGAAGCGAAGCGCGTCACGCCGCGAAACTGAGCGTGAGCGCCGGAAGCGATCAGTCGCCGACGCATCCTGCATCGCGCGATGTTAACAATGTGGCTGCTGTTAGTGGTGAGGCCACGCTGGCTGGGTCGGTTTCGATCCGGCAACGTTCCACCGAGGCGCGTCGGCGGCCTGGCCTCGCAGCGCGGTTGGCGAAGCCGGCGATCGCTAAGCTGGCCGTGAATCGACGTCGAAAGAGAGTGCTGCCAGCATGCCAGCGGAGAGTCCGGACAGTGAAGACAAAGTGCCCGTCCGGCGGATCGTGCTCGGGTACAGCGCACTACTGGCTCTCACCGCGGGGTTCGTCAACGCTGTTGCGTTGCTCATCTTCGCGCTGCCGGTCGGCAACCTGACCGCGTTGACGACCCAGCTGGGTATGAAGACCGCCAACCCCTGGCTGTACGAAGGGCACGTGCTGCTCGCCGTGTTGGCGGGATTCTTCTTCGGAGCAGTGCTCGCCGGGGTTGCTCTGCCGACTCCCCGGCAGGTGGTCGACAACCGAGCGGCGGCCGTGCTTTGTCTGGAGGCGGTATTCCTGCTCGTCGCCGCAGCGGGCGTGGAGGAGACTTTCGTCAAGAACCTGATCACCAGTTCAGGCGTCGAGGCGCCCGCAGTCCAGGCGCTGTTCGCTGCCGGAGCGCTAGGTCTGCAAAATGGGCTCACGTCGAGCTTTCGTGAGATGGCGGTCCGTACAACTCATTTCACCGGGACAATCACCGACTTGGGTCTGATCGTCGGGCGCAGCCGAACGCAGGGGATCGACGGCTTCAAAGCCACCACGCTCGGAGTGACGTTGCTGCTGTTCCTGATCGGTGGCGCAGCAGGAATTCTGGCCGGCGCCAAGTTTGGTGGGTATGCACTACTCGGCCCGGCGCTGGCCTGTATCGCGATGGCCGCTGTCGCTGTGCGGCGGTCTGGCGGCTCCCGTGATCGGATGGCAAGCTCAGCCGATCGCGATAAGCGGGTTCCAGCCACCGAGAATTGATGCGGCGTCTCACGCCGTCACTACGGTGACGCGGGGCGCAGGGCCGCGGACAGGCCAGCCCGCGATCGGATGCCGAGTTTGCGGTACACGTTGCTGAGATGCCGCTCAACGGTTTTCGGCGCAAGGAACAGCTCAGTGGCGATTTGTTTGTTGGACTTCCCGGCTGCGGCCCGTTCGGCGATGTGACGCTCGGCGGTGGTGAGTCCGATGTCGGCATCCACCGGGCCGGCGAGGCGCGCCAGTTCGGCGCGGGCACGGTCGGCCCACAGCGGTGTGCCGAGTCGTTCGAAGGTCTGCAACGCCTCCCGCAGGTCCGGCTCGGCTGTCTGCTTGCGGCGGCGGCGCCGGCGAAGCTGTCCGAGCAAGAGCAGGGTCCGGGCGTTGTCGAACGGCATCGGCAGCCGCCGATGGTGCGCCATCGCTTGTCGGGCTGCGTCCTCGGCTGCCTCGAGTTCGCCCAGCGCGGCGTTGAGGTGACTTCGACCCCGGGCTCCGATCGCGAGCATCCATGGCCGGTCGTGTTGTGCGCCGTTGTGTTCGAGTGCGGCGACAAGCGGTTCGGCCTCATCAATGCGCCCGAGCGCGGTCAGCGCCTCGACCGCATCGGGTAGCCAACCGCCCATGACGATTTCGGTGTCGTGCACCGGGTCGAACGCCTCGATCAGTGGTTGCAGCACCGTGACTGCCGCGGTGTATTCACCCCGGGAGGCGGCGAGAAATCCCAAGGCGGTGATGGGCGGCCGGACTAGGTAGAAGGTCGAGGTCGCCCGGGCGCTGTCGAGCGATTGATGGGCTGCCGTGCGAGTTTTGCGCTCGTCGCCGATATGAGCGGCGATCATCGCCTGACACCCCCACAGGCCGACCATGACGTGGCGACCGCCGATTTGCTCAGCACGTTGGATGGCATCGTCGATGAGTTCGGTTGCGGCGCTGAAACGCCCCATCCACATGTTGATCCTTGCGGATTCGACAGTGGCCCAGAGGATGTCGATCTCGGTTCCGCTTTGCACCGCGCGCCGCTGTACTCGGGCCATCTGTTCGCGCGCACCGTCGAGTCGGCCGGCCCAGGCGGCGGTGAGTGCAGCGACCGCAGTGGCTCGCAGGGTTACCGCGGCCTGCGTGTCGGAATCCTCCAATGCCAGCGCAGTGTGCAGGGATCGTTCATCGAAGCCCAGCCCGTGCATGAAGCTGACCAGCACCCAGATCGCCAAGGCTTGGCTGCGGAGGCTGTCGATGCCAATTCGCTCGGCTTCGACGACGGCGATTCGGGCGTGCTCAACGCATGCACTCATCTGGCCGGCCTGATTCAGCGCCGGTACGAGCAGTAGGCGAGCATGCAGCGTCAGTGCGGGTTGGTCGGCGACCTCGATGGCTTCGTTGAGATAAGCGATGGCACTGGCCATGCCCTCGTCGTGGGCCGAGCCCCCGGCGAGAAGCATCAGAGCGCTCCATCGTAAGAAGCCGTGGGCGGGCAGGTCGTCGATCGTCGACTGGACATGAGTGCGGGCTTGGTGGAGAGTGCCAGACCGGAAATGCTGTTCGGCCGCGCGCAAGCGCCGAATCGGGGTGTCACCGCCGAGTTTGATGGCCAGTTCCAGTAATTCGGCGGCGACGGCCGGGGCGCCTTTGGCCGCGGTCACATCGGCGGCCTCGTCGAGCGCCTGCAATGTGGACGGGTCACCGGTAGTCGAGGCCAGCGCGAGGTGCCGGGCCTTGAGCTCCGGTTCGTCGACGACCGCCGCGAGTTTGCGGTGCATCTCCCGGCGTTGCGCCGGACTCGCGCCGGTGTAGATGCCACGGGCGAACAGGGGATGGCAGAAGTGCACCGCGTTGCCTTTCAATTCGACAACTCCCGACGATTCGACCGAATCGATGATTTCGACCACGCGATCGGCGGTGAGCTCGACGGCGCTGCTCAGCCTCTCGACCGTGGGCGGCTCCGCGCAGGCCGCGGCCAGCATCACGGCGGCAACCTCCCGGCCGGGCCGACCGATCCGCTGGCGCACCAGCTTGGCAAGGGAATCGGGTAGGTCGACCACCTCGCGAGACGGTTTGGCAGCGACAGAACGGGCCAGCTCCAGCGCGAAAAATGGGTTACCACCCGATATTTCGTGTATTCGGGTGACGACCGGGCGAGGCAGCGTGTGGCCCAGCCTTCGGGAAATGAGTGTGTGGGTGTTGTCGAAAGTCAATGGGCGCAGCCGAATCCGGGCGGTGGAATCCGGACGAGCGAACCGTAGCCAGGACAGCGGGTCCGCCGGTCCGGCATCGCCGGTGCGGACCGCGGCAAGTATTCCCACCCGCCCGGTCAAACGGCGTGCGGTATAGCCCAACACGGCCTGACTCGACGCGTCCAACCACTGCGCGTCATCGATCAACAGCAGCACGGGACCTGCGAAGCTGGGATGCTGCACGACCGACAGAAACGCCGCGGCGACGATGCGCTCATTGGTGGGTGGGCCGTCGCCTTCGAGAGCCAGCACCCGCTCCAGGCCGGTTCTCTGCACCTCCGGCAGGTCCGTGTACGCGTCGGTATCGACAGCCCTCAGCAGATCAGCCACGGCCCCGAAGGCGTACCGCACTTCGGTCGGCGAACCGCAGGTCGAGAGAACTCGAATCCCTTGGGCGGTGGCTGTTTCAGCGGTCTCCCAAGCAAGCGTCGTCTTGCCGATGCCGGCTGCGCCCTCGACCACCAGGCCGGCCGGGCTGGACGCCATCCGCGTCAAGAAATTCTGCGTCGCCAAGGACTCCTGTTGCCGCACGGGCCCGCCCCCCATATGAGCACGATGTGAGTCTGGCAGACAACCTACAGGGGCTTCACAGGATAGTCCTGGTTTCTGGATGCCGACCCGGTGTGCACGCAAAAGGGCCCCCGCCTGGACGGGGGCCCTGCTGCTTGCGGGATCTACTTGGGTGGCATCCGGATGCCACCGTCCACCCGAACGACTTCCGCGTTCATATAGGAGTTGGTGACCAACTCGACGACCATCGAGGCCAACTCATCCGGCTTGCCCAACCGGTGCGGGAAGAGCACCGATTCGCCGAGCTTGGCCTTGAACGCCTCCGACGCTTCGCCCTCGCCGTAAATGGGAGTGTCGATCAGGCCGGGCGCCACAGTGTTCACGCGGACACCGACGGCTGACAGGTCGCGCGCGACCGGCAGCGTCAAGCCCACGACGCCACCCTTCGACGACGAGTAGGCGGCCTGTCCGATCTGTCCGTCGAATGCAGCGACGCTGGTCATGTTGACGATCGCGCCACGCTCACCGGTCTCGGTGAACTCGTTCTTGGACATCTGGGTCGCGGCGATACGGATGCAGTCGAAGGTGCCGACGAGGTTGATCGCAAGGACCTTCTTGTAAGCATCGAGGTTGTGCGCCGACGCGAACTCGCCGTCCTTGCCGATCGTCCGCTGGGCCCATCCGATCCCGGCGGAGTTGACCAGGGCGCGCAGCGGGCCGAGGTCCGCGGCGGTGTTGACCGCATCGATGATCTGGTCGGTATTGGTGACGTCGACCGTCACGAACACGCCACCGATCTCATGGGCGAGGGCTTCTCCCTTGTCGGCCTGGAGGTCGGCGACGACGACCCGGGCCCCTTTGGCGGCCAACTGGCGGGCGGTTGCCGCCCCGATTCCTGACGCGCCGCCAGTGACGATCGCGCTAGCTCCATTGATATCCACGTCGACAGATTATGCAATGGCCCGGCAGACCCTCCGTCGGGACCAGCAAGGCCGCATCGACCCGCGGGCTACCGGCTCGGCAGGCTCAGTCGGGCGGTTCGTCTTTCGATACGCGGACCTCGACGTCTTCCCGGTCGCTGGGTTTGCCGGGAACGCCTGCTGCCTCGCGCTCGCCGGCAATCTTGTCGTCGAGGTCATCGACGATGTTCTCGAGTTCGTCCGCGCGACCTAGTGGGTCTTCTTTTTCGGGTTTCGTCATATCGCTTCCATCGACTCGAAGAGTGGCCGACGGCCATGTCGACGTGGGCTGCGCTGTGACTACCCCACCGCGTGAGGTGGTAACCCAGCGGCGAACGCGTGCACAGTGGAGTTGGGGGACGTCGCGGTAAGGGCGTCACACAACGACGAGGGGATCGGATCATGGTGAACAAACTCGTAGGCCTGGCGCGCGGGTTGATCGGGGCGGCCGGTGCGATCGGGGGTATTCGCCATGGCACTGAAGAGCCGGCGTACACGGCCGAGCAGCTGACCGCCCGCGTGGAGATCCGCCGGTACGGGGAGCGGATCGCCGCGGAGACGACCGTGGTCGCCGACGAGGTTGCCGCGCGAAGCGACGGATTTCGCCGGCTGGCCGGCTACATCTTCGGACGCAACCAGGCCCGTCAGAAAATCGAGATGACGGCGCCGGTGGCGCAGGAGGGTGGCCCGGCGCGCGGCGAAAGCATTTCCATGACAGCACCTGTCGCGGAAAGCGCGACCGCCGAGGGTGAATGGCTGATCCGTTTTTTCATGCCGGCGGAAAAGTCGTTGGAGAGCCTGCCGCAGCCCAACGATGAGGCCGTGCGGCTCGTGACCGTCCCGGCGGAGACCATCGCCGTGCGCCGTTTCCGGGGCAGCACGAGCTCGCAGGCCGTCGCGCGCGAAACGGCGCAGTTGATGCAGACGTTGACGGAGACGGGATTCGAGCCGATCGGCGCGCCCGCCGCATGGTTCTACGACCCGCCCTGGACCCTTCCACTACTGCGTCGAAATGAGATAGCGATCCAGGTGGAGCCGCATTCGTAGCGCCGCTGCCGACCGTCAGGTCGGGGAGGTCAAATGTTCGACGGCTTCCTGCAGGGAGTGCAACCGCGTCACAGCAGTGGGCAGACGCACACCAGCCCAACCCGGACCGGCGGCCAGAACCGCCGTGCGAGTCTTTCGAAGCGTTCGCACGACGGCCACATCAGCGGTCCGTTCGGTCTGCGCCCAGAGCACGACGGTGACCGGCTTGGCGCGGCGTTGAACGGCATCCAGGATCGCGGCGTTCGGGACGGCGGCGCCCAGCATCAACGCGGCGTGACCGCGTTCGGACAGCGCGGCGCGAACCGCTTCCAACGCCAGCGTGTGGCTGTCGTTCTCAGCGCATGCCAACAGAATGTCCTCAGTGGTATCGCTGAGCGGCATGGGAATTCGCTGCAAACAGCTCATCACCGTCCACGACAGCAGGTGTTCGACATCGATGCAGCGTTCACCGCTTGCTTGATGCATCGCAACCTCGGCAAAAGCGGGCCGGATCAGCAGATCCCACGTCTCGAGCACCCCGTAGTGCCCTAGGTGGCTGTCGATGAGACGAGCCGCGGTGAGCTCCTCGAGCGCGAACAGCGCAGTCAGCAGGGCGGTCGTCTGCGCGGGCTCCGGGACGAGGGATTGCATGACGACGCTCGCGGCGCTGCGCGGATTGAGGCCCTTTCCGATCAACTTGCTCATGTGCCGTAGCGCCGAGATGTCCGCGTCGGTGTAGAGACGATGTCGACCGGGCGCATGCCCGATGGGCCCCACACCGTAGCGGTGGCTCCAACTTCGAAGCGTCGCAGTGGGTACGCCCAGTCGCTGCGCGGCAGCTCGGACGGTATAACGGGCCGGTGCGGATTCTTGAAGCACACCCGCGGGCGTGTCGTCACGTCGGCGGGTGCTCTTGTCGCGTCTGTTCAAGCGACTCACTGATCCTTGTTCCGCGTCGGCTGAAGCTCTGTGCGGCCGTCCACGACGATCCTAGGGCACACAGCAGCGGCCGTTGAGGATTCGGACGCGGCGACGACTCCTCTGTTAATGCGGAATTATCGCCGCGTTCCAGCATCGGCGACCTATACCTGGGAGCCGAAGTGCTTGCCCTGCAACGGTTGTACCGTCTCACCGGCCTCCGCCACGGACCGTTTTGCCTCGACCCGCCGAACCCGGCGACCTTCGATGAGCAGCCACGAGGCACCGGCAGCACCGGCTGCGCCGGCAACGCTTCCCAACACAATCGACCATCCCGTACGGCCCAAGGCCGCGGATGCCAGACACATCACCAGCGCCACGACACCGACCGCCAGCAGAAACAATCCCACTGCATCGCGTGAGTTCTTGAACCACTCACCGGCGCGCTGATGGGTGGTCCGAGCGTGATCGGTCGGGTTTTGCCGGGCGGTCATCCGCGCGTCCCTTCGGGTTGAACGAAAATCGTTGAGGACGAAACCAGGCCGCGTATGCGACCGACCGCGATCATGTCGCTTGGTTGCGTTGTTCGCGGTGCCGCTTCTCTTCGCTCCGCGCCTCCGCGCCGCTTTGTCCTACGTCGAACGGGGTGTCGGGAAATGTGCGTCCCACATACGATCCGACCTCTCCGTCGTTGCCCACGCGGGAGTTCGCGACGTGCGGGTCAGACGCCACGTCGGTCTCTCGAGTGTCGTGAGACGCCGCCTTGTCCTTGAACTTTTCGATCAGCTGGCCGAACCTGCGCTTGGCTTGGTCGAATATCGTCATTGGGATCCCCGTCCAGCGGCCCGCATGGGCCGCAATTGTTGTCTAAGGACTACCCGCGTTGCGTGCCGGCGACACGTCAATCGATGCAAAATCGCTGCATTGTTTGCGGTACAGCCGCCGGTATTGCGGGTAACCGCGCAGAGTCGAACAACGAAATCTAGGAGTAATCATGGCAAGTGGTGTCGCAACCATCTGGCTGCCGGTCGAGGACATGCGTCGCGCGGTTCAGTTCTACGGTCAAACGCTCGGGCTCTCGGTGAAGAGTGAAGGCGACGAGTGGTCGGAACTGGATGCCAACGGGGTCACCATCGGGCTGAACGCCCGCGAGTCGACGCACAAGGGGCAAACCGGCGGGGCGGTTCTGACCTTCCAGCCCGACGGCGATCTCTTTTACGAAGTGGAGCGGTTGGCGGAGGCAGGTGTCGAGTTCGTCGACGAGGTCAGCACGCACCCGTGGGGCCGCATCGCCTCGTTCAAGGACTCCGAAGGCAACGATCTCCAGCTCTTTGGGCCGCCTCCGGAGTGAACGTGATTCCCAAGGTGTGCAGCAGAATTGGAGCGAGCGGTGGCGACTGTGAGATCACGGTCGCCGCCGTTGCGCCGTCGAACTCGGCTGGCAGCGCGACCATGTCGCCGATGAGTCACCACATGGTGTGATCCGAAACCGTTTCCCGGTATAGCCGCCGGGGTATCACCTTGGGGTGACTTCTCTTTGGCTAACCGACCGAGTCGAACAGCCGTGGGCTGCCAGTACGACGGAAGATGTAGGCCGTCGAGCCGACGTGATTGTCGTGGGCGCCGGGATCACCGGGCTGATGACCGCGGTACTGCTGGCCCGCGCCGGCAAAGAGGTGGTGGTGCTGGAGGCCCGCACAGTCGGTTCCTGCGCCACCGGAAACACCACCGCCAAGTTCAGTCTGCTTCAGGGCAGCCATCTTTCGAAGATTCTGGCCAAGCACAGCGAGGATGTCGCTCGCGCCTACGTCGACGGCAATCGCGAGGGTCAGAGCTGGGTGCTGAACTACTGCGCCACCAACGACGTCGCGCTGCAGCGCGAAGATGCCTACACCTACGCGCAGTCGAGCGATGGTGTGCCGACAGCTCGCGACGAATTCGATGCGTGCCGCGCAGTGGGACTTCCCGCCACATGGGAAGCCGATGCCGACGTTCCCTTTCCGTACCACGGTGGTGTTCGTCTCCCCGAGCAGGCGCAGATGGATCCGATGTCGTTCCTGGATGCCCTGGCCGTCGAACTGATCCGCCACGGCGGGAAGGTACTCGAGCACACCCGTGTGCGCAGTGTGTCGGGCCGTGGGGAGAACTTGCGCGTTCGCGTGAACGACGCCGCGCAACAGGAAACGGAGTTGAACACCGCACAATTGGTGTTGGCCACCGGAATCCCGATCCTCGACCGGGGCGGATACTTCGCGCGGGTGAAGCCGAGCCGGTCATACTGCTACGCCTTCAAAGTCCCCGGCGATGTCACGCGGCCCATGATGATCTCAACCGACTCGCCAACGCGCTCAGTGCGGTATGCGCCCGTCGCGGACGGAGAACGGCTGATCGTCGGGGGCGCGGGACACACCGTCGGTCGGGAGAAGAGTCCCTCGACGGCGCTGGCGGAGCTGGCGGACTGGACGCGACGGCACTACCCGGGAGCGGAGCAGACGCATTTCTGGTCTGCCCAGGACTACTCGCCGATCGACGAACTACCGTACGTCGGGCCGATCCTGCCCGGCAGCGAAAACATCATGATTGCAACAGGATTCAACAAGTGGGGCATGACCAACGGGCCCGCGGCGGCGTTGGCGCTGTCGAGTCGCATACTGGGCGGCCGGATGGACTGGTCGAGCGCTTTCGCCAGTTGGAGCTCGCACGAACTCTCGGGCTTGCGAACAGCGATGCAGTCCAATCTGCAAGTCGGGTTCAACTTGACCAAGGGATGGATAACTCCGCTGGCACGTACTGTCAGTCGCGACCCTGATGCGAGCGAGGGCGGGGTTGTCAGCGGTCCTCCCTGGCACCTGGAAGCCAGATGTCGGGTGGACGGCGTCGAACACCGTGTCTCGCCGGTATGCCCACATCTCGGGGGAATCGTGAACTGGAACGACGCCGACCACGCCTGGGAATGCCCGCTGCACGGATCGCGCTTCGCTCCCGACGGCACCCTGCTCGAGGGTCCGGCCACCCGGGATCTGACCGCCTCGCACTGAGGCCGCGGCCCGGGCAGCCTTTCACCCGGGCCTGAAGAATCGCGATCCGCTTCGCGCAGCGGCTATTTCGATGCTGAGTCGAGCTGCTCTTCGGTGGCGGCCAGCAACTTCGACCACGCCTCTTTGAACTTCTCGACACCTTCGTTCTCCAGCTTCAGGAAGACGTCACGCAGGTCGATCCCGAGGGCTTCGAGCGAATCGAATACCGTCTGGGCCGCTGCGGACGTTCCGGTGACGGTGTCGCCCTTGATGGCCGCGTGGTCGGCGACGGCCTTTATCGTGGCCTCCGGCATGGTGTTCACGGTGTAAGGAGCGACGAGCTCGGTCACGTACAGCGTGTCGGAGTAGTCGTCGTTCTTGACCCCGGTCGACGCCCATAGCGGGCGCTGCACCCTTGCGCCGTCGGCCCGGAGCGCAGCGAAGCGGCTGCCCTGATCGAAGACCTCTTGGTATGCGGCATAAGCCAATCGGGCGTTGGCCACCCCTGCCTGGCCGCGCAAGGCCTTGGCTTCGTCGCTACCGATGTCGTCCAGCCGCCGGTCTATTTCGGCGTCCACTCGGGACACGAAGAACGAGGCGACGGAGTGGATCGTGGACAGGTCGTGTCCCGCGGCCTTGGCGGCCTCCAAGCCGTCCAGGTAGGCGTCCATCACCAGTTTGTGCCGCTCGACGGAGAAGATCAGCGTCACATTGACCGAGATCCCCTGGCCGATAGCCTCGCTGATCGCCGGCAGGCCATCTTCCATCGCCGGAATCTTGATGAAAAGGTTTGGCCGGTCGACGATCTTCCACAACTCGACAGCCTGGCTGATCGTCTTGTCAGCGTCATGAGCGAGGCCGGGGTCAACCTCGATGGAAACTCTGCCGTCGACACCGTCGGATGCGTCCCACTGCGGGGTGAGCAGATCGCATGCCGAGCGGACGTCGTCCGTGGTCACCGCGCGTATGGCCGCCTCGGCATCCGTCTTCTGCCCGGCCAGTTCGGCGATCTGAGCGTCGTAGGCGTCGCCCTGGGACAGGGCCGCCTGAAAGATCGACGGATTGGTGGTGACGCCCACCACGCTCCGGGTGTCGATGAGCTCTTGGAGGTTGCCGGATTCCAACCGGTTTCGAGACAGGTCGTCCAGCCATACGGATACGCCGGCGGCCGTCAGAGCGGCCAGGTTGGAGTTTTGAGTCATAGTGCGGCCGTCCTTGATTTAGTACGAATCCGGTTGGGCGACAGTTGATTCTGATTGCGCTGACAGTCGTCGGACAGATGTGTCCTGGAATCACTGATTAGCGAGGACAGCCCCCGCCGGACTTCGAGGCCGGCGAGGGCTGTCACGCGTAAATCGAAAGACTAGACGCGCCCGCGGGTCGCGGTCGGTCCCGCATCCACGGCGGTGTCAACCGTGTTGCGCCGCTTCAGTCCCGCCAGCCCGAACAAACCGAGCAGGCCGAACATGCCCCATTTGCCGCTGTTGTCATTGTGCTGGCCGGTGTCACCATTCATGTTGTCCGCCAACGTGGTTGATGTCGACGACGGTACGGGTGAACTGACGGCGGCGGCGGCAACGCCCGCCCCGCCGAACAACAGGGCCCCGGTTGCTGAGATTATCGCGATGGTTTTGTGCATGATCGCTCCTGAACTATGGCGAAACGCCAGATAATGTGGAAGAAAATGGGATTCGCAAACCAGTGTGTTCTAGTCTCAGCGAAGCAACGCAAAGAAGAACTCAGCGCGTGAGGTTGATGTACCCGATGCAGGACTGCCGAAACGTTGGTACGCCTCGTACAGCCCGCAGCGGCGTCTTCTCAATTCTTCAGCGCGTCGATTTCAGCTTCAGCAGTGGCCTGGATGAGTTCGAGCAGTCCGGCGTCGAGACCCGGTGCGAACTCTTCGCGCCGCTCCGGTGAGATGGTCATCGGGAAACCTTCGGGCATGACTGCGGTGCTGAGCTCTGTTCCGTCGTTCGACGGTGACGCACCCCGATAGAGGCGGTCCGCCTGGCTCTGGTCATCGGCGCTGAACGTGTACTGGATGCTTTGCAGACCGAGATCGAGCAGCTTCTTGACCTCCGGAAATTTCTCGGCGTTCGTCTTCGGAATGGGAAGTACCGAACCCCAATTCACTCCCAACGCTTCCAAAGCCTTCGCGAATGCGTTCTCATGCGCCTGGTCGCGGACGATGAGGTAAGCGATCGTCGAACGAGCCGTCTTGTTGTCCGTCATCTGATAGATGCGGCACTTCTGCAGGCGGCCAGTGGATTCCAGCATCAAGTTGTAGAGCAGGTCGAGGACGAGGTTTCCACTGTTGTAGACATACGATCCGCTCCAGGGATTGCCGGCAGCGTCAACCGGTAGCGCGCCTTGGGCACCCACCAAGTAGTGGTGGATGTTGCCGGTGTCCAGCGCGATCTTCAGCGGCGTGGCACCTTTGGCGCCCGGCGCGTCGACCGACTCGGTCTTCTTGCCTTTGTACTCAGGTGAGCCGTCCAGAAGGCGAGAGATGGTGGTTCCGATGAGCTCGACGTGACTGATTTCCTCGGTGCCGACCCCCTGCAGTAAGTCCTTGAAGGGTTTCGACGCGACGTCGCCGCGAAAGTTCATGCTTTGAAAGAGGTACTGCATCATCGTCCGCATCTCACCGAACTGGCCGCCGAGCCCTTCTTGCAGTGCGTTCGCAGCGGCCGGATCGGGTTCGTCGACGGCTATTTCGTTGATGAACTGCTGGGTGTGCAGGTACATATCCACTCCTGTGTGATGGCGCCCGTTGCATAGACGAGTCGCTGGTGCGTTCTGACGGGGGACTCGCCGGGGTTGAACAGACAACCCGAACGGTTCCAGGACGCGCGGAAGCGAGAGCAAGGGCTGAAAGCGTTGTGCGCCAGCGATTGCCACGACGTGCGAATCAAGTCAGAAACTGGGCGGCGGTGCTACGAGCAATCCGTGCCGAAGGCCGATGGACGGCTACGACACCGACCCCAGGCCGGCTGCATACTCAACACAGTCCAGGGAACGCCTTCACCACCGACTTGTCAACACGTCAAGTCGTCCGACCCCACCAGCAGAGGATCAGGTCCAGTAGAGCGTTCGTGCCGTGGGCAGTACCTCGGCGAGGGCGGTCGTGAACCACGAGCGCAGTTCGGACATGACATTTTTCGGATAGACGTACTTCGCCGAGCCGAACTTTCCGAACTTGCGGGTTCGCGATGAATCGTCCATCTCCAGCTTCGTCCCCGGATACCAGCCCAGCAGCACGTCCCTGCTGGCCGGAGTGAAGCGGTGCGTGATGCATTCAACCGTGAGATCGAGGTCGGGCACGTCGGCCACGGCATCCGCGACTTGCTGCAGTAGAGCGCGATAGCCGGCACGCCAGTGTGGGATCGGCATGATCGGGGCGATGGTGAGACCAATGGGGTACCCGGCGATCGCCAGCTTCTGAAGCGCCGCGATCCGTCGCGGCAGGCGAGCGGTGCCGCCCTCGAACCGTCTGGCTACCTGGTCGGCGTTGACCGACATTCGCACCCGGGTGCGGCCGGCGTGCGGCAGGTCGAGCAGCGGTGCGACATCATCGAATTTGGTGGTGAACCGAAGGCCGACCGGCGTCGGCCAATCATGGGTGCCGACGTGCGTGATCGTCGCCGACAACGATCCGGTGACTTGCTCCAAGGCCAATGGATCGGTGTAGCACGACGCCTCGAATGTGGTTCCCTCCTCGGCTCTTTCGATCGAAGCCGAAGTGATCGTTCCGCGGCCGACGTGGTCGTCCATCTCCGCGAGTATCTCGGGCAGGTTCGCGTAGACGCGGGTGATCGGCGGCCCGGACAGCGACCCGGCCAGGTAGCAGTACTGACAGTGCGCGGGGCAACCCTGGGCGAGATCGATGCGCCAGTCCGCGCTCGGTGGAATGGGCTGGAGGCGACGCTTGCTGGGCGGCGCGACGACCACGGCGAGCGTGCGCTTGGCCAGGGCGTAGGCGGCGCGATCGTTGTCGGCGCGCAACGGTGGTAGCCGGTCGCCCGGCAGCACGTCGATATCGGCGACCCCGGCGGCTTCGCATCGGACGACAATGTTTGCGCCATGGGGTAACTCGAAGGCCGATCGGGTCACCAACACCCGCGCCGGTGCCCACGATGTCATGGCGTGGCCGCTGGGGAGGTCGGGCGGCAAAGGGGAGATCGGGGTGGTCGTCATCAGCTGACATCGACGATACGGACTGACAGTCCGTCCGGCAGAAAGCTCCGGCCAGGGCGGCGGCCCGAGGCTTGTCACGAAGCTCTGGTTGATGTGAGTCGACGCGGGGTATTAAAGGGACGACGCATTCTTCAGCCCAAGGAATCGATACGCGGAAGCCAGGGTCACGATCGCCCGCGCGTCGTCATCGCGATCATTCTTGCTGAAGGAGACAGTCGTTGCGTGTTGCTTCCGTGCCGGCGTCGCACGTCTATGTTCGCCACTTGTCCGACCCAGCCGGTGCCAATGATCCAGCCGGTGCCAATGATGTAGTGCGGCTGCGGGATCCGGTGCCAAAAGATGGTCGAACCGTGCCCTGGGGTTGGTGGCCCCCGGTGATGCTGGAGCCCGGATGGGTGACGGCCAACCATGCTCGATTCGACGTGTTCCATGTGCATTTCGGGTTCGATGCCGTAGAGCCCGGTGCGCTCGCCGACGTGATGCAGGAACTGAAGGAGCACGGTAAGCCGCTGTTGTACACCGTCCACGACCTGCGCAACCCTCACCACCCCGACCCCGAGGCGCACGCCGTGCTGCAGGACGTGCTCGTCACAGCCGCCGACGAACTGATCACCCTGACCGCGGGTGCCGCCGAAGAGATTCGGCGCCGCTGGGGTCGCGCCTGCCACGTACTGCCACACCCGCATGTCCTCGAACCGGAGCACATCGGCCGGGTCCGGCGGACAACCACCCAATTCGTCGTCGGGCTACACACGAAAAGCCTTCGCGCCAATATGGATCCCCTCCCCGTCGTCGAAGCGCTGGCCGACATCGTGACGCGGCTACCGCGGGCCGTCCTCCAGATCGACGTCCACGACGAAATCTTCGATCCCGGCAATTACTGGTTCGCGCCGCGTTCCGGCGAGGCTCTGCTGAGATATGACCGACGCGAGCAGGTACACGTCCGTGTGCACCCCTACTTCTCGGACGACGAACTCTGGGAGTACCTGGAGTCGCTCTCGGTGTCGGTATTGCCCTACCGGTTCGGCACCCATTCGGGGTGGATAGAAGCCTGCTTCGATCTCGGCACTGCTGTCATCGCTCCGAGCTGCGGATTCTATGACCAGCAAAAGCCCTGCGGCGTATACGATTTCACGGTCGACAGCTTTGACGCAGAGTCCCTGCGACGTGCGGTTGACGACGCCTACCGGCACTGGGCGACGGACCAACCCCCTCCGCGCGCGAGTTGGCCCGCGCGGCGCGCCGAACGAGCCGAACTTGCGACGGCGCACGGACGTCTGTACGAGGACGTACTGCCATGACTGCTCAGCTCCGAATAGCGTTGATCGCGTCGAGCCGCTTTCCCATCAGCCAGCCGTTCGCGGGCGGCTTGGAAGCGCACGTCTGGCATCTGTCGCGAGCGCTCGCCGGGCTCGGCCACGAGGTGTCGGTGTTCGCCGCCCCGGGCTCGGACCGCGACCTCGACTGCCGCACCCTGGCCGTGCGGCATCTCGTGTTCACGGAGTCGGCCCGAGCTGATGCGTCAATGTCACCCGAAGCATTCATGGCAGACCACCACGCCTACCTGACGCTGATGATGCAGCTAGCCGGCGCAGGTCGAGGTGATTTCGACATCATCCACAATCACAGCCTGCATTACCTTCCGGTTGCGATGGCGTCCATGCTGTCCATCCCGATGCTGACGACGGTGCACACCCCGCCGACACCCTGGTTGGAATCGGCGATCGACGCCTCCGGTGGGGTCGGCACCCGATTCGCCGCGGTGTCGGCACATACCGCAGAACTGTGGCGCGACGCCATTCCGCAGATGACGGTCGTGCCCAACGGAATCGACCCCGACCGGTGGCCGTTGGGGAGCGGGGGCGGGGCATTGCTGTGGTTTGGGCGGATCACCGGGGAGAAGGCGCCGCATCTCGCGATCGCGGCGGCCCGCCGTGCCGGCCGGTCCCTCACACTCGTCGGACCGATCTCCGACCCCCAGTACTTCGACGATCAGGTCAAGCCGCACCTGAGCGAGAACATTCGCTACGCCGGTCATCTCGACCAAGGCCAACTGGCCACGGTGATCGGCCGGGCCAGCGCGGTATTGGTGACCCCGATGTGGGACGAACCGTACGGCCTCGTCGTAGCCGAGGCGATGTGTTGCGGCACTCCTGTCGTGGCCTTTGCGCGCGGAGGTATACCGGAACTCGTTGCGCCACAGTCGGGGCGGCTGGTAGCTCCTGGTGATGCCGCAGCAATGGCGGCCGCGATTCCAGATGCCATCCGGCTTGCACGGCCCACGGTGCGGGATCACGCGCTGCGCCATTGCTCGTCGGAGGCGATGGTTTCGGCCTACGTGAGTCTCTATCGAAGAATGCTCGAACATCCTGAGGAAAGACATGATTGGCTATTACATCCATCACCAGGGCTTCGGTCATCTGGCCCGAGCGATCAGCGTCTGCGAACAGTTGCAGTGCCCAACGACGGCGCTGAGTTCCATGGACATTCCCGAGCCGCACCCGTTCGCCGCAGTCGTGAAGCTACCGCGTGACGACGATGAAGACCGGGTGATGGAACCGACCGCGCACGGAGCTTTGCACTGGGCGCCCCACCATCACAACGGTTTCCGGAAGCGGATGAATGCGATATCAGACTGGATCGACGCAGCCCGTCCGGCTGCAGTCGTGACCGACATCTCCGTGGAGATCGCGACGTTGGTGCGGTTGCTGGGCGTGCCCGTTATTGTTGTGGCGTTGCCGGGGAAGCGTTTCGACGCTCCCCACGCGCTGGTACATCGACTCGCCGACCACATCATCGCGGCGTGGCCGCGGGAGCTGTACCTTCCGCCGTGGCTTCGACCTCATGCGGACAAGACGAGTTTCGTGGGCGGGATCAGCCGGTATGACGGACGGTCGTGTCCACCGGCAGGCCCGCCCGACGATGCCGGCGCCTCGTCCGGCGCCCGGGTGCTGGTCCTCTCCGGAGCGGGCGCCTGTCTGGGAAGCCAGCTCGACGAGTGCGCGGCGGCCTGTCCCGGGACGACCTGGACCGCGATCGGCGGAGCAGACAACACGTGGGTCGAAGACCCCTGGCCGCAGATCTGCGCCGCCGACATCGTCATAACCCATGCGGGACAAAGTGCCGTCGCCGACGTCGCAGCCGCGCGACGTCGGACCGTGGTGATCGCCCAGCCGCGGCCGTACGACGAACAGCCGGCAACGGCAACGGTGTTGCGCCGCCACCGACTTGCGACCGTGGCGCGCCAGTGGCCGGATGTTCGTGCGTGGCCCGGCCTGATCGCGCATGCCGGGGCGAGCGATCCGGAGAAGTGGTCACGCTGGGAGGTATCGGGCGCGGCGTCGCGCGCGGCCCAGGCGATCGACGCAACCGTGCGACGCTGCGCGCTGGCGAGCGCGTCGTGAAGACCGCGGTCATCACTGTCGTCCGGGGGCGGGGACCCCATTTACGTTGCCAGCTCGAGGGGTTGGCGCGCAGTACCAGGCGCCCCGACCTGCACGTCATCGTCGCACTCGACGATCTGCACGTCGCTGACATCGTCGCCGACGAGGGCTCATCGGCGACGGTCGTCGATGTGGAAGTGGCTGAGCCCCTTCCGGTTGCCTACGGTCGCAATCGGGGAGCGGCGGCGGCACTCGCCATGTCCGCGGAGTTGCTGGTATTCCTCGACGTCGATTGCATCCCCGACACCGAGTTGATCGCGCGGTACCACGAAGCAGCCGAGCAGCAGCGAGGCGTCGACGCACTGCTGTGCGGGCCGGTGACCTATCTACCCCCTCCGGGGCCGGGCGGCTATCTACTCGACGACCTGAGGGCGCAGGTCGACCCCCACCCGGCGCGCCCGAACCCGCCCGATGACCAGATCGTGGTCACGACGGACTACGCCTTGTTCTGGTCCCTGTCGTTCGCGGTCACCGCGGCCACCTGGACCAAGATCGGTGGCTTCTGCGAGCGGTACCGCGGCTACGGAGGAGAAGACACTGACTTCGCGCAATGTGCTGCAGCGCAGGGAATCTCGATGCGATGGGTGGGGGGCGCGCATGCCCTGCACCAGTACCACCCGACCACCGACCCGCCCGTCCAGCACGTCGAGGACATTGTGCGCAACGCCCGTATCTTCCACCGGCGTTGGGGCTGGTGGCCGATGCAGGGTTGGTTGGCCGATTTCGAACGAGAAGGCTTGATCACCCGCGACGTTGCGGGCCGCCCGCGCAAAGTTGCATCCCCATGAAGACAAACCGTCTGGGTCGGGCGGGCATCCGGCAAGCCGAGCGAACGAATCTGATATTTCCTGCGCCCAGCGGGTATGACGGATAAGGCAGGGTCTCGGTGCTCGAGTGTTGAGTAGCCAGCACCGAACGATTTGATTCGTGGGGCGCGAGGCTCTGCCCCCGGGGCGGATCCGGTTTTAGGGTCGCCCGGCGCGGGGTACACCAGACGGACCATCATCCAGAAGACTCTGAAGGAGGCGATGAGATGGGCGCCGAAGACAAAGCAAGCAACAAAATCGAAGACCTGGGCGGCAAGGCCAAAGAGGCCGTCGGCAAGGTGACCGGCGATGACAGCACCAAGAACGAAGGCAAGATCGATCAGGCCAAGTCGAGCCTGAAGGATGCCGGCGAAAAGGTGAAGGACGCCTTCAAGAGCTAGTGCTCGTTGTTTGATGCTGGTCACCGGAATCATCTGGTGGCCAGCATTATTCATGTGTAGATGTGTGTTCCCGCTCGGCCAATGCCGCAGGTGACCATGCGGCGGTTGTTATGTCGTGTCTGCGCATTCGCGGTATACCGAGCGCGGTTCACCCCATACCTGAATCGTGAGATCGGCGTCGTGATACCGGGCCCGTAACGGTAAGTCGAATACCGCGGCCGCTTGGGTGTGAACGGTGGGTCCGTCGAGTGGGATGTTCTCGGTGGGTGCAGACCAGTTGGCGATCACTATCTCCCCGCGCGGGCGCAGTTGACGCCGTACCGCGCGAAGCGTCGCCAAGAGTTCGGGACCGTCGAGGAAGTACGTGACCTCGGACAGCACGATCAGGTCGAACTCCGAAGCGGGAATGTCGGATGGGGCGGCGCCAAGGAGCCAGTCGACATCTTCGGTTCGGGCGCGAGCGATGCCGAGGGCCCTTGCGCTGGCATCCATCCCAGTGACGTGACCGGCGCGCTCGCGGAGCCGGGCCGAGATTTGCCCAGTGGCGCAACCGATTTCCAAGACCCTTGAGTAGTACTGGCGACCCAGGCAGGCGAGAGTGAGCTCGACGCGCCGCTTTTCGTATTCTGATCCGTCGAGCTGCCACGGGTCATTCGTACCGTCGTCGATCATTGTGTCGAATGGCTCGGCTATCTGCGCCCGCGAGCGATGCGACTCGACATCGTCGGCAACGCGTGAGGCGAGCTCAGGCGGTAGCGGTAGCAGGACGGTCTCCATCACTCGGTTGGCTCGGGCCGAGACCGCCGATCCGATCACGGGAAATCCGTCGCCTGAAGTGAGTTGGCTTGTGTAGCAATCGATTGCGGCGGATTTGGCGATCAGCGCTCGCAGCGAAGGCGCTGTGACGCGCATGCGCGCCCAGTCGATATCGTCAGGCGTCGCCCAATGCCAGAGCCAGACCGGGTAGTGCAGCAACGCTGCATCGCGGTCGCGCGCCACCGCTTCAGCGGCAGCGGCCAGCGCCTCGTGGTCCGAGTGACCGTCACACTCGACCGGCGCGAACAACAGGGTCTGCGCGTCCACGAGTTCCAACAGCCGCTCGCCCATCTCGCCGACAGCATTGGGCAGATCCCCGTCGGTCAGGTTCCACCACACCGTCTTGATATGCGCACCCAAGACCGTGGTGGCGCGTTCCGCTTCGACGCGACGCTCGGTGGAACCGGGTCCGCTACCGCCGTGGGTGGCGATCACGACTGTCACCGTTGCCGCGCTGTCGGCCAGGTCGGCCAACGTGCCGCCCAAGGCCAGTGTTTCGTCATCAGGGTGGGGCGCCAGCAGTACGACATGCGGATATCGCTGAAGGATGGAGTCGAGACCCAACCGAGGAACGTCGTCCCACCGGGAATCGAGAAGCCAGGTGGGCTCGTCGGTGCCGTTCTCGCGGTGGGAGAAGGGACGTGCGGATGGCATCGAGCGGCTCCGGAGATCGGCGCTGGTCACCCGCGGGGCTGGCGTGGTGCGTTTCAACTGCACCTTAGGTACCCACTCGGCCCCGATCCAATCGCAATGCCGGTGCGTACAGCAAGGATCAGCGCGCATAGGACTGCCACCCGTTTGGCCCAAAAGTGTTGGTAACGTGTGCTTTTGGGGGAGATGGCAGGAGGAAGAGCCGGCTACCCGTCCGAGCTTGCGTTTTCCATCGGTGGCAGATCGCCGGTGGTCGCCAC
This sequence comes from Mycobacterium sp. IDUB_36, assembly GCF_055419225.1. Lineage (NCBI taxonomy): Bacteria > Bacillati > Actinomycetota > Actinomycetes > Mycobacteriales > Mycobacteriaceae > Mycobacterium > Mycobacterium sp. IDUB_36. Next base: position 2,284,176 of record NZ_JBVAXH010000001.1, on the reverse strand, counting down.
ACCTTCGGCGATTTCGGCAACTTTCATGTTCAGCCGTTGCGAAGCGCCCTTGAGCAGGGCGAACGCCTGGTCGGCGGTGACGCGGTGGCGTTCCATGAGAACGCCCTTCGCCTGACCGATGACGTCGCGGCTGGCGATCGCGCGCTGCAACTGGTTGGCACGCTGGGCTTCGAGCAGAGCCAGGGCGCCGTGTGTCGCATACAGATCGGCGAGCCGTTTCGCGGAGTCGTCGAATGCAATGGGTGAGCGTGCATAAAGGCTCAACGAACCCAGCCGACGGTCATCGACCCACAACGGGACACACAACATCGAGTGAATTCCCAACTCCAGCGCCGCCGCGGCGAATTCGGGCCAGCGCCGGTCGACTGCGAGGTCGTCGACATGAATGCTTGCCTGCTTGCGGGAAGCGTCGATGCACGGTCCCCGCCTGGTGCGTTGCTGAAGCGCGTCCAATTGCGGAGGCGCCTTCCCGATGGTCGCCTGGGGTTCGAACCGGCCACCTGCGTACAGATTGAGCCCTGCTTCGTCGGCGCCATTGATGGCCGCCGTCGCCGCGGTGAGAATCGCGATCAGAGTGCCCTCGAGGTCAGCCTCCTCGACGTGCAACGCCCGGCAGAGCACGTGCAGCGCGTCGAACTCCTTGTCGCCCAGCGCCCTCAGGCCGTCCAGTTCCGCGAGTAACGCCAGATCGCCGGCGGCCGCCCCGGGTGCTTCTTCTTCCGAACGAGACATATCGCAATTGTTGCAGTCGTTGGGTTTGCCCGGCCACTTTCCGCGGTCTATCGACCCGCGGGGGGTTCAAGGCCTGCTGAACGCCAGCATGCCCTCTTCGTGGTCCAGCGCCCTCCCGAGCGCACGGAGACCTTGATCGGGAAGCATGCCGGCGTCGCGCCAGCGGACGAGTTCGTTGCGCTGGGCATCGATGGCCGCCCGGCGCATCTCGAGCAGCGCCTCATCCTGGGGAAACACGGGGACATCGTCGTGGTCCGACACCTCGAACGCGTCGAGCTGTTGTTGTCGAGACGTGAGACGAGCCGAGAGTTGCGCGCGGACGGTGTCGATGGCCTGGCACTCGATGGCGTCGTGGCTCTGCTGACTGAGCGCGTCCATGCGTTCGATCGCGGCCCGGATCGCGGCGACGCCGGCGAGTTTACGAAGTCGCGACTCGTCGGCGGGCTTGGCCCGAATACCCAGGGCGCGGGCCAGTGGGGCGAAGGTGAGCCCCTGTCCGATCAGCGTGACGAGAACGACCACGAAAGTGCAGAACAGCAGCAGATCTCGGCAGGGAAACGGTGTCCCGTCCGCGGTCACCAGCGGCACCGTGAAGATCGCGGCCAGACTCACGACGCCGCGGGTGCCGGCCCAACTCAGCACGAAGACCTCCCGGCCGTTGAGCCGCTGCGAGTCGCGATCGACCGGGGCCCGGGTAGGGCCGGAAGCGGGGGAGTCGTCGAGGTCCGCGCCGGAGACATCGCCGAGACGGGTGTGCAGCGCGCGCGGCAGCATCTGGGTGACCAGCAACCACAGCGGACGCACCACGAGCACCACCGCGACGGTGATACCCACAGCCAGCACGATGGTCGACACCGGGAAGGCGTGCAATCCGTCGAGGATCCGGGGGAGCTGCTGGCCGATGAGCAAAAAGACGAAGCCTTCGAGCAGGAAGTTGACCAGGCGCCAGACGGCCCGTGTTTGCAGGCGGCTCGCGCCGGACTCCGATCGGGGCAGATCGTGGCCTACGATCAGTCCGCACACGACCACTGCCAGCACGCCCGAGGCCGATACCTCCTCGGCCAACAGGTAGGCCACGAACGGTGTGGCCAGCGACACGGCGTTGGCAGTCAAGATGTCGGACGTCCAGCGGCCGACGAGACGTCGCAGCACAGCGATCGCCACTCCCACCGCGAATCCGCCGACGGCGGCCAACACGAATGTTCCGGCCGCCGACGGCGCGGAGAAACCACCGCCGCTGGCCACCGCGATTGCCACGGACAAAGTGGTCAGTGCCGTCGCGTCGTTGAGCAGGCCTTCGCCCTCGATCAGGGTGATGATGTTCGACGGCAGGCCGACCCGACGCGCAACAGCGAGGGCTGCCACCGGGTCGGGGGGCGCCACGGCCGCACCGAGCGCCGTGCCCACCGCGAACGTTGCGCCGCCGACCAGCACGGCGAACGCAATCCCAACCGAACATGCGGTCAACAGCACGAGCACCACGGACAGACTGATCACCGCACGCAGGTTGCGCCGGATCTCGATGAGTGAGGACTCGAGAGCCGCGTAGTAGAGCAGCGGCGGCAAAATGCAGTACAGCGCGGGCTCGGGACGAAGAGCGATATTCGGGCCGGGTAGAAACGCGTAAGCGATACCGCCCAGTGCCAGCAACGCCGCGCTGGGCAAGCCGGTGCGTTCGGCGATCCACTGCACCGTCACGATGACGGCGACGGCAACCAGCAGCAGGACCAGACCCATATGCAGACTCACCGCTCCATCATTCCCGCATCTCGCCGCCGCCGACACTCGGCGGCCTCAGGGCTAGTTCGTGGGTTGCCGGAATCGGCGCCTGGGTACATCCAATCCGGGTTGCGCGCTGCCGCCCCTGGTGACCAAGTCTGGGAGGCGGACATGGACCGCGTGGCTCGAGTACGGCAGGCATCGATCAAGATCGGTAAAATCCAGCGCCGCGTCTGGCTGATCCAGGCGTTGTTCTGGCCCGTGGTGTTGGTCGCCGGAATCGTCACCGTGTTCTCGGTCGGTCGGCTGGTCTGGCGTCGCCGGATCGCGGCAGCGGGATCACATGGCGCGACGGCGGATCCCGCCGGCAACGGCGCAGTGCTGCCCGCTGCGCCCGTCGAGTCGCGCTTGAACACGGCTTCCGGCGGGAATCATTCCGGCTAAGCGGTGCGCGGTCGACGCCCGCACGTTAGGTTCCGTCGCAACGAAGCGGTAGGGAGTGCGCGTGGTGCATGGCATTGACCGGATCGCGAGCCTTCGCGACAACAGCGTCGTCGCAGGGATCGGTCGTCGATCGTGACCACTTCTCCGCTGAAGCTGGTCGAGCGTATTGACGGCGACGCGACAGTGCTGGCCGCGGATGGCATCGTCGACATGGCCGCCGCGCCGACGCTGACCGATCAGATCCGGGTCATTTTCCGTCGCCGACCCACGATATTGATCGTCGATCTCACCGCGGTCGCCTTCCTTGCCACGGCTGGGATGAGCGTGCTGATGGAGACCCAACGCAAGTGCCAGGAACTGTCCATCGAGTTCCGGGTGGTCGCCGTGGGCCCGGTTACCGTCAAATCGATGCAGTTACTGGGAATCGACGACCTTCTGGATCTCTATCCGACGGTAGAGGCGGCGCTGGGGGCCACCCCGCCGAGTCCGGCACCCAGCGCTTAGGTCACGCCACCGAAATCCATTGTCTCGCTGGGCATTTCCTGCGTGACACATCGGGCGCAACTGCGCGCGCCCACGACTCGTCGTCCGGTCCCGATTGTGCCGTTCCGCATCGGCATATACGACTCTAAATTAATAGAGTAGGTTGTTCTGCTGGTAGGGCCTCGCGAAAGGATGAAGGACATTGAGTAACGCCATTGCGGTCTTCAACCCGTCCAACGAGGAGCAGATCGCGGAGGTGCCGGACTCCGACCAGGCGGCCGTCGACGCGGCGGTGGCCCGGGCTCGTGAGACCTTCGAATCGGGCGTGTGGCGCAAGGCGCCGGCCACGCACCGCGCGAACGTGTTGTTCCGTGCCGCGCGCATCATCGAGGAACGCGCGGACGAGCTCGCCGCGCTCGAGGCTCAAGACAACGGCATGAACACCAACGCGGCCAAGCACATCATTCCGGTGTCGGTCGACATGCTGAAGTACTACGCCGGGTGGGTGGGAAAGATCCACGGCGAATCGGCAAACCTCGTTTCCGACGGCCTGCTCGGCACCTGGGAGACCTACCACACCTTCACCCAGCTGGAGCCCGTCGGCGTGGTCGGCCTGATCATCCCCTGGAACGGACCGTTCTTCGTGGCGATGCTGAAGGTGGCGCCGGCCCTCGCCGCGGGGTGCAGCGCCGTTCTGAAGCCGGCCGAGGAGACACCGCTCACCGCGCTGAAGCTGGAGGAGATCTTCCGCGAGGCCGGCCTGCCCGACGGCGTGCTGAACGTGATCACCGGGTACGGCGAGACCACGGGTGCGGCACTCACGGCCCACCCGGACGTCGACAAGATCTCCTTCACCGGCTCGACTGAGGTGGGGCGACTGATCGTCAAGGCGGCCGCGGGCAATCTCAAGCGACTCACCCTCGAGCTGGGCGGGAAGTCGCCGTTGATCATGTTCGACGACGCCAACCTCGACAAGGCGATCATGGGCGCCGGCATGGGCCTGCTGGCGGGCTCCGGGCAGAACTGTTCGTGCACCTCCCGCATCTACGTCCAGCGCGGCATCTACGACCACGTGGTGGACGGTCTCGCCGCCTTCGCCAAGATGTTGCCGATGGGCGGCAGCGAGGACCCCAATTCGGTTCTGGGACCGTTGATCAGCGACAAGCAGCGCACCCGTGTGGAGGGAATCGTGAACGACGGCGTCGCCGGTGGCGCGAAGGTGATCACCGGCGGTCAGCCGATGGACCGCAAAGGTTATTTCTACGAGGCCACCATCGTCACCGACACCACGCCGGACATGCGGCTCATCAAGGAGGAGATCTTCGGGCCGGTCGGGTGCGTCATTCCGTTCGACGACGAGGACGAGGTGCTGGCCGCGGCCAACGACACCCACTACGGGCTGGCCGGCTCGATCTGGACCGAGAACCTCTCCCGCGCCCATCGCGTCGTGAATGAGCTTCACGCGGGCCAGATCTGGGTCAATTCGTCGCTGGCAGCCGACCCCTCGATGCCGATCAGCGGCCACAAGCAGTCGGGTTGGGGCGGAGAGCGCGGCCGCAAGGGCATCGAAGCGTACTTCAACACCAAGGCGGTCTACATCGGTTTGTAGCCGAGGTGGCGCGCTACTCCGCGTATCGGTCGTGGAGTTTGGTCAGTGTGGACTCGATCCCGGTCACGTTGAACCTGGTGGCGCCGATCAGGTGGTAGTAGCCGATCGCGTTCTTGATCGTGCCGGCGTCGTGATAGTCGAACGTTTCGGTGACCCTGGTCGCCGTCGGTGACAGCGCTTCGAATTCCCATCGCCAGTGGTGACCGACGGGGTGACGCCATTCGACGAGTTCGTTCGGCTTGACGGCGGTCACCCTACTGGTGATGCGGTACGGAACACGCAGAACCTTCATGTGAGTCGAAAACTTCGATCCCACAGTCAATTCCGCCGGTGCGTCGATGTTGTCACCGACAGTGCCGGATCCGTCGAGTTCGTGGTGGCGGCGAGGGTCGACGGCCATCGCGAACAACTCCGCGGCCGGAGCGGCGACCTCGACCGATCGGCTGATCCGGCGTGGCCCCGCGTCGACGACATCGACGGTCACGATGCTCCGCTCACTTCGATGACGACTTTGCCTCGCGCGTGGCCGATCTCGACAGCTGCAAGCGCGTCGGCGGCCTCGTCGAGTGGCCGGACGTCTTCGACATGTGGGTCCAATTTGCCGTCCGCGACCATGGCTCCGACGATCTCGAGCACGCGCGAGGTCCTGTCGCGTTCGATGAAATGTCCGCCGAGCTCGCCCACTCCGGGATCTCCGGCGCTGATCAGTTTGCCGCGGTCGGCGAGCAGGCCGGCAACCGCACGGAGACCGTCGCCGCCGGCCAGGTCGAGGATTCCGTCGACACCGTCGGGCAGGATCTGCCGAATGCGCTGCTCCACACCATCGCCGTAGGGCACCAGGGTGGCGCCCAATGACTCGACCAGCGCCCGCTTGTCCTCGCTCGCGGTACCGATGACATTGATTCCGAAGTCGCGGGCAATTTGCGCTGCGGCGACTCCAACGCCACCGCCGACGCCGTTGATGAGAAGCGTCTGGCCTTCCTTCAGACCCAACTGCGTCACGCCGTCGTAGGCGGTGGCGCCCGCCACTGGCAGCGTGGCGGCGTCGTTGAAGGATACGTGAGTTGGCTTGTGGGCGGCGGCATTTGCCGTCACGAGCGTGAACTCCGTGTAGCCACCCGAGCCGGGCGCGACCGAGCCGAACACCTCGTCGTTCTCGGCGAAACCCTCGACGTCCTTGCCGACTTCGCGAACCACCCCCGAGACCTCGGAGCCGAGAACAGCCGGCAGGTCAGCGGCGCTCGCCTCGCCCATCATTCCGGATCGGATCTTCCAGTCGACGGGGTTGACGCCCGCGCTGCGAACTTCGACGAGCAGCTCGCCGGGCAGCGGTGACGGCATCTCCAGCTCGAGAAACTCGTGGACGTCAGGTCCGCCGTTGCTGCGGTAACCGAATGCTTTGACCATGCGCGAGGCTTACCCGGTCGCGGCAGCGGTCAACCGGGCACCTACGACGCGGCGCCCTCGGCTGCGGTTTTCAGGGCGTCCAACGTCCGACGGATGTTCACCCGCTGGAACTCCGGGAACGTCTTGCCCGAGGTGACCACCCGATCGAATACCGCGACCAGCGGATCGGGCCATGATGTCCGGTCGTCGCTCCAGATCTCGGTGACCCGGGTTCGGCCCGGTCCAGTTGGCTCGAGCCGGTACTCCCAGGACGCATTCGCCCCGCGAATCCGCGGCTTCTTGATCCCGATCGTATGAACGGTGAAGGCGAATCGTCGCCCGGGATCGGCAGCGGTCACCGTGCACCGGGTGATCCACGCGGCTCGGCCGCGCTTGTTGCGTCCTTCGAATGTCATGCCGACGAAAGCTGCGCCGTCATCCGCCGGATTCAGAACCGTCGCTCCCCGATTCTCCGGACTCCACCTCGGCATCCGCGTCGGATCACTGATGAGCGTGTAGAGCTTGTCTGCGTCCGCATCGATGTCGACGGTGTCCGACACCGTCAGGATTCGTGCCATTCGACGGCCTCCTCGTTGATGTCCGGGGAAGGGTACCCACCCAGGTACCGATGGAGTCGCGCGCAAGGCGACCGAGCGAGGCCTCAGAGTGACTCCGGGGGATACATCCACATCAATTCGGTGAGGTCGACGACGCCGAACAGCAGAATCTCGTCGTTGGCGCGTAAGAAAAGCGATTCGGATATGACGCTTCGGACCGGGAAACCTTCCGCGTGGTGCCACTCGACGATGACGTTGTTGGCGTTCCGCAACGCGGCGACGCTGTCCAGCGGCGTCATCTCCGAATTCCCGTCCAGCAACGCCGGAAGGCCGTAACCGGTCAGTGTGACGTCGGGTCCATGTCCGAGCATGGTGGCGAAGGCCGGGTTGTGGTAGACGACCTCCCCGTCGAGTCCGATCGCGAGCATGGGTACCGGCAAGCGGTTCAGCAGCACCGCCGCGGGGAGCGTGTGAAGGTATTGATCCGGGGTACCGGGCGAGGGCCGGCGGCGCCGGTCGATGCCACGATCTGCTGCCTGCGCGGCAGCCTGAAATGTCGAATCTGCAGGAAATTCCGGTGAAGTACTCAAAGGTGGCCCTTGGCGTCGAGGCAAGCGCCGTGTACGTCGAGTTTCGGCGCGGTGCGCTGCGAGTCCTGCGGCTGTGCGACGGCGGCGGAACCCGTACTCGACCCGGCTTGATTTGCCAGCCGCACTTCACGGTACTAGATGTCCCCCGATTACGGGGACGAGAACTGGCTATCCACAAGTAGCTCGGCCAAAGAGGTTGAGCCCGGTACGAGCAAATGGTTTGCTTCAATCCAACTCCGATTGCGAGATCGCTGACCGTCACGCTCACGAGCGGGTGAGGGTGCGTCGTCTGCGACGAGACCCGTAGGTTCGAGGGGAGATCGGCGATGGCCGAGTTCGACGCTCAGGCGCAGCGTGCGACGCCTGTCGAGGGCGATCTGAATCCCGAAACGGCGGCGGCCGACGATGTCGATCTCTCGAGCGGTCTGCGCGGGCTGTCCGCGATGGTCGCGGCCGGCCGCGACCTCGAGGCCGTGCTACGAGAGGTGGCGGCGTTCGCCGGCGAGGCGATCCCCGGTGTGGACGACACCGGTGTCGGAGTGACCCTGATCAAACCGGTCGGTGCCACGATGGGAGTTCAGGCCTGGGCGGCGACCACGGCACTGGTGCACGAGATCGACATCATGCAGTACGAAACGCTCAACGAAGGGCCGTGCATCAGCTGCATGCAGACCCGCCGCGCGGTGGTCAGCGGATCGCTGGGCGGCGACGAGCGGTGGCGTCGATTCGGCGCCCGGGTGGCTCGGCTGGGAGTGGCGTCGGCGCTGGCGTTGCCGTTGCTGATCGACGCACAGGTTGTCGGTTCCATCAACGTCTACGCCCGCGACAAAGATGTCTTCGGTGAGCATGCCGTGCGGCTGGGCTCGGCGTTCGCGCAGCCGGCAGCGGTGTCGGTGTACAACACTCAGTTGTTGGTGGCGGCCCAGCAGCGAGCCGAGAATCTGGAACGCGCGCTGACCAGTCGGCAGGTGATCGATCAAGCAATCGGCATCCTGCGAAGCCGGACCGGGGGAACCGCGGAGGACGCCTTCAACCGGATGAAGAAGATCAGCCAATCAGAGAACACGAAACTGGCCGTGGTCGCCGAACGGATCGTCGACGAGTCGGTGCGACGGGCCCGGAGCCGGCACCGCGGGCCAAGCGCTGACCCGGAGCGCTGACCGACGGCGAATGCGTGCCCTCCGGCGGTGAGCCACGTCATGCCCAATCCATTGGACACGTCACCGGGCGGATTCCTACGGTTCAGAGTGTGGCGAGCGAGCAACCGGCAGAGCACGGCTGGGTGGGGCATACGCGAGGCTCCGCCGCCTACGGTCGCCTGCTCGCAGCCCTGGCCTGCGCCGGCGTCGCGACGTTCGCGCAGCTGTATTCGCCGCAAGCCGTATTGCCGCTGATCTCATCAGATCTGGATGTCGGCGCCGCAAGTGCGGCGTTGGTGGTATCCGCGTCCACGGTGGGCCTCGCGATCGGTGTCATCCCATGGTCGGCGTTGGCCGACCGCATCGGTCGGGTCAAGGCGATCTCGATCTCGGTCACGGTCGCCACGGTGGTGGGGATGCTGGTGCCGTTCGCCCCGACGTTCTCCCTACTGCTCGCCGGACGCTTCGTCGAGGGTGTGATGGTCGGCGGCGTGCCCGCCATCGCGGTGGCGTATCTGACCGAGGAGGTCGACCCGGTGCACGCCGCACGGGCGGCCGGCATCTTCGTCGGAGGAACGACGATCGGCGGATTGCTCGGCCGCATCGTGTCCAGCCCGATTGCCGAGGTGGCGGGCTGGCGCATCGGCGTCTTCACCGTTGCGGTGATCTGCGGGCTCGCGGCAATGGGCTTCGTCAAGCTGGCGCCCGATCCGCGCGGGTTCACCCCGGTGCTGCGCCACGATCCCAACCCCGAGGGGGGTCTTGGACATCGGCTTGCCGCCAATCTGTCCACGCCCCGGCAACTCGTGCTGTTCGCCCAGGGATTCCTGCTGATGGGTGGTTTCGTGGCGCTGTACAACTTCCTTGGTTTTCGTCTGACGAACGCGCCCTTTCACCTGGCTCCCTCGGTGGTCAGCCTGATGTTCCTGGCGTATCTCGCCGGTACCTGGGCATCGTCCCGGGCGGGTGCGGAGGCTGCGCGCTTCGGCCGCAAGCGCGTCCTTCTAGTGTCTGAGTTGATCATGATGGTCGGTATCGCAATAACGTTCAGCACCAACGTGATTGCTGTCCTGGTTGGTCTCGTGGTCGCCACGGCCGGATTCTTCGGTGCGCACGCCACGGCGGCCGGCTGGACCGGACAGATTGCGCCGGTGGGCAAGGCCCAGGCGTCGTCGCTGTACAACCTGTTCTACTACGGCGGTTCCAGCGCCATCGGCTGGTTGGGCGGCGTCGCTTTCGACGCCCGCGGCTGGACCGCGGTCGCGGTGACGATTCTGGCGTGTGCCGGTATCGCGGCGGTGCTCGCCGCGCTGTCGTTGCACGACGACCAGGCGTTGCCCGGCCGCCCCGGGTCGCGGGTGGAATCGCGATAGGGTGACGCATCCACATTCGCCGACCTCGAGGCCAGAGGTGCTCCAGACTTCCGTCGACGATGTCGTAGGCGCGAGCAGCGACATCGAGTGGTCGATTTCCCTTCGAGACGCGACCGGCCACGAAGTAGCCCGCAGCAACGCCGATCGTGCGATGAAGACGGCGAGCGTCGGCAAGCTACTGCTGCTCATCGAGGCCGCGCGGCAATGCGATGCGGGTGAGCTCAGCGGCGCAGCGTTACTGGTCCGCGATCCTGAGCTGCTGGTCGCCGATTCCGGTCTCTGGCAGCATCTTCGGGTCGAGGCGCTGTCCGTCGATGATGTCTGCGTCCTGATCGCCAGCGTCAGCGACAATGTGGCGACGAACGTTCTACTGAAAACGGTTGGCTTGCAGGCACTTCACGCCCTGGCTGAGTCGCTGGGCCTGGTCGAGACTGCGCTTCTCGACTACGTCCGTGATCACCGCGGGCCGGGTGACCCCGAGATGCTGTCGACCGGCTCGGCATCGGAGTTGTCGTCTCTGACGAGTCGTTTGGCCCGCGACGCGCTGGTGTCTTCGGCAGTGGCAGCGCGGGTGAACGCCTGGCTGGCGACCGGAGTGGACCTGTCGATGGTCGGCTCGGCGTTCGGTCTCGACCCCCTGTCTCATGCGTTGTCTGATCGAAACTGGTTCATCCGCAACAAGACCGGCGCCGACTCGGGTGTCCGAGCAGATGTCGGAACAGTCGGGCGGGACGGCAGGTTCTACTCCTACGCCGTGATCGCCAACTGGGACGCATCAGGCCACGACTTCAGAGACGGGGCGCTGGCGGGGATGCGAGCTGTGGGCACCGCACTGCGCAACGCGGTCGAGGGCAACGCCTGACCATTGGCGCTCGGCAGGGCGATGTCGTCAATTCAGACGTAGCGGAACGCCGTTGTCCTCGAAGACATCTCGTATCGCATCGAACAACGGCTGCTTGGTGCGGCCGACGACGCCGAGTCGCTGTCGTGACAGCGCGCTGTGTTGCCAGTCGAATTCAAAAGGCCGGCGTTCCGGGGTGCCGTATCCGCCTCTGAGGCAATCGGCCAGCGCGTCCAGGTTGCGCCCGAAGTAGCCACCCGGCCCGTTGACGGCGGCGCCGATCTCCCGGTAGAAGTCTGTCGGCGACTTGATCTTTCGACCATCGAGTCGGTAGGTCAGGGGTGAGGTGTCACTCCGCTCGCGCGTCATCGTTGCGCCCCCGCGTCGGTGACCAGACAGAACGAGTCGTAATGGTCGCCGGTGTAGAAGTACTGGCCCGGGTGGTCCAACGGTGTGCCGCCGGTGACGATGCGCCTGGTCGACCGATCCCGGGCACGCGGCGTCACCACGGTGTACTCGTGGTAGAAACCCCGGTGCTGCTGAGGCAGATGGCCTTCACGATTCGTGAACACCTCGCCGTCGCTGCGCGGGAACGGGAATGGGCCGCCCGAGTGGATGCGCTTCACGGTGTCAACCACCTCGTGCGGCAGGGTGGCTATCGGGCAGGCCGATTCGTCCCGTCCGCTCACTGTCCTCGGGACGGGTTCGAAGTGCCGGGTGCGCGTCATCATCCACCCGCCGACGACGGCGATCAGCGCGCACAGTGCCACCAGTGCCAACCTGCGTCGATCCACTGCCGAAATGTACCCGGCCGGGTACGCCTTCCGGGCGGGACGACCGTTCGGCAGGATAAGTGACACGCCCGTCTTGATCGGAGGCCCACGGTGTCATATCCCGCCCGACCGGAAGCGACCGTGGTGGTGATCGGTGCCGGGATGGCGGGCTTGACCGCCGCCCGCGAACTGCATCGCCAGGGTGTCGACGTGGTGGTGCTGGAAGCCGCCGAGCGACTGGGCGGGCGGGCGATGAGTGTGACGACCTCGTTGGGTTCACGGGTCGACCTGGGAGGCCAGTGGATCGGCCACGACCATCACCGCATCACGGCGCTGGCCGAGGAATTCGGCTCGACGAAGTTCAGGATGCACACCAGATTGATGCCCGTCCTGGTCGACGGGCCCCGGCGACTCTCGGTGCTGTCAGTCCTCGGAGCGCTGCTCATCCTGGCCGGTGTCGAGGTGGTGTGCCTGATCGGAACTCCCCGGCGATGGGACCACAGCACCGTCGAGTCGTGGTTGCGGAAAGTCCCCGGACGCACCGTGCGGCGGCTCCTGGAAGTCCTTGCCTGGACCTCGTGGACCGCGGACCTCGATCGGTTCTCCGTTCGGGCGATGGCGAAAATGATTCGGCTGCAGGGTGGGCTCCGGACCGCCATGGCCACCACAGGCGGCGCCCAGGATTCACTGCTGGTGGAAGGAATCGCGTCGCTGTTCGACGGTCTTGCCGCCGAACTCGGTCCGCGCGTACGCCAGGGCCGGCGGGTCGACTCGATCCATCAGACGGATCACAACGTCGTGGTGCGGACGTCGGCGGGTGACATCACCGCTGCGAAAGTCATCGTCACCGCGCCGCCCCCGATGGCCGCGCGAATTTCCTACGATCCGCCGCTTCCGCGAGCTCTGGCCGACCTCCAACAGAGCGCGTACATGGGCTCGGTCTACAAGGCGATCGCGGTTTACGAGAAACCGTTCTGGCGGGAGCGACAAGGCGGCGAATTCGTCGTGCTGGACGGTCCCGGCCGCGCGGTCTTCGACACCACACCACCGTCCGGGCCGGGTCACCTGTGCATCCTGGTGGCCGGCCCGGAGGCGCGGGACCTCGATCGTCTCGCCCCAGATGATCGCCGCGGCGTCGTTCTCGGCAGCCTGGCCCGCCACATCGGACCGGAGATTCTGCAACCCGTCGATTGGCATGAAAAAGCTTGGCACCGAGATCAATACGCAGGCGGTGGGTACACGGCGGTGCCCAATCCGGGTTCCGCGGCGTTCCTGCCGATGCCGTCGACACCGGTCGGCGACATCCACTGGGCGGGCACCGAGACCGCCGGCGATCACCCCGGATATCTCGAGGGCGCAGTCGAATCCGGCCATCGCGTCGCCCGCGAGGTGCTGGCGACGCTACCGCCGAGACCGACGAACACCCGGGCGAATCTGTCGCCCCGTCGGTGATCGACGGCATTCACCGGGGGAGCCCCGTCAGGCTTCGTAAAGTAGTCCGTATACTCGCACCAAATCTTTGTTCCAGCCTGCGTCCGCGCACGTTCGACTGAGGAGGCGCCGTGAGCGATTTCGAGTCGGTCGACTACTTCACCGACCAGTCCCTGGTTCCCGATCCGTATCCGTACTTCGACTATCTGCGGTCGCAATGTCCGGTGCGGCCCGCCACCCCGCACGGCGTCGTCGCCGTCACCGGCCATGCCGAAGCGCTGTCCGCCTACAAAGACCCGGCATTCTCGTCGTGTGTGGCCGTGGCCGGGCCGTTCCCGCCGCTGCCCTTCACCCCGCAAGGCGACGACATCAGCGACCTGATCGCCGCACACCGGGCCGCGATTCCGATGGCCGAACACGTGGTGACCATGGACGCCGAAGACCATGCCAAGACCCGCGGTCTGCTGAGCAAGCTGATCACACCGAAGCGGCTCAGCGAGAACGAAGAATTCATGTGGCGCCTGGCCGACGAGCAGATCGACAAATTCCTCGGGCGAGGGTCGTGCGAATTCATGGAAGACTTCGCCAAACCGCTGTCGATGCTCGTCATCGCCGACCTGCTGGGTGTCCCGGTCGAGGATCACCGCGAATTCCGGACTGTGCTCGGAAACGAGCACGTCGGCGAAGTGGGCAACAGCGACACGGTCGCCCACAACCCGCTGATGTGGCTGGACGAGAAGTTCCGCTCGTACATCACCGATCGCCGACGCGAGCCGCGTGAGGACGTGCTGACTGAACTCGCCGCGGCGACGTACCCCGATGGCTCGACTCCGGACGTCGAAGAAGTGGTGAAGCTGGCGACCTTTCTTTTCGCGGCCGGTATGGAAACCACGACGAAACTGCTCAGCACCGGTATGCGGGTAATGAGCGAGCGCCCCGACATACAGCAGAAGCTGCGTGAAGATCGGTCGCTGATCCCTGCTTTCCTCGAGGAATCCCTCCGAATGGAAAGTCCGGTGAAGAGCCATTTCCGCTTGGCGCGCACCAACACTCGGGTCGGTGACGTGGACATCGCGGCCGGCACGATCATCATGTTGCTGCCCGGGGCCAGCAATCGCGATCCGGAGAAGTTCGACGACCCACACCAATTCCGCCACGACCGGCGCAACGTACGCGAGCACGTGGCATTCGGCCGCGGGCCGCACTCATGCCCGGGTGCACCGCTGGCACGAGCCGAAGCGCGAATCGCGATGAATCGGCTGCTCGACCGCGCCGCAGACTTCAGAGTCGCCGAAGCGCAGCACGGTACGGCAGACCAACGCAGCTACACCTACGACCCGACTTTCATCATGCGGGGCCTCAGCGCCCTGCACATCGAGTTCGAGCCGATCAGCTGAAGCGGACACCCAGCGTGGCCATCCCGAAGATCTTCTTGCCGGCGGATTTCGCGGTGACGATGACGACGCCAGAGCGGGTCTCGGGATCCAAAGACTTGACTCTGCCGCCGAATTCGATTTCGCAGCCTTCGCGGGCCGACACGATCGCGGGCGCCGACAGTCGTACCGCGTAGCGGGAGACCGAGCCGGGGTCGCCGGTCCAGCTGGAGGCGAATGCGGCGCCCAGACCCATGGTGAGCATGCCGTGCGCGATCACGTCGGGCAGGTTCGCCAGTTTGGCGATGTCCTCGTCCCAGTGAATCGGGTTGGCATCACCCGCCACCCCGGCGTAGTTCACCAGATCACCACGCGTCAGACGGGCTCGGTGCACCGGCAACTCGTCGCCGACGTTGACGTCCTCGAACGACGCCGTGCCCGGATCCCGGGTCAGGCCGCCGTCGGAGATCCGGATCTCACCGTCGGGGCGGATCGTCTTCTGGTAGTCGTCTTCGCCGACTCCGAAGATGTCGACGTCGTGCATCATCGCGCCCTGCACCGCTGTCTTGATCGCGGGATCGATATCGGCGGCGGTGACGCCGACAACGGTGGTGTGCAGGGTGTGGACCCGCTCGCCGGCCGCATCGGTGAAGGTGTTGGTCACGGTGATCAGGTCCCGGCCGGCCATCCTGCGCACCGACGTCAGCTCGACGTCGACGGTCAGCTCGTCACCGGCCACGATCGGGCGGTGCTGCTCGAACAGTTCCTCGGTCTGCATGTAGGTGTCGTAGCCGACCACGATCTGTTCGAACATGCGCCGGTTACAGGTCATCCCGGGCGTCGAGGTGAAGGTCAGCGGCGCGACGAGGTCGGAGTAACCCAGCTTGGCCGCGGCGTCGACGTCCCAGTGGGCCGGGTGATAGTCCTGCACCGCGCGGGCGTATTCGCGCAGCTTCTCCCGGCCGACCAGATACGTCCCGTCCATCGTGTAGTGATGGCCGATCCGCCCTTCGAGCAGTGCGGAGTCTGTTGCCGCAGTCATGGATAGCCCAACTTTTCTGCCGGCTTGTTCGCTGAAGCCAACCAAAAGACACTAACGCGCGGCTGTATCGGCACTGCAGCGGAGGCCGTTGACGGCGGTGCGGCGGGCTGGCAGAGAATCAGGGCGTGACCAACCGCATCCAGTCGCTGCTCGGCGTGCAGTATCCCGTCGTCCAAGCGCCGATGACCTACATCGCCAGGGCCGAGCTCGCCGCCGCCGTGTCCGAGGGCGGCGGGTTGGGAATGATCGAGACGCTGACCCCGGAGGGGCGCGCCGACCTGCGCCGGGTGCGCGACCTCACCGACCGGCCGGTCGGCGCCAACCTGATGATCCAGGGCTGGAAACGCGACCCGTCCATCGTCGACGAACTGGCGGCCGCCGAGGTGCGTCACGTCGTCACCTCCGCCGGCGACCCGGCACTGTTCACCGCCCGGCTGCACGACCGCGGCATGACCGTCATCCATGTCGTCGGATCGCTGAAAGGCGCGATGAAGGCGGTCGACGCGGGAGTCGACGCACTGGTCGTCGAGGGAGTCGAGGGCGGCGGCTTCAAGTCGACCCTCGGCGCATCGACGCTGGTCCTGCTCCCGCTGATCGCCGACCGGGTCGATCTGCCGATCATCGCCGCCGGAGGCATCTGCGACGCGCGGTCCGCCGCGGCCGCTGTGGTGCTCGGCGCCGAGGGAGTGCAGATGGGCACCCGGATGCTCGCCAGCAACGAAGCCGGTGTGCACGTCAACTTCAAGAACGAGATCATCGCGGCCGGCGACGACGGCACGGTGATGCTGGATCTTCCCGGCAACCCGACGATGCGGGTGCTGCGAACCGGTCTCGCGGCCCGCGTCGCCGCCGCCGAGCCGGGGATACAGCTGCTCGGCCGGATCACCGACCTCTATTTCGACGGTGACATGGAAGCCAGCGTCGCCAATACCGGCCAGGTGTCCTCGCGGATCACCGAGCTGCAGCCGGTGTCGGAAATCGTCGAGCAGACCTGGTCGGAGATCGAGAAAGTGTTGGGCGACAGCTGGTCTCGACTCGGCTGAGTCAGTGCGCGGCGAACCACTCCAGTAGCAGATCGGCGAGCTTGTCGGGTTCTTCGTCGGGAATCCAGTGCGAGACCCCCGGCATGATCTCGAACCGGTATTCACCGGTCACGTAACGCCCGGTGTTGTAGGCCGCCTTGGGCATCAAGGCGATGTCTTGGTCGCTCCACACGTAGAGCGTCGGCACCGAGACCTTTCGGTTGATCGAGCGCGGGCTGGCCAGCGGCATCGCGCGATACCAGTTGATCGCGGCAGTCAGTGCTCCGGGTTCGCGCATGGCCTGCGAGTCACGCTCGGCCACCGCGGGCGTCTGGCCGGCCTGGCGCAGCGATTTCGACATGAAGCTGCCGTTGCGCCGCAACAAGGTCCACTCCGGGATGCCGGGCAGTTGAAAGAGATACATGTAGTAGGACGCCAAACCCTGCCGGCTGTTGAGGAACGATTTCAGGAACGCAGCGGGATGCGGAACGGAGACCGGCGCGACGGTCTTCAGTCGTTCGGGCAGCTCGGCGGCCGCGGCCCATGCCACCGCCGCACCCCAGTCGTGTCCGACCAGATGCACCTGCTGCGCCCCGCTCTGGTCGATCAGCGCGCCGACATCGCCGACGAGTTCGGGGATGCGGTAGTCGCGGCGGCGCGGTGGTCGGGCACCCGCCGAATAGCCGCGCTGGTTGGGCGCCAGGCAGCGGTAGCCCTGCGCGGTGAGCCGCTCGATGACGGCGTCCCAGCTGTCGTTGTGCTGCGGGAAGCCGTGCAGCAGCACCACGACAGGTCCGTCAGCCGGTCCGGCATCGCGGACGTCGAAGGTCAACCCGTCATTGGTGAAGTGGTCCATGGAGCAAGCATGTCGCATCCGCCTCTGGCGTTGACGGGTAACGCCACATTGCCCGCAGTGCGCCGGGCGGGTGGTGGGTCAGGACTTGGCTCGGGCCCGGAGCAGTTGCACGCCGGGGCCGTCGAGCTCGTCGACATAGATTTCTCGGCCGGCCATGCTCATGACCAGCGCCAGCGTCGACCCGGTGACCAGGGCCCCGCTTCCGGCGACGAACGGCCCGTCGTCGGCCCGCAATTGCAGATCGGCCATCCGGCTGCTGCTCGGCACGGCGAAGTTGCGCCGGGCGAAGAAGTCGGCCACCGGTGTCAGCGCGTCGACGCTGGGCGTGCGGTCCAGTCCGAGCGGTCGGCGAATGTCCTGGGCATGGACAACGACCTCGCCGAGGTAGGCCGGGACGTGCGACGACGGCGACACCGTGCTGTCGATGACGGCGCGGAATCGGTCGAGGGTGTCAGCCGGGTCGTCCCCGCGGTACTCGGCCAGTCGGCGCCGGTTGTGCACGGCCGGCCGGAAGCGGGCGCCGAGCATGCTGCGCAACCACTTACCCTGCGTCATGCTCGCCGTGGCGGTCAGGTGCGCGACGACGTCCTCGACAGTCCACTCCTCGCACAGCGTGTCCTGCTCCCACTGATCCGCCCGAAGGCCGGCCAGGTCCTCGACGAGCGCCGCGCGTTCCGCGTGCGCCAGTGGCCACAGCTCTTCGTACTCGGGTTTCGCCACGTCGACTCTCTCGTCAGGTTGGGATCGGCACCGTCATTGGCTACTCCAGCGGATGGCCGGCGGCACCACCCGGGCGCACACCGGATGCCCCTTCGCGTCGGTGAGACCAAGGGATCCGACCAGCGCACCTGACGCGGCGGCCGCCAGCACCTCCGCGGGAACGTGGGCCAGCATCAGCTTCGCTCGACGGAACATGGTGAAGTGACCGTCGTCGTCGACGGTTCCCCAGCTGAGGTAGAGGAAGCGGTCACCCGGCGGGCCCTGGATCTGTGGCCCGCGAAAATCGCCTCCGACCGTCGAGCATTCCAGCACCCATGTCGCCGAGGGGACGTCGGCGGGCCGCAACCCGACGATCTCGTCGCGAGGGCGCTTGGATTGCACGCCGACGTGAATGTTGGTGTAACCGGGGAAGTTATCGCCCGCCGCACAATCGCGGCCGGGCAGCTCGGTTCCCACGATCCGGATCTGCACGCCCCATTGTGACGCAACAGCGTGCCCTCCGTTGCGACGACGGTGCGATCGTCCGGCTCCCTACCGCGGCTGGTACAGCAGAGCGCGAACCAGCGGGCGCGGACCGACGGACCGAAGCATCTGGCTGGCCGGGCGCACGCGCACCCGCTTCGGCCACCAGAACCAGCGCCCCATCAACGTCATGATCGACGGCGTGATCAGCGTGCGAACGACGAAGGTGTCGAACATCAGGCCGATGCCGATCGTGGACCCGAACTGACCGATCGCCCGCAGGTCGCTGCTGAGCATCGCGGCCATCGTCACAGCGAACACCACACCGGCGGCGGACACCACCGGGCCGGTCACGCCCACGCCGCGGATGAGCCCGGTGTTCAGGCCGGCGCCGATCTCTTCCTCGATTCGGGACACCAGCATCAGGTTGTAGTCGGACCCGACGGCCAGCAACACGATCAGCGCGAATTCCGTTGCCACCCAGTGCAACTGGAAATGTCCCAGATGCTGCCAGATCAGCGTCGAGAATCCGAACGCCGCGCCCAGCGACAGCACGATCGTGCCGACGATGACTCCCGCGGCGACAAGAGCGCGGGTGACGATCACCATGATGATGAAGATCAGCACGATCGACGCCACCGCAGCGATCAGCAGGTCATACCAGGCCCCGGTGGCGATGTCGTTGAATGTCGCGGCGGTGCCGCCGAGGTAGATGTCGGCGTTCTCCAGCGAGGTGAGTTTCAGTGCCTCCTTGGCCGCGTTGCGCTCCTGATCGACCGACTTGATTCCTTCTGCGGTCGCCGGATCCATGGCGTGGGTGATGATGAACCGCGCGGCCTTTCCGTCCGGCGACACCATCAGGCTCAACCCGAATTGGAAGTCGGAGTTCTGGAAGATCTCCGGCGGCAGGTAGAACAGGCTCTCTACCCGAGCGTCGTTGAACGACTTACCCATCACGGCATTGGTGTCGGTCAACCGGTCGAACTGATCGATCAGGCTCTCGAACGAGCTGTAGATGGTCAGCGTCGTGTCCCGGATCGCTTTCGAGACGGCGATGTTCTCCGGAATGATCGCCAGCAGTTCACGGGTGGCCGCGGCCGTGTTCGTCAGGTCGCTGGTGAGGGCGTGGAACTTCTCGGCCAGCTGATCGAACCCGTCCAACGCGTCGAAGAGCGACCGCAGCGACAAGCAGATCGGGATGTCGTAGCAGTGCTTCTCCCAGTAGAAGTAGCTGCGGATCGGCCGCCAGAAGTCGTCGAAATCGGCGATGTGGTCGCGGATCTCGTCCGTGACGGCCGCTGTCTCCGCCGTTGTTTTCGCACTGTCGTCCGTCGCGTTGGCGAGCTTCTGAGTGATCGCATACTGCTTCTCCAGCAGGCCGATCTGGACGTCGAGGAAGCCGGTGATCTTCTTGATGTCGCCGACCCGGGCCTTCAGGTAACTGAGGTTGTCGCGGATCGGCGCGCTCTGCACGCTGAGCTGGAACGGAATGGATCCGTCTTCGATCGGTGGGCCGAGCGGTCGGGTGATGCTCTGTACCCGTTCGATGCCCGGCACCCGGAAGATGGCTCCGGCGACTTTGTCCAGCACCAGCATGTCTCGGGGGTTACGCAGATCGTGGTCCGACTCGATCATCAGTAGGTCGGGGTTCAGGCGGGCCTGGGTGAAGTGTCGGTCGGCCGCGTCGTACGCCTGCACCGATTGGGCACTGTGCGGCAGATAGTAGAGGTCGTTGTAGCGCGGGGTGAATCCCGCCAAGCCGAGGGCGCCGACGATCGCCATGATGACCGAGATGGCGAGGATGGGCGCGGGCCATCGCACGATGGCCGTCGCCAGGCGGCGCCACCGGGTGTAGTTGAACTCGCGCTTCGGATCGAAAAGACCGAAGCCACTGGCGAATACGATCAGAGCGGGCGTCAGCGTGACGCCAGCCGCCACCACCACCAGCAGTCCCACTGCGCATGGGAACGCCAGCGAACTGAAGTAGGGCAGCCGGGTGAACTTCAAGCAGGCCAGCGCCCCGACAATGGTCAGACCGGAACCCAGGACCACCTTGCTGACGCCGGCGAAGGTGTCGTAGTAGGCGGCTTCACGGTCCAAGCCCCGTTCACGGCCCTCCTGATAGCGGCCGACCATGAAAATCGCGTAATCGGTACCCGCCGCGATGGCCAGTGAGGTGAGCAGGTTCACGGCGAACGTCGACAACCCCATGATGCCGATTTCGCCCAGCAGCGAAACCACGCCGCGGCCGGCCGCGAGTCCCACGAAGAGGATCACCATGGTCAGCAACACGGTGCTGACGGACCGGTAGACGAACATCAGCATGAGCGCGATGATGACGACCGTGATGATCGTGATCTTGGCCAGGCTCTTGTCACCGACAACGATCACATCGGCGGTCAGGGCCCCCTGGCCGGCGACGAAGGCCTTCACCCCCGCCGGCGGCTTGGAGTCCTCGACGATTTTGCGAACGGCAGCTACAGATTTGTCGCCTTCGGCACCACCCTGGTCACCCTTCAGGTTGACCTGAACGTAGGCGGCCTTGTGGTCGTAGCTCTCGACACCTGAGGACGTGAATCGCTGGCCCCAGAAGTTCAGCGCATGCTCGACGTGTTCGTGGTCAGCCTGGATCTTCTTGACCAGTTCGTCGTAGAACTTGTGGGCGTCCGGCCCGAGTGGTTTGTCACCGACCAGGGTCACCAGTACGAGGTTGTCGGAGTCGTACTCCTTGAACTTCTCACCGATGTGCTTCATCCCGGTCACCGACGGCGCATCGGAGGGGGACAGCGGCACCGAGATGTCCTCGGCGACCTTCTCCAGCTGCGGGACGAAAACGTTGACACCGACCGCGAGCAGCACCCAGATGATGACGATCGGCAACGCCAGGGCGCGGATCGTGCGGGCTATGCGCGGTTTGTGTTCAACCTCTGTGCGCTGCGGGACGGGGATTCGGTCCGTGTCGCTCGTGCCGTCCGTCACGCGGACTTGTCCAAGCAGGAAACCTGAGCGTCGCGGGTGTCGACGCGCTGTTGGTCGACCAGTTTGCCGTCGACGGTGATGCGGCAGCCGATCGAAGGACCATCACCTTGGGCGACGACGTAGGCGAAGATGCCGGGCATCGCGGCGACGATCGTCGTCGACCAGGGCAGCGTGGAGAAGTTGGCCTTCTGCGGCAGTGACTCCGCATCCATCCAGTTCACGACGCCGGTGGTGCCGGGCGGTCCGATGATTTCGTACGTGGCGGTTTTGACCGCGTACGGCGGAGTCGCGTCGCGAGGGTCGGGCTTGGGTAGACCTGGACCGGGGAAGACACCGTTGAGTCGCATGACCGCAATGCCGCCGATGATCAGTGCCACGACTACGACGAGCGGAACCCATGCTTGCTTCAAAATCCTCAACGCCGTGCCCTCCACCTTGGCCTGGCCATGCTCGTTCGGCTGATATTAAGACAAATCCTCGCGCGCGCCACCGCAAGCCGAACGCCTCGGTCGCCGGGTTCATTCCCGCCGTCCGCAAGCACAACGTTCGTCGTAGTGCAGCCGCCCGGACCCGCTCGGCACCGGCGTGACGTTTGGCCGGCGCCGCTCGGCAAGGTGGGATGACGACCGGCTCCACGTCGAACGTCGCCGAGAGGAGTCGTCAAAACACCGGGCCGTCAAGCTTTTTCACGACGCCCGTCGATTGGTCGCCTTGTTGTCGAACAGTCGCATGTCGATTTTGGCGACTGTTATGCCTACGCGCTCGTGCCGGTGGCAACTGAAAGTTTCCGAAGCGCCGCCGAGTTAGTTTGAGTAAGTATTTTGTTTGCGGCAACGATTAACCGCTTCGTAACAGACGCACGATATTTCGGCGATTCGACGAATGTTCGTCGCGGACCTCAAAACCGACCGAATTCGATCCGGCCCGCGTAGTCTCAGCACATGGCTACCGGCACCAAGGCCAAGACCAAGATCTGCGTGCATTGCGGGCATGCCTTCGAAGTGACCGACGAACGGCATGACCTCTCCAATCCGCATTGGCTTCCGGCCGCATCGAATTACTGTTCGCCCGAATGCAGTGACCGCTTTCACTGCGAAATGGGGCACTGCTGCTCGACCCGGGTGAAACAAAAGCGCCGGCGCGAAGCCGCCAGAGCGGCTCGATGATCGGCGCCTCCTTACCCAGGAGTATTCGACGCATGCGATGAGGGTTTTCCATTCCGCGCGCAATTCCGGCCCGGAGTGTCCCGATATTCGAGCGTCGAGATAGAAGTCTCGGTCCTTTCTCGATCACGACCCTGCTCGACCGGTGGTCTCGGGACCACCGAGAACTCCGCATGTCACCTGATCGGGTGCTGCCCGGCGAAAAAGCCCGCCAACCCACGTGTCTGCGCAGCCGTCATGTGCTCCACTTATGAGCAAGGCTCGTATGCACCATGTGAGGCCGGTACGGATGGACCAACAGCTCGGCGCAGAACCGGTCGCCGGGCGAGATGAGGATATGACCAGCGGTACCGAAGGATCGCTGTCATCCGACGCTGAGCAGCGCTACCGGTGGTTGCTCGATCACAGTCCAGTGGGCATCTGCGTCCACGTCGACGGGCGCTACGTCTACGTCAACGAGGCTTTGGTGCGCAACATGGCGGCCGAGTCCGCCGATCAACTGCTGGGACGTCGGGTGGCGGATTTCGTGCATCCGGACTCGGCGCAGGCGGTGCGGGACCACATCGCCGCACGCCGGCACGAAGGCGACGCGACGCCGGCCCTGGAAATCACCGTCCTGCCGTTGGACGGGACGACCCTCACCGTCGAGGCACTCGCCATCCGGACCCGGTGGGAGGGCCAGCCGGCGCACAAGGTCATCTTCCGGGATCTCAGCGCGCAGAAGGCCGTCGAAGCCGGGCTACGTCTGCAAGCGGCACTGGTCAACCATGTCAGCGACGCGATCATCGCAACCACCGGGCACGGTGACGTGACCAGTTGGAATCCGGCCGCCGAAGTCATTTACGGCAGTACGGCGGCGCGCGCGCTCGGCCTGCCGATCAGTGAAGTGGTCGGCGCCGCCTTGAATCCCGCGGACATCCTGGCCAGCGGTGGCGTCGAGCACGCCACCCATCGTGCGGCGGACGGTTCCGCGTTGACCATGCGGGTGTCGGTATCGCCGATGAGCGACGGATATGTGGTGCTGTGCGCTGACCAGACCGCACTGCGCCGCGCGGAGCAGCACTTCCAGACGGTGGTCAATTCCCTGGACGAGGGCGTCGTCGTGATCAGCGCGGAGGGCGTCGTGGAGTCGGTCAATCCCGCGGCTCTGCGGATCATGGGCGTCCCGGAGACCGGTGTCGACGTGATCGAGTTCGCCAAGCTTGCGTCGGTGTCGATCTTCGACGGAGACGGCGCGTTGCTGAGTCCGGACCAACGGCCGGTCCTGGAGACGCTCACCGACAACCCCTGCCAGGCGGTCGTCTTCGGGGTCGATCGGCTGTCCGACGGCAAGCGGATCTGGGTATCGGTCAACTGGTCACCGCTGGATCCCACCGATCCGTCCCGGTCGTCGGTGCTGGTGTCGTTCGTCGACATCACCGCCAGCCACAACGCGCACCGGCAGCTACTGCACGAAGCCACCCACGACTTACTCACCGGGCTACCCAACCGGGCCCGGATAATCTCATTGGTCACCGCGTCGGTGAGCTCTGACCAGAATGACTTGGGCGCAGTGCTTTTCATCGATCTGGACAACTTCAAGGCGATCAACGACGCGCTCGGCCACCATGCCGGCGACGCGGTCCTGAAGATCGCAGCGCAACGTCTACGCGAGGCGCTGCGGGCCGACGACGTGGTGGGCCGCGTCGGCGGCGACGAGTTCGTCGCGCTGCTGGCCACGCCGTTGCCGCCGGCCGAGGTCGATCGCTTGGCCAAGCAACTGCACGCCGCGCTCGCGGAGCCGATTGCGGTCGATTACCAAGCCGCCTCCACCGCAACGCGTTACGTGTGGATCAGCGCCAGCATCGGCCTCGACACCGTGCGGCCCGATGATCGTCGCGGTGCCGAGGGAATACTGCGCGACGCCGATCTGGCCA
Organism: Mycobacterium sp. IDUB_36; assembly: GCF_055419225.1. Taxonomy (NCBI): domain Bacteria; kingdom Bacillati; phylum Actinomycetota; class Actinomycetes; order Mycobacteriales; family Mycobacteriaceae; genus Mycobacterium; species Mycobacterium sp. IDUB_36. The sequence goes on along the minus strand of NZ_JBVAXH010000001.1, from coordinate 2,259,566 downwards.
TGTACCAGGCGAAGCGAACAGGCCGGGCCACGAGTCGGTACGACCACACCGCGGGCCGAAAGCGCGTGCGCAGAACGGTAATCGATCGGCTACGGGCTCGCGGACGGCGCCGCCACCACATGTGACCGGCATGCGCGGCGCGTGCTACCCCGCGGCAGAGTGCGTTAATTCCGCTGTCACCGAACGCAATTGATCGGCCGATCGCAATGGCTCCGGAAAGCCGACGCGCGTGTAGGCGACTCCGCGCGGCGTGTGCACCCGCAAATCGAGACCGTAGCGGTCGATGCCGGTGCATGTCGCCCCGGTGGCATCGGGATAGCCCCCGAAGGCCTGTGCCATCGAGGCCAGCGCGTCGGCGTGATCGGCGTTGAGATGTGCGATGGCCCGCCCGGCGGCCGGCGTCACCGGATCCGGCTCGGCGGCGAGATACTCGCCACCGGCAGTGGAGTCCATGCGGCCGTACCCGCCGACCCAACGCAGCCGCTCGACCCGCAACACCCACAGGGTGAAGTCGCTGTAGTCGATGTAGAACCGCGCCGCGGGCACCGCATCCAGGTATGCCGCCCGGGCAGCATCCTGATCGGCCCCGAGCGCAGCGCCGACCACGCCGGCCAGCGTGATCCGACTCGTCGCCAGCGGGTCCGTGTCGCTGCTCGCCGTCACAATCGACAGGCTGGCCCGCGGATCGTTGGCCAGGTTGCGGCCATGCTCGGCAAGGTTCGACACGCACAGTACGGGCGCACCGTCCACCAGTCCGTAGGCCACCAGCGACGCCCACGGGTCACCGTCGGCAGTCAGGGTGGCCAGCGTCGCCGCGTTACCGGCCGCGGCGATCGTGCGTGCCTGCTCGGCCGCTGACGGTTGCGCGGTGTTGGTCACCGGCCGCAGCGGCGGGGGGACAGACGGCGCGTCGCCGACATCGCCATGATCGCGGTTCGCCACAGCCCGCAGCCTACGGAATAAGGAAGCCCACCGGCGAAGTTGCACTGCACCACGCCGTCAAACCGTCGGTGGCCGGCACGTCGGTACTGGAAGGAAGCTCAGATGCGGTTCGGGGTGTTCACGTTTCTCAACGACACAGGTATCGGGCCGGTCGACCTGGCCGTCGCACTCGAGTCACGCGGGTTCGGGTCGCTGTTCGTCACCGAGCATTCGCACATCCCCGTCGACACCAAGACTCCTTATCCGATGGGCGGTCCGATTCCGCCGCAGTACTACCGGACGCTTGATCCGTTCGTGTCGCTGGCCGCCGCGGCGGTGGCGACCGAGTCGCTGTTGCTGGGCACCGGTATCTCGCTGGTCACGCAGCGCGACCCGATCCAGACGGCGAAGGAAGTCGCCTCACTGGATCTGGTGTCGCACGGTCGCTTCCTGTTTGGAGTGGGCGTGGGCTGGCTCCGCGAGGAGATCGCCAATCACGGCGTCGACCCGAAGGTGCGCGGCCGCGTCATGGATGAGCGGCTGCGTGCCATGGCTGAGATCTGGACCAAGGACGAGGCTGAATTCCATGGCCAGTACGTCGATTTCGACCCCATCTACAGTTGGCCCAAGCCGTTGACCAAGCCCCACACACCCGTGTACGTCGGCGGTGGTCCGGCGAACTTCAGCCGCATCGCCGACCTCGGCGCCGGCTGGCTCTCGTTGAGCCCGTCCGCCGACGCACTCGCCGGTGACCTGACGGCGTTGCGGGAACGTGCCGGTGCCGACGTACCGGTGATCGCCTCGCACATCGGGAAGGTCACCGCCGACGCGCTGGCGGGTTACCGCGATCTGGGTATCGACCACGTCACCGTCGAGTTGCCCACCTTGCCGCGTGACGAGACGCTGCACCGGCTGGATGCCCTGCATGCGGCATATGCCGAGCTGAGCTAGGTAATTGCCGGCAGCTTCAACGCGGTGATATAGTTAATCCAACTAACTAAATCACTGATGCAGAGAGGCACCACGATGGCTCGTACTGATAACGACACATGGGATCTGGCGTCCAGCGTCGGCGCGACCGCGACCGCGGTCGCCGCCTCACGCGCGATGGCGTCGCAAAACCCGGATGCGCTGCTGAACGACCCGTGGGCCGACCCGCTGGTTCGCGCCGTGGGCATCGACACGTTCGTGAAGCTCATCGATGGTGACATCGAGCATGGCGACGATCCGCTGCTGAACCGCCGTTCGATGAGCGAGCAGATGGCCGTGCGCACCCGTTTCTTCGACGAATTCTTCGTCCAGGCAACCGAAGCCGGTATCCGGCAGGCCGTGATCCTGGCGTCCGGCCTGGACACGCGGGCCTACCGGCTACCCTGGCCGGCCGGCACCACGGTCTTCGAGATCGACCAGCCCCAGGTGATCGCATTCAAGACGCGAACACTGGCCGACCTCGGTGCCGAGCCGACGGCGCAACGAACGACCGTCGCCATCGATCTGCGCGAGGACTGGCCCGCGGCATTGGTCGACGCCGGGTTCGACCCGCGTCAACCCACGGCCTGGAGTGCCGAAGGTCTACTCGTCTACTTACCGCCCGAGGCTCAGGACCGCCTGTTCGACAACATCGCGGCGCTCTCGGCGCCCGGCAGCCGGATTGCCACCGAGCACATGGACATGCGCGACGTGCCGGCCGACTGGGCTGAGCGGCTCACCGAACGCTCCCGGCGTATCGGTTCCGACATCAACCTGGCCGAGCTGTTCTACGCCGGCGACCGCAATCCTGCCGCCGAATACCTCGGTGAGCGTGGCTGGAGCACGGACATCCGAACGACCGAACAGGCCTACTCCGCGAACGGGTTCGAGGTCCCCAAGGACGAGCTCGCTTCGTTCGGAAGTGGATCCGGCTACCTGACAGCAACTCTGGGCTAGTTCGCCCGACGGTACCGTGCCGGAATGACCGTCGAAGAGTTCGTCTGAGCGTACCGTGACACCGGACCGTTGACGCTGCGCACATCGATGTGTTCCTGCGCAGGGTGTTACGTGAGCCGACTTTCGCCGCCGAGGTCGCGCAGTACGCGATGTTCGGTTAACCGGCCCAGTGCCAGCACTTTTGGCTCAGTGCGTGTTGAGACGTTCCTCGACCTGAAGCGCATGCAGTGCGCGGGCCGCGGTCTCGTAGCCTTTGACGACGCCCTCGAGTCGCGCGGTCGAACCGTCGAAGCAGGCCCAGTCGAACACGGCTTGGCACACGTGGTCAGCCAGGCTTCGCAAGATACCGTCACGGGGAGGGCTATCGATCACCCTGATCGCGGCTGTGCACAACGCGCCCTTGTCGACGTCGTCGCTGCGTAACGCGTGGTGAGCCAACGACATCAGTTCGCGGGCGTGGTCACCCTCGAAGTCCATAAAACTCCTTGCCCATCATCGATTCTGAGCCCTGTGCCGTCAGGTGTGCTGTCGATCAGCCGAGATAAAGCTAGCCGAGCAACCAACACGTGCCGGCCACGGTGAGGTCACAGAGCGACATCGGAAGTCGCGCACCGGACGACGCGCAGTCGTACGGTAAGACCATGCCTGACAACGTCGCGCCGCCGAACACATCCACCGGGCAACTGCGATGAACGCGACCGAGTGGATCGCCCAGAACCACACCTTGATCAGCAGGCGCGGCCACCGCATCGCCTACCGACGGAGTGGCACCGGCCCGGCCGTGCTTCTGCTGCATGGGTTTCCGACCTGGTCCTACGACTACGCCGAGTTGGCCGACGACCTGTCCGCTGACCACGACGTGCTCACCTTCGACTTTCTCGGCTACGGCGCATCGGACAAGCCCGATCACTATCGGTATTCGGTGACCGAATCCGCCGACACCGTCGAAGATCTCGTCGCACACCTCGCCGTCACGTCCGTGCGCCTCGTCGTTCACGACTACGGCGGCATCGTCGGTCAGGAACTCGTCGATCGCGCCAACGACGGCCGACTGCCCTTCGCGATCGACGACGTCACGATCCTGAACAGCGGCATCGTCTACAGCGCCTACCGGCCCACCCGGATGCAGAAATTGCTCATCCTGCCGGTGATCGGCACGCTGCTGGCCGGCCGGGTCAGCGCCGGCCGGGTCCGCTCGGCGCTGGATGCGATCCGGGGAACCCCGTTGAGCAACAACGAGTTCGACGATCTCTGGCTGGGCATGTCCAAGGACGATGGTCACAAGCGGTCGCACCTGTTGATCAAGTACAACACCGAGCGGGCGATCCACCATCAGCGATGGGAGGCGGCGCTGGCCGCCTGGCCGGGTCCGCTTCATCTGGTCTGGGGACTCGACGACCCCGTGTCGGGCAAGCACGTTCTCGAGCAGGCGGTGAAGGTCCTGCCGCGTGCGGTGGTGACCGAGCTGCCCGGGGTCGGCCACTACCCGTCGTCGGAAGCGCCGCGAGCCGTAGCCGCAGCGGTACGCAACCGCCGCTAGCGCCCCGTTTCCTGCAGCTTGGTGACCAGAAAGAAGGGCACTGCCACGAACAACGTGCCGCCGATCAGGTTGCCCAGCGTGGTGATCGCGATGTTGGTGAGCAGACCGTGAGCCCCCAGTCCCCACGTCACGGCCGTATGCGGTGCCTGCGGGTGAAACGCCGAGAGGAGCAGCGGCAGCCCGAGAAAGCCGACGTTCGCGATGACGTGCTGGGTGGCTCCGCTGACAAAGGCGAACGGGCCATAGAACGCGAATCCCATTCGGGCAACGTCGGTTCGGGCCTTGAAGAACAGGCACATCGATGTCTGCAGGAACCACGTGCACACCACGGCCAGCAGGAGGGCGGTCAGCGTCGGCTGTGATGTCTTGGCGGCCGCCACCACGGCGGCACGTTGCGCGAACGCGCCCAGGTACGGGCCACCGGCCGCAGCGCACACGGCCACGAAAGTCAATGCGCCGACACAGTTTCCTACCATTCCGATGACCAGCAGGCGCAGATAGCCAACGAGTGTCATGCGCCGTTGGAGGAGTGCTATCGCCCCTGCTGCCATGTCGGCGGTGATCAGCGACATGCCTGACACCAGGATCAGCGCGAACGACATCCCGAATGCCAACCCCATCAACAGGCTTGCGATACCCGGCGTCGACACTCCGGTGCTCGCCACCAATGACAGCAACACTCCGAATGCGACCATGGCGCCACCGACCAGCGAACGCACCAGGAAACTCCAAGGGTGCGCACCTTTTTCGATCGCCGAGTCGGCGACCCGTGTCGTCATCTCGCCGATCGTGAAAAGCTCGAACGGGTCGCGGGCGGTTGATGCATCGGGCGTCGAGGTCGGCTCGGCGCCGTTGACAGTAAGGGTTGGCACTGACACAGTCGTCTCCCGGTGGATGGTTGTCTTAAATCAGCGGCCGGTGCGCAGTTCCCAGCGGAGCTGGGCCTCCGACGGGGATTGCACCGGTATGAAGGCGGCCTCGCGGAACCGGCGGCTCGCGTCGGTGCTGCGCGCATAGCCCTTGCCGCCGGCGGTGCGGATTTCCAGGGCTGCCGCGGCGCTGACGGTGTCGGCTGCGGCCAGTCTCAGGGTCAGCAGATCGTGTTTACTGGGTGTGGTCGGGCCACCGACAGCGGCGGCGAAGTCCACCACCTGAGCTTCGATGCCGGCCAATTCAGCTGCCAACGAGTCGAATTCGACCTCGAACGCCGAGTTGACGCCGCTGAGACTGGGCTCGACTTCGTTGAGGCACCGACGGGCCAGACCGACACACATGGCCGACTGCAAGACCAGAAACGTCGGGCGGACGCGGCTGAGGAACTCGTCGACGTCACGGCTGAGAATCTGGTCCTCGCTGACGAAGACGTCGTCGAGTTTCAGGAAGGACGACGCCGTGCTGCCGAGCGCGAGTAGCTCGAAGTGGTCGCCGATCGTGACGCCGGCGGTGGCCAATGGCAATGTGACCACCATCTTTTCGCCGGCTTCGGTCTGTGCCGCCGTCACCATGATGGAATCGGAATACAGATTGCTGGCCCAGCGCAACGTTCCGCCGAGTCGGTAGCCGCCGTCCGCGGGCGTCGCGGCCAGTTCGATCGAGCCGCAGCCCGCGGCATCTTTGAAGGCCGCGGCCATACCGGTGACCCCCAACGGTCCGCTACCAGTCAGGCGGGCGACCGCATCGAGTGACCACGGGGTGGCCGCGGCGGACAGATACTCGAGTGTCATGCGGTGTGCCCACACCGAGAATGCCGTCGACAGGCAGTGCCCGGCCACTTCGGCAATCACCGCGGCCATCCTCGGCAGCGCGTCGCCGTCGTTGGCGGGTGCCCCGAGCGCCAGCAACCCGGCATTCGCCAGCAGGGCCAGGTTGCCGCGTGTATTGCGGCCACCCTCGTCCAAATCCCGTGCATTGCCGATGATCTCGCTGACAATTTCAGGTGCGAGGATCCCGGCCCGCGGCGCTGCCGGCGGTTGATCGAGTTCGGTGGTCATCTCGGTCCTCGTGTCCGCTTATTCGACGGTCAAGGTGGAGTCGACCGTCGCCGGTCGCCGCAAGGTGTTGACCACGGGGGACCAGTGAATGGCGTTGTCGTGGATTGCCTGCAGAACGTCGGCGTCCGCGTCACCGGCCAACACCACTTGACTGCGAACGGCCGTGAAACCCGGGACCTTGTCGTCGGGAGTGTCACCGACGCCCCAGACCGCGGAGATGTCGATGTCGCCTTCCATGGCTACCTCGATCTTGGTCAGCGTCACACCGCGGTGAGTGGCGTTGGCCAGCAGGCCGACCGCGATGCACGAACCCAGCGCTGCCAGAACGGTTTCCGACGGGTTGGGCGCGGCGTCGTCACCCAGCAGCGCCGGTGGCTCGCCGACCAGCATCGGCGCCAGATCACGAACATAGGTGAGGTTGCGGAAGTTGGACTCGCACACCGTCTTTGCTTTGAGGGTCTTTTTCCCGGTGGCGGGGTCGGCTTTGGCGTTACACGAAAGCCGATCGAGCCCGGCGGCGTCGATCGTGATGGCTTGGCCAGAGAAGGTGGTCATGGGTGCCGGCTCCTTGAAGTTCGTCGATGATGCTCACACGCTGACATAGACAGACCAATCTGTCTATGTGCCGTTGGCCCATCCGAGCGGGCAGCGATCAGACGATGCGCGCGCGCCAGCAGCCCACTCGACCTCACTGTGGTGGACCCAAAGATAGGCTCAGCCAGCGCTTTTACCCGGTCCAGGCGGGTAGGTCGCCGTCAACCAGTTCGCGCCGTGCGACCCGGGCCGGGCGGCCGCGGTAGCGGACGGTGATGGAATCGTGGTGATTCGAACGCCGCGGCCTCAGGGCCGAGCAGTGCGTGCCTGGGTGATGGCGTCTTCGGCAAGGCCGCGCCCGAACCGGATCGGCTCGACGGACTGCTCGACCTTGGAGGCAACCAGGGCGCCGTCGTACAGCAACTGGATCTGGCGGGCCAGTGGTGCGGTCCGACGGATGCCGGCGGCCTTGAGTAAACCGCCGAGGGTGGATCGGACCCATTGCCGGTGTTCGTCGATGGGTTCGAAACGGACGCCGGCGAATTCGGATGCCGCGCTGGTGTAAAGGCAGCCGGGGAAGTCGTGTCTCAAGCCTTTGCTGTGTGCCAGGTCGAAGAACGTCAGTGCTTGCGCAACGGGATCGTCGACGCCGTCGACCGCCTGCGTGAATCGCTGACGGTCGGCGAGGTCGAGTTCGGTCAGGTACGCGATGACCAGTGCATCCTTGGAGCCATAAGCGCTGTACAGACTGGCTTTGGCGCAATCGGCTTCCCGCAGGATCCGGTCGATGCCGATGGCGCGTATCCCGTATTTGCCGAAAAGGTCCGTTGCCGCCGCGAGCAGGCGATCGGCCGGACGCGGCGATCTGGCGCGGTCGACGACGTCAGTGCCCGCCTTGTCATCCGCGGTCTGCATGAACGCTAAATTTAGCAGAACAGACAGAGGGGTCTGTCCAAGCCGGTGCTATTCGGCGGCGACGATCTTGGCGATCTGCTCGCCGACCGCTGCGCGTATCTCGGAGTCGTCGAGATCCTGCAAGCCGAACGCGACCCGTAGCGTCGGTCCCAGCAGGCCCCACCCGACCTGCAGTGCCATACCGTGCGCGGCCAGCAGTCGCGCCGTCCTGTCGTCGCTGTGCCCGGCTTGCACCTGCTTGAGGAACGCCTCCATGCCCGGGAAGCGCTGCTGGAGCTCCTCCACGGGAAAGCCGTCGAGGGTGGAGCGGACCATCACCCGCGCCTGGAATTCGTAGGCGGCCTCCAGCTGTGCCGGCGAGGCCCCGGATACGCGCAGGGCCGCGGCGGAGTCGGCGAGATGCTGCAACGTCGCACCCAGAAGCTGTCGTTTGCTCCCGAAGTGGCGATGCAGCAGGCCGTGGTTGACGCCGGCCCGAGCCGCAACTTCACGTATCGACGTCGCGGCCGGGCCCTTCTCGGCGAACAACGTGCTGGCCGCTTCCAGGACCGCCGCGCTGACCTCGTCTTTGCCCATTGGCTTCGCCGTGGTCGAAACCGTTGCTTCCGCTGTAGCCATCTGTGTACGTTAACCGATATCGGTCCGTGTAGACAGCCGCCTACACCCACAAACTCGAAGAGGGAGATGCAATGAGTAATGACCTACGCGTGGTGCAGCTGGGCGAGAACATCGGGGCACGCATCGACGGGGTGCGCCTGGGCGCTGTCGACGCCGAGACCGCCGCGGCGATCAATCAGGCGCTGGTCGCTCACAAGGTGATCTTCTTCCGCGGCCAGACGCACCTCGATGACGATTCGCACTACGAATTCGCCGAAAGTCTCGGCGTACCCACCACCCCGCACCCGACGTTGAAGTTCGAGGGCAGCCGCGTCATGCGCCTGGAGGCCATCGGCGGCGGCGGCGCCAACCAGTGGCACACCGATGTCACGTTCGTCGACCGTCCGCCGAAAGCATCGATTCTGCGTGCCGTCGAGCTGCCGCCCTACGGCGGCACGACCACCTGGGCCTCCACTGTTGCCGCCTACCAACAGCTTGCGCAGCCGCTCAAGGACCTCGCGGAAAACCTGTGGGCTGTGCACGACAACGCCTTCGACTACGCCCAGATCGATCCGGCCAAGCTGGCGGCGGCGGAAGCCGACCCCGAGGCCATTCTCAAGTACGCGTCCCAATTCCACTCGACCCACTACGAGACGCAGCACCCGGTGGTCCGGGTGCATCCGGAATCTGGCGAGAAATCCTTGCTGTTGGGCTCATTCGCCAAGGCTTTCGTCGGGCTCAACGGTGCCGAGTTCCAGTCCCTGTACCGAATCTTCCAGGATCGGATCACCTGGCTGGAGAACACTATTCGGTGGAACTGGGAGCTCGGCGACGTGGCAATCTGGGACAACCGGTCGACCCAGCACTACGCGGTGTCCGATTTCGGCAACCAGCGTCGCGAGGTGCGCAGGATCACCCTTGCCGGCGACATTCCGGTGAGCGTGCACGGAGAGCACAGCCGCGTGGTGGCCGGCGACGCCAGTGACTACTCGATTGTCGACACTCCCAAACGGCTTGTCGCATAACCGCAGACGTCTGCGCCGCCGAGAGTGCAACTAGCGAGCCGTTTCCCGAGAAGGGCCCTCGCTGGTTGCACTTTCGCGAGTCGAGTCGCTCCGATCACTCTTTCAGCGATGAGAGGATGGCGCGATGGGACTGCTCGACCAGAAATCCGCGGTCGTCACCGGCGCCAACTCCGGCATCGGGCTGGCCACCGCGGGCCGATTCATTGCCGAGGGCGCCGAACGGGTCTTCATCACCGGCCGCCGCGAGCCCGAACTGAGAGCTGCTGCAGACCAATTGGGTTCGCGGGCGGTCCCGGTAGCCGGTGACGTCGGAGTGCCTCACGACCTCGACCGGCTCTACGCCGAAGTCGCTGCGGCCGGCAAGGGGCTGGATATCGTGGTGGCCAATGCCGGGACGACGAGAGTCGCGCGACTGGGTGCGATCAGCGACGACGACCTCGACGCCTTGCTGACGACCAACGTCAAAGGCGTGGTCTACACCGTGCAGAAGGCGCTGCCGTTGCTCAACGACGGCGCATCGATCATCCTGGTCGGTTCGACCACCGCCGACCGCGGGCGCCCGGGGCTGAGCATCTATGCCGCGTCCAAGGCCGCCGTACGATCACTGGCGCGCACCTGGGCCAATGAGCTTGCCGACCAGGGCATCCGGGTCAATGTCCTCGTCGCCGGGTCGACCGCCACCCCGGGCAGCGACAACCTGGCCGCGCAGACCAACCCGACCCTCACGGTCGAGGAATTCCGCGCCGGTCGCATCTCGACCATCCCGCTGGGCCGGTTCGCGGAGCCCGTCGAGATCGCCAACGCGGCGGTGTTCCTGGCCAGCAACCTGTCCAGCTTCACCACCGGTTCGACTGTCGACGCCGACGGTGGCTTCAACCAGGTGTGACCGAAAAGTGTTACCGGGCAAGCAAATTGACGACCCCGGTGAATACCGTCGGTAATGCCACGGCAGCCGGCACGATACGGGACCGCGCCGGACCATAGGCGCTGGCGTGCAACAGAGCGGCCGTCAGCATCCGATAGCGTCGGGTTAGATGACGCCAACGCCGGTCGTAGTCGCCCGGTCGCCCCGCCAGTACGCATTCCACCAGGGCCTCGGCCGCGCCGAAGGCCAACCCGAGTCCCTCGCCGGTGAGCGCGTCGACGTAACCGGCGGCATCGCCGACAAGCAACACTCGGCCGGCTGTGCGGCTCGAGACCTTCTGCCGCAGCGGACCGGCCGCCCGGTCCGGTTCGTGTGGCCGACCATCGATCCGGTCACGAAGTTCGGGGAATTCGTCGAGATGACAATCGAATCCGCCCCGGCGTGAGCTCAGCAGCGCTACGCCGACGCAGTCGTCGGCGACGGGTGTCACGTAGGCCTCGGCGCCCGCGGCCCAGTGCACCTCGACGTGATCGGTCCACGGCGCGGTCTGCACGTGGCGGCGGATGCCCCAGCGGCGTGGGCCGGGGCTGGTCTGCTCCAGACCCAGCGATTTGCGGATGGGGGAGTGCAGTCCGTCGGCTGCGGCGAGATAGCGCGCGTGCCAACGGCCGGCGCGAATCCCACTGGCATCCTGGCTGATGTCGCGTACCTCGTCGTGCGCGATCTCGACACCGGCCTCGACCGCCGCGTCGATCAGAGCGGCGTGCAGCACCGTCCGGCGTACCCCGCGGCCGGTACCGCCCTTGAATCGCGCGTCGACATGGTGGTCGCGGTCCAGGTAGCTGATACCGCGGATCGGCTTGCCGAGCGGATGCACGTCGAGGCGCTCCAGATGACGCAGGGTGTGCGGCATCAAACCCTCACCGCACGCCTTGTCGATCGGTCCGCGGCGTCGTTCGGCGACCACCACGTCCAATCCTGCTCGCGCACCGTGGATCGCGGTGGCCAGTCCGGCCGGCCCGCCGCCGACCACCAGGAGGTCGATCACGCCAGGCTCGCCAGCGCGGCGTTCTCGACCCTGACCCTCGTACTGAGTAGCCAACCGTTGAGCGTCGAGAAGACCAGTGCGGTAATCCATCCGGTGTGGACGAGCGGCAGAGCCACGCCCTCGGCGATGACAGCGACGTAGTTCGGATGGGGTATCAGCCGGTATGGCCCGCCGGTGATGCGCGCGGCACCCGGGATCACGATGACGCGGGTGTTCCACTGGTAGTCCAAGGTGGTGATGCACCACCAGCGCAACGCCTGCGCCGCCAGGACCACCGCCAACATCGGCCAGCCCAGAGCCGGGATGAAGTTGCGGTGCAACACAACCGGCTCGACGAGACAGCCGACCAGCAGGCTGAAATGCAGCGCCACCATCGCCGGGTAGTGCCCGGCGCCGAACTCGACGCCGCCGTGCGATCGACTGACGACGCGATTCCGTTCGGCCACCCGGACTTCGAACAGCCGCTCGATCGCGACTGCGCCGACCAGTAACGCATACCAGATCATCGTCACCGCCAGCGCAGCATGACGAGCTCGGAGCAGAACCCGGGGCCCATCGCCAGCATGATGCCGGGGCTGCCGGCAGGCGGCTGCTTGGCGATCGTGTCGCGGAAGACGTGCAGCACAGACGACGAGGAGAGGTTGCCGACCTCGGCCAGCGATCGCCAGGTCAATTCCAGTGCGTCGTTGGGCAATCCGAGCGACGAGACGATCGCCTCGATGACCTTGGGGCCGCCCGGATGACTCACCCAGGCACCGACGTCGGTGGTGGTGACGCCGTAGGCGCCGAGCAGGCCCGCGACGTCGTCGGCCAGATACTGCTCGACGACTGAGGCGACGTCCGGCGACAGGATCAGCCCGAACCCGCTGGAGCCGATCTTCCAGCCCATGGTGTCGCGGGAGTCCGGGTAGAGGTGACTGCGTGAACCGAGGACCTCCGGACCGCGAGCGCCGATCTGCTCGGCCCGCCGCTCACCGACGGCGACGACGGCCGCAGCGCCGTCGCCGAACAACGACGTACCGACCAGCGACGCCAACGACGGGGTGGTCGCCGGGAAGGTGAGCGAACACAGCTCCACCGACAGCAGCACCGCGACGTCGTCGGGCGCGCCGCGCAGGTAGTCGTTGAGTCGGCCGACGCCCGCGGCGCCGGCAACGCAGCCGAGGCCGAACATCGGAACCCGTCGTACATCGGGACGAAGGCCCAGCCGGGTGGCGATGCGCGCCTCCAGCGACGGCACCGCGAGGCCGGTGACGGTCGTCGACATCACCACGTCGACGTCCTCGGGCCGCAGGCCGGCCTCGTCGAGCGCGGCGGACATGGCCGCGCACCCCAGTTGCACGGCATTGTCGATCCAGATGTCGTTCGCGCGCCCGAAGTCGGTCAGGCCGGGGTACTGCTCGAGCGGCAGAACCAGGTAGCGGCTGTCGACCTTCGAACTCGCGTGAAACTTGCGCAGCAAGTCGCCGTGATCCTTGAATGCCGGCAGCCCGGAGAGCATCTCGGTGATCTCGCTCTGCTCGTAGCGATGCTCGGGCAGTGCGCCCTGGACGCCGGCTATCACGCTGCCGGCCCGGTGGTCCCGAAATTGTCTGCCGCTCAGATCTGCGCTCACTGCTCTGCCCCTTGGTTAGACGACTGGCGTGCCGGCAACGCTGCCGCGGGTGAAACTTGGCCGTTCAGATGCATCAACATCTCCGACATCCGCGGTGATTCCGGGCAACGAGGGGGATGCTCGCCCATCATTTTATGAGTAGATAGTGCGATCATGGGGCCGCCCGTTCCCTAAAAATCAACAGCCGATGACTTTTGTCAACGATTGGTGACTTGAACATACGCGTGGCCGCACACCTAGTCAACGGCTGATGACATAGAGTCGGGGAGCAATGACCAGCCGACCGCGCAATGCCGCGCAGACCAGGGCCGACATCCTGGACTGCGCGCGTCGCAGGTTCGCCACCGACGGATACGACCGGACGACGCTGCGAGCGGTCGCGGCGGATGTCGGCGTGGACGCCGCGCTGATCACCCGGTATTTCGGCAGCAAGCAGGACCTGTTTGCGACCGCGACCGACTTCGCGATCGAACTTCCCGATCTGACCGCCGCCGAGCCCGACGACATCGCCGACATGTTGCTGCCGCGGTACTTCGCCGTCTGGGAAGAGGACCACTCGTTTCTGGCTCTGCTGCAGGCGGCCATGACCAGCCGGGTCGCCGCGGACAAGCTCAACGCGACCCTCGCCCGCCACGTGGCGCCGGTGCTGAAAGCCGCCACCCCCGACCATGATCAGCAGCGGATCGCGCTGACCGACGCTTTCGTCATCGGGCTGGCCGCGACCCGGTCCGTGCTGGGCAACGTGCCGGCTGCCGACCTCAGCCGAGAGGAACTGCGGCAGTGGGCCGCTCCGGTGTTCCGGCGTCTACTGGTGGGGCCGGCGCCGGCATGACGGTCGCCAGGCCCCGCAATGCCGCGCAGACGCGCGAGGACATCCTGTCCGCCGCGCGCCGGCGGTTCGGTTCCGCGGGCTACGAGCGGACCACCCTGCGGGCGGTGGCCGCCGACGTCGGTGTGGACGCGGCACTGGTCATCCGGTATTTCGGCAACAAGCAGGACCTGTTCGCAGCCGCCGCGGATTTCGAGATCGACCTACCGGATCTGACGGACGTCGACCCTGAGGACGTCGCGCACATCTTGTTGCCGCGATTCTTCGCGGTGTGGGAAGAGGACCAGACGTTCCTGGCGTTGCTGCGCGCCGCAATGACCAGTCCGCTCGCCGCCGAGACTCTGCGGCGGGTGTTCGCCGAGCAGGTGGCACCCAAACTGATCACCGCCACCCCGGACAATCCCGTGCAGCGGATCGCGCTGATGGGCGCCTTTGTGATCGGTCTGGCGATCACGCGGTACGTGCTGGTGAATCCGCCGATCGCCGAACTCAGCCGTGAGGACCTCAGCCGCTGGGCCGCACCGATCATCGAGCAACTCCTGGTAGGTCCGGCGCCGCCCGATCAGATGGCCCGCTGAGAAACGAGACTGTTAGTCTCTGTTCAAGACGTCTCGTCTCACACGCACCGAATCCGCTGGAGGGAGGTGCCGCGTGGCTGACACGCTGACCGAGTCGCGCCACGACGATGACTTCGCGCTGGCAGGACTGTCCTCCCGGGCCCGAATCTGGCTACTCACCGTCGCCTGCTTCGGCGTGCTGCTGGTGATTGCCTCGATGGTGGCGCTGAACACCGCGTTGCCCGATATCGCGGTCGCCACCTCGGCTACTCAGACCCAACTCACCTGGGTCGTCGACAGCTACACCCTGACCCTGGCCTGCCTGCTGTTGCCGGCCGGCGCACTGGGAGACCGCTACGGCCGCCGGGGTGCGATGTTGGTCGGCCTGGCCGTCTTCAGCGCGGCATCGCTGGTGCCGGCCATCCTGTCCGACCCGATGGTCGTCATCGTCTCGCGTGGGGCCGCGGGTGCGGGCGCGGCGTTGATCATGCCCGCCACGCTGTCGTTGATCACGGCTGCTCATCCAAAGAGTCAGCGCAACAAGGCAGTTGGTATCTGGGCCGGCGTGGCCGGCTCGGGCGCGATCATCGGGATGCTCGGATCCGGCGGCCTGTTGAACTTTTGGTCGTGGCACTCGATCTTCTGGGCGTTCGCCGGTGCGGCGCTGACGATCTTCCTGCTGACGCTGACCATTGCGACGTCGCGCGATCCCGAGGCGCATCCGTTGGACTGGCGCGGGGCAGTGGTCATCGGCGGCGCTGTGGCGACACTCGTCTTCGGCATTCTGGAGGCACCGGCGCTCGGCTGGACGCATCCGTTGGTGGTGGCGGGTATCGGTGCCGGACTGATACTGAGTGTGGCGTTCGGCTTCGTCGAAGTGCGACAATGTCATCCGCTGCTGGATGTGCGACTGTTCGCTGTTCCCGCATTCGCCACCGGCGCGGCGACCATCACGGTCTTCTTCCTGTCGATGTTCGGCTACATGTTCCTGCTCATGCAGTACATGCAGCTCATCCTCGGTTACAGCCCGAACAAGACGGCGCTTGCACTGAGCCCCATCATGGGCCCGATGCTGCTGTTGTCGGTGCTGTCGTTCTGGTTTCTGCCTCGGCTCGGTCTGCGAATCGTGGTGTTCAGCGGATTGCTGCTGATCGCAATCGGGTCGCTCTTCATGCTCGGCATCACCTCGGGTTCGCCTTACTGGCGGGCGGCGTGGCCGATGCTGGTCATGAGCACGGGTATCGGATTGTGCACCGCCCCAACGACGTCGGCGATCATGACGACCGCGCCCGACGACAAGCAGGGCGTGGCATCGGCGGTGAACGACGCCAGCCGGGAGATCGGTGCTGCGTTGGGAATCGCGCTGGCCGGATCGATGTTGGCCGCGCAATACGCGAAGACGCTGGCTCCCAACTTGATTGGCTTTCCACAATCGGTGGGCGAGGCCGCGTCCACATCGCTGGGCCAGGCGCTGGAGGTGTCGCGCCGCCTCGGGCCCGCGGGGGCGCGCCTGGCCGAGGTCAGCAAGGTGGCCTTCATCGACGCCATGCATGCGTCGCTGTTGGTGCTGGGCCTGCTGGTCGCTGTCAGCGCGGTGCTGATCGGCCTGTGGGCGCCGGGCCGCGACGACCAACAGTTGCGTCCGGTGCGACGGCTGCTGGCTCGTCGCCAATCGAGGTAGCTCGCCGCGGCCGCGTGCTCACGTTTGCAGACAGTGGGTGGCGGTAGGCCGCAGATGTCGCGATCGCAGCAGTGCGTCATTCCGTCGCGAGGCAGTTGATCAGCGAAAACGCCAAGTGTTCAGGCCTATTGCGATCAGGCTGATTTACACAGCTGTCTTTCAGGGACGCCGTCGCTAGGCTCCAAATCCCATAGCTGGCGAGAACGGCCAGCGCCCAGAGCCGCCCACGGCGCGCGACGGCGAACCCCACAAATCCGACACCAGGAGGCGGCCATGACTGAGCCTGCGCCCCCGGCAAAGCGCCGCGGCAGACTGCCGTTTTCCGTATCGCGGCTCAACGTCCTCGGGGTCGTCGCGATCCTTGTCGCGGCCGGCTTGCTCGGCTTCCACAATCTGCACCGCGACAACGCGCCGAACCAGATCCTCAACGTGTCCTACGACCCGACCCGAGAGCTGTACGCCGCGATCGACAAGACCTTCGTCGACGAATTCCGCAAGAAGACCGGCGTCACCGTACAAATCAAGCAGTCGCACGGTGGTTCCGGCCGGCAGGCGTCCGAGGTCATCAAGGGCCACGAGAAGGCCGACGTCGTGTCGCTGGCACTGCCGAGCGATGTCGATGCGCTACGCAAGCGCGGGTTGATCGCCAACAACTGGCAGAACCGGCTGCCGAACCATTCGGTGCCCTACACGTCGACGATCGTGTTCGTCGTCCAGAAAGACAATCCGCTGGGCATCCACGATTGGCCGGATCTGATCAAGGACGGCGTAGAGGTGGTCAATCCCAATCCCCGCACCTCGGGCAACGGAAAGCTCAGCGTTCTCGCGGCGTGGGGGTCGGTGACCACGCGCGGCGGCACCGAGCAAGAGGCCACGGACTACGTCCGGTCGTTTCTGAGCCACGTCAAGGTCGCCGACGGCGGTGCGCGTGGGGCCGCAATCACCTTTGCGACCGAGAAAATCGGCGACGTCCACGTCACCTGGGAGAACGAGGCCCTGCGGGAGGTGGCGGAAAACAAGGATCAGTTCCAGATCGTCTATCCGCCGGTCAGTATTCTCGCCGAACCCGCTGTCACCTGGGTCGATGCGAACCTCAAGGACAAGAAGCTGGCGTCCTATGCCAAGTCGTATCTCGAGTACCTCTACACCCCTGAAGCGCAGGAGACCGTCGCGCAGTTCGGCTACCGCCCGCTGAAGCCAGAGGTCCTGGCCAGGCACGCGGATCGGCTGCCACCGATCAACCTGTTCCCCATCACCGCGGTCGCCAAGAGTTGGTACGACGCGCAGGAGAAGTTCTTCGGCACCAACGGCATCTACGACGTGGTCTCCGCTGCGCCGGCCCGGGTCGCGTCGGCACACCCACGGCGGAAGACGAAGACGCCATGAGCCGCGCCGACGACGATGCGGAGCGATTAGACGAAGAGGAGCGGCGCCCATGAGCATCATCACGGACAGTGTGAAGAAGCTGAACTACGACGGCACGAAGGCCCGCCGCGACCTGATCGCCGGGCTCACCGTTGCGGCGGTGTCGCTACCTCAGGGCATCACCTACGCGCTGGTCGCCGGGGTCGACCCGAAGTTCGGGGTGTACTCGTCGATCGTGGTGACCTTCGTGGCGTCGGTGTTCCAATCGTCGTCGCATCTGGTGAACGGCCCGACCAGCGCGATCTCGCTGCTGGTGTTCAGTTCCCTGGCGTTCATCGACCAGGAAAACCGCACGGTCCTGTTCGAGGCGTTGTTCCTGCTCGGCGTTCTGGTCGGCACCTTCCAGATTTTGATCGCGGTATTCAAGCTCGGTGATCTGACCCGATACATCTCCGAATCGGTGATCCTCGGCTTCATCCTGTCCGCGGCCGTGCTGATCGCGCTGGGCCAACTCGGCAATGCGCTGGGAGTCAAAGACCAGGGCAACGGCCGGCAGTCGGTGCTGAAGCGTACCTACCTCACCCTGTTCCACGGCGAGCATTTCAACTACCGCGCGTTGGTCATCGCCGTCGCGACCATCGTCCTCGCGGTCGTGTTGCGGCGGCTGGTGAAGCGGTTCGGCCTGCCCCAGATCGACCTGCTGGCAACCCTGATCGGCGCGGCCGCCATTGCCTACCTGGCCGGATGGGCGACCGAGGATCACACCGGCAAGACCGCGATCACTCTGACGGCGAAGATTCCTCAGAGCCTGCCGCATCCGCACATCCCGTCGGTTCAACTCAACGAGGTAACCCAGTTGGCACCGGGCGCGCTGGCCATCGCCTTCATCGGCCTGCTCGAGGCGCTGTCGATCGCCAAGGCCATTGCTTACGAGAGCGGGCAGAAGATCGACTACAACCGGCAGATCATGGCCGAAGGCCTGGGAAACCTCACCGGAGGATTCTTCCAAGCCGTCCCGGGTTCGGGATCGGTGACGCGTTCACCGATCAACTACCAGGCCGGCGCGGTGACCAGGTTCTCCGGTGTGATCGCCTCGATCGGCGTCGCGATCATCGTGCTGCTGTTCGCGCCGCTCCTGCACTACATGCCCCGGGCCGCGCTGGCCGGGCTGCTGCTGATCACCGCAGTAAGGCTGATCGACGTCAAGCGACTCAGCTACGCGATCAAGGCGTCACGCTACGACGCGGGCCTGGTGCTGATCACCGCACTCACCGGCGTGCTGGTGGACCTGGACACCGCCGTCCTGCTCGGTGTGGCGCTGTCGATCCTGCTGTTCGTGCCGAGGGCGGCCAAGCTCAAGGCGCGGGAGTTGGTCGTGGCGCCAGAGCGGGTGGTTCGTGAGCGGGTGGCGTCCGATCCGTCCGATCCGTCGACGCTGATCTACGACTTCGAAGGTGAGCTGTTCTTCGGTGCTGCACCCGAACTCGAGAAGTACCTCGACGAGCTCGGCGCGCGGATCAAAGCCGACAAGATCCAGTATCTGGTGTTGCGGCTCAAGCGAGTGCGCCACCCGGATGCCGTCGTGATCCAGCGGATCGAGAAGTTCGTCCGTGATGAAACCGACCGCGGCGTGGTGGTGTTGCTGGCCGGCGTGCAGGCCGACTTGTGGACGCTGTTGACGAACATCGGCTTCGACAAGTGGTTCCCCTCCGATCGCGTCTTCCCCGAAGAGGAAGTGGAATTCTCCGCGACTCTGAAGGCAGTCCGGTACGCCCACGCCCTGCGCGGTTTCGACGAGGCGGGCGACAAGGTCCCGGACGAGGCTGTCGCGGTCAACGGGGACGCCAAGCACTACTACTACCTGGTTTGATTTTCAGCGGGCGCCAGCGCAGAAGTAAGCTCGCCCAATGAGTTCCGACCGCCGATACATCGTCATCGGCGCGGGCGCGATCGGCGGTACCGTCGGTGGAGTGCTGACTCGGGCCGGGGTTCCGACGGTGCTGGTCGCCCGCGGCCGGCATGCGGAGACCTTGGCGGCCAGCGGGTTGATTCTGCGCACGCCGGACGGGACCTTCCACACGGCCGTCACCGCGGTGTCAGAGGCCGGGCAGTTGCGGCTGACGCCCGACGACGTACTGGTGTTCGCCACCAAGACCCAGCAACTCGACGCGGCGCTGCAGCAATGGGTCGATCAGCCGGTGCACGGCCCGGACGGCGTCCTGGGTACCGCGGGGGAGCTGTTGCCGGTGCTGACTGCGCTCAATGGTGTTGTCGCAGAAGAGAAGGCGCTGCGCTACTTCAGTAGGGTCTTCGGCATTTGCGTCTGGCTGCCCGCCGTCCACCTGGAAGCCGGTGAGGTGATCGTCCGTTCGTGGACGGTGGTCGGGCAGTTTCACGTCGGACGATGGCCGGCCGCGTTGCGCGATCCGGCCGACGACACGCTGCTGCGCGAGTTGGACACCGCATGGACCGCGGCGGGAATACGGATCCACGTCGTCGACGATGTCGCGCCGTGGAAATACAACAAGCTGCTGAGCAATCTCGGCAACGCCGTGGGTGCCCTGACCGCGAACGACAACGCCGGTTCCTTGGTGACGTCGCTGCGGGAGGAAGCTCGCCATGTATTGGCTCACGCGGGAATCGCTTTCGTGCCGTTCGAGGTGTCGACCGCGGCGCGGGCCAACGGGCCGACACCCCGGTCTGTTCCGGGCGTCGACAGCGCGGCGAGTAACTCCACCTGGCAGTCGTTGAGTCGCAACACCGGTGACGTCGAGACCGACTTCCTCAACGGTGAGATCGTCCGCATCGCGCACCAGCACGGCATCGAGGCACCGCTCAACGCTGCGTTGGCGCGGCTGGCGCGCGAGGCAGTGCTCGATGAGGTTGGGCCGGGCCACTATTCGGCTCAGAAGCTGGCCCAATTGGCAGGGCTGGCATGACCGACGGGCCTGACCCACGGGCCCGATCAGAGCTGCAACGCCGGCTCGGCACGGGCGACGCGATTGTCGTGGGCCTGGGTTCGATGATCGGCGCCGGAATCTTCGCCGTTCTCGCGCCCGCCGCGGCCGCTGCCGGCAGCGGCCTGCTGATCGCTATCGCGGCTGCGGCGATTCTGGCCTACTTCAACGCGACATCCACGGCTCGCTGCGCGGCCCGCTACCCGGAATCCGGCGGTGCGTACGTCTACGGACGCCGGCAGCTCGGTGAATTCTGGGGCTATCTCGCCGGTTGGGGCTTCGTTGTCGGCAAGACGGCGTCATGTGCGGCGATGGCACTGGTCGTCGGGCTCTACGCCTGGCCGGCGTACGCTCACGCGGTCGCAGTGGGTGCGGTGCTCGTGCTGACCGCGATCAACTACACCGGCATTCGCACATCACTGTTCGTGACGCGGGTCGTCGTCGCCGTGGTGTTGGCAACGCTCGCCGGCGTCGCGGTCGTCTCGCTGATAGCTCCCCAGTCCGACTGGGGCCGGATCACCCTGGGCGTCAACCCAACTGCGCACGGAGTGTTGCAGGCAACGGGTCTGGTGTTTTTCGCGTTTGCCGGCTACGCGCGTATCGCGACGTTGGGCGAAGAGGTGCGTGACCCGGCGCGCACCATACCCCGCGCGATTCCGATGGCTTTGGGTATCACGCTGATCGTCTACGTGGTCGTCGCGATCGCAGTGCTCGCGGTGTTGGGCAGCTCGAGGCTGGCTCAGTCCGCCGCACCGATAGCCGACGCGGTGCGCGTCGCCGGCATGGCCGGGTGGGAGCCGGTCGTGCGCTCGGTCGGAGTGCTGGCCGCCCTGGGATCGTTGCTGTCGCTGATCCTCGGCGTATCGCGGACGACGTTTGCCATGTCACGAGATCATTATCTGCCGCAACAGCTTTCGGCTGTGCACCCCACTTTCAAGACCCCGTATCGGGCAGAGGTCGTCATCGGTGTCGTCGTCGCGGTGCTGGCCGGCACCACCGACGTCCGCGGTGCCATCGGTTTCTCGTCGTTCACGATCCTGGCCTACTACGCGATCGCGAACGCTTCGGCGTGGACTCTCGGCACCAGAATCATTCCGGCACTCGGATTCGCCGGATGCGTCGTGGTCGCCTTCGCTCTGCCGTTCTCGTCGGTGGCGGCAGGCGTGGTCGCACTGTTCGCCGGGGTCGCTGTCTTTTGGCTGAGCGGTCGTCGATCAGGTCGTTAGAAGATGAAGCCCGCGAAGGGCGATTCCGGCACCGCGAACAATCGGTCGGCCAGCGCGATGTCGGCCGGGTCGTCCGCG
The DNA here is from genome assembly GCF_055419225.1 of Mycobacterium sp. IDUB_36. Taxonomy (NCBI): domain Bacteria; kingdom Bacillati; phylum Actinomycetota; class Actinomycetes; order Mycobacteriales; family Mycobacteriaceae; genus Mycobacterium; species Mycobacterium sp. IDUB_36. The sequence goes on along the minus strand of NZ_JBVAXH010000001.1, from coordinate 2,237,896 downwards.
CGAGCCAATCCGGCCAATGTCAGGTTCCGCCAGGCGGTTCCGCCGAGCAGGACGGCGGCAAGCCCGTCGATGCCGACATGGATCTGCGGTGAGCGATCCGACCGTTTCGCTCCGTCACCGCTGACAGTCACGGTGACCGAGTTCGCGGGCAACAGCGGATCTTCGACGGCGATCGTCACAGCCTCGTCGTCGTTGTAACGCCTTGTGGCCAGGGCCTTCTCGACATCGACGACACGGAGCCAGGTTTCGTCCTGGGCTGCGGTCAACCGCACGGCCCGGCGGTCGAGCAGCAGTGCCGGCAGCGGGTCGTCGACCGGAACGATCCAGAACACCACGCGATCAATCAAATCGAGCCCGAGCAGGAAGCGGAGCAGGCCGAGGTAACTGTCGGTGGTCGGAGCGAAGAAGTCCTCCACGACGATGGTGCGCTGATTGCTGACGAACCACGTGTCGGTGTCCACCGGGCGGTAGCGCACGAACCCGGTCTCCGCCCCGGCAGCTCCACTGACTGCGACATACCAAGCGCCTGAACCAGATTCGGTACGAAGCCGCACACCTTGCCACCACTGGTCGGGCCGGTCGATGGTGCCCGGCCGCGACGGCCGGTTGTCGGCGTAAATGCGGGGCAGCACGTCCCACACCTCCGCGCGATCCAGCAGCCGCACCGGACCTCCCGGCGGGACGCCCGGACGAAATGCTGCCCGCGCCGTCTGCACCTCCACCGTGTGCGCAGAGCTCGCGACCCCGTAGCCGTACCGCCCGTAGATGGTGGCTTCGGAAGCGCGCAGCGTCGCGACCGATTCGCCGCGGGCGGCGATGTCGTGCAACTGGTGACGAACCAGATCAGTGGCGACGCCTCGGCGAGTGAAGGACGGCAGCACGCCGATGTGGGTGACCGCGGCGTGGCCGACAGTGGCACCACCCGGAAGGGTGAGCCGGCTGGTCACGGCGTCCGCGGTGCCGACGAGCTGGTCGTCGACGAACGCTCCGATCGTGCGCCCCGGTTCGAGCAGGCGACCGATCTGCCCGGGCGCGAGGTTGTCCAGCGGCGGGAACCCGATCATGGCGGCGCGGAACACGTTGGCCGCGGCGATCAGATCTTTTTCGCTGTCGAGGACGCGGATCTCGGTGGTCACCCCGTCATCATGTCGTGCGCCAGTTCGTCCGGTCAGTTGCCCTGGCCCCGTCCGGAATGCCCGGCTTGTGATCCCGATGATTCCAACGGCATTGCGCCTACCTGCTGCTGGCATGCGCCGACGCGAATCCGCACGTCAGCGGGCAGCGGTTGACGTCATTAGTTTGAGTGGAGTAGGCGAGCACGCTCCGGGCACGGCAGGGGTGCCGGAATCGGCGGACCAGCCGGCGTGCTGAACACCCCGAAACCCGAATCCAAAGAAAGGCAGGGCGCTGTGGCCGATCCGTCGACACCGATTCACCTGGCTGTGGCTCTGGACGGCGCGGGATGGCACCCGGGCGCCTGGCGCGAGGCGGATGCCCGCCCGGCCGAGCTCTTCGAGGCGGGCTACTGGGCCGACCTTGTCGCTGCCGCCGAACGGGGCCTGCTGGACTTCGTCACGATCGAGGACTCACTGGGCCTGCAATCCGACGATCCACTCGAGCCCGACGACCGCACCGATCGGGTCCGTGGCCGGCTCGACGCCGCGCTCATCGCCGCTCGAATAGCCACGCGCAGCAGCAACATCGGCCTCATCCCCACGGCGACGGTCACCCAGACCGAGCCCTTCCATGTGTCCAAGTCGATCGCGACGCTCGACTACGTCAGCACCGGCCGCGCCGGTGTTCGCGTCCAGATATCGGCGCGCCATGACGTGGCCGACCATTTCGGGCGCCGCCCGCTGCCGTGGCTTTCCTCAGCCGACCTGACGGATCCGGCCGTGCGGCAACAGACCGACGACTATTTCGCCGAAGCCGCCGACTACGTCGAGGTGCTGCGGCGACTCTGGGACAGCTGGGAGGACGATGCCGAGATCCGCGACGTCAGGACCGGCCGGTTCATCGACCGCGACAAGCTGCACTACATCGATTTCGAGGGACGCTGGTTCTCGGTGAAGGGCCCCTCGATCACGCCGCGTCCGCCGCAGGGGCAACCCGTGGTCGCCGCACTCGGTCACAGCGCTGCCGGCCACGAACTCATCGCCGCCAGCGCCGACGTGGGCTTCGTGACGCCGCACGACGCCACCGAGGCGTCGGACATCGCCGCGGACATAGCTGCGCTTCGCCGCGCCGCCGGGCGCGAATCGGAGACGGTCCACGTCTTCGGTGAGGTGGTGGTGTTCCTCGACGACGACGCGACCGCCGCGCAGACGCGACGGCATCGCCTCGATGAGCTGGCCAATACCGAATACCGCAGCGATGCTTTTGTTTTCGCAGGGACGCCCGGGGGCCTGGCGGATCTGCTGCAGGAGTGGCACGCCGCCGGTCTGACCGGATTCCGGCTGCGGCCGGCCGGGCTGCCCCACGATCTGCTGCAGATCACCAACGGACTGGTTCCCGAACTCCAGGCCCGGGGATTGTTTCGCACTTCCTACCAGGCCACCACGTTGCGAGGGTTACTCGGGCTGCCCCGCCCGGCCAACCGCTACGCCGTCGCGTGACCCAGACGACAGGATCAACTCAATGACCAAGCCGATCAAGCAAATTCACCTGGCCGCGCATTTCCCGGGCGTCAACAACACCACGGTGTGGAGCGATCCGGCGGCCGGCAGTCACATCGACTTCAGTTCGTTCACCCGTTTCGCTCAGTCGGCGGAGCGGGGCAAGTTCGACTTCCTGTTCCTCGCCGAAGGACTCCGGCTCCGCGAGCAGAACGGCCACATCTACGACCTCGACGTGGTGGGGCGGCCCGACACCTTCACCGTGCTGGCCGCACTCGCAGCGGTGACCGACCACCTCGGCCTGACCGGCACGATCAACTCGACGTTCAACGAGCCCTACGAAGTGGCCCGCCAATTCGCCTCGCTGGATCACCTTTCCGGAGGCCGCGCCGCGTGGAACGTCGTGACCTCGTGGGATGCGTTCACCGGTGAGAACTTCCGTCGCGGCGGCTTCCTGGCCGAGGATCAGCGTTACGAGCGAGCCCGGACGTTCCTGCAGACGACCAACGAACTCTTCGACTCGTGGAGCGGTGACGAAATCGTCGCCGACAAAGACGCCGGCACTTTCCTGTCGACCCCGCGCGCGGGCGAATTCGCCCATCGAGACGCACATTTCGACATCCACGGCCGGTTCAACGTGCCGCGCAGCCCGCAGGGACGCCCGGTGATCTTTCAGGCCGGCGATTCGGACCAGGGCCGGGATTTCGCAGCGTCCTCGGCCGACGCGATCTTCTCTCGGCACAGCACCCTGGATGCCGGTCAGGCCTTCTACCGTGATGTCAAGGGACGGCTGGCCCGTTACGGGCGACGCCGCGAGGAGTTGCTCATTCTGCCGGCCGCGTCGTTCGTCATCGGCGACACCGATGCCGAAGCCGAGGATCTTGCGCGCGAGGTCCGGTTGGCGCAGGTGTCACCGCAGACGGCAATCAAATTCCTCGAACAACTCTGGAACCGCGACCTTTCCGACCACGACCCGAACGGACCGCTGCCCAGCGCCGATCCCGTGGTCGGCGAGAACACGATCTCGCGCGGACGGGCCAGCGTCCGCATGTTCAAGGACTCGATCAAGATCGCCAACGAGTGGCGCGCCAAGGCCGAGGCGGAGAACCTGACCAGCCGCGAATTGATCATCGAGGTACTGGGACGCCAATCGTTCATCGGCTCAGCGGAAACCGTTGCGACGACGATCAACGACTTCGTGCAGACCGACGCCAGTGACGGGTTCATTCTCGTGCCGCACATCACTCCGGGCGGGCTGGACCCGTTCGTGGATCAGGTTGTGCCGCTGCTGCAGGAACGCGGGGTGTTCCGGGAGGACTACGCCGGAACGACGCTGCGCGACCACCTCGGTCTGGCACCGCTGTCGCCCCCGGGTCATCTGCGTCGCGAATCGAACCGCGCCGCCGGAGTGGCGTCCTGACGACTATGACGACACACCTCGCAGTTCTCGATCTTGTCCCGATCCCGTCGGGATCTACCGCCGCGCAGGCGTTACGTAACAGCATCGATCTTGCGCAGCACGCGGAATCCCTTGGCTACAGCCGTTATTGGTTCGCCGAACATCATCTCAATCCGGGGGTGGCCGGCACCTCGCCCGCCGTGGTGCTCGCCTTGACTGCGGCGCAGACCTCGACGATCCGGCTCGGCTCGGGCGCGGTCCAGATGGGACATCGCACCGCGCTGTCCACCGTCGAGGAATTCGGGCTGCTGGATGCGCTTCATCCGGGGCGATTCGACCTCGGTCTCGGCCGCTCGGGCGGAAAGCCGCGCGAACCGGTGACAGCGGGTGCGCCGTCGCGGACACTGGTCAACGGACGCACCACGAATGGTCTGCTGATACCGCCGAAGTTCGACATCCGGCCGCTGCTGAAATCGCCCAAGTTCGGCGTGCACAAAGCGTTGCTGCAACTACCGAACGCGGAATCGCAGGATTACACCGAGCAGGTGGACGACGTTCTCTCGCTGATTGCGGACACGTATCGTTCGGCCGAGGGGATCGAAGCCCACGTGGTGCCGGGAGCCGGTGCCGACCTGCAGATCTGGATCCTCGGCAGCAGCGGCGGCGAAAGCGCAATTGTGGCCGGCGAGCGGGGTTTACGGTTCGCCGCCAACTATCACGTCGCTCCGGCGACCGTCTTGGAAGCGGCCGACGGATACCGGGCCGCGTTCAGGCCGTCGGCTGAGCTCGAGCGACCCTATGTGGCCGTCTCGGCGGACGTGGTGGTGGCCGACGACGAGGCGACAGCTCGCGAACTGGCCACCGGCTACGGGCTGTGGGTGCGCAGCATTCGCACCGCTGAGGGCGCGATCCCGTTCCCGACGCCCGACGAGGCGCGACGGCACTCCTGGAGTGACGCCGACCGAGAGCTTGTCGCGGACCGGGTCGACACCCAGTTCGTCGGAACTGCGGTGCAGGTGGCCGACCAGCTGGAGCGGCTGCGCGACGCGACCGAGGCCGATGAATTGGTCATCACGACGATCACCCACGATCACCGGGACCGAGTGCACTCCTACCGCTTGCTGGCCGAGGAGTGGGCGCGAAGGTAATGCGGCGCAGCCGGATTCGTCACCGACCCCGGAGCGCGGTGAGCGCGCGGTGTTCGGTCGTGCGATGAGCTTCGGTCAGCGCGACGTCTTCGGCGGGCGGGTCGGCGTGTAGGAAACTGCCGGATCCAGGGGAGCCGCCGGAGCCGAGCTTGTTCATCTTTCCGGGGACCGGCGCGCCCTGGTACTCGAGCGGCGTGGCAGCGAGCGGCTGGTGCACTTCGATGTAGGCGCCGTGCGGGAGTCGCTTGATGATGCCGGTTTCGATGCCGTGTTCGAGGATGGCGCGGTCGCTGCGCTGCAATGCCACGCACCACCGGTAGGTGACGAAGTAGACGATCACCGGCAACACCACCATGCCGATGCGCCCGATCCAGGTGGTGGCGTTGAGCGAGATATGGAACGTCAACGCGATGATGTCGTTCATCGCGCCGAGCGTCAGCACCAGGTAGAACGCGATCGCCATGGCGCCGATGGACGTGCGAACCGGTACGTCGCGCGGTCGCTGCAGCAGGTTGTGGTGGGCGTGGTCGCCGCTGAACCGCCGCTCCAGGAATGGATAGATGGTCAGCAGCACGAACACGACGCCCATGATCATGGCGGCACCGACGGTCGCGGGCACCGTGTGGTGGCCGACATAGATCTCCCACGCCGGCCACAGTCGCTGCAGACCCTCGGTCCACATCATGTAGAAGTCCGGCTGCGATCCCGCCGACACGTGAGAAGGCTTATAGGGACCCAGGTTCCAGATCGGATTGATCTGCAGCAGGCCGCCCAGCAGTCCGAGGACGCCGGTGGTCACCGCGAAGAAGGCGCCGGACTTGACCGCGAAGATCGGCATGACGCGGACGCCGACAACATTGCGTTCGGTGCGACCGGGGCCGGGGAACTGGGTGTGCTTCTGGAACCACACCATCGCCAGGTGTGCACCGATCAGCGCGAGGATGATCGCCGGCAGCACCAGGACGTGCAGCGCATACAGCCGGGGAATCAGCGTGGTGCCGGGAAAGTCGCCACCGAAAAATGCCCAGTGCAACCACGTGCCGATCACGGGGAATCCCAGCATGATCGACGACAGAGCGCAGCGCAGGCCGATACCGGACAGCAGGTCATCGGGCAACGAATAACCGAAATAACCCTCGAACATGGCCAGGATCAACAACAACGAGCCGATCACCCAGTTGGCTTCACGAGGCCGGCGGAATGCGCCGGTGAAGAAGACGCGGGCCAAGTGCACCATGATCGAGGCGGCGAACAGCAAAGCGGCCCAATGGTGCACCTGGCGGACGAACAGCCCGCCGCGCACGTCGAAAGAGATGTCGAGCGCCGACTCATAGGCGCGTGACATCGGCACGCCACGCAACGGTTGATAGACGCCCTGATAAACGACCTCGGTCATCGACGGATCGAAGAACAATGTCAGATAAATCCCGGTGATCAACAGAACGACGAAGCTGTATAGCGCGATCTCACCGAGCAGGAATGACCAGTGCGTGGGGAAGACCTTGTTCAGCTGCCGGCGCAGCGCAGCGGAGTGGTGATATCGCGCGTCGATCGGGTGAGTCGGGCGCACCGCGGTATCCGCCGGTCGGAGGTTCATGGCAACCATCCCCTCACGGCTGAAACCGCAGCTCCGCGGCCAGCCGTAGATCTACTATGCTGCGTAGTACCACAGAGGGTAGTACTAGTGCGGCCAGCCGTAAAGAGGTGAATCAGGCCTTGCCGTTGCGCTCGCGGTGCTTGCAGCCCGGCCAGCAGCACGGGCGGCGCATGCCCTCCTCGAGTTCCTCCTGGGTGCGGCGGATCCGGCGCTCCCGGGTCGCCTTCTGCTTGGCGTCGTCGACCCAGCAGATGAACTCGTTACGCGCCAACGGCGTGATGTCCTTCCAGGCGGCCAGCGCGACGGAGTTGACCAGCAACGCTTCACGCAGGTCGGACGGAAGCTCGTGGACAACGCCGCCAGGTACCTGATTGCCGCCCATGCCGCCAGATTAATCGTCGATGGCGCACGGCCCCGCCAGCTAGCGTGGATGTCGTGGCCGGCGAGCGGGAGCGGATGTGGGACTTCGCAACAGCCCCGCCGCGCATTGCTCCCGGTGTGGTGTCGATGGTGGGTTATCGCGGCGTCGATGACTCAGGGGAATTGCATCGTGGAATGCCCTCGGCGTCGCTGACATTCATCGTCAGTCTCGACGACGGCGTCGAAGCAGCCGAGAGCGCCGAAACCCTTCCGGCGGCCAAGCCGAATCCGCTCTTACTGGGTGGGCTGCATGTGCAGGCCGCCCACGTTCGGCAGCGTCGAGGCCAGACCGGGGTGCAGTTGGCGATTCATCCCCTCGCGGCCCGCGCCTTGTTCGGTGCGCCCAGCGCGGAGTTGGCCACCGCCGAGTGGGATGCGACGACGGTGCTGGGCCGCGGTGCGATCTCCTTGCATCACCGGGTGAGCGAGGCGGGTCAGTGGAGCGATGCATTCGGCTGGATAGCCGAATACCTGTCGGACGCGTGGCGGCTCCGCGACGGTGCGGCGGTACGCCCCGAGGTGGCGCACGCATGGCAGTTGTTGCAGCGCAGCGGCGGCCGCGTACCGGTGGGTGCGCTGGCCGACCGCGTCGGTGTGACCGCGCGGCACTTGACGACGCTGTTCCAGCGCGAGGTCGGCCGCTCACCCAAGACGGTCGCGATGCTGATGCGATTCGAACAGGCAACCGCCCGGATCGCGGATTCGGTGCGGCGCTGCGGGACAGTCGATCTGGCGGCTGTGGCCATCGCGACCGGATACAGCGACCAGGCCCATCTGACCCGTGAATTCGCCCGGTTCGCGGGCGTGCCGCCGACTCGCTGGATTGGCGAGGAGTTCCGAAACATTCAAGACGGCGGCCACACGTTGGGCGCAGACTGCGTGCATGACTGCTGCTAATCCGACCGTATGGCCTACTCTGCAGGCGCACGACGCACCCAAGCTCATCGACTATTACGTCGAGACCTTCGGCATGATCGTCGCCGCGCGCTACGGCGAAGGTGAAACCGTTGACCACGCTCAACTGCTCTGGCCCGAGGGCAGTGGCGGCATCATGCTCGGGAGCTTCAAGCCCGGAGCCCAATGGTGCCGTGAGCCCGGCACCGCAGGTGGATACATCGTGACTGCCGATCCGAGCGCACTGTATGAACGCGTTCGCGAGCACGGTGCCGACATCATTAAGCCGCTGGCCGTAACCGACTATGGCGCAAACGAATTCGCCGTTCGGGATCCCGAGGGCAACTTGTGGTCGTTCGGTGACTACCGCGGTGAGCCGCTGCCCAGCTGACCGTGGTGCCAGATCGACGAAAGGGACGCATGCAAGCCACGAAGATCTTCGCCAACCTGCGGGTGGCCGACATCGAAGCCGCCAAGGGTTTCTACGCCAACTACTTGGGCCTACCCGTCGAGGAATTCAACCTGGGCTGGGTGGCGCGCTTCGCGTCGCCCGATGCCGAGGCGAGGCTGCAACTGGTCACCGGTGATCTGACCGCAGTCGAAGACTCGGTGATATCGGTGTGCACCGCGGACATCGATGGCGCCTACGCCGAGGCGCAGGAACTCGGCTACGAGATCGTCCACCCGTTGACCGCCGAAGCCTGGGGCCCCCGGCGGTTCTTCGTCAGGGCACCTGACGGCAACGTCGTCAACATCGTGAATCACCACGACTGAAATTCGATGTTTTAGGCATATGTGCAAGGGGGTAAGTCCCAAGGCATGTCCATGTTCAGTGTGTTGAAACCATTTGTTGTCGGTGGTGCTGTTGCTGCAGCAATGGCCGTAATGCCTATTGCGGCAGCAGAAGCCAGCGCGGGCCCGGTCGGCGGGAATCCCACGCACGTAATTTTCAAGCAAGACCCGGGCGGCAGCGGCTGCGACGCCAACGGGACCTGCGGATCCGGTGGCCAGAACGATGGTCCCGGCGGCGGCCCCGGCGGCCAGGGCTGCGTGCCCGGCGTCGGTTGTGGGTTCGGCGGGCAGTTCGCGGGACCGGGCGGAACGCCCGGCGGTTGTCTCGCGGGCGTCGGCTGCGGCCACGGCTGATCCGGCCTCACTAGTCACCGACTCATGCGGCCTGGAAACACCCAGGCCGCATGAGTCCTTAGTTTTTCCGGCTACTGCTCGCCTTTGAGGCTGCCGATGCCTAGCGAGAAGTCGGTACGCCGAGGTTGCTTCGCCGGTTTCTCGTGTTCGTCGACGTATTGCTGAGGGTCTCGGTCGACGATGCGAAGGCCGCGAGTGGTGGGGTGTTCGGCCATGAATTCCCGGTACTGGTGTCCGAGTGCCTCGCGGAGCCCGATCGGGGCATTGCGCCGAAAGTCGGCCAGCCCCTCGCGTTCCTCCTCGGCCATGTGATCGTCGTTGGCCACCCGGGTCCGGCCGACCGCCTCCCACCACTCGTCACTCGCAATTCCGGCCGCGCCGGCGTCGCGCACGCCGTCGCGAATGTCGTTGTGATCACCGATCGCATCGAGAGTCTCGCCCTCGGCGTCGTCGCCGCCCCGCGTCAGCAGTTGCGGGTAAAAGATCTTCTCCTCGATGTAGGCGTGCACGTCGAGTTTGTCGGCAAGTGGCCGCCACACCCGTTCCAGCGCGCGCTGATCGACCGGCGTCTGCGCCTGCAGTTCGTCCAGCTTGGCGAACTGGACGCGAAACCAGTCGTGGTCTTCGAGGATCAGCATGGTGATGTCGGCCATCTCGACCAGTAAATCAGGTCGGCGCGACGTCAGGCGACCGGCGCCGCGGGTCGCCAGCCGAGGCCCTGCGCGGCGGCGATCAGTGCGGACGTCCCGGCGGCCGATGCGACGAACACCCAGCCCCACCGGACAGCGGCGAGGTCCACACCCGGCTGGTAGATCATCGTCAAAGCCGTTGTGCCCAGGACCATGCCCATCTGCCTCGCGGTATTGGTGACGGCCGAGCCGGCTCCCCACCGGTGGGGCGGTAGCGCCACGCCCGTGACCGCGGAGAGGCTGGGCATCACCAACCCGACGCCGATGCCGGTGAACAGCTGGGCGGGCAGGTAGGCGGTGAAGTAGTGCGGCACGGGTCCGATGGTGCACAGCCAGATCCCGATCCCGACCGCGTAGAGCGCGGCACCGGCCGCGGCGACCGCGCCGATGCCGGCTTTGGTGATCAACCGGCCCGCCACCGTCAATGACACCACTGCGACGACAATCGGGCCCGGTGACAGACACAGCCCTGCCATAGCGGGCGGCATCCCCCACACCGTGGTCAGCAGCAGCACACCGCTGAGCAGCATGGCGCCGTGTGCCGACGAAAACACCAGCAGCGCAAGGCAACTTGCCCACATGGGCAGGACGCGCACAGCGGCCAGATCGACCGCGGGCGATGGATGGCGCAGGGAGCGCCACACCGCCACCGCCATCCCCCCTGCGCCGACGGCGAAGCCCGCCGCGAGCGCCGGGGCGTTGTGATCGACGACCGGCAGCTCGATGAGAGCCCACACCAGAGCGCCGAGGCCGACCACGAGACTCAGTGCGCCGTACAGATCGGGAACGCCGGTTCCGGTGCCGGCGGTTTTCGACAGCACCAGAATTCCGGCGACCACCGCCAGCAGCCCGATCGGCACATTGACGAAAAAGATCCAGCGCCAGGACAACTGGACAAGAAAGCCGCCTACCGGTGGTCCGAGCGCGGCTGCCATGGCGCCTACCGCCGACCAGGTGCTGACGGCTGCGGCGCGCCGGCCGGCGGGGACCGCCGCCAGCAGCAGCGCCAGTGAGCTGGGCATCAGCATCGCCGCGCCGAGCGCCTGGACGGCCCGGGAGGCGACGAGCATCGCAAAGGAGCCGGACAGCCCGCAGGTCGCCGAGCCCATGGTGAACACCACGAGCCCGCTGAGGAAGATCCGACGATGCCCGTAACGGTCACCGAGGCGCCCCGCGGGATTCATGAAGGCCGCAAAGACGAGCGTGTAGGCGTTCAGGATCCACGACATCGCCCCGAGATCGGCTGTGCCGAAGGCTTGCCGGATTTCGGGGAAAGCGATGTTCACGATGAACAGGTCCAAGCTCGCCAGGAACGCGGCAGTGGAGACCACCAGAATCGTCGCGGTCGGACGCGCAGCCGGCAACGGCGTCGTGGTAGTCGTCGTCACGTCCGCCTCGCGATTGATTCGATCGACAGCGAGACCGCGGCCGCCCGATTGCTGGATATAGACAACAATACTTAGGTCGCGAGCGGCGGGATAGCGTAGCGCGAGTTGAATTGATCACTACGCTCGCCTGATGACCATCCCCTATGACGAGGCGCTCCGCGAGCAGATCCGCGGCCGGCTCGCCGCTCACCGCCGGCGGGTGGTGGCCGACCCGACCAAGCGGCACGCCGCCGTCGCGGTGCTGCTCGTCGACTCGGAGGTCGGTGAGGACAGAATCGACCCGGCGCCGGTCGACGACTGGATCGCCGGACGTCCGATGCCGGAGGCCCTCGACGGCCGGATGGTAGACGTGTCGGGTGGGGCGTCATTTCTACTGTGCCGCAGGACATCTCGCCTCACGTCGCATCCCGCGCAGTGGGCGCTCCCGGGCGGGCGTCTGGATCCGGGGGAGAGCGCGGTCGACGCTGCCCTCCGCGAACTCGACGAGGAGGTCGGGATCACCCTGACCCCGTCCGACGTCTTGGGCCTGCTCGACGACTATCCGACCCGGTCGGGATATGTGATCACACCGGTGGTGCTCTGGGGCGGCGGCCGTCTCGATCCGCAACCGGCCCCCGACGAAGTGGTAGCGGTGTACCGGGTCGGCCTGCATCAGCTGCAGCGTCCGGACTCACCGCGATTCATCAGCATCCCGGAGAGCCCGCGGCCGGTCGTGCAGATACCGCTGGGCAACGACCTGATCCATGCCCCGACCGGCGCCGTGCTGCTGCAACTGCGCTGGCTGTGTCTCGACGGCCGCAACGATCCGGTCGGTGAATTGGAGCAGCCGGTCTTCGCCTGGAAGTGAACCCGGCCCGGCCGGACATGGTGCCGCTCACGAAGCCTTCGTCGACTCCTGACGCGAAGCCTGCGCGATCAGCGGGCGGCTCGGAATACGTTGCCGCAGAACGGGCGCGACGTCCGCCTGGAACAGCTCCTCGGCGAGCACCGCCTTCTCGACGACCTCGCGCAACCGGTCGGCGGGGCTCTTCTTCTCGCCGGAGACCGGGTCGGGAACGTGGGTGATGAGTGTGATCAGCAGGAACTTCATGGGCCTCAGCACACCGTAGGACGACAGCGCGTGAGCAGGCTCAGCGGTGACCCGTGCGCGCGGCGTCGGCGCTGGTGGAACGCATCTGCGCAACCGGATTAAATGTGTGGACCCACTCGAACATTTCGAGCGAATCGTCAATCAGTACCCGGTTTTTCGGGTCATCTGATTGCCGGCCGCGGCGTCCGGAAGCCGGGCCCGGGTTCGGGCGTCACGTTATGCGCGGTGATCTCCTGCCGGCAGTGCGCACACACCAGCATCGGCTCGGCGGTCTGCTCGCAGGGTTGGTGATGCAGCACGATCGGCGGACCCTGCGGGTTCGGTAGATGGTGGTCGCCCCACTGCATCAACACCACGATCGCGGCGAACAGATCGCGGCCGGAATCGGTCAGCCGATACTCGTGGCGGTCGGGATCGCTTGTGTAGAGCATCTTCTCGAGTAAGCCCTTGTCGACCAGCGTTCGCAGCCGCGTCGACAGCGTCGGCCGCGGGATCTGGAGGTTGCGCGCCAACTGCCCGAAGCGGCGCACCCCGAAGAACGCTTCGCGCAGGATCAGCAGAGTCCACCGCTCGCCCACGATCTCCAGTGCACGTGCGACGGACTCCCCGTCGAAGCGGTGGGACAGATCGGGGTACTCCATGGTTCACACAATGTACCGGTTCAAAAACTAAACCGGTAGTGCTAACGTGGCAGCACCACCGCCACCGTCGTGCAAAGCGAGGACGTATGGATACCGACGTCGCAACCGCGCCCGTGTTGGCGCGGGCCCGCGAGATCGCCGGCCTGGCCCGCGGCATGGCCGATGAGATCGACGCAGCCCGCCGATTGCCCGCCGAACTCGTTGACGCCCTGAAAGATTCGGGACTGCTGCGGGCCGGAGCCCCGACCGAGGTCGACGCCTTGGAACTGCCTGCGGGCACCGCGCTGCGCTGCGCCGAAGAGGTGGCACGCGGCGACGCGTCAGCAGGCTGGTGCGTATCCATCGGGATCACCAGCACCCTGCTCGTCGCGTATCTACCCCCGTCGAGTCGTGACGAGCTGTTCGGCGGCGGTCGTGGACTGGCCGCCGGAGTCTGGGCGCCGCAGGGCGTGGCGCGGCGGGTGACCGGCGGGGTGGTGGTGTCAGGGCGCTGGGCGTTCTGCAGCGGTATCACCCACGCCGACGTGCTGTTCGCCGGCTGCCTGCTGGAAGGCCGGCCGGCCGTGGTTGCCCTGCCCACCGGGCAACTGCAGATCCTGGACACCTGGCACACCCTCGGCCTACGCGGCACCGGCAGTCACGACACCGTTGCCGACGAAGTCTTCGTCCCGGACGACCGGGTGCTCTCGATCTTCGACGGTCCGGTGATCGACCGTCCGCTGTACCGGTTCCCGCCCTTCGGGTTCTTCGCGGCGTGCATCACGGCGGCCGCGATGGGCAATGCTCGGGCGGCGATCGAAAACTTCGTCGATCTCGCCGGCACCAAGAAGGGCGTCGCCGCGAGCCGCACGCTCGCCGAGCGATCGACAATCCAGGCGGCGGTGGCCACCGCTGAATCGGCGCTGGAAGCCGCGCGGGCGGGTTACTACCAGGCCATCGAAGATGCTTGGCGGGCAAGCGAAGACGGGCCGTCGGTGTCGCTGCAGGCACGAACCAGGCTGCGGCTGGCCGCCACCCACGGCGCACGCGTCTCCGCCGATGTGGTGCGGTCGATGTACGACCTGGCCGGTGGTAGCGCCATCTACGACGGCGCCCCGCTACAACGCCGCCTGCGTGATGCGTTCACCGCCACTGCGCACTTCCAGGTGAACGAGGCTTCGCGGGAACTGCCCGGTCGCATCCTGTTGGGCCAGGCCGCCGAGGCGGCGATGTTGTGAGATCGCCGATCGAAGCCGTCCTGCCGTTCTGGCTGGACCGGCCGGATCTGGAGGCACTGGAGATCGCCGAGGCCGTCCATGCCGCTGGGATCCGGGGGCTCTGGATCGGCGAGATGGCCACCTTCGACGCGTTCGCGCTGGCCACCGCCATCGGCGCCCGCGCCCCGAGACTTGGCCTGCGCCTGGGACCGCTGCCGATCAGTGTCCGAACGCCCGCCTCGATCGCGCTGGGCGCCAGTTCCGTGGCCGCCGTCACCGGCGCCGAGGTCGACATCGCGCTGGGAGCCTCGAGCCCGTTCATCGTGTCGGGCTGGCATGACCGGGACTGGTCACACAGCGCCGTGCGCATGCGCGAGACGATCGAGTGCCTTCGCCCGCTTCTGCGTGGCGACCGTGGTGACTACGACGGCCGATTCGTTCGCAGTCACGGCTTCCGGTTGCGGAACCCATTGCCGCACAGCCGTATCGGCGTGGGCGCCTTCGGCCCGTCGATGATGAAGCTCGCGGCCCGGATCGCGGACGAAGTGGTGCTGAATTTAGTGACGGTGCAACGGGTTTCGCAGATCCACGAGCAAATCGAGCAGGACGCCACCGCGGCGGGGCGGGTACCGCCGCATGTGACGGCGTGGATACCGGTGGCGGTGCGTCCCGGTGAGGCCGCGCTGCGGCAACTCGCCGGTCAGGTCGCGGTCTACCTCGCCCCGCCCGGCTACGGCGAGATGTTCATCGAACTCGGCTACGCCGACCTCGTCGAGCGGGCCCGGGCGGGTGCACGACGGGCCGACCTGGCCGCGGCGATTCCCGTCGAATTGGCCGGCCAGCTGGCCGCTTTGGGCACACCCGATCAGGTCGCCGACCGCATCCGGGCTTACCTGGATGCCGGTGCCGACACCGTCGCGGTGATACCCGTGACCGCCGAAGACCCCGCCGGCCGGATCGCCCTCGGCTGCGCGGCCGACATCTCCCGCACGACCTCACCCGATCAGGAGACCGCCAGATGAACACCGTCAACGTCCAATGCCGACTCGCCGAGCGGCCGACCGAAGGGTTGTCGGCGCGCAACTGGACGATCGTCGAGGAAGCCAAACCTGAAGCCGTGGAAGGCGAATTCGTCGTCGAAGTGGACTACCTGTCCATCGATCCGGCGATGCGTACCTGGTTGAATGCCGGCCGCAGCTACGTTCCGCCGGTGGAGATCGGCGACGTGATGCGGGCCCTGGGCGTCGGCCGCGTCGTCGAATCGCGGCACCCCGGATTCGCGGTCGGCGACGACGTGTCCGGGATCTTCGGTGTCCAGCGCTATGCCGTGTCCGACGGCAACGGGGTCAACAAGATCGACACCAGTCTGGCGCCGGCGCCGGTCTATCTCAGCGCTCTCGGCATCAGTGGGTTGACCGCCTACTTCGGCCTGCTCGACGTCGGACGCCCCGAGCCCGGCCAGACCGTATTGGTCTCGGGGGCCGCCGGTTCGGTGGGCAGCATTGCCGGGCAGATCGCCAAGATCAAGGGCTGTCGCGCCATCGGTGTGGCCGGCGGTGCGGACAAATGCCGGTGGCTCGTCGAAGACGTCGGATTCGACGCAGCGATCGACTACAAGTCCGCCGATCTGCGCACAGAGCTCAAAACCCACGCCCCGGACGGGATCAACGTCTACTTCGACAATGTCGGCGGCGCAACACTGGAAGCCGCGCTCAACCGTCTCGCCCGCGGCGCCCGCATCGTGCTCTGCGGTGCGGTGTCGCAGTACAACGACACCCCGCGCGGCCCGTCGAACTACATGCAGCTGCTGGTTTCACGCGCGTCGATGACCGGGTTCGTCATCTTCGACTATGCCGAGCGATACCCGGAAGGTGTTGTGCAGCTTGGCAACTGGCTCAACAGCGGCGAACTGCAGTCGCACGAGCAGATCGAGCGCGGCGGCGTCGCCGACTTCCCCGATACTTTGACCAAGCTGTTCCGCGGAGAAAACACCGGCAAGCTGATTCTCGGACTGGGGGAATAGCCAGACCGCAGCGACTCGTTGAACAGGGCCATGGCTGCATTTACCGAGACCCAACGTGAAGAATTCCTGGCCGGCAAGCACGTCGCGGTGTTGTCCGTGGCGGCGACGAACGGCCGTCCGCCGGCAAGTGCGCCGATGTGGTACGGCTACACCCCGGGCGGCAACATCCTGGTCAACACCGGTGTGAAGGCCCGCAAGACCACGCTGATCGAGAGTGCCGGGGTGGTGACGCTCACCGTGCAACGCGAGGAGCCGCCCTATCAGTACGTTGTGGTCGAGGGCACCGTCATCGACACCACCACGCCCGCGCCGCTGGACGTGCGCGAGGCGATCGCGATTCGCTACCTCGGCGAAGAAGGTGGTCGTGCGTTCGTCCAGGGAATGGCGGATCAGCCGGGAATCCTGTTCACCATCCGGCCCGACCGCTGGATCACCGCGGACTTCTCCGGCGAGCTGTAGCGTCGGGCGTTTTCGAGCACGCGACCCCCGTCGTGTCGCGGCCGCCGAGGACCGGGCCGGGCATAGGATGACGGTCTCAAGAGACTAGGTCGCAACCTCGAAAACCCTTAGGAAGCAGCTCAAATGGACCTCGATCGCATCACCAGCCCGATGCGGCTGGCGAGGGGATCGCACCAGCCCGGATCAGGCAAAGGGTGCGCGATGAACGTGATTTCGTACATCAACGGTGACGAGCAGATCACCGACTTCCCGGCGACGTCGGCGCGCCCGCTAGCGTCGTTCGTGCAGTTGTGCAACGACCTGTTGGCCGAGCCGGACGGTTACCTGTCGCCGGAGAACAGCCTGCTGGTACTTGACCTGGGCTGGTTGACCGTCGGGACCGCCGATGTCGCCGACGCGATCCTGCACCTGTGGGTCACCAAACTTCTGACCAGTCCGCCGTGGGGTGTCCTGCGCTATGCCGGCGACGAAGCAGCCAGGGCGATCGCCGATATCGCGGACCTGCACCGGACGTTCGTGCCCGGCGACGTGCCCTCGATCGTGAACTGGGACGGCGCCGCGCGCGCCGGCCGCGCCGCCGCCGAGGCGTCGGAGGGTGCCGAACTCTACGCGGTGCGGGCCGCCTGCCAGTCCACCGCGCTCGTCGAGACCGACGACTGGGACACCCTCGACGCGGTCACCGGCAACGCGTTGCGCGCCCACCGGTTGGCCAACGGCGACAGCGGTGCCGCGCGAATCGTCGAGGTCACGCGCAACGCGATTCGTTCGTGGCGGCGCCTCGCCGGCCTGAGCGTGGTCGGCAACGACCCGATCCCGGTCGCCGGCGTCCGGACCCGCAAGGTCGTCGCGGCCTGAATCAGCTCTGCCGGTGGCTGTCTCGGCGCAGCCGGATCGCGCGGTACGCCGCCGCGGACGCCGCGAGGACGGCCATCGCGACCAGGATCATCTGCGATCCGCTGAATCCGACGCTGGTCAGCAGCAGTGGCAGGCCGAAGCCGATATACGTAGCTGAGTAGAACGCGCCGGTCAACGCGCCCCGAACATGTTGCGGCGCCGCAGCTTCGAGGTCGATC
Organism: Mycobacterium sp. IDUB_36; assembly: GCF_055419225.1. Taxonomy (NCBI): domain Bacteria; kingdom Bacillati; phylum Actinomycetota; class Actinomycetes; order Mycobacteriales; family Mycobacteriaceae; genus Mycobacterium; species Mycobacterium sp. IDUB_36. The sequence goes on along the minus strand of NZ_JBVAXH010000001.1, from coordinate 2,220,118 downwards.
AGACCCTCGCGCAGCGAAAGACCCGACGCACACCCGAGAGCGACCAGCAGAGGTAGCGCCAGCGCGAGGGACATCGTCGAGGGTGCGGCCGCGATCACCACGTACGCGACTGCGGCCAACGCCGCTCCGGCTGTCCCGGCCCGTGGACCCCAAGAGCCCAGCCGGGCCACAACCTGGACGACACCGCTGGAGCCATTGACGATCAGCGCGGCGAGGCCGGCGGCAGTCGGCGCGGCGAGACCGGTGTGCACCCGAGCGGGAATGGTGATGAAACCCAGTGTCGCCGAGGCGAACACCCAGGGCGCCATCGGCATCGCCCAACTCAGCGCGCGCCTGCTCGACCCTTTCACTGCGGTGGGACGGTTCGCACTCGACGCCGTCGTCGCCGCCGGCACCCGGCGTCGCGCCACCGCGACGGTGACCGACATCGCCAACAGCACGAGTGCCGCCGCCAGCCCGAAAGAGAGTCGGACGCCGGGGCCACCGATCCCGGCGATCAGTCCGCCCGCCAACGGTCCGACCGCGAACCCGATGATCATCACGGCTCCGGCCGTCGCGGCGCCGGCGGGTCCCCGGAGGTCGGATGCCCAGGCGGTGCCCGAGGTCATCGCCAGACCCACCCCGGCGCCCACCACCAGGCGGCCCACCAACAGCACCTCCGGCTGCTGCGACAGCAGCATCGCCACGGTGCCGGCCACCGCGGTCGCCGATCCGGTCAGCGCCACCGCCTGACGTCCGAACTTGTCGGAGGCCCGGCCACCGATCAGCAGGCCGGGCAGCAATCCCACGGCATAGATGCCGAAGATCGCATCGAGGGTTGCGGTGCTGAGGTGCTGATGATCGCTGATGGTCGGCATCAGAGCCACGAAGTGGTTCGCGATCCAGCCGGTGACCAGCAGCACCGCCAGCACGGTTCCGAATTGGAGGTTGGAATCGGGTGGCGTCGCACCCGGGGTTGGCAGCACAGCCGTCGACCCTCTCGGCGCGGTCATCGAATCCCCTCCTGGACGTGGCGATCTGCAACGACCACAACGTGAGGGAAGTTATTCCCGGCCACCTCCGGAATGCAACGCAATTAGGCCGGCGCCGCGTTGAGTGACCGCGGCCGTCGACGTCGACGCCGACTCGTCCGGCTCTATGATTCGCCCATGGCAACCAGCAACGATGCGGTCAGCTTTGCTCCGGTGTCCGGCAAACCCGCACTCCTGTTGGGCGCCTTCGACATCGGCGATGTGGGATATGTCGCAGAGGAGTTCTTCGTCTCGGGATCGGCGACGTCCTATCAAGCGGCCGGTGAACTCGGGCCGGATGGCCGGTGGAGTGTGGCGCCGGCGGCCGCGGCGAACTACACCACCCGGATCGTGGCACTGACGCCGAAGGATGCGACCCGGTTCAACGGGACGGTGCTGGTCGAGTGGCTCAACGTCAGTGGCGGCATCGACGCGCCGGCGGTGTGGATGATGGCGCACCGCGAAGTGCTGCGGAGTGGCTATGCGTACGTCGCGGTGTCGGCGCAGCACGTGGGGGTGGAGGGCGGTGAGAATATGACCGGCTTCGACATGTCGCTGAAAAGTCAGGATTCGCAACGGTATTCATCGCTGACCCATCCCGGAGACGCGTACGCCTACGACATCTTCTCGCAGGCCGGACAGCTGGCCCGGCGGCCGGAGGTCCTGCGCGGACTACGCGCCGAGCATGTCATCGCGGTCGGTGAGTCGCAATCGGCGATGTTCCTGACCACCTACGTCAATGCCGTCGACCCGCACGGCGGCGTGTACGACGGCTTCCTGGTGCACTCGCGATTCGGACCCGCGGCCCCGCTGAACGGCGACTCGGTGTTCGACGCGCTCGAGAGCACGTCATCGCAGGGGGTCGCGTTTCGGCCGGATGTGGCGGTTCCGCTGGTCACGATCATCACCGAGACGGATCTCTTCGGTGGCCGTCGGCAGGGCTACTACCGCGCCAGACAGGCCGACAACGAACATCTTCGGGTGTGGGAGATCGCCGGCACCGCGCACGCCGACAACTACACGATCCAGGTTGCGCCGATCGACACCGGCGCCGCGACGGTAGCCGATCTCGTGGCGGCCTACGCGCCGACCAACAAGCTGATGGGACAGGAACTGGATCACTGCGTGAACTTCGCACCCCAACACCACTACGTCTTGCAGGCGGCGCTGTCGGCGTTGAACGCCTGGGTGAGCGCGGGACAACCGGCACCCCGGGGAGCGCTCATCGAACTCGACGACGGTGAGCCGGTGCTCGACGAGCACGGCCTGGTGCGCGGTGGGATCAGGACTCCCTGGGTGGACGTGCCGATCGCCCGTACGTCCGGCGTCGGTGGGGAGCAGACAGCGATGTCGCCGATCTTCGGCTCCGGTGAGGCCTTCGACGAGGCAACCGTGCAACGGCTGTATCCGGGTGGGTTGGGCGAATACCTGGAACGTTTCACGGCGTCCCTCGACTCGTCGATCGACGCGGGTTTCCTGCTGGCCGCCGATCGCGCCGAGATTCTCGAGCTCGCCGCCGCGACTTTCCCGGGTTAAAGGGGAGGGGCGTCGAGCGTCAGGTTGAACAACGCCCACGCCATGCAGAACAAGAAGTTGAGCGTGACGAGGACCATGCCGACGAACAGCAGCGAGCGTGCGCCGCGGCGCTTCATCCGACGCACCCGCGCCCGGAACTCGTCACGCTTGAACTGAGTCGCGATCCGCGCGAAATTGAAGTCGCAGACCTCGGCGTGTGCGACCGGCGAACCGGCCAGCATCTGGCGCACCCGGTCGGGCGAGGTGCTCACGCCGACCCGGGCGAATCGCCGGCTCAGACGCCGAGCCTGCCAGCGACCGACGACGTGATCGCTGGCCCGCAGCAGCTGTCCGCGGTCGTGCGCCCACGGGGTCGACGGCGTCATCACACGCCGAAGTGTAGTCAGCCGCCGTCGAATATCGGTGGTTTCGCGTGCTTTGCGGTGACCGCACACTCGACCGCCGCTCTGGTGGGTGGCGTCACCACATCAATCCGCGGATGAGTTCCGCCGGGGGGATGTCCTCGACGGCGATCAGCCCCTGCGGTGCGCGGCAGACCCAGTCGATCGCGTTGACCACTCGAGCCGCGGTGGACAGGCAGCCCGCCTCGGTGACGTCGAGACCCGGATGCGACACGTGCGTATTCAGCTCGACGCGCGGATCCCCGTCGATCACGACCCGGTGCACCCCGACCCGCCCGTCCGGCGGATAGGGCCAATCCGGCGCCGAGTCGGCGGTCAGCCGGGTGATGTGTTCCATGGTGATCACCGCCGTTCCGTCGCGGACACCTTCGACTGCGAATTTCACCGCGGCCATCTGGCCCGGCTCCACCGTCGCCATCGTGCACTCGATCCGTTTGTCGGTGTACCACGGTTCGATGCGTTGTCGAAGCTCGTCGAGCTGCACGCCCAGCTGGTCGGCGAGATTGCGCACCGCGCCGCCCCACATCGTGGTGAGCACGCCCGGCAGGAACAGCATCGGCGTGTCGTCCTCGGCGCTGACGCCGAAACCCATTTGCTTGCCGGTGAATTCGTAATCGTCGTAGTTGGCGTAGTCGAAGATCTCCTGAACGGTGATCGCGCGGGCTCGGGTGACCAGACTCAGCGCCGTGTGCACCTCGGTGTCGCCGGAGTAGCCCGGGTCGATGCCGTTGACGTACAGCGATGCGTTGCCCGCTTCGCAGGCCTGCTCGAGCGGCACCCGGAGCCAGTCGTCGGCCTGACGAGGGGTCACCAGCCACACCATCGAGGTCGCCACGATGTTGATGCCGGCGGACAGGAACCTCGACATCTGGTCGATGACTTCCATGGGCCGGGTCTCGCCTTGCGCGGTGAAGACCACGCAGTCCGGCCGCAACGCAATGAGTGCGTCGATGTCGTCGGTGGCGATGATGCCGGTCGACTCGCCGAGCCCGCACAGTTCCGCGGCGTCACGCCCGATCTTGTCCGGGCCGGCGGCGTGCACACCGACCAGTTCCAGATCGGGGCGCCCGATGATCGCCGGTAGTGAGTGGATGCCGACGTTGCCGGTCGAGAACTGGACAACCCTGCGCATACGTCGACCGTCCTTGGTCAGTAGTCGGGAATCGGCAGCGGCGAATTGTTGGCGTCGATGCCGCCGTCCACGTGGAAGATCGCGTTGGTCGCGTAGCAGTCCCGCGTGGACAGATACACACAGAGCCGCCCGAGGTCGGCGACGTCGCCCAACCGGTGCAGCGGTGTCGCTTCCTGCATCTTCTCCCGCGAGCCGGGCATCATGTCGAGGCTCCCCTGAAGTCCGTCGGTGGCAAAGGATCCCAACGCGATGGCATTGACCCGGATCTTCGGTGCGAGCTCCTGTGCCATCGCGCGGGTGAGTGCCTCGAGGCCGCCCTTCGCCACGCAGTACGCCGTCAGCGCGCGGATGCCGAAACGGGCTGAGCCAGAGGAGATGTTGACGATGTTTCCGTGGCCGGCCTCGATCATGTGGGGCGCGACGAGTTGGCTCATGATGAACGCCGAGGTGACACACCAGTCGAAGGTGTGCCGGAAGTCGTCGTCGGTGATGTCCAGAAAGCGCGCATAGGTCGAACCGCCGACATTGTTCACCAGGATGTCGATGCGCCCGAAGCTCTCGATGGTCTGCGCCACCACCCGCTCGCTGTCGGGACGGCTCATGGCGTCCGCGACCAGCGCCAGACCCTTGCCGCCGGCGTCCTCGATGCCGGCGATGGTTGCGCGAATGTCGGATTCCGTACGCGCGGTGCCGATTACCGTTGCACCAGCCTCGGCCAGGACCCTCGCGATACCCTGCCCGACGCCCTTGCCGGCGCCGGTGACGATTGCGACCTGACCGTCCAGATTGAACTGCTCGAGCGCCATCCCCATCCTTCCGCCAGCGTCAGGTGGTGCCCATCTAACAAGTGAAACTGACTAAAGTCAACGTAATGAGAAGTTGAGCCGGCCGCTGCGCCAGCTATTCTTCACCTAGGGCGGGGAAACCCCGGATCAGAGGAAATGCACTATGGCAACGGTGGAAAAGCCGTCGGCACGCGAGAACAAGCGCCTACAGACCCGGGAACGCCTGCTCGGAGCCGCGATCGCCGAGTTCAAACGGGGCGGCATGGCAGACGCCGACGTCGGAGCGATCGTTGCGGCCGCCGGAGTCGCACACGGCACATTCTTCTTTCATTTCCCGACCAAAGAACACGTGCTGTTGGAACTCGAACGACGCGAGGAGGAGCGCATCGCCAAACAGCTCGACCGCTACGTCGGCGCGGCGCACGGCCTGTCCGCCACACTCGGAGAAGCGGTGCGACTCATCCTGGGTCTGGAGCGCCGGCTCGGCGCGAGTCTCTTCAAAGACTTCCTGGCGCTTCACTTTTCGCAGACACGACCGGCGGACGAAAGCAAAGAACATCCGGTGATCGTGCGGGTCGCGCAGGAGATCGAGCGAGCCCGCGAGCTCGGCCACGTCGCACCGGAGGTCGTTGCGGTGCACAGTGCCGTGTTCTTCCTACTGGGTCTCTACGCACTACTGACCACGACGCACGACTGGCCGACGCAGCGTGCGATGCTCGACGACTACGTGGCCAGCACGCTGCGCAGCCTGGGCGCGGCAACTGATTGACGCCAGTCAGTCTCTGCGGGAGGATCGGGGCCAGCCGACCCGCAGGAGGAGTCCTTGAGTTCGCCCATCCTGACCACCACCAGCCCACTGGATGAACACTTCGAGCAGTCCCATCTCGCCCAGCGCCAAGCAGACAAGTGGCTCATCTCGGGCAGCATCCTGATCGGCACCGCGGCCCTCGGGATCTTCGGCCTGCCACTCTTCCTCCGTGGGGTGTGGTTGCTCCGGAAGGCGCAGCGGGACGGCCTGTCGGTACGTCCGATGCTGGTGACGCTGCTGGGTTACCTGGTGATCATCGACGCCGCCATCAACACGGTCGGCTGGGCGCTCGACCTGGTGGCCAATCACACCATCCTGGCCCGAATCCTGTTGAACGGCTGGGGAGCAATGTTCGACGCCGGCTATTTCTGGCACTACAACGAGTTGTGGCTCGGTGGTGCGGCGGGTCCGGGTGAGAAGGCCCTCGAAGTGGGGCTGATCCTCACGGTGTTCACCATGCGGATCGCCGCCGCGATCGGTTTTCTGCAGATGAAGCGCTGGGGCCAGCAGTGGATGGTGATCACCTGCTGGATGGGCGTACTGATCTGGTGCGTCTACGTGTTCAACATGACGATGTTCGCCGACGTCCGCTTCGCCGGTGTGATCTTCCCGGTCGTCGGGTGGTGGCTCTACGACATCTTCTACATCACCCCGTTCCTGGCCATCCCGTACCTGCACACCGTCAACCGCGAGATCTTCACCGACTGATCAACTCCGTTATTGACCTCAATCATTGACTCTGGTCAGTAAAAGCGCTACAAAGGCCAGACCATGACGCCACACGTCAAGGCCACGGCACGTGAGGTGCGGAGGCGACAAACCCGGGAGCGCGTACTCGACGCGGCTATCGCCGAGTTCAAGCGCTCGGGGATGACCCGCGCCGACGTGAACACGATCGCCGCTGCGGCGGGCGTCGCGCACGGCACCTTCTTCTTCCACTTCCCCAGTAAGGAGCATGTACTTCTCGACTTGGAGTCCAGCGAAGAAGCCCGTATCGCAGCGGAATTCGCCGCGTATCTCGAGAACGCCCACGGCTTGGCGGCGTCGCTGGCCGAAGTCGTTAGACTCGTGGCAGGACTGGAGCAGCGGCTCGGCCCGCTGCTGTTCAAAGAGCTGCTGGCGCTCCACTTCTCGCCGACACGTCCCAGCCGAGACGACTGGAGCGACCATCCCGTGATCGTGCTGCTGGTGGACGAGATCGAACGGGCGCGCGGCGACGGTGAAGTGCATCCGGAAGTGGACGCCTTCTACAGCGCGACCTTCTTCCTGCTCGGCATCTACGGCGTTCTGACCACAACCGGCCATCCCGACAAGCGCGACACCATGCTGACAAAGCTGATCGCGACCGCCGTGCGCGGCTTGGCGGTGCGATGACGCAATCAACTGTGCCACAACCGATCAACAAGGAGGTCTGAGGTGGATTGGCTCTGGGAGATCCTGCGCTATGTCGCAGCGTGGGGTGGTACGGGACTGGTCATCTGGTTCTGGTACTGGATTTTCTCCAACCTCGGCACGTTCTGATCATCGATGATCGAGCTGTCCGATCCGCACGCCATGGCGACCGAACGCAGTTGTGCGGTGACGGCTGTCGCGCTCAGCGGGCAGCGCCGCGAGGGTGCCCGTCTGGTGACCGGCGGGAACCGTGAGTTCAGCCTGAGTCCGGGCCTCGATTTCGTCCATGTCCCGTATCCATCGACCGGCTGGACACGTCGGACCCTGACGTGCGGTGTGGCCCTGCAGTGTTCACCCTCGAAGGAGCGGCTCGCAGCGTATCGACTGCACGAGTTGTCCGCCCGCGAACTGCGGGCCGTCACCCTCGTCGAGGCCGGCGTCGCGCTGGGGTGGATCGCCGCGAACTGGCCCGGACTGCTGGTCGAGGCGCGTCGAATGTTGCCGGACCTCCCAGCGTTGCCCGCCGACACCGAGGCCGGCGAGATGGTCGAGCGAGCGATTTCGATGTCGCGTACCTCCGCGCCGCTGAGCGTCCCGCCGTTGGTGGGACGGTTGCCCCTGGCCCACACCGCGCCGCAGGGCCTGTCCGACAAACTGCGCCGCAGCTTCGGCAGAATGCCATGGACCACAACCCAGAAGCGTTTGCCACGGCCGTATTCGGTCCCGGTCGGCGGCGACGGCGGCGTACGCAATCCCAACCTGCCGCCACCGAGCCGGCCGCAGGACAACGACTTCGACACGACACCAGAGCACCGGCCGGGCATCCCCTATCCGGAATGGAATTTCTGGACCAAGAAATTTCTGCGTGACCATGTCGCCGTCCTCGAACGCGCGCATGCCGCACCGTCCCGAACGCCCGAACCCGCGTCGGCGGAGTTGCGCAAGTGGTTTGAGGAACACACCCACCGGGCCATGAAGAATCGCCTCGAGGACGGCTCGGACCTCGACGTCGAGCAGTACGTGCGGCACTACATCGACCTCGCCACCGGTGAAGCGATCGAGCCCCGCATCTTCCGGGACGTGCTGCCCACCAGCCGCGACGTCACAACGGCGCTTTTACTGGACGGCAGTTCGTCGCTCGGTGTGCACGGCGGACGGATCTTCAAGCTGGAGTTGGCCTGCGCCGACGCACTGTCGAAGGCGATGTCGCTCGCGCGGGAACGCCACGGAATCTTCGTCTTCACCGGTAACACGCGGCACCGCGTGGAAGTCAGTTGCCTGAAGGACTTCGAGGATCGGCGATTCGTGCCACCGGGCCGGCTGGGCCTGGCCACCGGCGGCTACACCAGGCTGGGTGCCCCGTTGCGTCACCTGACCAGTCGGCTGCTGGCCCAGCCTTCGGAGCGGCGTCTGTTGATCGTGATCGGTGACGGGCTGATCTCCGACGAGGGGTACGAGGGACGCTATGCGTGGGCCGATGTCGCGCACGCAGTCGAGGAGGCACACGACGCGGGCGTCTCCATCTACTACCTGGGTGTCGGCCCGACCCGTGTCGACCCGCTACCCGAAGTCTTCGGACCCCTTCGCTCCCAACGCATCCGGCGGGTCGAGGAGCTTCCGCGGGTATTGGCCCACGTCCACCGCGAGCTGGTGACCGCATGACCGACAACACCCTGGGGGGCGCATGACCACCGACACCTACTACTCGAACGGCAACGAAGTCCAGTTGTTCGAGCAGGCCTACCGCCAACGACTGCCGGTCATGCTCACCGGCCCGACCGGCTGCGGCAAGACCCGATTGGTCGAGCACATGGGCCTGCTGCTGAGCCGGCCGGTGTTCACCATCAGCTGCCATGACGATCTGACCAGTTCTGATCTCGTCGGCAGGTTCATGGTGACCGGCGGCGACGTGGTGTGGACCGACGGCCCGCTGACCCGTGCCGTGAAGGCCGGCGCGATCTGCTACCTCGACGAGGTCGTCGAAGCTCGGCACGATTCACTGGCCATCCTGCATTCGCTGACCGACCACCGCCGTGCGCTCTATCTGGATCGGGCCGACGAAGTCGTCAGAGCGCCAGAGGCTTTCATGCTCGTCTGCTCCTACAACCCGGCCTACCGCAGTTCCCTGAAAGAGCTGAAGCCGTCCTTCCGTCAGCGATTCATCACCCTCCCGATGCGGTATCTGCCCGCGGACCGCGAAGCCGAGGTGATCGTCGCCGAAGCGGGCATCGAGATCACGGTCGCGAGACGGCTCGTCGCCTGCGCCACGGCGATCCGGACAGCCGACCACGCCTTCCACTTCGAACCGCCATCCACCCGGGTCCTGGTCACCGCCGCACAGCTGATCGCCGCCGGCGCAGGTGAATTGGAGGCGGCAGAAGCCTGCGTGCTGGCACCGCTGTCGGCCGACGGTGCCATCACCGACGGCCTGCGCGAAGTCGCCGTCGCCAGTCTCGCCGACAGTTCACGCACATCTCACTAGCAGAACCGCCGAAAGGAGTCGCCACCATGGACCAGAAGGAACGACAACGCAAGAAAGCGCTGATCGTCCTGCAGATCGTCATCTACGGCTATCTGCTGCTGATGTTCGGAATCCAGCTCTACATGTCATTCGCCCGAGGGTGGTGGAACTTGTGAGCCCTCGGCTGCTGAACCAGGCCGCCGACGACTCGGTGAGCCTGGAGGACCATCACGACGAGTCACGTCTGGCCCAGCGGCGGGCCGACAAGTGGATGATCGTCGGCGCCGCTCTGATGGGGATGTGGGCGCCAGGGCTGATCGGCTTCCCGATCTTCATGCGCGGAGTGTGGTTGCAGCGCCAGGCATTACGGGCAGGTTTGTCGGTGCGGCCGATGATCGTCACCCTGATCGGTTATCTGGTGCTGATCGACGGCGCCCTCAACAGCCTGGGCTGGGCACTGGATCTGGTTGCCAATCACACGTTGATCAACCGCGTGCTGATGGTCGGGTGGGGCAACATGTTCGACGCCGGCTACTTCTGGCATTACAACGAGTCGTGGGTCGGGGGCGCCTCCGGCCCCGGCGAGAAGGCTTATGTGGCCGGATTGATCCTGACCGTGTTCGCGATGCGGTGTGCCGCGGCGATCGGGTTCCTGCAGATGAAGCGCTGGGGCCACCAGTGGATGGTGATCACCTGCTGGATGGGTGTCGTCATCTGGTGCGCCTACGTGTTCAACATGACGATGTTCGCCGACGTGCGCTACGCGGGCGTCGTCTTTCCCGTCATCGGTTGGTGGCTCTACGACATCTTCTACATCACGCCGTTTCTGGCCATCCCGTATCTGCACACGGTCAACCGCGAAATCTTCACCGACTGAACAGTTTAGGAGCACTACTGTGACTTCACCCTCGTCCGCGCCGGCATTCACCGAAGACAAGGACCCGGCCGAAGATCTGCCGCCCGGCACCACGCCGTACTACGCGAGGATGCACAAGTACATCAAGCGGGCCGTCCTCGTCTGTCTGGTCGCCCTGGTCATCGAAGGTGCGTTCACCCTGCCCTTCATGGCGGTCTACTACGGGTACCCGACCCTGAGCCTGACCCAGATCTGCAGTGAATTGCTGAAGGTTCGCTATTCTGACGACACCCTGGAATGCAAGGTCCCCTATCCGATGCTGGGGCCGCCGGAGGGCGCCGAGGGCAAGGACACCGCCCGGGACCAGTGGGGCATCCAACCGGTGCCGAAATACCACCGGCTGAAATTCCGCGAGCTCGTGCGTATTCACGATGCACGGGTGGCTCACCAAGGGACACAACCCCATTCGGCGCCGCACCCGTGACATTCCGAGTCGTCCAATGGACAACGGGCAACATCGGCGTGAAGTCGGTGCACGCGATCGTGGAGAACTCGCAACTGGAGCTGGTCGGATGCTACGCATGGTCGCCGGACAAGGTGGGGCGCGACGTCGGAGAGTTGTGCGGCATGGAACCCCTCGGTCTGCGTGCCACTGACGACATCGGCGCGCTCATCGCGCTCGAACCCGATTGCGTCGTCTACAACCAGATGTTTGCCGATGTCGACGATCTGGTGCGCATCCTCGAGGCGGGCATCAACGTCGTCACCACGTCGGAGTTCATCACCGGCCATCGGCTCGGCGAGGGCCGCGACCGCATCATCGGGGCGTGCGAGCTCGGCGGGTCGACGATCTTCGGTAGCGGCCTGAACCCCGGTTTCATCGAACTCTTCGCGATCGTCTCCGCTGGACTCTCGGACCGGATCGACCGGGTGTGCATCGTCGAGTCGTTCGACACGACGATCTACAACTCGCCGGAGACCGAGAAGATCATGGGATTCGGCTACCCGATCGATCACCCGGGCCTGGCGGCGGTGACGGAGGAGGGCTCCGGAATCTTCCGCGAGGCCGTCCTCATCGTCGCCGAAGCGTTGGGGGTCGAGCTCGACGACATCCGTTGCGAGGCCGAGTATGCCCAAGCCACCGAAGACGTTCACCTTCCCGGGGACTGGGTGATCGGCAAGGGATGTGTGGCGGGAATCGACGTGAGCTGGCGGGGATTCGTCGGCGATCGCGACGTCGTCGAGGTGCGGGGGGTGTGGACCAAAGGTCAATCGCTGGAGCCCACCTGGACGATGGGCTTCGGGTACAACATCACCGTCGAGGGCCGGCCGACGATCAAGACGACGCTGGCGTTCGAGCCGCCCGCAGATTTCGTCGCGGAGACGATCGAGGAGTACGTCCTGCTCGGCCTGACCATCACGGCGGTTCCGGCCATCACCGCGATACCGGCCGTCGTTGCGGCACCACCCGGCATCGCTACGTACAACGATCTGCCGCTGTTACTTCCGCGGGGAGTTCTCCATGTCTGACAAGACCTATCGCATCATCCAGTGGATGACCGGCGACGTCGGACAGGTAGGGGTCGGTCATTTCGCCGACAGTCCGGTATTCGACCTGGTCGGCGTGCTGGTGCACAGCGAAGACAAGGTCGGCAAGGATGCCGGTGAGATCGCCGGCATAGGCCCGATCGGGGTGATCGCGACCGACGACATCGAGTCAATCGTTGCCCTGGAAGCGGATTGCGTGTTCTACACACCGATCATCATGGATGTCGACACCGTCTGCCGACTCTTACGCTCGGGCAAGAACGTCGTCACCACGAGCGGCTTCTTCCATCCGACCGACGACTTCCGCGACGGCGGTGAGCAGATTACCGCCGCCTGCCGAGAGGGCGGGACGTCGTTCCATGCCGGCGGAATCCACCCGGGTTATGCCGGTGACATCCTGCCGCTGACGCTGGCCCGCGTGATCAGCAAGGTCGAGCAGATCCGCGTGTACGAAGTCGTGAACGTGCTCACGGATGCGCCTACCGACCACATCGACTGGCTCGGCTTCGGTAAGGCGAGGGACAAGTTCCTCTCCGAGCCAACGATTTTGGGCCTCGGCATGACGTTCTTCGCGCAGTCGATGCACATGATCGCCGACGGCCTGGGCGTCACCATCGACGATGTGACTGCCGAACTCAGAGCGGCGGTGGCGACCGAGGACATTGCGCACGAACAGGGGGTGATTCCCCGTGGCACCGTCGCCGCCCAGCATCACGAATGGACGGCCTGGGTCGACGGCCACCCGCTCATCGTCTTTCATGCGATCTACCTGACCTGCGGACCGGAAGGCATTGAGCCGGCGTGGAATTGGGGAAAGACGAGGTACCAGATAGTGATCGACGGAGACCCGCCGACCGAGCTGACGCTCGAGGGCGGCACTCAGCCGGACGGTTCGACGACGCACCCCGGCTACAACTGGACAGCGATGGGCGCCATCAACGCGATCCCCGACGTCTGCGACGCCGCGCCGGGATGGCTCACCCATCTGGACCTCGGACTGGTCCGGCCGCGCGGCCTGGTGCGCAGATGAGCGAATCGCGAGGGACACAGCTTCATCACGTCGTGTTCGCCGTTGCGCCCGAACGGCACGCGGCCGCAGCGCAGATGTTCACCGAACTCGGCTTCAGCTTCGAGAACACCGATCTGACCGAACTCGGCCTGACCATCCATCTGGATTGGAACGGCGGTGTCGAACTGATCAGCGCCGTCCCCGGCTCGACCGCAGACGTGGCGGCATCGGTCAATGAGTTCGTCGAGCGTAACGGCGACGGCGTGTACACCGTGGTGCTCCGGGTTCCGGGAGCGTCCGACGCCGAAACCATCGCCGAACGCTACGGATCGAAAACCCGCTTCCGGCAAAGCTTTTCCGGTGAAGGCTCATACCTCGACGAGATCGACCTGTCGGTGTTCGGCCTTCCGCTGACGATGCTGTCGACCAACATCCCATGACGACGCCGGCGAGGAGACGCCGTGAGCATTGACACGGCCAAGCCGAGCGTGTTCGAGGCCGGCCTACCCACCCTGAGCTACGACCTGACCGACACCCCGCAGCAGATCTATCCGCAGTTCCAAGCGGCCCAACGATCGGCACCGATTGCGTTGGGGCCCATCGGGCCCGAGGTGCTGTCGTACGAACTGGCGCGGACGGTACTTCGTGACCCACGGTTCGTCATCCCGCCGGGGATTCATCTCTCCGCCCACGGGATCACGTCGGGACCGTTGTGGGACAGAGTGACCCGCAGCATCTTGAACATGGAAGGTGCTGAACACCGTCGGCTGCGCGGCTTGGTGTCCAAAGCTTTCACGCCGCGGGCGACAGCAGGCATGGACGCCACGATCCACGCCGTCGTCAACGAGCTCGTTGATCGGGTCGCGGACTCGGGTCAGTGCGAATTCGTCGCGGACATCGCACGTCCATACCCCATCCCGGTCATCTGCGCGTTGCTCGGCGCACCTCGCGCGGACTGGCAGCAGTTCGCCCGATGGGCCGAGGACATCTTCAAGATCGTCAGCTTCGACTGTGATCTCGCGCAGGAGGAGCCCGTCATCCTCAAAGCCTGGGGCGAGTTCGACGCCTACCTCGACGACATGGTCGCCGACCGGCGTCGGCACCTGACCGAGGATCTGCTGTCCGAGCTGATCGGCATCGAGGATGCGGGCGATCGTCTCGACGCCGCGGAGCTACGCATGTTGGCGTTCAGCATTCTGTTGGCCGGCACCGACACCACCCGTAGCCAATTGGCGGCCTCCATGCAGGTGCTGTGCGATCACCCCGAGCAGTGGGCGCTGCTGCGCGACCAACCCGAGCTGGCCATGCGCGCCGTCGAGGAAACCATGCGGCATTCGCCGTCGATGTGCAGCACGGTGCGCAGTGTCACCGACGACGTCACCGTCGGTGATTACACCTTTCCCGCAAGCACTTTCATCCTGGTGAACACCTACGCGGCCAATCGCGACTGCGCGGTCTACGACGACCCGACCCGCTTCGACATCACCCGCGACGCCCCGCCGCCGATCCTCACGTTCGGCGGCGGGGTGCATTACTGCCTCGGCGCCAACCTGGCGCGACGCGAACTCGCCGAAGCGCTCAAGATCCTCGCCCGCCGGCTGCCGAATCCACGGCGAACTGGACCCGCGCCGTGGAAGCCGCTGCTCGGCATGAGCGGGCCCACCAGTCTGTCCCTCCAGTTCGATACGGCATCACCGACAATCCAGAACTAGAACCTGTTACAGTTTCGCCGCATGAGCCGCAAACGCGTCGTCGTCGCGGGCTTGGGCGACGTCGGTGTCCTTGCCGCGATCCGGCTCGCCAAGCACTTCGACGTCGTCGGCGTCTCGGTCAAGCCGGGCCTGGTCAGCGGACAGGAACTCGGCGTCCGGCTGGCCCGGCCGCGCGACTGGGCCCGCGACTACTGGATTCCCTTCGACAGGTTCCGGCGACTGGACCGGGTGCGGATCATCCAGGGCTCGTTGACCGGTGTCGACCTGGCCGCGCGGACCGTGTCCGGCGACGGCGACGACGGCACCCCGTTCGTCGAAGGCTATGACGCGCTGGTCATCTCGACCGGAGTGAGCAACGGCTTCTGGCGTCGGCCCACCCTGCAGTCGGCCGCTGACGTCGGCGCCGACCTGCACGCCGCGCATGAGCGCCTGGCCACCGCAGAATCCGTGATCGTCGTCGGCGGCGGTGCGGCCGCGGTCACCAGCGCCGTCAACCTGGCAACGACCTGGCCGGACAAGCGAATCGACCTGTACTTCCCGGCTGATCGGGCACTCGGCGACTATCACCCGCGGATCTGGCAGCGCATTCAGCGCCGGCTGACCAGGCTCGGCGTCGGCCTGCACCCGGGCCATCGCGCCGCGCTGTCCAACGGTTTCACGGGTGACGAGATCACCAGCGGCGGAGTCGACTGGAGTACCGGTCAACCCGCGGCGTCGGCCGACGCCGTGCTGTGGGCGATCGGCAAAGTGCAGCCGAACACCGACTGGCTGCCACCCGACTTACTGGACGAGAGCGGCTTCGTTCGCGTCAGCCCGGAGCTACGGGTGCCCGGCCGTCCGGAGGTGTTCGCCGCCGGCGACGTCGCGGCCTCCGACCCGCTGCGCAGCTCGGCTCGCAACCGGGGCGACGCGCTGGTCGCCCACAACGTCCGGGCCGAACTGGCGGGCGGCCGCCCGAAGACCTACCGCTCGCCCGGCCGCCGGTGGGGTTCGATTCTCGGCATTCAGCCGGATGGGTTGGAGGTCTTCCTGCCCACGGGCCAGGCGTTCCGGCTGCCGTCGTGGCCGGTAGAGCGGCTGGTGATGCCGCTGGTCGTGCGCCGCGGCATGTACGGCGGTATTCGGGAGAACTCACCGCAGGTGTGACGGTCAGTTCCGCGTGCCGCGCACCCATTGGAAGGTGCCGACGGTCTTGACCCGCACGCTGGAGAACCCGTGGTTTTCAAAGATGTCGCCGACCTCGTCCTCGTCGAAGAGGTGCGCACCACCGGTCGGCAACGCCCGCCACAGGTCGACCGGGGGACGCAGGGTGGGGACCATGACCGCCAGGCGGCTACCGGGTTTCAGGACGCGGCCGATCTCGGCCACCGCCGCTGCGGGGTCGGGGATCAACTGCAACACCGCGAGCGAGATCGCCGCGTCGAAGGTCGCGTCGCGGAACGGCAGCTTCTGCGCGTCTGCCCGCAGGAAGCCGACCTGTGGACTCGCCGCGGCGCGCACCGCACGGTCCAGCATCGGTTCGGAGATGTCGATACCCAGCGCGAGTCCCTCGGGCCCGGCCGCGTGAGCCAGTGAGGTGGTGATGTTCCCGGGCCCGGAGCCGACGTCGAGCGAGACACCGCCGTCCGGGATGTGCAGCCAATCGATCGGAAGCTGCATGGCGGCGATGAATCGTCGGGTCAGTCCCCGGGCTTTGTCGTACAAGAACGACCCGATCGGTGATGCCCAGGCCGCCTGGATTGCGCCGTCGTTCTTGGCGACATCCGCGTCGGCGTTGCCGAGCAGGTCGAGTAGCCGTGACCGGCGTCCGGTTCCACCGGCGGTTCGGCGAGTAGGTCCAGGGCCCTGTGCAACGCAGGCGGCAACGTCGTTGTCGATTCCGTCATCGTGCGCCACTCCTTCTCATGTCACCCGCGTCGACGGCGCGCGGGCGTCGCTTTGGCGAAATGTTCAGTTGTACAGGCGTTTACGCGTCGATAAGAGCAACGCGTGGCCCCGCACCCCCGTGGGCAGCCTACGCCCGGGCGCCGATCGCTTCCACCGGCCGAGGTGGCAGGGCTACTGTCGAGCGGTGACGACATCGTGGTCTCCGAGCCGACTCGGCAACTTGTCCGGCAAGCGCATCATCGTGACCGGAGCGACCAACGGGGTGGGCCTCGGCACCGCCCGGCTGCTGACGCGCGCGGGCGCGCACGTGATCCTGGCCGTCCGCAACACGGAGTTGGGCGCTCAACGCGCCGCTGAGATCGGCGGCTCCACCGAGGTGGCCAAGCTCGACCTGGCCGATCTCGCCTCGGTCCGGGCATTCCCCGATCAGTTCACCGGCGACGTCGACATCTTGATCAACAATGCCGGGGGCCTGAGCCAGCATCGCACCGAGACCGTCGACGGCTTCGAAATGACCATCGGCACAAATTATCTGGGCCCATTCGCGCTGACCAACCTGCTGCTGAACCGGGTGCGGGCCCAGATCATCAACGTCGGGTCCGACGCCCACAAGGCCGCGACGCTACGACTCGACGACATGCACCTGCGTTCGCACAAGTGGGCGGCCTACCCCGCGTACGCGCGCTCCAAGCTGGCGGTGATGTTGTGGAGCCTCGAACTCGATCGACGGCTGCGGGCCGCGAAGTCACCGGTGGTCGCCCAGCTCACCCACCCCGGCTGGGTGTCGTCCAACCTGTCGAACGTGTCGGACAAGCGACTGATGGCGGGCTTCCACCAGGTGGTCGCCGCCTTGGCGGACAGGTTCGGCAACGACATCGAAGAAGGCGCGGCGCCGACGTTGTACTGCATCAGCGAGCCGATACCGCCGGGCAGCTACGTCGGTGTCGACGGGCGACTCGGGCTCAAGGGTGGCCCGGTACTCATCGGCCGGTCAGCGCTGGCCGCCGACTACGAGGTCGCGGGCCAGGTATTCGAGTTCGGCGAAAAAGAAACCGGCACAACGTCTCCCGTCTGACCAGCTAGGCCGGTGTGGCGAAGATACCCACCGCGTCGCCGCCGACCTTCACCCCGGCCGGCCCGATTCGTGCGATCAATCGCGCCCGCAGTTCCGCTGCCTTGTCGGCGGCGACCAGCAGCTGATGGGAGAACGTGAACGCGATGTCCACCCACTGCTGCGCGGAATAGTGCAGATCGTGCGGATACTCGTGCTGTGTCACGGTGAACCCCGCCGCGGCGATCATGTCGGCGACCTCACCGGGACTGCCGTCGCCACTTCGGGTTTCGACTTCCAGGTAGTCGGCGTAGATCTCGTCGAACTCGGCTCGCGTCGGACTGACGGGACGCAGCCGGTTCCAGATCAGCGCGAGCTTCCCGCCGTCGTCGAGGACGTCGCGGATCTTCGGCAGCGCCGCGGCGGGGTCCACCCAGTGGAACGATGCCGCGAACACCACCCGGTCGAAGCGGCGGCCCGCCGGGTCCCAGTCTTCGAACGTCGCGAGCTCGACCGGAATGCCCTTGGCCCGCGCGACGGCCGCCATCCGTGCATCGGGCTCGACGGCCAGCAGGTCGGCGCCCCGTTCGATGAACTGCATCGAGGCGATCCCGGTGCCGGCTCCGCCTTCGAGTACCCGGCGCGCACCGGGCGCCAGCACGTCGTCGATCAACCGGTCGGGGTAACGCGGACGGTGGGTGTCGTAGTTCTGTGCGGCGCCCCCAAATGAGTTGGCGCGCTCGCGATCAGTGAACAGATTCAGCCGCGGTGGCATGGCGTCGAGGGTAACGACGACAGTTGTGACCCGGCTGTGAAGCCGCGTCGGCTCACCGCGCCCGGGTTCCCGGCGGCCCGGTGGTGGGTGCGCGCGTGAGGTCGCCACCGACGTATCGGGCGAACAAGTCGGCGAGGGCACCGGCGAACTCGGCCGGGTCATTGCCCGACGGTTCGGCCGCGGCCTGGAGGGCGCCGTCGCGGGTCAGTACCACGAGGCCGTGCACCAGGGCCCAGCTGATCAGGGCCAGTGTCGGCGGAGTCTCTGGTTCCGGTGGATCGATTCCCGCCAGCTCGCTCACCGCGGCGGTGAGTGAGCCGATGGCCTCCTGTTGCGCCGCGGCGAGTTCCGGATCGTCGCCGTGCAATTCGCCTGGCGTGAACATCAATTCGAAGAGGGCGCGGTGGGCCAGGCCGAAGTCGATGTAGGCGCGTCCGAGCGTCGCGAGTTGTCGCTGGGCGTCGGGCTCGTGCACGGTGGACAGCCGCACGGCGAGGGCATGAAATCCCTCTGCGGCGATCGCGGTCAGCAGACCGGATCGGTCGCCGAAGTGGTATTTCGGCGAGGCGTGCGACAGGCCCGCTCGACGGGCGACGGCCCGCAGGCTGATCGCGGCCCGGCCGTGGTCGACGAGTTCTGCGCGTGCGGCGGCCAGCAGCGCTTCGCGTACGTCGGGGCGGGCGTCCGGGGCCATGAGCAGGATTCTCACCCATTCGTATTGACAGTGTCAAACAGCTCTGCGATGCTGGCGGGAGGATTTTGACAGTGTCAAACACGAGGAATTGGGGAGGGTCACGATGTACGACCGAGGAGAAGCCATGATGATGAATTGCCCGGTCATCGTCGCGTCGGGACGGCCGTACCGTCGGTCCCACACCGATCCGAGCGTCCGCGTCGGAGATCACCAGCGAGAGAAGGTCGTCGCGCGACTCGGTCAGGCGTTCGCGCAGGGATACCTGTCGATGCCGGACTACGAGGCCCGGCTCGACCGGGCTTTCCAGGCGGAAACCGCCGGCGCGCTGACCGAGGTCCTCGGCGACCTTCCGGTCAGTCGCATCGCGCGCAACGACCCGCAGCGGCGCGCCGACAAGGCCGCGGCCGCACGCCGCGGCGTGCGAATCCACCTCGCCGCGTACCTGGCGGCGTCACTGCTGATGATCGGCATCTGGCTGGCTGTCGGAGTCACCGCGGGCGCCTGGTACTTCTGGCCGGTCTGGCCGATCATGGGGATGGGGATCGGCGTCGTATCCCACATAGTCCCGGTCCACAACTGGTTGCGTGGCAAGGGTTTTCCCGTCAGCGTGTGACGCTTACGTGGGCACGCTCCAGCGCGCACAGCCGCCACTGTCCGGGGACGCCTTTGAGGGTGTGCTCGCCGCGATCGGCGAACCGGTGCCGGGAGCCGGTGACGATGTCGCGGACCGTCGAGGACACCAGCACTTCACTCGGTCCGGCCAGCGCCGCGACGCGCGCGCCGATATGCACCGCCATCCCGGCGACGTCGTCGCCGCGCACCTCGACCTCGCCGGCGTGGATACCGACCCGAATCTCGATGCCCAGCAACCGGATCGCGTTGATCAGGGAGTCCGCGCAGGCGATCGCGGCGCTGGGGCTGGGGAAGGACGCGACGAAGCCGTCACCGGCGGTGTTGACTTCGAAACCGCTGAACCGCTCGAGTTCGTGCCGCACCATCGTGTCGTGGTTGTCCAGCAGGTTCCGCCACCGACCGTCGCCGAGGGACGCGGCCCGTTCGGTCGAGCCGACGATGTCGGTGAACATGATCGTGGTCAGCACCCGCTCGGCGCCGAACCCGTCGCGGACACCGGTGACGAACTCCTCGATCTCATCGAGCATCGGCGCGGTATCGCCGACCCAGTACAGCGCGTCCGCTCCGGGCAGCCCGAAAAAGTGCGCTCCGGGAATGTGCTCGGCGATATATCGGCCGTTGTCGACCGGGCAGAAATCCGAGTCCCGCCGATGCAGCACCAGTGTCGGCGCCGTGATCCGCGCGAGGGTGTCGCGGACATCGGAATGCCGGGCCTTCAGAACGATGGCGCGGGCCATGCTGGGCGAGGCCGCCCGGTTGCCCGCCATGTCCCACCACGAGCGGAACGCGTCGTTGTCGACCATGCTCGGCGCGATGAAGCCGAGCATGTCGAATCCCTGGTCCACGGCATCCGGCTCCATCGCCACCGTGGTGTATGGATCTTCGTCGACGATCTCGAATCCCATCGGGTAGTCGTCGGCGCGCAGCGTGCGGGCGGCGCCGTTGATGATGATCAAGTTGCTGACCCGTTCCGGATAGTCGGCTGCGAGCACGAGTCCCGTCATCGAGCCGAAGCCGGGGGCGAGAATCGTCGCCCGCTCGCAGCCGATCGCGTCCATCACCGAGATGGCATCTTTGGCCCAGAACTCCGGCCCGATCACGTCCTGCGACACCCGCGAGGACATGCCCACGCCGCGCTGGTCGAGCCGGATCACCCGGCTGAACGATGCCAATCGCCGGTGGAAGCGGTACATGGACGGATCGGCGTCGATGGTGTCGATCGGGATGGACGGACCCGGCAACACCAGCACGTCGGTCGGCCCATCGCCCAAGGTCTGGTAGGCGATGTCGGCCTCGCCGCAACTCGCGTAGCGAGTCCGTGGAAACTGCGCCACGCTTACAGGCTAGAGCACCGAAACGACACGTTTCGGCTGTCTTCTACGCGGTAGTCGCATCGCGGCCCAGCTGCCGCGAGTATGCAGGTAGCAGAAAGCAACGAGAGGAAACAACGCATGCAGTTGACGGGTAACACCGTTCTGGTCACCGGAGGGGGCACCGGGATCGGCCGGGGCCTGGCCGAGGCTTTTCACCGGCTGGGCAATAACGTCGTCATCGCGGGCCGCCGCCTCGAGGTGCTGAAGGAGGTCGCCGAGGCCAACCCGGGCATTCAGTACCTCACCCTGGACCAGGGCGACGCCGGCGACATCCGTCGATTCGCCATCGAAGTCAAGGACAACCACCCCGACGTCAACGTTCTGATCAACAACGCCGCCATTCAGTGGGTCGAGAATCTCGTCACCGGCGGACCTGGGCGAGCCGAGCAGACCATCAACATCAACCTGCTCGGCCCGATCCGGGTCACCGCGGCGGTGCTGCACGCACTGCTCGGCAAGCCGCGCGCGACGATCATCAACGTCACCTCCGGGCTGGCTTTCATGCCCAGTGCCCTGACGCCGTCCTACTGCGCCGCCAAAGCCGGGCTGCACTCGTACACCCAGTCACTGCGATTCCAGTTGCGCGACAGCGACGTTCAGGTCATCGAGATCATTCCGCCGCGAGTGCAGACCGCGCTGCAGGGAGAGCGCGGATTCGACCCGCGCGGACTGCCGCTCGACGATTTCATCGCCGAGACGATGACGCTGCTGCAGACCAAGCCCGAGGCCGAGGAGATCATCGTCGAGCGCGTCAAGGGATTCCGGTTCGCCGAGCGGGACGGCGCATTCGACGAGATCTATCCCGCCTTCAACGAACGGATGACCGCGGAGGTCGACGACTAGGGCAGCAGCGCCATCTCACGGGCGTTCTTGATCGCCGTCGCGACCTGACGCTGCTGTTGCACGGTCAGACCGGTCACCCGGCGCGACCGGATCTTGCCGCGCTCGGAGATGAACAACCGCAGCCGGGCGGTGTCCTTGTAATCGACCTCTGCGACGCCAAGGGTTTTCAGCAGATTCTTCTTGGCCGGCTTGTTCTCCTGCGCCGGGAAGCGTCGGGTGCGCTTGGACCTGCCGGCCATCACCAGCTCGCTTTCCGGATGCCGGGAAGCTGTCCCTGATGCGCCATTTCGCGCACCCGGACTCGGGAGAGCCCGAACTTGCGGAGATGTCCGCGCGGTCGTCCGTCGACCGCGTCGCGGTTGCGTAGCCGCACCGGGCTGGCGTCGCGCGGCTGGCGATCGAGTTCGCGTTGCGCCGCCAGGCGCTGCTCGACCGTGCTGGTGGGCGCGCGGATGAGGCGTTTCAATTCGGCTCGTCGGTCGGCGTACCGGGCGACGATGTCACGCCGCCGGTCGTTCTTGACGATCTTGGATTTCTTGGCCATTCAGCGTTCCTCCCGGAAGTCGACGTGGCGTCGGAGCACCGGGTCGTACTTCTTCAGCACGAGGCGGTCCGGGTCGTTGCGACGGTTCTTGCGCGTGACGTAGGTGTATCCGGTGCCGGCGGTGGAGCGTAGCTTCACGATCGGACGAATCTCGTTGCGCGCCATCAGATTCGCTCTCCGGCGCGGCGAAGACGGGCGACGACGGCCTCGATCCCGTCGCGATCGATGACCTTGATGCCTTTGGCGCTGACCCGCAACGTGATCCGGCGATTCTGCGACGGCAGGTAATAGGTCTTGTGCTGGATGTTCGGCGACCATCGACGGCGGTGCGAGTGCGAGACGGTATTGCCGAAACTCACCGAGCGTCCGGTGACCTGGCAGCGAGCGGACACGAGCCTCTCCTTAA
This sequence comes from Mycobacterium sp. IDUB_36, assembly GCF_055419225.1. Lineage (NCBI taxonomy): Bacteria > Bacillati > Actinomycetota > Actinomycetes > Mycobacteriales > Mycobacteriaceae > Mycobacterium > Mycobacterium sp. IDUB_36. The sequence continues at coordinate 2,197,262 of NZ_JBVAXH010000001.1, read as the reverse complement.
TGAAAATCGTTTTCGACAAGCTGACCGCCGAACTGTAACGTGTCGATGAGCTTATTGAAAACTGTTTTCAAGAAGGAGTGGGGATGCGGACACCCGTGGTTCTCGTCGCCGGCCAGGACGGAACCGACGCGGTCGCCGGCACATTGCTGCGCCGACCGGGGACGGTAGTGGTCGAGCACCGCTTCGACGGCCACGTGGTGCGACGGACGGTCGTCAGGCTGCGTGACGGCGACCTGGTGATCGCCGAGGAGGCACTGGAACTCGCGCACGGCTGCCTGGCCTGCACGATTCGCAACGACCTGCTGGTACTGCTGCGAAAGTTGCACCGCCGGGCCGACATCGAACGGATCGTCGTTCACCTGGCGCCGTGGCTGGAGCCCGAACCGATCTGCTGGGCGATCAACCACGTCCGCGTGCGGGTCGGGCCGGGATACCTCGACGGCGTGCCCGCCCGCGACGTGGTGATCACCGGAGTGGTCACATGCGTCGACACCATCGAGTGGCTGGGTCAGGCGCTGGGTGAGGACGAGTTGTCCGACGGCCGCACGGTCGCCCAGGCCGTCGTCTGCCAGGCCGAATTCGCCGACGTCCTGGTGCTCAACCGCGCCGACCCGTCGACGCTGGCCGTCCTGCGCAGGCTGGCACCCCGTGCGCGGATCACCGTCGGCGTCGAGCGCGTCGAGATGTCGCTAGCCCACGTCGACGAGCAGTCACGGCGCGGCCGCAGCGATCACCCGCACGCACCGCTGCTGGCCGGATTGCCCCCGCTGGCCGCCGAGGGCCCGATCAGGATTCTGGAGTTCGGTGCCCGCCGGCCGTTCCACCCCGAGCGACTGCATGCCGCGGTGGACACGCTGCTCGACGGCGTCGTCCGGTCGCGCGGCCGGCTGTGGTTGGCCAATCGGGGCGACCAGGTGATGTGGCTCGAATCGGCCGGCGGCGGCCTGCGCGTCGCGTCGGCCGGAAAGTGGTTGGCGGCCATGACGTCATCCGAGGTCGCCTACGTCGACCCGGAGCGGCGGGCTTTCGCCGACCTGATGTGGGAACACCGGTTCGGCGACCGGCACACCTCCATGACGATTCTGGCCTGCGGCGCCGACCCGGCCGAGATCGCCGCCGCGCTCAACGGCGCGCTGCTCACCGACGACGAGCTGGCCGATCCGGACTCGTGGTCTCGCTACGACGACCCGTTCGGCGACTGGCACCAAGACCCATGCCACGAAACACCCGATATGGCAGGCGAATTCACGGCACACCGCAACAGTAACGGAGAATCCGAATGAAACCAGGCATCCATCCGGACTATCGGCCGGTGGTGTTCCAGGATGCGAACACCGGCAAGCAATTCCTCACCCGTTCGACGATGACCAGTTCGCGGACCATCGAGTGGGAGACCTCCACCGGTGTCGAGACCTACCCCCTGGTGGTCGTCGAAGTGTCGAGTGACTCGCACCCGTTCTGGACCGGCACCAAGCGCACGCTCGACACCGAGGGCCGGGTGGAGAAGTTCTATCAGCGCTACGGTCAGCGCAGGAAATAGACTGGTGGGCAGCCTCAGTCGCGGATGATCCCCGACCCTCGGGCGATGATTGCCATCATCCAGAACGACGTGAGCGTGGTGGTCACTCGCACGTTCTCTCGCAGGCGTCGATCTCGACGAAGTGACGCGCGAAACCGTGACCTCACTCGCGGATGATCCCCTTGTTGCGCATCAGGAAGTCCGCGAGGAACCCGTCGTGCGGGATCTCGGGCGCTGTGTGGTGGGTCGGGTGGTGACCACCGTAGACACTGGCGATGGTCGGGTCGGCGAGAAGATCGTCGATGAGGTCGTCGTCGGTGGTGATCGCACTGATCACCAGCGAATGCCGCAGCGGCGCCAGTCCGTCGGCCCGCGTCCAGGGGGCCACCCAGACGCACGGAAAAGGCAGTTCGACATTGAGCTTGGCGACGTCGGGTGCGGCCAGCAGGTGCACTGCCGGGCGTAGCGCCGCATAGCCGTCGCCGAGCGGCGCGACGACCTGGTCGGCCCCGAGCAGCGCGTTGGCGCCGGCGGCTACGTCCGCCAGATGGCTCGCCAAAGCGGTTGCGGTGTCGAGCTTCTGGACGGGTAGGGCATCGTCGTCGATAGCCGACAGGCGCCCGGCGATCGCTGCGGCCAGCGGTGCCGCGTCGCCCTCGTAGAGCACGGCGGTGGTGTTGACGCAGGCGACGCCGCCGAGGTCGGCGATGGAGTCGGTGATGACGTCCAGATAGTCATGCCAGTCGTGCTCGGCGGTGATCAGCAGCTTCGCCCGACCCGGCCCGTTGACGAAAACCGTTGCATCCCCGGCGTATTTGTCGACGACGTCCTGTCCGCCGTAGACCATGCTCAGGTCGGCGGACCGGACGATCTCGTCGGCTCCGCGATGGTCGGTAGGCAGGTAGACGGCGTCGTGCGGGCGAAATCCAGCCTGCCGCAACGCGTGCACCAGCCGGTGGGCTGTCAGGGGCTCGCGGCGGGACGGGCGGACCGCGACCCGGTAGCCCAGCGCCAGTGCCTGTGGCCACAGCGCATGGACACCGGGACCGTTTCCGGAGGCCAGCACCGCGAAGACATCGCCGCGACGGGCCCAGACCGCGCCGCCGCGGCGCTTGTCACGCCAGTCGAGCGCCGCGCCCGAGGGCCGGGCCTGCTGTACGGCGGCGAATGCCGATGCGACGCCGTCAGCGACGCCACGCGCCCCGGCGCGGGTGACCGGGACCGGAACCCCGGAGATGCGACTGGCCAGGTCGACGTAGGCGTCGAAGTCCAGCCCCGCGACCACGCCACCGGCGAACTCGTCGGCGGCCTTGGCCAGCGCGGCCTCCCGCTCGTGGACCGCCAGCGGCCGAACCTCGCGCTGTGCGCCGATCGCACGAGAGACGTACAGCGGCGGCACAAGACTGAGTTCGGCGACCGCGGCGCCGCTGGTGGTCGTGACGGTCTCGCGGGAGCGGGTGCGGTAGTCGCCGTCCGGCCCGAGAGCGTCGATCGTCAGCAGATCCGTTGTGTCGGTTTCCATCTCAATAGACCCCTTCGATGACCGGTTCGCCTTCGAAGGCGGCGACCGGGCTCACCTCGCTGAGCGAATCGCCCACCTGCCCGTCGGGACCCGGCAGTCGGATGGCGCTGTCGCGCTCGAGGTTGTTGGGCAGGAACATGCCCTTGCTGACGTGGTTCATGATCACCTGTCCGCGCTGCCCGTACGGCACCTGCTCGCCGCTGTCCGGGTCGACCACCCAGAACGTCGCGTAAGGACTGCGGGGATGGAACACGAACGGGCCATCGCCGTCGATGCGTCTGGTGACCGCCTGCGACAGGATCATCGTGCTGCCGAACGCCATGGTGATGGCCGTATCCGGGAAGATGTCACCGAGTAGGTCGAGGGTGTCGAGGTCGACGTGCGCGCCGCTGAGCAGCATGAAGCGGACCTTCTCGTTGAGCAGGCTGACCAGTTCGTCGTCGCGCGCCATCGCCTCCAGCAGCGGGGGAGTGGTGTGCAGGTTCGCGATGTGCTGGGTGTTCAGCACGTGGACGGCTTGCTCGACGACATGGTCGACGTACGCTGCCATCTCCGCAGCGGCATTTCGGGCTACCAGCTTCTTCACCCAGCGGGGGTCGAGGTCGATCGCGTGGAACGTCGAGCCGAGTCGTTCGGACACCAGCCGGGAGAAGTAGCCCACTCCATGCGGTCCGCTCGGCATCATGCAGAGGAATCCGCGACCCCGCACGAAACCGCCGTCGGCGAAGTCCTCGGTCTGCCACCGCACTACCTGAGCGACCCAATCCGGTAGCTGCACGGTCCTTTTCGGTGCGCCGGTAGTGCCGCCGGATTCGAAGATCTGCGGCACCGGCGGGGGTGAACCTACTGAGAAATAGCCGCGCGGAACGAGGTCGTCAACGGACTCGGTGCGTAAGTCGCTGAGCAGGTTGGGAAATCGTCGAAGGTCGGCGAACGTGGTGACGTCGGTGAGGGGGTCGAAGTCCAGGGTGCGAGCCGTCCGCAGCCAGAACGCGCTGCCGGTCTGTTCGCCGAAATGCCACGCGACGGCGGCACGCAGATAAGCGTCCGGGTCGCCGACCTCGTCCTGGCGTGGCACGTCCAGCAGCGAGAAGTCGATGTCTGCCATGGCTCCGATCATGTCGCAGGCCACCTGCGCGGGCAATTGGCGTCGCGCCAATCCGCCTCACCGAGAACGGTTTTCGTGCCACGTTCACCGGGTGTAGCCGAGACATTCGCCGCCCCGACATCTGGCGCACCGGGTCGGCACTCGGACACGAGCCGGAATTCGCAGGACGAAAGCTGGCGAGAATCCGACTATCGCGTAAACTCAATCTGGACATTCAGTGAATCAAAAGTGAACAAAAGGTTAAAACGCCTGGTCTCGATACTCGTGCCGAGTCTCCCGACCGACCGGAAGGTATCGAGATGTATACGCCCAGCTTGCCCGCTGTCGTTCTCGACAGCACTGTCGATCCCGCTGACCGCGTCAGCGCAATCGACTTCATCAACCGGGTCAACTGGCTGTTCGACGCGTGGGACATCGACGCGATGGTGGAGGCGTTCCTGCCGGACTGCACCACCTATCACACGCACGGGGTCAGCCACGGAAAGCTCGAGACCCGGCGCTTCTTTCAGGACCAGAGCCCGCACGTGGTGTCCGGAGTCAGCCGACAAGCCCTCAACCCGATCGTCGATGCCGACGACGGTGGGGTGATCGTTCGCTACCACAACCTGCTCGTTCGGCACACGGCGCAGGCGTCGCTGCCGAGAATCGTTTCCGGCCAGGTGATCACGGCCGCGCCGGACGCACCGGAGATCTGGATCTACTCGGCGATGACGGACCGACTGCGCCGTACCGAAAACGGATGGCGCATCTTCGAACGCCACGTCGGACCGACGTCGATGAACGAGGGCGGCGCGTCCCGTCGTCACGCCGACCCGCACCTCGAAGCGGCGGGCTGGTAACTAACCGCGGTAGGGCCGCCAGCCGCCTTCGGGCTGAGCGAGCCGGTCGGCCATCACCGACAGCGCCTGCACGTTGTGTCCGTATCCGAGATGACTGCTGCGCACCTCGATGTTCTCGGTCTGCGGGGCGGGCACGCTGGTGCAGCACTGCCAGGCCACGATGCCGTCGGACTTGCTGTAGATGCATGTCGTCGGCACCGACAACGGCTGCGCGCGCCGCTCGAGTGCCCGTTCGGACACCGAGTCGGTGGCATCGGAGCCGCGGTTGACCAGCCGCCACACCCGCCACGCCGTGCTCGCCTGGTGGTTGCCGCGAAACGGTGAACCCAGGGTGATCACCGATCGGATGTCGTCCGGCAGCGCGCGGGCGAGTTCGCGGGCGTAGATGCCGCCGGCGCTCCAGCCGATGAGACTGACCCGCCTCCCGTCGTTGCGTTCCCGGATGTGCTGCACGCGTGCGGGTAACGACTCCTTCATGCTGGCGCGGTAGCCCATGTTGGTGCCCAGGCCCCAGTCGTAGACGCGATAGTTCAGCTGCCGCAACACGTTACGCAGTAGGTCAGTCGAGAGCGGTCCGGCCAGGAATCCCGGCAATACCAGGACGGGATGGCCGTCACCGGATTGCCAGCCCGCGATGCGCCGCATCGCCAGCCGGGCCGACAAGTACTCCAGGCCGGTGCGCCACTCGAGTGTGCGGAGCAGATGTCCCGGCGGTGCCGCGTTGGCCGCGTCCGGAAGCTCAGTGACCGGCTCAGGAGTAGAAGCCATCCAGGGTCTCCTTGTTCTGCTCGGCGACCACACCGCGCTTCACCTTCAGCGACGGGGTGAGTTGGCCGCCGTCGACGGAGAGGTCGTGGTCGAGCACCGCCCACTTCTTGATCGTCTCCCACCGGTTCAGGCTGGCGTTGAGCTTCTCGACGTGCTCGGAGATCATGTCGTGCACCTCATCGGATTTCGTGAGGTCCTCGTACGACTTACCGCTCAGCCCATTGTCTTTGGCCCACCCGCTGATCGAATCCTCGTCGAGCGTGACCAGTGCCGCGGCGAAGTTCTTGCCCTCGCCGAACACCATGAACTGACTGGCGTAGGGGCACAGCGTTGCGAACTTGGCCTCGATCGCCGGGGGCGCCACGTACTTACCGTTGGAGAGCTTGAACAGCTCCTTGATCCGCCCGGTGATCGACAGGAAGCCGTCGTCGTCGAGCTTTCCCTGGTCCCCGGTGGACAGCCAACCGTCCTTCAGTGACTCGGCGGTGGCGTCGTCGAGGTGGTGGTAGCCGGCCATCACGCAGTCGCTGCGGAACTGGACCTCGCCCGCGTCGCTGATCCGGACCTCGGTGCCCTCGAAGGGAAGGCCGACGGTGCCCAGCTTGTAGTTGTCCGGCCGGTTGATGAAACCGGCACCGGACGACTCGGTCAGCCCGTAGCCCTCGAGGATCAAAACGCCTGCCGCTTCGAAGAATTCGGCGACGTCACGGTTCAGTGGCGCCGAACCCGAGATGAAGAAGCGGACCCGGCCGCCGAACACGTCGCGGATCTTGGCGAACACCAGACCGTCGAACAGCTTCTGCTGGGCGATGAGGTGCGGCCACACGAACTTGCCCTCACGACGACGGCGAGCGACCTCTTTGCCCACCGCGAACGCCCAGCCGAACAAGACCTTCTTGGGCCCCTTCTGCTGGGTGACGATCTTGTTGTAGGCCTTCTCGAAGATGCGCGGCGCGGCGCCCATGAACGTCGGTTTCACGACGCCACAGTTTTCGACGATCTTCTCGACGCGGCCGTCGATGGCGCTGGCGAAGCCGCACGCCAGCTGGGTGGCGATCAGCACCTTGCCGAAGGCGTGGGCCAGTGGCAGCCACAACAGCTGCAGATCGGTCTCGTCGAGCAGCCCCATCCCGGAGATCACGTCACCGGTGTATACCCACGACTTGTGGTGCAGCCGAACACCTTTCGGCTTTCCGGTAGTCCCGGAGGTGTAGATCAGGGTCGCCAGCTGATCGGGTTTGATCTCCTCGGCGACCTTCTTCAGGCAATCGGCGTGCTCGGCCAGGTACTTCCCGCCCTGGTCGGCGAGGTCGTCGAGGGTGATCACCCAGTCGTCGTCGGAGGTGCCCTCGATCAGCACGACCTTGGACAGGTTGGACAACTCGCTGCGCTGCTCGGTGAGCTTCTGCAACTGGGTGTCGTCCTCGGCGAACACGATCTTGGAATCGGAGTCGGCCAGGATGTAGGCGGTGTCCTCGGCGTTGGTGCTGGGATAGACGGTCGTCGTCGCCCCGCCGGCGCACAGGATCGCCAGGTCGGCCAGGATCCACTCCAGCCGGGTGGTCGAGGCGATGCCGATCCGGTCCTCGGGCTCGACGCCGAGCGACAGCAGGCCGGCCGCCAGTGCCTCTACCCGCTCGGCGGCCTGACCCCAGGTGACCGACGTCCAGTCGTCGTTCTCCGGGAAGCGGAACGCCTCGCGATCACCGGAGGTCTTCACGCGCTGCAGGAACAGCTGCGCCAGGTTGTTCGCTCGGTTAGCACTCTTCTCGGCCATGGCGGTTCCTTCTGCTCAGCGACGTCGCAGGATGGGCGTGCATAGTGATCTTGCTGGGAGTGCCCACCGCTGTCTGGCCAAAACGTTAATTCGTCGCCGATTGGGTGGTAGCCATGGCCTCGGCCAGCTCGGGCTGGACCATTCCCGCAGTCTTGGCCAACCAGTTCGGCGCCAGCACCGACAGCCCGGTGGCGCCCGCGGTCGCGCCCACGACCGCGGTCCAGGCGACCGGCCCCAGCGGCGTGCAGCCGAAGAAGTGGCTGACACCCGGCGTCTGGACGATCGCCACCAGGACTGCGGAGCTGCCCAGCGCGGTCGCGACCACGAGCGGGCTGTGCCGGCGGGTCAGCAGCGTCTGCGCCAGCTGCGTCGTCACCAGCGCCGTCAATCCCATTGTGGAGGTCCGCCTTTCGGTGCCGGGCGTCCATCGTCCGACGGCCCAGGCCGCGGTTGCCCCGGCCGCCGTGACGGCGCCCCGGGTGATGATCTGACGCATCAGCTCGGCGTCCAGCGACGGCGTCGGCCCGGTCAGGACCGAACGCTGATACGCCAGACGAGCCTCGGCGGCTTCTTCTTCGGTGTCGTATTCGTCGGCGTCGGGTTCCTCGAACTGCGGGGTGACGGCCACCGCGAGCGCCGGGAACATGTCGGTCAGCAGGTTCACCAGCAGCAGCTGCCGGGTGCCCACCGGTGCCCGGCCGCTGCCCAGCGCGGTGCCGATGATGGTGAACAGCACCTCACCGACATTCCCGCCGACCAGGATTGTCACCGCGTCGCGCACCCCGGCCCACATGCCGCGGCCCTCCACCAGCGTGTCGAGCAGGACGCCCAGGTCGTCGTCGGTCAAGACGATGTCCGCGGCCCCGCGGGCGGCCGACGATCCGCGGCCGCTGACCCCGATGCCGACGTCGGCCATCCGGATCGCGGCGGCGTCGTTGGCCCCGTCGCCGACCATCGCGGTCACCCGTCCGCTGCGCTGCAGCGCACCGACGATCTGCACCTTCTGCTCCGGGCTGACCCGGGCGAACACCTGCACGTCGGCCACGAGCTTGGCGGCCGCGTCCTCGTCGAGGCCGGTGAGTTCGCCACCGGTGATGACCCGCGCATCCTCGGGCAGACCGAGCTGGCGGGCGATCGCGCGGGCGGTCACCGGGTGGTCGCCGGTGATCAGCACGACGTCGCGGCCCGCGTCGACCAGGGCTTCGATCAGCGGGCGGGCCGACGGGCGGGCGGTGTCGGCCAGGCCTACGTAGCCGACGAGTTCCAGATCGTGCGCCGCGGCGTCGACGGCGTCGGCGTCGGTGTTCTCGTCGTCGGTGTCGCGGATCCAGGTGCGTTTGGCCACCGCCAGCACCCGCAGCCCCTGCTCGGCCAGGTTGTGTACCAGCGATTCGGCGTGGTCCAGCTCGGCTTGCCGGTCGGTGAACCGGCAGCGCGGCAGAACGACTTCCGGGGCGCCCTTGAGCATCAGCACGGGCTGCTCCGGGTCCGGGTCGAGGGTGCCGATCGAGGCGGCGAACCCGCGGCTCGACTCGAACGGCACTTCGGCCAACAAGGTCCACTCCTGGTCGCTGCTGCCGGCGTAGGACTCGGACGCCTTGAGGATCGCCTCGTCGGTGGCGTGCGCGTGGCCTTGCGCCTCATGCGGCTGCGACGATGCGCGCGCCGCGGCGCGCAGCACGCGGGTGGCCTCCGGGTCGGCGATTCCCGGGAACGGGCCCTGCGGGCTGGTGGCAGCCGGTACCGAAAGGACAAGACGCAAGCGGTTTTCGGTGAGGGTGCCGGTCTTGTCGAAGCAGACGGTGTCGACCCGGCCCAGCGCCTCGATCGTCCGGGGCGCGCGAACCAGCACCCCACGGGTCGAGAGCCGTTGCGCGGCGGCCAGCTGGGACAGCGTCGCCACCAGCGGCAGACCTTCGGGAACGGCCGCGACGGCGATCGCGACACCATCGGAGACGGCCTGCCGCAGCGAGGCCCGGCGCAGCAACGCCAGCCCCGACACCGCGGCGCCGCCGGCCAGGGTCAGCGGCAACACCTTGGCGGTCAGTTCCCGCAGCCGGGCCTGCACACCGGCCGACGATTCGACGTCGATCACTGCGGAGATGGCCCGGTGCGCAGCGGTGCCGACACCGGTGGCCACTACGATGGCCCGGGCGTGGCCCGCGACGATCGTGCTGCCCTCGAACAGCATGCTGGCCCGGTCGGGGTCGGCCGCGGCGACCGGATCGACCTGCTTGTCGACCGGCAGCGATTCACCGGTCAACAGCGACTCGTCGACCTCGAGGTCGTCGGCCACCAGCAGCCGGGCGTCGGCGGGCACCACGTCGGGCGCCACCAAGTCGATCACGTCACCGGGACGCAGCGCCCGGGCCGACACGGTGACCAGCCGCTCGGCTTTGCGCGCCGCTTCCAGCCGGCGTCGAGCCGTCGCCACGGTCGGCACGACCACCCGGCGGGCGAACTGGTCCTGCTCGGCGAAGAGCTCGGCCGCGGCCGCCTCGGCACGCAACCGCTGCGATCCACCGATCAGGGCGTTGACCGCCATCACGCCGCCGACCAGCACCGCGTCGACGTTGCTGCCCAGGATCGCCGACGCGGCGGCACCCACGGCCAGGATCGGGGTGAGCGGATCGGAGAGTTCGGCGCGTGTCGCGGACAGCAGCCTGCCCGCCTGACGCGCCGGGCCGCGCAGCGGCGACACCAGCGGGCTGTCGGACAGGTCGGAGACGACACGCCGCCAGCCCGGCAAGCCGGGCTCGATGGCCAGCGGGCTGGCCCGGCCCGCCAACCGGGCGTAGACGATCTCCGGGTCGAGCGCGTGCCAGGCGGTCAGCGGTTGGGGCGTGGGATCGGGTTGACGCAGCACTCTGGTGGCCGCGAAGGCCCCGGACATCAGCGCGCTGGTGGCCGCGGCGTTGACCGGGTTGAGCCAGCGCTGAAGTGCCATCGGGTTGGTCGGCCCCTGCGGGTTACCGGTCACCAGCAGAAGGCCGGCCAGCGTGGTTCCGCCCTTGGCCAGGTTGACCGACGACTCGCTGGCCTGACGCGCGGCCGGCAGCGCCGAGAGGATCCGCACCGCGGCGGCGAGGTCGGTGCCGGTGATGATGTCGGCGCTCCACGGGGTGGCGGCTTTCGGGTCGTCGAGCGCGATACCGACGTCGGCGATGGCCAGCGCCGCGAGAGTGTCGGTCGAGGCGAAGTCGCGGTGCAGCGCGGTGATCAGCAGCACCGGTCCGCGGTCGGCCCGCAGGTCGCGGACCAGCTTGAGTAGCGGGGTGCCGCTCGGATGGCTGGCCGCGACGCTGGCGGCCAGGTCCTGGGTGCCGGCCACGTGCCGCAGCACGACGCGGGCGCCGGTCCGGTTGGCGATCTGCAGCAGCGGCACCGCGAACGGGTCGACCTCCCAGCCGACCTCGACGTGGCCGACGGTTTCCCCGTCGACGACCAGGTCGGCGTGCTCGAGACCCTGCGCGGGAGCGGCCGACGGCCCGGTGGGACGCAGCCAGCGCAGCCGCGCGGTGTTGGCCGGCAACTCGTCGGCGTCCGGCTCCGGCGGTTCCTCGGAGTGCAGCAGCGCGTCGGCCACTTCGTAGACGCGGTCGTCGTCCCAGCCCGCGACGTCGCCGCGGGCAAGCAGGACCGCGCGGTGGTCGCCCCGCAGCGCGGCGCCATCGATCACGACCACCTTCACCCGATCCAGCCGACGCAACGCGCCGGGGTCCAGGATCATCTGGCCGTCGTCGGCCAGCCCGCGGCCCAGCACCGCGGCGAACGCCTGCCGGCCCATGTGCGCGGCCTTGGGGATGCCGGCCAGCACCGCGCCGGCGGCGTCTTCGGGGCCGCCGCCGGCAACCAGCGCGCTGGCCGCGGCGATCAGCGACCCGTTGGCGGCCGAGTCGACGTAGTCCTCGATCGGTCCGGCCATCGAGCCCTTCGCGGTGTCGATGGCGGCGTCGATCGAGCCGTCGACCATCACATGCGACGCTTCACCTGCGGAGGCTGCGGACCAGTTGTGCTGCGGCGCCTGCACTTTGGCGACGCCGGCGGACGATATGACGGGTACGACCGGGGCTTGCGGCCGGTCGGGGGAGGCCAGCTGCGGTTCCCGGTCGCGCCAGCGGCGGCGGTGCGCCTCGGCTTCGGAGATCTGCAGGATGCGCTCGGCCAGATTCAGCAACGGCGTGCCGACGGCCTGGGTCAGCCCGTTGGCCGCTGCGGTCGACGCGCTGAGCACCAGGTCGGTGCCGACCCGGCCCAGCCGCGACTCGAGCACGGCGATGATGCGTGGCTGGTTGTTGAGCAGGGCGGCGGCGGCCCGGGTGGTCTTGGGTGCGGCGGGCAGTCTGATCACCCAACCGGTGACCGCGGCGCCGATCGCCACCGCGTCGAAGGCGGCGGCGGTCAGCGGCACCAGAACCGCCAACGGGTTACCGGGATCGGCGAACGGTGCGATCCGGATCTGCGGTTCGCGCCCAGCGGCGAACAGACCGGACGCCGCAGAGTTCACCACGTCGCGGACGGTCTCCAGCACCACGTCGGCATCGGCGTCGGGGTCGAGTTCGACCACCAGCCGGCCCAGCGAGCCTTCGACGTGGGCATGGGAGACGCCGGTGACGGCGCGCACCGGTTCTTCGACCACGGCGGCGTGCTCGTGCCAGCGCGGGAACGGCAGCAGCGGGTCGAGATCGAGGTGCACCCGTCGTCCGCTCTGCCAGCGGACGGTCGCCGACGCGTTGTCCTTACGGCCGTTCGTCGACCCGCCGGTGCCGAGGACACGCAACGTCGAATGACTCACGGTGTCCAGCACCGGGGCGGTCAGCGTCTGCACGGCCTCGGCGGCGCTCGCCACGCTCTGCGCGCCGGCTTGCAACATCTGGACCGCTCCACCGGCCACACCGCCGACCAACGCGGTCACACCTGGAACCCTCATCACGCACCCTTCGCACGTCTACTTTGTCGATCAGCGCCGCCTGGGCTATCCGGCGGCATTGGCTGTACGACGAAATGGGGAGATCGCTGACGTCCCCGTGAGACGAGCGTACGTGTTACGCCTGAGTACAGCTGAGCGAAGGAATCACGGCAGCAGCGGCTAGGTGCACCCGCTGACGTGGATGCGACGGCCGACACCGACGCAGACGTTCACATTCGGCGGTGGCGGAGGGGGCGGGAAATCCCCCGGCAGTGGCGCGTAATCACCCGGCGGCGGGGCCTCGGCCAGGTTGGTGCATCCGCTCACCGACACCCGTCTGCCGACGCTGGCGCAGACGTCAGCGCTCGCCACATTGGTCGCCGGCACGAGGTAGCTCGACGCGACGGCGGTCACGGCAACCGTCGCGGCGATCCATCGCCTCATGCGGCACTCTGTCCGAGCAACGGCGTCCAGTGGCAGCGCTCCCGGATGTCTGTCATCGGCTGCCGGATGCTTTCGAGGTCCGCTTCTTCCTGTGGGTTGGTGCTGAAGTAGTTCTGCACCTGACTGCCGATCTCGTCCTTCGGCTGGTCCTGCAGACCGGTGTAGAACACGTTGACATCGGGGTGGGTGTAGAGGTACGTCGTCAGTGCCGTCGCCACACCGGCGGCGACGCCGGCGACGTCTGCGGCCGAGCAGTTGGGAGGCCGCGGAGCCGGGTCGGCCGCGGCCTGGCCGGCGGAACAGAGCAGGGCGCCGGCGGCGATCCCGCCTACCACGGCGCGACGGGAGAACGGGGCGAGGGACATCACGGCTCCTTCATGGTGCGGTCGTCCCCCGGAGGCCTAAGGCTAAGCAGCCGAGGGCCTATTTGCTGCCAAAGCGGATCAGCGTGTCGGCGGTAGCCCGAAAACGGAGAACAGTTCGGGATCGAGGAAGACCACCATTGCGGCGATCTTCGCGCCGCCGGTGGTGATGACGTGAATCGAGTGTGCGCGCAACACGTCGTCGTCGGCGCGGCGGTATTCAGCCACGGCGGGCTGTCCGTTGGCAGAGGTGTGCACCAGCAGCATGTCGCCGGGTGGGGCGAAGGCGCGGCGGGCCAGGAAGCGGGTGACCGCGTCGCGGCCGGTGAACCAGGTGGGCAACGGCGGCATCTCGAGCCGGACATCGGCCTGTAGTAGATCGGTGAGCGCTTCGAGGTCGGCGTTCTCGAAAGCCGCGCAGTACCGGTCGAGCAGCTCGCGGTGTCTCACGTCCTCGGGTTCGGCCGCCGCCTCTTCGCTGGGGGCGAGCTCGGCGAGGTGCGCCCGCGCCCGCTGCAGTGCGCTGTTGACCGCTGCCGGAGTGGTGTCCAGCAGCTCCGCGACCTCGGCGGCACTGAACTCGACCACGTCCCGCAAGATCAGCACCGCGCGCTGTCGTACCGGAAGTTCCTGCAGGGCGGTGGCGAGCGCCAGGCGCACACTGTGCTGCGCGCTGACCGCGGATTCGGGTGTCACTGTGTCCGGCAGCGGTTCGAGCCAGTCCCGGCCACCACCGGGGGCCCCGAGATCGGCGTCCGCGTCGTCGGAACCGGAGCCCAACCCTGCGGGCAACACCCGCCGCGCCCGGCCTTCCAGCGCGCGCAGGCAGGCGGTGGTCGCGATGCGGTACAGCCACGTCCGCAGCGCGGCCCGCCCCTCGAAAGCCGGGTATCCCCGCCAGCCCCGCAGGTAGGTCTCCTGCACGAGATCCTCGGCGTCGTGTGCCGAGCCGAGCATGCGGTAGCAGTGTGCGATCAACTCGCCGCGATACGGCGCCGCCTGCTCGATGAAATCGCTCTGAGCGGGCACGGTGGTTCTCCTATCTCGGGCGGTGAGCCCTCGACGAATACCGATACGTCCGGCCCGCGAAATTCATCGGTCCTGCGGCGATGAATTTCGGCGTTGCGGCGTATCGAACCCACTATGACCCTTCATCAACCGTTTGATCACCAGACCGCGGCGTTGGCCGGCACCACAGCGATGGTGACCGGCGTGAGTCGTGGATTCGGCCGCGCCATCGCGACGGCGCTGGCAGGCGCGGGTGCGCACGTCGTCGGCGTGTCTCGTGGCGAGGCGAATCCCGACGGACTCGGCGACTCCTTCACCGCGGTGCGGGCCGACGTCGCCGATCCACAGACAGCAAATCGGCTCGTGGAGCAGTACCGACCGCACACCGTTGTGTTGTGCGCCGGGGCCAGCCCGACGATGCGCCCGTTGCAGGACCACACGTGGCAGACCTTCAGCGAAAACTGGGACGTCGACGTCGCACAGGCGTTCCACTGGAGCCGGGCGGCACTGCGCCTCCCGCTGGCGCCGGGGAGTTCGGTGATTGTGATGTCCAGCGGCGCCGCGGTCAACGGCTCACCGCTCAGCGGCGGCTACGCGGGCGCCAAGGCCGCCGTCAAGTTCGTCGCCGACTATGCGGCGATCGAGTCACAGCGAGCCGGGCTGGGGATCGGGTTCATCTCCGTGCTGCCGCGGTTGACGCCCGAGACAGACCTGGGCGCCACAGCGGTTGCGGCGTACGCCGAACGCCAAGGCGTCGACGTCGCGACATTCCTCGCGAACAGCGGACCCGTGCTCACCGCGGGCGAGGTCGGCCGTTCGATCGTGGAACTCGCCACCGGCCTGCACCCCGAGCACGGCTCGTACCTGCTGACGGCCGCGGGCCTGTCGGCGCTGTCGGTGACCAACTGAAACCGAAAGGAGCAGAGCAGATGAACACGCCCCCGGTCGTGTCGGCGCAGGAGTGGTCGGCGGCCCACCAGGAGTTGCTGGTCAAAGAGAAGGAGGTGATGCGCGCACACGACGCGCTGGCGGCGCGGAGACGGCGGATGCCGTGGCTGCTGGTCGACAAGAGCTACGAATTCGAGGGTCCCGACGGAAGGGTCGATTTGCCGGGGCTGTTCCAGGGCCGGCGGCAGCTCCTGGTCTATCGCGCCTTCGTCGGTCCCGACATCGACGGTTGGCCGGACCACGGTTGCCGAGGCTGCTCGATGATCGCTGACCACATCGGCAACCTGGCGCACCTCAACGCCCGCGACACCACGTTGGTGTTCGTGTCGCGAGCTCCGCAGCCGGGCATCGACCGGCTGAAGGAGCGGATGGGATGGCGGATGCCGTGGTATTCGCTCACCGACGACTTCGACAAGGACTTCGGCGTGCACGAGTGGCACGGCACCAACGTGTTCATTCATGACGACGACCGGATCTACCGGACCTACTTCGTCAACGGCCGCGGCGACGAGGTGCTGGGAAACACCTGGAGCCTGCTGGACATGACCCCGCTGGGCCGTCAGGAGTCTTGGGAAGACTCGCCCGAGGGCTACCCGCAGGGCCCGCCGTACGAATGGTGGGACTGGCATGACACCTACGGCGAGCACGAGCCGTCGCGATGGTTCGGTGAACCCGATCCGAACGACCCCAACGACCAGCGCCCACCGCGCTCCTGAAGGTCGGCAGTAAGTTCTTCCGGTAACCGAAACCGGAAGGGAGACGGCATGCCGGGAGCGACCAGCGACGTCTGGGAGGCGATGTCGACCGCGCGGACGATCCGGCGGTTCACCGACCAGCCGGTCGACGACGAGACGCTGCAACGATGCCTGCAGGCGGCGATGTGGGCACCCTCCGGGGCCAACGCGCAGGCGTGGCGCTTCGTGGTGCTGCGCTCACCCGAGCAGCGGGCGGTCGTGGCCGAGGCGGCGGCGCGCGCTCTGCAGGTCATCGAGCCCGTCTACGGCATGAGCCGACCGGCCGACGACGACGGCAGCCGCCGTGCCCGGACCAACCGTGCGACCTACGAGCTGCACGACCGGGCCGGCGAGTTCACGTCGATTCTGTTCGCGCAGAAGCACTTTCCGACCGCCTCGGAGCTGCTCCTGGGCGGCTCGATCTTTCCGGCGATGCAGAACTTTCTACTGGCCGCCCGCGCCCAGGGTCTCGGCGCGTGTCTGACCAGCTGGGGTGCCTACGGCGGTGAGCAGTTGCTGCGTGACGCCGTCGGGGTGCCCGAAGACTGGATGGTGGCCGGGCACATCGTGATCGGCTGGCCCAAGGGCAAGCACGGCCCCGTCCGTCGGCGCCCGCTGAGTGAAGTGGTCGACTACGACCACTGGGACGACCGCGCGGTGCAGCGGACGGTGAACCGAACGAAGCCGTGATCCGTTCTCCTGCAGGACAGTGCGTGTGGGTGCGGAGGGGGCCAGGTGTGTCGATGCCGGAGCGGTCGGTAGCGCTGGGTCACGTCATCGGCAGGTATGGACTAGCACTGGCGTTGGCGTGGATCGGGGCGGGCAAGTACGTCAAGATGGAAAGCCGGGTGCTGATCGAGCACAGCCCGTTGATGAGTTGGGTGTACGACGTGTTCAGTGTGGACACGGTGGCGCGCGGTCTCGGAACGATGGAGATCGTGGCCGCTGTTCTGATCACCGCGAGGCCGCTGTCCGCCAGGCTGTCGGCAATCGGCAGCGCGTTGGCCGTCGTGCTGTTCTGCGGGACGCTGAGTTTCCTGTTCAACACTCCCGGAGTGATCAGTCGGTTCGTTGGGCCGATTCCGGTGCTGTCGGCGTTGCCCGGCCAGTTCCTGCTCAAAGACGTTGTGCTGCTTGGTGTCGCGGTGTGGAGTTTCGGCGAGGCCTGGCAGGCGTCAGCCGTCGGTGCCGATCATCTCGGCTGACGATCGCGACCGGAGTTCACCACGGTGCTTCCGCCCAGCCCAGGAAGTTGGCGCCCGGCGTCGGATCGTAGGTGTTCATCACCTGGACATTGTGACCGGCACCGGCCAGGCCCGGGTAGGACGCCAGGATGCCACCGGAGACGAATGTGCCGTCCCCCTGGGCGATGTCGACGTGACCCGCCCCGCCGTCCACCGGGTTCTCCGAGAACACCAGCGCTCCGCGCGGGAAGTTTTCGTCCAGGTGGATGCGCCCCTGCGAGGCGAGCTTGTTGCGGAACTCCTTGGCGGTGTTGACGCCGAGTCCCGCGACTCCGTAGGACCAGGCGACGAATTTCCCGCAGCCCTGCGGTCCGAACATGTCGGTGCCGACGGCCGAGTTCGCCTTGGCGACCGCGGCATTCGCTTTCGTGATGGCGCTCGGTGTGGACGGCCAATTGCATTCGGGGCCAAGCGGTTCCAGCGTGTGCGTTTCGATGTCGACGTCGGCGACGTAGTGACCGTCGGACGTCCGATACCAGAGGTCGTCCCAGCCACCCGGGATGTCGACGCTGTTAAAGCCCTTCACCCGCTGGCCCCGGGCATGGCATACCAGTGTGAGTCGTTCGCCCACATCGTAAAAGCCATCCTGCGAGCTCAGATCAGGATCGTAGGTGCGCGGCGTCCTGGCCTTGACGGCGACCGTCGAATCAGCGTTCGCCGCAGCGGTGAGACTTCCGATGAGTCCCGGCGCGATCACGGCCAGAACGAACACAAGAAGTGAGCGCCGGCAGCGGCGTCGGTCGATCGTCGATGCACGGCGCACATGCCCTCCCGTAAGCCAGCTGACAACTTACCTGGAGTGGTGTGCGCCACAAGCGATTTGCCGACGCCACGCCGACGGACTTGCTCAGCTCTTGATGCCGGCGGTGAACAGGTCGGAGATCGGTCGGGTCCACAGCGGGCGGCGCACACGGTGTTGCTCGACGATGGTGAAACCGGCGTCCTCGAACAGTCGCCGCATTTCTGCGGGGGTCGGGTTGTGCGCCGGTGTCCAATGGCTACCCGGCAACAGCGGCTGCCGGGCGCTCATTGTCGACACCGCCGCCAGTCCGCCGGGTGCCAGGACGCGGTGGAATTCACGCAGAGCGGCCGGCTGGTCGAAGAAGTGGAACGCCGACGTCGTCACCACGGCGTCGAGTGCTTCGTCGTCGAAGGGCAACTGCTCGGCCGGGCCTCGCCGCCAGTCGACATCACTCGACCGGGAGTAGGCCTGCTTGAGCATTCCCTCGGACATGTCAACGCCGTAGATCTCGCCGGGATGCAGATCGCGCTGGATGCGGTCAGCCAGGATGCCTGTGCCACAAGCGACATCGGCCACCCGCGCCGACTGGTGGTCGCGCAATTGCGCGACCACCTCGTCGTGCGCCGGGCGGTAGACCCACTGCTGTAGGAACGGCAGGTTGTAGGCCGGGGCGGCGACGCCCCAGAACCGCGTGACGGCCTCGTTGAACCTGCGACGTTGCGGAGCCTGTGTCACTTGGTCGAGGTGTAGTAGACGGTGTCGCCCACCGATACCGAGTCGCTGGACTCCGGAACCGGCGGCAGACCGTGCTCGGCCAGCAGCTGGCTCATCGGCCGACCGGACGACTGCCAACCCAACCCGTCGAGGTACCCGGCGACGTCGTTACGGTCACCCTGATAGCCGAGTTCGTCGAAGTCGAGATCGAATCCGTTGGCACGCCATTTGTCGGTGGCCGCCCGCATCATTTCGCGGACCTTGTCGCGGTCGATGTCGTTGACATCCGGGATGGCCTCGGTGGCCAGCCGGCTGCCGTCGGCGCTGAGCGCGGAGATGTTGTCCAGCAGGCGATCCTGAGCCTCCGGTGGCAGGTAGCCGAGCAATCCTTCGGCAATCCACGCGGTGGGTCGACTCCGGTCGAAGCCGGCCTCGGTCAAGGCGGCCGGCCAGTCGTTACGCAGGTCGATGGCGACCGTGCGGCGGTCGGTCGTCGGGCTGGCACCCAGCTCGGACAGGGTCTCGGTCTTGAATGCGATCACCTCGGGCTGGTCGACCTCGAAGACGGTCATGTCGGCCGGCCACTCCAGCCGGTAGGCACGAGCGTCGAGGCCGGAGGCCAGGATCACCGCCTGCCGGATGCCGGCCTGCGTCGCATCCTGGAAGAACGCATCGAAGAAGCGGGTCCGAACGGCCATCGCGTCGGGCATCTGCTGGAGCTTCCACGTGGAGTCGTCGCTGTCGACCTGGGTGATGTCGAGATCTCCGGCCGCCCATCGGGTGAGGAAGTCGACGCCGACGGCCCGCACGAGCGGCTCGGCATACTGGTCATTGATCAACGGGTTGTCGGCTTTGGTGGCGACGGCCCGGGCCGCGGCAACCATCGTGGCTGTTGCTCCAACGCTGGTTGCGAGGTCCCAGGTGTCGTTATCGGTGCGCGGCATGGCGTGCTCCTTAGCTAGTCGGGACGTACTTAGTTAGCCTAGCAAGTAATTAGCCGATCTATCAACTTCACCGTGAAAGTGCAGTTCGTCAGCGCTCGCTGATCGCTTCGGCCACCTGAGCGACGCGCTGCCCGACGGTGTCGATCCGTCGACGGGACAGCGCCGTGAAGGGATGGACGGCCACGATCATCGGCACCCGGCCCCGGTGATCGAAGACCGGAGCGGCAATGGTCGCGACCGGCTGATCCCGTAGGGCGGTGTCGTCATCGGGCAGAAAGCCGATCGTGGTGAACTCGACGAGCAGTTGATCGGTGATCTCGCGGACGTGGTCGGGAAGTCCGTCGCTGGGCAGTGTCCCCATCACGTGGGCGGCCTGGGTCAGCGCCGGCGTCGTGCAATCGACGTCGAAGCCCCGCCGCCGGGTGCGGGCCAGCACTTCTTCGAGCCGACGGGTGAGCGCCGGGCTGGTGGCCCCACCCCGCCCGATCCAGGCCCGCTGCTCCTCGGGTGTGTCCCACGCGGCGAACGCGACGCCGAACGGCGGGGCGTAGCGGATGCGTTCGCCGGGCGCTCCGCCGGACCGCCGGCCGTCCTCCGTGAACGACGTGATCACCAGGGTGTCGCCATTGCGCTCCAACACCGAAGCGGCATAACCGAATTCGTCGGCAAGTTCGAGTGCCGCGGACCGGGCACGATGGGCCAGCGACCGGGCAGTCTGGACTCGCGTCGCCACCACCGCCAGTGCCGGGCCCAGCGCGTAGGTCTTGTCGACCGGGTCGCGGCTGACCCAGCCCCGCTCGCCCAGCGTGGCCAGGATGGCGTGCGCGGTGGCCTGAGTCAGTCCGAGTTCGCGCACCACGTCGGAAAACCGCAGACGTGATTCGGCGGTGCCGGCGAGCAATTCGACCACGTCGAGCACGCGCGCGGTCGGGGGTGACGCGGGAATGTCTTGACTTCCTTCCGCCGGGCTTCTTACTGTGGCCCTCTGATTGTCGAGATCTTATCTCGAATATTCGACTATCTGTCAACCCGGAGGAGTGCGCGATGCGGGCGGTGGTGTTGCGCGACGGTCGGCTCGATGTCCGGGCCGTCGACGATCCGGTGCCCGGCCCGGGCGAGCTGCTGCTGCGCACGCTGAGCACCGCGATCTGCGCGTCGGACGTGCACTTCATGGACCACCCGGAGATGGGGATCGACGACCCGACCGGCCGATCGCTGTATGACGCCGATCGCGACGTCGTGCTGGGCCACGAGTTCGTCGGCGAAGTCATCGGGCACGGACCGGGCTGCACCGACCAATATCCGGTCGGCACCCGCGTCACGTCCATTCCCATCCGCGCGGTCAACGGTGGCGCCGACGGAGTGCGCATCATCGGCCAGCACCCGGATGCTCAGGGGAGCTTCGGCGAGTTGGTCGTCGTCGGTGAGTCCTTGGCCAAGCCGGTGACCGGCGACGTGTCCAGCGATGCCGCGGCCCTGACCGACGCCTTCGCGGTCGGCGAGTTCTATGTGCGCTCGGCGCGGATGGAGCCTGGAGAGATACCGGTGGTGATCGGAGCCGGCGCCATCGGGCTGTCGGCGGTCGCGGCGCTGGCCGCCCGGGGGATCGAGCCGATCATCGTGTCGGACTACAACTCTCAGCGTGCGCGGCTGGCGTGCGACAGCTTCGGTGCGCATGTTGCGGTCGACCCCGCTGAACGCTCTCCGTTCGACGTGTGGCGCGAGCTGCGGGCCGAACGCGGCAGGTGGGGTCCGATGGTCGTTTTCGAGTGCGTCGGCGCCTCGGGCTTGATCCAGAAGATCGTGGACGCCGCCGACATGGGAACCCGGATCTATTGCGCCGGAGGCTGGTACACCGGGGACACGCTGAACATCACCGACGTGACCCGGCAGGGTGTCACCATCCAATTCGGCGGGGGCCCGCACCCGCAGGACTGGTATGGCACCCTCGACGCGATCGCCGCGGGCCGGCTCGATCCGCTGCCCAGCATCGGAGCGATCGTCGGTCTCGACGAGGTGCCTGCCGCCCTCGATTCGGCGCGAAAGTCCACGGGCCCAGCCCGAATCATCGTCCACCCGAACGGAGACGTGGAGTGACCGAGCGCGAAGACCGGCAAGACATCGCCGACGTCCTGGTCCGTTATGCGACGGGTATCGATCGCCGGGACTGGACACTGTTTCGCACGGTGTTCACCGACGACTGCGAACTGGACTACGGCGAGATCGGATCGTGGAAAGGCGTCGACGAGGTCACCGAGTTCATGCGGCAGGTACATGCCATGGCCGGACACACCATGCACCGGCTGAGCAACCAGGTGATCACCGTCGACGGCGACAACGCCGAGTCGCGAACCTATGTCGATGCGTTGATCATGATGGGAGACAGCAACTCCGGAGTCAACGCCGCCGGCTTCTACGATGACAGGTTGACTCGCGGCGACGACGGTTGGCGGGTGGCGCGGCGTCGGTTCACCCAGGTGCGGGTGGCCGCGGTGGGCGATCCGTCGTGACGTTCGCAGCCAAGTACGGTCCGTGGGCTCTGGTGGCCGGGGCGTCCGACGGGGTGGGCGCGGCCTTCGCCGAAGGGCTGGCCGCGCGTGGTGTCAACGTCGCGATGCTGGCGCGCCGCCAAGTTGTGCTCGACGAGGTTGCCACCGGGATCGCCGAGCGGACGGGGGCGCAAACCCGAACGCTGGCCATCGATCTCGCTGCTGCCGACGCGGCGAAGCAGATCGCCCGAGCCACCGATGATCTCGAGGTGGGCTTTCTGGTCTACTGCGCGGGAGCCGACCCGAACTTCCAGCCGTTTCTGGCCAACCCGATCGAGACCGCGGAGGCGATGGTGCACCGCAACTGTGTGGTGCCCATGCAGCTGTGCCACCACTTCGCCCCGGCGATGGTCGAGCGCGGCCGTGGCGGCATCGTGCTGTTCGGCTCGGGCGCAGGACTGGCCGGCGGACCGAACATGGTGGCCTACGGCGCCAGCAAGGCGTTCGACATGGTCTTCACCGAAGCGCTGTGGAGCGAACTCCACGATTCCGGCGTCGACGTGCTCGGTCTGATTCTCGGCAAGACCAACACGCCCGCCCTGCGCCGCCTCGAACACAGTCGCGGGCTGCTGGAGTCCGAAGACACCGCGCCGCCGGACGCCGACAGCGTCGAGCAGGTGATCGCCGAAGCCTTCGAAAACCTGGGCAACGGGCCGACTTTGATGGTCGGCGAGATGATGCGCAACGTCGCGCCGGTGTTGGCGTCGCTGAGTCGCAACGAGGCCGTCAACCTCATCACCGCGGCTCAGGCCGCGGTGATGGGCGACGACCGGCAGGGATAATGCCGGCATGGATGCTGCCACCGAGGTTCTGGAGATCGAAGCCATCAAACAGTTGAAGGCCCGCTACTGCCGTCATCTGGACACCAAGAACTGGCAGGCGTGGCGCGAGATCTTCACCGGTGACTTCGTCAGCGACACCAGTGCGGCGGGCGGACAGGTCATCGTCGGAGCAGACGAGTTCGTCGCCTACATTCGCAAGACGCTGGGCAAGCCGTCCCAGCCCACGGTCCACCAGGTTCATGCACCCGAGATCGAACTGACGTCGGCGACCACCGCCCGAGGTGTGTGGGCCCTTCAGGACGTGGTGCGCCTCGCGCCCGGTCTGAATCTGAACGGTTACGGCCATTACCACGAGACCTACGAAAAGGTCGACGGACGCTGGCAGATCAAGACCTCGAAGCTCACGCGCCTGCGCGAGGACATCTTCAATCCTGTCTTTTCGCTGCGGGTTTCGCAGCGGATGAGAAGTGCTGGAGCCGCCGCGGCGCGACGGTTCATGTCGCAGTGACGGCCTCCGGCCCGGCTGGAACGCCGTACGTCCCAGGCCCATGAGGACCTGGGACGTACGGGTGGTGCTGGTTGGACCTACAGGCCGAGGAAGGCCAGCGGATCGACCGTGTTGGCCGCGCCGCCCAGTGCTTCGGTGAGGCCGGTGGCCAAGGCGCCGAACGCGTCGCCCGGGTTCAGCAACGAGGTGGCGTCGATGCCGCCGAACAGATCGCCCAGGTCGAGGTTTCCGAATGGCGTTGCCAGGACGTCGCTGATCTGGGCGGCCGCGCCGTCCAGGCCCGGGATGGCGGTGTAGATGTTCTCGAATCCGCCGCCGAGATTCAGCACGTCGTAGACCGAGCCGTCGACCGGAAGAGCCGCGTCGGCCGGAGCGCCCGCGAGCAACGAGCCACCGGTGACGGTGAACTCGGTGTTCACCAGACCAAGCAGGTTGGTCACCTGATCGTTGGTGGTGATGCTGCCGATCTGGTCGGCCGCCGTGGTGCCGTCGTAGACGTTGAAGTCCTGCTCGGCCAGCGACAACGTGATACCGAAGATGGTCGGCGTACCGCCGCCCAGGTCCAGCAGTGGAGGCGCGCCGAGCAGTTGCGCCACCGGGGTGAAGCCCTCGGCGCCGCCCGCGGTCAGCGTCGGGTCGAAGGTGAATCCGCCGAGGCTGAAGGCATCGGCACCGATGGCACCGTCGCCGGCCTGCAGACCGGTGAGCGCGTCACCCGGGTCGAGAGGATTGGCGACGTTGATGTTGCCGAACAGCGAATCGAGGTTGATGTTGCCGTACGGGGTCACCAGGGTGTCGGTGACGGTGCCAGGTGTCGTGACGCCGTCGGTGGTGACATCGGGGGTGGCGGTGTAGACGTTCTCGTACCCGTGGCCGAAGTTCATCGCGTCCAACACGGTGCCCTGCGTCGGCAGACCGGTGGTGGCATCGCCGGTCGGTGTGACACTGGTGACGAACAGCTGAGTGTTGGTGATACCCAACAGGTTTGTCACGTCGACCCCGGTGTTGACGGTGCCGATCTCGGTCGCACTCGAACCACTACCGCTGTAGGCCTCGAAATCCTGGAAGGCGAGGCTACCGGTGGCTGGGCCGCCGATCGATCCCCCGCCGATCTGTAGCAACGGCGCAACGGTCGCGAGCGGCGCAACGGTGTTGAAGCCCTCGCCGCCACTGACGGCGCCGGTGAGTTGGTCGGTGAGCAGGGGATCGAGTGTGAATCCGCCGATGCTGAAAGCGTCTGAGGCGCCGCTGATTCCGCTGACATCGAGACCGGTGAAGGCATCGGCGGGGTTGAGCGGGTCGGCGGCGTTGAAGGTGAACAGGGAGCTGAGATCCTGGCTGCCGAACGGCGTCACGAATGTGTCGGTCACGGTGCCCGGCGTGGTGACACCGTCGACGGTGACGTCCGGAGTGGCGACGTAGACGTTTTCGTACCCGTTGCCCAGGTTGAACACGTCGTACACCGAACCGACGGTCGGCAGGTTCGCATCGGTGGCGCTCCCGATCGGGTCGACGCTGGCGACGGTGAATTCACCGTTGGTGAAACCGAACAGGCTGGCGATGGTCTCGTTACCGGTGATGCTGCCCACCTCGGTGCCACTGGTGGGGTCATAGACGTTGAAGTCTTGAGTGGCGAGCGGCAGCCCGAGTGCTGTTCCGCCGCCGAGTTCCAGCAGCGGGGGTGACGATGTCAGCTGGGCGACGGAATCGAAGCCCTCGCCGCCGGCCGCCAACTGCGGGTCGAAGGTATAGCCACCGATGGTGAACGCATCGGCCCCGGCGGCTGCGGCCGCGTTGGTGTCCGCCGCAGCGACGGCCACCTGCAGGAATGCAGTGGTGAACAACCCGCCCGTGGCCGCCAAGCCGGCCAGTATCAAGCGATTATGCATAGGTCTTTCTCCTACGAGTCGTATGTGTGATTCAGGGCGGGCGTGTTGTTACTTGTGAGTAACGTCACGGGAGATTACTCAGCAGTAATATAGAAAGTCAATACAAAATCTTGGGGTTCTCTCAGGTTGACAGGAAACTGCCAGACTATTGACAGTCCGTCAGTAGGGCAAAGAAGTGCAGTTCACAGCGTCGCCGCCGGATCGGTTACCGCGAGCACCTGGGATGTCGCCCCATCCAGGAGCCTGGGCTGCCGCCAACTCGCACTCAGGTCCAGCTCAGTCCGCAGCGTGGTCGCTTCCATGGAGAAGGCCATTTACTTCGGCATCTGGAAACGGCATTCTCTTTGAATGAGAAGGCGTCTCCATTGCAGGGAAGAGGTCCAGCGATGACGGGAGCGTGCGACGGCAAGGTCGCGCTGGTGACGGGCGCCAGCCGCGGACTGGGTAAGGCGATCGCGAAACGCCTGGCCGCCGAGGGCGCGACGGTCGGGCTTACGGCGCGCACGCTGGAACCCGATCCGAAGTACCACGGATCGCTGCGCCAGACACTCCAGGAGATCACCGCTGCCGGCGGATCCGCGGTCGCCATCCAGGCTGATCTCTCGCAATCCGAGGAGCGCGAGCGCCTGTTCGCGGAGCTGGTCGAGAAGGCGGGGGCGCCAGACATTCTGGTGAACAACGCCGCCGTGACATTCCTGCGCCCGCTCGACGAGTTTCCAGAACGGCGCGCGAGGCTGATGATCGACATGCATGTGCTGGCGCCGCTGCATCTGACGCAGCTCGCGATCCCGGCGATGCGCGAGCGTGGTCGCGGGTGGGTGCTCAACGTGACGTCCGTCGGTGGTGACCTGCCCGACGGTCCACCGTTTTCCGAGTTCGACCGCTCCGCCGGCTTCGGTGTCTACGGCACTGTCAAGGCGGCGCTGAACCGGCTCACCAAAAGCCTTGCCGCGGAACTGTATGACGACGGTATTGCGGTGAACGCCGCCGCCCCGTCCAACCCGGTGGCCACCGAGGGGGCGGGGGCACTGGACCTGGCCAAGGCCGATACCGAAGGCATCGAACTGATCACCGAGACCGCGTTCGCGCTCGTCACGGCAGATCCCACAACGATGACCGGACGCATCGCCCACACGCAGCCATTCCTGCGGGAAATCGGGTGGTTACGCTGAACCGGCCCGCTGATCGACTTGCCCCGCAACGTGTTCAGGCTCAGTCGCGCGGAATACCGGCGAGCTTGTCGGCGAATTTCTCCTCCGCCGCTTCTCGCAGGCGCAGGATGTGCTCCGAGGGGAACACGTCGGGTGATGGCTTGCAGTCCTTGAGTAGGAGCCTGGCCAACGTGACCTTGTGAACCTCGGTGGGTCCGTCGGCCAACCCCAGGACGAAAGACTCGGTGAGGTACTGCACGAACGGCATCTCATGCGACGTCCCCAGGGAGCCGTGAATCTGCAACGCCCGGGCGGACACGTCGTGCAGGACCTTCTGCATCATCGCCTTGACCGCCGAGATGTCTCCTCGCACCGCCTGATAGTCGTTGAACTGATCGATTTTCCAGGCGGTCTGCAGCGTCAGCAGTCGGAACGCTTCGATCTCCATCCACGAGTCCGCGACCATCTCCTGGACCATCTGCTTGTCGGCCAGCACACTGCCCTGGGTGTACCGCGACACCGCTCGTTCGCAGATCATGTCGTAGATGCGGCGCACCAATCCCACCGTGCGCATGGCGTGGTGGATGCGCCCGCCGCCGAGCCGGGTCTGCGCCACCGCGAACGCGCCTCCGCGCGGCCCGAGCATGTGATCGTCGGGCACCCGCACGTTTTCGTAGCGGACGTACCCTTCCCGGCCGCCGCCCCCGAGCGGTTGATAGCCGAGACCGACATCGCGCAGCACGTTGATGCCCGGGGTGCCGGCCGGCAGGACGAACATCGAATACCGTTGGTACGGAGAAGCTTCCGGGTCGGTCATCGCCATCACGATGATGAACGACGCCATCGATGCGAACGACGAGTACCACTTCTCACCGTTGATCACCCAGTGGTCACCGTCTCGGGTGGCGGTCGTGGTGAACACCTTCGGATCGGCGCCGCCCTGCGGCTCGGTCATCGAGAAACAGGAGATGATCCGGTTGTCCAGTAGCGGCTCGAGATAACGGCGTTTGAGTTCGGGAGTGCCGTAGTGGGCCAGGATCTCGCTGTTCCCCGAATCCGGTGCCTGGGAGCCGAAAACGATCGGTGCACACTCCGACCGTCCCAGGATCTCGTTGAGCAACGCGAGTTTCACCTGGCCGTAGCCGGGTCCGCCCAGGTGTGGACCCAGGTGGGTGGCCCACAGACCGCGTTCTTTGACGATTGTCTGCAGGGGCGGTATCAGCGCTTGGCGCACCGGATCGTTGAGATCGTGAGATTCCTTGATGATCAGGTCGATTGGTTCGCACTCCGCGCGCACGAACTCGTCGACCCATCGGAGTTGTTCCGCCCATTCCGGGTCGGTGGAGAAGTCCCAGGCCATGTTCGTCCCTCCGCTTAATCCGCGCCGTCCGGGATGTCGGCACCCCGGCTGAGCATCCCGCAATGTAGGCCCGGCCCGAGGCCACCCCTGTTCACGATCCGCACCGCTGTCATGTCGACCACGACTGCCGCAACGCTGCCGCCTCCTCCGTCGCGTGACTGAGGATCTGGTTGCGGTTCTCGAGTTCCAGGGCCGGGTCGAGGCCGGCGGCATCGACGTTGACCTGCAGCGCGCGCTTTGTCAGTTGGACGCCCAGCGGCGTCAGTTCGGCGATCCGACTGGCGATTTCGAGGGCCCGGTCGGCCAGCTCCTCCGGCTCGGCGATCTCGCTGACCAGGCCCCGGCGGTCGGCTTCCTCGGCAGAGACCATCCGGGCGGTCAGCATCCAGTCGGCAGCCACGCTGGCGCCGACGATGCGCGGCAGGAAGTAACTCATGCCCATCTCGGCGCCGGACAGGCCGAGCAGGATCGCGCCATTGCCGAATGACGCTGCAGTCGAACAGATTCTGATGTCTGCGGCCAGACAGAGTGCCAGGCCGGCGCCGACGCACGGGCCGTTCACCGCGGCGATCACCGGCTGTGGGATGCCCCGGATCGCCTGGGGCAGTGCCGCCATCGTCTCCTGGAATCGCAACTTGTCGATCGCGGGATCAGCCGCCTCGGGCAGCCGCGGGCCGAAGCCGCGCATATCGATGCCCGAGCAGAAGCCCCGTCCGGCACCCGTGATGACCACCGCGTTGACCGAAGAGTCGGAGCCCAACTCGGCGAGGGTGCGAGTGAGCTCGTCGACCATCACCTCATTGATCGCGTTGAGCCGCTCGGGCCGGTTCAGGTGCAGCACCACGACCCCGTCATGGGGCCGCTGCACACTCAGCGTCTCGGTCAATCGAGCTCCCTTCGCCGCGAGCTCTGGAATACGGATTCGCAGTTTAGGAGAATGCTATTCTTCCCGGCCGCGCCGGTGCAACGCCCCCTAGACGAAGTCCGATCCGCCGTCGACGTTCACCGTCGCGCCGGTGACGTAGCCATTGCGTCTCGATGCCAGGTACGTGGTGATCGAGGCGATCTCTTCAGGAAGCCCGGCGCGCCCGAGATCGCACGGTTGGTGGAAATTATTCTCGATCCACGCCATCACGTCGTGCGGGTCGGAGGCGTCGAGACCCTCCGCGGCGAGGATGTCTTTCAAGTTCTCGGTGAAGCTCGCGGTGACGATGGTCCCCGGACACACGCAGTTCACCAGAATCTGGTCCTTGGCAAGGCTTTTCGACAGGTTCTTGGTGACACTGGACAGTGCTGCCTTCGATGCGGTGTAGGCGACGATGCGCGGGCTCTGCCGCTGGATGGAATGCGCCGACAACGTGACGATCCGGGCCCAGTCCGCGGCGCGCAGCATCGGCAGGGCGGCGCGCACCGATCGGACACCGGACATGGTGCCGAGTGTGAAGGCGGCATCCCAGTCCGCGTCGTCCATCTCCTCGAAGAATCCGTCCCCCGGCCCGATCGTGTGGACCAGGCTGTTCAACCGCCCCCACCGCTTCGACACGTCGTCGAAGCCGGCCGCGATCGACGCGCCGTCGGTCATGTCGACGCTGATCCCGACGGCATCGGGCGCGCCGGCCGCGCGAAGCGACTCCACGGCGGAGTCTAGGGCGGCTTGGCCGCGTGCCATCACCGCGACGCTGGCTCCTTCGGCCGCCAGCGTCTGTGCGATCGCCAGTCCCATGCCCTTACTGCCGCCGGTGACGACAGCGGTCGCTCCAGCCAATCCCAGATCCATTGCTGCTCCCTTATTTTCGGACGAGGTCGTCGATCGTCGTGGCCCGCACGCCGAGTCCGCGCAGGCAGAACCGAATGGCGCGATTGCGAACCTCGGAGCGTTCGCAATCGCCTGCGGCCCAATGGCGTTCCGTACTGGCCCAGACCACGGCCTGGATGGACCGGGCTTCGCTGACCGGTTCGATATCGTGGAACACACCGGTGCTCAGCCCGCGACTCAGCTGTGCGGTCAACGGCTTGAGCATCTCTTCGAACGCGGGCTGAATCAGCTCGGGAGAGGTGAACACCTGCGACAGCGCCTCCAGGGACAACCGCCTCAGGTCGGACCTGACGTGCTCGTCGAATGCCAGATCGAGGCGGCCGTCGATCCAAGCCGCAACCGCCTCGACCGGTTGGTCGGACTTCGCCATCCTCCGTTGCAGGCGGCGCCGCTCGGCTTGCGCCAGCTCGAGAAAGGCGGCGGCGACCACCTCGTCTTTCGAATCGAAGTGCCGGTAGAACGCGCGGGTACTGATTTCGGCGCGCTCGAGCACCGCCGCCACGCTGAGCCCGCGCACCCCGTCTTCGCGCAGTGTCTCGGTGGCCGCGCGGACAATGGTGCGGCGCACGTCAGGATCGGGCGCGAGCTTGCTGCGTCGCCGCGTGCGTGGGGCAGTCATCCGGTCGCCTTAAATGAGAACAGCATTTTCGTTTAAACTCCGATCACTCTGTCAGCGGGTTGCCCGGACTGTCAACGGCCGGTTTCGGACCTTCCGCGTCGGAGCGGACGGCAGGACGGTAAGAAAGACGGGTGATAGATCTCGAAGTGTCCGACGGCGCGACGATCGTCCGATTCGACAATGCGCCGGTGAATGCTCTCGACCTGGAGTTACTCGAAGCGATCATCGCCGCGATGCGCGACGTCACGGGCCCGGTCGTGCTCACCGGCGCCGGCCGCGCCTTCTCGGCCGGGGTCGACCTGCGGGCATTGATCGACGGCGGGACCGAGTACGCCGAACGCTTCGTCGCCGCGTTGTCCGAGGCCTTCCTCGCGGTCTACGACCACCCCGCGCCGGTCATCGCGGCGATCAACGGACATGCCATCGCCGGTGGCTGCGTGCTGGCGATGTGCGCCGACGTGCGACTGATGTCCGGCGGGACGATCGGGCTCACCGAACTCTCGGTCGGTGTCCCGTTCCCGGTGGCGGCGCTGGAGATCTGCCGTGACGCCATGGGCGTATCCGCCGCGCGGGCAGCGTTGCAGGCCAAGACAATCGACGCCGAAACCGCGCTGTCCCGGGGCTGGATCGCCGAACTGGTCGGCAAGGACGAACTGCTCGAGCAGGCGCTGGCCACCGCGCGTGAACTCGGTCGGTATTCCCCGGCCGCCTACGCCGCCACCAAGACCCAGCTGCACAAGCCGGTTCGCACCGCGATAGAGGCGGGCGCGGAGGCGGACGCCGACGTCACGGCCAGCTGGATATCGGAGGAGACGGGCTCCCGGATAGCGGCATTCCTCGAGGCGCTGGCCCGCGGGCGCTGAACCGTGAGCCTCTGGATCGCCCACGCCGAGCAGGCGCTCAGTGAAGAGATTCCTGCGCCACCGGAGGCGGTCCGCGACTTCTACGTCGACCTGGACAACATCAAGGAATTCCATCCCCTGGTGGTGGCGGTCGAGGTGCTCTCCCGTGACCGCTTATCCGACGGTTACCAGACGACCTATCGGGTGCGCGACCGTATTCCATTGGGGCCGTTGGTGTTACCCATCACCTACTGGGCGCGGGTCCAGGTACCGGCCCGTGGCGACGTGACCACCGAGGCGCGGCAATTTCCCAGGGTCCGTCTCACCGGCACAGTGAGCTTCGAGCCCGTCGAGTCGGGCACCCGCCTCACCGAGCGGCTCAGCATCGACGCACCCCGGCCGCTCGCCACCACCACCGTTCGCGAGGCGGTGGCTGCGCACGTCACGATGCTCTCCGGCATTCGGAGCCATTTCGAAAGCCGTTGAACGTCAGACCAACTGCTGGCGCAAGTCCTTCTTCAGCACCTTGCCGTAGCTGTTCTTCGGCAGTTCGTCCACCACCAGGTAGCGCTTCGGACGTTTGAAGCGGGCGATGCGGGCCAACAAATGCGCATCGAGGTCGGCCGTGCTGACCTCGTCGGCTGCGCCGAGGACGACGAAGGCCACCACGACCTCACCCCACTCCAGGTCGGGTGCCCCGACCACACACGCCTCCGAGACGCCCGGGTGTTCGAGCAACGCCTCTTCCACCTCGCGCGGATAGATGTTGGAGCCGCCGCTGATCACGACGTCCTTCGAACGGTCATGCAGGGTGAGAAAGCCACGGGCGTCGAACGATCCCAGGTCGCCGGTGCGCAGCCAGCCGTCCCGCAGCGCCTCCTCGGTGGCCGCCGGATTGCGCCAATAGCCGGCCATCACAACATCACCGCGGCAGACGATTTCGCCGATCTCACCGGCCGTGGCGGGTGTGCCGTCGTCGCGCAGCACCGCGACCTCGGTGCCCGAGCGTGGATAGCCGACCGAGCCGAGAATCGCGTCGTCCGCCCCGTGGTAGTCAGCGCGCCGCAGCCCGGTGATGGTCATCGGCGATTCGCCCTGCCCGTAGATCTGGGCGAACACCGGACCGAATGCCGTAAGCGCCTGTTTGATGCTCTCCACGTACATCGGTCCGCCGCCGTAGATGATCGACCGCAGTTGATCGGGACGCCGGCGTCCCGTCTCGATCACCCGCTGCACCATGGTCGGCGCCAGAAATGCGCTGCTGCCCGGGTGATGGCCGCAGAGGTCGAGAAAGTCGTCGGGGTCGAACCCGCCGCGCTCCGAGATCACCTGCCGGGCACCTCGCGCGACGTAGGCCGGGATGTAGAGGCCCGACCCGTGTGACATCGGCGCGGCGTGCACCAGGCTGCAGTCCTGGTCCGGTGCATCCATGTCGGCGAGGTGGGCGACCGTCATCGCCATCAGGTTGCGGTGGGTGAGGATGGCGCCCTTGGACCGACCGGTCGTGCCGCTGGTGTAGAACAGCCAGGCCGGCGTCGAGGGATCGGTGCTGGGAGCCGCGGCCGTCGTCGCAGCGAATCGGTGCGAATACCGCTCGGAATCAACAGGTTCGGCCGGCGTATCGAGTTGGGCGGCGATCGTCGACGATGCGAAGACGAGCGCGGCCTCGGCGTCGTCGAGTATCTGCGCCATCTCGCGAGCATGCAGCTTGTAGTTGATCGGAACGGCCACACACTCGGCGGCCCAGATCCCGAACAGCAGCTCCACGATCTCCGGCCGGTTCTCGCTGGCGATCGCGATCCGCGCGCCCGCGGGGTGTTCGCGCCGGATCGAGCCGGCCAGACGCAGCACCCGCTCGCGAAGCTCACTCCAGGTGCAGCAGCGCCGCCGACCGTGGTACACCGCGCCGTGGTCCGGAAAGCGTTGCGCGGCTTGATCCAGCAACGCAAACAGGTTCACTCTGCGATCCACTCCGAGGTCAGCGCATACTTCGACAGGTACTTCGTCGAACTCCAGCCACCGTCGACCACGATCGTCTGGCCGTTGATGAAGCTGCCGCCGGGCGAACACAGGAACGCCACCGTGCTGGCCACGTCGTCGACGGTGCCCAGTCGCTGATGCGGGGTCATCTCGGTGTTGATCCGGCGAAAGCGGGGATCCTGCAACCGGTCCTCGGTCATCGGAGTCTGGATCACCCCGGGGGCCACGGCGTTGCAGCGAATGCCGTGCGCCCCGTACTGGGCGGCGATGTGGGTGGTCAACGCCGTCAGACCGCCTTTCGCCGCAGAGTACGGCCCGCCGCGCAGCCCGCCCACCACCGCGAAGGTCGAGGTGATGTTGATGATCGCCGAGCCAGGTTGCATGTGCGGCAGCACATCTCGTGCCAGCCGGAACGGTGCCTTCAGCATCACGTCGAGGAAGTAGTCGAGAGTTTCGTCGTCGGTGTCGTGCAGTGGGGTCGGATTGCCCACCCCGGCGTTGTTGATCAGGAAGTCGACGTGGCCCCAACGCTCGACCGCGGCCAGGACGACGCGGGCCGGCCCGTCGCGGTCGGTCAGATCGACTGCCACCGTGGCGATGCGGTCACGGTCGCCGATCGCCGCAGCCAGCTCGTTGAGCCGGGTCTGGTTGCGGCCGGTCGCCACCACTGCCATCCCGGCCTCGGCGAGCTTGGTCGCACAGCCGAATCCGATTCCGCCGGTCGCGCCGGTCACGATCGCTACGTGCATGTCATCCGTCCGTCGTTGTCAGGGCCGCCTGAATCTGGTGTTTGAGCACCTTGCCGGCATCGTTTCTCGGTAGAGCATCCCAGATGACCACCTGCTCAGGCGCTTTGAAGACGGCGACGCCCTGCGACTGCAGGAAGACGCGGAGGCTGTCCACGTCGGGCCGTGGTTGGCCGTTGGGAACGACGACGGCGCAGGCCCGCTCGCCGGTCCGGCCGTCCGGCAGGCCGACGACGGCGACTTCGGCGACACCGGGATGGTCGGCGAGGATGTCCTCGATCTCCTTGGGCGCGATGTTCTCGCCATTACGGATGATCAGGTCCTTGGCCCGCCCGGTGACGACGAGGAAGTCGTCGTCGACCCAGCGAGCCAGGTCGCCGGTGCGGAAATACCCTGCCTCGTCGAATGATTCGGCCTCGTCGACGGCATGCAGATAGCCGACCAGCATTTGCGGGCCGCGGGCGTGAATTTCTCCGCCCGCGCCGCGTAGGGCGATCCGCGCGAATCCGGGCCGGCCGTCGGTGTCCGCGGCGCGGTCAGGATCCATCGGCGCCCCGACCGTGGTCACCGGGACTTCGGTGGAGCCGTACACCCGGGTGACCGCCGCGTGGTCGAAGTAATCCGCCGCCTTGCGGATCAACGACGGCGAGACCGATGCGCCGCCGCAGACGAAGAGTTTCAGCTCCGGCAGTCGGGTGCCGGCCCGTTCGGCAGAGGCCAGCAACTGCTCGAGGAACGGCGTCGCCCCGGCGATGTGCGTGCATCCCTCTTCTCCGATGAGTTCGACCGCGACGTCGGCGTTCCAGCGGTCCATCAACACGGCCGACGTGCCGAGCAGTAGCGGACATTCGAAAGCGTAGATGGAACCGCCGATATGGGCGATCGGGGAGGGGACCAGGAATCGGTCACCGGGCCGCACCTGCCAGTGATCGCGGAGTTGGGTGATCAACGCGTGCAGCGAGTTATGGCTGTGCAGAACACCTTTCGGGCGACCGGTGGTGCCTGAGGTGTAGAGAATCATCCGGACCGCATCGGGATCGAGCCCGGGCAGTTCACCGGCCGGCGCACCGGGCAGCGGAGCGCCGTCACGAACGACGACGACTTCCGGCGGGTCGTCCAGCTGCGCGACCACCCGGTCGAGCATCGCCGCGTAGTCGTGCCGGCCGAACACCCGTGGCACGAAGATCATGCGGGTGTTCGCATCGCCCAGAATGAACGTCAGCTCGCGATCGCGCAGCGATGGCAGGATCGGGTTGACCACCATGCCCGCGATCGTCGCCGCGTGATAAATCACCGCGGCCTCAGACCAGTTGGGCAACATGAAGGACACCACGCTGCCGACCGGGATGCGCTCCAGCATCGCCCCGGCGAGTGCGGTCGCCTGGGTGTACAGGCTGTGGCAGTCGATTCGGCGTTCGCCGTCGATCAGCAATACCCGCTCCGGAGTGCATCGCGCGGCGTCCGCCAGTGCATCGGCCAACGTGTCACGCACCCACCAGCCGCGCGCATAGGCTTCGGCGGCCCGCTCGTCGTCCCAGCGGACCGCCCGTCCACCGATCAGCCTGGTGTTCGACATCGCCGCATGTGAGATTAGCCGCGGACCCGTCGCATCGTCATCGAGTGACGGAAACGGGACGCCGGATGTGTGTTGATGGTCAGCTGGGCGATTTCGCCGTCGGAGGTGGCGTAGGTGCGGTGCACCTCGAGACCGGGGCTGCCGGCGTCGACGCTGAGCTGTTCGGCCAGTGGCGGGGGAATCAGTACCGCGGCGATCTCCTGACGGACCTCGACGATGCTCACCCCGAAAATGTCCTCGACCAGAGGAAATATCGGACCGGTGTGACGGGGCAGCAGCCGGCCCACCCCGGCGAACGTCCGGTTGATGTAGTACTCGGTCCGGCAGACCGGGTACGCACCGCCCTCGATGCGCCGAAATCCCCTGACGGTCAACCACTCTTCGCCGCTGTTGAGGCCGGTCCGCTTGGCCAGCTCGTCGTCGACGATCGTCATGCCGGTCGATTCGATGGCGAACTGCGCGCCGGTGGCGAAAGCCAGCAGGTCGTTGATCGAGACGACGTCTTGGACGTAGGAGTCCGACGACGGACGTGGCACCACGAGGGTGCCGGCTCGCGGTCGCGAGGCGACGAGGTTGTCGTCACGCAGCCGGCGCAGCGCCTCGCGAACGGTGTAACGGCTCACCGAAAAGCGCTCGCACAGTTGATGTTCGGTGGGCAGTTGGGATCCGACCGGATACACCCCGTCGACGATTTCCTTCCGCAGTGCGCGGGCCACCTGCAGGTAGCGGTGGTCGGCCGGGTCAGCCATCGCGCCGGTCCGGTGTGAAGGCCAGCAGGCTGCCGTCGGCGTCGGCAGACACATACAGCGTGCCGTCGGGTCCCGTCGCGATGCCGGCGAACGGCCCCTGCGGCCCGGAGAACGGCGGCATGCCTTGCAGCGGCTTGGGTGTCACCCCGGGGGCGGCGCCGAGCGGCAGCCCGGCGGCGATGGTCTGCCGGGATCCGTCGTCGAGGTTCACCGCGACCAACGTCCTGGAGCCGGCGTCGACCACATACAACCGGCGTCCGGTGACCAGAATGCCCTGTGGACAACCGAATTCGGCGGCCACGGTCTGCGGTCGGGAACCGGCGAGCGTGATCACCCGGCCGGCGCCGGCCTCTGACACCAGCCAGTCGCCGTCGGGCCCGACCGCGACGCCGATCGGGTCGGCCAACCCGGACGCGATCACCTCGACCCGTCCGTCCCGGATCGACACGACTCGCCCGGTGCCGAGCTCGGCCGCGGCGATCGTCCCGTCGGCGGCGATCGCCACCCCGTAGAGCTGATCGAATCCATCGGCCAGCACGTCACTCTCCCCGTCGGCGGGGCGGTAGCGGGACACCTGGCCGCCCGACGTGGTGACGACGAACTCGCCGGGCCCCGCCGGTGCCAGCCCCCGCAGAAAGCCGGGGTAGCCCGGGCTGAACAGCATGCCCACCGTCTGCAGGGTCCGATCCGGGCCCAGCTTGTAGAAGTAGGTGCCGTCAGCGACGTACAGGTAGCCGTCGGCGCCGACCGCCAGATCCAGCGGCCAGTTCAAGCCACCGGGCAGCAGGGCCGCGGTGGTGCCATCGGCGAGGATCTCGGTGATCTCGCCGGAGAAATTCGAGACGAACAGCCGATCGCCGACGAACGTGCAGTTGTCCAGGCCCGGGCTGAGGTCGGCGAGCACGGTCTGCCGGCCGGTCCGCGGATCGATGCGCAACACCTGGCCGCTGTGGACCTGGGTGGAGACGATCTGGCCGGCCGAATCGAATTTCACCGAGTCGGGCACACCGAGACCGGTCGCGACGGTTTCGGGCTCGCCACCCTCGAGACCGATGCGCCAGATTTCGTTGGCACCCATCACGGGGAAATACAGCTTGCCGTCCGGACCGACCTCCATCGCGTTGGGCGACGGAACGTTGTCCAACAGAACCCGCGGCGGTCCGCCGGCCAGGTCGAATTCGAAGAGCCGGCCGCCCTCCCGGCATTCGCCGATGAACAACCGGTCCTGGTGCACGGTGACGCCGTTGGCCGACGGGACGTCGGCGCGCAGCACCCGGGTGTGGCCGTCGGCACCGCGCACGCTGACCCGGCCGTCCATCACCTCGGTGGCATAGAGATCGCCGTCGCGGCCGAACGCCACGTCGTCGGGCGCGACGATGTCGCCGCCCTTGGCGCTGACGATCTCCAGCCGGCCGGTGTCGACGTCGAGCGCGCTGATCTGACTGCCGGTCACCTGGGCGATGTAGATCCGGCCGTCGGGGCCGGTCCGCAGGCCGTTGGCGCCGAACAGCCGACTCGGCGGGGTGAGTCGCTGCATGCGCCACCCCTCGGCGAGGGTCGGCGACGTCCCGGCGCCGGAGCGGCCTTCGTGCGGCAACATCGCTGATCACTCCTCATGGGCCGGTTCGCGGGGCGGGTGGCGGTTTCAGCCGGTGACGTTAGCAACCGGGTCTGGTCCAGACAATAGTGAGGCAACCCTTGAACCAGGTCACTTGACGGTCAGCCATTTGCAGAGAATCATATTCTCAATTATGCACATCTCAATGTTTTGTCCGGACAAAAGTGGGCGATAACCTGCTTGGGCTTGGTGGTCGCGTGGTCGTTGTCGCCGGCGCGGCCGGTGGCGGCATCGGGACTACCGTGGCTCGCATGGTGGCCGAAGCGGGCGCGACCGTGATCGCGGTCAGCCGGGGCAAGGACAACCTCGACACCCATGTCTCTCCGCTGGTCGAGCGCGGCCTGCCGATCATTCCGGTGGCTGCCGACGTGTCCACCGAGGACGGGGTGGCCGAGGCCATGGAGAAGGCCGCGGACGCCGACGGTGAATTGCACGGGCTGGTCAACGTCGCGGGCGGGGCCGGGCCGCAGACCTGGATGCCGTCGACCCGGGTGTCCCGCACCGACTGGCGCGACTTGTTCGCGCAGAACCTCGAGACGGCGTTCTTCATGAGCCAGGCGGTTGCCGCCGCGCTGAAGGCCGCCGACCGCCGTGGGTCGATCGTGTCGATCTCCTCGATCAGCGGCATGAACACCGCGCCGTTCCACATCGCCTACGGCACCGCCAAGGCGGCGATTGCCGCGATGACCCGCACCATGGCCGTCGAGCTCGCGGTCGACGAGATCCGGGTGAACGCGGTAGCCCCCGGCGTCACCGCGACCCCGGCCTCGCTCACCTACGTCGACGACGACGCCGATCGTGATCACCGGGCCATCGCAATGGGCCGACGCGGCCGCCCCGAGGAGATCGCCGGCGCGATCCTGTTCCTGTTGTCGGATCTGTCCAGCTACATCACCGGCCAGACTCTGTTGGTGGACGGCGGGCTGGATCTGAAATGGACGCACCTCGACGCCGACAACACCTCGCTCTTCCTCAAGGACGACTCCTTCCGAGCGGCGATCAGGAGCATGGAATGACCGACATGAAAGTCGAAGCGCCGGAGTTGCTTTCGGAGCCGGTGACGATCGGGGTCGAGGCGTACCTGTCCGAGAACTACGCCCGGGCCGAGCGGGACAAGCTCTGGCGCAGGGTATGGCAACAGGTCGGCCGGGTCGAGGACCTGCCGAAGACCGGCAGCTTCCTGACCTACGACATCCTCGACGACTCCGTGATCGTGGTCCGCACCGGTCCGGACACTCTGACGGCGCACCACAATGTGTGCGTCCATCGCGGTCGCAAACTCATCGACGTCGCCGCGGATGCGAAAAGCGCCTGCGGACACAAGAAGTCGTTCGTGTGCGGATTTCACGGCTGGACCTACGGCTTGGACGGTGCCTGCACTCACATTCCGGAGCAGCAGGACTGGCAGGAATCGCTGACCCCGCAGAACACCCACCTGGCCCCGGTGCGCGTCGACACCTGGGGCGGCTGGATCTTCGTCAACCTCGATCCGAACTGTGAGCCGCTGCGCGACTATCTCGAACCGGCCGCCACCATGCTCGACCCGTTCGGCTTGCAGAACATGCGGGTGAAATGGCGGAAATGGCTGACCTTCCAGTGCAATTGGAAGGTCGCGATCGAGGCGTTCAACGAGACCTACCACGTAGCCACCACCCATCCGCAGTTCAACAAATTCGGCACGTTCCGCGGGTGGGCGAAGGCGCAGGGCAAGCACAGCAACATCGGTTACGACGCGCCCAAAGATCTCTCCGAGACCAAGTCGAAAATCCGTCTCGGGACCGGGGATCCGCGGATCTCGACGGCGGAGATGCAGATTTACACCCTGGAAGAGACCAACGCGACCACCACCCGGACGCTGGTCGAGGCTGCGAAGCGGCTGGCCAACGAATTGCCCGAGGGCACCCCGCCCGACAAAGTGCTCGGGCACTGGCTGGCCGCGGCGCGCGGCGACGACGCCGCCCGCGGGGTGATCTGGCCGACCATCGATCCCGAACACCTGGCCAAGAGCGGCACCGCCTGGCAGATCTTCCCGAACTTCCAGATCGGCCAGGGTCTGACGACCGCCCTGTGCTACAGCGCGCGCCCCAACGGCTACGACCCGAACAGCTGCATCTTCGAGGCGGCGTGCTACGAGCTCTTCCCGGAAGGTCAAGAGCCGCAGACGGAGTGGGAGCACCTGGAGGCCGACGATCCCGGCTGGCGCACCGTCTTCCCGCAGGACTTCTCGAACATGGCCGCTGTACAGCAAGGCATGAAATCGCTCGGCTTCACCGGAACCAAGCCCAACCCCTACATGGAACGCAGCACCGCAAACCTGCACCGCAACCTTGCCGAATACATGGGCACCGGTGCGCCGCGGGACGTCACAAAGGAGCAGTGATGAAAGTCAACCTCGGATTCGGAACCCACAACTCGCAGGACTGGGACGACCGCGTGCTGGCCGGCGATTTCAGCCGGCCGCCCGCCGTCCCGGACTGGGAGTGTGTGCAGGGCACGCTCGAAATCGCCGACCTGGCAGAGCCGCTCGGGTTCGACGGCATCTGGATGCCGGAGCACTGCGGCACCCCGTACGGCATGACGCCCAACCCCATTCAGACGTTGAGCTATTTCGCCGGACGCACCGAGCGGGTCAGTCTGGGTACTTTCGTGGCGGTGGCGCCGTGGTGGCACCCGATTCGGCTGGCACACCAAATCGCCTACCTCGACATCATTTCCAAGGGCCGATACACCACCATCGGCATCGGCCGCGGGGTGTCGAAAAGTGAATTCGACGCCGTTGGCGTGCCGCGCGAGGAGAGCCGGCAGCGGTTCAACGAAACCCTTGACATCCTGGAGCTGGCTTTTTCCGGCAAGCGCTTCTCCTACGACGGCGAGATCTTCAAGGTCCCGGAGATGTCGCTGCGCCCGGAGCCGCTGAGCAGCGACCTGTTCTCCCGGATCTACAGCTCGTCCTCGACGGCGGAGTCGATGGAGATCCTGGCCCGGCGCGGCATGATCCCGCTGTTCGTCGGCAACAAGCCGATCGAAGACGCCGGCCGGGAAGTCCAGAAGGTCAACACCTTCCGCCAGGAGGAAGGGTTCGCGCCCTGCCAACCGAAGAACGTCATGTTCATGTACTGCACACCCGACGCCGCCGACGCCGCCAAGACCGAGGAGTGGATCTGGACGGCCAACCGCGATGTCACCGTGCACTACGGATTCGCCGACGCGTCGAACTTCAAGGGCGTCAAGGGATACGAGGCCTACGCCTCGCGTGAAGCCACCGCGACGGCGGTGCTGGCCTCCGAGGTGACCGCGGCTGAAGCTCAAGCCAAGGGCAAGCCGAAGACGCCGGGCTACCATGCCTCCAACCTGCTGATCGGAACACCGGAGGAGATCTTCAGCCGGATCCAGGCCGCGCAGGAAGCCTGCTCGTTCCAGGAGCTCACCATCGTCCCGCAATTCGGCACCATGCCCAACGAGGAGGCGATCGCAAGCACCAAGCTGTTCGCCAGGGAGGTGCTGCCGCACGTGCAGAAGATGGCCGCCCCCCTGCACCCCGCGGCGCTGCCGGAGAACGCGCTGGCCTAGCCCGGCGACGAGGAAGAGCGGCAACATATGACGGACTGCCCACAGCCGACTGACACACCCGACGACGTCGACATCGCAGCGCTGCGCGAGAAGTATGCGTTCGAGCGCGAAAAGCGGCTTCGCTCCGAGGGTTCCAAGCAATACGTGGAGCTCGAAGACGACTTCGCCGGATACTACGAGACCGACCCGCACTCACCTCCTCTGGTACGCGACCCGATCGACGAGGACATCGATGTCGCGGTGATCGGCGGCGGCTTCGCCGGACTGCTCGCTGGGGCGCACCTGAAGAAGGCCGGTGTCGACGACGTCCGGATCATCGAACTCGCCGGCGACTTCGGCGGGGTCTGGTACTGGAATCGCTACCCCGGTATTCAATGCGACAACGAATCCTATTGCTATATACCGTTACTCGAAGAGCTCGACTTCATGCCGAGCAAGAAGTTCGCCGACGGCGCGGAGATCTTCCAGCATTGCCGGAACATCGGCAAACACTTCGGACTCTACGACGGCGCGATCTTCTCCACCCAGGTCCGCGACTTGCGGTGGGACGGCACGATCAAGCGGTGGCGGATCAGCACCGATCGCGACGACGACATCCGGGCCCGCTTCGTGGTGATGGCATCCGGGCCGTTCCACCGGCCGAAGCTGCCCGGTATCCCCGGCATCAAGGACTTCACCGGGCACAGCTTCCACACGTCCCGCTGGGACTACGCCTACACCGGCGGCGACAGCACGGGCGGGCTGGACAAGCTCGCGGACAAGACCGTCGCCCTGGTGGGCACCGGCGCCACCGGCATCCAGGTGACGCCGTTCATCGCGCGACATGCCAAGCACCTCTATGTCTTTCAGCGCACCCCATCGACCGTCGACGTCCGCAACAACACCCCGACCGATCCGGAGTGGGTGAAGACGCTGCAACCCGGCTGGCAGAAGGAACGGCAACGCAACTTCCACTCGTGGACGTTCGAGGGTATGGCACCGGGACAGCCGGACCTGGTCTGCGACTTCTGGACCGAGCTCGGCCGCAACACCGCGGCACGGGTTCTCGCGCTCGACGACCCGGCTTCGCTGAGCCCCGACCAGTTCATGGCGATCCGCGAGGAAGAGGACTACAAAATCATGGAGCGGCTGCGACGCCGCGTCGACAGCATCATCGCCGACGACGACATCGCGGAGGGCCTCAAACCGTATTACCGATTCCTGTGCAAGCGGCCATGCTCCAACGACGACTACCTGCAGACCTTCAACCGGCCCAACGTCACGCTGGTCGACGTCTCGGCGACCAAGGGCGTACAACGGGCCACCGCAACGGGACTCGTGGCCAACGACATCGAATACGACGTCGACTGCATCATCTACGCCAGCGGGTTCGAGATCACCACCGAGATGAGCCGCCGGTATTCGATCGACGCCATCGAGGGCCGCGACGAGCTGACCCTGTTCGACTACTGGGCCGACGGTTACCAGACCCTGCACGGCATGACCAGCCGTGGCTTTCCCAACCAGTTCTTCACCGGGTTCACCCAGGTGGGGATCTCGGCGAACATCGCGGCCAACTACGAACTGCAGGGCGAGCACATCGCCTATATCGTCGCCGAGGCGATCAAGCGGGGCGCCAGTACCGTCGAGCCCACCCAGCGCGCCCAGGATGACTGGTGCACGACCATCGACGAGAATGCGATCGACAACTCCGCATTCGACTCCCAGTGCACGCCAGGCTATTACAACAACGAAGGCGGCGGTGGGGGCGAAGGTATCCGGTCTCACCTCGGCCAGCCATACGGGCCGGGCTTCTACGCGTTCGGCGACCTGCTGGCGCAGTGGCGGGCGAAGGGCGATCTGGACGGGCTCGTCCTAGGGCACGAATGAGCGAGCTGAGGTTCGACGATCGGGTCGCCGTCATCACCGGCGCCGGCCGGGGACTCGGCCGTTCGTACGCGTTGCTGCTGGCCTCGCGGGGAGCCAAGGTGGTCGTCAATGACACCGGTGCGAGCCTGACCGGAGACGGCGCGGACACCGGCCCGGCCGACGACGTGGTACGCGAAATCGCCGCCGCCGGAGGGCAGGCCGTCGCCTGCACCGAGTCCGTCGCGACCGCGGACGGCGGCCGGGCGATCATCCAGCGGGCGCTGGACCACTACGGTCGCATCGATGTACTGATCCACAATGCCGGGACCGTCCGGCGGGCGGCGCTCGCCGACATGAGTGACGACGATTTCGACGCCGTCCTCGACGTCCACCTCCGCGGCGCGTTTCACGTTGTGCGCCCGGCTTTTCCGGTGATGCGCAATGCCGGCTACGGACGCATCGTGCTGACGTCGTCGATCGGCGGGCTCTACGGCAACCACGACGTCGCCAACTACGCGGTGGCCAAGGCCGGTGTGATCGGGTTGGCCAATGTCGCGGCGCTCGAAGGCGCTGCCGACAATGTGACATGCAATGTCATCGTCCCGTCGGCGGTCACCAGGATGGCTGAAGGGCTCGACACCTCGGCCTATCCGCCGATGTGCCCGGAGCAGGTGGCGCCGGTGGTCGGCTGGCTGGCCCATGAGTCCTGTTCGGTCACCGGCGAGATGCTGGTCGCGGTCGCGGGCCGGGTTGCGCGGGCCGCGGTCGCCGAATCGGTAGGGGTGTATCGCTCGTCCTGGTCCATCGAAGACGTCGGCGAGAACCTGGACGCCATCCGAGACCTCAACGCACCCTTGATCTTTCCGGTCGTCCCGAATGGTCATGCCGAACATCTGCGCTACAGCTTCGCTCGGGTCGAGCGGGAAGGAGTCGGTGATGCGCAACGGCGTTGAATCCGGTCGTACCGGACATTCCGGCCCGCTGGCCGGGGTCCGGGTGGTCGACCTGACCGCGATGGTGATGGGTCCGTACTGCACCCAGATCATGGCGGACATG
This sequence comes from Mycobacterium sp. IDUB_36, assembly GCF_055419225.1. NCBI lineage: Bacteria > Bacillati > Actinomycetota > Actinomycetes > Mycobacteriales > Mycobacteriaceae > Mycobacterium > Mycobacterium sp. IDUB_36. Next base: position 2,153,021 of record NZ_JBVAXH010000001.1, on the reverse strand, counting down.
GGCGCCGACGTGATCAAGGTCGAGTCGCCGGCCGGTGACGACACCCGCTACGTCTCGGTCGGCCCGGCCACCGGCATGAGTGCCGTGTTCGCCAACGTCAACCGCGGCAAGCGCAGCGTCGTGCTGGACCTGCGCTCGGAGGCCGGCAAGGCATCGCTGCGTGCACTGATCGAAACCGCCGACGTGTTCATCCACTCGATGCGCGCCAAAGCGATTGCGCGACTGGGGTTCGGTTACGACGAGGTGGCCGCGATCAACCCGTCGATCGTCTACACCAACTGCTACGGCTACGGCCGGCGTGGACCGAGCCGCGATCGGCCCGCCTACGACGACACCATCCAGGCCGAGTCCGGACTACCGGCCGTGCAGGAACTACTGACCGGCGAAGCCAACTATGTCGGCACCATCATCGCGGACAAAGTTGCGGGCCTGACCGCGCTGTATGCCACCACGATGGCGCTGTTCCACCGCGAACGAACCGGCGAAGGTCAAGAAGTTGAAGTCGCCATGTTCGAAACCATGGCATCGTTCATGTTGGTCGAGCATGCCAACGGTGCCATGTTCGACCCCCCGTTGGGTCCCGCGATCTATCCGCGGACCGTCGCACCGAACCGCAAGCCGTACCCCACCAAGGACGGCTTCATCGCCGCCCTGATCTACAACGACCGGCACTGGTCGGCCTTCGTCGAGGCCGTGAACCCGCCATGGGCCGGCGACCTCTACGCCACCCTCGAGCAGCGGGCGAAGCAGATCGACGCCGTCTACGCGCTGATCGCCGAGACGCTCTTGGAGCGGACCACCGACGAGTGGCTCGAACTGTTCCGCGAGCTGCAGATCCCCGCCGCCCCGCTGCAGACTCCCGCTCAGTTGTTCGACGACCCGCACCTCAACGCGGTCGGCTTCTTCGAGACGGTCGACACCGAGCACGGGAAGGTGCGCTTTCCCGGCGTGCCCACCTGGTTCTCCCGGACGGCTGGGCGGGTGGCCGGCCCGGCCCCGCAACTGGGCGCCGACACCGATGCGGTGCTCGACGAACTCGGGCTCAGCACCGGGGCAGCGCAGGACTCGGCGTAACGCGGAGTTGGCGCGCGGCAGCATATTTCGAACGCTCGCCGCGCCGTGTCTGCCGCTGATGCGCTCTTCTCACACCTAAACTGGCGCCTGCATCGAGCAGGGAGGGGCACCCGAATATCGGCGCCAAAAAAGCCGCCGACCAGGACACCGGTCGACGCGCTGGAGAGGTGAACACAGAACCGGCCGGGGCGTACCCCGTGCCGGTTCATTCTGCTCGGCGGCCCCGCTGGGTCGCCCCGCCGCCGGTCAGCCGCCCCTCGCGGAAGGCGAGCGGCGGTGCGCCCGAACGCCGCCCGGGTATCCGCGCGCTGGATGGGCTGCGCGCGGTGGCCGTCGGACTGGTGCTCGCCGACCACGGCGGCATCCCCGGAATGGCCGGCGGATTCCTGGGCGTCGACGTGTTCTTCGTGCTCAGCGGTTTTCTGATCACATCGCTGCTGCTGGACGAACTGGGCCGGACGGGACGCATCGACCTGGTCAATTTCTGGATTCGCCGCGCCCGCCGGCTGCTGCCCGCGCTGGTCCTGATGGTGCTGACGGTGGCCGTCGGGCGCCAACTGTTCGCGCCCGAAGCGATCGCCAGCCTGCGCAACGACGCCGTCGCCGCCTTCTTCTGGGTGGCGAACTGGATGTTCGTCGCGGACAAGACCGGTTACTTCGCGCAGGGATCTCCGCCGTCGCCGCTGCAACACGCCTGGTCGCTCGGTGTCGAAGAGCAGTACTACATCGTCTGGCCGCTGATCCTGGTCGCGGTGGCCGTGGGGCTGTCGGTCCGCGCCCGGCGCCGCACGACGCGCGCCACCGTCGGAGCGGTCCGCCTGACAGTGTTCGTACTGGCCACCATCGGGGCGCTGGGGTCGGCGGCGACCGCCATCCTGCTTGCCTCCGACTCGACCCGCGACCGGGTGTACTTCGGCACCGACACCCGAGCCCAGGCGCTGCTGGTCGGCGCGGCGGCTTCGGCACTGCTGGTCGGGGACTGGCCGGCACTGAACCGCGGGTGGTCGCTGATTCGCTCCCGCACCGGGAAGTGGATCGCCAGGACGCTTCCGGTGATCGGCCTGGGTCTGCTCGGGTTCGCCGTGCACTACGCCACCGGCAACGCGCAGGAGTTCCGCTACGGGCTGCTGATCGCGGTCGCCGTCGCGGCAGTGCTGGTGATCGCGCCGGTGGCGCTGGATCAGCGCGGACCGGTCGCGACCGCGCTGGCGTGGGGTCCGCTGGCCTGGCTGGGCAGCATCTCCTACGGCATCTACCTGTGGCACTGGCCGGTTTTCCTGGTGCTCAACGGGCAGCGGACCGGGTGGCACGGGTTGTCGCTGTTCGCGCTCCGCTGTGCTGCCACGCTGGCGGTGTCGGTGGTGTCGTGGTGGGTGATCGAGCAGCCCGTCCGCGCCTGGCGGCCGGCCCGGGTGCCGCTGCTGCCGCTGGCCGGCGCCACCGCCGCGACCGCAGCGGCGGTGACGTTGCTCGTGGTCCCGGTGGTTCACAAACCCGGGGTCAGCGCCCTCGACGCCAGCCTTCCGCCCGGTGTGTCACCGGTTGCCGTCGTGTCGCCGTCGACTCCGGAAGGCGTACGGCCCGCCCGGGCGATCACCAAGCGAGACCCGCGACGTCCGTTCACCGTCTCGGTGTTCGGCGACTCGATCGGCTGGACGATGATGCACTTCCTGCCGCCGACGCCGGGCTTTCAGTTCGTCGACCACACCGTGATCGGCTGCAGCCTGGTGCGCGGCGGCCCGTACAGCTACCTGGGCCAGACCCTGGACCAGAAGGGTGAATGCGAATCGTGGCCCGGCCGTTGGACGTCGCAGATCGCCGTCGACCAGCCCGACGCCGTGCTGCTGGTCATCGGCCGCTGGGAGACCGTGGACCGGGTCAACGAGGGGCGCTGGACCCACATCGGCGATCCGGCCTTCGACTCCTACATCAGCACCGAATTGCGGCGTGCGATCGACATTCTCAGCTTCAGCGGGGCGCCTCTGACCGTCGCGAACCTGCCGTACAGCAGGCGCGGTGAACGCCCGGACGGCAGCCTCTATCCCGAGGATCAGCCGCAGCGGGTGGACGAGTGGAACACCATGCTGGGCAAGACCGTCGGCAATCGCCCCGACGTACGCATCCTCGATCTGAAGAAGAAGCTGTGTCCGGACGGGGCGTACACGGCTGACGTCGACGGCATTCACGTCCGCAGCGACGGTGTGCACCTCACCGAGGAGGGGGTGCAGTGGCTGACACCCTGGGTCGAACAGTCGCTCAAGCCGCGCTGAGGACCACGATCTAACCGGCGGCGTAGCAGCTGAGCTCCATGCTGTCGTTGTCGCGGACGGCGAAATTGAAACTCACGTAACCACTTTCGCTGCCATGCACGTAGTCGAGGTAGGTCCGGGTGTCGGGGCTTTCGGTGTTGTCGGCGATGACCAGCGCACCGGATGACAACTTCGGCTCCAGCAGCTCGATCACCGGCAGGTACAGCTCTTTCCACCCGTCGAGCAGGACGAAGTCGACCGGGCCGTCCAGTTCGGCCAGGGTGGACAGGGCATCGCCCTCCAGCACGGTGATCAGATCGTCCAGGCCGGTGTCGGCGAATGTCTGCTTGGCGGCGGCGATCTTGGTTTCGCTGATCTCGGTGGTCACCACCCGGCCGGAGCCGTTGTCGCGCACCGCCGCAGCCAGATGCATTGCCGAAATGCCAAACGACGTACCGAATTCCACGACGGTAGCCGGTTTGGTCGCCCGAACCAGCGAGTACAGCAGACGGCCGGATTCCGGCGTGACGGGGATGTAGAACTCGCTCATCGCGTCCGCGCGTTCCTTGACCGTCGCGGAAGCGGACAGGTTGGGGCCGCGCTCGCGAAGCGTCGACATCTGTTCCTGCGCCTCGGCGTACATCCGGTGCAGGGTGTCGGCGACTCGGGGTTGTTGCAATGTAGTAGCCATGCGCCCAGCCTAGGCTTTAAAGAACGTTGGCGGACACTTCCCTCATTCGGTTGACTGCGGCAACAGCACGATCTTGCCGTGGGTGTGCCGCCGCTCGAGTTCGGTGAAGGCGTCGACAACCCGGTCGAGCGGATAGGTCGCAGCAACGTCGAACTCCACGTCGCCGGCGACAACCAGATCGGCTATCTCCTGCAGTACGGCCGGGGTGGACGCCTCCGCGCTGCCTTCGGTCTTGGCGCCGACTTCGGCGGCCTTGGCAAAGGCGATGATCGAGTTGATCCGCTCGCGCGGCACACCGAGCTCGACGGCCAGCTCGACATAGTGCGGACCGAACAGATCGATGAAGGCATCAACCCCGTCCGGGGCGGCCTGCCGCAACCGGTCGGCCAACCCGTCGCCGTATTCGACCGGTTCTACGCCGTGCGCCCGCAGCCACTCCGCGTTGCCTGACGACGCGATGCCCAGCACCCGCACGCCGCGCCGCGTGAGGAGTTGCACGGCGATGCTTCCGACGCCGCCGGCGGCTGCGGAGACCGCCACCGTCTCACCGCGCTGCGGCGCCACCGCGCGAACCGCCGCGTACGCCGTCGCGCCGACGACGTACAGCGAGCCGGCCACCTCCCAACTCAGCTCCGCCGGCTTGTGGATGAGCTGGCCGGTCGGCACGCTGGTGTGGGTGGCGTGGCTCGACCGCTGGAAGCTGAACCCGAGCACCTCGTCGCCGACGGCGAAATCGCTTACCCCGTCGCCGGTTTCGATGACGACACCGGCCAGGTCGCTGCCTTCGCCAGAGGGAAAGGTCGTCGGGAATTGTTCGTGCAGCGCGCCGGTGCGAATGCCGGCCTCGCCGGGATTGATGCCCGCCGCCCGAACTTCGACGAGCACCTCACCGGCGCCGGGGACAGGTCGGTCGATGTCGGTGACGTACAGGACGTCGGTGCCGCCGTAGCTGTCGAACCGGACCGCGCGCGCTGGTGAAGATGTCATGCAGGCGCCAACTCGGCCCCACCTGGATGTATTCCGTGCGGTCAGACCGGGTCAGGCCACCACGTTGATCGGGTCGCCGAGATGAACCATGTCGAAGTACCACGCGGCGTTGTCGGGGCTGAGGTTGATGCAGCCGTGGCTGACATTCGCGTAGCCCTGCGAGTCCACCGACCACGGAGCCGAGTGCACGTAGACACCGCCCCAGGTGACTCGGACGGCGTATTGCGCGGTGATCTTGTAGCCGTCCGACGATTCGAGCGGGATGCCGATGGTGCGTGAATCCATCACGACCGAGCGCTCTTTCGACAGCGCGGAGAAATCGCCGATCGGCGTCGGGCGGGCGGGCTTGCCCATCGATGCCGGCATGGTTCGCAACACCTCGCCGTTCTGGGTGATCGTGAAGGTGTGCGCGGAAATGCTGGCCGTGCCGACCACCTCGTCACCCGTCTCGAAACCTGTCGACAGGGCGTGCACCCGAACGCCGACGTGGCTGTGCGCCGGCCAGTAGCCGGCCGGCTTCCACACGACGACGTTCGATTCGGGCCACTCGAAGTGGCCGGTCATGTGCTGTGGCGCAGATACTTTGACCGCCCGCTCGGCCGCCGCGCGGTCGGCGACCGGGCCGCTGAACGTGACGATCACCGGGTGCGCGACGCCGACCACCGCACCGGCGGCCGGCTGGATCGAGGCGACGGCCTCGGCAGGGTCCGGGGGCGCGATCGCGGCCATGCCCGGGGCGGCCGAGCCCACCAGGGTCAGTGCGGCGACCGTTGCCGCGCACCAACCCATCCGAATCGCTCTACCCACGTGTCCACCCTCCGAGGCGATGCGAGCCCCCGCTCGCGTGTCGTATCTCCAATATGCCCTACGTGGCGCTCAGCAAAGGACAGCTTTGCCGCGCCCGTCTCGATCGAAGCTTCATAGTACAGGCCATTTGCCCAGTTGAGCGCCGTATTCCAAGGCTGGGACGCCGGCTCGGGTGGTCGAGCCGGACCCGGCTTGGCAAGCGGATAGCCGGCTCTCAGGCGCGCCAGCTGCTCCAGTGCCGCACGGCGACGGCGATGACCGGGCCGGGCAGCGAAACCGATTGATACTGAGGATATTTGGCCCGCAGCACGTCGCGCGCCGCACGGGCCGTGTCGTCGTCGTGGTGAATGGTGGCGAGACCGTCGGCCCGGACCCACCACAGCTGCGCCCAGTCGTCGGCGTAGTGGTCGACCAGAATGCTCACCTGTGGATTCTGCTCGATGTTGGCCAGCCGCTTGAGCCGTTGCGTGGTCTTGGGTTTGGCGTCGACCGCGGTGTAGACGACCCCGTCGCGCAGTGCGAACACCACCGGCACCAGATGCGGACGCCCGTCGGCGGCCGCGGTGGCCAGCCGGGCGACCGGCGCGTGCGCGAAGTGAGCCTGCGCGTCGAAGTCGGCCATGTCTAGTTGATGGTCAGACCGCCGTCGACGACGATCGTCTGCCCGGTGACGTAACCGCCGGCCGCCGAGGCCAGCCAGACCGCGGACGCCGCCAGCTCGCGGGCGTCGCCGAGGCGGCCCAGGATCAGCCGATGGGCCTGGCTGTCCAGATACTCGGGCGGATATTCGTCGGTCATCTCGGTCTTGAAGAATCCCGGGGCCAGCGCGTTGACCCGAATCCCCTTGCGCGAGCCCCATTGCTGGGCGAGATCCCGGGTCAGCCCGATGACCGCCGCCTTGCTGGCGCTGTAGGCCGCTTGCGGCAGGCCGGCGGTGGTGATGCCGAGGATGCTGGCGATGTTGATGATCGAGCTCCCCGGCTTCATGACCCGCCCGCAGGCCTGTGCGACCCAGTACGCGCCGTTGAGGTTGACGTCGATCACCGACCGGAACTGTTCGGGCGTCTCCCGGGTCGCCGGGTGGGCGGTGCCGACGCCGGCGTTGTTGATCAGCACGTCGACCCGGCCGAACGTCTGCACCGCGGCATCGACCAGCGCCTGGCCCTGCTCGGGCACGCCGACGTCGGTGGCGACCGTCAACGCCTTGCGGCCGCCGGCTTCGACGAGCGCGGCGGTCTCGGCCAGCCGGTCGACACGGCGGGCGCCCAGCACGACGTCGGCGCCGGCTTCGGCGAACGCCTGGGCGAACGACACCCCCAGCCCGGACGAGGCGCCGGTCACGATCACCACTTTGTCGTCGAGCCGGAATGAATCGAGAACGCTCATCGAGAAGACACCTTCGCCGTCGGGTTGGCTGTCCTGCCAGAGCTCTGAAGCTACCGCGAGGCGGCACGCCGGCCGCGATGGAGATGGCCGACCGGCGCCGGCGGCTGCGGTGACGAAGAACGTCGATATGCCCGATCGTGCGACGCAGGCTACGGTTAGATGGACAAAGTTGTGCCGGCCTCACGGCATTTCCGGTTGCACCCGGGACAGAACTCACGCAGGAGGTGACGGGATGCGCGGATCGCTCCGCCGCACACCGCGGCGGTCGCTGAGCTTGTTCAGCCTGTTGGCAGCGGCCGGCCTGGGGCTGGCGACAGTTCCGGCCCAGGCGTCGCCGGTGATGCCGCCGCTGCCGCGTGACGCGGCCGCCGCCGCAGCGCAGGTGGGCCCGCAGATCGTCGACATCGACGCCAAACTCGGCTACCAGAGCGCTATCGGCGCCGGCACCGGCATCGTGATCGATCCCAGCGTCATCCTGACCAACAACCACGTGGTCGCCGGCGCGACCGACCTCACTGCGCGGTCGATCGCCAACGGCCAGGTCTTTCCCGCCACCGTCATCGGCTACGACCGCCAGCACGACATCGCGGTGCTACAACTCGCGGGCGGTGGCCTGCCGGTGGCCAACATCGGCAACTCGAACTCGATCAACGTCGGCGACCCCGTCGTCTCGCTGGGTAACGCCGGCGGCGTCGGTGGTGCGCCGAGCGTCGAGGAGGGCCGCATCGGCGCCCTCAATCAGACCGTGTCGGCCAACGACGCGCTGACCGGCAGTACCGAGACCCTGGTCGGCCTGATCCAGATCGACGCGAACATCCGCCCCGGCGACTCGGGCGGACCGACCGTCAACGGCGCGAACCAGGTGATCGGCATGAACACCGCCGCGTCGCAGAACTTCCACCTCGGCCGCGGCCAGGGTTTCGCGATCCCGATCAACGAGGCGATGGCGATCGCCGGTCAGATCCGGTCCGGCGCCTCGTCGCCGACCGTGCACATCGGGCCGACCGCGTTCCTCGGCGTCGGCGTCAACGACGCCCAGGGCGGCGGCGGCGCGATCGTCCGTCAGGTGATATCGACCGGGCCCGCCGCGGGCGCCGGGCTCAACCCTGGCGACGTGATCAACTCGATCAACGGCCAGCCGGTCAACTCGGCGACGGCGCTGACGAACATTCTCGACCAGCATCACCCCGGCGATCACGTCAGCGTCGGGCTGCAGGGCCGTGCCGTCGACGTGACCCTGGGCGACGGCCCGCCGGGCTGATCCGACACCCCTGCTCAGCGGCTACGCTCAATTCGTTTGGCGCATAAGGTTTTCGCCGCAGCACCCCGGGTACGTGTAACGTCGTGGACTTGACCAAGGGCAGAGAGCACTCGTCCGAACATGATCCCGTAGAGGGCAGCCACGTCGAAGGCGGCGTGGTCGAGCACCCCAACGCGGATGAATTCACCGAAGCGAAATCGCTTCCCGCCGACCGAACCTGGTTCAAGCACGCGGTCTTCTACGAGGTGCTGGTTCGGGCATTCCTCGACGGCGACGCGGACGGTTCGGGAGATCTGCAGGGGCTGTTGCAGCGGCTGGACTACCTGCAGTGGCTCGGCATCGACTGCATCTGGCTGCCGCCGTTTTACGACTCACCGCTGCGCGACGGCGGTTACGACATTCGCGACTTCTACAAGGTGCTGCCCGAGTTCGGCACCGTCGAGGATTTCGTCGCGCTGCTCAACGCGGCCCACGAACGTGGCATCCGGGTCATCACCGACCTGGTGATGAACCACACGTCGGACTCGCACCCGTGGTTCCAGGAATCCCGCCACGACCCCGACGGCCCGTACGGCGACTTCTACGTGTGGAGCGACACCAGCGAGAAGTACACCGACGCGCGGATCATCTTCATCGATACCGAGGAGTCGAACTGGACCTTCGACCCGGTGCGCAAACAGTTCTACTGGCACCGGTTCTTCTCGCATCAGCCCGATCTGAACTACGACAACCCCGCGGTGCAGGAAGCGATGATCGACGTCCTGCGCTTCTGGCTCGACCTCGGCATCGACGGGTTCCGGCTGGACGCCGTGCCGTACCTGTTCGAGCGTGAGGGCACCAACTGCGAGAACCTGCCGGAGACCCACGCCTTCCTCAAGCGCTGTCGCAAGGTCGTCGACGACGAATTCCCCGGCCGGGTGCTGCTCGCCGAGGCCAATCAGTGGCCCGCCGACGTCGTCGAGTACTTCGGCGATCCCAGCACCGGCGGCGACGAATGCCACATGGCGTTCCACTTCCCGTTGATGCCGCGGATCTTCATGGCGGTACGACGCGAATCGCGGTTCCCGATCTCGGAGATCCTCGGTCAGACCCCGGAGATTCCGGACATGGCCCAGTGGGGGATCTTCCTGCGCAACCACGACGAGTTGACGCTGGAGATGGTCTCCGACGAAGAGCGCGATTACATGTACTCCGAATACGCCAAAGACCCGCGGATGAAGGCGAACGTCGGGATCCGCCGGCGGTTGGCGCCGTTGCTGGACAACGACCGCAACCAGATCGAACTGTTCACCGCGCTGCTGTTGTCGCTGCCCGGATCGCCGGTGCTGTACTACGGCGACGAGATCGGCATGGGCGACGTCATCTGGCTCGGTGACCGCGACGGGGTGCGTACGCCGATGCAGTGGACACCGGACCGCAACGCCGGGTTCTCCAAAGCCAACCCCGGACGGCTCTACCTGCCGGCCAGCCAGGACTCGGTCTACGGCTACCAGGCCGTCAACGTCGAAGCCCAGCGCGACACCTCGACGTCGCTGCTGAATTTCACCCGGATGATGCTCGCCGTGCGCCGCCGGCACGAGTCCTTCGCGACCGGCCGGTTCGAAGAACTCGGCGGCTCCAACCCGTCGGTGCTGGCCTTCCTGCGCGAGTCACCCGACGACGGTGACACGGTGCTGTGCGTCAACAACCTGTCGCGCTTCCCGCAGCCCCTGGAATTGAACCTCCAGCACTGGAGCGGCCACATACCCATCGAGCTCACCGGTCACGTGGCGTTTCCGCCGATCGGCCACCTGCCCTATCTGTTGACACTGCCGGGACACGGGTTCTACTGGTTCCAGTTGTGCGGTTCCGAGGAGTCGCGATGAACCTGCCGTGGTCAGAATGGCTTCCCCGACAGCGCTGGTACGCCGGCCGTAGTCGCGAATTGGCCACTGCCGAGCCGTTTTTGGTGGTCGAGTTGCGCGAGGGTCTGGATCTCGTTCTGGTCGACGCGACTTACACCAACGGATCGACCGAGCGCTACCAGGTGATCGTCGGCTGGGATTCCGAGCCGCCCAGCGAGTTCAGCGAGGTCGCCACCATCGGCGCGGACGGCGACCGGGTCGGATTCGACGCGCTGTTCGATCCGAGCGCGGCGGCGTTCCTGCTGTCGCTGCTCGATTCGTCGGCCACCCGGGCAGACGTGTCGTTCGGTAAGGAGCCCGGCGTCACCCTGCCGCTGAAGGCCTACCCGCGGGTGTCGGACGCCGAGCAGAGCAACACCAGCGTGATCTTCGATCGCGACGCGATCTTGAAGGTGTTTCGCCGGGTCAGTCCGGGCATCAACCCCGACATCGAGCTCAACCGGGTGCTGGGCAGAGCCGGTAACCCGCACGTCGCGCGGCTGCTGGGCACCTACGAGCTGACCGCGTCGGACGGCGAGGTCCCGCTGGGCATGGTGACCGAGTACGAGGGCAACGCCGCCGAGGGGTGGGCGATGGCCACCGCCAGCGTCCGCGACCTGTTCGCCGAGGGCGACCTGTACGCCTACGAGGTCGGCGGCGACTTCGCCGGCGAGTCGTATCGTCTGGGCGAAGCCGTCGCGTCGGTGCACTCGGGCCTGGCCGAGGCGCTCGGCACGTCGCAGGCCCCGTTCCCGGTCGACACCATGACCGCCCGGTTGTCGTCGGCGACGGCGGCGGTGCCCGAACTCGGGCAGTACGTGGCAGCGATCGAACAACGCTTCCAGAAGCTGGCGGGCCAGACCATCACCGTGCAGCGGGTGCACGGCGACCTGCATCTGGGGCAGGTGCTGCGCACCCCGGAATCCTGGCTGCTGATCGATTTCGAAGGCGAACCCGGCCAACCGCTGGAAGAGCGGCGCGCGCCGGACTCCGCGCTGCGGGATGTGGCCGGAGTGTTGCGGTCATTCGAGTACGCGGCCTACGGGCCACTCGTGGAACAGTCGGCCGACAAGCAGTTGGCCGCCCGCGCCCGGGAGTGGGTGCAGCGCAACCGCAACGCGTTCTGCGACGGCTACGCGGCGGCATCCGGTGCGGACCCGCGCGACTCCGAGCCGGTCTTGGCGGCCTACGAATTGGACAAGGCGGTGTACGAGGCGGGCTACGAGGCTCGGCACCGGCCGGGCTGGTTGCCGATCCCGCTGCGGTCGATCGGCAAATTCGTAGCAGATTGATGTGATTGTCGCCTGAAAGGCGCTTTCGGCGCTGCGCAGGCCGTCATTGCGATGCAAGCATGGCGTCATGCCCCGTGCGACCCTCGACATCCGTGAGACGTTCGACAGCGAAGCTCGCCTCGCCTACCTGTTGGCAGTGCTGGCCGGTGTACTGGGCGCGACGGCGTTCACCCACTCGGCTGGATACTTCGTCACGTTCATGACCGGAAATGCCCAGCGCGCCGTTCTGGGTTATTTTCGCGACGACGTCGTGCTGTCGATCACGGCGGGCCTGCTACTGCTGACCTTCGTCGCCGGGGTGGTGGTCGCGTCGGTCTGCCGGCGGCATTTCTGGGTGGCGCATCCGCATGGGCCGACGATGCTGACCACCTTCAGCCTGCTGGCTGCCACCGTCGTCGACGTGTTCGACGAGGGGTGGACCGAGAGTCAGCTCGACTTTCCGCCGATCATGCTGCTGACTTTCGGAATCGGGGCGCTGAATACGTCATTCGTCAAGGACGGCGAGGTGTCGGTACCGCTGAGTTATGTCACCGGCACGCTGGTCAAGCTGGGCCAGGGCATCGAGCGACACATCGCCGGGGGAAGCCTGGCCGACTGGTTCGGATATTTCCTGCTGTGGGGCGGCTTCATTTTCGGCGCGACGTTCGGCGGGGTGATGAGCTTGTTCGTCAACGGCACCGGAATGCTGGTGTTCGCCTCGGCGATGTGCACCCTGGCAACCGGCTACACGTACTTTCACCAGGATCGCCGCGCCCTGCTGAAATAGACTCTCGCACAAAGAACATCGGCCGCAGCGCGGGGGGAGCGCTGCGGCCGATGCGTGTGGTGGGTCGATCAGGTGGCGTTGGGGCCACCGCTGAGGGTGCGCTGAATGTCGGGCTTCATGGCGACCAGTTGCTGGTTCCAGTAACCCCAGTCGTGCGTGCCGTTGGGCGGGAAGTTGAACGTGCCGTTGCGGCCACCCGCTGCGGTGTAGTTGTCCCGGAACTGCTCGTTGGTGCGCAGGGTGAACTGCTCGAGGAACTTGGCCGGCATGCTGTTGCCGCCCAGGTCGTTCGGAGTGCCGTTGCCGCAGTAGACCCAGATGCGCGTGTTGTTCTGCACCAGGCGTGGAATCTGCACCATCGCGTCGTTGCGCTTCCAGGCCGGGTCGGTGGTCGGACCCCACATGTTGGTGGCGTTGTAGCCGCCGGCATCGCCCATTGCCAGGCCGATCAGCGTCGGCCACCAACCCTCGGAGGGGTTCAGGAAGCCGGACAGTGATGCGGCGTAGGAGAACTGCTGCGGGTAGTACGCGGCCAGGATCATCGCTGATCCACCTGACATCGAAAGACCCACCGCAGCATTGCCGTTCGGCGAGATGCCGCGGTTGGCCTGCAGATATGCGGGAAGCTCCCTGGTGATGAAGGTTTCCATCTTGTAGGTCTGGCAACCGCTCTTGCCGCACGCCGGTTGGTACCAGTCGCTGTAGAAGCTGGACTGTCCACCGATTGGCATGATCACCGACAGGCCGGACTGGTAGTACTCCTCGAACGCCGGAGTGTTGATGTCCCAACCGTTGAAGTCGTCCTGTGCGCGCAAGCCGTCGAGCAGGTAGACCGCGTGCGGTCCGCCGCCCTGGAATTGCACCCTGATGTCGTGGCCCATCGACGGGGATGGGACGCTCAAATACTCGACCGGCAGACCCTTTTTGGAGAACGCCCCCACGGTCGCCGAGCCTCCGATAGCACCCACCAGGCCGGCCAGCAGTGCTGCGCCGACGGTCGCGATTGCCAATCTGCGCGGCAGACGTCCTGCCGCACCACGGAACTTCTCTGCGAACTTCATAGCTCCTATCCCAACTTCCATCTGCCGCATAAGCGGTCGAATAGCGGTCTGTTGCAGTCAAACACGCAAGTAACTACAAGCGTGTCACTCGACGCGGGGTGGGGGATCGCGGTTCGCTAACGATTGGAGTCGCGAGTATCACCGTCGTATAACGATCGCGACTCGGTGTTCCTTGACATCGAAAATCGACTCTGCTGACCGGATTTCAGTGAGGAGTCGCGTCGCGCAGCGTCAGGCGGCTCCACATGGTCGCGAATACCGTTGCGCAGGTGATGTTTTGGGGATCTCAGCCCGTTGTGGCCCCGGGCACCCAGGTCCGCTGATCGACGGAGACTGCTCGGGCGACGATGAACAGCAGATCGGACAGGCGGTTGAGGTACCGAACGATTGCGGGGTTGAGATCGTCGACCGCTACGGCGCGGCGCTCCGCCCGGCGACACACGGTGCGGGCCACGTGGAGTTCCGCCGCCGCGGAACCGCCCCCGGGCAGCACGAACGATTTCAGCGCCGTGAGTTGGGCGTTGGCTTCGTCGCAGCGGCGCTCCAACCGCTCGACGTACCCGTCGTCGATCCGAATCCCGGCACCGTCCGCTGGGCCGGAGAGGTCGGCGCCGAGATCGAAGAGCTCGTTCTGGATCTCTGCGATCCAGCCGGCGAACGGTGCCGCGTCCAGATGCGTGAGGACCACCCCGAGCTGTGCGTTGAGTTCGTCGACATCGCCGCCGGCTTCGATTCGCGGGTCGTCCTTGGGCAGGCGTACCCGCCCGGCGGTCGAGGTGTCGCCGCCGTCGCCGGTACGGGTGTAAATGGTCGTCAGGTTCACGGTCGCGGTCGCCTCCGTTGCTCGGATGATCTCGTCGGTCGGATGATCGGACGAGTCGAGTGCGGACAGCAGGCGTTCGAGCCGGTGACTCAGCTCCGAGGTCTCCCGCAGCCGGTCTCGCACCTGCTGTTGATGTAGCCGGACCACTGAGCGGAGGTCCTCGCCGTCCAGTGCCCGGCGGATCTCATCGAGGTGAAAGCCGAGGCTGCGCATCGCGGTGATCTGGTAAAGCCTTTCGGCCTGCGCGATCCGGTATCGCCGGTGACCGGCCTCCGTCCGCGACGCCGGCGCAAGCAGGCCCACCTGCTCGTAGTGATGCAGGGTCCGCACGGTGATACCGGCCGCGTCGGCGAGTTCGCCCACGCTCCATTCCTGGTTGCCGTCCACGATTTCCGTCATCGCCATGAACCTACGACCTGACGCTACGTGAGGTGCAAGCCTGGAACATACCGATCGCACGACACGGGTGAAACGGAACCGGACGGCGCGTGCGCTAGGTGACCAGACGGCGCAGAAAGGTTGACGCGGTAGCGATTCCGACGATCGCCGCGATCACCAGAACCACGACGTCCAGCGGGTTGAACGCAGTACCGATCAGCAGCGCCCGCAACGCATGGACCTCGTAGCTGAGCGGGTTGACGGTGCTGAGCGCGTGCAGCCAGCCCGGCATCACGTCGACCGGATACAACGCGTTCGACGCGAAGAACAGCGGCATCGTGATGGCCTGGCCGATCCCCATCAGTCGGTCGCGGTTGCGCACCAGACCGGCCAGTGTCATCGACAGGCAGGCGAAGAAGGCAGACCCCAGCATCACGACGGCCATGGCCGCGACGATCCGCAGCGGATTGATCGTCATGGGAATGCTCATCGCGTAGGCCAGTGCCAGCACGCCGACAACCTGAGCCACCGATCGCACGCCGGCGGCAAACGCCTTACCGGTGATCAGAGCGGACGCCGGTGCCGGCGTGACCATCAGCTTGGCCAGGATTCCGGCGTCCCGGTCCCAGATGATCTGGATGCCATAGAAGATCGAGATGAACAGCGCCGACTGGGCGATGATCCCCGGTGCCAGGAAAGCCAGATACGACACCGGACCGGTGTCGATCACGCGCAGCTTGCTGAACGTGGTGCCGAAGATCAGCAACCACAGCGCCGGCTGCACCATCCGCGTCACGAGTTCGGTGCGATCGTGGCGAAGCTTCTGCATCTCCACGATCGCGAAAGCGCCGACCCGGCCGAAGGTCGCCGAGATGCGTTGGCGTCCCCGCGGCGCCCGGGTCAGGGCGACGGGTGTGGGCTTGACTGCGGAATCAACCGGCACGGCTGGCTACCTTTCGGCTGGAACGGATTTCGCGGAACGAGCCGGCATCGGCTGACTGCTTCGACAAGTCCGAGGCGGTGTAGTGCCGGAACACGTCCTCCAATGTCGCGCCCACGGACACCGTCCCCTTCAGTTTCGTCGGGGTGCCGACGGCGCGCAGTGTGCCCTGATGCATCAACGCGACCCGATCGCACAGGGCGTCGGCTTCCTCCATGTAGTGCGTGGTGAGCAGGACCGTCATGCCGAACTGGTTCTGCATGTTCAGCACATGAGCCCACACCCGGTCGCGCGCAATCGGATCCAGGCCCACTGTCGGTTCGTCGAGGACCAGCAGCGACGGCCGGTTGACCAGGGCCTGGGCCACCTCGAGGCGGCGCACCATGCCGCCGGAGAAAGTTCCGGCCGGCCGGTCGGCGACGTCAAGCAACTCCATGGCGTCCAGGGCCTCGTCCACTCGCGCGGACCGTTGCGGGCGGGGCACGCCGTACAAGCGCGCGAACCAGGCCACGTTCTGGCGGCCGGTCAATGCGGGCTCGATCGAAAGCTGTTGCGGCACATAGCCGATATTGCTCCGGATGTCGGTCGTCTGGTCGCGGGCGTCGAGACCGAAGATCCGTAGCTCACCGCGCTGTACCGGGGTCAGGGTGGTGAGCATCCGCACCACGGTGGTCTTGCCGGCGCCGTTGGGTCCGAGCAGGCCCAGCGTCTCACCCGGCCGGACTTGCAGGGTGACGTCGTCGACCGCGGTGAACTGGCCGTAGCGGTAGGTCAGGTTCCGGGCGTCGACCGCCATCGGCAGTGCGTTGGTCATCGTCATCGCTCCTGGAGTCGTCGGGTCATCGTGTCGAGCACTGCCAGGCCCTTGGTCAGCGCCTCGACCTGGTCGTCGCCGAGCTCCGCCAGCACGTCGGCGAGCATGGCGCGGCGGGCGGCGCGGGAGGAGTCGACGATCTGCCGGGCTGCTCCCGCGAGTCGCAGCTGACCGATCCGCCGGTCGGTCCGGTCGGCGGTCCTGATCAACAGGCCCCGATCGACCAGCTTCGACACCAGCGTCGACGCGGTGTTGGCGACCAGACCCAGCTCCGCGGCCGCGGCACTGACGGAGATGCCCGGTTGCCGGGCGACCAACCAGAGCAACTCCGACTGCGATTCCGTCAGGTGTGCGGAGTCGAATTGCCGCTCGGCCGATCGGCGGAGTTGGCGCCGGAATCTGCCGACGACGCGCGATACCTCGTTGACCGGATCGATGAGTGTGCTCACTTGTATCTGTTTACGAGCTAAGTATGTGTAGACACTGTGTCCGAGCTAGCAGCGAGCTACTTCTCCAGCCGATGCAGGACGACATCGACGAGCGACCCGTCCGCGATGCCGGCCGTCATGTAGGTACAGAACGGCTGCCTGCGCCGATCGGTCGGCGAACCGGGGTTGAGCAGCCGCAGGCCGGTGTCGGCTGTGGTGTCCCACGGGATATGGCTGTGGCCGAACACCAGTACGTCGGTATCGGGATAGAGACGCGCCATTCGGGCGTCGCGCCCGGAGCTGGGACCGGTCTCGTGAACCACGCTGAACCGCAGTCCATCCAGTACCGCATCGGCTCGCTCCGGCAGCCGCGCCCGCAACTGCGGCCCGTCGTTGTTGCCCCAGCACGCGATCAGGCGCTTGGACCTGTCCGCCAGCCGGTCGAGTAGGTCGGGATCCATCCAATCGCCGGCGTGAAAGACGACGTCGGCCGCAGCGACCTCGTCCCAGACCCGCGCGGGCAGGTCGCGGGCCCGCCGCGGGACATGGGTGTCGGCGAGCAACAGCAGCTTCACCGGTTCATCCTGCTACGCACCGGTGGCTAGGTGTCCTTGCTGCGGGCTTCCGCGCCGGTCTCGCCGACATCGAGCGCGTCGTCGACACCGATGGTCCGGCCGACGTAGCTACCGTCCCCGTCGACACCCTTGCGGGAGCGCGCCTCGTGCGTCTCGGGCTCGACGTCGGACTCGGCGCGGTGACCTTTGTGCCGCCAAAATCGCATGGGCGGTGGTTACCCGGCCGGTGTTCCCGGCGAAACATCCCGGTGGATCAGCCGCGCAGGTGGAGTGGCACGATGCTTACAGCGCCGCACGCTTCAGGCTCAAAGGAGAGACACGCCATGCGCACCTTCGATTCAGTCGCCGACCTCGCCTCGATCAAAGGTGAAAGCATCGGCGAGAGTGACTGGGTGACGATCACTCAGGACGACGTCAACTTGTTCGCCGACGCAACCGGCGATCACCAGTGGATCCACGTCGACCCGGAGCGCGCGGCCAAGGGACCGTTCGGCAAGACCATCGCGCACGGCTTCATGACGCTGGCGCTGCTGCCGCGGCTACAGCACCAGATGTACACCGTCAACGGCATCAAACTCGCAATCAACTACGGCCTCAACAAGGTTCGCTTTCCCGCGCCGGTGCCGGTCGGGTCGCGGGTACGTGCGAAGAGCTCGCTGGTCAACGTCGAGGACGTCGGTAACGGCGCCGTGCAGGCCACCGTGTCGACCACCGTGGAAGTCGAGGGAGGCGACAAACCGGCGTGCGTCGCCGAGAGTGTCGTCCGCTACATCTCCTAGGCCACGGCGATCATGGACGCGGAGTTGGCTTCCTGGCTGGACGGCGGGATCTATTTCGACTACCTCGGTTTCGACATCTTCTACCGGGTGGAGGGCAGCGGTCCGCCGTTGCTGCTGATCCACGGCTACCCGTTCAATTCGTTTGACTGGCAACCGATCTGGCCCACACTGACGCAACGGTTCACGGTGATCGCGCCGGACATGATGGGCATGGGATTCTCGGCCAAACCGACGGCCTACGAGTACTCGGTGCACGATCATGCCGACATGCACGAAGCGTTGCTCGCCCACCTCGGAATCGGCAACGCGCACATCCTGGCTCATGACCTCGGCGACTCGGTGGGCCAGGAACTGTTGGCCCGCAGCGAGTTCGGTCAGCATGTCTACGGCGCACTCGGCATCGACTCGATCACCTGGCTCAACGGCGGCATGTTCGTCGAAACCTACACCCCCCGGGCAGCGCAGAAGCTGCTGTCGGGAACTCCGTTGGGCGACATACTGAGTCCGCTGCAGAACAGTTCGTTGTCGCGTCGGCTGCTCGAGCCGACCCTGCGTGAGATGTTCGGCCCGAACACCAAGCCGACCCCGCACATGATGGACGTCTTCAGCCAAATTCTGAATTACAACGACGGCCGGCGCGTGCTGCACAAAGTAGGCCGCTTCATCAAAGACCGCCACACGCACCGGAATCGGTGGGTCCGGGCGATGCGGGAGACGACGGTGTCGATGCGGTTGATCGACGGACCGATCGATCCCAATTCGGGTGCGCACATGGCGCGCCGCTACGCCGAGGTGATTCCCAACGCGGACGTGGTGATGCTCGCCGACGACATCGGGCACTGGCCGCAACTCGAAGCGCCGGAGGCGGTGCTGGAGCACTTCCTGGCCCACATCGACCGCGTCGGTCCCTAGAACTCGCCGAAATCTACGTTGGCGCGAAGATGTTCGAGTGGCGCGAACGGCGGCGTCGGTCTCGGCGGCAGAAGTGGCCTAGAACTCCGCGACCGCGTGCTCCAGGCGCTCGGCCAACCGGGCCTGCGCCTCGGCGCGCCGGGTAGGCAGGTGCTGGGACGGGAAAGGCGTTGAGACGGGCTCGTATTCGCGCAGAGTACGACGGGCGACGGTCATCTTGTGCAGTTCGGTGGCGCCGTCGGCGATGCCCAGCGACTCCGCGGCGATCATCATCTTGATGAACGGCATCTCGTTGGAGACGCCGAGTGCGCCGTGCAGGTGCAGCGCCCGCTGCACCACGTCGTGCAACACCGTGGGCATCGCGACCTTGACCGCGGCGATGTCACGGCGCACCTTCTGGTAGTCGTGATGCTTGTCGATCAGCCATGCGGTCCGCAGCACCAGCAACCGGAACTGCTCGATCTGGATCCAGCTGTCGGCGATCTTCTCCTGTGTCATCTGGAAATTCGACAGCGGGCCCATCCGGGTCTGGCGCGACACCGCCCGCTCACACATCATGTCGAACGCGCGGCGGGCCAGTGCGATCGTCCGCATGGCGTGATGGATGCGGCCACCGCCCAGTCGGGTCTGTGCGATCGCGAAGGCCTGGCCCTCACCGCCGAGGATGTGATCGGCCGGCACCCGGACATCGGCGTAGCGGACGTAGCCATGGGTGGCATGCGACTCGGTCCCGACCCCGACGTTGCGGATGATCTCCACACCGGGCGTGCCGGCCGGAACGATGAACAGCGACATCTTGTCCCGGGTCCGTGCCTCCGGGTTGGTGACGGCCATGACGATGAAGAACGAGGCGTGCCTGGCGTTGGTGGAGAACCACTTCTCGCCGTTAAGCACCCAGTCGTCTCCGTCGCGCTGCGCGCTCGTCACGAACAGCCCGGGGTCGGAACCGCCCTGCGGCTCGGTCATCGAGTAACACGAGGTGATCTCGCCGTCGAGCAGCGGTTGTAGGTAGCGGGTCTTCTGCTCGGGGGTGCCGAACAGGGCCAGGATCTCGGCGTTGCCGGAGTCGGGGGCCTGCGATCCGAACACCGACGGGGCCCAGCGGGACCGGCCCAGGATCTCGCTGAGCAGGGCGAGCTTCACCTGGCCGTAACCCTGACCGCCCAGTTCGGGTTTGAGGTGCGCGGCCCACAGTCCGTGCTCGCGGACCTGCTGTTGCAGGGGACGCAGGATCGCCATGGTCTCGGCGTCCTGCTTGTCGTACGGATCCAACGAGAGCAGGTCGAGCGGTTCGAGTTCGTTGACCATGAAGTCTTCGACCCAGTCGAGTTTCTGCTGGTATTCCGGGTCGGTCTCGAAGTCCCACACGCCGTCTGACGCTACTACTCTGTCTGACGATGACAATCCACACGCGCCCGGGACGCAAGGCCGACGTCTCCGAGCTTTCGTACACGCTCGGCCGCGCGTTCTTCGACGACCCGGTGTCGGTCTGGATCATGCCCGACGAGCAAGCGCGGGCCAAGCACCTGCGGAAGTTCTTCGGGACCGTCACCCGCCACCACCATCTGGCCGGCGGTGGTGTCGAGGTGGCCACCGACGGGTCGGCGATCGGGGCGGCGGCGCTCTGGGACCCGCCGGGCCGCTGGAAGCAGTCGACGCTCGAACAGCTGAGAATGCTGCCGTCGTTCGCCCTGGGGTTCGGGCCGCGGGTGGCGATGGGCCGCCGAC
Organism: Mycobacterium sp. IDUB_36; assembly: GCF_055419225.1. Taxonomy (NCBI): domain Bacteria; kingdom Bacillati; phylum Actinomycetota; class Actinomycetes; order Mycobacteriales; family Mycobacteriaceae; genus Mycobacterium; species Mycobacterium sp. IDUB_36. The sequence continues at coordinate 2,132,187 of NZ_JBVAXH010000001.1, read as the reverse complement.
TCGGCGAGCTGATGACGACGATGAAGTCGCAGCACCCCGAGGAGCCGCACTGGTATCTCGCGGTGATCGGCAGCGACACCTCGGTCCGGGGCAAGGGCTACGGTCAGGCGCTGATGCAGTCCCGGCTCGACCGCATCGACGCCGAGCACGCCCCGGCCTATCTGGAATCCAGCAAGGGCGAGAACGTTCCGTACTACCAACGGTTCGGCTTCGAGGTGACGGGCGAACTCGTCCTCCCCGGTGGCGGCCCGACGCTGTGGCCCATGTGGCGAGCCCCGCGCTAGCCGACTCAGAACGCGTCGAGCGTTGCGCTCAGGGCGGCGACACGCCGACTCGAACCACCCTCAGTGCACGCTCGGACGAAGGGTGCGCGGTGTTTAGCCCTCAGAGGTCTAGGGCAACCGACCGACCATGCCTGACGACGAGACCCTGAGCCCGAGCGAGTCCACCGATTCCGACGAGGTTCGCAACGACGATGGCGACACCGTCGTCGATCCGCCCGATGGTTGGAGCGAGGCCGACAAGTTCGGGATGACGCCACGCGAGGAGCGTGAGGGCGAGTCGCTCGACGCCCGTCTCGCCAAGGAAGAGCCCGACGTGCTCGAGGATGCGGCCCCCGAGGAACGTCCGGCCCGGCAACACCACGGTCAGATCAGCGGGACCCCCGAGGACGGCGACTCCCTCTTCGGATGATCGGCCCGGGTGGTGTCCCGCAGCGTCGCGCGGAATTGCATTGCCCGGTAGGGCCACCCGCGTGCGGTGTTCCACTGCGACACCACCAGGCCGACGCCGCCGACCACGTCCAACGTCGATCCCGGCAGTACGTAGCCGCCGTAGAGTTGCGCCACGCGGCCGCCGGCGTGGTCTTCGCCGTCCCAGTCGGACCCGACCACCGGCCGCTGCAGCGGGGCGTTGCGCATCGCGGTCGGCGCCGTCGCCACCCGGTAGGCCAGCGCATAGTGTGAAGAGAGGAATCCGCCCAGAACCCAGCGGCCGCTGTCCAGTCGCCGTAGCGACAGTTCGCCCCAGGTCTCGCCCGCCGGGGTCAGCGGTGTCGGCCGCACGCCCCACGACCACAGCCCTCCGGTCCGGCCCCAGCCGACGTATCTGCGCCGATCGCCGATGTGTTCAGGCCGGACCCGCTGCAGGATGATTCCCTTGTCACGCTGAAAGCCGGTGGACGCCACATAGATCCAGCCGTCGACCGGATCGTGATCCCACGACCAGCATTGCGCATGCCCGCCGTGCAACCCGGCGGGAAACTTCGCCTTCAAGCGGCGCCAGGAGACGCCGCTATCGTCGGATCGCCAGATCTCGGTCCACACCACGTTGCCGAAGCCGCGGTTGACGATCGCGTGCAGGTAGAGCGCAGCGCCCACCCGCAACAGGTCGGACGGAATCACTGTGCTGATGCCGCGGCGAGGTCGGCCGTTCGGCCCGGTCCGATGCTGGTAATGCCACAGTTGCTCGGCGAAGTCGGAGTCGGGACCCCCGGCCCGGTGGTAGGTGATCGGACGGTGGGCATCGCCGCTGCCGATCAGAATCACCGGTGAACGCCAATGCCCTTGTCCGACAAGCTCACCCGAGAAGGTGTCGCCGAACACCGAGACCAGGTGCCCGTCGGGTGCGATCACCGACGCGCCCAGGTCGGTGCCTGTCACCCCCCATCGGTCGGTGCGGCCGGGCCCGGTGATGTCGGCCAGCTTGCCCTCACGGCGATCTGCGGCGGCCACGGCGGTCAGCGCGAAAACGGCGTGATCGGCCGCTGTCGGCGCTCGCCGTCGACAATGACGTCGACCTGCTCGTTGAAGAATGCGACGTGATCACGGATGGGTGCCGCTTCGCGGAGCGGATCGTGATACGTCCAGGCAATGTCGTTGGGGCCGGATGGAATCGAGAGATAGGACGCCCGGCCCTTGTAGGCGCAGTCGGTGACGGTATCGGTCGGTTCCATCGCCACGACCACGTCGGCGGGCGGCAGGTAGAAACGGGTCGGCAGCCCGGTTTCGAACAGCAGCAGCGGTCGCGACGACTCGGCGAGGAGCCGGCCGTCGGCTTCGATCCGGACGTGGCGGCTGGCGGCCAGGATGTCGATGCGCTTGAAGGGATCGTGTGGGTGCGAGACGATCGGCTCGTCTTCCTCGCGCCATTCGAACGCGCTGAAGTCGACGGTGAGTTGGCCGGCCAGATCCGGGTCGTCGGGCTGGAAGGCTGCCGCCGGGGATCGCCGGTCGCCGATCACGACGTCGAACATCTCGCCGGTGCAGCTATGCGCGGCAAAGGGATTGGTGGGCACCAACACCGGTAGGTCGGACACGTCGTCGACCCGGCCGGCCGGCTCCAGCACCGCCAGGAAGTCCGCCCGCGGGACCGCGTAGGTCGGTACCAGCCGGCGCGGTTCCCACACCAGCAACCCGCGGACGGTGTCGGCCACCGGTTCGCCGGCCAGAAACGGTCGGAGACGCTTTTCGCAGGTTTCGTAGCGCAGCGAGGGCAGCGCCTCGTCGAACAGGTCTCGCATTCGGATGCCCATCGCTCCATCATGGCGCGGCGGCTACGCGTCGTGCACCGACTCCACGGTGTAGAGGTGTGGTTCGAAGCTTTCGGCCACCTCGGCGCACCGCACCATGTGTTCCCGGGCGGTGGGATTGCGCCGCATGGCATCCATGGCCTCGACGCTGCGCCACTGCGCGTAGTTGACCACCCGGGTGCCGTCGGTGCTGATGTGGATGTTCGCCGAGACGAACCCCTCGATGTGTTGGATGACGTCGTCGGTGGCCGCGGTCAGCAGGTCGGCGAGTTCACGGGCCCGCTCGGGTCGGACGGTGAAGACATTGATCAGCGTTGCGTGGTCGGCGTGTGCGGTGATGGTGGACATCTGGACCCCTCTATGTCAGGTTCTTGACACAAGCATAGGTGTAAGGTTCCTGTCATGCAACACTCCGACACCGAACGCTCGATCGGGTATCTGGTGAAGCGGGTCCAGCAGGGACTGCGGCGAGAATGTGACGCCGCCCTGAAATCGACCGGGATCTCCATGGCCCAGTACTCGACGCTGCGGGCACTGCACGAGCACCCGGAGGCCTCGGCCGCCGAACTCGCGCGACTGTGCTTCGTCACCCGCCAGTCGCTGCAGGACGTGCTCGTCGGACTACGCGCGGCGGGACTGGTCGAAAATGCCGACGCCGTGCCTCGCGGCCGCGCGCAGTCCCTCGCTGTGACCCGCCAGGGGTCGCGGCGACTGAACGCCGCGCACGCCGCTGTATTCGGCGTCGAAGACGTTATGCTACAAGGCATTTCAGTAAAGGATCGACGTGTCGTGGCCGAGGCCCTGGCGCGCTGTGCCGAAAACGTCGAGGGCGCTTAGGGTTTGCTGCTCCAGCCGGTGATGCCGATCACGATCATCCGCAGCTGCTTGACCGCGGTCCGCCGGATCTCGTCGATCGCCTCGGGGCTCTGGGCGTCTTCGAGTGCTTCGGCGATGACGATCATCGAGTTGACGAACAGCTGTGCCAGCACATTGAGGTCGTCGGTGCTCCAGGTGTTCAACCCGGGGAAACGCGCCAGGTCGGTGGCCAGCTCGGAGGTGACCAGCCGGAACTCCGTGCGAATGGCATACCGCAGCACGGCCACGCCGCTGGAGCGCTCGCGCCCGATGAAACGCCAGTGCTCGCGGCGCTCGGTGACGCTGGCAACCACGATCTCGACCGACGACTCGATCACCCGGTTGGGGTCGAGTTTGCCGGCTCGAGCGCCGCGCAGCATGTCTCGCAGGGTTCGGAACGACTCGTCGATCAGGACCAGTCCGAGGGATTCCATCGACTCGAAGTGACGGTAGAACGCGCCGGGCACGATGCCGGCCTCACGCGTCACCTCGCGCAGGCTCAGTCCGCTGAAACTGCGCTCGTCCAGCAGTTTGAGCGCCGCAGCGACAATGGCCCGCCGGGTCGCTTCTTTGCGTTCCTCGCGGGAGGGTCCTTCGCGGCTACGGCCGCGACTCGATCGGTGCGGCCGTGAGCTAGGCGCACGACTGTTCACTATGTGAAGCCTAACACAGACCAGGGTAAACCCTTGACGAACAGGGCTATGTGGGCGCACGGTATACACATGTTCACCGAAACTTTGAAGCGGCGGGTGTTGGGGTCCGACCTCATCAACCTGCTCACCGGTCCGCATGGCGTCGACCGGTACACCGAGGTGGTAGACCCCGCATGGACGCGGGCCGAGGGTCGCGCCACGGTCGTCGACATCCGACGGGACACCCCGCGCAGCGTCACCCTGGTGCTGGTGCCGAATCAAGCGTTCACTGACACGGTCGCCGCCGGGCAATACGTCAACCTCGCGGTCGAGATCGACGGTCGCCGGCACACCCGGTGTTACTCGCCGGCCAACGCCGAGGGCGCCTCGCAGCTCGAGGTGACGGTCGGCAAGCATCACGGCGGCCTGGTCTCGACCTACCTGTACGAGCACGCGCGACGCGGCATGGTGGTCGGCCTGACCGGGGTGGGTGGCGACTTCGTCCTCCCCGCGCAGCGGCCCCGGCGCATCCTGTTCGTCTCGGGCGGCAGCGGCATCACCCCGGTCATGGCGATGCTGCGCACGCTGGTCGGCGAGGGCCACCCGGGCGAGATCGCGTTCGTGCACTACGCGCGCAACCGCGCTGCGGCCAATTACCACGACGAGCTCGCCGCCATGCCCGGCGTCCGGGTGCTGCACGGCTACACCCGCGCACCCGGCGGTGACCTGGAAGGCCGATTCGGCGCTGAGCACCTGGCCGCGGCCATGCCCGAGCCCGATGCCGTATTCGTCTGCGGCCCAGAAGCTTTGGTCGATGCCGTCCGCGAGCACTACCCGGACGCGCAGTCGGAGAGCTTCGTCCCGCCCAAGCTCGACATGCCGGCCAAGCCGTCCGGCGGCCGAGTCACGTTCGCGGACAGCGCAGTCGAGGTCACCGACGATGGCCGCTCATTGCTCGAGCAGGCCGAGTCGGCCGGACTGAATCCCGCAAGCGGATGCCGGATGGGCATCTGCCACACCTGCACCCGCCGCAAGACCAGCGGCGTGGTTCGCAATCTGACCAGCGGTGCGGTGTCGACCGCGCCCGGCGAGGACGTGCAGATCTGCGTGTCCGTTCCCGTCGGCGACGTCGACATCGCACTGTAAACCCACAAGGGACTAGGAGGCTCCACCATGTCGCAGCCCAAGATCGCCCTGACCGCCGAGCAGGCCGACGCGTTCGGCGCCGAACTCGACGCAATCAAAGACCGCGTGATGGCCGACCTCGGCCAGCGCGACGCCGACTACATCCGCAAGGTCATCAAGACGCAACGCGGCCTCGAAGTGGGCGGCCGTGCCCTGCTGATGGCCGGGATCTTCCCGCCCGCCTGGCTGGCCGGCACCGCCATGCTCGGGATCTCGAAGATCCTCGACAACATGGAGATCGGCCACAACATCATGCACGGGCAGTACGACTGGATGCGCGACCCGTCGATCCGCGGCCAGGAGTTCGAATGGGACACCGCCTGCCCGGCCGACCAGTGGCGGCACTCGCACAACTACATGCATCACACCCACACCAACATCGTCGGCATGGACCGCGACATCGGCTACGGCATCCTGCGGATGAGCGAAGACCAGAAGTGGCGGCCCTACTACCTGGGCAACCCGGTGTACGCGTTCCTGCTGATGGTGCTGTTCCAATACGGGGTCGCGCTGCATGAAATGGAAAGTGAGCGCATCACCTCCGGCGAGATCCGGCTGGCTGACAAGCGTGAAGTCCTGCAGGAGATCTGGCGCAAGACCCGCAAGCAGGTGCTGAAGGACTACGTGGCCTTCCCGCTGCTGGCCGGGCCGTTCGCCCCGTTCGTGTTCACCGGCAACCTGACCGCCAACCTGATGCGCAACGTGTGGTCGTACATGATCATCTTCTGCGGCCACTTCCCGGACGGCACACAGGAATTCAGCATCGAAGAGACGGCGGGCGAGTCACGCGGACAGTGGTACTTCCGCCAGGTGCTGGGTTCGGCGAACCTGACCGGCGGCAAGCTCTTCCACATCCTGTCCGGCCACCTGTCGCACCAGATCGAGCACCACCTGTTCCCGGACATGCCGGCGCACCGGTACTCCGAGATCGCGGGCGAGGTGCAGGAGATCTGCAAGCGTTACGGCATCCCTTACAACGCGGGCTCGCTGCCCAAGCAGTTCGGCACCGTCGTCCGCAAGATCGTCAAACTGGCCATGCCGCCGAAGAAGCGCAGCGAGGCCCAGCCGGCAGAACGCGAGCGCGTCGCCGCCTGAGCGCCTTGGTCGTACATCGGACCGGGACCACTGCACTGTGGTTCCGGTCCGTTGTGTTGATCGGCTACGTTGCAATCCATGGTGCAGATGCCCGCGCTCGACGGTGTCGATCACACCTACATCGAACTGGGCGCGGGCGTGACGATCCACGTTGCCGAGGCCGGTCCCGCCGACGGGCCGCCGGTGATGCTGGTGCACGGCTTCCCGGAGAACTGGTGGGAGTGGCACGAATTGATCGGGCCACTGGCCGCCGACGGGTACCGCGTGCTGTGCCCCGACTTGCGCGGCGCCGGTTGGAGTTCGGCGCCCCGGTCGCGCTATCTGAAGAACGACATGGCCGACGACCTGGCTGCGGTGCTGGACCGGCTGGGCGTCGGGCCGGTGACATTGGTCGCCCATGATTGGGGCGGCCCGGTCGCGTTCATCATGATGCTGCGCCACCCGGCGAAAGTGACCGGGTTCCTGGGCTTCAACACCGCTGCCCCGTTCGTCAAACGCGACCTGTCGTCGGTCCGCAACATCTGGCGGTTCTGGTACCAGGTCCCGATGATGTTGCCGGTCATCGGACCGCGGCTGATCGCCGACCGCAAGGCACGGTATTTGAGGATGCTGGCGTCGTGGGTCGGCGCCGGGTTCCAGGTTCCCGTTGACGACGTCGCCCTGTATGTGGAATGCATGAATCAGCCGGGCCACGCCGTCGCCGGCTCACGGTGGTACCGGACGTTCCAGAGCACAGAGCTGTTGCGTTGGCTGCGAGGCGAATTCGACGACGTGCGGGTCGGGGTGCCGGTTCACTGGGTGAGCGGCACCGAGGACCCGGTACTGACCCCGGATCTGCTGGACGCATACGCCGCGCACATCGACGACTTCGAGGTCGAGCTGGTCGACGGCGTCGGCCACTGGATCGTCGAGCAGCGGCCCGATCTGGTGCTGGACCGGCTGCGGCGCTTCCTGGCGTCGTAGCTCAGCCGCGATAGCCGAGCATCGCGACTGCGGCCTGCACCGCCGGCTCGACGATGTCGCGCACGCTGTAGCCGTCCTCGACCGCCTGCGCCGTCAGCTCTCGCAAACCGCCGACCAGGATCACGGCCTTGGCCGGCGTCAACGGCGACAGGTCGGCGTTCTGCACGGCGGGGGTGTCGCTGAGTGCCACCAGCAGGTTGGTCAGCAGTTGGGTATTGCGTCGCTGAGACGGCCGGGCCGTGGCGTCCAGCGACGGCATCTCACGGATCCACGCCAACGTGAGGGCAGGGGTGGATTCGATGTGGGCGACATAGGCCTCGACCGCCTGACGGATCTGGGTCTGCCAGTCCGCCCCGGTGTTGACCGCCGCGCTGATCTGTTCACCGAGCAGTTCGACACTGGCGTGAAGCAATTCGTGGAAGCACTGCTCCTTGCTGTCGAACTGGTCGTAGAAGGTCCGCTTGGAGGTGCGGGCGTGCCGGACGATGTCGGCGACCGTGCTGGCCCGGTATCCGCGCTCGTCGATCGCGGCCGCCAAGCCGTCGAGCAGCCGTTGCCGGAACGGATCGATGTCGGTCGATTCGGTCGAAGGCGCGTCGTCGGCGACGGTCGTTGCCACGGCGCCCCTTTCGACGTCAGCCCCTTGCCAGCTCTTGGTACCAGACGGTACCGTACCGGACAGAATCGTGGTACGGCGCAGTACCACGCTGCGACGTTGGGAGTGCACCACCATGAGCACCGTCGAAACGCATGTGGCTCCGGCCGCGTCCGCCATTGCGCTGCCCCCGGGCCCGCGGATACCAAAGGTGCTGCAGGGCGCGGCATTCGGATTCTTCCGGCGACCGCTCGTCAACCGGATCGCCCAGCGCTACGGCGACGTCTTCTCGTTGCACGTACCGATCTACGGCCCGATCGTGCTGGTGGCCGACTCGCAACTGGCCAAGCAGATCTTCACCACCAGCCCGGAGGTGCTCGGCAACATCCAGCCCAACCTGAGCCGGCTGCTGGGCTCGGGATCGGTATTCGCGCTGGACCGCGAGGATCATCGGCAGCGCCGTCGGCTGCTGGCCCCGCCCTTCCACGGCAAGAGCATCAAGAACTACGAGACGATCATCGAAGAGGAGACGCGACGCGAGATCGCCACCTGGCCGCAGGGGACACCGTTCGCCACGCTCCCGTCGACCATGCGGATCACGCTCAACGCGATTCTGCGCGCGGTCTTCGGCGCCGAGGGCGCCGATCTCGACGAGCTACGCCGCATCATCCCACCGTGGGTCACGCTCGGCTCGCGGCTGGCGACCCTGCCCAAACCACCTCGCACGTATGGCCGTTACACGCCATGGGGCCGGCTGGCGGAGTGGCGGGCACGCTATGACGCGATCGTCGACAAGCTGATCGACGACGAACGTGCCGACCCGTATTTGGAGGACCGCACCGACGTGCTGGCGCTGATGCTGCGCAGCACCTACGAAGACGGGCTGGCGATGTCGCGCGAGGACATCGGCGACGAACTGTTGACTCTGTTGGCGGCCGGGCACGAAACCACTGCCTCCGCGCTGGCCTGGGTGTTCGAGCGGGTGAGTCGGCATCCCGGCGTGCTGACGGCGCTGTCCGCCGAGGCCGACACCGAGGACAACGAATTGCGTCAGGCCACCATCCTGGAGACGCAGCGCAGCAGGACCGTCATCGACGCCGTCGGACGCCACGTCCATGCGCCGACGTACGAACTCGGCGACTGGTCGATCCCGCGCGGGCACACCATCATCGTCAGCATCTCGCGGCTACACGGCGACCCCGATCTGTTCCCGCAGCCCGAACGGTTCGACCCACAGCGCTTCGTCGGGGCCAAGCCGCCCAGCTTCGCCTGGATTCCCTACGGCGGCGGCACCCGTCGCTGTGTCGGCGCGGTGTTCGCCAACGTGGAGATGGACGTGGTGCTCCGAACGGTGTTGCGCCACTTCACGATCGAAGCCACGAACGCTCCGGCGGAGAAGTTGCACTGCCGCGGTGTGGCCTACACCCCGAAGGACGGCGGAAAGATCGTGGTCCGGCGGCGCTAGGATTTGCGATCGTGAGCGACCAGCTAGTCGAGATGATGAACAGCGCGCTGGGATCGACGATTCCCACCGCGCACAACATGGGCGTGCAGGTCGTCGAGGCTCGACGGGGCTTTGCTGCGACGACCGTCCCGGTCGAGGGCAACGGGAACCACTTCGGCGTGATCTACGCCGGTGTGCAGTTCACCGTGGCCGAAATCCTGGGCGGCATCGTCAGTTTGAGCACGTTCGACAGCGCCAAGTACTTTCCGCTGGTCAAAAACATCGACATCTCGTTCGTCGCGATGGCCAAATCGCAGTTGCGAGCCGAGGCCAGCCTCGACGAAGAGACCATCGCGCGGATCGAAGCCGAGGCCGCCGAGCGGGGCAAGGCGGATTTCACCCTCGACGCCACGGTGATCGACGCCGACGGCAAGACGGTAGCGACCAGTCGCGGGCTGTATCAGCTCCGCGCGATCGGCAACTAGCTCTCGACGCCCGCCCGCCGCGGCAGTTTCCAGCCCGGGCGGATGAAGTGACAGGTGTAGCCGTTGGGGTAGTGCTGCAGGTAGTCCTGATGTTCCGGCTCGGCCTGCCAGAAGTCGCCGGCGGGGCTGACCTCGGTGACCACCTTGCCCGGCCACAGGCCGGAAGCCTCGACGTCGGCAATGGTGTCGAGCGCGACCCTGTGTTGATCCTCGTCGAGGTAGAAGATCGCCGAGCGGTAGCTCGCCCCGACGTCGTTGCCCTGGCGGTTCTTGGTGGTCGGGTCGTGGATCTGGAAGAAGAACTCGAGAATGGCCCGGAAGTCGGTGTGCGCCGGGTCGAAGATGATCTCGATGGCCTCGGCGTGGGTGCCGTGATTGCGGTACGTGGCATTCGGTACGCGTGGGTCGCCGGTGTAGCCGACTCGGGTCGCCACCACACCCGGCTGCTTGCGGATCAGATCCTGCATTCCCCAAAAGCAGCCGCCGGCCAGAATTGCCTTGCTGAAGTCCGTCATCTCTCGATTATTCCGTGTCACGCCGCGCACTGCCAGAAGTGCCGGTCGGACGTTTTGCGTTCCGGCTATTGCTCGACAAACCGCGATAGAACGTGTTCTAGTTTCTGCGTGAACCAGGTTTTTTCCCGGGACGAACTCGCCGCCGCGTTCGCCACCTTCGAGCAGACCGTCGCCCGTGCCGCCGAGACCAAGGACTGGGACCAGTGGGTGCAGCACTACACCCCGGACGTCGACTACATCGAGCATGCGGCCGGCACCATGAAGGGCCCCGACGAAGTGCGCGCCTGGATTCGCAGGACGATGACGACATTTCCCGGAAGCCACATGACCGAATTCCCCGCACTGTGGTCGGTGATCGACGAGACCACCGGGCGAATCATCTGCGAATTGGACAACCCGATGCGCGATCCGGGCGACGGAACGATCATCAGCGCCACCAACATCTCGATCGTCACCTACGCCGGCGACGGCAAGTGGTCGCGGCAAGAGGACATCTACAACCCACTGCGCTTCATGCAGGCTGGCATCAAGTGGTGCAAGAAAGCCGAACAGCTTGGCACGCTTGACGATGACGCCGCCCAATGGCTGAGCCAATACGGCACACTGCTCGGAGGACAACAGTGACCGCCCCCAAGCTGGTGATCGGCGCCAACGGATTCCTGGGCTCGCACGTCACCCGCCAACTGGTCGGCACCGGTGCCGACGTCCGCGTGATGGTTCGCGCGGGCGCGAACACCCGCAGCATCGACGATCTCGACGTCACCCGTTTCCACGGCGACGTCTTCGACACCGCCGTCGTGCGCGAGGCGATGGCCGGCTGCGATCAGGTGTACTACTGCGTGGTCGACACCCGGGCCTGGTTGCAGGACCCAGCGCCGTTGTTCCGCACCAACGTCGACGGTCTGCGCAACGTCCTCGAGGTCGCCGTCGAAGAATCGGTCGCTGCCTCGTTACAGCGTTTCGTGTTCACCAGCACCTACGCCACGATGGCGCGCCGGCGCGGCCACGTGGCGGACGAGAGCGAGCAGATCGACCGCCGCGGGCTGACCCCATACGTGCAATCGCGGGTCCAGGCCGAGGATTTGGTGCTGCGGTACGCATCGGAGAAGGGGCTGCCCGCGGTGGCCATGTGTGTGTCGACGACCTATGGCGACGGCGACTGGGGCCGGACTCCACACGGCGCGTTCATCGCGGGGGCGGTATTCGGCAAGCTGCCGTTCCTGATGAACGGCATCGAGCTGGAAGTGGTCGGCGTCGACGATGCCGCGCAGGCAATGCTGATCGCCGCAGAGCGCGGCCGCAACGGCGAGCGGTACATCATCTCCGAGCGGATGATCGCACTCAAAGACGTGGTCAAGATCGCCGCCGACGAGGCCGGAGTGCCGGCACCGCGGCGGTCCATCTCGGTGCCGGTGCTCTATGCGATGGGGCTGCTGGGCAGTCTGCGCGCAAAGCTGACGGGTAAAGACGCCGAACTCAGTATGCAATCGGTACGGATGATGCGCGCCGAGGCGCCGGTCGACCACAGCAAGGCCAAACGCGAATTAGGTTGGGAGCCAAGGCCTGTCGAGGAATCAATACGCGAGGCCGCGCGATTCTGGGCCAGGCTGAAGAACGCGAAACGAAGTAGTAAAGCTACACCTGCCGAATAGCGGTCACGCCGAACGTTGCGGCGCGCGATCAGTTTTGGCCACTGCGATTTGGGTGCCGCGACCCCCGCGTGTCTGATGAAGCTGTAGTGATTTGTGTTACATAGTGTGACGCATGGTGAAGAAGTGGCCGTTGCGCTGACGCCTGCCGTGTGCCCAGATTCTCGCTACCATACCAAAAGGTATGGTAGCGTCCCGCGGATGATGCCGCAGCCATGGGTGAACCCACTCGCGGTCCGGGTGGGGCGAGGATGACGGCGACGGCGCCGGCCGGCCTCGCCAGTTACCTGCGTGAGCAACTCACGCCGCCGTTGACCACCGTCGGTGGATTCGCCCGGATGTGCACCCTCACCGGAAAAGCGTTGCTGCGCCCGCCTTTTCACTGGGACGAGTTCATCGTCCAGACGTGGTTCATCACCCGGGTCGCCTTACTGCCCACCATTGCGGTCTCGATTCCGTTGACTGTGCTGATCGTGTTCACCCTCAACACGCTGCTGGCCTCCTTTGGCGCAGCGGACATTTCAGGTGCCGGTGCCGCACTCGGCGCGGTGACTCAACTCGGGCCGCTGACCACCGTGTTGGTGGTGGCCGGGGCCGGGTCGACGGCGATCTGCGCCGACCTGGGTGCCCGCACGATCCGCGAAGAGATCGACGCCCTCGAGGTTCTCGGTATCGACCCCATCCACCGACTGGTGGTACCTCGGGTGGCTGCCGCCACCGTCGTCGCGACCCTGCTCAACGGCACCGTCATCACCATCGGCCTGGTGGGCGGATTCCTGTTCGGTGTCAAACTCCAAAACGTCTCGGGCGGTGCGTATCTCGCCACACTCACCCTGGTCACCGGGTTGCCCGAAGTGCTGATCGCAATGGTCAAGGCCGCCATCTTCGGGACGATCGCGGGTCTGGTCGGCTGCTACCGGGGACTGACCACCAAAGGGGGGCCCAAGGGCGTCGGTGTCGCCGTCAACGAGACGCTGGTGCTGTGCGTGCTTGCGCTGTTCGCGGTCAACGTGGTGCTGACCACCATCGGTGTGCGATTCGGGACGGGCCGCTGACATGTCGACCGCCGCCGTTGTTCGGGCACGCTTTCCCCGCACCGTCGCGAACGTCAATCACTATGGAGGCGGCGCTATCCGGGGTGTCAATAAAGCCGGGCATCTGACCCGGTTCTCGATCAACAGTGCGTGGTCCACCGGCTGGGCACTGCGCCGCTACCGCCGGGAGACGCTGCGGCTGATCGCGCAGATCGGCATGGGCACCGGGGCGATGGCGGTCGTCGGCGGCACCGCCGCGATCGTTGGTTTCGTGACGTTGTCCGGCGGTTCGCTGATCGCCATCCAGGGATTCGCCTCGCTCGGCAACATCGGTGTCGAGGCGTTCACCGGGTTCTTCGCCGCGCTGGCGAACGTCCGGGTCGTCACCGCGGTGGTGACCGGAGTCGCGCTGGCGGCGACGGTCGGCGCGGGGGCGACCGCCGAGCTCGGCGCGATGCGAATCAGCGAGGAGATCGATGCCCTCGAGGTGATGGGGATCAAATCGGTGGCCTTCCTGGTGTCCACCCGGCTGATGGCCGGGCTGGTGGTGGTCGTGCCGCTCTATGCGATGGCCCTGGTGATGTCGTTTCTGTCCGGGCAGGTCGTCACGACGCTGTTCTACGGCCAATCGGCGGGCACCTACGAGCATTACTTCCGCACGTTCCTGCGCACCGAGGACGTCTTCTGGTCCGGCGGTGAGGTGATCGTCATGGCGGTGATCGTGATGATCACGCACTGCTACTACGGCTACAACGCCAGCGGCGGGCCGGTCGGTGTCGGCGAGGCGGTCGGCCGATCGATGCGTTTCTCGTTGGTGTCCACTGTGATCGTCGTCCTGCTGACCTCGCTCGCGCTGTACGGCGTGGACCCGAACTTCAACCTCACGGTGTAGCCGATGGTGACCGCGCGCCCGTCGACGAAGAAGGAACGAAAGACCCGCACCTGGCCGGATACCGCCGCGGGCATCGGTCTGTTCTTGACCTGTGCGTTGCTGCTCGCGTTGATATACGGGCAGTTTCGCGGCGACTTCACCCCCAAGACCGAGTTGACGATGCTCGCCGCGCGCGCCGGTCTGGTGATGGACCGGGGCTCGAAGGTCACCTACAACGGCGTCAGCATCGGCCGGGTGGCCGGCATCTCCGAGATCGAGCATCACGGGCAGCCGGCGGCACGCTTCACGCTCGACCTCGACCCGCAGTACGTCGACCTCATCCCGAGGAATGTGGTGGCCAAGATCCAGGCGACCACGGTGTTCGGTAACAAGTACGTCGCACTCACATCACCCAAAGACCCGACAGCACAGCGAATTACACCGGAATCAGTGATAGACGCCACGTCGATCACGACGGAGTTCAACACCGTCTTCGAGACGATCGTCGAAATCGCCGACAACGTCGACCCGGTGAAGGTCAACCTCACGCTCAGCGCCGCGGCGCAGGCGCTGAGCGGGCTGGGTGACAAGTTCGGACAGTCGATCGTCAACGGCAACAAGATCCTCGACCATGTCAACCCCCGGATGCCGGTGCTGCGCCACGACATTCATCAGCTCGCAGCGCTGGCAGACATCTACGCCAAGGCGGCGCCGAACCTGTTCGATGCGGTTGACAACGCCGTGACCACCGCCCGCACGCTCAACCGTCACCAAGCCGAACTCGATGCGGCGCTGCTGGCCGCCGTCGGGTTCGCCAACACCGGCAACGACATCTTCACCCGCGCCAAGCCCTACCTCGAACGCCTCATTGCCGACCTGAAGCCGACCGCCCAACTGCTGAATACTTATAGCCCGCAGGCATTCTGCACGATCCGCAATTTCGCTGAGATCGCGCCGAAGATCGGTCAGCTCGAAAGTGGCAACCACTACTCGGCGCAATTCGGTATCTCGATCACCGGAACGGAAAACCCGTACGTGTATCCGGATAATCTGCCGAGGGTCAACGCCCGAGGTGGCCCCGGCGGGAAGCCGGGATGCTGGGCGCCCATCTCACGCGATCTGTGGCCGGCCCCGTACCTGGTGATGGACTCCGGTAACAGCATCGCACCGTACAACCACTTCGAACTCGGTCAGCCTCTGGTCAACGAATACGTGTGGGGCCGCCAGTACGGGGAGTACACGATCAACCCATGAGAATCAACGGCACCCTCGCCCGGCTCGCCGCAGTCGTGTCTGTCCAATTGTTCTTCACCGCAGTGATCATCGTGGTGTTCGGGCAGATCCGGTTCGACCGCACCAACACCTATTCCGCGGAGTTCAGCAACGCCAGCGGCCTGCGCCCGGGGCAGTTCGTCCGCGCCTCCGGGGTAGAAGTGGGCAAGGTCAAGAAGGTCGACCTGGTCGAGGGTGACAAGCGGATCCGGGTGGAGTTCTCGGTCGACCGCTCCGTGCAGCTTTACCAGTCGACGACCGCGCAGATCCGCTACCAGGATCTGATCGGCAACCGGTATCTCGACATCGGCCGAGGTTCCGGGGAGAACTCGCAAAAGACCTTGGCGCCAGGCGGATTCATTCCGCTGGCGCGCACCCAGCCCGCGTTGGACCTGGACGCGCTGATCGGCGGATTCAAACCGCTGTTCCGCTCGCTCGATCCGCAGAAGGTCAACACGATCGCGTCGTCGATCATCACCGTCTTCCAGGGGGAAGGCGGCACGATCGACGACATCCTCGACCAGACCGCGCAGCTGACCGAGCGACTTGCAGAAAGCGATCAGACCATCGGCGACGTGATCCACAACCTGAACACCGTGCTGCAGACCACCGAGCGCCATCACGACCAACTCGACACCACCATCGACAAATTCGAGGGCCTGATCACCGGTCTGAAGGACCGGGCCGCCCCGCTGGCCGACGGGACCGCGCATATCAGCAATGCGGCCGGAACGGTGGCCGACCTGCTGGCCGACAACCGAACGCTGTTGCGCGACGCGATCACCCACTTGGACACCCTCGCCAGCCCGCTGAACGATCAGCGTGACCGGGTCGGGGACCTGGTGGGCAAGGTTCCCGCGGCGTTCAACATCATCGGCCGGTCCGCCGGCATCTACGGTGACTTCTTCAACTTCTACCTGTGCGACCTGTCGCTGAAAGTCAACGGGCTGCAGCCCGGCGGACCGGTCCGCTCGGTCAAGCTGCTCCAGCAGCCGTCGGGCAGGTGCACGCTGAAATGAGAACACTGCAGCCCGCCAACCGGGTCCGGGTCGGGGTACTCGCGATCGCCATCGTGGTTCTCGTTGTCGGTGTGGGACAGAGCTTCAGCAGTCTTCCGGTGCTGTTCGCCACGCCGAACTACTACGCGCAGTTCACCGACTCCGGCGGCGTCAGCAAAGGGGACAAGGTGCGCATCGTCGGACTCGATGTCGGCACCGTGCAGGACATGTCGATCGACGGCGATCACATCCTGATGAAGTTCACCGCCGGCACGCACACCATCGGCACCGAGAGCCGGGTGTCGATCCGCACCGACACGCTGTTGGGCAAGAAGGTTCTCGAGATCGAGCCGCGCGGCGCCACGCGGATGAGGCCGAACGACGTGCTGCCGTTGGGTCAGAGCACGACCCCGTATCAGGTGTACGACGCGTTCTTCGATGTCACCAAGGCCGCTGCCGGGTGGAACATCGACACCGTCAAAGAATCACTGAATGTATTGTCGCGCACCATCAATCAGACCTACCCTCATCTGAGCTCGGCGCTGGACGGGGTGGCGAAGTTCTCCGACATCATCGGCAAACGCGACGAGGAGCTCAAACACCTCCTGGCCGAGGCCAGGAAGGTGGCGGGCGTCCTCGGTGACCGCAGTAAGCAGATCAACTCACTGCTGCGCAACACCCAGACGCTGCTGGCGGCGTTCAACGAGCGCGGCAAAGCCATCGCGGCACTGCTGACCAACGTGTCGGCGTTCTCGACGCAGGTGCAGGGGTTGATCCACGACAACCCGAATCTGCACCATCTGCTCGAGCAGTTGCACGGCGTGACCGATGTGCTGGCCCAACACAAGAACGACCTGGTGTCCGTGCTCAATACACTGCGCAACTACACCGCGGCTCTCAGTGAGGCGGTCGGCTCCGGGCCGTTCTTCAAGGTGATGATCGGTAACCTGCTGCCGTACCAGATCATGCAGCCGTGGGTTGACGCGGCGTTCAAGAAGCGCGGTATCGACCCGGAGAACTTCTGGCGCAGTGCAGGATTGCCGGCCTTCCGGTACCCCGACCCGAACGGCAAGCGGTTCGCCAACGGTGCACCCCCGCCCGCGCCCCCGGTGCTCGAAGGGACCCCGGACCATCCCGGGCCGGCGGTGGCACCGGGCAGCCCGTGCTCGTATGCACCCCCCGCGGAGATGTCACCGCGGCCGGGCAACCCGCTGCCGTGCGCTGGGGTCGACCAGGGTCTGGGCCCGTTCGGGCCCAACGGGCCGTATCCGGCACTGCCCGATGTGCTTTCGTCGCGGCCCAACCCGAACGGCCCACAGCCGTCCCCGGGTGTGCCGGATGCCGGGGTGCACGGCCAGCCGGCGCCGAACGTGCCGGGTACTCCGGTGCCGCTGCCGCCCGATGCACCGCCTGGAGCACGCCGTGAGGGCCTGCAGCCTGCCGGGCCGCCTTCGGCTCAGTCGACGTTCGCGCCGGCGCTCCCCCCGGGCCCAGCGGCACCGCCCGGCCCCGGACCGCAGCTCCCGGCCCCTTTCCTGACACCCGGCGGAAACGGGGGATAGCGGACCATGAGCACCATCTTCGACATTCGCAAACTGCGCCTGCCGCAGGTCTCGAAGACCGCGGCCGTCATTGGGTCACTGGCGATCATCGTGGGACTCGTTGCCGCAGCAGCGGGTTGGCAGCTCTACGAAAAATTGACCAACAACACAGTGGTGGCTTACTTTCCGGCCGTCAACGCCCTGTACACCGGCGACAAGGTCCAGATCATGGGCATCCGGGTCGGAGCGATCGACAAGATCGAGCCCACCGGCGACCGGATGAAGGTGACGTTCCACTACCGCAACAAGTACAAGGTGCCCGCCAATGCGTCGGCAGTGGTGCTCAACCCGACCCTGGTGGCATCGCGAAGCATTCAACTGGAACCTCCGTACAAGGGTGGGCCGGTGATGGCCGACAGCGCGGTCATCCCGATCGAGCGCACTCAGGTGCCGGTGGAATGGGATGAGTTGCGCAACAGCGTCACCCACATCATCGACAAGCTGGGGCCGACCCCGGACCAGCCCAAGGGGCCGTTCGGCGACGTGATCGAGGCCTTCGCCGACGGGCTGGCCGGCAAAGGGCAGCAGATCAACACGACGCTGAACAGCCTGTCCGATGCGCTGGGCACGTTGGACGCGGGGCGCGGCGATTTCTTCGCGGTCGTGAAGAGCCTGGCGATGTTCGTCAACGCGCTGCACCAGGACGATCAGCAGTTCGTCGCGCTGAACAAGGATCTCGACCAGCTGACCGACAATCTCGTCAGCTCAGATCAGTCTGCCGCCAACGCAATTCGGGATACCGACAGCCTGCTGTCGACCGCGCAGGGATTCCTCGCCGAGAACCGTGATGCCTTGACCCACGACATCAACAATCTCGGCGACCTGACCACCGCGATCATGCAACCCGAGCCGCGTGACGGACTGGAGACCGCACTGCACATCCTGCCGAACATGGCCGCGAACGTGCTGGGGATCTACGAACCGGCGCACGGCGGATTGACCGGGGTGCCCGCATTCGTCAACTTCGCCAACCCGATGGAGTTCATCTGCAGCGTGATCCAGTCCGGCAGCCGACTCGGTTACCAGGACTCGGCGGAGCTGTGCGCGCAATATCTGGCGCCGGTGCTGGACGCGATCAAGTTCAACTACTTCCCCTACGGCATCAACTTGTTCAGCACCGCGGACGCGCTGCCGAAGAACATCGCCTACTCAGAACCCCGTCTGCAGCCACCGCCCGGTTTCAAGGACACCACCGTGCCGGGCATCTTCTCGCCGGATACCCAGTGGTCGCACCGCAATTCGGAGCCGGGCTGGATCGTGGCGCCCGGTATGCAGGGCGTGCAGGTCCAGCCGGCCACCAAGAATCTGCTGACGGCCGCGTCGTTGGCCGAGCTGATGGGTGGACCCGACATTCCCCCGCCTCCGCTCGGGCACACCATGACCGGACCGCCGAACGCCTACGACGAGAACAACCCGCTGCCGCCGCCGTGGTATCCGCAGCCGTTGCCGTCACCGGCGCCCGGTCCTGCGCTCGGCGCGGCGGAAGCAGGCGCACCGGGGCCGGGGCGATGAGGCGCGCGACGAGCGCGTTGCGCGCGAGGAGCAAGCCGAACCAGCAACCGATGAGGCGCGCGACGAGCGCGTTGCGCGCGACGCGGCGGATCGGCCGCCGGCTCTGGCAGACGCTGACGGTGCTGACGGCCGCGGTCGTGCTGACATCGTGCGGCAATTGGCGCGGCATCGCCAACGTGCCGCTCCCCGGCGGCCCCGGTAGCGGGCCGGGCTCCTACCAGATCTTCGTCCAGATGCCGAACACGATGGCGCTGAACGGAAACAGTCGCGTACTGGTGGCCGACGTCTTCGTCGGCACGGTTCGCTCGATCGACCTGAGGAACTGGGTCGCCACGTTGACCGTGGACCTGGACAAGGGTGTGCGGCTGCCGAAGAACGCCACCGCCAAGATCGGCCAGACCAGCCTGCTGGGTTCCCAGCACATCGAACTGGCGGCGCCGCCCGACCCGTCGCCGCAGCTGCTGAAAGCCGGCGACACCATCGCGCTGCGAAACTCGTCGACCTATCCCTCGACCGAGCAGACACTCGCCAGCCTCGCCATGGTGCTGCGCGGCGGTGGCATCCCCAATCTCGAGGTCATCCAGAACGAGGTGTACAAGATTCTGGCCGGCCGGGCCCAACAGATCCGCGACTTCCTCGGCAAGCTGGACGTTTTCGCCCGAGAGCTGAATCAGCAGCGCGACGACATCCGGCAGGCGATCGACTCCACCGACCGACTGCTCGGCTTCGCCGCGCGACGTGCCGACACACTGGATCGTGCGCTCACCGAATTCCCGCCGTTGGTCGAGCATTTCAACAAGCAGCGCGACCTGTTCGCCGAGACCGTCGAGGCGGTCGGCCGCGTCAGCAACGTCACCGATCAGACATTCCGCGCCGCCCGAGGCGACCTGCATCAGGACCTTCAGGAGTTGCAACGCCCGCTCAAGCAACTCGGCCGGTCGGCGCCGTATCTGGTCGACGCCCTGATGCTGTTGCTGTCGCCACCGTTCAACATCGACAGTGTGCCGAAAATCGTTCGCGGCGACTACATCAACGTCTCCGGTGCACTCGACCTGACGCTGAGCACCGTCGACAACGCGATCTTCACCGGCACCGGGTTCTCCGGAGCGTTGCGCGCTCTCGAGCAGTCCTGGGGTCGCGATCCGTCGACGATGGTGCCCGACGTCCGTTTCACGCCGAACCCGGCCGATGCACCGGTGGAGCGAGGCGAGTGATGCGATGCTGACCCGATTCATCCGCAATCAGCTGATTGTGTTCGCCGCCTTGACATTAGCCGCGATGATCGCACTCGGCTGGTTCTACCTGCGCATCCCGAGTCAGCTCGGTGTCGGCCAATATCGCTTGATCGCAGAGCTGCCGGCATCGGGCGGGCTGTACCGGACGTCCAACGTGACGTACCGGGGAATCCAGATCGGGCGCGTCACCAAGGTCGAGCCGACCGCCCACGGGGTCCGGGCGACCCTGAGCATCGACGATCGCTACAAGATTCCGGTCGACGCGTCGGCCAATGTGCACTCGGTATCGGCGATCGGTGAGCAGTACGTGGACCTGGTGTCGACCGGCGACCCGGGAAAGTTCTTCGCGCCGGGCCAGACCATCACCAAGGGCTCCGTGCCCAGCGAGATCGGACCCGCCCTCGACGCTGCCAACCGCAGCCTGTCCGTCCTGCCCAAGCAGAAGATCGCGTCGCTACTCGATGAAACATCGCTTGCCGTAGGCGGATTGGGGCCAGCACTGCAACGGCTCGTGGACTCGACCCAATCCATCGTCGGCGACTTCGAGGCCAATCTGTCCGACGTCGACGACATCATCGCCAACGCGGCGCCGATCATCGACAGCCAGGTGGATTCCGGTGACTCGATCGCGCAGTGGTCACGCAACCTCAAAGTGCTGACCGCCCAGATCGCCGACAACGACCCGCACCTGCAGAACGTGCTGGCCAAGGGCGCACCGACCGCCGATCAGGTCAACAGCGTGTTCAGCGACGTCCGAGAGTCGTTGCCGCAGACCATCGCCAATCTGGAAGTCGTGGCGGACATGCTCAAGCGCTACAACAAAGGGCTCGAGCAGTTGCTGGTGTTCCTGCCGGAGGTCGGCTCGGTGGCCCAGACGCTGATCGCGTCGGCGCCGGGATCGGTGCTGTTGAACCTGAACCTGTCGCTGAACAACCCGCCGCCGTGCCTGACCGGATTCCTGCCGGCCTCGGAGTGGCGTTCACCGGCTGATACCAGCGTGGCGCCGCTGCCGGCCGGAACCTATTGCAAGATCCCGCAAGACACCCAAGCCAATGACGTGCGCGGCGCCCGCAACTATCCGTGCGCCGACTTTCCCGGCAAGCGCAGGGCGACGCCGAAGGAGTGCCGCGACGGCAAGCCCTATGTTCCGCTGGGAACCAACCCCTGGTACGGATCTCCCGACCAGATCCGTAACTGCCCGGCACCGGGCGCCCGCTGCGACCAACCGGTCGACCCCGGGCGGGTGATCCCGGCGCCGTCGGTCAACAACGGCATGAACCCCGCCCCGGCCGACCGGCTGCCGAAGTCACCCGAGTTGACCAACGACCCACTGCAGCGGCCCGGTTCGGGATCCGTGCGCTGCAACGGCCAGCAGCCCAACCCGTGCGTGTACACGCCGGCCAGCCCGAGCGCGATCTACCTGCCGTCCAGCGGCGAGGTGTTCGGACCCGACGGCGCCAAGTACTCACTCGAAGACTCCCGCCACACCGGCGACAACGGGTGGAAGGACATGCTCGCGCCGGCCGGCTGAGTGGAATCGGGAATCTTGTGCGCCCCGCGGTGTTGAATCAGCTATTCGCATCTGAGGAGACGTCGCCATGACCAGTCGACCCGTTCTGGAACCGACCGCCGAGCATCCGATCACGATCAACCCGACCGGACGGCACGTGGTCGTTCGCATCGGCGGCGAGGTCGTTGCCGACACCAACGACGCATTGCAGCTGCAGGAGTCGACCTATCCTGCGGTGCAGTACATCCCGTACAAGGACGTCGTGCACGGCGTGCTGACGCGCACCGACACCAATACCTACTGCCCCTTCAAGGGCGAAGCGGCGTACTACAGCGTGACCACCGCCGCCGGTGACACCGTCGAGGACGCGATCTGGTTTTACGAGCAGCCGTTCCCGGCGGTGGCGCCGATCGCCGGCCACGTCGCGTTCTATCCCGACAAAGCCGAGATCACGGTCGACTAGGCCGTCCGTGGCCCGAAGACGTGGGCCGTCAACTGGGTGTCGCTGTACTCGCGGAGCGAGGCGATCAGCCCGTCGCGGGTCTCGAAGATGAAGACCGCCGGGCTGTTGTAGTGCACCCCGTCGGCGGTCTCGCCGTCGGCTTCGGCCTCGATCACGACACTCTCGCCGTCGTTGAAGCACTGGATGAAATCCAGGTCCAGTTCGACCAGGTTCTTGCGCCGCTCGACCTCGTGACGCAACGCGGTTTTGTCGAGCGAATCCCTGGTCACGATGCTCCAGTAGGTGAAGTCGTCGCTGAGGAGGTCGAAGCACTCGTCGATGTCGCCGTCGTCGGACAGGCACTGTAGGAACATCCATGCCAACTCGGCGGACGGGTCGTCGAAGGGCGTGGTCACATCGTCATCCTGACGGAGGAGTCAGTTGCCGGTCAATGATGTCGCGGACAGTGACGCCCATTCCCGGCCGGACCTATGATCGACGGAATCGAGCAGTTGCGGTACGCGGCGGGAGCCCATGGTGAGTAGCACTCGCACGGTGACCTTCCCCGGACCCGTCAGTCCCAGGAACACCCTCTTCCCGCTGCGCAGGGGTCCCGGTGACCCGTGTTTCCAGATCGCCGAGGACGGCGCGATCTGGCGAACGAGTTTGCTGCACAGCGGCGCTGTGACCGCGCGGCTCAGGCGCTCGGCGCCCGACACGGTCGACTGCACGGCCTGGGGGATCGGCGCCGCCGAGTTTCTCGATGCGCTCCCGGCGATGCTCGGCGCCGATGACGACCCGTCCGGCTTCGCACCGACCGATCCGATTGTCGCCGAAGCGCACCGGCGCGTGCCGCATCTGCGACTGGGCCGCACCGGCCGGGTGCTGGAGGCCTTGATCCCGGCCGTCATCGAGCAGCGGGTGCAGGGCAAGGACGCCTTCCGGGCGTGGCGACTGCTGGTGACCAAATTCGGGACTCCGGCACCCGGACCCGCGCCGGAGCGGATGCGGGTGCCGCCCCCGGCCGAGGTGTGGCGGCGGATCCCGTCCTGGGAATTCCATCGCGCCAACGTCGATCCGGGTCGGGCCCGCACCGTTGTCGGATGCGCCCAGCGGGCATCCGCGCTGGAGCGGCTCACCTCCTGGCCGGCCGAGCGGGCTCGCGACGCATTGATGTCGTTGCCCGGCGTCGGCATCTGGACTGCGGCCGAGACGGCGCAACGAGCATTCGGCGATGCCGATGCGCTGTCGGTCGGCGACTACCACGTGTCGAAGATGATCGGCTGGACATTGCTCGGGCATCCGATCGACGACGCCGCGATGGTCGAACTCCTGGAGCCGATGCGCCCGCACCGCCACCGGGTGGTCCAACTGCTCTACGCCAGCGGACTCGCCTACGAGCCCCGCCGTGGCGCACGGCTGCCGGTGCAGGACATCCGCGCGATCTGATTCGCGGTGGTTATTCGCCGCGGTCATCGGGTACCCGCCGCCCATGACTCAATTCACCGTCCCCGGACTGACCGACAAGCAAGGTGAAGCGCTTGCCGATCTGCTGCAAAAGCAGTTGAGCACCTACAACGACCTTCACCTGACCCTCAAGCATGTGCACTGGAATGTGGTGGGCCCCAACTTCATTGGGGTGCACGAGATGATCGACCCGCAGGTCGATCTGGTGCGCGGGTACGCCGACGAGGTGGCCGAACGCATCGCCACGCTCGGTGGATCACCGCAAGGCACGCCGGGGGCGATCCTGAAAGACCGTACGTGGGACGACTACTCGGTGGGTCGTGACACCGTGCAAGCGCATCTGGCCGCCCTCGACCTGGTCTACAACGGCGTCATCGAAGACACCCGCAAGGGCATCAGTGAGACCGAGAAGCTGGACCCGGTCACCCAGGACATCCTCATCGACCATGCCGCGGAACTGGAGAAGTTCCAGTGGTTCGTGCGTGCGCATTTGGAGAATGCCGGCGGTGGGCTGACCCATCAGGGCGCGTCCAGCGAGAAGGACGCGGCGGACAGCTCGCGTTAATCGCGCTGCCCAACGACGGGCGGAATAATCGGACCGCGGTCCGGTTATAGCGGGTATCCACTTCAGAGGAGGCCCCAGATGCCCGCCGTCACCGCAGACACATTGACCTTGACCAGGCTGTCCGCAGCCGGTCCGCTCGACACCGAGCGCCCGGTCCGTTCGATCACCACCGGCCCGCGCGGCCACGAAGGCGAAGGCTTTCCCGTGGTCCGCGCGTTCGCCGGGGTCGACAGCGCCGCGCTGGACCCGTTCGTCCACATGGACCAGATGGGCGAGGTGGAGTACCAGCCCGGCGAGCCCCGGGGCACCGACTGGCACCCGCACCGCGGTTTCGAGACCGTCACCTACATGATCGACGGCCGCTTCGCTCACCAGGACTCGCACGGTGGCGGCGGGTTGATCGCCGACGGTGCCACCCAGTGGATGACCGCCGGGGCGGGAATTCTGCACATCGAAACGCCGCCGGCCGAATTGGTGGAAAGCGGTGGGCTGTTCCACGGGATCCAGCTCTGGGTCAACCTGCCGAAGAAAGACAAGTTCGCCACGCCCCGGTACCAGGCCATCGAAGGTGGCGATGTCGCTCTGCTGTCATCGGAGGATGGTGGCGCGCTGATCCGCGTCATTGCCGGCGAGGTCGACGGTCACCACGGGCCGGGTGTTACGCACACCCCAATCACCTTGGCCCATACGACAATTCAACCCGGGGCTCGACTGAGCCTGCCGTGGAATCGGGACTACAACGCGCTGGTCTACGTGCTGTCCGGGCGTGGGTCGGTGGGGCCGGTGTCGCACCCGATCCAGCAGGGCCAGCTTGCGGTGCTGGGGCCCGGCGACCGAATCACCATCGACGCGGCCTCGGCCCAGGACTCGCGGGTCCCTGCGCTGGAGGTGCTGATCCTGGGCGGTCGGCCGATTCGTGAGCCGGTGTTCCACTACGGCCCGTTCGTGATGAACACCAGGGCCGAGGTGATCCAGGCGCTCGAGGACTACCAGGCCGGTTCGTTCGGAGTTGTGCCGGTCGGCGGGCTGACCCCGCACCGGCCGAGGTAGCCGTCAGCTAACAGGCGAGCGAATTTATGTGACGGGCGTAGGTGTGACATATGGCACAATCAAACGGTGGTACAGCCCGCGAGCCGGGGGCCGGGTCGCCCCCCAGCAGCAAAGGCGGCTGAGACGCGTAAGCGCATCCTGCGCGCGGCCCGTGAGGTTTTCAGCGAACGGGGCTACGACGCAGCCACATTTCAGGCGATCGCGGTCCGGGCCGACCTCACCCGGCCCGCGATCAACCACTACTTCGCGAACAAGCGCGTTCTGTACTGGCAGGTGCTGGAAGAGACCAATAACGCCGTCGTAGCTGCAAGTGCTCAACGGGCGCGCAGTGAGACAACCCTGACCGGCCGGGTGTCGGCATTCATCGAGGGCGCCCTCGAGGCCGAACTGGAAAACCATGCGGCGTCGGCCTTCCTGATCGCCGCGACGCTGGAGTCCCAGCGGCATCCCGAACTGAGCCGGCCCACCGCCGACTCCGTCAGCACTACTCGCACATTTCTGTTGTGGGCCATCAACGACGGAATCTCCAGCGGCGAGCTGAACGCCGACACCAATGCCTCGGCTCTGACCGAGATGCTGCTTGCCGTGTTGTTGGGTGTCGGCTTCTACGCCGGGTTCGTCGCCAGCCGGCACGAATTCGACACCATCACCGACCAGCTGAAAACGTTGCTGGCCCGCAGCCTGACCCGGCCGCCCGACCCGGTTGCGTGACGTAGCGCACACAACCATATAGGTTGCCTAACTTACTAGGTAACATGGTGACGCTATGACTGGTCTGCACAACGCGAACTCCATTCGGTCCGAAGGCGACAGCTGGAACATCACCGAAAGTGTGGGCGCCACCGCGCTGAGCGTTGCCGCTGCCCGTGCCGTCGAGACCGGATCCGCCGACCCGCTGATCCGCGACCAATACGCCTTTCTGCTGGTATCGACCGCGGGGCAGCCGTGGGAACGCCTGGCGACGTCGCTGGACTGGATCGGCGACGACGACCACGGGCGCCGCGCGCACCGGCTCGCCATCGACTACCAGGCGGTGCGCACGCACTACTTCGACTCCTACTTCGCCGACGCCGCCGCTGCCGGCATCCGGCAGGTGGTCATCTTGGCCGCCGGGCTGGACTCACGCGCCTTCCGGCTCGAGTGGCCCGACGGCACCACCGTCTTCGAGATCGACCAACCGCAAGTCGTCGCCTACAAGACGGCCACGCTGGAGTCGGCCGGTGCCGAGCCGACGGCGGAGCGTCGGACCGTGCAGGTCGACCTGCGGGAGGACTGGGCGGCGGCGCTGACGGCGGCCGGCTTCGACCCGGGCGTGCCGACGGCGTGGCTGGCGGAGGGTCTGCTGCCGTATCTGCCCGCCGAGGCCCAGGATCGGTTGTTCGAGATCCTCACCAGCCTGAGCGCGCCCGGCAGCCGGGTGGCCGTCGAAGCGTTCAGTCTCGGCGCCGCGGACAGCGAATCGCGTCGGGTGGCTCGGCGGGCCCGATTCGACCGGATGCGGCAGCGTCTCGGGTTGGACATCAACGTCGAGACGCTGACCTATCAGGAAGGCGATCGAGCGGACGCCGCGGACTGGCTGCGCGAGCACGGTTGGCGCGTCGACGCCGTCCGCAATGCCGACGAGATGGCCCGACTCGGTCGGGCGATTCCCGACGATCTGGCCGACGAGGCCTTCACCACCACACTGTTGAGCGCCGAGCTCGGCGCACGTTGATTCTCTTCCACCCCCTACCGAAGGCAGAACCGCGATGAGCGCCCTACGCAGCCATGACGACACCTGGGACATCACCGAAAGCGTGGGCACCACGGCGGTCATGGTGGCCGCGGCTCGTGCCGCCGAAACCGACAAGCCTGACCCGCTGATCCACGACCCGTTCGCCAAGATCCTTGTCAACGAGGCCGGCACCGGGGTCTGGGAGAAGATGCTCGACAGCGACCTGCTGGACAAGGTGGCCGAGATCGACGCCGAAGCCGCCGCGATCTTCGAGCACATGCGCGGATACCAGGCGGTGCGCACCCACTTCTTCGACGCCCACTTCGCCGGCGCGGTGCAGGCGGGCATCCGCCAGGTGGTGATCCTGGCGTCCGGTCTGGACTCGCGCGCCTACCGGCTGGACTGGCCGGCCGGCACCACCGTCTACGAGATCGACCAGCCCAAGGTGCTCGAGTACAAGGCGGCGACACTCGCCGCGCACGGCGCGACGCCCTCGGCCGACCGCCGCGAGGTGGCAATCGACCTGCGCCAGGACTGGCCGGCGGCGCTTGTCGCGGCCGGTTTCGACCCGAAGGTGCCCACTGCCTGGCTGGCGGAGGGCCTGCTGATGTATCTGCCCGCCGACGCCCAGGACCGGTTGTTCACCCAGATCGGCGAGTTGAGCGCGCCGGGCAGCCGGATCGCCGCCGAGACCGCGGCCAACCACTCCGACGAGCGGCGCCAGGAGATGCGGGAGCGGCTCGACCGGGTGGCCGCGGAACTCGGCATCGAGCGCAACATCGACATCCAGGACCTGATCTACCAGGACGACGCTCGCGCTGACGTCGCGACCTGGCTCAACGACCACGGCTGGCGGGCCACCGCGCAGAACTCCGGCGACGAGATGCGCCGATTGAATCGTTGGGTCGAGGGCGTGCCGTCGGGCGACGACAAGGATGCGTTCTCGCAGTTCGTGACCGCCGAACGCGTCTGAGGGGCCGCGAACGCACGACAGTGCGCGCGCCGAGGGGACCTGTTGCCCAACCGGGTGGTTGATTAGGATTGGGATTTCGCCGGTCGAGGAAGGGATCCCCATGACCACCGAAATCACTGATCCGGTTGCACCCACGACGCCGGAATCCGGCTCTGACGTGGCAAAGACCGTGGCGCGGTTGCGTCAAACGTTCGCCACCGGCCGCACCCGAAACATCGAGTGGCGCAAGCAGCAACTGCGCGCACTCGAGCGACTGATGATCGAGAACGAGGCCAAGGTCGCCGAGGCGCTGGAAAAAGATCTCGGCCGCTCGCCGTTCGAGGCGTGGCTCGCCGACGTCGCCAGCACCAGCGGTGAGGCCGCCTACGCGGCGAAGAACGTGGGCAAGTGGGCCAAGCGCCGCCACAAGCTGCTGGAGATGTCGCAGCTGCCCGGGCGCGGCTTCGTCGAATACGAGCCCTACGGAACTGTGCTGATCATCGGCGCGTGGAACTTCCCCTTCGCGTTGACGCTGGGCCCCGCGGCCGGCGCCATCGCGGCGGGAAACACGGTGCTGCTCAAGCCTTCTGAGGTGGCACCCGCGTCGTCGGCGCTGATGGCCGAGTTGGTGCCGCGCTACCTCGACAACGACGCGATCGCGGTGATCGAGGGTGACGGGTCGGTCAGCCAGGAACTCATCGCGCAGGGTTTCGACCATCTGTTGTTCACCGGTGGCACCGAGATCGGGCGCAAGGTGTACGAGGGAGCGGCCAAGCATCTCACCCCGGTGACCCTCGAACTCGGCGGCAAGAGTCCGGTGATCGTGTCCAAGGACGCTGACATCAAGGTCGCCGCCAAGCGCATCGCGTGGACCAAGTTGATCAACTCGGGCCAGATCTGCATCGCGCCGGACTATGTGCTGGTCGAGGCGCCGATCCGGGACCAGCTCGTCTCCGAGATCCAGAAGGCCGTCACCAGCTTCGAAGCCGAAAACGCTTCTGGCGGTAAGCGAATCGTCAACGAGCGGCACTTCGATCGGCTCACTGCCGCCCTCGCCGCCACGCAGGGTCAGGTCGCCATCGGCGGCGGTTCGGACCCGTCGAAGCTGAACATCCAGCCGACGGTCGTGGTGGATCCCGCGGCCGACGAGCCGTTGATGACCGACGAGATCTTCGGGCCGATCCTCCCGATCGTCACCGTCCAAAACTTGGACGAGGCAATCACATTCGTCAACTCGCGGCCCAAGCCGCTGGCCGCCTACCTGTTCACCAAGGCCAAGGCCGTTCGCGAGCGGGTGATCAAGGAGGTGCCGGCGGGCGGCATGGTGGTCAACCACCTGCTGTTCCACTTCGCCACCCACAAGCTGCCTTTCGGCGGCGTGGGCCCGTCCGGCCTGGGTGCCTACCACGGCAAGTTCGGCTTCGAGGAGTTCAGCCACCGCAAGTCGGTGCTGACCAAGCCGACCCGACCCGACATCGCCAGCTTCATCTACCCGCCGTATACAGAGAAGGCGTGGAAGTTGGCGCGCCGGCTGTTCTGACCGGCCGAATTCGAGTAGCCAAACCGAAAGGAACGTAATGCCCGGAGTGCAGGATCGCGTTGTCGTCGTCACCGGAGCCGGCGGCGGCCTGGGTCGCGAATACGCGCTGACCCTCGCCAAGGAAGGCGCCAGCGTCGTCGTCAACGACCTCGGTGGCTCGCGTGACGGCACCGGCGCTGGACACAACATGGCTGACGACGTCGTCAAGGAGATCAAAGACGCCGGTGGACGTGCGGTTGCCAACTACGACAGCGTGGCCGAGGCCGAGGGCGCCGAGAACATCATCAAGACCGCCCTCGACGAGTTCGGCAAAATCGACGGCGTCGTGAGCAACGCCGGCATCCTGCGCGACGGCACGTTCCACAAGATGTCGTTCGAGAACTGGGACTCGGTGCTCAAGGTGCACCTCTACGGCGGTTACAACGTGGTCCGGGCCGCCTGGCCGCACTTCCGTGAGCAGAGCTACGGCCGCGTGCTGGTCGCCACCTCCACCAGCGGGCTGTTCGGCAACTTCGGCCAGGCCAATTACGGCGCGGCCAAGCTCGGCTTGGTCGGCCTGATCAACACGCTCGCCCAGGAAGGCGCCAAGTACAACATCAAGGCCAACGCGCTGGCCCCGATCGCCGCCACCCGGATGACCGAGGACATCCTGCCGCCCGAGGTGCTGCAGAACCTGACGCCCGAGTTCGTCGCGCCGGTGGTGGCCTACCTGGTGACCGAGGAAGTGCCCGACAGCGGCTCGATCTTCATCGTCGGCGGCGGCAAGGTGCAGCGCACCGCGCTGTTCCAGAACGAGGGCGTCACCTTCAAGACCCCGCCGTCGGTCGACGACATCGCCTCGCACTGGGGCGAGATCGACGACCTGTCCGCGGCGAAGGCGGCCAACTTCTCGATCCGCTGATCCGCACCTGAACGAAAGAAAGGCGCCGCCCCCTCGCTGGGTCGCGGCGCCTTTCTCGTTCGGCGGTTAGGAGAACAGACCCGAGAAGGCGTCCTGGATCTGCGCTGCGGCGCTCTGGATGACCTCCAGCTCGAAGCCCGCGGCCAGGGTGAACACTGCGGTGTTCGCCGCGATCGGCAGGCCGATGGCGTCGACGAAATCACCGGTCGCGATGTTCGCGCTGAACAGCGAGAGGTCGTAGGCCGGCACGCTGGTCAGCAGCGCATTGATGATGTCCGCAGTGGGCAGCAGTGTGGAGTAGGCCGCCGAGGACGCGGTGGTCAGTGCGTTGATGAACTCGGTGAACGTTCCGCTCGGGTCGGTCGCCAGGTTGGTCAGGAACGCGGAGAAGTCCAGTCCGGACGTGCTCGGGTCGACCACCGGAGTGACGTCGGGGGGCGCCGCCAGGTAGGCCTCGAATGCGGTGATGCCTTCCTGGGTCTTGGTGGCCAGGTTGCTGAAGATGTCGGACAGGCTGACGTCGGGGAACAGTCCGAACGGCGTGTTCACGTCGGCCGGTGAATCCACGTCCACCGAGTAACCGGTCGAGCCGTCGCCGTAGCCGAGGTTGATCAGGTACGTCAGGTCAGGCCCGAGCAGTGCTTGCAGCGGCGCGGGCAACAGCGCGACCAGCGGCGGGGTGACGTCTTCACCGCCGAGCGTGGTGATCATGTAGTAGTCGGTCAGGCTGTCCGTGTCTCCCAGGCTGGCCGAGCCCGGCAGCAGGATCGCGTTGGCGATGTCCGTCGGGCTCGGGCCGCTGCCGTCGAGCGGGAAGTCGAGGTAGTGGCCGTGAATCTGCTGGATGCCCAGGAACGCGTTGAGGTCGGCCAGGAGGTTGATCGGGTACTTCGGGAAGTCGGTGAAGCCGTCGTACTGGATCGAGTAGATCGAGGTGACGTAGTCGTCGGAGGGGGTGGCGCCGTCGAACGAGACACCGAGGCTGGGCAGGTTCAGCTCGAGCGAGTGCGTGTTGCCGGACATGTCGGTGAAGCCGTCGAAACGCGACAGCAGCCCGCCGTTCGGGTTACTCGGGTCGGCGAGCAACAGAAACTTGACCATGTCCGGGCTCACCCCGTCGGCCTTCAGCTGTTCCATGGTCAGACCGGCGAGCGTGGAGCTCTGCGAGTAACCGAACACCGTTGAGACGTCGCCGTTCGCGGCATTGGCCTCGATCTGGTTGGCAAGGATCGTGATTCCCTGACCGACCGAGGTGGCATTGGTGGGAAGACCGAGCTCACCGCCGGAGGGGTAGTTGAGCGGCAGGGTGTGGACGCCGGTCAGCGGGTAGAGGCCTTCGGGCGTGAAGAGCCCCTCGCCGAAGGGGTTGTTCGCAGTCGCTCCGTAGTAGTTCGTGATGTCACCGGGGTAGATGTGGTTCAGGTAGAGCCCGGTGGCCGCCTGTACGTAACCGGAACCAGGGATCGGCAGCCCGCTGCCGCCCATGACCAGGCCGATGTCCTCGCCGTCGGCGTGCGCGACCCCGGCGTTCAGCATGCCGGCCAGGCTCAAGAACCCTGCGCCGGCGGTGACGACCATTCCCAGACCCATGAGACGAAGCTTCCGAGCAGACATTGTGCGACCTTTCCAACGAGGCTGACGGCGCGGGTATTAGGCATATGTCTACGCCTATGGAACTCATATGTCTGAGAAACACACAGCTTTTCGTTGGGGAAAATTAAGTTTCGCGTCCAACTAGTCGGACGCGTATCACGCACCCCATCGCCCCCAGTGGCACCAAGCGGCCATCGACACGGCCCAGCCACTCGGAGGGGAGGGTGGTGTCGGCTTTACCCGGGGGTCTCAGCCCAGCAGCGCGTCGCGCAGCCGGTCGACGTCGGCGTCGGTGATACCGGCACTGCGGAAGTAGCCGTCGAGCGAGCCGAAGTCGCTGTCGATGGTCCGTCGCGCGGCATCGAGGTACTCCTCGCGAACGCCGAGCACCTCTTCGGACAGGCGGGCTTCGGTGGTCGACATCAGCTCGGGCGTCATGTCGACGTCGGCCCGCTCCCGGATCGTGTCGAGGATGCGTTCCCGCAACAGCGGCACGGCCTGGTTGCTGGTCAGAAAGTCGGCGACGATCGCGTCGCGTCCCACCCCGGCTGCCTCCAGCACCAGCGCGACCGTGAACCCGGTGCGATCCTTGCCGGCGAAACAGTGCGCCAGCACTGTCCGGCCGTCGCCCAGCAGGGTCACCATGCGATGCAGGGCCTCGCGGGCTCCGGGATAGGTGGGGAAGCGGCTGTATTCGTCGACCATGTAGCGGCTGGCGGCGTCGCTGACCGATTCACCGTCCGGCTTCTCCTCGAAGAGGCGCTTGAATGCGTGCTCGTGCGGCGCCGCGCCGTCCGGGTTCGCCTCGTCGGGTGCCAGGTCCGGGATCGGCAGCAGGTGGATGTCCACTCCGTCGGGTACCAGGCCGGGGCCGTGCCGCAGCACCTCGCTGCGCGAGCGCAAATCGGCGACGTCGGTGACACCCAAGCGGCGCAACTCGTCTCGGCCCTCGTCAGCCAGCTCGCTCAACTCGCCGGAGCGGAAGAGCCGACCGGGTCGCAGCACACCGGTGGTGTCGGCGACGTCGCGAAAGTTCCAGGCTCCCTGTAGATCTCGCAGCCCGGTCACCACGTTAGGTGACCGCCGCCGCGAAAGCGCTTTTCTCCCGGCCGATTTCGGACCGGGCGATGGTCCGCAGGTGCACCTCGTCGGGTCCGTCGAAGATGCGCATCGCGCGTTGCCACGCGTACATCCGGGCCAGCACGGTGTCATCGCTGACTCCGGCGCCGCCGTGTACCTGGATGGCGCGGTCGATGACATTGCAGGCCATCTGCGGGGCGACTGCCTTGATCTGCGAGACCAGTAGGTGGGCGGCCCGGTTGCCGTGCTGGTCGATCGTCCAGGCCGCCTTCTCGCACAGCAGCCGGGCCTGGTCGATCTCGTTGCGCGACTGGGCGATTGCCTGCTGCACCAGACCCTGGTCGGCCAGCGGACGGCCGAATGCGATGCGGGTATTGGCCCGGTGCACCATCAGCGCCAGCGCACGCTCGGCGCCGCCCAGCGCGCGCAT
Source organism: Mycobacterium sp. IDUB_36 (assembly GCF_055419225.1). Classification (NCBI taxonomy): domain Bacteria; kingdom Bacillati; phylum Actinomycetota; class Actinomycetes; order Mycobacteriales; family Mycobacteriaceae; genus Mycobacterium; species Mycobacterium sp. IDUB_36. The sequence goes on along the minus strand of NZ_JBVAXH010000001.1, from coordinate 2,098,472 downwards.
GCAGTGGTGGATGCGGCCGGGGCCCAGCCGAGCCTGCGCGATAGCGAAGCCGCCGCCTTCTTCGCCGAGCAGGTTGGTGACCGGAACCCGGACGTTGTCGTAGATGATCTCGCAGTGGCCGGGCTGGTCCTGGTAACCGAACACGGTGGTCGAGCGGACCACGGTCACGCCGGGCGTGTCGATCGGCACCAACACCATCGACTGCTGCTGGTGGCTGGCCGCCTCCGGGTTGGTGCGGCCCATCACGATCAGGATCTTGCAGCGTGGATCGGCCGCGCCCGAGGTCCACCACTTACGGCCGTTGATCACGTAGTCGCCGCCGTCACGCACGATCGACGTCTCGATGTTGCGGGCGTCGCTGCTGGCGACGGCGGGCTCGGTCATCGAGAAGCCGCTGCGGATCTCGCCGGCGAGCAACGGCTCGAGCCAGTTCTTGCGCTGCTCCTCGGTGGCGAACAGGTGCAGGGTCTCCATGTTCCCGGTGTCCGGCGCGGCACAGTTGATCGCCTCGGGGGCGATCTCCAAGCTCCACCCGGTCAACTCCGCCAGCGGCGCGTAGTCCAGGTTGCTCAGGCCGGATTCCGACGGCAGGAACAGATTCCACAGTCCCGCGGCCTTGGCCTTGGTTTTGAGCTCCTCGATCACCGGGGGAACGGTGTGGTCCTTCGGCCCGGCTTCCTCGCGGTACTTGTCGTATTCGGCCTCGGCGGGGAAGACGTGATCGGTGATGAACTCGCTCAGCCGTTTGTGATAGTCGCTGGCTTTGGCTGACATTGCGAAGTCCATAACCGCCACGATAAGCCACCCGCCCCGGTGCCACACCGGGGGCAGGATGAACGTCATGACCGACATCCGCCCGCCGTTGCCGCCGTTCACACCAGAGACCGCCGCCGAGAAGGTTCAGGCCGCCGAGGACGCCTGGAACACCCGGGATCCGGACCGGGTCAGCCGCGCGTACACCGTTGACTCGCAATGGCGTAACCGCGGCGAGCACGTCGTCGGTCGCGATGCGATCGTCGAGTTCCTGACCCGTAAATGGCAGCGCGAACTCGACTACGCCTTGCGTAAGAGTCTGTGGAGCTTCCACCAGAACTTCATCGCGGTCCGCTTCCAGTACGAATGCCGGGACGCCGACGGCCAGTGGTGGCGCAGCTACGGCAACGAGTTGTGGGAATTCGACGCGGACGGCTTGATGGCCCGTCGCGAAGCCAGCATCAACGACGTCGCGATCGAGGAGTCGCAGCGCCGCTATTTCGGGCCGCGGTCCGCTGAGGAACACGGCCGCGACTTTCCACTTTGGTGAGCTCGGCCGCCCGCGACGCCGGCCGCCTCGGGGAGGCAGGCGGCGCAGGCGGGCCGTCAGGTTAGGGTTGTTGCCGATCTACCGGCGAGTAGGAAGTACAGGAAGTAGATGCGGACGCCATGACAGAAACGCAGACGACGGTCGGCGTAGTCGCCGAATCGGGAGCTGACGAGCGACGGGTCGCGCTGGTGCCCAAGGTGATCGCACCGCTGGTGAAAAGCGGTGTGGCGGTCGTCGTGGAAGCCGGCGCCGGCGAGCGCGCGCTGCTGCCCGACTCCCTGTACACCGAGGCCGGCGCCACCATCGGAGACGCGTGGGCGGCCGACATCGTGGTCAAGGTCGCGCCCCCGACCACCGAGGAAGTCGCCAAGCTACACAGCGGGCAGACCCTGATCGGTTTCCTGGCGCCGCGCAACGCCGAGAACGCGATCGGCGCGCTCACGCAGGCCGGTGTGCAGGCGTTCGCGCTCGAAGCCATCCCCAGGATCTCCCGGGCCCAGGCGATGGACGCGCTGTCGTCGCAAGGCAACGTCGCGGGCTACAAGGCCGTCCTGGTCGCGGCCTCGGAGTCGACCCGCTTTTTCCCGATGCTGACCACTGCGGCCGGAACCGTGAAGCCGGCCACCGTGCTGGTGCTCGGGGTCGGTGTCGCCGGCTTGCAGGCGCTGGCCACGGCCAGGCGCCTGGGCGGTAAAACCACCGGCTACGACGTCCGTCCTGAGGTGGCCGACCAGGTGCGCTCGGTGGGCGCGCAATGGTTGAACCTCGGAATCGACGCCGCGGGTGAGGGCGGGTATGCCCGTGAACTCACCGACGAGGAGCGTGCGCAGCAGCAGAAGGCCCTCGAAGAGGCCATCGCCAAGTTCGACGTCGTGATCACCACCGCGCTGGTGCCCGGCCGGCCGGCACCCCGACTGGTGACGGCCGCCGCGGTCGAGGCGATGAAGCCCGGCAGTGTCGTCGTCGACCTGGCCGGTGAGACCGGCGGTAACTGCGAACTCACCGAACCCGGTCAGACCGTGGTGAAGCACGACGTCACGATCGTCTCGCCGCTGAACCTGCCGGCCACCATGCCCGAGCACGCCAGTGAGCTCTACAGCAAGAACATCACCGCGCTGCTCGACCTGCTGATCACCGACGGCAAGCTGTCGCCGGACTTCGAGGACGAGGTGGTGGCCGGTTCGTGCGTGACGCGCGCCGGCGACGCCGCGGAGCAGGACCATCAGGCGGGGAAGGACTCGTAGATGTACGACCAACTGTTGGCCAACCTGGCAATCCTGGTGCTCGCCGGGTTCGTCGGCTTCGCGGTCATCTCCAAGGTGCCCAACACCTTGCACACCCCGTTGATGTCGGGCACCAACGCCATTCACGGCATCGTGGTCCTGGGTGCGCTGCTGGTACTGGGTGAGCTGCCTGCCGACGCCAACTGGGGTGTGCGGGCCATCACCTTCATCGCGCTGATCTTCGGCACCTTGAACGTGATCGGTGGCTTCCTGGTGACCGACCGGATGCTGGGCATGTTCAAGTCGCGCAAGGCCCCTGCCGACACTGCGGTCACCGCGAAGGAGGCTGCCAAGTGAGCACTGAAAACGTCGACTACGCGGTGGACGTTCTGTACATCGCGGCGTTCGCGCTGTTCATCTACGGTCTGTCGGGCCTGACCGGGCCGAAGACCGCGGTGCGCGGCAACTGGATCGCCGCGGTCGGTATGGGCATCGCGGTGGTCGCGACGCTGATCAAGGTGCGCGACACCGCGTCGATCAACTGGATCTTGATCGCCGCGGGTCTGTTGATCGGTGTGGTGCTCGGCGTGCCGCCGGCCAAGAAGACCAAGATGACCGCCATGCCCCAGCTGGTGGCGCTGTTCAACGGCGTCGGCGGCGGTACCGTCGCGCTGATCGCGTGGTCGGAATTCATTGAGACCAAGGGCTTTTCGGTGTTCCGGCCCGATCAGTCACCCACCGTCGCGCTGGTTGTCGGCTCGCTGTTCGCGGCGATCATCGGCTCGGTGTCGTTCTGGGGCTCACTGGTGGCTTTCCTGAAGCTGCAGGAGTCGATCCCCAAGAATGTGGAAAAGCGGTTGGTGGCCTCGGCGAAGCTGTTCCAGCTCTCCAACATCGCGCTGCTGATCGGCGCCATCGGTGTCGCTGTCTACCTCGGACTGAACCCGGGCCAGCCGATGTGGTGGATCGTGCTGGTGCTGGCCTTCGCGGGCCTGATGGGTCTGTTCGTGGTGTTCCCGATCGGTGGCGCCGACATGCCGGTGGTGATCTCGCTGCTGAACGCGATGACCGGATTGTCGGCCGCCGCAGCCGGTTTGGCGTTGAACAACACCGCGATGATCGTGGCCGGCATGATCGTCGGCGCCTCGGGTTCGATTTTGACCAACCTAATGGCCGTCGCGATGAACAGGTCGATCCCGGCGATCGTGTTCGGCTCGTTCGGCGGTACCGGTGACGCCGCCGGGCCCGCGGGAGCGGAGCAGGGCACCGTGAAGTCGACCTCGGCCGCCGACGTGGCGATCCAGATGGCCTACGCCAACCAGGTGATCGTGGTGCCCGGCTACGGGCTGGCGGTCGCGCAGGCTCAGCACGCCGTCAAGGAGATGGCCAAGCTGCTGGAGGAGAAGGGCGTCGAGGTCAAGTACGCCATCCACCCGGTGGCCGGCCGCATGCCCGGTCACATGAACGTGCTGCTGGCGGAGGCCGACGTCGACTACGACGCCATGAAGGAGATGGACGACGTCAACGGCGAGTTCAGCCGCACCGACGTGACCGTCGTCATCGGGGCCAACGACGTCACCAACCCCGCCGCTCGCAACGACTCGAGCTCACCCATCTACGGCATGCCGATCCTGAACGTCGACGAGTCGCGCGCGGTGATCGTGCTCAAGCGTTCGATGTCATCGGGCTATGCCGGGATCGAGAACCCACTGTTCTTCCTGCCGCAGACGTCGATGCTGTTCGGCGATGCGAAGAAGTCGGTGACCGAAGTGGCCGAGGAGTTGAAGGCGCTGTAAAGGCATCGAGACCGACGCTGGCGTGACACGTACTCGCGCACAGTCGCGCGGGCGTCGATCTCGGAGCTAGCTGGAAGGCTTAAACGGGCGGGTAGGCCGGCGGCGGATAACCCTGGCCGTCGGTGACACCGCGCAAGCCCCACGGCAGGTATTTGAAGTAGAACTCGAGCTCGTCGGAAAAGTCGTAGCTGGGATCGGGATCCGGTTGCATGACTACCTCTCGACTCGGCACGTGGTTCGTCTGAAGTCTAGTCCCACCGGACATCGCGCAACAGCGAACGGTCGTGTTGCCTAGACTACCCACCAGTTGATTGACTCCGGGCGGCCCCCGGACTGCCGAAGCGAGAAGACATGCCATCCGAGAACGGGCTCACCCGCCGCGAGGAGCTACTGATAGTGGCTACCAAACTATTCGCCGCCCGCGGCTATCACGGCACCCGGATGGACGACGTCGCCGACGTGGTCGGCCTGAACAAGGCCACCGTCTACCACTATTACGCCAGCAAGTCGCTGATCCTCTACGACATCTACCAGCAGGCCGCCGAGCGCACCCTGGCCGCCGTGCACGACGACCCGACCATGTCGGCCCGTGAGGCGCTCTACCAGTACACCGTCCGGCTGCTGAACCAGATCGCGGCCAACCCCGAGGGCGCTGCGGTGTATTTCCAGGAGCAGCCCTACATCACCGAGTGGTTCACCGACGAGCAGGTCGCCGCGGTCCGCGAGAAGGAAACCCAGGTGTACGAGCACGTGCACGGGCTCATCGACCGCGGCATCAGCAGCGGCGAGTTCTACGAGTGCGACTCGCACGTGCTGGCCCTCGGCTACATCGGAATGACGCTGGGCGCCTACCGCTGGCTGCGCCCGAGCGGACGCCGCAGCGCCAAGGAGATCGCCGCCGAGTTCAGCACCGCGCTGCTGCGTGGCCTGATCCGGGACGAGGCGATCCGGGTGGAGTCGCCGCTGGGCACTGTCCGCGCGGAGGCCGTCGCGCCATGACCGACCTGTTCCGCCTCGATGGCAAGGTCGCCGTCGTCACCGGCGGTGGCCGCGGTATCGGCGTGATGATCGCGCGCGGACTCCTGCAGGCAGGGGCATCGGTATACCTGTCCAGCCGCAAGGAGGCGGAGTTGGACGCGGCCGTCGCCGAGCTGTCGCCGCTGGGATCGGTGCAGGCGATCCCGGCCGACCTGGGCACCGCCGACGGGGTCGACGCCGTCCTCGCTCACCTCTCGGAGCGGGAAGACAAGATCCACGCGCTGTTCAACAACGCCGGTGCGGCCTGGGGAGCGCCGCTGGACCAGTTCCCCGAGTCGGGCTTCGACAAGGTGATGAACGTCAACGTCAAGGGTGTCTTCCTGCTGACCCGCGCGCTGGTGCCGTTGCTCACCGCCGCCGCGAGCGACGGCGATCCGGCACGCGTGATCAACACCGGCAGCATCGACGGGATCGTGCCGCCGGAACGGGGGCGCGACAACTTCTCCTACAGCGCCAGCAAGGCGGCCGTGCACATGCTCACCCAGCATCTGGCCGGCGAACTGGCGCCGCGAATCCTGGTCAACGCGATCGCGCCGGGCCTGTTCGAATCCCGGATGACCAAGGAGCTGCTCGCGGCCGGTTCGGACGCGGTGGGCGCCGGGTTTCCGCTGAAGCGGATCGGCCAACCCGACGACATGGCGGGCATCGCGGTCTTTCTGGCCAGCCGGGCCAGCAGCTACATCACCGGCGCGGTGATTCCGGTCGACGGTGGTGTCAGCGTCATCCGCTGAGTCTGATTGTCCGGCTTCTCCTCATCGCACTGCGTGCTCTGCATCGTCGCCGGACGTAGGCAGCACGCGCGCCAGGAATTCGAGCTGGTCGGCGACCACGCGCTCGAACGCGTCGCCCACGTAGAGGTCGAAATGTCCGTCCGGATAGAGCTTTATCTCGCCCTGCGGCGCCGTCGCGGCGTAGCGGCGGGTCGGTCCGGACGGCGCGACGGTGTCGGACTCGCAGATGCAGAACAGGATCGGGCACGGCACCTTGGCCGCGAGTCGGCCCGGGCGGTAAGCCAGCAACTTCACCCCGATGCGCGCGGCGACCTCGTTGCGCAGCTCCACACCGTCGGGCACCAACTTGAGAAACCCCGGGTAGGCGTCCGGCGCGGTCATCAACGCGACCTCGCCCGGATGTCCGGCCGTCTTCACCATCACCGGGCTGCCGCCGAAGCGGGAGGCGACGATGTCGCGGGTCGCCAGCGCGGTCAGGCGCGCACTGACCAGCGGGTTGATCGCGCCCAGTGACGCGACGCTGTCGGTGAACGGGCACTGCGACACCACCGCCGCGATGCCCGGAACCCGTGCGGCGGTGGCGATCACGTGGCCACCACTGAAAGACGTGCCCCACAACCCGATTCGACGCGGGTCGATGCCGGGCAGGGTGCGGGCGAACGCCGTGGCCACCGTCCAGTCCTGCAACTGCATCTTGACGTCGAGCAGTTGACGGGGTGCTCCCTCGCTGTCGCCGAAGTTGCGATAGTCGAACACCAGGCAGGCGTAACCGGCGGTCGCGAAGCGTTCGGCGAAGGCGTCCAGGCGCATCGTGCGCACCCCGCCCAGGCCGTGCGCCATCACCAGCAGGGGCGTGTCGCCGTCGCCGTCGGGCCGGTACAGCCACGCGCTGATCCGGTCGCCGCCGGAGTTGAACCAGACATCTTCACGCTGCATGACCACATCCTGCACGGTCTTTCGCCGGATGTGGAAGCCCCGGCACCGTCTCGGGCTGGTCTGGCCCGCATCGTCGTCGGGCGTGTGATAGACCCACGGCATGGCCTTGGACGTGCTGCAGCAGCTGTCGTCCCTGGTAGGGGTGAACTATCTCAGCACCGATCCCGACGTGCTGGCCGGCCGCAGCGTCGATTACACCGGGCGCTACCGCGGCCGGGCCTGTGCCCTGGTGCGTCCTGGCTCAGCCGGTGAAGTCGCCGGGATTCTGCGGGTGTGCCGCGAGGCCGGCACCCACGTGACCATTCAGGGCGGGCGCACGTCGTTGGTCGCCGGGACCGTGCCCGAGAACGACGACGTGCTGTTGTCCACCGAAAGGCTTTGTGCGATCGGCGATGTCGACGTGACCGAGCGGCGCGTCGAAGCCGGCGCCGGAGCGACGCTGAGCGCGGTGCAACGCGCGGCCGGGGCAGCCGGGCTGGTGTTCGGTGTCGACCTGGCCGCGCGTGACACCGCGACGGTCGGGGGGATGGCCTCGACCAACGCCGGCGGACTACGCACCGTGCGGTACGGCAACATGGGCAGCCAGGTGATCGGCATGGACCTGGCGCTACCGGACGGGTCGGTGGTGCGACGCCATTCGCGGGTGCGCGCCGACAACACCGGTTACGACCTTCCGTCGCTGTTCGTCGGCGCCGAGGGAACGCTCGGCGTCATCACCGCGCTCGACCTGCGTCTGCACCCGGAGCCGGCGCACCGGGTGACCGCGGTCTGCGGCTTCGACGACCTGGATGACCTGGTCGACGCGGGGCGGCTGTTTCGCGACCTGGACGGCATCGCGGCGCTCGAGCTGGTCGACGGCCGGGCCGGTGCGCTGGCCGGCGAACATCTCGGCCTGCCGCCGCCGGTGCCCGGCCGCTGGCTGCTGCTGGTGGAGCTGGCGTCCGACCTCGACCCGACCGAGCGGCTCGCCGACGCGTTGGACGGCGTCCGCGCGTCCGGCGAGCCCGCAGTGGGTGTCGATATGGCTGCGCAGCAACGACTTTGGCGGGTCCGCGAGTCGCTGGCCGAATTGGTCGGGGTGTACGGCCCGCCGCTGAAGTTCGACGTCTCGCTGCCGCTGTCCGCGGTGCCCGGGTTCGCCCGCCACGCCGAGACGCTGGTGCAGCAGCGTGCCGCCGATGCGGTCGGCGTGCTGTTCGGGCACATCGGTGAGGGCAATCTGCACTTGAACGTCTTGCGCTGCAGCGCAGCCCAGGAGCATGAGCTCTACGCGGCGATGATGGACCTGATCGCCGGTAGCGGCGGCAACGTCAGCTCCGAGCACGGGGTGGGCAGCCGCAAACGGCGCTATCTCGGCATGTCCCGCGACGCGGGAGACATCGCCGCGATGCGGACCCTGAAGAAGGCGTTCGACCCGAGCGGATACCTGAACGCCGCGGTGCTGTTCGACTAGCCGGCGTGCATCAGCCGGCGGCTTTGATCCCGACCGCGTGCCGCAGCTGGGCCAGAAACTCGTCGGCGTCGTCGCTGCGAATCATGTAGTGCGAGAACGCAACCCGGATCGCCGTCGCCGCCTTTACCGCGGCGTTGGGGCCTGAGATCAGCCGCTGCAGACCGTCGCGCATCTGCGGGATGACGCTGGCGAACTGGGTGATCACGTGCTCGGGTTCGATGTCGACCATCCGCACACCGGTGTAGGAGTGTTGGTAGTCGACGATGAAACGCAGCGCCGCATCGAGCTTGTCGACGCCCCTGAGGCCCGCCGTCGCCTCGCTCATACCGCTTTCGAAGGTGTGCCGCTCGTACTTGGAGAACGCCGAGAGCAGGTCTTCCTTGGAGGCGAACCAGCGATAGAGCGTGGGTCTCGACACCCCCGCCTGAACCGCGACGTCGGACAGGCTGAGCTTGCGCTTGCCGTTGCGGCCGAGGATCTCAGCGGTGGCCGCGAGGATCCGCTGCTGCGTCGAGGTGTCGCCCTCGATCGTCGACGTCTGGTCCATACCCGCAACTTTACAAAACTAGGGCGAAGTGTCACGCTGTTTTGGTGCCACTGCCATGTTCCCTGGCCGGGGTTCCAAGTGCCCCACCCGAGGTAGCTGACTACACGAGCTTAGCCGGGCAAGTCCAGGATGACGGGCGTCTGCGGTGAGCCACGCCAGAACGGTGGTGATCACCGAAGCGTCGTCACCGGTTGCGCGGGCCACCGCGGCGCGGCTGGCGGTGGCCGGCCACCTGGTCTTGATGGGCAGCCGTAAGCCGCAGGTCTGCGAGCAGGTCGCGGGCCGGCTGCGGTCACGGGGCATGTCGGTGTTCGCCACCCACCTCGACCTGGCCGACCCGTTCTCCATCGATCGCTTTCTGCGGTCCGCCGACTACCTGGTCGGTGAGGCCGACGTGCTGATCAGTACCGCCGGGGTCGCCGACAGGTCCTGGGCGGGAGCGCAACACCTTGTGGCGCAACTGGTTCCGCCGATGATCGAGGGTGGTCGCGGTGATGTCGTGCTGGTCAGCCCGGCACTGGACGGCGTTTCTACGGCCGGCACCGACCGGATGCTGCGGGCGTGGGTGCACGGTCTCGACGCCGAGTTCGTCGGTACCGGCGTGCGGGCTTCACTGGTGCGCTCGACCGGCCCGGTGCCACCGGATGACGCAGCCCGCCTGATCGCCGCGGCTGTCGACGCACCCGGCATGCAGCTGCGTCTCGTCGACGCCATCCCGCCACACCGCGAGAATGCGACCGTCGACGGTGTGACTCGAGAAACGCGTCGCTGACCGTACTTTCGCGGCTAGTGAGGCCGTTTGCGTACCAATACCGATTGCTGAATGCTGCCGACCGCCGAGCTCTCGTCGAACAGGGTGCCCACCGTCGTCCCGATGCCGTCGGGGCCGTAGCTGGTCTCCGCCCGGACACCGACCCATTCGCCCTCGGGCACCCGGTGCAGGTGCACGACGAGGTCGTTGTTCAGGAACGTCCATTTGCTGATGTCGATCTTCGAGCCAATACCGTTGGCGCAGTCGGCAACTGAAAACAAGCGTTGCAACGGCGTCATCGTCTCGCCGTCGACCAGGGCGGCCATCGGCTTGATCCAGGACTCACCGGGGCCTTCGTCGAGTGGCTTGGTCAGCCAGCGCCAATCCAGGCTGTGCACGTAGTTGCGGTCGAAGTTCTTGGCGAGGTCGCGGCTGCGCCCCTCGCTGAGCGGGGCCGGCAGGGGCTCCGGGGCATGGGTCAGTTCGGCGGTGTCCAGCTGCTGGAGCCGCCAGCCGGTGGCCCGCGCCGTCGGCCGCGGCCGGCCGTCGGGCCCCAGGGCCAGGGTCTCGGCGCTGAGCAACTCGATCTGCCGGCCCGGACGCTCGACTTTCGCGCGGACCCACATGTCGCCGTCGGCGGGGACCGGGCCCAGCAGGTCGATCGCGACGCGGCTCAATCGGCTGTCCTCGCGCGGCGCGCAGCGTTCCAGTGCACGCACCAGCAGCGCCGACACCGGCGCGGCATGCTGAATGGCCGCGGTCCAGGTGCTGCGGACCAGGTCTGTCGGAGTGAACTTTTCGCCGACTGGGTCGTCGGCGTCGAGCAGCTGATAGTAGGAGCCGCTGGTCATTCGTCCTCCACCGCGGTGCCGGGGGTGTCGACGATCACCGTGTCGAGCCGGCCGAGCCTCGTGCCGACCAGCCGTTTGGGATACGCCTCGCTGCTCGACAACATGAACAACGTGCGGCCGGCGACGCCGCCGAGCATGCAGGCGATCGCGGCCCGATCGCCGATGTCGATCCGATGCGTCACACGCCCGCCGTCGACGATGCGTTCGAATTGGTGGGCCAGCGTCATCGCCGTCCACACCCCGCCCTCGGCGTCCAGGCAGATGCCGTCCGGCGGGCCGTCGAGCCCGTCGGCGAAGACGCGTCGATCGGTCAGGTTGCCGCCTTCGCCGATGCTGTACGCGGTCAGCCGGCGACCGATCGACTCGGCGACGATCAGGGTCCGGTGGTCGGGGGTGATGACCATGCCGTTGGGGAAGTCCAGGTCGGTCGCCGCCACCTCGACGGCGCCGTCGGGGTCGACCCGCAGGATCACCCCGCCCTCGAAAGCCTGCGAGCCGATGTAGGCCCGGCCGTGCCGGTCGACCACCATGTCGCCGAGGTCCGCCGGTGCCAGCTCGCTCACATCGGCTGCCACACTGACGGTTTCGCCGTCATACGCCAGCAGCGTGCGGGCTTCGGCCGACACGATCAGCAGCGTCCCGTCCGGCCGGAATCCCAGGCCGGAGGGTGCGTGCCCGGGCAGCGGCAGCGTGGTCATCGAACCGCAGACGGTGACGGTGTGCACGGCCTCGCCGAGCATGTCGGAGAACCACAACAGGCCCTCGAACCAGCGCGGGCCCTCGCCGAAGCAGAACCCGCTCGCCAGCGAGGTCAGCCCGTCAACCAACGACGTCATCGAGCGCATCCAATTCTCGGGCGACGGCCTGGTGGTAGGCGTCGATCTTGGCGGGGTTGGCCTGCTGGAACAGGGCATCGGGCAGCGGCGCGTGCTTGTAGGCCTCGATCGTCATGGTCCTGGTGAACAGGGTGACGTCTTCGCCCGGACGGGTGAACTGGTACTGGACGGTGATCCGTCCCTCCATGCCGCCACTGCCGTCTTGGTTGTGACCCAGCGGGCCAACAGAATTGAAGATCCACAGTTTCGGCCGCATCGCGATCGCCAGGTGCCAGGTGAAAATCCGGCCGCCGTCGGGGCCGGTTTCCTGCCAGGTGTCGCCCACCTTCAGTGGCAGCTCGTCGGGCAGGTTCGCGATGTGCGCGCTGCCGGGATAGGTCTTCGGCCAGTTGGCCGGATTGGTGACGAAGTCGTAGACGGTCTCGGGCGCGCGAGCGAAGGCGGTCTCCGAGCTCGTCGTCACGATGCCCAACTCGTCGCTCCTTCGCGGCAGAAAACAGCCCGGCCGGCACGCCGGGCGGGTTTACAGATTATCGTACAAATGTCACGCGGTAACTTGCAGGGAGATCGTCGGCGCTCAGCAGAGGAAAGCGGCAGATGAAATTCACCATCACCCACCCGATGCACAGCCACCCCTACAACCCCGAGCTGGTCAGGGGCGACGGCATCGCCGCGGTGGCCGCCGCCGCCGAAGCCGCCGGTATCCACGGCTTCGGGTTCACCGATCACCCCGCACCGAGCCAGCGCTGGCTGGAAGCCGGCGGCCACGACGCGGTGGACCCGTTCGTCGCGATGGGTTTTGCCGCGGCGCACACCTCGACCCTGCGGCTGATCCCCAACATCGTGGTGTTGCCGTACCGAAACCCGTTCGTGGTGGCCAAATCCGGTGCGACGCTGGATCTGCTGTCCGACGGCAGGTTCACCCTCGCGGTCGGGGTCGGTTATCTCAAACGGGAGTTCGCCGCGCTGGGTGTCGACTTCGAGGAGCGCGCGGCGTTGTTCGACGAGGCGCTCGACGTCATCCGGGCCATCTGGACCGCTGACGACATCACCGTCGAGGGCCGGCACTTCAGCGCGAAGGGGATCACCGCCCACCCGCGTCCGGTCAGCGATCCGCATCCACCGATCTGGATCGGCGGCAACACCGGGGCCGCTCGGCGCCGGGTCGCCGAGAAGGGAGACGGCTGGTGCCCGTTCGCCGCGCCCCCCGCACTGGCCCAGACCGCGCGGACAGCGGCGATGGATTCGATCGAGGCCCTTGCCGACGGCATCGACGATCTGCGCCGCCGCCTCGACAAGGCGGACCGGGACCCCGCGACGGTCGACATCGTGTTCGGCAACTTCGAGGGCGGCAGCCCGGCCGACGACGACTTCAACGCCGACGCGTACCTGACGGGTTTGAATCGACTGGCCGATCTCGGCGTCACCTGGACGCAGGTCGGGCTGCCCGGCGACAGCCTGGCGCACGCGCTCGAGGTGATCGATCGGTTCAAGGCCCAGGTGATCGACGTTTCCTGACGGTCGGATGCCTTTACAAGTTTTGACGAGAATGTCATTCTCGCTAAGTGACAACAGACTCTGAGCAGACGTCCTGGTCGGTCGCCGGCCTCCTGGAATTGTTCGACGCGCGCGAAGCCGGCGACGGCCGATTCACTGCCGACACCGGCATCGCGGCCGAGGACGAGCGACAGGTGGTGGAGGGCACGCAGGTGCTCGCGCAGGTGATTGTCGCTGTCGCCAAACGGTTTCCGGAGAAGTCGGTGCGTTCGGTGCATGCCGTGTTCGCCCGCGCGGTGCTGGTCGGCCCACCGGTCGAGATCGACATCGACGTCGTCGCCGAGGGCCGTTCGACCGCGACCGCGGTGGTCGGGGTGTCGCAGAACGGACGCCGCGCCATCTCGGTGACCGCGCTGCTGGATGTGCCGACCCACGATGTCATCCGCCACCACCTGCCCCGGCCCGAGGTGACCCCGCCCGCCGACGCGAACGACGGCCGGATGCCGATGGGCGGCCGGGAGCTGCGTCTGGTCGACGTCGTCGACGTCAACAGCCCGGACGAGGTCGGACCGCCGGAGTTGTATGCTTGGCTGCACTACGACCCGATCCCGGCCCGCGACGATCTGGCGAAAGCGTTGATCGCGTATTTCAGCGGCCACCTTGGCATTTCGACGGCGATGCGGGCCCACGAGGGCATCGGTACCGCGCAGTCGCACCTGACCGTGTCGACCGCCCCGATGACGGTGTCGGTCAGCTTCCACGAGCCGGTGTCGTGGACGGGCTGGTTGCTCTACAGCCACGAGAGCACTCAGGCCGGGGCGGGCATGTCCTACATCCGCGGCGCCGTTCACACCGAGGAGGGCGAGCTGATCGCCTCCTTCGCCCAGGACGCCCTCATCCGCCCGCTGCGCACCACCGACTCCGCGATCAAAACCGAAGCGCGGCTGTAACACCCATGGATTTCGCCTGCGTCGAACTGTCCGCCGAGGATCGTGAGTTCCGCGATCGACTGCGGGCGTTCCTGCGCGAGATCGTCACCGACGAGGTGATCCGGCGGGACCGGGAGACGGGCGAGAACTTCGACGAGGGCGTGCACGTGGCGCTGGGCGCCGCGGGATATCTGGCCGCCGACTTCCACGACGAGACCGCCGGCGGCTTCGGCGCGCTGCGCCGCCGGATCTGGGACCTGGAGATCGGACGGGCCCATACGCCGTGGTTCCACTGGGGCACCACCGCCGTGGTCGCGAGAATGATGCGCGACTTCGGACCGCCCGAACTCACCAACGCGGTGCTGCCCGGCGTGCTGTCCGGAGAGATCCGGCTGTGCCTGGGCTACACCGAACCCGAGGGTGGCTCGGACATCGCGACCTGCAAAACCCGTGCGGTCCGGGAAGCCGACGGATCCAGCTGGATCATCAACGGCTCCAAGATGTTCACGTCCAACGCGCACAACGCCAAGTACGTCTTCCTGCTCACCAACACCGACCCGGACGGGCCGAAGCACAAGAATCTCACCATGTTTCTGGTCCCGCTGGACACGCCGGGCGTCGAGATCCGGCCGATCCGCACGGTCGACGGCGACCGGACCAACATCGTGTTCTACAGCGACGTCCGGGTCGATGACCGGCACCGGATCGGGCCGGTGAACGGCGGCTGGGGCGTGCTGCGGGGTGCGCTCGACGAGGAGCACGGCACCGCCGAGAAAGACGACGACGGTCTGCAGCGCATCGCGGTGATGCACGAGCATCTGGTCCTGATGGCCGAGGCGATGGACGAGATCGCGGCGCTGGTCACCCGGGAGCGGCCCGACGGCCGTCGCCTGATCGACGACTCGTCGGTCGCATATCGGTTGGGCCGCAGCGTCGCTCGCACCGAGGCCGCGCTGGGGACCCCGGGGATGTTCGGCCGGGTGGCCAACGCGCAGACCATGCGCGATGTCGCGCCCGACCTGATGGACATTCTGGGCACGGCGTCGTCGCTGCCCGTCGAGACCGAGGGAGCCGCGGATGACGGCGGCGCCGAATACGCGTTCCGGCTGGCCTCACCGGTGGGTATCTACGGCGGCACCCTCGAGGTGTTCCGCAACATGATCGCCCAGCACGCGCTCGGGTTGGGGCGGCCGAACTATTCGCCGCCCAGGACCTGAGACGCCGGGAGTTCGGCACGGAAGACGTCGACGCGGCGCTCGTCGAAACTGATCAGCCCGGTGATCGGCCGGCTCTCCGGCAGCGGGTCGCGGTAGCTCCAGGCCACGTCCTCGATGGCGGCCGTCGACCAATAGGTGGCCCAGCCCTTGTAATTGCAGTACGTCGTCGTATTCGATTGCCGCAGAAGCTCTGTGCGCACATGCGCGGGGTGAACGTAGAGCCGCGGCTCCAATGAGGTCTCGAACAGGATCACCGTCTCGTCGGTGTCGACCAGCGTCGTGGCGTCCACGTCGACGCGCAGCCGCCGACGGGTCGGCCGGCAGTCGACGCGGTGGTACGGGTTGGGCGGATAGTGCACCAGCGTGCGGCCCTCTTCGGTCCAGGAGTCGACGGCGTCCCAGGGGACCTGGACGAACCCGGGCGCCTCGGACACCGGCTCGCTGGGCAGACCGGCGACCTCCTCAGGCCGAAAAGCGTAGCTGAGCGGCCGATCTGGCCGGTGGACCAGCAACACCTGCTCGGTGTCGATGACCATGCGGCCGTCTTTGACCGCCTGCACCCGGCGTGGATGCGGCTCGACGTACACGACGTCGGCGGGGAGTGTCGGCGCGAACCAGCCGGCCGGAGCGCTGCTCAGCGGTCCGTGTCCGGTGACCATGCTCATGGATCCCGAGGGTACGCCGGCCGCCCGCCGTGGCATGGTGTCTGGCATGGCCGGACCGATGGAAGGCGTCAACGTCGTGGAGCTCGGCGTGTGGGTGGCCGGACCCGCGACCGGAGGCATCCTCGCCGATTGGGGCGCCGACGTGATCAAGATCGAGCCGCCGACCGGCGACCCGGCCCGGATGTTCGGCCGGATGCTGGGGCTCGACGTCGACGTCAGCCCGCCGTTCGAGATGGACAACCGGTCCAAACGCAGCGTCGTGATCGACCTGACCACCGCTGACGGCCGGGACACCGCACTCGAATTGATCAGCGGCGCCGACGTTTTCATCACCAATGTCCGGCCGGCGGCGTTGCGGCGCCTCGGTCTCGACTACGAGTCGCTGGCCGACGACCACCCTCGGCTGGTGTACGGCTTGATCACCGGCTATGGGCAGACCGGGCCGGACGCCGATCGGGCCGCCTACGACGTTGCCGCGTTCTGGGCACGGGGCGGGCTGGCGCATCTGCTGACCCGGCCGGGGGAGACGCCACCGTTCCAGCGTGGCGGAATGGGCGATCACTCGGCCGGCATGACGCTGGCCGCGGCGGTCTGCGCCGCACTGGTCGCCCGCGCCCGCACCGGGACCGGCCAGCTGGTCAGCACGTCGCTGTATCGGCAGGGCGCCTACACCGTCAGCTTCGACTTGAACACCTACCTGATGTCGGGGCAACCGATCGCGATCGGGCAGCGCGAGAAGATGTTCAACCCGTGCATGAACAACTACGCGACCGCCGACGGTCGGCGATTCTGGATCGTCGGACTGGAGGTCGACCGGCACTGGCCCCCGCTGTGCCGCGCCGTCGACAGAGCCGAGTGGCTGGACGATCCGCGATACGCCGACGCCCGGTCGCGAGCCGTCAACGCCGTCGAGCTGATCGGCGAGCTGGACCGGATCTTCGCCACCAGGACGCTCGATGAATGGGCCGAGGTCTTCGCCGGCGAACCGGACTTCTTCTGGTCGCCGGTCAACACGATCGAGGATGTGATCGCCGACGAGCAGTTCCAGGCCGCCGGCGGCATGATCGACGTGCCGCTGGGTGAGACCGCCGCCGCCGGCAGCGTCGCCATGGTGGCCACCCCGGCCGACTTTCACGGCACCCCGTGGGCGCCGCGTTCGGTTGCGCCCGAACTGGGACAGCACACCGCCGAAGTGGTCGCCGAGCTTGCGGCGCGCCGCCGGCGTTGACCGAATCGGAACTTTACAGATTCGACGAGAAGTGTCACGCTGGGTCCCGCCGGTTCATCGAACGCGACGAGGCGTTCGATCTGCTGAAGGGATGCGATGGTGGATTTCGGGCATCGGCGCCCACCAGGTCCGCAGCGCGACGACAAGGGTTCGGTCACGTATCGACTCGACGTCGTCGCATCCGACACCGCCGACGTGGTGGGATCGATCGGGGGTTGGCTCTGCGACCGGGTACGGGCCGGTTGGGATGTGCACGTCCTACTGGCGCGGGGATGTGATCACCGGCCGCTGGAAATTCTCGGCATGCACGCCGTCGAACTCGACCCGCAGATGCTGTCCGCGAGCACCGAGTGCACGGCCCGCGGCCTGGCGGTCAGCGCCGACGTGTTCGCCTCAGACACCCGGATCCAGCGGGAAGTACTCGCGGCCCTGGATCGCTGGATGACGGAAGTGACTCTCTGGCAGAACGATTGGCCGCTTTCCGTCGGGCACCGGACCACCACGGTGCAGCACGTGCTCTCCGGCGCCGCCCGGGCGTTCAAACGTCACGCGCTCGCCGCGGCGGGTCTGCCGGGAGCGGTCAGCCCGACCGAGATGCTGCGTAGCGACATGAAAGCCTCGCTGCCGGTGGTCTCCGAGCTGATTCCGGTTGGCTGATGCGCAAATACCACGGCCACACGCTGCTCTACCTGCACGAGACGATCGCGTTGGGAACCGGATCGAGCGCCGAGTTCACCGAGGCCTTCACCGACATCTACGCGCCGATCATGCAGGAGCTGGGCGCACGGCTGTTCGCGCTGTGGGAGAGCACGCCCTATAACGGACACTGGCCGCAGGTCACGATCATCTGGGAGATCGACGCGTTCGCCGACTACGCCCGGATCGGCGCGGCGCAGGCTCGCGGTGGCAGCCACCGCGCGGCAGCCGAGCGGTGGGCGGCGTTCCTGGCCGGCAGCGGCGCCTCCGGCGAGGGGCGAATCATGTACCCGGGGCCGAGCAACAAAACCTTGAGCCAGCTGACCGAGACGAATTTCAGTGCAGCGGTGGTGATTCAAGAGATCATGCAGACCAAGCCGGGTCGTCAGGACGACTACATCCGCGAACTCGAGCGTCTCTACGTGCC
The DNA here is from genome assembly GCF_055419225.1 of Mycobacterium sp. IDUB_36. Classification (NCBI taxonomy): domain Bacteria; kingdom Bacillati; phylum Actinomycetota; class Actinomycetes; order Mycobacteriales; family Mycobacteriaceae; genus Mycobacterium; species Mycobacterium sp. IDUB_36. The sequence goes on along the minus strand of NZ_JBVAXH010000001.1, from coordinate 2,080,348 downwards.
GTGGTCGGAGCGCACCGGCAAGCACTGGCTCGGGTCGTTCACCACCACCTTCCGCTTCAACGAGGTCATCCACTACTGGGCGCTCGAGGGTGGCTGGGATTGTTTCGCCGAGCACTACCCGTCGTGGAAGGAGAGCCCGCCGGCCGAGATCGTCACCTGGATGAGTGTCGCCCCGGCGCTGCGCGACGGCTGGGAAGACTCGATCCTGCAAGCACTTCCGCCCTCGCCGCTGCAATGACCGACTTCAGCTACGACCCGTTCGACCCGGCGGTGATGGCCGATCCGCTGCCGTACTACCGCGTTCTGCGGGACCGCCATCCCGTCTATTACCTGCCACAGTGGGACACCTACGCGCTGTCGCGGTTCAGCGATATCTGGGATGTGCTGGCGCTCAACGACGGAACTTTCGTCGCCTCGGAAGGAACGCTGCCACCCGCGACGGTGCTGGCGCAGCACAACCGGGGGCCGGTCGCCGACCCGCCGTTGCAGCCGTTGCCGTTTCACGCCGTCTTCGACGCGCCGATCTACGACGGTGTGCGCAAGGCGCACAGCCAGCCGTTCCGGCCCCGGGCGGCAGCGGGATGGGAAGCCCGCATCCGGCAGCTGGCCAACGAGCGGCTCGACGAGCTGCTGCCCCGCGGGAGCTTTGACCTGACCCAGGACTACGGCGGGATCGTCGTGGCGTCGGTGGTGTGCGAATTGCTGGGTGTCCCGGTCGAATTCGCCTCAGACGTGCTGGCAGCGGTGAACGCCGGCAGTCTCGCCGAACCCGGCAGCGGCGTCGACACCGCGGCGGCCAGGCCGAACTTCCTGGAGCACCTGATCCCGGCCGTCCGGCGGCGCCGGGCCGACCCGACCGACGGTGAGTTGCCGGTGGTCGACGGCCTGCTCGGGTACCGACTGCCCGACGACCGGGCCCTCGACGATGTCGAAGTGGCCACCCAGATGCTGTGCGTGTTCATCGGCGGAACCGAGACCGTGCCCAAGGTCGTCGCGCACGGATTGTGGGAACTACTACGTCATCCCGACCAACTCGCGGCGGTGCGGGCCGATCCGGAGGCGGCCGTGCCCGTCGCGCGTGAGGAGATGATCCGCTACTGCGCTCCCGCGCAGTGGTTCGCCCGAACCGCGCGCAAACCGTTTGAGATCCACGACACCACCGTCGAGCCGGGACAGCGCATCATCACCCTGCTGGCGTCGGCCAACCGGGACGAGCGCGAGTACCCGGACCCGGACGAGTTCATCTGGGACCGTCCGATCGCACGGTCGCTGGCGTTCGGCCGCGGACAGCATTTCTGCCTCGGCTATCACCTGGCTCGCCTGGAGGTCAACGTCCTGGTGACCGAATGGCTGCGGCGGGTGCCGGACTATCGCATCATCGACGAGGCGGCGTTCCGCCCGCCGTCCAGCTTCCAATGGGGCTGGAGCAGGCTGCCGGTGGAGGTGTGAGGTGTGGTCCTATCGGATCGTCGCGCCCTATCAATTCGAGCGGACCTCGATCGCGGACACGACGCCGGAGGCGCTGACCGATGGCCACGTGCTGCTGCGATTCCTGGCCGCCGGTGTCTGCGGCAGCGACATGCCGGCGTTCCGCGGTGTGCGCGGCCTGTTGCCCGGTGATCACGGGCGCAGCGGCGCCGAGAAGGACGGCTTCCCCGTCCACGAAGTCGTCGGTGAGGTGATCGCCAGCCGCAACGACAGGCATCGGACCGGAGATCGCGTGGTGGGCTGGGCATCCGGCTTCGACGGCCTGATGGAGCGGGTCGTCACCGACGGCAATCAGGTGGCGTCCTACGACCCCACGCTGAGCCCGGCGCAGGCCGTCGGGTTGCAGCCGTTGGCCTGCGTGCTCTTCGCGATCGAGCAGCTGCCCGACCTCACCGGTCGCCACGTCGGCGTGATCGGGCAGGGCTCGATCGGGTTGCTGTTCTCGGCTGCGGCCAAGGCGGCGGGGGCGGGCCAGGTCACCGGCGTCGACCCGGTCGACCGGGCCGCGATCGCCACGCGGTTCGGCGCCGACAACTATGTGCGGGCCACCAGCGACCGGTGGGTCAGTCATCTCGACGCGGCCGACCGGCCCGACGTCGTGATCGAAACCGTCGGCCATCAGGTGGCCACGCTGAACCACGCCATCGAAGCCACCGCGCCCGGCGGGACGGTGTTCTACTTCGGGGTGCCCGACGACGACAGCTACCCGATCAGCATGCGCACCATGTTGCGCCGTAACTTGACGCTGAAATCCGGTGTGGCACTGGATCGGCCACGGATGCTCGAGCTCGCCAACAAGTTCGCCGCCGAGCATCCCGGGCTGCTGGCCGACTACTCGACCCACACGTTCGGCATCGACGACGTCCAGGCGGCCTTCGAATTGGCGGCCCGACCCGATCGAGACCGCGGCAAGATCGCGATCGTGGCATCATGACGGCCTTTCAGCAGGCGCTCGCATCGGGTGCGCCGCTGTGGGGCGGTTGGATCACCGGGCCCACCGCGATCGGTCCCGAGGAATTCGCGCGTGCCGGATACGACTACGTCGGATTCGACGCCCAACACGGATACATCGACGACGCGGACATCGCGACCATGTTGCGCCGCCTCGAGCACGTGCCGATCGCGACGGCGGTGCGACTCCCCAACGCCGATGCGGCACCGATCGGCCGGGTGCTGGACGCCGGGGCCGACGCCGTCATCGTCGCGATGATCGAGTCCGCCGAGCAGGCGGCGGCCGCAGTGACCGCCACCCGTTACCCGCCGCGTGGCCGGCGCAGCTTCGGTCCGTTGCGCGCCGGCCTCGGCGCCGACACCGCGGCCCTCGAGAGCCGGGTCAGCGTATTCGCGATGATCGAAACCGCCGCGGCGCTGGCCGATGTCGACGCCATCTGCGCCGTGCCCGGGCTGGCCGGCATCTACGTCGGACCGGCGGACCTGGCCATCTCGATGGGCGTCGACGTCACCAAGGCGACCACCGATCGTGAGGTGCGGCAGGCCATCACCGGAATACGCGACGCCGCATCGGCCGCCGGGCTGGTCCCCGCGATCCACGCCGGTAACGGACAAGTCGGACATGCCATGGCGCAGTTGGGTTTTCGCATGATCACCCTGTCTGCCGAATCCCAGGCGCTGCGCCGGGGCGCCGCCGCGGGTCTCGAAGAAGCCAAGGGGGCCCAATGACGGGGCGTGTTGCGCTTGTCACCGGGGCCGCGCGCGGACAGGGCTGGGCGATCGCCGAACGGCTACGCGCCGACGGTTTCTCGGTCGCGGCCTGCGATGTCGACACGGCCGGCCTCGATGCCGCCGTCAACGGCCGCGATGATGACGCGATGATCGGGATACCGCTCGACGTCACCTCGGAAACCGGCTGGCGCGAGGCCGTGGCAACCACCGTCGACCGGTTCGGGGCGTTGACCGCGCTGGTCAACAACGCCGGCGTCCTGCACCGGGCGTCGATCGCCGACGAGACCGCCGAGGCTTTCGAAAAGTCCTGGCGGGTCAATTGTCTGGGCGCGTTCCTGGGTATCCAGGCCGCGCTCGGGCAGCTTCGGGCGGCCGAGGGGGCGGCGATCGTCAACACCTGCAGTACCGGCGCGATCCGGCCCTTTCCGAACCACACCGCGTACGGGTCGGCGAAGTGGGCGCTGCGGGGGCTCACCCAGGCTGCCGCGGCCGAACTGGCCGCGGCCGGAATCCGGGTCAACGCGGTGTTTCCCGGCCCCATCGCCACCCCGATGCTGGACGCCGACACCCAGGCGCGATTGGCGGCGACCTCGGCGTCGGGCCGCATCGGCACACCGTCCGAGGTCGCCGATGCGATCGCCTTCCTGGTCTCGGGTCAGGCCTCGTTCATCACCGGCTCGGAGCTGGTCATCGACGGTGGCCAGTGCTTGAGAATTCAATGAAGATCGGCGTCATCGGTGCCGGACCAGGCGGTATCGCGCTGGGAATCCTGCTGAAGCGCGCCGGTTTTCACGACTTCACCATCTTCGACCGCGAGGACGGGGTCGGCGGAACCTGGCGGATCAACACCTATCCGGGGCTGGCCTGCGACGTCAAGTCGCACCTGTATTCCTACTCGTTCGACCTGAACCCGCACTGGTCGCGGCTGTGGTCGGGCCAGCGGGAGATCCTCGGCTATTTCGAGCGCTGCGTCACCGAGCAGGGATTGCAGCCGCATCTGCGGCTCGGCACCGACATCAGTTCGGCGTACTGGGACGACGGCTCTGGCTGCTGGCAGCTCGAGACGGCGGCGGGGGAGCGGCACGTCTTCGACGTGGTGGTGTCGGCGGTCGGGCTGTTCACCCAGCCGGTGCTGCCGAAACTGGCCGACCGAGAACCGTTCCGCGGAACCGTGATGCATTCGGCACGGTGGGACCATTCGGTCGAGCTGGCCGGCAAGCGGGTCGCGGTTCTGGGTACCGGATCGACGGCGTCCCAGGTGGTGCCGGAGTTGGTGAAGGTCGCCGAACGGGTGTATTCGGTGCAGCGCTCGCCCACCTGGATCCTGCCCAAACCCGACCGTCCCTACAGTGCCAGGGAGCGTTGGGTTTTCGAGCACATCCCGTTCGCGAAGAAGATCTACCGCACCAGGCTCTGGCTGCGCAGCGAAGCCAACATCTCGGTGATCGAGCACGGCAGCGACAAGACCCGGGACTTCACCGCGATCGCCGAGCGATTGCTGCACGACTCGATTGCCGACGAGCGGCTGCGACGCGCATTGACGCCAGACCACCCGATGGGCTGCAAGCGGCTGGTGTTCTCCTCGGAGTACCTGGCCGCGCTGACCCAGCCGAATGTCGAGGTGCTGAGCAGTCCTGCGCACTCGTTGCGGTCGAATTCCATTGTGCTGCAAGATGGTACCGAACGTGACGTCGATGTGGTGGTGTGTGCCACCGGCTACGCGGCCGCCGACTACCTCGGCGAGATCGACGTCACCGGCGAAGGTGGGCTGGCCTTGCGCGACGTCTGGCGCGACGGTGCCCACGCCTACCTGGGCATGGCCGTGCCCGGGTTCCCCAACTTCTTCATGCTCTACGGGCCCAACACCAACGTCGGCTCCAACAGCGTGATCTTCGTCCTCGAGGCCCAAGCTCGCTACGTCGTGCGGGCGCTGCGGTACCTGCGGCGGACTCGCCGGTCGTATGTGGCGGTCCGGCCGGCGGCGATGGCGGATTTTCTGGCCAAGATCGACCGGTGGATGCAGGGCACGGTGTGGACGACCCGGTGCAGCAACTACTTTCGGGCGGCCAATGGGCGGGTGGTGACGCAGTGGCCGCGCAGCGCGCGCGCGTTCTGGGGGATGACCCGCCGGTTCAAGCCGGCCGACTACCTGTTCGAGCCTTCGTGATCGACGATCGGCTCGACCCGGTGCTGGCTGCTGTCGCGACGACCCGCACCGACCTGTCGCACCTCGGCCCGATACGCGCGGGGCTCGATGAACGCCGCCGCGCCGCCGTCGCGGGTGTCGACGCGACCGGCGTCTCGATCACCGACGCGAATGCCTCCGGAGTGCCGGTGCGCGTCTATCGTGGCGCGCCGTCGCCGGCCCCCACCGTGATCTATTGCCACGCAGGCGCATTCGTGCTCGGCAATCTGGACACCGACCACCGGCAGTGTGTGGAGCTGGCCCGCCGCGGCCGATGTTCGGTGGTGTCGGTGGACTACCGGCTGGCGCCGGAGCATTCTTATCCGGCCGCGCTCGACGACGTTGTGACAGTGCTGGATTGGGTGATCGCCGCTGCCGGCGAACTGGGTGTCGACCCGTCGCGGGTCGCAGTGGCAGGCAGCAGCGCGGGCGGCGCGTTGGCGGCCGGCCTCACCCAGCGCCGCCCCGAGACGGTGGTGTTCCAGCTGTTGCACCAGCCGGTGCTCGACGACCGCGCGACCGCGTCGAAAGGCGAGTTCGCCGCGACGCCGGCGTTCGACGGACCGGCCACCGAGATGATGTGGCGGTACTACCTCGGTGCTGCCGAGCCATCGCCGGATTCAGTGCCCGCCCGGTATAGCCGGTTGCGGGGCACACCGGCGACATTCGTCAGCTGTTCGGACATCGACCCGCTGCGCGACGAAGCTCTGGACTACGCCGTGCGGCTGTTGCGGGACGGGGTCGCCACCGAACTGCACGTCTTTGCCGGCACCTGCCACGGGTTCGACTCGTTGCTGCCCGACTGGGAGGTGGCCGAGCAGCTGTTCACCCTGCAGGGCCGCGCGCTGCGCCGGGCCTTCTACGGGGCGTGAGTGCCGCCCAATGGTTCTAGGGCTCAGTTGAATTCGATCAGCTGGCGGACGGCGGTCCCGTCGGCCAGGTTATCCATCGCGGAGTTGATGTCGTCGAGGGCGATGCGCGAGGACACCAGCGACTCCACCGGCAGCCGCCCCGAGCGCCACAGCTCGACGAACTGCGGGATGTCGCGGTCTGGCACCGCCGATCCGAGGTAGCTGCCGATCAGCGAACGTCCTTCGGCGACGAATCCCAACGGGGACAGGCTGATCCGGGCGTCCGGTCGCGGCAGGCCGACAGTGACGGTCCGGCCGCCCGGCCCGGTGAGTGCGATCGCGGTCTCCAGGGCGGCCGGGTGGCCGGCGGCCTCGACCACGACGTCCGCCTTCACCCCGGCATCGATGGCCTGCTGCGGGGTGTAGGCCTGCTGGGCACCGAGAGTGCGGGCGCCGGTGAGCTTTTCGGGCAACTGGTCGACGCCGATCACATGTACTCCGGCATACGACAGCGCGGTCATCACGGCGGCCATGCCGACCCCGCCGAGGCCCACGACGGCAACCGTCTGCCCCGGCTGTGGTTTGCCGACGTTGAGCACCGCGCCGCCACCGGTCAGCATCGCGCATCCGAGCAGTGCGGCGACCGGCGCGGCGACGTCGTCGGGCACCGGGACCACACTGGCCCGGTTGACGACCGCGTGTGTCGCGAATCCCGATACGCCCAGGTGGTGAAAGACGTTGTCGCCGTTGCGCGTCAGTCGCATGCCGCCACCCAGCAACGAACCGGCGTTGTTGGCCGCGCTGCCCGGCCGGCACGGAGTGAGTCCGTCGGTCACACAGGCTGCGCAATGGCCGCAACGCGGCAGGAACGTCATCACCACGCGTTGCCCGGCAGCCACGTCGTTGACCCCGTCGCCGACTCGCTCGATGATTCCGGCCGCCTCGTGACCGAGCAGCATCGGCGTCGGCCGGACTCGATTGCCGTCCACCACCGACAGATCGGAGTGGCACACCCCGGCGGCTTCGATACGGACCAGCAGTTCGTCCGCACCGGGCGGACCCAGGGTGACGTCGGCGATGGTGATGGGCCGAGATTGGGAGTACGGCCGGGGCGATCCGATCTGCTCCAGTACGGCACCCCGGATTTCCAGCATGGTCGAATACAACCATGAGCGCCATTCCGCCCGCACCCGACGGTCTCACCAGTCGCGACTTCCCGGTGCACTGGCCGGTAACGACGCGGTGGGCCGACAACGACATGTTCGGCCACTTGAACAACGCGGTGTACTACCAACTGTTCGACACCGCGATCAACGGCTGGATCGGCGCAGGCGTGGCGCTCGATCCGGTGACGACCTCGGCCCAGGGCATCGTCGCCGAATCGGGTTGCCGCTACTTCTCCGAATTGCACTTCCCTGAACGCCTTTTCGTCGGGGTGGCGGTGACCCGGCTGGGTAACAGCAGTGTCACCTACCGGCTCAGCGTCTTCAAAGAAGGCGAGCGCCCGTCCGCCGACGAGCAAGCCGAGCCGCAGGCCGTCGCCGCGGTCGGGCACTGGGTGCACGTCTACGTCGACAAGGTCACCCGCCGGCCCACCCCCATTCCCGACGAGATCCGGGCGCTGCTCTCGACAGCCTGTGTCTAACTGGGGAATCTGGCGCTCGAACGTTCTCGGTAAGCTCGGCGAATGCCTTTTGTCAGCAAGACCGTTGAGGTAGCCGCCAACGCCGACTCGATTCTGGCCATCGTCGCAGACTTCGAGCGCTACCCGGAATGGAACGACGGAGTCCAGGGCTTGTGGGTGCTGGCCCGCTACGACGACGGTCGCCCCAGCCAGCTCCGCCTCGACGCCAAGTACGAGGCCCTCGAGGACAGCTTGATCCAGGCGGTCTACTACCCGAGCCCGACGCAGATCCAGACCGTGCTGCAACAGGGCAACCTGTTCAAGAAGCAGGAGCAGTTGTTCAGCGTGGTGGACACCGGCGGATCGTCGCTGTTGACGGTGGACCTCGACGTCGAGCCGTCGCTGCCGATTCCGGCGCCGATGGTCAAGCAGCTGGCCGGCAACGTCATCGACTACCTCGCCGAGAACCTCAAGAAGCGTGCCGAGGAGCTGGCTTCTTCTTAGTCATCCGGCTCCTTCTCGGGCCGAAACGGCCCGAGTCGTCACCGGCGGCGGCTAGTCCCAGATCCCGCTGCTCTCCAGGCGTTCGGTGAGCCGCCGGGCGCCGTCGGCGAACTGCCGGGCGGTGTGCTCGACCACCGCGGCGGTGTCCCTGCGGCGCAGCGCCGCGACCACCTCGCGATGGTTGTGCACCGCGGCGGCACCCCATTCCGGGTCCGCGGCGTAGACCATCAACGGCATGTAGCGCGCCACGTGCAACAGAAACCAGGCCAGCTTGATCCGCCCGGTGGCGTGGTTGAAGACCCGGTGAAACGCGAACTCGCATCCCGCGATCGCCTCGATGTCGGAGGCGCCCACCGCGGCGGCCAGCGCGTCGGTGAGGTGGGCGAGGTCGTCGATCTCGGTGTCGGTGATGCGCGCGGCCGCAGAGGTGGCAAGCTCCTGGGCGATGGTCGCCTGCACCCAGAAGATGTCGTCGACGTCCTGGCGGCTCAGCGGCAGCACCACATGGCCGCGATGCGGTTCGAGTTGGACCATGCCCTCGCCACGCAGCTTGAGCAGCGCCTCGCGGACCGGGGTTGCGCTGACCCCGAGTTTGGCCGCGGTCTCGTCGAGCCGGATGAACGTCCCGGGCTGCAACGCGCCGGACATGATCGCCGCCCGCAGATGGCCCGCGACTTCGTCGGACAACTGCGCCCGCCGCAGCGGGCGGCGCGCCGCGGCAAGGGCGCTGACCGCGCTCACCACCGGGGTTGTCTTCGGGACGACCAGACCATAGTGTGACCCAGACAACACCAAGTTTTATCAAATATCAACTTAACCAGAGTGCTTACAGCGAGAGGGGAAGCGACCAGTGACCGCGCAGCTGACCGGCCACGGCGCCCAGGACACCGACGCCGACGCGGCGTATTCGGAGCAGCCATACCTGGCCCGACGACAGAACTGGGTCAACCAGCTCGAACGACACGCCTACATGCAGCCGGGCGCGACCGCGCTGCGGTTCCTGGGCAACACCGTCACCTGGGCCGACCTGCGTGACCGGGTGGCAAAGCTGGCCGGCGCCCTGAGTCGCCGCGGCGTCGGGCGCGGCGACCGGGTGATGGTCTTGATGCTGAACCGCACCGAGTTCGTCGAGTCGGTGCTGGCGGCCAACCTGATCGGGGCGATCGCTGTCCCGGTCAACTTCCGGCTCACCCCGCCGGAGATCGCTTTCCTGGTCGAGGACTGCGAGGCGCGGGTGATGATCACCGAGCCGGTGCTGGCCCCGGTGGCGGCCGGCGTCCGCGGCGTCACGTCGATACTGGGCACCATCGTGGTCGCCGGCGACTCGGCCGACGAGGGTCTGCTGGCCTACGAGGATCTGGTGAACGAGCCGGGTGAACCGGCTACCCCGGCCGATGTCCCGAACGACTCGCCGGCGCTGATCATGTACACCTCGGGCACCACCGGCCGGCCCAAGGGCGCGGTCCTGACCCATACCAACCTGAACTGCCAGACCACGGCCAACCTCTACACGCACGGGTTCGCGGCGAGCGACGTCGGCTTCATCGGCGTCCCGTTCTTCCACATTGCCGGAATCGGCAACCTGCTGACCGGGATGCTGATGGGCCTGCCCACCGTGATCCATCCCTTAGGCGCCTTCGACCCCGGGCATCTACTCGACGTCCTCGCCGAGGAGAAGGTCACCGGGATTTTCTTGGTCCCGGCCCAGTGGCAGGCGGTTTGTGCTGCGCAGCAGGCGAATCCACGCGACGTCGCGCTGCGGGTGATCTCCTGGGGCGCCGCGCCGGCGTCCGATACCCTGCTGCGGCAGATGTCGGAGACGTTCCCCGGGGCCCAGATCCTGGCCGCGTTCGGCCAGACCGAAATGTCGCCGGTCACGTGCATGCTGCTCGGCGAAGACGCGATCAGGAAGCTCGGCTCGGTGGGCAAGGTGATCCCGACCGTGGCCGCCCGCGTGGTCGACGAGCAGATGAACGACGTGGCAGAAGGCGAGGTCGGTGAAATCGTCTATCGCGCACCCACATTGATGAGCGGCTACTGGAACAACCCGGAGGCCACCGCCGAGGCGTTCCACGGCGGCTGGTTTCACTCCGGCGATCTGGTCCGGATGGACGGCGAGGGCTACGTCTGGGTGGTCGACCGTAAGAAGGACATGATCATCTCGGGTGGCGAGAACATCTACTGCGCCGAAGTCGAGAACGTGTTGGCGAGTCATCCGGCGATCGTCGAGGTCGCCGTGATCGGTCGGCCGCACGAGAAATGGGGAGAGGTTCCCGTCGCGGTCGCGGCGCTCGCGGCCGGTCGGACGCACGACTTGAGCATCGAGGACCTCGACGAATTCCTCGGTGAGCGGCTCGCGCGGTACAAGCACCCCAAGGGCCTGGAGATCGTCGACGCGCTGCCGCGTAACCCCGCCGGCAAAGTATTGAAGACCGAATTGCGGACGCGTTATGGTGCCTCGGCCGTGACTCAAAGCGGCTCCATATCAACGGATTCGGGGCACGAAGGACCAACCTGACATAACGCGAAATCCGCAGGTCAAATTGACGAAAGGCTAATAACGCCGATGCCATGCACGCCCGTGAGCCGATCGGGTACAGTCCTGTGGTCCGCCTTACTACCTGCCAGTAGTGAGACGGAGGTCACACATCTTGAGACGGGGCAAGGAGGAGCTGTGCGAGACTGTTCGCCGCTCCCCCGCAAGGCGCAGGGTCGCAACGGGAGGGGGTGGCAGTGAGCACGACGCAGCCGCGTGTGACTGATTACATCCGTGATCAATTGGGCCCACCGCTGGTCCTCGTCGGTGGTTTCTTCCGGATGTGCGTCCTCACCGGAAAGGCGTTGTTCCGCCCTCCTTTTCAGTGGAAAGAATTCATCCTCCAGTGCTGGTTCATCCTGCGGGTGGCCATCCTGCCGACGATGGCGATCTCGGTGCCCATCACGGCGTTGTTCATCTTCACCTTCAACATCCTGCTGATCCAGGTCGGCGCCGCGGACCTCTCCGGAGCCGGCGCGGGCATCGCGGTCATCACCCAGATCGGCCCGCTGAACACGGTGCTGGTCATTGCCGGCGCAGCCTCGACCGCCATCTGCGCGGATCTCGGCGCCCGCACCATCCGTGAAGAGATCGACGCGATGGAAGTGCTTGGTATCGACCCGATCCACCGACTCGTGGTACCTCGCGTGCTGGCCTGCTCACTGGTCGGAATGCTGCTGAATGCGTTGGTCAGCATGGTCGGGCTGGTCGGTGGGTTCGTCTTCGGCGTCTATCTCCAGCACGTATCGGCCGGCGCCTATCTGGCGACGCTGACCCAGCTCACCGGGCTGCCCGAAGTGGTGATCGCGACCATCAAGGCGTTGTCGTTCGGGATGATCGCCGGGTTGGTCGGCTGCTACCGCGGATTAACCGTCAGTGGTGGGTCCAAGGGTCTGGGGACCGCCGTCAACGAGACCGTCGTGCTCTGCGTGGTGGCGCTTTTCGCGGTCAACGTGGTGCTGACCACCATTGGTGTGCGATTCGGAACGGGGCACTGAAATGTCGACTGCCCAGGTAATACGCTCCCGCTTCCCGCGGCTGTCCGACGACCTTCGTCGCATCGGCGAGACTGCGACCAAACCGCTCGACGAAGCCGGAAAGCTGGGCTGGTTCACGGTTCTCGGCGTCCGTGACATGGCCTGGGCCCTGACCCGCTACCGCAAAGAGATCCTGCGGCTGATCGCCGAGGTCGGCATGGGCACCGGCGCCATGGCCGTGGTCGGCGGCACCGCGGTGATCATCGGTTTCGTGACACTGTCCGCGGGTTCGCTGGTGGCCATCCAGGGGCTCGCGTCGCTGGGCCACGTCGGCCTCGAGACCCTCCTGGGGTTCGTCTCGGCGTTCATCAACGTCCGCCTGGTCGCCCCGATCGTCACCGGTATCGCGCTGGCCGCGACCGTCGGCGCCGGCGCCACCGCGGAGTTGGGCGCCATGCGGATCAGCGAGGAGATCGACGCGCTCGAGGTGATGGGCGTGAAGTCCAACGCGTATCTGGTGTCGACCCGGATGCTGGCCGGACTCGTCGTGATCATCCCGCTCTACTCCGTCGGTCTGATCCTGTCTTTCCTGTCGCCACAGGTTGTTACGACGTTTCTGTACGGACAGACGTCGGGCACCTACGACCACTACTTCCGCACATTCCTCCGCCCCGACGACGTGTTCTGGTCGTTCGTCGACATCATCATCATCGCCGCGGTCGTGATGCTCTCGCACTGCTATTACGGCTACAACGCCAGCGGAGGTCCGGTCGGAGTCGGCGAGGCGGTCGGCCGGTCGATGCGCTTCTCGCTGGTGGCCACACCCGTCGTGATCCTGCTGGCCGAAATGGCGCTCTACGGCGTCAATCCCAACTTCAACTTCACGGTGTAGGCGGGCCATGACACATCCACGCGGGAAAATAAACAAGGCGCCGTTCCAGCCCTTCCGGATCGCCGGCGTCATCGTCTTTCTCATTGCGGCGCTGGTGCTGTGGCTGGTCTACCTGCAATACAGCGGCGACTTCGTCGACAAGACCAAGCTGACGATGCTGTCCGACCGGGCCGGCCTGGTGATGGACCCCGGTTCGAAGGTCACCTACAACGGCGTGCAGATCGGCCGGGTGGCCGTCATCGACGAGGTCGAGCGTGACGGCAAGCCCGCGGCCAAGTTCACCCTGGACGTGTATCCCAAGTACCTGCACCTGATCCCGGCGAACGTGGACGCCCGCATCGTCGCCACCACCGTGTTCGGTGAGAAGTACGTGTCGATGAAGGCTCCGGAAAACCCGCTGCCACAACGCATCACACCGAAGAACGTGATCGACGCCCGATCGGTGACCACCGAAGTCAACACGCTGTTCCAGACGATCACCTCGATCGCCGAGAAGATCGACCCGGTCAAGGTCAACCTGACCCTGAGCGCCGCGGCGCAAGCGCTGAGCGGACTCGGCGACAAGTTCGGGCAGTCGATCATCAACGGCAGCGCGGCACTCGACGAGGTCAATCCGCGGATGCCCATCATCCGCCACGACATTCAACAGCTGGCGAATCTCGGCGACACCTTCGCCAACGCGTCTCCCGACCTGTTCGATTTCCTGAACAACGCGGCGAAGACGGCGCACACCGTGCACGCCCAGGAAAAAGATCTGGACCGGGCGCTGCTGGCGGCAGCCGGCTTCGGCGCGACCGGAGCGGAGATCTTCAACAAGGGCGGGCCATATTTCGCGCGGGCGAGTAAGGACTTGGTGCCGACGGCCCAACTGCTCGACAACTACAGCCCCGAAATCTTCTGTGCCATCCGCAATCTGCACGACGGAGAACCGAAGGTCGCCGCGTTCACCAGCCCGTACTCGCTGCGGTCGGAGACCGAGATCTTCTCCGGGCTGGGACTGGCGCTGAGCCTCCCCGGATTGGGCATCACCGCCGCCACGCTGGGACTCTCCGCGCTGACCGGCCTGATCGGTGGTGCACCGAACCCGTACATCTACCCGGAGAACCTGCCCCGGGTGAACGGGCACGGCGGTCCGGGTGGCGCGCCGGGCTGCTGGCAGACCATCACCCGCGAGTTGTGGCCCGCGCCAACGCTGATCATGGACACCGGTAACAGCCTCGCTCCGTACAACCATGTCGACACCGGCTCCCCGTACGCAATCGAGTACGTCTGGGGCCGCCAAGTGGGGGACCACACGATCAACCCATGAAAATGACCGGAACCCTCGTCAAGCTCGGCATCGTCTCGCTGGTGTTGATCTTCTTCACCGCGCTGATCACCGTTGTGTTCGGTCAGATGCGTTTCGACCGGACCATCTCCTACTCCGCGGAGTTCAACAACGTCAGCGGACTCCGCTCCGGCCAGTTCGTTCGGGCCTCGGGAGTGGAGATCGGCAAGGTCAAAGACGTCACACTGATCGACGGTGGACATCGGGTGCGGGTCGAGTTCAACGTCGACCGCTCGGTGCCGCTGTATCAGTCCACCACCGCCCAGGTGCGTTACCTCAACCTGATCGGCGACCGGTACCTCGAGCTCAAGCGCGGCGACGGCGAGGGCGGCGATCTGGCTCTGCCGGCCCACGGGTTCATTCCGCTGTCTCACACGTCGCCCGCTCTGGACCTCGACGCGCTGATCGGCGGATTCAAGCCACTGTTCCGCGCGCTCGACCCCGAAAAGGTGAACAACATCGCGACGTCCATCATCACCGTCTTCCAGGGTCAGGGCGGAACCATCAACGACATCCTCGACCAGACGGCGCAACTGACGTCCCGCATCGCCGAGCGTGACCAGGCGATCGGCGAGGTGGTCAAGAACCTCAACACCGTGCTGGACACCACCGTCAAGCACCGCAAGGACTTCGACGAGACCGTCGACAACTTCGAGAAGCTGATCAGCGGCCTCAACGAGCACGCCGAGCCGTTCGCGGCCGGCATCGCCAACCTCAGCAACGGTGCCGGTACGGTCGGCGACCTGCTTGCCGACAACCGAACCCTGCTGCACAAGACGTTGAACTACCTCGAGCCCATCCAGCAGCCGATCATCGACCAGCGCGACCTGTACGACGACCAGATCAAGCGGACGCCGATCGGGATGAACATCGTGGGCAACGCCGTCGGCAACTACGGCGACTGGGTCAACTTCTACTTGTGCGACCTCACTCTCAAGACCAACGGACTCCAGGCCGGCGGGCCGGTCCGGACGGTCAAGATCTGGTCGCAACCGACGGGTAGGTGCACGCCGCAATGAGGACGCTAGAACCCGCCAACCGGAAGCGGATCGGCCTGATGGGGCTGATCGTGACGGTGATGGTCGTCGGAGTCGGCCAGACCCTGACCAGCACCCCGCAGTTGTTCGCGCAGCCCAGCTACTACGGCCTGTTCACCGACTCGGGTCAGCTCGGCAAGGGCGACAAGGTGCGCATTGCCGGAGTGGACGTCGGCGACGTCGAGGCCATCAAGATCGACGGCGACCACATCCAGATGAAGTTCTCCACCGGCAGCAACACCATCGGCACCGAGAGCCGGCTGGCGATCAAGACCGACACCATTCTGGGTAAGAAGGTGCTCGAGATCGAGCCGCGGGGCGCCACGACTCTGCGCCCGAACGGCACGTTGCCGATCGGGCAGAGCACCACCCCGTATCAGATTTACGACGCGTTCTTCGACGTCACGAAGGCCGCCGCGGGCTGGAACATCGACACCGTCAAGCAGTCGCTGCACGTGTTGTCCGAGACCATCGAACAGACAGCCCCGCATCTGAGTGAGGCGCTCGACGGGGTGGCCAAATTCTCCGACACGATCGGCAAGCGCGACGAGCAGATCACCCACCTGCTCGCGCAAGCCAACCAGATCGCCAGCATCCTGGGCGACCGCAGCCAGCAGGTCGACAAGCTGTTCGTCAACGCCAACAGCTTGCTGGCCGCCTTCAACGAGCGCGGCCGGGCGATCAGCGCGCTGCTGAGCAACGTGGCCACGTTCTCGGCCCAGGTGCAGAACCTGATCAACGACAACCCGAACCTCAACCATGTGCTGGAGCAACTGCGCACCGTCAGCGACCTGCTCGACGCCCGTAAGGACGACCTCGCCGGCATCGTGAAGACGCTCGGCAAGACCGCCGCCGGCCTGAACGAAACCGTGTCGTCGGGGCCGTACTTCAAGGTGCAGTTGGTCAACCTGCTGCCGTACTGGATCCTGCAGCCGTGGGTGGATGCGGCCTTCAAGAAGCGCAGCATCGATCCCGAAGAGTTCTGGCGCAGTGCCGGGTTGCCGGCCTTCCGGTTCCCCGACCCGAACGGCACGCGATTCCCCAACGGTGCGCCGCCGCCGTCGCCGACGACACTGGAAGGCACCCCGGATCATCCGTACCCGGCGGTGGCGCCTGGATCGCCGTGCTCGTACACGCCGACGCCGGACATGTTCCCGCGGCCCGGAAACCCGCTGCCGTGTGCGGGTCTCGACCAGAACCTTGGTCCGTTCGGGCCCAACGGGCCGTACCCGGCGTTGCCGAACGTCGCCACGTCGCCGCCGAACCCCGGCGGCCTGCCTCCGACCCCCGGAATTCCGATCGCCGGGCGGCCCGGTGAGGTCCAACCCAACGTGCCGGGCACGCCGGTGCCGATCGCGCCGGGACCGGTCGGCGGACGCACCGAGCCGCTGGGACCGCTACCCGGACCGGCTCCGGGCAATCCCGCCGCGGCTCCGCCGCCGGGAGCGTTGCCGGCCGGACCGCAGGCACCGGCCGGGCCGGGGCCCCAGGTACCAGCGCCCTACATCGGCAACACAGGTGGCGCCGGTGGCAGCGGCGCCCAGGGAGGTAGCCAGAATTGAGCACCATCTTTAACGTCCGCAACATCCGATTGCCGAAGCTGTCACGTGCGGCCATCATCTTCGGCTCGCTCGCGGTGGTGGCAGCGCTGGCGCTGGGATACTTCGGTCTCGAGCTGTACAAGAAGCTGACCAACAACACCGTGGTGGCCTACTTCCCGGTGGCCAACGCCCTCTACCACGGCGACCGGGTCGAGATCATGGGCGTGAAGGTCGGCGCGGTCGACAAGATCGAGCCGGCCGGCGACAAGATGCGCGTCACCTTCCACTACGAGAACAAGTACAAGGTGCCTGCCGACGCGCAGGCCGTGATCTTGAACCCGACGCTGGTGGCGTCTCGACTGATCCAGCTCGAACCGCCCTACAAGGGTGGACCGGTGCTGGCCGACAACGCGGTGATCCCGGTGGAGCGCACCCAGGTGCCCACTGAATGGGACGATCTCCGCAACACCGTCACCAACGTCATCTCCAAGTTGGGGCCCACCAAGGAGCAGCCCAAGGGGCCGTTCGGTGAGGTCATCGAATCCTTTGCCGACGGCCTGGCCGGCAAGGGTAAGCAGATCAACACCACCTTCAACGACCTGTCGCGAGCGCTGACCGCGCTCAACCAGGGTCGCGGTGACTTCTTCGCGGTGGTCCGCAGCCTCGCGCTGTTCGTCAACGCGCTGCACGCCGACGACCAGAAGTTCGTGGCCCTGAACAAGAACCTGGCCCAGTTCACCACCAGCCTGACCGGCTCCGACCAGGACCTGTCCAACGCGCTGCAGCAGTTCGACGGACTGCTGAGCACCGTGCGGCCGTTCCTGGACAAGAACAGTGAGGTGCTGACGCACGACATCAACAACCTCGCCGACACGACCAACACGCTGGTCCAGCCGGAGGCGCTGTCCGGGTTGGAGACCAGCCTGCACATTCTGCCGACGGCGTTGTCGAACGCGAACCTGATCTACCACCCGGCGCACAGCGCCATCGTCGGGCAACCGGCCGGAACGGTCGGCACGATGGGCTTCGCGAACCCGATGGAATTCCTCTGCAGCGCCATCCAGGCCGGCAGCCGGTTGGGTTATCAGGAATCGGCCGAGCTCTGCGCGCAGTACCTGGCGCCGATCCTCGACTCGATCAAGTTCAACTATCTGCCGTTCGGCCTGAACCCGTTCAGCCTCGCCGCCACCTTGCCCAAGGAAGTCGCCTACTCCGAGAACCGGCTGCATCCGCCGAACGGTTACAAGGACACCACCGTGCCCGGCATCTGGGTGCCCGACACCCCGACCTCGCACCGCAACACCCAGCATGGCTGGATCACCGCGCCCGGCATGCAGGGCACCAAGGTCGGTCCGATCACGGCCGGCCTGCTGACTCCCGACTCGCTGGCCGAGCTGATGGGTGGCCCGGACATCAACCCGGCGGCGCAGGCGCAGTACCAGACGCCGCCGGGCTACCAGAACGCTTACGACGAGCAGCCTCTCGGGCCGGCTCCTTACATCGGATTGCCGGGGAACCCGGCGCCGATCCAGCCGCCGCCGCCGGGACCCAACGTGATCCCCGGTCCGGTCGCACCGCCGAACTACGGACCGTCGCCGCTGGCAGGACAGGCGCCGCCCGGACCACCGCTGCCCGCTGAGGCAGCAGCCGCACCAGGAGGCAACTGATCATGCGCGTAATGCTCAGTAAAGCCCGCCACCGGGTCTGGCAGTCTCTGGTGTTGCTGGTCGCGGCCATGGTGTTGAGCTCGTGCGGGTGGCACGGCGTCTCGAACGTCTCGCTGCCCGGCGGCCCGGGTGACTCGTCCGGCTCCTACACCGTCTATGTGCAGATGCCGGACACCCTGGCCATCGACGGAAACAGCAAGGTCATGGTGGCCGACGTCTTCGTCGGCTCGATCCGCAAGATCGAACTGCGGACCCCGGAGTTCGAGATCAACGGCCACCGTGCCAAGAACTGGGTCGCCACCCTGACGCTGGGGCTGCAGAAGAACGTCAAGCTCCCGAAGAACGCCACCGCGAAGATCGGGCAGACCAGCCTGCTGGGCTCTCAACACATCGAGTTGGCACCGCCGGCCGACCCGTCGTCGCAGATGCTCAAGAACGGCGACACCATCCCGCTGAAGAACTCGTCGGCCTTCCCGAGCACCGAGCAGACCCTGGCGAGCCTGGCCATGGTCGTGCGCGGCGGCGGATTGCAGAACCTCGAGGTGCTGCAGAACGAGGTGACCAAGATCCTGACCGGTCGAGGCCCGCAAATTCGCGCCTTCCTCGGCAAACTCGACACCTTCACCCGTCAGCTCAACGAGCAGAGCGACGACATCACGCACGCCATCGACTCGACGAACCGGCTGTTGGCCTACGTCGGCAACCGGTCGGACGTGCTGGATCGGGTGTTGACCGAGTTCCCGCCGCTGATCAAGTACCTGGCGGCTCCCGAGTACCAGAAGCATCTGGTGGACGCGGTCCAGTCGGTGGGCGCACTCAGCCAGGCCGCGGCCCAGTACCTGGGCGAGGCCCGGGCGCCATTGCACCAGAACCTGCAGTCGCTGCAGTGCCCGCTGAAGGAACTCGGCAAGGCTTCGCCGTACCTGCTCGGTGCGTTGAAGCTGGTCTTCACCGCGCCGTTCGACTTGGACACTGCACCGAAGCTGATCCGCGGTGACTTCATGAACTCCTCGCTCGAGGTGGACACGACGCTGTCGGCGGTCGACAACGCGTTCCTCACCGGCACCGGGTTCTCGGGCGCGTTGCGCGCACTGGAGCAGTCCTACGGTCGTGATCCGGCGACGATGATTCCGGATGTGCGATTCACGCCGAACCCGAACGACGCGCCGGGCGGACCACTTGTGGAGAGGGCGGACCGGCAATGCTGACACGTGTCATCAAGCGCCAGCTGATCGTGTTCGGCGTTTTGACTGCCGTCGCCCTGCTGGTGCTGGGGGTCTACTACCTGCGGCTTCCGACGTTGATGGGTGTCGGTCAGTACCAGCTGAAGGCCGATCTGCCTGCCTCGGGCGGCCTGTACCCGACGTCCAACGTGACGTACCGCGGCATCACCATCGGCAAGGTCACCGCCGTCGAGCCGACGGAAAAGGGCGCCGAGGCCACGATGAGCATCGATAGCAATTTCAAGATTCCGCTCGATGCGGTGGCCAACGTGCACTCGGTGTCGGCGGTCGGTGAGCAGTACCTGGACCTGGTGTCGGACGGCAAAGCGAAGGGCTTTTTCTCGCCCGGTCAGAAGATGACCAAGGGAACTGTGCCCAGTGAGATCGGCCCGGCGCTGGACACCGCCAACCGTGGTCTGGTGGTGCTGCCGAAGGAGAAGATCGGCAAGCTGCTGGACGAGACGGCCGACGCGGTCGGCGGCCTCGGTCCGGCGCTGCAGCGTCTGGTCGACTCCACCCAGGCGATCGTCGGCGACTTCAAGACCAACATCAACCAGGTCGACGACATCATCCAGAACGCGGCTCCGATCCTGGACAGCCAGGTCGTGTCGGGCAATGCGATCGAACGCTGGGCGCACAACCTCAACATCCTGGGTGGGGAAGCCGCGTCGCAGGATTCGCACCTGAAAAGCATTCTGACCCAAGCTGCCCCGACGGCTGATCAGGTGAACTCGGTGTTCAGCGACGTTCGTGAATCGCTGCCCCAGACCCTGGCCAACGTCGAGATCATCGCCGACATGCTCAAGCGCTACCACCCCGGCCTCGAGCAGACTCTGGTGATGCTGCCGCAGCTCGGGTCGATCGTGCAGGCGATCTCCGCGCCGTACGAGAAGGACCGGATGGCCGCCCTCGACCTCACGCTGGCGATCAACTATCCGGCACCGTGTCTGACCGGATTCCGGCCGGCGCCGGAATGGCGCGCGCCGGCGGACACCAGCATCGCCCCGCTGCGGGACAACAACTACTGCCGGATCCCGCAGGATTTCCAGGCCAACGCAGTCCGCGGGACGCGCAACCTGCCGTGTATGGATGTCCCCGGCAAACGGGCGCCGACACCGCAGGATTGCCGCAGCAACAAGCCGTACGAGCCGCTGGGCACCAACCCGTGGTACGGCGACCCCAACCAGATCCTCAACTGCCCCGCCCCCGGTGGGCGCTGCGACCAGGCGGTGAAGCCGGGCTTCGTGATCCCGGCGCCATCGGTGAACAACGGCCTCAACCCGTTGCCCGCCAACCGCCTACCACCCGGCGGAATGACGCCGCCGCCGAAGAGTGATCCGTTGCAGCGGCCGGGCTCCGGTGGGGTCCAGTGCAACGGCCAACAGCCCAACCCCTGCATCTACACTCCGGGCGGTCCACCGGCGGCCGTCTATAGTCCGATGAGTGGCGAGGTAGCGGGCCCCGACGGTTCTAAGTACTCCGTCAACAACTCACGCAACACAGGAGATGACGGATGGAAGGAGATGCTGGCGCCAGCCGGCTGACCCCGAACGACCCGGATCAAGATCCCTCGTCGGAAACCGACACAGTCGCCGACGATCTCACCACTGAGGAAACCGCCGAGGATTCACCGGAATCCGACGACGCGGCCGACCACGAGATCTCCGAGTCAGACGCCGACGACCTCGCCGAGGTCGGTGAACCCGAGAAAGACCCGCGCGGTTCTTCGCGTCTGGGCCGCGGCTGGTTCATCGGCATCGCGGCCGCGCTTGTCGTGCTCGCCGGCGGACTCGGGGCCGGTGGCTATCTGGCGCTGCGCGCGCACCACGACAGCAAGGCGACCGCCCGCCGGGAGATCGCCGCGGTGGAAGCCGCGAAGGACTGCGTGGGCGCGACCCAGGCGCCCGACATCGGGGCGATGGCCTCCAGCGCGCAGAAGATCGTCGAGTGCGGTGCCGGAGCATTCCGGTCGCAAGCGATCCTGTACAGCGGGCTGCTGGTCGAGGCTTACCAGGCCGCGAACGCCCATGTCCAGGTGTCCGACCTGCGCGCTGCCGTCGAACGCGACAACCCCGACGGGTCGGTCGAGATTCTGGTGCCGCTGCGGGTGAAGGTCTCCAACTCCGAGACGCAGAACCAGGAAGCCGGCTACCGCCTGCGGGTCACGATGGTGCTCGACGAGGGTAAGTATCGGATTTCCAAGCTCGACCAGGTGGCGAGGTGACGGTGCTGGTCGACGAGGCCACCGAGACCCAAGCCGCACCGCCAGCTGACGAGGCCGCGTCGAACACGTTGGCGCGCTGGAAGATTCGCGCTGCCGCCCTGGCGGTGGACGTGCTGCCCGGTGTCGCTGTCGTCGTGACGATGGCGCTGGTCTGGCTGGCGGCGACACCACGCAGCTTCTGGTGGTGGGCGTCGATGGCGGTCCTCGTCTTCACGGCGCTGGCGACCATGGTCAACCGGGCGGTGCTGCCGGCGACCCTGGGGTGGAGCCTGGGTCGAGCGTTGCTCGGCATCGAGGTCGTGCAGCGAGACGGAGCCGCTGTCGGAGTCGGACGGTTGACGTTGCGCGAACTCGCGCACCTGCTGGACACCCTCTCGGTCTTCGTGGGATGGCTGTGGCCGCTGTGGGATTCGCGCCGGCGCACTTTCGCGGACCTGCTGCTGCGCACCGAAGTGCGGTGTGTGGCAGCCGATCGACGCCCACACGACATTCGCCGGTACGCCGCGATCACCGCCGGGGTTGCGGTGTTGCTGTGCCTCGCCGGCGCCGCGATCAGCGTTTTCGCGATATACCTGCCCGGTCGGGCCGCCGAACAGACCCGGGACGCGGTCAATGCCGAAGGCCCCAAGATCGTCGCGCAGATGCTCACCTACGACCCGAAATCGCTGCAGCAGGACTTCGAGCACGCCCGTTCGCTGACCACCGACAAATATCGACCCGAGTTGGTCAAGCAGCAGGAGTCGGTGATGAAGGGGCATCCGGCGGTCAACGAGTACTGGGTGACCGACAGCACCGTGCTGTCGGCAACCCGGGACACCGCCACGATGCTGCTGTTCATGCAGGGCCACCGCGGAGGTGGCGACGATCAGCGGTTCATCACCGCCACGGTCCGGGTGTCGTTCGACAAAGGCGCGAGCGGCCAGTGGCTGGTCGACAACCTGGACGTGGTGACCAAGCCCAAGCCCGCCCAGCCCAAGGCCGCTCCGCCCCAAGCTCCGCCTAACGCGCCGCCGGCGCCCAAGGAGTCCGCGCCGCCGGCGCCTCCGAAGGGGCCGAAGTGAGCCCCCGCAGGCGAATTAAGCCCGGTGAGGAACCGCTGCTCAAGTCGCTCACGCCGACGTTGTGGTCGCGATTGCCATGGCGACCGACGTTGTCGGCGCAGTGGTGGAAACCCTCGCGGACCTGGGCGCTGCCTGCGGCGGTGGCCGGTGCCGCCGTGCTCACCGCGGGCGCTGTCACGGCGTCGTCCCTCGCTCTGGTGGATCAGCGCTCGCACCACCGCCAGGCCATGGAGGAAGTCGACGTCTTGGGCTACGTCAAGGCGTTCATGACCGGGTTCACCACGCTGGACCCGTTTCACGCCAACGCCTATTTCGACCGGGTGATGGCCAATGCGACCGGCGATTTCGCCAAACAGTATCGCGACAAGCAGAACGACATCCTGGTGCAGATCGCCCGGGCCGAGCCGACCAAGGGGACCACACTCGCCGCGGGTGTGGAGCGCTGGAACGACGACGGTAGCGCCAATGTGATGGTGGCGACCGACGTTTCGTCGAAGACACCTGATGGCAAGCAGAAGATCGAGACAACAAATCGCTGGGTGGTCACCGCCCAGCGGGAAGGTAATCAGTGGAAGATCAGCAGCCTGCAACAGGTGATCTGACCGAGGAGTCGGCCGTCGACACCGCCGCTGAGACCGCGGCCGTCGACGGATCGGCGGAGGGCGTGTCGGCGGTCGACGAGTCGGCGGTCGACCGGCCGAGTGTCGACGAGACCAGCGTCGACGAGTCCGTGAGCGACGGCTCTGAGAGCGACGAGTCCCAGGGCTACGACGAGTCCCAAAACGACGAGTCCCTGAACGACGAGTCCCAGAGCGACGACGAAAACGTCGACGGCACAACCGAAGACGACCCCGGCCTGACCACCGTCCGGTTCCGCGAGCGCCGGCCCGCAACCAGGTTGTCGGTGATCGTGGCGGCGGTGGCCGCCGCGTTGTTCGTCGGCGCCGGCGCATTCGCCGGTGCGATGATGCAGCCGTATCTCGCCGACCGCGCCACCGTGGCCACCAAGGTGACCGTCGCCCGCACCGCTGCCAACGCGATCACCACCCTGTGGACCTACAGCCCGGACAACATCGACAAACTCGCCGACCGGGCATCGCAGTACCTCAGCGGCGACTTCAAGGCCGCCTACCGCAAGTACCTCGACGCGCTCCTGGCGCCCAACAAGCAGGCCAAGATCACCAACACCACCCAGGTGGTCGGGGCTGCCGTGGAATCACTGAGCGGGTCGGACGCGACCGCGATCGTCTACACCAACACGGCGTCCACCAGCCCGGCCACCAAGGACGTCCCGTCGTTGAAGTACCTGTCGTATCGGCTTGTGCTGCAACGGGATCACGCGCAATGGCTGGTCACCAAGATGACCACGATCACCTCACTGGACCTGACGCCGAAGTTCTAGTTGAACGCGAGCCAGCCCGGCAGGGAGCGCTCGTGGGCGTCGCACAGCACGTCGTAGTTGTCGCAGTTGCCTTTGGGCACACCGGCTCCGGCCCACATGCCACCGGTGTCGCGGCGCAACACGATCGCCGACGAGGTGCCGCCGTCGAGTAACACCGCGCTGTCGCTGCCCAATCCGCGGAACAGGTCCTGGATGTTGTCCGGCGTATAGCTCCCACCCTGGAACACATACATCTCATCGCGCGGCTTGGAGTAGGCCAGCGCGGTCCGGGCGGCGCTGGGCCCACCGTCGTTGAGCTGACCGGTGTTTCCGGGTGCCAGCAGTCCGAGTCCGCTCACCCCGACGAACCGCTCGCCGCGGTCGACCAACCCGGTGACCACGGACGTGGCGGCGTCGTAGTCGTGGCCGTCGCGACCACCGCGGGGCCACAGCATCGACGGCGCGCCGCGGTTGGGCAGGATCATGGTCGCCAGCGCGCTCCAGTTCTCGTTCCCGCCGGACAGGCCCTGCTTGCCGGCGTAGGGGACGGTGCCGGTCACCGCCTGGTTGGCCCGGCCCTGCCCGTGGGTGTTGTCGACGTAGGTGCCCAGCGGCGAACTGCAGCCCGTCGAGCGCCACGAGCCGCCCTTCTGGCCGCGAATGTCGAAGAAGTTCGCGTTGATCGCGATGGTCGGTCGGCCCAACGCCTGCCAGGCCTGTACCGCCGTGTACGTCTCCGAGGCCTGCATCAGTCCGTCGCCGGTGCGCGCGTGCGGATTACGTTCGCAGCGCGACTGCGAGCCGGTGTGGCTGTCCACCAGCAGATGCGGTTCGAGGCGCTGCGACGCGGCTTTGATGATCATCAGGTGACCACCGCTGCCGCCGTCGTACCAGTTGCCGGCGGCGTTGAGCATCGGCGCCGGGTGCCCGCCGCCGAAGTTGTACACCAGATACGAGCCTTGGGTGCTCGCGATGGCGCTGGCGAGCAACTCACGGGCCTCGGCCCGGGCGACCGGCTGGCCCGTGCTGGTCGCCAGCGTCAGACACAGCGCGCCGCTCGCACAGCAGGCCGCGATGCGCCGGAAGGCGGCAGCGAGATGTGGCACGGTTGCCCCTTCGGCCCGAGTATCGTGACTCAGGTATTACACAGCAACGCCGATAACAGCGGAATGACGGTTCGGCGGCAGTCCAATGACGTTCGGCTGCTTGGCGTTTACCGCTCCGGGTAGGGGACCCCGCCGGAGGAGTCGACCGGCGCCACCACCGCGTCCGCCGCGGGCCGGCGGCCCAGGCCGCGCCGGTCGTGGATGCGAACGGCGAGAGCGCCGACCAGCAGACCGATCACCAGATCGATCGTCACGCATTCCAGCGACTGCACCAGACCCGAGCCGGCCTGGCCGCCCAGATACAGCAAAGACCTTGTGCCCAGGAACACTTGGTGCATCGGTTCGAATTTCGCCTGCCACTCGAACAGCGCTGGAGTGGCCTGCAACGGCACGGTCGCACCCGCCGACGGCAGCCCGAGGATCACGAAGACGAACAGACTGATCAACGTGCCGACCGAACCGAACGCCACGATCAGGGACGTCGATCCGACACCGACCGCGGTGATCGCCAGCACCCCGAAAAGCCATAGCGTCACGCTGTTTTGAACAGGCATGCCGAATTGGAGGGCGATCAGCAGATAGGCCGCCGAGGTGAGTAGTGCCAGCGCGGCCACCATCGACCACTTGATGAACAGGATGCGCAGAGGCGAGATCGCCGACCGTTCCGGATGCATCGCATCCACCGACCGGTTCACCACGATGCTGCCGATGACGCCGGCCAGCACGAGTAGCAGTGAATAGTAGAAGGCGGACAACCCGTTTCCGGTGCCGTTCGGCAGGGCGTTGTGCACAGTCGACTTGACCTCGACGGGATTGGCCAGCATCAACGCGACGGCACCGGGTTCGGGTGCCTTGCCGGTCTGCTCCGCCACCTCCTGCGAAAGTCGTTGTCCGACGCGCTGATCGACCATCGCCACCGCGCGCTGCAGCGTCTGGCCGGCGATGTTCGCGCCCAGCGTGCCGGCTCGTGGATTGGTCGAGACGATGATGACGGCGCGCTCGACCCGTCCCGGTGTCAACGCACTCCTGGCGTAGGCCTGAAGTTTCGAGGAGAAGTTCGGCGGAATGACGGCGACCCCGTAGACCTCAGCGGTGTCCATCTGGGTCTTGGCCTGATCGTGGGTCAGCACCCGAACGTCATAGGCGTCGTGGTCGAAGCCGGCCAGCATGCCTTTGAGGACCTGCGCGCCGGTCGGCCCGGCGTCCTCGTTGAGCACCGCGATCGGAAAGTGCCGCAGGTTGGTCATCGGCTGCAGGATCGCGCTGAGATAGAACGCGGCCAGCGCCGACGTGACCGCGAGGGTGAGCAGGATCGGCATGGCCCAAAAGCGAACCGTGGCAGGCGATTTCGGCCGCGGAAAACGAGCGGAGGCCGAAGGGTCGTCACCGTACGTGGTCTCAGCTGCCGCGTGAGGTTCGTGCGGTTCAGACATGCCGGCTCCTGTTCGTCCGCACCACCTTAGTCGCCGAGACCTTGGTGCATCTCCCAGACGAGTATTTCGGCGGGGCCCCGGGCGGCGATGTGCACGCCCTCGGATGCGGTGAGGCGGACCGCGTCGCCCTCGTCCAGCACGGTCTGCTGGAACGCGATCCGCCCGCGGGCGACGAACAGGTGGACGTAGGGTGCGGCGGGCAGCGCCACCTCGTCGCCGGGGCGCAACCGTCCGCCGTGCAGGGCGGCGGATCTGTTGTGGATGCCGACCGCGGCGTCATGGCCCGGCATTCCGGAGGCGATCAGCGCCAGGCGTCCGGTGAGTGCGTCGTCGTCGATCGCGTGCTGTTGGTAGCCGGGCTCCACCCCGGCCACGTCCGGCCGCACCCACATCTGCACGAACCGGACCGGCTCGGAGCCTGAGGCGTTGTGCTCCGAGTGAGAGATCCCGCTGCCCGCTGACATCCGTTGCGCCAGACCGGGATAGATGACACCGCTGTGACCGGTCGAGTCGCGGTGCGCCAGCGATCCCTGCAGTACCCAGGTCACGATCTCCATGTCGCGATGTGGGTGGGTGTCGAAACCGGCACCCGGGGCGACGACGTCGTCGTTGCTGACCAGCAGCACGCCGTGGTGGGTGTTGCCCGGATCGTAATGATCGCCGAACGAGAACGAGTGCCGCGAGGTCAACCACGGCGTCGTGGTGACCGGCCGGTCGGCGGCACGCCGGATCTGGACGGTGGCGGGCACGTTGACACGCTACTCCGGGACGCGGCCCACGCCTGTCGCGGCGCTGCCGACAGTGTCAGCCGTGCAGAGTGGGCCGGTACGTCAGTTCTTGGATGTTGCGGTCGAGCGTCCGGCTCTCGACCAGTTCGAGGTCGAAGTCGGCGGCGCCCTTGAAGATCGGGTCGTCGCCGGTCTGACCGGTGATCACCGGGAAGAGCGTCACCTGGACGAAGTCGACCAGTCCGGCGGCCGCCAACGTCCGATTCATCGCCAGGCTGCCGTGCGAGCGCAGCGGCACGCCGGACTCCGCTTTGAGGCGGGCGACGACGTCGACGGCGTCGCCCTTCGCGACGGTCGCGTCGGGCCAGTCGAGAGGTTCGGCCAGTGTCGAGGACACCACGGTCGCGGGCTGCTCTCGCATCCGGGTGACCCACGGGTCGCGGACCTCGGAATCCTCGGTGCTCTCGGCGAGCATCTGCGCGAACAGCCGATAAGTGTTGGCGCCGAACATCATTCGCTGGGTCTCGTCGTACAGGGCGAGGCGGCGTCCGAGGAGCTCTGGGCCTTGCTTACCCCAGTAACCGCCCCAATCGCCGCCGCTGACGCTGCCGAAACCGTCGAGGCTGGAAAAGACGTCGAAGGTGTAAGTGGCCGTCATGCTGGTCTCCTCGCGCCGGTCGTGACTGGTTGTCAATACAGACCACCGGCCGCGGCGAAAGTCATCGCCGGTGTCAGAGACGCTCGGGCAGGCCGAATTTGGCGAACAGCGCGGTATCGAGGAAGGCCACCACCCGGGTGACCCCGCCGGCCTGCACGTCCAGCACGTGAAGCTGGAAAGGCACGTGGCCGTCGCCGTCGCGCATGTACATCGCGGCGGCCGGCTGCCCGTTGGCGGTCAGCGGGAGCATCCGCATGTCGCCGGACAACTCCGCGGGACACTGTTGATGGATCAGCGTGATGATCGCCTGCGGACCCTGGTACCAGCCGACGAACGGCGGCATCTCCCAGATCGCCTCGCTGGTGAAGATGTCCACCAGGCGCTCGATGTCGTAGGCCTCGAACGCGGCGATGTAGCGGGTCAACAGGTCCTGGGCATCCGCTGAGTCGGGTGCGGTCAACTGGTCGTCGGCGCTCAGGCCGGCGGATTCGAGTTGTGCGCGGGCGCGCTGCAGCAGGCTGTTGACGGCCGCGGTGGTGGAACCGATCGCGTCAGCCACCTCGGCGGCCTTCCACTGCAGCACCTCGCGCAGCACCAGCACGGCACGCTGACGCGGCGACAGGTGCTGCAAGGCGGCCACGAAAGCCAACCGCACCGACTCGCGAGTGCCCACGATGGTCGAGGGATCACCGGCCGCGTCGGGCAACGGTTCGAGCCACGGCACCTCGGCGCCTTCGACCAGGTCGGCGGTGGGGTCCGAACTCGGCGCTCCCAGCCCCGTCGGCAGTGGGCGCCGCTTGCGGCCTTCCAGCGCCGTCAGGCAGGTGTTGGTCGCGATGCGATGCAGCCAGGTGCGCACCGAGGATTTGCCCTCGAAGCGGTCGTAGGCCTTCCAGGCGCGCAGCAGCGTCTCCTGGACCAGGTCTTCGGCATCGTGCAGCGACCCGGTCATGCGATAGCAGTGGGCGAGCAGCTCACGCCGGTACGGTTCTGCGGTCGCGGAGAAGTCCGTCTGGCCGTCGTCGGCCAGTTCGGGGGCGAGCACACTCACCGGAGAGAGCTTACGGACTGAGTCCGACGGATTTCGACAGCGGGTTTACGCTGCCTTCGATGACAATCACGCGCGCCGAACGATCCTTCGACGGTGTCGACGATGTGCGCATCGTCTACGACGTGTGGACCCCCGACACCCCGCCACGGGCCGTGCTGATCCTCGCCCACGGGCTCGGCGAACACGCCCGCCGCTACGACCACGTCGCCGCGCGGTTCGGTCGTGCGGGCCTGATCACCTATGCGCTCGACCATCGCGGGCACGGACGCTCCGGGGGCAAGCGCGTGCTGCTGCGCGACATCGCCGAATACACCCGCGACTTCGACACCCTGGTCGGGATCGCCGCCCGGGAACACCCCGGGCTGAAGCGGATCGTGCTGGGCCACAGCATGGGCGGCGGCATCGTGTTCAGCTACGGCGTCGAGCACCCGGACGACTACGACCTGATGGTGCTGTCCGGACCGGCGGTGGCCGCGCAACTCGCCGTGTCGGCTCCGCTGGCGTGGATCGCCAAGACCGTCGGGGCCGTCGCGCCGGGGTTTCCGCTGCAGGCGCTCGACGCCACCGCGGTCTCGCGCGACCCGGCCGTGGTGGACGCCTACAACAACGACCCGCTGGTCTACCACGGCAAGGTTCCCGGCGGCGTGGCCCGCGCGCTGTTTCTGGTCGGCGAGACGATGCCGCAGCGGGCCCCTTCGCTCACCGCGCCGCTGCTGGTCGTGCACGGATCCGACGACCGGCTGATCCCCGCGGAGGGCAGCCGGCAGCTCGTCGCGGCCGTCGGCAGCAACGACGTCGAACTGAAGATCTATCCGGGCCTCTACCACGAGGTGTTCAACGAGCCGGAGCAGGAGCAGGTGCTCGACGACGTGGTGGCTTGGCTCGACGCGCGCCTGTGAATGGCGGTGCCGGAGAGTCTTTCGGGTTGTCTATTTTGGTGTTATGACCGCCGGCGACGATGCAGAGCGCAGCGATGGGGAGGAGCGGCGCAGGTATGACCGCCGGCGACGATGCAGAGCGCAGCGATGGGGAGGAGCGGCGCAGGTATGACCGCCGGCGACGATGCAGAGCGTA